>NZ_BNAD01000041.1 GCF_014653115.1 Nocardioides flavus (ex Wang et al. 2016) | reverse complement strand
GCGAGGCGTCGTCTGATCGCCTGGCGGCGTCGCTCGAGCTGTTCCTCGCGCCACTCGACCTCGGCGACGAACTGGTGCACCGCGGGATGGTCGTCCGGGACACCCCACCGCGCCCGCTCGTAGCGCTTGTGGTGCGTCGAGACCCGGTAGCCGATGGCCGGGTCCTGGACGGCCCGGGACCGGTCGAGACAGGTGAACGCCTCGATCGAGGTCATCGCCCGTAACCGCCGCGGCAGCCACCACCCCCGCGCCCGCAGGTCCACGTGCGCGGGGAACCGGCTGCCCGCATGCGTACGCGCCCCGTCCGCGCGCATCGGCTCCACCGGCCGCCCGGTCTCGACGTCGCTGAACCCCACCCGTAGCCGGGCCAGGTGCAGCATCTCCTGCACCACCCGCGCTCGCGGACTCGTACGCCCGGTCTCCCACCGCGCCACCACCGACTGCGAGACCCCCAACAACGCCGCCAGCCCCCGCTGCGAGACGTCCAGGATCCGCCGCACCCGCCTCACCAGCCCCGGCACCTGCCCCG
>NZ_BNAD01000040.1 GCF_014653115.1 Nocardioides flavus (ex Wang et al. 2016) | reverse complement strand
GGAGCAGGTGAGGCAGACGTCCTCACCGCCGCTTCCGACCTGCTCGCCTCGATCCGGTCCGCCCGCGACGTCGAGAACCAGGCAGCAGCAGAGCAGCTGGACCTGGCCGCGCGGTGGGCCGACCTCCACCCGCCGGAGTCCATCCACTCCGCCGCGTCGTTCACTGTCCCGGGGTGTGAGCACGAGGAACCCATCGCCGGCGACGGTGCGCCGTTGGTGGCGGAGTTCTGCGTCGCCGAGCTCGGCACCGTCCTCGGCATCAGCTCGATGGCGGCGAAGAAGCTCATCGGGCACGCGCTCGAGCTGCGCCACCGCCTGCCGCGGCTGTGGGCGCAGGTCCACGCAGGGCGGGTGCCTGCGTGGCGGGCCCGGTCCGTGGCCGAGACCACCATCCACACCTCGCCCGCGCTCACCCGTGAAGCGGCGGGGTTCGTCGACGCGCAGGTCGCCGCCGTCGCCGGCAGGATCGGGCCAGCGCAGCTCGACCGCCTCGTCGCCGAGACGATCAAGCGATACGACCTCGCGGTCGCCGACCCGACAGCCGATC
>NZ_BNAD01000039.1 GCF_014653115.1 Nocardioides flavus (ex Wang et al. 2016) | reverse complement strand
CGGGGTGTTGAGGTCGATGACGGGCTTGATCGTCACGCTCGTGTGGGTGTCGCCGCGCCAGGCCTGGATCTGCTTGAGGAGGACGAGGCGCTGGCCGTTCTCCATCCGCCCGGTCGGCCCGAAGATCGTGGTGTCGCCGGAGAGGCTGGCGTCGAAGTGCGCGTGGATGACGACCTCACGCGCGGGCGGCAGGTCCTCGCTGTCTGTTCCTGGGCCGGCGAGGTCCAGTGCGGTCTGGGTGCGAGCGAGGTTCCCGAGCGCCTTGGCGCGGCGGGCGTCGAGCGACAGCGTGGAGCCGAGTGCCTTCTGGGTGGCGGCGTCGTGCGCGACCGCGCGGTCGAGGTCGAGGGCGTCGGCGAGGTCGACCTCGGCCTCGATGCGCATGGTGCCGGCGAAGTGGACGTCGTCGTCATGCACGGTCACGTGGCGCGGGTCCACCGACAGGTAGCCGTCCTCCGGATCGGCTGTCGGGTCGGCGACGGCGAGGTCGTAGCGCGTGATGGTCTCGGCGACGAGGCGGTCGAGCTGCGCGGGTCCGATGCGTCCGGCGACGGCGGCGACCTGCGCGTCGACGAACCCCGCCGCCTCACGAGTCAACGGAGGGGAGGTGTGGATGGTGGTCTCCGCGACCGCACGGGCACGCCACGCGGGAACGGC
>NZ_BNAD01000038.1 GCF_014653115.1 Nocardioides flavus (ex Wang et al. 2016) | reverse complement strand
ACGGGACGACATGATCGATGTCGCAGCCCCGGGCGGGGCGACTGCAATCAGGGAAGACGCAGGTGCGGTCGCGCAGGATCACTTGTTCGCGGATGCGGTCGGGAATGTCGTAGCCCTGCGCGGTCAAGGGTGTGTTGAGGTCGATGACCGGCTTGACCGTCACCTGGGTGCGGGTGTCGCCGCACCAGGACCTGATCTGCTGGAGCAGGACGAGGCGTTGGCCGTTCTCCATCCGCCCGGTCGGACCGAACACGGTGGTGTCGCCGGACAGGGTGGCGTCGAAGTGGGCGTGGATCACCACCTGCCGCGCGGCCGGCAAGCCGTCGGGGTGCTCGCTCGTCTCGGCCACACCGGTGGCGTGGAGGTCGAGGGCGGTCTGGGTGCGGGCGAGGTCCCCGAGCGCCTTCGCACGCCGCGCATCCAGGGACTCGGTCGAGCCGAATGTCTTCAAGGTCTCTGCGCCATGTGCCACGGCACGGTCGAGGTCGAGAGCGTCGGCAAGATCGACCTCGGCCTCGATGCGCATCGTGCCGGCGAAGTGGACGTCGTCGTCATGCACGGTCACGTGCCGCGGGTCCACCGACAGGTACCCGTCCTCGGGATCGGCTGTCGGGTCGGCGACCGCGAGGTCGTATCGCTTGATCGTCTCGGCGACGAGGC
>NZ_BNAD01000037.1 GCF_014653115.1 Nocardioides flavus (ex Wang et al. 2016) | reverse complement strand
CAGTACTGGCCCAAGGGCGCCGACCTGCGTCGCCTCACGATGGCCGAGTGCGATCGGGTTGCCCTGCAGCTGAACACCCGGCCCCGCAAGACCCTCGAATGGCAGACTCCCGGCCAAGCACTCAACACGAGGCTCGTTGCAACAGCCGGTTGAGTCCGCGCCATGGTCAGTGTCGGTGGGTTCCCGTAGAATCAAACACATGATCGAAGTCGCGGCAGGGCCCGGAGCAGGTGAGGCAGACGCCTTCACCGCCTCCGACCTGCTCGCCTCTATCCGGCTGGAGCGGGCCGCCGAGAACACCGCCGCCGCCCGCCAGCTGGTGCTCGCTGCGCAGTGGGCCGACCTGCACCCGCCGGAGTCGATCCACTCCGCCGCCTCGTTCACCGTCCCAGGATGCGAGCACGAGGAACCCATCGCCGGCGAAGGCACGCCCCTGGTCGCGGAGTTCTGCGTCGCCGAGCTCGGCACCGTCCTCGGCATCAGCACCACTGCGGCGAAGAAGCTCATCGGGCACGCGCTCGAGCTGCGCCACCGCCTCCCCCGCCTCTGGGCGCAGGTCCACGCCGGCGCCGTTCCCGCGTGGCGTGCCCGTGCGGTCGCGGAGACCACCATCCACACCTCCCCTCCGTTGACTCGTGAGGCGGCGGGGTTCGTCGACGCGCAGGTCGCCGCCGTCGCCGGACGCATCGGACCCG
>NZ_BNAD01000036.1 GCF_014653115.1 Nocardioides flavus (ex Wang et al. 2016) | reverse complement strand
CCAGTTCGTCAGGCACGACTCGCTGATGCCGAAGTCGGCAGCGATCTGCTTGATATGGACACCTGGCTCACGGTTCCTCGCGACACGGACCACGTCGTCGCGGAACTCCTGGGGGTACGGCTTCGGCGCAGTGCACATCCTTCCAGCGGCACCTCTCGGCACCACAGATCAGATGTCACCTATCCGTGCAGCAGTCCCCATCTTCACTGTCAAGCACCAAGAGCCGGTTGCAATCTCCCGTGCGCTCAACGCGCAGATCCGTCCGGCCTACTCGGTCATGGCGTCGTCCGTTCCAGGCCAGACCACGCTCGCGGATGAGATGCGCGTCAAGACAAGCGCCCGACGAGCGCGACCGTGGCGCGAGCATCTCGACATCCACCAAGGCGTGCGCGACCTCTTAGTGGTAGCAGGTTGGCGCGACTTCGGGACCTGGAACGTAAGCGTGTCGCGGCAGGACGATCCCGAGCGCGCGCTCGCGGGCAATGCATTGGGCGAAAGGTGGGCCCGCGTGTCGACCTACGCGATGCCGAAGCCGACGGGCAACGAACAGTCCAACAGGTTTCTGTTCCGATTCGACGACATCGGCGCCCGCGGAGTCAGCCGATGGCTTGGCCTCAGGCATAGGCATCGGAGAGCCATCGCCGGGATGATCCACTCGGTTGGGACGCCTGCGGTTGCTCTCGAAACCGCCATATCTGAAGCGGGGGCAGCGCTTGAGCAAGTTGAGTCCCCGATAGTGGTGTAGCGCGGTCGCCGAGATCGTCACCGGCGTGTACGTCGGACGTAGGCGCGGCCACCGCGTGATCCTTCGAGTCAACCTTCTACCGAATCCTCGAGGACCATCACG
>NZ_BNAD01000035.1 GCF_014653115.1 Nocardioides flavus (ex Wang et al. 2016) | reverse complement strand
ATAGTGGTGTAGCGCGGTCGCCGAGATCGTCACCGGCGTGTACGTCGGACGTAGGCGCGGCCACCGCGTGATCCTTCGAGTCAACCTTCTACCGAATCCTCGAGGACCATCACGATGACCGCTCCCCACATTGTCGACCCTGCACGTCTGCTTGGCGAAGCACTCGCCGAAGCATCGCCCGATCTGATGCGCGATCTGCTGCAGACGATGATCAACGCCCTGCTCTGTGCCGATGCCGATGCCGTGGTCGGCGCCGAGTACGGCCGCCCCACCCTAGGCCGGGTCAGCCAGCGCAACGGCTACCGCCACCGCGACCTCGACACCCGGGTCGGGACCATCGACGTCGCGATCCCCAAGCTCCGCAAGGGCACCTACTTCCCGGAGTGGCTGCTCGAGCGCCGCAAACGTGCCGAGGCGGCGCTGATCACTGTCGTGGCCGACTGCTACCTCGCCGGGGTGTCCACCCGGCGGATGGACAAGCTGGTCAAGACGCTGGGGATCGACTCCCTGTCGAAGTCACAGGTCTCGCGGATGGCAGCCGAGCTCGACGAACACGTCGAGCAGTTCCGGCACCGGCCATTGGATGCCGCCGGACCGTTCACCTTCGTCGCCGCCGACGCGTTGACGATGAAGCTGCGCGAGGGAGGCCGCGTGATCAACGCCGTGGTGCTGCTCGCGACCGGCGTCAACGGCGACGGGCACCGCGAGGTCCTCGGCATGCGCGTGGCCACCGCTGAGACCGGTCCGGTGTGGAACGAGTTCTTCGCCGACCTCGTCGCCCGCGGCCTGAGCGGGGTCCGCCTGGTCACCTCCGATGCCCACGCCGGCCTGGTCGAGGCGATCGCAGCGAACCTGCCCGGAGCCTCCTGGCAGCGCTGCCGCACCCACTACGCCGCGAACCTCATGAGCGTGACACCCAAGAGCATGTGGCCGGCCGTCAAGGCGATGCTGCACTCGGTCTACGACCAGCCCGACCGTCCCGCTGTCCATGCCCAGTTCGACCGGCTGCTCGACTACGTCGACGGCAAACTGCCCGAGGTCCACGACCACCTCGACGCTGCTCGCGCCGACATCCTCGC
>NZ_BNAD01000034.1:952-1178 GCF_014653115.1 Nocardioides flavus (ex Wang et al. 2016) | reverse complement strand
GCCCGCTGCCGAATCAACATCGTCCCCACCAACGACCCCGAGATCGGAGCCGACGACCTGCCAGCCCTGACCGCCTGAACCATCACGAAGGAGAACGCAGCGCTACACCACTACCCGGGACTTGACCACCCAGGCTGGCGGTCCCGCCGACCCGGGCGCCGACTAGCGGGGCGCCGAGGTTGTCGGTGACGGTGAGTGTGTGCTGCTGAAGGTCCGGGAGTCTGAC
>NZ_BNAD01000034.1:0-857 GCF_014653115.1 Nocardioides flavus (ex Wang et al. 2016) | reverse complement strand
CTGACGGTCCCGAGATTTGTGTCGCCGCTGATCGTGATCGGGCGGGTCTTGACCTGTAGAGAGCCATCACGGGAGCCGTGGCGTCGGAAGAAGTGAAGGTCGTCTGTCCCAGCGGGCATGGAGAAGCCGAACTTTCCCGCCGTATCAGTGGTACCGCCGGCGGGGCCGTTCGTGTTGCTGACGGAGACGTTTGGAGACGGACTCCCGGCAAGGTTGGTGACAACACCAGTCACGTGGGGGAGTCCGCTGAGTCGGAGCGAGTATTGCCCGTCGGGCGTTCGTGTGGCGCTGCTCAGGTCGGCTGAGAAGACGGCGTTAGTCGAGGGGTCGGTGTAGCGGACGGTGATCCCGGCCGGGAGCGTGTTGTTGGTCGTTTGGGGGTGAAAGAAGGTGACTTTGCCGGAGGTGTCAGTAAGTAGGGGGTTCCACTCGTCGGCTAAGTAGTAGAAGCCGGCTGCGACGGTGAGTCCTGGGCTGAGCGTTGCGTCGTTGCCGTCCCACGGTGCACCCAGGCTGGCGGTCCCGCCGACCCGGGCGCCGACTAGCGGGGCGCCGAGGTTGTCGGTGACGGTGAGTGTGTGCTGCTGAAGGTCCGGGAGTCTGACGGTCCCGAGATTTGTGTCGCCGCTGATCGTGATCGGGCGGGTCTTGACCTGTAGAGAGCCATCACGGGAGCCGTGGCGTCGGAAGAAGTGAAGGTCGTCTGTCCCAGCGGGCATGGAGAAGCCGAGGTCAAGTCCCGGGTAGTGGTGTAGCGCTGCGTTCTCCTTCGTGATGGTTCAGGCGGTCAGGGCTGGCAGGTCGTCGGCTCCGATCTCGGGGTCGTTGGTGGGGACGATGTTGATTCGGCAGCGGGC
>NZ_BNAD01000033.1 GCF_014653115.1 Nocardioides flavus (ex Wang et al. 2016) | reverse complement strand
GAGTCGGTGCGGCGCCGGATCTCGCGGTTGAGGCGTTCGGCGGGGTTGTTGGACCAGATCTGGGTCCACACGTCCTTCGGGAAGCCGGTGAAGGCGAGGATGTCGTCGCGGGCGGCGTCGAGGTGGTCGTGGACCTCGGGCAGCTTGTCGTCGACGTAGTCCAGGAGCCGGTCGAACTGGGCATGGACAGCGGGACGGTCGGGCTGGTCGTAGACCGAGTGCAGCATCGCCTTCACCGCCGGCCACATGCTCTTGGGTGTCACGCTCATGAGGTTCGCGGCGTAGTGGGTGCGGCAGCGCTGCCAGGAGGCTCCGGGCAGGTTCGCCGCGATCGCCTCGACCAGGCCGGCGTGGGCATCGGAGGTGACCAGCCGGACTCCGCTGAGGCCGCGGGCGACGAGGTCGGCGAAGAACTCGTTCCACACCGGACCGGTCTCACTGGTGGCCACGCGCATGCCGAGGACCTCGCGGTGCCCGTCGCCGTTGACGCCGGTCGCGAGCAGCACCACGGCGTTGATCACCCGGCCTCCCTCGCGCAGCTTCATCGTCAACGCGTCGGCCGCGACGAAGGTGAACGGTCCGGCGGCATCCAATGGCCGGTGGCGGAACTGCTCGACGTGCTCGTCGAGCTCGGCGGCCATCCGCGAGACCTGCGACTTGGACAGCGAGTCGATGCCGAGGGTCTTGACCAGCTTGTCCATCCGTCGGGTGGACACGCCGGCGAGGTAGCAGTCGGCCACGACGGTGATCAGTGCGGCCTCGGCGCGCTTGCGACGCTCGAGGAGCCACTCGGGGAAGTAGGTGCCCTTACGAAGCTTGGGGATCGCGACATCGATCGTCCCGACCCGGGTGTCCAGGTCGCGGTGGCGGTAGCCATTGCGCTGCGCCGTGCGGCTTGGCGACGGCCGGCCGTACTCGGCGCCGACCACCGCATCGGCGTCCGCACAGAGCAGGGCGTTGATCATCGTCTGCAGCAGCTCGCGCATCAGATCGGGACTGGCTTCGGCGAGTGCTTCGCCCAGCAGGCGTGCAGGGTCGACAATGTGGGGAGCGGTCATCGTGATGGTCCTCGAGGATTCGGTAGAAGGTTGACTCGAAGGATCACGCGGTGGCCGCGCCTGCGTCCGACGTACACGCCGGGGACGACCTCGACGACCGCGCTACACCACTATCGGGGACTCAACT
>NZ_BNAD01000032.1 GCF_014653115.1 Nocardioides flavus (ex Wang et al. 2016) | reverse complement strand
GGGACTGCTGCACGGATAGGTGACAGGTTGGGTCAGGCTGCCTGAGCGGCAGGTGTGGTCATGATGGTCTCGTACTCGATGGGGGTCAACCGTCCGAGAGCGGCCTGTCGCCGACGGCGGTGGTAGGTCCTCTCGATCCAGGTCACCATCGCGATCCGCAGTTCCTCTCGGGTGGTCCATGAGCGGCGGTCGAGGACGTTCTTCTGGAGCAGGCTGAAGAAGCTCTCCATGGCCGCGTTGTCCCCGGCTGCACCGACGCGGCCCATCGATCCGACCATGCCGTGGCGGTTGAGAGCGTGGACGAATTTCCGGCTGCGGAACTGACTGCCGCGGTCGCTGTGGACCACGCAGCCGGCGACATCTCCGCGGCGGGCGACTGCGTTGTTGAGCGCGGCGACCGCCAGCCTGGACTTCATCCTCGAGTCGATGGAGTAGCCCACGATCCGGTTGGAGTAGACGTCCTTGATCGCGCAGAGGTAGAGCTTGCCCTCACCGGTGCGGTGCTCGGTGATGTCGGTCAGCCACAGCTCGTTGGGGGCATCGGCGCTGAACTCGTGTCGAATCCTGCCCTTCTCGTCGGTCACAGCGCACAGGTCGTCGTGGACCGGTGGGCCGGGCTTCTTGGCCTTGCCGCGCTTGGGCTTTCCGAACGCCGACCACCAGCCCAGCTGCGAACAGATCCGCCACGCGGTCCGCTCGGCCATCGGCTCACCGGCTTCACGGGCCTCGTCGACCAGGAACCGGTAGCCGAACTCCGGGTCGTCGCGATGGGCGTCGAACAGGGCGTTGGCGCGGTAGGCCTGCTCGAGCTCGGCCTCAGTGACCGGGCTCTGGAGCCAGCGGTAGTACGGCTGGCGAGCGATCTTGAGCACCCGGCACGTCACCGTGACGAGGATCCCGTCGACGGCCAGCTCGCGGACGAGCGGGTACATCATTTTCCCGGCAGGTTGGCCTGCGACAGATACGCCGCGGCGCGACGCAAGACCTCGTTCTCCTGCTCCAGGAGCCGGATCCGCTTCTTGGCTTCACGCAGTTCGGCGTTCTCCGCCGCAGTCGTGCCCGGCTTCACGCCATCCTCGACGTCGGCGGTCTTCATCCAGTTCGTCAGGCACGACTCGCTGATGCCGAAGTCGGCAGCGATCTGCTTGATATGGACACCTGGCTCACGGTTCCTCGCGACACGGACCACGTCGTCGCGGAACTCCTGGGGGTACGGCTTCGGC
>NZ_BNAD01000031.1 GCF_014653115.1 Nocardioides flavus (ex Wang et al. 2016) | reverse complement strand
TCAGCGGTCTTGGGTGGGGGGCCGTGACGCTGGCGCTGGCCGTTGCCGACGTAGGTGATCCCGGGTGCCGGGCGGGTGTGCTCGATGAGGATTTCGCCGTCCAGGTCGGTGATGGTGAGGGCATCGCCGTCGGTGACGACCAAGACGGGCTGGAGTCCGTATCGGCCGGCGACCAGGTAGGTGACGGAGTCGAGGCGGAAGGTGCCTGCGGTGCTGAGTCTCTTCATGATGGTGCCCTCGGGCAGGTCCGGGGGCGGCTGGACCCGGGGTCGGCGGAACGCAGTCGCTACCGGTGGTTCGAAGCGTGGCCGGTCGGGGCTGGGGCGTGGTGGATCAGCCCTGGGGGTCGCGTCCCACGCCGTTTGGGGTGTGACTCGGCCCGGCAGGCCCTGATGGGGGCGTTGCGTGTTGTAGATCAGGTCGAACGCGTCGATCTGTGCCTGCAGCTCGGCCAGGGTGTCGGCCAGCGGCTGCTTGTCGAGGTAGCGGAACAGCGTCTGGTGGAAGCGTTCGTTCTTGCCCTGGGTGGTCGGCTTGTATGGCTTGCCGGTGATCGGCTCGGTACCCAGCCGCGTCACGTGCTCAACGAGTTGGCCGAGGTACCCGCGTCGGGACGGCTTGAGCGCGATCCCGTTGTCCGACAACAGCCGCTGTGGGACGCCATGGGCGGCGACGGCCTTGTCGAACACCGTGATGGCTGCCTCAGAGGTCTCTCCCGAAGCGACGTGGGAGGCGAGGGCGTAGCGGGAGTGGTCGTCGATGAGTTGGAAGACCACGCACGGGCGTCCACCCGTCAGCACGTACTCGGTGGCATCGAGTTGCCAGCACGCGTTCGGTGCGGGGTAGACGAAACGGCGCCAGGCCGAGCGCGGCCTCTTCCTCGGCTCGAAACGTGCCACACCGGCTTCGCGGAAGATCCGCGACAGCGACGCCGTCGAAGGCACGACGGGCAGCCCCATCGCGCGCATCTTGTCGTGCACGCTGATCGGCCCGTGGTCCAGCCCCGAGGCCTCGAGCGCGGCACGAACATCGAGGGCTTGCTTCTTGACCTCGTCGGTCAGCCTGTTCGGGCTCGTCGTGGGGCGACGGCTCCGGGGCTCGAGCACAGCGGCCGGCCCCTCGGCCCGGACGCGCTTGCGCAGCTCATAGAAGGACTTACGGGAGATCTCATGCTCAGCGCAGAAGGTCGAGACAGCCCCGCGAGGCGCGTTATCGGGCCACTGCGAGATCGCAAGACGGACACGGGGATCGATGGGTTCATGGACTGCCACCGCCGCAGCCTGAGGGCAGAAGTGTCACCACCAAGACCACCAGA
>NZ_BNAD01000030.1 GCF_014653115.1 Nocardioides flavus (ex Wang et al. 2016) | reverse complement strand
CCGGCTCTCCTGACACATCTGTGGGTAGGTGAGCGCGCCTGTCGTGGCGGCACGCCGCTCCCTGCCTAGGTTTCTGAGCTGTCGAAGAACAGGAACCGGTGACAGGAGAACGGCGTGCCTGGGGTCAGCCTATGGCGCGGTCTGCTCGGGTTGGAGCACACCGCGATCGAGAACGTGACCAAAGACCCGGACGGGTCGCTGGTCTTCCACGTGCGGCCGATGGCGCGTCGGCAGGGCCGGTGTGGCCGGTGCCGTCGACGTTGTCCCCGCTACGACGCCGGTTCTTCGCGCCGGCGGTGGCGGACCTTGGACCACGGGATCGCGATGGCGTTCTTGGAGGCTGACGCGCCCCGAGTGCGCTGCCCGGCACACGGCGTGGTGGTCGCTCACGTGCCGTGGGCCGCCCACGGTGCGGGTCACACGCACACCTTCGACCAGCAGGCCGCGTGGCTGGTGGTGCGGACCTCGAAGACCGCGGTCACCGAGCTGATGCGGATCGCGTGGCGCACGGTCGGCGCGATCGTGGACCGGGTCTGGACCCGGATCCAGGCTGAGCACGGCGGCCCGGCCGGGGACCAGCTCGAGGGCCTGCGCCGGATCGGGATCGACGAGATCTCCTACCGGCGCGGGCAGTTGTACCTGACCGTGGTCGTCGACCACGACTCCGGTCACCTGGTGTGGGCCGAGCCCGGCCGTGACCGCGACACGCTGCGCCGGTTCTTCGACGACCTCGGCGTCGAGCGCAGCAGCCTGATCACCCATGTCTCGGCCGACCAAGCCGGCTGGATCAGCCACGTGGTCACCGAACGCTGTCCGACCGCGATCCAGTGCGCCGATCCCTTCCACGTCATCAAGTGGGCCAACCAGGCCCTGGGCAACGTACGTGCCCGGGCCTGGCGCACGGCCCGCGCCGGTGGCGCCACCCACAAGAACGGCATCGAACACGGCCGGCAACGGCGTGACTCCACCGGCGCTGCGCGCGAGCTGCGCGATGCCCGCCACGCCTTGTGGAAGAACCCCGAGGACCTCACCTGCCGCCAGCAACAGCGCCTGGACTGGATTGCCGCCACGCACCCCGAGCTATGGGAGGCCTACCGGCTCAAGGAAGGCCTTCGGTTGCTGCTGCGCATGCGCGGCCGCCCCGGACTCGACGCCCTCGACGAATGGCTCGCCTGGGCCACCCACAGCGGTGTCCCTGAAATGACCCACCTGGCCGCACGCATCACGGCCATCCGGGAGCGGGTCGAGGCCACCCTCACCCACGGCCTGTCCAACGCCCTTGTCGAGTCCGTGAACACCAAGATCCGACTACTCACCCGCATCGCGTTCGGCTTCCACTCACCCCAACCCCTCATCGCGCTCGCGATGCTCAGCCGCGGCCCCTACAGACCAGCCCTCCCAAGCCGAGCATGACCCACACATCAGTCAGGAGAGCCGG
>NZ_BNAD01000029.1 GCF_014653115.1 Nocardioides flavus (ex Wang et al. 2016) | reverse complement strand
TGATGGTCCTCGAGGATTCGGTAGAAGGTTGACTCGAAGGATCACGCGGTGGCCGCGCCTACGTCCGACGTACACGCCGGTGACGATCTCGGCGACCGCGCTACACCACTATCGGGGACTCAACTCCGAGGGGTTCGGCGACGCCTGGGGCTGGCTGCTGTCCGGGCTCCCAGGCCACGAGGGCTGCCAGGTTGGTTCTCCCACCTCAGGGAACGAGGATTCACGTAGGTGGGTGATGGACACGGGAAGATTGAGACCGGGGAGCGGCGCCCGCAACCGGGAAGGCCCCGCGCGGACTCCCCTGCCCCGGGGACGCCGCCCGATCAGCGAACCTCAGTTGGCGTAACCCGACCTCGAGTTCGCGCCGAGCGTGCTGCGTGTCGCAAGACCAGTCCAGACGACGCGTCCGCCTGGGAACGGAGCGACAATGGGCACGTAGTTCACGCTCAAGGCGACGTCGTCGCAGCGGCGCGACCGCACATCGGCAGGACCGCGCAGTCAGCGGCATGAGCGGCCACGCTGTGCCGTACTAACAGCGGCTACTTGTTTCCTTGACCTCGGGATCGGTGCTGGCGAGTGTCGGTCCTGGTGCCTGGCTCGTCGCTCTCACTGCGGCTGCCCACGCTGCCCGGTGACGGGCCCGTGTGGCTCACTCATGGCGTGCGCGGGCCGAGCACCGCAGAGTCGGAGAGGCTCAAGAGGGGTCTGCCCAGCTCGAAGTAGCGTTGCCCTTCCCGACTCGAGCACCGACTGGGACCGAGCATCGGGAGAGTGCATGCAGGAGCAAGCAGAACGTGTCGTGATCGGAATGGAACCGCACAAGCGGTCGGCCACGATCGAGGTGATGACCGGCGAGGACCGTCCTTGGCGGCGGTCGATTCGACACCTCGCAGGCCGGGTTTGCCGCGATGGTGGATTACGTCAACGGCATCCAGCCCGACCCTGAGCGTCGGGTGTGGGCAGTTGAGGGCTGCAACCGGATCGGTCACCACCTCGCGATCCGGCTGCTTGCTGGCAGCGAGCAGGTCCTCGACGTGCCGCCGAAACTCTCGGCACGCGCCCGGGTCTTCGCCACCGGTCGAGGCCGCAAGACCGACGCCACCGAAGCTCATTCCGTGGCGCTGGTCGCGACCCGGATGGCCGGGCTACGCCCAGTCGTCGATGACGAGCAGCTCGCGGTGCTCTGGGTCCTGGTCGACCGCCGCCGCTCTCTCGTGGAGGACCACACCCGGATCGTGTCCCAGGTCCACGCACTGGTGCTGGAACTGATCCCCGGCGGCGCCAAGCGCGACCTGTCCGCAGCACAAGCCAAGAGGCTGCTCGCCAGCGTGCGACCCCGCGACGTGGCCGGCAAGACCCGACGCCACCCCTCCGTCTGCAACTGCTGGATGCATTCCTGGGCCGCCTTCTCCGAGTAGAACGTCGCGAGGTGTGGTCCCGCTTCGCCGTCGCGTTGAATATCCACGACTGAGTAGAAAACATCGGGGCTTCGGTATCCGCGCGGAAGGATCATCAGCGGCGTTCGCCACGTTCGTAGATGCAATCTGGCTCTTCCCAGATGAGGGTGTAGGTCGGCCGGGCGCGTCGGTCCGCAGGTAGACGTCGAGGTCTCCCGACGATGGAGGTTCCTACGCCATCCATCCGAAAGACCTCAGTTGAGTCCCCCATAGTGGTGTAGCGCGGTCGCCGAGATCGTCACCGGCGTGTACGTCGGACGTAGGCGCGGCCACCGCGTGATCCTTCGAGTCAACCTTCTACCGAATCCTCGAGGACCATCACGATGACCGCTCCCC
>NZ_BNAD01000028.1 GCF_014653115.1 Nocardioides flavus (ex Wang et al. 2016) | reverse complement strand
AATGTTTGTCCGGCGGCGTCCTACTCTCCCACAACCTCTCGGTTGCAGTACCATCGGCGCTGAAAGGCTTAACTTCCGGGTTCGGTATGGGACCGGGTGTTTCCCGTTTCGCTATGGCCGCCGTAACTCTTTCAACCAGTTGTCAAACGCTCTGACCCACAGGTGGGTCTGGGTTTGTTGGTTGGGAACTGCCTAGTGGACGCGAACATGTGTGTTCGTCTTGCGCGTGTGTGGTCTTGTACGTGGTTGGGACAAGCCCTCGGCCTATTAGTACCGGTCGGCTGGGCATTACTGCTGTACACCTCCGGCCTATCAACCCCATGTTCTGTGGGGGGCCTTACCCCATTGTTGGGTGGGAAACCTCATCTTGAAACGTGCTTCCCGCTTAGATGCATTCAGCGGTTATCACTTCCGAACGTAGCCAACCAGCCGTGCTCTTGGCAGAACAACTGGCACACCAGAGGTTCGTCCATCCCGGTCCTCTCGTACTAGGGACAGCCTTTCTCAAGTTTCCTGCGCGCGCGGCGGATAGGGACCGAACTGTCTCACGACGTTCTAAACCCAGCTCGCGTGCCGCTTTAATGGGCGAACAGCCCAACCCTTGGGACCTACTCCAGCCCCAGGATGCGACGAGCCGACATCGAGGTGCCAAACCATCCCGTCGATATGGACTCTTGGGGAAGATCAGCCTGTTATCCCCGGGGTACCTTTTATCCGTTGAGTGACCACGCTTCCACATGCCGTGGCCAGATCACTAGTTCCGACTTTCGTCCCTGCTCGACATGTCTGTCTCACAGTCAAGCTCCCTTGTGCACTTACACTCGCCACCTGATTGCCAACCAGGCTGAGGGAACCTTTGAGCGCCTCCGTTACATTTTAGGAGGCAACCGCCCCAGTTAAACTACCCATCAGGCACTGTCCCTGATCCGGATAACGGACCTAGGTTAGACATCTAGTACGACCAGAGTGGTATTTCAACGTTGACTCCACCCACACTGGCGTGTGGACTTCACAGTCTCCCACCTATCCTACACAAGCCGTACCAAACACCAATACCAAACTATAGTAAAGGTCCCGGGGTCTTTCCGTCCTGCCGCGCGTAACGAGCATCTTTACTCGTAGTGCAATTTCGCCGAGTCCATGGTTGAGACAGTGGGAAAGTCGTTACTCCATTCGTGCAGGTCGGAACTTACCCGACAAGGAATTTCGCTACCTTAGGATGGTTATAGTTACCACCGCCGTTTACTGGGGCTTAAATTCTCAGCTTCGGCGCCGAAGCGCCTAACCGGTCCTCTTAACCTTCCAGCACCGGGCAGGAGTCAGTCCGTATACATCGTCTTACAACTTCGCACGGACCTGTGTTTTTAGTAAACAGTCGCTTTCCCCTGGTCTCTGCGGCCCTTCACGCTTCCCCCAGCAAGTGGGTTCACGATCCGGGCCCCCCTTCTCCCGAAGTTACGGGGGCATTTTGCCGAGTTCCTTAACCATGGTTGTCTCGATCGCCTTAGTATTCTCTACTTGATCACCTGAGTCGGTTTGGGGTACGGGCGGCTCGTTGCTCGCTAGAGGTTTTTCTCGACAGCATAGGATCACCCACTTCGCCATATATGGCTCCGCGTCACGTCTCAGGCTCCACACTGAAGTGGATGGTGCGGATTTGCCTACACCACGCCCTACACGCTTGCCCACAGACAACCATCGCTGTGGTTGGGCTACCTTCCTGCGTCACCCCATCGCTTGACTACTACTGGCTCGGGTCCCACGCTCCACCCACCAGCCTCGCCCCGAAGGGTCCGGTCCGATGAGCTTCGGGTGGTTAGCATCGCCAGGTTCGTCATGGGCGCAACTTCGCCGGTACGGGAATATCAACCCGTTGTCCATCGACTACGCCTGTCGGCCTCGCCTTAGGTCCCGACTTACCCAGGGCAGATTAGCTTGACCCTGGAACCCTTGATCATTCGGCGCACGGGTTTCTCACCCGTGATTCGCTACTCATGCCTGCATTCTCACTCGTGTGGCCTCCACACCTGGATCACTCCGGCGCTTCACTGCCCACACGACGCTCCCCTACCCATCCAGCGCACTGAACACCGATCAAGTCGATGCTGATGTATTCGCTGAATGCCATAGCTTCGGCGGATGACTTGAGCCCCGCTACATTGTCGGCGCGGAATCACTTGACCAGTGAGCTATTACGCACTCTTTCAAGGGTGGCTGCTTCCAAGCCAACCTCCTGGTTGTCAATGCGACTCCACATCCTTTTCCACTTAGTCACCGCTTAGGGGCCTTAGCTGATGGTCTGGGCTGTTTCCCTCTCGACTACGGAGCTTATCCCCCGCAGTCTCACTGCTGCGCTCTCACTTACCGGCATTCGGAGTTTGGCTAACGTCAGTAACCTTGTAGGGCCCATCGGCTATCCAGTGCTCTACCTCCGGCAAGAAACACGCAACGCTGCACCTAAATGCATTTCGGGGAGAACCAGCTATCACGAAGTTTGATTGGCCTTTCACCCCTATCCACAGGTCATCCCCTCAGTTTTCAACCTAAGTGGGTTCGGTCCTCCACGTCGTCTTACCGACGCTTCAACCTGCCCATGGATAGATCACTTCGCTTCGGGTCTTGAGCGCGCTACTGAATCGCCCTATTCGGACTCGCTTTCGCTACGGCTTCCCCACACGGGTTAACCTCGCAACACACCGCAAACTCGCAGGCTCATTCTTCAAAAGGCACGCCGTCACCCCCAGCAAGCTGAAGGCTCCGACGGATTGTAGGCACACGGTTTCAGGTACTATTTCACTCCCCGCCAGGGGTACTTTTCACCTTTCCCTCACGGTACTTGTCCGCTATCGGTCATCAAGGAGTATTTAGGCTTAACGGGTGGTCCCGCCAGATTCACACGGAATTTCAGGGGTTCCGTGTTACTTGGGATGATGCTCGGAAGCCAGCGCTTTACGTCTACGGGCCTATCACCCTCTACGGTACGGCTTTCCAACCGACTTCGACTTCCACACTGGTTTCTTACTTCCTCGGTGCACGGCAGCACACCATGAGCAGTCCCACAACCCCATGCCTGCAACCCCTGCCGGGTATCACACAGACATGGTTTGGCCTCATCCGATTTCGCTCGCCACTACTCTCGGAATCACTGTTGTTTTCTCTTCCTGTCGGTACTGAGATGTTTCACTTCCCGACGTTCCCTCCACACACCCTATGTGTTCAGGTGCAGGTAACACGACATGACTCGTGCTGGGTTTCCCCATTCGGACACCCCCGGATCACAGCTTGGTTGCCAACTCCCCAGGGCTTATCGCAGGCTCCAACGTCCTTCATCGGCTCTTGATGCCAAGGCATCCACCATGTGCCCTTCATAGCTTGTCTCAACAACGTCAAGACAACACACAAAAGACAAACACCAACCCACCCCCCAATCAAAGAGGCAGGCCAGCAAACCGGCACAACCCACCCTCAAGACAAGGAGATGGATCATGCCACTTGCAACTACACCCCAACCAACCATCACCCGACCAACCGGCCGAACAACATCAGTCAGAGCAGTCACAAAGATGCTCGCGTCCACTATGCAGATCTCAAACAACAACCCCACCAACCCCCTCAACCCCCACACAGGAGACCTCGGACGAAGGGAGACACCAGAAGCCCAACCACACCCACCCACCCCCCACCCCACAAACAGGACGGAGAAACAGGCCGATGCCGGCTGATCCTTCAGGACCCAACAGTGTGCTCAACCACGCCCCCAGCCAATGCCAGGCAGCGCGACCAGACCACCCACCCCACAACAGGGCAGACAGCTGACAGTCGACGTTCCACTAGTGAGACACCACCATGCGCCACCAGACATTCGCCAGTGGTCGGGGTGCGTGCTCCTTAGAAAGGAGGTGATCCAGCCGCACCTTCCGGTACGGCTACCTTGTTACGACTTCGTCCCAATCGCCAGCCCCACCTTCGACGGCTCCCTCCACAAGGGTTGGGCCACCGGCTTCGGGTGTTGCCGACTTTCGTGACGTGACGGGCGGTGTGTACAAGGCCCGGGAACGTATTCACCGCAGCGTTGCTGATCTGCGATTACTAGCGACTCCGACTTCATGGGGTCGAGTTGCAGACCCCAATCCGAACTGAGACCGGCTTTTTGGGATTCGCTCCCCCTTACGGGATCGCAGCCCTTTGTACCGGCCATTGTAGCATGCGTGAAGCCCTGGACATAAGGGGCATGATGACTTGACGTCATCCCCACCTTCCTCCGAGTTGACCCCGGCAGTCTCCTATGAGTCCCCACCATTACGTGCTGGCAACATAGAACGAGGGTTGCGCTCGTTGCGGGACTTAACCCAACATCTCACGACACGAGCTGACGACAGCCATGCACCACCTGTACACCCCCAAAAGAAGCCCCATCTCTGGAGCGGCAGGGTGTATGTCAAACCCAGGTAAGGTTCTTCGCGTTGCATCGAATTAATCCGCATGCTCCGCCGCTTGTGCGGGCCCCCGTCAATTCCTTTGAGTTTTAGCCTTGCGGCCGTACTCCCCAGGCGGGGCGCTTAATGCGTTAGCTGCGGCACGGAATCCGTGGAATGGACCCCACACCTAGCGCCCAACGTTTACGGTGTGGACTACCAGGGTATCTAATCCTGTTCGCTCCCCACACTTTCGCTCCTCAGCGTCAGGTAATTCCCAGAGAACCGCCTTCGCCACCGGTGTTCCTCCTGATATCTGCGCATTTCACCGCTACACCAGGAATTCCGTTCTCCCCTGAATACCTCTAGTCTGCCCGTATCGAAAGCAAGCCAGGTGTTAAGCACCTGGTTTTCACTCCCGACGCGACAAACCGCCTACGAGCCCTTTACGCCCAATAATTCCGGACAACGCTCGCACCCTACGTATTACCGCGGCTGCTGGCACGTAGTTGGCCGGTGCTTCTTCTGCAGGTACCGTCACTTGCGCTTCGTCCCTGCTGAAAGAGGTTTACAACCCGAAGGCCGTCATCCCTCACGCGGCGTTGCTGGATCAGGCTTCCGCCCATTGTCCAATATTCCCCACTGCTGCCTCCCGTAGGAGTCTGGGCCGTGTCTCAGTCCCAGTGTGGCCGGTCACCCTCTCAGGCCGGCTACCCGTCGAAGCCATGGTGAGCCATTACCTCACCATCAAGCTGATAGGCCGCGAGCACATCCCTGGCCGAAAAACTTTCCACCACCAATCATGCGAAAGATGGTCATATCCGGTATTAATCACCGTTTCCGGTGGCTATCCCGAAGCCAAGGGCAGATTACTCACGTGTTACTCACCCGTTCGCCGCTCGAGTACCACCGAAGTGGCCTTTCCGCTCGACTTGCATGTGTTAAGCACGCCGCCAGCGTTCGTCCTGAGCCAGGATCAAACTCTCCATCGAAAACCATCAACCACCCACAACCACAAAGGCCACGAGCAGCGACTATCAATAAGAGCCACATCCCCTGACTGAACAAAACTGACATCTGTCAGAATCATTGTCAAAGAAACCGCGACACCAACAACCCAACCAAACGGTCAGGCACACGTTGACATCAACGGGGCATAACAAACTAATTCGTCGACTAATCAAACACACTGTTGAGTTCTCAAGAATCAGACGCACCC
>NZ_BNAD01000027.1 GCF_014653115.1 Nocardioides flavus (ex Wang et al. 2016) | reverse complement strand
CCGCTGCCGAATCAACATCGTCCCCACCAACGACCCCGAGATCGGAGCCGACGACCTGCCAGCCCTGACCGCCTGAACCATCACGAAGGAGAACGCAGCGCTACACCACTACCCGGGACTTGACCCTCGTCGTCGGGCGGTTCGGGCGGGGTCGTGGCTGATCGGCGCTGGTGGCGTTCCGGCGGTGCTCACTGATGACTCAAGCTCGCGGGGCGGCTGATGCAACGGCGTGCGCGCTCGCGTGATGGGAGGGGCCCGGCGTCCTACTCAGCGCGCGGTCCCGAACTGGGTTCGGGCTGCAGAGTCAGCGCGACGTTGATCCGGGCCCCCGCCACCAGGCGCGGGTCTGTCGAACCGGTCGTCCTTGTTGCCGGCCGAACCGTAGCTGTCGGCTGCGCAGGTTCTTGAGCCGGTTCCGGCTGATCACGACCACGGTCAGGTCGGCCAACATGTACGAGTTCACGCTCGCTGGGGCGATGGCAGCGTCGGTGGCACTGGTGTTCGGGCTCCGCAACGAGGTCATCCGCCCCCTGGCAGCGTGGGCTGTGCTCATCGTGCTGCTCGCGCTCGGTCTTGCCATCGCCGTGTTGTGGACACCGGCAGGAGAACTCGTTCCGGTGCTCGACTCCTACCGGCTGGTCGTCCATGTCGCCGCTGCCGTCACCGCCGGAGGCATATTCACGCTCGGTTTCGTTTCCGCCGTGGCCTACCTGATCCGCGCGGGCCAAGGGCGGGACGAAGCAGGGCACTGAACCGGGTCTCTTACACCCTGCACCTCGTCGCGTTCCCGGTGTGAACCTTTGCGGTCATAGCAGGCGCGCTCTCGGCCGAGAACGCGTGGGGACGCTACCGGGGTTGGGACCCCAAGGAGACTTGGGCCTTCATCACCCGGGTCGCCTATGCCGCCTACCCGCACGCACAGGCAACCCCTCGATGGCGCGGGAAGCGGGCTGCAATGCTGGCCGGCTGGGGTACTCGGCTTTTCTCTTCAACTTCTTCGGCGTCAACTTTGTGGATCCCCGGGCTGCACTCGTATGCCGGGATCCGATTCGGTGGATCACCCGATCCGCACGACGCCTCCGGCCTCGACGGAAGTCAGGCCGTCGGCGCCCAGGTATCTGACCGACACCCGACGACGGCCGGGCCTCAGACCCTTGAACCGTGCAGATGCCCGCCCGTCGACGAGCTGGACAGAACGCCGACGGCCTCCCAAGCTCACCTCGACGTCTCCGGAGGGACTCACCGACACCCCCGCAGGGGCCTGGACAGTGACTTTGATCCGAGCCCGGCCAGGTCCGCCGGCGGCGCGGACCTTGGCGCTCGGAACTGCAGTCACCGGGCCGACAGCCGGAGCGATCTGGTTTGCCTGTCCTCGTCCGTCGTACGTCGCGATCACGCGCGCGGCCAAGTGCGTTCCGAAGTCCTCGGGTGCGGCTACATAGGCTGCCTGGGTCGCACCGAGGATCTCCATCCCGTTGCGAAGCCACGCGATCGCCAGGGTGACATCCGGCGGATCGTAGGCTCCCGGCTGCAGGAGCAGTTGGGAACCAACGCTGGCCGTGCCCGTGATCGTTGCTGGGGACAGGATCTGCACGGGCTGCGCAGAGGCCTCGGCTGCTCGTATGAGCTTTCCTGCACGTCGGCGGATGACGGGGAGGGCGTCGTACAGGTGCCGCCCTGGACACGCCGTCTGGTTGGTGTCGCGGTGTCCATCGATGACCCGCAACACGACGAGGTCATTGGCGTCGTAAAGATCGCTGCCTTCGGATCGGACACGAACCCTGCCCCTCGGCCAGCCACCATTCTCGTGCACCTTCCACGCTGCGATCTGCGCCACGGACCGGAGGACCGAGCGGGCCGGGCGCACTTCGTCGAAGTTTCCGATCACAGCGATGCCGGTCGAGGACGAGTTGAATCCTCGCGTGTGCGCGCCCCGTACCAAGCGCTCCGGTCCCCCGGCACGCCCCTCCCAGACCCCGCCGAAGCGATCGACGAGAAAGTTGTAAGCGATGTCGGACCAGCCCAGGTAGTGGGTGTGGTAGCGGTAGATGCCACGAATGAGTGTCGGCACCTGATCGCTCGAGTAGTCGTTGGCGTTGGCAGTGTGGTGGATGTGGACCTGCTGCATCATGTGGTTGTAGGCGGGTCGGCCATTCCGCCAGGTCTCGTCCGCACCCCAGTCCTGACGGGAGAACAGCATCGGCTCCAGCACCGCCGGCGCGCTCTTGCTCGACAAGGAACCGATCGAGCGTGTGCCAAGCAACGAGTCCGACCGTCTTAGAAGATAAACAGCGTGCCCAGCTGGCACGACACGCCGAGGGAGTGGTCGCGGGTGCAGTGGTGGCAGGTGCTACTTGTCTTCGGCGGTGCCCCGGTGTTGCTTTTCTTCTGCATCTGGGCGTTGGTGTGGTTCACGACCAAACCCTCGGCCGTGCCGCCAGGTATCGCTAAGCCGTCCGGTGTTCCCAGCGGTGGCTCCCCTCCGATGGCTTCCCAAGGCGCGGAGATGCCATCCGCCGCGCCTGACCCGCAACCGGGTCACGCGCACGACGCGGCCAGCGACCAAGGATGGCCCGAGCGAGACGGGACGTGATGCTGGCTCTGGCGATGAGGCTGACTGTGGTTCTGACGACCCTGTCCCTCCTCGCGGCATCGGGGACGGCTGCAGTCGGTGCGGATGACCTCCACGACGCACGCGATGGCGCCGCGAGCCGTATCCAGCGCGCCGAGCGCCGGGTGGGGGAGTCGAGCGCGGGACTCGCGGCCGCGACCGAACGCCTGCAACGTGCCCGCATCAGGCTCCAGGACGCCAAAGCGGAGCTCGCTGCGATGGAGAGTGCCGTCGTTGCCGCCCGTGAGCGTGACCAGGCCCTGCGGTTGGATCTCCGGGACGCGGAGCATCGTCTCGGCGATGCCCGAGCGACCCTCTCCTCAGCGGTTGCTGGGGTGACAGTCCAGGAACAGGCGGTTGTCGACACCGTGGTCGGTCTCTACCAGGGGGATGACCCTGCGCTCTTGGCGCTGAGCTCGCTCCTGAACTCAGCCTCGACCGAGGATCTGGTGCGTCGCCAGTCGGCGACGGAGGCTCTGTTGGACAAGCAGACCCGCGTGTACGAAACGCTTCGGGCCACCCAGGTGCTGGCCGAGGTCGGCGAGAGACGGGTTGAGGAAGGCGCACTGGAGGTGGCGACCAGGCAGCGAGCGGCTGCGGCAGGTCTTGACGACTTGAAGAAGGCGCGCAACCGAGCTCGGTCGGCTGCCCAGGAGGTCCGGGAATCGGTGCGGCAACGTCGGCGAGCGCGTCAGAGGGCAGAGCGCACACGCGCGCGCGACCTCGCTGTGCTGCGCCGGGCGGAAGCCGAGGAAGCCCGAATCCGCGAGCGCATCCGAGCTGCGGCGCGCCGTCGGGCCGCGCAGGCGGCGCGAGGCAACGGCGCGGTCGTTGCCGATGGCTTCCTGATGGCCCCCGTCGCCGGTTCTGTGACGTCCCCCTTCGGCTACCGGGCGCACCCGATCTTCAAGTACTGGGGCCTGCACGACGGAATTGACTACGCGGCCGCCTGCGGTCAACCGCTGTGGGCCGGCGCCGCGGGGGTGGTGACGTCGATGTACTACTCGGATGTCTACGGCTATCGCCTCTTTGTGGACGTCGGTGGAGCCGGGGGCAAGGGCGTGACGCTCGTTTACAACCACGCTGCTGGTTACTCGGTGGACGTCGGCGATCGCTTGCGCCGTGGACAGGTCATCGGGTCCGTCGGCAACTCGGGCTGGTCCACCGGATGCCACCTACATTTCACGGTGCTTGCCAACGGGAATCCAGTCGATCCGGGGGACTGGTATTGATCGGCGACCCGTTGAAGGTCTGGCTGGCGAGGTTCATCGTGCAGAGCAGTGAAGGAGTGCAAATGAAGGGCCTTCTGGCGTTCGTGGCAAAGGCCTTGTTGGCGGCCACGCTCGTGGTCATCGGCGCCTGGTTGACGTACTACGGCCTCGGCGCAGGAGGTGGCGGCACGTCCAGGTCGTGGGCAACATTCGGCCCCCTCCTCGCTGGGTTGGGTGTCGCGCTGGTCATCGTGACGGTCAACGGCCGCAGAAACGGGTGAGGTAGAGGTGACGCTGGCCATCTACTATGTGACGTAGGATCACACCTGTGACTGAAGATGCTGAGGTGACGCAGCCGCCGCGCACCGTGACGGCCCGCCGAAGGCCCATGCTCAAGGCCGCGGGTGGGTTGGCGGCCATTGCGGCCGCGGGGGCTTCGGTGCGTTTGCTGGATATCGACTCGGGTTCGCGCCCCCGGCCCGGCGGACTCGTGCTGGAGACCCACGAGACCTCCGACATGGCCTCATTCGAGATGCCCGTCGACGATGACTCGCTGCGTGCCGCCGGAACGCAGCGTTGGCGCTCGGCGAAACTCGACACGACGACGTACACCATGGCGGCGTTCATCTGGGCGGCCGACAGTGAGGCTTCGCCTTCGTTCCGTATCCGCTCGCGTCGGGGTGGCGACTGGGGACGGTGGACCGCGGTGCCCCCCATGCACGGGGGGCAGGACGCGGGAGCAGAAGGTCGCTCGGAGCACACAGGGACCGAGTTGCTGTGGGTCGGGCGTTCGATCGCCATCCAGTTCGAGGTCTCGGGCGCCCGTCCGGACAAACTGCGGCTCGTCCTGCTCTATCCCAGGCCCAGTATCGTAGTAGATAGGGACTCACCACCCGGACCGCCGCGCCGCCGGCGGCCGAGCCGGCAGTAATCACCCCTGCCGCTGTGACAACGACGCCGACGTCGATGAGACCGCAGCCCCCCGATCGACACGGATGACGGGCTGGTCGACCACGAGACCCGCGTAGGGCGCCGAGTACGGTCAGATGTTCCTCAATGTGGCGCTCGAGCACCACTCGCACTAGGTCGACGTCGAGATCGCCACCTTGGACTCGGCCGCGACAGCGGCGGTGGAGATGGCCTGGAACCGGCGCAGCCGCAGGCTGTTGGACACCACGAACACCGAGGAGAAGGCCATCGCGGCGCCCGCGATCAGCGGGTTGAGCAGACCGAGGGCGGCCAAGGGCAGTGCCGCGACGTTGTAGGCGAAGGCCCAGAACAGGTTCCCCTTGATGGTCCGCAGGGTGCGGCGAGACAGCCGGATCGCGTCGACAGCGGCGCGCAGGTCGCCGCGGACGAGGGTGAGGTCCGAGGCCTCGATGGCGACGTCGGTGCCGGTGCCCATGGCGATGCCGAGATCCGCGGTGGCGAGCGCGGCGGCGTCGTTCACGCCGTCGCCGACCATCGCAACCGTGCGGCCCTCACGTTGCAGGCGCTCGACCACGGCCACCTTGTCGGCCGGAAGCACCTCAGCGATGACTTCGTCGATGCCCACTTCTGCGGCCACCGCCCGGGCTGCCCGTTCGTTGTCACCGGTCAACAGCACCGGCCGCAGTCCGAGCTCCTTGAGCTCGGTCACGGCCAGCGCGCTGGTGGGCTTGATGGCGTCGGAGACGACCAGCACGCCGCGGGCTGCGCCGTCCCAGCCTGCGGCGATGACGGTTCGGCCTTCCTGCTCGGCAGAATCGACCACCCGTGCGAGGTGCGGGTCGAGGGGTTGGCTCCATTCCTGGGCAAGCCAGCCGGGCCGGCCCGCCACCACCGCGTGGCCGTCAACGACCCCAGCGACGCCGAGGCCCCGGGACGAGGTGAATCCCTCAACGTCGGGCAGCTGCGGGTCGAGTCGTTGGCTGGCGCCCGTGGCGATGGCTTGACCGATCGGGTGTTCTGATGCGTTCTCGAGGGCCCCGACCAGCCGGAGCAGGTCGACGCCGTCGACGCCGGCGGCGGGGACGGCCTCGACGAGTTCCATCCGTCCGGTGGTCACGGTGCCGGTCTTGTCCAGGACGATGGTGTCGACCACCCGCGTGGACTCGAGCACCTCGGGGCCCTTGATGAGCACGCCGAGCTGGGCCCCGCGGCCGGTGCCGACGAGCAACGCGGTGGGTGTGGCCAGCCCGAGGGCGCAGGGGCAGGCGATGATCAGCACCGCCACTGCGGCGGTGAACGCCGCGGTGACGCTGTGGCCGGTCAGCAGCCAACCGGCGAGCGTGGCCAGGGAGAGAGCGATCACGATGGGAACGAAGATCGCCGACACCCGGTCTGCGAGGCGTTGAACCTGCGCCTTGCCGTTCTGGGCGTCCTCGACCAGCCGTGCCATCTGGGCGAGCTGGGTGTCGGCTCCGACTCGGGTGGCCCGGACCACCAGGCGTCCGCCGGCGTTCACGGTGGCGCCCACGACGGCGTCACCGATGCCCACCTCGACGGGGACCGGTTCTCCGGTGAGCATGGAGGCGTCGACGGCCGATGTGCCGTCCTCGACGACTCCGTCGGTGGCGACCTTCTCACCGGGCCGCACGAGGAATCGGTCCCCGACCGCGAGCTGGCTCACCGGCACGCGCACCTCTGTGCCGTCGCGGAGGACGGCCACGTCCTTGGCGCCCATGTCGAGCAGGGCGCGGAGCGCCGCCCCGGACTGTCGCTTGGCGCGGGCCTCGAAGTAGCGGCCGGCGATGATGAAGGTGGTGACCGCCGCCGCCACCTCGAGGTAGATGTGGACATCCGCCTCGCCGTCGGGGAAGAGGTCGAACGGCATGCGCATCCCGCTCATCCCCGCGTGGGTGAAGAGCAGTGCCCACAGCGACCACAGCCAGGCGGCGGAGACTCCGACGGAGATGAGGGTGTCCATCGTGGCTGCGCCGTGGCGGGCGTTGGTCACGGCAGCGCGGTGAAACGGCCAAGCTCCCCAGACCACGACGGGTGAGGCCAGGGTCAGGGAGATCCACTGCCAGTTGTCGAACTGCAGCGCAGGGATCATCGACATGGCCAGGACCGGCGCAGTGAGCACGGCGGACACGATCAGGCGCTGGCGCCAGCTCGCGGCCTCGCGGTCCCGGTCGTCGGACTCGATGTCGGCCGTGGTGTCTTCATCGCCGGCGGCCGGGCTCGGCGCGATCGCGCTGTATCCGGTGGCCTCCACCACGGCGAGGAGGTCGGCGGGGGTGAGGTGCGGCGGGTAGCTGACCTTGGCCTTCTCGGTGGCGTAGTTGACCGTGGCGGAAACGCCGTCGAGCTTGTTGAGCTTCTTCTCGATCCGCGCGGCGCAGGAGGCGCATGTCATCCCACCGATGGCGAGCTCGATGTCGCTGAGCTGGCCGGGCGTGGTGGTCTGCTGGGTCATGATGGGTTTCTCCTGCCGGGGTTGACTTGTCGCGCGGACGTGATGGTTGCGGTCCTCAGGCGAGCTGGTAGTCGCCAGCCTCGTCGAGGGCGGCGGCCACCCGCGCCTGGTCGAGCGTCTTGGTGCTGGTGACGGTGACCAAGGAGGTGCCGTCGGCGACGAGGTCGACGGTGACGTCGGTGACGCCGTCGAGGGTCTTGAGCTCGCTGGTGACGGCGCTGGCGCAGTGGCCGCAGGTCATCCCGGTGACGGAGTAGGTGGTGGTGGTCATGTTGGTCTCCTTCGTTGCGGCAGCGGCGGTCGATTCAGGTGTCATGCCGCCCGAACTCATGGTCTCGGCGTCGGCTCCGCAGCCGCATCCTCCGCAACCGCACCCACCGCCGTCTGCGGAGGCGTCGAGTAGCTGGAGGTCGCGGCTGGTGTCTGGCGTGGTCATCGGTGCTCCTTCGTGTGGCGGATGGATCATGAGCGGACAAGTCGTCGGATCGCTGCGGAGGCTTCGTTGAGCTTCTGCTCGGCCTCGGCAGGGTCCGTGGTGGGCGTCAGGCAGTGCTCGAGGTGTTGGTCGAGGAGAAGCAGTGCGACGCCTTCGAGGGCCTTGGTGGCAGCCGACACCTGGGTGAGGATGTCGATGCAGTACTGCTCCTCGTCCACCAGTCGTTCCAGGCCGCGGATCTGTCCCTCGATCCGGCGCAGCCGCTTTAGCACAGCTTGCTTCTCGGTGATGTACCCCGGTAGCCCATCTCCCTGTCCTTTCAGACATGAGCCCAGTGGGGGTATGGGCCCAGGGGACTATCATACCCCCACCGGGTATCAGCGGAAGAGGGGCTGCGGGCTCTTCATCGAACCTTCATGAAGCGCCGAGGATGCTCACGGGTCCAAGCGCGTGCGAATCTCGTCGAGGAGCTCGCCCGGGTCGAGCCACATCGAGGGGTACTCGCCGTACCAGAGCTGTTGGCCCTGCTTGTCGATGAGCACGAAGCTGTGACCGGGCAGTCCGGCGTGCATGCCCTTGCCGAGGGTCCCGTAGGCGTCGGAGACAGTGCCGTCGTCGAGCAGGAACGGTGTCGTGACGCCGTTGACCTCCATGTCCGCGAGGATCTGCTCGCGCGTGTTCATCACGATGGGCAGCACCGTGACGTCCTCGGCTGCGAACGCTTCGGCGCGCTTCTCGATCTCACCCATCTGCACCAGGCACGACTGGCAGCCGGCCCCCTCGCTGAAGTAGAGCAGCAGGTTCTCGCCGCGGTGGTCGGCCAGGGTGTGCTTCGCGCCGCTGGTGTCGGTGAGTGCGAAGTCGGTTGCGCTCCGCACGTCGGCCGAGGACTGCGGCTTGGAGGTCAGCAGCATGGCCGTCACGATTCCGGCCAGCGTGACCAGGACGGCGCCCCAGATGATCAGCCGCATGCGGCGCTCGGCGCGTCGCTGCTGCGCCATCACTGCCTCGGCCCGCTCTCGCCGTACGGCACGGCTGGTGGTCTTGGTGGAGATGGTCATTGCTCCCTCTACTTGCCGTGGACGGTGGTCTCGTCAGCGGGGACGTGGCAACCGTGGGTCTCGTCGTTGTGGCCGCCGGCGTGCTCCTCGCCGCGGTGGCGGTCGCGCAGGGTGGCGACGATGAAGATCGACGCCAGAGCTAGGACCGCGAGACCGAGGATGGGTTCGGGGACGGGATCGGTCCAGGCTGCGATTCGCGTGAAGACGCGCTCCAAGCCCTTGCCCATGGCGACTTGGAAGCCGGGGCCGCCGGTCATCTGACCGGTATTGGCGAGGTAGATGACGAAGATGCCCATGACTGCGAACGCCGCGGCGACGACGAGGTTGACGGTGTTCGTGGCCAAGATCTTGCCCGCCATCCGGATCCGGACCGGCTTGGCGCGAAGGAAGCGCTTCTCCCCCAGCCGATAGCGATCCCAGAGCAGAGCCATGACGAACAACGGGAAGACCATGCCGAAGGTGTAGGCCAGCCCGAGGGTGATGCCACCGATCGCGGACCCGGACAGCGCCGATAGCGCCATGACGCCGGCGAGCACAGGCGCGCAGCAGCTCGACGCGACTCCGGAGAAGACACCCAGGGCGAAGAAGCTGGTCGAGTCGCCACGGGCGGTGTCGGGTGCGCGGAGGAATCCCGGCAGGCTCATCATCCTCCCCGACAGGCTCAGTGCCGCCAAGGCGAGCATCAGCGCGCCACCGGCGTAGTAGAGCGGCGCGTGGTAGTTGGCGATGGCCGAGGCGACCAGGCTCATCCCGAGGGTGATCGGCACCAGCACCAACGCGAGCCCTGCGGCGAACACGAACGTGAGGGGCAGCAGCCGCCAGCGACGGTTCTTCACCGCGACCGCCATGTAGGAAGGGGCGAGGAACACGATGCAGCACGGCGCGAAGAGCGCCACGCCACCGGCGAAGAACGCGGCGAGGACCGAGCCAGTGGTGAGTAGATCACCCACGGCGCACCGCCCCATCGGTCGTGGCGGCGGCGGTTCCGGCATCGGCGTGCCTGGCAGACAGGAGCTTCTCGAGCTTGCGGCGTGGAAGGCGCCCGCTGCTGAAGTAGGCGCCCTCGACCAGGACCAGCGGGCTCATCGGTGCCCGGTGCTTGGCCATCAGGGTCCGTCCTGCATCGCTGCGCACATCCACCGACTCGACGCTCATCGGGTAGCGGACCGCAAGGACCGCGAGCGCCTGGTGTGCGTCCGCGCAGAAGTGGCATGCCTCGCTCTCCACGACGGTGATCTGGACTGGCCCGGGTGGCGGCGTCGGCAGTGGCATGTCTCCCCCAACGGTGGATGGCTTACTCGATCCAGCGTCGAGGACGTCCTCGGTGAATTGCGGTGAGGTTGTGTGAAGGTTCGTTGAAGATGCACGGACGAAGGTCCCGAGCCGCAGGGCCACAGGAACTAGTGGAGGCGGGGAATCCGAACGGTGAAGGTGGCACCGTGTCCGGGACCGGCACTGGTCACCGAGATACCCCCACCGTGTGCCTCCACCAGGGCCTTCGCGATCGCCAGGCCGATGCCCGAACCGCCGTGGGCGCGGTCGCGTGCGGTGTCGGCACGGTAGAACCGGTCGAAGAGGTGTGGCAGGTGCTCGGGAGCCACCCCTTCCCCGGAGTCCGCGACCCGGTATTCGACCCAGTGGTCGACTCGGCGGCAGGTCAACGTGACGGCTCCACCCTCGGGCGTGTGGCGCAAGGCGTTGTCGAGCAGGTTGCCGAGCACCTGGCCGAAGCGGTCGGCATCCACGCGTACGTCGCCGGCGTCTGCGAGCTCGGTGTGGAGGTGAACGCCCTTGGCGGCGTAGCGGTCCCGCGCGACCTCGACGGCGGCCTCGGCGACCCCGGCGGCCTCCATGGGTCGGAGCGTGACGTCGAGCCCCTCCTCCTCCGCTCGTGACACGGCCGCAATGTCTTCGGCCAACCGCCTCAGTCGACCGGTCGAACCGCGGATGACTCCCAAGGTGTCCTCGTCCAGGTCACGCACTCCGTCCTCGACGGCCTCCAGGTGCGCCTCGATCGTGGCGAGGGGCGTGCGCATCTCATGAGCCAGGTCCGCCAGCATGCTGCGCCGCGTCGACTCGGTCGACCCCAGCTTCTCAGCGAGCCGGTCATAGGTGAGGGCCAGCGAGGCGAACTCACCGCCGAGGCCGGGATCGGGTACGCGGGCGTCGTACCGCCCGTCTGCGATCTGCGACGCGGCCTCGGCGACATTGTGGATCGAGCGTTGGACACGTCGGCTGAAGTACCACGAGACCGCCAGTGCGGCGATCACGGAGGCGAGCAGTGCGAGAGAGGTCGACAGCAGCAGCGCGGAAGCGAAGGCCTCCTCCACGTGGCGGCTCTCGGTGGCGGTGTGCGTGTCCCCGGCCTGCAGGAGGTGACTGCTGAAGATCGTGGGCCCCACGACTGAGGCCACCAGCCACGTGGTGAGCGCACCGGCGACCAGGACCAGCGCCTGGGCGACGAGCAGCCGGGCAGCGAAGCTGGGCCGGGCACGACGGGTGGCGGCGGGGGCCATCGTGCCCGTCACTCTCCGGTGCCCATGCGGTAGCCGACACCCCGGACGGTCCGCACGAAGCGGCCCTCGACGGCGTCGTCGCCGAGCTTGCGACGCAAGTGGCCGATGTGGACGTCGACCAGGTGCTCGTCGCCCACCCAGGCTCCGCCCCACACCGCCTCGATCAGTTGCCCCCGACTGAACGCCATCCGCGGCCGCTCCGAGAGCGTGGCGAGCAGGTCGAACTCCGTGCGCGTCAAGGCCACCGGTTCTCCATCCAGCCAGACGTCGCGCCCCAGAGGCTCGATCACCAACGGGCCGAAGGTGCGCGCGTCAGGTACGTCATCTACGGGATTGCCCGCCTGCCGCGGCCGACGCAGCATCGCCTGCACGCGCGCCATCAGCTCGCGCGGGCTGAACGGCTTGGTCATGTAGTCGTCCGCACCCACAGTCAGCCCGATCAGGGTGTCGACTTCCTCGCTGCGAGCTGTGAGCATGATGACGTAGGCATCGGAGAAGGTCCGCAGCTGCCGGCAGACCTCAACACCATCGAGTCCAGGCAGACCCAGATCCAGCACCACGACGTCGGGGTCCACCGCCCGGGCCGTCTCGACCGCCTCGAGACCGTCGTGAACCACCGTCACGTCGAGGCCGTCGCGCTCGAGATAGCTGCCCAGGAGGGCGGCGAGCTGCCGCTCGTCCTCCACCACCATCGCCCGCAGGCCGGACGAGGGACGGGACGCTGCAGCACCTTTCGGCACCGAACCCGGGTTGCCATCCATCACGTCATCACTCATACCCGCCATGGTGGCAGCGCGGCGCCCGGCAGGCACTGGTGCACCCCTCAGGTCAGGCGCTTCTTCAACGAACCTTCACACGAACGCGACCAACATGCACTGGTGGCCGAGTCACGGTTAAGCACCAAGAAGACCGAAGGAGCTGAACATAATGATGGGTTGGTACCACGACGGAGTGGGCTGGGGCGGTTGGATTCTCATGACCCTCGCCATGGTCACGTTCTGGGCACTGGTTGTTTTCGCCGTCCTCGCTCTCTTCCGCGGCAGCCGAGACTCGGCAGAAGCAACGCCGGATCACCGGGACCCGATCCAGATCCTCGATGAGCGGTTCGCTCGCGGTGAGATCGACGAGGACGAGTATCACGCGCGCAGCAGCGTGCTCCGCGCGTCAGCGCACTAGCACCCGCCAACACCTGGCCGCCATTCGGACAACAAGGAGTCCTACCTTGTCTCAGATCACACGTCGTGCCGTACTCCGGGGAACCGCCGGTCTTGCCGGTGTGGCAACCCTCGGCGGCTTGGCGTCGTGCAGCCGGACCTCGGGCTCCCTCGTGGGAGCAGGTGTCGTCGGGCCGGGCGCCGACGTGGTGGCGGCCGCGGAGGCGGCGCGGCGGAGGAGCGGAGCCCGGCTGATCACGGCTCGGCTCACGCCGCGGCAAGTGACCGTGGATCTCGGCGGGCCAACGGTCACCACCTGGGCCTACGGCGACACCGTTCCGGGCCCGCTGCTGCGCGCAACCGCCGGTGACGTGCTGCGCGTCGACGTCGACAACCAGCTCCCCGACGCCACCAGCGTGCACTGGCACGGCATCGCCCTGCGCAACGACATGGACGGCGTCCCGGGCATGACCCAGGACCCGATCCCTGCCGGCGGGACGTTCCGCTACGAGTTCACCGTCCCCGACCCCGGCACCTACTTCTACCACCCGCACTCGGGCGTCCAGCTCGACCGCGGCCTCTACGGCGTCCTGATCGTCGACAGCCCGCACGGGCGGGGCCAATATGACGCCGAATGGGTCGTCGTCCTCGACGACTGGGTCGACGGCACCGGCCGCACCCCCGACCAGATTCTCGCCGAGCTGCAGCAAGCCAGCGAGGACGGCCCCTCGGGTGGCATGCACGACATGGAGGGCATGGACCACGGCTCGATGGGTGGGTCGATGGGCGGGATGGAAGCCATGCAGTCACCGCTGCTCGGTGGCGCCGGTGACATCGCCTATCCCCACTACCTCCTCAACGGCCGGACGCCGGCGGATCCGGTCACCTTGTCGGCGAAGCCCGGTCAACGAGTCCGGATCCGCTTCGTCAACGCAGGCTCGGACACTGCTTTCCGGGTCGCCGTCGGTGGGCACCGCATGACCGTCACGCACAGCGACGGCTTCCCCACAATGCCGGTGCCCACCGACGCGCTGCTCATCGGTATGGGCGAGCGCTTCGACGTCCTCGTGACGCTGGGCAATGGCGTGTTTCCGCTCGTCGCATCCGCGGAAGGCAAGAAGGGACAGGCGCTCGCGGTGATCCGCAGCGGCGCCGGTCGTCCCCCCGCAGCCGACGTCAGGATCCGCGAGCTGGCGGGCCAGGTGCTCCTCGGCACAGATCTCGCACCCGCCGAGTCCGCACGCCTGGACCGCCGGTCGACCGACCGGCGCCACGACCTCGCCCTCGGTGGCACCATGGCGCCGTACCGGTGGACGATCAACGCCAAGACCTTCCCCGACAGCGAGCCGCTGCAGCTGGTCCAGGGTGAGCGGGTCCGGTTGCGGTTCCTCAACCAGTCGATGATGTTCCACCCCATGCACGTTCACGGGCACACGTTCGCTCTGGCCGAGGGGGGCGCCCGCAAGGACACTGTCATCGTCCGCCCGATGCAGACGGTCGAGGTCGATCTCGAGGCCGACAACCCGGGTCAGTGGGCGGCCCATTGCCACAACATCTACCACGCTGAGGCCGGCATGATGACCACGCTCTCCTACCAGGCGAAGGACTGACAATGCTCGACCACTACAGCCAGAGCGAAGCCGAGATCGAAGCCGCGGGTCTCAGCCACTCAGCGGCCGACGCGGTCGAACCGCACGAGCATCGAGGGATCCTCGCCACCGCGTGGAACGCGCTGACAGCCCTCGTGGGCGGCATCATGGGCCTGCTCCCCCACCTGCTGCACCACGTGGGACTGCTCGGAGGAGCGGTGCTCGTGACTGGAGCGACTGGCAACGTGCTCTTCGCCGTCCTGGGCCTGGTCTTCTCGCTGCCGTTGCTGCGGCGCCTCTACCGGCGCTTCGGCACGTGGAAGGCACCAGCTCTCGCCCTCGCGGTCTTTGCGCTGATGTTCTCGATCTCCGCGTTCGTCATCGGCCCGGCGATCACCAGCGAACCGGCTCCCGACCGTACTCCCGTGCAGACCCCCACCCCGGAGGAGCACGAGGAGCACCACGACTGACACACAAGCACCATCGACTGGACGCACAACAGAGGAGTGGCCATGGACACCGCGGTGGCCCTCGTCCAGGCCTACTTGCACCTGAACGGCTACTTCACCGTCGCCGAATATCCGGTCCTCGACGACAGGCCCGACGGTCAAGTGCGCACGGTCACCGACCTGGACATCCTCGCGTATCGCTTTCCCGGCGCCGGGGATGTGGAGGTCCAGAGCAGCACGCGGCGCGCCTCCGAACGAGTGAGGTCAGTCGATCCCGCCCTCGGCGCCCCGGTCGACCGAGCCGACATGATCGTGGGCGAGGTGAAGGAAGGTGCTGCGCGGCTGAACCCGGCGCTGCGCGACCCGACGACTCTGGAGGTCGCGCTCGCCCGGTTCGGTTGCTGCCCTGCCGACGAGGCGGCAGGACTCTCACACACGCTGCTCAGGACCGGCCGCGCCGGGACGAGCGCCGGTCACGAGATCCGAGTGGTGGCGTTCGGCAGCGTTTCGGACTCCGTTCGCCCGGGCCCCTGGCGAACCATCCCGATGAGACACGTGGTCGAGTATCTGCAGCAGCACCTTCACGAGCACTGGCGCGTGCTGCGCCACGCCCAGATCCATGATGAGGGACTCGCTGTCCTAGCGCTGATGGAGAAGTGGGGCGTCGGGCTCACCGCCACACCCGGAGACCCCGTGCGACGGAACTCCTGACATGGCTGAGTGCGGCTGCAGTCGGGTACACAGCCCTCGTCGTGTCGTGCTCACAGGCGGCCCCGGGGCCGGCAAGACTGCCGTCCTCGAACTGGTTCGGCGTTCACTGTGCCGGCATGTGAGGATCCTGCCGGAGTCGGCAAGTGTGGTGTTCGGCGGCGGCTTTCCCCGCGAAGATCACGTCGAGTGCCAGCGCGCCGCCCAGCGGGCGATCTTCCATGTTCAGAGGGAGCTGGAGGCCGCGGGCGACGCGCACGCTCCGGCGATCGTCCTGTGCGACCGCGGCACCGTCGATGGCCTCGCCTACTGGCCCGCCGAAGGAGACGACTTCTGGAACGCGACCGGAACCACGATCGAAGCCGAGCTCGGCCGGTACGAGGCGGTGCTCCACCTGCGGACACCCAGCGCCGAACAGGGCTACAACCACCAGAATCCTCTACGCACCGAGTCGGCCCTCACTGCCGGCGAGATCGACACCCGCATCCTGGAAGCTTGGCAGCGGCATCCGCGGCGACACATCATCGAATCCACCGGCGACTTCATGGAGAAGGCGACGACGACGCTGAATCTGTTGAGGCAAGAATTGCCCACGTGCTGCGCCGCCCACCTGGGCATCACCACTCCAGGGCGATGACTCAGGCGCTGTAAAGTCCGCCTCCGACGGTCAAGTCCCGGGTAGTGGTGTAGCGCTGCGTTCTCCTTCGTGATGGTTCAGGCGGTCAGGGCTGGCAGGTCGTCGGCTCCGATCTCGGGGTCGTTGGTGGGGACGATGTTGATTCGGCAGCGGGC
>NZ_BNAD01000026.1 GCF_014653115.1 Nocardioides flavus (ex Wang et al. 2016) | reverse complement strand
AGCGCTACGAGCGGGCGCGGTGGGGTGTCCCGGACGACCATCCCGCGGTGCACCAGTTCGTCGCCGAGGTCGAGTGGCGCGAGGAACAGCTCGAGCGACGCCGCCAGGCGATCAGACGACGCCTCGCCTCCTGACTTCGAGGCGTTCCCGTACGACACAGCGCCCGCCCCGAGCGGGACGAGCGCTGTCGCGCGCGCAGGTGGTGCGTGCTCAGATGCAGTCGCGGCAGATGAGCTTCTTCTCGTCGGCGAGCTGCGAGCGGTGGTGCACCAGGAAGCAGCTCATGCAGGTGAACTCGTCGTCCTGACGAGGCATCACCTCGACCGCGAGCTCCTCGTGCGACAGGTCGGCTCCCGGGAGCTCGAAGGACTCAGCCGCTTCGGTCTCGTCCTCGTCGACCTTGCCCGAGTTCTTGTCGTGGCGGCGCGCCTTGAGCTCCTCGATGCTCTCCTCGCTCTGGTCCTCCTCGGACTTGCGTGGTGCGTCGTAGTCGGTAGCCATCGGATCCCTCTCCCCATGCTGTGGTCACGTGCTCGCCGGATCGCGGCGGGGCCGTGTCCATGTGTGCGCGTCGTCGGCGCCAGATTGTGCACCATGGACCGGTTCCGTGGTGACCCGGTCCGCAACGTGTCGCCAGAACAGTGGACGACCGTCCCCTATTCCCCGTGGCGCGGGATGGACCGGACCGCCTCCGGGGTGTGTCGTCAGGCGAGGAAACCCGCCGCGCCGAGTGCTCCGACGAAGGTGTCCCAGCCGTCCGCCGGGGCGCCCACCACGACGTTGCGCACCTGGTCCGCGCCGACGGTGAACGTCCCGTCGAGCAGCGCGAAGCGGCCGCCCGCCTCGCGGAGCACCAGCCCGCCCGCGGACCAGTCCCACGGCTGTGGGCCGGCCTCGACGTAGCCGTCGCCGCTCCCCTCGGCGACGTGGCACAGGTCGAGGGAGCACGAGCCCATCCGGCGGATGTCGCGCACCTCCGGCAGCAGCCGGGCCACGCAGTCCGCCTGGTGCTCGCGCACGACGCGCTGGTAGCCGAAGCCGGTGAGGACCAGTCGCTCGGCGAGCGGCGGAGAGGGACGTACGGCGATGGGCCGGTCGTCCCGCGTGGCACCGTGCCCCAGCGCCGCGGCGTACTCGGTCCCCGTCGGGATGGTGACCACGGCGCCGGCGACCACCTCCCCGTCCACCTCCGCGGCGATGGAGACCGCGCAGTCGGGCAGGCCGTAGAGGTAGTTCACGGTCCCGTCGATCGGGTCGACGACCCAGCGCACGCCGGACGTGCCGGCACGGTCGTCGCCCTCCTCGCCGAGGATGGCGTCCTCGGGGCGGAGCGCGGTGATGCGCGAGCGGATGAGAGCCTCGACCGCCCGGTCGGCCTCGGTGACGACGTCGACGGCGCTGGTCTTGGTGTCGGCCACCTCGATCCCCTCGCGCCTCATGGTGCGCGCCAGCTCGGCGCCCTCGTGGGCGAACGTGCGGGCAAGGTCGCGCAGCTCGGTGGCGCTCGCGGTCACGAGTCGCGTCCGCACAGGGCCGGACGCGGTCCGCGCGGGTTCGGGCAGCACCCCACGCCGCACAGGTCCGGACCCGCCGGCATCGACCCCACGGCGCGACGCTCGGGAGACTCCCCGCGCTCGGCGGCCGCGCGCTCGAGCACGAGGTCGCGGATCATGGCCACGAAGCGCGGGTCCGTCCCGGCGGTCGCCGCACGCACGGCTTGGAGGCCGAGCCGCTCGGCGGTCGCCATCGCCTCGGTGTCGAGGTCGTAGATGACCTCCATGTGGTCGGACACGAAGCCGATGGGAGCGAGGACGACCTGGGTCCCGCCGTCGCGGGCGAGCTCCTCGAGGTGGTCGTTGACGTCCGGCTCCAGCCAGGGCGTCGACGGCGCCCCCGACCGCGAGCAGTAGACCAGGTCGTGCCGGTGCGCCCGTCCCGTCCGGGCGCGGACCCGGCTCGCGACCTCGTCGACGGCGCTGCGGTGCTGCTTGACGTAGGCGTCACGGGGCTGCGCCCCGACGTTGGCCGGGTCGTCCTCCGGGGCGCCGCTCGTCTCGGCCATGGCGGTCGGGATCGAGTGCGTCACGAAGACCAGCCGGGCCGCGTCACCGTGGTCGGGCAGCTGCTCGAGCGCCGCGACGCACGCGTCGACGGCCGGCTCGATGAAGCCGGGGTGGTTGTAGTACTGCCGCAGCTTGTCGAGCCGCGGTGCGCCCTCGACCTGCTCGACGGCGTCCCAGAGGTTCTCCCGGTACTGCCGGCACGAGGACCACGACGAGTACGCCGAGGTGGCGAACACCGCCGCCCGCTGGATCCCGTCGGCCTTCATGCGGGCCACGGTGTCGGCGAGGTAGGGGTCCCAGTTGCGGTTGCCGAAGTAGACCGGCAGGTCGATGCCGTTGTCCGCCAGGTCCTTCTCCAGCGCCGCGATGAGTGCGCGGTTCTGGTCGTTGATCGGACTCTTGCCGCCGAACAGGAAGTAGTGCTCCCCCACCTGCTCGAGGCGCTCGCGCGGGATCCCGCGCCCTCGGGTGACGTTCTCCAGGAACGGCACCACGTCCTCGGGCTTCTCGGGGCCTCCGAAGGAGAGCACCAGGAGCGCGTCGTACGGCTTCACGTCGGGGTGACCCGCAGGATTCATGACGCCAGCGTAGAGGCGCCTACCATGCGGCTGATGCTCGACTCCTACCGCCGGGTGCTGGCGCGCCCGGGCGCCTTCGCGTTCAGCAGCGCCGCGCTCGTGGCGCGGCTGCCGATCTCGATGGTCGGGCTCGGGATCGTGCTGCTGGTCGAGGAGCGCACCGGCTCCTACGGGCTGGCGGGGACGGTGGCCGCCGTCTTCGTGCTGGCCGAGGCCGCGTTCGCCGTGCTGCACGGCCGCTGGGTCGACCACTTCGGCCAGTCCCTCGTGCTCCCGATCGCGATCTCGGTCTTCGGCGCGGGGCTGGCACTCATGGTGCTGGCCGTCGAGCAGGACTGGGCGCGGGTGTGGACGTACGTCTTCGCCGCCGTCGCCGGGGCCTCGCTCCCCCAGGTCGGCGCGAGCGTCCGCACCCGGTGGTCCCACCTGCTCGACGAGCCCGGCGAGAAGCAGACCGCGTTCGCCCTCGAGGCCGTCCTCGACGAGGTGGTGTTCGTCGTCGGTCCCGTGCTGGTCACGCTGCTCGCCACCGGCTGGCACCCCGTCGCCGGCCTGGCGGTCGCGGTGGCCAGCGGCGTGCTCGGCACCTTCGCCTTCGCCGCCCAACGCCGTACGGAGCCGCCCGCGGGACGCAGCACCCAGACGAGCGTGCGGAGCCCGATGCCGTGGCGACTGGTCCTGCCGCTGGCACTGGTGTGCCTCACGCTCGGCGCCCTGTTCGGGGCCGCGGAGGTGACGACCGTCGCGTTCGCCGAGGAGCAGGGCGCCCGCTGGGTCGCGGGCTGGCTGCTCGCCGCCTGGTCCTTCGGCAGCCTCGTCGCGGGGCTGGTCACGGGTGCGATCGCGTGGCGCAGCGGACCGGACGTACGTCTGCGGTGGGGCTCCGCGGCGATGGCGCTCGCCATGGCGCCGCTGATGTTCGTCTCGTCGGTGCCGGTGATGGCCGTGGTGCTGCTGGTCGGCGGCCTGGCGATCGCACCGACGCTGATCAGCGCGATGACGATGGTCGAGCAGGGGGTCCCGAGCGGCCGCCTCACCGAGGGCATGGCGATCCTGCACACGGGGATCGTGGCGGGCGTGGCCCCCGGCGCGAGCATCGCGGGCTTCGTGGTCGACCAGAGCGGCGCCTCCGCGGCGTACGCCGTGGCGCTGGCCGGCGGGGTCCTGGGCGCGCTGGCCGCGCAGACCGCCCGGCCCGGTCGCCGGATGGCCTAGCGTGCGGCCATGAGCTCACCCGTGCGCGGCCACCTGTGGCGCAACTGGTCCGGACTCGAGGAGGCGGTGCCGCGCCACGTCGCGACGCCTGCCTCGGTGGAGGAGGTGGTCGCCGCCGTGCGACGGGCGCGCGCCGACGGCCGCACCGTCAAGATGACCGGCACCGGGCACAGCTTCACCGCGATCGGCGCGCCCGAGCACACGCTCCTGCGACCGGACGGGCTCACCGGCGTCCTCGCGGTGGACCGCGAGGCGATGACCGTCACGGCCAGGGCCGGCACGCCGCTGAAGGACCTCAACCTCGCGCTCGAGCGCCTCGGGCTGTCGCTGCACAACATGGGTGACATCGCCGAGCAGACGCTCGCCGGTGCGACCTCGACCGGCACCCACGGCACCGGCGGCACCGCTGCCGGCCTCGCCGCCCAGCTCGCCGGCCTGGAGATCGTGACCGGGACCGGCGAGGTGCTCCGTGCGTCGGCCGCGGAGAACGCCGACGTCTTCGACCTCGCACGCGTCGGCCTCGGCGCGCTCGGCATCCTGACGAGCCTGACCTTCCACGTGGAGCCGCTCTTCGTCCTCGAGGCCCACGAGGAGCCGATGACGTGGGACCGCGGTCTCGCGTCGTTCGACGAGATGGTCGCCGAGGCGCACCACGTCGACCTCTACTGGTTCCCCCACACCGACCGGATGGTGGCCAAGCAGAACGTCCGCACGGACCTCGACCCCGGCGAGCAGCGCCCGCCGTCGCGGGCAGCGGCCTGGTGGGAGGACGAGCTGGTGTCCAACACCCTGTTCGGTGGGCTGTGCCGCCTCGGCGAACGGGCGCCTGCCCTCGTGCCGGGGATCAACCGGGTCGCCGCCCGGGCGCTGTCGGAGCGCCGCTACAGCGACCTCGCCCACCGCGTCCTCGTCAGCCCGCGCCGGGTGCGCTTCCGCGAGATGGAGTACGCCGTGCCGCGGGAGGTGGGGCTCGACGTGCTGCGCGAGTGCCGCCGCGTCATCGACGCCAGCGACTGGCGCATCGCCTTCCCCGTGGAGGTGCGCACCGCACGCGCGGACGACGTGCCGCTGTCCACCGCCCACGGCCGCGACACCCTCTACCTCGCCTTCCACGTGCCGGCCGGCACCGACCACCGGGCGTACTTCGGCGGGGTCGAACCGGTCCTGCGCGCGGCCGGCGGGCGGCCGCACTGGGGCAAGATCCACACCCGCACGGCCGCGGACCTCACCCCGGCGTACGACCGGTTCGGCGACTTCCTCGCGCTGCGCGACCGGCTGGACCCGGACCGGGTCTTCGCCAACGACCACCTGCGGCGGGTGCTCGGCGACTGACCACCGCTGGTCGATTAAGGCGCGCTGGCGCCTGTCACGACACCCGCTCAGACGTTGGCGGGCCCCTTGGGCAGCGGCGCGCGCCATCCCCGCACCATCGCCAGCAGCCGCCAGCCGAGGCAGGTCGCGAACCCGGCCGCCGCGACGACGACGAGCGGGAGGTCGGTGCGGTCGAGCAGCACCGCGACCGTGGCACCGGCCAGCGCCGGGGTGGCGTACAGGACGCCCTCGAAGATCACCGGGACGCTCCCGGCGAGGACGTCGCGGATCATGCCGCCGCCGATGCCGGTGACCATGCCCATGAGTGCCGCGGGCAGCGGGTCGAGGCCGTAGTCGACGGCCTTGAGCGCCCCGGTCACGCAGAACAGCGCCAGCCCGAACGCGTCCAGCAGCGCCACCGGTCGCTCCAGCCTCCCCACCGTCGGGTGGAAGAAGAACGTCAGGAGCCCCGCCACGACCGGCACCAGCAGGTAGCGCCAGTCGGCCAGGGCGGCAGGCGGCGTGGCCCCGATCAGCACGTCGCGGATGAAGCCGCCGCCGAGCCCGGTGACGCCACCGAGGACCAGCGCCGCGAAGAGGTCGAGGTTCTTCCGGACGGCGACCAGCGCGCCCGCCACCGCGAAGACGAAGATGCCGGCGAGGTCGAACACGACGAGCGTCGTGGCGAACTCGGTGTCAGGCACGGTGGAAGCCTAAGGCGCGCCGCAGCCGTGAGCGCTCCCGGGCACCGCGCTGGCGTAGGCTCGACCAGACCACCCGACCCACGCACCAGGCAGGAGCCAGCCGTCGATGGCCAAGCTGACGTTCACCGGACGCAGCGCGGACGGCAGACGCCTGCTGCTGGTGGACGAGGCGGGTCAGGAGCACACCCTGGCGATCGACGCCCGGCTCCGCCGCGCCCTGTCAGGCACGCCCGAAAGCAACGGCCAGTTGGAGATCCCGATGGAATCAAGCCTCCGCCCCCGCGACATCCAGATGCGCATCCGCGCGGGCGAGAGCCCCGAGGCGGTGGCGCACGCCGCCGGCACCTCGGTGGAGAAGATCATGCCGTTCGCCGCCCCCGTCCTGGCCGAGCGCGCGCACGTGGCCGAGCGCGCCCAGCTCGCCTCCCTGCGCCGTCGCGCCGGGGAGTCCGGTGCCCGCACGCTCGGTGAGGCCGTCACCGCCCACCTGCGCTCGCACAACGTCGACCCCGGCAGCGTCGAGTGGGACGCATGGCGCCGCGAGGACGGCCGCTGGTCGCTGACCGCGCTGTACGACGTGGCCGGCCGCGTCGGCACGGCCACCTTCTCCCACGACCCCCGCGGCAGCTTCGTGACCGTCGACGACGAGGACGCCCGGTGGCTGGTCGGCGACGTCGCGTCACCCGCCGCCGACGCCCCGGACACCGGGGCCGCTCCCGCCGCCGACGACCTCGCGGCCGCGCGCCAGCGACGCCTCAGCGCGATCGGCGGCGACGTGCCCCTCGGCGACGACGCGATCGAGATGGTCACCGACGGGTCGGCGCCGGACGCGCCGGACGCCTCGGCCACCGAGACCACGATGGAGCTCTCCGCCCAGGACCTCGGCACCGAGCAGCCGGTCGAGGTCTACCTCGACGCGCAGGACACGGGCGAGACCATGACCGAGGAGCCGGCTCGGCCCCCGTCGGAGCCGGCCGCCGAGGCTCCCGCCGCGCCGAAGCCCCGGCCCGCCAAGAAGCGCGGTCGCGCCTCGGTGCCGAGCTGGGACGAGATCATGTTCGGCGGCGGCAAGGGCGACTGACGCTTGCGCCTCGTCCAGCTCAACGTCCACCCGCTCAAGTCAGGCGCCATCCGTCCGGTCAGCTCCACGACCGTGCTGCCGCGCGGCCTGACCGACGACCGGTCCTGGATGCTCGTCGACGGCGACGGCCGACTCGTCTCCGCGCGTGAGGTGCATCGCCTCTTCCACGTCGTCGCGGACACGCCGTCGACCGACCCGTCCGTCACCGCCGCGCTCCGGCTCCGGGCCCCGGGCCACGCCGACCTGCTGGTCGACGTCCCCCGTGCCGCGCCCGTCGGCGTGCACCTGTTCTCCCTCGACCTGCAGGCCCGACCCGCCGGCGCGGCCGCCGACGCGTGGGTGCGGGCGGTGCTGAGACGCGACGACCTGCGCCTGGTGTGGTGCCACGACCCGGAGCAGCGCACGCTCCAGCCGGGGTTCTCGCAGCCCGGGGACCACGCCGCCTTCCCCGACTCCTTCCCCGTGACGATCGCGTCGCTCGCCTCGATGCGGCGGCTCGACGACTGGATCGTCGAGCGCGCGCTGGAGCTCGGCGAGGAGCCGCCCGCGCCGCTGCCGGTCGAGCGGTTCCGCGCCAACCTGGTCGTCGACGGCGACGAGCCCTTCGGTGAGGACCGCTGGTCGCGCGTCGTCGTCGGGGACGTGCCGTTCCGGGTCGGCAAGCCGGTCGGACGCTGCGTGATGGCGACGATCGACCCCGCCACGCTTCGCACCTCGAAGGAGCCGACCCGCACGCTGGCCAGGCACCGGCTGGTCGGCGGCAAGACCCTCTTCGCGGTCCACCTCGTGCCGGAGACGTCGGGGCGCGTGAGCGTGGGCGACGAGGTTCGCGCGGAGTGATCAGCCGGTCTCGACCGGGCGCGCCGGTTCGCTGACCCACTCGCTCCAGCTGCCGGGGTAGAGAGCGGCGCGGATGCCGGCGACCTCCATGGCGAGCACGTCGTGCGCGGCGGTCACCCCGGAGCCGCAGTAGGCGGCGACGCTGGCCGCCGTGTCGGCGCCCACCCGGGCGTACGCCTCGCGCAGTCGCGCGGGCGGCAGGAACCGGCCGTCCTCGTCGAGGTTCGCGGTGGTCGGCACGTTGACCGCTCCCGGGACGTGCCCGGCGACCGGGTCGACGGGCTCGGTCTCGCCGCGGTACCGCTCCGGGGCGCGGGCGTCGACCAGCACGTCGACGGCGAGGACCTCGTCGGGGCCGACCACGGCCATCTGCTTGCGCGCGGAGACGGTGAAGTCACCCGGCTCGGGGCTCGTCCCCCCCGTCTCCACAGGGTGGCCGGCCGCGCGCCAGGCCGTCCAGCCGCCGTCGAGCACCCGTACGTCGCGGTGGCCGTGGAAGCGCAACAGCCACCACGCGCGGGCCGCGGCGCGTCCCTGCCAGTCGTCGTAGACCACGACCGGGCGGTCGGAGCGTACGCCCGCGCGACGCATGGCGGCCTCGAACCGTGCCTCGTCGGGCAGGGGGTGGCGTCCACGCTCCCCCGGCGGGTCGGCGAGGTCGTGATCGAGGTCGACGTAGGCCGCGCCCGGCACGTGGCCGGCCGCGTGCTCAGCGCGGCCGGGCGGGCCGCCCATGGCGTAGCGCACGTCGAGGACACTCACCCGCCCCAGCGCCGCGACCAGGTCGTCGGTGCCGATGAGCGGGCTGGCCAGGGGTCCGGTGCCGAGGTCGTGGTCCACACGCGGGACCGTAGCGGCCACCCCGGACGGACGCTGTGACAGGATCTGCCGGGACATGGCTGAACTGCACTTCTTCACGGGCACGATGGACTCCGGCAAGTCGACGCTGGCGCTCCAGACCAACCACAACCACGCCGCCCGAGGACGCGTCGGCCGGATCTTCACCACCCACGACCGCTCGGGCCAGGCCGTGGTCTCCAGTCGGCTCGGGCTCACGCACGACGCGCTCGAGGTGGACGCCGACTTCGACTTCTGGGCCTACGTCGTCGACTCCCTCACCCGGGGCGGCCGCATCGACTACCTGGTCTGCGACGAGGCCCAGTTCTACTCCGCCGAGCAGATCGACCAGCTCGCGAAGGTCGTCGACGAGCTCCAGATCGACGTGTTCGCGTTCGGCATCCTCACCGACTTCCGGTCCCTGCTGTTCCCCGGCAGCGCGCGGCTCGTCGAGCTCGCCGACCGGATGAACGTCCTCCAGGTCGAGGCGCTGTGCTGGTGCGGCAAGCGCGCCACCCACAACGCCCGCACCGAGAACGGTGCGATGGTCACCGACGGCGAGGTCGTCGTCGTCGGCGACGTCGAGCAGGCCGACCACCCGCCGACCGGGGAGCAGGACGTGGCCTACGAGGTGCTGTGCCGCCAGCACCACCGCCGGCGGCTCACCGCGGCCCGGGCCAAGGCGGTCAGCCTGGCGCCGGAGCCGCTCCCCTTCGGCTGACGTCAGCCGACCAGGATGGGGATGAGCATCTCCGTCGAGGTCAGCGAGCCGTGGAGCCCCACCAGCGTGTCCTCGTAGGCGAAGTCGCGGGTCGACACGATGGCGGTGTCGTCGTGGCAGGCCACCATCACGTCACCGAGCCGCGGGAGCACGCCCGGCTGCACCTGGCCGAACCAGCCACGGCCGATCGCGTCCTCGCGGGTGACGACGGTGGCCCGCTCCCCCAGCACCTCGCGCCAGGCGGCGGCCACGTCGTCGACGGCACCGGCGGCGCAGTAGAGGTGGCGGAAGCGTGCCTCCCCACCCAGCAGCGCCACCCCGTCGCGCATCCCGTCGACCTCGTCGACGTCGACCCGTGACTCCCGGGGGCTGTCGACCATCCCGTGGTCGGCCACGACGAGGAGGCGGGTGGCGGCGGGCAGCGCCTCGCGCAGCTGCTCGGCCTCGGCGTCGACCATCGCGAGCTGCTGGAGCCACTGGGTCGAGGCCACGCCGAACTTGTGCCCGGTCCAGTCGAGGTCCGAGTCGTAGACATAGGTCAGCGACGGCTGTGCGGCCGACGCGCCGACGGTCGCCGCGATCCGCTCGCCGACGCGGTCGGCACCGACGTAGGTCGCACCCCGCTGGGAGGCGACGGTCAGGCCGGAGCCGTCGAAGTCGCGCTTGTTGACCGAGGTCACGTGGACGCCTGCGTGCGCCAGCCGGCCCAGGGCGGTCGGGTGGGGCTGCCACTCGACCGGGTCGACGCCCTTGTCCCACCAAAGGTGGTTGAGCAGCCGGTCGGTGCCCGGGATGCGGGCGGTGAAGCCGACCAGGCCGTGCGCCCCCGGGACCAGGCCGGTGCCCAGGGAGGTCAGCGAGGTGGCCGTGGTCGAGGGCACGCCCGCGGTGCCGGTCGAGCCGCCCTCCAGGAGGGAGGAGAGGTACGGCGCGGCGTGGGCGTGGCGCGCGAGCAGCTCGGCGCCCATGCCGTCGACGAGGAAGACGACGTACGACGGTGCCGGCGGCAGCTCGAACGCGGCGGGGTGGCCCTCGAGGGGCGTGCCGAGGGCGCGGGCCACAGCGGGCACCACGTCGGCGAGCGAGCGGTCGCCGTACGCAGGCAGGGTGAGGCCTGCCGTTGCCGGGCCGGGCTCGGTGGTCACCGTCGGGAGGTCAGCCGCGCGTGCGCGCGGAGAGCGCGTCGGCGAAGGCGAGGAGGCCGGCGACAGCGTCGGCGCCCTCGGCGGCCGCGGAGACCCGGAGCGTGTAGTCGTCGCCGGCCAGCGTCCCGGTGTAGCCGTGGTCGGCGTCGCAGCCGGGGTCGGAGCAGGCGGCCGGCTCGAGGTCGAGACGGCCGACACCTCCCCAACCGATGGTCAGCACGGCCTCGGCCGGCGGGGCGACCCCGGCCGTCGGGTTGGCCACCATCCGGGTGACGACCACCGTACGGATCGACGTCAACGTGACCGCCTCGGTCGTGGTCGAGGTGTAGGGCTCGGGCAGCAGGTCGTCACCGGGGTGCTCGTCGGTGTGGGCGATCACCAGCCGGGTCGGGGTGAGCAGCAGCGCCGTCAGGTGGCGGCGCACCTCCTCGTGGTCGAAGGTCGTCTCGTGGTGCACGAAGTAGGACAGCACCTCCTCGCCGCCTGCGGCGGAGAAGACGCCGTCGGCGACGACCTCGGGGTAGTAGCCGGTGCGGTGGATCGCCTGGCGGAGGTCGTGGGAGACGTCCGCGTCACGGGTGGAGCGGGGCATGACCGCAGTCTGTCACGCAGGGCTCAGTCGGGCATCGTGTCCCCGGGCATCGTGCTGAGCCGGCGTACGAACCAGTCCGAGCGCGGGTCCTTGACCGGCTCCACCCGTACGCTCGCGCCGAGCACCGTCGCGCCCTCCGCCCCGGCCAGCACGAGCGGCAGCTGGAGGGCCCGGACCTGCGGGAGGTCGTGCTGCAGCTGGGCGACCTGCCGCACCAGCCGCTCGATCTCCGCCACGTCGACGATCTCGCTGCCGCGATAGCCGAACAGCAGCGGCGACGCCTTGATCTCGCGGACCATGTCCTGCGCGTCGTGGTCGGCGAGCGGCGGGATCCGGAACGAGCGGTCGCCGAGCAGCTCGGTCAGCGGACCACCGATCCCGAAGGACAGCACCGGCCCGAAGAGCGGGTCCTCCATCGTCGCGATCGTCACCGGCACGCCCGGGGGCGCGTTGCGCTGGACGACGAACCCGGCCCGGTCCGGCTCGGTGATGAGCGTGTTGAGCGACGTCCAGGCGTCGGCCATCTCCTCGGGCGTGTCGATGTTGCGCCACACGTGGGCCAGGTCGGGCCGGTCGCGCAGGTGGTCGGCGGTCGCCTTGAGCACCACGTCCCACCCGAGCGCCTCGCCCGCGGTGGCCGCCTCGTCGAGCGACGCCACGGCGTAGGTGTCCCACAGGTCGATGCCGTAGGCCGCGAGCAGCCGGTTCTGCTCGCCGTAGTCGAGGTCGCGGCCCTCCGGGTGGCGCATCAGCACCTCGTTGACCAGGTGGCGGGCGGCGTCGAGGTCGTTGACGCCCGGCTCGACGACCGTCGCCTGCGGCACCCGCACCCACACGGCGTACTCGACGACGTGGGCGAGGGCGCGCACGGCAGCCTCGACCGCGGGGTAGGACGGCACCGAGCCGCGGCCCGCGCTGGAGCCGGCCACGTCCGGGACGCGCAGGAGCTCGGGGACGCCCTCGGTGCCGAGGAAGGTCGACACGATCGGCTTGTCCGACTGCTCGCCGACGGCGGCCAGCACGTTGGCGACGTCCTCGCGGGCGCCGGCGACGTTGAGCGGCGGGATGAAGATCGCGACGACCGCGTCGACCTCGGGGTCGTCGATGGCCGCGTCGAGCGCGTCCTCGAAGTCCTCGGCGGTCGCGTCGGCTCCGAGCGCCTCCTGGCGGTTGACGACGAGGCCGACCGAGTTGGCGGCGTCGGCCGCGAGGAGGCCGAGCGCGTCGGAGTTGCCGACGATCGCGACCCGGCGACCGCGCGGCAGCGGCTGGTGGGCCAGGAGCTGGGCGACGTCGAACATCTCCTCCAGCGACTCGACCTGGATGATCCCGGCCTGGCGGAACATGGCGTCGACGGCCTCGCCGGGGGCGCTGATCTTGCGGACCGCGTGGCCCATCGGGACGCCTTGGGAGCTGCGACCCGAGCGGACCGCGACGATAGGCTTGCGGCGGCTGACACGGCGGGCGATGCGGGAGAACTTGCGCGGGTTGCCGATCGACTCCAGGTAGAGCAGCACCACCTCGGTGGCGTCGTCCTCCTCCCAGTACTGCAGGAGGTCGTTGCCCGAGACGTCGGCGCGGTTGCCCGCGCTGACGAAGGTGGTCAGGCCCAGCCCGCGGTTCTGCACCTTCTCGAGGATCGCCGAGCCGAGCGCGCCCGACTGGCAGAAGAACCCGGCACGGCCGCGCGGCGGCATCACCGACGACAGCGACGCGTTGAGCTGGACGTCGGGGTCGGTGTTGATGATGCCGAGGGCGTTGGGGCCGATCAGGCGCAGGCCGTACGACCGGGACAGGCCGACGAGGCGGCGCTGGCGCATCCGGCCCTCCTCGCCGGTCTCGGCGAAGCCCGACGAGATCACGACGAGGCCGTGCACGCCCTTGGCCGCACAGTCGAGCACGACGTCCTGGACGGACTCGGCCGGCACCGCGACGATCGCGACGTCGACGTCGCCGGGGATCTCCCCCACCGACTTCCACGCCGGCATGCCCGACACCGAGTCGGCGCTCGGGTTGACCACGTGGATCCGGCCGGTGAAGTTGCCCAGCACGAGGTGGCGCACGAGCGCCCGGCCGATCGTGTCCTGGCGGCGGCTGGCACCGATGATCGCCACCGACTTCGGGGAGAAGAAGCGCTCGATCGAGGCGTACTCGGCGCGGTGCTCGCGCTGCTCCATCACCCCGATGGCCGTCTCGGTCGGGTCGATGCGGAAGACCAGCTCCATCACGCCGTCCTCGAAGGCGCTCTTGACCTGGTAGCCGGCGTCCTTGAACGTGTGGATCATCGCCTGGTTGTCGGGCAGCACTTCCGCCACGAACTCCTCCACCCCGCGCTCGCGCCCCGCCTGGGCGAGATGCTCGAGCAGGAGCTGGCCGATGCCGCGGCCCTGGTGGGCGTCCTCGACGAGGAAGGCGACCTCGGCGTATCCCGGCCGGATCGTGTCGTAGCGCCCGACCGCGATCATCTGCCCGGCCACGGTCAGGATCATCGCCACGCGGTCGCGGTGGTCGACCTTGGTGAACCGGTCGAGGTCGCGCTCGGACAGCTCGGGCATCGGCGAGAAGAAGCGGTAGTACTTCGACTGGTCGGAGACCCGGCTGTAGAACTCGACGAGCAGCTCACGGTCCTCCGGCTGGATGGGCCGGATGTGGGCCGTGCGCCCGTCGCGCAGCAGGACGTCCGCCTCCCAGTGCCGGGGCGCGGGCGTCACGCCCACCTCGTGGTTCGACGCGTCCGCTTCGGTCACGACAGCAATGTATCGGCAGGTGCCCCCTGACTGGTCCGGCGCCGGGCGGAGCGCTCTCGACACACCCGCGCGCTGGCGCTCGCGGGCACTCGACCACCGACAGGCGCGGGGGTCCCCGGCGTGCCCCCGCCCGTTGGCGCGCGACCACCGGGGACAATGCGCCCATGGCACGACGCACGAAGACCGAACCCCTCCCGGACGACTTCGAGGAGCACATCCTCGACACCGACATCCGCGACGAGATGCAGTCGTCGTTCCTGGAGTACGCCTACTCGGTCATCTACTCCCGTGCGCTGCCCGACGCGCGCGACGGCCTCAAGCCCGTGCAGCGGCGCATCCTCTACACGATGGACGACATGTCGCTGCGTCCCGACCGCGGGCACGTCAAGAGCGCCCGCGTCGTCGGCGAGGTCATGGGCCGGCTGCACCCCCACGGCGACGGCGCGATCTACGACGCGCTCGTACGGATGGCGCAGCCGTGGTCGATGCGACTGCGGACCGTCGACGGACACGGCAACTTCGGCTCACCCGACGACTCCCCCGCCGCGATGCGCTACACCGAGTGCCGGATGGCACCCGCCGCGGTGGCGATGACGGCCTCGATCGACGAGGACACCGTCGACTTCAAGCCCAACTACGACTCGCGCGAGATGGAGCCGGTGGTGCTGCCGGCCGCCATCCCGCACCTGCTGGTCAACGGCTCGGCCGGCATCGCGGTGGGCATGGCGACCAACATCGCCCCGCACAGCCTCGTCGAGGTCGTCCAGGCGCTCAAGCACCTCATCACCCACCCCAAGGCGTCCCTCGACGACCTGATGCGGTTCGTCCCGGGCCCCGACCTGCCCACCGGCGGCAAGATCGTCGGCCTCGACGGCATCCGCGACGCCTACGAGGCCGGGCGCGGGACCTTCAAGATGCGCGCCACCGCCCGCGTCGAGTCGGTGACGGCCCGCCGCAAGGGCATCGTCGTCACCGAGCTCCCCTACGGCGTCGGCACCGAGCGCGTCATGGAGCAGATCAAGAAGCTGGTCCTCGGCAAGAAGCTGCAGGGCATCGCCGACATCAAGGACCTCAGCGACCGCGAGCACGGCCTGCGCCTGGTCATCGAGATCAAGAACGGCTTCGTGCCCGAGGCGATCCTCGAGCAGCTCTACCGCCAGACCGCGCTCGAGGACTCCTTCGGCATCAACGCGGTCGCGCTCGTGGACGGCCAGCCCCGCACGCTCGGGCTCAAGCAGATGCTCGAGGTCTTCCTGGCCCACCGGTTCGACGTCGTACGCCGTCGCTCCTCCTTCCGACGCGCCAAGGCCGCCGACCGCCTCCACCTCGTCGACGGCCTCCTCATCGCGATCCTCGACATCGACGAGGTCATCCAGGTGATCCGCGGCTCCGACAACGCCGCGGCCGCCAAGGAGCGGCTGATCTCGATCTTCGAGCTCTCCGAGGTGCAGGCCGACTACATCCTCGACATGCCGCTGCGCCGGCTGACCAAGTTCTCCCGGCTGGAGCTGGAGAAGGAGAAGAGCGAGCTCGAGCGCACGATCGAGTACCTCGACGCGATCCTCGCCGACGAGAAGCTGCTCCGGAAGGTCGTCTCCGACGAGCTCACCGAGGTCGCCAAGGAGCACGGCACCCCCCGCCGTACGGTCCTGCTCGCCTCGGCCGGCACCACCGTCACCGCTGCGACGCCGGTCGAGGTCGCCGACGACCCGTGCTTCGCGCTCCTGTCCTCCAGCGGCCTCCTGGCCCGCACGACCTCGGACGCCGAGCCCGGCCACGGCGAGGGCCGCGCCGGCCACGACGTCGTCACCAGCGTCGTACGCACGACCGCGCGCGGCGAGGTCGGCGTCGTGACGAGCCGGGGCCGGCTGCTGCGGATCGCCGTGCTCGACATGCCGGAGCTGCCCGACTCGGCCAACGACCCCAACCTCCAGGGCGGCTACCCGCTGAGCGAGATGCTGGCGCTCGGGGCCGGTGAGCGGGCACTCGCGCTCACCTCCCTCGCCACCGACGGCCCCGGCCTGGCCCTCGGCACCCGCGACGGTGTCGTCAAGCGGGTCAACCCCGAGGTGCTCAACCGCGACGAGTGGGAGGTCATCGGCCTCAAGGACGGCGACGAGGTCGTCGGCGCAGTCGAGCTCGTCACCGGCGAGGAGGAGCTCTGCTTCATCTCCACCGACGCCCAGCTGCTCCACTTCCCCGCCTCGGGTGTGCGCCCGCAGGGCCGCTCCGGCGGCGGCATGGCCGGGATCAAGCTGGGCGCCGGGCAACGGGTGGCGTTCTTCGGTGCCTTCGACCCGGCCGACGCGGTCGTCGTGACGGCGTCCGGCTCCTCCACGGCGCTGCCCGGCACGGAGGCGGGAGCAGTCAAGGTGACGCCGTTCAGCGAGTACCCCGGCAAGGGCCGTGCCACCGGCGGTGTCCGCAGCCACCGGTTCCTCAAGGGTGAGGACACCCTCGTCACCGCGTGGGCCGGGCCCGGTCCGGCGCGGGCCGCCGCGGCCAGCGGCGCACCGGTCGAGCTCCCCGACGCCATCGGCCGGCGGGACGGCTCGGGCGTGCCCGCGCCCCAGCCCATCGCAGCCGTCGCGTCGCCCGTCGCGCGCCAGGTCGCGCCCGGCGCGGCACGCACGGCGCAGCAGGACGCTCCCACCCCTGTGGAAGGCTGAGGGCATGCGCACCTCCGGACGCCTGGCCACGACCGCGGCGGCGGTCCTCCTGACCTTGCCGACCCTCGCCGCGTGCTCCGGCGAGGCGGACGGCGGCGAGGCCGAGGGCCCCTCGGCCGAGGAGGTCCTCGCCGAGGCCGCGACGACGCTGGACGAGACCAGCGGCGTCGAGCTGACGCTCTCGACGGACGCGCTGCCCGAGGGTGTCTCCGGCATCACCCGCGCGGTCGGCACGGTCACCGACGCCCCGGCGTTCGAGGGCTCGATCACGGTCGTGTTCGCCGGGCAGACGGTCGACGTTCCCGTGATCGCCGTCGACGACACCGTGTACGCCCAGCTCCCCTTCACGCCGGGCTACGACAAGGTCAACCCCAAGGAGTACGGCGCGCCCGACCCCTCCGGGCTGGTCGGTGAGGACGGGTTCGCGGGCCTGCTCGGGCTCACCGAGTCGCCCGAGGCCGGGGAGAGCGTGCGCGGCGGGGCCGACAACAGCGAGATCCTCACGACCTACTCCGGGACCGTCCCGGGCGACGCGATGGACGCGATCATCCCCTCCTCGTCCGGCGACTCCTTCGACGTCGAGTGGCAGGTCAGTGACGACGGCGAGCTCCGCCGGGCCACCCTGACCGGCGTCTTCTACCCGCGCGCCGAGCCGATGACCTACACGGTCGACTTCGCCGGGTACGGCACCGAGAAGGACATCGCCGCGCCGTGAGCCCGACCGTGACGGGCCCGGTCGTGGCGTACCGGCGCACCTCGCGGCTGCTGCTGGCCATGGCGTCGGTCGCCGTCGCGTTCGCGGCGGCCGACACGTACGTCGTCGTGCTCGCGCTGCCCGACATGATGACCGGCGTCGGGGTGCCGATCGACCAGCTCCAGCGGGCCGCCCCGATCGTCAGCGGCTTCCTGCTCGGTTACGTCGCCATGCTCCCGCTCATCGGCCGCATCGCCGACCTCCGCGGTCGCGTGCCCGTGCTGGTGATGGCGCTGGTCCTCTTCGCGCTCGGCTCGCTGATCACGACCGTCGCCTACGACATGCCCAGCATCGTCGCGGGCCGGTTCCTCCAGGGCGTCGGCGGTGGCGGTCTGGTCCCGGCGACACTCGCCCTCGTCGCCGACCTCTACCCCGTCGAGCGCCGTGGCGTGCCGCTCGGCGTCGTCTCGGCGGTGCAGGAGATCGGCTCCGTGCTCGGCCCTCTCTTCGGTGCCGCGGTCCTCGCGTTCGCCGACTGGCGGGCGATCTTCGCCATCAACCTCGCCGTCGGGCTCGTCCTCGCCGCCGCGATCCGCGCCCTCGCGTCCCGCGACGAGGCGCTTCCACATCGGCGCGTGGACGTCATCGGTCTCCTGCTGGTGCTCGCCACCCTCTCGAGCGCGGCGATCGTGTTCCTGCGCCCGTCCGGGCTCATGCGCGACCTCACCTGGGGCCAGCTGTTCATCCCGTTCGCCGGTGACGGCCGGTGGCTCACACCGATCGGCGTGACGACGATGGCCGCGCTGGTGCTGCTGGTGGCCTGGTGCTGGTTCGCGCCGCGCCCCCTGCTCGACCTGCGCGGGTGGACCCGCGTCCTGCTCGAGGCCGACCTGGTCGGCGCGCTCCTGCTCGCTGCGGCGCTCGGAGGCGTCATCCTCGCCTTCGCCACCGCCGACCCCAAGATCGAGGTCTTCTCGCCCCGCGGCCGGTGGTACCTCCTGGGGGCCGCGGTCTCCGCGGTCGTCTTCGCCTGGCACGTACGCCGCGCCGCCGACCCGCTCGTGCCCCGCGGCGCGCTGCGCCGTACGCCCGCGTGGGGCGCGCTCCTGGTCAGCTTCTTCGTCGGTGCCGCGCTCATCGCCGCCCTCATCGACATCCCGCTCTTCGCCCGCACGACCGTCTATCCCGACGACCAGCTGCCCGCGGCCCTCGTGCTCGTACGCTTCCTCCTCGCGCTGCCGGTCGGAGCCGTCGCGGGTGGCTACCTGATCCGGTCCCTGTCCCCCGGCCTCGTCACTGCCGCCGGCATGCTGCTGGCCGCCACCGGCTTCGTGCTGATGACACGCTGGGGCCTCACCACGATCGAGGAGCCGATCGCCAACGTCGCGCTCGTCACCGGCGGGCTCGGCTTCGGGCTCGCCCTCGCCCCCGTCAACGCCGCGCTCCTCGCCTCGACCGACGACGACGTCCACGGCGTCGCGAGCGCCTTCGTCGTGGTGGCACGGATGGTCGGCATGCTCGTCGGCATCTCGGCGCTGACCACCATCGGCCTGCGGCGCTACTACGCCGAGCAGCAGGCGGTACCGCCCGTCCAGGAGGTCTGCGACGGCAAGAGCCGGTGCCCGGAGTTCTCCGACCTGCTGCGGGTCGCCGGCATCGCGCAGGAGCACGCAGTGTTCTGGGGCGCTGCCGGCTGCTCGGTCGTGGCGGCGGTGCTCGCCCTCGTGCTGTTCCGCCAGGTGCGGCCCTCGCGTCTGGCTGCGCGAGACGTCTTCACCGGCGGCGCCTGAGTCGCGCTAACCTGCGGGTCGTGAGCGACTTCGACGACCTCCTGGCAGCCAACCGCGAGTTCGCGGACTCCTTTGACCTCGGCGGATTCGACGGCAAGGCCCATGCCGGCGTCGCGCTGGTCACCTGCATGGACTCGCGCATCGATCCGCTGCGGATGCTCGGGCTCACGCACGGCGACGCCAAGATCTTCCGCAACCCCGGCGGCCGGGTCACCCCGCAGGCGCTCGAGGCGCTCGTGCTGGGCGTCCACCTGCTCAACGTCCAGCGCATCCTCGTCGTGCCGCACACCCGCTGTGCGATGGCGTCGGCCACCGAGGCGGAGCTGCGGGTGAAGGTCGGCGAGTCCGCCGGCGTCGACGCCAGCTGGCAGTCCTTCGGCGTCGTGTCCGACCAGCTCGAGCAGCTGCGCGAGGACGTCGTCAAGGTGCGCACCCACCCGCTCATCGGCCAGCGCGCCAAGGTCGGCGGCTTCGTCTACGACGTCGACTCGGGGCTGCTCACCCAGCACGCCTGAGCGTCTGAGCGCCGCCGGAGCGCCTTCTGGCCGCGGATCGCCTACCTCAGCGTCTGCTTGCCACCGTGCAGCAGCGTCACCAGCTGCGCGACCTTGCCGTCCGTGGCGGCGTCGCGCGCGAACGAGGTCAGGTTCATGACCGGCCTGAACCTCTGGCGGGTGATGGCCTTGGCATAGGTGAACTCCTTGAGCCCGTCGGCGCCGTGGATGCGCCCGAACCCCGACTGCCCGACCCCGCCGAAGGGCAGGGAGGGGACGGCGGCGAAGGCGATCACCGAGTTGACCGACGTCATGCCCGACCGGATACGACGTGCGATCGCCACGCCGTTGGCCCTGGAGAACACCGCGCCGGCCAGGCCGTACTCCGTGGCGTTGGTGCGGCGCACGGCCTCGTCCATGTCGGTGACCGGGTTGATCGCGAGCGTCGGCCCGAAGGTCTCCTCGGTGATCGCGGTGGAGTCCTCCGGCACGTGGGTCAGGATGGTCGGCTGGACGAACCGGTCGCCGACGGCGTCGGGGCCGCCGAGGGCGACGCGCGCGCCCTTGGCGAGGGCGTCCTCGAGGTGGCTCCTGATGACCGCCAGCTGCGACGGCATCGTGATCGGACCGATCTTCGCGTCCGGGTCGGCCCCCGCGCGCAGGCCCCGGGCCTGGCTGAGGATCTCGCCCATGAAGTCGTCGAACACCTTCTCGTGGACATAGACGCGCTCGGTCCCGATGCAGGTCTGGCCGGCGTTGGACATGCCGCCCCACAGCGCGGCCTCCGCGGCCTTGGTCAGGTCGGCGTCCTCGTCGACGATCACCGAGTCCTTGCCGCCGGCCTCGATGAGGACCGGGGTGAGGTTCTCCGCGCACGCTGCCATCACGAGCTTGCCCGTGCGCGCCGAACCGGTGAAGGCCAGCTTGTCGATCGCGGCCGTGCACAGCGCGTTGCCGGTCTCGCCCAGGCCGGTGACGACCTGCAGCACGTCGCGCCCGTGGACGACCTCACGCAGGCTGTCGGCCAACCACCGACCGACGCCGGGGGTGTACTCGCTGGGCTTGAACACCACCGTGTTGCCGGCCGCGAGGGCGTAGGCGATCGAGCCCATCGGCGTGAACACCGGGTAGTTCCACGGCCCGATGACGCCGACGACCCCGAGCGGGTGGTACTCGACGGACGCAGCCTGGTTGGCCATCAGCAGCCCGGCGGAGACCCGGCGCGGGCCGAGCACCTTCCTGGCGTGCTTGGCCGCCCACGCGATGTGGTCGACCGCCAGGACGATCTCGAGCTGGGCGTCGCCGTGCGGCTTGCCGGTCTCGCGGTGGACGAGGTCGGCGAGCTGGGCGATGCGTCGCGTGATGACGCTGCGCCAGGTCAGCAGCACGTCCGCCCGCTCGTCGAACGACAGCTCGCTCCACCACCCGGCCGCCGTACGGGCGCGGGCGACGGCAGCGTCGACCCCGTCCTTGTCCGTCACCGGGTGGGTGTCCACGACGTCCCCGGTGGCGGGGTCCAGGGAGTCGAAGGTCCGCGTGGTCCCGGCGGGCTGGAGGGTGTCGGTCATCGGCTCTCCTTGATGAGGTCGGCGCACTTCTCGCCGATCATGATGGTCGGGGCGTTGGTGTTGCCGCGCGGCACCCGCGGCATGACGGAGGCGTCGGCGACCCGCAGGCCCTCGACGCCGTGGACCTTCAGCTCGGGATCGACGACGCTGCCCTCGACGGTGCCCATGGCGCACGTCGCCACGGGGTGGTAGAGCGTCTGGCCGAGCCGCCCGATGGCCTCGATGATGTCGTCGTCCCTGGGATCGGCCGTCGCCGGGACCCAGGGCTCGGCGACGTACCTCGCGATCGGCTCCTGGCGCAGGACCTCCAGCGCGGTGCGGAAGCCGGCGATCATCGCCTCGAGGTCGGCGCGGTCGTCGAAGTAGCCCGGGTCGATCTCGGGGTGCCAGGTCGGGTCGGCCGAGCGCAGCCGCACGTGGCCCGAGCTCTGCACGTTGACGAGCGTGACGGCCGTCGTCAGCGCGCGGCGTACGGGCTCGTGCAGGCCGTTGTCGTAGAACCCCGTCGGTGCCACGTGGAGCTGGATGTCGGGCAGGTCGAGGGCGTCGTGGGAGCGGTAGAACGCACCGGTCTCCGCGACGTTGGAGCTGAGCGGACCCTTGCCGGTCGCCTTCCACCGCACCAGGTTGCCGAGGCCCAGCATCTCCGCCACGTCGGTGGTGTCCTTGGTGTAGCTGAGGATGCCGGACACGGGATGGTCCTGGAGGTTCTGCCCGACGCCCGGCGACTCCACCACGACGTCGATGCCCATGTCGCGCAGGTGCGCGCCGGGGCCGATGCCGGAGAGCATCAGCAGCTGCGGGCTGTTGACCGCGCCTCCGCTGAGCACGATCTCCGCCTCGGCCCGTACGACGTGGTCCCGGCCGCCGCGGGTGTACGCGACGCCGACGGCGCGCGTGCCCTCGAGGACGATGCGGGTCACGAGGGCCTCGGTGCGCACGACGAGGTTCGGGCGCGCGGCAGCGGGGCGGATGTAGGCGTCGGCGACCGACCAGCGACGGCCCTTCTTGCAGGTGACCTGGTAGGGCCCGATGCCTTCCTGCTCCGCGCCGTTGAAGTCGTCGTTGCGCTTCAGCCCGGCCGACACGCCGGCCTCGATGAACGCCGTGCTCAGCTCGTGGTTCCAGGTGCGGTCCTCCACGTGGAGCGGGCCGTCGGTGCCGTGGAACGGACCGCCCAGGCGGGTGTTGCCCTCCGCCTTGGTGAAGTAGGGCAGCACGTCGTCGAAGCCCCAGCCCGTGGCGCCGTACGAGTCGCGCCACTCGTCGTAGTCGGCGTGGTTGCCGCGGATGTAGATCATGGCGTTCATCGACGAGCACCCACCGAGCGCCTTCATCCGCGGCCAGTACGCCCGACGCCCGCCGAGGTGCTTCTGCGGGGTCGTCTCGTAGTTCCAGTCCCACCTGGTCTTGAACAGCATCGAGAACGCGAGCGGCATGTGGATGTTGTCGTCGTCGTCGACCGGACCGGCTTCCAGCAGCAGCACCCGGACCTGAGGGTCCTCGCTCAGCCGGGCCGCGACCACGCCGCCGGCGCTGCCCGATCCGATGACCACGTAGTCGAATGTCTCGTCGGGCATGGGACTCCCTCTGGTGTGCCTGTGACGCGAGCCACAAACCTACGGCGGGCGCGACCGCGACACAACCACTGTCACGGTCAAGTCACGGCGTCGGTCGACCTGCCATCGTGGAGTCCGTGTTCCGTATGCCGGCACGCGGACTCCACCTCGTCAGCTCAGCCCTGGGTGGTCACGGGCCAGGCCCGGCCCATGATGATGCGATCGGGAGAGAGCCCCGGACCGATCACGGCCCAACCGGCCGTGCGGTAGAGCCGTCGAGCAGGGTCGTCCGGGTCTGACGAGGTCATCAGCACCCAGCGCGCATGGTCCAGCCCGTCGGTGAGCGTCGCCATGAGCTGTCGACCGACGCCCGACCGCCGTGCCGGCTCGTCGACGCCGATGCTCACGAGCTCGAAGTGACCGCCCAGCCAGTCGTCGGCGACGGCCGGGTGCAGCACCCCCGCGGCACGGTCCGTCCACCACTGCCCGTGGTCGCCGGTGTAGCCGTACGCGAACCCCACGAGGCCGTCGTCGGCCCGGGCAAGGGCCAGCCGGAAGCCCGTTCGCGCTGCGTGCCGGTCCCACACCTGGCCACGCCACGTCTCGAGGTCGTCGAAGTCGCTGAAGATCCGGCGGTAGAGCGGCCAGAGCTCGTCTCGCACGAGCACCGCGTCGGCCCCGTACGTCAGGACGACCTCCGCCCTCACGCGTCCAGTGCCTCGACGTCGACCTCGTACGCACCCTGCACGATGAACCTCTAAGGTGTCAGAGGACATACAACGGAGGTTCGGCATGCAGGCAGGCATCTACGTGCGCATCAGCCTAGACGTGGCTGGCGAGGGTCTGGGGGTGCAGCGTCAGGAAGAGTTGTGCCGCGCTCTGGTGGAGCGCAAGGGCTGGACCGTCGCAGAGGTCTACCGAGACAACGACGTGAGCGCCAGCAAGGACAGGGAGCGCCCGGAGTACGCCCGCATGCTTGCTGACATTGAGGCAGGCCGCATCGGCGCTGTGGCGGTCTACGCAATCGACCGGCTGACCCGCAAGCCCATCGAGTTGGAGCACTTCATCGACCTTGTGGAGCGCCACGGGACCCAACTCGCCAACGTGGCGGGAGACGTGCAACTCGACACCGTGCAGGGTCGTCTGACGGCTCGCATCATGGGCAGCGTGGCGCGTGCAGAGGCTGAGAACATCGGCAAGCGCGTACGGGACCAGAAGCGCCAGCGTGCAGCCTCAGGCATCCCCCACAAGGGCAGGCATCGTCTCTACGGCTACGACGACGGTTGGGCGGTAGTCGAGGAAGAGGCAGAGCACGTCCGGGAAGCGTTCAGGCGTAGAGCGTCGGAGTTGAGTCCCCGATAGTGGTGTAGCGCGGTCGTCGAGGTCGTCCCCGGCGTGTACGTCGGACGCAGGCGCGGCCACCGCGTGATCCTTCGAGTCAACCTTCTACCGAATCCTCGAGGACCATCACG
>NZ_BNAD01000025.1 GCF_014653115.1 Nocardioides flavus (ex Wang et al. 2016) | reverse complement strand
GCGATGCCCTCACCATCACCGACCTGGACGGCGAAATCCTCATCGAGCACACCCGCCCGGCACCCGGGATCACCTACGTCGGCAACGGCCAGCGCCAGCGTCACGGCCCCCCACCCAAGACCGCTGAGGCGTCACCGATGTCTTGAGACATGAACTGTCACGGATGTTCTGATGCAGATTCGTCACCGATGTCTTGAGACATGACACCGACAGTGGGTCTGTCAGTGGTCTCGTGACGGGACTTCGTCACTCCTCGACCACCACAAGGCCCGCTGGTTGAGGAGGTCGCGCAGCGACCGTCACGAAACCAGGTCGGGGGGTCTCGTGACGCGACTTCGTCCCTCCTCGACCAGCGCGCCGCAGACGCCTCAGGCGAGCAGCGCCACGAGTGCCACGACCCCGACCGTGGCGATGACGGCGCGGAGCAGGACGGGCGGCAGTCGTCGTCCCACCCCGGCCCCGGCCTGCCCGCCGACCACCGAGCCGAGCGCGATCAACCCCGCGACGGTCCAGTCGACGTCCGCGACGGCGATGAAGACGAGCGCGGCGACGGCGTTGACCACCAGCGCGAGGACGTTCTTCGTGGCGGTGTGGCGCTGGATCCCATCGATGACCCCGATGCCGAGGATCGCCATCAGCAGCACCCCTTGGGCCGCGCCGAAGTAGCCGCCGTAGACACCGGCGAGGGCGACCGCAGGCCACACCCACCACACGCCGTGGTCGGGGACGCCGCCACGCGACGCGGCCCGGGCCGCGACGGAGCGCTGGATCCGCGGACCGACCAGGACGAGCACGACACCGAGCGCGATGAGCGCCGGGACGATGGTGTCGAACGCCGAGGACGGCAGCCAGAGCAGCAGGAACGCACCCGTGACACCGCCGAGCAGGGAGGCCGACCCGAGCCGCAGGATCCGGTTCCGCTGGCCGACCAGCTCGCGCCGGTAGCCCACGACCCCGGACAGGTTCCCGAGCACGAGCCCCACGTTGTTGCTGATGTTGGCGGTCACGGGAGGGACGCCGAACGCGAGGAGGGTCGGGAACGTGATCAACGAACCCGACCCCACCACGGTGTTGATGGTGCCGGCCGCCACCCCCGCGAGGGCGATCAGCACGGCTTCGACAGGACTCACTGGCCGGCGGGTGCCCCCGGGTCGGCGGGACCGGACGTCGGGGTGTCGGGCCGGGACTTCCCGGGCCGGGCCGCGACCTCGGCCGCCGCGATCGCCTGCTGCACGGCCTCGTTGGTGGCCGAGGTCTCGGCGTCCTCGGACGAGCGCGGCAGCTGCGGCTCCGAGGGCCCCATGTCGACGCGCTTGCGCGGCGTCGCGTCCTTCGGGATGCCGGCGATCTCGTGGATGGAGGAGCCGAGGCCCTCCATCGCCTTGGTGATCTCCGACGGGATGACCCACACCTTGTTGGCGCTGCCCTCGGCGATCTTCGGCATCATCTGGAGGTACTGGTAGGCCAGCAGCGACTGGTCGGGCTGACCGTCGTGGATCGCCTGGAAGACCGTCTGGATGGCCTGACCCTCACCCTGCGCCCGGAGGATGGCGGCCTCACGGTCGGCCTGGGCGCGCAGGATCTGCGACTCACGATCACCCTCGGCGTTGAGGATCTGCGACTGCTTGTTGCCCTCGGCGGTGAGGATCGCCGACTGGCGCTGGCCCTCGGCGCTGAGGATGAGGGCACGCTTGTCGCGGTCGGCGCGCATCTGCTTCTCCATCGCGTCCTTGATCGACGGCGGCGGGTCGATGCCCTTGATCTCCACGCGGTTGACCCGGATGCCCCACTTGCCGGTGGCCTCGTCGAGGACACCGCGCAGGCCGTTGTTGATCTCCTCGCGCGAGGTGAGCGTCTGCTCGAGGTCCATGCCACCGACGATGTTGCGCAGGGTGGTCATGGTGAGCTGCTCGACGGCCTGGATGTAGTTGGCGATCTCGTAGGTCGCCGCGACCGGGTCGGTGACCTGGAAGTAGATGACCGTGTCGATCGACACCACGAGGTTGTCCTCGGTGATCACCGGCTGGGGCGGAAAGCTCACGACCTGCTCACGCAGGTCGATGAGGTAGCGGACCCGGTCGATGAACGGAACGACGATGTTGAGTCCCGCCGGCAGCGTCCCCTTGTACTTGCCGAACCGCTCGACGATGCCGGCGCGCGCCTGGGGCACGATCCGAACCGTCTTGGCGAGCATGACGACGACGAACAGGACGACGAGCAGGAACAGGATGAACAATGCTGACGGCACTGGTCTCCCCCCGATCTTGTGGTGTGCGTTGAGTGCGGTGCGTGGGTCAGGACTCGAGCGTCGCGACGGGGTGTACGTAGGCCGTGGCGCCCTTGATCTGGAGGATCTCGACGGTCTCGCCGGGCGCGATGCGCAGGTTCTCGTCGTACGGCAGCGCGGTCCAGATCTCGCCGCCCGCCTTGATCCGCCCCGGGGCGAGCCCGGTGATCTCCTCCGTCACGAGCCCGCGGGTGCCGACCAGCTTGCCGTGGCCGAGCGAGAGCTCGGGACCGCCGTGGAGGCGCTTGACGAAGGCCGGTCGCACGAAGGCCAGCATCGCCGTTGCCGCGGCGAGCGCGGCGAGGATCTGCACCACGACCGGCAGGCCGATCAGAGCGGCCACCATGCCGACCACGGCCCCCGCCGCGAGCATCGCGAGGATGAGGTCGAGGCTGAACATCTCGGCGACGCCGAGGCCGATCGAGAGCGCGAGCCAGGTCTCCCAGAGGTGGTCGCGGATCCAGTCCATGTCCCGACCCTATCCAGTCGCTGTTGACGTCAGGAGTGAGCGACCCGCTGGGCCGGGCGACGACGTGCGGCGAAGCGGTCGTCGGCGCGGCTGAGCAGCAGGGGCATGCCGAACGTCTCCGACAGCGACTCGGCGGTGACGACGTCCTCGACCGGGCCCGAGTCGACCACCCGTCCCCCACGCAGCAGCAGCGCGTGGGTGAAGCCCGGGGGGATCTCCTCGACGTGGTGGGAGACCAGCACCGTGGCGGGAGAGTCGGGGTCGAGCGCGAGGTGGGACAGGGTGGCCACGAGGTCCTCGCGTCCCCCGAGGTCGAGTCCCGCGGCCGGCTCGTCGAGCAGGAGCAGCTCGGGATCGGACATCAGCGCACGGGCGACCTGCACCCGCTTGCGCTCGCCCTCGCTCAGGGTGCCGAAGGTCCGCTCGAGCAGGTGGCCGGCGCCCACCTCGGCCAGCAGCGCGGCCGCCCGGTCGTGGTCGAGGGTGGCGTACTCCTCGCGCCAGCGGCCCACGACGCCGTAGGACGCCGAGACGACCACGTCCTGGACGAGCTCGCTCCTGGGGATGCGGTCGGCGAGCGCGGCGCTGGTCAACCCGATGCGCGGACGCAGCTCGAAGACGTCGGTGGTGCCGAGCACCTCGTCGAGGATGCCGGCCACGCCGGAGGTCGGGTGCAGGTGCGCAGCGGCGACCTGCAGGAGCGTCGTCTTGCCCGCACCGTTGGGTCCGAGCACCACCCAGCGCTCGTCCTCCTCGACCAGCCAGCTGACGTCGTCGAGCAGCAGCGTCTGTCCACGGCGCACCGTGACCCCTGCGAACTCGACGACGGCGACCATGATCCTCACCCTATCCAGCCGCCGCCCGGCGACCGGTGCGGACACGACGGTCGCAGACGGCGGAGTAGCCTCGCGGCGATGTCGCCCTCCGCCCCCGCCGCTGCCGCACTCCCCCACTCGGCGACGCTCGCCTGGTGGCTGACGGCATGGCTGCGCGGCCACGAGCAGACCGACCACGTGCTCGACGAGCTGTCCGCCGACGCCCACCTGCTCGCCGGGGGATCCGCCCTGGACCTGTTGGTGCGTGCCCGGGGCACCGGCGCGACGTACGCGGGGCTGGCGCTGCCGGTCGACGGCGACCCGCTGGGCCTGGGCGGGCCCCGCGACTTCAACGCAGCCGCGCTCGAGGCCGGTCAGGCCGTCCTCGTGGGCGACGTGGGGCTGGTGCCCGAGGACCGGGGCGAGACGGTGCAGTGGCAGGCGTACGAAGCGGCGCGCCGCCAGCTCCCCGACGTCGGCGAGGCGGATCGCGGGCTTCGCGAGGAGCTGCTCGGCGCCGCCGGCGACCTCGCCGACCTCGACGTCGCGCGCTGGCGGCCGGAGGCCGCGGACGCACTGATGAACCTGCACCACCGGCCGGCGCTCGACGCGCCTCTGGGCACGCCGCCGCGCTGCGTCGACCTCGCGGCCCGCGGCCTCCAGGCGTGGTCGATCGTCGACCTGGCCCTGGTCGACGACGGCGGAGCGCTCTCGGCGTACGAGGCGGAGCGGCGCCGCGACCTCCTGCAGCCGCTGGGTCGGGCGGCACGCCGCGCGATCGTCGCGGCGTGCTCGCCCGAGGTGTGGCCTCCGGACTGAGCCGGGTCAGCCGCCGTACTGGCCGCTGCCGTAGGCCGGCGGGGGCGGCGGGTAGCCGCCCTCGTAGCCCGCGGGACCGGTCTTGGGGTTGGGCCCGTACTGGTTGTCGGCCTTGGAGTCGGTGCAGAACCACACGATGATCAGGATCCAGCCGATGATCGGGATGATGCCGATCAGGATCCACCAGCCGCTGCGGCCCGTGTCGTGGAGACGTCGTACGCCGGCGGCGAGGCTCGGCAGGAACAGCGCCAGGCTGCCCGCAGTGTTGACGAGGCCGCCGCTGCCGGTGTCGTACGACGTGCCGAGCAACGCGTCGACCACGCTCGTGGCGATCCCCACGAGGAAGCCGAAGAGCGCGAAGTACCAGTACTCGGAGCGACGCGCGCGTCCCGAGAAGTCGACGTACTTGGACAAGCACGTGCGGACCGCCGTCATGAAGTCCATGACCTACCCCCTGTGTGGTGGCACCCCGTGGACCGGGCTGCCGGCGTCAGCACCGTAGGGCATCCGGCGCCCGCGGGCCAGCACCCCGCACGGGCCGTCCCGACGGCCCGACCCGCGGACCCCGGCGACCCGGGCCCAGGCGCGGGGCTAGCCTTCCTCCCACCATGGAAGACGAGCCGAAGACCCTGCTGGTCACACTCACCGGCACCGACCGACCGGGCGTCACCTCAGCGGTCTTCGCCGCACTCTCGGGCGCGGGCGTCGAGGTCGTCGACATCGAGCAGATCGTGCTGCGGCGCCGGCTGGTGCTGGGCATCCTCGTGACCGCGCCCCGCGACTGGAAGAAGCTGCGCGACGTCATCGAGCGCACCGCCGCCGAGCTCGGCATGTCCGTGGAGGTGGAGCGCGGCGCCGGCGACAATCGCAGCCGGCAGGGCGAGCGCTCCCACATCACGATCATCGGCAACCCCTTGAAGGCCTCCGCGATGGCCGCCATCGCCGGTCGGATCGCGGACTCGGGGGCCAACATCGACAAGATCGAGCGGATGGCGCGCTACCCCGTGACTGCCATCGAGCTCCACGTGTCGGGCGCGCCCGCCGACACGCTGCGCCCGCTGCTCGCCGTCGAGGCCGTCAGGCAGGGCATCGACCTGGCCGTCCAGCGCGACTCCCTGCACCGTCGCGGCATCCGGCTCATCGTCATGGACGTCGACTCCACCCTGATCCAGGGCGAGGTCATCGAGATGCTCGCCGCCCATGCCGGGCAGGAGGCCGAGGTCGCCCGGGTGACCGAGGCCGCGATGCGCGGCGAGCTCGACTTCGAGGCCTCGCTGCGGGAACGGGTCGCCCTGCTCGAGGGGGTGCCCGAGTCGGCGCTCGAGGAGGTCTACGACTCGATCGTCCTGGCCCCGGGGGCGCGGACGATGGTGCGTACGCTGCGCCGCCTCGGCTACCGCTTCGCGATCGTCTCGGGCGGCTTCACCCAGATCACCGACCGGCTCGCCGCCGACCTCGGCATCCACTTCGCGCGCGCCAACGAGCTCGAAGTGGTCGACGGCCGGCTCACCGGCCGGATCGTCGGCGAGGTCGTCGACCGCGCCGGCAAGGCGACGGCGCTGCGCGAGTTCGCCGCGGAGGTCGGCGTGCCCCTCGACGCGGTGATCGCCATCGGCGACGGCGCCAACGACCTCGACATGCTCAACGCGGCGGGCCTCGGCATCGCCTACAACGCCAAGCCGATGGTGCGCGACGCCGCCGACACGGCCGTCAACGTCCCCTACCTCGACGCGATCCTCTACCTCCTGGGCATCTCGCGCGAGCAGATCGAGGATGCCGACGCGGCCGTCGGGATCGTGACGCCGGCGCCGCCGCTCACCGGCTGAGGCCGACGACGACGCAACCGGCGATCGCGGGGTCCTCGACGACGCGGGTGGCCAGGCCGGCGTGCGCCATCGCACCACGTGTCAACGCGACCTGCGGGCGGCCGGTCTCGACGACGAGCACTCCCCCGGGCGCGAGCCACCCGGGCGCACCCTCCGCCAGCCTGCGGTGCAGCTCCACCCCGTCCTCGCCGCCGTCCAGGGCGGCGACCGGCTCGTGGTCGCGCGCCTCCGGCGGCATCGCGGCGATGCGGTCCGTCGGCACGTACGGCGCGTTGGCAGCGAGCACGTCGACCCTGCCGCGGAGGGCGTGGGGCAGCGCCTCGTAGAGGTCGCCGGCGTGCAGTGCGGCGCGCGGCGCGTTGGACCGGGCGCAGGCCAGGGCGACCTCGCTGACATCAGCGGCGTGGGCCTCGACGCCGGACGGCAGGCACGCCGCGACCGGCGCCACGCCGCAGCACATCTCGACGACGACCGCCGCTGCGCCCTCCGGCCGGTTCCTGGCCGCGACCTCCGTCAGCGTCGTGCGGGCGAGGAGCTCGGTGCGTCGCCTCGGGACGAAGACGCCGGGAGCCACCATGAGGCGCCGGCCGAGGAACCCGACCCAGCCCAGCAGCAGCTCGAGGGGCTCGCCTGCGGCTCGACGCGAGACCAGGTCGTCCAGGGCTGCGGGACCCGGGGCCGCTTCCGCCAGCAGCCCGGCCTCCTCCTCGGCCCACACGCACCCCGCCGCACGCAACCGCGCGACGATCGCGGCTCGGGTCACCCGTCCCCGACGTGGAAGGCCTCGAGCCGGCCCGCCCCCGGCCCGAGGTCGGACCACGGAGCGGAGACCGCGAAGACGGCGAGCGCGGCGGTGGGGAAGCCCCGGGTCACCAGTCCGGTCGTCGCGTCGGCGTCACCGTCGCCGTCGTCGATCAGCTCGGCGAGGTAGGCCATCGTCGGGTTGTGCCCGACGACGACGAGACAGCCCACCGAGGCCTCGGTGTCGCGCAGCAGGTCGAAGGCCGAGTCGCCACCGGCGGCGTAGAGGGCCGCGGAGAAGTCGGCCTCGAGGTCCCAGCCGGCCCCCAGCGCGAGCTCCTCCCAGGTCTGGACGGTGCGGCGCGCGTCCGAGACCAGCGCCGCGTCGGGGCGTATCCCTTGCGCGTCCAGCCAGCGCCCGGCTGCCGCGGCGTCGGCGCGACCGCGTGCGGCCAGCGCGCGGTCGTGGTCCGTGGCGGCCGTCGCCTCGGCCTTGGCGTGGCGCATCACCACCAGTCGTCTCGGTGCCCGGTCCACGGCGTCCCTCCCCACTCCTGGCGCACTCGTGCGTCCGCCCACCCTTGCAGCCGCTAGCCTGCCTGTCATGCCCAAGGGACCACTCATGATCATCGGGGGCGCCGAGGACAAGGTGCGCAAGCCGACGATCCTCAAGCACTTCGTGTCCCTCAGCGGGGGACGCGCCGCCCGCATCGCCGTGATCCCGACGGCGTCGTCGCTCGGTCGCGAGGTCGTCGACGTCTACGACACGCTGTTCACCAAGTTCGGTGCGGCCCGCGTCGACTCCGTACGGCCGGAGTCGCGCGAGCAGGCCCACGACCCGGCGCTCGTCAAGGCCCTCGACGAGGCGACCGGCGTGTTCATGACCGGCGGCAACCAGCTCAAGCTGTCGTCGATCGTGTGCGGCACCCCGGTCGGCGACGCCATCCTGCGTGCCCACGAGCGCGGCGCGGTGGTCGCCGGGACGTCGGCCGGCGCGAGCATCCAGTCGTCGCACATGGTGGCCTTCGGGGTCGGCGGCTCCACCCCGAAGCAGCGGATGACGCAGGTCGCCGCCGGACTGGGGCTGGTGGACACCGCGGTGATCGACCAGCACTTCGACCAGCGCAACCGCTACGGCAGGCTCCTGATGATCGTGGCGCAGAGCCCGCAGCTGCTCGGCATCGGTGTCGACGAGGACACCTGCGGCCTGGTCGAGGACGTCGACGGCGACGTCGTGATGCGGGTCCTCGGCAAGGGCGCGGTGACGATCTTCGACGGCTCCCGCATGGTGTCCAACGCCTACGAGGCGACCCGGTCGTCGCCGCTGCTGGCCAGCGGGGTCGTGTTCCACACGCTGCCCGAGGGCAGCGTGTTCAACCTCTCCACGCGCGCGCTCCTGCCGCAGGAGCCGGTGGTCGAGCCCGAGGACGCCGACGAGCTCGCCGAGGCCACGCGCGACCTCCGGCAGCTGGTCCGCGACATCGCCGCGGCCGACGCCACGCCCGCCGCCATCCGGCGGCGCCTGAAGCTGCGGCGCACGTCGACCCCCCAGACCCCCGACCCGACCCAGGGAGACAGTGCATGAGTGAGCGGCCCACCCCCGACCTGGAGATCGTCGAGACCCGCGTCTACCGCGGCGCCAACGTCTGGTCCTACGACAAGTCGATCCACCTCGTGGTCGACCTCGGCTCCCTCGAACAGTTCCCGACCAACACCCTCCCGGGCTTCACCGACGACCTCGTCGCCATGCTGCCTGGGCTGCGGGAGCACTCGTGCTCGCGCGGCCGGCGCGGCGGGTTCCTGGAGCGGCTCAACGAGGGCACCTGGCTCGGCCACGTCGCCGAGCACGTCGCACTGGCCCTTCAGCAGCTCGTCGGACACGACATCCGGCGCGGCAAGACCCGCCAGGTCAAGGGCCAGCCGGGCCACTACAACATCATCTACGGCTACATCGACGAGAACGTCGGCCTCGGAGCCGGCCGCCTCGCCGTACGCCTGGTCAACCACCTCGTCGAGGGCGACCCCGACTTCGACTGGGAGACCGAGCGCGACGACTTCATCCGGCGCGCCGAGCGCACCGCCTTCGGCCCGTCGACGCAGGCGATCGTGGACGAGGCCGTCTCGCGCGACATCCCGTGGATCCGGCTCAACCAGTACTCCCTGGTCCAGCTCGGGCAGGGCGTGCACGCCAAGCGGATCCGCGCCACGATGACCTCGGAGACGTCCTCGATCGCCGTCGACATCGCCTCCGACAAGGACCTCACGACCAAGCTGCTCGGCGCGGCCGGACTTCCCGTGCCCAAGCAGGAGTCCGTGCGCACCGAGGACGGTGCCGTCGCCGCCGCGCGACGCATCGGCTACCCCGTGGTGCTCAAGCCGCTCGACGGCAACCACGGTCGCGGCGTGTGCCTCGACCTGCAGGACGAGGCCGACGTACGCGCCGCGTTCCCGGTCGCGCACGGCCAGTCGCGTCGCGGCAGCGTCATCGTGGAGTCCTTCGTCACCGGCAAGGACTACCGCTGCCTGATCATCGACGGCCGCATGGTCGCGATCGCCGAGCGCGTGCCCGCCTCCGTCACCGGCGACGGCACGTCCACGGTGCAGGAGCTGGTCGACCTCACCAACGCCGACCCGCGCCGCGGCGTCGGGCACGAGAAGGTGCTGACCCGGATCAAGGTCGACGAGGCCGCCGTCGAGGTGCTCGCCGACCAGGGCCACACCCTCGAGTCGGTGCCCGCCGAGGGCGAGATGGTCAAGCTGGCGCTCACCGGCAACATGTCCACCGGCGGCATCTCCATCGACCGCACCTTCGAGGCCCACCCGGAGAACGTCGAGATCGCCGAGGAGGCCGCCCGGATGGTCGGGCTCGACATCGCCGGCATCGACTTCATCTGCCCCGACATCACCCAACCGGTGCGCGAGACCGGCGGCGCGATCTGCGAGGTCAACGCCGCGCCGGGCTTCCGCATGCACACCCATCCGACCATCGGCGAGCCGCAGTTCATCGCCAAGCCGGTCGTCGACATGCTGTTCCCGCCGGGCGCGACGTCGCGGATCCCGATCGTGGCGGTGACCGGCACCAACGGCAAGACCACCACCAGCCGGATGATCAGCCACATCTTCAAGGGCATGGGCCGCAAGGTCGGGATGACCTCGACCGACGGCGTGGTGATCGACGAGCGCCTCGTCATCCGGGCCGACGCGTCCGGGCCGCGCTCGGCACGGATGGTGCTGCAGAACCCGCGCGTCGACTTCGCGGTCTTCGAGGTCGCCCGTGGCGGCATCCTGCGCGAGGGCCTGGGCTACGAGCGCAACGACGTCGCCGTCGTGCTCAACGTCCAGCCCGACCACCTCGGCCTGCGGGGCATCGACACCGTCGAGCAGCTCGCCGACGTCAAGGCCGTGATCGTCGAGGCGGTGCCGCGCGACGGCCACGCCGTCCTCAACGCCGACGACCCGCTGGTGCGCGAGATGCGTCGCCGGTGCTCGGGGCAGGTCGTGTGGTTCTCGATGGACGAGCCGGGCAGCGAGGTGCGCGAGATGATCGACGCGCACTGTCGTCGCGGCGGCAAGGCCATCGTCCTCAACCCGAGCGAGCGCGGCGAGATGATGGTCGTCCAGCACGGTCGTCGCGAGATGCAGCTGGCGTGGACCCACCTGCTGCCGGCCACCTTCAGCGGCCGGGCCCGGATGAACGTGCAGAACGCCCTGGCCGCGGCCGCGGCCGCCTTCGCGGCAGGTGCCCCGCTGCACGACATCCGCCAGGGCCTGCGGACCTTCTCGACCAACTACTACCTCTCCCCCGGCCGCCTCAACGAGGTCGAGGTCAACGGCGTCAACGTGATCGTGGACTACTGCCACAACGCGCCGGGGATGAAGATGCTGGGCGACTTCGTCGACCGGGTCGGTGAGTCGCTCGAGTCGTCCCACGACCTCGCCCGCCCCTCGCGGATCGGGATCATCGCCACCGCCGGCGACCGTCGCGACCAGGACATGGTCGAGCTCGGCCACATCGCCGCCCAGCACTTCGACGTGTGCATCGTGCGCGAGGACGTGGCGCTGCGCGGCCGCGAGCGCGGCGCGACGGCCGAGCTGGTCCTGGAGGGCGTCCGGACCGCCATGGACGAGGGCGCCCGCTGCAAGCAGGCCGAGCTCGTCCTGGAGGAGATCGAGGCGGTGCGGCACGCCATGAGCCGCGCCAACCGCGGCGACCTGGTCGTGGTGTGCGTGGACAAGCACGCCGAGGTGATGGCCGAGCTGGAGAACTGGTCGGACGTCGCGCAGGCCGGCTCCGGCGCCAACCCCGACGCCCCCTCCGCCGACCCGGACTACACCCCGCCGACCGACGGGTGAGGGAGGCCGTCCGCACCGAGCGCGGACACGACGAGGCCGTCGACGGATCGGTCCACGTTGGTCAGCGCCACGACTCCGCTCCGGGTGGACGGGTCGGCGAGCAGCGAGGACCGGAAACCGTAGGTACCGCCGTTGTGGAAGAGGTGCCCGGCGGCGGGTCCACGTGTGAAGCGGATCCAGCCCAGCCCCTGGTCGTGGCCGCGAGCGCTCACATGCGTCCGCGCCGCGAGCCGCATGGCCTCACCGAGCTCGCCGGGCGGGGGGTCGAGGACCGCGCCGACGAAGGCCTGCATGTCCTCGATGCTCGACCACAACGCGCCGCACCCCGCCATCGCGTCCTGGAAGTGCCACGGCGTGGGGCGCGGACGGAGCCGCCGGGTGTGCCCGGTCAGGCGCCGCTCGACGGCCGCTGAGGTGGAGGTGTCGCCCAGTCCGAGCGGATCGCCGACCTCCGCGCGCACGAGCTCGTCGTACGTCGTCCCCGCGGCGGTCGCCAGGGCGAGCCCGAGCAACCCGAACCCGAGGTTGGAGTAGCGCACCCGGCCCACCCCACGGCGGCGCAGCCGTTCGAGCGACGCCGCCAGTGCGGCGCCGTCGAGGTCGGCGTACGGGTCAGGGTCGCGGCGCAGGGCACGGGTCCACAGCTCGGGAGGGATGCGCGGGAGACCGGCGGTGTGGGTCGCGAGCTGTCCGAGCGTGATGTCGGCCGGCGCCCACCCGAGGATCCGGCGCACCGGGGTGTCCAGGGAGACCTCGCCGCGCACCACGGACCGGGCCAGCACAAGCGCGGTGAACACCTTCGTGATGGACCCGACCTGCCACAGTGCACGTCCGGGAGCCACCTCGGCACCGCCGCGGTGGACCACGTCGGGCGACGTGCCCACGGCGGCGACCGCGAGCGAGATGTGGCGCGGGGAGGCCCGCTGCACGACCTCGGCGACGGTGCCCGGCTGCCTCATCACTCTCCTTGGGCCGCCCGCACCTTGGCCGCCAGCACCTCGGGCGAGTCCGGCACGCCGCCGTGGGCGGCGATCCAGTCGTAGGCCTCCTGCCGCTCGGCGTGGCACATGAGGCCCACGACGTCGCCGGGTCGCGCGCGGTCGACGAGGGCGGCGAGGCAGGCGACCTCGGTCGGGTAGGTGTCGATGTCGGTGACGCCGACGCGCGCGGCGCCGCCGCGCAGCAGCGCGTCGACCTCGTCCATCGTGCGGGTACGGAGGTAGCGCTCCTTGTGGCCGATCGCGACCACGTCGCTGCCCTTGGCGCCGATCTCGCCCAGGGCGGCGATCAGCTCGTCGGTGCGGTCACCGACGGCACCGAGGCCGAGCAGCAGCCGCGCCCCGGGACGGCGTACGCCTGCCATGATCTCGAGGAGCGCCTCGAGCCCGGCCTCGTTGTGCGCCAGGTCCATCACGACCGACACGCCCTGGCCGTCACCGGCGGGCAGGGAGAAGAAGTTCATCCGCCCGGGGTTGTGCTCGGCGTCCGGTCGGAACGACCGCAGTCCTGCGACGACGTCGTCGCGCGACAGTCCGATCGCCAGCGCGGCCGAGGCCGCCGCGAGGGCGTTCTCGATGTTGAACCGCGACAGGCCGGCCAGCGTCATCGGCACGTCGACGAGCTCCACCAGGGGGTCGGGGTCCGCGCCGGGGGCGAGGACGGTGATCCACCCGTCGATCACCGTGGTGGCGCGACCGCCGCCGTGGCTGAGCACCTCGCGGACCCCCGGCGAGTCGGGGTCGCGGCTGAAGATCCACGGCTGTGCGGAGATCACCGCGCGCATCGCGAGCACGCGCGGGTCGTCGCCGTTGAGGACGGCCCAGCCGTCCTTGCGGGTGATCCGCGGGACGACCGACTTGACCTCCGCGAGCTGGTCGACGGTGTCGATGCCCTGCAGGCCGAGGTGGTCGGCGGTCACGTTGGTCACCACCGACACGTCGTTGCGGGTGATCCCGATCCCCTTGAGCAGGATGCCGCCGCGGGCCGTCTCGGTGACCGCGAGCTGCACGCCGTCGAGCCCGAGCGCCCGGGCCGCCCCGGACGGGCCGGAGTAGTCGCCGGCCTCGACCAGCACGCCGTCGCGGTAGATGCCGTCGGTGTTGGACCAGCCGACGACGAGGCCGCTGGTGCGCGCGATGTGCGCGACCATCCGGCTGGTGGTGGTCTTGCCGTTGGTCCCCGTCACCGCGACCACGGGGACCGTGGGCGTGATCGTGGTCGGCCGGTCGCCGCCCGTCACGGCGGCGACCTCCTGCGCCGCTGCGCTGACGGCCGCCTCGACGTCGGGCGTCGGCAGGGCGTCGAGCGCGTGGGCCACGGCCTGGCCCAGCGCCTGCGCCCGTTGGCGGCTGCGCCACGGGAAGGCCACGACGACCACGTCCGGGTCGCTGGTGGGACGTACGCGCACCGCCAGGCGACGGGTGCCCGCCTCGGCGGCGATCGCTCGTACGAGCCGTTCCACGGCCCGCAGCGCGAACCGCTGGCGGAAGCCCGAGCCCGCCCCGCCCGGGCGTGTGCTGCGCAGCCCGATCCGACGGCTGAAGCGCAGCACCGTGTCCTCCCCCGCCTCCGTGATGGCCGACACGTCGAGCGTCAGCTTGATCGCCGCGCGCGGGAAGTAGAGGTTCGGGCCTTCGAGGACGCGCAGCTCGACGAGTGAGGTCACCGGGGGAAACTAGCGGACCGCGAGCGGTGGGCTACAGACCCATCGCGTGGAAGCCGCCGTCCACGTGCACGATCTCGCCCGTGGTGGCTGGGAAGAAGTCGCTGAGCAGGGCCACGACGGCCTGGGCGGTCGGGGTGTGGTCGGACTCGTCCCACCCGAGCGGTGCACGGTCCTTCCAGGCCGACTCGAGGTCCTCGAAGCCCGGGATGGCCTTCGCGGCCAGCGTCTTCAGCGGACCCGCCGAGACCAGGTTGCAGCGGATCCCCTCCGGGCCGAGGTCGCGGGCGACGTACCGGCTGGTGTTCTCCAGGGCCGCCTTCGCCACGCCCATCCAGTCGTACGCCGGCCACGCGGTCGTCGCGTCGAAGGTCAGGCCGACGATGGACGAGCCGCGCGAGAGCAGCGGCTTCGTCGCGACGGCGAGGGACTTCAGCGAGTACGCCGAGACCTGCACGGCCTGCGCCACGTCCTCCCACGGACCGTCCATGAACTTGCCGCCCAGCAGCGTCTCGGGGTTGCCGTAGGCGATCGAGTGGACGACGCCGTCGAGCCCGTCGACGTGCTCGCGCACCTGGTCGGCGAGCCCGGCGAGGTGGTCCTCGTCGGTGACGTCGAGCTCGAGCACCGGCGGCTCCTGCGGCAGCCGCTTGGCGATCCGCCGGGTGATGCCGAGGGCCCGGCCGAAGTTGGAGATGAGCACCGTGGCGCCCTGCTCCTGCGCGATCTTCGCGGTGGCGAAGCCGATCGAGCTGTCCATCGTCACTCCGGCGACGAGGATGCGCTTGCCGTCGAGGATTCCCATGTGCGTGTGTCCCTTCGAGTGGGTGTGGTCAGTGGCCCATGCCGAGGCCGCCGTCGACCGGGATGACGGCACCGGTGACGTAGGCGGCGCCGTCCGAGGCGAGCCAGGTGACGGCCGAGGCGACCTCGGCCGTCGAGGCGTAGCGGCCCAGCGGCACCTGGGTCTTGATGGCGGCCTTCTGCTCGTCGGTCAGCACGTCGGTCATGTCGGTCTCCACGAAGCCCGGCGAGACGACGTTGGTGGTGATCGAGCGACTGCCCAGCTCGCGCGCCAGCGAGCGGGCCATGCCGACGAGGCCCGCCTTGGACGCGGCGTAGTTGACCTGGCCGGCCGAGCCGAGCAGCCCGACGACGGACGAGATCAGGATGATGCGACCGCGCCGCAGGCGCAGCATGCCCTTGGCTGCGCGCTTGACCAGCCGGAACGTGCCGGTCAGGTTGGTGTCGATGACCGACGACCAGTCGTCCTCGCTCATCCGCAGCAGCAGCGTGTCCTTGGTGATGCCCGCGTTGGCGACCAGCACCTCCACCGGGCCGTGGGCCGCCTCGACCTCGGCGAAGGCGGCCTCGACGGCGACGGGGTCGGTGATGTCGCAGCGCACGTCGAGCGCGCCCTCGGGCGCACCCCCGTTGCGGGTCGTGACGGCCACCTTGTCGCCCTGGGCGATGAACGCCTCGGCGATCGCGCGGCCGATGCCGCGGTTGCCGCCGGTCACGAGGACCGAACGGGGCTCGGCGGAGGTCGAGGTCGGGGCGGTGGGTCCGGAAGTCTCGCTCACGGCCTCGACGCTAGTGATTACTGCGGGGTAGGCCGAACTCACTCGTCCTCGAGGCGGAAGCCGACCTTCATCCCGACCTGGAAGTGCTCGACCGAGCCGTCCTTGGCCTGGCCCCGGATCTGGGTGACCTCGAACCAGTCGATGTGGCGCAGCGTCTGTCCCGCGCGCTGGATGCCGTTGCGGATGGCCTGGTCGACCCCGTCCGGCGACGTCCCGACGATCTCGGTGACCCGGTAGGTGCGGTTGGACATGGGGGTTCCTCCTGCTGAGCGCTGGGCGTGGGTGGTTGAGCCTAGCGACGTAGACTCGTGGCATGGCCAAGTCCGACGCTGTCCGCATCACGACGGCCCGCAGCAGCGCCGCCGCGGACATGAAGTCCCGCCAGCGCCGCTACGCCATCTCGATGAGCATCCGTACGGTGTGCTTCCTCGCCGCGGTGTTCGTCGGGGACGGGGTGCTGCGGTGGATCCTGGTCGCAGCCGCGGTGTTCCTCCCCTTCCTCGCGGTGGTCGTCGCGAACGCCGAGAACCAGCGTGACGACGGATTCAGGCTGCCCGACGGTCCCGGCGCCCATGAACTGACGGCCGGACGCAACGAGGACTGAGGAAAATTCGATCGACACGGCCGTGTCGAAAGTTTGGTTTTCACCCAGTCCCATGGAATGATCATGGAGCTAGCGCAGCATCCCCCGTCTGCGTGAGCGTCGGAGTGCCGGACAGCTTCCCCCCGTGGCTGTCCGGCACTTCTCGTTGTGGCCCCGGCCGAGAGGAGGACGTCGATGGAGCTCGACCGCGACATCTGCTCGGCCAAGGGCTGCCAGGCCGACGCCGTGTGGGACCTGCAGTGGAACAACCCCAGGATCCACACCCCCGAGCGGCGCAAGTCGTGGCTCGCGTGCGACGAGCACCGCGCCTCGCTGTCGGACTTCCTCGGCGCGCGCGGGTTCCTGAAGGACGTCGTCCCCCACGCCCCTACGAGCTGACGCGTCTCCGCTCACCCACCGATGGCGGACATCGGGCGGTCGGGCTGGAGGAACGTCACGTCGTCGATGCCGTGCCCGGCCCGCTTGCCGCGCATCGCGATGACCCAGCGCTCGGCGATCTCCTCGTCGCCGGCGCCGGAGCGCAGCGCCGTACGCAGGTCGGACTCCTCGCGGGCGAACAGGCAGTTGCGCACCTGACCGTCGGCGGTGAGCCGCACGCGGTCGCAGTCACCGCAGAACGGCCGGGTGACCGAGGCGATGATCCCGACGGTGGCGGGCCCGCCGTCCACGTCGAAGAGCTCGGCCGGGGCACTCCCCCGCGGCTCCCCGTGGGGGGTCAGGGTGAACTCGGTGGACAGCGCGTCGAAGATCTCGTCGGCCGTCACCATCGCCGCCCGGCTCCAGTCGTGCTGGGCGTCGAGAGGCATCTGCTCGATGAACCGCAGCTCGTAGCCGTGCTCGATGCTCCACCGCAACAGCTCGGCCGCCTGGTCGTCGTTGGTGCCGCGCAGGAGCACGGCGTTGAGCTTGACCGGACCGAGCCCCGCGGCCTTCGCGGCCTCGAGCCCGGCGACGACGTCGGCGAGGCGGTCACGCCGCGTGATGGTGGCGAAGGTCTCGGGGCGCACGGAGTCGATGCTGGCGTTGATGCGATCGAGCCCGGCGTCGGCCAGGGCCTGCGCGGTCCGCGAGAGGCCGAGCGCGTTGGTCGTCAGCGACGTCTCGACCCCGAGCGCGTGCGTACGCCCCACGATGTCCACCAGGCCGCGGCGCAGCAGCGGCTCGCCGCCGGTGAACCGCACCTCGCGGATGCCGAGGCGCTCGACGCCGATCGTGATCAGCCGCACCACCTCGTCGTCGGTGAGGGTCTGCTCCGTGGGGAGCCAGTCGAGGCCCTCGGCGGGCATGCAGTAGTTGCAGCGGAGGTTGCAGCGGTCGGTGAGCGAGACACGCAGGTCCGTGGCCACGCGTCCGAAGCGGTCAGCCAGCGGTGTCGTCACTGTCACAGTCTAACGATCGTGCCCGAGGCACCCGATCTGCGCTCAGGACGCGCCGGATAGCCTCGCAACGTGCACAAGCTGCGGTTCCTGGTCTCACGCCGCTGGATCGTCTTCGCGCTCGTGGTCGTCGCGCTGGCCTGGGTGGCCTGGCGACTCGGCGAGTGGCAGTTCAACCGGCTCGACGACCGTCAGGAGCGCAACGAGATCATCCAGCGCAACGAGCGGGCCGGGGCCGACCCGGTCGCCGACGTGCTGGCCCCCGGTCGGGACGTCGCGCTGGCCGACGAGTGGCGCATCGTCGAGGCCACCGGGACGTACGCGGTCGAGGACACCGTGATCGTGCGCTACCGCACGCGCGAAGGCGCGGCGGGCGTGGACGTGGTGGTCCCGCTGGAGCTGTCCGACGGCACCAGCCTGCTCGTGGATCGGGGCTGGTACGCCACGGACAACCGGGGCGCGACCACCGCCGACGTGCCCGCACCGCCCGCGGGCGAGGTGACGATCACCGGATGGGTGCGCCAGGACGCCGAGGGCGACAGCACGGAGGTCGCCGACCGGTCCACGCGTGCGGTCGACAGCGAGCGGATCGGCGAGGCGCTGGACCGCGAGGTCCTCGGTGGCTGGGTGGACCTCCGCTCGGAGTCGCCCGAACCCGAGACCCCGCTGCAACCGGTCGAGCTGCCGGAGCTCGACGAGGGCCCCCACTTCTTCTACGGCCTGCAGTGGTGGTTCTTCGGGGCGCTGGCCATCTTCGGGTTCCTCTACCTCATCTACGACGAGTGGCGCGGCGGCCGGGGCCCGTGGGGCAGCAACCAGGCACCTGCCTCGAAGCCCACCGGGGCCACCGCGCGGCCGGGCCCGCCGGCACAGAAGCGTCGCCGCACGCTGCGCGACCGGCTCGACCCGGGAACCGACCAGGACGACCCGGAGCGGCCCGCCGTCGAGCGGGAGCAGCGCGCGGGACGGGACTGAAGGCCCGGCTCAGCCCTGAGTCGCGGCCTCGCGGAACTGGGTGGCATGGAGGGTGGCGTACAGCCCGCCGGCGGCCAGCAGGTCGGCGTGGGTGCCCTGCTGGACGACGCGGCCCTCGTCGAGGACGAGGATCAGGTCGGCGTTGCGCACCGTGGAGAGCCGGTGGGCGATCACCAGCGACGTGCGTCCCTCGAGGGCCGCGTCGAGAGCATGCTGGACGGCCGCCTCGGACTCGCTGTCGAGGTGTGCGGTCGCCTCGTCGAGGACGACGACGGACGGTGCCTTGAGCAGGAGCCGGGCGATGGCGAGCCGCTGGCGCTCGCCCCCGCTGAGCCGGTAGCCGCGGTCGCCCACGACCGTGTCCAGCCCGTCGGGCAGCGAGCGCACGAGCCCGGCGATCTGCGCCGCCTCGAGCGCGTCCCAGACATCGCTCTCGAGGGCGTCGGGACGGGCGTACAGCAGGTTGGCCCGGATGGTGTCGTGGAACATGTGCGCGTCCTGGGTGACGTAGCCGACGACGTCCTCGAGGGACTGCAGCGTGACGTCCCGGACGTCGTGGCCGCCGACGCGCACAGCCCCGGACTCGACGTCGTAGAGGCGCGCGACGAGGTGCGTGACCGTCGTCTTGCCGGCGCCCGAGGGGCCGACGAGGGCGACCATCTGGCCCGGCTCGGCGGTGAACGTGACGTCGTGCAGCACCCGACCGGTGTCACGCGACTCGGTGCGGGCGACGGTCTCGAGCGAGGCGAGCGAGATCTCGTCGGCCCGCGGGTAGGTGAAGGCGACGTGGTCGAACTCGAGCCGCGAGGCCGAGGCGGGCAGGACCACCGCGTCGGGCTTCTCCCGGATGAGCGAGGGCAGGTCGAGGACCTCGAAGACCCGGTCGAAGCTCACCAGCGCGGTCATCACGTCGATGCGGACGTTGGACAGGCCCTGCAGCGGGCCGAGCAGACGGGTGAGCAGCACGCCGAGCGCGACGATGGTGCCGACGGACAGGTCGCCGCGGATGGCCAGCCAGCCGCCGATGCCGTAGACCAGCGCGGTCGCCAGCTGCGGCACCAGCGTCATCGCGGCGAAGAAGATGCGGGTGAGCAGCGAGATCCGCACGCCGAGGTCGCGCACGACCGCGGCCTTGCGGGCGTACGCCACGTCCTCCGCCTCGCGCCGCCCGAAGAGCTTGAGCAGCATCGCGCCGCCGACGTTGAACCGCTCGGTCATGGCGTTGCCGAGGTCGGCGTTGCCGTCCATCTGCTGGCGCGACAGGTCGGCCAGCTTGGCGCCCACCACCCGCGAGGCGATGAGCAGGATCGGGAAGAGCGCCAGGCACAGCACCGTCACCGGCCAGCTGAGGAACAGCATCGTCACGCCCACCACGACGGCGGAGATCACGTTGGAGACGGTGCCCTGCAGCGTCGAGGTGAAGGCGCGCTGCGCACCGATGACGTCGTTGTTGAGCCGGCTCACGAGCGCCCCGGTCTGGGTGCGGGTGAAGAACGCGAGCGACTGCCGCTGGACGTGGGCGAAGACCTGCGTGCGCAGGTCGTAGATCAGTCCCTCACCGATGCGGCTCGAGAGCCACCCGGTGATCAGCCCGAAGCCGGAGTCGACGACCGCGACGACGGCCACCAGGATCGCGAGCCACACCACGAGCGAGGTGTCGCCGTTCTGCACGCCGTCGTCGATGATCATCTTGAGCAGCAGCGGCGGCAGGACGACGAGCGCGGCGTCGACCACCGTCACGCCCAGGAAGCCCGCGATCAGCCTGCGGTGCGGGCGCGCGAAGCCCAGCACGCGACGCAGCGTGCGGCGCTCGATCTTGGTGTCGACGACGCTCCGGTCGCTGCGCAGGTGCCGCCACGGCGGACCACCGCCCCCCGGTCCCATCGACATGCTCGCTCCTCTGCTCGTCCCGAGTGCTCAACCCGTGCCCGAGCGGCATTGTTCCTCGGGCCCCGGCCGGTCAGGCGAGTGCGGCTGCGACGGCGCGGAACCGCCGTACCTGCGCCTCCCGCTCGAGACGTCGCTGCTCGTCGAGGTCGCGGTCGGCTGCTCCCTGCAGGAGGGTCTTGGTCTCGCTGACGACACCGGGCATCGGGGCGACCAGGGCCGCGGCGAGGTCCGCGACGGCCGCGTCGAGCTCGGCGGCCGGGACGCACGACGTGACCAGGCCGATGCGTACGGCCTCCTCGGCCGCGACGACGCGGGCGGTCGCGCAGATCTCCAGGGCGCGGGCGTAGCCGACGTGCTCGACAAGCGGCTTGGTGCCGGTGAGGTCGGGCACCAGGCCGAGCGCCGACTCCTTCATGGAGAACTTGGCGTCGTCGGCGACCACTCGCAGGTCGCAGGACAGGGCGAGCTGGAAGCCGGCGCCGATGGCGTACCCCCGGACCTTGGCGATCGAGACGAAGCGCGGGTCGCGCAGCCAGGTGAAGCCCCGCTGGAACTCCTCGATCCGCGCGGAGGCGGCCGCGTCGTCGAGCGCGAGCAGGCCGAGCACGCTGCCCTCACCGGCGTTGGCCGGGTCGAGCATCGCCCGGTCGAGGCCGGCGGAGAACGTGTCGCCCTCCCCCGCCACCACGACGACCCCGACCTCGTCGGGCAGACTGTCGCCGATCGCGGCGAGCGCGAGCCACATCGCCGGGGTCTGCGCGTTGCGGACCTCGGGGCGGTCGAGGGTGATCGTGGCGACCGCGCCGTCCACGTCGAGACGGAGGCCGACCGCGGCGAGCTCTTCGGGAGTCATGCGCCGAGGCTACTACTGGGCAGTAACTTCAGGCGAGCGACACCAGGTCGGCGTAGTCCTCGCTCCACAGGTCCTCGTCGCCGTCGGGCAGCAGCAGCACGCGGTCGGGGTCGAGCGCGCGGACGGCGCCCTCGTCGTGGGTCACCAGGATGATCGCCCCGGTGTAGCTGCGGATCGCGTGCAGCACCTCCTCGCGGGAGGCGGGGTCGAGGTTGTTGGTGGGCTCGTCGAGGAGCAGCACGTTGGCGCTGGAGACGACGAGGATCGCGAGGGCGAGCCGGGTCTTCTCGCCACCGGAGAGCACCCCGGCGGGCTTGTGTGCGTCGTCGCCGGAGAAGAGGAAGGAGCCCAGCACCGAGCGGGCCTGCGTGTCGGTGAGCTCGGGTGCCGCGCTGTGCATGTTCTCCAGCACCGTCCGATTGACGTCGAGGGTCTCGTGCTCCTGGGCGTAGTAGCCCATCTTGAGCCCGTAGCCGGGCACCACCTCACCGGTGTCGGGCTGGTCGACGCCGGCCAGGATGCGCAGCATCGTCGTCTTGCCTGCGCCGTTGAGGCCGAGGATGACGACCCGGCTGCCGCGGTCGATCGCCAGGTCGACGGCGGTGAAGACCTCGAGCGAGCCGTACGACTTGGACAGGTCGCTTCCCATGAGCGGCGTCTTGCCGCACGGGGCGGGCTCGGGGAACGCGATCCGGGCGACCTTGTCGGCCTGGCGCTCGGTCTCGATGCCGGCCATCATCTTCTCGGCGCGCTTGAGCATGGACTGCGCGGCCTGCGCCTTGGTGGCCTTGGCCCGCATCTTGTTGGCCTGGTCGGTGAGCACCTTGGCCTTGTTCTCGGCGTTCTGACGCTCCCGGCGGCGGCGCTTCTCGTCGTCCTCGCGCTGGGTGAGGTAGTTGTGCCAGCCCATGTTGTAGACGTCGATGACGGCACGGTTGGCGTCGAGGTGAAAGACCTTGTTGACGGTCGCTTCGAGCAGCGCGTTGTCGTGGCTGATCACGACGAACCCGCCGCGGTGGGCCTTGAGGAAGTCGCGCAGCCACACGATGGAGTCGGCGTCGAGGTGGTTGGTCGGCTCGTCGAGGAGCATGATCTCGGCACCCGAGAACAGGATGCGGGCGAGCTCGACGCGGCGGCGCTGGCCACCGGACAGCGTGCCGATCGGCTGGGCGAGCAGCCGCTCCTCGATGCCGAGCGCCGCGGCCATCTGCGCGGCCTCGGACTCCGCGGCGTACCCGCCGCCGGCGTGCAGCTCGGCGTCGGCACGCGCCCAGCGCTTCATCCCACGCTCGTGGACCTTCGGGTCGTCGCTGGCCATGTCGACCTCGGCCGCGCGCAGCCGGCGTACGACCTCGTCGAGGCCGCGTGCGGAGAGGATGCGGTCGCGGGCGATGACCTCGGGGTCGCCGACCCGGGGGTCCTGGGGCAGGTAGCCCACGTCGCCGCTGCGCAGGACCTGCCCGGACGCGGGCTGGCCCTCTCCGGCGAGGATGCGGGTGAGGGTCGTCTTGCCGGCGCCGTTGCGCCCCACGAGGCCCACCTTGTCGCCTGCGGCGATGCGGAAGGTGACGTCCTCCATGAGGAGCCGCGCGCCGGCTCGGACCTCGAGCTTCTGGGCGGTGATCATCGCGGCACATCCTACGAAGGGGTGGGAGCCGGAGCCCCATCGGCGAGGCTTCGCGCTAACCTGCCGACAGGCTCCACCTCGGCGTCACCACGTGCGGAAAGGCAACGCCCATGCGCTTCAACCCCAAGGCCGACATCAGCGGGGGCAGGGTCTCCGACGCGGGCCGCGGTGGCGGCGGCGGTGGCGGGATGCGCATCCCGCTGCCCGGCGGCACCCGCGCCGGCGGCGGCATCGGCGGCATCCTGATCATCATCCTGTTCGTGGTGCTGACGCAGTGCGTGGGCGGCGGTCTCCCGAGTCCCGGCGGGGACTCGCAGCCGCAGGGCCAGCCCGAGGGCATCGACTCCGGCGACCAGCGCTACGCCAACTGCCGCACCGGTGCCGACGCCCAGGACGACCCCGACTGCGCCCGCAAGGCCGTGGCGCTGTCCCTCGAGCAGTACTGGGCCGAGACGCTGCCCGACCAGGGCGACACGCAGTTCGCGCCGTCGACCATCAACACCTTCGCCGGCGGGGTCAACACCGGCTGCGGCCAGGCCACCTCGCAGGTGGGCCCCTTCTACTGCCCGGCCGACCAGCAGATCTACCTCGACACCTCGTTCTTCCCCGAGGTCCTCGAGCGCGAGCTCGGCGGTCAGGGCGGTGACTTCGTGGAGCCCTACGTCTTGGCGCACGAGTACGGCCACCACATCCAGAACCTGATGGGCACCATGGGTCAGGTCCGCACCCAGCAGGGTCCCGAGTCCGACGCCGTACGCCTGGAGCTGCAGGCCGACTGCTACGCCGGCATGTGGACCCGGCACGCCGAGGACAGCGAGCTGATCACGCTCGACGAGGGCGACATCGCCGAGGCGCTGGACTCCGCCAAGGCGGTGGGTGACGACCGCATCCAGCAGCGGTCGGGCCAGGGCGTGAACCCGGACGGGTGGACGCACGGGTCGTCGGAGCAGCGGCAGGCGTGGTTCAGCCGCGGCTACGAGGAGGGCAGCCTCGAGGCCTGCGACACCTTCTCGGCGTCCAGCCTCTGAACCCTCCTCGCTACCTGCCTCACCGCAGCAGCGCCTCGATGTGCCCCACCTGGCGCTGCATGGCGTAGATGTAGGGCGCGACGCTCGGGTGGCGGAACTTCCCGGCCAGCGCACCCTCGCCGTCGGCCACGCGGGCGAGCGCCCAGTCGAGACGGGTGAGCGCGGTGTAGACGGCCATCACCCGCGCGCCCGTCAGCACGTCGTCGGTCGAGGCAAGCCCGGATGGCAACGCACTGACGTAGGCCTCGACCAGCGGGTCGACGTCCTCGCGGGTCGCGAGCGAGAGGTAGCCGAGGTCGGCGCCGACCGGCCCGCGACCCAGGTGGGCCCAGTCGATGGCGACGGCACCCTCGCCGTGGCGACCGGGGATGTTGGCGGCGGACGGGTCGCCGTGCTGGGCCACCTGCGGCAGCGCGTCGCACCGGTCGAGCCAGACCGTCCGCTGCCGCCACAGGTGGTCGGCGATGTCGGCCATCGGTGTGCGCGCGAGGGTGCGCCACCCCCCGCGCCGCTCGACGAGCGCGAGCCGGCTGCGGAGCTGGTCGCGCGCCAGCCACCCGTACGAGCCGAGGTCGACTGCCGCGAAGCGGCCGAGGCACGCCGCGAGCCACAGCCCGGGCGCGTCGTGGGTCTCGACCCGCTCGTGCACGAGCGTGACACCTTCGTCGTCCTCGTCCACGCGCACCACCGGTGCCTCGCGGAGCCCGGGGGTGCCCGCGACGACCCCGCTGAGGGCGACGTCGGCCGCGCGTCGCCAGTAGTTCACGTCGGACGGCCGCAGCGGCCCCGGCCCATCGTACGGATCGGGCCGGGCGAGCCGCTTGACGACGACGTCGCGTCCGCCGACCTGTGTCGACCACAACCCCACGGTGGCCGGCCCCGCACCCGGGAGGCGCTGCCATCCCGGCTCCGGCTGCCAGGCCGTCGCGGCGGAGGCGTCCATGGCGCGAACCTAGCGCACGCCGGTGCGCCCTGACATGACGCTGGCGTCACGGGTGCGCTCAGGGCAGCAGATCCGGACGTGCTGCCCGGCGGGGAAGTCCTGCCCGTTCACGGGGTTTGGCTGATGAAGTCGTGGTCCCCCACGGCGTTCGAGTCAGCGTTGAGCGCTGATCACCGCCATGAGTCCAAGGCCGGACTGGCAAACCGTCGCGGCCCGCATCGGCCGCCACCTGCCTTGGGAGTACGACTACGAGCACGACGACCAAGTGAACGAGCGCGCTGACCTCGCCCGCCTCGCCCACTCCTTCTGGCACGACGAACTAGGAGATCAGGGTGAAGGTGCTGGCGAGCCGCAGCTCGAACGGTGAGTAGTCGACGAGGCAACCGTCCCCTCCAGGCGCCGGTGGCGCCGTGGATCTGACGAGGCGGAGGTGCTCGGTGACGCCGTGGACCTCGTGGAGGCCGGTGTCTCCGGGATCGGCGACCCAGGAGGTCCAACCGGGGGATTCCTTGACGTAGTTGCAGCGCTCGCACAGCCCTTGGCCGTTCGATGCGGCCGTCGGCCCGTCGTCGGCGACGGGTGTGATGTGGTCGTGGTGGCGGATGGCGGCGTTGCAGCCCGGGGTGCGACACAGGCCGCCGTCACGCAGGTCGAGGAACTCGGCGAGCAGCCCGTCGAACCTGCGAGTCGTCGACTCCATCGCGATCAACGCCCGGTCCGCAGGGGTGACGAAGAGCCGCCTGATGATGGCCTTCGCCGCAGCGCTGGCGCGGCGGACGAGGTCGGTGCACAGGGCGGCAGGGAGGTGTCCAGCGCCCAGGATCTGGCCGGGCTCGGTGCCATCGCCGAGAAGTGACTCCACACCGATGACCAGGTTGACCTTGACGGGCGGGGGGTCGGAGGCGGGGTCCCGTCCCGTGATCCGCGCGGCAAGGATGTCTGCGCGGGCCTGACCCGCGGTGCGCGAGTCGCCGGCAGCGCGGGCCGCGGCGGCCTCGGCGTCGAGGACGCCGCGCACGCAGACCAGGGCCTCGAGCGGCAGGATGGCTGTGAGCCGACCGGTGCCGTCATCGAGCGCGCGGCTGGTGACGCGGCGGTCGGCGCGCGCACGCCGACAACGGCGGGCCTCGGCATCGGCGGCGTGGGTGAGGCACGAGCGCCGCACGGCGTCGCGGAGACGAACGTCGCCGAGGCCGGCCAGCCGTGGCGCCAGGTCTTCGTCGACCCGGCCGCGCTGCTCGGGAGTGAGGTGGTCGACCCCGCGGGCGATCGCGAGAGCGCGGGCCTCGGTCAGCTCGCCGCGACCCAGCGCGGCCAACGTCAGCGGCAGGTCGTCGCGCAGGCGGTGGGACAGCAGGACTCGCTGCTCTCCGGCGTAGGGGCTGGCCAGCGTCGCGAGCGCGACCTCGGCCCCGATCGACATCGCCCGCGGCGGCGTACGCCGACCGTCCACCGGCGCATCCTCGCTGTCGGCGACGTCTGCGAAGGTGGCTGCCACGACCGCCTGGGCGGCCGCAGCCGCGGACTTGATCCGCTCGAGGGCCTCGAGCTGGTCGAGCAGGTCCGGCCCCAGCGTGCCGGGCGTCAGGTCGGCCAGCAGGTCGGCCAGCGCGTGCAGGTCACTGGCCTGCCACTCCTGTCCCACTGCCTCCGCCATCACGGCCTCCAGTCGAGTCGTCGAACACTTGTTCGATTGTCTCATACTGGCGCACCCGCGTCAACGGCGCGGACTCAAACGGCTGTTGCAACGAGCCTCTTGTTGAGGGCCTGGCCGGGAGTCTGCCATTCGAGGGTCTTGCGGGGCCGGGTGTTCAGCTGCAGGGCAACCCGATCGCACTCGGCCATCGTGAG
>NZ_BNAD01000024.1 GCF_014653115.1 Nocardioides flavus (ex Wang et al. 2016) | reverse complement strand
GATCTTCGGGCCGACCGGGCGGATGGAGAACGGCCAGCGCCTCGTCCTCCTCAAGCAGATCCAGGCCTGGCGCGGCGACACCCACACGAGCGTGACGATCAAGCCCGTCATCGACCTCAACACCCCGCTCACTGGCCAGACGCGCAAGGTCCCGGCCATGCTCCGCGAGCAGATCATCCTGCGCGACCGCACGTGCGTGTTCCCCCGCTGCAGCCACCCCGCCCGGGGCTGCGACATCGATCATGTCGTGCCGTGGGACGAACACGCCGAGGCCGAGGGCAGACCCCAGCCCGGGCCGACGACCACAGGCAACCTCGCCGCGCTGTGCCGGTTCCACCACCGGCTCAAGACCCACTCAGCCTGGCGCTACGCCATGGTCGCGCCCGGGGTGTTCGAGTGGACGGCTCCCCACGGCTACCGCTACCGACGCGACCACACCGGCACCACCGAGCTCGACCCACCCGACCCACCCGGCATCCCACGCCCCCGCCGACGATGACCCCGCCCCACACCCCGCCGATGGTCCGATCGGCGGGGCTGCTGGCACGTCCCACCGGGCACTGGCGGCCCGTACCCGCGCCTGTCGCGAGTCAGGGGTGCTCCCCTGTCAGCCGCCGAAGGCCGTTGCCAGGTCGAACCAGATCGCTCGGTCGTCCGATGACGCGACCGTGATGCCTGCGAGAAGGTCGGCGAGGTCCTCGACCCGGTACCCCGCCAGCGGGGCGCCGTGCCGGTGGACCTGCCGCGTCTGTCCGTCGACCTCCAGCTCCACGGAGCCGACCTCGGACAGGTCCTCGTCAACAGCTTCGACACAACCGGGGTGCCCGCGATGGCTGAAGGACCGCTCGGAGCGTGAGGCCATTGCGGACCCGCCGCACCGTCCGCCGGAAGTCGACGGGTTGCCCACGAGGCCCAGGCCACTCTCGTAGGAGGCTCGCCACGATGCGGCGTCGCGGGACATCCAGACCTCCACGAGGGTCTCGGACCGCAGCAAGGGGGCCGAGGCCGTACCGAGCCGGAACGGCACACGCACAGCCGGGCCGCCCGGGCGGACGGCCTCCGCGACGACGAGCACCTCTGCCTTCCTCGACGGGACCGAGGAGTCTTCCGACCGCCGCACCACCGCCCATGAGTCCGGCGCGTACTCCCAGATGAGGTAGGTGAGGTGCGAGCCGAAGTCGGGCCGCTCGACGAGCGTGCCGGCCACCCCGTGGACGCGGATCTCCTGCCCTGAGGGATCGGACGCCGACAGCTCCGGGTCCCTGCCCTGGTAGTACACCTCCACACTGTAGGTGGCGCGCTCAACCACCACCTCGACCTCCTGACGATCAGCAAGGAGGCGGCCACCGACTGTCTGCAGGCCCTCGACGCGAAAACCGAGCTCGCGCACGTCGAGCATCGAGTCGGGTGCGATCAGCGGCGCGACGAGGCCGGGGCTCCCTCGACGGGAATCAGTGCTGGCAGGTGGCGACGGTGGGCCCGCCGGCTCGGGACGTCCACCCGGCTCGGCGCCGATGACGAGGGTGACGGCGGCGACCGCCGAGGCGAGGCCGGCGGCCAGGGTGCCGGCGACGACCGCGCGCCTGCGCCGCACCCGCCGACGTCCCCGACGCAGGTCATCGGCGACAGCAACCGGTGGCGCAGCGATGTGGTCGTGGTAGTCCACGAGCCGGCGCAGGACCTCGAGGTCATCGTTCATCGTTCGCCTCCTTGCCCGAGCGTGGCACCGAAGGATGGCGCCAGAGCCCGCCTGAGGGCGGCGAGCGCGTCGGCGCTCTGGCTCTTCACGGTCCCGGGACTGACCTGCAGCTCGGCGGCGGTCTCCTCGACGGTGAGGTTCCAGATGTGGCGCAGCACGACCACCCGCCGCTGGCCGAGCGGGAGGGCGCTGATCGCGGCCCGGATCGCCTCCGCGTCCTCCGCGGGGAACCCTGCTTCGACCGGCACGTCGCGGGGCTGCACGAGCCGCTCGCGGCGCCATGGCCGGCGCCGGTCGCTGTAGTTGGCGTTGACGATGGTTCGGCGCACGTAGCCGTCGATGTTCTCCATCCGCCCCACCCGGTCCCACACGACGTACAGCCGCGCCAACGCGTCCTGGACGACGTCCTCGGCCCGGTGCGGGTCGCCACACAGCAGGCACGCGGTGCGGTACATCTGTGGCCGTCGTGCCGCCACGTAGTCGCTGAACGCGGGTTCGTCCATGGCCGGGTCCCCTCTCGGACACCTAACGCACCGTCATGGTCGAACGGTTGGGCCGTCAGGACAACCACCTGGACGCCCCGGCGCCGGGTCAGCGCGCGACGGCCGCCGCCTCCAGCGCCGCGATGAGGGTGCGCGCGTCGTGGGGCCCGGTGTGCCGGGTCTCGCCGATGAAGAAGGTCGGGGTGCCCCGTACGCCGCTCTCCTCGGCTGACGCGACGTCGTGGGCGACGTGGCGGGCGAGCTCGTCGTCGTCGAGGTCACGGAGGAACTGCTCGACGTCGAGGTCGAGCTCAGCGGCGTAGCCGGCCAGGTCCTCCAGCTCGAGCTGGTCCTGGTGGGCGAAGAGCACCATGTGCATGTCCCAGAAGCGGCCCTGGCGGGCGGCGGCCTCCGCCGCGAGCGCGGCCAGCTCCGCGTGCGGGTGCACGGTCAGCGGCAGGTGCCGGGTGACGTAGCGCAGCCGGTCGCCGAAGTGGGCGCGCAGCTCGTCGCCTACGCCGCTCACGCGGGCGCAGAACGGGCACTCGTAGTCGAGGTACTCCACGAGCGTCAGCGGCGCGTCGACCGGTCCGGCGACGTGGTCGCGGGCTGGGTCGACCGGTCGGCTCAGCACCGTCGGCAGCGCCGCGTCGCGCTGGCCCAGGAAGCGCGCCGCGAACCGGAACGCAAGCCAGCCCGCGAGGCTGGCGAGCACCGCGGCCACCAGCACGCCGACGCGGGCCTGGTCCTGGAGCCGCGAGGACTCGAACGCGAGGCTGATGATGAGCAGCGACACCGTGAACCCGATGCCTGACAGAGCACCGCCCGCGAGCGTGTGCCCCAGCCCGACCCCCTGCGGCAGCCTCCCCCAGCCGAGGCGGACGCTGACGAACGCACCGGCGAAGATGCCGACGGCCTTGCCCACGACCAGGCCGAGCACGATGCCCCACATCAGCGCCGACCCGAATGCGTCACCGAGCACGCCGTCGCGGAGGTCGACGCCCGCGTTGGCGAGGGCGAAGACGGGGACGACGACGTGGCTGGTCGGGGTGTGCAGTGCCTCCTGGAGGCGCTCGTTGACCGAGATGGCGCGGGTGAGCGAGCGTCGTGCGGCCCGCTGCACGCCGGGCATCGGGGACTGCCGGAACGCGCGGAACGTCCTCGCCGCCTCCTCGACGTCGGAGCGCCGCGGGTCGAGCGCCGGGACCAGCAGCCCGCTCAGCATGCCGGCGATCGAGGCGTGCACGCCGGACTCGACGGTGGCGACCCAGAGCACCAGCACCACCGCGACGTACGGGCCGGCCTGCCACACGCCCGCGCGGTCCAGGACCACCAGGACCAGCAGGCAGGCGGCCGCGACGGACAGCGCGCCGAGCGACAGGTCGTCGGCGTAGACGATGCCGATCACGCTCACCGCGACGATGTCGTCGATGACCGTCAGGGTCAGCAGGAAGATCCGCAGCTGCGTCGAGACCGCCGGCCCGACCAGGGCCATCACGCCGAGCAGGAACGCCGTGTCGGTGCCGATCACCGCACCCCAGCCGGCCGCCTGCTCGCCGGAGGGGTTGAGCGCGAGGAAGATCATCGCCGGGACGAGCATGCCGGTGATCCCGGCGACCAGCGGCACGACGACCCGGCTGCGGTCGGTGAGCTCGCCGATCGCGAACTCCTTGCGCACCTCCAGCCCGATCACGAAGAAGAACACGACCATGAGGCCGTCGTTGATCCAGTGGTGCAGGTCCATCGACAGGCCGCCGTCGCCGAACCGGATCGACAGCTCGGTGTGCCACAGGTCGACGTAGGACTGCGACCACGGCGAGTTGGCCCAGGCCAGGGCCACCAGCGCCGCGACGACCAGCATCCCCGCCGACCCGGACTCGGTGCGGATGAAGTCGCGCAGCGACCGCGAGCTCTGCGCCTCGAACGCGCTCGATCCCTTGCAGGTCGACTGCTGGAGCCCGCCGCCGGTGTCCGCCTCGCTCACGACCGAAGGCTATCGGGGTGATGAAGGGCGGGAGATCCCCAAGGCACCGGCTGTCCGCCCCGCCCGGGCTTCGAGCACGCGCTCGGCCCCCGCGAGGCCGTCCTCCCTCAACAGCTGCTGCAGCTCCTCGAGCCGGTCCACGAGGTCGGAGTCCCAGCTGCGTCCTCGGGGCTCGGCCAGCGCGTCCTCGATCGTCCGGAGCGCCCTCCCACCCTGACCGAGCAGCACCCGGCTCCCGGCGACGTCCTCGAGCATCCGCCAGTTGACCTTCTCGACGGGGTCGGCGATGTGGCGCAACGCGTCCTGCTCGTCGCCGATCTCGCACAGGGCGCGCGCCACCGTCGCGCTCAGCTCGGCCCCGTCGTCGGTCGACCAGGTGTGTGCGCCACCGCCGAGGCGGTCGGACCAGTCCAGCGTCCAGTCCTCGCCGGGCACGAAGAGCGGCAGCCTCAGTCGGTGCACGTAGACACCGGTGCTCCAGCCGGATCCCTCGGCGAGCAGACCGACCGCCACGTGGCGCACCGGCGTGCGATAGACGGCGCGCCCGCGGAACGCCCAGTCATCGTCGGGCAGGAGCGGCTTCACCACTCGCTTCCACTCAGTGGCCTTCACTGCCCACCTCGCTCACGGGGACCTAGTGGTGGACGGCAGACGTCCCTCGATCTGCCCGGATCCCGGAGGCGTCACGCTAGCCGACCCCGGTCCTTGGCGGGACCGGCGCACCAGCCACTCCGCGACCGCGAGGTTGACCACCCAGGCCGCGCCCATCACGACCGCCTTGAGGTTGCCGGACGGCTGTCCGGCGAGGACGACGACCGGGTCGAGGAACAGCGCCTGCGTGCCGGCGCCCTGCGCCACGGCGTACGCCCGTGCCATCCATCGCTGGTGCGTGCGGACGTCGCGGCGACGGATGGCGAGCAGCCCGAGGACCAGCCCCGCCACCATCACCGCGCCGAACAGCAGCCGCAACCACATCAGCGTGGCGTTGTCGTGGGCCGGGACGTCGGAGAAGGCAGCCATCCACATGCCGCTGAGCCCACCGGCGAGGCCCGCCGGGACCAGCACCCGACCGCTCCAGCGGTGCCAGGCCGGACGCCTGCGGCGGAATGAGGGCCAGACCTGCAGCGCCCCGAGGACGAGAAAGGTGGTCGACCCGACGATGTGGACGAGGATCGGCGCGGGCAGGTCGAAGAAGCGCGCGTTCTCCGCGGTACGGCCACCGGAGAGGTCGACGAGCCGAGCGGCGCCCCCGGCGGAGGGCACGACGGCGAGCGCGAGGAGGCTCGTCGGGATCCACCAGTCGCCTCGGGCACGGGTCGAGGGACGCAGTCGTTCGGGCGAGGTCGTCGTCATGCGAAGAGCCTCGTCGCGCACGGCGTACGTCGCATCGGTCCCGAGGCCGGACCTCATCGGCCGATCGGCCGATGCCGTCAGCAGACGCGGTGCATCCAGCCGAAGGTGTCCTCGGCGCGACCGAACTGCATTCCCACGAGCGCCTCACGGATGCGCATGGTCAGCTCGGTGCTGGCGGGCGCCGGGGTCACGCCGTGGGGCGAGCGCAGCTCTCCGACCGGGGTGACCACCGCAGCGGTGCCGCAGGCGAAGATCTCGGTGATCTGGCCCGACGCGACGCCCTGGCGCCACTCGTCGAGGGAGAACTTGCGCTCCTCGACCGCGTGGCCGAGCTTGCCGGCGAGCTCGATGATCGAGGCGCGGGTGATGCCCTCGAGGATGGTGCCGGTCTCAGGGGTGACGATCGAGCCGTCGGCGTGGACGAAGAACAGGTTCATCCCGCCGAGCTCCTCGATGTAGCGGAACTCCTGGTCGTCGAGGAAGACGACCTGGTCGCAGCCCTGCTCGATCGCCTCGCGCTGGGCGGCCAGCGACGCGGCGTAGTTGCCCCCCGTCTTGGCCGCCCCCATGCCGCCGCGGCCAGCACGGGTGAAGGTCTCCGAGAGCCAGAGGTTGACCGGCTTGATGCCACCCTTGAAGTAGGCGCCCGCGGGCGAGGCGATCACCATGAACGTCACGTGCTGTGCGGGTCGCACCCCGAGGAACGTCTCGGACGCGAACATGAACGGGCGGAGGTACAGGGACTTCTCACCCTCGCTGTCGGGCACCCAGCGCCGGTCGGTCCGCACGAGTGCGTCCACGCACTCCACGAAGTCGTCGACGGGGAGCTCGGGGAAGGCCAGCCGCTGCGAGGAGCGCACCATCCGCGCCGCGTTCTGCTCGGGCCGGAAGGTCCACACCGAGCCGTCCGCGTGGCGGTAGGCCTTCATCCCCTCGAAGGTCTCCTGCGCGTAGTGCAGCACCGCCGTCGCCGGGTCGAGCGTCAGCGGTCCGTACGGCTCGATGCGGGCCGCGTGCCAGCCCGCATCCGGCGTCCACTCGACCGTGAGCATGTGGTCGGTGAAGTACGTCCCGAAGCCGGGGTTGGCGAGGATCTCGGCCAGCCGGGCGTCGTCGACGGGCGTGGGGTTGGCGGTGGTGCTGATCTGCATGGGGTCAACCTATCCGGACGCGCGCGTGAGCGCGTCGGTCAGAGGCGGGCGGCGATGGCGTCCCCGACCTCGCTCGTACGCCGCGTCGCGCCGGGAGCGCGCTCGCGGAGGTCGGCCAGCACGGCCGTCTCGATCGCGGCGGCGGCCTCGGCGTGCCCCAGGTGGTCGAGCAGCAGGGCGCCGGAGAGGATCGCGGCTGTCGGGTCGGCCTTCTGCTGGCCGGCGATGTCGGGGGCCGAGCCGTGCACGGGCTCGAACATGGACGGCGCCGTCCGGTCGGGGTTCACGTTGCCGGAGGCGGCGAGCCCGATGCCGCCGGTGATGGCGGCGGCGAGGTCGGTGAGGATGTCACCGAAGAGGTTGTCGGTGACGACCACGTCGAAGCGCGCGGGGTCGGTGACCATGAAGATCATGGCCGCGTCGATGTGGATGTAGTCGGTGGTGACGTCGGGGTGCTCGGCCGCGACCTGCTCGAACAAGCGCCACCACAGGGACCCGGCGTTGACCAGGACGTTGGTCTTGTGGACCAGCGTCACCTTCTTGCGCGGGCGCCGCTCGGCGCGCGCGAAGGCGTCGCGGATGACCCGCTCGACGCCGTACGCGGTGTTGACCGACACCTCGGTCGCGATCTCGGCCGGGGTGCCGACCCGGAGGGCACCGCCGTTGCCCGTGTAGGGGCCTTCGGTGCCCTCGCGGACCACCACAAAGTCGATCTCGCCCTTCTGCAGGACCGGCTCGGCCAGGGGTGAGGCGGTGCCGGGGAAGAGACGAGACGGACGCAGGTTGACGTAGTGGTCGAGCTCGAAGCGCAGCTTGAGCAGCAGGCCGCGCTCGAGGATGCCGGGCGGCAGGTTCGGGTCGTTGGGCTTGCCGCCCACGGCTCCCAGCAGGATCGCGTCGTGCTCGCGGATCTCCGCGAGCACCGAGTCGGGCAGCACCTCGCCGGTTGCGAGGTAGCGCTCGGCGCCGAGGTCGTAGCGCGTCGACTCGAACTTCACCGGGGATGCGACCTCGAGGACCTTGAGGGCCTCGGCGGTCACCTCCGGACCGATGCCGTCGCCGGGGATGACGGCGAGGGTGGGCGTGCCGGTGGGAGCGGTCTGCTGGGTGTCTGGCATGCGGCTGACGTTAGTTGTCGTCGGGACGCTGGCCGCCGCCGTCTCGCAGGTCAAGCGCGGTCTGCAGCGCCAGGGCCACGTTCTCCGCGCTGCGCGGGTTCTCGGGGTCGTGGGCCGCGGGGCCCCAGCTGTCGGGGTACAGGTCGTACATCGTTCTCACTCCTGGTCACGTCGTGGTGTGGGGTGAGTCCGAAGCTGCCGACACCACGGCGGGTGACGGAGCAGGGATGCGGGGATCGCCCGGGCCCGGCTGCCGGCCGACGAGCGTGCGGATCGCGCAAGGACTGCGTGGACCCGCCACGGAGGCGGCGGCTTCGAACTCGGCTGGGCTGTGCCCAGCGGAGGGGCGAAAGGCCGGGCGGCGGAACCTCGTCAACGCCGAACACCGCGACGAGGTGGCCTCTCTGTCAGGCCTCGCCGCGGCGATCGATAAGTACGAAGACGCTCCGCATGGTGAGCCGACTGTACGACCGCCGACGGCGCCGGCGCAGTGCATTTCCCGGAATGTGTCAGATCGTGAGACGTCGGCCCGCCCACTGGGATCACGGGCGAGGGGTGACAGACTCGGCGGCCTCATGTCTGCTCCCCCGGTTCTCCCCGACATCGTCCAGCGCGCGTTCGACGTGTGCCGCCAGGCCGGCTACGTCGCGTTCTGCCGCAACGAGACCGGCCGGTTGCTCGCCACCCTCGCCGCCACGCGGGGCGGGACGATGGCCGAGTTCGGAACCGGCTGCGGCGTCGGGACCGCCTGGCTGCGCAGCGGCGTACGCAACGGCGCGCGGATCCTGACCGCCGAGCTCGACGAGTCGCTGGCCGGCGCGGCCTCGAAGATCTTCGACGACGACCACAAGGTCGAGGTGCTCGCAGCCGACTGGAACGTGCTGCGCGAGCACGGCCCGTTCTCCCTGCTCTTCCTCGACTCCGGCAGCCCGTCGGAGGTCGGCGTGGACGCCGTGATCGACCTCGTCGAGCCCGGCGGCATCGTGGTGCTCGACGACTTCGCACCCTGCGAGTCGTGGCCGCCGATCACCTATGGCCGGGTCGACACGCTGCGTGAGCAGTGGCTCACCGACGACCGCTTCACCGCGGTCGAGGTGATGGTCGCCGCGGACGCCTCCGCGGTCATCGCCACGCGCCGCTGACCGCGCCGGGTTCGCTCAGTCGGCGTCGGGGGCCATCACGTCGACGGTGAACCACGGGAGCATCAGCTGCGTCAGCGGCCCGATCGCCAGGGCGTACGCCACGGTGCCGATGCCGAGCACGCCGCCGAGCAGCAGCCCGATGACGACCACGGTCACCTCGAGCCCGGTGCGCACCAGCCGCAGCGACAGCCCGGTGCGCCGGGCCAGTCCGGTCATGAGCCCGTCGCGCGGACCGCGCCCGAGCTGCGCACCGATGTAGAGCGCGCTGGCGATGCCGCACAGCACCACGCCACCCACCATCAGGCCGACCCGGCCGAGCAGGCCGTCCGGGCGCTCGAGGAGCGCGAGGGTCGCGTCGGCGGACAGCCCCACGACGATCGCGTTGCTGATCGTGCCCAGTCCGGGCATCTCCCGCAGCGGTATCCAGAGGACCAGCACGACGAAGCTGAACAGCACGACCGCCTGGCCGAGCGTCATCGGCACGTGACGGACGAAGCCGGAGTGCAGAACGTCCCACGGGGCCAGACCGAGCGCTCCGCGTACCATCAGGGCGAGGGACACGCCGTAGAGGACCAGACCGACGTAGAGCTGGGGCAGCCGACGCGCGAGCCGGCCGGCCCGGAGCTGGGCGATGGGACCGAGGTCGACGAGGACGCCGCGGGGGGCGTGGACGGTGCCGGACGGTGCACCGGTGCCGCAGGGGGCGGAGGACGGGGTGGCGCTGGTCATGACCCCATCCTGCGGCCGATTGGCCTTGTTCCAAATAGCCAATCCTGCGAGAGTGGACTGCATGAACCGGATCGTCAGCGCACAGCGCGTAGCCACTCTCGTGGGCGACTTCCCCCGCTCCCCCGCGTACGTCGGCCTGGCGGAGAGCCTGCGGGTGCTCATCGGCGACGGACGAGTGGGCATCGGCGTCCGGCTGCCGAGCGAGCGCGACCTCACCGCCGCGCTCGACGTGTCGCGCACGACCGTCACCCGGGCGTACGAGGTGCTGCGCGAGTCGGGCTACGCCGAGGCGCGCCGCGGTGCGGGCACGTTCACGACGGTGCCGGGCGGGCGGCGTCGGGCCCACGACCGCTCCCTGCTCCCCGGCGCCGGCGGCGACGACGTCATCGACCTCAACTGCGCGGCCCACTCCGCCCCGCCCGGTCTCGTCGAGGCCTACCAGCGCGCCACCGAGCAGCTGCCGGCCTACCTCAGCGGTCCGGGCTACTTCCCGCTCGGCGTGCCGGCCCTGCAGGCGCGGATCGCCGCTGCGTACGAGGCCCGCGGCCTGCCCACCGTGCCGGAGCAGGTGATGGTGACGGCCGGGGCACTGGCGGGCGCCTCGATCGTCGCGCAGGCCTTCACCGCCCCCGGGGAGCGCGTGGTGGTCGAGTCGCCGACCTATCCCAACGCGACCCAGGCCGTGCGCCACGCCGGGGCGCGGCTCGTCCCGGCGGCCGTCGACCCCGACGGCTGGGACCTCGACGCCCTGGCCGCCACCCTGCGCCAGACGTCGCCGCGGCTGGCCTACCTCATCCCGGACTTCCAGAACCCGACCGGGCACCTGATGACCGACGCCCAGCGCGAGGAGCTCGCCGGCGTGCTCGCCCGCACCCGCACCGTCGTCGTCGCGGACGAGGCCCACCAGGCGCTGGCGCTCAGCCCCGGGCTGGCCGGGTCGATGCCCCGGCCGCTCGCGGCGTACGCCGGCGACGCGATCACCATCGGCAGCGCCAGCAAGGCGTTCTGGGGAGGACTCCGGCTGGGCTGGGTGCGGGCGCCGCTGGCCGACATGGACCGGCTCGTGCAGGCCCGCATCGGGCTCGACCTCGGTGCACCCGTCTTCGAGCAGCTCGTCCTGGCCGACCTGATGGACCATGCCGACGAGGTGCTGCCGCTGCACCGCGAACGCCTGCTGGCGGGGCGCGACGCCCTGGTGGCCGCGGTGCGCGAGCACCTGCCGACGTGGCGGTTCCGGGTGCCGGACGGCGGCCTGGCCCTGTGGTGCGAGCTGCCCGAGCCGCTGGGGACGGCCACGTCTGCCGAGGCCGAGCGGCGCGGGGTGGTCGTCGCGCCGGGGCCGGTCTTCGCGGTCGAGGGCGGTCTCGACCGGCACGTACGGATCCCGTGGACCGCTTCACCCGAGCGCCTCACCGAGGCCGTGCGCCGGCTGGCGGCCGCGTGGGAGCACGTCGGCGCGGACGGCGCCGGCCCGACGACGAGGAACGTCGCCGGCCGGGTGATGGTCGCCTAGGGGTGAGGACCAGCAGGTCGGTCAGGCCAGGTCCACCGCGCGCACGGCGGTGGCGTTCATGGCCGTCCCGATCTCGGCGAGGGTCTCGGCCGGGATGGCCGAGTCCACGCTGAGCGCGACGAGGGCCTCACCGCCGCGGTCCTGGCGCGAGACCTGCATCCCGGCGATGTTGACCGCTGCCTCGCCGAGGATCCCGCCGACGACGCCGACCATGCCCGGACGGTCCTCGTAGGTCACGAACGCCAGGTGGGTGGTGGGCTCGATGTCGAGGTCGAACCCGTTGACCTCGACCAGCCGCTCCTTCTGCGAGATGCCGATCAGGGTGCCGCTGACGGAGACCTGCGAGCCGTCCGCCAGGGTGCCGCGCAGCGTGATCAGGTTGCGGTGGTCGGGGCTCTCGGCCTCGGTCACGAGGCGTACCTCCGTGCCGCGCTCGGCCGCGAGGAGCGGTGCGTTGACGTAGGAGACCTGCTCCTCGACGATGTCGGCGAAGACGCCCTTGAGCGCGGCGAGCTCGAGCACCTTGACGTCGAACTCGGTGATCTCGCCGCGGACCTCGACGTCGAGCTGCTGGGCCACCTCGCCGGCGAGCGCGGTGAACACCCGACCGAGCTTCTCGGTGAGCGGGATGCCGGGACGGACGTCCTCGGCGATGACGCCGCCCTGGACGTTGACGGCGTCGGGGACGAGCTCGCCGCTCAGGGCGAGCCGCACCGAGCGGGCCACGGCGATGCCGGCCTTCTCCTGCGCCTCGTCCGTCGAGGCGCCGAGGTGGGGTGTCGCGACGACGTTCTCCAGCTCGAAGAGGGGGCTGTCGGTGCACGGCTCGCTCGCGAAGACGTCCAGGCCGGCGGCGGCGATCTGGCCGGTCTTGAGGGCATCGAAGAGTGCCGCCTCGTCGACGATCCCGCCGCGGGCGGCGTTGACCAGGACGAGGTTGCGTCGTGCCTTCGCGAGCTGGTCGGCACCGATGAGGCCCGCGGTCTCGGGGGTCTTGGGGAGGTGCACGCTCATGAAGTCGGACTCGGCGAGCAGGGTGTCGAGGTCGACGAGGCGCACGCCCATCTGCGCGGCACGGCCCGCCTGGACGTACGGGTCGTAGGCGATGACCTTCATCCCGAAGGCGCTCAGGCGCTGCGCCACGAGCACGCCGATGCGGCCGAGTCCGACGATCCCGACGGTCTTCTCGTAGAGCTCGATGCCGGTGTACTTCGAGCGCTTCCACTCCCCGCCGCGCAGCCCGGCGTGGGCGGGACTGATGTGGCGGGCCGCGGCGAGCATCAGCGCGACGGCCAGCTCGGCGGCGCTGACGATGTTGCTGGTGGGGGCGTTGACGACCATCACGCCGGCCTGGGTGGCCGCCTTGACGTCGACGTTGTCGAGCCCGACGCCGGCGCGGGCGACGACCTTGAGCCGGTGGGCCGCGGCCAGCGCCTCGGCGTCCACCTTGGTCGCGGACCGGACCAGGATCGCGTCCACGTCGGCGATCGCCGGAAGCAGCTCGGCGCGGTCGGACCCGTTGCAGCTGCGGATCTCGAAGTCCGGCCCGAGCGCCTCGATCGTGGCGGGGCTCAGCTCTTCGGCGATGAGTACGACAGGCTTCGCGGGTGCGTTCACAGCGGGGTCCTCGTGATGCTCAAGGGTGGTCCGGGACTGCACGACGCTGTGCCCGCACCACACTACTCGCGAGTCGCGTGACCGTCCCATCGCCCCACCATGCGGGACAGGGCCTTCCCGCCGCGCGACGGGACCGGTGTCCCCGGACCCGCCTACGCTGAGCAGATGGGCGTGATGGAGGACGCCGAGCGGCTCGAGCCGGCGTGCCGCGAGAACTGGAGCGCGTGGTTGCGCGATCACCACGCACGGCCGGACGGCGTCTGGCTGGTCAGTCCCCGCCGGGCCGCCGAGCGGGCCCTCTCCTACGAGGACGCGGTGCTGGAGGCACTGCGCTGGGGCTGGGTGGACTCGACCGTCAGGCCCCTCGACGCCGACCGCGCGATGACGTGGTTCGCGCCGCGCCGCCGCGGCAGCATCTGGTCGCGCAGCAACAAGGAGCGCGTCGCCCGGCTGGACGCGGCCGGTCTGATGGAGCCGGCAGGCGCTGCAGCGGTCGCCCACGCCAAGGCCTCGGGCATGTGGACCCTCATGGACGCCGTCGAGGACTGCGTCGTGCCCGACGACCTCGCCGCGGCGTTCGACCGCCACCCCGGCTCGCGCGAGCACTGGGAGTCGTGGTCGGCCTCCGCGCAGAGGATGATCCTCGGCTGGATCGTGCTCGCGAAGCGTCCGGAGACCCGGGCGGCGCGCGTGGAGACGACCGCCGAGAAGGCCGCGCGCGGGGTCCGCGCGCAGCAGTGACGGCTCAGACGGCGCAGCCGTCGGGTCCGCACGCCCCCGAGTCGTCGCCGGTCGCGAGGACCTCGATCGCCGGGTGCGACTCCGACCACGCCTTCTCGAGGACCTGCGTGAAGACCTCACGGGGCTGCGCGCCGGACACGCCGTACCTCTGGTCGACGACGAAGAACGGCACCCCGCTGGCACCGGAGGCCTGCGCCTGCTCGACGTCGGCGTGCACCGCGTCGGTGAGCTCGGTCCCGGCCAGCACCTCGTCCACGCGCGCGGCGCCGAGCCCGGCAGCGACCGCGACCTCACGGAGCACCTCGTGGTCGGCGACGTCGCGGGCCCGGGTGAAGTACGCCTCGAGCAGCGCCTCCTTCAACCGGCCCTGGAGCTCGTTGCCGCCCTCGTCGTGGGCCAGGTGGAGCAGCCGGTGGGCGTCGAGGGTGTTGAGGTGCAGCGTCTCGGAGAGCCGGTAGACCAGGCCCTCCTCCGCCGCGACCGCCTCGACCTGGTCCTGCATCCGGCGAGCGCCGGCCGGCGACTGGCCGTACTTGCGGGCCAGCATCGCCGCCGTCGCCTCGGTCGGCACGGTCGGGGCACCGGGGTCCAGCTGGTAGGAGCGCCAGCGGACCTCCACCTCGTCGGCGTGCTCGAAGTCGGCGAGCGCCCCCTCGAGGCGGCGCTTGCCGATGTAGCACCACGGGCAGACGACGTCGGACCAGATCTCGATCAGCACGCCCGGCCCAACGTCACGAACGGGTCAGCGTGTTCCCGACCTCTGTCCCCGACTCCATCCCCGACTCCTGGCGCCGGACCGTGCCACGCCGGGCGACGTACGTCACGGCGAAGCCGAGGACGAGCGCGAGCAGCACCCCGAGGTTGGCGTACGGCCAGCTGCCCTCCCAGTAGGGGCCGGCCGGGTCGTCGACGTAGGTCCCGAGCCCGAGCGGACCGATGAGGAAGCCCTGCCAGTTGTTCCACGCGGCGTCAGCGGCGAAGTTGTTGACCACCAGGCCCCAGCCGAGGACCGAGGCGCCCACCATCGTCGCGACCGACGTCCAGTCGACGGCCCCGTAGCGGCCGCTGCTGTCGAAGAGGGCCTCGTCGTCGTAGTCACGCCGGCGCAGCGCGATGTCCGCGATCATGATGCCCGCCCACGCGGCGAGGGGCACGCCGAGCGTGATCAGGAAGCTCTGGAAGGGGCCGAGGAAGTCCTCGGCGAAGAACACCACCCAGACCGTGCCGAGGGTCAGGACGAGGCCGTCGGCGAAGGCCGCGGCCGGTCGCGGGATCCGTACGCCCAGCGAGAGCAGCGTCAGTCCGGAGGAGTAGATGCCGAGCACCGCACCGCTCACCAGCGCGAGGATGGCGGCGAGCAGGAACGGCACGAGGAACCACGTGGGCAGCAGGACGCCGAGGGTGCCGATGGGGTCGGCGACGATGCCCGCGCTCAGGTCCTCCGACGAGCCGGCGAGCAGGAGACCGAAGGTGACCAGCAGGACGGGGGCCACCGCACCGCCGAAGGTGTTCCACGCGACGATCGACGAGCCCTTGGCGTCGCGGTGCTGGTAGCGCGACCAGTCGGCGGCGATGTTGATCCAGCCGAGGCCGAAGCCGGTCATCACCATGACGAGGGCGCCGACCATCTGCTGGGCACTGCCGCTCGGGACGTCGCGGACCGCCGACCAGTCGATCTCGTCGACGGTCAGGGCGACGTAGGCGACGGTGGCGACGCCGGTGACCCAGGTCAGCACCGACTGCATGCGCATGATCACGTGGTAGCCGGCGACGCTCGCCGACACGATGAGGGCCGCCACCACCACGGTGGCCACCACCTGCGTGCTCGTGCCGGACGCCCACCCGAGCTGGTCGAAGATCGTCGCCGTCGCGAGCACGGCGAGGATCGCGAGGAAGGTCTCCCAGCCGATGGAGACCAGCCACGAGATCACGCCGGGCAGCTTCTGGCCCTGCACGCCGAAGGCCGCCCGGCTCAGGATCATCGTCGGTGCCGACCCACGCTTGCCCGCGATCGCGATGATCCCGCACAGGGCGAAGGAGACGACGACACCGACGACCGTCACCACGAGGGCCTGGACGAACGAGATGCCGAAGCCCAGCACGAACGAGCCGTAGCTGATGCCGAAGACCGACACGTTGGCCGCGAACCACGGCCAGAACAGGTCGCGCGGCCGGGCGGTCCGCTCCGACTCCTCGATGATCTCGATGCCGGTGGTCTCGACGCCGAGGCGCCGGGTCTGCTCGAGGCCCGACCCGCTGGTCGCTGTGTCGCTCATACCTGCATGCTCGCGCACCGCGTGGTGCGGTGCCAGCACCGGGGCGCCGGCACCCGCGCCGGGGCGGCCGGGTCGGCCGATCACGTGCGCATGGTCCCGAGAGGTCGGGTCCAAGGACACTGACCGGCCGGTGGTCGCCCGACCTACTGTCGCCACAGGTCGAGTCGGACGGAGGGGATGGCGTGTTCGCCGTACGCATCCACGGCAGGGGCGGCCAGGGAGCCGTGACCGCCGCCGAGCTGCTCTCGGTGGCGGCCTTCGGCGAGGGCCGCCACGCACAGGCGTTCCCCACCTTCGGCTCCGAGCGCACCGGCGCGCCGGTCGTGGCGTTCTGCCGGATCGACGACCGGCCGATCCGCCTCCGCGAGCCGATCACCGACCCCGACGCCCTGATCGTCCAGGACCCGACCTTGCTCCACCAGGTCGACCTGTTCGCCGGGCTCGGACCGGAGGGACACCTCGTGCTCAACACCTCCTCCACCGTCGAGGCGCTCGGGCTCAGCGAGCTCGTACGGCGCCTGCGTCCCGACCGCGTCGTGACCGTGCCGGCCACCGAGATCGCGCGCCGGCACCTCGGGCGCCCCGTCCCCAACGTCCCGCTCCTCGGCGCCTTCGCCGCCCTGACCGGGCAGGTGTCGGTCGGGGCGGTCTGCGACGCGGTGCGCGACCGCTTCGGCGGGGAGCTCGCGGAGGGCAACGTCGCTGCCGCGCTCGCCGGCCACGAGCACGTGCGCGCGATGCTCGGCCGGACCGTGGGCCGGTCCCTGAGCCAGTCCTCGAGGAGGTCCGCCGATGCGTAGCCAGGTCGAGGGTTCGCAGGCGGTGGCCCGAGCGGTCACGCTCTGCCGGCCGCAGGTGATCGCGGCCTACCCGATCTCTCCGCAGACCCACATCGTGGAGTCACTCTCCGACCGGGTCCGCACCGGCGAGCTCGCGGGGTGCGAGTACCTCATGGTCGAGTCGGAGTTCGGCGCCATGTCCGCCTGCATCGGCGCCTCGGGGGCCGGCGCCCGGGCCTACACCGCGACGTCGAGCCAGGGGCTGCTCTTCATGGCGGAGGCCCTCTTCAACGCCTCCGGCCTCGGCCTGCCGGTCGTGATGACGGTCGCCAACCGCGCCATCGGCGCCCCCATCAACATCTGGAACGACCACTCCGACGCCATGGCGATGCGGGACTCGGGGTGGATCCAGCTGTACGCCGAGTCCAACCAGGAGGCCGTCGACCTGCACGTCCAGGCGTTCCGGCTGGCCGAGTCGCTGTCGGTGCCGGTGATGGTGTGCATGGACGGGTTCGTCCTCACCCACGCCTTCGAGGAGGTCGACCTGCCCACGCAGGAGCAGGTCGACGCGTTCCTGCCGCCCCTCGTCCCCCGGCAGCTGCTCGACCCGGACGAGCCGGTCACGATCGGCGCCATGGTCGGCCCGGAGGCCTTCGCGGAGGTGAAGTACCTCATGCACGTCAAGCAGATGGCCGCCCTCGACGAGATCCCGGTGATCGCCCGGGAGTTCGAGGCGGCCTTCGGACGGTCCTCGGGCGGGCTGCTCAGGCCCTACCGGCTCGAGGACGCCGAGACCGTCGTCGTCGCCCTGGGCTCGGTGCTCGGCACGATCCAGGACGTGGTCGACGCGATGCGTGACGACGGGGTGTCCGTCGGTGCGCTCGGCATCGGCTGCTTCCGCCCTTGGCCGGTCGGGGAGGTCCGCGAGGCCCTGCAGAACGCCAATCGGGTCGTCGTCGTGGAGAAGGCCTTCGCCGTGGGCGCCGGCGGCATCGTGGGCCAGAACGTCCGCGACGCCACCCGTCGCCAACCCGTCGAGGTGTACGACGTGGTGGCCGGCCTCGGCGGGCGACCGATCACCCGCGCCTCCCTGCGCGCCCTGCTCGACGACGTGCTCGGCGGCCGGGTCGACCCCGGCCGGCTGCACTTCATGGACCTCGACCTCGAGCTGGTGCAGCGCGAGCTCGAGAGGTCCCGCCACGGCGAGCGGCCCGGCCCGCACGCGGAGAACATGCTGCGCGACCTCGGGACGGTCGCCTCCGGGGCGTACGAGTAGGAGGCCGAGATGCCGTACCAGGAGATCAAGCTCTACCAGACCGGCACCTTCGTCGCCGGCAACCGGCTGCTCGAGCCCGAGCAGCGGTCCGTCCAGGCGCGGACCGGTCGCTCGAACTCGATCACCTCCGGCCACCGGGCCTGCCGCGGCTGCGGCGAGGCGCTGGGCGCCCGCTACGTCCTCGACGCCGCCATGCGGGCCACCGGCGGCAAGGTGGTCGCAGTGAACTCGACCGGCTGCCTCGAGGTCTTCTCCACGCCGTACCCGGAGTCATCGTGGCAGCTGCCCTGGCTCCACTCCCTCTTCGGCAACGGGCCGGCCGTCGCGGCCGGGGTGGCCGCGGCGCTTCGGGCCAGGGGACGCGACGACATCAGGGTCGTCGGCCAGGCGGGCGACGGGGGCACGGTCGACATCGGCTTCGGGACGCTGTCGGGGATGTTCGAGCGCAACGACGACGTGCTCTTCGTCTGCTACGACAACGAGGGCTACATGAACACCGGCGTGCAGCGGTCTGGCGCGACGCCGCCGGCGGCGATCACCGCCAACACCAAGGCGCTGGGCCAGACGCCCGGCAACGCGTTCGGCCAGGGCAAGAGCGTGCCCCTCATCGCCATGGCCCACGAGATCCCGTACGTGGCCACCGCGACGGTCGCCGAGCTGCGCGACCTGGAGTACAAGGTGGAGAAGGCGATGACCTTCCGCGGCGCCCGCTACCTGCACGTCTTCGTGCCCTGCCCGCTCGGCTGGGGCGCGGACTCCGCCGACACGGTCAGGCTCGCGCGGCTGTCCAAGGAGACCGGTCTCTTCCCTGTCTTCGAGGCCGAGGCCGGTGAGGTCACCGAGGTGTCGAGGATCCGCAGGCAGGTCCCGGTCGAGGAGTACCTCCGTCCCCAGCGGCGCTACGCACACCTCTTCGGCGACCACCCGCGTCCCGACATCGTGGCGCGGCTGCAGGCACGGGCCGACCGCAACATCGCGCGCTTCGGCCTGCTCCCGGAGGGGGACGAGTGATGGACAAGCCCTTCGCGATCACCCTCGACGTCGGCAGCAGCCGCGCCAACAAGACGGGCTCCTGGCGCACCGAGCGGGCCGTCTACACGAACCGGATGCCGCCCTGCAACGACGCGTGCCCGGCCGGGGAGAACATCCAGGCCTGGCTCTACGAGGCGGAGGCGGGCGGCGCCGGCTACGAGCAGGGGTGGCGCCGGATCATGGAGGACAACCCGTTCCCGGCCGTCATGGGCCGCGTCTGCTACCACCCCTGCGAGACCGCCTGCAACCGCGCCCAGCTCGACGAGGCCGTCGGGATCAACTCGGTCGAGCGGTTCGTGGGCGACGAGGCGATCCGGCAGGGCTGGACCGTCTCGGTCGACGTGCCGCCCACCGGCAAGCGGGTCCTGGTCGTCGGTGCCGGCCCGTCCGGCCTCTCGGCCGCCTACCACCTGGCCCGGCGCGGCCACACGGTCACGATCAAGGAGGCCGGGCCGATGGCCGGCGGCATGATGCGCTTCGGGATCCCGCGTTACCGCCTCTCGCGCGACGTCCTCGACGCCGAGGTCCAGCGCATCCTCGACCTGGGGGTGACGCTCGAGCTCGACGCCAAGGTCACCGACCTCGAGGCGCTGCGGCACGAGCACGACGCGGTCTTCCTCGCCGTCGGCGCGCAGCTCGGGCGCCGGGCCTACATCCCGGCCGGGTCGGCGGCGCACGTGCTCGACGCGGTCAGCATGCTGCGCGACCTCGAAGCCGGCGAGAAGCCGCTCCTGGGCAGGAGGGTCGCGGTGTACGGCGGTGGCAACACCGCCATGGACGCGGCCCGCACCGCCAGGCGGCTCGGCGCCGCGGAGGCGATCGTGGTCTACCGCCGCACGCAGGACCGGATGCCGGCCCACGAGTCCGAGCTGCGGGAGGCCGAGGACGAGGGCGTGCTGTTCAAGTGGCTCTCGACCATCACCCAGGTCGACTCGGGGAGGCTCACGATCGAGCGGATGGAGCTCGACGAGGCGGGCTTCCCGCGGCCCACCGGCGAGCTGGAGGAGCTCGACGCCGACTCCCTGGTGCTCGCGCTCGGGCAGGAGACCGACCTGGCACTGCTCGACGGCGTCCCCGGCCTGGTGGTCGAGGACGGGGTCGTCGCCGTCGCGAGCGACATGATGACCGGTTGCCCGGGGGTCTTCGCCGGCGGCGACATGGTGCCGCAGGAGCGCTCGGTCACCGTGGCGGTCGGTCACGGCAAGCGGGCCGCGCGCCACATCGACGCCTGGCTGTCCGGCGCGGCACCCGAGCCCGCCGTACGACCCGCGCTGGCCACTTTCGACACCCTGAACACCTGGTACTACTCGGACGCCCCCCGCGCCCACCGGCCGCTGCTCGACCGGGCCCGCCGCGAGTCGACCTTCGACGAGGTGGTGCTCGGCCACGACGAGGGCACGGCGCTGCTGGAGGCTCGGCGCTGCATGTCCTGCGGCAACTGCTTCGAGTGCGACAACTGCTACGGCGTGTGCCCCGACAACGCGGTCATCAAGCTCGACCAGCCGAACGGGAAGTACCTGATCGACCTCGACTACTGCAAGGGCTGCGGGATCTGCGTCGCCGAGTGCCCCTCCGGGGCGATCCAGATGTTCCCGGAGCAGGTCTGAGGTCGTCCGACGCTACTTGCGCCAGGCGTCGATCAGGTCCTGCAGGCCGACGGGCAGGAGCGAGAGCGCGTGGGCACCGTCGAGCGGTCGCCACTCCACCCAACCCTCCTCCTCGAGGTCCATGAACGGTCGACCGGTGAGAGGTACGACGTCGGGCTCGGCGAGCCGGCCGCCGTACACGAAGACGACCTCGTGACCGGTGGCACCGTCGATGACGAAGACGTTCTCCAGCACGCCGAGGAGCTCCGGCTCGAGGAGGGTGGCGCCCAGCTCCTCGCGGACCTCGCGGACGACCGCGTCGACCGACCGCTCCCCCAGCTCGACGGAGCCGCCGAGCGGACGGTGGAAGGCGGGGTGCTCCGTCGTGGCCATCCGGGAGACGGCGTGGTGACGTCCCCCGTCCTCGACGATCACGGCGAACGCCTTCACCCGGATCACGCTGCGGTCGATCGGCACCCGCCGGAGTCTAGGCACCCGGCCCGCCGGCCCCTGTCCGGCGTGTCGGACGACCACAACCCGACCACCGACCGCCCGGGCACGCGTACGGCGCAGCGGCCCGACCACTTCTGGTCGTCCGACGCGCCGTACGGCGTGTGGTGCGGCCCGGCTCAGCGCGCGGAGCTGCCCTCGGTGTAGTCGGAGTCGTGCGACTTGACCCACGCCATGAGCTTGCGCAGCTCGCGGCCGGTCTGCTCGATCGGGTGCGCCTCGGCCTTCTTGCGGAACTCGGTGAACTCTGGCGAGCCGTTGTCCATGTCGGTGATGAAGCGCTCGGCGAAAGCGCCGCTCTTGATGTCGGCGAGCACGTCCTGCATGTTCTTCTTCACCTCGGGGGTGATGACGCGCGGGCCAGAGACGTAGTCGCCGAACTCGGCCGTGTCGGAGACCGACCAGCGCTGCTTGGCGATGCCGCCCTCGTACATCAGGTCGACGATGAGCTTGAGCTCGTGCAGGCACTCGAAGTAGGCGACCTCGGGCTGGTAGCCAGCCTCGATGAGGGTCTCGAAGCCGTACATCACCAGCTGCGAGGCGCCACCGCACAGGACCGCCTGCTCGCCGAAGAGATCGGTCTCGGTCTCCTCGGTGAAGGTGGTCTTGATGCCGCCGGCACGCAGGCCGCCGATGGCCTTGGCGTAGGACAGGGCGAGCGGCCAGGCGTTGCCCGAGGCGTCCTTCTCCACGGCCACCAGCACCGGGACACCGCGGCCGTCGACGTACTCGCGGCGCACGAGGTGGCCGGGGCCCTTGGGGGCGACCATGAAGACGTCGACGCCCTCGGGCGGCGTGATGTAGCCGAAGCGGATGTTGAAGCCGTGGCCGAAGACCAGGGTGTCGCCCGGGGTCAGGGCGGGCTCGATCTCCTCGGCGTAGAGCGTGCGCTGGTGCTGGTCGGGGGCGAGGATCACGATCAGGTCGGACTCCTCCGCCGCCTCGCGCGGGGTCAGGACGCGCAGGCCCTCGGCCTCGGCCTTCTCGCGGCTCTTCGAGCCGGGCTGCAGGCCGATGCGGACGTCGACGCCGGAGTCGCGCAGGGACAGCGCGTGGGCGTGCCCCTGGCTGCCGTAGCCGATCACCGCGACGTTCTTGGCCTGGATCAGGCTCAGGTCGGCGTCGTCGTCGTAGAACATCTCAGCCACAGGGGGCTCTCCTTCTGGATTGGTGCTGCGGGAAATCGGGTGGGTTTCGAGACGGTCGCTGAGCGACCTCCTCAACCAGCGGTCGAGGCGATCGCGGAGCTGGGTGCGGGGATCGTGACCGTACGCTGCGGCCGCTCGCTGATGGAGCGCGAGCCCCGGCCGATGGCGACCATGCCGGACTGCACGAGCTCACGGATCCCGAAGGGCTCCAGCACCCGCAGCAGGTCGGCGAGCTTGTCGGCGTTGCCGACGGCCTGCACGGTGACGGCGTCCGGGGCCACGTCGACCACCTTGGCGCGGAAGAGCTGCACGGCGTCGAGCACCGCGCCCCGGCTGGCGGCGTCGGCACGGACCTTGACGAGGAGCAGCTCGCGGTTGACCGAGCCGGGACCGTCGAGCTCGACGATCTTGATGACCTCGACGAGCTTGTTGAGCTGCTTGGTGACCTGCTCGAGCGGGGACTCGTCCACGTTGACGACGATCGTCATCCGCGAGATCTCCGGGTGCTCGGTCGGGCCGACGGCGAGGCTGTCGATGTTGAACCCGCGGCGGGAGAACAGGCTGGCGATGCGGGCCAGCACGCCCGGCTTGTTCTCCACGAGCACGCTGAGCGTGTGCTTGTTGGTCATGCCCGGACCTCCCAGTCGTCCTGGACGTCGTCGTACTGCGGCGCCATGTCGCGTGCGTACTTGATCTCGTCGTTGCTGGTGCCGGCGGCCACCATCGGCCACACCATCGCGTCGCGGTGGACGCGGAAGTCGACCACCACCGGCTGGTCGTCGATCGCCATCGCCTTCTCGATCGTGGCGTCCACGTCGGCCGGCGACTCGCAGGCCAGGCCGACGCAGCCGTAGGCGTCGGCGAGCTTGACGAAGTCGGGGATCCGCTTGGAGTGCAGGTCGGTGTTGGAGTAGCGCTCGTTGTAGAACAGCGTCTGCCACTGCCGGACCATGCCCAGCGACTCGTTGTTGATGATCGCGACCTTGATCGGGATGTCGTTGATCGCGCAGGTCGCGAGCTCCTGGTTGGTCATCTGGAAGCAGCCGTCGCCGTCGATCGCCCACACCGTCGTGTCGGGCATGCCGACCTTGGCGCCCATCGCGGCCGGGACCGAGAAGCCCATCGTGCCGAGGCCGCCGGAGTTGATCCACGTGTTGGGCTTCTCGTAGCCGACGAACTGGGCCGCCCACATCTGGTGCTGGCCCACGCCCGCGACGTAGATCGAGTCGGGCCCGGCGATGTCGCTGAGCCGCTCGAGGACGTACTGGGGGGCGAGCGAGCCGTCGGTCGGCGCGTCGTAGCCGAGCGCGTAGCGCTGCTTGAGCCCGGCCAGGAAGGCGATCCACGCCTCGTAGTCCCCGTCGGCGCCCTCGGCCTGCAGGAGCGCCACCAGCTGGGCGATGACCTCCTTGGCGTCGCCCACGATCGGCACGTCGGCGTGCCGGTTCTTGCCGATCTCGGCGGGGTCGATGTCGGCGTGGATGATCAGCGCGCCGGGCGCGAACGAGTCGAGGTTGCCGGTCACGCGGTCGTCGAAGCGGGCGCCGAGGCTGATGATCAGGTCGCTCTTCTGGAGGCCTGCGACCGCGGCGACCGTGCCGTGCATGCCGGGCATCCCGAGGTGCTGGGCGAAGCTGTCGGGGAAGGCGCCGCGGGCCATCAGCGTGGTGACGACCGGGATGCCGGTGAGCACGGCGAGCTGGGCGAGCTCGCGGTGCGCCCCGGAGCGGATGACGCCTCCGCCGACGTAGAGCACCGGGCGCTTCGCCTCGCGGATCAGGCGCACGGCCTCCTTGATCTGCTTGGCGTGCGGCGTCGTCACGGGGCGGTAGCCGGGCAGGTGCAGCTCGCTCGGCCAGGCGTACGTGGTCTGCGCCTGGAGGGCGGACTTGGCCACGTCGACCAGCACCGGGCCGGGGCGTCCGGTGGACGCGATGTGGAAGGCCTCCGCGATCGTGCGCGGGATGTCGGCGGGGTCGGTGACGAGGAAGTTGTGCTTGGTGATCGGCATCGTGATGCCGCGGATGTCGGCCTCCTGGAAGGCGTCGGTGCCGATCATCGAGGCGCCGACCTGACCGGTGACGGCCACCATCGGCACCGAGTCCATGTGCGCGTCGGCCAGCGGCGTGACCAGGTTGGTCGCACCCGGGCCCGACGTCGCCATGCACACGCCCACCCGGCCGGTCGCGGCGGCGTACCCCTGGGCGGCGTGGCCGGCCCCCTGCTCGTGGCGGACCAGGATGTGCCGGATCCGCTGCGAGTCCATGAGGGGGTCGTACGCCGGGAGGATCGCGCCGCCCGGGATGCCGAAGATGTCGGTGACGCCGGCCGCCTCGAGGGACGTCACCAGGCTCTGCGCGCCCGTGACCGACTGGCTGCCCTGTCCGCCGTGCTCCGTCATGTCCTTCTCTCCTGCGTCTGCGGTGTGTCCGCACCTGAGCCCATAAAAAAGCCCCTCGGCCCGGTGGGCGACGAGGGGTGACGCGCGTGCGTTCGGCCGGTCGGCCTCAGCTCACGCGTCGCGTGCGTACAAGAATCTCGGTGCGCATGCGACAACCGTCGTCGCCGGTGTGGTCCGGCGTCAAGCGAGTGTGACACTCGTCCCAGGATGTGGAACGACCGTCTCGGGATGTGACCGCTCAGCCGCGGTCGAGGGGGGTGCAGATGCAGGAGCGGTTGCCGTCGGCGTCCTCGACGACCCAGTAGGACGGAGCCGCGGCGTCGCTGACCAGGCGCCCGCCCGCGTCGAGCACGGCGCGCAGTCGTCGCTCCGCCTCGTCGTGGGGCACCCACACGTCGAGGTGCCAGCGCTGCTCGTGGTCCTGCGCGGGCAGCACCGGGCCGGCCTCGTCGTCGCCTGTCGCGGGCTCCTGGAACCACAGCGTGCTGACCTGGCCGCTCGGGTCGACGGGCTCGCCGCCCTGGACCTCGCCGCCGATCAGGGCTGCGTAGAACGGGGCGAGCCGCGCGCCGTCGGCGGTGTCGAGGCCCGGCTCGACCTGGGTCAGGCCGGAGGTGTCCGCCGGGGCCCCGAGCTCGGCTGCGAACCCGCTGATCCGGCGGGCGAGGTCGACGTCGCGGCTGGTGATGCCGCCGACGTCGTGGCTGATGAGCGTCACGATGACCTCGGGATAGGTCAGCGACACGTCGGGGTGGTGGTCGGCCGCCTCGGCCGCCTTCCCGATCCGCTCGACCAGGCGCAGGCCGGTGGCGAAGTCCCCGGTGCGGAAGCGGGCGCGGAGCCGGTTGAGGATCGTGCGCCAGTCGTCGAGGCCGGCCTCGAGCAGCTGGTCGTGGGTGAGCCTGGCCTTCGGGTCCGGTTCGCTCATGGGACCGACCCTGCCACGGGCCACCGACAGCGGCCACCCCCGGTCGTGGGTCCGCGGTCAGCCGAGCGTCTGGGTGATCCGCCGGTCGTCGCCGTCCACGACCACCCGGGCGAGCGCTCCGTTGACCAGCGGCAGGTGGGGCGGCACGTGCCCGATCTCGAGGTCCCACACGATCGGCAGGCCCAGGCGGCCCAGGGCGTCGAGCACCCCCTCGCGCTGCGTCAGGTCCGGGTGGTCGGGCGCGTTCGTGCGCCCGACCAGCACGGCCGCCGCCCGGTCGAACCAGCCCGCCAGTCGCATCCCGTGGAGGAAGCGGCAGATGTCGACCGCATGGTCCTCGCAGGCCTCGACGTAGACGATCGTCGGCTCGTCCAACTCCTCGGCCCAGCTCCGCACGTCGCCGTACGGCGTGCCGGCGAGGTGGCCGATGGTCTCGACGCAGCCGCCGATGAGCCGTCCCGTCACGTCGAGGTCGCCGCCGCCCTCGACCTCCCAGCGTCCCTCCCCCACGTGGCGCCACCCGGTGGCGTGCGGGTCCTCCTCGAAGCGCACCCAGGTCGCGACCTGGGCGGAGTCGCGCTGCACGAACGGTCCCGGGCCACCGGCCACGTCGAGCCAGTGCAGCAGGCCGTCGGGCACCGCGTACGGCGTGTCGGCGAGGTTGTCGCCGTGCAGGGTCGCCCACCCCAGGCGGGTGGTGATCGGCACCAGGACGGTCGAGAGGTCGGAGTAGCCCACCAGCCACGTGGGCTCGGCGTCGGCGAGCGCGTCCCAGTCGAGCAGGTCGACGAGATCGATCGCCGTCTCCCCGCCCCAGGGCGGCAGCACGCACGCGATGTCGGGGTCGGCGAGCATCCGGGTCAGCTCGGCCGCCCGCTGCTCGGCGGGGGCCGAGGTCAGCCCGTCGCCGACGAGGCACTCCCCCACCACCACGTCGTACCCGCGACTGCGCAGCCAATCCACGCAGAACTCGATCCGTGCGACGGCGGCACCGGCGACACCCGCAGAGGGCGCGGTGACGCCGATGCGGTCACCCGGACGGAGGGGGCGTGGGAAGCGGAGCGGTGGGGTCATGGCGCGATTCTGACAGTGTGTGTCCATGGGTTTCGGTGACGTCGTGCAGCAGGCCATCCACGCGGGAACCGGCGTGCCGCGGCTCTACGCGGCGGCGACCCGGGCCGGGCTCGGGCCGTCCGGCGCGCTGGAGGTTCTGCGCATCTCGCAGGCCGCGCTGACCGCTGCGGCCGCCCACGGCCGCGGCGTGCCAGGTCGCACGAACGCGATGCGCCACTTCATGTGGCAGGCCACGCTCACCGCCCGCTTCGGCCTCGACGCGGCACGCGCGATGGCAGCCGCGCAGGAGGCCGGGAGCCCGAACCGGCGCGACTCGCGCGTCGACGAGCACAACAACGCCGCCGGTCAGGCGTACGGCTCCGAGCACGCGACCGACCTGGCCGGACTCTCGCCGTCCGAGGCGATGACGAGCCTGGTGCCGGTGGCGCTGGCGATGTGGGAGTCGGGCGAGCTGGTCTGGGTCAGGCCCAGGCGGTGAGACCGGCGCGGTCGTGCTCGCCGTCGGGCCACACCGCCCGCACGACTCCGGCGGCGGCCAGCGCCTTGCGGCACCCCGGGCACGGCGGGTCGGTGATGTAGGCGGTGGCGCCCTTGGTGTCGCGGGTCGCGAAGAGCAGCGCGTTGACCTCAGCATGGATGGCGATGCAGAAGCCCGCCGTCCCGGGTCGGTCGTAGTCGCCAAGCCCCGGCACCTCGTCGTAGCCGAGCTGGCCTCGTGGGCAGGCGCCCGCGAGGCAGTCGTCCTCCCCCGGTGCGGCGCCGTTGTAGCCGGTGGCGATGATCCGGTGCTCGATGGTGAGCACCGCACCGACGCGACGGCGCGTGCACTTGGCGCGCGCCGCGACGGCGTCGGCGATCCCGAGGAAGTAGTCGTCCCAGCCGGGGACCACGTGCCCGGCGCCCGCGGTGGTGCTCACGGGAGCACCGACTGCCCGATCTCGCCGGGGTTGTAGGCCACTTCCCAGCGGAAGCCGTCCGGGTCGGCGAAGTAGCCGGAGTAGCCGCCCCAGTCCCGCTCGCTCGCCTCACCGACGTGGGACGCACCCGCGGCGCGGGCCTGCTCGAGGACGGTGTCGACGCCCTGGGTGGTGGCCAGGTTGTGCGACAGGGTGACCGGCGGGGTGCCGCCGCGCGCCGGCGCATGGCCGACCTCGGCGGCGAAGCCCGTCTCCACCCAGAGGCTGAGCACGACCTTCTCCGCGACCCGGAACATCAGCACCTCCCCGGGCACGTCGAGCTCCGGCTCCCAGCCGAGGCCGTCGACGTAGAAGCGACGCGTGACGTCGAGGTCGCTCACCACGAGGGTGATGAAGCTGACGCGCTGGTCCATCTCAGGCCTCCTGCTGGTCGGGTGCGGACGGGCGGGCGGCGAGGCGTGCGCGCTGGCGGCCGGCGTCGTCGAAGTTGCCGTCGTCCAGCCAGGCGTCGAGCGCCGCGCGCACGCGCGGCCACTCGCCGTCGGTGATGGAGAACCAGTCGGTGTCACGGTTGCGGCCCTTGTAGACCAGCGCGTTGCGGAAGCGGCCCTCCCAGATGAAGCCCAGCCGGATGGCCGCACGCCGCGACGCCGCGTTGAGGCTGTCGCACTTCCACTCGTAGCGCCGGTAGCCGAGCCCGTCGAAGACGTGGCGCGCGAGCAGCGCCATCGCCTCGGTCGCCGCGCGGCTGCGCTGCAGCTGGCGACCGAAGGCGATCTGCCCGACCTCGATCGAGCCCATCGCCGGGTCGATGCGCATCAGCGAGCAGAGGCCGACCGCGCGCCCGGTCTCGCGGGCCACGATCGCGTACATCACGCGGCCGGGGTCGGCCGCTCCGTCCTCGACGATCGCGGCCATCTCGTCGCGGCTGCGCGGTCGTTCCCACGTCAGGTACGTCCAGAGCGGCTCGTCGTCCAGACGGCACAGCGCCCGGAGGAGGTCGTCGACGTGCTGCGGCCCGATCGGCTCGAGACGTACGCCGGCGCCCTCGAGTACCACGTCCTTCGCCGGCGCAGTCGCGCCCGACCACTCGACCGGCCTGCCCAGCGGCTGGCCGTGGTCGTTGGTCGCCCGGGTCCGGGTCGCCGAGAGCCGCACCCCCACCGGGCCCGTCATCGCAGCGCCTCCGCCACGGCCGCGATGCCGCGCTCGACCTCGTCGAACGACGTCGACAACGGGGACAGCCCGATCCGCAGGCCGCCTGGGTCGCGGTAGTCGGGGATGACGTCGCGCTCCCAGAGCGTCGCCGTGACCTCCCGCATCCGGTCGTGGTGCAGCGTGACGTGGCCGCCGCGCAGCGCCGGGTCGCGGGGCGAGGCGAGGGTGACCTCGGGCAGCAGCTCGTCGGCGAGCTCGACGGCGTACGAGGTCAGCGCGACCGACTTGTCGCGGATGGCGTCGATGCCCGCCTCCTCGACGAGCTCGAGCATGCTCTGCATCGCCACCATCCCGAGGATCGGCGGGGTGCCGGAGATGAACCGCCGGATGCCCCGGGCGGGGGTGTAGCCCGGCCCCATCCGGAACGGGTCGGCGTGGCCCATCCAACCCTGGATCGGCTGCGTCAGCTCGCCCTGGAGGCGGGCGTTGACGTAGCCGAAGGCCGGCGATCCCGGCCCGCCGTTGAGGTACTTGTAGGTGCAGCCGACGGCCAGGTCGACGTCCCACTCGTCCAGCGCGACGGGAACGGCCCCGGCCGAGTGGCACAGGTCCCAGAGCACGAGGGCCCCGGCGTCGTGCGCGATGCGTGTGAGCTCCGAGGCGTCGGCGAGCCACGCCGAGCGGTACGCGACGTGGTTGAGCACGACGAGGGCGGTGCGCTCCCCCACGGCCTGGGTCAGCTGCTCGGCGGTGACGCCCGCAGACGTGTCGACCTCGATCCATCGCAGCGTCAGACCACGCTCGGCGGCGATCCCCTCCGCGACGTAGCGGTCGGTCGGGAAGTTGTCGGTGTCGATGACGATCTCGGTGCGGCGCGGGTCGACGCGGACGGCATGGTCGACGGCGGCGCGTACCAGCTTGTAGATCCACACCGTCGTCGAGTCACCGACGGCCGTCTGCCCCGCGGCTGCGCCGAGGACGACGCGGCCGAGGTCGTCGCCGAGCCGGGTCGGCAGGTCCATCCAGCTCTCGTCCCAGCCCCGGATCAGCCGCCCGCCCCACTCCTGCCGGACGAACTCGCCGAGCCGCTCGGCCGCTGCCGCGACGGGGCGGCCGAGCGAGTTGCCGTCGAAGTAGACGAGGTCGGTGCCGGCACCCACGAACCGCTCGCGGAAGCGGGCGAGGGGGTCGGCGGCGTCGAGCCGTGCAGCGCCGGTCTGGGTCGGAGTGGTCACGACGGCAACCTATCCGCCGTGCCGGCCCGGCGCCGACGCCCCCGGTCGCAGGTCAGTAGCAGACCGCACCGTGGGCTGCCGACTGCACGACCTTGCGGTACTTGCCGAGCACCCCGCGCGTGTACTTCGGCGGCAGCGGCTCCCATCCCTCGGCACGGGCCGCGAGCTCGTCCTCGTCGAGGTCGACGTCGAGGGACATGTTGGCCACGTCGAGGGTGATCCGGTCGCCGTCGCGCAGGAACGCGATCGGGCCGCCGTCGCTCGCCTCAGGGGCGATGTGGCCGACGCACAAGCCGGTCGTGCCTCCCGAGAAACGGCCGTCGGTGATGAGCAGGACGTCCTTGCCGAGGCCGGCTCCCTTGATGGCGCCGGTGATGGCCAGCATCTCGCGCATGCCCGGTCCGCCCTTGGGGCCCTCGTAGCGGATCACCACGACGTCACCGGCCCGGATCGAGCCCTCGGCCAGGGCGTCCAGCGCCTTGCGCTCGCCGTCGAAGACCCGGGCGGTGCCGGTGAAGGTCGAGTCGTCGAAGCCCGCGCTCTTGACGACCGCGCCGTCCGGGGCGAGCGAGCCCTTGAGGATCGTGAGGCCGCCGGTGGCGTGGATCGGCCGGTCGAGCTGGCGCAGGATCTCGCCGTCGAGCGGCTTGGGGTCGAGGTCGGCGAGGTTCTCCGCCATCGTCTTGCCGGTGCAGGTGAGGACGTCGCCGTGGAGGTGGCCGGCGTCGAGGAGGGCCCGCAGCAGCACGGGGATGCCGCCGACACGGTCGAAGTCGGTCCACACGAAGCGGCCGAACGGCTTCATGTCGGCCAGGTGCGGCACGGTGCGCCCGATGCGGGTGAAGTCGTCGAGCGTCAGGTCGACCTCGGCCTCGCGGGCGATCGCGAGCAGGTGGAGCACCGCGTTGGTCGAGCCGCCGAGCGCCATCGCCATCGCGATCGCGTTCTCGAAGGCGGGCTTGGTCATGATCTGGCGGGCGGTGATGCCCTGGCGCAGCATCCCGACGACGGCCTCGCCGGACTTGTGCGCGAAGCCGTCGCGGCGACGGTCCACGGCCGGCGGCGAGGACGAGCCTGGCAGGGACATGCCGAGGGCCTCGGCCACGCTGGCCATCGTGTTCGCGGTGTACGCCCCGCCGCACGCACCCTCGCCGGGACAGATCGCCCGCTCGATCTCGTCGACCTTCTCGCGCGAGATCTTGCCGGCCAGGCAGGCGCCGACGGCCTCGAACGCGTCGATGATCGTGACGTCCTTGCCGTCGACCTGGCCGGGCATGATGGTGCCGGCGTAGAGGAAGACGCTCGCCAGGTCCAGGCGCGCGGCCGCCATGAGCATGCCGGGCAGCGACTTGTCGCAGCCGGCGAGCAGCACGGACCCGTCCAGGCGCTCGGCCATCATCACCGTCTCGACCGAGTCGGCGATCACCTCACGACTGACCAGCGAGAAGTGCATGCCCTCGTGACCCATCGAGATGCCGTCGGAGACCGAGATCGTGCCGAACTCCAGCGGGAACCCGCCCGCAGCGTGCACGCCGTTCTTCACAGCCTTGGCGAGGCGGTCGAGCGAGAGGTTGCACGGGGTGATCTCGTTCCAGCTGGAGGCCACGCCGATCTGCGGCTTCTCCCAGTCGTCGTCACCCATGCCCACTGCGCGCAGCATGCCTCGCGCGGCAGCCTTCTCCAGGCCGTCCGTGACGTCGCGGCTGCGGGGCTTGATGTCGGGACCGTCGGCTGCGTGCGTCATGGCGTCAGGCTAGTGCGCGCTCCCGCGATCGTCCTCCCGCGTCTCACCCGGCGCACCGTGCTGAACCAGCGCTCGTCAGGAAGCGAGGCGTCGTCTGATCGCCTGGCGGCGTCGCTCGAGCTGTTCCTCGCGCCACTCGACCTCGGCGACGAACTGGTGCACCGCGGGATGGTCGTCCGGGACACCCCACCGCGCCCGCTCGTAGCGCT
>NZ_BNAD01000023.1 GCF_014653115.1 Nocardioides flavus (ex Wang et al. 2016) | reverse complement strand
GAGACAGCCCCGCGAGGCGCGTTATCGGGCCACTGCGAGATCGCAAGACGGACACGGGGATCGATGGGTTCATGGACTGCCACCGCCGCAGCCTGAGGGCAGAAGTGTCACCACCAAGACCACCAGAACTGTCACCGATGTCCTGAGGCAGAACTGTCACCGATGTCCTGAGACATGACAACCGACACTGACCACGGCTGTGGACGGTAGGTGGCTCACGACTTTTGAGGTTGTCTCGTGACGCGACGTTCGTCGCTCAGGGCCAACCCGGCGAGGGCCCTGACGCCAGCGACACCAGCGGGCGCACGGTCTCGAGCAGCGCCGGACCGTCGACCGGACGGCTCGTGTCGGCGGTCGTCGCAGCCCAGGCTGTCGAACAGCGCCTCGAGGATGTCGTCCTTGTCGAGCAACGGGAGCGCCACCCCGTCGCTCAGCCCTCGCCCGACGCTGGTTTTCCCGCTCGCGGCCAGGCCGGAGACCACGATCAGGAGTCGGGCGGTCACGACGGTCATCCTGCCAAAGGCGAAGCGCCACAGCACCTACGCTGTCTCCCGTGAAGCGACAGGTGAAGCGGCCCACCCCGCACCCGTCCGGCGCGACGCCCCCGCCGGTCCCGAAGGGCCTCGTCCCCGAGCACGTCGCGATCATCATGGACGGCAACGGCCGTTGGGCCAAGCAGCGCGGCCTGCCGCGCACCAAGGGCCACGAGCAGGGCGAGAGCACGCTGTTCGACGTCGTCGAGGGCGCGATCGAGATCGGTGTCAAGGCGATCTCCGCCTATGCGTTCTCCACCGAGAACTGGTCGCGCAGCCCCGACGAGGTGCGCTTCCTGATGGGCTTCAACCGCGACGTGATCCGCCGACGCCGCGACGAGATGCACGACCTGGGCGTACGGGTGCGCTGGGCCGGTCGCGCGCCGCGACTGTGGAAGTCGGTCATCAAGGAGCTGCAGGTCGCCGAGGAGATGACCAAGGACAACGACGTCCTCACCCTCACGATGTGCGTCAACTACGGCGGTCGCGCCGAGCTCGCCGACGCCGCCCGCTCGATCGCCCGCGAGGTCGCGGCGGGCCGGCTCAACCCGGACAAGGTCGACGAACGTACCTTCGCGCGTCACCTCTACGTCCCCGAGCTGCCCGACGCCGACCTCGTCTGGCGTACGTCCGGCGAGCAGCGGCTGTCCAACTTCATGCTCTGGCAGGCGGCCTACAGCGAGATGGTGTTCACCGACGTGCTGTGGCCCGACGTCGATCGGCGACACCTCTGGGCCGCGGTCGAGACGTACGCCTCCCGGGACCGTCGCTACGGCGGCGCGCTGCCCAACACCCCTACCGCTGGTTGAGGAGGCGCGCCAGCGCCGTCACGAAACGCGGCAGGCCGGGCAGGTCCCGAAGATCTCCAGGGTGTGGCTGATGTCGGCATAGCCGTGCTCGCCGGCGATCGCGCTCGTCCAGCGCTCGACGGCCGGTCCCTCCACCTCGACGGTCGCGCCGCACGAACGGCACACCAGGTGGTGGTGGTGAGTGTCGGAGCAGCGACGCCAGATGGCCTCGCCGTCCTCGCTGCGGAGCATGTCGACCTCGCCGGAGTCGGCCAGCGCCGACAGCGCGCGATAGACCGTGGCGAGGCCCACGGAGTCGCCTTGGCGCGTGATCAGGTCATGGATCTCCTGAGCGCTGCGGAAGTCGTCGAAGGCCGCCAGCGCCGCTGTCACCGCGCGCCGCTGACGCGTGGGACGTACGGCCGGGCGCGCCGGCTCAGTGCTCGTCATAGTGCTCCCCGTGCGCGGCGTGCCGGTGCCCGCCGTGGACGTAGTCGACGTGGTCGCCGTGCTGCACCGCCGGGTGGCCGCAGGCCTCGCCGTGCTCGTGGGGGTGCTCCTCCACCTCGTGCGGACCGGGTGCATCGGCGCCCAGCGCCGGGAAGGGCTCGGCGATGCGACGGCGGCGTCGTACCCACACGCCCACCGGCCAGGTCGCGGCGAACATGGTCAGGGCGAGGAGCACGATGGAGGGTCCGGGGGCCACGGTGGCCCGCGCGGACAGCCACGCGGCGACGACCAGCCCGCCGATGGCGGCGACCCCGCCGAGCGCCATGGCCCAGAGCAGCGTGGAGCGGAAGGAGCGCGCCAGCTGCTGGGAGGTGGCGACCGGCACGACCATCAGCGCCGAGACCAGCAGCAGTCCCACGGTGCGCATGGCGACGGTGACGCTGACGGCGGCCAGGACGGCGACGAGGAGGTTGTAGGCGCGGACCCGGAGCCCGGCGACCCGGGCGAACTCGGGGTCGGAGGCCACCGCGAACAGCTGGGGGAGCAGGCCGAGGGTGAGGGTCAGGACCACCAGCGCCAGCCCGGCGGTGTACCAGACCTCGCTGGGGCTGATGCTCGTCACGGACCCGAACAGGTAGACCTGCAGTCCCGCAGCACCGTCCCCGGCCAGTCCGGTGATGAGGACGCCGCCTGCGAGTCCGCCGTAGAACAGCAGCGCCAGGGCGACGTCGCCGTTGGTGTGGCCCCGCTCCCGGATGACCTCGATGAGCACGGCGCCGAGGATCGCGACGACGACGGCCGTCCACGTCGGGGACGCCCCGGTGAGCAGGCCGAGGGCGACACCGGTCACGGCGACGTGGCCGATGCCGTCGCCCATCAGGGCGAGGCGGCGCTGCACGATGAAGGTGCCGATCGCGGGTGCGGCCAGCCCGGTGAGCAGCGCGGCGAGGAGCGCGCGCTGCATGAAGTCGCGCCCCAGCAGGTCGAGGAGCTCGGCGATGCTCATCGGCGGTCCTCCCTCGGGTCCAGCGACATCGTGTCGAACGGCGAGCCGACGTGCGGCACGTGGTCGTGGGGACCGGCGAACGGGTGGTGGTGCGCGTGGACGTCCTCGTGGGCGAGCGGCGGCCCGTCGTACGCGATCCGGCCGTCGCGCATCACCACGGCCCGGTCCACGAGCGGCTCCAGCGGCCCGAGCTCGTGGGCGACGAGGACGATGGTGGCGCCGCGCTCCGACAGGGTCCGCAGCGCCCCGGCCAGCGCGCGCTGGTTGGGCAGGTCGACGCCGGCGGTCGGCTCGTCGAGGAAGAACAGCTCCGGCTCGCCCGCCAACGCGCGCGCGATGAGCACCCGCTGCTGCTGGCCCCCGGACAGCGTCGAGACGCCGTCGCCGGCCATGTCGGTGAGGCCCACGACCTCGAGCGCGTCGTCGATGGCCGCGCGGTCGGCCTTCCCGGCAGGCCGCAGGATCGAGCGGCGGGTGATCCTCCCCGAGGCCACCACCTCGCGCACGCTGGCCGGCACGCCACCTGCCGCCGTGCCACGCTGGGGCACGTAGCCGATCCGGTGACGCTCCTTGAACTCGGCCAACGGCGTGCCGAACAAGTGGACAGAGCCCTGGATGAGCGGACGCAGGCCGGTCAGGGCGCGCACCAGCGTGCTCTTGCCGGACCCGTTGGCCCCCATCAGGGCCACGAACTCACCGGCCCGGACCACAAGGTCGTTGCCCCGCAGCACCGGACGGCCGCCGAGGGCGACCGTGACGTCACGGGCCTCGACGACCGGGCTGCCGGTGGGGTTCAGCATCCGTTGGCTTGCTTCAGCGCTTCGAGGTTCTGCTGCATGAGAGCAAGGTAGTCGCTGGAGTCGCCGTCATCGCCCGGTCCCTCGATCGGGTCGAGGACGGCGGTCTCCACCCCGGTGTCGGCAGCCAGGCTCTCGGCCATCGCGGGCGAGGCGAGCCGCTCGGAGAAGACGGTGGTGATGCCCTCGGAGGCGATCAGCTCCTCGAGCTCGGCGAGGCCGGCCGGCGTGGGCTCGGCGTCGGGGGAGAGGCCGGCGATCCCCTCGAAGTGCACGCCGTAGCGCTCGAGGTAGCCGAACGCCTCGTGGCTGACGACCACCGTGTCCCGCTCGCAGCGCGCGAGGCCCTCGCTGAACTCGGCGTCCAGCTCCTCGAGCTCGGCCCGCAGCTCCTCGGCGTTGGCACGGTACGTCGCCGCGCCGTCGGCGTCGACCTCGGCGAGCTCCGCGGCGACGGCGTCGGCCAGGTCGGCCATCAGCAGCGGGTCCTGCCAGAAGTGCGGGTCGGAGTCGCCGTGGTCGTGCTCGTCGTCGTGGCCCTCGTGCTGCTCCTCGAGCGACCGCAGCTCGACGGCTTCGGCGGCATCGACGACCACGGCGTCCGAGACGTTCTCGATCGCCTCGTCGACGGCCGGCTGGAACTCGTGCTGGAAGACGACCACGTCGGCCTCGTCGAGCGCCGCGGTCTGGGCGATCCCGAGCTCGAGGTCGTGGGGCTCCCCGCCGGGCTGGGTCAGGTTGCTGACCTCCCACCCGTCGCCCGCCACCCGCTCCGTGACCCAGGCCAGCGGGTAGAACGCGGCCACGGCCTGGCGACCACTGCCAGACGCGCCGGCGTCGTCTGAGCCACATCCGGCAAGGAGGGCGGAGGCGGTCAGGATGCTGGCAACGGGCACGAGGCGGGAGGCGAGCGACATGAGAACGATTCTCAGCGATGTTGAGAATCGTTGTCAACTCAGGAGTGGGCCACCGGGGCCGTAGGGTGACGTCGTGCTCGTCGTGACCCGCCTCCGTACGCCGTCCGCCCCCAGCGGGCCCGACGCCGCGGCGGAGGACGAGCTGCGGCGCGGCCTGCTGCACGCCCTCGCCATCCTCGCCGCGAAGCCCGGGTACGTCTCCGGCGACGTCGGTCGCAACGTCGACGACCCCGGCCTGTGGGTGCTCACCACCCGCTGGGAGAACGTCGGCTCCTACCGGCGGGCGCTCGGGTCGTACGAGGGCAAGATGCACATCCAGCCGCTCATGGTGCACGCGGTCGACGAGCCCAGCGCGTACGAGGTGGTCGAGGAGGGGACCGACCTCAACGAGGCCCGTCCCCGGTCGATAGGGTGAGCGCCCGCTCGACTCCGTACGCACTGTCCGAGCCGGCAGCCAGCCGGCCCGACCACTGAAGGACACCCACCGTGGCCAAGCCCGCCCCCACCGCCCTGGACAACGTCGTCTCCCTCGCCAAGCGCCGGGGTTTCGTCTTCCCTTGCGGTGAGATCTACGGCGGCACCCGCTCCGCCTGGGACTACGGCCCGCTCGGCGTGGAGCTCAAGGAGAACATCAAGCGCCAGTGGTGGCGGTTCATGGTCACCCGTCGCGACGACGTCGTCGGTCTCGACTCCAGCGTCATCCTCCCGACGCGCACCTGGGAGGCCTCCGGCCACCTGAGCACCTTCAGCGACCCGCTGGTCGAGTGCCAGTCGTGCCACAAGCGCTTCCGTGAGGACCACCTCCAGGAGGACCACGCCGCGAAGAAGGGCATCGACGACCCCGACACGGTCGACATCAACGAGTCGGTCGCGTGCCCCAACTGCGGCACCCGCAACGCGTGGACCGAGCCGCGGAGCTTCAACATGATGCTCAAGACCTACCTCGGCGTCATCGAGGACGAGTCGGGCCTGCACTACCTGCGCCCCGAGACCGCGCAGGGCATCTTCCTCAACTTCGCCAACGTGGTGACCTCGAGCCGCCAGAAGCCCCCGTTCGGCATCGCCCAGATGGGCAAGAGCTTCCGCAACGAGATCACCCCGGGCAACTTCATCTTCCGCACCCGCGAGTTCGAGCAGATGGAGATGGAGTTCTTCGTCAAGCCGGGTGAGGACGAGGAGTGGTTCCGCTACTGGATCGCCGAGCGCACCAAGTGGTACGTCGACCTCGGGATCAACCCCGACAACCTGCGCCACTACGAGCACCCGCAGGAGAAGCTGTCGCACTACTCCAAGGGCACGACCGACATCGAGTACCGCTTCGGGTTCTCGGGTCGTGACTTCGAGGAGCTCGAGGGCATCGCCAACCGCACCGACTTCGACCTCAAGCAGCACAGCGAGTTCTCCGGCAAGGACCTGTCCTACTACGACCAGGCTGCGGACGAGCGTTACATCCCGTACGTCATCGAGCCGGCCGCGGGCCTCACCCGCTCCCTCATGGCGTTCCTCATCGACGCCTACACCGAGGACGAGGCCCCCAACACCAAGGGCGGCGTCGACAAGCGGGTCGTGCTCAAGCTCGACCCGCGCCTGGCGCCGGTCAAGGTCGCCGTGCTCCCGCTGAGCCGCAACGCCGACCTCTCGCCCAAGGCCAAGGCGCTGGCCGCCGAGCTGCGCCAGAACTGGAACGTCGACTTCGACGACTCCGGCGCCATCGGTCGCCGCTACCGCCGTCAGGACGAGATCGGCACGCCCTACTGCGTGACGGTCGACTTCGAGACCCTCGACGACGACGCGGTCACCGTCCGCGAGCGCGACACCATGGCGCAGGAGCGGGTCAGCCTCGACGGCATCACCCGCTGGTTCGCGGACAAGCTCGTCGGCTGCTGAGCGGTCCGTACGCCCACGTCGCCCCGCGCGGCGTGGCAGGGTGTCGCCATGCGGCGGACCCTGCTCCTGACGACGGCCTCGGCGGCCTCGGCCGCGCTGTCCCTCGCGGGCTGCACGGGCGATGACCCCGGCGCCGAACCGGAGCCCGGCCCCACGACGACCGTCGTCACCCTCGAGCCGGTCGGCACCGACCCCGGCACCGAGCTGTCCTTCGGCGAGTCGGCACAGCTCGCCTGGCGACCCACGCAGGACCTGACCGGCCTGCTCGAGCTGAGCGTCGACGCGGTCGCCGAGCAACGCCGGACGGTCTTCGACGGCTGGGCGGGCGACGAGGCGATGGCGGCTGCGCGGCCCTACTTCGTGCAGGTCACGCTCGCCAACGTCGGCGACACCGACCTCGGCGGGCAGGACGTCCCGCTCTACCTCCGCGACACCGACGGCACGCTCGGGGCGCCGTGGACGCTGGGCGGCGACTTCGAGCCGTGCCAGAGCGGGCCGCTCCCGGTGCCGTTCGAGCCGGGCGCGGAGGCCGGGATGTGCCTGGTCTACCTCGTGCCGGACGGTGGCCGGGTCCGCGACCTGGTCTTCGAGCCGACCGAGGGCTACGACCCGATCACCTGGACCGGCGACGTCGAGGAGCCCGTTCGGTCGCGCAAGGACACGAAGAGGCGCGGTCGCGGCTGATTTGGGCCGCGGCGGGCACGGGTTCGACAATGGCGCGGTGACGACCGTGCTGCCCGACTCGCTGACCCTGGGGTCGGTGCGCGTCGAGACGCCTGTCGTCCTCGCGCCGATGGCAGGCATCACCAACGCGGCCTACCGGCGGCTCTGCGCCGAGCAGGGCGCCGGCCTCTACGTCTGCGAGATGATCACCAGCAGGGGCCTCGTCGAGGGCGACGAGACCACGAAGAAGATGCTCGTCTTCGACGAGCTCGAGACGGTGCGCTCCGTGCAGCTCTACGGCACCGACCCGGTCTACATCGGCAAGGCCGTCGAGATCCTCTGCGCGGACCACGGCGTCGCCCACGTCGACCTCAACTTCGGCTGCCCGGTCCCCAAGGTGACCCGCAAGGGCGGCGGGGGAGCGCTGCCGTGGAAGCGCGGACTGCTCGGCGAGGTCCTCGAGCACGCCGTCGCGGCCGCCGCCCCGTACGACGTGCCGGTGACGATGAAGACCCGCAAGGGCCTCGACGACGACCACCTCACCTACCTCGACGCGGGCCGGATCGCGCAGGAGAGCGGCGTGGCGGCGATCGCGCTGCACGGTCGTACGGTCCAGCAGGCCTACTCCGGCGAGGCCGACTGGGACGCCATCGGCGCGCTGGTCGACCACGTCGACATCCCCGTCCTCGGCAACGGCGACATCTGGGAGGCCGCCGACGCCGTCCGGATGGTCGAGCAGACCGGCGCCGCCGGGGTCGTCGTCGGTCGGGGCTGCCTCGGCCGACCGTGGCTCTTCCGCGACCTCGCGGCCGCGTTCCACGGCGAGGACGTCGCCACGCTCCCGAGCCTCGGCGAGGTCAAGACGATGATGCGCCGGCACGCCGAGCTGCTCTCCGAGCACATGGGCGAGGAGCGCGGCTGCAAGGAGTTCCGCAAGCACATCACCTGGTACCTCAAGGGCTTCCCCGCCGGCGGCGAGCTGCGCCACCGCCTGGCGCTCGTGGACTCGCTGGCGAGCCTCGACGAGCTGCTCGCCGACCTCGACGACGCCGCGCCGTTCCCCGAGCGCGAGCTCGGTACGCCGCGCGGGCGGCAGGGCGCTCCCCGCAAGAAGGTCGTGCTCCCGGACGGCTGGCTCGACGACACGGACGGCCGCGGGTCCCACCTGCGCGAGGACGCCGACGAGGCCACCGGCGGCTGACCGTCACTCGCCCGCCCGAAGGGCCGGGGTGAGCGGGGACACGCTCACTTTTGCCGTGGAGAATTGGGACAGGCCGAGAATCCTGTGCTTCACTCATGGATCGCGTCGACGTGGGCACGAGCTCTTCCCCCGGGTTCCAGCTGGTTCCAGGCTCGTGGTTCGGCGCAGTCCCCCGTCAGCAAACGCAAAGGATCAGCGCTGTGGCTCAGCATCGCCACAAGCGGGAAACCCCTGCTAGCCCCCGCAAGAAGTCCCTCCCCCGTTCCGTCCAGGTCTCAGCCCCCCTCGCCGTCGTGGCGACGCTCTCGGCCGTGACCATGGGCGTCCTCGCGGCCGAGCCTGCGACCTCCGGTGAGGACCTCCTCGCCTCCTCCAGCACGTCGCAGACCGTCCCCGGCGACACCTCCGACCGTGTCTCCGGCGACGCTGAGGACTCCGTGTCCAACAGCACGGCCCTGACCCGTCGCAGCGACACCACAGTGTCGCGCTCGCAGATCCGCACCGCGGCTCGCGCCGAGGCCGCCGCTCGCAAGGACATCAGCGTCGACCGGCAGGCCCGTCGCCTCGCCAAGAAGGTCGACACCCGACTGTGGACCACCGAGGCACTCAACCTCTGGTCCGGCCCCGGTGAGAAGTCCGAGAAGCTCGGCCTGATCGACGCCCTGAAGCAGGTGACCGTCACCGGTCGCGAGCAGGCCGGTCGCACCCAGGTCGTCATCGACGGCCAGTCGCGCTGGGTCACGTCCGACTACCTCAGCCAGGACAAGCCGAAGCCCGAGCCGAAGGGCCCGAGCCTCGGTGGCGTGTGCTCCAACGGCTCGGCCATCGACGCCGGGCGCGCGACCCTCTACGACATCCACGACGCCGTGTGCTCCAACTGGCCGCAGATCACCAGCTACGGCACGTGGCGCGGCGACGGTGACCACGGCCAGGGCCGCGCCATGGACATCATGGTCAGCGGCTCCACCGGCTGGGACGTCGCCAACTTCCTCCGCGCCAACTACTCCGCCTTCGGCATCGAGTACCTCATCTACGCCCAGAACATCTGGTCCGTGGACCGTGCCGGCGAGGGCTGGCGCGGGATGTCCGACCGCGGGTCGGTCACCGCCAACCACTACGACCACGTGCACGTCACGGTCTACTGAAGCGCTTGCGGACGCCGCGTCGTCGACGTCGGCGGTGCTCGCTAGGCTGACCGGCCGATGAGCATCGAGGACCTGTACGACGACGCGGCGCGCGAGCGGTTCGTCGCCGAGCCGCCCAAGCGCGTCGACGCGCCCGTACGCCTCGCCTTCGAGCGCGACCGGGCGCGCGTCGTGCACGCAGCCGCGTCGCGCCGGCTCGCGGCCAAGACGCAGGTCGTCGGTCCGCAGACCGACGACTTCGTCCGCAACCGGCTCACGCACAGCCTGGAGGTGGCGCAGGTCGCCCGCGACCTCGCCCGGGCGCTCGGCACCCATCCCGACATCGCCGAGACCGCGGCGCTGGCCCACGACCTGGGCCACCCGCCGTTCGGGCACAACGGCGAGCGGGCGCTCGCCGCCCTCAGCGCCGACTGCGGAGGCTTCGAGGGCAACGCGCAGACGCTTCGTCTGCTCACCCGGCTGGAGTCGAAGACCTTCGACGACCGGGGCCTGTCGGTCGGGCTCAACCTCACCCGTGCCACGCTCGACGCCTGCACCAAGTACCCGTGGGCTCGCTCCGAGGCGTCCGGCCCGCACGGCGTCCACGCCGACGGCACGCCGCGGGTGGTGGTGAAGTTCGGCGTCTACGACGACGACCGACCGGTCTTCGACTGGGTCCGCGATGGCGTCACCGGCCGCCGGCGTTGCCTCGAGGCCCAGGTGATGGACCTGGCCGACGACGTGGCCTACTCGGTGCACGACGTGGAGGACGGGATCGTCGCCGGCCGGCTCGACCTCACCCGCCTCGACCGTGACGCGCTCTGGGAGACCGTCCGCTCGTGGTACCTCCCCGAGGTCGACGACGCGACGCTCGACGCCGCGCTCGCGGACCTGCGCGCCGTCGGGAGCTGGCCGACCACCCCGTACGACGGGAGCCGGCGCGCGCTCGCCGCGATCAAGAACCTCACCAGCGACCTCGTCGGGCGGTTCTGCGGAAGCGTCCAGCACGCGACGTTCGCCGCGACCGGTGGTGAGTCGCCGGTGCGGCACCGGGCGGACCTGGTGGTGCCCGCGGCCACCGAGGTGGAGATCGGCGTGCTCAAGGGCATCGCGGCGCTCTACGTCATGCAGGCCGATGACCGCGTCGCCCTGATGGACCGCCAGCGCCAGCTCGTGGCCGAGCTCGTCGAACGACTCTGGGCGCGGGGCGCCGACGCGCTCGACCCGGTCTTCGTCGGCGACTGGGACGCAGCCGTCGACGACGCCGGGCGCCGGCGAGTGATCATCGACCAGGTCGCGTCACTCACCGACGCCAGCGCCGTCGCGCGCCACGCGGGGCTCTAGGGCAGGTCGCCCTGCGGGTAGGGGTTGTCCTGCCGGGCGGTGCTGTCGGGGTGCAGCTGGTCCTCGAGGTGCTCGGTGTCCGAGCGGTGGTGGCCGTTCGGGGTCACCTTGTCGGCCGCGGTGCTGGCTGCGGCGGCGACCTTCTCCTTCACGACCGGACCCTTGTCCTTGGCGGTCTCCTTGACCACGTCGGCCGCCTGGTGGGCCTTCTCCTGGACCCGCGGGTCGTCCTTGACGCGCATCGCGGTCTTCTTGATCTGTTCGTAGCGCTCGCGTCCGGCGCGCGTGCCGAGGACGTACCCGACACCTCCGGCGACGAGCAGCATGAGCTTCCTCATGGGGGTCTCCCTTCCCTGTTGGTTCGAGCGGTGGTTCAGCGGTCGCCGCGGCGCCGCCAGAGCAGCAGCACCACGGCCATGGCGACGAGTGACCCGGCGGCGGCCAGCACCTCGTTGCGCGGCCGGCCGTCGTCGGTGGTGGCGGAGTCCTTGAGCGCGGCGACCTTCTGCTGCGCCTGCGACTTCACGTCGAGCCGGGCGGCGAGGGCGTCGACCGTGCCCGCGAGCTGCTCGCGCTGGAGCGCGATCTCCGCCTCGAGCTCCTCCGGGGTCTTGTGCTGGTCAGTCACGGTGGTCTCCCTTCACTGTCGCCACGTCCTCCTTGAGGCCGTGGATCGCACGTTCGGGCGCAGCGGGCGTGGCCTCGCCGACCTGTTCCTTGCCGAGGAGTCCGACCGCGACGGACGCGCCGAGCAGCACCACTCCGACGAGCAGCGCCGCCACCCAGGCGTCGACGAGGAGGGCGAGCCCCAGGATCGCGGCCGCGGTGAACGAGCCGAGCGCGAGGAACCCGAGCAGTCCGGCGGCGCCGAACATCCCGGCGCCGATGCCGACGTGCTTGCCCTTCTGGGCCACCTCGGCCTGGGCGAGGCGGATCTCCGAGCGGACGAGCTCGGGGATCTGCTGGGACAGCTGGTGGACGAGTGCTCCGAGAGTCTGACTCTCCGGCGCTCCGTGCTGAGAGGTCATGCTCCGACCCTGCCAAACTCGCATCCCCGCCACCAGCCCGGCCAACCCGCAGGGGTGGTCGGGGCGGCGATGTGGATTCCCGGGCCCGGCCGTGGGCGGGCGCCCGTAGACTCCCCGGCGTGGCAGGCCGGATTCGCGACGACGACATCGCCGAGGTGCGCGAGAAGGCGCGGATCGACGACGTGGTCTCCGGCTACGTCACGCTCAAGCGCGCCGGTGGTGGGTCGTTGAAGGGCCTCTGCCCGTTCCACGACGAGAAGACCCCCTCGTTCAACGTCAACCCCGCCCGTCAGTTCTTCCACTGCTTCGGCTGCGGCGAGGGCGGCGACGTCATCTCGTTCCTGATGAAGGTCGACGCCCTCACCTTCACCGAGGCCGTCGAGCGGCTCGCGGAGAAGTTCGGCGTGCAGCTGCGCCGCGAGGACGGCGACGACGAGCCCGTACGCCCGCGCGGACCCGCTCGTGGCCGGCTCATCGAGGCGCACAAGGTCGCCCAGGAGTTCTACGCCGAGCAGCTGGCCGGGCCGGATGCCGTCGTGGCACGCCAGTTCCTCCACGAGCGGGGCTTCGACCAGGCGGCCGCGACCATGTTCGGCGTCGGGTTCGCCCCGCGCGACGGCGAGGCCCTCGTCCGGCACCTGCGCGGTCGCCGGTTCACCGACGAGGAGTCGGTCGCCGCCGGGCTCGTGGCGCACGGCCGGTCGCACTACGACCGCTTCCGCGGGCGCCTCGTCTGGCCGATCCGCGAGGCCAACGGCGACACCATCGGGTTCGGCGCGCGCCGGATCTTCGACGACGACCGCATCGAGGCCAAGTACCTCAACACCTCCGAGACCGCGATCTACAAGAAGAGCCAGGTGCTCTACGGGATCGACCTGGCCCGCACCGCGATGAAGGACAGCCAGCAGGCCGTCGTCGTCGAGGGCTACACCGACGTGATGGCCTGCCACCTCGCCGGTGTCACGACCGCCGTCGCCTCGTGCGGCACCGCGTTCGGCACCGACCACGCCCGCGTCCTGCGTCGCTTCCTCGGCGACCACGGCACGACGAGCGGCGAGGTGATCTTCACCTTCGACGGCGACTCCGCCGGCCAGAAGGCCGCGATGAAGGTGCTGGAGAGCGACCAGGTCTTCGCGTCCCAGACCTACGTCGCCGTCGCCCCCGAGGGGATGGACCCCTGCGACCTGCGCCTCAGGAGCGGCGACGAGGCGGTCCGGGAGCTCGTGGCGAGCCGCCAACCGCTCTACCGGTTCGCCCTCGACAACATCCTCACCCGTTACGACCTCGACCGCGCGGACGGTCGGGTCGACGCCCTGCGTGACGCCGCCGGGCTGGTGGCCAGCATCCGCGACCGCACGAAGGTCGAGACCTTCTCGCGCGAGCTGGCGCACATGGTCGGGGTCGACCTCGACCAGGTGCGCGAGGAGGTGCGCCGGGCAGCCGCGCGACCGGCCCGCCCCGACGAGCGGCGCCCGGCCCGCGCGACCGAGCGGCCGGAGGCACCCGAGCCTGCCAGGCCAGCGCTGCCCAGCCTGTCCGACCCGCGCTTCCAGATCGAGCGCGAGCTGCTCAAGCTGGTCATCCAGCACCCCGCCGGCGTGGGGCGTACGACCACGCACGTCACCGCGGCCGACTTCACCCATCCCACGTTCCAGGGCGTCTGGGAAGCCGTGACCGCCGCCGGCGGGCCCGTGAGCGGTGTCGACGACGCCGGCTGGGCCAACCGCGTGCGCGCGGCCGCCACCGACCCCGCCGTGGGCGCCGCCGTCACCGAGCTCGGGGTCGAGCCGGTCCGTGGCACGTCCGACCCCCACCCGACCTTCGCCGTCGCCTACGTCTACCGCCTCCAGGAGCTCACCACGTCCCGCCGCATCGCCGACGTCAAGGCCCGCCTGCAGCGCACCAACCCGGTCGACCAGGCCCTCGAGTACAACCGCATGTTCGGCGAGCTCGTCATGCTCGAGCAGCACCGCCGCAAGCTGCGCGACGGCGCCGTGGGCCTGTCGGGGGCGCAGTCGTGAGCCCGCTGTGGCGACGTACGCCCACCCCCGCCGTCGACGTGGGCGCGGGCGAGCGGGTGCTGGCCTCGGCGACCGCGACCGACGGCACCGTCCTCGCCGGCACCCGCGACGCGTTCTACCTCGTCCGCGACGGTGAGACCCGCCGCGTGCCGTGGGAGCAGGTGGAGGCGGCCGGCTGGGACCGCGACACCGACTCCTTCCGGCTCTCCGAGGTCGGGACGTGGGGTGAGCAGCGGCCGGTGCACATCGTCACGCTGGCCGAGCCCGGTCGCCTGCTGGAGCTGGTCCACGAGCGGGTGACCGCGAGCATCGTCCTGCAGCGCCACGTGGAGGTCGGTCGCCGCCGCGGGCTGCGGGTCATCGCTCGCCGGGCCCCTGCCGGTGCCGGCTCGGTGCACTGGGTCTACGAGTACGACGAGGGGGTCGACCCGGCCGACCCGGCCGTCCGCTCGGCGGCCCGCGAGGCGCTCGACCTGGCCCGCCGCGACGTCGGCATGCCCTGATTTCACCTGTCGCGAGGCCCCTTGCTAGTGTTGCGCCTCGCTGCACAAGCGATCCCCTGTAGCTCAACTGGCAGAGCATTCGGCTGTTAACCGGAGGGTTGTTGGTTCGAGTCCAACCGGGGGAGCGGAAGAGCCGCCTCCGACCTGTGGGTCGGGGGCGGCTCTGTTCTTTCGTCCGGCCCGGCCTCCGGGGTCATCCAGCCCACCCCACCCCGTTGGGTCCTGCGCGGATCGTGTGGCGCCATCCGGGTACTGCAGGTCAGGCCCCTGCGACGTCGCGACTTCACAGGGGCCCAGGCCCGGGTGGTCAAGAAGCGGCCACCCGGGCCGCCGTCACGTCCGGCCCCTCCGACGCGTGGGTCGCGTCTACACGATGCGGGCGGGGTCGACCACCGGAGGGAAGGCTCCACGATGGAACGTCACGAGTTCGGGAGGCGGCTCGCCGACGCAGCGCGCGGGATGTCCGGCACGCGCCACCCGAGCGAGACGCTGGAGCGCGTCGCCGCGGTCGCCGTCGAGCTGATCGGCCCGTGCGACGTCGCCGGCGTCTGCGTGCTGCGTCCCGGGCGCGACGACACGTGCGCACACACCCACGACTCCGTGCAGGCGATGGACGACCTGCAGCACGAGCTCTGCGAGGGCCCTGCCATGAGTGGCGCCGCGACGCCGGACGTCATCTCGGCCTCCGACCTCGGCAGGGACAGCCAGTGGCCCCGCTGGTCGGCCCGGGTCGTCGAGGAGACGGGGTTCCGGTCCTACCTCGGGTTCCGGCTGTTCGTCGAGGGCGAGAGCCTCGGCCTGCTGAACCTCTACGCCTACGAGACCGGGGCCTTCGACCACGAGGACCAGCTCGACGGCCTCGTCGTGGCAGCGCACGCCGCCGTCGCGCTCAGCGCCACCGTCAAGCAGGACCAGATGCACACCGCCCTGGCCAGCCGCCAGCTGATCGGCGAGGCCACCGGGATCCTGCGGGAGCGGTTCGCGCTCTCCTCGGAGCAGGCGTTCGGGGTGCTCAAGAGGCTCTCGTCGCAGCAGAACATCAAGCTGTTCGCCGTGGCCCGGCACGTGGTCGACACCGGCGTCCTCCCCGAGCCGGCCGAGCAGCCGGGCGGGTGAGCCTCAGCCCCAGCCGAGCGGGAAGACCTCGAAGGTCGCCGCGTGGGTGACGCCCAGGCCCTGGCCGCCGCCGCGGAGGATGCCGTCGAGGAACTCCTCGGGGTCCCAGCCCTCCCAGCCGAGTCCCTCGATGTAGGCCCGGTGCTCCTTCAGGGAAGCGACTCCCGCGTCGAAGGTGTCGGTGACGTCGACGGCGTGCGCCGCCTGCGGTGAGCCGCCGGCCCACGCCGCACGTACGCCGCCCCACGGCTCGAGGCCGTCGACGAGCTGCTCGGGGAAGACCCACCGGTTGCCGGCGTCCCGCACGGCGTCGAGCAGCGCCCTGCCGACGGCGATGTGGTCGGCCTGGTTGAGGTTGGTCCCGCCGAAGGTCTCGCGGAAGTTGATGGTGAGCGCGACGTCCGGTCGCTGCTCTCGCACGACCCGGGCGATGGCCCGCCGCAGATCCACGCCGTACTCCAGGATCCCGTCGGGCAGCCGGAGGAAGAGCACCTCGTCGACGCCGACGGCGGCTGCGGACGCCACCTCCTCGGCCTCGCGCAGCGGCCCGCTCTCCCGGGGGTGGAGCCCGTCGATCCCGGCCTCGCCGCTGGTCACCATGCAGTAGACGACGCGCTTGCCCTGCCCGGTCCACCGGGCCACCGCGGCGGCCGCGCCGTACTCGATGTCGTCGGGGTGGGCGACGACGAAGAGGGCGCTGTCCCAGTCCTCCGGGAGCGGGTCGTACGACGGGGGAGCGGGACGGTCCTGGGTCATGCCCCCGAGCATGGCACCGCGGCGGGGAGGGTGTCGCCCCTCAGGCCATCACGCCGACGGGTTGCGGGGTGAACCCCGGGAAGACCTGCGCCACCGAGACGCCGAACCGCTTCGTGACGACCTCGGTCAGCACGCTGCGGTAGTCGGTCGTGACCAGCAGGTCGCCGTCAAGAGTGTCCTGCAGCCCGGGCCAGGACCCGTAGTAGCGCCCGCCCCGGACGCCCGCCCCGGCGACGAACATGACGTTGCCGAAGCCGTGGTCGGTGCCGTAGTCGTCGTTCTCCTTGACCCGCCGGCCGAACTCGCTGAGGGTCACGAGCGTGACGCGGTCGGCGGCCGGCCCGAGGTCGGCGAAGAATGCCGCGACCGAGCTCGCGAGGTCGCCGGCGTTGCGCTTCATGTCGCCCCACTCGAGGGTGCCCGCGTCGGTGTGCATGTCCCAGTCGCCCTGGTCGACGGTGATCACCTCGGCACCCACGCCCGCGCGCACGATCCGCGAGACGTCGGAGAGCGCCTTGCCCAGGCCGGTGCCCGGGTAGGCCGGGGTGGGCGCCCCTGCCGCCACCCCGCGTGCGACGCCGAAGGCCTCCGCGCCGGAGAGCGCGTCCCGCATCGCCCGGCTCATCGCACCGCGCCCGGCCCACGCGTGCGTGAGGGAGGCGAGCCGGCGCCCGTCCTCGTCCGTTCCGGCGACCTTGGCGTTGTCGACGCGGCCGACGACGAACGCCGGCTGGGAGCCGTACAGCGAGGTCGGCACCTGGTTGCCCATCGCCGTGCCCTGCAGCGGTGAGGCTCCGGGCAGCTCGCCGAGGAGGCGGTTGAGCCAGCCGGTGCGCTCGGCGGAGCCGGGCGCGGCGTCCTCGATGGCCTCCATCGCCGCGAAGTGGGAGCGGTTGGGGGTCGCCATCCCGGTGGCGTGGACCGCGGCCAGCCTGCCGCTCTCCCACATCGGCAGCAGCGGCGCGAGGGCCGGGTGCAGGCCGAACATGGCGTCTGCCGCGACCAGCGAGGTGGCCGGGATCGCGAGCCGCGGGCGGGCCGCGTAGTAGACGGGGTCTGCGTGGGGGACGACGAGGGACAGTCCGTCGGCGGCGCCGCGCAGCGACAGGAGCACCAGCACGGAGCCGCCGGGGACGGCGAGGGCGTTCGCGGTGCGGCCCGTCACGGCGTACGCCCCGGGGCCGCCGGCCAGCGAGGGGCCGAGCGCGACGGCCCCACCGGCCAGGGCGGAGCCGACGAGCCGGCGGCGGCTCAGCGCCAGCCGCGCCCGGTCGTAGTCGGGGCACCCGCACGAGGGGCGGGACGAGGAGGTCTCGGGAGTCGTCATGTCAGCACGCCAGGTGGTCGGGGGAGTCGAGGACGGCGGCCAGGAGTCGCGGGAAGCCCCACTCGTACAGACCGTGCTCACGGTCGATCTTCTCTCTGGCCCGGCAGCCGGTGGCCAGGCACGCGGCCTCCACGAGGCGTCTGGACGCGGGCCGGTGGAGCAGGTCGCGGCTGACGTCGTCGACGAGGTCCTCGAACCGGACCGCCTTCCTCGCCGGGACCCAGGCGCTCGGCTCGCGGTAGCGCAGGCCCTGCGCCGGCCACCAGCCGCCGGCCATGCCCCAGTGCATGCCGAGGGAGCCGAGGGCGCGGGCGGGGGAGGCCCAGACGTCGTCGGTCACCGGTGTGCCGTCAGGGCGCGGCCAGGCGTGGGGCGAGAGACCGAGGCTGCTCGCCTGCCAGAGCATCGCGTTGGCGGCAGAGTCGCTGCGGCTGGGCCTACCCACGCGGACCCCGAGGGCGCGGTAGGTCGCCACGACGTCCTCGCTCGGGTCGCGCAGCTTCGCGCCGGCGGAGGCGCGGAACTCCTTGCTGGCCACGAGTGCCCGCAGCACCGGGACGATCGCGGTGTCGTTGCGGAGGTAGACCTTGGCGAGCCGTCGCACGAGGGCGCGGGGCGGGTCGTCGCGGACGAACTTGGTCGCCAGGCGCTGGCACACGTGGTGCGCGGTGTCCGGGTGGTGGGCGAGGTAGCGGAGGTACTCGCGGGTGACGTCGCGACCGTCGCCCTTGCGGTTGGCGTGGCTGAAGCCGCGCACCCGCACCCGGCCGGTCCAGTGGTCCTCCTTGACGTAGGACCGTGCCCACGTCTTCCAGAGGTCCACGTGCCAGCCGGTGAGGATCCGGGCCGAGGCCTTCACGTCGTCCTCGTCGTAGCTGCCGGCACCGAGGGTGTGCAGCTCGAGCAGCTCGCGGCCGAGGTTCTCGTTGGGCGCGCGCTTGGTCGACGTCGCCGCGGACAGGAAGATCAGCATCGCCGGGTGCGTGGTGGTCGCGAGGAGCAGCTCGTCGAAGCGCCCGAGCGCGTGGCGTCGGATCGTGTCGCCGTAGTCCACCCGCCAGGTGAAGTGCGCGTCCCCGCTGACCGGCACGTGGAGCATGGCCTCCCAGAACTCGGTCATCTTCTCGTGCACGGGTCGCCGGGTCCGGATCCGGCGGACGAGCAGCCAGCGCCCGTAGTCCTCCATCACCTGCCACCCGCCGCGGACCTCCGTGACCTGGCGCTGCCACAGGTCCCCGGGCCTGCGGTCGAGGTCGGGCCACCACCGGCGTACGGCCGCGGCCGAGGCGTCCGGGAACGACCCGGGACGGGTGAGCTGCTGCTCGAACCACGCCGCGGCGCCGCCGGCGCGGCGCACGTCGCGAGCGAGGGTCGCGTCGACGCCGTAGCCGAAGCGCGTGACGAGGTGCCGCTGCGACGGGGGCAGCAGGGCTGGTCGATCCTTGGCCACCGAGGTCCTCCCAGGCCCGTGCCGTTTCCGAGACGCCACACTGTCCCACGCGCCACGGCGGACGAGAAGTCGATCGCCGATTTCCACTTGCTCCTCCCGTCGGAGCTGCGGTCCCATGCGGCGGTGGACATCGACGAGCTGGACATCGACGAGCTCGACCCGGCCGACGCAACTGCGCGCGCGGCGTGGCACGACGTCATGGAGCGCTCCGTACGGGCCGGGCGCCCGCACGCGCTCGCCACCACGCTCGCGGCGTTCGAGGTGGTGACGACGGCGCCGAGCACCTACTACTCGCGCACGTGGCTGCGGGCACTGGTCGACGACGAGGTGGTGGGGGTCGCCGAGCTCGAGCTGCCCCTGACCGAGAACACCGACGTCGCACAGGCCGAGGTCCACGTGCTGCCCGAGCACCGTCGCCGGGGTGTGGGCCGGGCGCTCTGGGAGGAGCTCGTCCAGCGATCGCGGGCAGCGGGACGCACGCGCGTCGGGAGTGAGGTGACTGTCGCCGCGGCGACCGGCGATGACGACCGCGGTGGAGCGTATGACTTCGCCCGCGCGATGGGTGCCCTCGAGAGGCACCGCGAGGACCACCTGCTCGCCGACCTGCCCGTGCCGGCGGCGGCGGCCGACCCCGCGTACGAGCTCCTGCTGTGGCGCGGGCGCTGTCCCGACGAGCACCGCGGCGCCTACCTCGACATGCGCAACCAGATGAACGCGGACGTGCCGTCCGGCGAGCTCGACCGCGAGCCTCCGCTCCTCGACGACGCACGTCTCGCGGCGTCGGAGCATCGGCTGATGCAGGCGTACGACGTGCGTGTCGCGGCTGCCCGGCGGTGCGCGGACGGCGTCCTCGGCGGCTACTCGCTGCTGTTCGTGCCGCACGGCACGGACTACGGCTGGCAGGACGACACACTGGTCATGCCCGACCACCGGGGCCACCGCCTGGGCGCCGCCCTCAAGGCGGCCAACTACGCCGACCTGCCCGCCGAGGTCGCGTGCGTGCACACGTGGACGGCCCCCGACAACACCGCGATGCACCGCACCAACACCGCCCTCGGCTTCCGAGTGGTGGAGCGCATGTACGAGATGGAGGCGGTCATCGCCTAGGGTCTCGCCCCGAGGGGCGGTAGCTCAGTCGGTCAGAGCAGAGGACTCATAATCCTTGGGTCGTGGGTTCGAGCCCCACCCGCCCTACGAAGGCTCAGCCCTCTCCCGCGATGAGGTAGCCGTCGCCGTCGCGCTCCAGCTGCAGCCGGCCCTGCTCGGTCGTGGCCCTGCCGGACGTCGTGACGTAGTCGATCGTGTAGGTCACGGTCAGCGTCCCGGGGTCGGCCCGGACGTCTCGCGGGGTGGCGCTGGTGATCGTCCGCCAGAAGCCGGTGTAGTCGTCGAGGCCGCCGCTCTCGTCCTGGAACTGGGGCGTGAGCATGTCGAGGGTCGAACGCGGGTCGGAGGTGACCCGGGAGAAGTAGTCCTGGACGAATGCCCGCATGGACGTACGGCTCCCGGCCGGGCTCGGGTCGGGAGCCGGCGGCTCGGTCTCGGTCGGCTCCTCCGACGGCGACGCGGTGGGGGCGGGCTCCTCGGAGGCAGTGGGTTCCTCGGTCTGCTCCGTTCCCGCCTGTCCCGCCGAGACGTCCGGACCGCCACCGTCGTCAGGCCGGAGGAGCCACGCGCCCACCCCGGCCAGCAGCAGGAGGGCGAGCACCGCGGCCGTTCGTCCGACCGGCCGCCGGCGGGCCGTCGGCTCCGGGCTCCGTGTGCTGTCCATGACCATGGTCGTGGTCGCGTCACCGCGGTCGTCATCGGGCGTCGGACTGGCCGCCGTGCCTCTGGCGACGCGCCGGAGCTCGTCTCGCACCTCGGCCACCGACCAGCGCTCCTGCGGGTCCTTGGTGAGCATCCCCGCGACCACCGGCGCGAGCGGTGAGTCGTCGGGCAGGCGCGGGGGCTCGTCGTGGACGATCTTGTAGAGCCCGCCCAGGACGTTCTGCCCCATGTCGTAGGGCGCCCGGCCGACGACGGCGTGGAAGAGCGTCGCGCCCAGGGACCACACGTCGCTCGCCGGGGTCGCCGGCGCCCCGGACGCCACCTCCGGCGCGAGGTAGGCCGGCGACCCGGTGACGAGACCGGTCCTGGTCAGGGCGGCGTCGTTCGCCGAGCGGGCGATGCCGAAGTCGCCGAGCTTCGCGCGGTCGGCGTCGTCGACCATGATGTTGCTGGGCTTGACGTCCCGGTGGACGATGCCGGCCCGGTGCGCCTCGACCAGCCCGTCGGCGGCCTGGGCGAGGAGCTCGGCCGCGCGTTCGGGAGCGAGAGGTCCCTCCGTGGCGACGATCTCGGTGAGCGTGCGCCCGTCGACGAGCTCCATCACGAGCCAGTAGCAGTCGTCGTCCTTGACGAGGTCGAGGACCGAGACCACGTGCGGGTGGTTGATGCCAGCGGCCAGGCGCGCCTCGCGCTGGGCACGGGCGATGTCGTCCTCGGTGGTGCCCGGCAGGAGTCCCATCCGCTTGATGGCGACCGGCCGTCCCAGGACCTCGTCGTGGGCGAGATGGACGACCCCGGCGCCGCCGCGCCCGATCTCGCGCTCGAGCGTGTACCTGCCTGCAATCACGTGAGAGACGCCCCTTCCGTGGCTCCACCTCAGGCTAGACACGTCGACGGCCGTCCCCGCACACCCGGGGGGACCAGTCCCGCCCCTCAGCGCTCGCGCACCCGCAGCACCCCGCGCGCCCCGCGCTCGGCGTCGACCATCACGTGGCTGACGAAGGGATAGTCGCCGGGCTCGTCCAGCACCATCTCGACGAACCCGCCCTGGGCGGGCAGGAGCGGCAGGACCTGGGCGCCGCCGGTGCGTGACGGGCCGGACCGACCGCCGAGCTGCCAGGCGCCCTCGGACCAGACCGTGTCGAACTGACCGCCCACGACGTGGAATGACGACGCGCGGCTCGGTCCTGCGTCGAGCACCCAGATCCGTATCCGCTCGCCGGTCCGGGCGGCGAGCGGCTCGTACGCGTACTGGTCGGGGTAGCCGTTGAACACCACGGTGTCCGCTTCCTCAGCCGCGACCGCGTCCAGGTCGGCCACCGCGCCGTCGGCGCCGTGGTACTGCTCGGACTGGACCAGGACGTACTCCCGGTCGGCCTCGGGGAGGCCCGGCGGTTCGATGACCACGGCGCCGAAGAGCCCGTTGGCGATGTGGGCGGTCATCGGCATGGTCGCGCAGTGGTACATCCACACCCCGGCACGCCGGGCGGTGAAGCGGTAGGTGAGCGACTCGCCGGGCGGGATCGTGCGCATCACGTCGTCGGGGGCGCGCACGCCGGCGTGGAAGTCGATGGAGTGGCCCATCGTCCCGTCGTTGACGAGGGTGATGACGAACCGGTCGCCCACCCGCCCGTGCAGCACGGGGCCGGGTGCGGTGCCGTTGAACGTCCATACCTCCTGTCGTACGCCGGGGGCGACCTCGGCCTGCTGCTCGGTGATCCGGAACGTGTGGCGGTGGACCCGTCCGGCGGCGAGCGGGGGCAGGACCGGGTCGTACGCCGCGAAGTCGGGACCCGGGTCGCCGGGCGCGTGCAGCGGGGCACCGGCGGCGTCGTGGCCGTGGTCCGCGTGACCGGCGGGCTCGACGGCGCCCCCGGTGACGTCGACCGCGAACACCATCCCCATCTGGCGGTGGCCGACGACCGAGCACCAGCCGTCGAGCTCGCGGCCGACCACGCCGACGTCCAGCACTGCCTCCTCGCCGGGCGCGATCCGGCCGGTGTCGGCGCCGGTCTCGAGGACGAGGTCGTGGACGTCCCCGGAGCTCTCGTTGCGCAACGTGAGGACCAGCCGGTCGCCGGCCGCGACCTCGACCCGGTCCGGCGTGAACCGCATGTCCTCAGCCACCACCTCCACCTCAACCGTGCGGCCCGTGGGCGCGACCCCGGCGTCGGCCGGGCTCGTCCGGCCCAGGGCGGCGGGGTCGACGGCCCCGCCGACGGCCACGGCCAGCACGGCGAGCGCCACCCCGACGGCGGCGAGCCCGGTGTCCCGGCCGCGGGGCCGCACCTCGGCCAGGGCCGTCGTCGTGCCCGCGTGCCGCCGACGTACGGCGAGGAGCAGCAGCGGCACGAAGCTGGCGAGCGCAGCGAGCACGAGCACCGAGGCCACGACCCTGACGGCACTGGGCACCGGCAACAGGCACCACGCCAGGCCCAGGTTGGCGAGCGCGACACGGAGCGCACCACCGGAGTCGAGCGCGCCGTCGGTGGCACGTACGACGGCGGGGCCACCTCCGAGCACGACCGGCACCAGGTAGGACAGCGCACCGAGCAGCACCTGCGCCACGAATCCCGCGGCCAGGTAGGGGGCGGCGTCGTGCAGGGCCCGGGAGACGTCGTCCCACCCACCGCCGACCACGACCCGCACCGCGACCAGGGCGAGCATCGCCACCAGCCACCCCACGCCCGCACCCACCGACCACGTCGCGAACGTGGCGGGCTGCTTGGCCCGCGCTGCTGCCACCATCGGCCGGACGAGGATCGCCACACCCGCGAGGTACGCCACCAGGCCGGCCGCGACCAGCCGCGGCTGGTCCGCCCAGGCGGCGGCCGCCACGAGCCCGATCCCCGCGACCAGCACCGGCAGCGCCGTACGCGATGCCCGCTCGGCGCCGTCGGCGATCCGGGTCCGGAGCATGGTCGGCCACAAGGTGACGAGCGTGCCGAGCACGGTGAGCCCCACCCAGCCCAGCAGGTTCACGCCCGCGTGGGCGATCCGCACCCGCGCGTCCAGCGGGTCGGCCAGCCCGCGCGCGAGCCAGACGCCCAGGGCGGCGCCGACGGGGAGCATTGCGCCGGCCGCCAGGTAGTAGTGCACGGTCGGGGCGAAGCGCGACCCGAACCTGCCCCGGAGCCCGCGCGCCAGCGAGAGCAGGTGCCACGCGACGGCCACCCCGGCTGCCGTCGCGCCGACGAGGACGAGCAGCCAGGTGCCGGACCCGACGCCGGCGGTGACCGCGACCGCCCCGAGGTCGAACGTCACCAGGCGGATCGACTGCTCCCGTCGAGGCGTGGCCGGCCCGCGCAGGAGGGTGTCGGCGAAGTAGCGGCTCCACACCAGGATCGCGTGGCCCGCGGCGCCGAGCAGCAGCAGGTGGAGCAGCAGCCAGCGCGCCTCGGGCACCCACGGGTGCGCCAGGGCCACCACCACGGCGGCCAGCAGCCAGCCGACGACCGGCAGGTCCCGGACCGGCCAGAACCCGCGCGTGCCCGTCGCTGCGTCGGGGCGGATCGAGGGTTGTTGCAGGGTGGTCATCGCGCGACCTCCGGCTGGGGCGCGGCAGCCCGCTGCGCAGGCGCGCCCCTCACGGTGCTCGCGGCTGCGACGACGAAGAACAGCAGCAGCGCCACCGCGTTGCCGGCGCCGCCGACCTCACGCGCCAGGTCGCTGCCGAGGGCGTCGCCACCCCAGAGCCGGAGGACGAGGGAGACCTGCAGCAGCAGCCACGGCGCCCACATCGTCGGCCGGTAGGGGAGCGGGACCCGGGTCACGGCAGGCAGGATCGAGGGCGCGTGCGCCATGATCATGGAGAGCGCGAACCCCAGGAAGACCGCGTGCACGAGCGCGTCGTACGCCGCCCCGTCCGCCGGGTGCCCGGCGACGAGCCAGATCCCTCCCGCCACGGCCAGCCACGCCTGACCCGCCAGCATGCAGGCGGCCGCGAACCGGGGGAGTCCCTCGCCGCGCACGGTGCGGCGGGCCACGTCGTGAGTCGCCAGCCACGCCGCGAGCAGCAGCACGGCGAGCCCGAGGACGGCGGCCCCGGCGCGCGGCCACATGGTGGCGGCCGCGACGCCGACGGTGATCGCGAGGCCGAGCAGCACCAGGGAGGCCCCCGCGCCCGGCGGCATCGCCAACCGGGCCAGCTCGAGCCGCTCGCCGGCGATGGTCAGGACGACGAAGCCGGCCAGCCAGGGCAGCGCCGCCGGGATGTCCGCACCGCCGAGCACGAGGACCGTGCCGCCCAGCGCGAGGACGGCGCCGAGGGCTGACACGAGGACGGCGTCGTCGCGCTGGCGCCGCCACAACGGGACGTACACCAGGCAGAGCCCGGCCGCGCCGGCCACCAGGAGCAGGTGGACGATCCTGTCGGCGCCCGGGACGAGCAGCACCAGGGCGCCGACCCCCAGGAGCGCGGGCGCCGCGTAGCCCCCGGGCGACCCGAGTGCCACGGCGCGCTCGAGGGCAACCAGCGTGCCGACGAAGCCGAGGACCATCAACAGGCCGTGTGCGTCGCCCACCCGTCCCGAGGACACCGGCGCCCACACGCCGAGCAACGTCAGGCCGGCGTCGACGCCGACAACCATCGCCACCGCCGCCGGGGCCGCCAGCAACGCTCGAGATGCAGGTGTCCGCCGCGCGCTCACGGCAGGCTCACCACGCAGCCCAGGGTCTCCGGGCGCGGACGGAGGCCGGCGCCCTCCTGGCCGAGCACGCCCTCCACCAGTCCGAGGTGGACCGCGCAGACAACAGCCGGGTGGGATCGGGCCGCGTCGAGCAGCGGGCAGGCGTTGAGGACCACCCGGTCGCCGTCGGTGGTGGGCGCGAAGCCGGTGTGGGCCAGGGCCAGCAGCACCCGTTCGCGGCCGTCCTCGACCGGGCCGAGCTGGGCGCGCAGGCGCTCGCCCCACGCGCGGCCGCCCCGTACGGCCGCCGGGTCGAGGGCCCGGCCGTCGCCGGCGTCCAGCCCGGAGGCCAGCGCCACGGCGAGGGCGGCGTACTCCGGCTCGCGGGCGAGGTAGCCCCACCGGGGGCGGCCGCGGCCACCGCTCCGGGTGGCGATCCGGCTGGCGCTCCCCGCAGCGACGAGCGCGTCGAGGTGACCGCGCAGGGTGTTGGGGTGGAGTCCCGTGGCGTCGTGCAGGTCGGCCAGCGTCAGCGCCCGGCCGGCGTCGCGAAGGGTGGACAGCACGCGGGCCTGCGCGCTGGTGACGACCGGCTCATTTATTTCCACGGGATTCATTGTAGATTATTCAGTGTCAGTACGCCCAGCCCGAGGAGGCACCCATGTCCAGCGTCACCATTGCCAGCAGCCACGCCGACGCGGAGGCGGCCGAGAAGGTCGAGCAGCACCACGCCGAGATGGCGGGCCGGCTCGACCTGCTGACGGCCGACGTCGTCCGCTCGGCGCGCACCGACCGGGCCGCGGGTGCCCGGCGGGAGCTGTTGTCGTGGTTGCGTGACGAGCTCGTGCCGCACGCCACGGCGGAGGAACGGACGCTCTACCCGGCCGCCGCGCAGATCGGCGAGACCCGCCTGCTGGTCGAGGCCATGCTCGCCGAGCACGTCCTGATCCACCGGCTGGTGGCCGACCTCGAGGCCGCTGCCGACCCGGTCGAGGCCGCCGCCGTCGCGCGGGCCCTCGAGACGGTCTTCGACAGCCACCTCGCCAAGGAGAACGACCAGCTCATCCCGACCTTGGTCGCCTCCCCGTCGTACTCCGTCGCGGAGATGCTCGAGGGCATGCACGAGCTGCTCGGTGGCGCGGATGCCCATTGCGCCCACGCGCCGCAGGGCGAGGTGGCGGCGGCAGCGACGCAGGCCGGCGCGCACCAGTGCGCCTGCGGCGGCCACGACGAGGAGGGGCTCCCCGAGCTCGACGCGCGTGCGGTCCCGCACGCGATCCGCCACGCCACGATCTTCGGCGCCCTGGACGGCCTGCGCCCGGGAGCCGGGCTGCTGCTCACGGCCGACCACGACCCGGTGCCCCTGCTCGCCCAGCTCGAGCAGCGCGCGCCCGGGGCGTACGCCGTCACCTACCGCGACGCGGGCCCCGAGGTCTGGCGCCTGGAGCTCATGCGGAAGGTGTGACCTGCCTGTCAGGGTCGAGTTAGGCAAGCCTTACCTACATTAGTAGGGTCTGGTCCCGTGACCACGACCGCTGCCCCTGTCCTGCAGGGCGAGGACCTCGTCCTCGGCTACCGCGACCGCACCGTCGTCCACGAGGTGTCCCTCACGCTCCGCCCCGGACGGGTCACGGCCCTGATCGGTCCCAACGGGAGCGGCAAGAGCACGGTCCTGCGCTCGCTGTCACGCCTGCACCCGATGTCGTCGGGCGCCGTCCGCCTCGACGGCGCGGACACCGCTCCCCTCAGTGCCCGTGAGTTCGCGCGGCAGGTGACGCTGCTCAGCCAGTCGCGGCCGCATCCCTCCGGTCTCGGCGTGCGTGACGTCGTCACCTTCGGCCGGCACCCGCACCGCTCCCGGTTCTCCGGGCTCACCGACGCCGACCGTGACGCCGTGGAGCGGGCGATGGCCGCCACGGGCACATCGGCGATGGCGGACCGGCCCGTCGACGAGCTCTCCGGCGGCGAGCTGCAGCGCGTGTGGCTGGCGACCTGCCTCGCCCAGGAGACCGGCGTCCTGCTGCTCGACGAGCCGACCAACCACCTCGACCTCCGCTACCAGGTCGAGATCCTCGACCTCGTGCGTGACCTCGCCGACACCCTGGGCACGGCCCTCGGCGTCGTCCTGCACGACCTCAACCACGCCGCCTCCGTCGCAGACGACCTGGTGCTGCTGCACCGCGGTCGCGTGCGCGCCAGCGGGCCGGCGCACGAGGTCCTGCGGGACGACGTGCTCACCGAGGTCTACGAGATCGACGTCCGCACCAGCACCGATCCCGGCACCGGTCGGGTCCGGGTGGAGGCGGTCGGCCGCCACCACCGCCCCGCGACCCCTCCGGCCGCCACCACACCTGTTCCCGTCACCTCCATCCCCACCACGATCGAGGACTCATGAAGAAGACCATCCGGTTCGCGGCCGGTGTCGCCGCGCTGGCGATGACCACTGCCGCCTGCGGCACCTCCGAGGTCTCCGAGGCCGACGCCGGGACCCCCGCGTCCACGCCCACGAGCGCCGGTGACGAGTGCGCGGACGTCACCGCCGAGGAAGGTCCCGTCTCGGTCACCGACGACCTCGGCCGCACGGTGGAGCTCGACCAGCCCGCCGAGCGCGTCGTCGTGCTCGAGTGGCAGCAGGTCGAGGACGTCCTCACCCTGTGCCTGACCCCCGTGGGCGTGGCAGACATCGAGGGCTACTCCACCTGGGTGAGCGCCGAGGAGCTCCCCGAGGGCGTCACGGACGTCGGCCTGCGCGGCGAGCCCAACCTCGACGCGGTGTTCTCCGCCGACCCCGACCTCGTCATCACCGAGGTCTACGCCGAGGACGACCCGGTCCTGAAGAAGCTCGAGAAGTACGACGTACCCGTCCTCGCCACGATCGGCGCCGACGCGTCGGGCCCGATCGAGAAGATGAAGGACACCTTCACCACGATCGCCGAGGCCACGGGTCGCACCGAGCGCGCCGAGGCGGTCCTCGAGGAGTTCGACACCGCGCTCGCCGAGGGCAAGGAGGCCATGGCGGACGCCGACCTCCCGACCACCGACTTCGTCTACTTCGACGGCTGGATCGACGGCGGCAACGTCGCGATCCGTCCGTTCGGCCAAGGGTCGCTGGTCGGCGACCTGGGCGAGGAGCTCGGTCTCACCAACGTCTGGTCCGGCGAGGTCGACGAGTTCTACGGACTCGGCCAGACCGACATCGAGGGCATGACCGAGGTCGGCGACGCCTACCTCCTGCACACCGGGACCCAGGACCCGTCCGGGGACGACGTCTTCGCCGAGCTGGCCGAGAGCCGCGTGTGGCGCCAGCTCCCCGCCGTCCAGGACGACCGCTTCCTCGCCTTCCCCGAGGGCATCTGGACGTTCGGCGGCCCGCGCTCGTCGATGCAGGTGATCGACGCGTACGTCGACGTCCTCGCCGGCTGACGCGCCCGACATGTCCATCGACCAGCGCCGGCCCGCGCGTGCCGCCCCCGCCGGGGCCGTGCCGACCGCGGAGGACGTCGTCCCCCGTCCCGGTCACGCGGCCCGGCTGGGCAGCACCGGCGTGCTGCTCGCGCTCCTCGCCGGGCTGGCGCTGGTCTCCGGGTGGCACCTCACCCAGGGCACGTCGGCGGTGGGCCTGCGCGATCTCGTCGGGCTGCTGGTGGCCCCGACCCCGGACGACGCGGGTGTCCGCGACGTCCTGGCCGGCTCGCGGATGCCCCGGCTGGCCGCCGGGCTCGCCGTCGGGTTCGCGCTGGGCGTCGCGGGCGCCCTCCTCCAGTCCGTCTCCCGCAACGCCCTGGCCTCGCCCGACACGCTCGCCGTCACCGCGGGCGCGTCCTTCGCGGTCACGGCCGTGGCCGCCTTCGGTCTCGCGGTGCCGCTGTGGGGCTCGACCCTCGTCGCCTTCGCCGGCGGGCTCCTCGCGGCGTCCCTGGTGCTCGTGCTGGCAGGCGGTGCCGGCACGTCCACCACACGTCTGGTGCTCGCCGGATCGGCGACGGCGATGGCGCTCGGCTCGGCGACCGCCGGCCTGCTGGTCCTCTTCCGCACCGAGACCACCGGTCTCTTCGCCTGGGGCAACGGCTCGCTCAACCAGCTCGACCTCCGTGCCTTCCTCCAGGCCGCCCCGCTCATCGGGCTGGCCACCCTCGCCGCGCTCCTCGCCTCGCGCCGCCTCGACCTGCTCGGTCTCGGCGACGACACCGCGTCGGTCCTCGGCGTCCCGGTCCGGTCGACGCGCGTCGTCGCCGTCGTGCTCGGGGTCCTGCTCTCGGCCGCGGCCGTCACGATGGCCGGCCCGATCGGCTTCGTCGGTCTCTGCGCGCCGGCGGCGGCGCGGCTGCTCGGCCGGGTCGTCCCGTCGGTCCTGCGGCACCGCGTGCTGGTCCTCGCCGCCGGGCTGCTCGGCGCCCTCCTCGTCGTGGGTGCCGACCTCGCCATGAGGGCCGTGCTGGGGGCGGACCGGGCGACCGTGGTCCCCACCGGCGTGACCACGACCCTCCTCGGCGCGCTCGTGCTGGTCGTGCTGGCCCGAGGCGCGCGCGACTCGGGCCCCACCCGCCGGCCCCCATCGGCCCGGGTCGGGGTGCACGGCCGGGCCAGGTTCGTCGTCGTGCTCGTCGTCGGCACCGTGCTCGTCGTCGCCGTGGTCCTCGGCGGCCTCCTGCTGGGCTACACCCGCCTGCGCAGCGGCGACCTGGTGGTGTGGGCACGCGGCGACGCCCCGTCGCTCCTCTCCTTCGTGATGGACGAGCGCGCCCCACGCGTGCTCGCGGCCCTGCTCGGCGGCGCCGGACTCGCGCTCGCGGGCAGCCTCGTGCAGGCGACCTGCCGCAACCCCCTGGCCGAGCCGGGGATCCTCGGCATCGCCGGGGGAGCCGGGGTGGGCGCGGTGCTCGTGGTGACCCTCGGCTCGGGCAGCCGCTCCGCGCTCGTCGTGGCCGCGGTCCTCGGGGCCCTGATCGCCTTCGCCCTCGTGTACGCCGTCTCCTGGCGTCACGGGCTCGACTCCGACCGGTTGGTGCTCGTCGGCGTCGGCGTCTCCGCGCTCGCCGGCGGGGTCTCCACCTTCCTCCTGCTGCGCGCCGACCCGTACGACACCCCGGCGATCTTCACCTGGCTCTCCGGCACCACGTACGGCCGCACGTGGGCAGAGGTCGTCCCGGTCGCCGTCGCCCTCGCCGTGGTGCTACCCATCGCCGTCCTGGCCCGCCGTGAGCTCGACCTGCTCTCCCTCGACGAGGACACCCCGCGGGTGGTCGGCGTCGGGACGGAGAAGGTGCGCCTGACCGTGCTGGTGGCGGCCGCCGTGATCACCGCGCTCAGCGTGACCGCCGTCGGGGTCGTCGGCTTCGTCGGCCTCGTCGCCCCGCACGCAGCCCGCGGGCTGGTCGGCGCCCGCAACGCGCGCGTCGTCCCGGTCGCGGTCCTCGTCGGCGCCGCACTGCTCGCCGCAGCCGACGCGGTCGGGCGTACGGCCCTCGCCCCTGCCGACCTGCCCGCCGGGCTGGTCGTGGCCCTGGTGGGCGGCCCCTACTTCGTCTACCTGCTGGCCCGCTCCCGCGCCTGAGGACGCCCACGGCTGGGCCCGCGTCAGCCCTCTCCGGCGATGAGCAGCTGGTCGTCGAACCGCTGCAGCTGCAGGCGTACGCGCTGGGTGCTGCGCTCACCCGACTTCATCACGTAGTTGACCGTGTAGCCCACGGTGAGGTCGGAGGGGTTGCTGCTGACCTCGGCCAGCTCGGCCGAGCGCACCGTGCCCCACCACCCGATGTAGCCCTCGTAGCCGCCGCTGGCCTCCTGGAACTCCGGGGTGAGGCGTTCGAAGGCGGCACGCGGGTCCGAGGTGACGGTCGCGAGGTAGTCGGTGACGAAGGCGTCCATCCGCTGGCGGATGTCCTCTACGGTGGCCGGGGATGCGCTCGGCGTGGGCTCGGGCGTCTCCGAGGTCGTGGCGCTGCCGCCACGGTCCGCGGGGAGGGCTTCGGGCGTGTCCCGCCCGGCCAGGACGTACGCGGTGACCACCGCCGCGACCGCGAGCACCGCCGCCGCGGCGACGAGACCCCACCGCCGGGCGTGGGAGTGGCCGGGGGAGCCCGACGCGGGAGGGGCGGGTGCGCCCTGCTGCACCGTCGGCAGCACTCCGGTCTGCTCGCGGGCCGGTACGGCCGGAGCGACCGGCGTGACCGTCGAGCGCTGTCCGCGGGCGATGCGGGCAAGCTCGTCGCGCACGCGCGGCATCGGCCAGCGTGCCTCGGGGTCGCGGTTCATCATCACGGACAGGAGGCCGGCCATCGGATGGTCGTCCGGCAGGCGCGGCGGGTCCTCGTGCACGATCTTGTAGAGCGCACCGATCAGGTTGTCGCCCACCTCGTACGGGGGCTTGCCGGTCACCGCGTGGTAGAGAGTCGCGCCGAGGGACCAGACGTCGCTCGCCGGGGTGGCGGACGCCCCCGACGCGACCTCAGGCGCCAGGTACGCCGGAGAGCCGGTGACCAGCCCGGTCTGGGTGAGCGAGGGGTCGTCCTCCGAGCGGGCGATGCCGAAGTCGTTGAGCTTGGCGGCGTTCTGGGCGATCAGGATGTTGCTGGGCTTGACGTCGCGGTGGACGATCCCCAGCCCGTGCGCCTCCACCAGCGCGTCGGCGGTCTGCGCCAGCAGCGTGGCGGCCTCCGTGGCCTCCAGCGCCCCGGACGTACGGACCCGCTCGCTCAGCGTCTCGCCGTCGACGTACTCCATCACCAGCCAGCGCACGTCGTCGGTGTCGACCAGGTCGAAGACGGCCACCACGTGGGGGTGGCTCAGCGCCGCGGCCAGCCTCGCCTCGCGCTCGGCCCGCTCGCGCTCGGCGTCGTCGGACCCCGGGACGAGCCCGATGCGCTTCATCGCGACCTGCCGGCCGAGCACCTCGTCGAGCGCCAGGTGCACGGTGCCGGAGCCGCCGCGACCGATCTCTCGCTCGAGCCTGTACCTGCCTGCGATCACGTGGCGTACCTCCTGCCTCCGCGCCCTAGGCTAGTGCCCGTCCACCAACCCGAGACCACCCGAAGGAATCCACGTGACGACCCCGAATGTCCTCGACGAGCTGGAGTGGCGCGGACTCGTCGCGCACTCCACCGACCGCGACGCGCTCCGCGCGGCGCTGGGCGAGGGGAGCGTCAAGTTCTATGTGGGCTTCGACCCGACGGCGCCCAGCATCCACATGGGCAACCTGGTCCAGATCCTCACCGCCCGCCGGCTCCAGGACGCCGGCCACACGCCCTACGTCCTGGTCGGCGGGGCGACCGGCATGATCGGCGACCCGCGTGACTCTGGCGAGCGCACGCTCAACTCCCTGGACACGGTGAAGGAGTGGACCGAGCGGGTGCGCCAGCAGGTCTCGCACTACGTGAGCTTCGAGGGACCCAACGCGGCGACGACGGTCAACAACTACGACTGGACTGCGTCGCTGTCCACGATCGACTTCCTGCGTGACATCGGCAAGCACTTCCCGGTGAACCGGATGCTCGCGCGCGACACGGTGAAGCGTCGCCTCGAGTCCGGCATCAGCTACACCGAGTTCTCGTACGTCCTGCTGCAGTCGATGGACTACCTCAACCTGTTCCGCGAGCACGGGGTGTCGCTGCAGTTCGGCGGCTCCGACCAGTGGGGCAACATCACCGGCGGTGCCGAGCTCGTGCGCCGGGTGACGGGGCAGGCCGCCCACGGCTTCGCGACGCCGCTGATCACCAAGGCCGACGGCACCAAGTACGGCAAGACCGAGGGCGGCGCCCTGTGGCTCGACCCGGAGATGCTCTCCCCGTACGCCTTCCACCAGTTCTGGCTCAACGTCGAGGACGAGAAGGTCGGCGAGCTGCTGCGCATCTTCACCTTCCTCTCGCGCGAGGAGATCGAGGACCTCGAGCAGCAGACCGAGGAGAAGCCGTTCCTGCGCGCCGGACAGAAGCGCCTGGCCGACGAGGTGACCGCTCTCGTGCACGGTGCCGACGAGGTCGAGCACGCCAAGGCCGCCGCCGCCGCGCTCTTCGGCGGGGGAGACCTGGCCTCGATCAAGCCCGAGACGCTCGCCTCGGCTCTGCGTGAGGCCGGCGGTACGACCCTCCCGGCCGGGGCGGAGCTCCCCGGGATCCTCGACCTCCTGGTCTCCGCCGGGCTCGCGAAGAGCAAGGGCGAGGCGCGTCGCACGGTCACGGAGGGCGGCGCCTACCTGAACAACGAGCGTGTGGAGGACCCCGACCTGCACCCGGGAACGTCCGACCTCGTGGCCGGCTCGTGGCTGGTCCTGCGGCGGGGCAAGAAGCGGTTCGCCGGCGTCCAGGTGGTCTGACAAGCCTCTGACCTGCGGAAACGTCGATGTGCCCGCGGTCACACCGTTTCGATTTGCGCGTTCTGACCGATCCGCATAATGTTCTCTCTGTCGCCAGGGAGCGGCGGGGAGCAAGGCCGGTCAGGCCGGGCTCTCGGCCCCAGGCAGGACAGCCCGAAGCGGTCATCGGTCACGGTGACACCACCGGGTCGGAACGACACAGGCGAGGATTTGCTTCGTCAGAAAGTTGTTCGCTACGTTTTACCAGTTGCCTCACGCAACCGAGATCCTCACCGGATCGCGATGTGGGTGCGTCTGATTCTTGAGAACTCAACAGTGTGTTTGATTAGTCGACGAATTAGTTTGTTATGCCCCGTTGATGTCAACGTGTGCCTGACCGTTTGGTTGGGTTGTTGGTGTCGCGGTTTCTTTGA
>NZ_BNAD01000022.1 GCF_014653115.1 Nocardioides flavus (ex Wang et al. 2016) | reverse complement strand
GCCTGCGGCAACCCCGCCATGTACGCCCGCTCAATCACCAACCGCTGATCCGCGGTCAACCTCACACCCGGCACGCGCCGCAACCTCTCACTCACGATCGAGTTGCAACAACCGGTTGAGTTCGCCGACACTGACCATGGCTGTGGATGCTTGGTGGCCCACGACTTTTCGAGGGTCTCGATACGCCCGCTCGTCCCTCGCGGGCTACTCGACCACCGAGCCCGCTGGTTGAGGAGGTCGCGCAGCGACCGTCACGAAACCAGGTCAGTGGTCTCGTGACGCGACTTCGTCGCTCCTCGACCGGCGGGGGCGGGGGGTCTCGTGACGCGACTTCGTCGCTCCTCGATCAGCGAGCCCGGTGGTTGAGGAGGTCGCGCAGCGACCGTCACGAAACCGGGTCAAGGGTCTCGTGACGGGACTTCGTCCCTCCTGACCAGCGGGGCGGAGGTCTCGTGGTCGGGCTCGTCCCTCCTTGATCGTCGCGGGATGGATAACCATGCGACGGCAACCCTCGGGGCTTGCGAGAATCCTCCCGTGGGACATGTGGACGTCGCCGGAGTGCGCTACGAGCTGCCGGACGGGCGGGTGCTGCTCGACGACGTGAGCTTCCGCGTCGGAGACGGCCAGAAGGTCGCGCTCGTCGGCGCGAACGGGGCCGGGAAGACCACCCTGCTGCGGATCGTGACGGGCGACCTCACCCCGCACGCCGGTGTCGTCACGCGCTCCGGGGGGCTCGGCGTGATGCGCCAGTTCGTCGGGCACGGTGGCGGCGACGAGACCGTCCACGACCTGCTGCTGTCCGTCGCCCCCGAGCCCGTCCGCGCCGCTGCCGCGGCCGTCGACGCCGCCGAGCTCGCGCTCATGGACGTCGACGACGAGCGGACGCAGATGGCGTACGCGACGGCGCTCTCGGACTACGCCGACGCCGGCGGCTACGACGTCGAGGTCACGTGGGACGTGTGCACGACCGCCTCGATGGGGCTGCCGTTCGACCGCGCCCGCCACCGGCTCCTGAGCACGCTGTCGGGCGGCGAGCAGAAGCGGCTCGTGCTGGAGTACCTCCTCCGCGGCCCCGACCAGGTCCTGCTGCTCGACGAGCCCGACAACTACCTCGACGTCCCGGGCAAGATCTGGCTCGAGGGGCGGATCCGCGAGTCGGCCAAGACGATCCTGTTCATCAGCCACGACCGCGAGCTGCTCGACCACACCGCGACCCGCATCGTCACCGTCGAGCTCGGCAGCGCGGGCAACCTGGTGTGGACCCACCCCGGTGGCTTCGCCAGCTATCACGAGGCACGCAAGGACCGGTTCGAGCGCTTCGAGGAGATGCGGCGCCGCTGGGACGAGGAGCACGCGAAGCTCAAGGCGCTCGTGCTCCGCCTCAAGATCAAGGCGGAGTACAACGACGGAATGTCCTCGCAGTACAAGGCGGCCCAGACGCGGCTCAAGAAGTTCGAGGACGCCGGCCCGCCGACCGAGCAGCCCCGCGAGCAGCAGGTGACCATGCGCCTCAAGGGCGGCCGCACCGGGAAGCGGGCGGTGGTCTGCGAGGACCTTGAGCTCACCGGGCTGATGCGGCCCTTCGACCTCGAGGTCTGGTACGGCGAGCGGGTGGCCGTGCTGGGCTCCAACGGGTCCGGCAAGTCGCACTTCCTGCGGCTCCTCGCGGCCGGCGGCAGCGACCCCGACGTCGAGCACCGTCCCGTCGGCGATCCTCCCGCTCCCGTGCCGCACACGGGCAGCGCCAAGCTGGGCGCACGCGTACGGCCCGGCTGGTTCGTGCAGACGCACGAGCACCCCGAGCTGCGGGGGCGGACCCTGCTGGAGATCCTGCACCGCGGCGACGGCACACCCGACGGGCGCGCCGGCATGGGCCGCGAGGCCGCCAGCCGGGTGCTCGACCGCTACGAGCTCGCGCACGCCGGCGAGCAGACCTTCGAGTCGCTGAGCGGCGGGCAACAGGCGCGCTTCCAGATCCTGCTGCTCGAGCTCTCCGGCGCGACGCTGCTGCTGCTCGACGAGCCGACGGACAACCTCGACGTGCAGTCGGCCGAGGCGTTGGAGGCCGGGCTCGAGGCCTTCGAGGGCACCGTGCTGGCGGTCACGCACGACCGGTGGTTCGCACGCGGCTTCGACCGCTTCCTGGTCTACGGCGCCGACGGCGAGGTCTACGAGTCCGACGGACCGGTGTGGGACGAGGGGCGGGTGGCACGCGCGCGATGAGCTCGACAGGCGCGCTCGTGATCGTCGAGCTCGACCCGCACGACGACGCCACGTTCGCGGCGTGGCACGACGTCTACGCCACAGCCGAGCGGCACGACCTCGACGCGGCTGCGACCGTCTGGCAGGTCGAGGAGCTGCGGGCGATGATGCAGCACCCCGGCTCGTACGCCTGGTCGGGCGGGTGGGTCGGACGCCTGGACGGCGAGGTCGTCGCGTCCGGCTGGATGCGCACGCCGCTGCTCGACAACCCCGAGCTCGCCGAGGCCGCGGTGCACGTGCTGCCCGGCCACCGCCGTCGTGGGCTCGGCACGGCGATGCTCGACGTCGTGGAGTCAGCCGCCGCGGCCCGGGGGCGACGCGTGGTGAACGGTCTGGTCGGCTGGCCCTCGTCCGTCGCGTCCGACGGGAGGGGAGCGTCCGGTCCCTCCTTCGCCAGGGCCCGCGGCTACGAGCTCGCCCTCACCGAGGTGCAGAGCGAGCTGCGGCTCCCGGTGGACGAGCAGGTGCTGGCCGGCTTGGCCGACGAGGCGGCGCGCGCCCACCCGGCGTACACGCTGCGCTCGTGGGTCGGCCCGGTGCCCGACGACCTGGTCGAGGGTTGGGCCGAGCTGACGTCGAGCCTGGCGACCGAGGCGCCGATCGGCGAGCTCGGCCTCGAGCCGGAGGTGGTGAGCGTCGAGGTGGTGCGCGAGCGAGAGGCGGGCATCGCCCGGCAGGGACGCACGAAGTACAACACCGTCGCGCTCTCGGCCTCGGGCGAGATGGTCGCCTACACCGACCTCGCCACGACGGTCCACGAGCCGGGCCGGGCCTACCAGTGGGGCACGCTCGTCCGACGGGCGCACCGCGGCCACCGCCTCGGGCTCGCGGTCAAGGTCGCCAACCTGCGGCTGCTCCAGCACGAGCGGCCCGACGTCGTGCGCCTGACCACCTACAACGCCGACGTCAACACCCACATGCTCGGCGTCAACCAGGCGCTGGGCTTCCGTCCGGTGGCGTGGCTCGGCGACTTCCAGAAGCGGCTGGGCTGACGCGACCGCACTGCGAGGCAGGCCCATCGGCCCTCCAGGGCAAGGCCGAAGGGCGCTGGTGTGCAGCATCGGGCCCGCCGAGACTGGGCGGGACCGGGATGGACGCCGGCGCGGGAGGAGGCCTGCGATGGAACACCTGACCCCCTTGGCGACCGCCTTCCTCGACGCGGAGGACGTGGACCCCAGGGCGTCGCTGGCGATCGGGTCGATGGCCGTCTTCGAGGGGCCGGCGCCCTCCTTCGAGGAGTTCCTCGCGCACATCGCCGGGCGTCTCCCGCTGATCCCGCGCTACCGGCAGAAGCTGGCGACCGTCCCGTTCGACCTCTCTGCGCCGGCGTGGGTGGACGACCCCGACTTCGACATCCGGTGGCACGTGCGCAACACCGCCCTGCCCGCGCCGGGAGGAGCCGAGGAGATCGGCCGGCTGATGAGCCGGGTGATGTCACGACGCATGGACCGTGACCGTCCGCTGTGGGAGTACTGGTTCTGCGAAGGTCTCGCCGACGGACGCTGGGGCCTGCTGTCCAAGCTGCACCACAGCGTCGCCGACGGCGTGTCCGGCACGGACATCTACCAGCTGGTGCTCGACCCGACCCCGACCCCGCGTCCTCCCGTCCCGGACGACTGGACGCCGGAAGAGCCCCCGTCGAGGGCCGTCGCGGCGGCGAGCGCCGCAGGGGCACTCGCGACGTCGCCCGTCGTGCTCGCCCGGGCCGCGGTCGCCGCGCTCGCCGATCCGAGGCGACTCGCACGCACCGTCGTCGAGACGGCCCGCGGCCTGCTGACGATGGTCCCGGCGCTGCGCCCGGTCGACCACACCTCGCTGACCGGTCCCCTGGAGGGGAGCCGGCGCTACACCTGGACGGACGTCTCGCTCGACGACGTCCGCGTGGTCAGGAAACGCTGGGGCGTCACGGTCAACGACGTCGCCCTCGCCGCGGTGAGCGGCGGGTTCCGGACGCTGCTGGTCTCGCGCGGCGAGGAGCCCGGCGCCCATGCCCTGCGCTCCCTCGTCCCCGTCTCGACCCGCGAGCCCGGCGCCGAGTCGATCCCCGACAACCGCGTCTCGCTGATGCTGCCCTACCTCCCGGTCGAGCTCGCCGACCCCGTCGAGCGGCTGTCGGCCGTGCGCGACCGGATCCGCGACCTGCGCGAGGGGCGCGAGCCCGAGGCGGTCGGCAGCGTCACCGCGGCTGCGGAGCTGGCCCCGTTCCCCCCGGTCGCGTGGGCGATCCGGCTCGGCCTGCGGCTGCCGCAGCGGCACATCGCCACGGTGACGACCAACGTCCCGGGGCCGCGTACGACGCTGTACGCGCTCGGACGCGAGGCGCACGCGCTGCTGCCCTACGTCCCCATCGCGGACCGGGTGCGGATCGGGGTGGCGATCTTCTCCTACCGCGACACGCTCACCTTCGGCCTCACCGGCGACTACGACACCGCACCCGATCTGCAGGTGCTCGCCGACGGCATCGCCGCGTCCCTCGCCGACCTCGTCGCAGCGGCGTCACGGTGACCGCGTCAGCTGTCGCGGCAGCGCCTCCCAGATCGTCTCGGCGAGCGCGGCGTGCCCGGCGACCGAGAGGTGGTTGTGGTCCGCCCCCAGCAGGTCCGGGGTGACGCGCATCGTCCCCGCGGCACCGCGGTCGGTCCAGCACCGTGGGGTCCGCCGACAGGTCTCGGACATCGCGTCGTAGTAGAGCCGCGAGATGCGACGGATGCCCTCGACACCTGCGGCACGCACGCGACCCCTGCCGTCGAAGAGGTCGCACGGCCCGCTCCCGGTGTTGCCCAGGACGAGGCCCTCGACGTCCGACACGGCCCGCGCCCAGGCGTCGGGCGTGCCCCACTGGTCGACCACGAAGATCGCGACGGACTCGTTGCCGCTCCTGATGGTGCGGACCAGCTCCTCGAACTTCCGCGCGAACCGGCGGGCGTTGGTCGGGTCGCTGCCGTCGCAGCGCATGTCGCCGTCGATGGCCTGCACCAGCACGACGTCCGGCAGCGGACCGTCCACGGTGGAGAGCGCGGCGGCCTGTCCGAGCAGGCGGTCGATGTCGGCGCCGTTGGCGGACAGGTTGTAGTTGTGGCCCTCGAGGGCAGGGTGGTCCTCCAGCAGGCGGAGGTAGATGCTGTCGACCTCGGGGTTGTCGCCAGTGGCCCAGGAGTTGGCGCCGACGCTCTCCAGTGGCGAGTCGGGGTCGGACGCCACGCCGGTGGCCCCGGAGTGCCCGAGCACCGCGATGGCGTCCAGCTCGTCCGTGGCAGTGGGCGACGCCGACGGGGTCTCGCTCGCGCTGGTCGTCGTGGTCGGGGGCGTGCCGGGCTCGCCGGACCGGGTGTCGTCGCTCGTGCACCCGGCCAGGACCACGAGGAGCAGGGCCGCCGCCCACCTTCTGGGCACCTGACGAGCCTAGGAGCGAGTCCCTCTCCGGCGCACCACCCAGGATGGGTACGCACCTGCGTGCCCGGACGCGTCGACGGCCCCGGCCCCGTCGTACGCGGGGTCGGGGCCGTCGTCGTCTCGCTCAGCTGCCGGGCACGCCGTTCTCGGGGGGCGAGTCGTCGGCCTGGCCGGAGTCGTCCGCGGTGATCTCGGCGTCGCCGATGTCGGTCACGAGCACCTCGGTGAGCGGCTCGCCCACGCCGCCCTCGAGCTCGACGATGCGCATGCCGGAGATGCCCATGTGGCTGTCCGCGCTGTAGCGGAACGGCGCGAGCTGGGGCCCCTCCCACTCGGTGCCGCCCTCCTCGATGGCCGCGACCAGCCCCTCGCGGGTGAGGTCCTCGCCGGCTGCCTCGAGCGCCTGCACGAAGGCATAGGCCTGCGACATGCCGTAGATGCGGTAGTTGGTGAGCTCGCCGTCACCGCCCTGCTCGTCCCACACCTGCTGCCACAGCTGCACCCACGGGTCGTCGGTGCTGTCGATGCCGGGGATGTACTCGGTCGTCATCACGCCGTCGAGCGCGGCGGAGCTGCCGGCCACGGCGCCTTCGGAGAAGCGCTCGAGCAGCGAGCCGACCAGTGCCGGGTCGGAGCCGATGTTGGCGTAGAACCACTGCGGCTCGTAGCCCGTCTTGAGCGCCACGAGCTGGCTCAGTGCGGTGTAGGACGGGGTGTTGAACGCCAGCACGAGGTCGGCCTTCTTGGCCTGGAGACCGGAGATCTGCGGGGCCACGTCGGTGTTGCCGGAGGTGTAGCGCTCGACCGCGACGATCTGGTCGTCGACGTACTGGCGCACGCCCTTCTCGGCGTCCTCGCCCAGGTCGTCGTCCTGGAGGAAGAGGCCCACCCTGGCGTCGGGCATGTTCTCGGCGACCCACTGGCCGATGATCTTGCCCTCCGACTCGTAGTCGGGCTGCCAGCCGAAGGTCAGCGGGCGGTTGTCCACGTCGTCGCCCCACTGCAGCGAGCCGGAGGAGACCATGAGCTGGGGGACGCCCTCGTCGTTGAGGTAGTCGGCCACCGACGCCTGGGTGGGGGTGCCGAGCGAGCCGACGGTGGCGAAGACCTCGTCCTTGAGGACCAGCTCGTTGGTGACGGTGCTGGTGGTGGTCGGGTTGTAGCCGTCGTCCTTGACGATGTACTCGATCTGGCGCCCGTGCACCCCGCCCTGGGCGTTGACGTGGTCGAAGTAGGCCTTCGCGCCCGTGGGGATCTCGGAGTAGCCCGGGGCCGCGACGCCGGTGAGGGGGAAGGAGCCGCCGATGGTCACGGTGTCGTCGGTGACGCCCGGATCGGCAGGGGCGCCGCCGCCCCCGTCGGAGCCGTCCCGGCCGCCCGCACCGCAGGCCGTCAGGGCGAGGGTCGTGGCGAGTGCGGTGAGCAAGGGGACGCCACCCCGGATGTGTCTCGTCATGCTGCTGTTCCCTTCGGTGTGGTGGTGGGTGATGTCGTACGACGCCGCGCCCTGCCGCGCAGCGCAGCGCTGCGCAGCGACCCGACGATGCCGGTGGGAGCGAGCAGGATGACCAGGACCATGACGAGGCCGTAGACCAGCGGCGCCAGCTCCGCGGCCTGGATGTCGCTGAGGCCGGCGCTGCGGCCGGCGTCGGTGACCACGCTCGGCAGGAAGGTCAGCAACGCTGCGCCGATGAGCGCACCGGCGAGGCTCCCGAGGCCGCCGAGGACGATCGCGGCGAGCAGGGTGAGGCTGAGGGTCAGGGTGAAGGCGCTCGGAGCCGCCAGCTTGACCGTGAAGGCCAGGATGGCACCGGCCGCACCGGCCGCGGCGGCGCTCACCATGAAGGCCGAGACGCGGGCGCGGCCCAGGTCGATGCCGGCCAGCTCCGCGGACACCTCGTCGTCACGTACCGCTCGCCAGCGCCGTCCGGTCCGGCCGGCGCTGAGGTTGGCGAGCAGCACGAAGACGACGATCAGCGTCAGCCACCCGATGTACGCGGTGAAGCGCGAGCGGGTGAGGTCCTGCCCGGTCACGAAGAACACCGCGTCGAGCACCCACACCGGGATGTCGGGCATCACCACGCGGATGCCCTGCTCGCCACCGAAGGTCTCCTTGAAGTAGAGCGCGATGCCCGGCACCGCGACCGCCAGCGCCAGCGTCGCGCCGGCGAGGTAGGGACCGTGCAGGCGGGCCGCCGCCAGCCCGACGACGGCACCGACGACGAGGGTGACCGCCGTCGCCGCGAGGACCACCAGGGTCAGCGGCACGGAGGCGTCGCGGTCCGGCAGCAGGAGCGCCGAGGTGTAGGCGCCGATGGCCATCAGTGCGCCGTGCCCCAGCGACAGCTGGCCGTTGATGCCGGTGAGGACCGTCAGTCCACCTGCGGCGATCCCGAGGTAGGCCATCGAGGCGAGCTGGGTGTTGCGGTAGTCGGAGACGCTCTCGACGACCACGACCACCACCAGGAGGCCGACCAGGGCCAGGAGCAGGTGCCGGGCGAGGACGTGCTGGCGCAGCGAGGCGATCCGGTCGCGCATCAGACCCTCCGCTCCGGAGCCTGGGCGAAGAGGCCGCCGGGTCGCAGGGTGAGGACGAGCATCAGGATCACCAGCGCCGCCAGGGCGACGAGCTGGCTGCCGACGTAGCCGCTCACGAAGCTCAGCGAGAGGCCCAGGACGAGCCCGCCGACCACCGCACCCAGCGGGCTGTCGAGCCCCCCGAGCACGGCTGCGACGAAGCCGAAGACCACGACCGAGTCCATGTAGGACGGGTGGACGAGGCTGCCACCGGCGATCAGGAGCCCGGCGAGCGAGCCGACCAGCGAGGCCAGCGCCCAGCCGAGGGTGAGCATCGACCCGACCTTGACGCCGAGCAGCCGGGCGACCTCCTGGTTGAACGCCGACGCCCGCATCCGCAGCCCGACGTCGGTGAAGCGGAAGAGCGCGACGAGCAGGGCCATCACCAGCAGCACCGAGACGATGGTGAAGATTCCGAAGCCGTTGAGGGCGATGGTGGTGCCGCCGACGCTCAGCCCCTCGAGGCCGAAGGGTGCGGGGAAGGACCGGTAGCGGTTGCCGAAGACCACCGCGGCGAGGCCGTGCAGGACGATGAACAGCCCGAGCGTGAGGATCACCGCGTTGATCTCCGCCTTGCCCTCGACCGGCCGGACGACCACCCGCTCGAGGACGGCGCCGAGCACCAGCCCCGAGAGCAGCGCGGCCACGAAGCCGAGCCAGTAGCTGAAGCCGGCGTCGATCACGACGAGCGCGACGAAGGTGGTGGTCATCGCCATCGGGGCCTGGGCGAAGTTGACGATCCGGGTCGAGCGCCAGATCAGCACCAGCGCGAGGGCGAACGCGGCGTAGACCATCCCCAGGGTCAGGCCGGTGAGGGCGGTGTTCAAGAACTGCTGCACAGGTGGGCTCCTGGTCGGGGGTCAGAATCCGAGGTAGGCGTGGCGGAGCTGGTCGTCCCCGGCCAGCTCGTCGGCGGGGGCGTCGGCGACCACGCGGCCGAGGTTGAGGACCACGCCGTGGTCGGCGACGGACAGGGCGCTGCGGGCGTTCTGCTCGACCAGCAGCACGCTGAGCCCGTCCTCGCGCACGAGGGTGCGGACCAACCCGAAGATCTGGGCGACGATCCGCGGGGCCAGCCCGAGCGACGGCTCGTCGAGCAGCAGCATCGTCGGGCGGGCCATCAGGGCTCGCCCGATGACGAGCATCTGCCGCTCGCCGCCGGACAGGGTGCTGGCCAGCGCGGCCCGGCGGTCGCCGAGCACAGGGAAGAGGTCGTTGACGCGGGACAGGTCCGCCGACGACACGCGGCCGCCGCGGCCCAGCCCGCCGAGGCGGAGGTTCTCCTCAACGGTCAGCTCCGTGATGACCCCGCGTCCCTCGGGGACGTGGGCCAGGCCCAGGCGCGGCATCCTCTCCGCGGCGACCGTCTCCAGGCGGGTGCCGTCGAAGTCGATCGCGCCGCTGCGGGCCCGGTGGAGTCCGGAGACGGTGCGCAGCAGGGTGGTCTTGCCGGCGCCGTTGGCGCCCAGCACGGCGGTGATCTCGCCCCGGCGCGCGGTCAGCGAGACGTCCTCCAGCGCGGTGATCGGCCCGTAGCCGGCGCAGAGGGAGGTGAGGGTCAGCATCAGTGCACGTCCTCGCCGAGGTAGGCCGCGAGCACCGCGGGGTCGTTGCGGACCTCATCGGGGGTCCCGTGGGCGATGACCTTGCCGAAGTCGAGGACGGTGATCTCGTCGCAGACCCGCATCACCAGGTCCATGTGGTGCTCGACGAGCAGCACCGACATCCGCGCCGTGAGGGCGCGCACCAGGTCGCCGAGCTCGTCCATCTCACCGGCCGACAGCCCGCTGGCAGGCTCGTCGAGGAGCAGGAGGTCGGGCTCGGAGACCAGTGCCCGGGCCAGCGCCACCCGCTTGCGGATGGGGTACGGCAGGCTCGGCGGGAACCGGTCGGCGTAGGACGCGACACCGAGGTCGTCGAGCACGCGGAGGGCCCGGTCGCGCAGCGCGCGCTCGTCGGCGCCGGCGCGGGGCAGGGCCAGCAGGGACCCGAGGAATCCCGAGCGGGCGTGGTGGTCGGCGCCGACCATGACGTTGTCGAGCACGGTCATCCGGTCGAAGAGGCCGAGCCCCTGGAGCGTGCGCGCCATCCCGAGGCCGGGGAGGTCGCGCGGGCGCAGGCGCTCGACCCGCTCGCCCCGCCGTACGACGTGGCCGCTGTCGGGCTGCACGAAGCCGCAGGCGACGTTGAACAGGGTGGTCTTGCCGGCGCCGTTGGGGCCGATCACCCCGTGCACCTGGTGGGGGCCGACCGCGAGGCCGACGTCCTGGAGGGCGGTGAGCCCGCCGAACCTGACGGTGATGCCGCTGAGCTCGAGTTCGGTCACGAGTCCGTCTGACCTCCGGGTCCGAGATGTGATGCGCACCACTCTGGCCACCATGGGCGTGGAGCACATTGGGCGGACCGCACAAGATCCGCGCCCGATTCGCCCTTCGTGCTGGCGTTGTGTGTGCGCGCAGTGCGACGGTGGTCACGTGACTCGGGTCGACGACGGTGTGCGCGCAGGCATCGACCCCGATCTCGCTCCCGATCCGGTGGCCCGTGCCTGGCGGCTCGTGCTCCACCGCGCCGACGAGATCGCGGACGTGATCTCGTCGCGTCTCCTGGCCAAGGACATCGACGCCTACCGCACCATCAGCCCGCACCTGCCCGACGACGTGCGGCACAGCTGCCGCGAGCACATCCGCCGTGGTCTGCACACCCTCTCCGGGGTCGGCAGCGACACCGCCCCCGCGGTGGAGCTGTGGCGCGAGACCGGGCGTCGCCGGGCGCGCCAGGGCGTCCCGCTGGAGCTGGTCCTCAACGCCTACACGATGGGTGCACGGGTCCTGTGGGAGGCGCTGACCGAGACGGCCACGACCCACGAGCACGTCCCGGACGCCGACCTGCTCGGTGCGGCGCGGGGGGTGTGGGCCAACCTCGACGTGCAGAACGCCGTGCTCATCGAGGCCTACCACCGCGAGCGGGACCGCGTGCAGCGCCGCGACCAGCAGCGCCAGCAGACCGTCCTCGACGGGCTGGTCGACGGTCGGGGCGGCGACCCGACGTTCGCCGCGAACGCGCGTACGGCGCTCGGGGTGGGCGCCGGCGACGCGGTGGCGTGCGTCGTGGTGCTGCCCGGCGGCGCGGTCGGACCCGGCGGTGCGGGCGTGGAGGGTGCCGACCTGGTCGGGCCCGTCGAGGACCGGCTCGACCGCCAGGGCCTCGTCTCGCACTGGCACGTGCGCTCGGGCGTCGCGTACGGGCTGGTCTCCGGCACCCTGCCCGACGAGGCGCTGCTCGTGGCGCTCCTCGCACCGGTGGCGGACGGTCGCGTCGCGGTGGCGGGCAGCGCCGGCGGGATCGCGGGCTTCGGAACCGCCTTCCACCTGGCGCTCCGCGCCGCCGAGACGCTGTCGTACGGGGAGCGCGGCGTGGTCGGGGTCACCGACCGTCTGCCCGAGGTGCTCCTCGCCGGCGACTCACACGTGACGCCGCTGCTGGTCGCGGAGGCGTTCGGCGAGCTCCTGGAGCACCCGCAGGCCGAGACCCTGGTGACCACGCTGCGCGCCCTGCTGGCACACGACGGCTCACCGACGCACGCCGCCGCGGAGCTCTTCTGCCACCGCAACACGGTGATCTACCGGATGAAGCAGATCGAGCGCCTCACCGGGCGCAGCCTGGCCGACCCGCGCGACAAGGTGCTGCTGTGGCTCGCCGTGACGGCGCGTGCCGCCGCGGAGCCGGTCAGACGAACGCGTTGACGCCCGTCTCGGCCCGTCCGATGAGCAGCTTCTGGATCTGCGACGTGCCCTCGTACAACGTCATCACCCGCGCGTCGCGGAGGTACTTCGCCACGGGGTAGTCGTCGACGTAGCCGGCGCCGCCGTGCACCTGGATGGCGTTGTTGGCCGCGCGCACCGCCGCCTCCGAGGCGAACAGCTTGGCCTTGGACGCCGCCACGCCGTAGGGCTCGCCGCGGTCGACGAGGTCGGCGCAGCGCCACACCAGCAGCCGCGCGGCGTCGGCGTCGAGGGAGATGTCGGCGATGAGGTCCTGGACGAGCTGGAACGACGCGATCGGCCGACCGAACTGCGTGCGCTCGGTGGCGTAGGCCACCGCCGCCTCCAGACAGCCCTGCACGATGCCGACGCAGCCCGACGCCACCGCGAGCCGGCCCTTGTCGAGGGTGCCCATCGCGATCTTGAAGCCCTGCCCGACCTCGCCGAGCCGTGCCGAGTCGGGAACGCGCACGCCGTCGAGGAACAGCTCGGCCGTCGCCTGGCCGCGCAGCCCGAGCTTGCCCTTGATCTCCCGGGCCTCGAAGCCCGGGGCGTCGGTCGGGACGAGGAAGGCGGTGACCCCGCGGGGGCCGTCCGGGCTGGTGCGGGCGAAGACCAGCGCGACGTCGGCCCACGTGCCGTTGGTGATGAAGAGCTTCTGCCCGTGGAGCACCCAGTCGTCACCGTCGCGGGTGGCCCGCGAGGTGAGGTTGCCGGCGTCGGACCCGGTGTCGGGCTCGGTGAGCCCGAAGCAGCCGAGCTTGCTCGCGGTGGCCAGCTGCGGCAGCCACTCCTGCTTCTGCTCCTCGGTGCCGTGGAAGAGGATCGACTTGCCGACCAGCCCGCTGCTCACCGACACGATGCCGCGCAGCGCGGAGTCGGCCCGCCCGAGCTCCTCCATGGCGAGGGAGTAGGTGACGTAGTCGCCGCCCACGCCGCCGTACTCCTCGGGGATGGTGAGGCCGAAGAAGCCCAGCTCGGCCATCTTGGGCACGATCGCGAGGTCGACCGACTCGTCGTGGTCCCACTGCATGCGGTGCGGCACCGCCTCGCGCTCGAGGAAGTCACGGGCCAGGGCCCGGAAGGCCTCCTGCTCGGGGGTGAGGGAGAGGTCCATGTCAGCCGTGCCCCTTCATGACAGCGCCTCGACGAGGTCGTGGTCGGTGACCCGCGCGGAGAGCCGCGAGAGGTGGTGCAAGCCGTTGCCCAGCCACTGGTCGAGGACCTCGAGGTGCGCGGTGCCCACGCCCACGGCGTACTCGGCGGTCATCCCGATGCCCCCGTGGAGCTGGATGGCCTCCTGGCCGATGTGGCGTCCGGCGCGGCTGACCTGGAGGCCGGCGCGGTCGGCGGCGTCGGCCACGGCGTGGCGGTCACCTCCGGCGATCGTCATGGTCGCCCAGTCGACGACGCTGGTGGCGAGCTCGAGCGAGACGTACATGTCCGCGGCGCGGAACGTGAGCGCCTGGAAGGTGTTGAGGGTGACCCCGAACTGCTTGCGGCTCTTGAGGTAGTCGGTGGTCGCCCGCACCTGGCTCTCCATCACGCCCAGTGCCTGGTTGGCCCCCATGATGCGGGTCAGGTCGGCGATGGTGGCGACGCTGGCCCTCAGGTCGCGACCGGGCTCGCCCAGCGGCGTCGCGTCGCTCGCGTCGAAGCGCACCGACGCGGCCCGGGTCAGGTCGGCCGCGGCGTAGCCGGTCACGGCGGCGGCGCCCGACTCCACCAGGAAGACCCCCGTGCCGGCGTCGTCGGGGAGGGCTGCGGTCACGACGAGGACGTCGGCCGACTCGCCGCCGACGACCGGGTCGGCGACCCCGTCGAGGGTCCAGGCGTCCCCGGAGACCGAGGCGCGCACGCCGGCGGCGCCCGAGGCCCGTCCCGTGCCCGGTGCGGTGCCGGCCGCGGCGAGCACGAGCTCCCCGGCGCTGAGGCGACCCAGCAGGTCGGCCTTCTGCGCCGGCGTCCCGACCGCCGCGACGAGGCCGCCGGCGTGGACCACGCTCGCGAGGTAGGGCTCGGGGGCGAGCACGCGGCCCAGCTCCCGGCACACGATCCCGATCTCGACCGGGCCGGCGCCCACGCCGCCGTGCTCCTCGCTGAAGGGCAGCCCGAGCACGCCCATCTCGGCCAGCCGGCCCCAGAGGGCGCGGTCGAACCCGGGGTCCTCGGCCACCGTGCGGCGCCGCGAGTCGTGGTCGGCGTACGTCGTGGCGAGCAGGCCGCGCACGGCCTCGCGCAGTGCGAGCTGCTCGTCGTCGTAGGTGAAGTCCATGCCAGGTCCTCTCCGGTCTCCTCAGAGTCCCAGGATCGTGCGGCTGATGATCTGGCGCTGGACCTCGTTGGACCCGCCGTAGATCGAGGCCTTGCGGAGGTTGAGGTAGGTCGGGGCGGAGCGCCGGGCCCAGCCCTCCTGCGGGGAGTCGTCGCCCGCGCGGGCGGCGAGCGAGGCGGGACCGGCGAGGTCGAGCGCGAGCTCGCTCACCGCCTGCTGGAGCTCGGTGCCCCGCAGCTTGAGGACCGACGACGCCGGGTGTGGCTCGCCGCCGGCGGAGTGGGCCACGACGCGGAGCGCGGTGAGCTCCAGCGCCAGCAGGTCGTTCTCCAGCTCGGCCACACGGGCGCGCACCAGCGGGTCGTCCAGCTGGTCGGCCGCCGTGGTCTTGAGGGTCGCCAGCGCCCGCTTGGTGGCGCCGACGGGGGCGACGCCGACACGCTCGTTGCCGAGCAGGAACTTCGCGATCGTCCAGCCCTGGCCGGGCTCGCCGACCAGCAGGTCGCCCGGCACCCGCACGTCGGAGAACCACACCTCGTTGACCTCGTGCCCGCCGTCGATCAGCTCGATCGGCCGCACCTCGACCCCCGGGGTGGTCATGTCGATGAGCAGCATCGAGATGCCGGCCTGCTTCTTCACCTCCGGGTCGGTGCGCACGAGCGTGAAGATCCAGTCGCCGTGCTGGCCGAGCGTGGTCCACGTCTTCTGCCCGTTGACCACCCAGTCGTCGCCGTCGCGGACCGCGCTGGTGCGCAGGCTGGCGAGGTCGGAGCCCGCGTCGGGCTCGGAGAACCCCTGCGACCACCAGATGTCGAGGTTGGCCGTGGCGGGCAGGAAGCGCTCCTTCTGCGCCTGGCTGCCGAACTGTGCGATCACGGGTCCGATCATCGAGGCGTTGAAGGCGAGCGGGATCGGCACGCCGGCGCGCTGCATCTCCTCGTGCCACAGGTGGCGCTGCAGGTCGGTCCAGTCCTTCCCACCCCACTCGACCGGCCAGTGCGGCACCGCGAGCCCCGCCGCGTTGAGCACCTGCTGGCTCTCCACGATCTGGTCCTTGGTGAGGTGGCGGCCCTCGAGGACGGTGTCGCGGATCTGCTGGGAGACCTCGGTGGTGAAGAACGTCCGCATCTCCTCGCGGAACGCGGCGTCCTCGGCGGACAGCTCGAGCTGCATGGGACTCCTTCGGGATCGCGCCGGTGGGCCCGCCCATCATGGCGCGCGACACCACGCGCCGCGATGGGCGCTGCGCCCAGTGCCCGCTCCGGATCCGGGGCGTCAGCCGTCGGTGGCGTCGGAGTCGAGGGTCACCGTCGCCTCCTGCTCCTCCCCGGCGCGGGTCCACGTCACCTCGACCTGGTCGCCCGGGCGGTAGGAGCGGATCGTCGCGACGAGCGAGTCCGCCCCCGTGATCCGTCGTCCGTCGACCGAGGTGATCACGTCGTCGGGCTCGATGCCGGCCTCTGCTGCGGTCGAGCCTGGCGTGACCTCGACGATGCGGGCGCCGGCCTCGTCGTCGGCCACGCGGATGCCGAGGCGGGCGTGCGTGGGGGTCTCGCCGGCCGCCATCTGGTCGACGATCGGCATCACCTCGTCGATGGGGATCGCGAAGCCCAGGCCGATCGAGCCCGCGCCTCCTTGGCCGAAGGGCGTCTGCGAGGCGGCGGTGCGGATGGAGGAGTTGATGCCGACGACGGCGCCCGTCATGTCCACGAGCGGGCCGCCGGAGTTGCCGGGGTTGATCGCCGCGTCCGTCTGGATGGCGGGGTACGTCGTGGAGTTGCCCTCGTCGTCGGATCCGACGTTGACCGGCCGGTCGAGGGCGCTGACGATGCCGCTGGTGACGGTGGCGTCGAGGCCGAACGGCGACCCGATCGCGACGACGCCCTCGCCGACGCCGAGGTTGGCGGACTTGCCGATCGTGGCGGGCGTGAGGCCTGAGACGTCGGTGGCCTGGATGACCGCGGTGTCGGTGAGGGGGTCGGTGCCGAGGATCTCGGCCTCGGCGCTCGAGCCGTCGTCGAACGAGACGGTCAGGCTGCCGCCCGCCTCGGCGCCCTCGACGACGTGGTTGTTCGTGAGGATGGTGCCGTCGGCGGTGAGGACGATTCCGGAGCCCGACGCAGAGCCCCGCTGGCCGGTGACGTCGATCTTCACGACGCTCGGGAGGACCTTCTGGGCGACCGACTCGACCGAGCCGTCGGCGGCCGGCGCCTGCGTCTGCGACACCGTCGCCGTCGACACGGGGCTCTGGGAGGTGCCCGTCGAGTCACCCTGCGTCGCGTCCCACCACGCGGCGCCCCCGATGCCCGCCCCTCCGCCGACGAGCAGCGACGTCGCGACGACCGCGACGGCGAGGCCCGTGCGCCGATGCCGTGGAGGCGCGGCCGGCTGCTGGGGCTGTGCCGGGAAGGTCTGGGTGGGGGCCTGGTGGTAGCGGTCGCCGTACGGGGGGAGCTGTGGGTCGTTCATGTCCTCGACGATCCTCCGCGACCCTGTGGATGCCCTGAGAAGCCGCTGGGAAGGTGCAGAGACCTGGCCGGTCAGCGCGGCAGGTCGGGGAGGGCGATCCACTCCGCCCAGGTCAGGTCACGGCCCACGTAGCGGGGGTGCCGCAGCGGCCACGCCTCGGCGATCCACCGCGGCACGAGCTCGTCGAGCGCCGCCTCCAGCTCGGTCCCGACGCACTCGTCGACGACCCACCACGAGATCTCGGCGTCGGCCCCGGGCTTCTCGGGCGGGTCGATGTAGACGCACCCCAGCAGGGCCGTCTCGTCCGTGTCGAACAGGGCGTAGTTGAACGACTCGTGCGCCTGCGTCTCGGCCGCGTGCCGCGCCAGGTCGGCGCGGTCCTGCTCGTGGGTCATGTCCGCCGGTGGCCAGCCCCAGGCGTCGCCGTAGATGCTCCACAGGCGCTCGCGCGAGCCCATCACCGCGATCATGTCGAGGTCGGTGTCCTCCGCGCGGATCGGGCGCAGGTGGTGGCCGTACGGCACCTCGACGCGGGTCGGGTGGCGGAAGTCGGCGGGCAGCCAGGTGGGCGACGACATGGCGTCCTCTCGGGTGGTCATCCGGCGAGCGCCGTGTCGGCGGCGAGCCGGCGCAGCGCGGCGAGGCCGCGGCTGGTGTTGGACTTGACGGTGCCGGTCGAGCAGCCGAGCACCTCGGCGGTCTCGGCGACGCTGAGCTGCTCGTAGAAGCGCAGCGCCACCGTGGCCCGCTGTTGCGGGGGGAGCATGAGGACCAGGCCCCAGACCCCGCCCGTGCCCGGGTCCGGGTCGGGGTCGCTGGCGCCCACCCGGTCGGGCAGGACCGCCGAGGGCAGCTCGTCGCGCCGCCACGGCTGGCGGCGCCAGCTGACGTACTGGCGGGTGATGGTGCGCCGGACGTAGGCGTCCGCGGCCGCCCCCTCGCGGATGGAGTCCCACCGGGGGAGCACTCGCACGAGCGAGGCCTGGAGCAGGTCCTCGGCGGTGTGCGGGTCGCCGGCGACCGCTCGCGCCCACCGGAGCAGCGCGGGCCGGCGCTCGGCGACGTACGCCTCGAAGTCGACGACCCGCGCACCGGGTCCGGACGGCGCGGTCATCTCAGGACCCGCGCGGCGTGCGGAGCAGCCCGAGGGAGACGACGACCAGCCAGGCGGGTCCGGTCATGCCCGCCATGTACTGAAGGGGGCTGACCAGGAACAGCGCCGACAGGCCGCCGAGCACCAGGCTCGCCCAGCCGATCCACGGGGCGTAGGCGCCGTCACGTGCTGCCCGGAAGAGCGCGAGGCCGGCGAGGCCAGCGCCGCCCCACAGCCACGGGATCGTGCCGATCCAGTGGTTGAACAGGGCCGCACTCTCGGGCAGGACCAGGTCGGGGTCCTCGGCCAGGGCGAAGGCGAACTCGGTGGTCAGGCCCGCGCCCAGCAGCTGCGCGACGGCGACCAGTCCCAGGCCGGCCGCGGCGACGCCGGGCACCAGGCTGTCGGGTGCCGTGCGGGTGCGCAGCTGGTGGTGCAGGCCGACGGCGAAGAGGACCAGCAGGGCGCACGAGAGCATCGTCGCGGTGTGGAAGACGAGGATCTGGGGCACCTGCTCGGACAGGCGTCGGAGGATCGCCCCGGCGTCGCCGGAGACGTCCGGGTCGTAGACGGCGTCGACCGTCGCGCCGGCGATCCCGCCGACGATGGCGAGGACCCCCGCGCCCAGGCCGGCAAGGATCCAGCCGCGGCCAGGAGGTGCGCCGTCCGCGCCGGGTCCGGCGCCGGTGGTGGTCGGGTCGAGGGTGGTGCTCATGGCGGCTCCTGCGTCGGGTCTGGCGGTGGCGGCACGGGAGGGTGCCGTGGCACCACCCTCGGTCCCGGCGGCGCGACACACCACGGACACTGCGGGGACAGCGCAGGTGTGCGAGAGGTGTACGGGTGGGTCGGGCGGCGCCGCCAAGGCCGCCGTCAGGTGCGCAGCATCGCGGCGGCGGCGTCGGTGGCGGCCAGGCCGCGGCCGGTGTCGAGGGCGTCGTCGTAGCGGTCGGCCCCGAGGTGGGTGCGCGCCTCGGTCTCGGCGGACTCGATCGTGGCGGGGTCGGGGCGGTAGTAGCCGTAGCCGCGCGATCCGAGCGCCTCGCGGATCGCCTGGGCGGCGCCGAGCAGCAGCGGCACGCGGGCGTGCTGGCCGGATGCCGCCGCGAGGACCGCCCCGGCGTCGAGGAGGTAGGCGAGGTTGGCCTGGTCGCCGGTCTCGAGGGAGAGGCGCACCCCTTCCTGCAGGTGGCGGCGAGCGGCCGCGTGGTCGCCGCGGCCGAGCTCGACCTGGAACAGGTTGTAGAGCGCGATGTAGGAGGTCAGGCGGTCGTCGCGCCGTCGTGCGGACGCGAGTCCTGCCTCGACCAGCCGTACGGCCTCGTCGGCGTCGCCCTCCAGCAGCGCGACCGTGCCGAGCCAGATGTGGCTGAGCGCCCACGTCCACTCGACCTCGGGGCCGGCGGCCTCCGCGTGGCGCGCCGCGGTGCGGAACCGGTCGCGGGCGCCGGCCAGGTCGCCGTCGACGAGGGCGACCAGGCCCGTGCCCGCGATGCTGTTGGAGAGGATCTCGTCGATGTCGCCGGCGTGCTCACGTGACCGCTCCCACCACGCCGAGGCCGCGGCGACGTCGTCCATCGCGAACGCCATCGTGGCAGCGCCCAGGGCGGCGCGGGCGTGGACGTCCGGGGGCAGGGACCCGGGCTCGCGCAGCGCGCTCTCGGCGAATCGCCGGCCGTGCTCGTGGTGGCCGCGCAGCCACCAGTAGAGCCACAGCTCCCACGCCATCCGGGCGGGCGTCTCGACGTCGCCGGCGGCGAGCGAGCGCTCGGCGGCGGCGTCGAGGTTGGCCGTCTCGAGGTCGATCCGGGTGAGGGCGGCGACCTGTCCGCCGTTGCGATAGCTCGAGCTGTGGGCCTGGGCCACCGCAAGGTAGTGGGCGGCGTGCGCGCGGGCCGCGGCGTCCCACTCGCCCGCCTCGCGCAGCAGCTCGCGGGCGTACTGCGCCACTGGCTCCAGCAACCGGAAGCGGCCCGACTGCTCGGCGACGACGAGGGAGTGCTCGACCAGCGACTCCAGCGCGCTCACCACGTCGTACGCCGCCCCCGCCCGCTGGGCCACGGCCTCGAGGTCGGGCAGCGTCGTGCCACCGGCGAAGACGCCGAGCAGGCGCAGCAGCGACCGGGCGGAGGGGTCGAGCAGCCCGTTGCTCCAGTCGAGGGTGGCGCGCATGGTGCGCTGGCGCGGCGGCAGGTCCCGCGGTCCCGAGCGCAGCGCGCTGTCGAGGCGCTCCAGCAGCGCGCCCGGGTCGAGCAGCCGCGCCCGGGCGGCGGCGAGCTCGAGGGCCAGCGGCAGCCTCGGTCTCGCCCCGGACCCGCAGCGGTGCGCGGCTGGTGGCGAGGACCGTCAGGTCGGGGACCGACTCGACCAGCGCAGCCACTGCGGGGGCCGCGTCGAGGAGGTGCTCGAGGTTGTCGAGGACGAGGAGGCGGTGCTGGCCGCGCAGCCGGTCGACCACGTCGTCGAGGACCGGCCGCGTCGGGTCGCGAGTGGCATCCACGGCATCGGCGACCGCTGGCAGGACCTGGGCGGGCTCGAGGAGCGGCGCGAGCCCGACGAGGGCGACCCCGTCGGCGAAGCGGTCCCGCACGTGCGCCGCCACAGCCAGTGCCAGCCGCGTCTTGCCCACCCCGCCGGGGCCGCTGAGGGTGACGAGGCGACCGGCGCCGAGCAGGTCCGCCACCCGCGAGACGTCGTCGTCGCGGCCCACCAGCGGCGTCGCCGGGACGGGCAGGTCGCGGTGCCGTACGGCCGACGGCGCGGCCGCCTGCCGGGGCGAGCGGGCCGGGACGGCGGCGACGAGGCCGGCGCGCTGGTCCGCGCTGAGGTCGAGGGCGGTCGCGAGCGAGCGGAGCGTGTGCGGGTAGGGACGGGTGCGGGTGCCGCGCTCCAGGGCACTGATCGCGTGCGGGCTCAGGCCGGCCCGCTCGGCCAGCTCCTCCTGGGAGAGCCCCGCGTCCTCGCGCAGCGCGCGCAGCAGGGCACCGAGCGTGTGACCCCCACCCGTCCCCACGTCACCTCCGCGGCTGCCCGTCCGTCCTGCGTGCCCCGAGTAGGTCGGGAGTGTAGTGACGGGCCCGGACCGGCTGTAGGGCCCGAACGGGTGGTTCCCGGCGAGGTGGAACATCTTGCGACTCTTGCAAATTTTCCCAACGCGGACCTAGTGTGACGAGCGCCACCTCGGTCGATCGCGCCCGAGGGGTCTCGCACCGTCTCAGGAGCTCATCGTGCGCCGTTCGTCCTCCGCCGTCCTCGGCCTGGCCACCCTCGCCGCCCTGCTCGCGCCCCTCGCGCCCGCCCGCGCCGATCACCGCGCCGAGCCGCCGGCCACCGTCACCCTCGTCGGCAACCTCCAGGACGAGGTCGGGTGCGCGGACGACTGGTCGCCCGGGTGCGAGGCGTCCGGCCTCACCCGGCTGGACGACGGCTCGTGGGAGCTCGTCGCCGAGGTGCCGGCCGGGACCTACGAGTACAAGGTCGCGCTGGACGGCTCCTGGGCGGAGAACTACGGCGCCGGCGGCACCCTCGACGGCGCCAACCTGCCGCTGGTGCTCGAGCACGACGCGCGCCTGCGCTTCACCTACGACGACGCCTCCCACCGCGTCGCCGTCGCGCCGGCCGACCAGCCTGCCGCGGCGCCCACCGACGCGGACCGCGAGCTCGCCGGCACCTCGTTGCGGGGACCGCTGACGCGGGAGAACTTCTACTTCGTGATGGCCGACCGGTTCGCCAACGGCGACCCGACCAACGACGAGGGCGGCATCAGCGGCGACCGCCTGGCGACCGGGTTCGACCCGACCGACAAGGGCTTCTTCCACGGCGGCGACGTGCAAGGCCTCTCCGACCGTCTCGACTACATCGACGGGCTGGGCACGACCGCGATCTGGCTGACCCCGAGCTTCAAGAACCGACCGGTCCAGGGCACCGGGGACGACGTGAGTGCCGGCTACCACGGCTACTGGGTCACCGACTTCACCCAGATCGACCCGCACTTCGGCACCAACGCCGAGCTCGAGGCGTTCATCGACGAGGCCCACGCACGCGGCATCAAGGTCTTCTTCGACATCATCACCAACCACACCGCGGACGTCATCGACTACGAGGAGCAGCAGTACACCTACGTCCCGAAGTCCGAGGAGGCCTACCGCGACGCGACGGGCGCGGACTTCGACGACCGCGACTTCGTCGGCGCCTCCGACTTCCCCGAGCTCGACGCGGCCACGTCCTTCCCCTACACGCCGGTCTTCCGGACCGAGGCCGACGAGAGCGTCAAGGTCCCCGGGTGGCTCAACGACCCGACCAACTACCACAACCGCGGCGACTCGACCTTCGCCGGCGAGTCCTCGACCTACGGCGACTTCATCGGCCTCGACGACCTGTTCACCGAGAAGCCCGAGGTCGTCGACGGGATGACCGAGATCTACGAGGCCTGGGTGGACCTCGGCATCGACGGCTTCCGGATCGACACCGCCAAGCACGTCAACATGGAGTTCTGGCAGGAGTTCGCCCCTGCGATCCGCGAGCACGCCGCGTCCGTCGGCAACGACGACTTCTTCGCCTTCGGCGAGGTCTACGACTCGAACCCGGCCTACCTGTCGACGTTCAGCACCGAGGGGCGCCTCGACGCCACGCTCGACTTCGGCTTCCAGGACGTCGGCACCGGCTTCGCCAAGGGCGCCGCCACCACGCGCCTGCGCGACTTCTACGCCGCCGACGACTGGTACACCGACGCCGACTCCAACGCGTACGCCTCACCCACCTTCCTCGGCAACCACGACATGGGCCGGATCGGCACCTTCCTCGAGGGCACCGACTCGGTGCTCGAGCGCTCGCGCCTCGCGCACACCCTGATGTACCTCACCCGCGGCCAGCCGGTCGTCTACTACGGCGACGAGCAGGGCTTCGTCGGCGACGCCGGCGACAAGGACGCCCGCGAGGACATGTTCCCGAGCCGGGTCGAGTCCTACAACGACAACGACCTGATCGGCACCGACGCCACGACCGCCGACGCCAACTACGACACCCGGCATCCGCTCTACCGCACGATCCGTGACCTCGCGGCGCTGCGCGAGACCTACCCGGCGCTCGCCGACGGCGCCCAGCTGCACCGCTACGCCTCCGGCGCCGCCGGTGTGTACGCCTTCAGCCGCATCGACGCCACCGAGCGCCGCGAGCACCTCGTCGCGGTCAACAACGCCACCACGGCGAAGACCGTGACGGTCGGCACCGAGATGCGCCGCAGCACCTTCTCCCGCGTCTGGCCGGCGGGCCGGGAGTCGCTGCGCACCGACGCGGAGGGCCGTACGACGATCACCGTCCCGCCGCTGTCGGCGGTGGTGTGGCGCGCTCGGGGCACGCTCGCCGAGCGCGACGAGGCCCCCGCGATCCACCTCGAGAAGCCGTCGGCCGGCGGCACCGTGGGCGGGCGCGCACCCATCACCGTCGCCGTCCCCGACGGGGGCTTCAACCAGGTCACCGTCGCGTGGCGCCGCGCGGGCGCGTCCGGGTGGACGCCGCTCGGCACCGACGACAACGCCCCCTACCGTGTCTTCCACGACGTGCGGTCGTTGCCGCAGGGCACCCTCGTCGAGTACCGCGCGGTGCTGCGCGACAGCAGCGGCAACCTCTCCGTCACGTCCTCCTGGGCGAGCGTGGGCGACCCCGAGTCGGAGCCGACGCCGGGCGGTGGCGGCGACGGTGGTCCCGTCACGCAGCCGGGCGCGGTGTCGGTGCCCGGCAGCCACAACTCCGAGATGGGCTGCGCCGGTGACTGGGACCCCGCCTGCCCCGAGGCCCAGATGGCGCTCGACGCCGACGACCTGGTGTGGCGCAAGACGGTGACCCTCCCCGAGGGCGGCTACGAGTACAAGGCCGCGATCGACGGGACGTGGGACGAGAACTACGGCGCGGGCGGTGCCCGCGGCGGCTCCAACATCCCCCTCGACGTCCCTGCCGGCGGGTCCACGGTGACGTTCTACTACGAGCACGGGTCGCACTGGATCACCAGCGACGCCGAGGGGCCGATCATCACCCTGGCCGGCGACATGCAGTCCGAGCTCGGCTGCGCAGGTGACTGGCAGCCCGACTGCATGCGCGGGTGGCTCAAGGACCTCGACGGCGACGGCACCTACACCTTCACCGGCACCCTGCCGGCCGGCAGCTACGAGACCAAGGTGGCCCACGGGCTGTCGTGGGCCGAGAACTACGGCGCCGACGGCGCGAGGGACGGCGCCAACATCGGCTTCGACGTCCCCGCGGGAGGGGTGCAGGTGGTCTTCACTTACGACGTGAGCACCCACCGCCTCGAGATCTCGACGCGCAGCGCCGGCGCCGCCCCCGACCTCACGAAGGCGCGGGCACACTGGCTGCGCCGCGACCTCGTCGCCTGGGACGTCAGCGAGCCGCAGTCACGCCGCTTCCGCCTGCACTGGTCGCAGGCCGGCGACCTGGCCGTCGACGCCGAGGCCGTCACCGGGGGCTCGAGCGCCCCGCTGACCCACGACCCGGCCGGGCTTCCAGAGGACGTGCTGGCCGACTTCCCGCACCTCGAGGGCTACGAGGCCTTCCGCCTCGACCGGGCGACCGCGCGGCGCGTGCCCGAGATCCTCACCGGCCAGCTCGCCGTCGCGTCGTACGACGCGGGTGGGACGTTGCACGACGCCACCGGAGTGCAGGTGCCCGGCGTGCTCGACGACGTGTACGCCGACGCGGCCGACGCCGACCTCGGCGTCACCTGGCGCGGCGGCAGGCCGACGCTGGCGCTCTGGGCGCCCACGGCGCAGGACGTCTCGGCGACGGTCGCCGGCCGTACGGTCCCGATGACCCGCCGCCGCGACGGCACCTGGACGGCGTCCGGGCCGGCGTCGTGGCGCAACGCGCGCTACACCTACGACGTCACGGTCTTCTCGCCGGCGGCCGGGGAGGTCGTCACCAACACGGTGACCGATCCCTACGCGGTGGCCCTCACCACCAACTCGCAGGCCGCCGTCATCGCCGACCTCGGCGACCCGTCGCTCGCTCCCGAAGGCTGGGCGGGCACGCGTGCGCCCGCGGTCGACCAGCCCGAGGACCGCGCGGTCTACGAGCTGCACGTCCGCGACTTCTCCATCGGCGACGAGACCGTCCCGGCGGCCGAGCGCGGCACCTACCTCGCGTTCACCCGCGAGGGGAGTGCCGGCATGCGGCACCTGCGTCGCCTCGCCGACGCCGGCCTCAACACCGTGCACCTGCTGCCGGCCTTCGACATCGCGACCATCGAGGAGCGGCGCTCGGCGCAGCAGGCGCCGGCGTGCGACCTCGAGTCCCTCCCGCCGGACTCCTCGCGCCAGCAGGAGTGCGTCGACGCGGTCCGGTCGAAGGACGGCTTCAACTGGGGCTACGACCCGCTGCACTACACCGCGCCGGAGGGCTCGTACGCCACAGATCCCGACGGCACCCGCCGCACGGTGGAGTTCCGCCGGATGGTGCAGGGCCTCCACGGCGCCGGGCTCCAGGTGGTGATGGACGTCGTCTACAACCACACCGCGGCCAGCGGGCAGGACCCCAAGTCGGTCCTGGACCGGATCGTCCCCGGCTACTACCACCGGCTCAACGCCTCCGGCGCCGTCGAGAACTCGACGTGCTGCGCCAACACCGCCACCGAGCACCGGATGATGGAGAAGCTGATGATCGACTCCGTGCTCACGTGGGCACGGGACTACCGCGTCGACGGCTTCCGGTTCGACCTGATGGGCCACCACTCGCTGGAGAACATGACGCGACTGCGTTCGGCCCTCGACGGGCTCACCCTCCGCGAGGACGGCGTGGACGGGACAGCGATCTACCTCTACGGGGAGGGCTGGAACTTCGGCGAGGTCGCCGACGACGCCCGCTTCACCCAGGCCACCCAGCTCAACCTGGCCGGCTCCGGCATCGGCTCGTTCAGCGACCGGCTGCGCGACGCCGTGCGTGGCGGCGGCCCGTTCGACGAGGACCCGCGGGTGCAGGGCTTCGGCTCGGGCCTGTTCACCGACCCCAACGGGGCGCCCGTCAACGGCACGGCCGAGGAGCAGCGCGAGCAGCTTCTGCACCTGCAGGACCTGGTCAAGCTCGGCCTGGCCGGCAACCTCGCCGACTTCCGCTTCCGGTCCTCGACCGGCGAGGAGGTGCGCGGCGCCGAGGTCGACTACAACGGGCAGCCGGCCGGCTACGCCGCCGACCCCGGCGAGACCGTGACCTACGTCGACGCCCACGACAACGAGACCCTCTTCGACTCGCTCGCCCTCAAGCTCCCGGCCGGCACGTCGATGGACGACCGCGTACGGATGAACACCGTGTCGCTGTCGACGGTGGCGCTCTCGCAGGGCGTCGTGTTCTGGCACGCCGGCACGGACCTGCTGCGCTCCAAGAGCCTGGACCGCAACTCCTACGACTCCGGCGACTGGTTCAACCGGGTCGACTGGCAGCGCCGCGAGAACACGTTCGGCTCAGGCCTCCCGCCGCGCGCGGACAACGAGTCCAAGTGGGACTACATGCGGCCGCTGCTGGCCGACGCCGCCCTCGAGCCCACGCCGGCGGCGATGGACGAGGCGCACGCCCGCGCGCTCGACCTGCTGCGGATCCGCTCGTCGTCACCCCTGTTCCGCCTCGGCAGCCTCGAGGCGATCCAGGCCAAGGTGTCCTTCCTCGACGCCGGGCCCGGGGTGGTGGCGATGCTCGTCGACGACACGGCCGGCACGGACGCCGACCCGGACCGCGACGGCGTGCTGGTCGTGATCAACGCCGGCAGCACCGACGCCACCGTCACGGGCACCGGGGACGGCTGGACGCTCCACGACGTCCAGGCCTCCGGCAGCGACGCGGTGGTCAAGGGCAGCACGGTCGTCTCCGACGCCGTGACCGTCCCGCCGCGCACCACGGCGGTCTTCGAGCGCTGACACGTCCACCACGCACGAACGCCCCCGGCCACAGCGGCCGGGGGCGTTCGTCGTACGGACGGTGGTGCGGTGCTCAGCTCCAGCGCTCGGCGGCGGGGGTGAAGGTCAGCTCGCGGTCGCCGGTGTAGATCTGCTTGGGACGGGCGATCTTCTGGTCCTTGTCCTGCACCAGCTCGGCCCACTGCGCCAGCCACCCCGGCGTACGGCCGATGGCGAAGAGCACGGTGAACATCTCCGGCGGGAACTGGAAGGCCTCGTAGATGAGGCCGGAGTAGAAGTCCACGTTGGGGTAGAGCTTGCGCTTGACGAAGTACTCGTCCTCGAGCGCGATCTTCTCCAGCTCGAGGGCGATGTCGAGCAGCGGGTTGGTGCCGGTGACCTCGAAGACGTCCTCGGCGGACTTCTTGATGATCTTCGCGCGCGGGTCGTAGTTCTTGTAGACCCGGTGGCCGAAGCCCATCAGGCGCTCGTTGCCGTCCTTCACGCCGTCGATGAAGGCGGGGATGTTCTCCTTGCTGCCGATGCGCTTGAGCATCCGCAGGACCGCCTCGTTGGCACCGCCGTGCAGCGGGCCGTAGAGCGCACCGACGCCGGCCGAGACCGCCGAGTAGGGGTCGACCTGCGAGGAGCCGACGGAGCGGACCGCGTTGGTCGAGCAGTTCTGCTCGTGGTCGGCGTGCAGGATGAACAGCACGTCGAGGGCCTTGACCAGGCGCTCGTCCGCCTCGAACTTCGACTCGCTCATCTTGAAGAGCATGGACAGGAAGTTGGCGGTGTAGCCCAGGTCGTTGTCGGGGTAGACGTAGGGCTTGCCCTGGGCGTGGCGGAAGGCCCACGCGCCGAGGGTCGGCATCTTCGCGATCATCCGCACGATCTGCATGTGCCGGTTGTCGGCGTCGCTGATGTTGCGGGCGTCGGGGTAGAACGTCGACAGCGCGCCGACCGAGGCCATCAGCATGCCCATAGGGTGGGCGTCGTAGCGGAAGCCCTGCATGAACGACTTCACGTTCTCGTGCACGAACGTGTGGTAGGTGATCTCGTGCACCCACGCGTCGTACTGCTCCTTGGTGGGCAGCTCACCGTGGATGAGGAGGTAGGCCACCTCGAGGAAGTTGGACTTCTCCGCGAGCTGCTCGATCGGGTACCCGCGGTACTCGAGGATGCCCTTGTCGCCGTCGATGTAGGTCACCGACGAGCGGCACGAGGCGGTGTTGACGAACCCCGGGTCGTAGGTCGCGAGACCGGGCTGGTCCTCGTCGAGGCGGATCTGCCCCAGGTCCTTGGCCGCGATCGTGTTGTCGGTGATCGCGATGTCGTACGTCTGACCGGTCCGGTTGTCGGTGACAGTCAGGGAATCCTTGGCCGCAACGTCGGTCACGTCGGCTCCTGTTCATACGTCTTTGTACGTCGTCAGTTGTCCCCTCAACTTAGTCCCGCCTCCGATGCGACGGCGAATCAGGTGTCCAGCACGGGAAACGGCACGACCGACGCGACGCGTTCAGCGGCCGGCGACCCGGTCCGCGACCACGGCGATGCGACTGGTGCGGGAGAGCCCTGCGTCCTCGCGGCGGTCGGCCGCCCGGTAGAGGCCGTAGAGCGCGTGGACGCCGGCCCAGCGCAGCGGCTCGGGCTCCCACCGGCGCACCCGGTGCCCCGTCCACGGAAGCCGGGTCAGGTCGGTGTCGCGCCCGAGCACCAGGTCCCGCAGGGTGCGTCCGGCGAGGTTGGTCGCGGTGAGGCCCGACCCGACGTAGCCGCCCGCGTGGCCGAGGCCGGTCGCGGGGTCGTACGCCACGCTCGCGCTCCAGTCCCGCGGGACGCCGAGCACCCCGCACCACGCGTGGGCGAGCCCGACCCCACGCAGCGAGGGGAACAGCGACGTCAACGTCGAGCGCAGCGACTCGACCGTCCAGTCCTGCGTCCGGCCGTCGACATCGGTGCGCGAGCCGAACCGGTAGGGCACCCCGCGCCCGCCCAGCGCGATCCGGCCGTCGGCGGTGCGCTGGGCGTAGCAGTAGGCGTGCGCCTCGTCGCCGAGCAGCTCCTCGCCGCCCCACCCCACCACGTCCCACTGCGCGGGCGTGAGGGGCTCGGTGACGACGATCGCGGAGTTCATCGGCAACCAGTCGCGCCGGTGGCCAGCGAGCCCGGCGGTGAAGCCCTCCAGGCACCGCAGCACGACCGGCGCCCGGAGCGTGCCACGCTCGGTCACGACCGCGCCCGGCTCGATCCGTACGGCCCGGGTGTCCTCGTGGATGCGGGCGCCTCGCTCGCGCACGAGCCGTGCCACGCCCGAGACCAGCTTCGCCGGGTGCACCCGTGCGCAGTCGGCATCGAAGTGGCCGGACACCGCGCCGGCGACCCGGATCCGGTCGGTCACCTGCTGCGCGGTCAGCTCGCCCCCGAGCCGCTGGCGCTGCGCCTCGGACCGGGCGACGGTGAGCACGCCGCTGCGCACGACGTCCGCCTCGATCCCCTCGCGCGCCGCGACCGCGACGACCTCGTCGACCGTGGCGCGCAGCGCGGCCCGGAGCCGATCCACACCGGCGCGGCCCGCCGCCCGCTCGTACGTCCGCGCGCTGCCCGCGAGCTCGGCCGACAGCCAGCCACCGTTGCGCCCCGACGCGCCGAACCCGGCGAACTCCGCCTCGACCACGCGCACGTCGAGCGTCGGGTCGGCCTCGCGCAGGTAGTACGCCGTCCAGAGCCCGGTCAGGCCACCGCCGACGATCGCGACGTCGCAGGTCGCGTCACCGTCGAGCCGGTCGCCGGGAGAGGGCAGGCCGACCTGCTGCCACCAGAAGGACACGCCGCCGTTGCGCACGAGCTCATTGTGGCTCCTCGCACGCGCGAGGGCCGCTCGCGACGTTTTGACCCGCCCGCGCGGGGGCCCGTACTCTTGCTGGTCGCGACTCCTGCCGCGCCCGCCCCTCCGGGATCGGGTGCAGATCCGGACGTCATCCCCAGTCTCCGCCATGCGGAGCCGGGGAGCGATCCGGGCCGTGTTCGTCAGAAGCCGCAGCACCACCAGCCGGTCCTCGCCCGAGGGCCGGGACCAACGAACCAGAACGGGATACCGCCGTGCGCACGTACAGCCCCAAGCCCGCTGACATCCAGCGCGAGTGGCTCGTCATCGACGCCACCGACGTGGTCCTCGGACGCCTCGCCGTCCAGACCGCCAACCTCCTCCGCGGCAAGCACAAGCCGACCTTCGCTCCTCACATGGACATGGGCGACTTCGTGATCATCGTCAACGCCTCCAAGGTGTCGCTGTCGGGGACCAAGAAGACCACCAAGATGGCCTACCGCCACTCCGGCTACCCGGGCGGCCTCTCGGCCACCCCGTTCGGTGAGCTCCTCGAGAAGGACGCCCGCAAGGCCATCGAGAAGGCCGTGTGGGGCATGCTCCCGAAGAACAAGCTCGGTCGCCAGATGCTGAAGAAGCTCAAGGTCTACGCCGGCCCCGACCACCCGCACGCGGCCCAGAAGGCCGTCCCGTTCGAGATCTCGCAGATCTCCCAGTGACTGAGGACTCACACATGACTGAGAACACCACCGAGGTCGAGGAGACCTTCGAGCCGAACGCCGAGGGCGTTGCCTACACCTCCGAGAGCGACGCGTCCGCCGACGCTCCCGCCCGCCCGGCCACCATCGCGCCCGCCGGCGCCACCGGCCGCCGCAAGGAGGCCGTCGCCCGCGTCCGGATCGTCCCGGGCACCGGCGAGTGGACCATCAACGGCCGCTCGATGGACAGCTACTTCCCCAACAAGCTGCACCAGCAGATCGCCAACGAGCCGTTCGTCGAGCTGCAGCTCGAGGGCCGCTTCGACGTGATCGCCCGCATCCACGGCGGCGGCATCGCCGGCCAGGCCGGCGCCCTGCGCCTCGGCGTGGCCCGTGCGCTCAACGCCGTCGACGTCGAGGCCAACCGCCCGGCGCTCAAGAAGGCCGGGCTGCTCACCCGCGACGCCCGCGTCGTCGAGCGCAAGAAGGCCGGTCTCAAGAAGGCCCGCAAGGCCTCGCAGTTCAGCAAGCGCTGACCCAGCCTGCACCACGAGGCCCGCACCGTCTTCGGACGGTGCGGGCCTCGTCGCGTCTGCCCTCGGTTCTGTGTGCGAGGTCCCTGCGCCGTAGGCTCACGGCCCATGACCCGACTCTTCGGCACCGACGGGGTACGGGGCCTGGCGAACGCCGATCTCACGGCTGAGCTGGCCCTGGACCTCTCCGTCTGTGCAGCACACGTCCTGGCCGATCGCGGCGAGTTCGAGGGCCACCGCCCCCTCGCCGTCGTGGGCCGCGACACCCGCATCTCCGGCCAGTTCCTCGAGGCGGCGGTGGTCGCCGGCCTCGCCTCCGCCGGCGTCGACGTCCTGCTGCTCGGGGTGCTGCCCACCCCGGGCGTGGCCTACATGACCGAGCGGCTCGGCGCCGACCTCGGCGTGATGCTGTCGGCCTCCCACAACCCGATGCCCGACAACGGCATCAAGTTCCTCGCGCGCGGTGGGCACAAGCTCGACGACGCGATCGAGATCGCGATCGAGCGACGGATGGGTGAGCCGTGGGACCGTCCCACCGGCGGCGACGTCGGGCGGGTCAGCGTCTACGCCAGCGCCGTCGAGGAGTACGCCGCGCACCTCGAGAGCACGATCTCGCACCCGCTCGTCGGCCTGAAGGTCGTCCTCGACTGCGCCGAGGGCGCTGCGTACGCCGCCGGGCCCCGCGCGCTCGAGGACGCCGGCGCAACCGTCATCGCGATCCACGCCGACCCCGACGGCCTCAACATCAACGACGACTGCGGCTCCACGCACCTCGGCGACCTGCAGAAGGCCGTCGTCGAGCACGGCGCCCACGCCGGCTTCGCGCTCGATGGCGACGCGGACCGCTGCCTCGCGGTCGACGCCGAGGGCAACGTGGTCGACGGCGACCAGATCCTCGCGATCCTCGCCCTCTCGCTGCGCGACCAGGGCCGGCTGGCCAAGGACACCGTCGTCGCCACCGTGATGAGCAACCTCGGCTTCGTCCAGGCGCTGCGGGCCAACGAGGTCGGCGTGCGCCAGACCAAGGTCGGCGACCGCTACGTCCTCGAGGCGATGAAGGTCTCCGGCTACAACCTCGGCGGCGAGCAGTCCGGCCACGTCATCCTCAGCGACCACGCCACCACCGGCGACGGCATCCTGACCACGCTGCACGTGATGGAGCGCATGGCCACCACCGGGCGCTCGCTCGCCGACCTCGCCGCGGTGATGACGCGGCTGCCGCAGGTGCTGGTCAACGTCGCGGGCGTCGACAAGTCGCGCGCCGACGACGACGCGGTGCTGGCCGCGGCGATCGCCGAGGAGGAGGCCGCCCTCGGTGACCGCGGCCGCATCCTGCTGCGTCCCTCGGGCACCGAGCCGATCGTGCGCGTGATGGTCGAGGCGCCGACCCAGGGCGAGGCCCAGACGGTCGCGGCCCGCCTCGCCGACGTGGTCAAGCGCCAGCTCGCGCTCTGAGGCTGTCCGGACCCGGTCCGGCCCCGACCCCGACTCCGGGCTCAGGCGTCGCGGAGGCGGGTGAGCAGGCCCGCGGCACGACGGGCCACGACCGCGCGCTCGGGCGCGGAGCAGGCGTACGCCCGCGCCGCCTCGCCGAGCGCCGCGATCTCCGCGTCGAGCACCGCCCGCTCCTCGGCGTCGTCGAGCTCGTGGCGCGCTGCCTCGGTGGCTCCGACGCCGAGCACCGCGTCCTCGGGTGCCTCACCGTCACCGTCACCGCCACCGCCACCGTCGACGCGACCTGGACCGGCGGGGACGGCCTCGGCGTTCTCCAGCGCGGCGATGGCCGTGCGGAGGGTCGAGACCGTCTCGGCGTCGCGGGCGCGACGGGCGTCGAGCAGCGCGGCGCGCAGGCGGGTGCGGAGCGGCGAGGCGGTGGACATGGCGCCGAGCCTGCCCATCCCGGCCGCCGCCGCGCACCCGGTTATCCGCGTGCCCGGTTGTCCGCGTGCCCGGTTGCCCTCGTGCCTGTGTCGGCCGGCACGGCTACGGTCATCGACGTGGCCGACATCGAGCAGATCAACCCCCGCAACGAGGCCGCCCTGCGCGCCTGGTGGGAGGTCGGTCGCGACGCCACCGCCCACCGCCCGGGCAACCCCTGGCCGGCCTGGGAGCAGAGCCGCGTGGCGCTGCCCGCCGACAACCCGGAGCGGGCGGTCACCCTGCTCGGCGCGATCGACGGGCGCGAGATGGTCGGTGCCGCGATGGTGCTCCTGCCCACGCGCGACAACGACCACCTCGCGGGCTCGGCCGTCCACGTGCGCGAGGACCGGCGCCGCGAGGGCCTCGGCTCGAGGCTGCTCGCCGAGATCGAGGTGCTGGCGCGCGGCCACGGCCGGACGACCCTGACCGGCGAGGCGTACCTGCCGCCGGGCGGGACGGTGCCGGCTGAGGCGTTCGCCCGGGCCCACGGCTTCACCGTGGCCAGCCGCGAGTCGATCAAGGAGCTCGACCTCGCCGACTACCGGGCGCGCCGCGACGACCTCGGCGTCGACCTGCCGCCCGGCTACCGGCTCGTCACCTTCGACACCACCTGCCCCGAGGAGCACCTCGCGTCGTTCGGGGTGCTGCTCGGCCGGCTCTTCGCCGAGATCCCGACCGGCGAGCTCGACCTGCGCGACTCGGAGTGGACCCCCGAGCGGCTCCGGGCCGCCGAGCAGCGCCAGCTCGCCATCGGTCGCCACGTGCTCACGGTGCTGGCCATCGCCCCGGACGGGTCCGTGGCGGGCTCCTCCGACGTACGGGTCAACGACACCGACACCACCCACGGCCAGGTCGGCGTCACGATCGTCGCGCCCGCGCACCGCGGCCACCGCCTCGGCCTCGCGCTCAAGCTCGCCAGCCACGACCTCGCGCTCGCGACCCATCCCGGCCTGCGCGCCGTCGACACCTCCAACGCCGAGGTCAACACCCACATGAACGCCGTCAACGACGTGCTCGGCTACCGCACCCTCGAGACCCTGCTGGAGCTGCAGAAGCCACTGTGACCCCGTGGTCGCGGCGGCTCAGGCGCTCAGCGCGCGTCGGCCTGCTCGTCGTACGCCGCGCGCGAGGCCAGGATGCCGCCGACGTGGGTCTCGGCCCAGTCGGTGAGGATGCCGATCGGGCCGGTCAGGGAGGCGCCGAGGTCGGTGAGCTCGTAGTCGACGCGCGGCGGCACCTGGGCGTGCACGGTGCGGGTGAGCAGCCCGTCGCGCTCCATGGCCCGCAGCGTCTGGGTCAGCACCTTGGGGGCGACACCGCCGACGCGGGCCCGCAGCTCGTTGAAGCGCAGGCTGCCGCCCTCGAGGGCCCCGATGACCAGCGCGGTCCACTTGTCGCCGATGCGGTCGAGCACCACCCGCGTGGGGCACTCGGGGTTGAAGGCGTCGCCGCGGGCGTCGGGGCCGTCGGTCATGGTTACCACCAGGTACTTATAGCACGTTGAAGTGATTGGTTACCAATGGTTACTGTCGGCACACCAGCCCATCCCACCTGATCACGAAGGACACCCACATGAAGATCGCCGTCTTCGGCGCCACCGGCATGGTCGGCTCCCGCATCGCCTCCGAGGCCACCTCCCGCGGCCACGAGGTCACCTCCCTGAGCCGCTCGACCGGCGCCGACATGGCCTCGGCCGACGTGGTGCGTGCGGCCGCCGCCGACCACGACGTGGTCGTCGGCGCGACCGGTCCGAGCCGCACCGGCGAGTCGCACGAGCCCTGGCTCGCCTCGGTCGACACCCTGCTCGCCAACGTCGGCGACACCCGCGTGCTGTTCGTCGGCGGTGCCGGCTCGCTGCAGCTGCCCGACGGCACCCGCCTGCTCGACTCCGACGGCTTCCCCGACGAGTACAAGGCCGAGGCCACCACCGGCGCCGCCGCCCTGGAGAAGTTCCGCGCGGCCCCCGAGTCCGTCGACTGGACCTACCTCAGCCCCGCGCCGGGCATCCTCCCGGGCGAGCGCACCGGCCGCTACGCCACGTCGCTGGAGACCCCGGCCGGCGACTTCGTGTCCGCCGAGGACTACGCCGTCGCGCTCGTCGACGAGATCGAGGAGCCGAAGCACCGCCGCCAGCGCTTCACCGTCGCCTCCGTCTGAGGCGGGTCCCACGGCGTACGTCATGGCGGCCGGTCGCGCGGGCAACCACCCGCCATGACGTCCGGGGGGCGGGGCGTGACGTACGCCCGGGGGACCGGCCCTCAGAGCTTGCGCAGGCGGACGTACCGCACCGAGTGGTCGGCGTCCTTGCGGAGCACGAGGTTGGCGCGGGAACGGGTGGGGGCGACGTTCTGGACGAGGTTGGGCTCGTTGATCGAGTCCCAGATCCGGGTGGCCTGGTCGACGGCCTCGTCGTGGGACAGCGCGGCGTACTTGCGGAAGTAGGACGCCGGGTCGCGGAAGGCGGTCTCGCGCAGCCGCAGGAACCGATCGACGTACCAGCGCTTGATGTCGGCCAGCGCCGCGTCGACGTAGACGGAGAAGTCGAAGAAGTCGCTCACGGCGAGCCCGGTGCGGCCGTCGTCGCGCATCCGCGCCGGCTGGAGGACGTTGAGGCCCTCGATGATGACGATGTCGGGACGCTTGACCACGACCCTCTCGTCGGGCAGCACGTCGTAGACGAGGTGGCTGTAGATCGGGGCCTCGACCTCGTCCTTGCCCGACTTGATGTCGATGACGAACTTCAGCAGCGCCTTGCGGTCGTAGGACTCCGGGAAGCCCTTGCGGTGCAGGATCCCGCGTCGTTCGAGCTCGGCGTTGGGCAGCAGGAACCCGTCGGTGGTCACCAGCGCGACGTTGGGGTGCTCGGGCCAGTGGGCGAGCATCTGCTGGAGCACGCGTGCGGTCGTCGACTTGCCGACCGCGACGGAGCCCGCGAGCCCGATCACGAACGGCGTGCGCGGCGGGGTCACGCGGTGCAGGAACTCCTCCTGCTCGCGGTGGAGCCGGGAGTTGGCCGCGACGTAGAGGCTGAGCAGGCGGGACAGCGGCAGGTAGACCTGCTCGATCTCCCGCAGGTCGAGCTGGTCGCCCAGACCGCGGAGGCGGGCGACCTCGTCGGGGGTGAGGACCGTCTCGGTGGTGCCGGCGAGCTCGGCCCAGGCCGCTCGCTCGAGCTCGACGTAGGGCGAGGCCTCGCTCCCGTTGGTGGCGCCGTGGGGCGGCGCCGGGGCCTCGGACATGCCGGCGATTCTTGCACCGCCGTGGACGACGGCGGTGCATCGCCCTGCCGATGGGCGCCGATAGACTGCGCGACCATGTGCGGAATCGTGGGGTACGTAGGTGCCAGACCGGCCGAGGGCGTCGTGATCGAGGGCCTGAGGCGCCTGGAGTACCGGGGGTACGACTCCGCAGGCATCGCTCTCGTCGACGACGGGACGATCGTCTCGGACAAGCGGGCGGGCAAGCTCGCCAACCTCGAGAAGGCCATCGCCGAGTCGCCGCTGCCGCCCGTCACCACCGGCATCGGCCACACGCGCTGGGCCACCCATGGTCCGCCGACCGACCGCAACGCCCACCCCCACGTCGGACGTGCGCGCCGCGTCGCCCTGGTGCACAACGGCATCATCGAGAACTTCGCCGAGCTCCGCGGCCGGCTGGAGTCGGCGGGCGTCGAGATGGCCTCCGACACCGACACCGAGGTGGCGGCCCACCTGCTCGAGGAGCAGCTCGAGACGGGCGTGGACCTCACCGTCGCCATGCAGAACGTCTGCCGCGGCCTCAACGGCGCGTTCACCCTGGTCGCCGTCGACTCCCAGGACCCCGACCGGGTCGTCGCCGCGCGTCGCAACAGCCCGCTCGTGGTCGGCATCGGGGAGGGCGAGAACTTCCTCGGCTCCGACGTCGCCGCCTTCATCGAGCACACCCGCGAGGCGATGGAGCTCGACCAGGACCAGGTCGTGACCATCACGCGCGAGGGCGTGAGCGTGTCCGGCTTCGACGGCACCCCGGCCGAGGGCCGCCGCTACCACGTCGACTGGGACCTGTCGGCGGCCGAGAAGGACGGCCACGACTGGTTCATGCGCAAGGAGATCTTCGAGCAGCCCCGCGCGGTCGCCGACTCCCTGCTGGGCCGCCGCGGCACCGACGGCCTGCTGCAGCTCGACGAGATGCGCCTGTCCGACCAGGACCTGCGCGACGTCGACAAGATCATCATCATCGCGGCCGGCACGTCCTTCTACGCCGGGATGGTCGCCAAGTACGCCATCGAGCACTGGTGCCGGATCCCGGTCGAGGTCGAGCTCGCCAGCGAGTTCCGCTACCGCGACCCGATCCTCACCAGCGACACGCTCGTCGTCGCGATCAGCCAGTCCGGCGAGACCGCCGACACGCTGCAGGCGATCCGCCACGCCCGCGAGCAGCGCTCGAAGGTGCTGTCGATCTGCAACACCAACGGCTCGACGATCCCGCGCGAGTCCGACGGCGTGATCTACACCCACGCCGGCCCGGAGATCGGGGTCGCCTCGACCAAGGGCTTCCTGACCCAGCTCGTCGCCTGCTACCTCCTCGCGCTCTACCTCGCGCAGGTCAAGGGCACCCGCTTCGGCGACGAGATCGCCCAGGTCATGGACCAGCTCGACCAGATGCCGGCCCACGTGCAGTCCGTGCTCGACAAGTCCGAGGAGGTCTACGCCCTCGCGCGCGACCACGTCGGGAGCCGCTCGGTGCTGTTCCTCGGCCGCCACGCCGGCTACCCGGTGGCCCTCGAGGGCGCGCTCAAGCTCAAGGAGATCGCCTACCTCCACGCCGAGGGCTTCGCGGCCGGCGAGCTCAAGCACGGCCCGATCGCGCTGGTCGAGGAGGGCCTGCCGATCCTGTGCGTGGTGCCTCCCCGCGGACGCGACCAGCTCCACGACAAGATGCTCAGCGGCATCCAGGAGGTCCGCGCCCGCGGCGCCTGTACGCTCTGCCTGGCCGAGGAGGGCGACACCACGATCGAGCCCTACGCCGACGTGCTGTTCACCCTGCCCCAGGTGCCGGTGCTGCTCCAGCCGCTGGTCGCGGTCGTGCCGCTGCAGCTCTTCGCGTGCGAGCTGGCCACCCAGCTCGGCCACGACGTCGACCAGCCGCGCAACCTCGCCAAGTCCGTCACGGTCGAGTAGGGCGGCGAGACACCGTGCCCGTCATCGGCGTCGGCATCGACGTGGTCGACATCGACCGCTTCGTGCAGTCCCTCGAGCGCACCCCCGCCCTGCGTGACCGGCTGTTCACCGCCGACGAGGCCCACCGGCCGCCCGCGTCTCTGGCAGCCCGCTTCGCGGCCAAGGAGGCGATGGCCAAGGCGCTCGGCGCGCCCGTCGGGATGGCGTGGCACGACGCCGAGATCGTCTCGGAGGAGACCGGCCGGCCGAGGTTCGAGATCCGCGGGACCGTCGCCGCCCGCGCCGAGGCGATGGGGGTCGTCCACGTGCACGTCTCGCTCTCCCACGACGCGGGCATCGCCTCGGCCGTCGTGGTCCTGGAGAGCTGAGCGGGAGGTGGAGGGCTGATGCTGCGCGCCCACACCGTCGAGGACGTGCGCCGGGCCGAGGCGGCCGCCATGGCCCTGCTGCCGGAGGGTGCGCTGATGCAGCGGGCGGCCGCAGGGCTCGCCGCCGCGGTCGTCGGGTTGCTCGGCGGTGCCTACGGCCGCCGCGTGCTGCTGCTCGTCGGCCCCGGTGACAACGGCGGCGACGCCCTGTGGGCTGGCGCCCGGCTGGCCTCGCGCGGGGTCAGGGTCGAGGCGTTGCTCCTCGCCGACCGGGTCCACGGTCCCGGCCTCGCCGCACTGCGCGCCGCCGGCGGCCACGCCTCCCACGACCTCGCCGACCTCGACCGCGCCCCCGACCTGGTCGTCGACGGCATCGTCGGCATCGGTGGGCGCCCCGGGCTGCGACCGGAGGCGGTCGCGGCCCTCGAGGCGTACGCCGGGGTCCCTGTCGTGGCCGTCGACGTGCCGTCGGGCGTCGACGTCGACACCGGGCGGCTCGACGGGCCGCACGTGCGCGCCGACCTCACGGTCACCTTCGGCACCCACAAGGTCGCCCACCTCGCCGACCCGGCCGCGAGCGCCAGCGGCGCGATCCACCTCGTCGACCTCGACCTGGGCGACGACCTCGGTGAGCCGGCCCTCGAGGCGCTGCAGCCGCCCGACGTGCGCGCCCTGCTGCCCCGCCCGGGCGACGCCGACCACAAGTACACCCGCGGCGTCGTCGGCGTGCGCGCGGGCTCGGGCACCTATCCCGGCGCCGCGCTGCTCGCGGTGGCCGGCGCGAACACCGGCCTGGTCGGCATGGTCCGCTACGTCGGACCGGCCGAGATCGCCGACACCGTGCGCTCCACCCACGCCGAGGTGGTGGGGGACGGGCGCGTGCAGGCCTGGGTCGTCGGTCCCGGCGGCGGCGACGACGCGGCCCGGATGCTCGCCGAGGCCCGCGCCGACGACGTGCCCGTGGTCGTTGACGCCGACGCCCTGCGCCACGTCGACGGGCCGGTCCCCGGGTGCGTGCTCACGCCGCACGCCGGCGAGCTCGCCGCCATGCTCGGGACCGACCGCGAGGACGTCGAGGCCGCGCCGCTGGAGCACGCCCGCGCCGCGGCCCGCCGGTGGGACTGCGTGGTGCTGCTCAAGGGGCACCACACGCTCGTCGCCGCCCCGGACGGACGGGTCCGCGTCACCACCACGGGTGTGCCGTGGCTGGCGACGGCCGGTGCCGGCGACGTGCTGGCCGGCCTGGTCGGTGCGCTGCTCGCCGCGGGCCTCGAGCCGTACGACGCGGCGTCCGTGGGCTCGTGGGTGCACGGCGCCGCCGCGACCCGGGCCGCAGGGGGCGGTCCGCTGACCGCGAGCCGGGTCGCGGTGGAGGTCCCGCGACTGGTGCGCGAGGTCCTGACCTCCCCGGGACCCGGGTCTCTGTGATGATCGACCCCATGAGCGATCCCGTGCCGCCGCGCGCCGAGATCGTGGTGGACCTCGCCGCCGTGCGGCACAACGTGCGGCTCCTCAAGGACGTCGTCCGCGGCGAACGCCCCGTGGCGCTGATGGCGGTCGTCAAGGCCGACGGCTACGGCCACGGGATGGTCGAGGTCGCCGCCGCTGCGCGCGCGGCCGGAGCGGACTGGCTCGGCGTGGCGACCATCGAGGAGGCGCTCGCGTTGCGGGCCGCGGGCGACCGCGGGCCGCTGCTGTGCTGGCTGAGCGCCCCCGGCGACGACTTCGCCGCCGCCGTCGCGGCGGACGTGGAGGTGACCGCCTACTCGCTCGAGGAGCTCGAGGAGATCGCGGCCGTCGGACCCGCGCGCGTGCAGCTCAAGGTCGACACCGGCCTGTCCCGCGGCGGCGCGGCCCGCCAGGACTGGCACGACCTCTTCGCCGTGGCGAGCGACCTCGAGCGCGAGGGCCGCATCCGGGTCACCGGCATCTGGTCCCACTTCGCGGCCAGCGACGACCCCGCCCACCCCGCCAACGACGCCCAGGAGGCCGCGTTCCGCGACGCGCTCGCCCTCGCCGCGTCCGCCGGTCTCGAGCCCGACGTCACCCATCTCGCCAACTCGGCGGCGACGCTGCTGCGACCGTCGTCGCACTTCGACCTCGTGCGCTGCGGCATCGCGACGTACGGCCTCGACCCCGCGCCCGGTGCCGGCTCCGACGACGGGCCCCGCGCCGCGCTGCGGCCCGCGATGACCGCGCGCGCCCGCCTCGTGATGAGCAAGGCGATCGCGGCCGGCGACGGCGTCTCCTACGGCCACACCTGGCACGCCCCCGACGACACGACCGTCGGGCTCGTGCCCGCGGGCTACGGCGACGGCGTCCCGCGTGCTGCGGGCAACGTGGCCGCGGTCTGGGTCGACGACGCGCTGCGCCCGATCCGCGGCCGCGTGTGCATGGACCAGGTCGTGGTCGACCTGGGCGGCGAGCTGCCGCCGCCGGGAACCGAGGTGGTGCTCTTCGGCCCCGGCGACCGGGGGGAGCCCACCGCGCAGGACTGGGCCGAGGCAGTGGACACCATCAGCTACGAGATCGTGACCCGCGTCGGCGGCCGCTTCGTCCGGCGCCACATCGACACCGACGCCCCCGGCGGGGCGAGCGAGAGGACCGCACGTTGAGCACCAAGGGCCGCATCTTCGGCACCGTCGTGGGCGCAGCCGGGCTGGCTGCTGCCGCAGGCGCGGTCGGCATCGCCCGCCAGAACCGCATCATCGGCAACCGGGCCGCCGGTGAGGAGGTCGCGTTCGGCGCGCTGCACAGCGCGCCGCGCGTGGTGGTCGCCGACGACGCCGTCGACCTGCACGTCGAGATCGACGAGCCGGCCGACTTCGGCGGCCGGCCCTCCGCCGACGACGACCTCACGATCGTCTTCGTCCACGGCTACTCGCTCAACCTCGACTGCTGGCACTTCCAGCGCGCCGCCTACCGCGGGCAGGTGCGCACGGTCTTCTACGACCAGCGCAGCCACGGCCGGTCGGCGCGCTCCGACGAGGAGCACTGCACCATCGAGCAGCTGGGCCACGACCTGCGCCGCGTCATCGAGCACACCGTGCCGGGCCGCTGCGTGGTCGTGGGCCACTCGATGGGCGGCATGAGCGTGATCTCCCTCGCCGAGCAGCACCCCGAGCTGTTCGGCGACAAGGTCGTCGGCGCCGCACTGATGTCCACGACCGCCGGCGGGCTCGACCCGGGCCGGATCCTGTTCCCGATGCTGCCGCTCGGCCTCGGCGGCCGGTTCGCCGGCCGTGCCGTGCGTACGCTCGACCGCGGTCACCGCGTCGTCGACCTGGCCCGCGCGTGGGGGCACGCCGTGGCCGACGTCCTCACCGACCGCTACGCCTTCGGGACCGACGAGGTGCCTGCCTCGCACGTCGAGTTCGTCTACTCGATGCTCAACGCGACCCCGTTCGCGGTCGTGGCCGACTTCTACCCGGCGTTCGCCACGCTCGACAAGTTCGAGCACCTCGAGCCGCTGGGGCGGGTACCGACCTCGATCATCTGCGGCACCGAGGACAAGATCACCACCGTCGGCCACAGCCGCAAGCTGCACAGCCGCATCCCCGGCTCCAGCCTCCTCGAGTGCGAGGGAGCCGGCCACATGGTGCTGCTCGAGCGCCACGAGCAGGTCACCGCCGAGCTCGACGACCTGATCTCGCTCGCCCAGCGCCAGCCCGACCTCGGACAGGAGGCGTGATGGGAGTCGACGTACGCCGCGTCGGCCCGGACGCGGCAGCCCAGGTCCTCGCGGCGGTGCGCGCGGCCTTCCAGGCGCGTCCGGACCTCGACCCGCCGGCCGACGCGCTCGGCGAGGACGTCGGGTCGATCGCGCGCCTGCTCGGCCGGCGGGGCGGCCTGCTGGCCACCATCGACGACGTCCCGGTCGGCTGCGTCGTGCTCGACCCCCGACCCGACGGGCTGGTGCTGCGCCGCTTCGGCGTGGTGCCGACCGCGCAGGGCAGGGGCGTCGCGTCCGCGCTCGTCGCCGCCGCCCGCGAGGCCGCGCTCGGGCGTGGACGCCTGGTCGTCGTCGCCCGCGAGGAGCTGCCCGAGACGGTGGCCTTCTGGCAGCGGCACGGGTTCGAGGAGACCGCCCGGAGGAGCCCGTACGTCGAGCTCTCCCTCGACCTCGAGACCACCGTCGAGGTCGTCGACGCCGACGCCATGCGGGCGCTGGGGGAGCGGCTCGCCCGCACCCTCGTCGCCGGCGACCTGCTCGTGCTCACCGGCGAGCTCGGGGCCGGCAAGACGACCTTCACCCAAGGCCTCGGAGCCGGGCTGCAGGTCCGCGGGACCGTCGCCTCGCCCACCTTCGTGATCGCCCGGGTGCACCCCTCGCTCGTGGACGGCCCGGCGCTGGTGCACGTCGACGCCTACCGCCTCGGCGGGCTCGAGGAGCTCGACGACCTCGACCTCGACACCTCGCTCGACTCCGCGGTCACCGTCGTGGAGTGGGGTGCAGGTCTCGCCGAGGGACTGTCGGAGTCGCGGCTGGAGGTCGTCATCGACCGCGCTGTCGGCGCCGTCCCGGACGACGACGAGCTCGATCCGCGCCGGGTTTCGCTCCACTGGATCGTCGGCCAGTAACCTCGACGCCGTGCTCCTCGCCTTCGACACCGCGACCCAGCTGGTCTCCGTCGCCCTCCACGACGGCGAGCGGGTCGTCGTCGAGCTCTCCTCCGAGGTGCCGATGAAGCACGGCGAGCACCTCGCTCCGCTCATCGCCCGTGCCCTCGACGAGGCCGGGATCGTCCGCCAGGACCTCACCGCGATCGCCGTCGGCGTCGGCCCGGGCCCCTTCACCGGCCTCCGGGTCGGCGTCGTGACCGCCAGGACCCTCGGCTTCGTGCTCGACGTCCCGGTCTACGGCGTGTGCTCGCTCGACGCGATCGCCCTCGAGGTGGTCGCCACGGGCGCGACCCCGGGCAGCTTCCTCGTCGCCACCGATGCCCGGCGCAAGGAGGTCTACCTCGCCTCCTACGACGGCGACGGACGGCGTCTCGAGGGCCCCGTGGTCACCAAGCCTGCCGAGGTCGCCACCAGCGCCCCCGTCGCCGGCGCCGGGCCCGAGCTCTACCCCGACGCCTTCCCCCACGCGATCGGCCCCGTACGCCCGGGCGCCGGCTGGCTCGCCGCCGGCGTCGGCTCCGAGCTCGTAGGATTGCTGGACCCCGAGCCCCTCTACCTGCGACGCCCCGACGCGGTCGCCGGCGCACCCAGGAAGACCGTCTCGTGATCCGTTCCGCCACACCGGCCGACATCCCGGCCCTCGCCGCGCTCGAGCGGGAGCTGTTCGGGCCCGACGCGTGGAGCGAGGAGCTGATCAGGCAGGAGGTCGAGGGGCCGGGCCGCAAGTTCGTCGTGACCGACGACCTGTCCGGCTACGGCGTGACGATGTCGGCGGGTGACATCGTCGACCTGCTGCGCATCGGCGTACGCCCCGAGGCGCGGCGCTCGGGCGTGGCGTCGGCCCTGCTCGACGAGCTGCTGGTCGGCACCGACGACGCGTCGCGGATGCTGCTGGAGGTGAGCGTCACCAACGCCTCGGCGCTGGGCTTCTACGTCGCCCGGCAGTTCAGCGTCATCGACGTGCGCCCGCACTACTACCGCGACGGCTCCGAGGCGCTCGTGATGTGCCGCTGGCTCCCGGGCGCCGCGCGGACGCAGAGCGCGACCGCGCACGACTGAGCCTCGTCGTCGACCCGCGGGACGACGAAGGTCCCCGCCCGAGAGCGGGGACCTGCATCCCGAACACCCGACCGAGATGTGCCTCAGTCGAGGACCCCGGGGGCGACGTCGTCGTCGCCGAGCCAGTCCTGGTCGTAGACCAGGCCGTCGCGCTTCTGGGTCTCGTCACGCTCACCGCGGCGCCCGCCGCGACCACCGGTGCCGCCGGCGCCGTCGCCGGCGCCGCGTGCGCCGCTCGTGCCGCGCGCGCCGGCCCGCGAACCCGCC
>NZ_BNAD01000021.1 GCF_014653115.1 Nocardioides flavus (ex Wang et al. 2016) | reverse complement strand
GTGTTCGAGTGGACGGCTCCCCACGGCTACCGCTACCGCCGCGACCGACACGGCACCACCGAGCTCGACGCGCACCACCTGGACGACCTGGGTCTCGTGACGGGCGCCAGAGCGCCCTCCTCGACCACCGGGCCAGCGCCCTCCTCGACCAGCGGCCACCCATCCGGCATCCCGCCCGGCATCCCACGACCCCCACGACGATGACCCCGCCCCACACCCCGCCAGTCCCCACGATGGCGGGGACGTCGTCACGCCTTGGTCAGGACATCACCGTCGGCGCCCATGGCCGACCGGCGTGCCGCGTACCCGAGCATCCTCGGCGCTCCTCCCCGAGGGTGCGAAGAGCCTCAGCCAGCCCGGTCGTTCGGCGCGTACGCGCGCCTCACCGCCTCCCACACGTCGCCGCCCCGGTCGTGGCGGCCCAGCCCGCGGCTGACGAACGCTGCGCCGTAGCCGGCGTCCGGCTCCGCCCAGGCCGAGCACCCGCCCGCGCCGCCCATGCCGATCTCGAGGCGACCGTCCTCCACGTCGCGCTGGAACCCGAGCGTCCACACGACCTCGCGGTCGAGGACCAGGTCGTGCCCGGTGGCAGCCGGTTCGAGGTACGCCTTCCAGAGCTCGTGCCCGAGTCGCTGGGCCACGAGCCCGTCGGACCGGCGCACGTCGTCGTAGAACCGCGCGAGCGCCAGGGCCGAGGCGTGCAGGGCGACGGCCGGGAAGGACGTACGGCGGAAGCGGGCGGAGTTGAGCACGTCGGGGTCGAGCAGCCCCGGGGGGCGACCGAGGGCAGGCCCCCACCGTGGGTCGCGCTCGTAGTCCTGCCGCCAGCCCGGTGCCACCTCCTCGACGGTGGCAACCCGGTCGAGGTCGGTCTCCGGCACGCGGAGGTGCAGGTCCCATCCCGCGCCGGCGCAGATGCGGGCGAACCGGGTGGCCAGGTCCTCGCCGGTCGCCCGCCGCACCAGCTCGTCGAGGAGGTGGCCGTAGGTCAGGGCGTGCTCGGCAACTCCGGCGCCGGGCTCGTGCGCGGGCGCGGACCGGGCGAGCAGGTCGACGAGCGCCTCACGGTCGTCGAAGGCGAGACCGGACGCCTCCTCGCCGAAGACCGGCAGGCCGGACTGGTGCGACAGCACGTGGCGGACGGTCGTGCCCGACTTGCCGGCGGCACCGTACTCCGGCCACACCGTCGCGACGGTGTCGTCGAGGCCGAGCGCGCCCTCGGACACGACGTCGAGCACCGTCAGCGCAGCGAAGGGCTTCGCGACCGAGTAGGTCATGACGAGGGTGTCCGACGTCCACGCTCGGTGCCCGTCGGTGGTGCCGGCCACGTGATCGACCTCCACCACCCCGTCGCGCACCACCGCCACGGCGCACCCCGGGTCCCGGCCCGACGCGACGAGCGCGTCGAGCACGTCGAGCGCGTCGAGCACGGTCGCCGGGTCGAGGTCCACGGAGCCGACGATGCCACACGGGGCGGCGCCACACGGGAGGGCTCAGCCCGCCACGAACGTGCCCTGCCCGGCCACGCCCGGCTCGCCCACCGGCCGCGCCTCGCCGCCGGCGACGGACACGGTCACCGCGCCGTCGGTCGACTGCACGCGTACGGGGGGCGACGCCTCGAGCTCGCGCGTCTGGCCGACGGCGAGCGTGCCCTTGAGGACGACCTCGCCCGCCCCGTCGCGCACGACGATCCTGGCACCACCGCTCGGGGCGCTGACCACGACCGGGACCGCCTCGGCGGGCGGGGCGTTGCCGGCGCCCTGCGGACCGCCGGAGCCGTTGAGCACCGGGGTGGCGCCGCGCAGCTCGGGCGGGGTGTCCATGACGAGTCGCGCGATCGACCACGCCAGCACGAGCGCCATCACGACGGCGACGAGCACCGACCAGTTCGGGCCGCCGCGCGTGCTGCGGATGGAGCCGTTGGCACCCGTCGCCAGCTCGGCCTCGAACACGCGGCGCGGGTTGATCGGGGCGTGGGCGTAGCGCTCGTCGTACGTCGCGAGGAGCGGCGCCACGTCGATGCCGAGGACACGCGCGAGCGTGCGCAGGTGGCCACGGGCGTAGAAGTCACCGCCACACGGCTCGAAGTCGTCGACCTCGACGGCCTCGATCACGTGGGGACGGATCCGCGTACGGTCGGCGAGCTGGTCGACCGTCAGCCCCAGGCGCGTACGGGCGGCAGCGAGCTCCGGGCCGATGACCGGGTCCTCGGCGGGCTCCACCTCGAAGTCGTCGAGCACCAGCGGCTCGACCGGCTCTCCGGGACGCGCGATCGCCCGGACGCGGTCGCCCCAGGACTGGGTCTCCTCGACCAGGCTGACCCGGCCGGGCCGGCGCAGCTCGCGACCCTCCAGCTCCTCGCTCGTCGTCTCGACGAACTCGCGACGGACCTCCGAGCGTCGCCCGGCTCCGGTCTCGCGCAGCGCGGACGGGGTGGGGCTGGCGACCGGTGCGACCTCGACCTCCGGCGCGAGGTCCTCGGCGGGTGTCTCGACGACGTCCTGCTCCGCGACCTCCGACTCCTCGACCTCCGACTCCTCGACCTCCGGCGCCAGGACGACGATCTGGCTCGCGTCGCGCGCGACCCGGCCCAGCGCCTCGGTGAGGTCGCCGTCGGCGCCGACCACCCGGGTCGACAGACCGAGCGGGACGGCGAGCGGGGCGCCGTGCAGCAGGCGGGAGATGCTCGTGTGGCGCTTGCCGGCACCGGTGAGCTCGGCCTCGATCAGCTCGAGGTTGTGCGGCACGACGACCAGCCGGCCGTCGCGCAGCAGGCCCTGGCGCGGCGTGTGCTCGACGTGGTGCACCGCCGTCCACGGCAGGCCGCGCCACGTGCGGCCGAGACGGATCCGGATGCCCTGGGCGTCCGCGACGAGCAGCGGTGTCCGGGCGTCGACGAGACCGACGAGCCAGTACGCACCCAGCAGCCCCATGACCGCGACGAACGCCCAGTCGAGGGCGGACCCGGACTGGGTGGCGCGGGCGAGGTAGGCGATGGCGACCGCAGACGCGGTCAGGCCGACGCCTGCCGCGACGCCGGCGTGGCGGCGTACCTCCACGTGGTCCGGGACCACAGCGGGTCCCACCCCCGCGGAGTCCTCGTCGAAGACCTCGTTCTCGTTCAGGACCGTGCTCATCAGGCTCCCCCCTCCAACGTGGCGATCACGGAATCGAGCTCGTCCGGCTTGACCAGGACGTCGCGCGCCTTCGAGCCCTCGCTGGGTCCGACGACCCCGCGGCTCTCCAGGATGTCCATCAGGCGCCCGGCCTTGGCGAAGCCCACGCGCAGCTTGCGCTGGAGCATCGAGGTCGAGCCGAACTGCGTGGTGACGATGAGCTCGATGGCCTGCACCACGAGCTCCATGTCGTCGCCGATGTCGTCGTCGAGCTCGCGCTTGGACTCCTTGGGCGCCGTCACGTCCTCGACGTAGGTCGGCTCGAGCTGGTCCTTGCAGTGCTTGACGACCTGGTGGATCTCGGCCTCGGTGACCCAGGACCCCTGCACACGTACGGGCTTGGACGCACCCATCGGCAGGAAGAGTCCGTCACCCTGGCCGACGAGCTTCTCCGCACCGGGCTGATCGAGGATGACGCGGCTGTCGCCGAGCGAGCTCGTCGCGAACGCCAGGCGGGAGGGCACGTTGGCCTTGATCAGTCCGGTGACGACGTCGACCGAGGGCCGCTGGGTGGCGAGCACCAGGTGGATGCCGGCCGCGCGGGCCAGCTGCGTGATGCGCACGACCGAGTCCTCGACGTCGCGCGGCGAGACCATCATGAGGTCGGCGAGCTCGTCGACGATGACCAGCAGGTAGGGGTACGGGGTGAGCGTGCGCTCGCTGCCCGCGGGCACCTCGACCTTGCCGGCCCGCACCGCCTTGTTGAAGTCGTCGATGTGCCGGAACCCGAAGTTGGCCAGGTCGTCGTAGCGCATGTCCATCTCGCGCACGACCCAGGCCAGCGCCTCGGCGGCCTTCTTGGGGTTGGTGATGATCGGGGTGATCAGGTGCGGGACGCCCTCGTAGGCGTTCAGCTCGACCCGCTTGGGGTCCACCATGATCATCCGCACCTCGTCGGGCGTGGCCCGCATGAGGATCGAGGTGATCAGCGAGTTGATGAACGAGGACTTTCCGGAGCCGGTGGCACCGGCGACCAGGAGGTGCGGCATCTTGGCCATGTTGGCCACGACGAAGCCGCCCTCGACGTCCTTGCCGAGCCCGGCGACCATCGGGTGGTGGTCCGAGCGCGCGGTGTTCGAGCGGAGCACGTCACCGAGGGAGACGATCTCCTTGTCGGTGTTGGGGATCTCGATGCCGATCGCCGACTTGCCGGGGATCGGGCTGAGGATGCGGACGTCGGCGGACGCCACGGCGTAGGCGATGTTCTTGGACAGCGCGGTGACCTTCTCGACCTTCACCGCGGGGCCGAGCTCGACCTCGTAGCGGGTGACGGTCGGGCCGCGGGTGTAGCCGGTGACGGTGGCGTCGATGCCGAACTCGTCCATCACCTGCATCAGCCGCTCGACGACCGCGTCGCTGGCCTTGGACCGCGCCTTGTGCGGCGAGCCCGGCTTGAGCGAGGAGTTGTCGGGCAGGGAGTAGGTGATGTCGCCCGACAGCGCGAGCTGCTCGACGCGAGCCGGCAGCGGCGTGTGCGGCGGCGGCTCGACCGGGCCGGTGTCGTCCTTGCCGGTCACGGCCGCGCCGGGAACGGCGGGCGTGACCTCGGTGGGCGCGTCGGCCATCAGGTCGGCCGGGTCGGCGAACAGGTCGATGCCGTAGTCCTCCTGCGGCTCGGCCTCCGCCTTCTTCCGGCGCTTGCGCAGCTCGCGGTCGGACAGCACCGGGCTGTCGTAGGCCGGGTCGCCCATGTCGGGGTCGACCTCGTCGTCGAGCATCGAGCGGCGGCGGGTGCGCACCGGCTTCGTCTGCTCCTCGCCGGCCGCGACGTCCTCGGCGGGCGTACGGCCCAGCGCCTTGTCGCGCAGCGCGGCCAGCCTGACCGGGATCTGGTAGACGGGCGTCGCGGTGATGATCAGGATCCCGAAGACCGCCAGCAGGACCAGCAGCGGGACCACGACGTACGGGGTCTGCATCAGGTCGAGCAGCAGGCTGGAGGTGACGTAGCCGACCGCTCCCCCGGCCTCCTGCAGGTTGGTGGCGTCACCGAGGACGGGCTGCGGGTTGCCGTTGGCGATGTGGACGATGCCCAGCAGGCCGAGCGTGAACGCCCCCCAGCCGATCACCTGTCGCCCCGCGGGGCCGTTGCGCTCGGGGTCGCGCAGGGTGCGCCACCCGGCGTAGACGAGGAAGAGCGGCACGAACCAGCCCACCTTGCCCACGGCGCCCGACGTCACCGACCGGGCGAAGTCCATGACCCCGCCTGGCAGCTGCCACCACACGGCGGCGGCGACCACCATCGCCAGGCCGAAGAGGAACAGCCCCACCCCGTCACGACGGTGCTCGGGGTCGAGGTCGCGGGCCGACTGGCCGATCGAGCGGGCGACGGCGCCGACCGCGTGCGCGATGCCGAGCCAGACGGCGGCCAGCGCGCGGCCGATCGCGCCGAAGGCGCGCGAGACCGGACCGGGTCCGTTGCGCACCGCCCGGGGAGCGGGTCGGCGCGCGGAGGCGCCCGACCTGCCCTTCGCCGACGAGCGGGGGGCAGGACGCTTGCTGCTGGTACTCCGTGATCGGGTGCTCGAACCCTTGGTGGTGCGCTTGGTTCCAGACGTGCTCGAGCTCCGCGACCCCGGCGGGGAAGACGTACGGGTCGCCATGGTCCGACCCTACGGCCACGCCCCACCAGTCACAGGGACCACACGCATGCGTGTCGTGGACGGGTCAGCGTCCGTGGAGCCCGGTCAGCCACGGCACCACCACCAGAAGGGTGGGCAGGGCGAGGATCGCGGCGGCCAGGAGGGCGACCGCGGCGGACTGCAACCGGCGCGGCCGGGGGTCGCGGAGCACCTCCACCCGGGCCGCGAGGGAGCCCGCGGACCCGAGCGACCCGGCCGGCGTCGGCGCGCCGGCGAGGGCCAGCAGCGCCGACACCAGTGCGCGCCGGTCGCCGGTGCGGCAGGCGGCGCGGTCGGCGAGCACCTCGACCAGCACCTCCACCTCGCGGCGCGCGGCGGCGCTGGCCACCCAGCGCGGGAACGCGCGGTGCAGCACCGTGAAGGCCTCCAGCACCAGGTCGTGCCGGGCGCGCAGGTGGGCGCGCTCGTGCTCCAGGACCGCGGCCAGCTCCGCCGGCGCCAGGGTCGTCAGGGTCGAGCGCGAGACCACGATCCGCGAGCCGGTCATCCCCGGGACGCAGTAGGCCACCGGAACCTCGTGCTCGAGCACCGAGACGCCCCGGTCGACCCGCGCGACGAGGTCCACGCGGTCGCGGTGGGCGCGCCGCAGGCGTCGCAGGGCCGTGCCCGTCCGGTGACCGCTCACGGCGAGGCGGACCAGCACGACCAGCGTCACGGCTCCAGCGAGAGCCGCCACGACGACGTCCATCGCGGTGACCGGGGCCGCCCGCAGGCGCTCGGCAGCCAGCGAGACCCCGGCGCCGAGGGCCGCGAGCACGGCGGCCAGCGCGGTGCTCTGCCACAGCAGCATGGCCGCGGCGGGCGTACGCCTCAGCCCGCTCCAGCGCGACAGCCCCCACGGCAGCGGGCCGGCGAGCACCACCGCGAGCGAGCCCAGGACGAGCGTCGTCGACACGGCGGTCCCGACCGCCGGCTCAGGAGAGGTCGTCGAGGGCGCGACGCAGCGCGGCGAGGTCCTCGGCGCTGGCCTCGCCGACGAACGACACCAGCGCCTGCTCGCGGTCGGCGGCCGTGGCCTCCAGCGCCTCGTGCATCAGCTCCGCCGTCATCGCCGCGCGGGTGCGCCGGGGGGCGTAGCGGAAGGCCCGGCCGTCGCGCTCGCGCACGACCACGTCCTTGCGCACCAGACGGTCGAGCACCGTCGTCACGGTCGTGTACGCGAGGTCCCGGCCCGCGAGGCGTCCGTGCACCTCGCGGCCGCTGGCCGGCGACTCGACCTCCCACAGGACCTCGAGCACGGCCTGCTCGAGCTCACCCATCCGGGACCTTGGACTCATGGAAGTGGAGTCTAGGGCCCCTGTGGCCGCAACTACGACACCGCGTAGTATCTACGACGTTTTGTAGTACTTCCGCGCCGGAGCGTCATCACACGAAGGGTGTGCCCATGGATGTCCTCGACATCGCCCGCTGGCAGTTCGGGATCATCACCGTCTACCACTTCCTGTTCGTGCCGCTCACGATCGGGCTCACCGCGGTCATCGCGGGGCTGGAGACGGCGTGGGTGCGCACCGGCAAGGAGGACTACCTCCGGCTGACGAAGTTCTTCGGCAAGCTGTTCCTCATCAACTTCGCCATCGGCGTGGTGACCGGCATCGTGCAGGAGTTCCAGTTCGGGATGAACTGGTCGGACTACTCCCGCTTCGTCGGCGACGTGTTCGGCGCACCGCTCGCCGTGGAGGGCCTGCTCGCGTTCTTCCTCGAGTCGACCTTCCTCGGGCTGTGGATCTTCGGGTGGGACAAGCTCCCCCGGGGCCTCCACGCCGGCTGCATGTGGCTGGTCCACCTCGGCACGCTGGCGTCCTCGTGGTTCATCCTGGCCGCCAACTCGTGGATGCAGCACCCCGTCGGCTACCGGTTCAACCCCGAGACCGACCGTGCGGAGCTCGTCGACTTCTGGGCGGTGATGTTCAACAAGGTCCAGCTCGTGACGTTCCCGCACGTGATCTTCGCGGCGTACATGACCGCCGGCACGTTCCTGCTCGGCGTCGCGGCCTACCTCTACATGAAGAAGAAGCACGAGGCCGACCGCCCGATGTACCACCGCGCCATCCGCATCGGCGCGGTCGTCACCCTGCTCGCCGGGATCGGCGTCGGCGTCACCGGAGACCTGCAGGGCAAGGTGATGACCGAGGTCCAGCCGATGAAGATGGCCGCGGCTGAGGGCCTCTACGAGACGAGCGAGGGCTGCGCGCCGTTCTCCGTCTTCACGATCGGCACACCCGACGGCACGGAGGAGAAGTTCGCCGTCACGATCCCCTGCCTGCTGTCCTTCCTCGGCACCGGGTCCTTCGACGGCACCGTGGAGGGCATCAACCCGCTGCGCGACGAGTACGCCGAGACGTACGGCTCCGACCCGACCTCGAAGGCCTACACCGAGGGCGACTACACGCCGGTCATCCCGGTCACCTACTGGTCGTTCCGCTTCATGATGGGCCTCGGCTTCTTCGCCGCGGCCGGTGCGGCGCTGATCCTGTGGCTGACCCGCGGGGGCCGTACGCCGGGCGTGCGCTGGCTCGGCACCCTCGGACTGAGCCTACCGATCGCCACCACCCTGGCCTCGTCGTGGGGCTGGATCTTCACCGAGATGGGTCGCCAGCCGTGGGTCGTCTTCGGACTGATGACCACCGAGTCCGGGGTCTCCCCCGGCGTCAGCACCTTCGAGGCCGCCACGTCGCTGATCGTGCTCACCAGCCTGTACGCCGTGCTGGCCGTCGTCGAGGTCAAGCTGCTCGTGACCTACATCCGCAAGGGCGCCGACCCGTTCGTCGAGCCGCCGGACGTGCCCGTCGGGGGCGCCGACGACGACCGTCCCCTCACCTTCGCCTACTGACCCGCCGCCAGACCTCAGCGAGAGACCGAGAGAGACCACCATGGAACTGACCACCGTCTGGTTCGCCCTGATCGCCGTGCTGTGGGTCGGCTACTTCTGCCTCGAGGGCTTCGACTTCGGCGTCGGGATGCTGCTGCCGGTCCTGGCCCGCAACGAGACCGAGCGCCGCGTCATGATCAACACGATCGGCCCCGTGTGGGACGGCAACGAGGTGTGGGTGCTCGTCGCGGGCGGCGCGACCTTCGCCGCCTTCCCCGAGTGGTACGCCACGCTGTTCAGCGGGTTCTACCTGCCGCTGCTGCTGATCCTCGTCGCGCTCATCGTCCGCGGGCTGTCCTTCGAGTACCGCCACAAGCGCGACGAGGCGGAGTGGAAGGCGCGCTGGGACCTCGCGATCATCGTCGGCTCGGCCGTGCCCGCGCTGCTGTGGGGCGTCGCGTTCGCCAACATCGTCGCGGGCGTCCCGATCGACGCCGACAAGGAGTTCACCGGCACCCTGTTCACGCTGCTCAACCCCTACGGCCTGCTCGGCGGCCTCGTGACCCTGACCCTCTTCGCCGCCCACGGCGCGATGTTCGTCGCGCTCAAGACCGACGGCGACATCCGCCACCGCGCCCGGGACCTCGCCGTACGGATCGGCGTCGTCGCCGCGGTGCTCGCGGTCCTGTTCCTGGTCTGGACGCAGGTGAGGACCGGCACGGCCACCACCGCGGTGGTCTTCGCCGCCGCGGCACTGGCCCTCGTCGGCGGGCTCGTCGCCGCGTGCGCCGGACGGGAGGGCTGGGCCTTCGTCGGCACGTTCGTCACCATCGGCCTCGCGGTCGCCGGCCTGTTCCTCGCGCTGTTCCCCGACGTCATGCCGTCGACGACCGACCCGGCCTTCTCCCTCACCACCACCAACGCCGCCGCGACGGCGTACACGCTGAAGGTGATGACGTGGGTCGCGGTCGTCTTCACCCCGATCGTGCTCGGCTACCAAGCCTGGACCTACTGGGTCTTCCGCAGGCGGATCTCGGTGCACCACATCCCGACGGCCGAGCTGGCCGACGCCCGCGCGTCGTGAGGCCGCTCGACCCGGCCGTCCTCGGCCACCTCCGGCCTGCCCGCGGAGCCCTCTCGCTCGTCGTGGCGAGCGGGGTCACCGCCGGGCTGGCCACCGTCGCGCAGGCCTTCGCGCTCGGCGCCCTCGTGGTGGCCGCAGTCACCCCGCCTGCGGGTGGCTGGGAGCGGGCGGCCTGGGCGTTCGCCGCGATCGTCGGCGTGCGGGCAGCCGCGGCGTACGTCGGCCAGCGCGCGGCGGCCCGCGCCGCGGGCGAGGTCTCCGCGGCGCTGCGCGACCGGCTCCTCGAGGCAGCACGCCGACCCGACGGTCGCAGCGGTCCCGACGGTCTCGACCCGGACCGGCTGACCGTCCTGGCGACGCGGGGGGTGGCCGGCGTCGAGCCCTACGTCACCCGCTACGTCCCGGCGCTGGTGCCCGCCGCGGTGCTCCCGGTGGTCACGCTGGCCGCGATCACCTGGCTCGACCCGTTGTCGGGGCTCGTCGTCGCGCTCACCCTGCCCCTGGTGCCGGTCTTCGCCGTGCTCGTGGGCCTGACCACCCGGGACCGGGCGCGGACACAGTGGCGTGCGCTCGAGGCGCTGTCGGGCCACTTCCTCGACGTGGTGCGGGGGCTGCCGACCCTGGTCGCCCACCGCCGCGCCGAGGCCCAGGTCGACACGATCCGTGCCGTCACGCACCGCTACCGCCGAGCCACGGTCGACACGCTCAAGGTGGCGTTCGCGTCCTCGACGGTGCTCGAGCTGGTCGCGACCCTGTCGGTGGCCCTCGTCGCCGTCACGGTCGGGCTGCGGCTGGCCTCCGGGTCGGTCGGCTTCGAGGTGGCCCTCACCGTCCTGCTGCTCGCACCCGAGGCGTACTGGCCGCTGCGCCGCGTGGGCGCGGAGTTCCACGCCGCGGCCGAGGGCACGGCCGCGCTCGCCGAGGCCGACGCCGTCCTCGCCCGCTCCTCGACCGGCGAGCCGGGCGGGGACCGGCCGGCCTCCACCGCGCTCGTCCTCCGCGACCTGGCGGTCGGGTACGACCGGCCGCTCACCGTGCCGCTCGACACCGTCCTCCCGACCCGCGGCCTGGTGGCCGTGGCCGGCCCCTCCGGGTGCGGCAAGTCGACGCTGCTGGCCACCCTGCGCGGCGAGCTGGACCCGATCGCCGGCGACGTCCTCGTCGGCGGGACGTCCCTGGCCGACGTGGACCCGGCCTGGTGGCGGTCCCGGGTCGCCTGGGCGCCGCAGCGGCCGTGGCTGCTCGCCGACAGCATCGGCGCCAACGTCCGCCTCGGGCGACCCGACGCCGGCGACGACGAGGTCTGGGCGGCGCTGGCGAGCGTCGACCTCGACGACGTCGTACGCGCCCTGCCCGACGGCCTCGCCACCGAGATCGGCGAGGACGGCGCCGGGCTCTCGGCCGGGCAGCGGGCTCGCGTCGCCCTGGCTCGGGTCGTCCTCGCCGCCCGACCCGTCGTGCTGCTCGACGAGCCCAGCGCGCACCTCGACGAGGAGACCGAGCAGGTGCTGCTCGACACCCTCGCGCTGCTCGCGCGCCGCAGCCTCGTCGTCGTCGTGGCGCACCGGCCCGCCGTCCTCCGGGCCGCGGACCGGGTCGTCGAGCTCGCCCCTGTCGCACCGTCCAACACCGCGCCTGACCTCCCCCGATCCCCCGGGGTGGCGGCGCATCGCGGGGACGAGTCGTCGGAGATCGCGATCCGCCGCCACCCCACGCCGGTCCGGGCAGCCGGCCTCGACGACGACCCCCGACCGCGCTGGGGCCTGCGGTCCGCGACGGTGCTGGGCGCGCTGTCCACCGCGTCCGGCGTCGCTCTCACCGCGACGGCCAGCTGGCTGATCACCCGCGCCAGCGAGCAGCCGCCCGTGCTCCACCTGATGGTCGCCATCGTCGGCGTACGCCTCTTCGGCCTCGCCCGACCGGTGCTTCGGCACGTCGAGCGGGTGCTGAGCCACGACGTGGTGCTGCGCGAGCTCGCCGAGCGTCGTGCCCGGGTCTTCGCCGACCTCGTGCCGCTCGTCCCGGGTCGGCTCGGGCCGCGGCGCGGCGACCTCCTGACCCGGGTGGTCGACGACGTCGACGCGCTCCTCGACGAGCGGCTGCGGGTGCGCCAGCCCCTCGTGACCGCCGCGCTGGTCGGCGCCGGTGCCGCCCTGCTGACCGGACTGGTCTCACCGTTCGCCGGGCTGGTCGTGCTCGCCGTCGCCTCCACCGGTGGTCTCGCCCACGTCCTGGCCCGGCGCGGCACCGCGTCCGCCGAGCCGCTCGTGCTGGCCCACCGCGCGGCGCTCGGCACCCGCGTCGAGGAGCTCGCCCACGGGATGCGCGAGCTCGAGCAGTGGGGCGCCACCGAGAGGGCCCTCGCCTTGGTGCGCGCCGAGTCCGCGGCGCTGGCCCGCGCCGTACGCCGCTCCTCCCGCACGGTCGCAGCGGCCACCGCCCTCACCAGCGTCGCCGCCGGCCTCGGCGTGGTGGCCGTCGCCGCGCTGGTCGACCCGGCGGCCACCACCCCCGCGCGGCTCGCGCTGCTGCTGCTCGTGCCCCTCGCCCTCGCCGACGTCACCGGGCCCCTGGCCGACGCCGGCGCCCTGTCGGTGCGCTGCAGGGCCGCCCGGGAACGGCTCGACCGCATCGCCGCCACCGCCCCGGCGGTGGTCGAGCCCGCCGCAGCCCAGCCTGCACCCCGCTCCCACGACGTCGCGATGCACCACGTCGGACTGGGCTGGGACGGACGGCCGGTGCTCGCGCTCGAGCACCTGGCCCTGCGCGCCGGGGAGCACGTCGGGGTGACGGGGCCGTCCGGTTCGGGGAAGTCGACCCTGGCCGCGACCCTGGTCCGGTTCATCGACCCGGTCTCCGGCGAGGTCCTGCTCGGCGGGACCGACCTGCGCCGGCTGGCGCTGGACGACGTACGCCGTCACGTGGGACTCGTCGACGACGACCCGCACGTCTTCGCCTCCAGCGTCGCCGAGAACCTACGGCTGGCCCGGCCGGGTGCCGGCGACGACGAGGTGCGCGACGCCCTCGAGCGGGCCTGCCTCGGCGAGTGGGTCGACGCCCTGCCCGACGGGATCCACACCCACGTCGGCGAGGGCCGGCGCGACGTCTCCGGCGGGGAGAGGGCCCGTCTCGCGCTGGCCCGCGCGCTCCTGGCCGACCCGCCCGTGCTGGTCCTCGACGAGCCGACGGCCCACCTCGACGGGCCGACCGCCCGTGCCGTGGCCGGCCAGATGCTCGGCTCGGCCACCCGCGCCGGGCGGTCGATCGTGTGGATCACCCACGGCACCGTCGGCCTCGAGGCGATGGACCGCGTGGTGCAGCTCGACGCGGCAGGACGCACGGGCGTCAGCCGGTCTGCTCCCGTGGCGAGCGCAACGGCAGGGTGAAGCGGAAGGTGCTCCCCCGGCCCAGCTCGGAGGTCACCGAGAGGGTCCCGCCGTGCGACTCGGCGATCCGCTGCGCGATCGGCAGGCCCAGGCCGGTGCCGGGCACCGACAGCGCGTTGGGGTTGGTGGAGCGGTGGAACGCGGAGAACACGTGCTGCTGGTCGGTCACCGAGATGCCGAGGCCGGTGTCGGTCACCTCGACGCTGACCTCGTCGTCCGCGACCGTCATCGCCACGGCCACCGTGCCGTCCTCGGGGGTGTACTTCACCGCGTTGTCGACCATGTTGTCGATGACCCGGGCCAGCTCCTCGGGGTCGCCGAAGACCACCACCGGCGCGGAGCCGGGGTGCTCGAAGCGCAGCGCCACCCCGGCCTGCTTGGCCCGGATGCCGAGCAGGTCGACGCTGGCCTCGCAGAGCTCCGCGAGGTCCACCGCGCGGCGCACGGTCTCGCGCCGACCCTGGAGGCGGGAGTAGTGCAGCAGGTTGGCGACGAGGTTGTTGAGCCGTCCGGCGTTGCGGATGATCGCGTCGATCGACGTCAGGTCGGGGTGCCGGTCCGCGATCAGCTCGGCGTGGCCGAGGATCGCGGTGAGAGGCGTCTTGAGCTCGTGGGAGATGGTCGCGATCAGCTCGCTGCGGTAGCGGGCGAGCTCGCGCAGCTCCTGGACGAGCCGCTGCTCGGTCTCCAGCACCCGCGACGCCCGTACGGTCTGCGCGAGCAGGCGGCCGACCTCGAGCACCGCGTCGGCCTCCGTCGACGTCACCGGCCGGGCGTGGCGCGCGAAGCCGAGCACGAGGTAGCCGACGAGGTCGTCCTGCGAGACCAGGGGGCACACCAGGACGCGGTCCACCCGCATGCCCCGCATCAGCCGCTGCATGTGCGCGGCGCTGCGCGGCAGGCGCGGCGAGCCCGGGTCGTCGACCCCGAGCTCGACCAGCACCGGCAGGTCGGGGAGGTCGGCGAGGTCCTCGCGGATCTCCGGCACGTCCTGGTCGGGCGTGAACGCGTAGGGGGTCCCGACGCCCAGCTGGTCGCCCTGCGCGTCGTGCGGGAAGGTGCGCACGACGGCCTGCACCGTCCCGAACGAGTCCGCGACGGCCGACACGGCGGTGCTCAGGGCCTGCGACAGGTTCTGCGCCATGGTCGAGGCGCCGGCCACGGTGGTGAGCATCCGGTCGAGGCGGACCCGGTCGGTGAGCCGCTCCCGCTCACGGGCGTTGGACAGCGCCACGCCGGCCTGCACGGCGAACATCTCGAGCAGCTCGCGGTCGGCCTCGTCGGGCACCCGCCCGTTCGCCGGCAGGTCGACGGCCATGTTGCCGAGCAGCTCGCCGGCGGCGGAGTACAGCGGTGCGTAGAGCGCGTGCTCGGGGTGCCAGGCGTCGGGGTCGTCGCTGACCTCGAGCTCGGGGATCCAGGCCGCCTCGAGCCGCTGGGCTGACATCCGGCCGGCCGGGACGAACCGGAGGATCCCCCACTTGTCGGCCTCGCGGAACTCGTCGAGGATCTGCTCGGCGGGCGTGCGGCGGTGCAGGATCTGGGCCACGACGTCCGGGGGGCCGGCCACGTGGGTCATGACCAGCACGTCGCCCTCGAGCCGGGCGATCGCGGCGACGCCGTAGCCCAGGACGTCGACCACGCCGTGCGCGATCTCCTCGAGGATGACCTCGGTGTCGGTGGAGGAGTTGACGCGGCGCATCAGCTCGGCCAGCCGGCTCAGCGCGCCCTGGTTGCGCGGCATCTCCACCTCCCCACCCGGGCCTGCATCTCCCACGACGCCGCCGTCGCTCGATGCTAGGACGCTCAGGCCTCGATCACCACAGGAATGATCATCGGGCGCCGGCGGTGGGCGCGGTTGACCCAGCGGCCCACGACACGTCGCACGACCTGCTGCAGCTGGTAGGAGTCGGTGGCGCCGTCGGCGATCGAGGCGTCGAGCGCGTCGACGATCGGCTGCTTGATCTCGTCGAAGGTGGTCTCGTCCTCGGCGAAGCCGCGGGCGTGGATCTCCGGGCCGGACACGACCTTGCCGGTCACCGAGTCCACCACCACGATCACCGAGAGGAAGCCCTCCTCGCCGAGGATCCGGCGGTCCTTCATCGAGGCCTCGCTGATGTCGCCGATCGTGGTGCCGTCGACGAAGACGTAGCCGACGTCAACCTTGCCGACGATCTTCGCGACGCCGTCGACGAGGTCGACGACGACGCCGTCCTCGGCGAGCACGACGTTCTCCACGCCGGTGGCCCTGGCCAGGTCGGCGTTGGCCCGCATGTGGCGGACCTCGCCGTGCACCGGCATCACGTTGCGCGGCTTGACGATGTTGTAGCAGTAGAGCAGCTCGCCGGCGCTCGCGTGCCCGGAGACGTGGACGAGCGAGTTGCCCTTGTGGACCACGTTGGCGCCCAGGCGGGACAGGCCGTTGATCACGCGGTAGACCGCGTTCTCGTTGCCCGGGATCAGCGAGCTGGCCAGGACGACGGTGTCGCCCTCCTCGAGGTGCACGAAGTGGTGGTTGTTCTGCGACATGCGGCTCAGCGCCGCCAGCGGCTCGCCCTGGGACCCGGTGGAGATCAGCACCTGCTTGTGGGGCGGCAGGTCGGCGAGCTCCTTGGCCTCCACCATCACGCCCGGTGGGACGGTGAGGTAGCCCAGGTCCTGGGCGATGGCCATGTTCCGCACCATCGAGCGGCCGACGTAGCCGACCTTGCGGCCGTGGGCCACCGCGGCGTCCAGCACCTGCTGGACGCGGTGCACGTGGGAGGCGAAGCAGGCCACGATGATCCGCTTCTCGCTCTTGCCGAAGACCCGGTCGAGCACCGGGGAGATGTCCTTCTCCGACGTCGTGAAGCCCGGGACCTCGGCGTTGGTGGAGTCGGTGAGGAACAGGTCGACGCCCTCGTCGCCGAGCCGGGCGAACTCGTTGAGGTCGGTGATGCGCCCGTCGAGGGGCAGCTGGTCCATCTTGAAGTCGCCGGTGTGCAGCACGACGCCGGCGCCCGTACGGATCACGACCGCGAGGGCGTCGGGGATCGAGTGGTTGACCGCGATGAACTCGAGCACGAACGGCCCGAACGTGATCGTCTGGCCCTCGGCGACCTCGTACTGCGCGGTCTCCTTGAGCCGGTGCTCGCGCAGCTTGGAGCCGAGGAGCGCCAGGGTCAGCTTGGAGCCGACCAGCGGGATGTCGCCGCGCTCGCGCAGGAGGTAGGGCGTCGCGCCGATGTGGTCCTCGTGGCCGTGGGTCAGCACCAGCGCCTCGACGGCGTCGAGCCGGTCCCGGATGGGGTCGAAGTCGGGGAGGATGAGGTCGACGCCCGGGTGGTGGTCCTCGGGGAACAGCACGCCGCAGTCGACGAGCAGCAGACGGCCGTCGTACTCGAAGGCGGTCATGTTGCGGCCCACCTCGCCGAGCCCTCCGAGCGGGATGACCCGGAGGCCTCCGGCCGGGAGGGGGGCGGGCGCGCTCAGCTCGGGGTGCGGGTGGCTCAAGGGGTTCCTTCGTTCGTGGAGAGGATGTGTCTCACAGGAGGCCCGCGGCGGCGAGACCGGCGCGCAGCGCCGCGACCTCGTCGTCGGCCAGGGCGACCAGCGGGCCGCGGACGCGGCGGTTGTCGAGCACGCCGAGCAGCTCCAGGGCTGCCTTGGCGGTGGTGGCTCCGTAGTTGGCGACGCCCATGACGGCGTCGAAGGCAGGGACCAGCGAGGTGTGGATGCGCAGCGCCTCGGCGTGGTCGCCCCGCACCCACGCCTCGATCATCGAGGCGAGCTGGTCGCCGGCCGCGTGCGCGACCACCGAGACCAGCCCGACCCCGCCGTAGGCGAGGTAGCCGAGGGTGTTGGCGTCGTCGCCGGAGTAGACGGTGTAGCCCATCTCGACCAGCTGCGCAGTGCGCGACAGCAGGCCCGTGGCGTCCTTGACCGACGTCACGTGGTCGTAGCGACGCATCGCCTCGTAGGTCTCGAGCTCGATCGTGGTCGCCGTGCGACCGGGCACGTCGTACAGCATCACCGGGAGATCGGTCGCCTCGGCCACCGAGCCGAAGTGGTGGCGCAGGCCGACCTGGCCGGGCTTGTTGTAGTAGGGGCTGACGAGCAGCACGCCGTCGACGCCGATCTTCTCGGCCTGACGTGCCAGCTCGACCGAGTGTGCGGTGGCGTTGGTGCCGACCCCGGCGATGACGGTGGCGCGGTGGCCGACCGCGTCCTGGACCGCGCGGAGGATCTCGCCGTCCTCGGCGACCGAGGTCGTCGGGCTCTCGCCGGTCGTGCCGCTGACGACGACGCCGTCGCTGCCGTGGTCCACGAGGTGGGCGGCGATCCGGGCCGTGCCGTCGAGGTCGACGCTGCCGTCCTCGCCGAACGCGGTGGCCATGGCGGTGAGCAGTCGGCCGAACGGGAGGTCGGTGCTCGGGCTCGTGCTCGCTTCGCTCCGCTCGCTCATGGACGAAGGTTATCGCCCCTAGGCTCCACCCCGTGCCTCACCTGACCCTCGACCTCCCCCACTGGCTCACCACCTCCCAGCGCGAGACGATCGTGGCGCTCGCCGAGCGCAACCACGCCGCGCACGGCAACGACCTGCTGGGCCTCGTGCTGAGCGGGTCGGCGGGCCGCGGCATGGCCACCGAGCGCTCCGACCTCGACGTGATGGTCGTGCTCACCGACGCCGCCGCGGCCGACCGGTCCACCGTGAAGTCCAACGAGGTCGACGAGATCGTCGACTCCTGGTCCGAGCTGACGACGGTGCCCCCGTTCGGCACTGAACACTGGTGGTACCGCTGGTCCTACGCGTGGGCGCCGGTGCTGCTCGACCGCACGAACGGCGAGCTCGCCGCGGCGGTACGTCGCCAGGCGACCCTGCCGCCCGAGGAGGCCGACGCGGTGCTCGTGGACCACGACCGGCTCGACGGGTGGCTCAACTTCGCCTACCGCGCGCTGAAGAACGATCGGGACGGGCGCGCCCTGGAGGCCCGGCTCGACGCGGCCGAGTCGGTGCCGTGGCTCCTCGACGTGGTGTTCGCGATGGCCGGGCGGGTGCGTCCCTACAACAAGTACCTCCCCTGGGAGCTGCGCGAGCACCCACTCGACGCCTGGACGGCCGACGACCTGCTGGGCTTGGTGCAGCGCACGCTGAACGGTGACGCGTCCGCCCTCCGGGAGACCTTCGCCCGCGTGCGCGCGGCCTGTGCGGCGTACGACGAGCGGCGCGGGCACACGCGCACGAGCGAGATGATCTACGGCTGGGGCACCGAGCTCGCGATCTTCGAGCCGGTCAGCGGCGGCTGAGGGACTCGACGATCGCCGGGAGCACGTGGTGCTCCAGCATCGGGGCGAGGTCGTCCGGGTGGTCGCGCAGCGGCGTCCAGCGCACCTCCGCGATCTCGCCCGACGCGACAGGCTCGTCGTCCGACTCCACCCAGAACACCGTGGAGTGCAGGGTGTGGCCGGGCTCGTTGGCGGCCTCGGAGAGGAACTCGCCCAGGAGCGTGGCCGACGCGATCCGCAGGCCCACCTCCTCGTACGTCTCGCGCAGCGCCGCGTCGTGGGCGCTCTCCCCCGGCTCGAGCTTGCCGCCGACGAGCATGAAGCGCTGCGTGCCGCGCTTGCGGACCGTCAGCACGTGCCCGTCGCGGACCAGGGCGACCGCAGCGACCACGATGTGCCTGTCGTCGGCGCCCGGGGTGTCCACGGGGACGACTGTGGCACGCCGGGCGCCGCTGCCCTACGGTGGGCCACTCAGGACGACGGGGGCTGGGGTGCGTCGAGCGCAGCTGGGACAGGCAGCGGGAACCGCGATCGGAGTGGCGGCCGGGACGCTGGCGCTCTGGTTCGCCATCGACGGCGCCGGCGCCGAGCCGGAGGTGCCCACGACGGGGCCGCTGCCGGTCATCACGCCCGAGACGCCGTGGGAGAGCCTGCCCGCCGCCGAGGTCGAGGGCCGGCTCACCATGCGTGACGGCTGCCTGCTGCTCGACAGCGAGATCGTGTTCTGGGAGCACGGCACCCGATGGGACCCGGAGTCAGAGGCGGTGGTCCTCGACAACGACGACACCGTCGGGCTCGGCGAGGACTTCGTCGGCGGCGGTGGCCACTTCGACCTGCGCGGTGACGACAGCGGCCCCCTCGACGTCCGGTCCTGGCTCGGGCGCGACCCGGGCCGGTCGATCGAGTCGTGCTCCGGCGCGACCGGGATCACCGCGCTCGTCCTCGCCTACTCCCCCGACGAGGGCTGAGGCGGACCCGCTCAGCCCAGCGCTCGGCGCACGGCCTCGAGCGCCTCCGCCTCCGACACGCCCAGGGACCGCGCCGCCTCGGCGTAGGTCGCTGCGGCCTCGCGCAGCGAGCGGGTGACACCGCGTCCGGTCACGAAGGTGCCGGCCCGTCCGCGAGTCTCGACGACTCCGAGCGCCTCGAGCTCCTTGTAGGCGCGGGCGACGGTGTTGGCGGCGAGGTCGAGCTCAGCGGCCAGGACGCGTACGGGAGGCAGCCGGAAGCCCGGCTCGAGGTAGCCGGCCTCGACCTGCGACCGGAGCCCCTCGCGCACCTGCACGAACGGAGGCACGTCGGAGCCGCGGTCGAGCGTGAGCATCATGCCGCCGGGTCCATCCGCTCGAGCCACACCCGCTCGTAGCCGTCGAACCTCTCGCGGGCGGTCTCGACCCACTCCCCGGCCGGGAACTGCGGGTAGTGCACCTCGCCCTCCGGCTCGAGGTCGACCTCGGTGAGGACCTGGTGGGTCGCGTGCGGCAGCAGCGCGGCGTACACCTCACCACCGCCGGCCACCATCAGGTCGCCTGGCTGGTCGGCGGCGAGCGCCAGCGCGTCCTCGACCGTGTGCGCGACCAGCACCCCCTCGTGGCTCCAGCCGGCGTGGCGGGTCAGGACGATGGTCGTACGCCCGGGCAGGGGTCGGCCGATCGACTCGAAGGTGGTGCGCCCCATCAGCAGCGTGTGCCCCCAGGTCAGCTCCTTGAACTGCGCCTGCTCGCCGGGAAGCCGCCACGGGATGTCCGGGCCGTTGCCGATGACGCGGTTGCGGGCGTGGGCGGCGACGAGCACCACCCGCTGGTCGGGACGGGTCATGCACCACTCCTAGACGGCGATGGGCGCCTTGATGCCCGGGTGGGGGTCGTAGCCCTCGAGCGCGATGTGCTCGAGGTCGAAGCCGTCGATCTCGGTGACGTCGGGGTCGAGCACCAGCCGCGGGAGCGGCCGCGGGTCGCGGGACAGCTGCAGCCGCGCCTGCTCGACGTGGTTGAGGTAGAGGTGCGCGTCACCCAGCGTGTGGACGAAGTCGCCGACCTCCAGCCCGGTCACCTGGGCGACCATGTGGGTCAGGAGCGCGTAGGAGGCGATGTTGAACGGCACGCCGAGGAAGGTGTCGGCCGAGCGCTGGTAGAGCTGGCAGGAGAGCTTGCCCGGACCGGTCTCGGACGGAGCGACGTAGAACTGGAAGAGCGTGTGGCACGGCGGCAGGGCCATGTCGTCGACGTCGGCGACGTTCCAGGCCGAGACGATGTGGCGCCGGGAGTCGGGATTCGTACGGATCCCCTCGACCAGCCGCGCGACCTGGTCGACGTGCCGACCGTCGGGCGTGGGCCACGAACGCCACTGGTGGCCGTACACGGGACCGAGGTCACCGTTCTCGTCGGCCCACTCGTCCCAGATGGTGATGCCGCGGTCCTGCAGCCACTTCACGTTGGTGTCGCCGCGCAGGAACCACAGCAGCTCGCCGAACACCGAGCGGGTGTGCACCTTCTTGGTCGTCACGAGCGGGAAGCCCTCGGACAGGTCGAACCGCATCTGGTGGCCGAAGACGCTGAGCGTCCCGGTGCCGGTGCGGTCGGTCTTCTCCACACCCTCGTCGAGGATCCGCTGGAGCAGGTCGAGGTAGGCGCGCACGGGACGACTCTACGACGTGTCAGGACCGTGGGACGCGCGCCTCGACGAGGACGCACTCGACGTCGAAGGCGAAGTCCTCTCCCTCGCGCCAAGGCCCGCCGAGGGCGTCGTACGCCGAGCGCACGCGGGCCTGCACGTCCCCTGGCTGGGCGCGCCACAGGACGCCGAAGCTGCCGACCGAGGTGAGCCCCGCCCACAGGTCGTCGGCCGCGACGCGCCACGTCCAGGTACGGGTGCCGGCGTGGGTCACCGCGAGTCCCGCCTGGCGCAGGATGCCGGCGAGGCCGTGGGGGGAGCGCTCGAAGTCGCGGTCGGCCGTCAGCCGCGGGACGGGAGCCCGTACGGCGCCCGCGGCGTCGAGCAGCGTGTTCCACATGGCCGCCTGCGGGGGTGGGGCGCTCCCCCAGATCGTCGCCCGGACGTGGCCGCCAGGAGCGGCGACGCGGGCCAGCTCACGCGCGCCGGCCCGGGGGTCGTCGACGTGGTTGAGCACGAAGTTGGCCACGACCGCGTCGAAGCCGTCGTCCGCGAAGGGCAGGTCGGGCAGGCCGGCGACCGGGACCCGGCTGCCGAGCCCGTCGGCGGCGAGCGCGGCCATCTCCGGGTCGGGGTCGACACCGGTGGTGTCGAGCCCAGCGTCACGGGCGGCCCGCACCAGCGCGCCGGTGCCGCACCCGACGTCGAGCAGCCGGGCGCCGCTCGGCAGGCCGTCGAGCAGCGCCGGGACCGCGCCCGCGCACAGTCCCGCGAAGCTCCGCGCGTACGCCCGGGCCACGCCTGTCCACAGTGCCTCAGCCACGTCGGGGAGGCTAACGGCCCGGGTTGCCCCTCACCGGAGCCGGATCGAGCTGGGACCCACGATCGTCACCGGCGGCTCGCAGGCCGACACCGTCGGGCACACCACGAGCGCGCGGCGCCCCGTCTCCGACTGGCGCACCGCGTCGAGCGCGCCGTCGCGGCGCGAGGAGTCGATCAGGTGGGCCCACCCGCCGTCGGCGAGGGGCACGCTCTGGATGCGGACGTCGTAGCGTCCGGGTGGCAGGTACGCCGGCGCCGGTTGCGGCTCGGTGAGCGCCTCGGGCGCCCGGTCGAGGGCGTCCACCGCGCCGTCGGCGCCGACCCGGACGACGTCCCCCGAGCGCAGCCGTGCCGCGACGCCGTCGCCGTCGGCCACGAACTCCTCGACCCCGGGCAGCTCGACGACGACCTCGTCGAGGTGCAGCTCGCCCTCGGCGTACCACGCGACGGGCAGCTCGTTGGTCTCCTCGCGCACCTCGGGCGGCGACGGCTGGGCCGCCCACCAGGCCCACCCTGCCGCCAGCACGGCCACCACCGTCGCGGCGACGACGCCGCGCCGCGCCGTGCGCCGTCGGCGGGCGGACCGCAGCCGTGCCGCCTCGGCGAGCCAGGGCTCCGGGCCGTCGCGCGGGTCTCGGGCGCGTACGGCGTGGGGAGCGGGCTCCCTTGGGCGCGCGGCCAAACCCGCGCGCTCGCGCACCTCGGCCCACACGGCGAGGTCGACCTGCTCCTCGCGGGCGCGACGGTCCCAGCCACGCCGGCTGGCCAGCAGCACCTCGGCCACGGCCAGGCGTGCGTCGTCAGGCGCGACCCCGTCGTCCTCGAGCCCGCCGACGAGGTCGGGCCAGCGGGCGTCGACCCAGCGGGCGAAGTCCGACCCGTCCGACATGCGATGCCTCCTCGCCGATCTCCCTCGCGCTACTCGCAGCCTCGTCTGTCCTTCGGAGACCCGCGGGCGGCGGATGGGATCAGGCGCTGAGCGACATCGGCCCGTAGACCTGGCGGTCGTGCTCGAACAGCGTCACCGCGGCGACGCCGTGCTCGGCCAGGTCGGCCCAGATCTCTCCGACCCATGACTCCGCGTCGCCCTGCGTGGCGAAGCGCTGGTCGGAGTGTCCGGCGACCTCGACCTCCTGGCCCGCGGCGTCCTCGAGGCGCCACCACCACGGCCGCTCGGCGGCCGACGGCTGGCGGAAGGTCGGGGGCTGGCCGGGCAGCACGTCAGGACTCCTTCACCGACGGGTCGACGAAGGGTGGCTTCACGAGCTGGAAGATCTCGCGGCGTCCGCGCACGTCGACGCCGACCTGGGCGTCCTCGGCGACCATGCTCGGGATCAGCGCGAGACCGATCCCCTTCTTCAGCGTCGGCGAGAAGGTGCCGGATGTGACGTCGGCCAGCGGCACGTCGTGGGTGAGGGTGATCCCCATGCCCGGGCGTGGGATGCCCCGCCCGACGGCGACGAGGCCGCGCAGGCGACGCTTCGGGCCCTCCTCCTTCACCTTCAGCACCGCGTCGCGCCCCCAGAAGGACTCCTTCTTCCAGCCCACCGCCCACGACAGGCCGGCCTCGACCGGGTTGGTGTCGAGGCTGATGTCCTGCCCGTGCAGCGGGTAGCCCATCTCGGTACGGAGGGTGTCGCGCGCGCCGAGCCCGCAGGGCGTGATCCCCCACTCCTCGCCGGCCACCATCAGCTCGTCCCACAGCTGCCCCGCGGTGTCGTTCACGACCACGAGCTCGTAGCCGCGCTCGCCGGTGTAGCCGGTGCGGCAGACCACCACGCCGACACCGGTGTCGCCGAGCTCGGCCTCGACGAAGGACATGTACTCGTGCCCGGTCGGCAGCCCGATCTTCTGCAGCACCTCGTCGGACCGGGTGCCCTGGACCGCCAGCACGGCGTAGTCGTCGTGGTGGTCGACCACCTTCACCCCCTTGGGGGCCGCGGCCCGCAGCCGGCGCACCACCTCGGCGGTGTTCGCGGCGTTCGGGATGAGCAGCACGTGCTCGTCGTCGTGCCAGTAGGCGATGAGGTCGTCGACGATGCCGCCGGACTCGTCGAGGCAGAGCGTGTACTGGGCCTTGCCCGGGTGGATCTTCGCGAGGTCGTTGGAGAGCGTGGCGTTGACGAAGTCGACCGCGCCCGGGCCCGAGACCATCGCCTTGCCGAGGTGGCTGACGTCGAAGACGCCGACCGACTCCCGCACGGCCGTGTGCTCCTTCACGACGCCGGTCGCGTACTCGAGGGGCATCGACCACCCGCCGAACTCGGCGAACTTCGCGCCGAGGGCCTCGTGACGGTCGTGGAGGGGCGACTGCTTCAGCGATCCGGCCATGTCGCGCAACCTACCGCAGCGTGCCGCAGGTCACGTCTCGCCTAGCATGCGCGGGTGACCACGTACTCCCTGCGCACCGCCAGCCCCGCCAAGACCCGAGCCGACGCCGTCGTCGTCGGCGTGGTCGCCGGCCCGAAGGGACCGCGGCTGTGCGACGCGGCCGAGGACGTCAGCGCGGCGTACGGTCGCCGGCTCCGCCCCTTCTTGTCCACGCTGGGCGTGACCGGCAAGCCCGGCGAGGCCGTCAAGGCGACGAGCCGCGACGAGGTCAACGCCTCCCTGCTGGTCTTCGTCGGCCTGGGCGAGGACCCGTCCGACGAGGTCGCCGTGCGCCGGGCCGCGGGCGTCGCGGCCCGCAGCGTCCCCAACGCCGCCTCGGTCGCCCTCGCCCTGCCCAGCGAGACGCCCGGGCTCGTCGCCGCCGTCGTCGAGGGCCACCGCCTCGGCGGCTACACCTTCACCGCCTACAAGTCGTCGAGGGCCGAGACGACCGAGCCGACCGACGTGGTCGTGCTCAGCCCGATCGCGCGCAAGGCCGACGCCGTCGCCGCGCTCGAGCGCGCGCAGGTCCTCGCCGACGCGGTCGCGCTGACCCGCGACTGGGTCAACACCCCGCCGCGCGACTGCACGCCCCCGCTCCTGGCCGAGCTGGTCACCGCCGCACACAAGGAGGTCACCAAGGGTCGCGGCGCCCCGAAGGTGGCGCTCGAGGTCTTCGACCACGAGCAGCTCGCCGAGATGGGCTGCGGCGGCATCCTCAGCGTCGGCGACTCCTCGGCCGCGCCGTCGCGCCTGGTCAAGCTGACCTGGGACCCTGCCGACGCCGTCGCCCACCTCGCTCTCGTGGGCAAGGGCGTCACCTTCGACTCCGGCGGCCTGACCATCAAGCCGTCCTCCAGCATGACCAACATGAAGGGCGACATGGCCGGAGCCGCCACCGTCGTCGCCGCCACCCTCGCGATCGCCCGCCTCGGGCTGCCGGTGAAGGTGACGGCGTTCGCGCCCATGGCCGAGAACATGGTCTCGGCCACGGCCACCCGGCCCGGCGACGTCATCACGATGCACAACGGCACGACCGTCGAGATCGCCAACACCGACGCCGAGGGCCGCATGCTCCTCGGCGACGCGCTCTCGCTGGCCGTGCTCGAGGAGCCCGACGTGGTCGTCGACATCGCCACCCTCACCGGGCACATGCAGCTCGCCCTCGGCGACAAGGTCGGCGCCGTGATGGGCACCGACGATCACGTGCCCGCCGTCCTCGCCGCCGGCGCCGCCGCCGGTGAGCAGCACTGGCGGATGCCGATCCCGGAGGAGATGAAGGAGCGGGTGACCAGCTCCAAGGTCGCCGACCTGCTCCAGCACGACTGGGTCCGCTGGGGCGGCGGGCTGTACGCCGCGGCGTTCCTGCGCGAGTTCACCGGCGGGCTGCCGTGGGTGCACCTCGACATCGCCGGCAAGGAGATGAACCTCAACTCCCCCTACGGCCACGTGCCGGCGGGTGCCACCGGGTTCGGCGTCACCACCCTCGTCGAGTACGCCCGCTCGCTCGCCGGGCGCGCCTGAGGCCCTAGATCCCCTCGGCCTTGCGGCGGCGGTTGTAGTCGCGCATGCGCTGCGGCACGCCGACCACCGCCGCGTCGTACGACGGCACGCGGTGGCGGTTGGCGAACTCGTGCGCCCACTTCACGCTCGGCACGCGGCGACGGGTCCACTCGCCGTCGTGCGCGACGAGCAGGATCGTCACGTCACTGACGGCGGTGCGCGGCTCGACGAAGCCCTCCACGCCCTGGCGCGTGCGCACGAAGTTCTCCAGGTGCCGCGCGTCCTCGCTGTCGGAGGCGCGGACGCGGGTCGAGCCGGTGCGAGCGGCGTCCCTCGCCGGAGCACTGGTGCGCCCCTTGCGGCGGAATCTGTCGAACAGGCCCATGACGCACATTCTGCCCAGACGTTCCTCACGACGTCCGCCGACCACGCGGGAACACCCCACCCGACCCGGTGTGGACAGGCTCACGAAGAGTGCAAAGATGGTCGCGCCCGTGACTCTCGGGCGAGTCGAGCATGTGGAGGGAATCAGTGGCGGACGGTGAGTTCGACGTCCTCGTACTCGGGGCTGGTTCGGGCGGCTATGCCTGCGCCCTGCGAGCGGCCCAGCTGGGCCTGAGCGTCGGCCTGGTTGAGAGGGGCAAGCTCGGCGGCACCTGCCTCCACGTCGGCTGCATCCCGACCAAGGCCCTGCTCCACTCCGCTGAGGTCGCCGACTCCGCACGCGAGGCCGCCCAGTTCGGCGTCACCGCCACCCTCGACGGCATCGACATGGCCGGCGTCAACGCCTACAAGGACAAGGTCGTCGACCGGCTGTTCAAGGGCCTGACCGGGCTGGTCAAGTCGCGCGGCATCACCGTCATCGAGGGCTCCGGCGTCCTCACCGGAGCGCGCGAGGTCACCGTCGACGGCACGGCCTACACCGGCAAGTCCGTCGTCCTCGCCTCCGGCTCCTACAGCAAGTCGTTGCCCGGCCTCGAGGTCGACGGCGAGAAGGTCATCACCTCCGAGCACGCGCTGCGCCTCGACCGCGTCCCGGCCTCCGCCATCGTGCTCGGCGGCGGCGTGATCGGCTGCGAGTTCGCCAGCGTGTGGCGGTCGTTCGGCTCCGACGTCACGATCGTCGAGGCGCTGCCGCGACTGGTCGCGGCCGAGGACGAGGCGTCGTCGAAGGCCCTCGAGCGGGCGTTCCGCAAGCGCAAGATCGCATTCCGCACCGGCACGTCCTTCCAGAGCGTGCAGACGACCGACACCGGCGTCGCCGTCACCGTGGAGGGTGGTGACGTCATCGAGGCCGAGGTGCTCCTCGTCGCCGTCGGCCGCGGCCCCGTCACCGAGGGGCTCGGCTATGCCGAGCAGGGTGTCGAGATGGACCGAGGCTTCGTCCTCACCGACGAGCGGTGCCGCACCAACGTCGACGGCGTGTACGCCGTGGGCGACATCGTGCCCGGCCTCCAGCTCGCCCACCGCGGGTTCCAGCAGGGCATCTTCGTGGCCGAGGACATCGCCGGACTCGATCCCCGTCCGATCGACGAGACCGGCATCCCCCGCGTGACGTACTCCCACCCCGAGATCGCCTCCGTCGGCCTCGACGAGGCGACCGCGCGCGAGCGGCACGGCGACGCGGTGACCACCGTGACCTACGACCTCGGTGGCAACGGCAAGAGCCAGATCCTGCAGACCCAGGGGTTCGTCAAGCTCGTCGGCCTCACCGACGGCCCGGTCCTCGGCGTCCACATGGTGGGCGACCGCGTCGGCGAGCTCATCGGCGAGGCGCAGCTGATCTACAACTGGGAGGCGCACGCCGACGACGTCGCGCCGCTCCTGCACGCGCACCCCACCCAGAACGAGGCCCTCGGCGAGGCCCACCTGGCACTCGCCGGGAAGCCGTTGCACGCCCACTCCTGAGACACCCCCCACCCACACGCGAGCGAAGGAACCACATGGCCTCCGAAGTCACCCTCCCCGCACTCGGCGAGTCCGTCACCGAGGGCACCGTCACCCGCTGGCTCAAGCAGGTCGGTGACACGGTCGCCGTCGACGAGCCGCTGCTCGAGGTCTCCACCGACAAGGTCGACACCGAGATCCCGTCCCCTGTCGCCGGCACCCTGCTGGAGATCAAGGCCGAGGAGGACGACACCGTCGAGGTCGGCGCCGTCCTGGCGGTCGTGGGCGAGGAGGGCGAGAGCGCCGGCGACGCATCCGGTTCCGCCGAGCCCGAGGCCCAGCCCCAGGACGAGCAGGAGTCGGAGAAGAAGTCCGAGCAGGAGGAGCAGGTCGCCGAGGAGACCGGCGAGCTCCCGCCCGGTGACGAGACCCCCGAGTCCGAGAAGGACGACGCCCCCGCGGAGTCCGAGCCCGCCGCCGAGCAGGCCGCATCCGGCTCGTCGGGCGGCTCCGGCGGCTCCGGCACGTCGGTGACCCTGCCCGCGCTCGGCGAGTCCGTCACCGAGGGCACCGTCACCCGCTGGCTCAAGCAGGTCGGGGACGAGGTGGCAGTCGACGAGCCTCTGCTCGAGGTCTCCACCGACAAGGTCGACACCGAGATCCCGTCCCCGGTCGCCGGCACGCTGCTGGAGATCAAGGCCGAGGAGGACGAGACGGTCGAGGTCGGCGCCGAGCTGGCCGTGATCGGCTCGGCCGACGACGCCCCCGCCCAGGCCGAGCCCGAGGCGCAGCCCAAGGACGAGGAGCAGGCCGAGAAGAAGGCCGAGCAGGAGGAGCAGATCGCCGAGGAGAAGGGCGAGCTGCCCGCCGGCGACGAGACCCCGGAGTCCGAGAAGCAGGAGGCCCCGAAGCAGGAGGCCCCGAAGCAGGAGGCCCCGAAGCAGGAGGCCCCGAAGCAGGACGCGCCGGCGCCCTCGCCCCAGGCCCCCTCGTCCGGCAGCTCCGACGGCGGCCGCGACCAGACGGCCTACGTCACCCCGCTGGTGCGCAAGATGGCCGACCAGCACGGTGTGGACCTCGCCTCGGTGGAGGGCACCGGTGTCGGTGGTCGCATCCGCAAGCAGGACGTGCTGGACGCCGCTGCCGCCGCGAAGGAGGCTGCCGCCGCTCCTGCCGCCGCTCCTGCCGCCGCTCCTGCTGCCGCCCCGGCCGCCGCGGGTGCTCCGCCGGCTGCCGCCGCTCCGTCGTCGGCCTCGCCGTCGCCGCTGCGCGGCACCACCGAGCCGCTCTCGCGCCTGCGCAAGGTGATCGCCTCGCGCATGGTCGAGTCGCTGCAGGAGTCCGCGCAGCTGACGCAGGTCATGGAGGTCGACGTCACCGCGATCGCCCGGCTGCGCGAGGCGTCGAAGGCCGACTTCCAGGCTCGCGAGGGCGTGAAGCTGACCTACCTGCCGTTCTTCGCCAAGGCCGCCATCGACTCGCTCAAGCTGCACCCCAAGCTCAACGCGGCGATCGACACCGAGAAGGGCGAGGTGACCTACTTCGACCGCGAGAACATCGCGTTCGCCGTGGACACCGAGAAGGGCCTGCTCACCCCGGTCGTCAAGGAGGCGGGCGACCTGTCGATCGCCGGCTTGGCCAAGAAGATCGCCGACGTGGCCGAGCGCACCCGCACCAACAAGATCACCCCGGACGAGCTGTCGGGCGGGACGTTCACGATCACCAACCTCGGCAGCTTCGGGGCACTCTTCGACACCCCGATCATCAACAAGCCGCAGGTCGCGATCCTCGGTCCCGGTGCGGTCGTCAAGCGGCCCGTCGTGATCGACGACCCCAACCTCGGCGAGACGATCGCGGTGCGCCACATGGTCCACCTGTCGCTGACCTACGACCACCGCCTGGTCGATGGCGCCGACGCCGGCCGGTTCCTCCAGGAGGTCAAGAAGCGCCTCGAGGCGGGCCAGTTCGAGGTCTGAGCCCCGCCGCCCGTACGACGCCCCGTCCGCACCTGCGGACGGGGCGTCGTCGTTCGTCCGGCCAGTCGCCAGGGTCACACGAAAATGAGGCGCGCAGTGTCGGTGCCGACACGTAACGTCCTGTGCTTGTGACGGTGACCGAGATCCAGACCCAGACGGCACCGGCGACCACCTCCGCGACCGACGGCCTGCCGGCCGGTCGTGTGCCCGTCGACTGGCGCCGCGTGCGCCGTCCGCTGACCTACGTCTGCTTCTCGATGTCGCTCGTCGGCGCGATCGCGGCCTCGCTCGGCTCGATGGTCGCGGGTCGTCTCGCCGAGGACCCGACCCGGGTGCTGCTGGTGCTGCTCGCGGTGTGCGTGGTCGGCGGAGCGGTCATCGACACCGTGGCCAAGACCATCTGGGCGACGATCTGCGACCGCGCCGAGGGCCGGCTGCGCGCCGACCTGCTGGACGCCGCGATGGCCCAGCCGCTCTCCGAGCTCTCCGAGCAGGCCGTCGGTGAGGTCCTCGACCGGATCGACGACGACACCTGGGAGGTGGGCCAGCTCATGCGGTGGGGCGTGTGGCAGGCCGCGCGCACCCTCCTCGCCTCCGGCCCGCTGTGGGTGGTCGCGTCGCTGACGTGGTGGCCCGCCGCGTTCCTGTTCCCGCTCACCGCGGTGGTGGCCTACCTCGTCGTACGCCGGCTGCTGCCGCAGGTCGCGCAGAAGAAGGTCCTCGAGGAGGCCGCCTGGACCGACCACGCCGCCTCGACCGAGGAGGGCGTCGCCGCCCGTGACGACCTGCGCACGTCGCTCGGGCAGGCGCACGTCCTGCGCCGCAACGCCCACCTGGCGTCCGTCGTGCACCGCACCCTCGACGCGGTGCTCGCCGTCGAGGTCCGCATCACCCGGCGCAGCGGCGGCCTGCTCCACGGCGCCCTCGCGGCCGTCGGCGTCGTCGGCGTCGCGCTGGTCCTCTCCGGCGACCTCACCACCGCCCGGCTGGTCACGCTGTTCCTCGTCACGACGATGTTCGTCGGCGGCGTCGACATGCTGGCCCGCCACCTGCCCGACCTGCAGGAGGGCTTCGGCGCGGTGCTGCGCCTGCGCGCGATGATGGCCTCCCCCGCCGAGCCGGTGGGCGGCCTGCCGGTGCCGCACGGTCCGCTCGACGTGGAGTTCCGGCACCTGGAGTTCGGCTACGGCACCGGGACGTTCGCGCTCCGCGACGTCGACCTGCTCCTCACCGCCGGCCACACCTGCGCGCTGGTCGGTCGCACCGGCTCGGGCAAGTCCACGCTGGCCTCGCTGCTCTCCCGCGCGGTCGAGCCGCCGCGCGGCTCGGTCTTCCTCGGCGGGGTCGACGTCCTCGACCTCGACCTGCAGGCGCTGCGGTCCGCGGTCGGCGTCGTCACCCAGCGCACCGAGGTCCTCGCCGGCACGCTCGCCGACAACATCGCCCTCTTCGACGACGTCCCGCGCAGCATCGTGGAGGCGGCCGTGGCCGAGCTCGGCCTCACCGACTGGGTCGCCGGCCTGCCCGACGGCCTCGAGACCGTCCTCGGCCCCGGCGGCACCACGCTCTCGGCCGGCGAGGAGCAGCTGGTCGCCTTCGCCCGGCTCCTGGTGCGCGACGTCAGCGTGGTCGTGCTAGACGAGGCCACCGCCCGGATGGACCCGGTGACCGAGGCGCGCGTCGTGCGCGCCGCGGACCGGCTGATCTCCGGGCGCACCGGCATCCTCGTCGCGCACCGCCTGTCCACGACCGAGCGCGCCGAGCAGGTCGCGGTGCTCGAGTCGGGTCGCGTGGTCCAGCAGGGTCCCCGGGCCCGGCTCGCCACGGAGGCCGGCCCGTTCCGCGACCTGCTCGAGGCCGCGGCCCACGAGGCCGTCGTCGAGGAGCACCACCACGACGACTCCTCCATCGGGTCCGTGCGCCGCAGCACCACTCCGCCGGCTCCTCCCGAGCTCGCGCCGACCCCGAGCCTGGCGCGACAGGTGCTCCACACCATCAGCATCCAGCCCCAGTGGGGCCTGCTGGGCGCGCTGCTGTTCCTCCTCGCCTCCCTCACCGGCGCCTTCGGTGCGGTGACCGGGTGGGTGTGGGGGCGCGTGGTCACCGACCTCCAGGCCGGGCAGCAGCCGGGCCTGCTCGTGCTGGCACTCGTCGGCTCGCTCCTGGTCGGACCGTTCCTGCTGGCCCAGGCGTTCCGCACCTACCCCCACTGGTGGGTGGAGGTGCGCCTGCGGGTGCGCGCCGCGGTCCTGCACGGCCAGACGTCGCAGCGCCGCCTGCTGCGCACGCCGCCCGGCGAGGTCGTGGCCCGCACGATGGACGCCGACCGCCTCGCCCGCTACACCGACCGCTGGGTCGACTTCGTCAACGGTCTCCTCGTCGCCCTGGTGACCGCGCTGATCGCGCAGACCTGGGTCGCCGGCGCGGTGCTGCTGACGGTCATGGTCGCCTCGGCGCTCGCCTCGACGCTCGGGCGACGCGTGGCGGGCCGTTCGGCCGCGGCCGCCTCCACCGCGCGCGCGAGGTTCGGGCAGTCGCTGGTCTCCGCGCTGGAGTCGGTGCGCACCGTCAAGCTCGCCGCCGCGACACCGCAGGTCCACCGGCACCTCCGCGAGGTCGACGGTGGCCGCGTCGACGCGGCCGTGCGGGAGCACCGGGTGCAGGCGCTGCTCGACGGCGTGCCGGTCGTGATGGTCCAGTGCGGCGTCGTCGCCGCCTGGGGCGGCCTGCTGACCGGTCAGTGGGAGCTCGCCACCGCCCTGCTGGTCGCCAACGCCGTGAGCGGCTTCGACTGGTTCGGCCGGGTCGCCGGGTCGGTGGTCACCGAGGCCCCCGGCACCCGCGCCTGGATGAACGCCACCAGCGAGCTCGCCGGCGGCGGCGACCTGATGGACCTCCCGCCGGGCGTCGACCTCGTCCACGGCACCGGGCCCGAGCCGCCCGTGCCGCACCGCGACCCGCTGCGCACGCTCTCGGTCCGCGGGCTCGGTGCCGTCCACGACGACGGCACGCTCGGCGTCCAGGACGTCGACCTCGACGTACGGGCCGGTGAGCTGGTCCTGCTGCTCGGTCAGGTCGGCTCCGGCAAGTCCAGCCTGCTCGGCGCGCTGGCCGGGCTCGTGGGCAGCACCGGCGAGATCCGGTGGAACGACCGGCTGGTCGACGACCCGCAGACCACCCTGCGCCCGGGCCGGGTGGCCCACGTCGCCCAGGTGCCGCGGGTGCTGTCCGGCACGTTCACGGGCAACGTCGCGCTCGACCACGGCGACCGCGAGGTCATGCCGGCCCTCGAGTCCGCGCGCATGGGCCGCGACGTGTCGGAGGCCGGTGGACCCGACTCGCTCGTCGGCCACCGCGGCGTACGCCTCTCCGGCGGGCAGGTGCAGCGCCTCGCGCTGGCCCGGGCCCTGGCCACGGAGGCCGACATGCTGCTGGCCGACGACGTCTCGTCGGCGCTCGACGCGGCCACCGAGATCGAGCTGTGGCAGGCCCTGCGCGCCCGGGGCACCGCGGTCGTCGGGGCGACCAGCAAGGCCGCCGCGCTCGCGCAGGCCGACCGCGTCGTGGTGCTCGACTCCGGACGGGTGGTCGACGAGGGCCCCTGGCACGAGCTCTCCGCACGCTGGGCCCACCTGGCGGGCTGAGCGGACCGGACCCCGGTCAGCGGCTTTGGCCGCATGGTTGGGTGGTGGCATGCGCGTCGTCATCGCAGGTGCCTCTGGCTTCCTCGGCACCCACCTGTCCGAACACCTGCGGGTGCACGGGCACGAGGTGACTGCGCTCGTGCGCCGCGCACCGGCTTCGGCCCACGAGTCCCAGTGGGACCCAGCAGCCGGGTGGATCGACGCGGCCGTCGTGGAGCGCGCCGACGCGGTGGTCAACCTCGCCGGCGCGAGCATCGCCGGCAACCCGCACTCGCGGAAGTGGTCGGAGGAGGTGCTGGAGTCGCGCGTGTCCACGACGCGCCTGCTGGCCGAGACGATCGCCGCGACCGAGCGCCCGGCGGCGTTCCTCGCCGGCAACGGCATCGCGTGGTACGGCGACCACGGCGACGTGGTCGTCACCGAGGACACCGCGTCGGTGGGCCAGGCCTTCCTCACGCAGGTCTCGCACGCCTGGTCGGCCGCGGCCGACCCGGCCCGCGAGGCCGGCGCCCGCGTCTGCGAGCTCCGCACCGCTCCTGTCATGGACCGCACGTCGCCGCCGCTCAAGCAGCTGCGGCTGCTGTTCCAGGCCGGCGGTGGCGCGCGGCTGGGGTCGGGTCGCCAGTTCATGCCGATGATCTCGCTGCGCGACTGGATCGGCGCGGTGAGCTACCTCCTCGAGTCCCGCGACGTGTCCGGGGCGTTCAACCTGTGCTGCCCGCACACCCCGACCAACGCCGAGTTCACCGAGGCGCTCGCCGCCGCGCTGCACCGCAAGGCCTTCCTGGCCGTGCCCGCCCCCCTGATGAGGATGGCCGCGGGCGACCTCGCGCCCGAGCTGCTCGGCTCGGTCAACGCCCGACCGGCCGCGCTCGAGCGCGCGGGCTACGACTTCGAGGACGAGGACGTCCGCGAGGTCCTCGCCGCCGCCCTCTCCTGATCGCGCACCTCCTCCACCAGCCAGTCCCCCCGCTGCCGCACGAGCACCACGCGGCGCGTGGACGCACGGTCGGCCGGCAGCGCGACCGGTGCGCCTCCTCCGACGGCCACTCCCCCAGCGACGCGGTCGGTGACCCGCAGCACCAGCCGCCGCGACGACCGCTCGACGACACGGAGGCCGAGCAGCTGCGTCGTCAGTCCCTCGACCCGGAGCCCGCGCGCCGCCCACGCGCGCAGCAGCCGTACGTCTGCCGCACCGCTGCGCGACCTTGGGACGTACAGGGCCGTCAACGCGGTCGCGTCGCCCTTCGCCCAGGCGGCGGAGCGCCGCTCGTCCCACTCGGCGAGCACCGCCGCCGGCTCGCTCGGCGACACGGCGGATGCAGCGCCGCTCACCTGGGCGCGCGGCGCGGCCGCCCGGCCGACCTCGTCCGGCCTCCCGTGGCCGACCACGAGCGTCGCCACGACTAGCGCGCAGGCGGCGGCGGTGAGGACGGGGAGCAGGCGACGCGGATCCATCTCCCCAGCGTGGTCGATCCACGCGATCGCTGCAGGCGTCATCCACAGGCACCGGTCGAAGGTCTCCGAAAGGGATGTCTGAGGACGTGATGGTCGTGATCGGGGTCCCGGCGCGACCAGGGTGTCCTCAGATACCGGGCCCGACCATGCCCCAGGCGCCCGCGGGCGTACGCTCGGGACATGCCCCTCGACCAGGACGCCGCGCACCGGCTGGACTTCGAGGTCGCCGGTCTCGGCGACGACGCCGTGGACTACCTGGCCGCGTGGGACGTCCAGCGCCGGGTCCACGAGGAGGTCGTCGCGGCCTCGCGCCCCGACACCGTGCTGCTGCTCGAGCACCCGCCCGTCTTCACCGCCGGCAAGCGCACCGACCCGCACGAGCGGCCCCTCGACCCGGGCGGCGCGGCCGTCATCGACGTCGACCGCGGCGGCAAGATCACCTTCCACGGCCCCGGCCAGCTCGTGGGCTACCCGATCGTGCGGCTGCCCGACCACGTCAAGGTCGTCGACTACGTGCGCCGCGTCGAGGAGGCCCTGATCGCGGTGTGCACGGACCTCGGGGTGACCACGGCCCGCATCCCCGGCCGCAGCGGCGTCTGGCTGCGCGAGGACACCCGGGGCCCGGAGCGCAAGATCGCCGCGATCGGCATCCGGGTCAGCCGCGGCGTGACCATGCACGGCTTCGCACTCAACTGCGACGTGGACCTCGGCTGGTACGACCGGTTCGTGCCGTGCGGCATCGCCGACGCCGGCGTCACCTCGCTGAGCCGGGAGCTCGGTCGCGACGTCACGGTCGACGACGTGCTGCCGAGCGTGCGCGAGCACCTCGCGGCGTACCTGTCGTGGCAGCCCTACGACGCGACCCCCGACTACGACCCGCGTCCCGAGCCTGGCCGCGGCCCCCGGATCGAGCTCATCACCCCGGGACTCTGACGGCGCGTCGTCGGGGCACCCCTCAGCAGCACCTGTCAGAGTTCCCTCCCGACGGGGAGGCGTCAGGTCGACGCCGGGAGGGGGCGTCGTGGCGAGCACGAGCGGCGAGGACCTGGTCATCGAGACCACCGGGTTGCGCAAGGAGTTCACCGGCAGGCAGGGCAGCAGGGTCGCGGTCGCCGACCTCGACCTCGCGGTGCCGCGTGGCGGGGTGCACGGCTTCCTGGGGCCCAACGGGTCCGGGAAGACCACGACCATCCGGATGCTGCTCGGACTCGCCCGGCCGACCGCCGGCACGATGGCGCTCTTCGGCACGCCGGTGCCCGAACGCCTGCCCGAGGTGATCGGGCGCGTCGGCGCGGTCGTGGAGTCACCCAAGTTCTCCCCCACGTTCTCCGCCCGGCAGAACCTGCTCCTGCTCGCCGGCTCGGTCGGGGTGGGTCGCGCCGTCGTCGACGAGGCGCTGGACCGCGTGGGGCTCGGCGAGCGGGCCGAGGACCGCTACAAGTCCTACTCGCTGGGCATGAAGCAGCGCCTGGCGATCGCGGCGACGCTGCTCAAGACTCCCGACCTGCTGATCCTCGACGAGCCGACCAACGGCCTCGATCCGGCAGGGATCCGCGAGATCCGCGAGCTGATCCGCGGCCTCGGCGACGCGGGTGTCACCGTCCTCCTCAGCTCGCACATCCTGGCCGAGGTGCAGCAGGTGTGCACCAGCGCCACCATCATCGGCAACGGCCGGATGCTGGCCTCGGGCAAGGTGGAGGACCTGCTCGGCGGGACGTCCTACCGGCTCCGGGTCGGCGACCCGGCCGCGGCCCGAGCGGCCCTCGAGGCCGCCGGCATGACGGTCAGGCATGAGGCAGGCTCCCTCGACGTCGTCACCGACGAGCCGGGCGACCACATCACCCGCGTGCTCGCAGCGGCCGGTCTGTACCTGTCCGAGCTGACACCGGTGCGCGCCGACCTCGAGACGATCTTCCTCGACCTCACCGCCGACGACCGGATGGGCGCGACGCCTGGGACGGCCCCGGGGGCCACGACGATGCTGGAGGAGGTCCGATGAGGCTGTTGCGCGTGGAGCTGACCCGGCTGCGCTGGCGCCGTGCGGTCGTCGTGCTGCTCCTGGCCTGCATCGCCGTGCCGCTCGTCCTGCTCGGCGGCTACGCGTGGGAGACCCGCCCGATCAGCGACGCCGACATCGCCGAGGCCAGGGAGATGGCCGCACGCGACGCCGCCCAGCCCTGGGTCGCCGACGAGATCACCGCCTGCGAGGCCGAGCCCGAGATGTACCTGGGACCGGGCGCGGTGGCGAGCGACTGCGCGGAGGCGATGACCCCCCGCTGGGAGAACTACCTCTACCGCAGCGAGCTCGAGCTCACCGCGCTGCGCACCGACGTCGGCGCCGCCGCCATCACCATCCTCACCGGCCTGCTGATGCTGATCGGCACGACGTACGCCGGCCACGACTGGAACACCGGCTCGATGAGCAACCAGCTGCTGTTCGAGCCGAGACGACGTCGCCTGTGGATCGCCAAGGGCGCCGCCGTGCTGCTGACCGGCGTCGTCGTCGGCGCCGCCGTGCTGGCCCTGTTCTGGGGCGGCGCCGCGCTCCTCGCGTCGAGCCGCGACATCGCCGCCGGCCCCGGGGTGTGGAGCACCATCTGGGAGACGCAGGCGCGCGGGGTCCTCGCCATCGGGCTGGCCGGCCTGCTCGGTTACGCCCTCACGATGCTGTTCCGCAGCACGGTGGCGACCCTGTCGTTGATGTTCGGGGTGGCGATCGCCGGGTCGCTCCTCGTCGTCGCGATCCTCGGCGACGACGCAGTGCGGTGGCTGCTGCCCACCAACTTCCTGGCCTTCGTCCTCGGCGGCTTCCCCTACTACGACCCCTCGGCCTGCGTGCAGGCACCCGACGGCTCGGTGACCGGGAGCTGCGAGCGGGTGCTGTCGGCGGTCGGCGGAGGCACGGTGCTGGGCGTGGTCGTCGTCGCCGCGGTCGCGCTGTCGATGTGGGCGACGCAGAGGCGCGACGTGCCCTGAGCGAGGACGTACGAGGCGTGAGTTGGGGGCCCCTGCCCCCCGTCGTAGAGTGGCGGGCGTGACGACTGCTCCCGCCCCTGAAGGACGCAAGCTCCTCCGTCTCGAGGTCCGCAACGCCGAGACCCCGATCGAGCGCAAGCCGGAGTGGATCAAGACCCGGGCCAAGATGGGCCCGGAGTACACCTCGCTGCAGAACCTCGTGAAGTCCGAGGGCCTGCACACGGTGTGCCAGGAGGCGGGCTGCCCCAACATCTTCGAGTGCTGGGAGGACCGCGAGGCCACCTTCCTCATCGGCGGCGACCAGTGCACGCGCCGCTGCGACTTCTGCCAGATCGACACCGGCAAGCCGCAGGCCCTCGACCGCGACGAGCCGCGCCGCGTGGCGGAGTCGGTGCAGAAGATGCAGCTGCGCTACGCCACGATCACCGGCGTCGCCCGCGACGACCTGCCCGACGGCGGCGCCTGGCTGTACGCCGAGACGGTGCGCGCGATCCACGAGCTCAACCCCGACACGGGCGTGGAGAACCTCATCCCCGACTTCAACGGCAAGCCCGACCTGCTGCAGGAGGTCTTCGAGTCCCGTCCCGAGGTGCTCGCCCACAACGTGGAGACGGTGCCGCGGATCTTCAAGCGGATCCGGCCGGCCTTCCGCTACGACCGGTCCCTCGACGTGATCACCCAGGCCCGTGACTTCGGGCTGGTGACGAAGTCCAACCTGATCCTCGGCATGGGCGAGACGCGCGAGGAGGTCTCCCAGGCGCTGCGCGACCTGCACGAGGCCGGCTGCGAGCTCATCACCATCACCCAGTACCTGCGCCCCTCGCCGCGCCACCACCCCGTCGAGCGGTGGGTCAAGCCCGAGGAGTTCGTCGAGCTCAAGGCAGAGGCCGACGAGATCGGCTTCGCCGGCGCCCTGTCCGGCCCGCTGGTCCGCTCGTCCTACCGCGCCGGCCGGCTGTACGGTCAGGCCATGGACGCGCGCGCCGCCGCCGCGACCGCCTGACCTGCACCCACGAACCTGTTCAACCCCTGACCGGACAAGGCCACCTCATGTCGACCCCCGCCTCCACGCCCAGCTCCCGCCGCGGGCAGATCATGCAGACCTACCAGATGGCCAAGCGGAGCGACCCGCGCATCGGCCTGATCGTGATGGGCGTCTTCGTGCTCGGCGCCGCCCTCGGCTTCGCGCTGATGTGGGTGCTGCCCGGCGACGGTCTCCTCGGCTGGATCATCTCGGTGGTCGGTGCGCTGATGATCGGCCTGCTGTGCGCGCTGCTCGTCTTCGGTCGCCGCGCCCAGCGCGCGGCGTACACGCAGATGGAGGGCCAGCCCGCCGCGGGCGCCGGCGCGCTGCAGATGCTGCGCCGTGGCTGGAAGGTCGACCCGGTCGTCGGGTTCACCAAGCAGCAGGACGTCGTGCACCGCGTCGTCGGCCCGCCCGGCATCGTCCTGGTGGGCGAGGGCTCCAGCAACGCGCGGGTCCGGCAGCTGCTGGTCACCGAGCGCAAGAAGCACGAGCGCGTCGCCTACGGGGTGCCGATCCACGAGGTCGTCTGCGGTCGCGGCGACGGCGAGGTGCCGCTGCCCAAGCTGGTGCGCCACGTGCAGAAGCTGGGCCGCAACGTGAAGCCGGCCGAGATGACCGACATCCTCCAGCGGCTCAAGGCGCTCGACGCCCAGCGCGGCAAGCTGCCGCTGCCCAAGGGACCGATCCCGACGTCGATGAAGGGCATGCGCTCGCAGCAGCGCGGCCGCTGAACCACCACCCGCTGGTCGAGGAGGTCGCGCAGCGACCGTCACGAGACCCCGGCGGGAAGTGGTCAGACCGTGACCGTCCGCGTCCCCGCTGCCACGTCGTGCAGACCACGCCCGTCGAAGGTCAGGAGCGGCGGCAGCAGCAGCGCGACGAGCACGGAGCGTACGAGCGCCCGCGCCAGCGACACCGGTCCGCCACCGTCGCGGCGCACGACCCGCAGCCGCGTGGCCAGCTTGCCGAAGGAGCCGCCGGCCACCGCGGTGAACAACGTCGACTCGACGACGAACAGCGCCAGCGTGCCGAGGCCGTTGGGGTTGCCGGAGAGCACGCCGGCCGCCACCAACCCCTCGACCACGGCCAGGCAGGCCACCCAGTCGACGAAGAGGGCCAGGACGCGGCGGCCCCAGGTGGCCGCCTCGAGCTCCGGTGTTACAGCGCTGGTCACGCACCCAGCCTAGGAGGCGCTCCGAGGGCCTCCGGGGCGGCCCATCCGCCGGGCACCTGTAACACGGGCGAAACAAACGGGATACGGTCTGGAAACTGCTCCGACCTAGCGTGGCGGCACGGTGCAACGAGGCTCCGCTCCCGAACGCTGCAAACTGGACGTGCGCGCGCCGCCGTCAAGGAGGAACCGAATGTTCAACAACTCCGATGAGCTCCTGAAGTTCATCAAGGACGAGGGCGTCGAGATGATCGACGTCCGCTTCTGCGACCTGCCCGGCGTGATGCAGCACTTCACGGTCCCGGCCTCCTCCTTCGACCAGAGCGTCTTCGACGACGGCCTCGGCTTCGACGGCTCCTCGATCCGCGGCTTCCAGGCCATCAACGAGTCCGACATGTCGCTGTTCCCGGACCCCACCACGGCGTACCTCGACCCGTTCCGCAAGTCCAAGACGCTGAACGTCAACTTCTTCATCCACGACCCGATCACCGGCGAGGCCTACAGCCGCGACCCGCGCAACATCGCGCGCAAGGCGCTGGCCTACCTCGACTCGACGGGCATCGCGGACACCGCCTACTTCGCCCCCGAGGCCGAGTTCTACATCTTCGACAACGTCCGCTACAGCACGGGCGTCAACGAGGGCTACTACCACATCGACTCCGTCGAGGGCTGGTGGAACTCCGGCAAGGACGACGGCCAGAACAAGGGCTACAAGACGCGCCTCAAGGGCGGCTACTTCCCCGTCGAGCCGTACGACCACTACAGCGACCTGCGCGCCGACATGGTCAAGAACCTCGAGGCCAGCGGCCTGCTCGTCGAGCGCGCCCACCACGAGGTCGGCACCGCCGGCCAGGCGGAGATCAACTACCGCTTCGACACGCTGCTCAAGGCCGCCGACGACGTGATGAAGTTCAAGTACCTCATCAAGAACACGGCCTGGGAGCAGGGCAAGTCGGTCACCTTCATGCCGAAGCCCATCTTCGGCGACAACGGCTCCGGCATGCACGTGCACCAGTCGCTGTGGAAGAACGGCGAGCCGCTGTTCTTCGACGAGACCGGGTACGCCGGGCTGTCCGACACCGCCCGCTGGTACATCGGCGGCATCCTTGCCCACGCCCCGTCGCTGCTGGCCTTCACCAACCCGACGGTGAACTCCTACCACCGCCTGGTGCCCGGCTTCGAGGCGCCGATCTCGCTGGTCTACTCCTCGCGCAACCGCTCCGCCTCGGTCCGCATCCCGATCACGGGCGCCAACCCCAAGGCCAAGCGCGTCGAGACCCGCTTCCCCGACCCGTCGGCGAACCCCTACCTCGCCTTCGCCGCGCTCATGCTCGCCGGCCTCGACGGCGTCCAGAACAAGACGGAGCCCGCGGCCCCGATCGACAAGGACATCTACGAGCTGCCGCCGGACGAGATGGCCGAGATCGACCAGGTGCCGACCAGCCTCAACGCCGTGCTCGACGCGCTCGAGGCCGACCACGAGTACCTGACGGCCGGTGGCGTGTTCACCGACGACCTGATCGAGACCTGGATCCACTTCAAGCGGACCCAGGAGATCGCCCCGGTCCAGCTGCGGCCCCACCCGCACGAGTTCGAGCTCTACTACGACATCTAACCGGGCCTCCGGCTGCGGTCATTCAGCAACGCCGAACGACCGCAAAGAACAGCCGCTGACCTGCATAAACGCCGCCGAGCGACCTTTTGGTCGTTCGGCGGCGTTTGCTGTTGGTAGCCGCTCGTCTGTTACAAATCCGGTACAAATTTGGGTAGCGCTATCTCCTGCCACGCGGTCCTCAGGGGCCTGTTCGGGTAGGTCGCGGCCCGGGTCGGTTGCCCGAGCCACCAGCCTGGCATCGCACAGTTTGGCGACCACCGCCGCGATGCCCGAGTCATCTTGCCGTCACATCGTTTCCTCCGACGTGATCGCTCCCATGCGGCCGTCGGACATAGGTGCCCGTAGACCAAATGTCCGTCAACGCCGCGAGGAGGGGCTTGATGATGGCAACGAACTCGAACGTGCCGGCTATGGAACCGGGAATCTTTGGGCCGCGGCGGCGCGGAGGCCGCGGCAGCCGGGCACCCAGGCTGGTCGACGCCGAAGAGCTGTGGGACATCGACGATGTCGCGTCCTACCTTGGCGTGACCAAGCAGACCATCTACTCCTGGCGGACGACGGGCTACGGCCCGGCCGGCTTCCGTGTCGGAAAGCACCTGCGCTGGCGGGCAGCAACCGTGATCAATTGGACGGTGCAACTCGAGGAGAATCAGTGACACCGAGAGGCCATCAGCCTCAGCCGGAATCGGTTCTAGCGCCACCACGCCGCAGATGTTCGTCAGCCTTGCTGGTCACCCGGTCGGACTCTGCCAAGGACAGCCATGGCCAGCATTAGTCCCGGTAGGCCAGCGGACGACGGGAGCCCTCGTTACGTTGTGAACTATCGAGATCCCGAGGGGCGGCAGCGCCGCAAGACCTTCAGACGCAAAGCCGAGGCGGTCGCATTCCGCAACACGGTTGAGGCGGACAAGCTCCGTGGAACCTACCTTGATGTCGACGCCGGCAGGATCTCGTTTCGGGCCTATGCCGAGGAGTGGCTCGACAGCCGGACCTTCAGTCCACTGACCTATGAGGCGACTGAGTTGCGACTCAGGCTCCACGTGTTCCCGACGCTGGGACACCTCGAACTGCGACAGATTAAGCCGTCGACGATTCAGAAGCTCCTGCGTTCGATGGAGATGGCCGAGACCTACCGGCGCGTCATCTTCTCCAACGTGTCTGCGATCTTCTCGGCTGCGGTCGACGACGACATGATTGCCAAGAATCCATGCAAGGCCAGTTCAGTGACAAGGCCAGCAACTTCGCGTCGCAAGGTGGTGCCTTGGCCGTCAGAATGGGTCTCCTCCATGCACGACGCGCTTCCGCCCCAATACAGGATCGCAGTCACGTTAGGTTCGGGGCTGGGACTACGCCAAGGCGAGGTATTCGGGCTCGCGGTCGAGGACATCGACTTCCTCCGCGGGGTCGTCGAGGTCAGGCGACAAGTCAAGGTGTTCGGAGGTAACCGCCTCGTCTTTGGCCTGCCGAAGGGCGAGAAGACCCGCACCGTCCCCCTGCCCGAGAGCGTCGCAACGGAACTCAGTAGCCACCTCGCCACCTACCCGCGACGTAGCGTCACACTCCCGTGGGGAACTCCCCAGGCGAACACCAATTTGAGCGCAGGACTCATACTCACCACACGCGAGCGCTCTGCCCTCAACCGAAACTACTTCAACACACGGCTCTGGAAGCCCGGCCAAGCCCATGTGGGCATCGAGCAATCCCGTGACAACGGCATGCACGCCCTACGCCACTGGTACGCCTCCGTGCTCCTAGACGCCGGCGAATCGATTCGCGCCGTGTCCGAGTACCTCGGCCACAGCGACCCCGGCTTCACTTTGCGCACCTATACCCATCTCATGCCCAGCAGCACCGAGCGAACCCGTGCAGCAGTGGATGCCGCCTTTGCAGCCGGGCGCCACGCAGGAGAAGGAGCCTCCAGAGAACTCGAGCAACCGTGCCGCAGCTAGCGGGCGCCAGTCCGGCAAGACAAGTTGGCTGGACCGACGCAGCGATGTCCTGACCGCGGCCGGAAGGCGGCCCTTCGCCGGGCACGGAATCGACCGATCCGACATTGCCGCAAACCGGGCTCCCCAGTGCCTCGACGTTCCTGCGGGTGAAGTTCACTTGGCAGCTTCCTGCTTGGGATAGAGCTCATTCAGATGAGCCTCCAACTGCTCCCAGTTCATGGTCGCGGTAGCTGCGAGCCCGGACAGCCATCGGCTCGGCTTGGAGGCATAGGGCCCGTACATCCCGGATAGCGTCTGTGCGTACGTCACCACGACGCCATGCTTTGCCCGAGAGAGCATGACGAGTAGCACGCGCTCCTCCTCGGCCAAAGCCGCGCCGCTGCTGGAGCGTCGATCAGGCAGGTGGCGCTCCTCCAGACCCGGGATGAACACCCAGTCGAACTGTTGTCCCTTGCCGGTGTGCGCGTTCAAGAGATGAACGCCCGGTTCGATCGGTGCATCATCCTGGCGGAGTCGGAACTGCTGCAGAGCGGACCGGACGCCCGCCGCGCCGACCGCCTCGAGTTGTTCGAATGCGTCTTGCACCTGCTCGAGGGTGTCGACATCGCTGGGGTCGGTCGTCGCTATCACCCGCGCGAGTGCGTCCTCGAACGAGATCCCCTTGGGCATCCCAGCCACGGCCGCCCGGAGGCGATCGAGGATTGCAGGGTCCTCGATGGCAAGATCCCACCTACGGCACGGGACATCTGCCATGCCAGCGAAGGCCTGATCGATCTCGCCACGTCTCCATCCAGACCGAGCGATGACGCCCACCGATGCGGTCGGGTCTGCCTTCACGATCTGTTCGCTGATTGCAGCGATGAACGAGGCCTCATCGGTGGTCGAGGGCAGCTTGAAGACAGACGCGGCACCACCGCCGGGCCAGTCCTCGGGACTCGCGGCCTGCAGTTCACCTCCCCCAAGCCGACCGGAGACGCCGTTCAACATGGCTAGGACGGCCGGCGACGAGCGGTACGAGACCGTGAGTGGAATCGGATCGCCGCAGATCTCTCGAAGTTCGGCCTCCACCTTGGCGGGCTCAGCACCAGCCCAGGAGTAGATGCCCTGAAGTGGGTCGCCCACGAAGGTGGGGACTGCTGCACGGATAGGTGACATCTGATCTGTGGTGCCGAGAGGTGCCGCTGGAAGGATGTGCACTGTGCCGAAGCCGTACCCCCAGGAGTTCCGCGACGACGTGGTCCGTGTCGCGAGGAAC
>NZ_BNAD01000020.1 GCF_014653115.1 Nocardioides flavus (ex Wang et al. 2016) | reverse complement strand
CATCGCGTTCGGCTTCCACTCACCCCAACCCCTCATCGCGCTCGCGATGCTCAGCCGCGGCCCCTACAGACCAGCCCTCCCAAGCCGAGCATGACCCACACATCAGTCAGGAGAGCCGGTCAACCGGTGATCGGTGAACTTCCAGTCCGTTGCAACCGGTGATAACCCGATGAATCACCGGGTAACCGGTGGTTGCGACAACGGCAGCACCCCGCCCGCGGTCAGGGCGAAGCCCACCCGCACGTCGTGGGCGTCGGCGGGCACGGGGAGGCCCACCTCGTCGTCGAAGAGCACCACGGCGACGGGGGTGCCGGCAGGTACGCGGGGGAGCGCGCGGTCGTAGCAGCCGCCGCCCTGCCCGAGCCGTGCACCCGAGCAGGAGACCCCGAGGCCGGGCACGAGCACCACGTCGGCGGTCGCGATCGCCTCGCGGCCCAGCCGCGGGCCGGCCGGCTCGAGCAGCCCGCGGGTCGCCGGGGCCAGGCTCCCGGGCCCGTCGTAGACCGCCCAGTCGAGGTCGAGGTCCGGCAGCACGACCGGCAGCACGACCCGTTTGCCGGCGGCCACGAGGGCGTCGAGCAGCAGGCCGGTGCCGGGCTCGCTGCCGACCGAGACGTACGCCGCGACGGTGGCGGCGTCGCGGACCGGTGCCCAGGCCAGAGCGACCCCGGCGACGTCGGTGGCGAACTGCGCGGCGGCACCCAGCGGGCGGCGCCTGCGCGCGGCCCGCACCTGGTCGCGCAGGGCGGTCTTGGCCGGCGAGTGTCGTGCTCCCACCCCGGCAGCCTACGATCGAAGCATGGCAAGCAAGGGCAACCCCCAAGGGCTCGATCTCGCACGCGAGAAGATGCGTCAGGCCGGGGTGGACGAGGTCGCGATCGACACCTTCGCCCACTACTACCGGCTGCTGGAGCACGGCGAGACCGGCATGATCACCGAGGACTCGATCGAGCCGCTCGACATGGAGTCCCTCGACGACGTCGAGGTCCCCGAGGACGTGGCCGCCGACGCGATCCGCGCCACCGCGGTCATCAAGCTCAACGGCGGCCTCGGCACGTCGATGGGCATGGACCGCGCCAAGTCGCTGCTGTGCGTGCGCCGGGGCCTGAGCTTCCTCGACATCATCGCCCGGCAGGTGCTGCACCTGCGCAAGCAGTACGACGCACCGCTGCCGTTGATGTTCATGAACTCGTTCCGCACCTCTGCCGACACGATGGCCGCCCTCGCCCGCTACGAGGACCTGCCCGTCGAGGGCCTGCCGCTGGAGTTCCTGCAGAACAAGGAGCCCAAGCTCCTCGCCGCCGACCTGATGCCCGCGGCGTACCCGAAGGCGCCCGACCTCGAGTGGTGCCCGCCCGGCCACGGCGACATCTACACCGCGCTGCGCGGCACCGGCCTGCTGACGCAGCTGCTCGAGGCCGGCTACCGCTACGTCTTCGTCTCCAACTCCGACAACCTCGGCGCGGTGCCCGACGCACGCGTGGCCGGCTGGTTCGCCCAGAGCGGCGCGCCGTTCGCGATCGAGGCCGTGCGGCGTACGCCGTCGGACCGCAAGGGTGGGCACTTCGCCCGGCGCAAGGCCGACGGGCGCATCGTGCTGCGGGAGTCGGCCCAGACGCTCGACGTCGACAAGGAGGCGCTGAGCGACCTCGACCGGCACCGGTACGCCTCCACCAACAACCTCTGGTTCGACATCCGGGCGATGGTCGAGGCCCTCGACGCGCGCGGCGGCATCCTCGGCCTGCCGCTGATCAGGAACGTCAAGCACCTCGACCCGGCCGACAGCAGCACGCCCGAGGTCATCCAGATCGAGACCGCGATGGGCGCCGCGATCGAGGTCTTCGAGGGCGCCCGCACGATCGAGGTCGGCCGCGACCGGTTCGTCCCGGTGAAGACCACCGACGACCTGCTCGTGCTGCGCTCCGACGTCTATGACATCGGCAAGGACTTCGTGCTCGACCAAGCCGGCGACGGGGTGCCGTTCGTCTCCCTCGACGGCGACTTCTACAAGCTGGTCGGCGACTTCGACAAGCGCTTCCCCGAGGGGGCGCCGTCGCTGCGCGAGGCCGAGTCGTTCACCGTCGACGGCGACTGGACCTTCGGTCCCAAGGTCCGCGTCGTCGGCGACGTCTCGCTGGAGGCGTCCTCGGCCCAGCGGGTCGAGGGCGGCACCGTGCTGGGCGAGCAGGACGCCGACGACGCCCCGACCCGGGAGACCGATGGCTGACCTGCTGCCGGTCGCCGACTACGTCGAGCGCATCCTCGCCACGATCTCCCCGCTCCAGGCCTTCCCGCAGCCGCTCATGGAGGCGCTCGGGCTGGCGCTGGCCGAGGACGTCGTCGCGCCCATCTCGCTGCCGAGCTTCGACAACTCCTCCATGGACGGCTACGCCGTGGTCGCCGAGGACGTCGCCTCCGCCACCGAGGACGAGCCGGTCACCCTGCCGGTCGTCGGCGAGATCGGTGCCGGCCAGTCCTCGATCCTGGCGCTGTCGCCCGGCACCGCGGTCAAGATCATGACCGGCGCCCCGGTGCCGGCGGGGGCGACCGCGGTCGTGCCCTACGAGTGGACCGACCGCGGCGTGGCCCGGGTCCGCATCGACCGTCCCGCGGCCGCCGGCCAGCACATCCGGCCCACCGGCGACGACATCGCCGAGGGCGACATGCTCCTCGAGGAGGGCACCGTCCTGGGCCCCCGCCACCTCGGCATGCTCGCCGCGGTGGGACGGGCGACCGTACGCACGCGCCCGCGCCCGCGCGTCGTGGTGATCTCCACCGGCTCCGAGCTCCGCGACCCCGGCACGCCGCTGGGCCACGACTCGATCTACGACGGCAACTCCTACCTGCTGGCCGCGGCCGCCCGCGCAGCCGGCGCCATCGCCTACCGGGTCGGCATCGTGCCCGACGAGACGCACGCCTTCACCGAGGCGCTCAGCGACCAGCTCGTGCGCGCCGACCTCGTCGTCACCAGCGGGGGAGTGAGCGAGGGCGACTACGACGTGGTCAAGGAGTCGCTGTCGCACCACGGGTCGATGTGGTTCGGCGGCGTCGGCATGCAGCCCGGCAAGCCCCAGGGCTTCGGCACGATCGGTGAGGACGACACCCCGGTCTTCACGCTCCCCGGCAACCCCGTCTCCTCCTACGTCTCCTTCGAGATGTTCGTGCTGCCCGCGATCCGCCGGATGATGGGCAAGCTGCCCTACGTACGCCCCGCCGGCCGGGCGCGGCTCACCCACGGCCTCTCGTCGCCCGAGGGCAAGGTGCAGCTGGTGCGCGGGGTCTACGAGACCGACCGTGGAGGCACGTTCGTCTCGCCGGTCGGCGGCCACGGCTCGCACCTGATCGGCGACCTCGCCACCGCCAACTGCCTCATCGAGGTGCCGGCCGAGACCATCTCCATCCCCGCAGGCGAGATGGTCGCGATCCGCAAGCTCGACGAGGAGTTCTGATGGCATCCACCCACGACCGGGCTGAGGGCCGGCTCACCCACGTCGACGAGACCGGCGCCGCGCGCATGGTGGACGTCGGCTACAAGCCGGTGACGGCCCGTACGGCGTCCGCGACCGGTCGCGTGCTCGTGAGCCCGGCCGTCGTGGAGCTGCTGCGCGGCGAGGGCGTGCCCAAGGGCGACGCGCTCGCGGTGGCCCGCATCGCCGGGATCATGGGCGCCAAGCAGACCCCTGCGCTCGTCCCGCTGTGCCACCCCCTCGCGATCTCGGGCGTGACGGTCGACCTCGAGGTCACCGACGCCTCCGTCGACATCAGCGCCACCGTCCGCACCACCGACCGCACCGGCGTCGAGATGGAGGCCCTGACCGCGGTGTCGGTCGCCGCGCTCACCGTCGTCGACATGGTCAAGGCCGTCGACAAGGCCGCGGTGATCACCGACATCCGGGTCGAGACCAAGAGCGGCGGCCAGTCCGGGGACTGGGCGCGATGAGCCTGCCCGCCGCCGTCGTCGTCGCCTCCAACCGCGCCGCGGCCGGGACGTACGCCGACGAGACCGGGCCGCTGATCGTCGAGTGGCTGCGCGCGCAGGGCTTCGCGTGCGGCGAGCCTGCCGTGGTGCCCGACGGAGACCCGGTACGCGAGGCGATCTCCGCCGCCGTGGCGGGGGGCGCACGCCTGGTCCTCACCACCGGCGGCACCGGCCTCACCCCGACCGACCGCACCCCTGAGGCGACCGCCGCGCTGCTCGAGCGCGAGGTGCCCGGGATCGCCGAGGCGATCCGTGCCGCCGGTGTCGCGAAGGGCGTGCCGACCGCGATGCTCTCGCGCGGGCTCGCCGGTCTCGTCGGCGACTGCCTGGTGGTCAACCTCCCCGGCTCGCGCGGCGGCGTCAAGGACGGGCTCGGCGTCCTCGAGCCGGTCGTGCGCCACGCCGTGGAGCAGGTCGTCGGGAGCGACCACTGAGCGCCGCCGACGGCGCGCCCGGGTGGCCGGCGCGCCTGGAGTCCGACGGCGTGGTGGTCCGCTCGCTGCGGCGCGCCGACGCCGACGAGTGGCAGGAGGTGCGCGCGCGCAACCACGACTGGCTGCGGCCGTGGGACGCCACCGTCCCCCCGGGTGCGCCCCCGCGCCCGTCGTCCTACAAGGCCGTCACCCGGTCGCTGCTCCACCAGGCCAAGCAGGGCCAGTGCCTGCCCTTCGTCATCGAGGTCGAGGGCAGGTTCGCCGGCCAGGTGACGGTCAGCAACGTCGCTCGCGGGTCGGCGCAGTGGGCCTCCATCGGCTACTGGGTCTCCGCCGACGTCGCCGGGCGCGGGGTCGCCCCGCGTGCCGTGGGCCTGGTGATCGACCACTGCCTCGGCCCGGTCCGCCTGCACCGGGTGGAGATCTGCGTGCGCCCGGAGAACACCAACTCCCTGCGCGTGGTGGAGAAGCTCGGCCTCGAGCAGGTCGGCTACGCACCGCGCTTCCTGCACATCGACGGCGCATGGCGCGACCACCGGATCTTCGCCGTCACCGCCGAGGAGGCACCCGAAGGGGTCCTCGCCCGACTCTCGACACACCAGTCACACCAGTAGTTCTGCGACACACCACTTGACATCCGCCCCGGTTGCGCTCCACGCTCCTACGCTTCGGACGTGGACCTGAGCGCTCTCATCTTCGTCGCCCTTGCCGTGGCGTGGGCCGTCTACCTGATCCCCAAGGCCCTCAAGCACCACGACGAGGTCGTCCGCAGCCGATCCGTGGAGAAGTTCTCCCACACCATGCGGGTCCTGGCCCGCCGCGAGCCCGTCGACCGGCGCAACGCGCGCCTCGTCGTCTCGCCGATCCGCGCGTCCCTGCGCCCGCCGGTGGAGACCAAGGCCCACGCGACGCCCGCGCCGCTCGCCGGCCCGGTCGAGGAGACCGTCAGCGCGTCCGTGACCACCACGGTGACCCGGGAGGTCACCGCCCCCGCCGCCCGTACGCCGCGACCGCTGACGCCCGCTTCCCGCCCTGCCGCGGAGCGTGCCTCCGCCCGCCGCGCCGCCAAGCGCCGCCGCACCGTGCTGGCCCTCGTGGTGCTGGCCAACGCCGTCGTCATCGGCCTCGCCGCCGCATCGGTCATCACCTGGCCGTGGGTCGCCGCTCCCGCCGGCGTGCTCGTCGCCTGGCTCGTCGCCTGCCGGGTCTCCGTACGCGCCGAGCGTCGCCGCCGTGCGACCCGCGCCGCGATCGAGATCGGCCTCCCGCCGCTGGAGGAGGAGCAGGCCGACGACCTCACCGGAGAACTGCCCGTGACGCCGCCCCAGCCGCGGGTCCCCGCCGCGCCCGTGGCGCCGGAGCCGTCGCAGTCGACCCCGGCGGCCGACGCCCCGGCCGTGGTCACCGGCGAGATCCCCGTCGTCGGCGGCTGGGACATGGTGCCGACCACGCTCCCCACCTACGTCAACAAGCCGGCCGCCCAGCGGCGTACGGTCTCGACCATCGACCTCGACTCCACCGGCGTGTGGTCGAGCGGTCGCAACGACGAGGACTCTGCCCTCGCCCGCTCGGTCGAGCAGTCCGCCCGGGCCGCTCGCGAGGCCGAGCAGGACGAGCACGGGACCCGCCGGGCCAGCGGCGCCTGACCCGATCAGGGCCGACCCGGGCCGATTCGTCGGGCCTCTCGGGGCTCGTGTATCTTGGCGACGCGCCGTGAGGCGCATGGGGCTGTGGCGCAGTTGGTAGCGCGTCTCGTTCGCAATGAGAAGGTCAGGGGTTCGAATCCCCTCAGCTCCACCACCCACACGAACCGCCCGCCACCTGCGACGAGCAGCTGGCGGGCGGTTCTTGGTGCACGACGCTTCCTGGGTGCTGGGATCAGCCCCCTGCTCCGATCTCTGCGGGGAGCGTCTGGCCCCCGGTCCGCCCAGCCTGCCGGGCGAGCAGGACGTCCCGACAGGGCCTGCCAGCAGTCCGACCTCGGGCCGAAGGTCCCTTGACACGGCTCGTCAGGCGACGTGCCGCCACTCGCCCTCCGCCGGACCTCCAGCCGAGACCGGCTTCATGCCGGCATCGTCGCACTGCGCGGCCGGGGCTACCGTCTCCCTCGTGACGGACTACCAGCGGATCCTCGTGGTCAGCACCCGGGCCGACGCCGCCGAGGTGCAGCGCGTGCGCGCGCGGATGGGTTCGTCGGCGGTGGTGCTCACCGCGCCCACCGCCGAGGGCAAGCGCATCGTGCAGGGCCTGGGGCGCGAGGCCCACCCCGAGGTCCTGCTGGCGCCCGTACGGTTCCCCGACGTCGACCGTGGGCACCGCCTCGACGAGGTCGTACGCCGCCACGCCGTCGCCGACCGCTTCCGTGACGTGGTGGTGGTCGCCGACCCGGCGACGGTCACCCTGCTGCTCCGCGTGCTGGCCCCCGACCAGCTCCCGGAGTCGGGGCCGGTGACGGAGGTCGGGCTGCCGCGCGGGTCGCGGCCGGTGCCGCTGGTCCAGGCCGCGCTCGGCGGGGGCGGGCTCGCCGTCGCGGCCCTCGTGCTCGGCCCGGTGCTGCCGCTGTGGCTGCTGCCGGTGCTCGCCGGGCTGGTCGGGCTGGTCCTGCTCGTCGTGCCGGGACGGCGCCACCTCGGCGAGGCCGTGCTGATCGCCGCCGGCGCGTCCGTCGTGGTGGGGCTGCTGGTGATCGCGGGCTCGGCGAGGTTCCCCGGCGCCTGGTGAGGCCCGCTCAGCTGCCGGAGGCCGGTTCTGTGAGGGCCGGGGTGCGTCGCAGCACGACCACCATCGCGCAGACGGTGAGCAGCAGCGCCGAGGCCAGCGCGACGACGCCCGGCCAACCGGCGCGGCTCCACGCGACGCCGCCGAGCCAGCCGTTGACCGAGGCGCCGACGTAGTAGGCGAAGGCGTAGAACGCCGCGGCCTGTGCGGTCCCGACGCCGGCGAGGTGGGCGCGCGAGGTGACCCAGCCGCTGGCGATGCCGTGGACGGCGAAGAACCCGACGGTGAGCGCAGCCATCCCGAGCACGATCACCGGCAGCGCGCCCGCCAGGGTCAGCCACACCCCGAGCAGGGCCAGGCCGCAGCCGACCGGGATCGCGGCGCGCCGGCCGATGCGGTCCGCGACCCGGCCCGAGGCCGCCGAGCTCACCGAGCCCAGCGCGTAGACGAGGTAGACGAGACTGATCGCGCCGACCGGGAGCCCGTAGGGCTCCGAGGTGAGCCGGAAGCCGAGGGCGTTGAAGACCGCCACCATCGTGCCGATGCCGCAGGCGCCGAGGACGTAGAGCGCGAGCAGCGCGCGGTCGGCGACCGCGGCCCGTGCCCCGGCGAGCACGGCACGCGCGCCGGCGGGCCGGCGTACGAAGTGCCGGGAGGCAGGCAGCAGCCAGGCGACCAGCGCCGCGCAGGCCAGCGCGAAGATCGCCGCAGCCCCCAGTCCCCAGCGCCACCCCGCCGCGTCGGCGATGGGCGCCGTGACCACGCGGCCAGCCATCCCGCCGAAGGCGGTGCCGGCGATGTAGAGCCCGAAAGCCCGCCCGTGCGCCCCGTGGTGCAGCTCCTCGCGGAGGTACGCCGTGGCCACCGCCGGCAGCCCGGCGAGGGTGACGCCCTGGAGCATCCGCAGCCCCAGCAGGGCCTCCCACGACGGCGCGAGCGCACACGCGACGCCGACGACCGCTGCGGACCAGAGCGCGGCGTGGATCAGCCGCGTGCGTCCCACCCGCTCCGAGAGCGGGCCGACCACGAGGAGGGCTGCGGCGAGGGTGGCGGTGCTGAGCGACAGCGCCAGCGTGGCCCGGGCGGGCGTCAGGTCGAACGCCACGACCAGCTCGGGCAGCAGCGCCTGCACGTCGTAGAGCAGGACGAAGGTGGCCATCCCGGCGGCGAAGACCGCCAGCATCACGCGGCGGTAGCCGGCACTGCCCGGACGGTAGGGCGCAGGGCCGCCGTCGGTGAGGGGCAGGTCGGTCTGCCTGGTCCGGGACGTCACCCGGTCCATCGTGCGCGCGGGGCCGCCATGCGTCCAATGTCGGTGCGGTGTAGATGTCATGCGTGACGCGTATGATGCCGCCGTGCTGATCCGCGACCTGGCCTGGCTCGTGCAGCTCGGCGAGACCGGGCACGTCACCGGCGCGGCCGCCGCGCTCGGCACCAGCCAGCCGACGCTGTCTCGGGCGCTGGCTCGCCTGGAGGACGAGCTGGGCGTACGGGTCTTCGAGCGCACGCCGTCGGGCGTCGAGGCCACCCCCGACGGCCAGGTCGTCCTCGACGCGGCGCGCGACCTCGTGGCCCGTCACGACCAGCTGCGCGCCGACCTCGCCAACCGTCTCGACCCCGACGCGGGCGTGGTCCGGCTGGCCTTCCTCGACTCGATGGCCACCACCTTGGTGCCGCGGCTGCTGCGCGCCTTCCACGCCGAGGCGCCGGGGGTGAAGGTCGTGCTCAGCCAGGAGCCGGCCCACCACATCCGTCGCGACCTCGACCGCGGCGTCGTCGAGCTGGGGCTCACGATGGAGCGCGCGTCCGACCTGGGCTGGCTGCCGGTGCAGCGGGAGCGGCTCGTCGTCGTGGTCCCGCCGACGCACCGGCTGCGGCGTCGCACGCGCGTCGACCTGGCCGACCTGGCCGGCGACGAGCTCGTGACCACGCCGCCCGGGTTCGGCCACAGCGCGCTCGTGCAGGCGCTGCTCGACGAGGCCGGCGTCAGCCCGGCGGTGTCCTTCGAGAGCGCCGACCTGGCCACCATCGAGGGCCTCGTCGCCGCCGGCCTCGGCGTCGCGATCGTGCCGGAGGCGTTCGCCGGGCTCTCGGGGTCGGTCGGGCTCGCGCTCGCCTCACCGTCGGCGACCCGCACCATCGGCCTCACCTGGCGCACCGAGCGGCCGCTGGCGCCGCCGGCGGCGCGGTTCCTCGAGTTCGTGCGCGCCCGGACCTGGGCCGGCTGAGCGGCACGGGCGAGTCGGTCGTGGGTCAGCCCTTGCGTGGACCGAACAGCAGGCGACGCCCGGCCTTGGCCTCGCGGGGCTGCGGGATCGCTGGAGCCGGCCACCACTCCAGGCTCGGGTATCCCGCGCGGTTGAAGCCCTCGCGGTAGACGAAGTTGTCACCGCACGAGCACACCCAGCGGTCACCGACCTCGTGACCCTCCAGGGTCGGTGCGTCCTCGGTCTGCAGGCACACGTGGATCATCGTGGAGTCCATCGCAACGCTCCCTCCCATGGCGTCGACCCCTGCGTGAGCGGGGGTGGGTCCATGGTCCTGCGGCGCCGGGTGAAAGAGAACGGGCGACCGGCCGATTCGACCGATCTTGACCGAACCTCGCGCAAACCTGTGGGGTTGAGGCCCCGGTGGACCAGCCCGTCGGACGCCGGCGTCAGATCCAGCGCTGGAACCAGATCCGGGCGTCCCACTCCGCCTTCGTCAGCAGCTGGTCGGTCCAGATCGGCCAGAACCAGGCGAACGCCACGAGGGCCAGCACGGTGTAGCTGCCGGCGACGACCACCCCGAACGTGCGTCTCGGCGTCGGCACGTCGGACGTGCCGATCAGGTGCCCCATGGCGAGCACGACCGACAGGACGAGGAACGGCAGGCAGGTGATGGCGTAGAAGAAGAAGATCGGCCGGTCGTCGTAGGCGAACCAGGGCAGCCAGGTGCTCGCGAGCCCCGCGACGGCCACCCCGTGGCGCCAGTCGCGGGCGCCGACCCACAGCAGCACCGAGGCGAGCATCGCCAGGCACCCGCCCCACCAGATGACCGGGTTGCCGATCAGCAGGACCTGGCGGATGCAGCTGGACTCCGCGGGTGCCTCGCAGCCCTGCGAGCCGGGCCGGATGTCGGTCTGGGCATCCACCCCGACCGGCCGTCCCATCACGAGCCAGGTCGACGGCCTGGACTGGTAGACGTGGGTCGAGTCATCGAGGAAGTGGCTGTGGAAGGTGTAGACGTCCTGGTGGTAGGACCACAGCGACCGCAGCGACTGGGTGACCTCGCCGAGGCCCTCGGCGTCGGGCTCGCTCGCGGTCGGCCACGGGTCGTCCCCGCCGTACGAGGTGTACTGGGTGTTGCTGAAGGAGTCCTGGTACGCCTCGGCGTGCACCAGCCAGCCGGTCCACGACGCCACGTACGTCGCCAGCGCCACGCCGACGAGCGAGACGAAGGCGGGCACGCCGTCGAGCACGACCGAGCGCAGCAGCGGCCGGCGCTGGCCGAACGCCCGCCGCGCACCGGCGCTCCACAGCCAGGCGAGCAGCCCGAAGGCGGCCAGGGGGTAGGCCCCCGACCACTTGGTGCCGCACGCGAGGCCGAACGCCACGCCGCCGAGCAACAGCCACGGCCGCCACCAGGACAGCCAGCGGCTGTCGGCCCGCCCGGAGGCGAGCCGGTCGCGCAGCCACTGCCGGTCCGCGACGACACAGTGGACGCCGCACAGCACGAAGAACGCGAGGAAGATGTCGAGCAGCGCGAGCCGCGACAACACGAGCTGCAGGCCGTCGATCGACAGCAGCAGGCCGCCGACCAGGCCGAGGACGGTCGAGCCGGTGACCCGCCGCACGAAGCGGCACATCACCAGGACCATGAGCGAGCCGACGACCGCCGACGCGGTGCGCCAGCCCGTCGGGTCCATCCCGAAGACCTCGATTCCACCGGCGATCAGCCACTTGCCGACCTCGGGGTGCACGATCATCGACGGGGTGTCCTGGAACAGCCCGGTGAGGTCGCCGTTGAGGATCGTCTCGTCGGCGTCCTCGACGTAGGTCCGGACGTAGCCGTGGTTCAGCAGCGACCAGGCGTCCTTGGCGTAGTAGGTCTCGTCGAAGGAGAACTGGTGCGGCGTGCCGAGGTGCCAGCGTCGCAGGAAGAAGGCCAGGCCCGCGAGGCAGATCGCCCCGATCCAGCCCGGCAGCGGGTCCTCGGACCGCCAGCGCGGACGATTCCGCTCGGCGGCTGTCGGGGTCACGCCGGAACCCTACCCAGACGTGCACCCGCCTCAGGACGCGTACGCGGCCGGCGCCGGCGGGGGTCGCTCGGAGGTGGCGGCAGATGGCAGGTCAGGCGGACGTCTGCGTGCAGTGTGCCGCCACCTTGCAGGGACGGCGGAGGAGGGTGGCGGCAGATCGCAGGTCAGGCGGGCGCCCGCGTGCAGTGTGCCGCCACCACGGCGGCAAGCGGAGGGACTCTGGGGCCGGTCAGACCCCGATCGACTCCCAGTCGCCCCAGATCGCGAAGGTGAGCCCGCGGCTGGCCTGGATGTTGACGAACAGGGTGTGGCCGTCCGGGCTGAACGTCGACCCGGCGAACTCGTCGTTCCCGGCGCCGCCGATGACGTTGCGCGCGATCGAGAAGAGGTCGCCGTCGGTCGTCAGCCCGCGCAGGTAGTTGCCCTCGTCGTGGTCCTCGCAGAGCACCAGGGTCCCGCGGGGGCTGGTGGTGACGTTGTCGGGGAAGTCGAGCACCTCGCGGCTCTCCGACTGGTAGACGCACCGCAGCGTCGCCGAGCGGGTGTCGTACGCCCACACCTGGCCCCAGCCGCGGCCGTAGCCGTTGCGGTTGTCCGGGCCGGTCATCGCCGGCCCTCCGCCCTGCGTGGCGGTGAAGTAGACGACGCCGTCGTGGAAGACCTGCCCCTCGCAGCGGGAGAAGTGTGCGGCGCCCTTGGCCCGGCCCTGGTCGCCGACGAAGTTGATCGCCGTGTCGTTGCTCGTGGGCGCGGTCTCGCCGGGCGTGTAGGGGAACTCGAAGTCCGGCTCGTCGATGTCGACCCACACCACGTCGTACACCGTCGTGGTGTCCTGGTGGGCCTCGAGGTGCGCCTGCGGCGTGCCCTTCACCGCGAGCATCTGCAGCTGGCCGTTGCGGTCGAGGTGGCGGTGCGGGTCGCGCCGCTTGCGGGCCACGTAGCGGTAGAAGCCGGACGGGAACGCGAAGTTGTCCTCGGTCAGGTACAGGACGTCCTCCGCGGGGTCGTACGACACCGCCTCGTGCGCGAACCGGCCGGCCTTGCGCAGCGGCCGCGCGTCGGAGAGGCCCCCCGCCGGCACCTCGAAGACGTAGCCGTGCCGCTTCTGCAGCGGCACGTTGGACGCGCCGGTGAAGTCCGGGCCCACGTCGGGTCCGTTGACGGTCTCCTCGCAGGTCACCCAGGCGCCCCACGGCATCTGGCCGCCGCTGCAGTTCATCATCGTGCCGCTCAGGCTGGTGTAAGCGTCCTGCACCTCGCCGTACCTCGTCACCTGGATCGTGGTGGTGCCGGCGCCGCCCCTCTTGTCGTACGGCTTGGTCGGGCCGAAGGCCGGCTGCGGGTTGTTGACCTCGTGGTTGCGCACCAGCAGGACCGAGCCGTCGGGCCCGGCGAAGGCGCCCATGCCGTCGTGGCGAGCGGGCAGGCGGGTGCCGTCGGGGAGGATCGCGGGGTCCGACGCGCTGCTCTCGTGGAACGAGCGGTAGGAGAAGCCCGACGGCAGGTGGAGCCGGACGGCGCCGTCGCGCTCGTCGGCCACCGGGACGAGCGAGCCGACGGCGGTGCCGGCCAGGGCCCCTGGGCGGCCCAGGGCAGCGGCGTTGGTGAAGCCGGCGAACGGGCCGGCGGCGAGAGCTCCTCCGACGGCTCCCTTGATGGCGGTGCGGCGGTTGACGTGCATGGCGACTGACCTCCCGGGGGTCCGTGACTGGGTCTCGCCACGTTAGGACCGCAGGAGCCGTGGGGGAACACCCATGGGGAGCATCTACGGTGAACCCATGGATGGCGTCCTGGTCCTCGCGGGCACACCGATCGGCCAGGCCGGCGACGCGCCGCCCCGGCTCGCCGCCGAGCTCGCCGGCGCGGACGTGGTCGCCGCGGAGGACACCCGCAGGCTCAAGCGGTTGTGCGCCGACCTCCAGATCACGCTCGGCGGACGGGTGGTGTCCTACTTCGAGGGCAACGAACAGGCCCGTACGCCCGTGCTCCTCGAGGCGCTGCTCGCCGGGGAGCGCGTCGTCCTGGTGACCGACGCCGGCATGCCGAGCGTGTCCGACCCGGGCTACCGGCTCGTGGCCGCCGCCGTCGAGCACGACGTCCGCGTGACCGCCGTGCCGGGGCCGAGCGCCGTGCTCACCGCGCTCGCCGTCAGCGGGCTGCCGGTCGACCGGTTCTGCTTCGAGGGCTTCCTGCCGCGCAAGGCGGGGGAGCGCGGGCGCCGCCTCGCCGGGCTCGCCGCCGAGGAGCGGACGATGGTGTTCTTCGAGGCGCCGCACCGCACCGGTGCCGCCCTCGCGGCGATGGCCGAGGCGCTCGGCGACGACCGCCGTGCCGCGGTCTGCCGGGAGCTGACCAAGACCCACGAGGAGGTCCGCCGCGGACCCCTCGCCGACCTGGTCGCCTGGGCCGAGGACGGCGTGCGCGGCGAGGTCACGATCGTCGTCGAGGGCTCCAGCGGCGCCCCCGCCGTGGACAGCGACCCCGGCTCCCTGCGTACGGCCGTCGCCGCGCTCGAGGCCTCGGGCTCGACCCGCAAGGAGGCGATCGCCGAGGTCGCGCGGCGCGCCGGGCTGCCCAAGCGCGAGGTCTACGACGTCGTCCACCGCTGAGGGCGCGCACCGCCCGACTAGCCTCGGGCCCATGACCGAGCAGCCCACCCGCAGCCGCGCGGCCACCGAGGAGACCTCCGGCGCCCGCCGCGACCGCGAGCGCCCGCCGGCCCCCGAGCCCCTGCCGCACCCGGTCGTGGACAACCACTGCCACCTCGACATCGCCGACGGCGACTGGGTCGCCACCGAGGACGCGATCGCGGCCGCTGCTGCCGTCGGCGTGCCGCGCATCGTGCAGATCGGGTGCGACCTGCCGGGCGCACGGTGGGCGGTCGAGGTCGCCGCCGGGCACGACGCGCTCGTCGCCGGGGTCGCCCTGCACCCCAACGAGGCACCGCGGCTCGCGGCGACCGGCGACCTCGAGGCGGCACTGGAGGAGATCGAGCAGCTCGCCGCCGCGCACGACAAGGTGCGCGCCGTCGGCGAGACCGGCCTCGACCGCTTCCGCCACGCCCAGAGCCGTACGGGCGAGGAGGGCTGGACCGCGCAGGAGGAGAGCTTCCGGCGCCACGTCGACATCGCCAAGCGGCTCGACAAGACGCTGGTCATCCACGACCGCGAGGCGCACGACGACGTGCTGCGGATCCTCGACGAGGAGGGCGCGCCCGAGCGCTGGGTGATGCACTGCTTCTCCGGCGACGACGACTTCGCGCGGCGATGCCTGGACCGCGGCGCCCACCTGAGCTTCGCCGGCACGGTGACGTTCAAGAACGCCGCGCCCCTGCGCAACGCGCTCGCGGTGACGCCGCGCGACCGGGTCCTGGTCGAGACGGACGCGCCCTACCTGACTCCGGTGCCCTACCGCGGCCGACCCAACGCGTCCTACCTCGTGCCGCTCACCGTGCGCGCCATGGCGGAGGTCCTGCAGGCCGACCTCGAGGAGCTCTGCCGGGCGATCGACGCCAACACCGAAATCGCCTTCGGCGGTGCCTGGTAGGTCGCCGCGTGAGCGGGGACACCCCCTGATTTTCGGCGTTCGAGTTTGCGTCACCGGCCATCGTCGTTATCGTTCTGTGATTGTTGGCCGGGATCGGGAGCGATCTACGGCAGCACGAGGACCGGTTCGGGCCGGTCCTGCGAGACCCCCGCTCGCACGTCGTACGGCTCCACCCAGGCTCCTCCGGGCGCCACCGTGGCCGCCGCGCACGCCCGGCCGGGGGGTGCTGTCGCCCGAGGCCCGGGGAGGACGACGTTCGGAGAATCGTGCGCTCTCGTTTCGCGCAGCTCAGCAGGTCCAAGGCCGTTCTGGCGACCCTCGTCGGGGTCATCGTGGCGGCCGTCGCGGGCACCACGGTCGGATATGCGGCCCTCAGCAAGGACGTGACCCTCACCCTCGACGGGGAGACCCGTCAGGTCAGCGCCATCGGTGACACCGTCGCCGACGTGCTCGCGGCCGAGGGCATCGAGGTCACCGACAAGGACCTGGTCGCACCGTCGGTCGACGAGACGGTCACCGACGGCTCGGCCATCGCGGTCCAGTTCGGCCGGCCGCTCGAGCTCTCCGTCGACGGCGAGACCACGACCTACTGGGTGAACTCGACCAAGGTCGCCAGCGCGCTCGGCGAGATCGGCCGCCGCTTCGAGGGCGCCGACCTGTCCGCCAGCCGTGGCTCCTCGATCGGGCGCCGGGGCATGACCCTCGAGGTCGTCACGCCCAAGGTCGTGCAGATCAAGCTCGGCGGCAAGGACCTCCGCAAGCGCACGCTCACCGCGCTGACCGTCGCCGACGTGCTGGAGTCGATGGACTTCGAGGTCGACGAGCACGACAAGGTGACCCCTTCGCTCGACACCGAGATCGCCGACGGCGACAAGGTCGTGGTCACGGACATCCGGATCGCCACCAAGCGCGTACGGCGCGAGGCGATCGACGCGCCCGTCGTCGAGCGCGAGGACCCCAGCATGTACGAGGGCGAGGAGGAGGTCGTCCAGCCCGGCAGGGACGGCGTCCGCGCGGTGACCTACCGCCTGCGCTTCGTCAACGGCGAGCTCGCCGCCCGCAAGGTCGTCAGGGCCGACGTGCGGGTGAAGGCCGTGCCGACCATCGTCAGGGTCGGCACCAAGGAGGAGCCGAGCGCCGACTTCGCCGGCGGGAACACCGTCTGGGACCGCCTCGCGCAGTGCGAGTCGGGCGGCAACTGGGCCATCAACACCGGCAACGGCTACTACGGCGGCCTCCAGTTCAGCGCCGCGACCTGGGCCTCCGTCGGCGGCACCGGCCTGCCGCACCAGCACAGCCGCGAGGAGCAGATCAAGCGCGGGCAGATCCTGCAGGCCCGCGCCGGCTGGGGCCAGTGGCCCAGCTGTTCGGCCAAGCTCGGCCTGCGCTGAGCTCCCGTCCGCCGCTGTAACGCCGGGTTCGTGCTTGTACCCACCCCCATGCAAGGGGGTGGGTACAGCGATTAACCCGGCGTTACAGCGCGCACTAGGCTTGCCCACCATGACCACGAACCCGGCCGGCCCGAGACTCCTCGGGCCGGCCGAGGTGCGTCACCTGGCGGCCGAGCTCGACCTGCGACCCACCAAGCAGCGCGGGCAGAACTTCGTCATCGACGCCAACACGGTGCGCCGCATCGTGCGCGAGTCGGGCATCACCGGCGACGACGTGGTCGTCGAGGTCGGGCCCGGGCTCGGCTCGCTCACCCTCGCGCTGCTCGAGGTCGCGCGCCGGGTGATCGCGATCGAGGTCGACCCGGTCCTCGCCGAACGGCTGCCGGCCACCATCGCGACGTACGCCCCCGGGCAGGCCGAGGCCTTCGAGGTCGTGCTGGCCGACGCGATGCGTATCGAGGAGGTGCCCGGCCCGCCGCCGACCGCGCTCGTGGCCAACCTCCCCTACAACGTCTCCGTGCCCGTCCTGATCCATCTCCTCACCCTGCTGCCGTCGCTCGAGCGGGGCCTGGTGATGGTGCAGGCCGAGGTCGCGGACCGGCTGGCCGCGCGACCGGGGTCGAAGAGCTACGGCGTGCCCAGCGTGAAGGCGGCCTGGTTCGCCGACGTACGCCGCGCGGGCGCGATCGGGCGCAACGTGTTCTGGCCGGCCCCCAACGTCGACTCCGGCCTCGTCGCCTGGACCCGGCGCGAGCCACCGAGCACCACCGCGACCCGCGAGCAGGTCTTCGCCGTCGTCGACGCCGCCTTCGCCCAGCGCCGCAAGCAGGTCCGTGCCGCGCTGCGCGGGCTGGCGGGCTCGGCCGAGGCGGCCACCGCGGCGCTGGAGGCCGCGGGCGTCGACCCGACGGCGCGCGGCGAGGTGCTCGACGTCGCGGACTTCGCCCGCATCGCGGAGGGGCTGGCGGCCACGCGATGAGCGTCACCGTCCGCGCCGCGGCCAAGATCAACCTCCACCTCGGGGTCGGCGCTCCCCGCGAGGACGGCTTCCACCCGCTCGACACCGTCTACCAGGCGATCGACCTCTACGACGACCTCACGCTGTCGGTCGCCGGCGAGGACTCCCTCACCGTCGCGGGCCCGCCGTACGTCGACGTGGACGGCATCCCCACCGACGCCTCCAACATCGCGATGCGTGCGCTCGCCGAGGTGGCCTGCGGGGACGCGCACGCCGTGCGGATCAGCAAGCGGGTCCCGGTCGCCGGCGGGATGGCGGGCGGCTCCGCCGACGGCGCCGCCGCCCTGCTCGCCCACGACCGGCTGCACGTCCTCGACCAGTCCGACGAGGTCCTCCTCGCGCAGGCCGCGCGGCTGGGCAGCGACGTGCCGTTCTCGCTCGTCGGCGGCACCGCGCGCGGCCGGGGCCGGGGTGAGGTCGTCGAGCGCATCGAGGACCTCGGCACCTGGTGGTGGGTCGTCGTCCCCGCGTCCGTCGGGCTGTCCACGCCCGAGGTCTACCGGCACTTCGACCGCCTCCACCCGGACGCGCCTGCGCAGCCCGCCGAGCCGACCGGGCTCCTCGCCGCGCTGGCCACCGGAGAGCCCGTACGCCTGGCGCGCACGCTGCACAACGACCTCGAGGAGCCCGCGATCGACCTGCGCCCCGAGCTCGGCACGCTGATCGAGCGCGGCGAGGCCGAGGGAGCCCTGCGCGGCATGGTGAGCGGCTCCGGCCCCACCTGCGTGTTCCTCTGCGCCGGCCGCGACGAGGCCATGGCCGTGGCCGCCGGGCTCTCGGCGACGTACGACGTGGTGCTGCCGGCCGTGGGACCCGTCGCAGGCGCGCACGTCGTCCATCCCGGCTGATCCGGCAGGTGTGAACCCCGGCGGACGGGGAAGCATCACCGCTATGTTGTGCGCGCGACGTCGACGACGTCGCGCTGATCGCCTGGGGGAGGCATCGTCGTGACCGTGTTCCTGGTGGTGGGGGCCGCCGGCGTCGTGCTGCTCCTCGTCGCGCTGGTCCTCGGCGACGTCCTCGACGGGGCGCTCGAGGGCCTCAGCGCCGGCTTCTTCTCGACCGAGGCGCTCGCCGCCTTCCTCGGTGCCCTCGGCTTCGGGGGTGCGATCGCGCTCGAGACGACCGGGTCGACGTCGCTGGCGGTCGTCATCGGCGTCGTGCTCGGCGTCGTGCTGGGCGTCCTGGCGGCGAAGGCCTCGCGCTACCTCCACGGGGACGGCGACGGCGACACGGTCCGCACGTCCGACATGGTCGAGAAGATCGGCTCGGTCGTCAGCGCGATCCCCGAGGGCGGCTTCGGGGTCGTGTCGATCAGCGTCGGCGGCCACCTCACCCGTCTCAACGCCCGCTCGAGCACAGCCGTGCCGGCCGGCACCCAGGTCAGCGTCACCCAGGTCATCTCGCCCACGGCCGTGCAGGTCGAACCGCTCTTCCTGCCCTGACCACCTCTCGATCCACGTACGCCATCTCGCTAGGAGCACTGTCCATGTTCGGTCTGTCCCCGGTCGTCACCTCCGTGATCGGCCTCCTCGTCCTCCTGGTGCTGCTGGCCCTGCTCGTCACCACCCGGTACAAGGTGGCCGGGCCCAACGAGTCCTTCATCGTCACCGGGCGCAAGGGCAAGGGCGAGGTGCGCAACCCGGAGACCGGCGAGATCTCCACCGACCTGTCCGGCCAGAAGGTCGTCATGGGCGGCGGCGTGTTCGTCATCCCGTTCATCCAGCGCCTCGCCACCCTCGACCTGTCCTCACGACGCATCTCGGTGCAGATCCGCGGAGCGGTGTCGGGGCAGGGCATCAAGCTCAACCTCGACGGCGTCGCGCTCGTCAAGGTCGGCGGCAACGAGGACTCCATCCGCGCCGCCGGCCAGCGCTTCCTCAGCCAGCAGGGCGAGATCGAGACCTTCACCCAGGAGGTGCTCGCCGGTGCGCTGCGCTCCATCGTCGGCTCGATGTCGGTCGAGCAGATCATCCGCGACCGCGCGGCCTTCGCCCAGCGCGTGGCAGAGGAGTCGGAGTCGTCCCTGACCGGTCAGGGCCTCGTCCTCGACACCTTCCAGATCCAGGACATCACCGACGACGGCTCCTACCTCGCCGACCTCGGTCGTCCCGAGGCCGCCAAACTCAACCAGCTCGCCTCCATCGCCGAGGCCAACGCCCGCCAGGCCGCCGAGCAGGCGCGCATCGCCGCCGAGCAGGAGATCGCGATCACCCAGCGCGCGCTGGCGCTCAAAAATGCCGAGATCAAGGCCGAGACCGACGCCGCCAACGCCCAGGCCGCGGCGGCCGGCCCGCTCGCGCAGGCCGACCGCGACCAGGCCGTGCTGCTCGAGCAGGAGAAGGTCGCCGTACGGCAGGCAGCGCTCAAGGAGCGCCAGCTCGACACCGAGGTCCGCAAGCCTGCCGACGCCGAGCGCTACCGTGTCGAGACCGAGGCGCAGGGTCGGCGCAACTCCGAGATCCTCGAGGCCGAGGCCCGCAAGGCGTCCTCGATCGCCAACGCCGAGGCGGAGGCCGAGAAGGCCCGACTGACCGGTGAGGGCGAGAAGTCCCGCCGTTCGGCGCTGGCCGAGGCCGAGGCCATCGAGGGCGCCAAGCGCGGTGAGGCCGAGAAGGCCCGCCGTGTCGCCGAGGCCGACGCGCTGCGCGCCGAGGGCGACGCGCAGGCCGCCGCGATCCTGGCCGCCGGTCAGGCCGAGGCCGAGGCGATGGACAAGAAGGCCGCCGCCTTCGCCGGCTACAACGAGGCCGCCGTGCTCCAGATGCTCATCGAGGTCATGCCCAAGGTCGCCGCCGAGCTCGCCCGTCCGATGAGTGGGATCGACAAGCTCACCGTGATCTCGGCCGACGGCGCCGGCGAGCTGCCCAGGCAGGTGACCAACAACCTCGTGCAGACCATGGAGCTGCTCAAGGCCACGACAGGGCTCGACGTCGAGCAGCTGATCCAGAAGTACTCCGGCACCGACGGCTCGCGCGGCGCGCTCGACGTCTCGGCCTCAGCGCCCGCGGCGGGTCAGCCCGTCAGCTGAACCTCCCGCTCGAGCGGTGCGTGAGACAGCTTCTCGAGGTCGGGAACCTGTCTCACGCACCGCTCCGTCGAGGGTCTCGGTCCGAGAGGTGGGTGACGCAGCTTCTGGCGGCCCGGAACGTGTCTCACGCACCGCGCGGGTCAGGGCGTACGCCGATCCGTCGATGCTGGGGCGCACCTGAGAGGATCGCCCGGACATGGCGAACCTGATCAACCTCGAGCGCGTCTCGAAGTCCTACGGCGTGCGGCCGCTGCTCGACAACGTCTCCCTCGGCATCTCGGTGGGGGAGCGGGTCGGCGTGGTGGGCCGCAACGGCGACGGCAAGACCACCCTGCTCGAGGTCATGACCGGCCTCGAGGAGCCCGACTCGGGACGGGTCTCGCGCACCCGCGGCGTCGAGATCGGCTACCTCCACCAGGGCGACGAGCTCGTCGACAGCCACTCCGTACGCGAGGCCGTGCTCGGCGGGCGCCAGGACCACGAGTGGGCCGCCGACCCGACCACCCGGCAGGTCGTCGAGGAGCTGCTCGCCGGCGTGACCCTCGACCGCGCGGTCGTCGGGCTCTCGGGAGGTGAGCGCCGGCGCTGCGCGCTGGCTGCCCTGCTGCTCTCGCGCCACGACCTGATCGTCCTCGACGAGCCGACCAACCACCTCGACGTCGAGGCGGTCGCCTGGCTCGCCTCCCACCTCGTCGCGCTGCCGTCGGCGCTCATCGTGGTGACCCACGACCGGTGGTTCCTCGACGCGGTGTGCCAGACCACGTGGGAGGTCCACGACGGCGCGGTCGACTCCTACGAAGGCGGCTACGCGGCGTACGTCCTGGCGAAGGCCGAGCGCCAGCGGCAGGCCGCGGCCACCGAGACGCGTCGGCAGAACCTCGCCCGCAAGGAGCTCGCGTGGCTGCGGCGCGGCGCCCCCGCGCGTACGTCGAAGCCGAAGTTCCGCATCGACGCCGCCAACGCGCTGATCGACGACGTGCCGCCGCCGCGTGACCGGATGGAGCTCCAGCGCTTCGCCAGCCAGCGGCTCGGCAAGGACGTCGTCGACATCGAGGACGTCGACCTGTCCCGCGGCGAGCGGAAGCTGCTCGACCACGCGACCTGGCGGATCGGGCCCGGCGACCGGATCGGCATCGTCGGCGTCAACGGCGCCGGCAAGACGTCCCTGCTCTCGCTCATCTCCGGGGCGCTGGCGCCCGACGTCGGGCGGGTCAAGCACGGGCGGACCGTCGAGATGCAGCACCTCACGCAGGCGCTCGACGAGATCGACCCCGAGGGGCGCGTGCTGCCGACGGTCGAGTCGATCCGCCGGGTGACGAAGACGATCGACGGCCAGGAGCTCACCGCGACCTCGCTGCTCGAACGGTTCGGCTTCACCGGTGACCGGCTGACCGCACGTCTCGGCGACCTGTCCGGTGGCGAGCGGCGGCGCTTCCAGCTGCTCAAGCTGCTGCTGAGCGAGCCCAACGTGCTGCTCCTCGACGAGCCGACCAACGACCTCGACATCGACACGCTCAACGTCCTCGAGGACTTCCTCGACAGCTGGCCCGGCACGCTGGTCGTGGTCTCGCACGACCGCTACTTCCTCGAGCGGGTCACCGACTCGGTGTGGGCGCTGCTCGGCGACGGGAAGGTCTCGATGCTGCCGCGCGGGGTCGACGAGTACCTCGAGCGTCGCGCCGCCTCGGCGTCGTCCGCCTCGCTCGGCGCAGGGGGTGGCGCGGAGGGTGGCGGCACATCGCAGCCGCCGGCGTCCTCCGTACGCGATCTGCCGCCACCACCGGATGGGGGTGGCGGCACATCGCAGCCCAGCACCCCTGCTGCGAGCGATGTGCCGCCACCTCCGGCCAAGGCGCGCGCGGGCTCCGCCGAGGACCGCGCGGCCCGCAAGGTCCTGGCCCGGGTGGAGAAGCAGCTCGAGCGGATCGCCGCACGCGAGGCCGAGCTGCACGCCGAGATGGAGGCCAACCTCAGCGACTACGACCTGCTCGCGCGCGTCGGGACCCAGCTCGGCGAGCTCGCGGCCGAGAAGGAGGAGCTGGAGCTGGAGTGGCTCGAGGCCTCCGAGGTCGTCGAGTAGGCGCGCGCCTTGGCCGCAGATTCCCCGCTCGAGCGGGGAATCTGACTCCTGGAGGCCGATGCAACCCCCTCCGGGAGTCAGTATCCCCCAACAAGCTCAGCTGAAGGGCGCCAGCAGCGAGCGCAGCAGGCCGGCCAGCCGGTCGCGCTCGGCCGTCGAGAGGTCGGCGAGCAGGTCGGCCTCCGCGGCGAGCAGCGCCTCGAAGGCACCGTCGACCGCGGCCTTGCCCTCGGCCGTCAGGCGCACCAGCACGCCGCGGCGGTCGTGGGGGTCGGGCAGCCGCTCGACCAGGCCGCGTCCGGTCAGCCGGTCGACGCGATTGGTCATGGTGCCGCTGGTCACGAGCGTCTCGCGGAGCAGGCGGCCGGGGGAGAGCTCGTACGGGCTCCCGGCCCGCCGCAGCGCGGCCAGCACGTCGAACTCCCACGACTCGATGCCGTGGGCGGTGAAGGCGTCGCGCCGGGCGAGGTCGAGGTGACGAGCCAGCCGGCTGATGCGGGAGAACACCTCGACAGGCGCGAGGTCGAGGTCACCGCGCTCGCGGCCCCACGCCTCGACCAGGTCGTCCACCTCGTCACGCATGACGACAGTGTGCCAGATCATCGAGAATCTTGACATCGAGACACCTGTCCCGCACAGTGGCTTTATCTCGACGTCAAGACATCTCGCGCCGCTCGCTGGCTAGTTCGGGACGAACTGGTAGGAGAAATGGGGTCTTGACCTACCAGAACGTCCCGAACTACCCAGAGTGGGACGTGGAGTGACGGTCCAGCGACCGAGGAGGAGACGACATGAGCCACACCTGGGACCCCGACCGCTACCTGGCGTACGCCGACGAGCGCGGCCGGCCGTTCGTCGACCTGCTCGCTCGGGTGCCGGCCGAGACCCCACGCGAGGTGGTCGACCTCGGCTGCGGTCCCGGAACCCTCACCGCCCTGCTCGCCGACCGGTGGCGCGGCGCCCGGGTGACGGGCGTCGACAGCAGCCCCGAGATGATCGAGGCGGCCCGCGCGGTCGACGGCATCCGGTGGGAGGTCGGCGACCTGCGCGAGTGGGCCGAGCCGGACCCGCTGGCGCTCCGCGCGCCGATCGACGTGCTCGTCTCCAATGCGACGCTGCAGTGGGTGCCCGACCACCTCGACCTCCTCCCGGGCCTGCTGGACCGGGTCGCCCCCGGCGGGTGGCTCGCCTTCCAGGTGCCGGGCAACTTCGACGAGCCGAGCCACACCGCCCGTACGGACCTCGCCGCTCAGGAGCCCTACGTCGAGCACGTCCGCGACGCCCGCGTGCCCGCCAGCCACGACCCCGCGACGTACGCCCGCGTCCTGCTCGACCTCGGCTGCGAGGTCGACGCGTGGGAGACGACCTACCTGCACGTCCTCACCGGGGAGGATCCCGTCTTCGAGTGGGTCTCCGGTACGGGCGCGCGGCCCACCCTCCAGGCGCTGCCCGACGACCTGCGACCGCTCTTTGAGGACGAGTTCAAGGCGCTGCTGCGCGAGGCCTACCCGGCCGACGCCGCCGGCCGCGTCGTCCTGCCGTTCCGCCGGATCTTCGTCGTCGCGCGCAAGCCGCAGGGACTGGCGGTCCGATGAGGCTGCACCACGTGCAGGTCGCCTGCCCGCCCGGCGGCGAGGACGCGGCCCGCCGGTTCTACGCCGACGCGCTCGGCATGACCGAGGTGGACAAGCCGGCCGACCTGGTGGCGCGCGGCGGCTGCTGGTTCCGCGCGTACGACGAGTCCGGCGAGGTGACCGCCGAGCTGCACGTCGGCGTCGAGGACCCGTACGCCCCCGCCCGGAAGGCGCACCCGGCCTTCGTCGTCGACGACCTCGACGCGGTCGCGACCCGCCTGCGCGAGCTCGGCTTCGAGGTCGACGACAGCCAGCGCACCAGCTTCCCCGACCACCTCCGGCTGCACACGTACGACGCGCACGGCAACCGGGTGGAGGTCCTCTCCGCCGACACCTGAGGACGTGGTGGACGGGATCCGCGTGCGATCGCGTTCGTCACGTCCCTCGGATATCAGGGTGCGAGAGGGCGCAGCCTGCGGCACGATCGGCCCGGTGCGACTGCTGCTGATCCTCGGGCCTCCCGCCGTGGGCAAGATGACCGTCGGGCGCGCGATCGCCGACCGGTCGGGCTTCCGGCTGTTCCACAACCACCACAGCATCGAGATGCTGCTCGACGTCTTCGACTACGGCACGCCGCCCTTCCGCACGCTCAACGCCGAGGTGCGCCGGCGGGTGGTCGAGGAAGCCGCCGCAGCCGGGACCGACCTCGTCTTCACCTTCGTGATGGGCATGGACGAGCAGAGCGAGGCCGACTACCTCGCGCGCCTCGTCGAGCCGTACGGCGAACGGATCGCGGTCGTGGAGCTCGTCGCCGACCTCGACACCCGGCTCGCACGCAACCGCACCGAGCACCGCCTGGCCGAGAAGAAGTCCAAGCGCGACGTGGAGTGGTCGGACAACAACGTGCGCGAGCTCGAGGCCGACTACCGGATGACCTCGGGGCCCGGCCACGACGCGCCGGGCGAGCGCCTGCTCGCCCGCTGGCCGCACCTGGTCGTCGACAACACCGACCTCGCGGCGGACGAGGCCGCCGACCGCATCCTCGCCTGGCTGGGTGATGTCTGAGGACGTGGTGGACGCGAAACCGGGCGACGGACGGCCACCCCGTCCTCAGATATCTCCTACTGGCGGGTAACATCCAAGACATGCCTGCCGTCCTGGACCTCTGGAAGAAGACCTCCGCACTGCCGATGGGCAACCGGGTCTTCTCGCTCGCCTTCAGCCGCAAGGCGCCCTACTTCGCCACCATCCGGCCACGCTTCACCGTGATCGAGCCCGACCACGCCGAGCTGGTGATCCCGAAGCGGCGCGGCGTGCACAACCACATCGGCACCGTGCACGCCATCGCGCTGTGCAACGGCCTCGAGGCCGCGATGGGGGCACTGGCGGAGTCGACCATCCCGCGTGACCGGCGCTGGATCCCCAAGGGGATGGAGGTCGACTACATCGCCAAGGCCACCACCGACATCACCTGCATCGCCGAGACCGACCCCGAGCAGTGGACCGCCGAGCTCGGCGAGGGCTACGACCTGCCGGTGCGCGTGCGGGGCGTACGCACCGACGGCACCGTCGTGGTCGAGGGCGAGATCCGGTTGTGGATCAGCCCGAGGCGCTGAGCCTGCGCGTCAGGCCGCTGCGGCGCCCGTCTCGAGCCGTACGCCGGAGGACTGGCCGCGGGTGGACAGCCGACGCTCGACGAACTCCGCGAGCTTCGAGAGGCCGTAGTTGATGACGATGAAGATCACGCCGACCACGAAGAGCACCTGGATGGGGTTGTCGAGGTTGAGCGAGATGATGTTGCCGCGACGGAGCAGCTCGGTGTAGAGCCCCAGCACGGCCACCAACGAGGTGTCCTTGAGGATCACGACCAGCTGGCTGATCAGCGCCGGCAGCATGGTCCGGAAGGCCTGCGGCAGCTCGACGTTCTTCATCGACTTCCACCGGGTCATGCCGATGGCCAGCGCGGCCTCGCTCTGGCCGCGGGGGAGCGAGTTGACCCCGGCGCGCACGATCTCGGCGATGATCACCGAGTTGTAGAGCGTCAGGCCGATCACGAGGAACCACAGGCCGTCGCTGCCGGGCAGGAACGAGATGTCGATCCCCGTGGACCGGATCAGGATGTAGACGTAGAAGATCGAGATGATCACGGGTAGCCCGCGGAAGAGCTCGATCGCGGCGACGACGGGGATGCGGCCACCCTTGCCCAGCATCATCCGGGCCACCCCGAGGAGGGTCCCGATGACGAGGGAGAGGGAGATCGCCAGCACGGCCGCGGTGAGGGTGGCCAGGAGGCCCTTGCCCAGGAGGCGCCAGACGAGCACGAAGTTGTCGTCGCCGGGGTTGATCAGCGGCGACCAGAGCTCGGCGTCGAACTGACCGCGGTCGGCCAGCCGCCAGACGGCGACACCGGTCAGCCCGAGCAGGATGGCTGCGGCGACCACGGTGCCGATCGCGGCGCGGCGGCGGGCCTTGGGTCCGGGCTCGTCGTAGAGGACGTTGCTCATCGCGCGATCGCCACCTTTCGCTCGGTGTAGGCAAGGAAGGCTGCGGCCGGGAGGGTGATGCACAGGTAGCCGACGGCGACCCCGGTGATGACGGGCAGGCCGTCGTAGCCCTGCGCGCTGGTCAGGTTCTTGTAGACGGACCAGAGGTCGCCGCCGACGCCGAACGCACCCACGACCGCGGAGTTCTTGAACATCGCGATGATGACGCTGCCCAGGGGCGGGACGATGCTGCGGAAGGCCTGCGGCATCACGACCTGGCTGAGCGACTGGCTGAAGGTCAGGCCGATCGAGCGGGCCGCCTCGGCCTGACCGGCGGACACGGAGTTGATGCCGGAGCGGATCGCCTCGCAGACGAAGGCGCTCGTGTAGATGACCAGCGCCGCGACGCCGAAGACGTAGTAGGACTGGTTGATGCCGATCTCCGGCAGGCCGAAGGCCATGAAGAAGAGCACCACGGTGAGGGGGCAGTTGCGGACGAGGGTGACCCAGGAGGTGCCGAACCAGCGCAACGAGGGGATGGGGGAGACCCGGCAGGCCGCGATGAACGTCCCGAGCACGAGCGATCCCACCATGCCCCACAGGCAGATCCCGAGCGACCTCAGGAATCCGGACCAGAAGAGGTCCAGGTTGTCGAAGACGGCGTCCACATCAGGTCCTTCTACGTCGAACGGGTGCCGGGGCGGACACCTCCGCCCCGGCACACCGTGGATGGATCAGGCGCAGGTGTCCGGCTCGGGCAGCTCGGGCGTCTCGGTGCCCTCGACCTGACCTGCCGTGGCCTCCCAGGCCTCGAGGTAGGCGTCCTCGTTCTCGGCGAGCGTCTCGTTGATGAACTCGCAGAACGCGACGTCACCCTTCTCGATGCCGATGCCGTAGGGCTCCTCGGTGAACTGCTCACCCACGAGCTTGAAGGCGCCGTCGGACTCGTCGACGAAGCCGAGCAGGATGACGTTGTCGGTGGTGACGACGTCCACCTGGCCGTTGTCGAGAGCGTCGGCGCACTTGTCGTAGACGTCGAACAGCACGAGCTGGTCCTCGCTCGCGAGGTACTCCTTGATGTTTTCCGACGGCGTGGACCCGGTCACCGAGCAGACCTTGGCGTCGGGGTTGTCCGCGAGGTCCTCGGGACCCTCGATGGAGTCGTTGTCCTCCGCGACCATCAGCATCTGCCCGGCCTCGTAGTAGGGGCCGGCGAAGGTGATCCGCTCCTTGCGCTCGTCGTTGATCGTGTAGGTGGCGACGACGAAGTCGACCTCGCCGTCCTCGATCACCTGCTCGCGGATGTCGGAGGTGCTCTCCTTCCACTCGATGTCCTCGGGGGCGATGCCCATGGCGCCGGCGATGATCTTCGCCACCTCCACGTCGAAGCCCTCGGGCTCGCCCTCGAGGTTCTGCAGGCCGAAGCCCGGCTGGTCGAACTTGGTGCCGACGGTGACGGTGCCGGCCTCCGCGATCTCGGCCATGGTCGTGCCGGCCTCGAAGTCGGTGTCGCTCGCCACCTCGACCTCAGGCGCCTCGTCGTCGCCGCCGCACGCGGCCAGCGACAGGGCCAGACCCGTCGCGGCGACGAGCGCCTTGGTCCTGATGAATCGCATTGCTTCTCCTTCTGTCCCGAGCCGGAATGACTTCCGGCCCCCGTGGTTGTGGCGTGGTCGTGCGTGGGTCCTCAGTGCTTGAGGATCTTGCCGAGGAAGTCCTTCGCGCGGTCGGAGCTGGGGTTGGTGAAGAACTCCTCGGGGGTGTTCTCCTCGACGATGGCGCCGTCGGCCATGAAGACCACGCGGTCGGCGGCGGTGCGGGCGAAGCCCATCTCGTGGGTCACGACGATCATCGTCATGCCCTGCTGGGCGAGGTCGACCATGACGTCGAGGACCTCCTTGATCATCTCCGGGTCGAGCGCGGAGGTCGGCTCGTCGAAGAGCATCACCTTGGGCTCCATGGCCAGGGCGCGGGCGATCGCCACGCGCTGCTGCTGGCCTCCGGAGAGCTGGGCGGGGTACTTCTCCGCCTGGTGGCCGACGCCGACGCGCTCGAGCAGCTCGCGCGCCTTCTTCTCCGCCGCCTCCTTCTTCATGCCCCGGACCTTGATCGGGCCGAGCGTGACGTTCTCGAGGATCGTCTTGTGGGCGAAGAGGTTGAAGCTCTGGAAGACCATGCCGACCTCGGCGCGCAGCGCGGCGAGCGCCTTGCCCTCCTGCGGCAGGTCCTTGCCGTCGAGGGTGATCGTGCCCTCGTCGATCGTCTCGAGCCGGTTGATCGTGCGGCACAGCGTGGACTTGCCGGACCCGGACGGACCGATCACCACGACGACCTCGCCGCGGGTGACGGTGAGCTCGATGTCCTTGAGTGCGTGCAGCTGCCCGAAGTGCTTCTGGACGCCGCTCAGCACGACGAGGGGCTCGCCCCGGCCGGCGCTGACGGGGGCCGTTTCCTGCGCGGTCATGGCCGCAACCTATCGGCACGTGGCCCTGTCGGGCCATCGTCCACGGCCCGTCGGGGCCATCACAAAGTGGTGACGATTCCCGCCTCGGGGTCCCAGCGGCGCAGCTCGGTGAGGGTCAGCACCGTGTCCTCGTGCCCGACGGCGTCCAGCGCGGCGGCCACGTCGGCGCGCGGCAGGCGCCGCGCGAGGGTGACGTGCGGCAGCCATCCGGCGTGCTGCACCCCTGGCACGTGGGAGCGCAGCTCGAGCACCGCGCGCACGATCTCGTCGGGCACGTCGACGAGGCGTACGAGCGAGACGCGGCTGCCGCCGAGCAACGCGACGCCTGCGGGCCGGACGTCCGCCGGCAGCAGCGGGGCGACGAGCTCGCGGGCGCGGTGCTCGTCCTCGGGGCCGATCGAGGGAGCGGCGAGGACCGTGACGTGCGGGCTGTTGGTGGCGCCGCGGTGGTCGAGCTGGGAGGGCAGGCCGGCGTCGCGCAGGGCCTGCCACTGCCGGCGTACGACCTCGCACCCGGCCTCGTCGGGCAGCAGCTCGAGGGCGTGCAGGCGGGGCATGCCGTGAGCCTAGGTGGGCGGGGCCCAGGGACGGGGGCGACCCGTGCGGTCAGGACGCCTTGCGGCCGTGGGTGACGCGCGAGGTCTCGTGGGAGGTGGCGTCGAAGACCCGCACCCAGTCGACCTGCGCGGTGTCGCCGAGCTCGTCGGCGGTGAGGTCGCCGAGCTCGTAGTCGGAGGTGAGGTTGGACAGCACCAGGTACTGCGGGGTCTGCGAGACGGCCTTGGCCTCGCGGTAGTACTCGCGGCCGTCGATGCGGAAGACGTACTCGGTGGGGGTCCACTCCACGGAGAACACGTGGAACTCCTGCCACCACGAGCGCCGGGCACTGAGCGAGCGCCGCAGGCTGGGGAACATGTCGCCGAGGCTGACCTTGTTCCAGCCGGGCTCGTAGTAGTGGATGTGCGAGCCGACGGTCTCGGTGCCGCGACCGTTCTCGCCGAAGAACTCCATCACGTCGATCTCGGTGCCGCCGGCGGGCACCCCGTCGACGTACGTCGTGCCCTGCGGCAGCATCCAGAAGCCGGAGTGCATGCCCTTGGCGCGCTGCGGCTTGATGCGCGCGGCGACGATCCCGTGGCGGAACGAGCGCGTGTGCTCGGTCGCGACCTGGCTGTTGAGCAGGTACGGGCTGGTGCCCGAGCTGCGGGGGTGCGTGTACGAGCACGGCAGGCCGCTGCGCGCGGGGTCGAGGGCGACGCCGAGGTGCAGCACGCCGCCACCGACGCGGCGGGCGGCGGGGTCGACCCGGGCGCAGGTGCGCGGGGCGTACACGCTCTCGTGCTCGCGCTTCTGGTCGTTCCACACCGAGAGGTCGAGGTCCGTGCCGGAGAAGGTGTCCTCGAAGGCGGGCGACCAGCGCCTCGTGGTCACCGCGCGGGTGGTCCAGGTGCGGCCGCCGGAGGTGGTGCTCGCGCGGTAGGTCCCGGCGCGGGGTGCGAAGGCGGCGGAGCCCCACGCGTCCTCGCGGGCGGTGTCGACGACCTTCCACGCGCTGCCCGTGCGGCGCTCGAGGGTCACCTTCTGGCCGGGCGAGGCCGGGCTGAAGGTCGCCACCAGACTGCCGGTGCTGCGCGGGCTCGTCGGGGAGGTGCCTGGCTGCACGATCGGGGGGAGCGAGGCAAGCGTGGCGCGGACCGCGCCGCTGCGGGTCGACTGCTTGCCGCCCTTCTTGCCGGCCGCGTGGACGTCGGAGGGGAGGAGCGAGAGCAACAGGACGGTAACGACCAGGCCGATGACGAGCAGCCCGCGGGCTACCGGGGAACGGTCGGCCTGGCTCTCGAGCTGCACGGCGGGCTCCCTGGGCCGGTGGACGGTCCCGGCGCCCCGTGGGGGAGGGCGCCGGGTGTTACCGCCTTGTGTATCTGACGAGAGGATCTTGGGCAAGTTCGACCGAGCAATGTGGCAAATCCGAGGAAATGGCCCGACTGGACTAGACGGGATGGTCCGGACGCGTGCCGGGCGCCGTCGCCCCGCGCGGTCGTGCAGGCACGATGCGGGGCACCTCCGCACGCCGCCGTACGCTTGACCCGCTATGAGCACTGCACCCGCCGCCACCCCGGAAGCCGTCGCTGCCCGCACCTACGAGGTCAAGACCCACGGGTGCCAGATGAACGTCCACGACTCCGAGCGGCTGAGCGGCCTGCTGGAGGACGCCGGCTACGTCCGCTTCGACAAGGACGGCTCCGAGGGGCAGGCCGACCATCCTGACGTCGTCGTCTTCAACACCTGCGCCGTGCGCGAGAACGCCGACAACAAGCTCTACGGCAACCTCGGCCACCTCGCGCCGGTCAAGGCTCAGCGGCCCGGCATGCAGATCGCCGTCGGCGGCTGCCTGGCCCAGAAGGACCGCGACACCATCACGAAGAAGGCGCCGTGGGTCGACGTCGTCTTCGGCACCCACAACATCGGCTCGCTGCCGGTGCTGCTCGAGCGGGCGCGGGTCCAGGAGGAGGCCCAGGTCGAGATCCTCGAGTCGCTGTCGGTCTTCCCCTCGACGCTGCCGACCAAGCGGGAGTCGGCGTACGCCGCGTGGGTGTCGATCTCGGTCGGGTGCAACAACACGTGCACCTTCTGCATCGTCCCGGCGCTGCGCGGCAAGGAGAAGGACCGCCGCCCCGGCGACATCCTCGCCGAGGTCGAGGCGCTCGTCGCCGAGGGCGTCACCGAGGTCACCCTGCTCGGCCAGAACGTCAACGCCTACGGCGTGGAGTTCGGCGACCGCCAGGCCTTCTCCAAGCTGCTGCGCGCCTGCGGCGAGATCGAGGGCCTCGAGCGGGTGCGCTTCACCTCGCCGCACCCGGCGGAGTTCACCGACGACGTGATCGAGGCGATGGCCGAGACGCCGACGGTGATGCCGTCGCTGCACATGCCGCTGCAGTCCGGCTCCGACAAGGTGCTGCGCGACATGCGGCGCTCCTACCGCCAGTCGAAGTACCTCGGCATCATCGAGCGCGTGCGCGCCGCCATCCCGGACGCCGCGATCACCACCGACATCATCGTCGGCTTCCCCGGCGAGACCGAGGAGGACTTCCAGGCCACCCTCGACGTGGTGCGGGCCGCGCGCTTCTCGGCGTGCTTCACCTTCCAGTACTCCAAGCGCCCAGGCACCCCCGCCGCCGTGCTCGAGGACCAGGTGCCCGCCGACGTCGTCAAGGACCGCTACCAGCGGCTCGTCGAGGTCGTCGAGGACGTCGCCTGGTCGGAGAACAAGGCGCTCGTCGGGCGCACCGTCGAGCTGATGGTCGCCGAGGGCGAGGGCCGCAAGGACCTTGCGACGCGCCGCCTGTCCGGCCGCGCGCCCGACAACCGGCTCGTGCACTTCGCCGCCGACTTCTCCCAGGTGCCCGAGGACTCCGTGCGTCCCGGCGACATGGTGACCGTCGAGATCACCTACGCCGCGCCCCACCACCTCGTCGCCGACGGTCCGGTCCGGTCCGTGCGCCGCACCCGCGCCGGTGACGCCTGGGAGCGGCGTACGTCCGCCCCGCCCGCGCCCTCCTCCGTGGGGCTCGGGATGCCCGCGGTCGGCGTACCTGCGCCCCTGCCTCCTGCGCCTGCCTGCGGCTGAGGGCTGCCCGCGGTCCCCGGGTGGTGGGAATCACCGGTGAACCGGTGGTTCCACCCGGAACGTGGAGTCCGTGAGCCGGCATTCGGAACGCGGACTCCACGATGACGTTCTCCACAGATCGTGCGTACGGGGTCGCGCGGCCCGCCGCCGCCGGGGATCGTCGTACGGCATGGAGCGTCTCGGACCGACCCTCGCCCAGCAGGCCGGCGTGATCTCGCGGCGCCAGGTGGAGGGCGCGGGCCTCGCGCCACACGACCTGCGCCGACTCGTACGGCGCCGCGACCTGACGCCGCTGTTCCCCGGTGTGTACGTCGACCACACCGGCCCGCCGAGCTGGATCCAGCAGGCGTGGGCCGCCGTGCTGTTCTGCGCCTCGCACGGGACCCGGCGGCGGCTCGAGGCACCGCGCGCCGACGACCTGGGTGCAGCCCTCCACGGCGCTTCGGCCATGAGGGCGGCGGACGGCCCCGGCCGCGGTGAGGACGCCGGACCGATCCAGGTCGCGGTCGCACGCGACCGTCGCGTGCTCGCGCCCGCCGGCATCACCGTCGTGCGGACCTTCGACCTCGGGAGCCGGGTGCTGTGGAACGTGGGTCCGCCACGGATGCGCTACGAGGAGGCCGCCCTGGACGTGGCGCTCGTGACGGCCGGCGAGCTCGACGCCGTCGGAGCGATCGCGCGCGCCGTCCAGGGCAGGCACACCACGGCCGAGAGGATGCAGGAGGCCCTGGCGCGACGCCGGAGGGCGCCGCGTCGCGAGCTCCTCGAGGCGGTCCTCGCCGACGTCGCCAACGGGACCTGCTCGGTGCTGGAGCACGCCTACCTCACGCGCGTCGAGCGTCCGCACGGCCTCCCCGCGGGGCGGCGCCAGGTGCGCGCCGGGACCGCGAGCGGCGTGGTCTACCGCGACGTCGCGCTGCGCGACAGGCTCATCGAGCTCGACGGGCGGCTGTTCCACGACACGGCCGAGCAGCGCGACCGCGACTTCGAGCGGGACCTCGACGCCGCGGTGGACGGCGAGGACACGCTCCGCCTCACGTGGGGCCAGGTCGTCGGCCGGCCGTGCAGCACGGCGGCCAAGGTGTCGCTCGTCCTCGAGCGGGAGGGCTGGCCTCCCGGGCGTCCGTGCGGCAGCGGCTGCGCGTGGACGGGGCTGGCGGCGTGAGCTGCCCGTCGGTGCGAACCACCGGTGAACCGGTGGTTCCGACGGGACCGTGGAGTCCGTGAGCCGACATCCGACGCACGGACTCCACGATCTGCGTACGGGACCTCAGGCCGGCGGCTCCGGCGAGCCGTCCTCTGCCTCCTGGCCCGCCGACGGACCGTCGCCGGACTCGTCGGTGGCGGCGGCCTCCTGGTCGTCGGCCTCGCCCTCCGGGGCCTGGGGCTTGTCGTCCGGCTCGGAGATCTCGTCGGGCAGGACGTCGTCGACGGCGGGGTTGCCGTCGGGGTCGAGGTCACGGGCCAGGCCGTTGTCGGCCGGGTCGTCGTGGATCGCGTCCACCCCGCCGGGCACCAGCTGGGGCTCCTCGGCGTAGGGCTCGGGCATCGGGCTCAGGTCGCTGTCGGTCATCGTTCCCCTCCCTGGGTCATCCGTCCGATCCTGCCGTGGCCGCCGGGGCGTGGCCACCCCCGGTCGGGCGGTCGCCCCACCCGTAGGCGAGGTAGCCGACGCCCGACGACAGGTGCGCCAGGGCGTACGCCTCGTGCGGCACCATCGGCTCCGGCAACGCGCCGAGGCCGAACCAGCCGAGCGACGTGGCCTTCTCCGCCTCGACGATCCGCGGCTCGCCGCTCCACGACCGCGCGGTGAAGAAGAAGTCGGCGCGCTCCTCGACCGCCGGCCCGAACCGGCTGCGCTGCATCGTGAACGCGAAGTCAAGGGACAGGTCCGTGATGCCGAGCTCCTCGAGCGCCTCGCGGCGCGCAGCGTCGTACGCCGTCTCGCCCGGCTCGACGTGGCCGGCGGCGGCAGCGGCCCAGTGCCCCGGCATGTAGGGCACCGGGCCGCGTTGCTGCAGGAGCACCTCCGTGCCGTCGCCGCCCTCGCGGAGGAGGTAGACGTAGGAGGCCGGGACGAGCGCGAAGCGGTCGGTCACGGACGGGTCGGCGGGATGTCGTCGTCCTTGCCGTCGAGGGAGTCGAGCGCGTCGCGCGCCTTGCCGGTCGCCTTGTCGATCTTGTCGGCGTGCTTGCCGCCGGTCTTCTCGTTGGCGAACGCACCGGCCTTGTCGATGCCCTCGGCGATCTTGTCGCCGTGCTCGTCGACCGCCTGGGTGAGCTTGGCCTTCGCCTTGTCCAGGAAACTCATGAGGACCTCCTCGCGATCAGCCGTCCCACCCCGACGGGTGGTGACTCCGGCACACCTCGAGACTAGCCACGCTGCGACAATCGGGGCATGTCCCGTCCCAGGCCCCGACCGGTCGTCGCCCTCGTCGGAGCCACCGCCTCGGGCAAGACCGGCCTCAGCCTCGACCTCGCCGAGCGGCTCGGGGGAGAGGTGGTCAACACCGACGCGATGCAGGTCTACCGCGGCATGGACGTCGGCACCGCGAAGCTCCCCGAGGCCGAGCGCCGCGGCATCCCCCACCACCTGCTCGACCTGTTCGAGGTCACGGAGCCCGCCACCGTCGCGCTGTTCCAGGGCTGGGCGCGCGAGGCGATCGCCGAGATCCGCGGGCGCGACGCCACCCCGGTGCTGGTGGGCGGCTCGGCGCTCTACACCCGTGCGATCGTCGATCGCTTCGACTTCCCCGGCACCGACGACTCGCTGCGCCGCGAGCTCGAGGCCGAGCTCGAGCGCCTCGGCAGCCACGCCCTGCACCAGCGCCTCGCCGGCGTCGACCCGGAGGCCGCGGCGCAGATCCTGCCCGACAACGGGCGCCGCGTCGTACGCGCCCTGGAGGTGGTCGCGCTCACCGGCCGCCCGTTCAGCGCCAGCCTGCCGCGACTGGAGTACGCCGACCCGCTGACCGTGCAGATCGGCGTCGAGATCGACCGCCCGACGCTCGACGAGCGGATCGCGCGCCGGGTGGAGCAGATGTTCGCCGACGGGTTCGTCGAGGAGGTCGAGGCGCTGCTGGCCCGCGGACTGGCCGAGGGCCGCACCGCGTCGCGCGCCATCGGCTACCGCGAGGTGATGGGCTACCTCGCCGGCGACCGCAGCCTGGCCGAGGCGATCGAGCAGACCACGGTCGCCACCCGCCGCTTCGCGCGGCGCCAGGACTCCTGGTTCCGCAAGGACCCCCGCATCGTGTGGGTCGCGCACGACGACCCCGAGCGGGTGGACAAGGCGGTGGAGGCGGTCGAACGCCTCGGCGGGTGAGCGCCGGGAGGGCAAGCACGGTCAGGCGTACGACCGGCGCGCGGTGGCACGCTGACGGCATGGCGACGATCTACTACACCGGCTGCTCGCTCGACGGCTTCATCGCGACCACCGACCACTCGCTCGACTGGCTGACCTCGCGCGACCTCGACGAGGACGGCCCGATGGCCTATCCCGGCTTCCGCGAGCGGATCGGCGCGTGCGTCATGGGCGCCACCACCTGGCAGTGGATCCTCGACCACGACGACGACCCGTGGGGCCCGCTGCCGACGTGGGTGCTGACCCACCGCACCTTCCCCGAGGCACCGCCCAGCGTGCGGTTCGACCGCGACGACGTACGCCGGGTGCACGCCGAGATGACCGCGGCCGCCGACGGCAAGGACCTCTGGGTGGTCGGCGGGGGTGAGCTCGTCGGCCAGCTCCACGACGCCGGCCTGCTCGACGAGGTGTGGCTCCAGTGCGCCCCGGTCACCCTCGGCGGAGGCGCCCCCGTCCTGCCGCGCCACGTCGAGCTGCGCCTCGAGGAGGTCGCCCGCAACCGCGACTTCATGTGCGGGCGCTACGCCGTGGTGCGCTGAGGCGCACCCGAGGGGGCGTGGACAAGACGCCGGACCAGGAGCAGGGTGGGCGGACCGACTCTCGGGAGGTCCCTCCATGTCACGTCCCTCGTCCCACCCCTCGTCCCCGCTGGCCCGCCGGGTCACCGCCGTCGTCGCCGCCGGCGGCGCCCTGGCCGTCTCGACCGCGCTGCTCGCCGCCCCGGCGCCCGCGCAGCCGGCGCCCGCCTCGTCGGCGCCGACCGCCTCGTCCGAGCGCCCCACCGTCAAGGACCCGTTCGCGGTCGGCAAGGGCGGCGCGATCAGCACGGTCGACCCCGAGGCCAGCGCGGCTGGGCTCAAGGTGCTCAAGGCGGGTGGCAACGCGGTCGACGCCGCCGTCGCCGCGGCCGCGACGCTCGGCGTCACCGAGCCCTACAGCGCCGGCATCGGCGGTGGCGGCTACTTCGTGTTCTACAACGCCAGGTCCGGCAAGGTCCGCACCATCGACGGCCGCGAGACCGCCCCGCGCAAGATGCCGCAGGACGCCTTCATCGACCCCGACACCGGCAAGCCGTACCCCTTCACCCCCGAGCTGGTGACCAGCGGAGTCAGCGTCGGCACGCCCGGCACCCTGGCGACCTGGGACAAGGCGCTGGAGAGGTGGGGCACGTGGTCGCTGGCCGAGTCCCTCGCCCCGGCCACCAAGGTCGCCCGCCGCGGGTTCCGGGTCGACGAGACCTTCCGCCAGCAGACGCTCGACAACGAGGAGCGCTTCCGCGCGTTCAAGGACACCAGGAAGCTCTTCCTGCGCGGTGGCGACGCCCCGGAGGTCGGCTCGATCTTCCGCAACCCCGACCTCGCCGAGACCTACGAGGCGATCGCACGGCGGGGCACGAAGGCGTTCTACCGCGGTCGTCTCGCACGGCTGATGTCGGACGTGGTGCGCGAGCCGCGCACCACGAAGAACACCGACCTTCCGGTGCCGCCCGGCTACCTCACCCCGCGCGACCTGCGCGACTACGAGGTCCGCTCCCAGCGGGCGACGAGGTCGTCCTACCGCGGCCACGACGTCTACGGCATGGCTCCGTCGTCCTCCGGTGGCACCACCGTCGGCGAGGCGCTCAACATCCTCGAGCGCTACGACCTGTCGGCGATGACCCCCGAGCAGGCACTGCACCACTACCTCGAGGCCAGCGCCCTGGCCTTCGCCGACCGCGGCAAGTACCTCGGGGACCCGGCCTACACCGACGTGCCGACCCGGCGCCTGCTCGACGACCGGTTCGCCGCGGAGCGCGCCTGCTCGCTCGACCCCACGAAGGCCGCGAAGAAGCCGGTCGCCGCGGGTGACGTGACGTCGTACGACGGGGTGTGCTCGCCGTCGTCGGCGAAGGGCACGACCGACGCCGACACCGAGAACATCTCCACCACCAACCTGACCGTCGCCGACCGGTGGGGCAACGTCGTCGAGTACACCCTCACCATCGAGCAGACCGGCGGCTCGGGCATGGTCGTGCCGGGCCACGGCTTCCTGCTCAACAACGAGCTGACCGACTTCTCGACCGTCTACGACCCGGCCGACCCCAACCGCATCCAGCCGGGCAAGCGGCCGCGCAGCTCGATGTCGCCGACGATCGTGCTCAAGGACGGCAAGCCGTTCCTCGCGCTCGGCTCGCCGGGCGGCTCGACGATCATCACGACGGTGATCCAGGTGCTGGTCAACCGCATCGACCTCGGCATGACGATCGAGGAGGCCGTCGCGGCTCCGCGCGCCACGCAGCGCAACACCGCCAACGTCACGGCCGAGCCGGCGTTCATCGCGGCGTACGGTCCGGCGCTGACCGCCCTTGGGCACACGCTCGTGCCGGCGGGTGACGCGTTCACCAGCGCCGCGGAGATCGGGGCGGCGACCGCCATCGAGCTCGGACCGCGCAAGCGGATGACCGCGGTGGCCGAGCCGAGTCGTCGCGGCAAGGGGTCGGCGAAGGTGGTCGACCCGCGCTGATCCGGGCACCTGCCAGACTGGACGCGTGAGCTACCGCTTCCTCAAGGGCCACGGCACCGAGAACGACTTCGTGGTCCTGCCCGACCCCGACGGCACGGTCCACGGCGGTGCCGACGGGGAGATGTCGGCCGAGCGGGTGCGGGCGCTGTGCGACCGTCGCGCCGGCATCGGTGGCGACGGGGTGCTGCGCGCCGTACGCCGCGGTGACGGCTGGTTCATGGACTACCGCAACGCCGACGGCTCGGTCAGCGAGATGTGCGGCAACGGGATCCGGGTGTTCGCGCGCTACCTCCACGAGCACGAGGGGGAGCCGTTCCCGATGCGGATCCAGACCCGCGACGGTGTCAAGGTCCTCGACCGCGCCGGCGACGAGCTGACCGCCGACATGGGCCGCCCGCAGGTGCTGGGGGAGACGTCGGTGTCGGTGATGGGTCGCTCGTGGCCCGCCGTCCACGTCTCGATGGGCAACCCCCATGCCGTCGCGTTCGTCGACAACCTCGCCGAGGCCGGCCCGCTCCTCGAGCCCCCGGAGCACGACGACGCGGTCTACCCCGAGGGCGTCAACGTCGAGTTCGTCGTACGACGGGGTGAGCACCACGTCGCGATGCGCGTCCACGAGCGCGGGTCGGGGGAGACCCGCTCGTGCGGCACCGGCGCGTGCGCGGTCGCCGTGGCCACGGCCCTGGCCGACGGCGCCCCACGGGGCACCGTCTACCGCGTGGACCTGCCCGGGGGCACGCTCCGCGTCGAGTGGACCGAGGACGACCGGGTGCTCATGACGGGCCCGGCCGTGCTGGTCGCGGAGGGGACGACCGACCTCTGAGCAGTCCCGCATGGATTGAATTGACGTCAATCAAGTCCGCCGGAGCCGGTGCTCGCACGGCCCCGCCGGCCGCCTAGGCTTCGCGGCATGGACATCACCGGATCCACCGCCATCGTCACCGGCGGCGCGAGCGGCATCGGTGCCGCCGTCGCCCGCGCCCTCGCCGCCCGGGGTGCGACGGTCCTCGTCGCAGACCTCAACGCCGAGAAGGGCGAGGCGCTGGCCGCCGAGATCGGCGGCGTCTTCGCCTCCGTCGACGTGACCCGGACCGCGCAGGTCACCGCCGCCGTCGAGGCGGCCGCCGAGATCGCGCCGCTGCGCGCGTGCGTCAACTCCGCCGGCATCGGCTGGGCCCAGCGCACCATCGGTCGCGACGGGCTGCTCGAGCAGGCCCACGACCTCGACGCCTTCCGCAAGGTCGTCGAGATCAACCTCATCGGCACCTTCGACGTGACCCGCCAGGCCGCGACCGTGATGAGCCGCAACGAGCCCGACGAGGACGGCCAGCGCGGCGCCATCGTCAACCTCGCGTCGGTCGCCGCCTTCGACGGCCAGATCGGCCAGGCGTCCTACTCCGCGTCCAAGGGCGGCGTGGTCGGGATGACCCTGCCCGTCGCCCGCGACCTCTCGGCCGCCGGCATCCGCCTCAACACCGTCGCCCCCGGGCTCATCGACACCCCGATCTACGACGCGTTCCCGAACCCCGACGAGTTCAAGGCCAACCTCGGGCAGAACGTGCTCTTCCCCAAGCGCCTCGGCCGCGCCGACGAGCTGGCCAGCATGGTCGTGGAGTGCCTGACCAACTCCTACATGAACGGCGAGACCATCCGCGTCGACGGCGGCATCCGGATGCCCCCCAAGTGACACCACCCGGATGACGTCGACCGGGCAGGATTGAGGTCCGCCCGAACGGGGTAGTCCCCACGTCATGGGGATGCTGACGCGCGCAGGCGCGATGCTCGGACTCGTGCTCGGACTGGTGCTCACGGGCGCCGTCGCCGTCGTCTCGACGGGTACGCCGGCCGTGGCCGCGGTGCCGTGCACGCAGACCTACACGCGGACCGTGGGAGAGCGGGTCATGGGCTCGCAGCAGTACAACCTCAGTTCCTACGGACCGTCGGTGCCCGGCGCGATGGTGGCCGACGTGAACGTGCGGGTCAGGTTCGAGGCCTACTCGGGAAGCATGGTGACGATGGGGCTCAGCTCGTTCGGCGCCGGGGCGGAGCTGTTCCAGGGCACACCCCAGTCGACTGCCTCGATCGACCTCACGTTCGACGACGAGGCCAGTGGGTGGTGGACCCCCTACATGACAGGAGGCGCCGTCCAACCGCGTGAGGCGCTGTCGCGCTTCGACGGTCGTCCGATCGACGAGGACTGGACCCTCTGGGTCGAGAGCTTCGGAGGTACGGGCCTCCGGCTGGACATGTTCGAGGTCACGGTGACGGCCACGGACTGCGAGTCCGACGGCGACGGCGTTCCCGACAGTGTCGACAACTGCCCCTCGGTCGCCAACCCCGACCAGACCGACTGGGACGGCGACGGCGCCGGCAATGCCTGCGACGCCGCGCCTGGCACGGACCCCGCCGCACCTCCGGCGACCCCCACGCCGACCCCCACACCCACCACGACGCCCACCGCCCCGGGCACCCCGACCGGTCCCGCCGCGACCGCCCCCGGCTGCACGGTCGGCTGCGCGTACGCCCGCACGGTCGAGCTGCGACAGCGCGTCAAGCGCAACCGGCTGCGCGGTGTCGTCGAGTCGCCGGCCACCGGGTGCCGCTCGTCGGTGCCGGTGACCCTGTGGCGCAAGCGCGGCGGGGCGGACCGCAAGCTCGTCGTGATGACCACGCGCACCAACGGGACCTTCCGGACCCGGGCACCGCGTCGCTCCGGTCGCTACTACGTGACCGTCGGTTCGGCGGCTGAGGCACTGTGCGCGGCGGACCGGTCCCGCACCGTGCGCGTCAAGCGGCGGTAGGTCCTGCTGGTCCAGACCGACGTCCACGATCTGGGCCATTCGGTCCCCCGGAGCGCGAGCAGGGTGGAGGGTGCAGGGGCACGTCTTCATCGCATCCGGCCTGTGGGGGGCACACGATGGCACATCTGGCGGAGCCGCACCGCGCGGGCCCTGACCTCGTCGAGAGCACGGCCAGGGACGGTGAGCTGGCCGCGCTCGTACGCCGCTGGGTGGGCGCGCGACGCGCCGTCGTACGGGTCGCGCCGCCACCGCTGAGCACGCCCGACGACCCGGAGGACCGCGACGACGCGGTCGAGAGCGCGCCCGAGCCCGAGCCCGAGCCGCGACCGGAGGCGGCCGCCGAGCCCGAGCCCGCCCCGGACCCGCCGTCCGACCGAGCGACGCGTACGCCGTCCCTGCCGCACCGTCCGGGCGGGGAGGACACCGAGCACGCCACGCGGCTGGCCGTCCTGGTCGACGCCCGCCGAGTCCCCGAGGACGTCGCCGCGGGACTGCTCGCCCGGCTCGGCGACCGCGGTGCGGTCAACGTGTGCCGCGCCTACGGCGACTGGCGTCGCGCGGACCTCGGCTCGTGGGTCGAGCGGCTGCGCCGGGAGGGCATGCACTCGTTCCACCAGTTCACCGCCGACGACGACCAGGCGCTGGTGGCGCTGGCCATCGACGCGGTCGACATCGCCCGGGAGGCCTCCGTCGACGAGGTGGTCCTCGCCGGTGACATGACCTCGATGCTGCCGCTCGTGCACCGACTGCACGGCGCCGGCGTACGGGTGCTCGTGGTCGGCCCCGCGGACACACCCCATGCCGTACGGTCGGCGTGCGACGAGTTCCTCGACCAGGCGTCCGTGGTGGGCGAGCCGACCGCACCGGCCGGACGGCACCGCGCCTGAACCGCTCGCGGGTGTGGCTGTGGCCCGCGGTCAGGTCTAGCCTGACGCGATGCGTCCCCTGATGACCCGGCTGGCCGCGGCCGGCCTGGTGGCCGGCTTCGTCTCGGTCGTGACCCCGGCGCCGACGGCGGTGGCCGCGCCGGTGCCCTGCGTGGTGACCACGACCGGCACCGGCGGCGCGGTGGCCGCCGCCGGCGACTCCTTCACGACGACCGACTTCGTGCTCGTCGCGCCCGCGTCCACCGCCGGCGTGGAGGACGTAGACGTCGAGGTGTCGCTCGTCCACGACAACGCCTCGCAGGTCAGGGTGCGCCTCGCCCACGTCACGACCAGCATCCTGCAGCGACGCTTCACCGGCAGCGGCCCGCAGGTGGCCCCGCTGACGTGGGACGACGAGGCGCCAGCCGCGTACGGCCCGGAGTCGCTGGCGGGGACCTACCGGCCCGACGAGCCGCTGGCCGAGCACGACGGCACGACCGCGCAGGGCGAGTGGCGGTTGCTGGTCGACAACTGGGCCGGGTTCCGCGGTCGGGTGGAGTCCTGGTCGGTGCGGATCAGCTACACCGCGTGCGACGCCGACGACGACGCCGCCGAGGACCACACCGACAACTGCACCGGCGTGGCCAACCCCGACCAGGCCGACCGGGACGCCGACGGGATCGGCGACGCCTGCGACGGCGACACCGACGGGGACGGCCGCGTCGACACCGTGGACGGCTGCCGGCTCGTCGCCGCCACCACGGCGACCGGGTGCCCGGCGGCCGGGACGAAGGTGCGCCTCGCCAAGGACGGGCGCCGGCTCGAGGGGCGCGTACGCTCCGGCGCCACCGCCTGCCACGCCGGTGCCGAGGTGGTGCTCAAGCGCGCGAAGCGCGGCCGCGACCCCAAGCTGGTCGTGCTGCGCACGAGGTCCTCGGGACGCTTCAGCACCCGCGCGCCTCGCGGCGCGGGCCGTTACTACGTGGTCGTGCGTGGGCGCTACGCCCCCGGGGTGGCCGAGTGCGCGTCGAGCCGCTCGACGAAGGTGCGTGTGCGGCGCTGACCCGACCCGCGGCGTCCACCGGGAGACGTACGGAGCAAAGTCGTTCGCGCAGGTCGGCGCGCCGACCTACCCTTGACGGCATATGACGAACGCACCTGACTTCAACCTCCGTGACGCGCTCGACGCCACCCGCGGCTGGGACGACGACACCATCCAGCTCGACGACGAGCTGCTCGACACCGGCGAGCCCGACTCCGACGGTGACCTCGACGACGACCTCGACGACGGCTTCGAGTCCGGCTACGCCGACGAGGACTACGACGAGGCCGACCCCGAGGAGCTCACCGTCGGCGCGCAGGAGCTCGCCGAGCGCCACGCCCTGCGTCGCGTCGCGAGCCTGCGCACCGAGCTCGAGGACATCACCGAGGTCGAGTACCGCCAGCTCCGCCTGGAGAAGGTCGTGCTCGTCGGCGTGTGGACCGACGGGTCGGTCACCGACGCCGAGAACTCCATGGCCGAGCTCGCGCTGCTCGCCGAGACCGCCGGCTCCGAGGTCCTCGAGGCGGTCTTCCAGCGCCGCCAGAAGCCCGACCCGGCGACCTACATCGGCCGCGGCAAGGTCGAGGCGATCCGCGAGATCGTCCAGGCCACCGGCGCCGACACCGTCATCTGCGACGGCGAGCTCGCGCCGAGCCAGCTGCGCAACCTCGAGGACAAGATCAGGGTCAAGGTCGTCGACCGGACCGCGCTGATCCTCGACATCTTCGCCCAGCACGCCAAGAGCAAGGAGGGCCAGGCGCAGGTCGAGCTGGCCCAGCTGCAGTACATGAAGCAGCGCCTGCGCGGCTGGGGCGGCAACCTGTCGCGCCAGGCCGGCGGTCGCGCCGCCGGCGGCGAGGGCATCGGTGGCCGTGGCCCCGGTGAGACCAAGATCGAGACCGACCGTCGCCGGATCAACACCAAGATCGCCAAGCTGCGCCGCGAGCTCAAGGAGATGCGCGGGACCCGCGAGGTCAAGCGGCAGTCGCGCCGCCGCAACCACATCCCGAGCGTCGCGATCGCCGGCTACACCAACGCCGGCAAGTCCTCGCTGCTCAACCGGCTCACCGACGCCGGCGTGCTCGTCGAGGACTCGCTCTTCGCGACCCTCGACCCCACCACCCGGCGCACGACGACCAGTGACGGCCGCATCTACACGATGTCCGACACGGTGGGCTTCGTCCGGCACCTCCCGCACGGCCTCGTGGAGGCGTTCCGCTCGACGCTGGAGGAGGTCGCCGACTCCGACCTGCTGCTGCACGTCGTCGACGGGTCGCACCCCGACCCCGAGGGCCAGGTCGCGGCCGTGCGCGAGGTGCTCGCCGAGATCGGCGCCGACAAGGTCCCCGAGATCATCGTGATCAACAAGGCCGACGCCGCCGACCCGCTGGTGATCAGCCGGCTGCGCGCCCGCGAGCCGCACAGCGTGGTGGTCAGCGCGAAGACCGGCGAGGGCATCGAGGCGGCGCTGCGGACCATCGAGTCCGAGCTGCCGCGCCCGCAGGTCGAGTTCGACGTGCTGCTGCCCTACGAGCGCGGCGACCTGGTCAACCGCATCCACCAGGAGGCCGAGATCGGCTCCCTGGAGCACACCGGCGACGGGACGCTCGTCGTCGGCCGGGCCAACGCCGACCTCGCCGGCGAGCTCGCGGCGTACGCCCGCTGATCCTGGTCGTCAGGGATCCCCGGCTGACCGGCTCTCCTGACACATCTGTGGGTAGGTGAGCGCGCCTGTCGTGGCGGCACGCCGCTCCCTGCCTAGGTTTCTGAGCTGTCGAAGAACAGGAACCGGTGACAGGAGAACGGCGTGCCTGGGGTC
>NZ_BNAD01000019.1 GCF_014653115.1 Nocardioides flavus (ex Wang et al. 2016) | reverse complement strand
CGTGATGGTCCTCGAGGATTCGGTAGAAGGTTGACTCGAAGGATCACGCGGTGGCCGCGCCTGCGTCCGACGTACACGCCGGGGACGACCTCGACGACCGCGCTACACCACTATCGGGGACTCAACTTCGGGCACCGACGCGGACACGGTGACTGCGGCGTCACGCACGGTGAAGTCGGACCGATCGTGGCCGGCGTCCCACTACACCGCCGATCCGAGCCCCCCGCCGTTGGCACTAAAGTCGCCCGGATGGGATGGATCATTAGCTCGGCAGGCCTCCTCGTTGTCTTGGTGGCGCTGTGGGACATATTCCACACGCTGTGGCACCCGGGCGGATTCGGCCGCATCGCTCATTCGGTGTTCCAGGTCGTCTGGGGGGCCACCAAGCGTGTGCTGCCCAGTCACACGCGGCATCTCGCCGGGCCGTTCGGAATCCTCGGAACCGTCATGTTGTGGACTGGCTTGGTGGTCGTCGGTTGGACGCTGGTGTATCTGCCTCACATGCAGCAGGGTTTCTACTTCGGGTCTGCATTGCGGCCCGAGGAGTCGTCCGATGTCTTGGCTGCGCTATATCTGTCCTTGGTCACCGTCGCCACGCTCGGCTTCGGCGACATCACCCCCGCCGACCCCGCCCTGCGACTGCTGACACCGTTCGAGGCGCTGCTCGGGTTCGTCCTCTTGACCGCCGCCATCTCCTGGATCCTGCAGGTGTATCCCGCTCTGGGTAGGCGGCGGTCCATTGCGAAGCGTCTGGACATTCTGCAGTCAAGCCACTCCACGGACGTCGTAGCAGGTGGAGAACCGTCCATCGTCAGCCGCATGCTCGACGCCGTGACTGAAGGCGTGATCCAAGCCGAGACGGACCTCATGCAGTACGCCGAGTCCTACTACTTCGTGGAGGAAGAGGAAGAACTGTCGCTGGCGGCAACCCTCCCCTACGCCTTGGAACTCGCGGACGCCGGAAAGAGGTCACCTTCACAAGAGGTACGCCTGTCGGCGGCCATGCTCGCGGCAGCCGTCGACAGCCTCGCCTTGCGTCTGGACCATGCCTACCTCAAGACCGGGTCCGCGGCACCGGATGTGCTTGCGTCGTACAGCGCCGACCACGGATTCGTTCCCCACGCAGGATGACCAGGGCCAGGCTGACGCTCCGGCGCGTGGCAGCTGGTTCTCCATCTGCGGATGCCGGTCAGACCGAGAAGACACTCCAGAGGGCGCCGGCTCCGATGCCGAGCGCAAGGCTTAGACCGGCGGTCACCACCGCCGTCGTCGGCGACCAGGTAGCAGCGACGAACGCCCCTGGCGGGGTTGGCGCGGGTGGCTCCACTCGGCCGTAGACGGGTGCGATCCACCGGAGGTAGTAGAAGAGGCTGATCACGGTGTTGACGAAAACCAGCACGGCCAGCCAGGCAAGTCCGCCGTCCCAGGCGGCGGCGGTGGTGGTGAGCTTGCCAGCGAAGACCACGGTCGGCGGGGTGCCGACGAGGCCGAGCAGCGCCACCACGAGGGATGCGCCCAGCCACGGCCGGGCTCGGCCCATGCCGCGGTAGGAGTCGAGGTCGCGCCGGTCAGGGAAGGTGGTCGTCACCGCGAAAGCCGCGAGGTTCGTGACGGTGTAGCCGGCGAGGTAGAGCAGCAGGGAGGGCAGGGCTAGGTCGCTGCGCCCGGCGACGGCGACCGGCACGAGGAGGTAGCCGACCTGGCTGACCGTGGACCAGCCGAGCAGGCGCCGGGGGTCGGTTTGCCAGTAGGCGGCAAGGTTGCCGAGCGTCATGCTGGCGACCGCGAGGACGGCGACCAGCAGCGGCCAGGCGAGGGTGTCGGGGAGCATGGCGATGAGCCTGTAGGCGGCGAGCATCGCGCCGATCTTGGGCACGGTGGTGAGGAAGGCCGCGACCGCCCCGCCCGCACCCTCGGCGGCATCGGGGACCCAGAAGTGCCCCGGGACACCGCCGGCCTTGAACATCAAGCCACCCAGCACCGCCACGACGCCCGCCGCGACCACGCCCTGCGGCGCCTCAGCAAGTCGGTCGGTGAGGTCTGCGTACGACGTGGTCGCGGAGACTCCGTAGAGCAGCGTGACCCCGAGCAGCAGGAGGATGCCGAACAGGGCACCGAGCAGGTAGGTCTTCATGGCCGCCTCGGCCCCGCGGGGGGTGCGCGCGATGCCGATCAGGCCGTAGAGCGGGATGCTCGCGAGCAGGAACCCGACCACTACGACGAGCAGGTCGTCGGCGCCGGCGAGGACGAGCGTGCCGGTGGTCGAGAACAGCAGCAGTGCGTAGGTCTCGCTCTCCCGTGGCGAGCCGGCGATCTCGTCGGAGGCCAGCGCGAGGACGATCAGCGTGCCGAGGGCGGCGACGATCCGCGCCACCCCGGTGGCGGTGTCGACGGTGAAGGTGCCCTCCATCGCCGGCTGGGCCGGGCCGGGGAGGTCGACCACGGCCAGGATGGCGGCGGCGACCAGCGCGACCGCGGCGATGACGCGGGTGACCCACTGGCGCGTCCGCGGGAGGAAGGACCCACTGACCAGGACCGCGAGCCCGCCGAGGAACAGCACGATCTCCGGCAGGAGTAGGAGCGGCCGCATGGCCATGTCGGAGCCCACGGCCCTACCTTCCGACGAGCTCGACGACGACCTCGGCCGCGGGCTCGATCACGGCGAGCAGCGGTCGGGGGAACACTCCGATGAGCAGGGAGAGCACCAGCAGCGGGCCGACCGACCAGACCTCGGCGGCGCGCAGGTCGGTGAAGCCGACCGAGCGGCCGCGGGTCTCGCCGGTGAAGATCCGCTGCAGCGCGCGGAGGAAAAGCGCCGCGGTGAGGAGGATGCCCACGAGCGCGATGGCCGTGACGGGGGCGGCGGCGATGCTGCCGGTGAAGATCTGGAACTCCGCGATGAAGCCGGACAGCCCAGGAAGGCCCAGGGAGGCGAATGCGCCGACGGCGAAGAACGCGGCGAGCCGGGGCGCGGGTCCGGCCAGGCCGCCGTAGGAGTCCATGTCATAGGTCGCTGCCCGGTCCTGGAGAACCCCGGCGAGGAGGAACAGCGCACCGGTGATCAGGCCGTGGCTGACCATCTGCGTGACGGCACCGGTGACCGCGACGGACCGGGCCTGCGCGGTGTCGTCGGCTACGAGCCCCGCGGCGCCGACGGCGAGGACGATGTAGCCCATGTGGTTCACCGACGTGTAGGCGACCATCCGCTTGAAGTTCGTCTGGGCCAGCGCCACCAGCGCGCCGTACACGACAGAGACGATGCCGACGACGATGATCACCCACGCCCAGTCCCGCCACGCCTCGGGCAGCATCGGCATCGCGATCCGCACGAACCCGTAGGTGCCCATCTTCAGCAGCACGCCCGCCAGGACCGCCGAGCCGATCGCCGGCGCGTCCGTGTGGGCCGGCGGCAGCCAGGTGTGGAACGGCACGGTCGGTGTCTTCACCGCCAGCCCGATCAGGATCGCGGCCAGCACCAGCCCACCGGCCAGCGACGACCCGGCGAGCGGGGTCTGCTCGGCCAGCTCGACCATGTCGAAGGTGTGCGGGTCGGCGGCGATGTAGAGGCCGATGAACCCGACGAGCAGGGCCAGGGAGCCCAGAAACGTGTAGAGGAAGAACTTCATCGCCGACCGGGCGGCGTTGCCGTGTCCCCAGCCGGCGATCACGAAGTACATGCCGACGATCGAGAGGTCGAAGAAGACGAAGAAGAGGATCAGGTCGGCGGCGACGAACAGGCCCATGCTGACGCTCTGCAGGAAGAGGAACAGCGCAGCCTGGAGACGCGGGCGGTCGGTCTCGCGCAGCGCGAAGATCGCGCAGGCCAGGAAGATCACCGCGGTCATCGCGATCAGCGGCAGGGACAGCCCGTCGACGCCGAGGTGGTAGCTGCTGTTCACGCCGGGGATCCACTCGGCCTGCTCCTCGAAGGCGAGTCGTCCGGCCGTGGGCGTCTCGTAGCGCAGCCACGCCGCGACCACGAGGGCGAGGTCGGCGGCTGCGACCGCGACCCAGGTCCACCGTGCGGCCGCGGCGCCGAGCCGCGGAAGCGCGAGCAGGGCCAGAGCGGCAGCCAGGGGCAGGAAGACGATCAGACTGAGCACGTTCACCTCACCGTGACAAGGAGCAGGACGCCGATCGCGAGCACCGCGACGGCCTGGATGTAGTAGTGGTGCAGCTGGCCGGTCTGCGGACGACGTGCGAGCCGGCCAAGGCGGCGCAGCTGCGCAGCGAGCCCCTCGACCGCCCCATCGAACCACCGGTCGTCGTTTCGTGCCGCACCAGCCGCGGCCCACAAGGACGCCCGGGACGTTGCCTCGACCGCACCGTCCAGCACCCGGTCGTCGAAGGTCGCTGCCCGACGCGCCAGACCGAGCGCGGCCGCGGCGGACCCGGCCACGCCACGGTCCAGGACGCGGTCGTCGAAGCGCGCCAGCGCCTCTGCCAGCGCGAGGGTCGGGCGTACGACGAGGGCCTGTGTTGCGCGCTCGAGGCCCAGCCAGGACAGGGCCCAGCCCGGCTCCGGCACCGGACGCCACCACACGAGCGCCAGCACCCCCAGTGCGATCACGACCGACGCGGCCATCTCCAGGGGCGTCGGGTGGAGCGGCTCCTCGCCGAGTGCACGGGCGATCGTGTCGCCGAACGGCGGCAGCGCGAGCACTCCGAGGACCACTGCGCCGAGCGCGAGGGCGACCAGCGGCGCCTGCTCCAGCATGCCGACGTGGCGGGTGCCCGGCTCCTCCTTGTCGAGATGCGCCTCGACCTCGGCATGCTCCCGCTCGGGCAGCTGTCGCCACAGGATCACCAGGATTTTGCCGGCGTAGGCCGCCGACAGCGCGGCCGCGGCGAGGCCGATGGCGTAGAGCCACGGTGACTCCGCCAGCGCCGCGGCGAGGACCGCGTCCTTGGTCGCCCACAGTGCCAGCGGGGCTACGCCCGCGAGGGACAGCGCTCCGGCGGTGGCGGCCCAGCCGACCAGTCGCCACCTCCGAGCTACGCCGCGCAGGCCGGAGAGCTGCTTGGTGCCGAGCGCGGTGAGCCAGGCCCCGGCGGCGAGGAAGAGCAGCGCCTTGGTCGAGGCGTGTGCGACGAGGTGTGCCGCTCCCCCGCTCACCGAGGCCAGCCCGGCGCCCATGACCACGAACCCGAGCTGGGCGGAGGTGGAGGCGGCGAGGAGTTGCTTGAGGTCCTGCTGCGCCACGGCGACGGCGCCGAGCAGCAGCGCGGTGAGCGCGCCCACCCACGCAGCAGCCGGCGCAGCCCAGCCCGTCGAGGCCAACAGCGGCTCGGTGCGCAGCAGCAGGTAGCCACCCATCGCGACCATCGCCGCGGAGTGCAACAGCGCACTGACCGGGCTCGGACCCTCCATCGCGCGCGAGAGCCAGAACGAGAACGGCAGCTGGGCCGCCTTGCCGAGCGCTGCGACCAGGACACCCGCCGCGACCACGTGGCGCCACCCCTCGCTGCTCACCGGCAGGTCGCCCAGCGCCAGGCCGGCTCCACCGGCCAGCGCCGCACCGGCCGCGACGTACAGCCCGACGTCCGCCGTGCGCGTGGTCACGAACGCCGTGATGCCCGCGGACACTCGGTGGTCATCGCGCCACCAGAACCCGATCAGCGCGAAAGACGTCGCGCCCATCACCTCCCAGGCGAACAGCAGCGCGGGCAGCGTCTCGGCAGTCGCCGTCAGGAGCGCGGCGGAGGCAAAGAGCAGCATCAGCCCGTGGAACCGGGCCTGTGACTCCCGGATCTCGCCAGCCGAGAACACCAACACGAGCAGGGTCACGACCGCCACCGTCGGTGCGACCAAGGCCGACAGCGCATCCACCCCGAGGGCGAGATCGCTGCCGGCCATGAACGGAACCGACACCCTCGGCCGTTCGAGGGCGACCACCACCGACAGTGCGGCTGTGGTGAAGGCCGTGGCCAGCGACACGGCAGCCGCCGCCCGCTCGAGCCGTGAGAGGGCGAGCCCTCCGCCCACCACGGCGGGCAGCAGAACGAGCAGCCAGAGAGCGCTCTCGGACATGGGCCCGGTCACCCCGACAGGTCCGTGGCCATGTCGGTAATGTCGGCACCACGCTCACGATGCAGCAACGTGGCGACCGCGAAGCCCATCGCCATCTCCACGGTCATCGCGGCGATGATCACCATGAGGAGGACCTGCCCGGTCGGGTCGGGCGCAAGGAACCACCAGACGCCGGCAGCGGCGAGGATGACAGCGTTGATCATGAGCTCCAAACCCATCATCACCATCACCACCACCTGCTGAGAGATCGCGCCGTACAGCCCGACGCTGAAGATCGCCGCGGCGATGAGAAGGGTCGCCTCCAAGGTCATCGACCGACACCTCCCGGCTGAGGATCGTCTGCCGGACGCTGCTTCAGGTCATCGCCCAACCGGTCGTAGCGCGTGCGGTGCGCGGCCAGCACGACGCCAGCCACGATCGTGGCCACCATCACCGGACTGATCACCGCCATCACCAGCATCTTCGGACCCATCAACGACTCCCCCAACGCCATCGTGACGTCCGACGGTGGGCTGCCCCGGCGGGCAGGCCAGTCCACCATCAGGATGCCTGTCGCGAGCACCAGGAACGTGGTCACTGCGACGGCGACGGCGGTCCTGTTGCCGTGCACCATGCTCATCGGCATCAGTGCCGGGTTCATCCCCATGAACATGACCATGTAGACGGCCATGATCGCCATCTCCATGACCATCATCAGGATCGTCACCACGCCGACGTAGTTCTGCTGCAGGAAGAGCACCTGCAGCCCGACCGCGACGAACGACAGGGCGAGGGCGTACGTCGCGCGCGCCATCGAGTCGACGTAGAAGACCGCAGCGCCGCCGAGCACCGCGGCGAGCCCGAACCCCCAGAAGGCGATGTCGGTGAGCACGTTCAAGACCTCCCGACAGCGATGACGGCGACGACCAGATCCTGCACCAGCACGGCCGGAAGCAGCACCACCCAGCCCACCTCCATGAACTTGTCCGGCCGGAAGACCGGCAGCCGCCGCCGCAGCCAGACCAGAACCGCGAGCAAGGCAACGGTCTTCACCAACACCCAGGCCCAGTCCGGCAGCAGCGGGCCCGCACCGCCCCCGAGGAACATCGGCACCGCGAACGCCGCGCCGGCAGCCAGCAACGCATAACGCCCCACCTCGAACACCAGCCGGTCCACGCCCGACAGCTCCGCCCGTGCGCCGCCGGCGACGTCCGTGCCGATGGCCGGGGAGAACGGTCCCCACACCGCGAAGGCGGCGACCCCGAGCAGGTAGACGAGGAACGCCACCGGCATCCAGACGGCAAACCAGAGTCCGTCCTGTGCCGCCGCGACCCTGCCGACGTTCAGGCTCTCGGCGGCGATCGCCGGAGCGACCAGGGCGAACATCAACGGAAGCTCGTAGCCCAGCCCGTGTGCCAGGAACCGGTAGCCGCCGACGAGCGAGTGCGCCGAGTTCGCGCCCCACCCGGTCAGCCACACCAGCGCCCAGACCATCACGTCCATGGCGTTGAACCACATGACGCCTACGTCGAGATCGAAGATGGTCCACTCCCCCAGCGGCACGACCGTCACCATCAGCGCCGCCGTCACCAGCAGCCCCGCCCCCCCGATGCGCCACAACAGCCCGTCGGCCTCGACGGTGGTACGACGTCGCTGCCGCATCAGCCGGGCCGCCTCACCGAACGGCCGGACCAGCCCGCCCATCGTCCCGCCCGGCCCGCCCCCCGCACGCGCGGCGAGGGCGCCGTCCAACATGGCAGCGGTTAGGGCCAACACACCGAGAATGGCCAAGCCGACGATCGCCCAGCCGGGTGCCACGGTGGTGATCGGCGAGTCCGTCATCGGCATCGGGTCAGCCATGGGACACCTCGTGCTCCGCCTGTCCGGCGAGCAGCTCGTGGATGTCGAGGCTGGCGAGGACCAGACGTGCCGTGGCCAGATCCAAACCCATGACCAGATGTGCCAAGTGGTCGGTCGAGAGTGTCCGGCCGGCGTCGTTCGTCCGAGTGCCGGTGTCACCGGCGGCGGTCGCGGCAACACCGGCGACCGCCCGGTCCAGCATCCTGATCAGCCGGTCATAGGAGTCACCGACCACGTCGGCCGGCAACCCCCGGGCGTGCGCGTCCTCGTCGCTCAGCCGCCTGACGCCCCGGAGCGACCAGCGCAACGTCCAAGAACGACGGACCCTCCGGCGCAGACGCTCGAGTTCCGACCCCGCCGCTCCGTCCCCAGGCTCCAGAGCGGTGTCGCGGATCCTTCGGGCCTCTGCCGCGGCGTCGTCCCACCCCGCCAACGCCAGGAGCGAGGCGATGTTGTCGATACCGCGCGCTGGCCCGACGACGTCGCCCTCGTGCCGGGCAGGCCCGTCGACGAGCTCGGCCTGTGCCTCGACGAGGACATCGCCCTGCAGCGAGCAGCGCAACACCAGACCGGCCGGCCAATGCGGCAGAACAGGCCCGAAACGCACCTGCAAGACGTCCATCTCGAGGCCGTCGCGGTCCTCACCGCCCTCCGCGAGCGGGATCCCTCCCGGGGACATCTCCATGTCGCCATGGCCTTCGTGGCCGCCGTGGTCCATGCCCTCGTGGCCGCCGTGGTCCATGCCCTCGTGGCCGCCGTGGTCCATGCCTTCGTGGCCACCGTGGCCCATGCCTTGGTGGCCGCCGTGGTCCATGCCTTCGTGGCCCTCGTGGCCGCCGTGGTCCATGCCCTCGTGGCCCTCGTGGCCGCCGGCTGAACCGTGGTCCATGCCCTCGTGGCCCTCGTGGCCGCCGGCTGAACCGTGGTCCGTGTCTCCATGGCCGCCATGACTTTCGGCTCCAGGTCCGGCCTGCTCGGAGAGGAGTTCGGAGGCGGTGGGTCGCTGCTGCGCGTCGCGGCGGTGGTGGTCGGTGTCGATCAGGCCGGTGTGTGCTTCGTCCAGTCGAGCACCCACTTCGTCGCCCGCGTGCACGTCCACGCGGACCCGTGGTCCTGGCATCTGGTGCCAGACGCCCTCGATCGCTTCCGCGAGCTCCGGCCCGGGTTCGCCGCACACGACGAGTACGTCGGCGTCCGCGGGTGAGTCGGCGAGACGCCATCCTCGCGCGAACAGGCTGCGCTCCGCCGCCATTCGCGTGCGCCACGAGCCCGGCACCTCGACGACCAGAGCGTGAGCGTGCCGGGAAGCGCTCCGTGCGAGCGCGTCACTCAGACCCAACGCAGTGCCCCCTCCCGCCATGCCCAGAGCACGGCGACGAACAAGGCAGCCAGGAAAAGGAACATCTCGACGACCGCGGTTACGCCGACCTGTGCGACGACGACCGCCCAGGGGTACATGAACAGCATCTCGACGTCGAAGGCGAGGAAGAGCAGCGTGGCGAGGTACCACCGCACGTGGTACCGCGACAGTGCGTGCTGCTCGGGGGCCCAGCCCGACTCGAACGGAAGTACGTCCAGCGAGTCTGGCGCTACGGCGGTGAGCCTGTGCAGCGCGTACAGCCCGAGTACGAGCACCCCAACGGCGCCCGCCATGGCGACAACCCCTGCGTACATGACTCTCCTCTCGCGTTCAGATCGTCGCCACCGGCTGGCTATGGACGGGGATCCGTGCTCAGGGGCCGGCCTCGAAGTCCGGGACGGGGCGCTGCTTGGCCTCTTCCTCGGTGGTGCCGGCACCGTTCTTCTCGATGTCCTCGATCAGCCACTTCATCTCGTCGATCTCGATGCGCTGAGCCTTGATGACCTCGTCGGCCAGCTTGCGCACACGCACGTCTTCGATCTCGGACCGCTCGCTGGTGAGGATCGCGATCGAGCGGTGCGGGATCATGCCCTTCATGTAGAACTCGTCCTGCACAAACGTCTGCGGCCGGGACAGCCACAACGCGGAGCCTCCCACGACGAGCGCGGCCACGATGATGGCGACGTTGACCTTGACGTTCTTGTACATCATCCCCCACATGAAGCCGAGCATGATGATCGCCATCACCGACCCCATGAGCATCGCCATATAGACCCGCTCCTCGCTGAACGTCAGGTGCGACCAGATGAACGCGTTGGTGTCGGTGAGCATGAACATCGTCACCGTCGACGTTGGTGATCATAGCCGCGAAGATGAGGTACATCTTGCGCTCGTGCTTCTTGTGCTGCTCGTGCTCGGAGGACTGGTTCTGATCAGACTTCTGGTCATGCTGGGACTCCTCTCATCGGGGATACGTACGTACCCCGACCGTCGGTTGCGACTCCCGTGCTTGTCGGCGGCAACCCGCGCAGGGGTTCCGCCCGCGCCTATCGGCCGGCGTCGCGTCCGGATTTCGGCGTCTGCCCGCTCGGCCTGCGCCGTCTCGATCGCGCCCTCGTGGTGCTGCCGTACCTGGTGCTAGCGGGGCTGATCGCCCAACGCTTCTGGTCCTACTAGTTGTGATGCCCAGTCACGTTGGTCGAGAACGTGTGACGACACGATCTGATGTCGTAGATGGGTGAAGGCCTCCCGATGTGGAGTGGAGCTGTCTAAGGAACCGCTTCACACCCAGGAGGCCTTCGTGTCCCACGCTACCCATGCAAACGCTGCTCTGACCCCACGCGCCCGGCTCAAGCTGGCGCGCCTGATCGTCGATCACGGCTGGAAACCGGCTCGAGCCGTGGAGCGCTACGACGTGTCGTGGCGGACCGCGAAGAAATGGGCTGACCGCTACCGGGCCGAGGGGCCACCAGGGATGGTGGACCGGTCCTCGGCGCCGCGCCAGGAGCCGAACCGGACTCCCGCGCCGGTGGTGCGGAAGATCGTCCACCTGCGGTGGAAGCAGCGGCTGGGTCCGGTCGAGATCGGCGACCGGCTCGGCATGCCGTCCTCGACGGTGCACGCGGTGCTGGTCCGCTGCCGGCTCAACCGGCTCTCTCACATCGACCGCGCCACCGGGGAGCCGATCCGCCGCTACGAGCACGAAAAGCCGGGCGACTTGATCCACGTCGACGTCAAGAAGCTCGGCCGGGTGCCCGACGGCGGCGGCTGGCGCTACGTCGGCCGCAAGCAGGGCAACCGGAACCGGGCGGCGACACCCGACCTTCCCCGCAACAGGTGGCGCAATCCGCTGACCGGGACCTGCTACCTGCTACCTGCTACCTGCTACCTGCACACCGTCATCGACGACCACTCACGTGTCGCGTACGTGGAGGCCCATGACGATGAGACCAAGGAGACCGCGACCGAGGTGCTGCGCAACGCGGTCGCGTGGTTTGCCGACCGGGGCGTGACCGTCCAGCGGGTGATCAGCGACAACGGCAGCTGCTACAAGTCGAACCTCTGGAAGCAGACCTGTAGCGACCTGGGCATCACGCCGAAGAAGACCCGGCCCTACCGACCGCAGACCAACGGCAAGAGCGAGCGCTTCCAGCGCACCCTCGCCGAGGGGTGGGCGTTCAAGAAGTTCTACAACTCCGAGTGAGCCCGACTCGCGGCTCTGCCAGCATGGGTCCACGAGTACAACCACCACCGGCCCCACTCAGCTATCGGGAAGGCCGCACCCATCACCAGGTTGAACAACCTGACTAGGCATCACAACTAGTCCACCCTGCTACGAGAGGCCGACCATGATGGGCGGCGCGCAGAACGCCACCTCGACTGGTGGATGTTGATCGCACTTCTCATCGCGTTCGCTGCTGGCCTGCTGTCCTTCTTTCACGCCGTGTGCCTTGCCGCTGGTCCCCGGTTACTGTCGTACGTCGCCGGGATGGCTGACTGAATCAGAGGTCTCTCGCGAGCTCGGCGGAGGCGCGCCAGCGCGCCGCTCCAAGTTGCGTGCTCTCACCACACTTCGCCTCTAGCGCGATCGTGCTCAGCGCGGGCCCATGGAATCGAAGAACTCCAGCCGTAGCTCGCGTGGGCCTCATCCAGCCAGACATTCTGGTCCGCGCCCACGGGGCTCTGTCGTAACACCTGAAGTGCCTTGGAACTCGTGACCAGGTGGCTGCCTAAGATGGTGCCCATGCTGGAGCTTCGAAGACCGGCCTCGGTCCGCGGCCCGAGTTACGCGCTCGCCGCGGTGGCCATCGCGCTGTTCGGCCTTCTGTCCATGCACGGCTGGGGTTCCCATACCGGCACTCACTCCATGAGAGCGATGCCCGAGAGCGCGAACGTCATGATCGCCGCGAGCGACCCCATCTGGCATGACCACTCCGGACGGGACGCCAGTGCCCCGGATATCTCCGAACAGATCGTCGCTGGTCACGTAGCGGGATGGGATTCCGGGGAGCCCGTCAGCGAGAGCGGAGTTGGGGCTTTTGGCCTCTGCCTAGCCGTGCTGGCCGGCCTGCTGTTGGGAATCGCCCTTCTGCTCGAACGTAGGGGCGTCCGCATCCCTCGCACCCTGCAGCCCACGTGGCAGTTCCCACTGTTCATCGGGCGCGACCGCGACCCGCCCGACCTCGGCATGCTGTGTGTGATCCGCTGCTGACAGGCCTCCGCCACGAGGCGCCCATCCTTTGAGCGGCTCGAGTTTCGCCTACCCAGACACCCGATCACACAGATGGAGAAACACTCATGCGCAAGTCGCTGATTACCGCCGTCCTGGCGGCGTCGTTGTTCATCCTCGCTGCCTGTGGCAACGAGGATGAGGCTGATACCGCCGGCGGGTACAACGACGCCGACGTCACATTCGCCCAGGAGATGATCCCCCACCACCAGCAGGCCATCGAGATGGCAGGACTCGCCGAGTCACGCGCGGAAAGCGAGGAGGTCAGGGAGCTCGCCGCCGACATCGAGGCAGCGCAGGGTCCTGAGATCGAGACACTGACCGGGTGGCTGGAGTCATGGGGCGAGGACGTCCCCGACGAGGGCATGTCGGGCATGGATCACGGCGACATGTCGTCCGACGACATGACTGGGATGATGACCGACGACGAGATGGCCGACCTTGAGGCGACATCCGGCGCCGAGTTCGACCAGATGTTCCTGACCATGATGATCGAGCACCACGAGGGTGCGATCGAGATGGCCCAGACCGAGCAGTCTGAGGGTGAGTTCCCCGAGGCGGTCGCCATGGCCGAGGAGATTGAAGCGACGCAGGCAGAAGAGATCCAGACAATGCAGGACCTGCTGAACTCCTGATCTCGTTCCTGGAGCCGGGCAGGGCGGAGCCAATCCGCCCGCCCGGCACCACATCTCCCCCGGAGCCGCCGTCATGAAACGACCCAACGCCGCCCTCACTGCCGTCCTCCTCGGCGCCGCTCTTCTAACGGGCGCCTGCGCTAAGGGCACCACAACGACAGCGCCCACCGCCGATGAGGACACGAGCGTCGGCCACATCCATGGTCTCGGCGTCGACCCGGCCGACGACAGCCTCTACGTCGCCACCCACTTCGGCCTCTTCCACATTGACGAGAGCGGTCGGCCGAGCCGCGTCGCCGACCGGTACCAGGACACGATGGCGTTTACCGTCGTCGGCCCCGGCCACTTCCTCGGAAGCGGGCACCCGGACCTCACTGAGGACCTGCCCGCTCATCTGGGCCTGATCGAGTCCACCGATGCCGGAGAGACCTGGACGCCGCTCGCCCTCCAAGGCGAGGCGGACTTCCACATCCTCGAGCCCGCCGGTGATGCCCTCTACGCATACGACGCCACCTCAGGCCGCCTGCTGCGAACGGAGGATCGGAAGAGCTTTGACGAGGTGTTCCAGGGCCCCCTGATCAGCGTCGCGGCCGTCGACGAGAGCGTCCCGCTGACCGCGACCAACGGCAACGGCCGACTCGTCAGCATCGACGCCGGGTCCGGCGAGACCCGTGAGCTCGGCGGACCGCCCATGATGTACCTCGACACCACTGCGGACGGGACCCTGGCCGGTATCGACCCCAACGGCGTCGTCCAGGTCAGCACCGACACCGGTCGAACCTGGCGAGAGGTCGGCTCGATCGATGGTCAACCGGCCGCGTTCACCATCAGCGACCAGGGCTGGTACGCCGCAACCGAGACGGCCGTCTTCCAGTCCAGCGATGACGGCGAAACATGGTCCCGGGTGCTGTAAAAGGGTCGCGGGAGGATGGGGAAGCCGAGCGTCGCACCAACGCGGTGGATCCGACCGCGCTAACCGGGTGCACCAGCGCGTGAGAGAGCGGCGGCTGAAGGCCGCGTTGATCAAGTGCTGGCCGCGGTCCGGCGTCCCGGCGCGTGCGCCCGCTCCGCACGCTCCTTCCGCCAGCCGTAGCGGGTCAACCCGTTGGGCTTGTAGATGTTCAGCACCAAGATGCCTATCAACAGCACGAGCCCAATGACGGCATGAGCGATATCGCTGCCCATCATCAGCAGGTGCTCGTCGTCCGCGACGCGGGCGATGTCAGCTCGGGCGCTGACGTCGGGCATGTGAAAGACCAGCACCGCGGTCAATACGATCGTGCCGACCAGCGAGATCACGACCCAGTAGTGCCGAAGCAAGCCCCACTTCGTCACCGCACCCATCACCACTCCGGTGAGCAGCGCGCCTGCCGCGAGCGGCACTACCGCGTACCAGCCCACCAGGGCCATCGCGATCCACGCCGCACGGACTACCTGGGGGTCTCCTGTCGCGGGTACAGCGAACGCCAGCGCGAGGTACGCGCAGACGGCGCCGATCCAGCCGATCGAGCACCTAGGTGCACCGCTAGCAGCAGTTGCCGGAAGAGCCGTGCGAGGGTCACTGCCACTCCTGCGACCCAGCCATCCCAGCGGGTGCGGAGTGTGAGGCACCATGGCGCCCGGGCCCGTGCTCCCCACCCACCCCGAGCATGGTCAGCACAGCAACGACGACCGCAGCGAGCAGTCCCAGGAGGAGGTACTTGACCCAGGGCGGCATCTTCGGAGGTACGTCGTCGTCGTGAACCGTCCTCCCGCTTGGCCGCTTGTCGTCATCAGCGGCCATCAAGAACTCGTCCCTTGTTCACTCGAGATGGGGTCTTGGTCACATCCACATAATGTCAGTTGTTGCGACGAGGCGTATGGCCGAGCGGGGTCGGGCTGACACGATTTCAGCCCGCGACACTCACCAAGCACGCAGCGGAGTCGTGGGCTTTGATGCGGAAACTGGCGCCGACCTGCACGAATGCTGGCGGGTGGCATTGCTCGGTCTTGCTCGCTGTCGGCCGCTCGCGCCCAAGGTGCGGAGTTGACGACTGAAGAGCGACCGCAGCTGGGTCACCGACCCAAGCCTGGGGACAAGCCAATCTGCGTGGTCACCATGGCCTGTCCTCGTGTCGACGTTCACGTGGACACATCGGCCCGTCGCGGGGCGGGATAATGGGGGTTCATCGTTCTCCGGTTCCATTTTCTCGACCCCGGCATAAAGGCTGCCGTCCAGAACCGCACGAATGAAGTTCGCGGCAACACGCTTGGTGCGGTGCTCGGCTCAGACGCCTGCACCCAGAACTTCACGCACAAGCCGGGCGATCTCTACGTCCTCGGCGGCGGTCACGACTACCGTTGAGGCTGTTGAAGTCTCACCCCCAATGATCGCGTCTGCCCGCGCTGCGTCGTTCGCACCGGCGTCGAGCACCACGCCGAGATGGCTGAGTCGCTCGGCAGCCGCGGCGCGGACCTGAGCGGAGTGCTCGCCCACACCGCCAGTGAAGACCAGGACGTCGAGCCCGCCGGCGCTCGCGGCCATCGCGCCGATCTCGCGCACCAGCGTGTGCACGTAGACGTCGAAGGCGAGGGCACAATCGGGATCGCCGCGAGCCCGGCCGCTGAGCACCTCACGCAGGTCGCCGGAGGTGCCGGACAGACCCCGCAGGCCCGACTCCTGCTCGAGCGCCGCGGTGAGCGTGTTCACGTCGAGGCTGCCACGCTCGAGGAGCCACGTCACCAAGCCGGGGTCGATCGAACCCGAACGGGTGGCCATCACCAAGCCGGCGAGCGGTGTGAAGCCCATCGTGGTGTCGACCGAGCGGCCGGCCCTCACCGCTGCCAGCGAGGCGCCGGCGCCCAGATGGCAGCTCACGATCCGCAGCTCGTCGAGGGGACGACCGACGAGGTTCGCGGCCCGACGGACCGCCCACGCGTGGGACAGCCCGTGGAAGCCGTAGCGTCGCAGATGCCACCGATGGTTCCACTCCCGGGGCAGAGCGTAGGTGCGCGCAGCGGGGCTTAGCGTGGCATGAAAGGCGGTGTCGAACGCGGCGACCTCTGGTACGTCGAGGAGCCGGGACACCTCGCGGATGCCGGCGACCGCTCGCGGCTGGTGAAGCGGGGCCAAGTCGGTGATCGAGGCCAGGTACTCAACCACTTCCGGATCGAGGACCACCGGCCCAGCGAACCGGGGACCACCGTGGACCACTCGATGGCCGACCGCGGAGATCTCCTCGCAACCCTCGAGGAAGTCGGCGATCGGCTCGACGTGGCCGGCGCCTTGCCAGCGTTCGACGGTCGTGCCTGCCACGCGATGATTGTGCCCGTCCAGCACGGTGAGCTTCAGGCTCGACGAGCCAGCGTTGACCACCAACACCCGGTCGGAGATCACCGTACCTCAACCCTCGAAAACTTCGGTCTCGGCCTCGGTGTCACCATGACCGGGTGCTCCTCTGATAGCCACTGCCACTCGCGCATCCTTGGCAGGTCCTCGCCTTGCTCGCGGACGTGGCGCTTGTGCTCCATCAGCTTGTGGGCGTGCGCAGAGACGACACTCAGCCGCGGGACGCTGTCGGTCACGCGCTCGGGGCGGTCGCCGTGCGGTGACCGCAGCACAATCGTCGCCCACCGGGCACGCGCGGACGCCAACTCCGTGATTTCGCCGGGGTGAGCTGCCGCCGGGACGTCACGGATCCCGCCCGGGCAGAGCTCGAGCGTCGCCGCTAACACCTGGTGCGCTTCGGCTGGGTTGTCGACGGACACAACGCGCGGGGTGTGCCAGCAGCCCCGCAGTAGCGCGTCGACGTCGTTGGGAAGTCGCTCAAGAATTGTGGGGTTGGCGATCTTGCAGCCGTTGAGGTGCAGCATCGGTAGCACCGCCTCCAAGCTGATGGGAGCACGGACCTCACTGTTGGGTGCCCTGCAACCCGGCGCACGCCACCTGGCCCGCATCGCCGTGTCCGGCCCGATGACCTGCACCACTTCCATGTCCCGAGCTATGTCCGCCACATTGAGGTGAGCGTAGACAGCGTTCGTGCCCGGCGTCGTGCCGCAGTGGTAGAGCAGTCGTCGCTTGCCGTGCAAGGCGACGATCGGCTCGCAACTCGTCTCCCAGGGGTAGATCTGTCCGACGCTGAGGTCGTCGGCTGCCCGCCACCACGTGTCGATATGGCGCAGCTCGTCGCCGTCGAGCGGTCCGGTCCCGGTTTCGATAGTGGCGGTGGTGTGCGCCATTCGGTGCTCCTCTCGCTCCCCGCGGCGTCGCGGACCGCGCCTCAGCGAGGCTAGTCGCTACCACTGTGCCGCCGACAGGCACCAAGTCACTCGAAGAGAGGCATTAGCCCGCGGCGCCCTCGGCCGGCCTCGTTCAGGCGAGGATGGGCGGCGACGGCAGTCGGGACTCGGCTCCGGATCGCATGCTTCGACCGCGAGCAGGAATGGAGCAGGTTCGGTGGGAGACCGTCGGCTGCTCAGAGAAGCGCTCCGTCGTGTTGCAGGCCCCACCCGGCCAAAGGTGGCGGGTCCGACTGCTTCCCTAGTTGGCGGCGGTGGCGTACGTGTCGGGCTCGGCGCGGAACTGGTCCGCGCAGTGGGTGGAGCAGAAGTAGAACGTGCGGCCGCCGTGCTCGGCGGACGCTGCCGCGGACGTCGGATCGATGCTCATCCCACAGACGGGGTCGGTGGCGCTCTCGGACATGGTGATCTCCTCTTCTCCGTCGCCTCCCACCTCCACCACCGGGTCGGTGGCTGGAATGTCGGCGACGTCGTGGACTGGTTGTGGGGTGAATCCGCGCAGCCGGTTGGCGTTGGCCACGACGGACAGCGAAGACAGCGCCATGGCCCCAGCCGCGATCATCGGGCTCAGTGTCCAGCCGAAGGTCGGGTACAGAGCCCCCGCGGCGATCGGGATCCCCAAGCCGTTGTAGAGGAATGCGAACACCAGGTTCTGCCGGATGTTGCGCATGGTGGCGCGCGAGAGGTCCACTGCCGTGACGAGCCCAGACAGGGCCCCGGAGATCAAGGTGATGTCGGAGGACTCGATCGCCACGTCGGTACCGGTGCCGATGGCGGAGCCGACGTCTGCCTGCGCCAGTGCCGGGGCGTCGTTGATCCCGTCGCCGACCATGCCGACGATGCGGCCTTCTCCTTGGAGGCGCTTGACCTCCCGAGCCTTGTGCTCGGGCATGACCTCGGCCACCACCCGGTTGATTCCCACCTGACGGGCGATCGCGGCGGCTGTCGCGCGGTTGTCGCCGGTCATCATGACGACCTCGATGCCGCGCTGCACGAGCGCCGCCACCGCCGCTGCTGAGCCGTCCTTGAGCGTGTCCGCGACCCCAATTACACCCGCCGCTTCACCATCCACGGCCGCCAACATCGGGGTCTTGCCGTCGGCGGCGAGGAGCTGGACGTCGCGCTGGAGGGCTTGGATGTCGATGCCGGCCCCCGCGAGCAGGCGGTGGTTGCCGACCAGCACCTCGCGGCCCTCGACGAGCGCGCGCACGCCTTGCCCTGTCACCGAGTCGAAAGCTATGACTTCGGGAAGGTCCAAGTCCCGGGCGTGGGCGCCCGCGACGATGGCTGCGGCCAGTGGGTGCTCTGAGGAGCGCTCAACTGCAGCGACGAGAGCGAGGAGCTGGTCCTCCGTGCACCCACCTGTGGGGCGAACGTCGGTCAGCGCGGGCGTGCCCTTGGTGATCGTTCCGGTCTTGTCGAGCACGACCGTGTCGAGCTTGTGGGCGGTTTCCAAGGCCTCCGCGGATCGGATCAGGATCCCTGCGGTGGCCCCCTTGCCAGTGCCCACGGTGATCGACAGCGGTGTGGCCAGTCCGAGTGCGCACGGGCAGGCGATGATCAGGACGGAGACGGCGGCGACGAGGGCGAAGACGAAGGCGGGCGGCGGCCCAACGAGCGCCCAGATGACGAAGGTCCAGATCGCGATGCCGATGACGGCAGGGACGAAGTAGCTGGACACCCTGTCCACCAGACGCTGGATGGGCGCCTTGGACCCCTGGGCCTGGCGCACCAGGTTGATGATCTGAGCCAGCATGGTGTCGGCCCCGACCTTGGTGGCGTTGTACCGGAAGGTTCCGGTCTGATTGATCGTGGCCCCGATGACGGCGTCGCCGGGCTTCTTGGTGACCGGGATCGGTTCTCCGGTGACCATCGACTCGTCGACCGACGAGCTGCCCTCGAGGACCTCCCCGTCCACGGGCAGCTTCTCGCCCGGTCGAACCACCACGACGTCGGCGAGCCTGACGTCGTCGATGGCCACCTCCAGCTCCACGCCATCTCGGACGATCCGCGCGGTCCGCGGTTGCAGGCCGATCAGGGTCCTGATCGCCTCGCCGGTGCCGGCCTTGGCCTTGGTCTCCAGGAGCCTGCCGAGCAGGATCAGGGTGATGATCACCCCGACGGCCTCGTAGTAGACCTCGCGGACGTCCAGAGGCAGGACGCCGGGGACGAACGTCACCACCAGGCTGTAGCCGAAGGCCGCGATGGTGCCCAACGTGATCAGGGAATTCATGTCGGCGCTGCGGTGCGCCAGTGCCAGCCAGCCTGTCTTGTGGATCGGCCAGCCGGTGTAACCCATCACCGGGCTGATGAGCGCCAGCTGGAGCCACGGGTTCATCAGCAGGTCCGGCACCCAGGTGACGTCGAAGAACTCGGTGAGCATTACCGCCAGGAGCACTGGAACAGTGAGAACCGCACCGAAGACCACCCGGCGCGCCGCAGATCCGTGATCTCGGCTGCGCGCTCCCGCTCCTCAGCGTCCCCCTCCGACTCCGGCTGCGTCGACGACCCATGCATGGAGCCGACCGACCCGTCACCAGCTCGCGGAACTCCGGTCGCCGAAGTTGCCGGACCAACGGTGCTGACGGCTGGCTCGACACTATCGGCCGTTGGATCCGACCGGACCAGGACAGCCGTGACGCCCAAGGGGTCGGCGCTAGGAGAGGTGGCGCTCGACGCTGCCGCGACGCGGAGGCGGCCGTGCAGCATGTTCATACCGCAGGCGAACTCGAATTCACCAGGTTCGGTCGGCGTGAACTCCACTGCAGTGGTGGCGTAGGCGGGCAAGGTCTGGTTGATCTTGAAGTCCGCAAACACCACGCGGGAGGAGCAGTCGCCGCTCTCCTGCCGGTCGAAGAGTAGCCGCACCGGCGTTCCGGCCTGCACCTCGACCAAGCTGGGGCTGTAGCCGCCCTTCACGGTGACGGTGGCGACTTGTACGCCATCGCTGAGGTCTGCCCGTCGGCTGCTCTTCGGGCCGAAGAAGTACCAGCCGAGAAGGGCAGTCAACGCAGCCGCTGCCCCCACGACGAGCCAATCTTGCACGCTCATGACTTGTTCACACCTCCCGGCTGCCGCGGCAACCGCTCTCATACCCCGTGCGGGTAACTGGTATCCACTCAACAAGCGAGAGGTATAACCCCACTGGACGTTGGGTGAAGATCCCGTGAAGGTCGGCACGATCAGGTCGTGTTCGGACCCGACCATCGTGATCAGCGCATCCGGCCCGGCCGCGCACCTGTTCGCGGCGTCCACCGAAGCACCACGCGCTCCCCTGGGGCCACGGCCAGGTTCTCACCTCCAACCCGGATCCGGACCTCCGTTCTGGTGGCGCAGAGCTGGGCGTGCACCTCCAGCACGTCTGGGGTGACCACCACCCGCAGTCGTTGGCCCCGGTGCACGATGGTGAACCGAGCCGACCGCAATCCTTCTGGCAGGCGCGGCTCGAACACCACCACATCGTCCTCGCTGCGGATCCCGGCGAAGGCGCGGGTGATGATGTCGATGGTCCCGGCCATCGCCCCCAGGTGGATGCCTTCGCGGGTGGTTCCGCCCTGAGTGTCGTCCAGATCGGCGGCCAGCGCCTCCCGGAAGGTGCGCCACCCGCGCGCAGGGTCCATACGCGCGAGCACCGAGGCGTGCACGACGCGGCTCAGCGTCGAGCCGTGCGCGGTCCGTCCCAAGTAGTACTCCACGGTGTCCTCGACGAGGCCTGGGCGGTCGGGGTAGCCGAGGCGGCGCAGCATCTCGGCGAGCCCGTCGGGGCCGAAGAGGTAGACCAGCATGAGGACGTCAGCCTGCTTGGCGAGCTTGTACCGGTTGGTGGTGTCACCCTCAGCCTCCAGGATCAGGTCGAGCCGCCCGACGTTGCCGTAGGTGACCCGGTAGCGGTCCCAGTCCAGCTCCGCCAACGACTCGTAGCCGGCGAACTGGCTGATCACCCCGTCGTGGAAGGGCACCGCGAGGCGGCGGCTCAGGTGCTCCCAGCGGGCCGGCTCGTCGGGCCCGATGCTGAGGCGCGAGTGCAGTGCGTCGCAGTCGTGTCCGACTGCCAGGCCCAGAACGTCCACGGCACGTTGGCAGACCCAGGCGGTGAGGACGTTCGTGTAGGCGTTGTCCCGCAGCCCCTCGCCGGGGGCGCCGGGGTAGCCGTCGTGGTACTCGTCGGGCCCCATCACCCCGACGATGTGGAACCGGTCCTCGTCAACATCGTAGGTGGCCAGGCTGGTGAACAGGCGGGCCACCTCGATGATCAGGTCGGCGCCACGGTGGGACAGCCAGTCGACGTCGCCGGTGGCCTGGTAGTACTGCCAGGCGTTGTAGGCGACCGCGAGCCCGACGTGGCGTTGACGTCGGGAGTTGTCGGCCATCCACCGACCCGAAAGCAGGTTGAACAGCTGGTCGGGCGTCTCCTCGCGGCCGTCACTGCCGCTCTGCCACGGGAACATTGCGCCGGCCAGACCTGCGGCGGTGGCAGCGCGGCGGGCTGCGTCGAGACGGAGGTGCCGGTAGTCGAGCAGCGCGCGGGTCACCGAGGGCAGGTGCGAGCTGAGCACCGGCAGCACGAACAGCTCGTCCCAGAACACGTGCCCCCGGTAGCCCTCCCCGTGCAGGCCTCGGGCCGGCACTCCGGCATCCAGGCCGGCTGTGTGCGGGGAGAGCGACTGCAGCAGGTGGAACAGGTGCAGGTTGAGCGTCAGCTGGGTCTGCCGGTCAGCATCCAGCTCGATGGCGAACCGGTCCCACAGCCGTTGCCATGCCGCCTCATGGGCGGGCAGCAGGTCACCGAGTCCGTTCGGTGCCCAGGCCAGCTCCGCGAGCGCCGCGAGCCGCGGCGAGGCGCTCGCCCGGTCGCGAGAAGTGAACACCGCGACGGTCTTGTCCACCGTCACCGGTACCCCGTCTCTCAACGTCAGCTCGAAGCCGTGCCCCGCCCGCGACTCGTTCGTGGTGGTTGAGCCGACGGCACCGGTACGGGTCACTCCCGTCGTGGTCACGGTGGTGCGGGCTGCGGTGGCGATGCCGATCCGGCTCTGGATCGTCTCGACCTCCACCAGCAGGGTGCCCGGATCGACCTCCTCGTCGGAGACCGTGCGCAGGTGCTGATCGGCCAGAGGCCGGTACTCCGCTACGTTGCCGTTGCGTACCCCGCCGTCGATGCCACAGACGATGCTCACCGTGCCGCTCCAACCGTCGGCGACCAGGGTGGTCTCCAGGGCGGCCAGGTGGGGCCGGGCCATTGAGACCAACCGCCGCTGGGTCAACCGCAGTCGCCGACCGGCAGGGTCGGTGAGCACCGCGTGCCGGGTCAGCACCGCCCTTCGCAGGTCGAGCTCCCGGCGCTCGTCCGACACCGACAGGCCGCCCTGCGACCACCACGATCCTTCACCGGGACGAATGTCCAGGCACAGCCAGTTCGGGGCGTTGACCAGGTGCTCGTCCTCCACCTCCCGGCCGTGCACGGTGGAGGTGAGCCGGTTGTAGACCCCGGCCAGGTAGGTACCGGGGTAGTGCACGCCGTCCGCGGACCGCTCCGGGGCCGCACCCCGGGTTCCCATGTAGCCGTTGCCGAGTGTGGTCAGCGCTTCTCGGTGCCCCTCATGAGCCGGGTCGAACCCCTGGTAGACCAGCAGCCACGGGTCGACCCGTAGCGCGCCGAGGTCCAGCTGGGAGACGTCCTCCACCACCAGGTCCGCACCGGCGGCTTCCAGCGCCTCCCGGTGCCCGGACCGGTCCACACCCACCACCAGCCCGAAACCGCCGAGGCGGGCCGCCTGCACCCCCGCCACGGCATCCTCGACCACCGCGGCCCTGTCTGGAGCCACGCCCAGGCGGCGCGCGGCCTCCAAGAAAGTGGCCGGGTCCGGTTTGCCCGGCAGCCCGGCCTCGATGGCCACCTCGCCGTCCACCACGACATCGAAGACCCCACCGAGGTCGGCCGCAGCGAGCAACGCCTCCGCGTTGCGGCTCGCGGTGACCAGGGCGACCGGCACACCCCCGGCCCGCAGCCGCTCCAGCAGCTCCACAGTGCCGGCGAACACCCTCACCCCGTGTTCGGCGAGGAGCTCGCGGTAGATCTCGTTCTTCGACGCGGCAAGCCCGTGCACGGTCCAGCCACCGGGCGGGTCCAGCGGTGACCCGGTCGGGATGTCGATACCGCGGGCGGCCAGGAAGGCCGCGACCCCGTCCTTCCGCGACCGTCCGTCCACGTAGCGGCGATAGTCGGCGTCGGCGTCGAAGGGCCGCGGCGTACCTCCGGCGCCTGCCTGCGCCCGGTCGTCGTTCAGCACCGCGTCGAACAGCCTCTTCCACGCCTGCGCGTGGACCGAAGCGGTGTCGGTGACCACCCCGTCCATGTCGAAGATCACCGCATCCTGGGGCGGCACGGCACCGGTGGGCGTCAGGTCCTTCATCACTTCTCCATCCTCACAGCGCCTCGTCGGCGTCGGCGGAACCGGCCGATTGCGGCCGCAGGATGATCCAGAGCGCGACCAGCACCGTGAACAGCCCGATCGCGGTCCAGCCGTCCGGCCTCTCCCCCAGCACCAGCGCGGCGAGGGCGATGCCGAACACGGGGGTCAGGAAGGTCCAGGCGCTCAGCTGGTCCAGCCTGGAACGCTGGACCTCGGTGAACCACACCACGAACGCGGCGGCTGTGCCGATCAGGGACAGGAATCCGAGCACCGCGACGAACCGCGGCGTCCACGCGATCAGCGGTGCACCCTCCACCGCGGCCGCGAGCGCCGCGCCGGCCACTCCCCCGATCACGAAGTGCCAACCGGTCGTCACGATCACGTCCAGCCCACCCAGTCGGCGGGACAGCAGCGTTCCGGCTGTGATCGCCGTCGCCGCAGTCAGTGACAACACCGCCCCTTCCCCACCCCCGCCGGGCACCGCGACCAGCACCAGGCCGGCGAACCCGAACACCATCGCCATCACGGTCCGCCGCGACAGCGCCTCCCCGTACAGCCACCACGCCGGGAGAAGGATGAGCAACGGCTGGGCGTTCGCCAGCACCGCGGCGGTGCCCGTGGCCAGTCCTGCGACACCGGCGAACATCGCGGCGAAGGCGATCGTGACGTTGACCAGGCCCAGCAGCGTGATCTGTCCCCAGACCCGGAGCCCCGGCGGCGCTGGGCGCCGCTGGGCGCCGGCGAGCAGCAACAGTGCCACGCCCGCCACGAGTCCGCGGAGTGCGGCGAACCAGAGCACCGGTGCGTCCCGCAGCCCCCACTCGATGGCCAGGAAGCAGGCGCCCCATGCCGCGGTGACGAACAGCATCCGTCCCGGGCGGGGCCGCCCCGCACTGGGTAGCAAGGCGGGAAGATCCGTGGCACTCGAGGATGACATGCGTCAGGACGTGCCAGCCGGTGCCGGCACCCGCCGGCCCGGGGCGCCGGTCGCCGCGGCCGGCGGCGCCGAAGGCAGGTGAAGCCGCTTGAGATGCAGGGCGTTGACCGCGACGATGAACGAGGACCCCGACATCGACAGGGCCGCGAGCTCGGGGCTCAACGAGATCCCGAGGGAGGGCTCGAAGACTCCGGCCGCGATCGGCAGCGCGATCACGTTGTAGCCGATCGCCCAACCCAGATTCTGTCGCATCTTGCGAAGCGTGCCCTTGCCGATCCGCAGCGCGATCGGCACGTCGAGGGGATCCGAGCGCATCAACACCACGTCCGCGGTCTCGATCGCCACGTCCGTGCCCGCACCGATCGCGATCCCGATGTCTGCGGTGGCCAACGCCGGCGCGTCGTTGACGCCGTCGCCCACCATGGCCACCTTCTTGCCGGCCCTCTGGAGTTCGGCGACCTTGTCCGCCTTGTCCCCGGGCAGCACGTCGGCGATCACGGTGTCGATGCCGAGCTGGCCGGCGATCCGCTTGGCGGTGGCCTCGTTGTCGCCAGTGAGCATCACCACCTCAATGCCGGCCTCGTGCAGCGCCGCCACCGCCGGCGCTGCAGTGTCCCGGACGGCATCGGCCAGGGCGATCACCGCGGCCGCGGTGCCGTCCACCGCCACCATCACCGCGGTCCGGCCGGTCGCCGCCAGCTCGTCACGGCGGGCCACCAGTGCGGCTATGTCGATGCCCTCGTCGACCATCAGCTTGCGGTTGCCCACCAGCACCCGGCGGCCCGCCACCTGCGCGCCGGCGCCGTGTCCGGGCACGTTGCGGAAACCAGCAACCTCCAGGCGCGGGACCTGTCGGGCCTCGGCGTACCTGACCACCGCAGCCGCCAGCGGGTGCTCCGACTCGCGCTCCACCGCGGCCGTCAGCGCGAGGACGTCGTCCTCGCTCAGCCCGTGGACCACCACGTCGGTGACCTCCGGCTCGCCCTTGGTCAGGGTGCCGGTCTTGTCCATCACGACGGTGTCGATCCGGGCCGAGGTCTCCAGGGCGGTCGCATTCTTGAAGAGAACACCGCGCTTGGCACCCAGCCCGGTGCCGACCATGATCGCGGTCGGGGTGGCCAGCCCGAGGGCGTCCGGGCAGGTGATCACCACCACGGTGATGGCATACAACACTGCGGTCGGCACGCTGGCCCCTGCCAGCCACCACACCAGAAACGTGCCGGTGCCGCCGATGAGGGCCACGAACACCAACCAGAACGCGGCCTTGTCGGCGAGCCGTTGGCCCGGCGCCTTGGAGTTCTGTGCCTCTTGGACCATGGCGACGATCTGGGCCAGCGCGGTGTCCGAACCGACCTTCGTCGCCCGGGCCCGCAGCGTGCCGGTGGTGTTGATCGACGCGCCGATGATCTCGTCGCCCGGCGCCTTGCTCACCGGCAGGCTCTCACCGGTGACCATCGACTCATCGACCTCGGACTCGCCGTCCTCGACGACGGCGTCCACGGGGATCTTCGAACCCGGCCTCACCAGTAGCAGGTCGCCGACGACGACCTCGGCGGTGGGCACCTCCACCTCGGTCCCGTCGCGGAGCACCACCGCCATGGGCGGTGCCAGCTCCAACAGGGTGCGCACTGCCTCGTTCGCCCCGCCGCGGGCCCGCATCTCGAACCAGTGGCCGAGCAGCACGAAGCTGGTCAGGACCGTGGCTGCCTCGTAGAAGACCTCCCCACCGCCGGTCAACGTGACCGCGAGGCTGTACAACCAGCCGGTGCCGACCGCGACGGCGACCAGCACCATCATGTCCAGCGTCTTGGCCCGCAGGGCCCGGTAGGCGCCGTCGAAGAAGATCCACGCCGAGTAGAGGATCACCGGCAACGACAAGATCAGCGTGAACACGTCGTCGCGCAGCCCGAACGGTGCCGACGCGGTGAATCCGAGGAGGTCCCGGCCGATCGGTGACCACATGGTGATCGGGATCGACAGCAGCGCAGCCAAGGCGAAACGGTTGCGCATGTCCCTGGTCATGTCCTCCATCGACATGGCGCCGTGGTGCCCGCCGTGGCCCATGACCTCCTGCGCCGACCGTCCCTCGTGACCTTCATGCCCTGGCTGGTCACCGGTCTGCGGTTCGTCCACCAGCTGCGTCTCGTGGCCGGCGGGGTGGTGCTTGCGGGTCGGGTGGTGCGTGGAGTGGCTCCCGTCCGGTTCGTCCATGGGGTCGCACACGTGCTCCGGCACCGCACGGCCCGCGCAGTGGTAGCCGCAGTCGCGGACCCAGCCCGTGAGCTCGGCGAGCGAGGTTCGGGTCGGGTCGTAGGTGATGGTCGCGGTCTGACTGACCGCGTTCGCCTCCACTCCAAGCACGCCGGGGCGGCGCGCGAGCGCCTTCTCGACCACCGATTGTGAGGTGGCCCAGTGCAGTCCGCCCACTTCGAGGACGGTGGTCTGGCTGTTCATGTCGTCTCCTTCTGCGGCTCAGCCGCTGTGCCTGTCCCGGGGCGACCGATGGTCGCGCCGCCGTGCTGGTGATCAGCCGTCGGTGAGTGCCCGCACCGGCTGCGGGAGGAACTCTCTGCGCATGCCCAGGGCCTGGTCGGTCATCGCGATCGACGTCGCTCCGTCGGGCACGCTGCCGGTCAAGGCTCGGATCGCGTCGATCGTCTCTGGGATCACGATTGCCTCGTTGTAGACCTGGTAGGTCAAGAACGCCTCGTCATCCTGCACCGCCAGCACGTCCTCCCAGATCGCGACCTCCCACATGTCGCCGCGGGGACGGCCGAGGTCCCGCATGAGCTCGACGGTGGTGTTCAACCCGGTCAGTCCGTCCGCCATCTTGATGAAGGCGATCCGCGGGGCGGCTCGCAACGCCTCCAGCACCTCTTCCCGACTGGCGCGACGCGTCAGCTGCAGGGTCCAGTAGTGGTTGTGGGTCTGGGTATGCGCCGCCTTTGCGGCCATGGTCACCACGTCCAGGTCTGGTCGTACCGTAAGTGCGTCCGGGCCTTGGTGGGAAGGAATGGACGCCTCAGGCACGACGGTGTTCATCACCCCGCCCAGGTGGGACTCCCCCGGGTCGGTGGCACGCCGGATCAGCACGCCCCGGGCGCGTGCCAGCAGGCTGGCGTCCTGCAACGCGCCCAGCACCCGGACCACACTGGTGGTGTTGCACGACACGACCCGGGTCATGTCCCGCCCGACCGCGGTGGCGTAGTTGGCCTGCGCAACGAAGGAGTGCCCAGTGGTGGCATGAGCCTCACCACCCTGGAACACCGCCTTCACCCCAGCCGCCCGGTAGGCAGGCACGTTGGCCGTCGCGATCTTCTTCGGGGTGGTGTCCACCACCACATCGACCGTGGCAAGCAGGTCCTCCAGGCTCCCCGCCACCGGCACGCCGGCGGCACGCATCGCGGCGTCGGCCTGACCGGTCGAGGCGAAGACCGCGATGTTCTGCCCGACCGCGGCGCGAATGCGCCAGTCCCCGACTACATCGGCGACGCCGACCAGCTCCATGTCCGGCATGGTGCAGACCGCGTCCACGACCCGTTTGCCGATCACCCCGTAGCCGTTGACCGCCACGCGAATCACGTCCTGAGTCACGAGAGCTCTCCTTCGTTCTGATCGGTTGGTGTGCGTGGGCTGTTGGGCTTGGTGGAGCGGATCGTGCTCACGCCGGCGGTCCGCTAACTGCGAACGAGCCGGCCGATCGCTGCCGAGGCCTCCTTGAGCTTGTCGTCGCGCTCCGGGCCGCCTGCCCGTGCCGCGTCGATCAGGCAATGCTGCATGTGGTCCTCCAACAGCTGCAGGGCCACACACTGCAGGGCACGAGACGCCGCCGACACCTGGGTGAGGATGTCGATGCAGTACTTGTCCTCATCCACCATCCGCGAGATGCCCCGCACCTGACCCTCGATGCGGCTCAGCCGATTGATCAGCTCTCGCTGCACGCTGCTGCCGCTCGCCATGGCGGTTCTCCTCCCATCGGTGGGGGCAACCCGCATCCCGTCGGATACGTGGACCGTACCGGGGTGTGGTATGCCTTGGTGTCTTTCAGGTAACCGCGGCCCGATGAGGGTTCTGCATGGCGCCGGTGAAGGTTCTATGAAGTTCCGTCGGTACTGTCCGTGAGGCCCGCCGGACGGTCCGGGTCAGCCCGCCGAGCTGACTGATCTCGTGCCTGGTCCAGTCCGGCCATCTGGTCCAGCCAGCTGCTGATCAGCGCCACGGAGAGATCGATGTTGCCGACGTGGCAGTGGGCCTGGGCGTTGTCGGCTCGGGTGAGGACATGACCGGTCACTGACCGGGCACCGGTCAGGGTGGCGAACTGCTGATGGAACTGGGTCAGGGGGGACATAGTGGTCCTCCGCCGCTGCCAACAGGAGGCAGTCGGCGGCTACGCGGGGAGAGTACGACGCGGTCTGGAAGCGTGTCGCCATCTTCAGGAACGCCGCTGGGTGAGTTTGTCAACCGCAACTGGCCCCGGTGTGACGGTCTGACTTGGCACCAGGGAGTTATCCCAAGGCCCCTTCAGTTGCGGCATTCCTGTGGGGTGGACCAGTGGCGCCGCCATGGAGGCCAGATTCGTCCAGCTCAAGATTAGAGGTGGGCCCCGCTACCGATGCGAGCATGAGCGCCTGCTTGACTGCCTGATCGCTTCAAGATCTGCGGCCGGTTTCTGGAACCCTTGCCGAGGCGCGGACACTAACTGATGTGACCGAGCGACAGATCGACGGGTGCGAACTGTGGTCCGGCGTGCGTGCTGGCGACGCGATTGCTTTCGAGACGCTCTACGCCGAGCTGTCTGATCCCGTGTTCGGGTTCTGTTTGAGACGCACCGGCGAGTGGGAAACGGCGCAAGACTGCACCTCGCTGGTGTTTCTTGAGGCTTGGCGGCTGCGCGCGACGCTGCGCGCCGAGTCCGCGGGTCTTGCATGGGTGTTCGGCGTTGCGCACAACGTTGTTCGCAACACGACTAGGGCCAAGCGACGCCACCGCAGCCTGTTGCAACGTCTCCCGCTCGGCGTGCTCACTGACGATGTTGAGGGCGACGTGGCGGCAAGGGTCGATGCGAAGGCCGAGGCTGCCCGTGTGCTGGTTCCAGGAACCGGTAGGCCGGCAACCACCCATCACCGTAGGGGATGCGGTCGCGGTCCCCGGCCGCCATCGACCGGCTGCGTAGGACCAGGTCGACGAACCGCGCCCTCAACGGCAGCTTGTCAGGATCGTCACCACGAACGAAGAACTCGGCCGCCCGCACGTGAATGCGGCCCGGAGCAGGTCACCCTCGCCGTATGCAGTGTGGGCCAGCTCCAGGGACAGGCGCCGATTCGTCTCGTAGTCCGTGAGCTGCGGAGCGATCCTGCGGATGTCGCCCAGCGCGCGTCCCCCGGGTCCAAGCAATCCACCGGTCGAGCTGGAAGTTGATCGAAGGGTCCGGGTGAAGCCGGTGGGTGCCCGTCGCCAGCTCACTGGGAGGGCGCGGTGAGATGGGCACGGAAATATCTCCTCAGGTCAACCATCGGGGTGCTTTGGTCCTCAGCATGGCGCAACCCACCGTGTCCGCAGCAGAGTCGGACGACCCCAACCACGCACGATGCGCGCACTTGGACGCTTCCGGCGCGCGCCTCAGCCTTGGTCTGCCCAGTCGCCCAGGACCCACTCGCGGATGTCGGGCATGTCCTCGAGGTGCTCTATGACGTAGGTCTCGTGCTCTGCCAGTCTCTGCTGGCACCATGCCTTGAGGTCGCTGGCTCCCGGAGGTGTGCGTCGGGCGTTGTTGAGGGCGTCCATCACGAGGTGGTAGCGCGATGCCCTGTTGCGCACGACCATGTCGAAGGGTGTCGTGGTGGTGCCCTCCTCGATGAAGCCGCGGACGCGGAACCGGTCGGCATCCGGACGGCCGTGGACGAGCTGGTGCACGGCCCCGGGGTATCCGTGGAAGGCGAAGACCACGTCCACGTGGTCGGTGAACAGCTCCTTGAAACGGGTCTCGTCCATCCCGTGTGGGTGGTCCTTTCGACGTGTCAGCGTCATGAGGTCGACCACGTTGACGACGCGGGTGCGGAAGTGCGGGAGGTGTTCTCGCAAGATCGCGGCGGCGGCGACGGTCTCCATGGTGACGACGTCGCCCGCGCAGGCCAGGACGATGTCGGGGTCGGCGCTCCCGTCGTCGGTGCCCGCCCACGACCAGACGCCGGCACCGCGGGCACAGTGGTCGATGGCCTGCTCGATCGGCAGCCATTGCAGCTGCGGTTGTTTGTCGATCACGACTAGGTTCAGGTACGAGCGGGACCGCAGGCAGTGGTCGGCCACGGACAGCAGACAGTTGGCGTCGGGTGGGAAGTAGACACGCCCCACGGTGCCGCGTTGGGTGATGACGTTCTGGATCAGTCCCGGGCCCTGGTGGCTGAAGCCGTTGTGGTCGTTGCGCCAGGCCGTGGAGGTCAGCAGGATGTTGAGGCTGGGTACCTTGGCACGCCACGGTATCTTCTCGGCCTCTTCCAGCCACTTGGCGTGCTGAACTGTCTGTGAGGCGCTGACCATGGCGAAGGCTTCGTAGGTGGCGAACCAGCCATGCCGCCCGGTCAGCGTGTACCCCTCGAGCCAGCCGTGGCAGTTGTGCTCCGAGAGCACTTCCATGACGCGTCCGTTGCGAGAGATGCCGACATCGTCGGGATCGGTTCGCTCGGCGAAGCCGCGGTCGGAGGCCTCGAAGACCGCACCGAGCCGGTTGCTGTTGGTCTCGTCCGGGCAGAACAGGCGGAACCGGTCGGGATTGTCCCGGTACAGGTCGCGCATCAGCTCGCCGAGCTTCCTGGTGGACTCGGCACGGCCAGCACCCGGGTGCGAGACGGCAATGGCGTAGTCGCGGAAATCGGGGACGTCGAGGTCCCGGGTCAACAGTCCCCCGTTGGCGTGGAGGTTTGCGCTCATCCGCAGCGCACCGTCGGGGTTGGCGCTCCGGACGATTGCGGTCGGGGCGCCGTCGTCGTCGAACAGCTCCTCGGGGCGGTAGGACCGCAGCCAGGTCTCGAGCACCCGCAGATGCTCCTCGTTCCCCTTCACACCCGACAACGGAACCTGGTGAGAACGCCAGGTCCCGGTCACCCGTACGCCGTCGACGCTCTCGGGGCCGGTCCATCCCTTCGGGGTCCGCAGAATGATCAGTGGCCACCGCGGCCGGGATCCGTCCCACTCCCCGCCGCGCGCCGCTGCCTGGATCGCGCGGATCTTGCCCCAGGCATGGGCGAGGGCCGCGGCGAATCGGTGGTGCATCCCCGGCAGGTCATCACCCTCGACCTCGATCACCTCGTACCCGTGCCCGGTGAGCAACGCGCGGACCTCGCCCGGGTCCTTGCGCGCCAGCACCGTCGGTCCGGAGATCTTCGCGCCGTTGAGGTGCAGGATCGGGAGTACGGCGCCGTCGCGCTCGGGGTTGAGGAACGAGATGCCCTTCCACGACCCCTCGAGAGGAGCGGTCTCCGCCTCACCGTCACCGACCACAGCCAGAGCGATGAGGTCCGGGTTGTCCATCACCGCGCCGAAGGCGTGGACGAGCACGTAACCGAGCTCTCCGCCCTCGTGGATCGAACCTGGCGTCGTCACCGACACGTGGCTGGGGATCCCACCCGGGGCCGAGAACTGCCGGAACAGCTGACGTAGGCCCCGTTCGTCCTGACCGACACGGGGATACACCTCGGAGTAGGTGCCCTCGAGGTACCCGGCTGCGACCAGCGCGGGGCCTCCGTGTCCGGGCCCGGCAAGGTAGACCATCTCCTGGCCCGTGTGCTGGATCAGACGGCTAGCGTGGGGTGTAGATGAACGACAGACCGGGGCTGGTGCCCCAATGGCCCAGCAAGCGGGGCTTGATGTGGTCAGAGGTCAGCGGTTCTCGCAGCAGCGGATTGTCCAGGAGGTAGATCTGTCCGATGGTCAGGTAGTTGTTGGCACGCCACCAGGCGTCCATCGACGCCACCTCACTGGGGACGGGACGGGCCAGCCGCTCCACCAGGTCAGCTGCAGGTCGCGCGCGGTCGAGGTCGGATGTCATCGACGCTCACCTTCTCGATCGATAGATTTCCCGGATCCGCTTCGACCCTAGACCCTGATCCGTGGGCCTGCTGGCGCCCAGGACGGCGGACCAACGATCTTCATGTGAACTTGACCTGAGCACACCAGAACCGCCATCTGCCAGCGCGACCGTGGACACATGAGCGACCAGCACCTCCATGCGTGCGCACCCCATGAACACAGCGGTGCACGCCGGCCCGGTCCTCGTCCGGTGCTCGTCAGCAATTTCGTGCTCTCCCTCGCAGGCATGGCCGCGGCAGCGGCTGCGGTGAGTGCGCTGCAGCTGCACGAGGCGCGCCGGCGCTACGGGAGTCAAGCAAGCTATCCGGGGACCATCGACCTCACTGTTGCGCCGCCAGACCCCACCCTGGCCGACGGCAAGCCCCTCGAGCTGCTGGCACTCGGCGACTCGGGCATGGCCGGGGTCGGAGTCACACAGCCAGCCGCAGCCTTGCCGGCCCAGATCGCGCAACGGGTGGCGGCGCGCACGGGTCGACCCGTGCACGTGGTCAGCCACGCTCAACCCGGCGCGCGCACCTACGACGTGCTCACCAAGCAGCTGACGCCGGGACTCGGACTGCCCGATGTAGTCGTCCTCCTTGTCGGCGCGAACGATGTGACGCACCTGACGCGGACCCGTCAGCTCGCCGAGGACACGGCCAATCTGCTGGCACGACTGCACCAGCTCGGCGCGCCGGTGGTGATGAGCAGCTTGCCGGAGTTCGGAGCCATGCGATCAGTGCCGGCTGTTCTGCGGGCGGTCCTGCGGCTCCGAGCTGGCGTGGTCCGGAGAGTTCACGTGCGTGCGGTCCTCGACGCGGGAAGTGGTGTTGACCTTGTGGACGTGAGGGGGCTGGTGGGCCGCGAGTTCCTGACCAATTCCGAGCTGATGAGCCGCGACCGCTTTCACCCGTCCGGGGCCGGTTACTCCCGGATCGCTGACGTGCTGGCACCAGCGGTCCTCGCCGCTGTCACGCGACGCACCGAATCTCCCACCATCAGGAATATGGGTCTGGTCAGCATCGGAGGCGTGGCGTGAACGCAGGCGCGACACTGGGGCGGACGTCGAACCAGGAGGGAAACAAGGAGGGACAAGTCGGGGGCGACCTCCTTGGATTACCGGACGCGTCATGTGCACCTGAAGGTGAGGGGTGTGCGCCATGCGTGGCTCAGCTGGCGGTACCGGCCGACCGGATGGCTGCGATGCTGGCCGCGGTCGCACACGAAACCGAGCCGGTCGTCACCCTGACCCATCTTCTGCACCTGTGTCGCGACGAGCACCGGGTCCTGTGGGAGCGATCGGGTGATCCCCACAGCGCGGGCGTGGTTATGGCGCTGGTGAGCAAGGTGGCCGACAAGCTGCCGCCGCCAGGGACGGCCACCGTTCTTGAGCCGTCGGTCCGGGAAGCGCTGGTCGCTGCGCTGGAGCAGGCCGACGGCATCCCGCCGGTCCTCATCGCGCGAGCCCTCGCCGGGCTCATCGACGAACGCTACGGCCACACCTTCGCCCCCTGGTTTCGTCGCCGCAGCCCGTACCAACCCGCCGTCGGGGACCCGGTGCCACTCGACACCCCCGACCTGCGTCAGGTGACGGCGATGCGCTCCACCTCACCGCCCTGGCGGCTGGCCCACCGACTCGATGAGACCCGCCATGTCCGTCTCGCGGGTGAATGGGTCGTCCAGTTCCGGGTGGTATTCGACTACAGCCTGTTCGACATCCTGTCCGGGGCCGTCAATGCGGACACCGTGATCGCCACCTGCCACCCCAACCGCGACCTCAGGGAGTTCAACCTGACCGGTGGCACCTCGGATCGCACCTTCCCGGTTCGCCCGCGCGAGGCGGGTCGGCAACGCACCGAGATCGACCACCTGATCGAGCAGGCGACGGGCGCCGGGGCCTCGATCGTGGTGCTTCCTGAGCTGAGCGTCACCGAGGTGCTGGCCGAGGGACTGCACGAGTGGGTACGACGACCCGACGGTCCCCGGGTCCTGGTCGCCGGCAGCTACCACCAACAGACTCCTGTCGACGACGCGTCCAGCCGGCGGCGCAACACCGCGATCGCGTGGGTCCGCGGCCACGACTACCCGCTGACCCACGACAAGTACTCGCCGGCCGATCGGCCAGTGGTCGAGGACATCCAACCCGACGGCTGGCCCGAGCTGCGCGTCTACGTCACCGCCGACGGCTGGCACCTGACCCTCGCGATCTGCCGCGACCTGCTCAACCCTCAGGCAGTCAACGCGCTCTCCGAAGCAGGCGCGAATCTTGTTCTCGTCCCCGCCATGAGTGAGACCCTGATGCCCTTCGGCGGCCCGGTCGCCCACCTGGTCGGGACCCGCCAGGCACTGGTCGCCGTCGCGAACAACCCCGGCGAATGGGCCGACGAGGCTCATGGCGTTTCCGGACGACCGGCGCGGGCGCTGTTCGGGCATCCCGGGCTGGGCCAGCAGAGCCGACTGGTGCAAACCCCCGACCCCGGCCCCGGCGTTGCACTTCTGACAGTGCGTTCCGCGGCGATCACGTGGCTACCCCGGACTCGTCCCACACGAATGCCGCCGGCCGCAGCTCCGCGTAGCAGTTCACCCACACCGGGCTCGCGACCCCCTTGGCTGGCCGCACTCGAGCGACGGACCCACATCCCGGGCGCACATCCCTCTGGATCCGGAGAGACCGTCCAACTCCGGCCCGCCGCGGTCCTTGTCCTGCTCACCGGCGGACCCAGCGGACCGGGTGTGCTTCTCCCCGAGCGCGCAGCCGACCTGACCGACTACCCCAGCCAGCTCGTGTTTCCGGGCGGCGCAGTGGACGCCTGTGACAGCGGCCCGGTGGCTGCCGCCCTCCGCGAGGCCCACGAAGAGATCGGCCTCGACCCCCACAGCGTGGAGCTGATCGGACTCATGGAGCCCATGGCGCTGCCCCGCAGCGGCTTCCTCGTGTATCCCGTCCTGGCCTGGTCCACCGATCCCGTCCTGACCGGCTCGGTCAACCACGCCGAAGTAACCGCGCTCCACCACGTTCCGTTACTGAACTTCGCCGACTGGGGCGCCCTCGGCGACGTCTCGCGCTTCCACGGCTCGACACCCGCGGTCGATGGCGCAGAGCCGGCCTCGCTCGGCCGGATGACGGCGGCCGTGATGGACCAGCTGCGCGGCATCCTCTCTCACACGAAATCGACGGGTGGGAGGTCGTGACGACATCGTGGCGGTCAAGCACGTCGCCGATCAGCACCGCGCTAACTCCGATCGTGCAGTGGAGGCGACTCCAAGAGATCGCCACCGTGCTGTGGTCCTCCGGGTTCGGCCGGTGGGTCGACGCCCCGGGACTGCCTGGCTGCGTGTCGCTTCGGTGCCGCCTGATCTGCACCCTGGGAGTGCACGACTGTCCCCACCACGTCGCGATAGATCAACCACTCCCCGGAACGGCTCGTCGCGTCGGGCGCAGGTCAGATCACCGCGACGACGAGTCGTCCGTCCGGTGCTCGTGAGGTTGCCCGGGCGTCTGATCGGCCGGGGCCTGGTCGTGGTCACCCGAGTGCTGGTGACCCCCGCAACCGCCGTGGCCGGTGTGACCGGACTGTCCGCCGCCTCCGCCGTGGCCACCGTGGCCCAGATGCATGAACAGCATGCCTCCGATGAGCAGGATCCAGAGCCAGTTGTTGCTGAGGAACTCCAACATCGTCTTCCCTCCTGAATGTGGGGCATCTGGCGTGCCGCCTGTGCTCCCTCACGTTCAACACTGCGACGCCTCGGTGGAGAGCTGATGCGGTCCCGGTCAACGTTCCATGAAGGTTCGGACGACAGACCGCGGGCGGGAGAGTGTCGACTGGCAACGTCCCCCGTCGCTGCGATGGGCACGCCCCAGGGACCAGTCCGAGGGGGGCACAAGCGCGGCCACACGCCTGCTTATCCGATCCACAGGCGGGGTAACGCCAATCGAATTACACAATTGTTCTTCTACCATCAGCGTGGCGCGCTTGACAGGAGCCTTCTACTATCTTCCATCGTGGAACAACAGCACCAGTGGTCACTCCTGTCACACACGCCGCCAGTCCGCCCGATGACGCTGCGGAGCGCCCTATGGCGCGCCAGCCGAACGGCACGCTTGCTCACCGTGCTGGTTGCTCTGTTCGGGCTGGCGATGCCGAACTCCGCCGGCGCGTTTCGACTGACTACCTCTACATACTTGTGCACCGGCTACGCGAGTTGCCAAGCCGCTGGCTACGGGAATGGCGGATACCGGTCGGCTGCATCCACGTCTTACTGGCGGATGTTCACGGGGTACAACTGCACCAATTACGTGGCGTACCGGCTCATCCGGAACGGCATGCCCGATACCCGCCCTTGGGAGGGCAGCGGCAACGCCTCGAACTGGGGAGTCGAGATGGCGTCGATCACCGACCAGACCCCCCGCGTCGGTGCTGCGGCTTGGTACAAGCCCCACGTCACTCCCGCAGGTTCGGCCGGACACGTCGCGTACGTGGAAGAGGTGGTCTCTGACACCGAGATCATTGTTTCGGAGGCCTATTGGGGCGGGGACTTCCACTGGCGCCGGATAACCAAGACCGGGGGCGGCTGGCCGAGCGGCTTCATCCACTTCAATGATGCTGCGATCGAGCCCACGACACCTCCCGTTATCTCCGGCACTCCCGCGGTGGGCTCCGCGCTGGAGGTCGGAGTAGGGGCGTGGACTCCCACCCCCACGAGCGTGACCGTCCGCTGGCTGGCCGACGGTGTCGCCATCCCCGGTGCCACTACCGCTGGTTACGTGCCCACCCCCGAGGTCAAGGGCAAGACCCTCACCGCGGAGGTCACGGCTGAGCGAGACAACTACACCCCCGGCCGGGCGGCTCTCGCCACCGCACCGGTGGCGCCCGGAACCCTCCAAGCCACCGCGCCGCCGACCATCCAAGGCACCCCGGAGGTCGGCCAGACCCTGACGCTCAGCGACGCCACGTGGTCGCCGCAACCCTCGAGGACGACCACGCAGTGGTACGCCGACGGCGTACCGATCGACGGAGCGACAGGCACGACCCTCGTGCTCGGCCGAGACCACATCGGCAGGCGCATCAGTGCACGCATCACCGGCAGCGCGAAGGCCTACCGCAAGCTCACAGCATCAGCGCCGGACACCGAACCCGTCCTCGCCAAGGCCATCAGGGTCACACGATCCTTCGCGATCCAGGGCCGACCCCGCCTGGCAAGCGTCCTCGTTGCCAAGGCGGGCGACGTCCGGCCGAGCAACGCCTCGGCGGCCTACACGTGGTTGCGTGACGGCAAGCCCATCGCCAAGGCGACCAACCAAGCCTACACCGTCCGGCGGAAGGACATCGGCCGCAGCCTGTCTGTCCAGGTCACGCTGACCCACACCAACTTCCGCGACGTCACCGAGACCGTTCCGGTGGCGGGCCCGGTCACCAGTGTCGCGACCATGAGAGTCCGCACCGAAGCCGCCCGGGGGCGCGTTGCGGTGGAGGTCAGGGTGAAGGCACCCGGAGTGCCCGCCCCGACGGGCGGCATCACCGTCACGGTCGGCAACCGAACCGTTGAGGGCCAGCTCATCGACGGGCTCGCACGACTGGTCGTCCGGAATCTCAGGCCCGGCACCGAGCCGTTGATCGTGCGCTACGCGGGCACCGACCTGGTCCCGCCCTCCGCCTCGCGCTCACGCGTTGAAATCCGGTGACACGACCGCCTCTCATCGTTTCACCATCGGACTCGAACACTGCGCGCACGCACGCGCAGGCCATCAGCCGGGTCGAACGGGTGCGCGAGCCGTTCCCTGGAGAACCGCCGAGTCCGAGGGTGCATAGATTGAGACTATGATGCATAGTAGTCACCGGGCGGGCGCCCGATTTTCCCCCGGATCCGGCGCCCGCCCCCCGATCCCGACGACGTGGGTCAGTGCGCCGTCCCGGCCACAAGCAGGCCTGGCAGCAGCAATGCGACGACCGGCGACGCAGCCATCGTGACGACCAGCGACTGCGCGAGCTGGCGCTGCCACCACGCGAGTTGACGCTCACCCACCAGCGGATCGAAAACCAGCCGGTGCACGCGCGGCCCAACAGATCCCGCCATCAACAGGATGGCACCGCGCGGAACGGGGACCGACCCACCCGGGCTCGACACTGCGAGCAGCGCTCGCATGACGGCCTTTCGACCGTGCCTACCCACGGCCACGTCGTCGGCCTCGAGCTCGACGAGGAGTCGGACCTGCGCACGCATGTTACGCAGCAAACCAACACGGACTGCCAGCCTGCCAGCGACGTCTGCGCCAAAGATGTAGCGGTGATGGCGGCGCTCCAGATGAGCGGACTCGTGTGCAATGAGCGCATCAAGAGCAGCGCCGGGTAGTGAAGTCGCAGCACTCTCAGTGACATACACCGCGCGGTAACGCCCCGGACAGCACCACGCCGCCGGGCGCGGACCAGGCACCACCAAGAGCGGCGCACCCGAGCAGCCGGCGTGGTCAATCTCTCGCGCCGTCGGTGCGCCGCGCAGGGCCCGCCGGTCGCGAACCACTCGTGCTTGTTCCGTCACCACTACGCCCATGACCACCGTCGCCAGACCCACTGCCACGAGGGCGGTTCCGTTCCAAGCAACACTGACTGCACCACTGGCGTACTGACTGTGGAGTTGTTCCTTGTCCGCGTGCAAGGCCCACATGAGGGCGCGCTCAAGGACGTCGTGCGCGAGGACGAGCAGGGCAGCGGGGACGGCGAGATAGCACGTGAGAGCGAGTCCCATCCAGGCGCGAAGGGCAAGCCCCGGATGCCGCACTGCCCACTCGACGGACGCGAGAAAGCGGTCTCCACCCAGACCGGCTGCCAGCAGAAGCACCAGGAGCGCGGCAGCGATGACGAGACTCATAGGCTACCTCGGTTCGATTCGTCCATCCCGTGCAGAGCGGTCCGGAGCGCCTCAACCTCGGCCTCGTTCAAAGTCCCGGTGAACATGAGCAGCGCAGCCGAGCGGTCGGAGGTGGTGTCGAGAGCCTGCTCCATGAGCCAGGCGGTGTACTGAGCCTCGTCGCGGGTTGCTCCGTAAAGGAATGACCGCCCCTTGCGTTCGCGATCAAGCCATCCCTTCGCCCTGAGGCGCTCGATGACGGTGATGGCGGTGGTGTACGCCACTTCGTGATGTGCGGCGGCCAATGCGTCGACGACCTGTTGGACAGTGAGTGGCTCATCGGCGCGCCAGATGGCGTCCATGATCCTGGCTTCGAGGTCCCCGAAAGATCGCATACCTTCTTGTACCACGCGTCGTGGACACGCCAACACATCCCATGCTGGACGCAGGCACGTCCGTGTAACGGCGAGGCGTCTACATTATTTCTACATTGCGTCGTAACGTAGAGGAATGAGCGCCTCAACCGCCCTCCCCGCCAGCCAGGTACTGATCAGACGTATGGGCCTGGCCGATCTCGAGTTCGTCGTTGACGAGCACCTCGCACACTTTCCTGACAACGTGTTCGGCCAGATGGGGCGCCGCTTCCTCACCGAGTACTACCGAACCTTCCTCGACGGGCCGCACGCGGAAGCGGTGGTCACCGTGGCGGAAGGTTCACGAGTGGGCTACCTGGTCGGCATCCTGGACGTTCGGGAGCATCGTCGCCTGGTGCGCAAGTTCCACTCCCGCCGCCTCGCATGGCACGCCACCGCCGCACTCGCACGACGGCCGCGCATGGCAGCCGGTCTTGTGCGCAGGCGAATCTCGGTGCGACTCACCGCGTTGCGGAGCCGCGCGGGAGCGAACGGTAATGGTTCGGAAGCCATAGCCGTGCTCTCGCATGTGGCCGTAAGGGCCGAGGCCCGTGGGCTCGGCCTAGGCACCTCAATGATCCTGCAATTCGTAGAACGGGCACAGAATTCAGGGGCACAGACCGTCTCGGTGGCCACCCGCGCCGGCACAGCAGGGGCCGGGGAGTTGTATCGGCAGCTGGGATGGAAGCTCACCCGCGAACGAGACACTTTTGACGGCAGGCGCATCGAATTGTACGACCTCGACGTAACCGCGGTTCGATGAGGGCGCGGGTGGTCGCAGCCCTCCTTCTCGTCGTTGCTCTGACTGCTGCCTGTACGGGTTCTGCGCAGCGCACAGATGTCGAACCGGATGCCCCGACCGTTCAAGGCTCTCCGGACGAGACCGCCGCCGAACCGGTACAGCCGAGCGCAGATCCGACCATCAGCCCGGTGCCCCCCGACCAATGGGACGCAATGGTTTCGGTGGGGATGGTGCGACCAGGGTGTCCGGTCCAGCGGCGGGGCCAGCTGCGACGCATCGACATCGGCTTCATCGACTTCGACGGCACCGCGCAGCGCGGGCACCTGATCGTGAACCGGGACACGGCACGGTCCTTCGTGCGCATCTTCACGGCCCTCTTTGACGCACGGTTCCCCATCGCCTCGATGACCGGCGTGGAGTCGTTCGGCGGGGACACAAACGCAAGCCTGAGAGCAAACAACACCTCGGCGTACAACTGCCGGCGGTTGGACCAGATCAACGCCCCGCCCCTGGAATCACCCCACGCGAACGGCAGGGCCGTCGACATCAACCCGGTGCAGAACCCGTGGATGGACCTGCGCTGTGACTGCTGGGTGCCGGGCAAGCGCAACAGCGCCCGTACGCCAGGCCCCGGCAAGATCCTTCCGGGCGACGAGGTAGTGCGACTGTTTGAGGCCGAGGGCTGGATCTGGCAGAACATCAAGGTCCCCGACTACATGCACTTCGACACCGGCTACCCATCCGTGCCCTACGAGCGCCCGGCCCGGACTACGACGCCCTAGTCGATCGCGGCCCAAGCCGGACCGAGCCGCGGAACCGGCCAGCATCGGACCATTCATGCGACTTGCTAAGACGCTGGCAACTATGTTGAATAGTAGTTCTTCGGGGACAAGCCTCCGGTGGTTCGCGGTCACGCCCAGCCATGGGCGTGACCCGAACAGCGGGAGCATCAACACGGGGACCTGTCGTCTACCCCAAGGAAGTCATGCCTGCACGAGCATCGGACCAGCTGCATGGGTAGCCATCGGGGAAGTCGCAGGCGACCGGCGAAGGCGCCGGCGCCACAGGCGAACCGACACCGTGCGATCACACCGACCGCCGGCAGGCGGCGATCCACTCCCCCGCGAGCATCTCGCACGGGCTACCGATTCCTCAGTCTCGCCCTCCGCCCTGCGGCAATGGGTGTCATAGCTCTCACCGCCTCTTCAGTGGGTGTCCTCTACGGGATAGACGCCGATGTCGCGCCGACTGGCCACTCGACATTCGACGCCGCGGGCCCAGAACCTTCCACCGACATGCCGGCTGCCCCGACCGGGCGTCGGCCCGTCGTGAGTCGCAGCTCACGTCGCCTCCGCGGCGACGCTCCAGCCTCAAACTCGTTGCTCGCTGCTGCCGAGCAGCAGTCCCTCGAGCGTGCAAGGACCTTGAAGACGTACGCCATCCAAGCCGCTGCGCAATCGGCGAGGATTGAGCGCGATCAGTGGACATTGCCCACCGCCTACGTCGCCCTCACAGCTCGCTTCGGCGACTCTGGATTATGGGCGAACCTCCACACCGGTCTCGACTTCAACGGCGATGAGGGCGATCCGATCTACTCAGTGGCCAACGGTACGGTCACCGCGGTCGGGTACGACGGCTCCTACGGCAACAAGACGGTCGTCACGCTCGAGGACGGCACCGAAATCTGGTACGGCCACCAGAGCGCGGTCTTTGTCGGCCTGGGCGAAGCGGTGCGTGGCGGAGAACAGATCGGGACGATCGGCTCGACCGGCAACGTGACCGGCTCCCACCTCCATCTGGAGGTCCGGCCCGGCGGCGGCGATCCGGTTGATCCATTCACCGTCTTCGCGGCGAAGGGCCTTCTCTAGCTCGACGGAGGTTCGGACGTGCTCGGCTCTTGATCAGCCCTCCGCCTTCTGGAGGGTTGAACGGCCGTCTACCGAAGTCGGCAGCCTCTTCACCTGGATTGGGACGGTGTCGTGACTGAGGGTCCTACTTCGCTGCGCTGAAGCGCATCACGTGGCCCTGCGCCGAAACGCGCACCGCCACGTCCTTCAAGCCGGCAGCATCCAAACCCTGCGTCAGCTCGACTGGCGAGATGATTCGGTGCGGTGAGCCGTCAAGCCGGTGCACGAGCCGAGCGAGCGCTGTGCTGGTGAGGTCGTAGCCGACAAGCAGGCCACCTTGCCGGAGCGTCCGAGCGGCCTCCACCAGGGCCTTCTCCCAGTCTATGACGTGGTGAAGCATGAGGTATGACGTCACAACGTCGAACGACGCCGAGTCGTACGGAAGGCCCGTCACATCAGCGCGTTCGACTCTCACGTTGGACATCCCACGCAGCAGCTGCGAGGCGGACCTCACCATGACGTCATCCACGTCGGTGACGATGATCGTTGCCTCCGGGAACCCGCGCGCCATGGCTTGGGCCATTGCACCGCTCCCGCCACCGATCTCGAGAACGCGGCCCGTGGGTCGAACGCCGTCCAATGCCCACGAAAGCACGTAGCGCTCCGCTACCCACCGCCACGGACCGCTCCGGCAAAATGCGCGCTCGATGGACGACATGACGGGCATCAGTCGAACAGCCCTTGCATTGTGGCGATCTCCTTGGTCTGCGCAGTCTCGGTGTCCCCGGCGAGAGCGACGGCGTCGGGATAGTGCCCAGCCTGTTGCTCCGCCTTGGCCATCTCTACGGCTCTGCAGTGGTGCTCGATCATCATGGCAAGAACATCTGGTCGAAGTCAGCAACCGGGGCGATCATGAGCCCCACCTCGCCGACGCTCAACGACGCGGGCGAGCGACATCTCGGGTCCGGTGCAGCCCGCGCACCCCGGGGCATTCACAGCGGGACTTGCCAGGTGCCGATGAGAGTGCTCATCCTGGCCAACCAGTCTCCCCACACTCCGGTCACCTGCAAGATCCCGAGCAGGACCAAGAGCGCACCGCCCCCCCCGCGTGACAACTGCGGCATGTCGGCGGGCGAACGCGAAGGCCCTGAAGACGTGAGAGACACCGAAGGCGGCGAGCACGAACGGGACGCCAAGTCCCAGGCTGTAGGCAAAGGACAACAGCGCGCCCCGTCCTGCCGTTCCACTCGTGGTGGCGAGCGACAGCACGGCCGCCAGCGTCGGCCCGATGCACGGAGTCCAGCCGATACCGAACATCACCCCTAGCAGCGGCGCACCCGCGATCCCCACCTGAGGTTGATAGCCAAGGCGAAACGTCCGAGCTGTCCCGGGGATGAAGCCGAGCACACCGGCGAAGACGAGCCCAAGCATGATCGTGACGACCCCCAACGCGCGCACGATCGCGTCCTGGTACTGGATCAAGGTCGAGCCAGCGGCGCCGAACAGCGTCCCGTAGCTGGTGAACACGGCCGAGAATCCGAGCACGAACATCACTGAGCCGATGATCGTGAGCGAGCGTCCTTGCCTGCCGGACCCTGCTGCCACGTCGGCACCTGATGCTCCGCTGACGTAGGCGAGGTAGCCCGGGACGAGGGGAAGGCAGCACGGGCTTGCGAAGGAGACGAGCCCCGCCACCATTGCGATCGGAATGGCAAGCAGCAGCGGACCGTAGGCGACAGCCTCTCCGAGAGACGCGAGAGTCACTGGATCTTCTCCGTGTCCGCGATCAACGAGCGCAACGTGGATCGATCGACACGACCGATCACCCGTGCGCGGACCACGCCGGCTTCGTCGACCACCAGCGTCGACGGAACCGCGCTGACCGGAACTATTCCGTTGAATTTGGCGAGCAGAGATCCGTCCCGGTCGTCGAAGCTGGGATAGGTGATCCCGTAGGTGCGCTCGAACTTGATCGCGGCAGCCGGCTCGTCGCGCACGTCGATGCCCAGGAAACGCACGCCCCGCCGCGCCGTCTCCTGCGAGATCGCGGCCAAGTCCGGGGCCTCGGCTCGACAGGGGCCGCACCACGATCCCCACACATTGATGACCAGGACATGTCCGAGCTGATCGGCCACGGAGAGAGTGGTGTCCTCCCCCAGGGTCGGCCCCTCGAGCTTCGGCAGCGGGATTCCTCGTTCACCGGGATAGAGCGTCGTGCCCGTCCCGAAGCTCGGGGAACCTGCTCGCGAAGACGCACCGCTGAGCTGACTGGCCTGCCACAGCGCGAGCGACACCAGGCCGACCACGATCACCGCCACCATGGGCCCCCTTGACGACCTCGCGCGCCCAGCCACAGCATCACCCATCTACTATCGTTAGTAGTTGATACTAGACCGATAGCCTCCGTCTTTCGAAACCCGGAGGCAGTGAAGGACGTGCCTCATGCCCACTCAGCCGCGTGATCGCGTACTTGGCCTGTCCGCCAAGGCGCGCCGGCTCGTCTACCCCCTGCTGGCAGTTACCGTGGTCGTGATCGTTGTGGGCACGCTCGCGACGCGTGGGAGCGCAGCGGAGGACGGGCCCCGCGTCGGCGGTGACCTCCACGCCGTGGGCGAGGTGGGCGATCGGCTGTTTGCCGCCGGCCACAACGGTGCCGGTTACCGTGCAACGAGCGGCGCGTGGACGCAGATCGATGCCCTGGACGACAAAGACGTCATGGCGTGGGCGCAGGCAGGCGCGTCGCTTCTGGCCGGCGCTCATGGTGGGCTCTATCGCTCTCTCGACAACGGGTCGACGTTCGATGTGGTCCAGGACCTCCCCGGGAGCGACGTCCACGCGGTCGGAGCAGTCGGCGAGCGCGTGTACGTCACGTCACCGGAGTTCGGTGTCGTCGTGTCGGATGACGGCGGAACGACCTTCGAGTCGGCCAGCGCCGCCGGCCTGGACTTCATGGGGACCATATGGGTCGATCCGTCCAACCCCGACGTGGCCGTTGCCCCGTCCATGCAATCTGGCGTGGTGAAGACCACCGACGGCGGTGCCACGTGGGCGTCGATGGGCACGTCCTCGGGCTCGATGGCGGCAGCTGTCGACGCCTCCGGCCAGCGGATGGTGACGATTGGCATGGATGGGTCTGAGTCCAGCAACGACAGCGGAGCCACCTGGACACTGCTCGAAGTACCCGCTGGGGCCAGCGCTGCCACCTACACTTCGGACGGCGAGCTCGTCGTGGCGGTACTGTCTGGCGAACGCGCGCAGCTCTACACGTCTGTGAACGGGGAATGGGATCTCCTCACCTGAGGTCTTACACGTAGGAGGGGTCGGTATGCGTCCACTGGGCGAACTCGAAGCCGTCGTCATGGAGCATGTCTGGTCCGCCGACCGACCCTTAGCGGTCCGCGACGTCCTGGAACGCATGGATCGCGAGCCGCCACTGGCCTACACCACAGTGCTCACCGTCCTGGACAACTTGCACCGCAAGGGCTTCCTGGCCAGGGACAAGGCGGGGCGCGCCTACCTCTACCGACCGACCAAAGGTCGAGCGGAACACACCGCGGATCTCATGCATGAGCTTCTCAGCGACAGTGGGGACAGCTCGGTCACCCTGTTGCGATTCCTGGACCGGATGTCGCCCGCCGAGGTCGAGCGCTTGAAACGGGCCATCGGTGACTAGCGCTCTGGTCCTCGTTGCCTTCGCAGTAACCGCGGGTACATGGGGAGTTTCGGCGCTGACTCAGGCACGATGGACCGCACGAGCCCCACGGTTGGCGATCGCAGCGTGGCAGGCGCTGGCGACTTCGGTGCTGTTGAGCATCGCCGCCGCCGGCGCCGCTCTGGCGATCGGTTTCCAGCATGTTCGCGGCGACCTGGCGCAGCTCTTCAACGTGTGCGTCGAAAACCTCAAGCACGGTTACGCCTCTCCCGGGGGCACGGTTGTTGCGACCCTCGGGCTGGCCAGCCTGAGCATCCTGGCGACGCGTACCCTGTGGTGCACCCTCTCGATCTGGCGTCAGGATGCAAACGAGCGTCGGGCTCGCGTCGCCATGCTCGACCTGGTTGGCCACGCCGGCATCGTTCCTGGGGTGCTCGTTCTTGACCATCACGCTCCTTATGCGTTCTGCATCGGCGGTCGGCGGCACCGAGTTGTCGTGACAAGTGCGCTCCTGGACTCACTCGACCCGTGCGAGCTCGATGCCGTCCTCGCCCATGAGGCAGCTCACCTGCGCCAGCGCCACCACGCGGCCCTCATGATCTGTCGCATCACTTTCGGGACGCTCGCGCCCTTCTTCCCTGCGTTCCGAACCGCGTTGCCACACGTACGGCTCTTCGCAGAGCTTTCCGCCGATGACTCCGCTCGGAAGCGCGTCGGAGTCGCACCTCTGCGGTCGGCGCTCCTCCACCTCGCCCGCATTCCTGCTCCGTCGGGGACGCTCGCCGCGAGCGCCAGTGACGTCGAGACCCGCCTCGTACGCCTGACCGATCAGAAGGCCGGCTTGCCGCGACGCCGCGCGGTTGTCGCCGGTGTGACCATCGCAGGGCTCGTCGTCGTGCCACTCGCCCTGGTCGCCGCGCCTGTCGTTGCGATGGCGTGGGAAGGCATGTGCCTCATCGGTTAGCCAGTCCCCGCGACAACACGCATCAGCACGACCGCCAGAATTCTGAATCGACCGGGATCGTCCGCGCCCTTTGACGTCCATCTACTATCCTCCCTAGGAGACGCCGAGGATAGGACCAAGATGGCACGTATGAGGTGGCGAGCGCAGAAGAGCGCGGCCGACAGACAGTTGTCGAACTGGACGCGACGGCGGGTGCTTTCGTGGTCGTTGTTCGTGCTTGCTGGGGTCATCGCGGTCCAGCACGTGGTCGCCCATGGCGGGTTCCAGCCACTCCCCTTGTCGATGGGCTGGCAGGATCTCCTGGTGGGCTACCCGATGGCGGCCGTTCTCGCCGTGGCAGGTGCCATCGCCCTGGACCCCAACCCGAGGATCTGAGGGCCCCAGGTGCTTCCTCTGTCGTTGCCAAGTCCTGCGCAAGGCGTCTGGTACCTCGGTCCTCTGCCCCTGCGCGCGTACGCGCTCTGCATCATCATCGGCATCATCGCTGCCATCTGGCTCGCCGAGCGTCGCTGGGTATCACGAGGAGGCGAGCCGGGCGCAGTCTCGGACGTCTCCCTGTGGGCCATTCCCTTCGGCATCGTCGGTGGTCGCCTCTACCACGTCATCACCGACCCCCAGCTGTACTTCGCTGACGGACAGAACCCGTGGAACGCCTTTGCTGTCTGGCGCGGAGGCCTGGGCATCTGGGGGGCAATCGCTCTGGGTGCCGTGGGTGCGTGGATCGGAGCACGCCGCGCGGGCATCTCCTTCTCCGAGCTGGCGTGGGCGCTCGCACCCGCCATCCCGCTCGCCCAGGCCATTGGGCGCTGGGGAAACTGGTTCAACCAGGAGCTGTTCGGTAGACCCACGGACCTGCCGTGGGGTCTTCGCATAGACCCCGAGCATCGTCCGGTCGGCTACGAAGCACAGACGACGTTCCACCCGACCTTCCTGTACGAGTCAATGTGGAATCTCGGACTGGCCGGACTGCTGATCTGGGTCGGAGGACGGTTCCGGATGACCGGCGGACAGCTCTTCGCGGTGTACGTCATGGGCTACACCGCCGCACGCAGTTGGATCGAATACCTGCGCATCGACACCGTCAACCATGTCCTCGGGGTCCGCCTCAACGTGTGGACCAGCATCGCCGTGTTTGTCGCTGCGGCTGTGGCCTTCTCCATTGCCACTCGGCGGGCACATGCGGTCGAAGCTCGTGGATCGACCGGCGAGCTGGTGCCGTGACGCGACGAGCAACGCCCGGCCTTCTCGTGACCCTGGTGGGTGTGGTGGTGATCGCTGGTGCACTCGCCGGTTGCTCAGGCGGCGAGGCGACCGACCGGACCGGGTCTCCCGATCCCGCGATCGTCGAAATCGCAGAGCCCGACCGTGTCGTGGTCGACGACTTCGAGGCCGTCCTCCTTGACGGTTCGGAGGTCAGCTCCTCGCGCCTCGACGGTGTGGTCACAGTCGTCAACGTCTGGGGTTCCTGGTGCGGCCCCTGTCGCGTCGAGGCACCCGTCCTTCGCGAGGTTTCCCAGCAGTACGACGATCGCGGCGTCGAGTTCCTGGGTCTCAACGTGCGCGACAACGACGCCGCTGCCCTCGCCTTCGAGAGACGGTTCAAGATCTCGTACGACAGCGTGACCACGTCGGACTCCCCCCGGGTGTCGCTCGCGTTCGGCGGGCTGCTCACCACCGCCGCCGTCCCGATGACCGTCGTGGTTGACCCTGAGCGACGGGTTGCTGCTCGTGTCATCGGCGCAGTGACGGCCGCAACCCTGAGGGCATTGCTCGAGTCGGTGCTCGAAGAGGCCGACGACCGGGACGGACGGTGAGCGGCGCGGAACCCGGCCGGACCGCCGTGCGGCCGCTCCTCGCCCTGGGGTCGGGCGCTCTCCTTGCGGGCGCCTACCAGCCTGTGGACCTGCCGGCGCTGTCGATCCCCGCAGTAGCCGTATTCAGCGCGGTGGCCTGGTCGGGCACGTGGCGGGCCGGAGCCCTGGCCGGAGCCGCTTTCGGCCTCGGCTTCCTTGGCCCGCTGCTCTGGTGGCTCTCGGGTTCGATCAGCCCTGGCGCATGGCTGGCGCTGGTTGCTGTGCAGGCTGGCTGGTTCGCCTTGCTGGGCAGCGCTATCGCGACCGTGCGTTCCTTGCCAGGGGTGGCGTGGTGGACGGCCGTTCTGTGGACGGCGGTGGAGGTGTTGCGTTCAGCGTGGCCATTGGGAGGGTTGCCGTGGGGGCGTCTCGGATTCTCCGCACTGGACACCGTGTGGCAGGGGTGGTTGCAGTGGGGCGGGGTGACCATCACCACCTTTGTCCTGGCCCTGGTAGGCGCCGCGACCGGGCGTCTGGTCGTGTCTCGCGGCCCACGCGCCGCGCCCCTCGGGGTGGCAGGGCTCGTGGCGGCCGCATCGATGGCGCCGGCCACCATGGCCGCGAAGCAGCCTCGGACCGACGACAACGCGCGCGTGGCAATCGTGCAAGGCGGAGTTCCCGGTGCCGGCAACCGGCTGGTGGACTACCACCGCGAGGTCACTGACAACCACGCCCGCGAGACGTTGGCTCTGTTCGCGCGACGTGACGCCTCTGGCCAACCTGCACCTGACTTCGTGCTCTGGCCGGAGAACGCGACGGCCGTGGACCCGGTGACGGACGAGCGAGCCAATCGCGCGATCCGGGAGACCGCGCGCGCGACGGGTGTACCGCTTCTGGCCGGGTCCGTCACGGACGGGCCGGGCGCGGATGGCGCCCGCAACCAAGGCATCGTCTGGTCATCCAGTGGCGCACCAGGTCAGCGCTACACCAAACGCCACCTGGTGCCATTCGGTGAGTACGTGCCGTGGCGAAGTCTTGCGACTCGGTTCTCGAACCGTCTGACCGAGATCCCTCGCGACATGGTCGCGGGCACGGTAGGTGCGCCCCTCGACGTGGCTGGCATCCCCGTCGCCGACGCGCTGTGCTTCGATGTGGCCTACGACGACGTCATTGCTCCACAGGTACGTCGGGGCGCATCGCTGGTTACCGTCCAGACGAGCAATGCGATGTTCCTGGGCACCACGCAGCTGGAGCAGCAGTGGGACATCAGCCGCGTTCGGGCCATTGAGTCCGGCCGTGCGGTGGTGGTCGCTTCCGTCAACGGCGTCTCGGGAGCCATCGGTCCCGACGGGAAGGTGATCGCCAGGTTGGCTATCAGAGGGACCGCCAGTGCGGTCGTGGAAGTCCCACTCGCCCGCACCTTCACGCCCGCAGTGCGATGGGGGCCGTGGCCCGGACGCGCAGCCGTGGCCCTCGCCTTCGTTGGCCTGGCAGGGGGCGCCGCTCGGCGACTGCGATCCACCACCTACGATTCTAGATAGTAGTTGGCTACCGACAGGGGCTCATGAACGCAGGACACCCTCGGCCCGGTCGGGCCGCTCGGGTCACCGTCAGCCCAGGTGGATCTGGCGCACGCTCACCTCGATGCGAACCGCCGTACTCTTGCTCTGACTCCTGGGACTGGCCGCCATCCCGGGCTCGGTCATCCCGCAGCGCGGAGTGGCGAGCAATCCTGAGTAACGGTCTGCTCGTGTCAAGCGGGCGGGCGGGCAAGCGGGGCTGACCGCTCGTCGTAGTTGAGTCCCCGATAGTGGTGTAGCGCGGTCGCCGAGATCGTCACCGGCGTGTACGTCGGACGTAGGCGCGGCCACCGCGTGATCCTTCGAGTCAACCTTCTACCGAATCCTCGAGGACCATCACG
>NZ_BNAD01000018.1 GCF_014653115.1 Nocardioides flavus (ex Wang et al. 2016) | reverse complement strand
GGTTCCTCGCGACACGGACCACGTCGTCGCGGAACTCCTGGGGGTACGGCTTCGGCACAGTGCACATCCTTCCAGCGGCACCTCTCGGCACCACAGATCAGATGTCACCTATCCGTGCAGCAGTCCCGACCCGTGAGCGCGGCTTGTCGGGGTTTGTCACTGCGGACGTGGTGGAGCGGGCGGGGTACTCGCGCCGTACCTTCGCGAACCACTTCTCCTGCAAGGAGGAGGCAGTTGCTTCGGTCGCGTTCGGTGGTGTCGAGGACGCGAGTGCGATCCTGACCGGCCTTCCCGCTGATCTGTCCCTGCTCGATGCCCTGCTGGCCGTGATGAGGACGCAGTTCACCGCAGACGCGTTGGTGAGGATGCGCGAGCTGATGGCGATGGCGCGGCAGTACCCGACCCTGGAGCCCTACGTACTGGGCGTTCAGCAACGCATGCGCCATACCGCACAGGACCTCTTGGCCTCGGTGGCGGGAGACCGGTACCCCACCGTCTACGTGCCCCTGCTGTTCGGTGCCGTGTACGGCGCCGTGATGGCCGCCCTCGAGGGGACCCTCGATGTGCACCTCGGCGGTGAGAGCGACCTCAGCTCTACGTCGATGGACTACAGCTCATTCCTCGATATCACATTCGACTACCTGCGCCACGGCTTCTAGACGCCGCCCCACTTGCCCTCAAGGAGCACCAGGCCCATGTCCACCTTCTTGTACCGGCTCGGACGAACTGCGTTCGGCAAACCGTGGCTGTTCATTGCGGGCTGGCTCGCCGCCCTCGCAGTGGTAGTCGGCGCGGTCGCTATCAACGGGGTGAGCGTCAGCTCGGAGATGAAGATTGAGGGCACCGAGGCCCAGACCGTGCTCGACCGCGTAGCCGACGAGCTCCCCGCCGCCTCGGGGGGCCAGGCCAGTGTGGTCTTCACTGCCCCGGACGGTGAGCGGCTCGACACTCCGGACCGACTTGCGGTGATCAGCGGCACCGTCGGCGACGTCTATGACCTGGAGAAGGTCGTCAACCCCCTGGACGCCGCTCTGGGTACCGGGGAGCAGGGCGGACCGGGCACTCCTCAGGAAGATGCGCCGGCCGATCCCCCAGCCGGGTCGGACCAGGGGCAGGCGCCTTCCTACCAGCCGCTGGTGGTGGACGGGACCCCGGTGCCCGGCGTGCTGGTGTCCACGGACGGGCAGGTCGCCTTGTTCCAGTTCCAGTTCACGGTCGCCTCGACCTCGTTGACAGCTGACGACGTCACCTCGGTGGTCGAGGTGGTGGAGCGTGCCGAGGAGGGAACGGGGATCACCGTGCTCCCGAGCGACTCGCTGAAGGCCATCGAGATCCCGGTCGGCATCGGCGAGGTCGTCGGTCTCGCCGTCGCCGCCCTGGTGCTGGTGCTCACGTTGGGTTCCCTGATCGCGGCCGGCCTGCCTCTGGTCACCGCGCTGGTCGGGGTCGGCATCGGCGTCGGCGGAGCGTACGCGCTCTCGACGGCCGTCGAGATGAACTCCGCCACCCCAGTGCTCGGTCTCATGGTGGGCCTCGCCGTCGGCATCGACTATGCGCTGTTCGTGGTCAACCGGCAGCGACGGCTGATCCTCGACCAAGGCCTGACCGCGCGGGAGGCGGCCGGCAGAGCGGTCGGCACCGCGGGTAGCGCGGTCTTCTTCGCCGGCGTGACCGTCCTCATCGCGCTGAGCGCGCTGACCGTCATCGGTATCGCGATGCTGTCCACGATGGCCCTGGTCGCGGCGTCCACGGTGGCCCTGGCCGTGCTCATCGCCCTGACCCTGCTGCCCGCACTGCTGGGTCTGGTCGGGGAGCGGATCTGCTCCGACAAGGCCCGATCCCGACGCCGCGCAAGGGTGGAGGCGGAGTCGCACAGCGTCGCCGACCACTGGGTCAAGGGTGTGATCAGGTTCCGGTGGCCCGTCATCGCGGGCGTGGTCGCGATCCTGGGCGTGATGGCGATCCCGGCGGCCAGTATGAACCTGGGTATCCCAACCGGCGAGACCGCGAACCAGGACACCGCCGCCCGGCAGAGCTACGAGGCGGTCTCCCAGGGCTTCGGCGAGGGATTCAACGGCCCCCTCCTGGTCACCGCAGAGCCCACCGGCACCGCAGGCCGCGTCACACCCGAGCTGACCGCGAAACTCCTCGGGGAGTTCCAGGGCCGAGACGACGTCGTGCTGGCCGCCCCCGTTGGCGTCAACGAGGCCGGTGACCTGGCCGTGTTCAGCGTCATCCCCACCTCCGGCCCCAGCGACGAGGCCACCAGCGACCTCGTGAAGTCGCTGCGCGAGCCCGACAACGCGATCGCCCAGGACAACCAGGTGCAACTCGGCGTGACCGGGTTCACCGCCATCGGGATCGACATGTCCGACAAGCTCGCCGACGTCCTACCGCTCTACCTCGGCATCATCATCGTGCTCTCCGTTCTGATCCTGATGCTGGTCTTCCGCTCGGTCGTCGTCCCACTCAAGGCCACCGCCGGCTTCCTGCTCAGCATCCTGGCCACCTTCGGTGCCACCACCGCCGTCTTCCAGTGGGGCTGGCTCAGTGGCCTCTTCGGGTTCGACACCGGCGGCCCGCTGATGAGCTTCATGCCGATCATCGTGACCGGCATCCTCTACGGGCTCGCCATGGACTACGAGGTCTTCCTGGTCTCCTCGATGCGGGAGGCACACATCCACGGCCAGCCGGCCCGCCAGAGCGTCGTGCGCGGGTTCGACCAGGCCAGCCGCGTCGTGGTCGCGGCCGCGATCATCATGGTCGCGGTGTTCTCCGGCTTCATCTTCAGCCACGACATCATGATCAAGCAGATCGGCTTCGCTCTCGCCGCCGGTATCCTTATCGACGCCTTCGTCGTCCGGCTGACGCTCGTCCCGGCCCTGATGGCCGTCTTCGACGAGCGAGCATGGTGGCTGCCCCGCTGGCTCGACCGCGTGCTGCCCGACCTCGACATCGAGGGCGACAAGCTGCTGACCATGCTCAACCAGCAGGCCGAGGCAACCGACCGACAAAACATCGAGGTCCGCAACTGAGCGAACCGAAGCATCCAGAGCCGGACTTCTGGGGAACGCCCAGGACCCCCCGCCGGCAACCGGACCAGCGCTCCCGTATTCCCTCCAATTCGCTGGGCAGGAAACGTCGCTGCCTCGGCCATTCGGCGGCTATCACGGCCGGACTGACCTGAGACCCTTCCGCGAGCGTGGCGGAGGTGTAGCGGTCGTCGTCGTCGAGCATCGCCGAACCCCTTGACCGACAGACGTCGGGTCCCGGCTTCGTTCAGGATGGCCCGCCCTCGGATGCGAGGAACTCGACGCACCCAAAGTTACATACATTCGTGCCTGCATGTAAGGTGTGGCTGTGTCAGTGCAGGCAAGGCGGCAGGAGGAACGCTCCGCAGCCACCCGTCACGTGCTGTTGGAGGCCACCGTGGCGTGCCTGGTCGACCTGGGCTACACCGGTACCACGAGTGCCGCCGTGGCCGCGAAGGCCGGTCTGTCACGAGGCGCACAGCTGCATCACTTCGGGACCCGAGACCAGTTGGTGGTCGCGGCGGTCGAGTATCTGGCACAGAAGCGCTTGCGGCGAGTACGCGAGGCGTTGGCCGACCTGTCCCCGGCCACGCCTCAAGGGGCGAAGCGTTCTCGGAGTCGGATCGAGCGGCAGGAGGCTGCGCTCGGGCTGTTGGCAGAGGCTCTTTCGGGTCCGCTGTACGCCGCCACCCTGGAACTGTGGGTGGCCGCCCGCTCACACCCCGATCTGCGAGCCCAGTTGATCCCAGCCGAGGAGCGCGTCAACGACGAGCTTGCGCAGATCTGTCGCACCTACGTCACCGACGACCCGGTCACGATCCGGCTCACCCTCGACCTCCTGCTCGGCAGGGGGGTCAGCGGCCTGCTCACCTCCCACCCAGGCCACCGCCAAGAACAGGTCCTCGCCGCCTGGGCCCAACTCCTGAGAGGCCGTCCACCCCATGACTGACCTGCCATCGATGCTTGCCACCTTGGCTGAGAAGTTCCGCCCGCACGCGGAAGGAGTCGACCTGCCGCCCCACCACGAGCAGTGCCTGGGCTGCGGACCCGACAACCCGCACGGCCACCACCTCCAGGTTCGCCGCCATGGGGACGGCGTCGTGGCCGAGCACACCTTCGACAACCGGCACATCGGCGCACCCGGCATCACCCACGGCGGCGCAGTCGCCACCGTCATCGACGACCTCTACGGATTCCTGCTCTACCTGGTCGGAACCCCCGCGGTCACCCGCCAGCTGACGGTCGACTACCGAGCGCCAGTACTGATCGGCGTCCCCTACCGGATGGAGGCACGCGTGACGAATCAAGAGGGCCGCAAACTGTTCCTCGCCGCCAGCCTGACCGACCGCGACGGATCCCTGGTCGGAACATCAACGGCCGTGTTCCTCACCGTCGGCGTCGACCACTTCACCCGGGGCACGCAGTGACCGCAGCATCGGGCGGGTGAACAACGCACCACACCGTCGCCCGAAGCGAACAGCGGGACCCGCTGCCCGTCAACGCAAGGATGGTTCCTCATGCTTCACAACGCTCTCCCGCTCTGGGCGGTACGCGCGCTCGCGGCCCTCGTCGCGCTGGTCCTCCTCGTCCTGACCCTCGGACTCGCCCTGCTCATCCCCCACATCCCGGCCCTCGCCAAGGCCGCCACCCGCATGCCCGAAACCCTCGAGGTCGTCGACCGGGCCCCCGACACCCTCGACCAAGTCCAGCGGATCGACCGCAACGTCAAGAAGGTCACCCCGCCGGTCGTCAGAGCGACGAAAGACCTGTCGCTTGTCGCGCCGCACATCGAGACCCTCGCCGGCCAGGTCGACCGACTTCTGCGCGACCTCGAGACGCTGCAACGCACCTCCAAACCCCTCGGCGAGGCCGCACCCAAACTCGCGCGACTGTCCGGCCAGCTCGGCGACCTCCAGACCTCCCTGCGCCGGCTCGACGGCCGCCTCGCCGGCCTCGACCAAAGCCTCGTCGAACCATTGGACAAGATGGAACGGCCGCTGCGCAGGCTCGCCTCCACCACCGGACCACTGCCCGGAAGTCTGGACCGGCTCAACCGAAGCACCGCCGTCCTCGAAGAACTCCCCGGCTACTTCGAGAACCTCCAACGGACCCTGCGGAGAGTGGAGCGGCACGTGCGTAACCTCGACGAGAAGACCGGCCCCAACATCCGCTGACCGAATGGGACCTCAACACCACGATCCGTAGTCTCCGGACACGCCCAGGCGGTTCACAGTGACGCGCTCGATGCAGGTGAACCGTCAGCCGGCCCCGCACCGGGGCATGCTGGATTGCGAGGAGCACGGAAACCGCGGCCATCGGACCCCCCGCGCGTGCGGGGCTCGCTCCCTTTCTCCACGCCTCGTAACCCATCGCGCAATCGGCCGCCGCCATACTCATCTGAGAGACGGCATGATTGTCGTAAGTGAGTAGCGCAGCAACACGGTGCCGGCCTTGTCACCTCAGCACGGCCGGTGATCTGGGCAGCGGACTGGATGCCGATGGCCAGACGCTGCGGCCTGCGCCGCTCCAGGCATCCACGGAGGGTCACAGACGTAGGGGACGGATCGGGGCGAAGACCACCGAGGGGTCGGCGAGCCACTCCTCCGTGGCCATCACATCGACGTAGAGCTCGATCTCGTGCCCATCGGGGTCGGCGATGTAGAGCGAGTGGGTGACCGTGTGGTCGCTGGCCCCCTGGATCTGCACCCCGTGCTCGGTCAGGTGACGCACGACCTCGCGCAGGTCGTCGTCGTCGTCGCCGACCTTGAGGCCGAAGTGGTACAGGCCCACACGGTGCCCCGGGGGCATCGGCGCCGCGGCCGGGCCCACCTCGATGAGCAGCAGCTCGTGGTGGGTGCGTCCGGAGGAGAACGCCGCCGCGGGGACCGGCAGGGGGACCTCCCCGCGGATCTCGTTCCACCCGAGCACGTCTCGGTAGAACCGCCGTGAGCGCTCCAGGTCGCGGACGTAGAGCACCAGGTGGCCGAGCTCGTGGATGCGCATGATGGATGACTCCGATCTTTGTTCGACTGGTCCGGACCCGAGTGGCCCGGATGCCGGGCACGTCGGCGCTCTGTCAGTACGGCTGGTCAGGCCGGGGGGTTGGTGGCGTACTCGAAGGCGGCGGTCACGATCTGGGAGACCAGCTCTGCCTCCTCCTCGTCGCGGGGTGCGTAGATCATCACCGCGCCCGAGGTGATCAGGCCGCGGCGGGCGATCGGGTGTTGCTCTGCCCAGCCTGTCTCGATTACGCGGGAGGCGACGTCGGGCGGCAGCACCAGGTGCAGTGAGTGGTCCGGGGCGGGGTGCAGGTGAGCGAACTCGGTGCCGATCATGAAGGCCTCGGGCGGGCCCTGCGCGGCGTCTTCCGGCAGGGTCAGGGCGCGCGCTCCCGGGACCGAGATCATGCTGGGGCGCCAGACCACGTCCGGCAGCTGGGCGAGCCGCTCCTCCAGGAGGCGGCGCGGCCGATCGTCGTCCGGTTGTTGATCGAGCTGAGTGTGCGGATTGCTCGGGGTAGTGCGCGGCCTGGCGCCGCCGCGGGCGGGCAGGTCGACCAGTAAGCCGGTCACAGCGTGAACACCGGGCCGAGCACGAGCAGGCCGAGCTCGTCGCCCGCGGAGGCGAAGAACGCGAACAGGGCGAGCGCGGCACCCGCGAGGGACAGGTCCTTGAGGAACTGGGTCTGCTCGTTGGCCTTGCTCGCCGGGTCGGTCTCGCGCCAGAAGCCGTGCATCAGCACCGCCGTCGGCACCAGGAAGGCGACCAGCAGCAGGGCACCGAGGTCGGGCCAGACCCCGACGGCCACCATGAGGCCGCCCAGGATGCTCACCGCACCAGAGAAGGGCACCATCAACCCGGCGGCCGGCACACCCTTGCTCGCCGCGTAGCCGGTCATCATCTCCCGCTGGCTGAAGTGGCCCATCCCGGCGCCCAGGAACAGTAGCGCGAAAAGGATCCGGCCGATGAGGACCAGAACGTCCATGAGAGCTCCTCGTATGCGAATTAGTCACTTACTCTTTGTAAGTGACGCTAGGAGTATCATTCCGGGAACGGCGTTGGCAAGAGTCAAGGTCCGGCGACTCGTCGGCCGCGGAGGTTGTCTGCATGGACGAGACACAGGGCTACTGTCCGGTCTTCCACCGCGCGGTCGAGCTGATCGGGCGGCGCTGGAACGGCCCGATCATCCGCGCACTCCTCGACGGAGCCGACCGCTTCGGCGAGATCCGCTCAAGAATCCCCGGGCTCACCGATCGGCTCCTCGCCCAGCGGCTCCGCGAGCTCGAGCGCGAGGGCGTGGTGGAACGCGCCTCCTCCGCCACCACCGTGCACTACACGCTGACGACCAAGGGCCACTCCCTGGCGCCGGTGATCGAGTCCATAGCCCAATGGGCTGCGGCGTGGGAACCTCCAGGATCGACCAGCTCGGCGCAGGGCCGCAGCGCCGCGGACTCGCGACGCCGGTAAGCAGACCGACCACGAACGCTGTCGCGTCGAGCTCCGCGAGAAGTGGATCCGCTTGCGGGACTCCTCCTCCACCACTCGAGCCACCGGCTCTGGAATCTCCTTGATGTTTCGGGGGGACGCCGCCTGACCTGCATAAACGCGGTGTAGGGCGCCACGTCCCCCCGCCATTCGACGGTTCGGGGGGACGGATGCGGGGACGCTGAGCCGCCACGCTGCGGCCCGTGACCAAAGTCAGCAGCGCCAGAGTGTCCGAATCGTGCGCGCCGCGGTTGCTTGTCCGTGGCGTGGAGATGTTGCGACGACCGTTGGCCCGCGCCGATCGGTTGGGAGAGGAATGGTCATGGCCGGTTGCCGGGGTGGTCCTCGTTCCTCAGGTCGGGGTGCTCGACGGTCTTGAGGTAGCGGGTGGCGCCTTCGACGCTGAGTCCGAAGAGGTCGTAGATGCGGCGTACGTCGCCGCCGGTGGCGTGGATCTCGTGCAGGATGCGGTCTTCGCGCAGGGCGCTCGGGCGGATGCGGCTTTCCTTCCAGGGAAAGGACGGGCCACCGGGGACGAGGCGCGGCGCGGTTCGTCGGTTGATGAGCAGGTGCGGGTTCGCGGTGGCCGGCCAGGTTCGGTTGCGGTGGTCGAGCCAGGCGCTGAGCCGGGTCCTGACGGGTGCGGCGAGCGGGATGTCTCGGCCGTCGAGGTGAAGTCGGCCGTCGATGATGTCGGTCAGCTGCAGCTCGCGGACCTGCTTGCCGGTCAGTCCGTGGAAGGCCACCAGAGCGACGGCGAGTGCGACGGCCGGGTTCGGCGAGTCCAGTTCCCCCCGGATCACTGCGACGTCGAGCGACAGCGGAAGGTTCGTGGCGATGCGGGTGAGGTCGATGCCCTTCATGGGGTTGGTGAAGACGAGTCGGCGGCCCTTGAGGATCTTGAACAGCGACGTCAGGCCGTTCTCGGCGAAGTGGCGGTGGCTGGTGCCGGCGGGCAGGCAGGCGAGGGCGGCCAGGATGTCGTCCTTGCTGATCTCGGCGAACGACTGGCGCCCGGCTTCGACCCAGGTCTGCACTACGGGCGCGAGCCCTTGGATGTGGATCTCGACGGTCTCGGGTTCGCGGGGCAGCTGGCGGGGTGCTTGTCGGGATCCGCCGAGCATGATTTGAAGCCACAGCTTGAGGTGCTCGCGCATGGTGTCCGGGAGGGCTCCGGACTCGATGAACTTGGCGTTGAAGTACCGCTCGACCCGGGTTGGGACGTCCTCGATCAGGAGTCCGGCTTCGGCGAGGACGTCGAGGGTGGAGGTGATGGTGCCGTCGTAGCGGCGCAACGCCACGACGTCACTGGCGCGGACCTTCGCGGTGGGCGTGGGCCGCAGGATCTGCAGCAGGCGCAGGGACTGGATCACGGCATTGCGCTGCCTGACGCTCCAGCCGTAGCGGCGGGCGTGGTCGGCGACGATGGACGCGCAGTACCGGGTCAGTTCGCTGTCCTCGACCAAGAGGCGTTGGCGCAGCACTTCGGGATCGGGGTCCATGTCGAACAGGACCAGCTGTTCAAGCGCGTGCTCGTCGAACCGGGTGTCTGGCTTGTAGGGCAGCTGATTCTTGTTCTTCTGCGACCACTGGCCGTCCCAGCGGACGTAGTCGGGCAGCGGTGTCACGCGCCGCTTGAAGACCATGTTGGCGAAGAACAGCTGCTGGCTGTCGTTGTTCGCGCCGACCAGATCGGGGGCACGGGCGGGCCCCTGCTCGAGTCTGGCGTTCTCGAGGCACAGACGACAGGCTCCTCGGTCGCTGACGTGGCTGGCACGGCCGCAGTAGGCGCAGGTGCCCTTGGGGTAGTGGCTCTGCCACCAGCGGCACGACCAGCAGGTCCAGTTATGGCGGGGGTAGACGCCCCAGGCCAGGCAGCCCTTGCAGGACCCGATGTGCTCGGGGCTGCGGGGATGGCACCGGCTGCACAGTCCCTGACTGAAGTAGTCGGTGCTTGCCCTGCAACGGCCGCAGGGCGGCGGCGGGAACGGGCCGCCGGGCAGGCACTGGTAGCAGAAGTCGACCCTCGGGCTGGTCCACGCGACGCGGTTGCTCTGACAGGCGTTGCATTTGGGCGGCAGCCGCAACGCCGCGTTGGGTCCGGGCGCGGGCATGCGGTGCTCGTCGTCTCCGTGGTCGATGCGGGCGCGGGCTACATCGGCGGGGTCGAGCGGGGCTTGCCGAGCCGCGGCGTGACCGACGGTGTCGTGCCGCCGTTGCCGTTCGGATCGCCATTCCCGTTTCCGCCGTTGCCGTTGGCGGCGTCGGTGTTGCGGGGACGGCGCGCGGCGACCTTGTCCGGTTCGGGTGTCATCAGGTCGTTCGGGGTGCAGTCGAGCACGGCGCACAGCACGTCGAGTTCTTCGAGGCGCATCGTCGGCGGGGTCCCGGCCCACCACGACGACATCTTGCCGGCGGAGATCTCGAGCCCGGCCTCTGCCAGCATCCTGCGCAGCTGCGCGGACTTCCAGATCCCTCGTTCCGCGGCCCGCAGCCGCAGGCTCCACTGCATCTGGATCCTCTCCTTCGGTTCGTCGGTCGGGTCAGTCGTTGCGAAGGCCCAGGCGGGCTTCAATGCGGTCGCTCGCGCTGTTCCACGCGCGTTCGATGTGGTCGCTGCGGACGTGAAGGTAGCCCGAAGTCGTTGCAAGCCACTGGTGTCCAAGGAGCTCTTGGAGCGCCTTGATGTCCATGCCGGCCGCGTACAGCGACGATGCGCAGTAGTGCCGGAGCACGTGTGGCGTCATCCGTCCCGACCAGGCGGGAAGCCACCGGTCGACCTGGATTCCGAGGGCGCGGCGCAGCGCGTTCGCGCCGACACGTCCGCACCGGTCGAGATCGCGGTCGAACCGCTCAGACGGCAGCAGCGGGGCGTCCATGTCGCCCCAATCCTCGCCGTACTGCGGACGGACCTCGGCCAGCCACCAGTCGATCAACTGGTTCGCGCCGTTGATTCCGGGCACCAGCCGCGGCTTCGGTCCGCGGCCGCCCGAGCCCTTGCCGTGGCGGACGTGGAGCTTGCCGAACTCACCCAGATCGGGGCGCCAGTCGCGGATGTCGAGCATGACGGTCTCGTTGATACGCAGCCCGAGTCGGCGCCACAGCGAGGCGGCGAAGTAGTCGCGGGCCGCGGGAAGGTACTTGCGTGCCTGCGGGACCGACCCACGCCAGGCGGTGAACAGCGAGTCGATCTCCTCATCCGACGGCGGAACCCGGACCTTGCCCAGCGATGCCCCGGACTGGCGATTGAACTCATCGATCGGCTGCTCGACCAAGACACCGGTCGTGCGGCGGATCGCGCCCTCGTAGCGGGCGATCACGAACTCGTAGAAGCCCGCCAGCGCGCCGGCCTTGCCCGCCCGGGTCGACACGCTGAGCCCCATCCGCCGCTGCTGGGCCAAGAACGCGTCCGCGTCCGCACAGGTGGCCTCCCACAGCGGAGTCGACAGCGAGCGAGCGAACTCGATGACGATCGCCCGAGTCCCGCCGATGTGGCGGTCAGTCAGACCTGCCGCCGACATCGCCAACGCGTACTGGTCCACCAGCTCCTGCTCGAAGTCCTGGACCGCCTGCGCACCTATAAGTGCCGGATCAACAGCGCTGCCGCCCGGCAACGCCACCAAACCCATCAGTCACCATCTTCAAGCGAGGCGATCATGCGTCGATACTACAGTAAAACCGTCAGCCACGGCGACGGCCACTCAGTTCAAGCCCTTCCGGGAACTCAACCGACGCCACCTGCACAAACGCAGATCGGAGCGCATGGACGTCCGACCGAACCTGAGTTCCTAGAGATTACGGCTCCGCCCGGACACCTCGCTGGTGAGGCAACGACGGACGGAGGCCAGTAATGCGGACGCAGACACGAGACGTCGAGGCGCGCGAAGCAAAGCTCGACGCACTCCACCAGAAGCTCACGGACTCGGTCACTGCCCTGGTGACGGGCGATGACTGGCGCGGCGCACTGGAGTTCGCGGCGCGATTCCGGTCCCGGTCATTCAACAACACTCTCCTGATCTACAGCCAGCACAACGCGGCGTACCAAGAGGGCAGAGTGCCCAGCCCGGTCCCCACGTACGTCGCCGGCTTCAAGCAGTGGCTCAGCCTCAACCGCCATGTCATGAAGGGCCAGGGCGGATACGCGATCTTGGCGCCAGTCACGGCTCGCTTCGCTTCCGCCAGCCCGGAGAACCCGGAGTCGTGGCGGCGGCTCGCGCGGGGCGAGAAGCCAAAGTGGGGCGAATCCGTTCGATCTCGGCTGATCGGGCTCAAGCCCGCGCACGTCTGGGACATCTCCCAAACCGAGGGAGATCCGATCCCCGAGCCTCCGCGGCCCGCGCTCCTACGGGGCCAGGCACCCGACGGCCTCTGGGACGGTCTCGCCGACCAGATCGTTGCCGCCGGCTTCGAGCTCCGACTGGTGTCGAGCTCCCGGTCGATCGGCGGCGCGAACGGCCTCACCGACTACCTGACCCATGAGGTGTCGGTCCGGATGGACATGGACGACGCCGCCCAGGTGAAGACGCTGGCCCACGAACTCGGCCACGTGTTGCTCCACGGACCCGACAACATCGATGCAGTCATGCACCGGGGCGTGGCGGAGGTGGAAGCCGAGTCGGTCGCTCTCATGGTCGGCGCTGCGCACGGACTCGACACGTCTAGCTACACGGTCCCTTACGTGTCGACCTGGGCCAGCGATGTCCCGGGCAAGCCTCCGGTCGAGGTCGTTCAAGCCACCGCGGACAGGGTGCGGGCCGCATCGCTGAAGATCCTCGACAACCTCCCGACGGCCAAGGTCGTCGACGGTACGCCACCGGGCCTCGACAGAGATTCCATCGGCGCCCAGCGAGGAACCCCTGCAGTTGACGCGCCAGCCGCTCGGCGCCAGACGAGCGAAGCACTGGGGATCTAGCGATGTTGAACAGCACAACGCCATACCGGCGCGACGAGAACGCGACCCTGCGCGTGCCCGTCGTCATGCCGCTCATTGAGGTCGCCGTTGACGACCGAGGCCATCTAGATGTCCGCCTCGACCGGGAGCCCTACTCCCCCGACGGCGCCCTCCACCGCAACGACCTCAAATCGACACTCGAGTCAATCGCGAACGACCTCGGAACCCCGTTGCGCGTCGAAGTTCACGAAACAGACGGCTCCGCCTTCACCGACATCGTCACGCCAACCAGGCCACAAGAGCGCACGGCGCCGCCGAAGCGCACGGCCCGAAAGCAGAGTGAGCAGCCGTTTCTGCCGGACGAGGAGGTCTCTGTCGCCGTCGTTGTCGCCCGGCAGCGCGGCGACGCGGGCGATGCCCCTCGAATTCCGCCGGCGCTCCTGGCAGCCCACCGAGGCGTTGTCGTTCTGGTTGGTCGTACATCCGGCGCGATCAGGGTGCTCGGCGAATGAACACCCACAGCCAGTCGGTCGACAACGACTTGGTCAACCTCGGGCTGATCGCGATCGCCTTCACTGGTCTGCTCGCCGCCATCCTGCGACTCGCGGGAACGCTGGCCGCCTGGGTTACAGGCGCCGACCAGCCGATTCGTGGCTGGAGTTCCGGTCTCCGAGTGCTCGCGGACCCCGGATCCCCTGGCGTGGCGCTCGGCAGTCCAGAGCTCTCCGCATGGGCGTACTGGGAGGTCATGGCGCTCCTGATCGCCGCGGTCGTAGGAACCGCCTGCGTGGCGTGGCGCAGAGTGAGCCGATTTCAGTCCCGCAACCGGCGGGACCCGCACCGTCTGGCCGGTGTTGCTTCCCACCACGACGTCCGCGCGACCGCCTCGCGCAAAGCGTTGCTGAGTCGCGGGCGGACACTCCGTCCGTCTCTACCGCACCCATCGGCGGCCGATGTCGGGTACCTGCTCGGGCGCGCCCGCGGCACCGAGGTCTGGGCGTCCGTCGAAGACTCAGTGCTCCTGCTCGGCCCGCCACGTTCGGGGAAGGGCCTGCACCTGGTCATCAACTCGATCCTCGACGCCCCCGGCGCGGTCATCACGACCGCCACTCGCCCCGACAACATTGCTGCGACCATCTCCGCCCGCCGCGCTCGCGGACCGGTCGCGGTGTTCGACCCGCAACGGTTGGCCGACGGTCTGCCGGCGGGGCTGCGCTGGTCGCCGGTGCGCGGGTGCGAGGACCCTCTCACCGCGATGATCCGAGCAACAGGACTCGCCTCGGCCACTGGCCTTTCGACCGGCGGAGTTGAGTCCGGCGGCTTCTGGGAGGGCAAGACGCGGACGGCGCTGCAGTCGCTCCTTCACGCAGCGGCGCTTGACCGACGCAGCCCCGCCGAACTGTTCGCATGGACACTCTCCCCGTCGGCCGCAGCGGACGCGGTCGCCATCCTGAGCAGCCACAGGGACGCCGCCCCGGGATGGGCCGATTCGCTCGAGTCGATGATCCACTCCGACCCACGAACACGGGATTCGATCTGGATGGGGGTATCGCTAGCGCTGTCGTGCCTCGCGGACCCGAGGGTCCTCGACGCCGTCTCCCCCGGCCCCGGCGAGCAGTTCGATCCGAGCGAGTTCTTGACCAGCAATGGCACGCTCTACTTGCTCGCAACCGGCGCGGGCGCCGGCGCATCGTGGTCTCTCGTCGCGGCGTTCATCGAGGACCTCGTCGAAACAGCTCGGCACCTCGCCGCCGCTTCACCTGGGGCGCGGCTCGACCCGCCCCTCCTGATGGCGCTCGACGAGATCGGCAACCTCTCGCCACTCCCGTCGCTTCCGGTACTCATGGCCGAGGGCGGCGGAACCGGGATCACGACCATGCCGGTGCTCCAGTCCCTGTCGCAGGCCCGCGACAAGTGGGGAGACCACGCTGCCGGCGCGATCTGGGACGCGTCTATCGTGAAAGTGGTCCTCGGCGGAACCTCAGCGGCACGCGACCTCCAGGATCTGTCGTCCCTGATCGGCGAGCGCGACGAGCGCACCGACACGATCTCTGTGGGCGACTACGGCTCCCGGTCGCTGCAGAGATCCATGCGCCGTGTGCCGGTCATGCCGCCCGAAGCGATTCGGACACTTCCCTTCGGGACGGCGCTCGTCCTGCTCCGAAGCGCACCGCCGATCGTTACCGACCTGCGGCCGTGGACGGATCGCCACGACGCCGCGGCTCTTGCGGCCGACCGGACCGCGATCGAGGCGGCTCTCCGCCGTCGCTAGGCAACGACCAGCGGGCAGGTGCCTTCACTGATTGGGGCGCGCGGCTGCGTCCGCTTCACTAGGGTCGGCTCAACGTCTTCCGATGAACGAGTTCGAGCATGCCAGCACGCCTACACACGACCCTTCCAGAAGCAAAGGGCCACGCCGCCGAGCGAGCCTTCCTGGAGCGCCTGGTCGAACTCGGTGACGCCCGCACTCACGTGTGGGGCAACGTCGACTATCTCCAGGGCGTGGGCGACCTTGACGCGATCCTGCTACAGCCGGACATCGGCATCTTCACGATCGAAGTCAAGGGCATCAGCCTCGACCTGATCGAGACCTACGGGCTGAAGCACTGCGTGATCACAGGCCGGTCAGGCCCGCATCCTGTGGACCAGATCGGCCTCGCCACGATGGATCTCAGGAATTACCTCGGTCGGTTCCCCGGATCGCGAGCACCGTTCTTCCTGATGACCGCGGCCTTCCCGAGGATTACGAGGCAGGCCTTTGTCGCCCGATTCAACGATCCACAGGTGGTGCTCCACGCCGAAAGTCTGATCTTCGCCGAAGATCTCGAATCATCGACGAAGCTTTGGAGACGACTTCTTGCAATCCGCGAGGTCCCAGCCAAGGGACGGAGCGCAAAGGACCCCATCCCTACGGCGGACCAAATCGCGAGGTTCACAGACCTGATCAAGCCTGGTCCACTGCCGGCGCCGAGCCAGGCTGATCAGGAACGCGGCGGGGTCCTGCGGCGTCAGCTCGGAGCGCCGTCTCCGATCAGCCAGAAGTACCTACAACCCGGCAACAGGCCTCCGACGATTTTCCGGGGCGCTCCGGGGACGGGTAAGACCGTCCGCCTCCAAGAGATTGCGGTGTCTCACGCCCGCGCTGGACGCGCGGTGCTCTTTACCTGTTTCAACCGCGTTCTCGCGTCTACCTTGCGCGGCATCATGGCGAGCCAGAATCTAGGCGATGAGGTGATCAACCGAATCGTGATCACGCATGTCGATGAACTGCGGAAGCAGCTCGCCGATGATTTGGAGACCTTCGGCGGCACCTTCTGCACGGTGTGCGTTGACGAGGGGCAGGACATGGCAGACGACGCATTCGAATTTCTGAGCCATCTGGCCGCACCCACGGCCGAGTGGTTCCTTGCCGACGGCCCCGGCCAAGAACTGTACGGATCGCCGAACAAGACTGGTGAGCCCTCAGCGTTCCTGGCTCAGGCTCGCGCCGACGGTGTGGTCGAGACCCTGCGCCGCAACTTCCGAAATTCATCCGCAGGTTATCTCGTCGCGCAGGCGGTTTTCGAGAAGTCGCCTGACCTTGGCGCAATCCCGGAGTGGGTGAACAAGCATCCGATCCGCGTGGGAGCTGAGGACCAGTCAGAGATGCTGGATCTTGAGGGCACCCAAATGACACCGGGCGGAGAGTTGCCTGAGGTCATCCGGGTGTCCTTGCCTCAGGGAAGTGATTGGCGTCAGGCAAAGCTCCACGCTTACGTGGCGGTCTTCAACTCGATTCTGGAGAAGTTGGCATCGGAAGGCAAGCGCCGGGATCTGGCCATCCTGTGTGCGCGAGGTGACGGAAAGTCATTCGAGGCGAAGTGGGCTCGTGACGCGCTGGCAATGCTTGGTGTGCCTGTCCATGACCAAATCGACGGCGAAGCGCGGGACGCCGCTGTTCCCGAGGGCCATGTGCGCCTGGCGACGATCCACTCCTCGCGTGGCATCGAAGCCTCTCGCGTCGTCATCCTGGACTTCGCTAACGGGGTCAGCAGCGCGGAAGCGCATACTCGCAACAGCCGGATCATGAGCCACATCGCGCTCTCTCGCGGTCAGCTAGGGACCACGATCGTGGCGGTCGAGGATTCAGCCAACCCGCACCTGACGTTCATCGAGGAACTGATCAAGGCCTACAAGGCCGAGGAATGAGCACTACCCAAGATGGGTGATCTGGACGTCGTCCCAGTTGGCTTGGAGGTACTCCGCCACGAGCCGCCGGTGACAATGGTGCGGCTTCTCTTCACTGCAGAGAAGGACGGTGTTGTCGAGCAGTTCCGGTCGGATGGATTCTTCGATCCGACGCTCGCGCATGAGGTCAAGAAACTCGGACTCGTAGACCTTCCAGTCTCCTCCCTGCTTCTTTAAGGCATCCAGCATCGGCTGCGTTGGAGCGAGCGAGGTGAGGTGGGTGTACGACATACCGCAGATCTCGTTGAGGAAGAACTCGAGGTCGTCGCGTTTGGCGAAGCCTGCGAGCTGCGAGACGTTGTTCAGACGGACGTCGACGAGACCCGCAGCTCCAGACTCCTTCAGCAAACCGAAGAAGGTGCGTGCCGGCTTCTTGGTGAATCCAATTGTGAAGATGTGAGTCATCAGTCGCCTACTGCCTCTTGACGATCGCTGTCGACGTAGGCGATCCGCTCCTCCTGGCGACTGAGAGCCTGTGCCACTAGTTCTTCAGTGGAATGGAACAGGTCCGGCTCAGCGAGTCCGTGAATCTCACGGAGGCGCGCACGAGTCTCGTCGTGGGGTTCTAGCGCGCCATCTCCGAGGATGTGCACAACGGGAACACCCAGCGCGAACAAGGATTCAGTCACGAGCACTGTGCGGTGACAGTCCAACGGTTCCCGCTCCGAGCACATGATGGCAATCCTGTGGTCCGCTCGTCCCGTTATGAGTCGCTCGATGCCTGCCCCGTAGGCCGGAGTCTTGGCGAGCCGCTCGTATTGAACCTTGCCGTCGACGTAACAGCTGGGATCATCCGAGCGCGCACCGAGCTCACGGCCAAGGTAGACGTACCCGATCGACACTCGCCCCAGCGCCGCCTTCAAAGCTTCACGGTTGAACTGCGGATTGAACCGGCTCGCCGGTGTCGACCGGACGTCCGCAACCGCCGAGATCTCGTGCTTAGCCAGCAGCTCGAGGAACGTCTCGATTTCGTGAGTGGAGTGCCCGACCGTGTAGATGGTGCCGTCCTCGTTCACGGGGCACCTCCTGGGGATCCTTCTGGCTCGATGATCGCGGCGACGACCTTGTACGAGTATGCCTCGGCACCCGGTTGGGGAGCCGTGTACGGCTCGGCAAGGCTTACCGTCACGAGCGTGCCGGGGCTGAGTGGGTAATGCCCCGCCCCGCAAGCCAGGTAGTGAGCAAAGTACGCCTGATCCGTGATCTTCAGTTCGTACTCGACAGCGTTGTACGTGAAGAGCAGCCGCACCTCGAGCCCCCTGCTCCAAGGGTTCGTCGCGACAACGACCTGGGAGGTCTCGGGGCGAATGAGTCCAATCGAACGGCTATGCCGGTCGAGGTGCTTCTCCGCCACCCGGTCGTGGATCCCAACCGTCGATGACGACTCATTGCTCCAGAGGGTCGGCGGCGTGTCCACAAGCCCGTCGAGGTCGGAGAAGGACCACGATCCCTCCCGCGTCCAGCGATAGGAGGGGTCCAGTAGCCAGTTCTCGGTTTGGCAGCCGGTTGGTACCGGCCGGAGAACGCCCACCGTCACAACGTCGAGGACGCAGGGTTGCGAACCATCGCTGAGCGCCTGCTCGACGAGGTTCACCTCGTGACCAGGACGCGAACTGATCGGGCGGATCCATCCACCCGTCCGGGAACCCAGCAGCTCGATCCCGGCAAAGCAGGTCCCGCCGTGCTTCTTCGAGTTGGCCAAGCAGACCATGGTCTTCAGGACCGCCATCCGAACTCCTTCCCCGCGATCCGACGGTAGAGCAACGGCCCGACACATCGCGCTCGATTGCGCACATCGGCCGCCACGGACCCGCAGCAACACCTGACTCCTGAGAGCGGACGCCACCCGAGGCTCCGCGATACCGCAGGAGTCAGAGATATGACCATCCCGACACAGTTGAGCCTCCACGGGTTCATCGCCACAGCGCCCGAACTGAGCAAGCCTGACTCAAAGGACGCACGATTCTTCGCGCGCATCGGCGTCGAGCACTGGCGCAAGGAAGCCGACGGAGCGTTCACGAAGCTCGAGCCGACTTTCCACAGTCTCGTCATGTACGGCGAGTCCGCCAAGCGCGCGTACGCACGGTTGGGTCTGCTGCACGGATAGGTGACATCTGAATCTGCGTCGATGAGTCGGCGCTGGAAGGATGTGCACCATGCCGAAGGCGTTCCCCAAGGAGTTCCGCGAGGACGTGATCCGGGTCTACAAGGACTCGGATGCCTCGATGGCCCAGGTCGCGAAGGACTTCGGCATCTCGCCGTCGTGCCTGAAACGGTGGCTGTCGATCGACGAACGGAACTCGTCCCGATCATCAAGCCGCGCCACCCCCGCGGCTGAGTCTGATGCGCTGCGTGAAGCGAACAAGCGGATCAAGCTCCTCGAGCAGGAGAACGAGGTCCTGCGTCGCGCTGCTGCGTATCTGTCGCAGGCCAACGTGCCGGGAAAATGATGTACCCGCTCGTCCGCGAGCTGGCCGCCAAGGACGCCCCGGTGCGGGTGCCCGTCGCGGTGACGTGCCGGGTGCTCGACATCGCACGCCAGCCCTACTACCGCTGGCTGAAGTGCCCGATCACCGACGCCGAACTGAGGGCGGCTTACCGCGCCAACGCTCTGTTCGACGCTCACCGCGACGACCCTGAGTTCGGCTACCGTTTCCTGGTCGATGAGGCCAATGAGGCCGGCGAGCCGATGGCCGAGCGGACGGCCTGGAGGATCTGCTCTGAGCTGGGTTGGTGGTCCTCGCACGGCAAGAAGCGCGGCAGCAACGGCAAGAAGCCAGGGCCGCCGGTCCACGACGACCTGTGCGCCGTCATCGACAGGCACGGGGTGACCCGGCACGAGTTCATAGCCAACAGCCCGAACGAGCTCTGGCTCAGCGACATCACCGAACACTGGACCGGCGAAGGCAAGCTCTATGTCTGCGCGATCAAGGACGTCTACTCCAACCGGATCGTCGGCTACTCCATCGACTCACGGATGAAGTCGTCGCTGGCGGTCGCGGCGCTGAACAATGCCGTTGCTCGCCGCCGCATCGAAGGTGGTGATGTGGCTGGCTGTGTGGTTCACACCGACCGCGGGTCGCAGTTCCGAAGCAGGAAGTTTGTCCACGCGATCAACCGTCACTCGATGGTTGGCTCGATGGGCCGGGTCGGTGCGGCTGGCGACAACGCGGCCATGGAGTCGTTCTTCGCGTTGCTGCAGAAGAACGTCCTCAACCGGCGAGCGTGGGCGACGCGCGAGGAGCTGCGGATCGCGATCGTGACTTGGATCGAGAGGACCTACCACCGACGCCGTCGACAGGCCTCTCTTGGACGGTTGACCCCGGTCGAGTACGAGTTGATCATGAATCCGGCCGTGATCAAGGCGGCCTAACCGAAACTGTCACCCGTTCGTGCAGCAGACCCGTTCCGGGTCGGCGACCAGTTCGTGGCGTCCGGCTACGTTACCGAGTACGAGTCGACCTGGAACGAGCAGACGGTCATGCGCGAGCAGTTCGTCGCCCGCCACATCGGTCACGACACGACCTGGACGCGTTACTCCGTAGACCGGGCGCCGGCGAACCAGCCGGAGCCGCCGAGCGACCAGATGACGGTCGCCAGCGAGCCGCCGCGAGTCGTCGGCCTCTGACGGAGCTCGACGCCGATGCCCGAGAACAACGGACAGGGGTCACTGTTCGAGCCCGCGTTCGACGCCAGCGTCCATCCGATATTCGCTGGCTCAGCCGAATACAGCGATCCAGACGACCCTGAGCTGCCACTCCGACCGCTCAACTGGAATCTGCTTTCCAGCGAGGAGGCGGAGTCCGAGTGGCTCGACCTCAACGCCTGGGTGGACTGGCTCCGTGCCACCTACGGGTTGCCGCCGACGGTCATTCCGCCGTACTGGCATCGGCACGACGAGCTCGTTTGGGAACTCTCGGCACTTCACCTGCACTGGTTGAACTCCTACGACCCCGACGGCTCACCGTCCGCGCCGCTGATGTGGCACCGCGACTTCGCCGACGCCCGCCATCGGCTTCGCGAGTGGGTCGCGACCTGCGGCACCCGCCTCGAGAAGGACCGAGCGACCCGCCAGACGTCGTGGCCAGGCGAGGATCCGCAGCCGCCCGCGGCAGAAGTAGTCATCGAGAACCGGGGTGCGGACTTCATCGAGTTCGTCGTCGAGGACATAGCCGCACGACGACGGATCGAGGAGCGGGTCAGAGCCAGCCTCGCGGGATGACTGCACCGCTGGAGCTCAGGCGCATCCATCCACAAGCCACACGGTTCACAGCACGCCACCGGCGACCGGCCACCTGAACTGAACAAGCAGATTCGTCGAAAGGAATCACCCATGCTGCTCGCACACGCAGTCACCCTCGCCGAGGCCCGCTCGTACGTCGCAGCGCTGGCAGACCGGGCGAGCTCGGAGGACGCCTCCGCGGAGTACGAGCGCGTCTTGCTGCAGCTCGACTGGATCCACGGCGACTACGTCCCCGGCATCACCGAGGTCCCCGGCGAACACCGCGACGTGCTGTTTGCCATCGCCGAGCAAGCGATCGAAGACCTCGTCGGCCACGGCATCGACGTCCTCCAGGTCGAGCTCGTTCTCGACATGCTCGACGCAGCCAGGGCCCTGGACGCAAGCTGATGTACGCCGAGAACGGCGGCCAGCTCCGCACCCAACTCGGCACGCTCCTTCGTCAACACCGGATTCAGCAGCGACTGGGCGGAGCCGGCAGCCACACAATCCCAGAGACCACCACCGTTGATGAGCGCCGACTTCTCGGCGAACAGATCGCCCGCTACCGACAGTCCGCGCTCGTGTGGAGTGTTCAAGCTGTTCGGGCGGCGAATCCGCGAATGAACCTCCTCGGGACGAGCACCCGGACCCGCGGCCCCGCTGACGAACTGGGCCACCGCCTCGACATCACGATCGAACACTCGAGTGGCCCGCCCTCGCTCGAGGAACTCACGACAGAGCAGCAGTTTCCGATGGTCGAGACTTGGCGCAACGTCGCCCGTGCAGCAGCCCTCGGCGAGCACGACTTCGACGCCGGACTGGGCCACGGGCGCCTGACACGCGTGCAATGCATGACGCTCCTCAAGGATGCTTCCGACGTTGTGCGCGGCCTCGTCGCGCTCGACCGGAGGTACAGCAACATCCCGCAGTGGCAGCCTCTCAAGGATGCTGGATGGCTCAATCGGGCCGCCGAGACCTGCTCAACATTCGCCGGCCGCGACGAGCCCGACTACACGATCGATCTCCGAGGATGGCGACCACGGATCACCCCGATCGACGGCACCGGACTCCCAGGGATCGTTGGCGTAGTCCAGGCCGAGAACAACCTCTTGTTCCAACTCGGTTCATTCCCCGATGCCCGGAGTCTGCGCCTCATTCTCGACTCTCAGCGGATCGTGTCTCGGGACACCGCCGATCTCGTGACGGCGACCCACCCCGACCTGGCCCAGGAGTGGAAGGCCCGCTCTGGAACGTATCTGCGACTCGCCCGTGCAACCCGCGACATCGGCGGCATGCTCGGCAACGGCGGACCGGCAGCGGGCGAGGCAGCGCTCGCAGCGGCGCGCGTCCAGCACCTTGATGTACTCGACGCCGCGGCCGACTCCAATGCACTCCGGCACCTCGACAATCTCTTTCGAGGAATCGACGACCGGATCGCTGAGGTGATCCAGCAGGGAGCACGCGAGCGGATCTACTTCGCCCGCGTCCCCCTACCGAGGCTGGATACGGGCGTTTCGGCCAGGGTGACGCCGACCCGCCACCGCTTCACGCCGATCACCGCCGACGTCTGCCCGGCCCTCCTCGACATCGTCCGTGACGAACTCCGCGCACCGCCTCCTGCTTCCAAAGCACCGACGAGGGCGGCCGCGAGCCGCGCAGAGTTCGCGGCCGCCCTCAATCACCGACCAGAGCCCCGGCGCGCCCAGTCTGGCCCGTCGCTGTGACCGTGGCCTCACGCCCCGTCAGGACGCTTCGGGGCCAACGACTCTAGGATCTCCGCTGTCACTGGATCCACCGCCTCGTCGGGCTGGATGTAGTGCTCCTTGGTGATCTTGGACGAGGTGTGACCGAGCAGTTCCGCTGCCAGGTCCGGGCCGCTGGCCCGGTCAAGCACGGTCGCCACGGTGCGACGAAACGCATGCGGCGTGACGCCCTCGATTCCAGCTTCCGACAAGACCGCACGGAGACGGCGACGGATGTTGTTGGTCGTCAGCGGCGTCCCATTGCGCGTAAAGAACAGCAGGTGCTCCGGGTCCTCGTGCCCGATCAGCACCAGCCGCTGCCGAATAACCTCAGCCACGAAGCTCGGCACCGAGACCACACGCGTCGACTTTTGGGTCTTCGGATGGTGCTGCCGATAAGTGGGCTTTCCGGCCGGCGACACGATCGTGCCGCAGATCCGAACTGTCGCCGGCGATACCGTGACGTCGACATCGCAGCGCCGGATCGCCAAAACCTCTCCGATCCGAGCCGAGGTGCCGAGCATGATCTCGATGATGTGCTCCAACTGGCCGTCGGGCGGTGGGCCCGGCGTCCCTGGGGCACGCCGCCAGTTGCGCACCGCCGCCCGAATGGCCTCGACCTGATCCAGTGTCAGTGCCATCGTCTCCGAAGGCGGCTTGTGGAGACGGGCAGTGTCGCGAACCGGGTTCTTCTCAAGAGCGTCGTAACGGACAGCAAGCCCGAAGGCCAGACTAAGGACCGTTCGCGCCTGCTTGGCCGTGCTGTAGCTCTTAGCCGTCGCCAGGCGCTTGATGAACTGGTCGACCTTGCCAACGGTGATCTCGCGAAGGCTGTAGCCCTCGAACACCGGCAGCACCAACTGGCGCATGTTGCGTTCGTAGAGAGCGCGAGTGCTCTCGGCGAGCTTGTCCTGAAGATCCAAGTCCTCCAGCCAGACGTCGACGAGCGTCGTGAAGGAACTGTTGGCCGTGAGCTCGCCGGCCGCTCCCTGCGAGGTGCGGTCCGCAAGGACCTTCTTGAGGTTGCGCTCCGCATCGCGCCTGGTTGTGCCAGTTGCGGAGACCCGGCGGACCTTGCCGTCGGTGTCCCGGAAGCGGGTGCGGGCACGGACCTGACCTCCACTCGCGCTGATGTACGAGATGTCTCCGAACGTGCCGATCGGCGTGCGGGGCCTAGCCATGGGACTTCACGACCCCTCCGGCGAAGCCCCGGGGCGTCCTTCCCGCTGGCACGCGAGCCACTCGTGAACGTCGCTCACGAAGTAGCGCAGCTGTCGGCCGACATGGATGGCGCAGGGGCCCTTGCCGGCGAGGCGCCAGTCGTACAGCGTCCTGACCGGCACGTGGAGGTACTCCGAGAGTTCCTCGATGCTCATCAGCGGCTCGAGGCCGCTCATCGTTGGTGCTGTGGTCTCCATGCACGTTAGGTGCAAAGCGCAGACCGCGTCGTTCCGCAACTATCGGAGTGACTCCGCAGCCAGATCGCCGCTGAGGCCGCGGGGACGTTCCTGGACCGGGTTTTTGGACCGTAAGTGGTACCTGGATCAAATCTCTAAATGCTTTCAGGCTCGGAATCGGTTGATTCCGAGCCTGAAACTTTGTAGCGGGGGCAGGATTTGAACCTGCGACCTCTGGCCAAGAGCGCAAAACACAGCAAGCTCGATCACGACCCGACCACCGACGTCACGTAGCAGCAGAGGGCGCCGAGAGAGTCCAGTCGGTCGGTCCAGTTGGCACCCACCGCTCGGCGTGACACCTTCAATAACTCCAGGAGGTCGAACAGGAATCAATTCTCCACAGCCTGCGCGGTGTGGGCTGCACACCTTCAGTTACGAGGGCAAACCTGTCCTCGTGATCACGAAGGAGCACACGATGAGTACCACCGTCGACACCAGTCACCAGAGCCTGATCCTGACCATCGACGAGGCTGCGGCCTACCTCGCCATCCCGAAGGCGACGCTCTACACCTGGCGGACACGCCGGGCCGGGTTCGGCCCACGCGCCGTGAAGATGGGCGGTTGCCTGCGCTACCGCCGCGCGGACCTCGACGCGTGGATCGTCGAGCATCTCGAGCCCGCAGCAGGCGAGTAGGGCCATGGCCAGGCCACCACTCCCCCTCGGCACATGGGGGACCATCACCACCGAGAAGATCCGCAACGGCAACTACCGCGCACTGACCCGGTTCCGCGACCACGACGGCAACACTCGTCGCGTGACTGCGACTGGTCCGAGCAAGGCAGCTGCGGAGCGAGCGCTTCGAGACGTGCTTGGCACGCGCACCGCGCCAGCGGGTGAGCTCATCACCGCGGAGACCCGGCTGATGGATCTCGCCAACCTCTGGATCACTGGCCTCGAGGCCGAAGGACGGATCGAGCAGACCACGATCAACGAGTACCGCCGGGTGCTGGACAACCTGGTGCTACCGAGTGTTGGCGGTCTGAAGCTCCGCGAGGCCACCACGGGGCGCCTGGACCGGCTCCTGCTAAGGCTGCGCGATCAGAGCGTGAACCGGCAACGCAAGGCCAAGGTCGTCCTCGGAGCCATGCTCGACCTCGCGGTCAGACACGACGCGATCCCGACGAATCCGGCCCGCAGGACAACCCGGGTTCACCGACCCAAGCAGGAGACCAAGGCCCTGCGGATCGAGGACTTGATTGAGATCCGCGCAGCCGTACGCCGGTGGGTCAACGCGGACCGGCCCGGACCCAGAGCCACCGGTGACATGGCCGACATCATCGACCTGATGCTCGCCACCGGGTGCCGCATTGGCGAGATCCTCGCCTTGCGCTGGAGTGACCTGGATCTCGAGGGAGATCTGCCGACCCTCACAGTGTCAGGCACGATCAAGACCGAGACAGGGAAAGGCACCTACAGGAAGGCCACACCGAAGACCGAAACCAGCCGGCGAACCGTGGTTCTCCCCCGGTTCGCGGCCGAGTTGCTCCGGGTGCGCCGGGAGTTCGCGACTCCCAATGAGAACGACGCAGTTTTCGCGACCCGCAACGGCACGTGGCATCAGGTCGTCAACATCGAGCGGAGGTGGCGGCAGATCCGCAAGGACACCGGTTACGAATGGGTCACCCCGCACACGTTCCGCAAGACGGTGGCGACACTGATCTCCGAGTCAGCGACGTCCGAGCTCGCTTCGCGCCAACTCGGCCACTCCTCGAGCCAGGTCACCCGAGACCACTACATTGCCAAGCCGCCGGTTTCGGCCGACCTCTCCGACCTCCTCGAGCGGCTGGCTGAGGGCGACGACGCGAGCTCGGATTCGTAGGCCGCGAAATCGTTTACGACCAGTAAACGACCATTCCGAGGATCCACGTCAAAACCGAAACCGCCTCTGGCCCACGTTTCCGCAAGTCAGAGGCGGTTCTTCGGTCGGGCTGACAGGATTTGAACCTGCGACCCCTTGACCCCCAGTCAAGTGCGCTACCAAGCTGCGCCACAGCCCGAACGCTCCCGGCGCGAGGCCTGCGGAGCGAGGGGAACACTACCGCAGCCCCACGGCTCGCGTGGAATCGCCCCGCCCGTCTAGTCCGACCGGGCCATTTGTCGGTGAATCACCCACCGCCTCGGCGACGGCGACTCAAGATGAACCGTCAACCTGTGGGGGGTTCACCGTGTCTTCCGTTCCGTTCCGTGCCGGTCTCGCGGCCACCGTGGCCGCGACCGCTGTCGCGCTCACGCTCGGCGCGTCGGCGGCGCACGCTGCCCCGGAGGTCGTGGTGCGCGAGGACGGGCGCCAGCAGCAGGCGATCGAGCTGGCCCGGCAGGTGGCCGAGCGCGAGCAGCGTCTCGCCGCCCTCAACCGGCAGGCGGACGCGCGCGACCGTGCCCTCATCGGACGCCAGGAGCTGCTGGCGCGGTACGGCTACCACGGCGACCCGGACGCGGTGCGCGTCGTGCTGCCGTTGGCCTCCTACGACGTCTCGGCGGGCTTCGGGCTGACCGGCCCGCTGTGGGAGGCCGAGCACGGGGGCCAGGACTTCAGCGCCGGGACCGGCGAGCCCCTCGTCGCGGTGTCCGACGGCGTGGTGACCGACGTGTCCTACGCCGGGCCGTACGGGCTGCGCACCGTCCTCGAGCTGCCCGACGGCACCGAGGTCTGGTACTGCCACCAGACGGACGTGACCGTGGTGGTCGGCCAGGAGGTGGGGGTCGCGGACGTCATCGGCAGTGTCGGGTCGACCGGCAACTCGACCGGCCCGCACCTGCACCTCGAGGTCCGCCCCGCCGGCGGCAGCCCCGTCGACCCGATGGACTGGCTGCGCGACGCCGGGCTCGCTCCCTGAGCGTCAGCGCTTGCGCTTCTCGCGCGGCTTCTGCTGGATGACGATCGGGGTGCCGACGAAGCCGAACTCCTCGCGCAGGCGCCGCTCGATGAACCGCTCGTACGCCGCGTCGAGCTTGCCGCTGGTGAAGAGCACGAAGGTCGGCGGCGCGGTCGAGGGCTGCGTGGCGAACAGGATCTTGGGCTGCTTGCCGCTGCGCACCGGGTGCGGGTGCTCGGCGACGAGGCGGCCCAGGAACGTGTTGAGCGCGCCGGTGCCGATGCGGGTCTCCCACCCCTCGAGCGCCTTGTCGATGGCCGGCACGAGCCGGTCGACGTGCCAACCCGTACGGGCGGTGAAGTTGATCCGCGGAGCCCACTTGAGCTGCACGAGGTCACGCTCGATCTCGCGCTCGAGGTAGTAGCGGCGCTCCTCGTCGACGAGGTCCCACTTGTTGAAGGCGATGACCATCGCCCGACCGGCGTCACGGATCGTCTGGATGATCCGCATGTCCTGCTCGGAGACGGTCTCGCTGGCGTCGAGCACCAGGACCGCCACCTCGGCGCGGTCGATCGCGGTCGTGGTGCGCAGGGACGCGTAGTACTCGTGGCCGGAGGCCTGGTTGACCCGCTTGCGGATGCCCGCGGTGTCGATGAAGCGCCAGGTGCGCTCTCCCAGCGTGATCAGCTCGTCCACGGGGTCGACGGTCGTGCCGGCCGCGTTGTCGACGACCACGCGGTCCTCCTTGGCGAGCATGTTGAGCAGCGAGGACTTGCCGACGTTGGGCTTGCCGACGATGGCGATGCGACGCGGGCCGCCCACCTCGTCGAAGGACTCCTGAGGGGTCTCGGGGAGCGCGGCCAGGATCGCGTCGAGCATCTCGCCGGAGCCGCGCCCGTGGAGCGCCGAGACGGCGAAAGGCTCGCCCAGGCCGAGGTTCCACAGGCCGTAGGCCTCGGCCTCGGTCCGCTGGTCGTCGACCTTGTTGGCGGCCAGGACGACGGGCTTGCCCGACTTGCGCAGGATCCGTACGACCGCCTCGTCGGCGTCGGTGATGCCCACGGTCGCGTCGACCACGAACAGGACGGCGTCGGCGAGCGTGACGGCCACCTCCGCCTGCCCGGCGATCCGCTCGGCGAGCCCGCGGGCGTCGGGGTCCCAGCCGCCGGTGTCGACGACCGTGAAGGCGCGACCGGCCCAGTTGGCGTCGTAGGAGACGCGGTCACGCGTCACGCCCGGACGGTCCTCCACGACCGCCTCGCGGCGACCGATGATCCGGTTGACGAGGGTGGACTTGCCGACGTTGGGCCGGCCCACGACCGCCAGGACGGGGGTGGGGCCGGTCGCCTCGTCGGCGGACGTGGCCTCGACGCCGGCGTCGTACTCAGTCATGGAAGATCACAGCTCTCTGGATGGCTCGACGAGCCCGGTGTCGGGGTCGTCCTCGGATTGTCCCGCAGGAAGCGGCCCGGGCAAGGATCGGCGCGTGTCGGCCAGCGCGGTCGCCAGCTCGGACAGCATGTGCCCCCGCAACAACACCGACGTGGCAGCCACGTGTTCCCGTGTGCGCGGCCACGGCTGCTGTGTCGTCCGCCACGGCCGTCCCACGACGATGTCGATCCGCTCCCCGCGGACCGGGAGCGCGTTGGTCCCGCCGCCCGCCGGACGCGTGCCGATCATCGTGACCGGGACGACGGGGACGCCCGTCACCAGCGCGAGGTAGGCGGCGCCGTGGTGGAAGCGGTGCAGCTGGCCGTCGCCCCGGGTGCCCTCGGGGAAGATCCCCACCACCCCGCCGTCGCGCAGCACCCTCAGGCTCGTACGGATCGCGCCGGGGTCGGGGTTGAAGCGGTCGAGCGGGATCTGGCCGGATGCGTGGAGGAGCCCGGCCAGGCGGCCGGCGAACATCTCCTCCTTGGTCAGCGCGTGGACCGGACGGGGCGCGAAGACCGCGAGGAGCGGGCCGTCGATCGCCCCGACGTGGTTGGCCGCGAGCACCACTCCCCCAGCGTCCGGGACCCGCCCGGCGTGGTGCACCTCGACGGGCCAGCGCCGTCGTACGAGTGCGGCGGCCGGGCGGCGCAGGCGGCGCAGCAGGCGGGTGGACGGGTGCCGCTCGGCGCTGGACGGTAGCTCCGGGGCGGGCGTTGCCCCGCTCACGCGTCCCGGGTCCCCGGGGCCCCGGTGCCCGACGCCAGGGAGACGATCCGGTCGATGACCTCGTCGAGCGTGAGGTGCGTGCTGTCCACGTGCACGGCACCCTCCGCCATCGTCAGCGGCGCGGTCGCACGCCCGGAGTCGATCCGGTCCCGCTCGAGCAGCGACTGCTGGGTGCTCGCGACGTCACTGCCGCCCTGCTCGGCTGCGCGCCGCTGGGCTCGGGCGTCGGGGTCGGCGCTGAGGTAGACCTTGACCTCGGCCTGCGGCCACACCACGGAGCCGATGTCGCGGCCCTCGACGACGATGCCACCGTCTCCGATCACCGCGCGCTGCAGCTCGAGCAGCCGCGCCCGCACCTCCGGGACCGCGCTGACCGGGCTGACCGCCCCGGTGACCTCGTCGCTGCGGATCTCCACCGACACGTCGACGCCGTCGACGGTGATCGTGGGGCGGCTGGGGTCGGTGCCCGACTCGATGGCCGGGCGACCGGCCGCGGTGGCGACTGCCGCCGCGTCCAGGACGTCGACGCCCTCGCGCAGCAGCCACCAGGTCATCGCCCGGAACATGGCGCCGGTGTCGAGGTAGCGCAGCCCGAGCCGTTCGGCCACGCCGCGCGAGGTGCTCGACTTGCCCGAGCCGGACGTGCCGTCGACGGCGATCACGAGGCGGTGCGTGTCACGGGGGGTGCTGTCGACGTGGGTCACGGGCGAGAAGGCTACCGGTGGGTCGTCCACCCGCGGGATTCGAGAGCCGCGAGCAGACGGTCGGCGCTGCCGCGCTCGACGACGAGCTCGGTGAGGCCGACCGGCCGGCCCGGGTCGTGGTCGATGTGCACGTCCTCGATGTTGACGCCGATCTCGCCGGCGTCGCCGAACAGGCGGGCCAGCTCGCCCGGGTGGTCGGGCACGGAGACGAACACGGACCGGGTCGGACGAGCCGGTCCACCGTGCTTGCCGGGGATGGCCGCGGTGCCGGCGTTGCCGCGGGCGAGGATCTCGACGAGGTCGGGTGCGGAGTCGGCCGCCACCGCCCGCATCAGGGCGTCGAGGTCGGCGCGGACCTCGGCCAGAAGGTCGAGGACGGCCTCGCTGTTGGCCTCGAGGATCTGGTGCCACAGCGCGGGGTCGCTCGCCGCCACCCGGGTGACGTCACGCACTCCCTGCCCGGACAGCGCGAGGTGCTCGGCCGGCGCGGACGCGAGGCGTCCGGCGACGAGGACCGCGGCGAGGTGCGGCAGGTGCGAGATCCGCGCGACCGCGCGATCGTGCTCGTCGGGCGCCATCCGGACGGGTGCGGCGCCACACTCCAGGACGAGTGCCTCGACCAGGCCCACGGCGCGGGGATCGGCTCCCGCGTGGGGGGTCACCGCCCACGGGCGGCCGTCGAAGAGCGCGGCACTGGCCGCGAGCGGGCCGGACCGCTCGCTGCCGGCCATCGGGTGCGACCCGACGTAGCGGGCGAGGTCGGCGGCACCGACGCGTGCGGCGACCGCCTCCAGCGGTGCCGCCTTCACGCTGCCGACGTCGGTGACCACCGCGCCCGAGCGGGTGAGCGCACCGACGATCGCGTCGGCGATCCTCGCCGGCGGCACGGCCACCACGACGAGCTGGGGTCGGTCGGAGGAGGTGACGGCGCGACCGGCTCCGAGTCCGTGCGCGGTTCGGAGGTTCTCCTCGGAGGTGTCACGCAGCACGACCTCGAGGCCGAGGCGGCTGCACACCAGGGCGACCGAGGTGCCGATGAGCCCGGCGCCGACGACCTCGACCGGCCCGACGAGGGCCGGCAGCGAGTCGTCAGTCATGGCTGGTGGTCCGGCTGAGGTCGCGTCGGAGGTTGGCCGCCCCGTGGAGGTAGACGTGCGTGACGTCGGAGCGAGGCAGGTCGGTCTCCACGTGCGCCATCAGACGCACCACCCGCGGCATCGAGCCCTCGATCTCCAGCTCGCGCGCACACACCAGGGGCACGTCGGAGAAGCCGAGCTGCCGCGCGGCGTACGCCGGGAACTCGCTGGTGAGGTCGCTGGTCGCGGTGAAGATGATCGAGATGAAGTCGTCGACCTCGAGCCCGTTGGCCTCCATCACGTCGGTGACCAGCTCGGCCACCCGGTCCAGCATGTGCTCGCGGGTGTCCTCCTCGAGCTGGGTCGCGCCACGCACTGCTCTCACTGCCACGCGAGGAGCCTAGCCGCGCACGGGCTCAGAGCTGCGCGCTGTCCATCAGCTCGCCGAGCTCGGCCACGGTCAGCTCGCGCATCTCCCCCGGCCCCAGGCGCGCCAGCGTGACCGGACCGATCTGCGTGCGGGTCAGGCGCCGCACCGGGTGCCCGACGTGGTCGAGGAGCCGACGCACGATGCGGTTGCGGCCCTCGTGGATCGTCAGCTCCACGATCGAGCGGTTGCTGCCCTCGCGCCGCGGGTCGCCGCCGACCACCCGCGCGCGGGTGACGGTGACGGGGCCGTCGTCGAGGGTGACGCCGGCGAGCAGCTCTCGGATCGTGCGCACGTGCACCTCGCCGTCCACCTCGGCGACGTAGGTCTTGTCGACCTCGTGGGAGGGGTGGGCCAGGTGCTGGGCGAAGTCGCCGTCGTTGGTGAGGATGATCAGGCCCTCGGTGTCGGTGTCGAGCCGGCCGACGTGGAAGAGCCGCTCGGGCCGGTCCGCGACCAGGTCGCCGAGGCAGCGGCGCCCCTCGGGGTCGGACATGGTCGACACCACGCCGCGCGGCTTGTTGAGGACCAGGTGGACCTTGTCGCTGATCGGCGGCAGCCGCTTGCCGTCCACGCGCACGACCGCCGTACGCGGGTCGACCTTGGTGCCGAGGCGGGTGACGACCTCGCCGTCCACCTCCACGAGGCCGTCGAGCATCAGCTCCTCGCACTTGCGGCGGCTCGCCACGCCCGACTGCGCCAGCAGCTTCTGCAGGCGGATCAGGCCGTCCTCGTCGGTCTCGGGCCGCTGCGAGGAGGGCTGGTCGTTGTCGGGGGCGTCGTGCGGCTTCATGTGACCTCGGTCCCGCCGTCGGGCTCGGTGCCGGAGCCGGAGTGCGGGGAGTGGTGGTGCGCCGGGGACGGCGCGGGGTCGGGTGCGGATGCAGCTTCGGGTGCGGCTTCGGGCGGGGGCGCCGGAGCGTCGAGGCCGGCGACGCTGGCCAGCTCGTCCTCGAGGTCGTCCATGTCCGGCAGGTACGGGGCGAGCTCGGGCAGCTCGTCGAGCGAGGAGACGCCGATGCGCTCGAGGAAGTAGGACGTCGTGCGATAGAGGTTCGCGCCGCTGTGCTCGTCCTGCCCGGCCTCCTCCACGAGCCCACGCGACAGGAGCGTACGCATCACGCCGTCGACGTTGACGCCGCGGATGGCGGAGACCCGGGCGCGCGACACGGGCTGCTTGTAGGCGACCACCGACAGCGTCTCGAGCGCCGCCTGGGTCAGCCGTGCCTGCTGGCCCTCGAGCACGAAGGACTCGACGACGGCGGCGAACTCGGGGCGGGAGTAGAAGCGCCAGCCGCCGGCGACCTCACGCAGCTCGAAGCCACGCCCCTGGTCGGTGTACTCGCTCGCCAGCGCCACGAGCGCCGCCCCGACCTCCTCGACGCGGTGGCCGACGACCGACGCCAGCCGGACCGTCGCGAGCGGCTCGTCGGACACCATGAGGATGGCCTCGAGCGCCGGGCGCAGCTCGGCCACCGCCACGGCGAGGGTCTCGACCTCGTCCTGCTCGCTCACTGGTCCTCCTCGGCCTCGCCGGGCGCCACCGACGCCACGGCCCCATCTTCGTCGTCGACGGGCGAGCCGTCGAACTCGTCGTGGATGTCGACCTCCCCGTTCTCGGCCCCCGTCCAGCGCACGGTCAGTTCGCCGAGGGGGGTGACCTGGTCGAACGACACGGCACCCTCGCGGAACAGCTCGAGGAGGGAGAGGAATCGCGCCACCGTCGTGAGCCGGTCGGGTGAGTCCCCGCACAGGGCGCGGAAGGTCATCGTGCCGCTGCGGCGCAGCCGGTCGACGACGACCTGCGCCTGCTCGCGCACGCTCACCCTGGCCGCGTGGATGTGCTGGAGGGACACCTCCAGCACGGGCTTCGGCTCCATGGCCCTCGCAGCGAGCCGGGCGAAGTCGTCGAGGCCGATGCCGATGAGCACCTCGGGCAGCAGCGTGGCAAAGCGCTCCTCCAGCCCCACGGCGCGCGGGTGGCGCCGCGACTCCGAGGCCAGCCGCTCCTCCAGCACGGAGGCCACCTGCTTGAACGCGCGGTACTGCATGAGGCGGGCGAAGAGCAGGTCGCGCGCCTCGAGCAGCGCGAGGTCCTCCTCGTCCTCGACGTCGCCCTGCGGCAGCAGCCGGGCCGCCTTCAGGTCGAGCAGCGTCGCGGCCACGACGAGGAACGACGTGGTCTGCTCGAGGTCCCACGCGTCGCCGAGGTTCTTGACGTGGGCGATGAACTCGTCGGTGACCTGCGACAGCGCGACCTCGGTGATGTCGAGCTTGTGCTTGGAGATCAGGCCGAGGAGCAGGTCGAAGGGGCCCTCGAAGTTGTCCAGCCGGACGGCGAATGCCGGAGCCTCGCTCCCGGGCTCCAGCGCGCCCGCCGCGGGGTCGGCGGTGGCGTTCACTCCTCGAGCAGCCGCTGCACCAGGGCGCTGTCGGCGCCCTGGGTCTCGAGGTCGGCGAGCACCATGGCGAGGGCCTCGCGGACCAGTCGCCCGCGGTCGACCGCCAGGCCGTGCTCGCGTCGCAGCACGAGGCGGGCGTGCTCGATGTCGAGGAGCTCGTCGGAGGTGACGTAGACCGTCATCTTCTCGTCGTGGCGGACCCGTCCGCTCGGACGCCTCGGCCCGGCGGGCTCGGCATCGTCGGCCACCGCCCGTACGCGGCGCGGGCGCTTGCCGGCCTCGCTCGTGGCCGCGTCCTCCGCGGTGGACGTCGGCCGGAACAGGTCGTCCGCGGCCGGCATGCTCACTCGGCGGGCCACCGGGTCACCACCTCCTTGGCGAGCTGGCGGTAGGCGTCGGCGCCCGTGGACGACGAGGCGTACGAGGTGATGGGCTCACCGGCGACCGTGGCGTCGGAGAACTTGACGGTCCGGCGGATCACGGTGTGGAACACCTTGTCGCCCCAGGCGGAGACCAGGCGCTCCATCACCTCGCGGCTGTGGAGCGTGCGGCCGTCGAACATCGTGCCGAGGACGCCGTCGATCTCCAGCTTGGGGTTGAGCCGCTCGCGGACCTTGTCGATGGTCGTCTTGAGCAGCGCGACGCCCCGCAGCGCGAAGTACTCGCACTCGAGCGGGACGATGACGCCGTCGGAGGCGGTCAGCGCGTTGACGGTCAGCAGGCCGAGCGAGGGCTGGCAGTCGATGAGGATCACGTCGTAGTGCGCGAGCGCCGGCGCGAGCACCCTCTGCAGGGTCTGCTCGCGCGCCACCTCGTGCACGAGCTGGACCTCGGCCGCGGAGAGGTCGATGTTGGACGGCAGCAGGTCCATGCCCTCGATGCCCGAGGGCACCACGACCTCGTCCAGCGTGACCTCGCGGTCCATCAGCAGGTTGTAGATCGTCAGGTCCATCTCGTGCGGGTTGAGGCCGAGCCCGACCGAGAGCGACCCCTGGGGGTCGAAGTCGACGAGCAGCACCCGGCGGCCGAACTCGGCGAGGGACGCCCCGAGGTTGATCGTGGTGGTGGTCTTGCCGACGCCGCCCTTCTGGTTGCACATCGACACGACGCGGGCGCCACCGTGCTCCGTGAGCGCAGCCGGCTCCGGGAACACGGGCATCGGGCGCCCGGTCGGTCCGAGCGGCTGCTCGGCCGCGGGGGCGGTCACCGTACGCGTCTGGACAGGGCGTTCGAAGGGGATGGGCTGGGTCACGGGCTGCTCGTCTCGCGGTGTCGGGCCGGGCTGGGGGCTGGTGTGCGGCTGCGGAGGTCGGACGAGCGGCGGCACCTGGGAGGCACTGCTGCCGTTCGAACCGTGGAAACCCGTACCGCTCATGTCCACTCCTCCTCGGGTGCGTCGTGTGCGTGGTGCACCGACCGACGTCCCGATTGGACCACGTCGACGACGTCCGACTTTGTCGACACGTCGACAGTCACGGCACCGGTTTCGCGCGGGACTCTACGCGCCCCCGGAACCCGCCCTCACAGGCGCCTCATCGCGGCGGTCGCCAGCACCAGCTCGCCGGACGCGTCGGTCGCGTCGCAGTCGACGACGGCCTCGATCACCCAGTCGTGGTGGCCCTCCGGGTCGTGGATCGTCTGGCGTACGTCGCGCACGCGCGCGGTCGCGCCCTCCTCGACCCCGACGGGCTCACCCGTCCGCTCCTCCCCCACCACCAGCAGGTCCGGGCCGCGGGCGTCGGCGTCGGTCAGCACGCGGTCGTGCTCGGCGTAGTAGCCCTCGAGCGCTGCGTCCCACACCGACCTGCCGACGACGACCTGACGCGGCGGCTCGGTGCGGTCGGCGGCGTTGCGCTCGAGGCGTACGAGCGTGTCGAGGTCGTCGCGCGCAACAGCGTCGACGCGTGCCCACATCGCGTTGCGCAGCATCACCCGGAACGCCCGCTCCTGCTTCGACAACGGGCGCGGCGGTGGCGGCGGCTCGTGGTGCGCGACGGAGCCGGGGACGTGGTCGGGGTCCGACAGCGCCTCCCACTCGTCGAGCAGGGAGGAGTCGGTCTGGCGCACCGTCTCCCCCAGCCAGTCGATGACGTCCTCCACCTCGGGGGCGCGATGGGCCTCGGGCACCGTCTGGCGCAGCGTGCGGTAGGCGTCGGTGAGGTAGCGCAGGACCAGGCCCTCGGAGCGGGCGAGCTGGTAGCGGCCGACGAAGTCGGTGAACCCCATCCCCTGCTCCCACATCTCGCGCACGACCGACTTCGGCCCGAGGGCGTCGTCGGGTAGCCACGGATGGGTCTGGCGGTAGGTCTCGTAGAGGGCCTCGAGGAGCTCGCGCAGTGGTTGCGGCCAGGTGATCTCCTCCAGCAGCGCCATCCGCTCGTCGTACTCGAGGCCGTCGGCCTTCATCTCCCCGATCGCCTCGCCGCGGGCCGCGTGCTGCTGGGCCATGAGGATCTGCCGGGGTGCCTCGAGCACCGCCTCGACCACCGACACGACGTCGAGCCCGTACGTCTCCGACTCGGGGTCGAGCACGTCGAAGGCGGCGAGCGCGAAGTGGGCGAGCGGCTGGTTGAGGGCGAAGTCGTCGGGCAGGTCGACCGTCAGCACGAAGCGCCGGCCGTGCTCGTCGGGCTCGTCGAGGCGCGTCACGATGCCCGTGCGGATGAGGGAGCGCGAGAGCCGCAGCGCACGTCGGGCCAGCCGTACGCGGCCGCGGGGGTCCTCGTGGTTGTCGGTCGTCAGCCGCCGCACCACCGCGAAGGCGTCCTCCTCGCGGGCCACGACGTTGACGAGCATCGCGTTGTCGACCTTCATCCGGCTCACCAGCCGCTCGGGCACGCCGGCCACGAGCTTGTCGAAGGTCTGCTCGGTCCACACGACCGTGCCCTCGGGCGGCTTCTTCAGCTGCGCCTTGGACTTCTTCTTGCCCGCAGCCACGCGCGCCGCGGCCTTGGCCTTGGCCTGCTCGTTCTCGATGACGTGCTCGGGTGCCTGGACGACCACGTAGCCGGCCGTGTCGTAGCCCGCGCGCCCCGCACGGCCCGCGATCTGCTGGAACTCCCGGGTCCGCAGCACCCGCTGCTTGGTGCCGTCGAACTTGGCGAGGCCGGTGAACAGCACGGTGCGGATCGGGACGTTGATCCCGACGCCGAGGGTGTCGGTGCCGCAGATGACGCGGAGCAGGCCCGCCTGCGCGAGCGTCTCCACCAGGCGGCGGTACTTGGGCAGCATCCCCGCGTGGTGCACGCCGATGCCGTTGCGGACCAGCCGCGAGAGGGTCTTGCCGAAGCCGGCGCCGAAGCGGAAGGCGCCGATCCGTTCGGCGATCGCGTCCTTGTCCACCTTGGCTGGCGGGTGCCGCAGGAGGTTGGTGGCGTGCTCGACCGCGGCCGCCTGGGTGAAGTGGACGACGTACACCGGGTCCTGCCCGGTGGAGACGAGCTCGGCGAGGGTGTCGTCGAGCGGCTCCATGGACCACCGGAAGCTCAGCGGGACCGGCCGCTCGGCGTCGTCGACGACGGCGGTCTCGCGACCGGTGCGCCTGCGGAGGTCCTCGACGAAGGAGGAGACGTCGCCCAGCGTGGCCGACATGAGCAGGAACTGGGCATCGACGAGCTCGAGCAGCGGCACCTGCCAGGCCCAGCCCCGGTCGTGCTCGGAGTAGAAGTGGAACTCGTCCATCACCACGAGCCCGACGTCGGCCGACCGGCCCTCGCGCAGCGCGATGTTGGCCAGCACCTCGGCGGTGCAGCAGATGATCGGTGCGTCGGGGTTGACCGCCGCGTCGCCCGTCAGCATCCCGACGTTGTCGGCGCCGAAGACCTCGATCAGGGCGAAGAACTTCTCGCTGACGAGCGCCTTGATCGGCGCGGTGTAGAAGCTCACCTCGTCACGGGCGAGTGCGGCCACGTGCGCGCCGATCGCGACCATCGACTTCCCGGAGCCGGTCGGGGTGGCGAGGATGACGTGGTTGCCGCCGAGGAGCTCGATGACCGCCTCGTCCTGGTGCGGGTAGAGGTCCAGGCCCCGGTCACGTGCCCAGCCGGTGAAGGCGTCGTAGACGGCGTCGGGGTCGGCGCCGGTCGGGACCCGGGAGTCGAGGCGAGCGGAGTCCGGCATGGGTCGATCCAACCACCCGGCGACCACCCGCTGGCAGGTGGAGGTGGGCCGGGGCTCAGTCCCGCGCGCGCGGGTGAGCGGTCGCGAACACCTCGCGCAGGTTGTCGACGGTGACGAGGGTGTAGACCTGCGTCGTCGTCACGGACGCGTGCCCGAGCAGCTCCTGCACCACGCGGACGTCGGCCCCGCCGTCGAGCAGGTGCGTGGCGAAGGAGTGCCGCAGCGTGTGCGGCGACACCGAGGCCGTCACGCCGGCGCGTTCGGCCGCCTTGACCAGCACGGCCCACGCGCTCTGCCGCGAGAGCCTGCCCCCACGGGAGTTGAGGAACATCGCCGGTCCCCCGCGCCCGGCACCGACCAGCTCGGGGCGCGCGCGGGTGAGGTACGCGGCAACCGCGTCGCGCGCGTACCCGCCGACCGGCACCAGGCGCTCCTTGCCGCCCTTGCCGCGCAGCAGGACGGTGCCGTCGACCGCGTCGAGGTCGTCGACGTCGAGACCCACCGCCTCGGAGATGCGGGCGCCCGTGCCGTAGAGCAGCTCCAGCAGGGCGCGGTCGCGCAGCGCCAGCACCGTCTCGGGCGCCCCCGCCGCCTCGAGGATGGCCTCGACGTCGGAGAGCGGGAGCGCCTTCGGCAGCCGCTTGGCCGGGGTCGGCGGCTTCACCGCTGCTGCCGGGTCGGACTGCGCCAGACCGTCGGAGACCGCGAACCGGTGGAAGCCGCGCACCGCGACGACCGTACGAGCGGCCGACGTCGCGCTCAGCGGCGGGTGTCCCTCGCTCCCTTCCCGCAGGCTCACCAGGAACGCGGCCACCGTCGCCTCGGTGACCGCGTCCAGGTCGTCGATCCCCTGGCCGGCCAGGAACTCTTCGTAGCGGCCCAGGTCCCGGGTGTACGAGCTCAGCGTGTTGGCGGCGAGCCCGCGCTCCACCGCGAGGTGGTCGAGGTAGGTCCGGACGGCCCGGCGCACCCCCGGGTCAGCCAAGGACGTCGTCGAGGTGCACCGACTCGATGCCGACGGCCTCGCCGACCGGCGCGTTGGTCAGCCGGCCGTCGTGGGTGTTGAGCCCGAGCGCGAGGCTTCGGTCGTCGCGCAGCGCCTGCTGCCAACCCTTGTCGGCCAGCGCCACCGCGTAGGGCAGGGTCGCGTTGGTCAGGGCGTACGTCGAGGTGTTGGGCACCGCGCCGGGCATGTTGGCCACGCAGTAGAAGACCGAGTCGTGGACCTCGTAGGTGGGGTCGTCGTGGGTCGTGGCGTGGGAGTCCTCGAAGCAGCCGCCCTGGTCGATGGCGATGTCGACGAGCACCGAGCCCGGCTTCATCCGCGAGACCAGCTCGTTGCTCACCAGCTTCGGCGCCGCGGCCCCCGGGATCAGCACCGCGCCGATCACCATGTCGGCCTCCATCACCTGCTGCTCGATCGCCAGCTTGGAGGAGGCAAGGCCGTGGACCCGGTTGTTGTAGCGCCAGAACGACATCCGCAGCTTGTCGAGGTCGGTGTCGAGCAGGGTCACGTCGGCGCCCATGCCGAGCGCGATGTTGGCGGCGTTCTGGCCCGAGACGCCGGCGCCGATGATCACGACCTTGGCGTTGGCCACGCCGCCCACGCCGCCCATGAGGACGCCGCGGCCGCCGTTGGCCTTGAGCAGCGCGTGGGCGCCGACCTGGGGCGCGAGGCAGCCCGCGACCTCGGACATCGGGTAGAGCAGCGGCAGGCCGCCGGACGGGAGCTGGACGGTCTCGTACGCGATCGCGGTGACCTTGCGCTGCATCAGCTCCTCGGTGAGGGGCTTGTCGGCGGCGAGGTGGAGGTAGGTGAAGAGGGTCTGGCCCTCCCGCATCCGCGCGTACTCCTCGGCGACCGGCTCCTTGACCTTGAGGACCATGTCGGCGCTGCCCCACACGTCGTCGGCGGTGTCGAGCATGGTGGCGCCCGCGGCGACGTACTCCTCGTCGGGGATCTGCGAGCCCACGCCGGCGGACTTCTCGACCACGACCTCGTGACCGTGCTGGACCAGCTCGTGCACGCCGATGGGGGTCAGGGCCACGCGGTACTCGCGGTTCTTGACTTCCTTGGGTACGCCGACCTTCATGCCTTGCTCCTCAGGGGTACGGGTGGCCACCACGGTGTGGCTCGCCTCACAGCGGGAGCGAGACTACTCCCGGGAGGCCTCAGGGGGCGTCGAGGGCGCCGCGCTGCTTGAGCACGGCATAGACCAGCACCGCCTGCACCAGCGGCCCCTGCCGGACCCGGCCCTCGAGCACCGCGTCGAGGAGGTCGTCCATCGGCACCCAGAAGCGCTCCATCTCGGCCTCCTCGTGGCGCAGGGCGAAGTCTCCGCGCGAGGCGTGGGACAGCCCGCGCGCCAGGAGGATGTCGTGCACCTCGTCGCTGATCCCGGCACTGCCGTAGGTGCTGAGCAGCGGGCGCCACTCGCTCGCCTCGAGCTCGGCCTCCTCGCGCAGCTCCCGCTTCGCGGTCTCCACCGGGGGCTCGTCGCCGGCGTCGCAGAGCCCGGCGGGAAGCTCGACGAACTCGTGGCCGCTCGTGTGGCGGTACTGGCGCAGGCACATCACCCGCTCGTCGTCGTCCACTGCGAGCACCACGACGGCGCCGGGGTGCTCGAGGCTGATCCGGGTGAACTCCTCGGGGTGTCCCGGTCGCGTGATGCGATCCTCGCGCAGCGCCACCACCCAGTCGTCGCGGTGGAGGTCCCGGCTGGCGACCACCGGCCACGACATCGGGCGGTCGGCGAGCGGCTCGCGAGGAGCTCCGCCTACCTGCACGGAGTGCGGCGCAGCATCGTTGTCCGGCATGCCCAGACGTTAGCGCGGATGGACAGAGTGAGTACGGTCACCTCCATGACGTTGTCGAGCCTCACCAAGTCCGAAGCTGCCGTCCGCTCCGACCTCCTCGAGGTGCAGCGCTACGACATCGCGGTGGACATGACCGGGCTGCTCGAGGGTGACCTCTTCGCCTCGGTCAGCACCATCACCTTCACCTGCTCCGACCCCGGCGCGACGACGTTCGTCGACGTCGCGATGGACGTGCGCCGCGCGACCCTCAACGGGCAGGAGGTCGACGTGTCACTGGTCGAGCACGGGCGCCTCCCGCTGCCTCCGCTGGCCGCCGACAACGTCCTGGTCGTCGAGGCCGCCACCACCAACACCGGTCGCGGCGAGGGCATCCTGCGCACCGTCGACCCCACCGACGGGCTCGTCTACGTGTGGACCAGCCTCGAGCCCGACGAGGCACGCCGCGTGTGGGCCTGCTTCGACCAGCCCGACCTCAAGGCGCCGCACCGCTTCGTGGTGACCGCTCCGTCCGCGTGGGTGGTGACGTCCAACGGCGCCCCCGAGTCGGTCGTCGACGCCGGGACCGGCGCCGCCCGGACCTGGACCTTCCCCGACACCCCGCGCCTCTCGACGTACGTCGTGGTGGTCAATGCCGGCCCGTTCCACGAGGTGCGCCGCCAGCACGACGGCTACGACCTCGGCTTCTACTGCCGCCAGTCGCTGGTACCCGTCCTCGAGCGCGACCTCGACGACATGGTCACCCTGACCCGGCAGGGCCTCGCGTTCTTCGGTGAGCGGTTCGGCTACCCGTTCCCGCAGGAGCGCTACGACCAGGTGTTCGTGCCCAACCTCGGCGGCGCGATGGAGAACTGGGGCTGCGTCACCTACGGCGACGGGCAGCTCTTCCGCACTCCGCCGACCCACGCCCAGCGGGCCGTGCGGGCGGAGTTCATCTTCCACGAGATGGCCCACATGTGGTTCGGCGACCTCGTGACGATGCAGTGGTGGGACGACCTCTGGCTCAACGAGGCCTTCGCCTCCTGGGCGGCCAACTGGGGCATGGCGGGTGCGAGCGAGTTCACCGACCAGTGGGCGACGTTCCTGGCCGTCTCCAAGCGCACCGCCTACGAGATGGACATGAGCCCGGCCCGGCACCCGATCCGCGGTGACGTCCCCGACGTCTCTGCGGCCATGTCCAACTTCGACGCGATCACCTACGTCAAGGGACAGAGCGTCCTGCACCAGCTCGTCGCCTTCATCGGCGAGGACGCGTTCGTGGAGGGCCTGCGTGACTACTTCAGCCGCTACGCGTTCACCAACACGCGACTCGACGACCTCATGGACTGCTACTCCCGCGCGTCCGGTCGCGACCTGTCGGCCTGGACCAAGGCCTGGCTCGACGAGGCGGGCACCGACGTGATCTCGCTGGTCGACGACGAGCTCGTGGTCGAGACCCCCGACGACCAGGAGCCCCGGCCGCACCGCCTCGACATCGCCGTCTTCGACGCCTCTGGCGACGAGCTGGTGGTCGTGGGGCGCTCGTCCCACGAGATCGACGGCCTCAGGACTCCCGTGGACCTTCCTGCCGGCGACCTGCGACTGCTCAACGCCGGCGACCACACCTTCGCCGCGATCAAGCCCGACGCCGTCTCGCTCACCCGGATGCTCGACAGGATCCACCAGCTCGAGGACCCGCTCGACCGAGCGCTGGTGGCCGCCACGGCGGGCCAGCTCCTGCTGCTCGGTGACGTCGCGCCCCGCGACGTCTCGGGCGCCCTCAACCGCGCCCTGTCGTCGGAGACCAGCCCGGCGCTGGTCGAGCCGTTCCTCTCCCAGGCGTTGCAGGTGGCCGACCGGTGGGCTCCGGCCACCGAGTCACCGGAGCTGCTGCGTGGCCTGGCGGACGCGGCGACCCGGTTGGTGGACCTGCCCGACGCCCGGCAGGCAGCGCTCCGCACGCTGGCCGCATCCGCGTCCACCGAGTCCCACTGGGCGACGCTGGAGGCTGCGGCGCAGGAGGCCACCGACCTCGATCTCGCGTGGCGGATGGCGGTGCGACGTTCCGAGCTCGGCGACTACGACGAGGACCGGGTCGCCCGGCTCCTCGAGGCCGACCCCGACCCCGACGCCGGCATGCGACGCCTCGCGGTGCTCGCTGCCCACCCGAGCCTCGCGGCCAAGGAGGAGGTGTGGCGCGCCTTCTTCGTCGACTACTCCGTGCCTGCCAGCCGCGAGACCCTCGTCCTCGGCTCCACCTTCTGGCGCCCCGGCCAGGCCGACCTGCTGGCGCCGTTCACGCACCGCTACCTCGACGAGCTGCACACCCTCAAGGGCGGTCTGCTCAACCAGGGCCTCACGATCCGCGCGATGTACCCGCTCGGTGCCGGGGACGCCGAGTTCCTCGCGGCCGCCGAGACGGCCGCCGAGGACGACAGCCTCATGGCGTACGCCCGCAACCAGCTCCGGTCGAACTCGTTCGTCCTCGGGCGCATCCTGCAGGCCCGCCAGCTCTGACGCAGACCTGCTGGTCGAGGCGACCTCCTCGACCCGGGTCTCAGACCTCGGCGTCCTCGTCCTTGCGGCGCAGCCCCGACTCGTCGATCGGGAACCGCTCCGAGCGCTGCCGCTCGATCGCCGCACCGATGAGACCGGCGAAGAGCGGGTGCGGCCGCGTCGGGCGCGAGCGCAGCTCGGGGTGCGCCTGCGTGGCGACGTAGTAGGGGTGCATGTCCTTGGGCAGCTCGACGAACTCGACCAGGCCGAGCTCGGGGTTGATGCCGGAGAAGACCAGGCCGGCCTGGGCCAGCGTCTCGCGGTAGGCGTCGTTGAACTCGTAGCGGTGCCGGTGGCGCTCCTCCACCGTCGCAGCGCCGTACGCAGCGCGCACGACGCTGCCCTCGAGGAGCTCGGCCTTCTGGAGCCCGAGGCGCATGGTGCCACCCAGGTCGCCGGCGCCGTCGACGAACTTCTTCTGCTCCTCGATCGTGGAGATCACCGGCTCGACCGTGTCGGGGTCGAACTCCGTCGAGCCGGCCTTGGCGAGCCCGGCGACGTTGCGGGCGTACTCGATCACCATGCACTGCAGGCCCAGGCACAGGCCGAGCGTGGGGATGCCGTGGGTGCGGGTGTAGCGCAGCGCCCCGAGCTTGCCCTCGATGCCGCGCACCCCGAAGCCGCCCGGCACGAGCACCGCGTCGACGTCGGCGAGGTGCTTCGCGGCACCGGCCTCGGTCTCGCACTCGTCGGAGGCGACCCAACGGATGTTGACCTTCGCCTCGTGCGCGAAGCCGCCGGCCCTCAGCGCCTCGCTGACCGACAGGTAGGCGTCGGGAAGGTCGATGTACTTGCCGACGAGCGCGACGGTGACCTCCTCCGACGGGTGGTGCACGCGGCGGAGCAGGTCGTCCCACGTCGTCCAGTCGACGTCGCGGAACGGGAGGTCGAGGCGGCGCACCACGTAGGCGTCGAGGCCCTCGCGGTGCAGGACCTTCGGGATGTCGTAGATCGACGGCGCGTCGGCGGCGGTGACGACCGCCTCGTCGTCGACGTCGCACATCAGCGCGATCTTGCGCTTGATCCCCTCGGGCAGCTCGCGGTCCGCGCGGCACACGATCGCGTCGGGCTGGATGCCGATGGAGCGCAGGGCGGCCACGGAGTGCTGCGTCGGCTTGGTCTTCAGCTCACCCGAGGGCCCGATGTAGGGCACGAGGGAGACGTGGATGAAGAAGCAGTTGTCGCGCCCGATCTCGTGGCGCGTCTGCCGCGCGGCCTCGAGGAACGGCAGCGACTCGATGTCGCCCACCGTGCCGCCGACCTCGGTGATCACCACGTCGATGTCCGGGCCGCCCATCGCGAGGATCCGGTCCTTGATCTCGTTGGTGATGTGCGGGATCACCTGGACGGTGTCGCCGAGGTAGTCGCCGCGGCGCTCCTTGGCGATGACCGTGGAGTAGACCTGCCCGGTCGTCACGTTGGCGATCTGGTTGAGGTCGGTGTCGAGGAACCGCTCGTAGTGACCGATGTCGAGGTCCGTCTCCGCACCGTCGTTGGTCACGAAGACCTCGCCGTGCTGGAAGGGGTTCATCGTGCCCGGATCGACGTTGAGGTACGGATCCAGCTTCTGCATCGTGACGCGCAGTCCGCGCGCCTTCAACAGGTTGCCCAGACTGGAGGCGGTGAGCCCCTTGCCGAGGGAGGAGGCGACGCCTCCGGTCACGAATACGTGCTTGGTCGGCGTACGGCTCTTCACGGGCTTCGATCCTACCCGAGCGGGAGCGGTCCGTCCGCACCCGACGCACCGAACGCACCACCGCGGGTCGTCAGCGAGCGCTGGAGGGTGAGGATCGTCGCCACGCGCCCGGCGACGGTGTCGATGCCGTCGAGGCTCGCCACCTCGGCCGCGGCGGGGTCGGCGCGGAACCGTCCGAGCTGGCCGGCGTCCCCGTCGGCGGTGGTCCCGGCGAGCACGACTCCGACGGACTGGGCGGCCAGTCCCTTCGCCAGCCCGGCCAGGATGGCGTCGGAGCCGTCGTCGCGGGCGTCGGTCCCGAGCACCAGCAGGACCAGTGGAGCACGCTGGGCGACCCCGTCAGGGGCCGCCATCAGGCCGGCGCCGCTGACGGCGTCGACGATCGCGCGTGCCTTGCCGTTGACCTCCTGGCCCTCGGCCTCACGGGACGCCACCGCGAGCCCCAGCAGCGCGCCGATCCGGTCGTACGTCGAGGCGTCCGCGGCGACGTCGCCCTCGGCCTGCTGGGTCAGCAGCTGGCTGCCGAGGGTGTCGACGAGCGACTTCTGGCTCGGGTCGACGAGGTCCTCGCCCAGGTCGTAGCGCGCGCTCACGGTGCCGCCGGCCGCTGCCACCTGCTCCCCGAGCGCGGTGACGACCTGCTCGTCGGCGCCGGGCAGCGTCATGAGTGCGACCGAGCGCTCGGCCAGCCGACCGCCCACGGTGCCGGGCCCGAGGGCGGTGACGACGCTCTCGGTGTAGTCGGTGCGAGCGCGGTCCTCGACCGGCTCCGGTTCGTCCTCCTTGCCGGCCGTGGCGACGGTCTGACCCACGTCGGACAGCGGGCCGCCGCCGAGGACGATCCCGGCCGCGAGGGCGAGGAAGACCGCGACGATGGTGAGCAGGTGGTGGCGCAGGGTGATCACGGGAGGATTCCTCGTACGTTGTCGAGCAGGTCGGACGTGTTGCTCGTGAGGGTCGGGGACAGCTCGTCCACCCACTGCTGGCCCACCGGGGTCACGCTGACGGCCGCCGTGAGCGCCAGCACACCTGCGGCGAGCGCTGCGGCGAGGTGCCGGGGGCGGACGGCCCCGTCGTAGAGCCGCGGCAGGGCCGCGGCGTCGACGAGGTCGGGCCCGAGCTTGAGCCGGGTGAGGAACGTGCTGGCCAGGCCGGGGCGGCGGCGGTCGAGGAACTCGTCGAGGGTGGCGTGCATCCCCACCCCCACGACCAGGGACGCCTCGCTGGCCGAGGCCAGCAGGAGGGCAGCGTCCTCGGTGGTCGCGGTGGTCTCGAAGCGCAGCGGCCGGATGCCGAGGCGCTCGAACGGCTCGGTGACGGCACGGGGAGCGCCCCGCTCGACCAGCACGACGACGTCACGGGCCTTGCGCAGGACGGCGGCGGGCGGCAGGTCGTCGGCTCCGCCGGTCACCACGACCACGTCCGGGCGGTGCCCGGCGCTGACGAGTGCGTCCGCGCCCCGGTCCACTCCGATGAGGACCGGACGCTGCTCGCGGACGAAGGGACGGATGCCACGCAGCTCCGACTCCCACCCGTGTGATCGGACGGTCACCACGACCGCACGACCGGCCATCTCGGTCGCCGTCCTGGGCACGCCGCGTCCGTGCAGCAGCAGGTCCTCCTCGCGTCGGAGGAACTCGGTGCTGTTGTGGGTGAAGCTCTCGAGCTGCGCCACCAGGCCCGCGCGCGCCCGGTCCATCTCGGCACGCACCAGGACGGGCGTCAGCTCACGCGCCGACGCGACCAGCGTGTCCCCGGCGTGCACCTCTCCCCCGTCGATCCGGACCGTGACGCCGTCCCTCAGCCGCTCGAAGACCTCCGGGCCTGCGTCGTCGACCACCGTCACGCCGGCGCCGACCAGCAGCTCGGGCCCGAGGTTGGGGTAGCGCCCGGAGATCATCGGCCCGGCGTTGACCACCGCCACGACTCCGGCGTCGACCAGCGCCTGGGCGGTCGCCCGGTCCATGTCGAGGTGGTCGAGCACCGCGACGTCACCCTCGCGCAGGCGTCCGAGCGCGCCGGCCGTACGTCGGTGGACCCGGGCTGTGCCGTGCACGCCGGGAAGGGCAGGGGCTGAGCGGGAGCGGACTGCGAACTTCATGACCGCGCCATGGTGTCAGCCGCGACGCCGCCCCTCGGGGAGGCACGCCCGCTCGGGCGCGGCGGTCTCCAGCAGCTCGCGGGCGTGGGCACGAGCGGTGTCGGAGTCGTCGATGCCGGCCAGCATCCGGGAGAGCTCGCGCTCGCGGTCCTCCTCGGCGAGGGACACCAGGCCCGACGTGGTGACCGACCCGTCGCTGGACTTGTGCACCACCACGTGCCGGTCGGCGTACGCCGCGACCTGCGGCAGGTGCGTGACGACCAGCACCTGCGAGGTGCGCGCGAGCGCGGCCAGCCGACGGCCGACCTCGATGGCAGCCTTGCCGCCGACCCCGGCGTCGACCTCGTCGAAGACGAAGGTCGGCACGGAGCCGGTCTCGGCGAGGGACACCTCGAGCGCCAGCATCACCCGCGAGAGCTCACCCCCGGACGCGCCCTTGTGCAGCGGCCGGGCGTCGGCACCGGAGTTGGCGGCGAGCAGGAACTCGACGTCGTCGACACCGTGCACGCTCGCCCGCAGCCAGCGACCGTCGACCAGCAGCTGCGGGCCGGCGGGCGTCTCGGGTGCCGGGGTCTCCTGCTGCCGCACGGCGATCGTGACGGTGGCGTGGGGCATCGCGAGGGACGTGAGCTCGTCGCTCACGGCGGTCCCGAGCCGCCGGGCGGCTTCGGTCCGCTGCGCGCTCAGGGTGCTCGCGAGGCGTCCCAGCTCCGCGCGGAGGCGGTCGCGGCGCTCCTCGAGCTCGCTGATCCGGCCGTCGGTGTCCTCGAGGTCGAGCAGCCGCTTGGCGCCGTCCTGGGCCCAGGCCAGGACCTCGTCGATGGTCTCGCCGTACTTGCGGGTCAGCGCCGTCAGCGCGGCCCGGCGCTCGGAGACGGCGGCGAGTCGTGCGGGATCGGTGTCGAGCGACGCGGCGTAGGACGCGACGTCCCCTGCCACGTCGACGAGGAGGTGGCCCAGCTCGGCAAGACGGTCGGCGAGCTCTCCGGCCGCCGCATCGTGGTCGCGCACGCCCTCCAGCGCCTGTCGCGCCGCGCTCGTGGTCGCCATCGCATCGACGGCCCCGTCCTCGCTGGAGAGCGCCTCGCGCGCCGTCTCGGCCGCGGTGCGCAGCGTGTCGGCGAAGCCCAGGCGCGTCTCCTCCGCGGCGAGCTCGGCGTCCTCCCCCGGCCTCGGGTCCACGGCCTCGACCTCACCGAGGCCGAAGCGGAGCTGGTCGGCCTCGCGCGCTCGCTCGCGCGCGGAACCGACGACCTCGACCAGGGTGCGTTCGGTGGCCACGAGCTCGGCCCACGCCTCGGCGTACGTCGCGGCGGTGGCGGCCAACGGGTCACCCCCGAAGCGGTCGAGCGACGCGCGCTGGGCACCCGGCCTGAGGAGGCGGTGCTGGTCGGACTGGCCGTGCACGGCCACCAGCGGCTCGGCGACCTCGGCCAGCGTGGTCACCGGTACGGCGGCGCCGCCCACCCAGGCCCGCGACCGGCCCTGGGCCGCCACGTTGCGCGCCAGCACGACCTGGCCGTCCTCGACCTCGCCCCCGGACTCCTCGACGGCCTCCCGGAAGCCGGGGAGCGACCCGCTCGCGACGACACCCTCGACGCGCGCCTGCCTGGCGCCGGAGCGTACGGCGCCCGAGTCACCGCGACCGCCCAGCAGCAGGCCGAGCGCCGTCACGACCATCGTCTTGCCGGCGCCGGTCTCGCCGGTGATCACCGTCAGCCCAGGGCCGAGCTCCAGCGTGGAGGACTCGATCACGCCCAGGTGGCTGATCCGCAGCTCCTCAAGCATCCCGCTCGCCGCCGTCCGCGTCAGCGCCGTCGCGACGGCGGCGCTCGGAGGCACCCCGCCACCCCTCGACCGGCAGGTCGAACTTCGCCACCAGGCGATCGGTGAAGGGAGCCTGGTGCAGTCGCACCAGCCGCACCGGACGCGCGCCGCGCCGGACCTCGATGCGGGCCCCGGGCGGCAGGTCGACCGTACGGCGACCGTCGCACCACAGGACCCCGGAGCCCTCGGTGTTGGCGAGCACCTCCACGGCGAGCACCGACGTCGGCGCCACCACCATGGGCCGCGCGAACAGGGCATGGGCGCTCAGCGGCACCATCAGCAGCGCCTCCACCTCGGGCCAGACCACCGGGCCGCCGGCACTGAAGTTGTAGGCGGTCGAGCCCGTCGGCGTCGCGCACACCACGCCGTCGCACCCCCACCGCGACAGTGGGCGATCGTCGACCTCGACGACCACCTCGAGCATCCGCTCGCGGGCGGCCTTCTCGACACTGGCCTCGTTGAGGGCGAAGGTCGAGAAGAGGACCTCCTTGCCCACCATGACGCGCACGTCGAGGGTGAGTCGGTCCTCGGCGGTGTAGTCGCGCCGGACGATGGCGGCGATCGTGGACTCCACGTCCTCCTGCTCGGCCTCGGCGAGGAACCCGACATGGCCGAGGTTGACCCCCAGCAGGGGCGTGCTCGTCTCGTGGGTCAGCTCGGCGGCGCGGAGGATCGAGCCGTCGCCGCCGATGACCAGCACCAGCTCGCAGCCCTCGCCCGGCACGTGGTCCGCGAGGGTCGTCTCGACGAGCCCGTCGGCGTCCTCCAGTCCCAGGTCCGCGGCCTCGTCAGCCAACAGCCGTACGCCGATGCCGTGCGCGGTCAGGCTCTGGACGCAGGCCCGCGCGACCTCGCGGACCTCGGCACGGCCGGTGTGCGCCAGCACCAGCACTCGGCGCGCGGGGCTCTCGTTGCTCACGGATCCACCCTCTCACCCGCCACCCCCAGCGCCTGGGTGCGCTCCACCTCGGCACGGATCTCACCGGCTCCGATCGAGGCAGGACCGCGGCGCAGCAGCAGGAAGAACTCGACGTTCCCGGACGGCCCGGGGAGCGGGCTGACGGTCACCGCGACCGCACCCCACCCACGCTCTGCGGCCAGGTCGGCGATGGTGGTGACGGCCTCGGCGCGCAGGTCGAGGTCGCGCACGACGCCTCCCTTGCCGACCCGGTCCTTGCCCACCTCGAACTGTGGCTTGACCATGAGGGCGAGCTCGCCGTCCGGACGGGTGACCGCCAGCAGCGGGTCGAGGACCAGCGCGAGCGAGATGAACGAGAGGTCACCCACCACGAGGTCGACCGGCTCGCCGATGACGTCGAGGGTGAGCTCGCGGATGTTGGTGCGGTCGTGGACGTCCACGCGCTCGTCGCTCTGCAGCGACCATGCGAGCTGCCCGTAGCCGACGTCGACGGCGACGACCTCGCGGGCACCCGCACGCAGCAGCACGTCGGTGAAGCCCCCTGTCGAGGCGCCGGCATCGAGGCAGCGCTTGCCCTGCACGGTGAGGCCGTGGGCGGCGAAGGCGGCCAGCGCGCCGGCGAGCTTGTGTCCGCCACGGGAGACGTAGTCCACCCTCGAGGGGTCGTCCTTCACCACGATGGCCACGTCAGTGGTCACACCGGTCGCCGGCTTGGTCGCGCGGACGCCGGACACCGTCACGCGACCTGCGGCCACCAGCTCGCTGGCGTGCTCGCGTGAGCGGGCCAGGCCGCGTCGGACGAGCTCCTGGTCCAGGCGAAGTCGTCTGGGGGGCACGGTCGCTCAGGCGTCCCGGTCGTCGCTCGTCGGGCTGGCCTGGGCCACCGGCTGGGCGTCGAGGGCACGGCGCAGCTGGTCGTGGGCACGCTCGAAGACCTGGACGTGCGCGGCCACCGGCGTGTCCGTCAGGCCGGCCACCTCGGCCAGCACGCGGTCGACGGCCTCGACGCCGGTCGACTCGTCGGCGGACACCTCGCTCATGGGCGCGAGCCTACTCGGCGCCGAGCTGCCGGACGGGTCCGGGCGGCGTCGTGTCGGAGACGTCCGCCACCTCCCCCGACGCGTCGAGGTGGAGCCAGCAGGCGGTGGCCGCGACGCGCCACCAGTCCGCGTCGCTCCCCTGTCCCGACACGTCGAGGCGCCCGGCGACGACCTGGGCGGTCCATCCCCCGAGCTCGGCCCTCGCGCCGTCCACCGCGGGTGCCGCGTGCGGCTCGAACAGACCCTCGAGGGTCGGCGAGATGTAGGTCGGACGGAGCCGGCGCGTGGCGGCCGCGAGCTCCTCCAGCCACGTCACCCCGGTGAGCACCAGGAGGGACGGCGCGGAGATGGCGTGCGCGCCCTCGATGTCGGTGTCGAGGCGGTCCCCCACCATGATCGGGCGGTCACCCCCGACTCGCAGCACGGTCTCCTCCATCAGTGGCTTCTCGGGCTTGCCGGCGACCGTAGCCTCGACCCCGGCGAAGCCGGTGATCGTGCGCACGAGGACGCCGTGGCCCGGCGCAAGCCCGTACGGCGTCGGGATGGTGAGGTCCGCGTTGCTGGCGACGTAGGGCAGCCCGTCCCTGACCAGCGTCGAGACCCGCATGATGTCGCGCCAGCGGACGTCGGGCCCGTAGCCACTGGCCACGGCGACCGCAGAGCTGGGGTCGTCCGTCGGCTCGAGTCCGGCCTCGACCAGCGCGACCTCGAGGCCCTCACCGCCGAGGAGCAGGACGCGGGCTCCCTCGCCGTGGGCCTCCACGAGCAGTCGCGCCGCCGCCTGTGCCGAGGTGACGACGTCCGCGGATTGCGCTGCGACGCCGACTCCGGACAGCTTCGCGGCCACCTGCGCGGGTGTGCGCGACGCGTTGTTGGTCACGAAGGCGACGTGCCGCCCGCTCGCCCGTACGCGGTCGATGCGCTCAGCGACGCCTGCGATCGCCTCTCCGCCGACGTAGACCACACCGTCGAGGTCGAACATGACCAGGTCGTGCGCCTCGACGACGGGCGCCGTGGACTCCTCGAGCATGCTGAACCCCTCTCCGGATCGTGACGTTCGTCCCCCTACGATGCTCCGATGGACTCCGCCACCATCGTGCCCCCCTACGTGGCGAAGCCCCTCGAGCTCCTGCCCTTCCGGGCACTCATGCTCGCGCCGGGACGCGTCGGGGACCCGGCCTCCGCGCGAGCACTGGCGCGACCCTACCGCGACGTCGCGGACCGGCTCACCGAGTGGATCGCGCGCGGACGAGCGGTCGCCGACACTGCTCCTGCGCTCTACCTCCACGAGTACACGTCCGGTGGCCTCACCGTCCGCGGTCTGGTCGGAGCCCTCCGCGTGTCCCGACGCGCCGCGGCACCCACGGAGCGAGCGGTGTGGCCGCACGAAGCGATCCATCCGGAGCAAGCCGGGGAGCTGGCCGACCGGATGGCGCAGATGTCGCTCAACCCGGCCCCGATCCTGCTCGTCCACCACGGCCCCGAACGCCTGCGCGAGGTCATCACCGCGATCGCCGAGGGCACGCCCGACTGGCGCTACCTCGACCGGGCGGGACAGCGCCAGCGGATCTGGGCGATCCGCGACGCCGAGCAGCTGGCCCGCGTGAGCGCCCTGCTGGCCACCTCGCGTTGCCTCATCGCCGACGGCCACCATCGGTACGCCGCCTACCTCCGCCTGCAGGAGCAGCACCCCGGCACGGCGTGGGACGCCGGCCTCGCGATGCTCGTCGACCAGTACGACACTCCGTTGTTCCTGGGCGCCATCCACCGCACGTTGCCTGGTGCCGACCTCCCTGCGCTGGTCGGGGCTGCTCGCACCACCGGCGCCGACGTCGCCCGACACGACCGCGTCCGCGCACTCGGTGCCCTCGACAGCACCCACCTCGTGCTGACCGACCGAACCGACTGGTACACGGTGGGACCGGGCGACCTGGACCATCAGGCCGCCGTGTCATGGCTGCACGAGCAGGTCCTCACCCGCCTCGCCGACCCACCGAAGCGGGTCGACTACCACCACAGCGTCGACGACGCGCTCGCGGCCGCCTCTGACAGCACCCCAGCCGTGCTCCTGCCGAGCCCGGACTTCAAGCAGGTCCGGGCGATCGTCGAGTCCGGCGGGCTCCTGCCCGAGAAGGCCACGTCCTTCCAGCCGAAGCCGAGCCTGGGCGTCCTCATGCGGCCGATGAACGACGCATGATCCGCGCCGACGACGCCTCCACCTCGACGCGCGAGCGCGTTGTTCCGCCCGCTTGGTAGAAGCGGCAGCGCACCACGCCCGCCACCTCAACGAGGTCTCCAGGCCGCCAGGTGCCGATCCCGCGCCGCAGCCGCGGAGCCCAGGCCGTGCAGGGGATCGAGTCGACCCGACGCCGGGGAGTCCCTCGGGATCCGCTGGTCGGCGCCGGCGTCGGGACCGATACCCGGAACGTCACCAGCACGTCACCGCTCGGCAGCTCGACCGTCTCCGGCAGAGCGCTCAACCGGCCGACGAGGCGGACCTCGTTGACGACGTCGTCGGTGGTCGTGTCCCCGAGCTCCGCCTGTGCACCCGTCTTCTGTGTCTTCGTCACAGTTCACCTCCTGTGACCTACCCTCCCGGCCGTCAGCGACATTCGACAGGTCAGCGCTCGTGGCCTGGGGAGAAGTCGCCCCAGCAGGAGGCTGTGGACGGTACGTGGTGCACGCCCGAGATCCCGCGGCACGCGAGAGCCGGGCCGCGGCAGCTTCCGGGCATGCAAAAGCGGGACCACCCGAAGGTGGCCCCGCTCTCACAATGTTTGTCCGGCGGCGTCCTACTCTCCCACAACCTCTCGGTTGCAGTACCATCGGCGCTGAAAGGCTTAACTTCCGGGTTCGGTATGGGACCGGGTGTTTCCCGTTTCGCTATGGCCGCCGTAAC
>NZ_BNAD01000017.1 GCF_014653115.1 Nocardioides flavus (ex Wang et al. 2016) | reverse complement strand
GTGTTCGAGTGGACGGCTCCCCACGGCTACCGCTACCGCCGCGACCGACACGGCACCACCGAGCTCGACGCGCACCACCTGGACGACCTGGGTCTCGTGACGGGCGCCAGAGCGCCCTCCTCGACCAGCGATCCCCCGGCGCCCTCCTCGCCCAGCAAGAATTCACCCGGCATCCCACGCCCCCGCCGACGATGACCCCGCCCCGTACCCCGCCAGTCCCCACGATGGCGGGGCCACAGGCATGTGCGGACCCAGGATCGCTCAGCTGGAAGTCCCCCGATAGTGCGTCCGCTCATGCCGAAAGTCGGGTGTCCGCTCATCCCGATGAGCGCCCAGAGCGATCGTCAACCCTAGTGGTTTCAGCGTTCGCAGCGACGCTCGCGTTCGGCATCGCAGCGGTCCCGGCCACTCTGCCCGTCGGCGGTGTCGCGTCCGCCGCCTCCGCGGAGCACGTCCGACGCCTCGCCGCCCCTGAGGTCGTCGCGGCCGCTGCCACCGAGGAGCACGTCTGATCGGGCGCGGCCTTGGAGTTCGTCGTTGCCTGCGTTCCCGACCAACCGGTTGAGGCCCTGCCACCCCTGGATGCTGTCGTCGCCGGATCCACCACGCATCGTGGCTTTCATGCCCACGCACTCCGATTTGATCTGGGCGTAGGGGGAGTCGTCGGAGAAAGAAGCACCGCGGAGGGTGTCGTTTCCGCCTTTCCCGACGAACAGCACATCGCATCCCGCCCCCCACAGGTAGTTGTCCTCGGCGTTGCCTCGCAACACCGCGCGCGGCGCGACTACGCCCGCGTGAACGATCCCAGACAGGTTGACCCCATGGACCCCGCCGACCGTCACCATGTTGGTGTCCAGGTCGATCTCCACGTCCTGGTCGGCCGACCAGACAGCGATCCCGCCACCGGTGTAGGTGCCAGGTGTCCCCGTCACAGGCGCGGTGACCGTCAGGTACGCCCGCCAGGCGTCTGTCACGGTGTCATCCGTCCCGTCCGCGTACACATAGCTTGGGCCAGGTCCCCCGAGGTAGCGGTCGAGACCAGCACCTAGATAGGTAACGCTTGTTGTCAACCCAGCCTGAGACGCGTCCACCACGTCATCGCCGTCGCCCGCGACCACCAACACGGCGGACGGGCTGACGCACACCAGGTCGTTCCCAGCGACAGCGTAGGTGCGCTGGGAGGTGCCGGTGACGATGACGTCATCACCCGGCGTGCCCTGAATGGCCGGGCCAGTGCCGACGATCGTGGCCGGTCGGCCTTGGCAGTCTGGCCAGTGGCCGAAGCCGCCGAAGACGGTGCGCTCAGCGCCCCCGCAACAAGCGCGGTGACAACAAGCGTGGTCGAACGTCGAAGCACGGTTCCCCCTTGGGTGAGCGCTGTCCCCTGATGATGGTGGGCAGCGTGTCGGTGACGGTACGTCGCACGCGACGGTCCCTGCTAAGACGCGCCGACCTCATGATCAGTTGTCGGCGTTCGCAGTTGCGAGAGTCAAGCGGGTGTCTCGACCGTCCCGCAGACCCGCTGCGCATCCGGATCTACCGCGTTGAGGGCGGCTACGCTCGCCCGGACCTGCCGCGATCCGAGTGCTGTCGGCGTTGGGGTCGAGCGGCGAGCGGGCTTCGTCACTGACTGGCGACCGGCGTGGGACGGACGACAGCGGCCAGTGCCAGAAGCAGCACGGCCTGCAGCACTAGAAGCGTTCCAAGTGTGGGGATCGATGGAGCCAGCAGCAGCCCGACCCACACGCTGACTACGGACATGGACCCGACCAGCGCAAGGAGCGTGCGCCAGCGCAACGTCCCCGCATTCAGGATCCGAACGATCGCAACGCCTGCCACCAGCGCTGCAAGCGCTACCAGCACGAGGCCGACTCCTACTATGGAGAGGAGAAAGAGAAAGCCGCCCGTGCCGTCCGTTCCGGTCGGTGTTGTGTAGGCAGTGATGATTCCGACTAGTCCGAGCGCGGCCCATGCCAGGCACAGCAGCCAAACGATCACATACGCGACGCGGCGCTGATACAGGTTCAGCACGGCCCGTCCCTCCCCTCACAGAAGTGTCGGACCCACGCGCATCCGAGCAGGGTCCCATCATGCGATCGGGGAGGGCGAACTGGTGGTGAAACAATCGGATCTGCCGCGAGTGGTGCGCGGTATCGCAGCGATGGGAAGAAGGCCGACATGTCCCAGCGAGAGCGGCTACGGGAGCTTCGCGCTGCCGTGTTCGCGACGATGGAGAGGCGCTGGTGTCGCTCCTCGGTGGCAGGCCCTGGCCAGGTCACGCGCTGCAGTTTAGTCGGTGATGGGCTGCTCGCGGCGCTGGCCCAGAACATTGGTGGAGCGCGCGCTGGCTGAGCGGTGCGTGACCGAGTTGTGCGAGAGGGTCTGGGAGGGCGACGAGGACCTGGTTGCCGCATTGACGGGGAGCCTGGGGGCTGGGCCGGCGCCGTTGTTGAGGAGCTTGCCGTCGATCTCGACCAGCTCGTCGATGTGCTCGAGGGAGACGCGGTCGCGGGCGGCGGCCGCATCGATCTGCACACCGGTGAGGTGTGGCCTTTTGCGAAACGATCGAGTCGATCGACTCCTTGCCCCCGGGTTGGCCGTATGGGCCGACCGCCGGTATCAACGCGCGGCCTATCGACACGCCGCGCTGAGCTGCGCTCCGACCCGGTGCCGATGCCGACCCACGCCGCTCAAGGTGTAGTTGTGATCCTCGCTCATCGGGCCTTACACGCGGGCCGGCCGCGTCAGAACGTGTAGCCGAAGCGGTCGATGTCCTCGGCGTAGACCTCGGCGACCCTGCGGCGCGCGGCGTCGGTGAAGTAGTCGCGGTAGTGCCCGTGCGTTGAGCGGTTGCGCCGAGGCGGTTCCTGGGGCGTCACGCCGATTCGCTCCTGCACGACCCGGAGGTCGGCGGCGAAGTTTTCCGTCCGGCCAATGAAGTCCACCTCGCGAGCGTGGGAGGTGGCGCCGAGGTAGGCGGTCTGCGGTCGGCCCATCCGCGGCCACTCCTCGGTGCCGCGCACGACGAACTCCTCGAAGTCGGCGTACTGCCCCACGGCCCGCCACATGTCGTTGCCCCGGTTCTTCACCGCCCCCGGACCCCCCGCAGCGATCCGACGGCCCCAATCATCGATCATGGCGTACCAAGACACCATTCGCGCCCACGGGTTCCGAACGAACCCGTAGGACCAGTACGCCGCGAGCTCCGGCTCGGAGTCGAGGATGCGCCCCAGCGGCGCGTGTCGGCCACGTCGCGGCTCCACGTTCTTCCGTGCATCTGGGCAGGCCCGGCGCATCACACCCTCGACCGAGACACCGCCGGTCTTCGGAACGTGAACGAACAGAACCCGATGGGAGTCGCAGACCAGCACACCTGAGGCTATCCCAGCCACCGAATGTGTCCGGGACCGCCGGGACATCCCCACCCCCCTTAGGTGTAGCCAAACACCTCATAATCGCGGGCGTACGCCGCGCGGATTTGCGCGGTCACGTCGTCGGTAAGCTCGACGTCGCGCGACGATAGGCCGCCATCGGCACCGCTCTCGAGCGTGTGCGGCACCACTGTCGGCAGCTCGAGCGAGAAACGGTCGCCGAGGTCAGCGAGCGCAGACGCGAGCCCGTCCTCGAATCGGTACACCTGCGAGTCCAGCAGGACGAACTGGTGCTGAGGTCGCAAGTGGTTGTCGAGAACGGCCGGGTTGCGCTCAAGGCGCGCCAGCGCGTCGCGCGTCCACGTTTCGACGTGTTCAGCCCGACCGGCCCCAGGGTGACGCTTGTTTCGCATGACGTACTCGGAGCAGAAGCGCATCACCGGGTCGCGGACGAGGATGAACGCCGCGTCGAACCGCGCCAGCCGCAGCATCTCGGATAGCAGCGCAGCGTGCAGGTGCTGCGGGGAGATCCGATGCAGCCGGCTCTGCGCCGGGTGCGTGTGCGGCGTCACCCGCAACCCGACCTCCCATCCAGCCCGGATGAAAGCCCGCTCGATGCTCGTGCCACCCGTCTTGGGCACGTGGACGAAGAGCACGGAGCGTCCGTCCCGAGTGAAGATCGGCACGACGAACACCTTAGTCGCAGGCGCCGGCAACCGGACGCCGGTCCGACGCGTAGTCATACGGGTTCGTCAACAATCGAAGGGGAATCGTGAGGACCTCAGTCTGACCCGCCCGAGGTGGGAGCCCCCCTGTTCAGCTGCGCCTCGCATTGCCGACTGTGAGCAGCCGGCGCATCGCCTCCTCGACGGCGGCCGCGTCGCACGGCGTCAGGGTCTTCACTCGTGTCTGGCTGACGTCTTGTCCGCCGGGCCGACCATCCCCCCGGGGCGGCCCAGTCTCATTAACGGGTCATGACAACCTTTCAGTCCGATGCGTAGTCATACGGGTTCGTCAACGATCAGGGGAAACCGTGAGGACCATCAGTCTGACGCGCCCGAGGTGGGAGTCCGCCGCCCCCCCTGTTCAGCCGCGCCGCCCCCCCCGCGTGCTCACGGTGGAGAATGCCTACCTCTCCGAGGTCGCCACCGGAAACCTCGCCACCGTCTATCACCTCGATCAGTGGTTCCGGGGTGCCGTTTACGACGCTAACGACACGCTCGTGACAGCGTCCCAGAAGCAACTGGGCAACCCGCGCGGCAAGCGGGTGGCAGCCGATCCCGAGCGGGTGCTGCGCCGCTCCGACGCGACCGAACTGGCAGGGACCTGGCTGTACGGCGGCACCTGGACGTCGGTCTTCGGCCACTTCCTCGTCGAGACCCTGACCACTCTCTGGCCGACCCTCGACGAACGCCCCGCGGGGCTGGCATTCCACTCGAGCTTCGGCCGGCACCGCACGTCCGACTGGCAGCAGCGGCTGCTGGACCTCGCGGGGTGGCACGACCTGCCGATCCAGGTGGTGGACCGCGACCGGCCCGCGCGGGCGCAGCGCCTCGTCGTACCGGGTCGCAGCGTCTCCCTCCACGCATGGGCCCACCCGGAGGCTCGGGACGTCTGGCAACGCATCGCTGCAAACTTCCGAGGCGAGCGCGGGCCTGACCGCGTCTACATCTCACGCACGGCGCTTAACGCGCGCCGGCGGAGCGAGGGACACCGGCGACCCATCCGAACGACGAGCGAAGAAGACCGGGCGCTCGATGATCTGTTCGCCCGCCACGGCTTTGACATCGTCGCCCCAGAGGCGCTGAGCGTCGACGAACAACTCCGGCGCCTCGCCTCGGCCCGCGTGCTCGCAGGCTTGTCGGGTTCGGGCCTGCATCAGTCCGCTTTCATGTCCCCCGACGGCCGGGTCGTTGAGATCGGCGACGGCAGGTCGGCCGACACGCCGGTCGCCATGCAGGTCGCGATCGACGCCGCGCTGGGCCACAAGCGTGCTTTCATACCGGGCGGCACCGAGAAGAGCGGCGTTGAGCGAACGCTCCGACGCCTCGGACTCTGAGGGGCAGGGCCGTCTGGGGATCGTGTTGCGGAGCATCCGGACATGCCGCGACGAGTGCGCGCATCTGCCGATGAGCGAGTGTCCCTCAGCGACATCGCTGGACGCGTGGCAAGGTCTGATCATGGGTCACGTCACGCGTCGGCTTGCTCGCCGGATCGAGCACGACTTCCCGCAAGGCGTCGCCGACGACGTCACCCTCATGGTCTCGGGCGCTGCGCACTCTGAGAGGGTTCAGGCGGCGATCGTCCTTGCGGCGGGCGGCGATACGCGGGAACTCGGACGGCAGATCGAACTGGCTCAGGTCGACTGGCGCGATGTTCTCGTCCATGCAGGACTGGCGGAAGAGGACTGGACCTCGGTCCTGGACCAGCAACTCGGGCGGTGAACATCCGGACCTGCCGCGTTGAGGGCGGCTACGCTCGCCCGGATCTGCCGCGCCCGCCCGTCCGCCCCATGCGACGCGCGGTGTGCCCGTCGAAACCCCGTGGTGACCCGCCTGCCGCCCGTGTGAGGGTGCCTCATGGCCAACGAGGTGCGGAACAGAGCGGCTGAGGTGAACGAGCGGTTCCGACCGGTCGAGCTGACCGCCGAGACCGTCACGCGTCCGGCTGGGCCGCAGAGTGCGACCGTGCACTCGTTCCTGTCCCACCTCCGCGACAAGGGCCTGGAGTGTGTTCCCGAACCGCTGTCCCTGGACGGCGAGACCGAGACCCTGCGCTACATCGACGGCGAGAGCGGCGGTGACGGGTGGAAGAACCAGCACGACGAGCAGGGGTTGCGATCGGCAGCGCGGTTGCTGCGCCGCATCCACGACGCCTCCGTCGACTGGGTCCCACCCGCCGACGCGGTCTTCCACGCGCCCCCGACGGCTGCAGGTGGTGACGTCTTCGTGCACGGAGACCCCGGTCCGTGGAACTTCGTGTGGCGAGCCGGTGAGGCGATCGCGCTCATCGACTGGGACTTCCTGCACCGCGCGACCAGGCTCGACGACGTGTCGTACGCGCTGCTCTGGTTCGCCCCGATGCGCGACGACCGGTCGACCCTGGAGTGGCATCACTTCCCGCGGGTGCCCGACCGCCGTGCCCGCATCGATGCCTTCCTCGACGCGTACGGGCTGCCCGCCGACTTCGATGTCGCCGACGCCGTCGTCCGACGCCGGCACGCCACCATCGAGCACGTCCGTCGCCTCGCCGACCAAGGGCTGGAGCCTCAGAAGACCTGGGTCGCCGACGGCAGCCTCGAGGAGGAGGCAGCGGAGATCGCATGGATCGAGGAGAACAGGTCTCTGTTCTCCCGTTGACACCCCGCCCGCGGCAACGCAGGTGGAGGGCGGCCAGCGGCGGTCGGCTCGCTCAGATCGCCCTGCCCATCCGCAACGAGTGCCCGGCGACGCTGAGGTCGTCGGGGTCGACGTACGGCACCCGGTCCCGTACGTCGAAGCCGCGCGCCCGGTAGAACGGCAGGCCGAGCGAGTTGCCCTCCGTCACCGACACCCACTGCTCGGTGGCACCGACCTGCCGTTGCTGCTCGGTGACCGCGTCGAGGAGCGCAGTCCCGATGCCGCGTCCGCGCAGACCGGCCTCCAGGTAGATCACGTACAGCTGTCCGCGGGACCGGTCGAGCACGCCACCGCCGGCGGCGCCCAGCACCCGGCCGTCGTCGGTGATCGCCACGACGTATCCCTGCCATGCGGGGTCGGCGCCGGCCGTGGTGATCTCCCGTCGTACGCGCGCGGGGTCGTAGTAGCGCTGTGCCTGTCGCTCGACGAGGTCGGGAGGCAGCAGGCCCGTCGACGACGAGGTGAACCCGGCACGACACACCCGGCAGATCTCGTCCTCCTCCCCGGGCCGTGCCAGGCGCACGGCGTACGGAGGCAGGGCCGTCGCGCTCACCACGTCCGGACGTACCTCCGGCACGGCGACACGTACGTCTGCCCGTCCGCGACGACCTCGTACGGTAGGTCGCCGGTGTCCACCCAGCCGTGCTTCTCGTAGAAGCGCCGCGCCCGCGCGTTGCCCGCGACGACGGCCAGCCACGCCGAAGGGTGGCCGACGGCCGCGATCCGGCGCTCCGCGTCGGCGAGCAGGGCATCGGCCACACCGGTCCCGCGTGCGGCGCGTGCGACGAAGAGCTGCTCCATCTCGTCACCGGCGACCATCGCGAAGCCCAGGAGCGAGCCGGAGGGGTCGACGGCCACGGCGGTGTCGCCCACGCGCGGGGGAGTCCTCTCGTGGAACGCCTCCAGCGTCCGTACGGCAGTGAGGGCCTCCGGCACGTGGCCGGCGTGGGCGTCGTGCCAGCCCTCGTGCCACAGCTCGGCCACCGCGGCCATGTCGGCCGGCACGGCCGGTCGGATCGAGGTCATGGGCCCACCCTAGGATCGCTGCCATGACTGGCGGGATGCGTGACGACGGGCTCGAGCGGATCTGGACTCCGCACCGGATGGCCTACGTCAGGACCGCGGTCGAGGACGAGGGCTGCCCGTTCTGCGCCATCCCGCACCACGCCGACGACGAGACGCTCGTGGTCGCGCGCGGCGACGCGGCCTACGTGGTGCTCAACCTGCACCCGTACAACCCCGGGCACCTGATGGTGCTGCCCTACCGCCACGTCGCCGACCTGACCGACCTCACCGCGGAGGAGTCGGCCGAGGTGATGTCGATGACCCAGCAGGCCATCCGCGCGATCCGGGCGGTCAGCCGGCCGCACTCGTTCAACGTCGGGCTCAACCTGGGCCGTTCGGCCGGTGGGTCCCTGTCGGAGCACCTGCACCAGCACGTCGTGCCGCGCTGGACCGGGGACGCCAACTTCATCACCGTCGTCGGCGGCACCAAGCTGCTGCCCCAGCTGCTCCAGGACACGCGGAGGCTGCTCGCCGAGGCGTGGGCGGAGGCCTGAGGTGACCGTGACTCCCACCCTCGCCGCCGACGCCGACCTCGCCGCCGACCTCGTCCGCGAGGCAGCCCTGCTGGCCGCCCGCATCCGCGCCGAGGGCCTCGACGTCGAGCACAAGACCAGCGCCTCCGACATCGTCACCCAGGCCGACACCGCCGCCGAGCGGCTGATCGTCCAGCAGCTCACCGCCGAGCGCCCCGACGACGCGATCGTGGGCGAGGAGGGCACCTCGCGTCCCGGCACCTCGGGTCGTACGTGGGTCATCGACCCCGTGGACGGCACCTTCAACTTCTCCCGCGGCAGCGACTGGTGGTGCAGCGCGATCGCCCTCCGCGACGAGGACGACGTGCTGCTCGGAGCCGTGCACCACGCGGCCTCGCTCCGTACGTGGGTCGGCGGCCCCGACCTGCCGAGCACCTGCGACGGCACGCCGCTGGCGCCGCTGCCTGAGACGCCGCGTGAGTCCCGGTGCGCCGCGACCTACCTCCACCCGCCGTTCTACGGCAGCGAGGTCGGGCTGGCGTTCGCCCGCGCCCTCGGCCAGGTCGGCACGCTGCGGATGCTGGGCTCGGGGACGATGGACGTGATGGCGATCGCCGAGGGCCAGTGGGACGTGCTGTTCCAGCACTCGGTGGCCGACTGGGACCGGCTGCCGGGGGCGGCCGTCATCCGCGGCGCCGGTGGCGACTCGGTCGTGGTCGAGGCTGCCGGGGTGGACTGGACGGTCACCGGCGCGCCCGGTGCGGTGGCGGACGTCCGGGCGGCGTTGCTCGAGCGTCCCTAGGCGCGACGCAGGACGTAGCCCCCGGCGTCGCCGTCCCTCTGCGCGTTGAGGTCGGCGCTCTGCGACTCCCACGCGGCGATCTGCGCCTTGCTGAAGTGGCGGCGGGCCTGCGCGAGCGACGCCCCCTTGTGGGGCAGTCCACGCTGCGCCAGCTCGCTGCCCCAGAACTGGAACGACCACGAGTCGTAGAACAGGCGCTCCACGACGAGGCCGGCACGCTCGGCCATCCGTTCCATCGCCTCGGGCGTGTAGAGGACGAGGTGACGCGGCGCGTCGACCTGCGACCAGAGGATCCCGTAGGTGCGCCAGGCCGCCGATCCCATGATCGGCATCCGGATCAGGATCCGACCGTCGTCGCCCATCAGCCGGGAGGCGGAGGCGAGCATCGCGTGCGGATCGGGAACGTGCTCGAAGGAGTGGTTCATGACCACCCAGGCGTAGGACCCGGTGAGCTCGGAGTGGTGCCGTCGCAGCACGGGCACGCCGCCGGCCACGATGTCGTGGGGAAGGAACGGGTCGGTCCCCGTCAGGTCGCGGTGGCCGAGCAGGCGCATGTGGACGAGGTTCTCCCCGACGCCCGAGCCGATGTCGATGACCGAGTCGTGCGGACCGATGCCGGCGTCGCGGACGAAACGCAGGCCGAGACCCCGTCCGGTCCGGCGATGCACGGCCCCGAGCGTACGGAGCGCGAGACAGTGGCCGGGTTCTGCACGATCGGCCGGTGCGCGAGCGACTTCTTGACCTGGAAGCTGCTGTAGGTGGACGCGTCGTAGTAGCGCGCCAGGTCGTCAGGCACCTCGTCGATCTGCAAGGAGCCGCAGCCCCCGCAGAGGCGGTAGTGGAAGGACTCCCCGCTCATCTCCTGAATCTCGGGGGCTGTGAGACGCGGGGCGTCGCGACCGTCGACGCCGCAGGCCACGCACGCGTTCGTCAGCTCGTTCACGATTCAGAACTTCCTTCCCAGCGGTCGGGGCAGCGACCCGCGACCCTACTAGAGACGGCGTCTCGATAACCTCCACTCGTGCTCGATCGGTTCAAGGCCTTCTGGCAGGGCGTCATGCTCGCGCCCTTCGTCAACACGTTCATCCGGCTGGGCATCAGCCCCGACGTGGTGACGCTGGTCGGCACGCTCGGGGTCAGCTTCGGTGCGCTGTTCTTCTTCTCGCAGGGCTGGGTGTGGCAGGGCGTGCTGTTCATCACCGCCTTCGTCTTCAGCGACCTCATCGACGGGGCGATGGCCCGCAAGGTGGGGCGCACCGACGACTTCGGGGCCTTCCTCGACTCCACCCTCGACCGGATCGCCGACGGCGCGCTGTTCGGCGGCCTCGCGCTGTTCTTCGCCTGGCACGCCGAGAGCCGGCTCTACCTCGCGCTGTGCCTCGTCGTCCTCGTCATGGGCGCGGTCACGTCGTACGCCCGGGCGAAGGCCGACCACCTCGGCTACGACGCGAAGGTCGGCGTCGCCGAGCGCCCCGACCGGCTCGTCGGCATGCTGGTCCCCGCGTTCTTCGCCGACGTGCTCGACCTGTGGATCCTGCTGCACGTCGCCCTCTGGGCGCTCGCGGTCGCCGCGACCGTGACGGTCGCGCAGCGCATCTGGGTCGTCCGCCGCCAGGCGCTCGCGCGAGCCGCCTCGCGGGGCTGAGGGTGGGGCCCTCGCAGCGAGGGCCGATGCATCCTTTGGGATGAGCCCGCACTACGATCGGTGCATGGCTGAGAACACCCCCCAGGGGTCCTCCGAGACCCCGATCGAGCACGGCACGAGCCGCGTCAAGCGCGGCATGGCCGAGATGCTCAAGGGCGGCGTCATCATGGACGTCGTCACCGCCGAGCAGGCGAAGATCGCCGAGGACGCCGGCGCTGTCGCCGTGATGGCCCTCGAGCGCGTCCCGGCCGACATCCGCGCCCAGGGCGGCGTGTCCCGGATGAGCGACCCCGACATGATCGACTCGATCATCGAGGCCGTCTCGATCCCGGTGATGGCCAAGGCCCGCATCGGCCACTTCGCCGAGGCTCAGGTCCTGCAGTCGCTCGGCGTCGACTACATCGACGAGTCCGAGGTCCTCACCCCGGCCGACTACGCCAACCACATCGACAAGTGGAAGTTCACCGTGCCGTTCGTGTGCGGCGCGACCAACCTCGGTGAGGCGCTGCGCCGCATCACCGAGGGCGCGGCCATGATCCGCTCCAAGGGCGAGGCCGGCACCGGTGACGTCTCCAATGCAGTGATGCACATGCGCACCATCGGCGGCGAGCTGCGCCGCCTGCACGGCATGAGCGAGGACGAGCTCTACGTCGCGGCCAAGGAGCTGCAGGCGCCGTACGAGCTGGTCAAGGAGGTCGCCGCCGCCGGCAAGCTGCCGGTCGTGCTGTTCACCGCGGGTGGAATCGCGACCCCGGCCGACGCCGCGATGATGATGCAGCTCGGCGCCGAGGGCGTCTTCGTCGGCTCCGGCATCTTCAAGTCCGGCAACCCGGCCCAGCGTGCCGAGGCGATCGTCAAGGCCACCACGTTCTTCGACGACCCCGACGTCATCGCCAAGGTCTCGCGAGGCCTCGGCGAGGCGATGGTCGGCCTCAACGTCGACGAGATCCCGCAGCCGCACCGGCTGTCCGAGCGCGGCTGGTAGAGCCCTCACACCTCAGCGCACGGCCCGGGTCAGCACCCGCGCGGCGTTCGTGAGGCCGTACGCCTCCTCGCCCGGCTGGGCGGGGAGGCCGAGGCGGACCACCATCGTCCGGGTCGTCGGGTCCACGAGCAGCACCTGGCCGCCGAAGCCGAGCGCTGCGTAGACCTCGTCCGGCGCGGACGGAGCCAGCTGCCCCGTCACCGGCCGCAGCGGCTGGCCCTGGCCGTCGACCGGGTCGGTGGCGCCGCGCAGCGTGCCCGGACGGTTGAGCCACCACAGGTGGCCGTAGGCGGCGTTGTGCACGGTGGACGAGCGGCCCACGGCGCGACGGACCCAGGACCGGTCGATCACCCGGCGGCCGTCGACGGTGCCCCCGGCGAGGTAGAGCCGACCGAGCCGGGCGATGTCGAGGCAGGTCGTGCGCATGCCGTAGAAGACGGCTGCGTCGTCGGCGCGGTCGGTGACGAACGACGAGCGGGTCATGCCGAGCGGCTCGAAGAGGCGCTCGCGCGCGAAGGTCGCGACGGGTCGTCCGGTCGCCCGCTCGAGCACTGCCTCGAGCACCTGGATCGCCGCGTTGTTGTAGGCCCAGGCGCTGCCCGGCGGGTGCTGCTGCGGCAGCGAGATGGCGTACCTCGTCCGGCTCCTCGCTGCGAGGAGTCGCGTGTAGTCGGTCTCGAACGACCAGAACCGCCCGCTGTCGTTGGAGAGCAGGTGGCGCACGGTCACCGGCTCGGACGCGGTGCCGCGCCACTGCGGGACGTAGCGCGAGACGCGGTCGTCGAGGCGCAGGTCGCCGTCGCGCACGGCGATGCCCACGAGCGTGCTGGTCACCGACTTGGTGATGGAGAAGACCTCGCGCGGCTCGTCGCGCGCCAGGCGCCAGTTCCAGTCCCGGGCGAGCCTGCCGTTGCGGAGCACGGCGAAGCAGGTGGAGTCGAGGTGCCGCGCCTCGGCCGCGCCCCGGCGGAGCGCAACGCCGCGCAGGCCCAGGTCGGCCGGCGGCCGCACGACCCAGCCCTCGACGGTCGCGGTCCTCTCGGTCGCGGGCGCCGCGGTGGCGGGTCTCGCGCCACCGGCGGCGAGCACCAGGGCCAGCACCGGGGCCAGCACCGGGGCCAGCAAGGCGGCCGGTCGTAGGGACCTCATGACCGCTGATCCTACGGTCGGCGCCCGGTCCTAGGATCGACGTCCGTGAGTCCCGTCATCGGCGTCCTCGCCCTGCAGGGCGACGTCCGCGAGCACCTGGCCGCCCTGCGCGCGCTGGGCGCCGACCCCGTGTCCGTACGCCGCCCCGCCGAGCTCGCCGCCTGCGACGGGCTCGTCCTGCCCGGCGGCGAGTCGACCACGATGGTCAAGCTCGCGCGCATCTTCGACCTCCTCGAGCCGTTGCGCGCGGCCGTACGAGGCGGACTGCCCGCGTTCGGCACGTGCGCCGGGATGATCATGCTCGCCGACCGGATCGAGGACGGGGCGCCCGGGCAGCAGTCCGTCGGAGGGCTGCACATCACCGTGCGGCGCAACGCGTTCGGCCGTCAGGTCGACTCCTTCGAGGAGGACCTGCACGTCGACGGCCTCGCCGAGCCGGTGCGCGCGGTCTTCATCCGCGCGCCGTGGGTGGAGTCGGTCGAGGACGACGTCGAGGTGCTGGCTCGGGTCGAGGACGGACCGGCCGCGGGTAGGATCGTCGCGGTCCGTCAAGGCCCCCTGATGGCGACCTCGTTCCACCCCGAGGTCGGCAGCGACCACCGGATCCACGGGATGTTCGTGGACCTGGTGCGCTCGGCCCGCTGACGCACCGCACCAGACCGCGACAGATCCGCGACAGATAGAGGGACTCATGTCAGGCCACTCCAAGTGGGCAACGACCAAGCACAAGAAGGCCGCGATCGACGCCAAGCGCGGCAAGCTCTTCGCCAAGCTGATCAAGAACATCGAGGTCGCGGCGAAGCAGGGCGGCGGTGACCCCGCCGGCAACCCGACCCTCTACGACGCCATCCAGAAGGCCAAGAAGAGCTCGGTCCCCAACAAGAACATCGACTCCGCGGTCAAGCGCGGCTCCGGTGCCGAGTCCGGCGGCGTCGACTACCAGGGCATCTCCTACGAGGTCTACGGCCCGCAGGGCGTCGCCTTCCTCGTCGAGTGCCTCACCGACAACAAGAACCGCGCCGCCATGGAGGTCCGCACCGCCGTGACCCGCAACGGCGGCACCATGGCCGACCCGGGCTCGGTCTCGCGGCTGTTCACCCGCAAGGGCGTCATCGTGGTGCCGAAGTCGCAGGACCAGGACGGCACCGTGCGTGACGTCACGGAGGACGACGTCCTCGAGGCCACCCTCGACGCCGGGGCAGAGGAGGTCAGCGACCTCGACGAGTCCTTCCAGGTCCAGAGCGAGGCCACCGACGTCGTCGCGGTGCGCACCGCCCTCCAGGAGGCCGGCATCGACTACGACTCCGCCGACGTGGAGTGGGTCGCCAGCCTCGAGATCCCTGTCGACGCCGACGGTGCCGCCAAGGTGATGCGCCTCGTCGACGCCCTCGAGGACCTCGACGACGTGCAGGACGTCTTCACCAACGTCGACATCCCCGACGACGTGATGGCCGAGCTCGAGTCCGCCGACGCCTGATGGCGGAGGGCCCCTCGTCGCCACCGGTCGCGGAGCCGGCGGGCGTGCGCCCGCTGGACCCGGGGGACTTCGATCGGTGGTACGGCGGGTGGGACCCCCTCACCCCGGCGACGATCGGTGACTTCATGGCCGGCTTCGACCGCCCCTGGTGGATCATCGGCGGCTGGAGCATCGAGGTGTTCACCGGCGTCCCTCGCGCCCACGAGGACACGGACATCTCCCTGCTGTCCACCGATGCCGCAGCGTTCCGCGAGTTCCTCGGCGACCGGTGGACGCCGTGGAGCGTCGACGACAGCTGGTTCCGCCCGTTCGACAGCCGCTTCACGGAGGTCCGTCCGGACAGCCAGGTCTGGGTACGCCGGGACGCCCGCTCGCCCTGGGTGCTCGACGTCCCGTTCACGCCGGCCACCAGCGGTCGCTGGACGAACAAGCGCAACCTCGAGCACACCGAGGAGCTCGACGACGTCACGTGGGTCGCGCCCGACGGCCTCCGCTACGCGCGGCCCGAGGTGTCCTTGATGTTCAAGGCCGCGCAGGTGCGGGAGAAGGACCGGCGCGACGCCGAGGTCGCCCTCCCACTGCTGGACCACACGGCGCGGGAGTGGCTGCGCGATGCGGTCGCCCGGCTCGACCCCGACCACGACTGGGCCCGCTCTGCCTGAGCCCAGCGTGTCGCACGCGTCGGGGCCGCCGCGCCGGGTTAGCGTGAACCGGACGAACATGTGTTCGGACGACGACAGTGGAAGGGGAGCTGCATGCGCGTGCTCGGCATCGACCCCGGCCTGACCCGCTGCGGCGTCGGGGTCGTCGACGGGAGCGTCGGGCGGCCGCTGACCATGGTCGACGTCGGTGTCGTGCGCACCAGCTCCACGTTGCCGATCGCCGAGCGCCTGGTGACCATCGAGAAGGGCCTCGACGCCTGGATCGAGGAGCACCGGCCCGACGCGGTCGCGGTGGAGCGGGTGTTCGCCCGGTCGGACTCCAGCACGATCATGGGCACCGCCCAGGCCAGCGGCATCGCACTCGTCGTGGCCGCGCGGCGAGGGCTCCCGATCGCGATGCACACTCCCAGCGAGGTCAAGGCGGCCGTCTCCGGCAACGGCCGCGCCGACAAGGCGCAGGTCGGGGCGATGGTCGTACGGATCCTGCGGCTGCCCGAGCTCCCCAAGCCCGCCGACGCCGCCGACGCGCTCGCCCTGGCCATCACCCACGTCTGGCGCGGATCCGCCAGCAACCGCCTCGAGGCCGCCGTGGCCCGGGCCCGCAGGACGACCCCCGTGAGGACCAGATGATCGCCTTCGTCCGCGGCGAGGTCGCCGCCGTCACCCTCTCCAGCGCCGTGCTCGAGGTCGGAGGGGTCGGGCTCGAGCTGATGTGCACGCCCGGCACGCTCGCGACGCTGCGCGTCGGCAGGTCCGCGACGCTGCCGACGAGCATGGTCGTGCGCGAGGACAGCCTGACCATCTTCGGCTTCGCCGACGACGACGAGAAGCAGATCTTCGAGATCGCCCAGACCGCCTCCGGCGTGGGTCCGAAGGTCGCTCAGGCGATCGTGGCCGTGATGAGCCCCGACGAGGTGCGCCGGGCCATCACGACCGAGGACGTCAAGGCGCTCACCCGGGTGCCGGGCATCGGCCAGAAGGGCGCCCAGCGCATCATCCTCGAGCTCAAGGACCGCATCGGCCCGCCCGTCGGCGTCCACCACCCGGCAGCGGCCGCTCCACCCGCCGCGCCCTGGCGCGACCAGGTCCAGCAGGGGCTCGTCGGGCTCGGCTGGTCGGCCAAGGAGTCCGAGAAGGCCGTCGACGCGGTGGCACCCGAGGCGGGCGACGCGCCCGACGTCGGCGCCCTGCTGCGCGCCGCGCTCCGTACGTTGAGCAAGGCCTGAGATGCACTGGGACGACGACACCGAGGTCGACGAGGTGGAGCTGAGCGCGGCCGAGCTCAGCCACCTCCAGCGGCTGACCGACGCGGAGGCCGACGGGGACGAGCGTGCGGTCGAGGCGGCCCTGCGGCCCAAGACCCTCGACGAGGTGGTCGGGCAGGTCCGGGTGCGCGACCAGCTCGGGCTGGTCCTCGAGGCCGCCCGTCGCCGCGGCCGCGCCCCCGACCATGTGCTGCTGTCCGGTCCGCCCGGGCTCGGCAAGACCACGCTGGCGATGATCATCGCGGCCGAGATGAGCACCCCGCTGCGCCTCACCAGCGGTCCCGCGATCACGCACGCCGGCGACCTCGCCGCCATCCTCTCCGGCCTCAACGAGGGCGACGTGCTCTTCGTCGACGAGATCCACCGGATGTCGCGCCCGGCGGAGGAGATGCTCTACATGGCGATGGAGGACTTCCGCGTCGACGTCGTCATCGGCAAGGGTCCCGGCGCGACGGCGATCCCGCTCGAGATCCCGCCCTTCACCCTGGTCGGCGCCACGACCCGCGCCGGCCTGCTGCCGGGCCCGCTGCGCGACCGGTTCGGGTTCACCGCCCACCTCGAGTTCTACGAGTCGCACGAGCTCGACCTGATCGTGCACCGCTCCGCAGGCCTGCTCGGTGTGCACCTGACCGCGGAGGGCTCCGGCGAGATCGCGTCTCGCTCGCGCGGCACGCCCCGCATCGCCAACCGGCTGCTGCGCCGGGTGCGCGACTACGCGCAGGTGCGCGCCGACGGGGTGCTCAGCCTGCCGGTGGCGCAGGCGGCGCTCGACCTGTTCGAGGTCGACGAGTCCGGTCTCGACCGGCTCGACCGCGCGGTGCTCGACGTGCTGTGCCGCCGGTTCGGCGGGGGACCGGTCGGGATCTCCACCCTCGCCGTCGCGGTCGGCGAGGAGCGCGAGACCGTGGAGGAGGTCGCCGAGCCGTTCCTCGTCCGCACCGGCATGCTCGCCCGTACGCCCCGGGGCCGCGTCGCGACCCCCGCGGCGTGGCACCACCTCGGTCTCACCCCGCCGGCGGTGCCGACGGTCGACTCCACCCTCTTCGAGAACCTGTAGGGAGGACCTGCGGGGCCGCGTAGACTCCACGCGCTCGCGCACCCCACCTCCTGAGGAGACGTACGACCGTGAACGACCTTGCCGCCCTCCTGCCCCTGGTCGCCATCCTGGCCCTGTTCTGGTTCATGGTGGTCCGCCCCCAGCAGCGCCGGCAGAAGGAGGTCGTCTCCCTCCAGAACAGCATCCAGGTCGGCCAGCGCGTGATGATGTCCTCCGGCGTCTTCGGCACGGTCGTCTCGCTCACCGAGGACCGCGCCCACCTCGAGATCGCGCCCGGCACGCAGATCGAGATCGCGCGCGCGGCGATCGCGAAGGTCGACGAGCCGCTCGGCCAGACCGGGGTCGACCGGCACGACGACGAGCGCGGCGATGCCTGACCGACGTACGGCCCAGGAGGCCCTGACCCGCCTCACCGTCGACGTCCCCGACTGGCCCGAGGCGGGCGTGACGTTCAAGGACATCACGCCCGTGCTCGCCGACCACCACGCGTTCTCCGCGGTGATCACCGCCCTCGCTGCGGCGGGCCGTGACGACCACGGCACGGTCGTGGTCGACAAGGTCGTCGGGATGGAGGCGCGCGGCTTCATCCTCGCCGCACCCGTCGCCCTGGCCCTCGGCATCGGCTTCGTCCCGGTCCGCAAGGCCGGCAAGCTGCCGCGGGCGGCGCACGCGGTGGCCTACGCCCTGGAGTACGGCGAGGCGACGCTCGAGGTCCACCGCGACGGCATCGCCCCAGGCGAGCGCGTGCTGATGGTCGACGACGTGCTCGCCACCGGCGGCACCGTCGACGCGACCCGGCGGCTCATCGAGGCGTGCGGCGGCACCGCCACCGGGGCCTCCGTGCTCATGGAGCTGTCGTTCCTCGAGCCGCGCACGGTCACCGGCGACCTGCCGATCTCGACGCTGCTGACCATCTGACCTCCGGTCGGGCACCGGACGCGGGCGAGTGCTCACTAGACTGGTCCGATGGACGAGGAGCAGGCACCCGCACAGGAGCCGAAGGCGGCCCTGAGCGCACGCGGGATGCGGGCCCGCCTCGCGCGCGTCGGCACCAGGCCGCCGTCGTCCAACCCGGTCCTCGAGCCGCTGTTCCGGGCCGTGCGGGCCAACCACCCCAAGGCCGACCTGGCGCTCCTCGAGCGTGCCTACGCCACCGCGGACAAGTGGCACACCGGGCAGATGCGCAAGAGCGGTGACCCCTACATCACCCACCCGCTCGCGGTCACCACCATCCTCGCCGACATCGGCATGACCGAGCCGACCCTCGTCGCCGCCCTGCTACACGACACGGTCGAGGACACCCCCTACACGCTCGACGCGCTGCGTGCCGACTTCGGCGACGAGGTCGCGCTGCTCGTCGACGGCGTGACCAAGCTCGACAAGGTGCAGTACGGCGACTCGGCGCAGGCCGAGACCATCCGCAAGATGATCGTGGCGATGTCGCGCGACATCCGCGTGCTGGTCATCAAGCTCGCCGACCGCCTGCACAACATGCGCACGCTGCGCTACGTCCCGGCCGCGTCGCAGGAGCGGTCCTCGCGCGAGACGCTCGACATCTACGCTCCGCTGGCCCACCGGCTCGGCATGAACACGCTCAAGTGGGAGCTGGAGGACCTCGCCTTCGCCACGCTCCACCCCAAGATCTACGACGAGATCGTCCGGATGGTCGCCGAGCGCGCCCCCTCGCGCGACCAGTTCCTGGCCGAGGTCGTCGCCGAGATCGAGCAGGACCTCAAGTCGGCGCGCATCAACGCCAAGGTCACCGGCCGGCCCAAGCACTACTACTCGATCTACCAGAAGATGATCGTCGGGGGTCGCGACTTCTCCGACATCTACGACCTCGTCGGCATCCGCATCCTCGTCGACGAGGACCGCGACTGCTACAGCGCGCTCGGCGTCATCCACTCGCGGTGGAACCCGGTCCTGGGGCGGTTCAAGGACTACGTCGCGATGCCGAAGTTCAACATGTACCAGTCGCTCCACACCACGGTCATCGGCCCGCAGGGCAAGCCGGTCGAGGTGCAGATCCGCACCTTCGCCCAGCACCGACGCGCCGAGTACGGCGTTGCTGCGCACTGGAAGTACAAGGAGAACAGCAAGGCAGGCGTCGACACCGACCGCCTCGGCGACAAGGACGACCTCACCTGGCTGCGCCAGCTGCTCGACTGGCAGAGCGAGGTGGAGGACCCGGGGGAGTTCCTGGAGTCGCTGCGCTTCGAGATGAACCAGCAGCAGGTCTACGTCTTCACCCCGCGCGGCGACGTCATCGGTCTGCCGATGGGCGCCACCCCGGTCGACTTCGCCTACGCCGTCCACACCGAGGTCGGCCACCACACCATCGGCTCCCGGGTCAACGGCCGCCTGGTCCCGCTGGAGTCCCACCTCGACAACGGCGACGTCGTCGAGGTCTTCACCTCCAAGTCGCCGACCTCGGGACCCTCGCGCGACTGGCTCAACTTCGTGCAGTCGCCGCGGGCGCGCTCCAAGATCCGGCAGTGGTTCACCAAGGAGCGCCGTGAGGAGGCGATCGAGCGCGGCAAGGACCAGATCGCCAAGCTCATGCGCAAGGAGGGGCTGCCCCTCAACCGGCTGATGACGCACGACATCCTGGCACTGGTGGCCGAGCACTTCCACCACGCCGACGTCTCGGCGCTCTATGCCGCGGTGGGGGAGGGCAACCTCAGCGCGCAGGCCGTCGTACGTCGCGTCATCGACCTGCACGGCGGGGACGATGGGGCCCAGGAGGACCTCGCCGAGGGCGTCACCATCACCGGTCGTTCACGCGCCTCCGCCAAGCGCGCACCGACCGACTCCGGCGTGATCGTCAAGGGCGTCGAGGACCTGTGGGTCAAGCTCGCGAAGTGCTGCACGCCCGTGCCGCCCGACCCGATCCTGGGCTTCGTCACCAAGGGCGGGGGAGTGTCGGTGCACCGCAAGGACTGCACCAACGCCTCGAGCCTGCTCGGCCAGCCGGAACGCGTCCTCGAGGTCGAGTGGGCGCCGACGTCGCAGTCGACCTTCCTGGTCAACATCCAGGTCGAGGCGCTCGACCGGGCCAGGCTGCTGTCCGACATCACCATGGCGCTCTCCGACGCCCACGTGAACATCCTCAGCGCGACGCTGTCGACGACCCGCGACCGGGTGGCGAAGAGCCGGTTCTCCTTCGAGATGGCCGACGCCGCCCACCTCGACGGCGTGCTGCGAGCCGTACGCGCCGTGCCGGGCGTGTTCGACGCCTACCGCGTCACCGCCTGACCACGGGGCCCGCTCAGCCGAAGTCGGCGGCCGCCTTGCGCGCCATGTCGAGGAACGCCTGCTTGTTGGCGAGCTCGGCCTCGAGGTCCTTGACCTTGCGGTCGTCACCGGCCGCGGCTGCCGTGTCGAGGCGCGCCTGCGTCTCGGCGATGCCGGCCTCGAGCTTGCCGATCATGTCGTCGGCGCGCGCTGACTTCTCCGGGTCGCTGCGGCTCCACTGCTCGTCCTCGACCGCGCGGATGGTCTGCTCGACCTTGCGCATCCGGCCCTCGAGCTCCTTCATCCGGTCGCGCGGCACCTTGCCGGCGGCGTCCCAGCGGTCCGCGAGCTCGCGGAAGGTCTTCTTGATCGCCTCGAGGTCCGCGCCCTCGGCCTGCACCTGGGCGACGAGCGCCTCGGCCTCGACGAGGATCGCGTCCTTGACCTCGGCGTTCGCGGCGAACTCCTGGTCGAGGGCGGCGTTGGCCGCGTCGCGGGCGCCGAAGAAGGTGTCCTGGGCCCCCCGGAAACGCTGCCACAGCTTGTCGTCGACCTCACGCGGGGCGGGGCCGGCAGCCTTCCACTCCCGCATCAGGTCACGGTACTTGCCGGCGGTCGGGCCCCACTCGGTCGAGGTGGCGAGCGCCTCGGCCTCGGTGGCGAGCCGCTCCTTGATCACGCGGGCGGAGTCGCGGCGCTCGTGCTCCTCGGCGAAGTGGGCCTTGCGGTGGCGGGTGTACGTGGTGCGCGCGGTCGAGAACCGGCGCCACAGCGCGTCGTCGGTCGCGCGGTCGAGCCGGGGGAGCTCCTTCCACGTCGCGAGCAGGTCGCGCAGCCGGTTGGCACCGTTGCGCCAGTCGGTCCCCTCGGCGAGGCGCTCCGCCTCGGCGACGATCTTCTCCTTCGCCGCCTTTGACTCCGCCGCCTTCTGCGCGCGCTCCTCCTTGCGGGCCGAGCGCTGCACGGCGATCACCGGCGCGAGGGCGTCGAGGCGTGCCGCGAGCGCGACGAGGTCGCCGACCGCGTGGGCGTCGACGACCTGCTCGCGCAGGGCCTTCACCGACGAGGTCGCCTCCTCCGGGGCCAGGCGCCCCGAGGTCACCCGCTGCTCGAGCAGGTGGACCTTGCCCTCCAGCTCCTCGAACCGCTTGGTGAAGAACTCCAGGGCCTCGTCCGGCGTGCCGGCCTCGTAGGACCCGACGGAACGCTCACCGTCGGCGGTGCGGACATAGACGGTGCCGTCCTCGGCGACACGTCCCCAGGCCGTTCCGGCCTGGGTTGCGTCGTCTGTGGACTGCTTGTCGGCGCTCATGGTCGCCCATCGTAGTCATGGCCCGGAGCGCCGTCGGTAGGCTTCCCACCGACAAGCAGACGACTGGCCCGACGGCCAGGCGACCAGTGGACGACAAGCAAGGACTGACGCCCGTGTTCATCGCCGGCTTCCCCGCCGGACCCTGGGGGACCAACTGCTACGTCGTGGCGACGGGTCCCGGGTCCGAGTGCGTCGTGATCGACCCCGGCAAGGACTCCGCCGCAGGAGTCGACCAGGTGGTGCGCGAGCACCGGCTCAAGCCGGTCAGCGTCCTGGTCACCCACGGCCACGTCGACCACATGTGGTGCGTCGCGCCGGTCGCGGGCACCTACGACGCGACCGCGTGGATCCATCCTGCCGACCGCCACCTGCTCAGCGACCCGATGGCCGGGATGAGCCGCGAGACGACCCAGATGCTGCTGGGCGGCGACTACTCGTGGGCCGAGCCCGACGACGTGCGCGAGCTGTCCGACCTCGCCGAGCTCGAGCTGGCCGGCCTCCGGTTCGTCGTCGACCACACCCCGGGACACACCGAGGGGTCGGTGACCTTCCGCTCGCCGTACGCCGAGCATGACGTCTCGGAGGTGATGTTCTCCGGCGACCTGCTCTTCGCGGGCTCGATCGGGCGCACCGACCTCCCCGGCGGCGACCACGCGACGATGCTCGAGAGCCTGCGCACCAAGGTGCTGCCGCTGGCCGACGACATCGTCGTGCTGCCCGGCCACGGCGAGCAGACCTCGATCGGCCGCGAGCGCGCCACCAACCCCTTCCTCCACGACCTCCGTCAGGACCGTTGATGAGCAAGATCAGCCCGCTGAGCGGGTTCCCCGAGCTGCTGCCTGCCCAGCGTGCCGTCGAGCGCGAGGTCATCGCGTCGGTCTCGCGCACCTTCGAGCTGCACGGCTTCGCCAACATCGAGACCCGGGTCGTCGAGCCGATCGAGCGCCTGGCCAAGGGCGGCGAGGTGGACAAGGAGATCTACGTCCTCCAGCGCATCGCGGCCGAGCCCGACGCCAAGGCCGAGCTCGGCCTGCACTTCGACCTCACGGTGCCGTTCGCCCGCTACGTGCTCGAGCACGCCGGTCACCTCGAGTTCCCCTTCCGCCGCTACCAGGTGCAGCCGGCCTGGCGCGGTGAGCGCCCCCAGGAGGGCCGCTACCGCCAGTTCACCCAGGCCGACGTCGACATCGTCGGGCGCGACGAGCTGCCGTTCCACCACGACGTCGAGGTGATGGCGGTGATGGTCGACGCCCTCGGGCGCCTGCCGATCCCGCGCGTGTCCTTCCAGTTCAACAACCGCAAGCTGATCCAGGGCTTCTACCGGGGTCTCGGCATCGACGACGTCACGGACGCCATCCGGGTCATCGACAAGCTCGACAAGCTCCCGGCCGACGAGGTCGCCCGGATGCTGGTCGACCGTGTCGGCACCACGTCCGAGCAGGCCCGGCGCTGCCTCGAGCTGGCGACCATCCGCGTCACGGACACGTCGTTCGTCGACCAGGTCCGCGCACTCGGCGTCACCGACGAGCTGCTCGACCAGGGGCTCGAGGAGCTCGCCGCGGTCGTCGAGGGCTGCCGCGCGGTGGCCGGCGGCCGCGTCGGCGTCGAGGCCAACCTCCGCATCGCGCGAGGCCTCGACTACTACACCGGCACCGTCGTCGAGATCTTCATGGAGGGCTACGAGCGCCTCAAGTCCGTCGGCGGCGGGGGGCGCTACGACGCGCTGGCCAGCGACGGCCGTACGACGTACCCCGGGGTGGGCGTGTCCTTCGGCGTCTCCCGCACCCTCGTCCCCCTGATCGCCGACGGCGTCCTGGAGGGCAGCCGGCCGGTGCCGAGCGCCGTGCTCGTCGCCCTCAACACCGAGGACGACCGCGCCGCCAGCACCGCCGTCGCCGCCGCGCTGCGGGCACGCGACATCGCCTGCGAGGTCGCACCGTCCCCGGCGAAGTTCGGCAAGCAGATCAGGTTCGCCGAGCGCCGCGGCATCCCGTTCGTCTGGTTCGTCCAGCCGGCCGACGGCGGGGGAGTGACCCACCAGGTCAAGGACATCCGCACCGGCGAGCAGGTCGAGGCCGATCCCTCGGCCTGGTCGCCGCCCGAGGCCGACGTACGGCCCACGATCATCACCACCGCAACCAGCGAAACCAGTGAAACCGAGGAGATCCAGTGATCCGCACCCATGACGCCGGCGCCCTGCGCGCCGACCACGTCGGCCAGACCGTCACGCTCGCCGGGTGGGTCGCCCGACGGCGCGACCACGGCGGCGTCGCGTTCCTGGACCTCCGCGAGAGCAGCGGCGTCGTACAGGTCGTCGTCCGCGACGAGGCGGTCGCGCACAGCCTGCGCAGCGAGTTCTGCCTCAAGGTCGTCGGCGAGGTCGTGGCCCGCAAGGAGGGCAACGAGAACCCCAACCTCGCCACCGGCGAGATCGAGGTCGTCGCCACCGAGGTCGAGGTCCTCTCGACCTCCGAGCCGCTGCCGTTCCCGATCGACGACGCCTCCGGTCACAAGGGCGGCGAGGTCGGCGAGGAGGCGCGCCTCAAGCACCGCTACCTCGACCTGCGCCGCTCCGGCCCCAACGCCGCGCTGCGGCTGCGCTCGAAGATCAACAAGGCCGCTCGCGACGTGCTCGACGCGCGCGACTTCGTCGAGGTCGAGACCCCGACCCTCACCCGGTCCACCCCGGAGGGCGCCCGCGACTTCCTGGTCCCGGCCCGCCTCGCCCCCGGCAGCTGGTACGCGCTGCCGCAGAGCCCGCAGCTGTTCAAGCAGCTGCTGATGGTCGGCGGCATGGAGCGCTACTACCAGATCGCGCGCTGCTACCGCGACGAGGACTTCCGCGCCGACCGCCAGCCCGAGTTCACCCAGCTCGACATCGAGATGAGCTTCGTGGACCAGGAGGACGTCATCGAGCTGATGGAGGACGTGCTCGAGGCGATGTGGGCGCAGGCCGGCCACACGATCGAGCGCCCGTTGCCGCGGATGACGTACGCAGACGCGATGGCCAGGTACGGCTCGGACAAGCCCGATCTCCGCATGGGCCTCGAGCTCGTCGAGTGCACCGACTACTTCAAGGACACGCCCTTCCGGGTCTTCCAGGCCGACTACGTCGGTGCGGTCGTCATGCCCGGCGGCGGCAGCCAGCCGCGTCGCCAGTTCGACGCGTGGCAGGACTGGGCCAAGCAGCGCGGTGCGAAGGGCCTGGCCTACGTCACGATCGCCGAGGACGGCGAGCTCGGCGGGCCGGTCGCCAAGAACCTCACCGACGCCGAGCGCGCGGGACTCGCCGCCCACGTCGGCGCCCGGCCCGGCGACTGCGTCTTCTTCGCCGCCGGCCCGGTGAAGAGCAGCCGGGCGCTGCTCGGCGCCGCGCGCCTCGAGATCGGCCGCCGGCTCGACCTGCTCGACGACTCGACCTTCGCCTTCACGTGGGTCGTGGACGCGCCGCTGTTCGAGCCGAGCTCCGAGGCCGTCGCGAGCGGCGACGTGGCCGTCGGTGCGGGCGCCTGGACGGCCGTGCACCACGCGTTCACCAGTCCCAAGCCGGAGTTCGTCGACACCTTCGACACCGACCCCGGCAGCGCGCTGGCGTACGCCTACGACATCGTCTGCAACGGCAACGAGCTCGGCGGCGGGTCCATCCGTATCCACCGCGGCGACATCCAGAAGCGGGTGTTCTCCGTCATGGGCCTGGGGGAGGAGGAGGCGCAGGAGAAGTTCGGCTTCCTGCTCGACGCCTTCAAGTTCGGCGCGCCCCCGCACGGTGGCATCGCGGTGGGCATGGACCGCATCGTCGCGCTGCTGGCCGGCACCGACTCGATCCGCGACGTCATCGCCTTCCCCAAGTCCGGCGGCGGCTACGACCCGCTCACGGCCGCGCCCGCTCCCATCACCGCGGAGCAGCGAAAGGAAGCCGGTGTCGACGCGGTGCCCGCGAAGGACGTCCCGCGCGCGGAGTGATCTCCCGCAGGTTTGCCGTGGGTTCGAGGCGACGACGAGGGCAACACGTCGTAACGGGATCGTTACCCGTCGGTGATCGTCGGAGCGTCGTGGGTCACATAGAGTCCCGTCTCGGCGCAGGCCCCGGGGGACCCCCGATCTGCGTCGGGAAAGTCCCGAACCAGATGGGGAGAGCATGTCGGCAGAGACCGCAGGGCCGGAGACGCTGGGCTCGTTGAGCGACGAGCCGCAGCAGGATCCCAACAGCCAGCAGGCCAAGGAGATCTCCGGCAAGTCGCCGTTGCGGATCGCGCTGGGCCGCCTGGCCCGGGACAAGATCGCCGTCGTCTGTGCGGTGGTGGTCCTGTTCTTCGTCATCTGCGCGATGTTCGCCGGGACGATCAGCGACCTCTTCGGCGTCAGCCTCGAGACCCCCCTCGCCTCCGAGCGAGTCGACGGCCTCAACAACGGCCTGCCGAAGCCCGAGATGGGTCCGCCCGTCGGTCCCTTCACGTGGGAGCACCCCATGGGTGTCGCCCCGCGCACCGGTGAGGACAACCTGGCCTACTGGCTCCACGGCTGCCGCGTGTCCCTCCTGATCGCCTTCACGGCCACGCTGATCGCCAGCGTCGTCGGCGTGGTCATCGGCCTGCTGGCCGGCTTCCTCGGCGGCGCGGTCGACAAGGTCCTGTCGTTCTTCATCGACATGTTCCTCACGATCCCGTTCCTCCTCGCGGCGCTGACGCTGGCCCCGATCCTCAACGAGCGGTTCAACACCTCGCCGGACTACCCCACGATCCAGAAGTTCAGCCTCGTGATGGTCCTGGCGATGTTCGGCTGGATGGGCACGGCCCGCCTGATCCGCGGTGAGGTCCTCGCCCTGCGCGAGCGCGAGTTCGTCCAGGCGGCCCGCGTGATGGGCATGCCGACCTCGCGGATCCTGTTCAAGGAGCTCCTGCCCAACCTCGCCGCGCCGATCATCATCAGCGTCTCGCTGATGCTGCCCGCGTTCGTCGCGCTGGAGGCCGGCCTGGCCTACCTCGGCATCGGCGTCACCGACGGCGTCTCGTGGGGCCAGACGATCCTCAAGGCCGCCACCCCGACGTACTTCCGCGAGTACCCGCAGTACCTGTGGCAGCCGCTGCTCGGCATCGTCGCGCTGGTGCTGTCCCTCAACCTCTTGGGCGACGCGGTGCGCGACGCCCTCGACCCCAAGACCCGACGCTGACCTTCCGGGTCCCACACACGTCGCCGGAGACGCCGTCCTCGGTGAGAACAAGAAAGAAAGGCTGGACAGCATGAAGCGGAACAAGCCGCTCGCACTCGTTGCTGGTGCCGCCCTCCTGACCCTCGCCGCCTGCGGCGGCGGGTCGTCTGACGAGGGCGAGACCGGCGAGGGCACGCAGAGGGAGTTCGGCGACCAGGAGGGGGGCACGAAGGACGCTGAGCGTCAGGGCCCCGCCGCCGAGGTCGAGGGCGCCACCGAGGGCGGGACCATCACGGTCTACCTCGCCGGCGACCCGGGTCCCGACTCGCTCGACCCCACCGGTGGCTGGTCCGTCACCGGCAACTCCATCCAGCAGGCGCTGACGCACCGCTCGCTGACCCAGTACATCCGTGACGAGGAGACCGGCGACCCGATCCTGGTCCCCGACCTCGCCACCGACCTGGGCACCTACAACGAGGACTTCACGGAGTGGACCTTCACCATCCGTGAGGACGCCACGTGGGAGGACGGCAAGCCCGTCACCCCCGAAGAGGTCGCCTTCGGCATCTGCCGCTCGCTCGACTCCGAGGCGTTCCCGTCCGGTCCGGGCACGAAGTACTCCAAGGACTACTTCGCCGGCGCGGCCGACTACGAGGGTCCGTACACCGGCAAGGACCCCAAGTGCGAGAACTGGGACGGTGTCACGGTCAACGGCCAGGACATCACCATCTCGATGGAGAAGCCCTTCCCGGAGATGGACTACTGGGGCGCCTTCATGGCCATGGGCCCGGCTCCGCTCGGCAACGCCTCCAAGCCGCCGAACTACGGCACCAAGCCGCTCTCCAACGGCCCCTACAAGGTCGAGAGCTACAAGCCCAACGAGGAGCTCGTCCTCGTGAAGAACGACCAGTGGGCTCCTGAGTCCGACCCGGGTCGTCACCAGTACGCCGACGAGTTCGTCTTCAAGTTCAACCAGGACCAGGCCAAGGTCGACGAGATCATGCTGTCGGACAACGCCGACAGCCAGACCGCCGTCTCCGCCTCGCTCGGCTCGGACAAGTACAACGACGCCAACGCGCAGCTCGGCGACCGTCTCGTGCAGCAGACGTCGCAGTGCGTCTCGACCCTGACACCGGACTACACCAAGATCACCGAGATCGAGGTCCGCAAGGCCCTGGCCTACGCGTACCCCTACGAGGACGTGTGGATCGCCGGCGGCGAGGTCCCCGGCGTGACCCGCATCCCCGCCAACTCGGTGATGCCCCCCGGCATGGCCGGCAAGAAGGACTTCCAGGTCGACGGTGAGCAGATCACCTACGACCCGGAGAAGGCCAAGGAGCTGCTGGCCGAGGCCGGCTACGGCGACGAGCCCTACGAGATCACCATGGTCTACTACGAGGTCGACCCGCTGGCCAAGGCCACCCAGGACCAGATCACCAAGGGCTTCGAGGCCTCCGGCTTCAAGGTCAACGCGATCCCGGTGCAGGAGTCCCCGTACAACGTGTGGCTCGACCCCGACAGCAAGATCAACAAGAAGCTGAACCTCCGTGGCGTCAACTGGTGCTCGGACTGGCCGTCGGCCTCGACCATGATCCCGCCGCTGCTGGGTGGCGACGAGGTCTACAACACCGCCTTCTTCAAGGAGGCCGCTGTTGACGAGGAGATCGACCGCATCGTGACCGAGGTTCCGGTCGACGAGCAGCCCGCCGCGTGGGGCGACCTGGACGAGATGATCATGACGGACTACTTCCCGATCATCCCGACCGCGTTCCGCAACGACCTGTTCGTGTTCGGCAGCAAGATCGGCAACCCGACGGGCGACGGCGCCCTCGGTGCGCCGAACTACAAGGACCTGTACGTGATGCAGTGATCCTGGCGCTCGCCACGGGTCCTGAGGACCCGGAGCACCACGTAGTACCCAGCACCACACAGCAGTACCTGTAGCACCCCTGACCGGTGGGGGCTCCCGTACCAATGGGAGCCCCCACTCGGCAGCCCGGACCCGGTAGGCTTCTGCGCCTCGGGGGTCCGACTCATCCACCATCCCCGGAGAGTGACCAGCGATGTTTGCCTATGTCGTGAAGCGCCTGATCTCGGGAGTCCTCGTCGTGACGCTGGTCTCGATGGGAATCTTCCTGCTGTTCTGGTTCGGACCGTCGAGCCCTGCTCAACCGATCTGCGACCGCGAGACCAGCAACAGGTGTGGCGACCGGATCGAGATCTACGAAGAGACGCTGGGCTACAACAACCCCGTCTACGAGGAGTACGGCAAGTTCGTCCAGGGCGTCTTCGTCGGACGTACGCTCACCATCGCCTCCAGCGAGTACGAGTGCCCGGCCCCGTGCCTGGGCGTCAGCTACCGCACCAAGCAGCCGGTCAAGGAGGAGCTGGTCTCGCGCATGCCCGCGACCTTCTCCGTGGCCATCGGCGGCGCGTTCCTCTACCTCCTCTTCGGCGTCCCCATCGGCGTCGCAGCCGCGCGACGGCGTGGCACCGTGGCCGACAAGGCCCTGGTCTCGAGCTTCCTGTTCATCAGCTCGATCCCCTACTACCTCTTCGCGCTCCTGACCTGGCTCTACCTCACGATCACCTTCGAGGTGCCCCTGTTCAGCGACACCGGCTACTTCTCCATAGGCGAGAACGGTCCGTTCAAGTGGTTCAGCGGGCTCTTCCTCGCCTGGGTCGCACTCGGCATCTTCGGCTGCACCCAGTACACGCGATTCACCCGCGGAGCGATGGTCGAGGCGCTCAGCGAGGACTACATCCGCACGGCCAAGGCCAAGGGCCTGCCCGCGCGCAAGATCGTCTACAAGCACGGCCTGCGGGCCGCCCTGGTGCCGGTCGTCACCATCTTCGGCATCGACTTCGGCACCCTGCTCGCCGGCACGATCTTCACCGAGCGGATCTTCGAGATCCAGGGCATCGGCTGGTGGGCGCTCGAGGCGGTGCAGGGCAAGGACCTCCCGGTCGTGATGGCCACCGCCCTGTTCAGCGCCGTCGTCCTGATCATCTCCAACCTGCTCGTCGACGTTGTCTACAGCGTCCTCGACCCGAGGGTGAGGCTCTCGTGACCAGCGTTCCCGTGACCCAGTCCAGCGCCGCCGCGGCGGCGTCCGAGACCGACGGTCCCTTCCTGCAGGTCGAGGACCTGATGGTGACCTTCCCGACCGAGGACGGTCCCGTCACCGCGGTGCAGGGCCTGTCCTACTCGGTCGAGAAGGGCAAGACGCTCGGCATCGTCGGCGAGTCCGGCTCGGGCAAGTCCGTCTCCAGCATGGCCGTGATGGGCCTGCACGACGCCAAGTCGGCCAAGATCTCCGGCTCCATCCGCGTGGGTGGCACCGAGGTCGTCGGACTGAGCGAGTCGCGCATGCGCGGCCTGCGCGGCAACTCCATGGCGATGATCTTCCAGGACGCCCTCGCCGCGCTGCACCCCTTCTACAAGATCGGCGCGCAGCTCGAGGAGGCCTACCTGGTCCACCACTCGAGCGCCTCCAAGCGCGACGCCCGCCGCAAGGCGATCGAGATGCTCGACCGCGTCGGCATCCCGCAGCCGGACCGGCGCGTGGACGACTTCCCGCACCAGTTCTCCGGCGGCATGCGCCAGCGCGCCATGATCGCGATGGGCCTCATCAACGACCCGTCGCTGCTCATCGCCGACGAGCCGACGACCGCCCTCGACGTGACGGTGCAGGCGCAGATCCTCGACCTGCTCCAGGACCTGCAGCGCGAGTTCAACTCGGCCGTCATCATCATCACCCACGACCTCGGGGTGATCGCTGAGATGGCCGACGACGTCCTGGTGATGTACGCCGGCCGCTGCGTCGAGTTCGGCACCACCAAGGAGATCCTGACCACGCCGGAGATGCCCTACACGTGGGGCCTGCTGTCCAGCGTGCCCGACGTGTCGTCGTCGACCGACGCGCGGCTGATCCCCATCCCCGGCAACCCGCCGAGCCTGCTGCGGCCCCCGTCGGGATGCTCCTTCCACCCCCGTTGCGTGCACTCCACCAAGGTCCCCGGCGACCTGTGCACCACCCAGCTTCCCGAGCTGCTGCCGGCCAGCTCGGGCACGGCCCATCTCAAGCGCTGCCACCTCGCCGACCCGGTCGCGGTCTACCAGACCGAGGTGCTGCCCGAGATCGCCCCCGAGCTCCTCGAGGAGACCCGATGACCCAGGATCCCAACGCCCGAGCCGAGGTCGAGCCGACCGCCGTCGGGGCCAACGCCGCCGAGGCCGGCGAGCGCCGGCTCGGCGACGACGTGAGCGACGCGTACGGCTCGCACGAGGTCAACGTCGGCGACCTCGACTTCCACATCGTCGCCGAGCACGGCCACACCGCCTCCGAGCTCGACCCCGACGCTCCGGCCGTGCTGACCGTCGACAACCTCAAGATGTACTTCCCGGTGAAGTCGTCCGGGGTCGTACGACGCACGATCGGGCACGTGCAGGCCGTCGACGGCATCTCCTTCGAGGTGCCCAAGGGCGGCTCGCTGGGCCTGGTGGGGGAGTCGGGGTGTGGCAAGTCGACCACCGGTCGCCTCATCACCCGGCTCTACAAGCCGACCGGCGGCTCGATGATGTTCGACGGCAAGGACCTGGCCAAGCTCTCCAACCGCGAGATGAAGCCGCTGCGCCGCGACGTGCAGATGATCTTCCAGGACCCGTACACCTCGCTGAACCCGCGCCACACGGTCGGCACGATCGTCGGTGCGCCCCTCGAGGTCCACAACGTGGTGCCGAAGGACAAGGTCCTGCCGCGCGTGCAGGAGCTGCTCGAGATCGTCGGCCTCAACCCCGAGCACTACAACCGCTACCCCAACGAGTTCTCCGGCGGCCAGCGCCAGCGCATCGGCATCGCCCGCGCGCTGACCCTGAACCCCAAGGTGCTCGTCGCGGACGAGCCGGTCTCGGCACTCGACGTGTCGATCCAGGCCCAGGTCATCAACCTGCTCCAGGACATCCAGTCCGAGTTCGACGTGGCGTTCCTCTTCATCGCCCACGACCTGGCCATCGTGCGTCACTTCTGCCCCGAGATCGCCGTGATGTACCTCGGCAAGATCGTGGAGATCGGCGACCGGGAGACGATCTACTCCCACCCGCACCACCCCTACACGCAGGCGCTGCTCTCCGCGGTGCCCGACGTCAAGCAGGCGGCCGTCGGCGGTCGGCGCGAGCGCATCCGCCTCGAGGGCGACGTGCCCAGCCCGATCAACCCGCCGTCCGGCTGCCGGTTCCGTACGCGCTGCCAGTTCGCGCAGGAGATCTGTGCCAAGGTCGAGCCGCCGCTGCTGCAGATCGGCAAGCGCCACAAGGTCGCGTGCCACTTCGCAGGCGAGCTGGGTGCCCACCCCGCCACCCCGGTGACGACGGAGCTCCTCGGCGTCGACGACCAGGGCAGCCCGGTCCCCGGGGCCACGCCGAGCAACACCCAGCTCACCATCCCGGGCTACGAGAAGACCTGGTACGACCTCCGGACCAAGCAGACCACGGGGGTCTGAACCGGACCCCGACGTCGTCGGGGATACTCGCCGACGTGGACGGCTTGTTCGAGATCCCGGGCGCGGGACACCCCGCGCCCGCGACCGTGCCCAGCGCGGGATCGCTGGGCACGAACACGCACGCCTCGGCCCCCCTGGCCGTACGGATGCGACCGCGCACGATCGACGAGCTGGTCGGCCAGCAGCAGCTTCGCGCCGCGGGGTCGCCCCTGCGACGGCTGGTCGAGGGCGACCAGTCGATGTCGCTCCTGCTGTGGGGTCCGCCCGGCACCGGGAAGACGACGATCGCCGCGATCGTCAGCCAGCAGACGCGGCGTCGGTTCGTCGAGGTCTCCGCGGTCGCCGCGGGGGTCAAGGAGGTCCGTGCGGCCATCGACGGGGCCCGCGCCGAGCTCGCGCGGGGCGGGCAGGAGACCGTCCTGTTCGTCGACGAGGTGCACCGCTTCACCAAGGCCCAGCAGGACGCCCTCCTGCCCGGGGTGGAGAACCGCTGGGTCACGCTCATCGCCGCCACCACAGAGAACCCGTTCTTCTCGGTGATCAGTCCGTTGCTCTCACGCAGCCTGCTGCTGCGGCTGCAGTCGCTGACCGACGACGACGTCGCCGAGGTCATCGACCAGGCGCTCGCCGACGAGCGCGGCCTGGCGGGCGCGACGGCGCTCGACGACGACGCACGCGACCACCTCGTACGCCTGGCCGGCGGGGACGCCCGTCGCGCACTGACCTACCTCGAGGCGGCCGCCGGCGCCGCGGCGAGCAACGGCCTCGACGCGATCGACCTGGCCACGGCCGAGACGGCGGTCGACCAGGCGGCCGTGCGCTACGACCGCCAGGGTGACCAGCACTACGACGTGATCTCCGCCTTCATCAAGTCGATCCGCGGCTCCGACCCCGACGCCGCGCTGCACTACCTCGCGCGGATGATCGAGGCGGGTGAGGACCCGCGATTCATCGCGCGCCGGCTCGTCGTCCACGCCAGCGAGGACATCGGACTGGCCGACCCGACGGCACTCCAGGCGGCGGTCGCGGCGGCGCAGGCCGTGCAGCTGATCGGCATGCCCGAGGCCCGGATCAACCTCGCCCAGGCAACGATCCACCTGGCGGTCGCCCCGAAGTCCAACGCGGTCATCACCGCGATCGACGCGGCGATCTCGGACGTGCGTGCCGGGAAGATCGGGCAGGTGCCCGCCCACCTGCGCGACGCCCACTACGGCGGCGCCAAGGACCTGGGCCACGGCAAGGGCTACGCCTACCCGCACGACGAGCCGTTCGGGGTCGCCGAGCAGCAGTACCTCCCCGACGTCCTCGAGGACGCGACCTACTACCGACCGACCGCCCTCGGGGCGGAGGCCGGGATCAAGGAGCGCTGGGAGCGGGTGCGCCGGATCGTCCGCGGCCGCTAGTTCGTCAGGACAGCAGGGCACGGGGGAGAATCGCGCGCATGAGGGGGAGCCGGCCGCTGGTCGTCGTCGCGTGTGCCGTCGTGCTCGCGCTCGCCGCCTGCAGCGACGAGGGCACGGACCAGGGGTGGGAGCGGCCCCGGCCGGGGGCGGCCTACACCGTCCCGGCCGCCGTGACCGTCGACCCCGATCGACGCGGACCCGCACCCGAGGTCGAGGGCGCCACGCCCGGCGGAACGATCACGGTCCTCATGCCCGGCGCTCCGGGTCCCGACACGCTCGACCCGACCGGCGGCTGGTCGTCCACCGGCAACGCGATCCAGCAGGCACTCGTCAGCCGCACGCTGACCCAGTACGTCCGCGGCGACGACGGGCGGCCGGTGCTGGTGCCCGACCTGGCCACGGACCTCGGGCGCCACAACGGCGACTTCACCGAGTGGACCTTCACCATCCGCGACGACGCCACCTGGGAGGACGGCAAGCCCGTCACCCCCGAAGAGGTCGCCTTCGGCATCTGCCGATCGCTCGACACCGCGACGTTCCCGTCGGGACCGGGCACCGAGTACTCCACCCAGTACTTCGCCGGCGCCGACGACTACCCGGGGCCCTACTCGGCCGGCGACCCGGAGTGCGACGACTACGACGGCATCAGCGTCGACGACCAGGACGTGACGATCGCGATGGACCGGCCCTTCCCCGACATGCCCCACTGGGGCGCCGTCCTCGCCATGGGCCCCGCGCCGCTGGGCGAGGCGTCCGACCCGGTGGGCTACGCCCAGCGACCACTCGCCACCGGCCCGTACGAGGTCGAGCGCTGGGCGCCTGCCGAGGAGCTCGTGCTGGTGCGCAACGACGAGTGGGACCCCGCCTCCGACCCGGGACGCCACCAGTACGCCGACAGGTTCGTCTTCCGGTTCGACCAGGACCAGGCGAAGGTCGACGAGATCATGCTGTCGGGCATCGCCGCCAGCCGCACCGCGGTGGCGACGTCGCTGGGCGCGGGACGCTACCGCGAGGCGACGCAGGTGCTGGGCGAGCGCCTGGTCCAGCAGGCCACCCAGTGCGTCTCCACGATCACCCCCGACCACACGAAGATCACCGACGTCCGCGTCCGCCGGGCACTGGCGTACGCCGTCCCCCACGAGGACGTCTGGGTCGCGACCGGCGAGGTCCCCGGCGTCACCCGGGTCCGGGCGTCGTCCCTCATGCCGCCGGGGATGCCCGGCAGGAGGGACATCGCGGTCGACGGCGAGGAGATCACCTACGACCCCGACAAGGCCCGCGCGCTGCTCGCCGAGGCCGGCCACGCCACCGAGCCGTACCCGATCACGATGGCCTACAACCAGCTGGACCCCGCCGCATCCGCCGCGCAGGAGCAGCTGACCAAGGGCCTCGAGGCGAGCGGCTTCGAGGTGCGGGCGATCCCCGTGCAGCAGTCGATCTACAGCGTCTGGCTCGACCGCGACAACGAGGTCGACCGGGCCCTCAACGTCCGAGGGGTGAGCTGGTGCCCGATGTGGCCCTCCGGCTCGGCGCTCCTGCCGCCCCTGCTCAGGAGCGGCGCCCCGTTCAACACCGCCCGGTTCGCCGACCCGACCGTCGACCGGGCGATGGACGACATCGCCGGGCTGCCGGTCGAGGAGCAGGCCGCGGCGTGGGGTGAGCTCGACGAGCAGATCCTCACCGACCACTTCCCGATCATCCCCACCTCCTACCAGAACCGTCTCCTCGTGTTCGGCGAGCGGGTCGGCAACCCCACGGGTGAGGGCTCGATGGGTGCGCCGAACTACAAGGACCTCTTCGTCGTGCGGTGACCGGACGCGCCGGCCGGTCCCGCGCGGGCGTCTACGGTGGGGTGCATGCGCATCGGGTTCCACGCCTCCCACGAGCAGATCGCTCCGTCCCGCCTGCTGGCCGACGTCCAGCACGCCGAGCGGGCGGGGTTCGACATGGCCATGTGCTCCGACCACATCTCGCCGTGGAGCACGCGGCAGGGCCACTCGGGCTACACCTGGAGCTGGCTCGGAGCAGCCCTCGCCACCACCGACCTCGAGCTGGGCTGCGTCTCCGCCCCCGGGGTGCGCTACCACCCGGCGGTGGTCGCCCAGAAGATCGCCACCCTCGGCGAGATGTTCCCCGGCAGGTTCTGGACCGCGCTCGGCAGCGGCGAGGCCAGCAACGAGCACATCACCGGCGACCGCTGGCCGCCGAAGGAGGAGCGCACCCGACGGCTCGAGGAGTGCGTCGACGTCATCCGGCGGCTGCTGGCCGGCGAGGAGGTCACGCACCAGGGCCTCGTCACCGTCGACCGCGCCCGCGTGTGGGACCTCCCGACCACCCAGCCGCGCCTCGTCGGGCCCGCGGTGTCCGTCGCGTCCGCCGCCCGGGTCGCCGCGTGGGCCGACGGGCTCGTCACCATCAACCAGCCGGTCGAGGTGCTGCGAGACGTCGTCGCCGCCTACCGCGACGCCGGAGGACGCGGCCCGCTCGCGCTGCAGCTGCACCTGTCCTGGGCGCCCACGTCCGAGGAGGCCGAGGCGATCGCGCTGGACCAGTGGCGCACTAACGTCTTCACCGAGCCGGTCAACTGGGACACCGAGACGGCTGATGCGTTCGACGTGATGGGCGAGCACGTCGGCATCGAGAGCGTGCGGGCGGCCGTGGAGATCTCCGAGGACCTCGGCCGGCACCGCGACCGGATCGCCGAGCTGGCGGCGGTCGGGTTCGACGACGTCTACCTGCACTTCGTCGGGCAGGAGCAGGAGCGCTTCATAGACGCCTTCGGCGAGCAGGTGCTCCCCACCCTGAGGGGCTGACGCCGGACGCCGGCGTCTGGTTGTGTGACGGGGTGCGAATCACCGACACGAGCGACCTGTGGTGGAAGAGCGCGGTCATCTACTGCCTCGACATCGAGACCTTCCACGACTCCGACGGTGACGGGATCGGCGACCTCGGCGGCCTCGCCCGGCGCATCGACTACCTCGCCGAGCTCGGGATCACCTGCCTGTGGCTGATGCCGTTCTACCCGACCCCGGACCGCGACGACGGCTACGACCTCACCGACTTCTACGGCGTCGACCCCCGCCTGGGCACGCTGGGCCAGCTGGTCGAGGTGATCCGTACGGCGCACGACCGCGGCATCAACGTCATCGCCGACCTCGTGATCAACCACACCTCCGACCGCCACCCGTGGTTCCAGGCGTCGCGGCGGAGCACGTCGAACCGCTACCGCGAGCACTACGTCTGGCGCAGCACCGAGCCCCCGGACACCTCAGAGCTGGTGGTCTTCCCCGATCGCGAGGACTCGATCTGGGAGCGTGACGAGCGCACCGGCGAGTGGTACCTACACAACTTCTACAAGCACCAGCCCGACCTCAACCTGAGCAACCCCGAGGTGGTCGACGAGATACTGCGGGTGGTCGGGTTCTGGCTGGAGCTCGGGTTCGACGGCTTCCGCGTCGACGGCATCCCGTTCCTGGAGCAGAACGCGAAGAACGCCGGCGACACGGGTCTCGAGGTCGACCCCCACGAGCTGATGCGCACCATCCGGTCCTTCCTCAACCGCCGCACAGGCTGGTCGATGATGCTCGGCGAGGTCAACCTCCCCCACGAGCAGCAGCTGGCGTTCTTCGGCGGCGACGCGGCCGACGAGCTGCAGATGCAGTTCGACTTCATCGGGATGCAGGCCACCTACCTCGCCCTGGCCCGCGAGGACGCCGGGCCGCTCGTCACGGCGCTGCAGGAGCGGCCGACGATCGACGCGACCTGCCAGTGGGCGACCTTCCTGCGCAACCACGACGAGCTGACGCTCGACAAGCTCACCGACGGCGAGCGGGAAGAGGTGTTCGCCGCCTTCGGACCCGAGCCGGAGATGCAGCTCTACGGTCGCGGCCTCAAGCGGCGGCTTCCGACGATGCTCGGCGGCGACCCGCGCCGCATCCGGATGGCCTACAGCCTGATGTTCTCGCTGCCGGGCACCCCGACGCTCTACTACGGCGAGGAGATCGGGATGGGGGAGGACCTCGAGGCCGACGGCCGCATGGCGGTGCGTACACCGATGCAGTGGAGCGCGGGCCGCAACGGTGGGTTCTCCTCGGCGATCCCGTCGCGCCTGGTCCAGCGCGTCGTCCCGGACGGGTACGGCCCCGAGCACGTCAACGTCGTCGACCAGATGCACGACCCCGACTCGCTGTGGAGCTTCATCCGCAAGCTGATCAGCATCCGTCGCACGTGTCCCGAGCTCGGCTGGGGCACGTGGACCGTCCTCGACCAGCCTGAGCCCCGCGTCCTGGTGCAGCGCTGCTCGGTGGAGGGCTCCGCCGTGATCACCGTCCACAACCTCGGCGCAGACCCGGTGACCGTCGACGTGCCCGTCGATCCCGACGACGCGGGCCTCGAGGCGGTCGACCTGATGGCCGAGGAGCTCGTGACCGGCGGTCCCACGACCCGTATCGCGCTCGAGGGGTACGGCTTCCGCTGGCTGCGGGTGCGCCCGGCGGGTGACCTCGCCATCCCGTGAGGCTTGTAGGCTCGGCGCCGTGACTTCGGAGCAGGTGTGGCTGGCGGCAGCCGTCCTCGGGGCCGTCCTGGCAGCCGGGGCGGCGCTTCTGGTGGCTGCGCGCGCCCGCAGCCACGCCCGACGCGCCGAGACCACCGCGGCCGCCCTCGCCGAGCGCGTCGCCCTCCTCGAGTCCTCGGCGGCCGGCCGGCGGCCGGTCGACGACGAGCCCGCGGCCGTCGACGCCGCCGTCGACACCTACGTCATCACAGGCGTACGGCTCGACGACCGCGACGAGCCGGCCGTGCCCGCCGCATCCCACGCAGCACCCATCGACGGGCGCCTCTTCACCGACATCGTGGCCCGCGAGACGGTCGTCAAGGCCGCCTCGTGGACCCACGGGCTGCGCCGCGCCCTGTCCCCGGCGAGCCGCAACCGGATCCGGTTCGAGGTCCGCCAGGAGACCCGTCGCGCCGGCCGCGAGCGCCGCGCGGAGACCAAGCAGGCGCTGCGGGAGTTCCGGGCGCGTGAGCGCGCAGCCCTGCGGGAGGACGTCGCCTGATGGGTCGCCCACTCTGGTTCGTCGCCGGGGCGGGGGTCGGGGTGTACGCCGCCGCCCGCGCCCGCCGTGCCGCCGAGTCGCTCACCGCCGAGGGGATGCGCGACCGCGTCCGCGGCTGGCAGCACGGTGCGCGCCTGTTCGCCGAGGAGGTCCACCAGGGCCGCGTCGAGCGCGAGACCGAGTTGCGCGAGCAGCTGGGCCTGAGGCCTGCTCCCAGCACAGATGGCCTCCCTGAACTGACCACGAGCAGCACCGAGACGAAGGACCACTGATGGACACCGCCGAGATCCGCCGCCGCTTCCTCGCGCACTTCGAGGCCGCCGGACACGCCGTGGTGCCTTCCGCCTCGCTGCTCGCCGACGACCCCAACCTGCTCTTCGTCCCGGCCGGCATGGTGCCGTTCAAGCCCTACTTCCTCGGCCAGGAGACCCCGCCGTACGCCCGGGCGACCAGCATCCAGAAGTGCGTGCGCACCCCCGACATCGAGGACGTCGGCAAGACCACGCGGCACGGCACCTTCTTCGAGATGTGCGGCAACTTCTCCTTCGGCGACTACTTCAAGGAAGGCGCCATCGAGCTGGCGTGGGACCTGATCACGAAGTCGCAGGCCGACGGCGGCTTCGGGATGGACGAGTCGCGCCTCTACCCGTCGGTGCTCGCCGGCGACGAGGAGGCCGTCGAGCTCTGGACGAAGGTCACCGGCCTGCCGCGCGAGCGGATCGTCCAGCTCGGTCCCAAGGAGAACTACTGGTCGATGGGCGTCCCCGGCCCCGGCGGCCCGTGCTCGGAGATCCTCTACGACCGCGGTCCCGAGTGGGGACCCGACTTCGACCCCGCCACGCTCGGTCCGGACATGCCGGTCGAGCTCGAGGACCGGCTGCTGGAGTTCTGGAACCTCGTCTTCATGCAGGACGAGCTGAGCGCCGTGCGCTCGAAGTCCGACTTCGACATCGCCGGCTCGCTGCCGAAGAAGAACATCGACACGGGCATGGGCCTCGACCGGGTCGCGTTCCTGCTCCAGGGCAAGAACAACATGTACGAGATCGACGTCATGTTCCCCGTGATCGAGCGGGCCGAGCAGCTCACCGGCAAGCGCTACGGCGCCGACCCGGCCGACGACGTCCGCTTCCGCGTGGTCGCCGACCACGTGCGCTCCTCGATGATGCTCATCGGCGACGGCGTCACCCCCGGCAACGACGGGCGCGGCTACGTCCTGCGCCGCCTGCTGCGCCGCGCCGTACGGTCCATGCGCCTGCTCGGCTGCGACGACCGCGTCCTGCCCGAGCTCATGCCGGTCTCCCGCGACAAGATGGGGGAGACCTACGACAACCTCCTCAGCGACTGGCCGCGGATCTCGCAGGTCGCCTTCGCCGAGGAGGACGCCTTCCGCAAGACCCTGCAGGCCGGCACGCAGATCTTCGACCTCGCGGCCGGCGAGGTGAAGTCGTCCGGCGGGTCCACCCTGTCGGGCGAGCGCGCGTTCGCGCTGCACGACACCTACGGCTTCCCGATCGACCTGACGCTCGAGATGGCGGCCGAGCAGGGCCTGGCCGTCGACGAGCAGGGCTTCCGCGGCCTGATGGCCGAGCAGCGCGAGCGCGCCAAGGCCGACGCCCGCGCCAAGAAGGGCGCCCACGGCGACACCGCGGCCTACCGCGGGGTCTTCGACGAGCACGGCCCGACCGAGTGGCTGGCCTACGAGACGCTCGAGACCGAGTCGCGGCCGCTGGCGCTGCTCAGCGGCGGCGCACCCGTCGCGCGGCTGGCCGAGGGCGAGGTCGGCGAGCTCGTCCTCGACCGCACCCCGTTCTACGCCGAGTCCGGTGGCCAGGCCGCCGACGCGGGCACGATCGTCTTCGACGGCGGCCGGCTCGAGGTGCTCGACGTCCAGCGCCCGATCAAGGGCCTCGTCGTGCACCAGGTCCGGGTGCTCGAGGGCGAGCTGGAGGCGGGCCGCGAGGTCCACGCCAGCGTCGACCCCGAGTGGCGCACCGGTGCCCGCCAGGCCCACTCCGGCACCCACGTCGTGCACGCGGCGCTGCGCGAGGTGCTCGGCCCGACGGCGCTGCAGTCCGGCTCCTACAACCGGCCCGGCTACCTCCGCCTCGACTTCGGGTGGACGCAGGCGCTGAGCCCCGCGCAGGTGCGCGACATCGAGCTGGTCTCCCAGCAGGCGCTTCGCGCGGACCTCCCGGTGTCGTGGGACTACATGACGCTCGAGCAGGCCAAGGAGTGGGGCGCGATCGCCCTCTTCGGCGAGACCTACGACAACACCAAGGTGCGCGTCGTCGAGATCGGCGGCCCCTGGTCGCGCGAGCTCTGCGGTGGCACCCACGTCGAGCACTCGTCCCAGATCGGCACGGTCGTCGTCACGGGAGAGACCAGCGTCGGCTCGGGCAACCGGCGCATCGAGGCGCTCACCGGCGTCGAGGGCTTCGGCTACCTCGCCCGCGAGCGCGACGTGGTCGCCCAGCTCACCGGCCTGCTCAAGACCCAGCCCGACGACCTGGTCAGCCGCGTCCAGGGCCTCACCGAGCGGCTCAAGGCCGCCGAGAAGGAGCTGGAGAAGGCGCGCCTGGCCCAGCTCCTCGGGGCGAGCGCCGACCTCGCGGCCGGCGCCACCCAGGTCGGTCCGGTGAAGCTCGTGGCACACCGGGCGGACGGTGCGGGCGGCGGCGACGTGCGCAACCTCGCGATGGACGTGCGCGGCCGGCTCCCGCAGGGCGAGCCCGGCGTCGTCGTCATCATCGGGCAGGCCGACGGCAAGGTCTCGGTCGTGGCCGCCACCAACGACGAGGCGCGCGCCCGCGGGCTGTCGGCCGGCGAGCTCGTACGCGCCGTCGGTCCGCTGCTCGGCGGCAAGGGCGGCGGCAAGGACGACGTCGCCCAGGGCGGCGGCACCGACGCCTCGCGCATCGACGAGGCGCTGGCGCTGGTCGGGCGCGAGGTCGCTGCGAGGGTCCAGGCCTGAGCATGCGGTTCGGAGTGCGGCTCGGCATCGACCCGGGGGACGCCCGGATCGGTGTCGCGAGCAGCGACCCGACCGGCTTCCTGGCGACCCCGGTCGAGACCGTGCGCACGGGCAAGGGCGACGTACGCCGCATCGCGCAGCTCGCGGCCGAGCTCGAGGCGGTCGAGGTGGTGGTCGGCCTGCCGCGCTCCCTCAACGGCTCGGAGGGGCCCGCCGCGGAGAAGGCGCGGGCCCTCGCGGCGCGGCTGGCTCGCCGGGTTGCCCCCGTACCCGTCAGACTGTGTGATGAACGACTGACCACGGTGTCGGCCGAGTCGATCCTGCGCGATCAGGGACGGCGCGGGGCCAAGCGGCGGGCCGTGGTGGACCAGGCCGCCGCAGTGCTGATCCTGCAGACCGCGCTCGACACCGAGCGGTCCAGCGGGCAGGCACCCGGAGAGGTCGTCGAGGTGACCGAGACAGGTGATGGAGACACATGAGTGAGCGCGAGGTCCACACGGACGAGCTCGGGGACGACCTGAGGGACGAGGACTACGAGTACGTCCCGGGAGGCAGGCGGCGCAAGGGCCGCGGCCTCAAGGGCTGCGTCGCCGTCCTGGTCGCGCTCGTCGTGCTGCTCGGCGGCTTCTACGTCGCGCTGACGCAGGGCGTCTCGTGGGTCGCCGACCAGTTCCAGGGCCCGGAGGACTACCCCGGCCCGGGCACCGGCTCGGTGGAGTTCACCGTCAACGAGGGCGACACCGTCGCCCAGATCGGGCGCAACCTCAAGGCGGAGGGCGTCACGCTGTCCGTGCAGGCCTTCATCGACGCCGCCGCGGGCGAGCCCGACTCGGACGGCATCCAGGTCGGCGCCTACGAGCTTCAGAAGGAGATGCGCGCCGCCGACGCGCTCGAGGTCCTCATCGACCCCGACAACCTCATCGGATTCCCGACCGTGACCGTTCCCGAGGGCCTCAGGGTCACCGAGATCGTCGCGACGCTGGCCGAGAACACCGACTTCCCCGCGCAGGCGTGGAACCGGGCGCTCCAGCAGCCCGACCGGATCGGCCTGCCCGACTACGCCGAGGGCAACGCCGAGGGATACCTGTTCCCCGCGACCTACGAGGTCAAGCCGGGCATGAAGCCGGTGCGGATCCTCAGGATGATGGTCGACCGCTGGCGCCAGGCGGCCGACGAGGCCGGGCTGGAGGAGAAGGCCGCCGAGCTCGGCAAGACGCCCGGTGAGCTGATGATCATCGCCTCGCTCATCGAGGCCGAGGGCCGCGGCGACGACATGCCCAAGATCGCGCGCGTCATCTACAACCGCCTCGACGGCCCCGGCGACAAGGGCGGCACCAACGGCACCCTCGGCATCGACGCCTCGATCGCCTACGGGCTCGGACTGTCGCCCGGCTCGACGGAGCTGACCCCCGAGCAGCTCGCCGAGGACACGCCCTACAACACGCGCCTCAACGCCGGTCTGCCCCCGACGCCGATCGAGGCTCCCGGCGACGACGCCATCGAGGCAGCAGCCAACCCGGCTGAGGGGCCCTGGTACTACTACGTCACGGTCAACCTGGAGACGGGCGAGACGAAGTTCTACGAGGACTACGACGACTTCCTGGTCGGCCGCGACGAGTACAAGGCCTACTGCGAGACCTCGGACCGGTGCTGAACCGGCGCTGCGGCGTGCTGGGCGACCCGATCGCCCACTCGCTGTCGCCGGTGCTGCACCGCGCGGCCTACGCCGAGCTCGGGCTCGGCTGGACGTACGACGCGCACCGCGTGCCGTCGGGAGGGCTGGAGGCATTCATGTCCGGGCTCGGGCCGGAGTGGCGCGGACTGTCGTTGACGATGCCGCTCAAGCGTGAGGCGCTGGCGCAGCTCGATCGGCACAGCGACCGCCTCACCGACCGGGCCCGGCTGGCGGGCGCGGTCAACACGCTCGTCCTGGAGGACGACGGCTCCCGCGTCGGCGACAACACCGACCTTCCCGGGGCGGCTGCCGCGATCCGGGAGCGTACGTCCGCCCCACTGGGCTCCGCGGTCGTCCTCGGCGGCGGCGCGACGGCGACCTCCGTCGGGCTGGCGTTGGCCGACCTCGGCGTCCGGTCGGTCGAGCTCCTGGTGCGTGACGAGTCGCGGGCGGGGGAGACCGTCGCCGCGCTGCGGGCGCACCCGGCGGGGGTGGACGTACGGACCTCGGCGCTGGACGCCACCGACGGGGTCCGCGCCGACGTCGTGGTCTCGACAGTGCCCGCCTCGGCGCAGACGACGGCCCTGGTCGAGCGCTGCGCGGCGGTGCCGGTGGTCTTCGAGGTGCTGTACGACCCCTGGCCGACGCCGCTGGCGGCCTCCGCCCTCGACACCGGCCGTACGCTCGTCGGCGGGCTCGACCTCCTCGTCCACCAGGCGGCGCTCCAGGTCGAGCTGTTCACCGGGAGTCCGGCCCCCCTCGACGTGATGCGCGATGCCGGCGAACGCGCCCTTGCGGACCGCGCGACGGCTTGAATGCTGCCGTGGACGAATCCCTGACCGCCGCCCTCGTCGCGGCGCTGCTCGCCGGCCTCGGCGGTCTCCTGGTGCCCCGGCTGGTCGCGCGGGTCCCCGAGCCCGCCCAGACGGCGAGCGACGTCCCCGACGACGAGCCGCCCAAGACGGCGTACGCCGTGATCGCCGCCCGGCCCGGGCTGGGTCTGCGCAGCGCCCTCGCGTCGGCGGTGGCGGGCGGGCTCCTCGGCGCGGCCACCGGGCTCGGCTGGCCCCTGCTGTGGCTGGTGCCGCTGGTCCCGGTCGCCGTCGCGCTGTCGGTGATCGACTGGCACACCCGGCTGCTGCCGCGGGTGATCGTGGTCCCCGCGACGCTCGCCGCGATCCTCGTGGTGGGCGTGGTCGGGCTGGCGACCGACCAGCGTGAGGCACTCGTCCGGGCGCTGGTGGCGATGGTCGTGGCGCGCTCGTTCTTCTGGGTGCTGTGGTTCGTCCGCTCGGCCGGCATGGGCTTCGGCGACGTCCGGCTCGCGGCCCCGGTCGGCCTGGTGCTCGGCTGGGCGGGCTGGGGAGAGCTGGCCGTCGGCCTGTGGGCGGGCTTCCTCCTCTTCGCGGTCCCGGCGCTGGCGGTGATCGTCGCGCGCCGCGACCGGAGCCTGCTCAAGAGGTCGTTCCCCTTCGGGCCGTTCATGGTCGGTGGTGCCCTCGTGGGTCTCGTCTGGGGGACTGCGATCGCCGGCCGGGTCTGGGGCTGAGAGACTCCTCCCATGCTCCGATGGCTCACAGCAGGCGAGTCCCACGGTCCCTCGCTGGTGGCGATCCTCGAGGGGCTGCCCGCCCACGTCCGCGTCACGACCGACGACCTCGCCGACTCGCTGGCCCGGCGCCGGCTCGGCCACGGCCGCGGCGCGCGGATGAAGTTCGAGGCCGACCAGGTCCGCGTGCTCGGCGGCGTCCGCCACGGCGAGACCCAGGGTGGCCCGGTCGCGATCGAGGTCGGCAACACCGAGTGGCCCAAGTGGGAGAAGGTCATGTCGGCCGACCCCGTGGACCCGGTCGAGCTCGAGGCGCTGGCCCGCAACGCCCCGCTCACGCGGCCCCGTCCCGGCCACGCCGACCTCGTCGGCATGCAGAAGTACGCCTTCGACGAGGCCAGGCCGATCCTCGAGCGCGCCTCCGCCCGCGAGACCGCGGCCCGCGTGGCGCTCGGCCGGGTGGCGTCCAACTTCCTCGAGCAGGCCGTCGGCGCCACCATCGTGTCCCACGTCGTCTCCATCGGCGGCGTGAAGGCCCCCGCCGGCTCGGTGCCGACCATCGACGACCTCCAGCGCCTCGACGAGGACCCGGTGCGGGTGCTCGACCCCGAGGCCAGCCGGGCGATCGTCGAGCGGATCGACCGTGCGCACAAGGACGGCGACACCCTCGGCGGGGTCGTCGAGGTCGTCGTGCACGGCCTGCCGCCGGGCCTGGGCTCGCACGTCCACTGGGACCGTCGCCTCGACGCCCGGCTGGCCGGAGCGCTGATGGGCATCCAGGCGATCAAGGGCGTCGAGGTCGGTGACGGCTTCGAGCTCGCCGACACCCCCGGCTCGCAGGCGCACGACGAGATCGTGCCCACCGACGAGGGCCTGCGGCGCACGTCGGGTCGCTCCGGCGGCACCGAGGGCGGCATGTCGACCGGGGAAGTGCTGCGCGTGCGCGCGGCGATGAAGCCGATCGCGACCGTCCCCAAGGCGCTGCGCACCGTCGACGTGGCGACCGGTGAGGCCACGGTCGCCCACCACCAGCGTTCCGACGTGTGTGCCGTCCCCGCGGCCGGGATCGTCGCCGAGGCGATGGTCGCCCTCGTGCTGGCGGACGCGGTGGTGGAGAAGTTCGGCGGTGACTCCATGCAGGAGACGCGGCGCAACGCCGAGGCCTACCTCGACACCCTGCGACACCGATGACGGGGCACCGCTGATGGCGCCCCGCGTGGTGCTGGTCGGCCCGATGGGCGCCGGCAAGACGACCGTGGCCGGCCTGCTCGGCGAGGCGTGGGGCGTGCCGGTGCGTGACACCGACGCCGACATCGAGGCGAGCACCGGTCGCGAGATCTCCGACATCTTCGTGGAGTCCGGCGAGGAGCACTTCCGTGACCTCGAGGCCGCTGCCGTCGCCGCGGCGCTCGCCGAGCACGACGGCGTCCTCGCCCTCGGCGGCGGCGCCGTGCTGCGCTCCGCGACGCGCGAGCTGCTCGCTGACGTGCCTGTCGTGTTCCTGCGGGTGGGGCTCTCCGACGCGGTCAAGCGAGTGGGCCTCGGTGTCGGGCGCCCGCTGCTGCTGGGCAACGTCCGGTCGCGGATCAAAGCGCTGCTCGACGAGCGCACCCCGGTCTACGAGTCGGTCGCGACCCACGTCGTCGAGACCGACGGCCGGCTGCCGCTCGAGGTGGCAGCGGACATCCAGGAGCTGCTGCGGTGAGCGCCCCCCGCCCGGCCACCGTCCTGCCCGTCCGCGGGACGTCCCCCTACGACGTGGTCGTCGGCCACGGGCTGACCGACCGGCTGCCGGCGCTGCTCGGCGAGTCGGTGGAGCGTGTGGCCGTGCTGTACGCCGGGTCGCTGGGCGAGCTGGCCGACCCGATCGTCGACGCCCTCGTCGAGCACTACGACGTGCTCGCCCTCGGCCTGCCCGACGGCGAGCGGGCCAAGACCGCACCCGTCGCCGCCGACTGTTGGGAGGCACTCGGCGAGGCCGGCTTCACCCGGTCCGACGCGGTCGTGACCATCGGCGGGGGAGCGACCACCGACCTGGGCGGGTTCGTGGCCGCGACCTGGCTGCGCGGCGTACGGGTGGTGCACGTGCCGACCACGCTGCTGGCGATGGTGGACGCCGCCGTCGGTGGCAAGACCGGCATCAACACCGGTGCCGGGAAGAACCTCGTCGGGTCCTTCCACGAGCCGGCCGGCGTGCTGTGCGACCTGTCGCTCCTCGCCTCGCTGCCCCGCGCCGAGCTCGTCGCCGGACTGGGCGAGGTCGTGAAGTGCGGCTTCATCGCCGACCCGACGATCCTCGAGGTCGTCGAGCGCAGCGACCCCGCCGCGCTGACCCACGACTCCCCGGAGCTGCGCGAGCTCGTCGAGCGCGCGATCCGGGTCAAGGTCGACGTGGTCGTCGACGACCTCAGGGAGACCGGCGGTGTCGGCGGGCACCCCGGCCGCGAGGTCCTCAACTACGGCCACACCCTCGCCCACGCGATCGAGCGCACCAGCGACTACACCGTCCGCCACGGCGAGGCCGTCGCGATCGGGTGCGTCTTCGTCGCCGAGCTGGCGGCCCGGGCCGGCTCGCTCGACCCGGCACTCGTGGAGCGGCACCGGTCGGCGCTGTCGCGCGTCGGGCTGCCCACGGCGTACGACGCGGAGTCGATGGGAGGTGCGTCGTTCGAGGACCTGCACGCGGCGATGAAGGTCGACAAGAAGGCCCGCGGCTCGCAGCTGCGGTTCGTGGTGCTCGACGCCCTCGCCACGCCGCGGATCCTCGCGGGCCCGGGCGAGGACGACCTGCGCGCGGCGTTCGCCGCGGTAGCCTCCGCCGGGTGACTGAGGCTTCGGGGGACGACACGACTGTCAGCGAGACGACCGTCAGCGACTCCGGGGGCACGATGACCCGGCTCGCGGGAGCGGCGTCGGCCAGACCGGTCGACCTCGAGGTGCTGGAGGCGCAGCGTTCGGTCGGTGCCGACGACGGGTGGCGCCCCGACGGCACGGCTCCCTTCCTCGGGCACGGTGACGTGCTGCTGTGGCGCTACGGACCGCGGCTCGAGCCCGTACGGGTGGTCCGCGACGACGAGCGCGGCCTCGTGGTCTGGCTCGCGGAGGACACCGAGGTCGTCACCTGGGTGCCCGCGGACGGTCGCCAGCTCCGGGAGATCCCGCTGGCCGAGCGGTTCGTCGCGCAGGCCCGTACGGCTGTCGGTCGCTGGCGTGGCAGCGGGATCCTCCGCATCGCCCCGGCCGGACGTCCATGGTCGGTGTGGCTCTTCTGGGAGGACGACGGGACCTTCGCCGGCCACTACGTCAACCTCGAGCTGCCCCACCGACGGCGGGGCGCCGAGACCGCGACCCGTGACCTCGTGCTCGACCTGTGGCGCGACCCCGACGGCGAGCTGTGGCTCAAGGACGCCGACGAGCTCGAGGCGTCCGTCGACTGCGGTCGCTACTCCCGCGAGCTGGCGGACGAGGTCCGGGCGGCGGCCGAGTGGGCACGGGAGGAGCTGGTCGCAGGCGCTGACTGGCCGCTCGACGAGGAATGGACGCGGTGGCGGCCTCCCGCCGACTGGTCGGTACCGGCGCTCCCGGACAGCGACGAGGTGCGGGCCGCCCGCGCCACTACGCTGCCGTCATGACTGGCGGAACCCGGGTCCTCGTCCTCAACGGCCCCAACCTCGGGCGGCTCGGGCGTCGCCAGCCGGAGATCTACGGCTCGACCACCCACGCCGAGCTCGCCCACCGGTGCGTCGAGTGGGGGCACGACCTCGGGCTCGCGGTCGAGGTGCGCCAGACCAACCACGAGGGCGACCTGCTCGACTGGCTCAACACCGCGGCAGACGACGGCATCGCCGTCGTCCTCAACGCCGGCGCCTGGACGCACTACTCGCTCGCCCTGTGGGACGCGTGCGCCCAGCTCACCGCGCCGCTGGTCGAGGTGCACATCTCGGACCCGAAGCAGCGCGCCGAGGAGTTCCGCCACACCTCCGTCGTCGAGCCGCACGCGGTGGCGACGATCGCAGGGCGGGGGATCGACGGCTACCGCCAGGCGCTGGAGCTCCTCGCGCGACCCTGATTGGATCGTCACGTGCTGCCCTTCCGACAGGTCGACGTCTTCAGCGCCGAGCCGTGGCTCGGCAACCCGCTCGCGGTCGTCCACGACGCCGACGGGCTGACCGACGAGCAGATGGCCCGCTTCGCGCGCTGGACCAACCTCTCCGAGACGACGTTCCTGTCCGCGCCGACGGACCCGGCGGCCGACTACCGCGTCCGCATCTGGACCACCACCGGCGAGCTGCCCTTCGCCGGGCACCCGACCATCGGCAGCGCGCACGCCTGGCTCGAGGCCGGGGGAGTGCCCGGGGGCGAACGGGTCGTGCAGGAGTGCGGTGCCGGCCTGGTCGACGTACGCCGCTCACCCGGGCTCGGGTTCGCCGCGCCGCCGCTGCGGCGCTCGGGCCCCGTCGACGCCGAGCTGCGCGTCCGCATCGTGCGGGCGCTGGGCGTCACCGACTCCGCGGTCGAGGACATGGCCTGGATCGACAACGGTCCCGGCTGGGTCGGCGTCGACCTGGGCTCGGCCGAGTCAGTCCTGGCCGTGGAGCCCGACATCGCCGCCTTCACCGACCTCAAGGTGACGGTCCTCGGCCGCTGGGACGCCGCCACCGCCGCCGGGCTGGGCGCCGACGTGGAGGTGCGCGCGTTCTTCGCCGACGGACGGGAGTTCATGGAGGACCCGGTCACCGGGTCGGCCAACGCGGGGCTCGCCCAGTGGCTCATCGGCACGGGCGCGCTGCCGCCGGCGTACACGTCGCGCCAGGGCAGCGTCATCGGACGGGAAGGGCGCGTACGCCTCGAGTCGGTCGGCGCACAGGTGTGGGTGTCGGGCGACGCGGTGACCCGCATCGTCGGCGAGGTCGACCTCCGGCGCGCCTGAGTCCCGCCGCAGCCGCCCACCGGTCCAGACATGCGTGGTAATACCGATGCCGGCTGTCGCACCGTGCCGTCACACTCGGGACAGGCGGCGACGAGGTGGTCGGTGCCGGGGAGGAAAGCATGAGGAGCGTCGTGAGCAGGAGCGCCCACGCCGACCAGCTCGAGGCGGAAGTACGCGACGCCGGCTGCTGCGTCGCGACCGACCGCTGCTGGGCGTGCGAGGTCAAGCTGGGCGAGGTGCGCGCGGCGCGCCGGGACGCGCTGCTGCACCGTCTCGCGACCGTACGGCCACGGCGGTCGGTCCGGTGATCGTGTGGGGCCGGACCGCGCGGGCTCAGCCCAGCGAGCCGAGCCAGTCGGCGATCGGGACGTCGCCCTTGCCGAAGACGAGGGTCCGCCGCGCGGCACGCTCGTCGGCGAGCACGGCCGCGGCGACCTGGGCCACGAGCTCGCGCGGGGACTCGTCACCGTCGCGCGAGGTGGCCGCAGGGTTGACCTTGCCGTCGGAGGGCTCGGTGGTCAGCGCACCGGGTCCGAGGATCGTCCAGCCGAGGTCGGTGCCGCGCAGGTGCTCGTCGGCCGCGATCTTGGCGTCCTGGTAGCGCCGGAACGGGTCGTCCTCCGCCACCAGGTGGTCGGTCGACGCGCCGGAGAAGGACACCATGACGTAGCGGGCGACCCCGGCCGCGACTGCTGCGTCCATCGAGCGGATCGCGGCGTCCCGGTCGACCGCGTCGGTGCGCTTGGGGTCGCCGCCGCCGGCACCGGCGGACCACACGACCGCGTCCGAGCCGCGCAGCAGGTCGGTGAGGTCGGCGAGGTCGGCGTCCTCGACGGACGAGACCACCGCGGTGGCGCCGGTCGCCTCGACGTCGGCGACGTGGTCCGGGTTGCGGATCACGGACCGGACCTCGTGGCCGGCCTCGACGAGCAGGGGAGCGAGCAGGAGGGCCACCTTGCCGTGGCCGCCGAAGATCGTGGTGCGCATGGCGCCGACGCTAGCGCGGCTACGGTGAGGCGGTGCAGACGTCGACCCACCGCCTCACCATCGGGAAGACGGAGGTCCGCAAGGAGTACGCACCGGTGGCGCCCGCTCCGTTGACGGCGGCACAGACCGCTGCGCTCGGGTCCGCCCTGCGCCGGCTGTACGGCGTGCCGCTCGACGCGGTGGCGGACGCGGGGATCGGTGGTCGCGGGTTCTCCCCGCACGAGCACGCCGCGCTGATGGTGGAGTGGCTGGGCCGAGAGGTCGACCTCGGCCCGTGCCGCGACCCCGCGCTGGTCTCGGAGGCGCTCGAGGTCGCCCGGGCCCTCGTCGCCGACCCGCGGCTGCCAGAGCCGCACCTGACCTGCCTCGGGATCGCCGACCTGAATCCCGCCAACGTCCTGTGGGACGGGCGCTGCGTGCGGCTCGTGGACTTCGAGGACGCCGGCCTCAGCGACCCGGCGTACGAGCTGGCCGACCACCTCGAGCACCTCGGCAGCCGCCTGCCCGGCGTCTACGACGTCCGCGCACTGCCCGACGCGGTCGGCCTGGACGACGAGGCACGAGAGCGGATGGAGGCCTACCGGCCGCTGTGGGCGGCGTTCTGGCTGGCGATGCTGCTGCCCGGCAACCGGGCGTGGCGCAGGAACCCGCCGGGGACGACCGAGGAGCACGCCGTGCATTTCATGGGGCTCGTGGCTCGCGACTAGACTCGCCTGTCGGCGCAGGCTTCCCAGCCGGCTCCCGCTCATCCTTGACAACTCGACGAAGGCGGACAGAGAGCACATGGCAACCACCAACGACCTCAAGAACGGCATGGTCCTCAGGATCGAGGGTCAGCTCTGGGCCGTCGTCGAGTTCCAGCACGTGAAGCCCGGCAAGGGCCCGGCCTTCGTGCGCACCAAGCTCCGCAACGTCGAGTCGGGCAAGAACGTCGACAAGACCTTCAACGCCGGCACCAAGGTCGAGACGGCCAACGTCGACAAGCGCACCATGCAGTACCTCTACAACGATGGTTCGTCCTACGTCTTCATGGACACCACCACCTACGAGCAGCTCGAGGTCGCTCCCGAGGTCGTCGGCGACGCGAAGAACTTCATGCTGGAGAACCAGGAGGCGATCGTCGCCACCAACGACGGCCGCGTGCTGTTCATCGAGCTGCCCGCCTCCGTCGAGCTGCTGATCGCCGAGACCGAGCCCGGTCTGCAGGGCGACCGCTCCACCGGCGGCACCAAGCCCGCGACGCTCGAGACCGGCCACACCATCGCGGTCCCGCTCTTCATCACCACCGGCGAGAAGGTCAAGGTCGACACGCGCGACTCGTCCTACCTCGGCCGCGTCAAGGCCTGACGCAGACGTGGCTGCCCGTTCCAAGGCCCGCAAGCGCGCGCTGGACATCCTGTTCGCCTCCGAGCTGCGCTCGGAGGACCCGGTCGAGGCGCTCGAGCGCGCCATCGCGGCCGGAGAGGGCCCGACCAACGACTACACCACCACCCTGGTCAGGGGCGTGGTCGAGCACCGCGAGCGCATCGACGAGGTGCTCACGACCTACAGCAAGGGCTGGACCCTGGCCCGCATGCCTGCGGTCGACCGCAACGTGCTCCGCATCGGCGTCTACGAGCTGCTCTGGGGCGACTCCGACGTGCCGGAGACGGTGGCGGTCAGCGAGGCGCTGCACCTCGTGCAGGACCTCTCCACCGACGACTCCCCGGCCTTCGTCAACGGTCTCCTGGGCTCCATCCAGCGCGACCGCGCCACCTTGGTCTGAAGGGTGGTCCGATTCACTGCGAGCCCGGCCCACCCCGAGGGGTCGGCCGGGCTCGCGGCATCTCCCGCGAGGTCCTAGGTTGACCCCATGAACGCCTCCAACACCGCCGAGCAGGCCCACGAGAGCGACTGGCTCGACCACGCGATCCGCGCTGGCCTGGTGGCGTACGGCGTGGTGCACCTGTTGATCGCGTGGCTGGCCATCCAGCTCGCCTTCGGTGAGAAGGAGGACTCGGCCTCCAACACCGGTGCGCTCCAGTACCTTGCCGAGCAGTCGCTCGGCGGCGTCCTGGTGTGGCTGGTCGCGATCGGCATGTTCCTGCTCGTAGTGTGGCGCCTGCTCGAGTTCGCGTTCGGCTACCGCGAGGAGTCCGACGACGCGAAGCGATGGCGCAAGCGCGCCACCTCGCTCGGCAAGGCCGTCATCTACGGCGCCATCGGGTGGAGCGCGGTGCAGACCGCCACCGGCTCCGGAGGAGGCAAGGGCGGCACCGACTCCACCACTGCCAAGCTCATGCAGCTCCCCGGCGGGCAGCTCATCGTGGGAGCGGTGGGGCTCGCGATCATCGGCTACGGAGGCTCGCTCGTCTACCGCGGGTGGACCGAGAAGTTCCGCGAGCACCTCGACGCCCAGGGACAGTCCGGCAAGGACGGCTCGGCGTACGTCAAGCTCGGCAAGGCCGGCTACATCGCCAAGGGTGTCTCGATCGCCCTCGTGGGTGCTCTCTTCGGCTACGCCGCGATCACGCACGACCCGAAGAAGTCCGGCGGACTCGACCAGGCACTGCAGACCGTGCTGGAGCAGCCGTTCGGCCAGGTGCTGCTCGTCGCGATCGGGTTGGGGATCGCCGCCTACGGCGTCTTCTGCTTCGCGCGCGCCAAGCACCTGTCGCGCTAGCGGCTGCGCGCCACCCCGGCCGGGGCGCCCGCGGCGAGGGCGAGCGCGGTGGCGACCATGTGGTCGCGCACCTGCTCCGGCGTGATCCGGCTGATCCGGGGGACTCCCGGCTCCTCCTCGGCCACCAGCATCGCCACCCGGCCGAGCTGGAGGGTGCCGAGGCCGCTGGCGTACAGCATGTTCGCGAGGAGCTCGGGGTCCTCGACGCGGAAGTCGCCGCTGCCTGCGCCCGAGGTGATGGTGCGGGTCAGCACCGACAGGCAGCCGCTGATCGCCTGGCCGAGCCGGTACATCGCGGACTCGCTGACCTCCTCGAGGAGGTCGCCGCCGGGACGGCGCATGATCGATTGCGCGCAGTCGACGAACGCAGGGTGCGTCAGGCCGTAGTCGACGAAGGCCTCCACGAGGCGTACGAGCTGCTCGCGTGGCTCGTCGGTCGTGGCGGCCGCGTCCTGGAGCGCCACCCGCAGCTCGTCGAGGTACTGCACCAGCGTCAGGCTGAACAGCTCCTCCTTGCCGGTGAAGTGCCGGTAGATGATGGCCCGGTTGACGCCGACGGCCTTCGCGATGTCCTCGATCTGGGCGTCGCGGATGCCCCGCTCGTCGAACAGCCGACGGGTGGCCGAGATGATCTCCGCCTCGCGCGCCCGGCGACGCGCGGCCGCGGTCCCGCCGCGTCCGGGGGTCGCTGCGGGCGGGGGGGCGGTGGTCATGACCGCCAGTCTAGGGAGAGGCCCGCCAGGAGACTGTGTGTGGTTCGATGCGGGCATGCTGCTTGCCCGGGCCCGCCGTGCGTCGTCCCTGGCCGTGCTCGCCCTGGTCGTCAGCTCCCTCGTCGCCGGGGTCCTCGCCACGGTCCTCGCGCCAGCGCCCGCTTCGGCGTCGGTCCCGGCCGGCGCGGCCGCGGACCGGTTCACCGGCACCGTGCGGCTGCCCGGCTGCTCGGGAGCCCTCGTGCGGTGGCCCGCGGCGCTCGACACGGACCGGGCGGTGGTCATCACGAACGGCCACTGCGTGCGGCAGCCCTTCCTCGGGGCGCGGGAGGTCCTCGTCGACGAGAGGCGGTGGACGCGCATCGAGCTGCTCGACGGCATCGGTGCTGTCGCCCGCACCGTCCGGGGGGTCCGGCTGGACTACGCGTCGATGTACCGCACGGACCTGGCGGTGCTGTCGTTGCGGGAGACGTACGCCGACCTCGCGCGGACCGGCGTCTTCCCGCTCTCACTGGCCGAGCGGGGACCGTCGCGCGGGGACCGGGTGCGGATCCCGTCCGGCTACTGGACCGAGCAGCGGACCTGCACGACCCGCGGCACGGCGTACCGGCTCCACGAACGGTCGTGGGACTGGTGGCGCTCCATCCGCCTCCCGGTCAGGGACGGCTGCTCGATCCGCGGTGGCTACTCCGGGTCGCCGATCGTGTCCCGGACCACCGGCCTCGTCGTCGGCATCGCCAACACCGCCTACATCGGCGGGCGCCGTTGCATCGACTCCGCGTGCGAGGAGGACCGGCGCGGACGGGTGCGGACGGTGCCCCACATGAGCTACGGGCAGCAGACCTCGTGGTTGCTGGGGTGCCTCGACGGCGGTCGGGCCTTCGACCTGGACACGCCGGGGTGCCGGCTGGCGCGCCCGCGCCGCTGATCGTCAGCCCGTCGCGTGCGAGCGCACGGTCGCGATCGTGTCGGCCTCGTGGGGCGCCTTGTCGTCGCGGTAGCGCAGGACCCGCGCGAACCGGAGGGCGACGCCGCCGGGGTAGCGCGTGGAGCGCTGCAGGCCGTCGAAGGCGATCTCGACGACCTGCTCGGGACGCACGTGGACGACGTGGCCCTCGCGGTGCGTCTCGAGGCCGAGGAAGCGCTCGGTCTGCCAGGTGAGCATCTCGTCCGACATCCCCTTGAACGTCTTGCCGAGCATCACGAAGCCGGTCGGGGACGAGTCGTCGCGTGCGCCGAGGTGGATGTTGGAGAGCCAGCCCTCGCGTCGACCCGAGCCCCACTCGACGGCGAGCACGACGAGGTCGAGGGTGTGGACCGGCTTGACCTTGACCCACGCCGAGCCGCGACGGCCGGCGGCATAGGGGGCGGACAGGTCCTTGAGGACGACGCCCTCGTGGCCGGCGGCGACGGTCTCGGTGGCGAACGCGTCGGCGGCGGCCGGGTCGGCGGTGACGAGTCGGCGGACCCGGTGCTGCTCGGGCACCAGGGCGTCGAGCGCGGCGAGCCGCTCATGGCCGGGGGAGTCGAGCAGGTCGCGCCCGTCGAGGTGGAGCAGGTCGAAGAAGTGTGGCGTGACGGCTCTCTGCCCATCCCTGGCGGTCTGCTGCGCGGTGCGGCTGGCCGTGTCCTGGAAGGGCACCGGGCGGCCGTCGTCGCCCAGGGTGAGGGCCTCGCCGTCGAGGACGAAGCGGTGGGCCGGGAGGGACCGGGCCACGTCGACCACCTCGGGCAGCCGGCCCGTGATGTCGTCGAGGGAACGGGTCACGACCAGCACCTGGTCGTCGTGGCGGTGGACCTGGATCCGGATGCCGTCGAGCTTGGCGTCGATGGCGACCTCGGTGCCACCCTCGCCGGAGAGGTCGGCCATCGCTGTGGCCACGTCGGGCGCACTCGAGGCGAGCATCGGCAGGACCGGACGGCCGACCTCGAGCCCGATCGCGGCCAGCGCCTCCTCGCCCGCGAATGCGGCTCCCGCTGCCGCGACGGTGGAGCCCGCGAGCATGGCGGCGCGGCGTACGGCGGCGAGCGGCACCTCCGCCACCAGGGCCACGGCCTCCTGCGTCACCGCGTCGAGCGCACCCTGGCGCACATTGCCGGTGACGACGGCCTGCAGCCACCGCTGCTCGGCGGCGGTGGCACGGCCGAACAGGTCGGCCACCGCTTCCTTGCGGGCGTTCTGCGACCCGGGGCCGGACAGCCGCGACATCGCCTCGAAGGCCTCGTGGACCTCGAGCACCGTGAGCGACGGCTGGTCGGCGGGTGCCGGCAGGTCGCTCACGCCGCGCCAGCCGAGGCCCGTACGCCGCTGGCGCAGCGCCCCGCCGAGGTAGGACACCACGACCTCGAGCTCGGCGGGCTCGACCCGGCCGAGCAGCTCGGCGAGCAGGACGACCTTGGCCTTGCGGGACCGGGTGGCGGAGACCTCGGCGGAGGTGGCGACGAGCTCGGCGAGCAGCATGCGTCCATCCTGCCGCGCCCCACTGACACCGACGCCACCCGAAGAGGCAGGATGGCTCCGTGACCGATCCCCGGCTCTACGTGCCGCGCTTCAACGTGATGGACCCCGACGACGTCCGTCCCTTCGTCGCCTCCGTGGCGACGGCACAGCTGGTCACCGTGGGCCACGACGGCCTCCCGGACGCGACGTTCCTCCCCGTGCTCTGGGAGGGGGACCGGCTCGTCGGGCACCTCGCGCGGGCCAACCCCCACTGGCGGCGGATCGTCGACGGCTCGCACGCGCTGGCGGTCGTCACCGGCCCGGACACCTACGTCTCGCCGTCCTGGTACGCGTCGAAGACCGAGCACGGCAAGGTCGTGCCGACGTGGAACTACTCCGTCGTCCACCTCCGCGGTGCCGTCACCGTCCACGACGACCCCGACTGGGTGCGGGGGCTGGTCACGCGGCTCACCGACCACCACGAGCAGCCGCGGGCGGAGCCGTGGGCGGTGGCCGACGCGCCCGCCGACTACGTCGAGAAGAACCTCCGCCCGATCGTCGGCGTCGAGCTGCTCGTCGGGTCGGTCGAGGCCAAGGCCAAGCACAGCCAGAACCGTTCCGCCGCGGACCGCGCGGGTGTCGCGGCCGGGCTGGCGGCGGACGGCCGCGACCCCCACGGACTCGTTGCCCCGTGACCTGCGTCCGCGAGAGCTTCACCGGGCGCATCGCCGGGGTCGGCAGCACCAGCGGCGTGCGGCTCGTCGTCGGCCGCTGGGACGCGTCCCCGTGGGGCGCCTTCGCCGACGTGATGGTCGAGGACGCCGCTGGCCACCGGGTGCTGCTCGCACCCGACGAGCGCGTGCGCGACTTCGTCGCCGCGACCTACTCCTTCGACGAGCACGTCCTCGGGCCTGTGGTCGTCTCCGACACCGCGGACGGCTGGCAGGTCTCGACGCCCTCGCTCGACCTCCGGCTGGGCTTCGGACGTCGTACGCCGCTCGGCGCGGTGCTCGGCCTCGTGCCGGAGCGCGTCGCCACCTCACCCGCCTGGTGTGGGCTCGTCGACCCGGTCGCGCGGGTCGTGGTGCGAGGCGTGCGGACCCGCGGGACCGCCGGCAACGACCGCCGCGAGTGGTACGGCGCGACTTCTGTGCATGCCGTCAGCGCGCTGTCGGGTGAGTGGCGCGGGAGGGACCTTGGGTCGCTCGCGCCGGTCGACCCGCCGTGCCGCTTCGGGTTCTCGAGCACGCCGAAGCGCCCGTCCGTCACGAGCGTGGTGACGACGATCGAGCGACCGGCGTAGTCGACCGCCTCGTCGTGCTGGCGCTCAGGCGGCGAGGGTGAGTTCCTGTGCGAGGCGGAGCTCGGCGGGGGAGAGATCGGGTGGTCTGCACCCGGGTGGAGGTGGAGCGGTCGACCGGTGAAGGCGCAGGTGCTCGGTCACGCCGTGCACCTCGTGAGGACCGGTGTCGGGCGTCGCCACCCACGAGGTCCAGCCCGGAGCCTCCTTGGCGTAGTTGCAGCGCTCGCAGAGCCCCTGCCCGTTGCGGGCGCTGGTGGGACCACCGTCGCTCTCACGCACGACGTGGTCGTGGTGGCGGATGGCGGTGTTGCACCCGGGCGTGCGGCACAGGCCGCCGTCTCGCAGGTCGATGAGCTCGGCCAGAGCGGGAGGGAAGACCCGGCTGCGCGACTCCAACGCGACCAGGTCACCCTCGCGCGGGCGGACGAACAGGCGCCGGAGGGTGGCCTTGGCGGTCGACGACGCCTCGCGGACCAGGCGGGTGCACAGGCCGGCCGGCAGCCAACCGATGCCGGCCACTTGCGCCGGCTGGTCGTCCGTGCCGAGCAGCGACTCGGCGGAGACGACGAGGTTGACGCGGACCGGGACCGGCACGACGGGGTCGTGGCCGGTGATGCGGTGGACGAGGGCATCCGAACGGACCTGGCCTCCGGTGCGCTCGTCGCCGGCCGCGCGCGCGGTCGCGGCGGCCTGGTCGAGGACCGTACGCACGGCGGCGAGGTGCTCGACAGCCACGACCGCGGTGATCCGGCCGGTGCCGTCGTCGAGCTGCCGGGTGGTCACGTGCCGGTCCGCGCGGGCTCGGAGGTGGCGACGGGTCTCTGCGTCAGCGGCGACGGTGAGGCAGGCGCGGCGCACGGCGCGACGGAGCTTCTCGTCGCCGACACCCGCGAGCGCGGCCGGATCTCCCGTCAGGTCTGCGTCGACTGTGGCCCGCTGCGCGGGCTCGAGGTGCGCGACCTCGCGGGCGACGGCGTACGCCTGGTCCTCCCGGATGTCGCCGCGACCCAACGCAGCGTGCACCCCGGGGAGGTCGTCGCGCAGCCGGCGGGACAGCAGGACGCGCTGCTCACCCTGGTAGGGGCTGGTGCGGGCTGCGAGCGCGACCTCCGCCCCGATCGACAGGGTCCGACGTGCACGTCGCCTGCCCTCGGTCGGGTCGTCCTCCACGACCTCGGCCGCGTCCGCGAAGGCGGCGGTCACGCGCACTTGCGCGGCGGCCGCTGCGCACTTGACCCGTTCCAGCGCCTCGAGCTGGTCCAGCAGCACAGAAGACAGGCCCGCGGCATCGAGAGTGGCGATCTCGTCGGCCAGGGCGTGCAGCTCCTCCGCGGACCAGGTGGGTGCGGGCGGAGGCGTGTCCGGGGTCTGGATCACCTGGGGCGAACTCAACCGGTTGTTGCAACTCGATCGTGAGTGAGAGGTTGCGGCGCGTGCCGGGTGTGAGGTTGACCGCGGATCAGCGGTTGGTGATTGAGCGGGCGTACATGGCGGGGTTGCCGCAGGC
>NZ_BNAD01000016.1 GCF_014653115.1 Nocardioides flavus (ex Wang et al. 2016) | reverse complement strand
TCAAAGAAACCGCGACACCAACAACCCAACCAAACGGTCAGGCACACGTTGACATCAACGGGGCATAACAAACTAATTCGTCGACTAATCAAACACACTGTTGAGTTCTCAAGAATCAGACGCACCCGATCCTCGCCAGCTTGGCTGGTCTGGTCGCGGGGCAACCCGCAGAAACTTACCGGGCGCTCCGTCCCGCGTCAAACTCGGCGGAACTTCGTGCTTCGGTGGTCGCAGCTGGTCTCCGTCTCATCTGGCCTTCTGGCCAGGAGCCGGCGCCGCTTGCGGCGACAGGTGAAACATTAGACGACGTCCGGCCGGCATGACAACTCGGGGTGCGTCGACATGCATAACCGCAGGTCAGCGGCCTGTACGACGCGCGGCGGCCGGTCGGTAGGTGCTGACGGTGGGCTCGTCGGTCGCCCAGAACCGCCACGGCAGCTCGGCCGCGCGGCGCAGGCCGACCCTCGGTCCGCGACTGATCTGGACCACCGGCTCCCCCGGCGCCAGCTCAGGACGTACGCCGTTGTCGCCCAGGTCGATGTCCAGCACGCGGCACAGCCTGGCCGGTCCGCGGGCGAGGTCACGGTCGGTGGAGCCGGGGCGGCGTGACCTGGCGATGTCCACGCCGTCCACGACCTCACCGGCGCGCAGCAGCACCGCGCCGGGATCGCCCTCGGGGCCGGTGACGAGGTTGGCGCAGTGGTGCATCCCGTAGACGAAGTAGACGTACAGGTGTCCGGGCGGGCCGAACATGACCTCGTTGCGCGACGTGCGCCCGCGGTAGGCATGGGACCCGGGGTCCCGCGGACCGGCGTAGGCCTCCACCTCGGTCAGCCGCACCGACACCCCGCCGTGGGTGAGCACCGCGCCGAGGAGGCGCGGGGCCACCTCGAGCGGATCGCCCTCAGCCCAGTCGAGCACGGTGGGAGGTGCTGGCGGCGCGCAGCTCGTCGAGCTGCTCACGCACCCGTGCGGGGGCGGTGCCGCCGCGCCCGGAGCGGGACGACACGGACCCGGCCACCGACAGCACCGTGCGCACCTCGGGTGTCAGGGACGGGGAGATCGCCGTGAGCTGCTCGTCGCTCAGGTCCGGCAGGTCGCAGCCGAGCTCCTCGCAGCGCCGGACGCACGCGCCGGCGACCTCGTGCGCGTCGCGGAACGGCACGCCCTCGCGCACGAGCCACTCGGCCACGTCGGTCGCGAGGGAGAAGCCCTGCGGCGCGAGCTCGGCCATCCGGGGGCCGTTGAACACGAGGGTGGCGACCATCCCGGTGACGGCCGGCAGCAGCACCTCGAGCGTCTGGACGGAGTCGAAGACCGGCTCCTTGTCCTCCTGCAGGTCACGGTTGTAGGCCAGCGGCAGGCCCTTCAGCGTGGCCATCAGGCCCGAGAGGTTGCCGATCAGCCGGCCGGACTTGCCACGTGCGAGCTCGGCGATGTCGGGGTTCTTCTTCTGCGGCATGATGCTCGACCCCGTCGACCACGAGTCGTGGAGCGTGGCGAAGTCGAACTCGCGGGTCACCCACAGGACGACCTCCTCGGCGAGCTGCGAGAGGTCGACGCCGATCTGCGCGGTGACGAAGGCGAACTCCGCCGCGAAGTCCCGCGCCGCCGTGCCGTCGATGGAGTTGGCGGACGAACCGGTGAAGCCGAGCTCCGCTGCCACGGCCTCGGGGTCGAGGCCCAGTGTCTGACCGGCCAGCGCGCCGGAGCCGTACGGCGAGTCGCCCGCCACCCGCGCGTCCCAGTCACGCAGGCGCTCGACGTCGCGCACCAGCGGCCACGCGTGCGCCAGCAGGTGGTGGGACAGGAGGACCGGCTGCGCGTGCTGCAGGTGGGTGCGTCCGGGCATCACGCTCTCCCTGCCCGGGGCGAGGTGGCGGTCGGCCTGGCCGGCGAGCACGTCGACCAGGTCGAGCACCAAGGTGGAGATGGTGCGCGCGTGATCGCGCAGGTAGGCGCGGAACAGCGTCGCGACCTGGTCGTTGCGCGAGCGGCCCGCGCGCAGCCGGCCGCCCACCTCGGGCCCGACCTCCTCGAGCAGCAGGCGCTCGAGCGCGCCGTGCACGTCCTCGTCGGTCTCGGCCGGCAGCAGGTCGCCGGCGGCGTACCGCTCCCCCAGCACTTCGAGCCCGCGCAGCAGCTCGGCATGGTCCACGTCGGTGAGGAGCCCGGCGCGGTGGAGTGCGTTGGCGTGGGCGCGCGAACCCGCGAGGTCGTACGGCGTCAGCTGCCAGTCGAAGTGCGTCGAGCGGGACAGCGCCTGGAGCTCCGGGGACGGTCCGCTGGCGAAGCGCCCGCCCCAGAGCGAGCCCTCGTTGGTGGTTCCTGCGTGTGTCATCAGTCGGTACCGAACTCCATCGCGGCGGCGTCGAGCGCGCGGTCGTCCTCCGCCTCTGCGGACGGGTTGTCGGTGATCCTGTCGTACCCGCCCTCCTCGATGGCGCCGAACAGTGTCCCGTTCTCCACCAGCACCTGCCCCTGGTCGAGCGGCTGAGCGGCGTACAGCTCGAGCTTGGCGCGCGAGTCGGCGATGTCGAGGTTGCGCATCGTCAGCTGGCCGATGCGGTCGGTCGGGCCGAAGGCGGCGTTCTCCGTGCGCTCCATCGACAGCTTGTCGGGGTGGTAGGAGAAGGCGGGACCGTCGGTGCGCACGACGGTGTAGTCCTCACCGCGGCGCAGGCGCAGCGTCACCTCGCCGGTGACCAGCGAGGCGATCCACCGCTGGACGGACTCGCGGATCATCAGGGCCTGCGGGTCGAGCCAGCGGCCCTCGTAGAGCAGGCGGCCGAGCTTGCGGCCCTCGTTGTGGTACTGCGCGACGGTGTCCTCGTTGTGGATCGCGTTGACCAGCCGCTCGTAGGCGATGAACAGCAACGCCATCGCGGGCGCCTCGTAGATGCCGCGGGACTTGGCCTCGATGATGCGGTTCTCGATCTGGTCGGACATGCCCAGGCCGTGGCGGCCGCCGATGGTGTTGGCCTCGTGGACGAGTGCGACCGGGTCGTCGTACGTCGTGCCGTTGATGGCGACCGGGCGGCCCTGGTCGAAGCGGATCGTGACGTCCTCGGCCTCGATCGCGACGCTCGGGTCCCAGAACTTCACGCCCATGATGGGCTCGACGGTCTCCAGGGACACGTCGAGGTGCTCGAGGGTCTTGGCCTCGTGGGTGGCGCCCCAGATGTTGGCGTCGGTGGAGTAGGCCTTCTCCTGGCTGTCGCGGTAGGGCAGGTCGCGCTCGGTCAGCCAGGCGCTCATCTCGTGGCGCCCACCCAGCTCGGTGACGAAGTCGGCGTCGAGCCAGGGCTTGTAGATGCGCAGGTCGGGGTTGGCGAGCAGGCCGTAGCGGTAGAACCGCTCGATGTCGTTGCCCTTGAAGGTCGAGCCGTCGCCCCAGATGTTGACGTCGTCGTCGTGCATCGCCCGGACGAGCATCGTGCCGGTGACGGCGCGGCCCAGCGGCGTGGTGTTGAAGTAGACCCGGCCGCCGGAACGGATGTGGAAGGCACCGCACGCGAGGGCGGCGAGGCCCTCCTCGACCAGCTGCGACCTGCAGTCGACGGCACGGGCGAGCTCGGCGCCGTACTGCATGGCACGCGACGGGACGCCCGAGATGTCGGGCTCGTCGTACTGGCCGATGTCGGCGGTGTAGGTGCAGGGCACTGCTCCCTTGGCGCGCATCCAGGCGACCGCCACCGAGGTGTCGAGGCCGCCGGAGAACGCGATGCCGACGCGCTCGCCGACGGGGAGGGAGGTGAGGACCTTGCTCACTGGGAGTCCTTTGCTGTGGTGGTGGCGGGGTGGTGCTGGTGGTTGGCGAGGTCGAGCAAGCGCTGCGCGAGGGCCGCGCCCCCGGCCGGGTCGCGGCCGATGAGGAGCACGGTGTCGTCGCCGGCGATGGTGCCGAGCACGTCGCCGAGGTCGGCCTTGTCGAAGGCGCTCGCGAGGAACTGGGCCGCACCCGGCGGCGTACGGAGGACGACGAGGTTGGCACTCGCCTCGGCGCTGACGAGGAGCTCGCCGCAGAGCCGGGCGAGCCGGTCGCGACCGGCCGCCGAGTCGCGGGGTGCCGAGACCGTACGGTCCCCTCCCTCGCCGGGCACGGCGTAGACCAGGGCACCGTCGGCGCTGCGCACCTTGACCGCGTCGAGCTCGACGAGGTCGCGGCTCAACGTCGCCTGCGTGACGCGGACGCCGAGGTCGGCGAGCAGGTCGGCGAGCTCGGTCTGCGAACGCACGGGATGGGTGGTGACGAGGTCGATGATGCGCTGGTGGCGCGCGCTCTTCGTCAGGGGTGACACGGCGCTCATGATGACCGCTCCAGCAGCCAGGTCAGCACCGCCTTCTGGGCGTGACGGCGGTTCTCCGCCTCGTCCCACACGACCGAGTGGGGTCCTTCGATGACCTCCTCGGCGATCTCCTTGCCCCGGTAGGCGGGCAGGCAGTGCAGGACGATCACGTCGGCAGCGGCGTGCGCCAGGAGCTCCTCGGTGACGCCGTAGGGCGGGAAGACGCGCAGCCGCTCCTCGGACTCCTCCTCGCGCCCCATGCTCACCCACGAGTCGGTGATGACGACGTCGGCGCCGGTGGCGGCCTCGACGGGGTCGGTCGTGAGCTCGACGGAACCACCCGTGCCCTCCGCGACCTCGCGTGCACGGGCGACGACGTGGGCGTCGGGGGTGAACCCCTCCGGGGCGCCGACGACGACGTGCATGCCGGCGGACGCGCCCGCCAGCACCCACGAGTTGCCCATGTTGCAGGCGCCGTCGCCGACGAACGCGGCGCGGAGTCCGGCGAGCCGGCCCTTGTGCTCGCGCACCGTCTGGAGGTCGGCGAGGAGCTGGCACGGGTGGAACTCGTCGGTCAGCGCGTTGAGGACCGGGACGCCGGAGTAGGCGGCCATGGTCACCACGTCGGCCTGGTGCGCGGTGCGCCAGACGATCGCTGCCGCCTGCCGCCCGAGGATCCGGGCGACGTCCTCGACCCCTTCGCGCGAGCCCATCGCGGCCAGGCCGCCGTCGACCGTCATCGGGTTGCCGCCGAGCTCGGCGATGCCTGCTGCGAACGAGACCTGCGTGCGCAGGGTGGGGCGGTCGAAGACGAGGGCGACCGTACGCGGGCCGGACAGCGGCTTGTGGTCGAACGGCTCGGCCTTCATGCGGTCGGCAAGGTCGAGGACCTCGAGCAGCTCGGCCGGGGAGAGGTCGTCGTCGCGGAGGAAGTGGCGGGTCATGCGGTGGCCTCCTGGCCGGAGAGGGCGGAGCGCGCGGCGCCGAGGACCGCCGGCAGGGCGGCGGCGAGGGCTTCGAGGTCAGCGGCGGTGATGACGAGCGGCGGGACGAACCGCAGCCGGGTCGGCCCGGTCGCGTTGAGGATGAAGCCGGCGGCACGGGCCGCGGCGACCGCGTGGGTGGCGTACGGGCCGTCGAGCTCCGCGCCGCGCATCAGGCCGGAGCCCGTCACCTCGACGACGCCGGTCTGCACCCGCAGGATCGCCGACAGCTGGGCGCCGCGCTCGACCGCGGCCTCGAGGAGGCCCTCGTCCCGGACAGCGGCCAGGACCGCGAGGGCGGCGGCCGCGGCGACCGGGTTGCCGCCGAAGGTGGTGCCGTGGTTGCCGGGCTGGAGCAGTGAGGCGGCCGCTCCGTGCGCCACCGTGGCGCCGATGGGGATGCCACCACCGAGCCCCTTGGCCAGGGTGACGACGTCGGGTCGCACGCCGTCGACGAGCTGGTGGGCGAACCACGCGCCGGTCCGGGCGATGCCGGTCTGCACCTCGTCGAGCCACAGCAGGGCCCCGTGCCGGTGGGCGATCCGCTGGGCCGCGGCGAGGTAGGCGGCGGACGGCACGACCACGCCCGCCTCCCCCTGGATCGGCTCGAGCACCACGGCGGCGACCGTGTCGTCGACCGCCTCCTCCAACGCCGCGACGTCGTCGTAGGGCACGAAGGTCACGTCGCCGGGCAGAGGCTCGAACGGCTCACGGTAGGCGGCCTTCGAGGTGAGCGCGAGCGCCCCCATGGTGCGGCCGTGGAACGACCCCTCCGCGGCGACGAGGCGCGTGCGACCCGTGCGGCGGGTGAGCTTGAGCGCGGCCTCGTTGGCCTCGGCGCCCGAGTTGCTGAAGAACACCCGCGCGGACTCGTCCCACCCGAGGAGGTCCACGAGCTGCTCGGCCAACGCGACCTGCGGCTCGGTGGCGAAGAAGTTGGACACGTGGCCGAGCGTCGAGAGCTGGGTGGTGACGGCCTCGACCAGCGCCGGGTGGGCGTGGCCCAGCGTGTTCACGGCGATGCCACCGAGCAGGTCGACGTACTCGGTGCCGTCGGCGTCCCACACGTGGGCGCCCGCGCCGCGCACGAGGGCGAGCGCCGGCGGACCGAACGTGTTCATGACCGCACCGGCGTAGCGGTCCTGCAGCGACGCGCTCATGCCTGGTCCTCGCTGCCGTAGGGCTTGCGCAGCTTGGTCGTCGCGCCCGGCAGGACCTGCGTGCCGACGCCCTCGTCGGTGAAGATCTCCAACAGCACGGCGTGCGGCTCGCGCCCGTCGACGACGGTCGCCCGCGGGACTCCCCCGGTGACCGCCTCGTAGCAGGCGCGCATCTTGGGGACCATGCCTGCGTCGAGGGTCGGCAGCAGCTCGCCGAGCGCCTCGGGGCTGATCTCCTGGATGAGGTCGTCGGAGTTCCCGTAGTCGCGGTAGAGGCCCTCGACGTCGGTGAGCACGAGCAGCTTCTCGGCGCCGAGGGCCACCGCCAGCGCGGCGGCTGCGGTGTCGGCGTTGACGTTGTGGACCCGGCCGTGGACGTCGGGGGCGACCGAGCTGACGACGGGCACCCGGCCGGCCTCGATCAGGTCGAGCACCGCCTCGGGCCGCACCTGGGCCACCTCGCCGACGAGGCCGAGGTCGACCTCCTCGCCGTCGACGACCGTGTTGGTGGGCTCGGCGGTGAACAGGCCCGCGTCCTCGCCGGAGAGTCCGACCGCGAGGGCCCCGTGCTGGTTGACCAGGCCGACGAGCTCACGCTGGACCTGGCCGACGAGCACCATCCGGACGACGTCCATGGCCTCCGGGGTGGTGACGCGCAGGCCGCCGCGGAACTCGGACTCGATACCGAGCTTGTCGAGCATCCGCGAGATCTGCGGGCCGCCGCCGTGGACCACCACGGGCTTGAACCCGGCGAAGCGCAGGAAGGCGATGTCCTCGGCGAAGGCGACCTTGAGCGACTCGTCGGTCATGGCGTTGCCGCCGTACTTCACCACGATCGTCCGGCCGTGGTAGCGCTTGAGCCACGGCAGGGCGGCAGCGAGCGTACGGGCCTTGGCCGGGTCGGGGCGGCTCGGGTTCTGGAGGGTCTCGTGATCTGTCATGAGCTGTAGGCGCTGTTCTCGTGGACGTAGGCGTGGGTGAGGTCGTTGGTCCAGACGGTGGCTCGTGCGTCACCGGACTTGAGGTCGATGGTCACGGTGACCTCCCGGCCGGTGAGGTCGACGGAGGCCGGGTCCTCGGCGGGCGTGGACTGCCTGCAGACCCACACCCCGTTCATCGCGACGTCGAGGTCGGCGGGGTCGAACTGCGCCTGCGTGGTGCCGATGGAGGCGAGCACGCGGCCCCAGTTGGGGTCGTTGCCGAAGACGGCGGCCTTGAAGAGGTTGCTGCGCGCGACGCTGCGGCTGACCTCGACCGCCTCCTCCTCGGACGCGGCGTGCACCGTGGTGATGGCGATCTCGTGGTCGGCGCCCTCGGCGTCCTTGAGCAGCTGCATGGCCAGGTCGGTGCAGGCCTGGGTGAGGGCGGCGGCGAAGTCCTCCGGCGTCGGGGTGATCCCGCTCGCGCCGCTGGCCATCACGGTGACGGTGTCGTTGGTCGACATGCACCCGTCGGAGTCGAGCCGGTCGAAGCTGACCCGGGTGGCGGCCCGCAGCGCGGCGTCGAGGTCCGCTGCCGGGACCACGGCGTCGGTGGTGAGGACGACCAGCATCGTGGCGAGCTGCGGGGCGAGCATGCCCGCGCCCTTGGCCATGCCCCCGATCGACCACCCGGCGCCTTCGACGACCGTGTTCTTGCTGACCGAGTCGGTGGTCATGATGGCCTCGGCCGCCTGTCCTCCCCCGCCGGTGGACAGGGCCGCCGTGGCCGCCTCCACGCCCGCGAGCAGGTCGTCGCGGTCGTTGGCGAGGCCGATCAGCCCGGTGGAGCACACCACGACGTCGATGGCGCCGATGCCGAGGCCCTCGGCGACCTTCTCGGCCACGGCGTGGGTGGTCTGGAAGCCCTCGGGGCCGGTGTAGCAGTTGGCGCCGCCGGAGTTGAGCACGACAGCGCGCACGACGCCGTCCTTGACGACCTCCTGGCTCCAGAGCACCGGGTTGGCCTTGCACCGGTTGGCGGTGAACACGGTGGCGGAGTCGAAGGTGGGGCCCTGGTTGACGACAAGCGCGAGGTCCTTGGCGCCGGTGGACTTGAGTCCGGCGGCGACGCCGGCGGCGGTGAAGCCGCGGGGGGTGGTGACGGTCATGGAGCGAGTCCGATCGTGGAGAGCCCGGTGGCCTCGTCGAGGCCCAGGGCGAGGTTCATGCACTGGACGGCGGCGCCGGCGGTGCCCTTGGCCAGGTTGTCGACCACGGCCACCGCCACCAGTCGTCGTACGCGCTCGTCGACGGTCACCTGCACCTGGACGGCGTTGGAGCCGAGCACCGACTGCGTCTGCGGCCACTGACCCTCGGGGAGGAGGTGCACGAACGGCTCCTCGCAGTAGGCCGTCGCGTAGGCGTCGCGGACCGCCTCGGCGGTCGTGCCGTCAAGGAGCGGGGCCTGGACCGTGGCCAGGATCCCGCGGGACATCGGCACGAGGAGGGGGGTGAACCCGACGCGCACCGGAGCCCCGTGGACGCCACTGAGGTTCTGCACGATCTCGGGGGTGTGCCGGTGGGTGCCGCCCACGCCGTAGGCGCTGGCGTTGCCCATCACCTCGCTGCCGAGCAGGTGGGGCTTGGCGGCCTTGCCCGCGCCGCTCGTGCCGGAGGCGGCGACGACGGTGACGTCGGGCTCGACGAGGCCGGCGGCCAGTGCCGGCGCGACGGCGAGGGTGGACACCGTCGGGTAGCAGCCCGGGACAGCGACGCGGCGCGCTCCCCGGAGCAGCTCGCGCTGACCGGCGAGCTCGGGCAGGCCGTAGGGCCACGACCCCGCGTGCTCGCCGCCGTAGTAGGCCTGCCACTCCCCCGGGTCGGTGAGACGGAAGTCGGCGCCGCAGTCGATGACGACGGTGTCGTCGCCGAGCGCCCGGGCGATCCCTGCGGACTGGCCGTGGGGAAGGCCGAGGAACACGACGTCGTGGCCGGCCAGCGTCTCGACCGTGGTGTCGACCAGGACGCGGTCCGCCAGCGGGAGCAGGTGCGGCTGCAGGGCACCCAACCGCTCGCCGGCGTTGGACCCGGCGGTGAGGGTGCCGACCTCGACGTCGGGATGGCCCAGGAGGAGGCGCAGGACCTCGCCCCCGGCGTACCCACTGGCTCCGGCGACGGCGACTGAGACGGTCATATGCATGACTATACATTGCAATGCATGCCTCGCGATCACGGGGGTCGCGTCGGAAAAGGCCGTGGCGATCGGGCGGCGGGCGCCTACGGTGAGCGGGTGACCCACCTCAGCACGCGCCTCGCACCGAACGCCTACCTCGCTCACCTGCGCGCGGAGTCGGCCCGCTTCCGTGAGGTGCTGGCCGACTGCGACCCCACGGCCCGCGTGCCGTCCTGCCCGGACTGGGACGCCGCCGCCCTGCTGTGGCACCTCGCGATCGTCCAGCGGCACTGGGCGCAGACGCTCGCTGCCCGGCCCGAGAAGCCCGACGTGACCGAGCCGACCCGCCCGGAGGCGTACGCAGACCTGCTGGCGGCCTTCGACGTCTGGTCCGCCGACCTCGCGGGTGCCTTCGAGGGCGTCGACCCGTCCGAGGCCGCCTGGAACTGGTCGGACGACCACACCGTGGGGTTCATCCTCAGGCGCCAGGCGCACGAGGCCCTCATCCACCGCGTCGACGCCGAGCTCACCGCCGGGCTCGCCTCGGACCTCGACCCGCTGCTCGCCACGGACGGCGTGGACGAGGTGCTCGGGGTGATGTACGGCGCCTGTCCGCCCTGGGGCGTCTGGGAGCCGGGCGAGGGCGTGGTGCGCGTCGACACGACGGACACCGGCGAGCAGGTCTGGGTCCGGCTCGGCACCTTCTCCGGCACCTCCCCCGACAGCGGGACGACGTACACGGACGAGGCGGACCTCCACGTCGTGCCGGCTCCTGAGGAGGACGTCGAGCCGGACGTCGTCGTCGACGGACCCGCCGCGGCGCTCGACCTGTGGCTGTGGCGTCGCGGGGACGACTCGGAGGTCTCGGTCGCCGGGGACCCGGAGACGTACGCCCGCTTCCGTGCGGTCGTCGACACACCGATCGACTGACCCCACCCGGACCGGCCGGGAGCGCGCACTGGGCCTTGAGTCTCCCAGAGACTCAAGGCCCAGTGTCGGCGACGGAGGTGCTGTCAGGCGCGCTGGACGGCGCCGGTCCGCTCGGCCGCGAGCGCCACCGCGGCGTCGCGGGCGGCGGCCGCCTCCCCCTCCTTGAGGGTGCGGTCGGGGGCGCGGAACCGCAGGGCGTAGGCCAGCGACTTCTTCCCCTCGCCGACCTGGTCGCCGGTGTAGACGTCGAAGAGCCGGATCGACTCGAGCAGCTCGCCGGCGCCCTCGCGGAGCGCCGCCTCCACGTCGGCGGCCGGGACGGAGGCGTCGACGACGAGGGCGACGTCCTCCTTGGCGACCGGGAACGACGAGAACGTCGGCGCGGTGCGCAGGTGGACCGCCTTGGCGATGAGCACGTCGAGGTCGACCTCCGCGGCCACCGAGCGCTTGGGAAGCCCGAACGCGGCGCAGACCGTGGGGTGCACCTCGCCGGCGTGGCCGACGACCTCGCCGTCGACCGAGATCTCGGCGCAGCGTCCGGGGTGCCACGGGGCGACCTCGGCGGCCGAGGCGGTCACCTCGAGACCGAGCGCAGCCGCGACCGAGCGGACCGCCTCGACGGCGTCGGCCCACGACACGGGGCGGGCCTCGCCCCACCAGCCGCCCGACACGGCGTCGCCGGTGGCGACGACCGCGAGGTGGAGCGGCTGCGCGGGCAGGGCGGCGTCGAGGGCGGCGAACTCCTCCTCGGTGGGCCGTCGGTCCACCGGCAGGATCGCCGCAGGTCCGGCGTGACGCGGCAGGGTGACCGTGCCGGTCTCGAAGATCGCCACGTCGGTCGTGCCGTGCCCGACGTTCTTGCCCGCGGCGCGCAGCACGCCGGGCAGGAGCGTCGTCGTCATGAACCCGGCCTCGGTGTTGAGCGGGTTGGTCAGCCGGAGCAGGTCGCGACGCGGGTCGTCGTCGGGCAGGCCGAGGGCGTCGAGGTCGGCGGTGCCGACGAACGGGAAGGACACGACCTCCACGTAGCCCTCGCCTGCGAGCGTGCGACCGATGCGGCGGCGCAGCTGCTGCGGCCGGGTCAGGCCGCGCCCGGACGGGGGCGTGGGGAGGATCGAGGGCACCTTGTCGTAGCCGACGAGTCGGACGACCTCCTCGGAGAAGTCCTGCGCGTCCGTGAGGTCGGGGCGCCACGGCGGCGGGGTGACCAGCAGGGTCCCGCTGCCCGACACCTCGCACCCGACGGCACGCAGGCACTCGACGCTGCGCTCCTCGGAGATCGGCATGCCGGACACGCGCGCTGCGAGGCCGCCAGGGACCTGCACGGCAGGCACGGCGGGCGGGGACCCAACCACCGTGACGCCGGGGTGGGCCCGTCCGCCGCCGTGCTCGACGAGAAGCTCGACGACCCGGTCGGCCGCGGCCTCGCAGATGGTCGGGTCCACACCACGCTCGTTGCGCTTGCCGGCCTCGGAGGTGATCTTGTGCCGGCGGCCCGTGCGGAACATGGACACCGCGTCCCAGTGCGCGGCCTCGACCAGGACGGTCGTCGTGGTGTCGGAGATCTCGGTCGTCTCGCCGCCCATCACACCGCCGAGCCCGATGATGCCGGAGTCGTCGGTGACGACGAGGTCTGCCGGGTTCAGTACGCGCTTGGTGCCGTCGAGGGTGGTCAGCGTCTCGCCCTCCCGGGCTCGGCGTACGACCAGGGCGCCCTGCACCTTGTCGGCGTCGTAGCCGTGGATCGGCCGGCCGGTCTCGAGCATGACGTAGTTGGTGACGTCGACGGCCAGTGAGATCGGCCGCATGCCGGCCGCCGTGATCCGCCGGACCATGAAGTCCGGAGTGGGCGCGGTCGGGTCGAAGCCGGTGACCGTGCGGGCGACGAAGACGGGGCAGCCCTCGGCGTCCTCGACGTCGACGGGGTGCCCCTCGTCGTTGGCGGCCGGGGTGTCGCGCACCGCGGGGTCCCGGAAGCCGGTCGCACCGTCGACGGAGACGAGCACCTCGCGCGCGATGCCGCGGATGGAGAGGGCGTACGCGCGGTCGGGGTTGACCTCGAGCTCGATCGTCTCCTCGTCGAGGCCGAGGACCCGACGTACGTCCTGGCCGGGCTCGCCCGCGTCGGCGGGCAGCACGATGATGCCGTCGTGGTCGTCGCCGAGGCCGAGCTCGCGGGCGGAGCAGATCATGCCGGCGGACAGGTGCCCGTAGGTCTTGCGCGCACCGATCTCGAACCCGCCGGGCAGCACGCCGCCGGGCAGGACGGTGACCACGAGGTCGCCCGGCTCGAAGTTGTGGGCCCCGCACACGATGCCCTGCGGCTCACCGGTGCCGTTGGCGTCACCGACGTCGACAGTGCACCAGTTGATCGTCTTGCCGTTCTTCTGCGGCTCGGGCTCCTTGGTGAGCACGCGGCCGATGACCAGGGGGCCGGTGATCTCGCGCCCGGGGCTCTCGATCGCCTCGAGCTTGAGCCCGGTGAGGGTCAGCCGGTCGGTGATCTCCTCGGTGGTCGTGCCGTCGGGAACGTCGACGTGGTCCAGGACCCAGGACAGGGGTGCCTTCATCGCTCGCTCTCCCCTCTCAGATCTCGGTGCCGAACGCGCTGCTGAACCGGACGTCGCCCTCGAAGAGCGGACGCAGGTCCTCAAGGTCGTGGCGGAACATGAACGAGCGGTCGATGCCCATGCCGAACGCGAAGCCGCTGTAGACCTCGGGGTCCACGCCGCAGGCGACGAGCACGCGCGGGTTCACCACGCCGCAACCGCCCCACTCGATCCAGCCCTCGCCGCGGCAGGTGCGGCAGGAGTCGCTGCCCACCCCACGGCACACGAAGCACTTCACGTCGACCTCGGCCGAAGGCTCCGTGAACGGGAAGTAGGACGGCCGGAAGCGCGTGGTGATGCCGTCGCCGAAGAGCTGCGAGGCGAAGTGGTCGAGGGTGCCCTTGAGGTGCGCCATCGTGATGCCCTCGTCGACGACGAGCCCCTCGACCTGGTGGAACATCGGCGAGTGGGTGGCGTCGTACTCGTCGGTGCGGAAGACCCGGCCCGGGCACACTACGTAGATCGGGGGCGTGCGGGTCAGCATGGTGCGGGCCTGGACCGGCGAGGTCTGGGTGCGCAGCACGACGTGGTCCTCGGCCGGCTCGGTCCAGAAGGTGTCCTGCATCGTCCGCGCCGGGTGGTCGGGCCCGAGGTTGAGGGCGTCGAAGTTGAGCCACTCGGCCTCGACGACCGGTCCCTCGGCGACCTCGTAGCCCATGGCGACGAACAGGTCGGCGATGAGCTCGGACTGCATCGTCAGCGGGTGGCGACCGCCGCGGCGGCGGCGGGTCGTCGGGAGGGTGACGTCGACGGTCTCCTCGGCGAGCATCCGCTCCTCGTGCTCTGTCTCGAGGACGGCCTGCCGGGTGGTGAGGGCCTGGTTGATCGCGCCGCGGGCCTGGCCGACGCGCTGGCCGGCCTCCTTGCGGGCCTGCGGGGGCAGTGCGCCGATCTCCCGGTTGGCGAGCGCGATGGGCGAGCGGTCGCCCGCGTGGTCGAGGCGGACCTGCTTGAGGGCCTCCAGGTCGGGCGCGGCGGCGATCGCGGCCAGGGCCGCCTCGCGCATCGCATCGACCTGGTCGGCCTTGAGCGGGGTCACTTCGACGGGGTCGTAGTCGGTGTTGGGGCCGGACATGGCTCCCTTTCGGCGCGGCGACAGCAGTTCGCCGCAGAGTCTAGAAGTGGACGAGCGTCGGGATCGGACGGGGACTCCCCGGACCCGGTGACGTCAGCTGCCCGACGGACCAGGTCCGGGGCTGAGAAATCGCAGGCTCGTGTCCACGAGGACGAGCCTACTCCTCGAAGGCGGTCCAGACGCCACCGCATTCGTCGTCGCCCGCAGCGTCGTACGGCGACCCTGGCGCGTCCGGGAGCAGCCGGAGCCCGCGCAGGGTGTCCTCGGCGCGGGACCGCGCGAGGTTCCACGCGCGCGCGTCGTCCAGGATCCCGGCCGTCAGCTCCTCGTCAGCGAGAGGGGCCAGGACGCAGCGGGCGACGTCAGCGGGCAGCCGCTCGGCGACCACGGGCGCGGCATCGGCCGAGAGCTCCTGCAGGTAGCGCAGGTCGAGCCTGCCGGTGGTCTCGTAGCGGTCGATGTTCTGCCCGGCGACCCAGGCGTCGGGGTTGATCGCGGCCAGCCCGACGAGCGCGGCGGCACCGGAGGCGAGCGCCACCCGCGGCAACCAGCGGGTGAGGCCGGCGACGCCGGTCACCATGATCGCGAGCACGACGAACCCGAGCCATCCCTCGACGACGTCGACGAACAGCCGCAGCGTCGTGAACCCGTAGGCGTCCTGGTAGACGGCCATCCCGCGGAGCGCCGAGGCCACGACGAGGAGCGTGAGCGTGCACAGCAGGCCGAGGGAGCCGAACAGCCAGCGCCGGTCGGCGCCCGTGCTCCCGGCGCGCCGGGCGGCGACCCAGACGACCAGCACGGTCAGCGCCGTGGCGAGGGTGAGCTGCCCGAACCCCTGGTGGACGTAGTCGGCGTAGGTCAGCCCGGTCGTGGCCTCGATGTAGTCGCGCCCTCCGATGAGGGCTCGCGCCTGGGCGACGATGAAGGCCAGGAACACGGCGTCGACCACGAGCACCGGGACCAGCCACTCGAAGCGGTTGGCCAGAGGCGTGGGACGACGACCGCCCAGCAGGTCGACCTCGGCGGGGTTCAGCGCGAGGTAGGCGGCGCCGAGTGTCGCGGCGAAGACGAAGCAGGCGAGGAAAGCCCGTCCGACCAGGTCGTCGAACGTCAGGTCGGGGACGAGCTGGTCGACCCAGGACCCGAGGACGGGGTTCGCGCTGGCGAAGATGGTGCCGAAGACGGCCAGGCCCAGCAGCGACCAGGCGACCGTACGGACCACGGCTGGCGCGCGGGAGACGGTGCCGGCCAGTCGCAGTGAACGGCCGAACCACGGCAGCCCGCGCAGGGACGCCAGCGGCCAGGCGACGCCGGTGAGCACGATCCCCGGCACCGTTCGGGCGCCGGTGACTCCGCAGAGGAAGACGGCGGCCGCCACGACGAGGCCGATCAGCTGGATCCACGCCGCGTCCAGCAGGCTCATCGGTAGCACGAGCAGCACGGACAGGGCTGTGCAGGCGAGCGTCCAAACCTCACGGCGCCTGCGCGCGGTGGCGAGGGCAGCCACGCCGCAGGCGAGGGCGACGACGGTCCAGGTGACGCCGACTGCGGTGAACGACAGCGCGAAGCCGGCCAGGAGGCCGGCGCCCGCCGCGGCCGCGACCGTGCGGAACCCCGACCGGAGGTCGCGCTCTGGCCAGAACCTGCCGAAGATCGCGTCGACGCCCTGCGGCGCCGGTGCGTCGGGCGCCGTAGCCACGAGTGCCGCCGGCGCCGAGGGCGGGGTCGGACGGTCCTCGGCGTGTGCGGCCGCGCGAGGCGCCGGCGCGGCTGGGACGTCGAGGCGCAGCCGCGCGCCGCGGCCCTCGGCAGGGTCGAGGAAGCGCAGGGTCCCGCCGTGGAGCTGCGCCGCCCAACGTGCGACCGCGAGGCCGAGACCCGTGCCGCCGGCCCGGTCGGTCCCGAAGCGCTCGAAGACGCGCTCGCGGTCCGCCGGTGCCACTCCCCCGCCCTGGTCGGTGATCTCGAGCCACCAGCCATCGGCGTGCGCCGCGCCGGTCACGTGCACGGAGGTGCTGGGCGGGGCGTGCCGGGCGGCGTTGTCGAGGGCGTTCACCAGGACCTGGCGCAACCGGGTCGGGTCCGCGGTGACCACCAGGTCGTCGGCGAGGTGGACGGTGACCTCGCCGGGCCGACCGGCCGCCCGGACCTGGGCGAGGGAGTCCTCGACCAGTGCGCGCACGTCGACGTCCTGGACGTCGAGGTCGACCACGCCCGCCTCGAGGCGCGAGAGCTGCAGCAGGTCCTCGACGAGCCGACCGAGCCGCTCCGCCTCGCCGAGGGCGGCAGCGAGGTGGTCGGCATCGGCGGGCACCACCCCGTCGGCGAGGTTCTCCAGCTGCGCGGTCATCGCCGTCAACGGGGTGCGCAGCTCGTGCGACACCGTGGCGATGAGCTCGCGTCGCTCGCGGTCAACCGTGGCGAGGTCCTCCGCCATCCGGTTGAAGGCCCCGGCGAGCCGGCCGACCTCGTCGGTGGCCGTTGTGCGGACCCGGCCCGAGTAGTCGCCACGCGCCATGGCCTGCGAGACCTCGGTCATCCGGCGCAGGGGCGCCACCATCCCGGCAGCGAGGAGCTGGGTGACGCCGAGGGCGAGCGCCACGCTGACCGGCAGCACCAGCAGTGCCGGGACCCGCGCCGCCGAGCCGAGCATGGTCAGCACGACGGCCACCACGACCGAGGTCGCGACGAGCAGCCCGAGCTTGACCTTGAGACTGGAGACCGCGTCGAACCAGGCGCTCACGGGAGTGTCTCCAGGGCATACCCGACGCCGTGGACCGTGCGGATCCGCGCGGATCCGACCTTGCTCCGCAACGCCTTGACGTGGCTGTCGACCGTACGGGTGGCGCTGGCGCTCCCCCACGCGTCGCCCCAGTCCCAGACCTCGCGCAGCAGGCGCTCGCGGCCCAGCACCTGACCGGGTCGCCGGGCCAGGCACAGCAGGAGGTCGAACTCGGTCGGGGTCAGGTGCACGGCCTCCTCCGCCACGGTGGTACGTCTGGTGCCCGGGTCGATGCGCAGGCCGCCCACCTCGATGACGGCGGGTCGTTCCTCGGCCAGCGCGGCGGCTCGCTCCACGCGCCGCAGCAGCGCCGCGACCCTGGCCACGACCTCGCGCATCGAGAACGGCTTGGTGAGGTAGTCGTCGGCGCCCACCCCCAGTCCGACCAGGACGTCGGCCTCGTCGTCGCGAGCGGTGAGCATGAGCACCGGCACCGGACGGGCGGCCTGGATGCGCCGGCACACCTCGAGGCCGTCGAGGCCGGGCAGCATCACGTCGAGCAGCACGACGTCGGGACGCATCCCGGCGGCCAGGTCGACCGCCGTCGGCCCGTCGAAGGCCTGCTCGACGACGTAGCCCTCGGCACGCAGCCGGTGCGCCAGCGCATCGTTGATGGCGGGCTCGTCCTCGACCACGAGGGCGATGCGCGGAGCCGGTCCGGATGTCATGGGTCGACCCTAGGAGCCCCGACGGGCGGGAGGTGCGGGCGACGCGTGAAGGTTGTGTGGAGGTGCGCCGTCAGTCCGGTCGCCGGTCGTCGGAGGGCCAGTCGACCATCACCCGGGCACCGCCGCCGGGGGCGTCGTCGATGGTGACCCATCCGCCGTGGGCGCGGGCGAGGCCACCGACGATGTACATCCCGAGGCCGCTGCCGCCGGAGTCGCCGGTCGTCCAGAACTTGGTGAAGACCCGGCGCCGCAGCTCGACCGGGATCCCGTCGCCCTGGTCGTCGACCGTGATCCGCACGCCGTCGAGCTCCTCGGACCGGGCGAGCCGCACGCTCACCTCGCCCAGGCCGTGGCGCACCGCGTTCTCGACGAGGTTGGTGACGACCTGGGTGAACTTGTCGGGGTCGGCGAAGACGTCCGGCAGCCCCGGCTCGACGTCGAGGACGATGTCGCGCGCGGTGCCGGCCTCGATCGAGTCGACGACCCGGCGGACGAGCACCTCCGCTGACGACTCGCGGGGATACAGCTGGAGGCGCCCGGTGTCGATGCGGGCGACGTCGAGCAGCTCGGCGATCAGCCGCGCGAGGCGGTCGGCGTCGGCGTTGACGGTCGTCAGCATGAGCTTGCGCTGGTCGTCGGTGAGCTTGTCCCAGCGGTTGAGCAGCGCCTGGACGAAGCCCTTGACGCCGGTGAGGGGCGAGCGGAGCTCGTGGGCGACCGTCGCCACGAGGTCGGACCGCTCGCGGTCCAGGCGGGCACGCCCGCGCCCGCTGCGCAGGCCGACGGCGATGCCGACCACCTCGCCCAGGTCGTCCTCGCGCACGAGCCGCGCGGTCGTGAGCACCTCGTCGCCGGAGGCGTTGAGCCAGGACTGCTCGGGCACGCCGCGCGTGATCGAGATGGCATCGAACGGGCGGTTGACGTCGAGCCAGGTGCGTCCGTCCTGGTCGAGGAGCCGCAGGACGTCCGGCAGCGGCAGGCCGAGCGCCTCCTCGGGGTCGACGCCGAGCAGAGCCGCCCCCTGCGCGTTGAGGATCGTCACGACCCCCGCCCGGCTGGCCCCCAGGATGCCGTCGGGATAGAAGTCCGCCAGCGTGCGGAGTCGGGTCGGTCGGCCGTTCTCCACGCGGTGGCGCGGTGCGCTGTCGTCCGACACGAGCGACACCCTAGGCCAGGTCTAGGATCCGAACCGCGCCTTGGGCCTGCGCAAGCCCGCGGACCGCAGCGCGAGGACGAGCTCGCGTGAGGACACCGGGACGGCGCCCGCGGCCACCATCGCGTCGTAGAAGTCCGCCGGCACGTCGTAGTGGTCGCGGTCCCAGCCTCGCTCGGGGATCCCGTTGGCCGCGGCGAAGGCGTGCGCCTCCTCGTACGACGTGTCGCTGGCCAGGTGGGACCAGAGCCGGTCCCACCGCGCGACGGCCGGCGGGTCGATGAGGATCATCGTCGCTGGGCCCGAGCGCTGGCGTACAGGCAGACCGCTGCGGCCGTTGAGAGGTTGAGGCTCTCGGCGCGCCCGTGGATCGGGATCGCGACGCGGTGGTCGGCCAGTGCCGCGAGCTCCTCGGGCAGGCCCCAGGCCTCGTTGCCGAACAGCCACGCGGTCGGACCCGCCAGGTCGGCCTCGAACAGGTCGACCTCGCCGGCGCCGTCGGCGGCGAGCACGGTGAGCCCGCGCGCCTGGGCGGCCCGCACCGCCGCCGCCGGGTCGGGCTCGATCGCGAACGGCAGGTGGAACAGGCTGCCGACGGTGGCGCGGACCGTCTTCGGGTTGTAGGCGTCGACCGAGCTGCCGGCCAGGACCACGGCGTCGGCACCGGCGGCGTCGGCCGTACGGATCACGGTGCCGGCGTTGCCGGGGTCGCGCACGTCCGCGCAGATGACCAGCAGCCGCCGCGAGACGCTCACCACGTGCCGTAGGGGTGCGTCGATGTGGCGACACACGGCGACGACGCCGGCGGGCGACACTGCGTCCGACAGGGACGCCAGAGCCCGGTCGTCGACCAGCGTCAGCGGCGCGTCGGCGAGCAGTCCGGCGTGCTGCTCGAGCGCGGCGGGCGTCACGAACACCTCGACGACGCAGCCCTCGACGGAGAGGGCGCCCTCGACCGCCTTCGGACCGTCCGCAAGGAAGAGCCGCCGCTCGGTGCGTACCGAGCGGCGGCTCAACTTGCGGGCCTCCTTCACGCGGGTGTTGCCGGCGGTGAGGGGCTCCATGTGGGTCAGGCGGAGACCTTGGGCGCGTTGACGTCCTCGGGCAGCGCGGCCTTGGCGGCCTCGACCAGTGCGGCGAACGCCGGGGCGTCGTTGACGGCGAGCTCGGCGAGGATCTTGCGGTCGACCTCGATGCCCGCCAGGCCGAGGCCCTGGATGAAGCGGTTGTAGGTCATGCCGTTGGCGCGGGCCGCGGCGTTGATGCGCTGGATCCAGAGCTTGCGGAAGTTGCCCTTGTTCTTGCGGCGGTCGTTGTAGCTGTAGACCAGGGAGTGGGTGACCTGCTCCTTGGCCTTGCGGTAGAGCCGCGAGCGCTGGCCGCGGTAGCCGCTCGCGCGCTCGAGGGTGGTACGACGCTTCTTCTGGGCGTTCACTGCGCGCTTCACGCGTGCCATGGGGTTACTCCTTGATGCAGGGGAAAGTCAGACGGACGGCGGCTGAGCCACCGGGGTGGTGCGGTGGGTGAGGCTCAGATGCCGAGCATCTTCTTGGCGCGCGAGACGTCGCCCTTCTCGAGCTCGACCATGCCGGCGTTGCGGCGGTGCTTCTTGCGGCTGCCGGTGGTCGGCGCGGACGCGAACGCAGCGCCGGACTTGCGGCCGGCCTGCAGGCGCATGATCTTGCCCGAGCCGGACACCTTGAAGCGCTTCTTGGCGCCCGAGTGGGTCTTGTTCTTCGGCATGTGTCTGCCTCAACTTCCTTGTGCGTGCTTGGTTCGGGTGTGTCTGAGAGGGCTGTGTGGGCCCGCTGCTGAGATGGGTTGCGACGACTTCGTCGCCGCATGCTCGATCGAGCCTTCGCTCCGCTCAGGCCTCGATCTCGGGATCGAGGTTCTCGGAGCGGCGTCGCTCCTTCTTCTGCGCGACCGGTCCGGCTGCGTGGGCTGCCTCGCGCTCCGCGTCCTCCTCGGCCTTTCGCTCGGCACGCGCCTGCTCCTTGGAGGCGCGGGCGGCGTCGGCGTCGATCTTGGCGTCGGCCTTCTTCTTGTGCGGGCCGAGGACCATGGTCATGTTGCGGCCGTCCTGCTTGGGCGAGGACTCGACGAAGCCGAGCTCCTGCACGTCCTCGGCCAGCTTCTGCAGCAGCCGGAAGCCCAGCTCGGGGCGGTGCTGCTCACGCCCGCGGAACATGATCGTGATCTTGACCTTGTCGCCTGCACCGAGGAACCGCACGACGTGACCCTTCTTGGTCTCGTAGTCGTGCTTGTCGATCTTGGGACGAAGCTTCATCTCCTTGATGATCACGTTCGTCTGGTTGCGGCGCGACTCGCGGGCCTTCTGGGCGTTCTCGTACTTGAACTTGCCGTAGTCCATGAGCTTGCAGACCGGGGGGCGTCCCTGGGGGGCGATCTCGACGAGGTCGAGGTCAGCCTCCACGGCCAGCTTGAGTGCCTGGTCGGTCGGCACGATGCCAACGGTCTCGCCGTTGGGTCCTACGAGCCGGACCTCGGGTACGCGGATCCGGTCGTTGATGCGCAGCTCGGTGCTGATGGGTCCTCCAGTGGTTCGGGTGGGTGGGACTCCCTGTCTCTCCGGTCGTGCTCGGCCGGAAATGAAGGATGGCTCCCGCTGTTGCCAAGCGGGAGCCAGTCATCACGCATCTCCCCCGCGGGGAGACCGTGCCCACGAGTGCCTCTCGGCATCCGTGTCACTGGACCTGGACCCGACGACCTGTGGTGCTGGGCGATCGATGCGGGTGGGAGACGGGTGGTGCTCGACTCCGCTTGGCGGGATCTGCGCCACCGTGAAGCGTGGTGGCACTGATCGGTCAACACAGAAGGTTAGCGGATCATTCCGCCGACGGCCCAATCCAGCCGTGGCCACCGCGTGTGCCCGTGAGCTCCACCAGGCGCCAGCCGGCTGCCAGCCGGCCGAGATCGTCGCCGTCGACGACGAACGTCGCGGGCCCGGCGAGGTCGACGAGCAGCGCCTCGGCGCCGTCCTGGAGCGCGGCCGTGGCCGCGGTGGCGGTCGTGACGGGCACCGGTCGTGCGTCCGGGTCCCAGCGCGCCATGGTCGCGGTCGAGGTGAAGGCAAGCAGCCCCTTGCTGCCGTCGGCGGCCTGCACGAGGACGGCCGCCATGTCGGAGGACTTGTCGTGCGCCAGCCCCTGCTCGTCGAGCTCCACCTCGCCGAGCACGGCCACGACCGGCACCAGCAGCCGGGCGTCCTGGAGCGCCGCCAGCACGGTCCCGGACGCGGCCGTGCCCGCTGCGTGCGCCTCGAGCACCCGGGACAGCCGTGGGTCGGCTGCCCCGTCGTCGTCGGCGAACCCGGGGTCGGGGATGGTGCGCTCGAGCCGGTCGTCGGTGGGCGGGGTGTCGTCGGGAGCCACCGCGGCATCCTCTCGCGTGCGTGGTGCGCTGTGGGAGTCTGGGGTCGTGGATGGGACGAGCTGGGCCGCACTGACAGCAGCACTCACGGTGGCGGGTGCCATCTGGACGTGGATCGCGTTTCGCCGACGCGGAGCCGCCAACGGACTGCGGGCGCTGGGCTTCACGCTGTTGCCGGCCGCTGCCTGGTTGACCGGGACGCTGGAGATGGTCGTCGAGATCGCAGGCTCTGTCACCGACTGGGCCACGAGCCTGGTGTTCAACGTCCTGACCTGGACGGGAGTGGGCCTCGCCGGTCTGGCGGTCGTCCTGTTCGTCGTCAGCGGCTTCATCCGTGACCGCCAGCTGGCGCGCGGCCGTGCCGCCGGCAGCTCGGCCGACGCCAGGGACACGGCAGCCGCGACGGGCCTGCCGGAGGCCTCGTCGACGCGTTCGAGGCAGCGGGGCGGGTCGCCCGTCGACGACGACCTCGCCGACATCGAGGCGCTGCTCCGCAAGCGCGGCATCGAGTGAGCGACCCCCTCGTCGACCGCAACCGGCTGTGGTCGAGGCTCGACGCGGCCGTGGAGGCCTTGCCTGAGCCGCCTGCGACCCCGATCGCCGTGGTCGACCTCGACGCCTTCGACACCAACGCCGACGACCTGGTACGACGGGCGGGCGGCAAGCCGATCCGGGTCGCCTCGAAGTCCCTGCGGGTGCCGGAACTGGTCCGCCGCGCGCTGGCGCACGACGGGTTCGCGGGCGTGCTCGCCTACAGCCTCGCCGAGGCGCTGTGGCTGCACGAGACAGGGGTCAGCGACGACATCCTCGTGGCGTACCCGAGCGTCGACACCGCCGCGCTGCGCCGGCTGACGTCCTCCCCGTCCGCGGCCGCCGCGATCACGCTGATGGTGGACCACACCGCACACCTCGAGGCCGTCGACGCCACCCGGGCCTCGCGCGCCGTCCCGGTCCGGATCGCGCTCGACGTCGACGCGGGCCTCCGGCTCGGCGGACAGCACATCGGCCCCAAGCGCTCGCCGCTGCTCGACACGGCCGACGTCGTCGTCCTGGCCCGCGCGGTGGCCGGGCGCGAGGGCTTCCGCCTGGTCGGGGTGATGACCTACGAGGGCCAGGTCGCCGGCGTCCAGGACGACGTGCCCGGCCAGCGTACGAAGTCCCTGCTCGTGCGTCGGCTCAAGCAGGCCTCGACGGCACAGCTCGCGGTGCGCCGTCGTGAGATCTCGGAGGCCCTCGCGCCGATCGTCGACCTCGAGCTGTGGAACGGAGGCGGCTCGGGCTCGGTCGAGGCGACCGCCGCGGATCCGGCAGTGACCGAGGTCGCCGCAGGCTCGGGCCTGCTCGTGCCAGCGCTGTTCGACCACTACGCGTCCTTCCAGCCGCGACCGGCCGCCTTCTTCGGCCTGCGGGTCACCCGCAAGCCCCAGCCGACCATCGCCACCGTCCACGGTGGGGGCCTGATCGCCAGCGGTCCGACCGGCGCGGACCGCTCCCCCGTCCCGTGGGCCCCGCCGGGCCTGCACCTCACCGGGCTCGAGGGCGCCGGAGAGGTGCAGACCCCGCTGACGGGCCACCCTGCCGCGCTGCTGCGCATCGGCGACCTGGTCTGGTTCAGGCACGCGAAGTCCGGGGAGCTCTTCGAGCACGTCCGCGACGTGCACCTCGTGCGCGGGGACCGGGTGGTCGATGTGGTGCCGTCCTACCGCGGCTGCGAGCTCGTCTTCTGATGGCAGCCGACCCGGCCCAGGTGGCCCGTGAGGTCGCCGCGTGCGTGCTCGCCGCTCCCCCGACCCTCGGGTCGGGCCGGCTGGTCTGCGTCGACGGACCCGCCGGTTCGGGGAAGACCACGCTCGCGCAGGCGATCGTGGACGTCGTGCCCGACGCGGACGTCGTGCACTGCGACGACCTCCTCGAGGGCTGGGGAGGCCTGCCCGGACTCGCCGCCACCGTCGAGGCGCTGGTGCGTCCGCTCGCGGACGGCCGCCCCGGCGAGTGGCGGCGCTGGGACTGGCTGGCGGACGGCTGGGCGGAGACCCACATCGTACGACCGGGCGGGTTGCTGGTGCTGGAGGGGGTCGGCTCCTGGTCGCCCGCCATCGCGGACGTCGTCGGCCTGCTGGTGTGGGTGGAGGCCGAGTCCGGCCTGCGACTGACCCGCGGCATCGCGCGCGACGGTGAGGCCATGCGCGGTCACTGGCTGCGGTTCCGGATCGAGGAGGACCGGCTGTTCGCCGAGCACCGGACGCGCGCCCGCGCCGACCGGATCGTCGCGACGGACTGACGGGTCGGCGCCTGCGCCGGCAGGCGGTCAGCGCGGCAGCAGCCGCCGATCGACCCGCAGCCGTTCGGGGAGGGTGATCTCGACGTACTCGTTGTGGTCCGGCTCGGTCGTCGAGCGGCCGCCCGACGCCGGGAAGTTGTTGTCGTTCATCACCGCGATGGTGCGCGCACCGAGGACCTCGACGTCCTCGATGGTGAAGAACGGGAAGGTGAACGGGTCCCCGTGGGGCGAGAGGCCATCGGGGTTGGCGACGTCCATCAGGTCGACGAGGAGCCGCTTGCCGACCCACCCGTCGCGGTCGCGGTCACGCAGGTCGACGAGGTAGATCCGCTTGAAGACGGCCGTCGCGCCCTGCCCGTTGTCGCGCTCGATCACGAGCGCCTCGTGCCTGTTGACCTGGATGAAGTCACCCAGGGCGTGGGCCGGGTCCTCCATGCGGTAGCGGAGGAACCCGTCTTCGAACTCGCCGTCGCGGACGGTGTAGATCCGCAGCGCGTCGGCCATGCCGGCGGCCTTGTCCTCGGCGGTGGCTCCCTCCAGCATCGGCCGCAGGACCGCGCCGCCCGGGCTGATGGACATCCCCTCGAAGCCCTTCGAGTCCGGCAGGTTCGGCGTGGCTCCGGCAAGGGTCGGGTTGGAGGGACTCCTCACCCCGGGCGTCGGCACGGGAGCCTCCAGGAGCCTTCCGCTGCTGTCGAAGTGGAGCACGTAGGGGCCGAGCTCCTCCCCGATCCAGAACGATCCGTCCGGGGCCACCTGGAGCGACTCGGGGTCGAAGTCCCACCCGGTGAGCCTGCGGTCGGGCGCCGGACAGGTGTAGCCAGCCGGCAGGGAGCTCGCCGCCTCGCAGCCGCCGTCACGCCAGGTGGTCCACGGGATCAAGCGGTCGGGGTCGCTGAGCACCGCGACGGTGCGGTCGTGCGACGTCACGCCGTCCCCGTCGGCGGCGTCGGTCTCCGGGGTGATGCGGTGCACGGACAGCAGGAAGTCGGCGCTGTTGGCCTTGCTGCCGAACCCGTTGTCGGACAGCACCAGGAACGAGCCGTCGCCGAGCGCGTGGGTGCCGGAGAAGCCTTGCACCGGCTGCCCGGGGTACGGCGCCGGGACCGAGGTGGTGCCGGAGGTCCAGTGGCCGCTGGGCTCGCTGCCAGGGACGTAGGTGGTCGCCTGCAGCACCGACCAGGCAGCGAGCGTGGGTCGGCCTGCGAGGTCCGGGCGGATGTTGTCGGGCGTGACGGTCGCGGTCGCGGGCGCGACGGCAGTGGCGAGGATGGTCGCGGCGAGACCGGCCGCGCGGTGTCCGAGGGTCATGCGCCGAGCCCACCGCTCGCAGGTGACCTCACGGCGACGCCCGGCCGGCGCGCAGGTGACGGCTGTCAGATGTTCTGCGGGGACCCGCGGTCGATCAGGGCGCGCAGCTCGCGTACGCCGTCGCGGGCGACCCGGCCGTCCGAGCCCTGCAGGGCCATCGCCGAGATCGTCGTGCCGTCGGCGAGGTCGAGGGTCGCCCACGGGGCTCCCTCGGGCAGGTGGATGCCGAGGACCTGCTCCCAGTCGAGGTGTCGGGTCCGGAAGCCGTTGACCACGACGAGACCGTCGGCGGAGGCGGTGACCCGGGCGCGCCCGAGCGCCCAGCCGATCACCGCGAAGCCCGCGCCCATCACCAGGAGCGTGATCCGCTGGAGGATGTTGAAGCGCTCGCGGACCGACTCGTCGAAGCCGAACCACGCCGCCGCGCACACGACGAACAGCATCAGGCCGAAGCCGAGCACGGCGATCCGCACGCCCATCGGCCGCCACGTGCGGGGCAGCGTGGGGACCTCGTTCCCGCGCGCGGGGTCAGAGGCGGCAGGCATGGATGTCCGTGAGGAGGATCGCGCGGGCACCGATCGAGTAGAGGTCGTCCATCAGCCGCTGCGAGCCGGCGCGGGGCACCATGACGCGCACCGCCACCCACCCGGCCTTGCCGAGGGGCGAGATCGTCGGACCCTCGCGCCCGGGGGCGAGGGTCGTGGCCGCGTCGAGGTGGGCCTCCTCGATGTCGTAGTCCATCATCACGTAGCTGCGGGCGACCAGCACGCCCTCGAGCCGGCGGCGGAAGATCTCGAAGTCGTCCGGAACCTCGCCGCCTCGGGTGATGAGCACGGCCTGGGAGTCGAGGATGACCTCGCCGAACGTCGCCAGGCCGGCGGCGCGCAGCGTGGAGCCGGTCTCGACCACGTCGGCGATGACGTCGGCGACGCCGAGCTGGATGCTGGTCTCGACCGCGCCGTCGAGGCGCGTGACGGTCGCGTCGATGCCGTGGCGGAACAGGTAGTCCTCCACCACCCCGACGTACGAGGTCGCGATCCGCAGGCCACGGAGGTCCTCGAGGGAGGAGTAGCGGCCGGCTGGCCCGGCGAAGTGGAAGCGCGAGCGGCCGAAGCCGAGGTTCATCACCTCGTCGGCCTTGGCGCCGGAGTCGAGGAGCAGGTCGCGGCCGGTGATGCCGACGTCGAGCGTGCCCTCGCCCACGTAGAGCGCGATGTCGCGCGGGCGCAGGTAGAAGAACTCGACGTCGTTCTCGGTGTCGACGAGCGCGAGCTCCTTGGAGTCGCTGCGCTGGCGGTAGCCCGACTCCCGCAGGATGTCGGTCGCGGCCTGGGACAGCGCCCCCTTGTTGGGGACGGCGATGCGGAGGGTCATGCGGGGTCCATCCCGTTCTCCCAGCTGTCTCTCACAGGTGGGCGTAGACGTCGTCGAGGGTCAGTCCGGAGGCGAGCATCAGGACCTGCGCGTGGTAGAGCAGCTGGCTGATCTCCAGCGCCGTCGCGTCCTTGCCCTCGTGCTCGGCGGCCATCCAGGACTCGGCGGCCTCCTCCAGCAGCTTCTTGCCGATGGCATGGACGCCGGCGTCGAGCTGGGCGACGGTGCCCGAGCCCTCGGGGCGCTCCTCGGCCTTGGTGGACAGCTCGGCCCACAGCTCCTCGAACGTCTTCACGAGGGACAAGACTAGGCGCTGGCGCACGGCCGTCCGCGACCCGGTCCCGAGGGCGGACCACCCGACGGGGCGGTGGCGGTGTCGGCACCGCGGGCTACAGTCGGGACATGACCGAATCGAACACACCTTCGACCACGCCCGACGAGCCCGGCCGCGAGTTCCTCGGCGGCTCCCAGGGCGACACCACCCGCAAGGACCCCGAGGAGTGGGTCACCGGCGACGAGCCGATGACCGGCGCGCAGCGCAGCTACCTCGACACGCTGGCCCGGGAGGCGGGTGAGCAGCTGCCGGCCGACCTGACCAAGGCGGAGGCGTCCGAGCACATCGACCGACTGCAGGGTGCGAGCGACCGTACGAGCTAGCCGACGCGCCCCTCCCGACGGTCAGGCCGGCACGCCGAAGAAGGGGCAGAGCGCGGCCCAGTCCACGGAGGCGATCCCGGAGAAGTCGACCTCGCCGCTCGCGCCGTCGTACGTGATCCGGCCCGCCTCCTTGACCACCCACCCCTCGCCGGCGAGGTTCACCGTCCACCTGCCACCCGCGGACGTCTGATCGCCGGTGACGAAGTCGACCACGATCCGGTCCACTCCGCTGCCCTCGATGGTCTGACCCGTCGTGGAGTGCGTGGCCCCACCCGCGTACTTCAGCATGAGGACCACGCCGGTCGTGTTCCCGTCCCGGTCGACGACGAAGTCCATGGAGTAGCGGTTGCGACGTAGGTCGGTGATCATCGCGGAGAGGACCTGCGAGCCGTCCGAGCAGGTGGCCAGGACGAGCTGGTCGTGCCCCTCGATCGGGAGCCATTCCCGAGCCTGGGCAGGTGCGGCGGCAGTGGTGGCGAAGAGGCCGACGGCGGCCACTGCGACGATGGTGTGCGAGAGCTTCACTGGAGGGTTCCCTTCGGTCAGGATCCGGGTGTCTCCCGGCGCTCACAGCGAAGTCGACCGCGGTCGCGGGCCGGTCACGACTCGCTCACGGTCCCGGCCCGGTGGCGGGTCACGCGCCCGGACACGTCTCCCGCCACTCGCGGTCGGGGTGGATGACGTCCCACTCGTCCGCGGTGAGCTGACGACCCGCGCGGACGCACGCGCGCGCGACCCAGCCGTCGGGGTCCAGCGCGAGGTCCCGCGCCCGACCGGCGGTGCCCAGGCTGCCGCCCTCGAACCAGGCCCGGAGCTCCCCGTCGGACCCCGACAGGAAGCCGGGCACGTTCTCCTCGGTGACCGGCAGGCCGATCGGCGACCACGTGCCGGGGTCCCACAGCCGTACGTCGCCGTCGGTGCCCAGGCTCGCGGCGACCTCTCCGACCTCCACCACGTCGATGACGAACCCGGCCGAGACCTCGCGCGGGGCTGCCACGGGCGCCAGCGTTGCCCCGTCGAGGAACAGCAGGCGGCCGTCGAGCCCGCCGACGACCAGGTCGCCAGCCACCCAGCCCAGGGCGGTGGCCCGCTGCGCGGTCGCCGAGCGGCTGGCCAGGGGGCGTGAGACCAGCTCGTTGGCGGTCCCCACGTCGAGGAGCAGGAGGTCGCCGTTGCGGGACACCGCAGCGGTGCGACCGTCGGCGCTGACGCGGGTGACGCCCTCGGGCCCGTCCAACGGCTCGAGCGCGAGCGGCCGGTCGAGCATCGCGCCGGCGCGCAGGTCCACGACGGCGACGCCGCCCAACCCGTTCACGACCGCCCTGGACCCGTCCGGCGTGACACCGACACCGACCGGTGCCCACGGCGTCGCGATCGTCCGCAGGAGCTCGCCCGAGCCCGGGTCCCAGACCGCGACGCGGCCGCGGTCCTCGACCAGCCGGCGGGACTCGACCTCGTGGAGCGCGCCGACGACCACGCTGCCGTCGCCGGCCATCGCCACGGCCCAGGGCTGGCACTGGCACTCCGCCGGCATGGGCAACGGGTCGGACGCGGCACCGCTCGTCGGATCGAGGATGTACGCCTGGTTGAGGTCGTCCTCGACGTAGTCGAGGGCGACTGCGCGCGAGCCGTCGAGGCTGGCCTGCCCGGAGAACGGGCTGGCGCCGAGGTCGATGGAGGACAGCAACCCGCCGGTGTCGCGCAGCGTCCAGGCCGACAGCAGTCCGTCGCGGCCCGCCGACCAGAGCACCCGGCGGTCCTCACCGGCGACGACGGGCGCCATCACCGCACCGCTGTGCGCCCCGGTGAGCTCGCGCTGGAGGCGTCCCCGGCGGTCGCGCACCTGCACCGCCTCGCCGGCGCCGATGACGAACGTACGCCCGTCCGGCGCCCAGTCGACTCCGTCGTCGAAGGACGTGACCGTGATCTCTTCTCCTCGGGGCTCGAAGGTCCGGGAGTCGCGCAGCCGCAGCCGAACCCGGTCGGGCTGGGACCGGTCGGCGGTCAGGACCAGCCCACCGTCGGGCGAGACACTGGGTACGGAGAAGTCGAGGGTGCGCACCCGGCCGGGTCGGTCGAGGTCGATCACGTGGCCGACGTCGAGCGGCGCCTCGTAGCTGACCCGCCCGTCCGGCCAGGCGCGAAGCAGGCCGGGGTACGGCCCGGGCGCGAGCTCATGGACCCGTCGGACCCGTCCCCGTGGCGAGACCGTGACCAGGTGGGTGGGCGTCAGCACCAGCACGCGGTCGTCGGCCAGCCAGACGGCTTCCAGCAGGTCTGGCTCCCCCGGCCCGACGACCCGATCGACGTCACTCGGGGCGAGGGACCACTCGGTGCGCCCGGTCCGGTCGTCCCACAGCTCGACCCCGGTCCCGCCCGCGTCGTCCCAATACGTGACGAGGAAGCCGCGCCGGCTCCCCTGGAGGGTGAGGACGTGCCCGGCATTCGGGACCTCGCGCGTCCACAGCTCCTCTCCGGTGTCGCCGCCGACCCCGATCACGCGCGGGTCGTACTCGGCGACCGCGACCACCCTGCCGTCGTGGCTGGCGTCGGCGCGGAGGAAGGGCGTCTCGGCGCGCCTTTGGTGCAGCAGGTCGGGAGTGCGGGCCAGCAGGCTGAGCAACGCCCCGTGGGTCTCGGGGCCGGGCTCGGTGCGCACCGCCTCGACCGCCTGCAGCAACGCGAGGTCGAGCTGTTCCTCGTTGAGCGAGGCAGCGGCCAGCCGGCGCGCGTCGGCGGCGACGGCCGCCGCCGCCTGGCGGTCGCGCGCCTGAGCAGCCTCTTCCCGGGACAGGGCGGCGAGCACACCGGCGACGACTGCTGTCACGAGGAGCACGACCGCGACCGTCAGCAGCAGCCGCAGCGACCTGTTCTGGCGCTCGCGCTGCATGGCTCGCAGCTCAGCCGCACGCCGCTCCTCGTCCACGGCCGCCTCCGCCCGGGCGAGGAACTCGCGCTCGATCGCGGTCGTCTCGTCGGGGTAGGCCGCCGTGACGTCGATCGCCGACTGCAGGCCCGCACCACGCCAGAGGAGTCCGGGGTCGCGGCCCTGCTCGTCCCACTGTCCGGCCGCCACGGCCAGGCGCTGCTGGATCGTCCGGGTGCTCACGTCGTCGGCGAGCCAGCGCGCGAGGCGGGGCCACTCACGGAACAGCGACTCGTGAGCGACCTCGACGAAGTCCCCGGCAAGCGTCAGCAGCCGCGCTCCGGCGAGCACGGCCACCACGTCGCCGGTGTTGCCCGGCAGACCCTCGAGCTCGGCGAGCGGGACCCGGCGGCGCACGACCTCCCCGGTGCCGCTGCGACCGGCCAGCCTCAGCAGGACGACCCGCGCGGTGGCGCGGTCGTCCTCGGGGAGGGTCCCGTATGCGTCCTCGGCGAGGTGCGCGACCGCGCCGGCCAGGCCCCCGATCGCCACGTAGTCGGCGTAGGTGAGCCGATGGTCGCGGCGACGTTCCCACATCTGGAGGAGGGACGTCGACAGCAGCGGCAGCAGCCCGGGCTCCTGGCCCGCGTCGTCGGTCAGGGTCTCGGCCAGGCCGGTGTCGAGCGACAGGCCGGCGGCCCGGGCGGGCACCTCGACCATGCGTCGCACCTCGGCCGGGCTGGGGGCCCCCACCAGGAGGGTGGCGTCGCGGACCAGCATCGCCAGCGCGGCGTGGTCGGCGAGGCGAGGAAAGTAGTCACCACGGACGACGAGCACCACCCGAGCGTCGGTCTCGTGCGCGATGCCGGCGAGGGCGTCGAGGAACGACTCACGCTCACGGTCGTCGTCGCACGCCGTCCACACCTCTTCGAGCTGGTCCACCACGAGCACGGTGCGCCGCACGTCATCGGGCCCGCCCTGCTCGGCGAGCCGCAGCAGCAGGTCACCCAGCGACGGTGCGGCCTGGGCCGCACCGAGCGCGACGGCGGCGAGCTCGCGCATGGGCGAGGCACCGGGACGCATCACCAGCGTGGTCCAGGCGGCGCTGCCGGGCAGCGCGTCCTCAGCGAGGGCAGCGAGCATTCCGGCGCGGACGAGCGACGACTTGCCGCTGCCCGACGCGCCGACCACGGCCAACAACCGCTCCGAGGAGAGGCAGGCGAGCAGCTCGGCGACCAGGCGCTCGCGGCCGGCGAACCAAGGGCGGTCCTCGACGTCGTAGGTCTCCAGGCCGCGCCAGGGGCACACGTCGGACGGGATGGACGCTGGCACCGCTCCGGTCTGCAACGCCACGATGCCCTCGACCAGTGCCGACCGGCCGCCGCGCAGGGCATCTCCGGCGGCGGCCACCGACCCGACCTCCTCGCGGACCACCGCCAGGCTCTCGGCCCGCGAGGGAGTCGCCGACCGGTGGTGTGTCGGCGTGTCGTCCGCTTCGCCGACGGTCCGCAGCGCCGCCGGGTCGGGAAGACGCACCAGGATCGGGTCCTGGGCGAGCACCCGGGCGTGGAGGTCGCGCAGCTCCGGTCCCGGGTCGACGCCCAGGTCCTCGGCGAGGCGGATCCGCGCGCGCTCCACGGCACCGAGGGCCTCGCCCTGGCGGCCCGCACGGAACAGCGCCAGCACGAGCACGCCCCACGCACGCTCGCGCCAGGGGTGCTCGGAGACGAGCTGCTCGAGCTCGGGGATCGCGGCGGCGGACCGGCCCAGGTCGACCTCCGCAGCCCACCGGTCCTCGCGCGCGCTCACCCGGATCTCGTCGAGGCGCTGCCGCTCGGCCCGCCCGAAGCCGGTCTCCTCGAACCCCGCGTAGGCCGGTCCACGCCACAGGTCGAGTGCCTCGCGCAGGACCTCGGCCGCCTCGTCCGGACGGTCCGCGTCCAGCGCGGCACGCCCCACCCCCGCCAGGTGCGCGAACCGCCCGGCGTCGACCTCGTGCTCGGACACGGCCAGCCGGTAGCCCGCCCCCTCGGTCACGACGATCGTCGGGACGCCTCGACGATCGGGCTCGAGCGCGTTGCGCAGCCGCAGGACGTAGGTCTGCAAGGCCTTGCCGGGTGCGCGAGGTGGGCGGTCGGCCCACAGCGAGGCCGCGAGCTCGTCGACGGTCACGACGCGACCACCGGCCGCGACGAGGTGCGCCAGCAAGTTGCGCTCCTTGGCGCCCACCACGTCCACGGAGCCGCGCGGGCCGTGCACCGCAAGGGGACCGAGCACGCTGAACCGCATGGGCAGATGGTAAGGACGCATGGGGGGTCTCCGGGGCGTTTGCCGACGTCAGGGCACGGTCACCAGGTCCACCAGCCGTTGAAGGCGCTCGCGCCGATCCGCCACGGTCGCCTCGTCCGCCCGCCGACCGAGCGGGCGCGCGCCCACGCTGACCACGAGGGTGCGTTCCTTCGCCCCGTTCGCCTTCACGGGCAGGAGAGCGAGCACGCTCCCGCGGGCGTTGATGCACGAGTGGTGCGCGGCCTCCGGCGAGTCCACCGGGGAGCCGCAGACCTGGGCAGAGCCCTGCACGAGCACTGCCGGGTGGCTCCGGCCCTGCACGACGACGGGTCGCAGCTCGCGGACCGTGACGTCGGGCTGGGCCCTCAGCCACGCCAGGACCCGACCGCCGACCGACTCGAGGCCGCCGGACGCCATGGCACTGGCGACGACCGCGAAGGCACCGCCGCTGTAGCGGAAGTGGCCAGGCCCAGTGTGGAGATAGCCCACACCGACCCAGTCCACCTTCCAGCCCCGCGGCACGGCGATCCTGGCCGCGCCCACCGCTGCACGCCGCGGCGACAGCCGCCGGGCCTCGACCGCGCCCACGGGCGGCTCGACGTCGGTCGAGGAGCCGGCCGGCGACGCGAGCACGGACGGTGACGCGGAAGGAGTGGCCGGTGGCGAGGCGGGCCCGGGTGTCGCACGTGGTGCGGCGCCGGCGCACCCCGACAGTGCCAGGAGGGCCGCGAGGGCACCGACGACCGGAGCCAGGTGGATGGAACGGGATGAGGGTGAGTGAGTCATGGGCCCACGGTGGGCACCGGTAGTCGCAAGCCACTCACGACCCGGTCACGACGGTCGTCAGCCGCGGATGCGCTGAATCACCCGCGCGGTGTCGAGGGCGGCCGACGTCGCCTCCCAGCCCTTGTCCTCGGCCGACCCCTCGAGCCCGGCGCGGTCGAGCGCCTGCTCCTCGGTGTCGCAGGTCAGGACGCCGAAGCCGACCGGGACGGCGTGCTCGACGCTGACCTGCGTGAGACCGTCGGTCGCCGCGGAGCAGACGTAGTCGAAGTGCGGGGTGCCGCCCCGGATCACGACGCCCAGCGCGACGACCGCGTCGTACCCGGCCCGGGCGAGGGCAGCGGCGACGACGGGCAGCTCGAAGGTCCCGGGGACCCGGATGACCTCCGGCTCGCTGATGCCATAGGCGGCGAGGGCGCGCTCGGCGCCCGCGACGAGGCCGTCCATCACCTGGGTGTGCCAGGTCGCGGCGACGACGGCGACCTTCAGTCCGCTCGCGTCGTACGGCTGGGCGGTGGGGGCTCCGTGTCCGCTCATCGTGCCTCTCCTCCTGCTGGTTCGTGCTCGTCCTGGTGGTCGACGGCCAGGCCGGGCAGCTCGTGGCCCATCCGGTCGCGCTTGGTCTCGAGGTAGGCCCGGTTGTGGACCGTGGGATGGGGCGTCAGCGGCACCCGCTCGGCCACGGTGATGCCGAAGTCCTCCAGGCTGGAGACCTTGTCGGGGTTGTTGGTCATCAGCCGCACCGACGAGATGCCGAGGTCGCGCAGGACCTGGGTGGCCGTCCCGTAGTGCCGTGCGTCGGCCGGCAGCCCGAGGTCGAGGTTGGCGTCCACGGTGTCGCGACCGCCGTCCTGCAGCTGGTAGGCCTGCAGCTTGGCGACCAGGCCGATGCCGCGGCCCTCGTGGCCGCGGAGGTAGACGACCACTCCCCTGCCCTCCTCGACGATGGCCCGCAGCGCCTCGTCGAGCTGGGGTCCGCAGTCGCAGCGCTGGCTGCCGAACACGTCGCCGGTGAGGCACTCGCTGTGCACACGCGTCAGGACCGGCTCGCCGGCCGCGACCGCGGCGGCGACGTCCCCGTGCGCCAGCGCGACGTGCTCGCTGTCGTCGATGGTGATGCGGTAGCCGTACGCGGTGAACTCACCGTGGCGCGTCGGCAGCCTGGTCTCCGCGACCCGCTCCACGTGCCGCTCGTGGCGCCGCCGGTAGCGGACGAGGTCCTCGATGGAGATCATCGCGAGACCGTGCTCGTCGGCGAACTCGCGCAGCTCGGGGGCGCGCTTCATCGTGCCGTCGTCGTTGACCACCTCGACGAGGACGCCGGCCGGGGTGAGGCCGGCCAGCCGGGCCAGGTCGACGGCGGCCTCGGTGTGGCCGCGGCGCACGAGCACGCCACCCTCGCGGTAGCGCAGCGGGAAGACGTGGCCGGGACGGGTGAGCTCCCACGGCTCGGTCGCGGAGTCGGCGAGCGTTCGCGCGGTGTGGGCGCGGTCCGCCGCGCTGATGCCGGTCGAGACGCCGTCGCGGGCGTCGACGGAGATCGTGTAGGCGGTGCGCAGCCGGTCCTTGTTGTGCGGGGTCATCAGCGGGATCTCGAGCCGCTCGAGCATGTGGCCCGGCATCGGCACGCAGATCACCCCGCTGGAGTGGCGGATGGTGAAGGCCATCAGCTCGGGCGTCGCCTTGGCGGCGGCGAAGATGATGTCGCCCTCGTTCTCGCGGTCCTCGTCGTCGACGACGACGACGGCCTTGCCCGCGGCGATGTCGGCGATCGCCTGCTCGACGCTGTCCAGTCGCACGCTCATGCGGCGATCGTCTCCTTCTCCTCGACCACTTCGACGACCGTGCTGCTGTCGCGCCACCAGATGAAGAACCCGATGACGACGAAGACGGCGTAGAAGAGGTACATCCCTGCTGTCGGGTAGTAGCCGGCGTTGACGAGCGTGGTCACGCCGACGACGTCGACGAGCATCCACACCAGCCAGAACTCGACCCAGCCACGGGCCATGCCCCAGGTCGCGAGCATGGACCCGGCCAGGATCCACGCCTCGGTGCTCGGCCCCCACGATCCCACGCGCAGGAGCAGGGCGTACGACGCGGCGTACCCCACGACCCCGAGGACCACCAGCTGTCCTCGCTCGGTCCAGGTCGCCCAGCGGGGCGCGATGGCACCGCCGTCAGAGGCCCCGCCGGCCCTGCGTGCCTGCGACCAGCGCCACCAGCCGTACGCGGACACCGCCGCGAAGAACACCTGGCGGCCGGCCTGGCCCCACAGGGGCTCCTCGACCGTCCCGGAGAACTCGCCCGTGGCGAAGACCGTGAAGAGGAGCAGGTTGCCGACCAGGCCGACCGGCCATGCCCAGAGGAGGCGGCGCATCCCGAGGACCGCGCTGGCCAGGCCGAACAGGTTGCCGATCACCTCGCGGGCGCCGAGGGCGCCGCCCGGCACCGGGATCGTGCCGTTGATGAGCCACTCGAGCGGGCCCATCACTCCTCCTCGTCGTCGACGAGGGCGGCCGGGGCGGCCGGGAGGTGGGCGCCGAGCAGCTTCTCCACGTGCTTGGCGATGACGTCGGCCTCGAGGTTGACCAGGTCGCCGACCTGGCGCCGGCCGAGCGTGGTGCGGGCGAGCGTCTCGGGGATCAGGCTGACGGTGAAGCTGGCGTCGCGGGCCTCGACGACGGTGAGGCTCACGCCGTCGACGGTGATCGAGCCCTTGTCGACCAGGTAGCGCCCGAGGTGGGACGGCAAGGAGATCTCCACCACGTCCCAGTGCTCGCTGGGTGAGCGGGAGACGATCTCGCCGACGCCGTCGACGTGCCCCTGCACGATGTGTCCGCCGAGCCGCTTGTCGACGGTCACGGCACGCTCGAGGTTGACCCGGTCACCCGGCGCGACCCCGCGCAGCGACGTCTTGTCGAGGGTCTCCTGCATCAGGTCCGCGCTCCAGCGACCGTCACCGAGGTCGGAGACCGTGAGGCAGCAGCCGTTGACGGAGATGGAGTCGCCGAGCACGGTGCCCTCGAGCACGGTGTCGGCGGCGACGGTGAGCCGGATGGCGTCGCCCTGGTCGACGACCTCGGCAACCGTGCCGAGCTCCTCGACGATCCCGGTGAACATCACTTCCTCCTCAGGTGGGGACGCATGGTCAGGCGCACGTTGGTGTCCTCGCCGTCGTGGCCCTGGAGCACCGTCACGTCGGACACGTGCAGGTGCAGGGCGTCGGCGATGGTCCCGATGCCCAGGTCGGCGACGGCGGGGCGCCCGGCGCCCAGCAGCATCGGCGCGACGTAGGTGACGACCTCGTCGACGAGTCCGGCGCCGAGGAACGCAGCGGCCAGGGTGGGTCCGCCCTCCAGGAAGACGTGTTGGCGATCGCGCGCGAACAGCTCGGCGAGCGCCTGCTCGGGGTCGCGGGTGCGCAGGAGCACCGTCTCGGCGCGGTCGTTGAGCACGCGACGGTCGGCGGGCAGCTCGCGCAGTCCCATGACCGCGCGCAGCGGCTGGACCGCGACCGGCTCGTCGAGCTCGTCGCGGACGGTCAGCTCGGGGTCGTCGACCTCGACGGTGCTCGTGCCGGCGAGCATCGTGTCGCACTGCGCCCGGAGACGGTGGGTGTCCAGACGTGCCGCGCGGCTGGAGACCCAGCGACTCGTGCCGTCGGCGGCGGCGCTGCGGCCGTCGAGGGTGGTGGCGAACTTCCACGTGACGAAGGGACGGCGTCGCGTGATGGCGAAGGTCCAGGCCCGGTTGATCGCCTGCGCCTCGTCGATCATCACGCCGCCGACCACCTCGATCCCGGCCTCGCGCAGTCGACCCGCGCCACCCACTGCGACCGGGTTGGCGTCGGGCTGGGCGAAGACCACGCGGGCGACCCCGGCCGCGACCAGCGCCTCGCTGCACGGTCCGGTGCGGCCGGTGTGGTTGCAGGGCTCGAGGGTGACGACCGCGGTGGCACCGCGGGCGGCCTCGCCGGCCTCGGCGAGGGCGGCTGCCTCCGCGTGCGGCGTGCCCGCTCCACGGTGGAATCCCTCCGCGACCACGGTGCCGTCCGGCGCGAGCAGCACGCAGCCGACGCGCGGGTTGGGTCCGAGCGGGACGCCGGGGGTCGTCGCGAGCGCCAGGGCGCGCCGCATGGCGCTGCGCTCTGCCTCGCTGGTGGTCATCTCGCCTCCGGGTCCGGTGGTGCGGACTCTCAGGGGGCAGGAGACGGAGCGCGCTCGCCCCTGTGTCGGGACGCAGCACGCGAGCCGTCGGCGTGCACTTCTCATCCGGACTGTGACCGTCGGTCCAGGAGTTCCACCTGGTCAACCGGCCACTGGATGTGGTCGGGTCGCGGACTGTGACCGCCGGTGCGGAGTTCCACCGCCCCCAGAGCACGCAAGCTCTTCGTGCCGGTAACCATGCCACAGCCCCGGCCATTCCCTCACCGGGGACCACGGGTGACGTGCGCAACACATCCGACGCGGCGCCGGGCCGCGAGGCGCTCAGACCTGGTCGAGGAAGCGGTCGAAGACGCGGGCGCCGAACTCGAGGGCGTCGACGGGCACCCGCTCGTCGACACCGTGGAAGAGCGCGGTGAAGTCGAGGTCGGCGGGCAGGCGCAGCGGCGCGAAGCCGTACGACCGCATCCCGAGCCGACGGAAGTGCTTGGCGTCGGTGCCGCCGCTCATCAGGTAGGGGGCGACCACGGCGTCGGGGTCCTCGGCGAGGAGGCTGCGCGTCATCGCGGTCACGAGGTCCCCGTCGTACGGCGTCTCCCACGGGTCCTGCTTGGACTCGAACTCGATGTCGATGCCGTCGCCGGCCAGCTCGCGCAGGGTGGCGAAGAACTCGTCCTCGTAGCCGGGCAGGAACCGTCCGTCGACGGTGGCCTGGGCGTCGGTCGGGATGACGTTGGTCTTGTAGCCCGCGCGGAGCATGGTCGGGTTCGCGGTGTTGCGGATGACCGCGCCGAGCATGCGCGCGGCGTCGCCGAACTCCTCGACGAGCGCCTCGGCGTTGTCGGGCGTCGCCTCGATGCCGGCGATCTCGCCGACGGTGGCCAGCAGGACCTCCATGGTGGGCGTGAGCCGGACGGGCCACCGGTGGGCGCCGATCCTGGCGACGGCGCCGGCGAGACGGGTGACGGCGTTGTCGTCGTTGATCATCGAGCCGTGCCCGGCGCGACCGCGGGCGGTGAGCCGCATCCAGGCCATGCCCTTCTCGGCTGCCTCGATGAGGTAGACCCGGCGACCGCGCACGGTGGCCGAGAAGCCGCCGACCTCCCCGACGGCCTCGGTGCAGTCGGCGAACAGGTCGGGGTGGTCGTCGACCAGGATCCCTGCACCGTGGTGGCCGCCGGCCTCCTCGTCGGCGGTGAAGCACAGCACCAGCTCGCGGTCCGGAGCGGCTCCGGCGGCGGCGCGGGCGCGTACGACACTCAGCAGCATCGCGTCGAAGTCCTTCATGTCGACGGCGCCGCGACCCCAGACCTGGCCGTCCCTGACCTCGCCGCCGAACGGGTCGACCTGCCAGTCGGAGGCCTCGGCGGGCACGACGTCGAGGTGGCCGTGGAGCAGCAGCGGGGCGCGGCCGTCGCCTCCGCCCCAGCGCGCCACGACGTTGGCCCGGCCGGGGCGGCCCTCGATGATCCGGCTCTCGATGCCGGCCTCGTCGAGCAGCGTCGCGACGTGCTCCGCGGCCTTGCGCTCCCCCGGCCCGTCGTCCGTGCCGTAGTTGGAGGTGTCGATGCGGATCAGGTCCTGGCACAGCTGCACGACCTCGGCCGCGGCGTCGTAGGAGCGGTCCTGCGAGGGGTCTCTCGGCGCCTGTTCCATGCCGTCCATCCTGCACCAGTGGCACGCACGCGCCCCGATTCACCGTGTGGGTGACTGCTTTGCTACTGTTCCACCGCACTCGTCCGGGTGGCGGAATTGGCAGACGCGCTAGCTTGAGGTGCTAGTGCCCGTATTAGGGCGTGGGGGTTCAAGTCCCCCCTCGGACACAGATCGACATGACGGAGCCCCAGGCCAGCAGGCCTGGGGCTTCGTCGTTCCCTCCGGAGGACTACCGGTCGCGCTGCCGACGCCGCCTGAGCGTCGCCGGCAGCGTCAGCAGGACGGCGAGGCCGATCCCCACGAACATCCCGATCGAGTTGGCGGCCACGTCGCGGGGGTCGGAGACCCGGCCCGGGATCTCGCGCTGGACGCTCTCGATCATCGAGGTGAGCACGATCCCGGCGGCCAGCGCCACCAGCCACAGGCGGGTGCCGACGAGGAGCAGCAGGAACACCCCGAGCGGTACGAACAGGCCGATGTTGGCGAGGAACTCGATCCGCTCGATGCTCAACCGGCTGGTGAGCGGGTCGAGGTCGGGGTAGCGCTCGAGCCGGGCCAGGATGCGGCCGGCCAGGCTGGCGTAGTCGGGCTGGTCCTCCGCCGGGGTGAGCGTGACGAGCCCGACGAACGCGAGGTAGACGAGCGTCAGCAGGCCGAGGAAGGGATGTCGGTGCAGCACGCGCCCATCATGTCGGCCCGCCCCTGACCGTCAGGTCTGCGGTGAGACCTCGTCGGCCACGAGCCCCCAGTCCTCCGTGTCCTCGGTGCGCTCGAGGACGGGCACCACCATGACCGGGCACCTCGCGGCCCGCAGGACCGTGCGCGCGAGGGAGCCGAGGTGCTCGGGGACCCAGCCGTGGACACCACGGCGGCCGATGACGACGAGCGAGGCGTTGCGCGAGTCGTCCACCAGGACGTCGGCGGGCCACTGGTGGCGCACCTCGACCTCCACCTCCACCTGGGGCCACGCGCCGCGGACCTCCGCCACGATCGAGGTGAGGCGCTTCTTCTGCTCCTCACGCCACTCCGCAGCCACCCGGTTGGTGATGATGTCGTCGTACGCCGCGTCCAGGCGCCACGCGTGCACGACCCGCAGGTGCGCCCCCGTGGCTGCGGCCCACGCGAACCCCTGCTCGAGCACCTCACGCGGCAGGGCGTCCTCGTGCATGCCGACGACGACCTCGTCCGTCCCCGGCTCGCGCCGCCAGCCCGCGGGGACCGACACCACCGGACAGGCGCTGTGCGCAGCGGTCCCGTTGGTGGTCGACCCGACGAGCAGTCGCTCGACGGTGCCCGACGTGCGGTTCTGCACGACCACGAGACGCGCCGAGCCGCTCAGTCCCACCAGCACCCGCGCCGGCACGCCCCTGCGCGAGACCGCGTCGACCACGAGGTCACCGCCCGCCAGGTCCTCCAGTTCGTGCACGGCGTCCTCGAGCACGCGGGCCGCGACCTCGGCGGCCTCCACCTCGTCCAGCAGCGCGCCCGGCACCGTCGGCAGGGGCTCCCGGGTGACGTGCACCAGCAGGATGCGCGCCCCTTCGCGTCGCGCGACCTCGCCGGCGAAGCGCAGGGCCGCGGTCTCCCGCCCCCTGCCCGTCACGCCGACGACGATGGTCCCGGCAGTGGTGGCGTCCATGCTCTCCTCCATGGTCTCCTCCTCGTCACGGCGGGGGCCCGTACGGACCGGGGCCGCTGCCTCTCGCCACCTCCACCATCGCGCGCCGCACCCCGCCCCCGGCAGGGTCGGAGGTCCCGTCCGGGACCCGTACGAGTCCTGCTGCGAGCACAGCCCCCACCCAGCCCAGCGCGAGGTCGCCGAGCGTGTCGCCGTAGGCGGTCGTCGACTCCGCCGAGCGGGTGACGAAGGCGTAGTACTCCCACAGCTCCCACGTCAGCGACAGCGTGATCCCGGACGCCACCGCAACCGCCAGCCGGGTTCCCAAGCGGGCCGCGGACGCGCCGCTGAGGACCAGGACGGCAGCACTCAGGGTCGCCGTGTTGACCATGTGCATGGCGTCGTCGAACCACACCACCTCGTCGTACAGGTCGAGGCGGTTGCCGAAGAGGTCGGAGAAACCCGGCACGGTCGCCAGGAGGTCGGCGAGCCAGGGATAGGGACGGTCGCCCCCGCGGCCCGAGCGCACGTCGCGCCGCACCCGCAGGACGTGGAACAGCGGCACCAGCAGCGCGAGCAAGGGATAGGTCACCGCTCGCGCGAGCGGTGCCTTGCCCTCGAGGTTCCCCCACGCGGGGTCGATGGCCACCATGGTGACGGCGAGCGCGAGCAGCACCTTGGCGACGAGGTCGGCCACCACGACCCAGACCGGCGCCGGACGCGGGGTGGACATCAGTCCACCAGCACGCGTTCGCCGTACCGCGGGACCACCGCCGTCCACCCGAGCTCGTCGGCGATCGAGCGGGCCAGGCTCTCGGCAGATCCCGGCTCGCCGTGCACGACGTAGACCGTGCGCGGCGGTCGCGGCGCTCGGGCGAGCCAGTCGAGCATCTCCCTCGCGTCCGCATGCACGGAGAAGTCGGTCGCCACCACCACCTCGGCGCGCACCGGCACGTAGCGGCCGTGGATCTTGACCTGCCGGGCCCCCTCCGCGAGCTGGCGCCCCCGGGTGCCGTCGGCCTGGTAGCCGGTGAGGACCACGCAGTTGCGCCGGTCGGGCAACTGGTGCGCGAGGTGGTGCACCACCCGTCCCCCGGTCGCCATCCCGGACGCCGAGATGACGATGCTGGGGGTGCGCGGACGGTTCAGCCGCATGGACCCCTCGACGTCGTGCACGGCGTGGACACGCTCGCTGTCGAAGTGGCGCACGAGCTCGCGAGCCTCCGGGCGCAGCTCCACACCGCCCCGCTCGGCCGCTCGGCGGTAGCACTCGAGCGCCGCGAGGGCCATCGGGCTGTCGACGTACACCGGTACGTCGGGGATCTCGCCGCAGTCGACCAGGCGGCGGAGCTCGAGCAGCACCAGCTCGGTGCGGTCCACCGCGAAGGCCGGGACGAGCACGCACCCGCCACGCGCGATCGTGCGCCGGACCGCGTCGGCGAGCAACGTCGGGTCCGGGGGCGGGTGCCGGCGGTCGCCGTACGTCGACTCCACCACCAGCGTGTCGGCTTCGGGCGGGTCGGGAGGCGGTCGGAGCAGCGGGTGGTGCGGCCGGCCGAGGTCCCCGCTGAAGGCCACGCGCTGCCCACCACCCGCGATCGTCACCGTCGCCGAGCCGAGGATGTGCCCTGCCGGCCGGAGGGCGGTCGTGAAGGCGCCCGAGAGCTCGACCGGCTGCTCGAGCTCGACCGGCTCGAAGAGCGCGAGCGCGCGCTCGACGTCGCCGTCGTCGTACAGCGGGAGGGCCGGGCTGTGCTTGGAGAAGCCGGCCGCGTTCGCGTACCTCGCGTCCTCCTGCTGCAGGTGGGCACTGTCGCGGAGCACGATGGCCGCGAGCTCCGCGGTCTCCGGGGTGCAGGTCACGCGGCCGCGGAAGCCCTCCTTGACCAGGCGCGGGAGGTAGCCGGTGTGATCGAGGTGCGCGTGCGTCAGCACGACGTCGTCGATGCCGGCAGGGTCGATGGGGAACGGCTCCCAGTTGCGCCGGCGGTGCACGGCCAGGCCCTGGTAGAGGCCGGCGTCCACCAGGAGGCGCCGGCCGGAGTGCTCGAGCAGGAAGCGGTTCCCCGTGACGGTGTCGACCGCGCCGAGGAAGGTCAGCGCGGGCCGGACCCGGGACGTGTCGGCACGACCGTGCGAGCTCTCCATGCTCCGACGCTAGGAGCGGGCGGGGCTGTGGGGCAGAGACCGACGGCCCCGCCGCGAGGGACCAACGGCACTGCCCGCCTCGAGCGGGCACGGCGCAGTCTCGGAGCAGGAACCGCACCCCCAGGAGCCGGCCATGACCGCCACCCGCCTCGTCCCCGTCGAGACCCTCCACCGCATCGTCGAGGTCGCCACACGCGCCCCGAGCGTCCACAACACCCAGCCCTGGCTCTGGCGGGGCGGCTCGCACACGCTCGAGCTGTTCGCCGACCGGAGGTACCAGCTGTCGGAGACCGACCCCCTGGGCCGCAACCTGACGATCAGCTGCGGCGCGGCGCTGCACCAGGCACAGGTCGCGGCCGGCGCGCTCGGCTGGTCGACACGCGTCGCGCGCCACCCCGACCCCGCCGAGCCCGACCTCCTCGCCGTCATCGAGCTCTCGGCCGGGGTCGCGTCGCCCACCGCCCAGGAGAGCCTCGACGCGATGGACGCACGGTGCACCGACCGCCGTCGGTTCAACGCCTGGCCCGTGCCGGAGGAGCGCCTGGCGCACCTGGCGCGGATCGCCCACCAGTGGGGCGCTCGCGCCGTGGCACTCACCGACGAGTCCGAGCGCTACATCGCCGAGCGGCTCGTCCGCCGCGCCGCCGATCAGCAGCGGGCGAACCCGGCGATCCGTGCCGAGCAGGAGCACTGGTTGCACCGGCCCGCCGGCGACGGTGTGCCCGCAGGCGCACTGCCGGACCAGGTCGAGCGCGCGGGTCGGCACGCCCACCGCTTCGAGGACGCCGCCCGGGAGGTCCACCCCGGCGCCGAGGTGGAGGCGACCGACGGCCTCATCGTCTTCTTCGACACCCACGACGACCCGGCCGCGTGGCTGCGGGTCGGGGAGGGGCTCAGCGCGATGTGGCTGGGCGCCACCCTCGACGGCCTCTGCCTGGTCCCGCTCAGCCAGGTGATCGAGGTGCCCGAGACGCTGCAGGCCTTCCAGGTCGAGGTCCTCGGCAGCCTGGCCCACCCTCTTCTCCTCGTCCGGGTCGGCTGGCGCCCGACCGGTGGCGCGCCCCCGGACCGCACCCTGCGCCGACCGGTGTCGGAGGTGCTCGAGCTGGTCTGACGTCCCACTCCTCCGGACGTCGTGTCGGTGCCGTGGGAGAGGGTGTCCTCGTGACCCGCGTCCGGCTGTCCCGCCTCCCCGGGGACCAGGTGCTCATCACCGACCACGACGGCGTCGAGCAGGTCGCGCTCGAGGACCTCGCGGCCCTCGTGAGACGCCGGGAGGCGACCTCGCCTCGATGGGTGTGGGACGACACCGCCCGGTGGTACCCGCCGCTGCTCGCGGCCGGGGTGCGCGTCGAGCGGTGCCACGACCTGCGGCTGTGCCGTCGCGTGCTGCGGCGGGCGCCCGCCGTCGACCCCGGCGCACTCGACGGCGAGGACTCGCGGCTGTGGGACGCCCTGCGACCCGTCGTCGCGACCGACCCCGTGCTCTTCGGCGCCGGCGACGCCGCTGACCACCTCCGGGCCGACGTCGAGGACGCCCGCCAGCTCGCTGCGCTCTCCGCCTCGCCCGACGCGCCCCGGTTGTCGCTGCTCCTCGCTGCCGAGTCGGCGGGCGCCCTCGCAGCAGCCGAGATGACGCACGCCGGCGTCCCCTGGAACGCGGAAGTTCACGAGGCCCTCCTGGCGGAGCAGCTCGGACCGCGCCCGCCACGAGGGGCCCCGCCGCACCGGCTCGCCGCGTGCGCGGACGACGTACGCCGCCTCCTGGCCGCTCCCGGCCTCAACCCGGACTCCCAGCCGGAGCTGCTCGCAGCCCTCCGCCGCGCCGGGCTCGAGGCGACCGACACCCGGGCCTCCACGCTGCAGCGCCTCGACCACCCCGTCGCGGCCCCGCTGCTGCGCTACAAGAAGCTCGCCCACCTGTTCCACACCCACGGGTGGGCGTGGATGGACGAGTGGGTGCGCGACGGCCGGTTCCGTCCGTCCTACCAACCAGCGGGATCGGCCACGGGCCGCTGGTCCTCCAACGGCGGCGGCGCGCTGTCCTTCCCGGCGCAGGTGCGGCCGGCCGCGGTGGCCGACGACGGCTGGGTGCTGGTCGTGGCCGACGTCGCACAGCTCGAGCCGCGGGTGCTCGCCGGGATGAGCGGCGACCGTGGGCTGGCCGACGCCGCCCGGGGCACCGACCTCTACCAGGGGATGGCCGACGCCGGAGCGGTCGCGACCCGCCAGGACGCCAAGCTCGGGCTGCTCGGCGCGATGTACGGCGCGACGCGCGGCGAGAGCGGCCGGATGGTCGCCGACCTCACCCGCCGCTACCCGCACGCCTTCGGGCTCGTCGAGGCCGCGGCGCGCGCCGGGGAGCGGGGCGAGACCGTGCGTACGCTCCTCGGGCGCGGCAGCCCGCCTGCGGGCGCCTCCTGGGACGAGACGCCCGACGCTCCCCCGACCGACCTGGCGGACCAGGGCCGTCGCCGCCGTGCGCACGGCCGCTTCACCCGCAACTTCGTCGTGCAGGGGACGGGCGCGGAGTGGGCCCTGTGCTGGATCGCCGACCTGCGCAACAGGCTGTGGCGGCTGCCGGGGGACGGTCCCGTCGAAGCACGTCCTCACCTCGTCTTCTTCGTGCACGACGAGGTCGTGGTCCACGCACCGGCGCACCTCGCCGGCGCCGTGGCTGCCGAGATGACCGCCGCAGCCAGCACCGCGGGCCGCCTGCTCTTCCGCGAGATGACGCTCGACTTCCCGCTCACCGTGTCGGTGGTGCGGTCCTACGCCGACGCGGGCAAGCCGGGGACCTAGGTCCCCCGGCCCCCACGACCATCTGCTCTGTCACCCGGAGCGCGGAGGGCGCAGGGTGGGAACGAGGAGGCAGCCGTGAGCACGACCGTACGCACCCGCACACCCCGCGCGACCGGCCAGCACGCAGGTCCCGCGACGACCGCCCGTCATGTCGTGGGCTGCCTCTACCTGGTCACGGGCGGCATCAACGCCGGTCTCGTGATCGCCGACCCGCAGGTCTTCCGCACCTTCGCCGACACCTCCTTCGTGCCACTCGTCGTCCGTGCGTGGGACGGCGTGGTGATGGCGCACCCGTTCGCGTGGATCATGGGCCTGGCCTGCGGCGAGGTGGTCCTGGGCGTGCTTCTCCTGCGGGGCGGGCCCGCGGCACGCGTGGGCTGGAGCGGCGTGATCGCCTTCCACGTGCTGCTGATGCTCTTCGGCTTCGGCTTCTGGATGTGGAGCCTGCCCGCACTGCTGCTGCTCATCCCTGCCGTACGCGCCGACTGGCCCGCCCTCGCCCCGTCCCGCGCGACCACGTCCGAGGAGGCGCGGCCATGAGCGTCCTGGTCGTCCACGAGTCCCACTTCGGCAACTCGCGGGCGGTGGCCGAGGCCGTCGGCGCGGGGATCACCGACGGAGTCGGCGCCGACGGCGGCGTTGTCGTCGTCGACGTCACCGAGGCTCCGGACGCGCTCCCCGACGACCTGGACCTGCTGGTCGTCGGCGGTCCCACCCACGCGTTCTCGATGAGCCGCGCGGCGACCCGGCACGACGCACTGTCGCAGGGAGCCGAGCCCGGCCACGAGGCCCGCGGCATCCGCGAGTGGCTCGCGGCCGTGGCACCCAGCGGCGTGCGGCCCGACGTCGCGACCTTCGACACGCGGGTGACGAAGGTCCGCAGGCTTCCGGGGTCGGCGGCCCGCGCAGCCGGCCGGTCGGTCGCGAAGCACCACCTCGGCACCCTGGTCGACTCGGCGTCGTTCTTCGTCGAGGACTCGCCCGGCCCGCTGGCTCCGGGCGAGCTGGACCGGGCACGCGCGTGGGGCCGACGCCTCGCCACGCGACGGGAGTGAACGCTGTGGGTCATCTCACTGTCTGAGCGACGAGACGTACTCCCGGTTTGCCAACGCGGCCGCCGGCCTGCTCTGTTGGTGCGATGGCCACTGGAATCGAACATCCACGAGACCTGCCCACACCCGACCCGGTCGAGGAGCCACACCCCGCTCTCGACTCCGCCATCGAGCCCACCGTGCCACGCGAGAGAGGCCTGGACAAGGTGGTCTTCGGCGTCACGGCGCTGATCAGCCTCGCGTTCCTCGTCTGGGGCTTCGTCAGCACCGGCAGCCTCGCCGACGCCTCGGCGACCGGTCTGGCGTGGACGATGGAGAAGACCGGGTGGCTCTTCGTTCTGACCTCGAGCGCATTCGTCGTGTTCGTGATCTGGCTGGCTCTCGGCAAGTTCGGCAACATCCCCCTCGGCCGCGACGACGAGGAGCCGGAGTTCCGCACGATCTCGTGGGTCGCGATGATGTTCAGCGCGGGCATGGGCATCGGCCTCATGTTCTACGGCGTCAGCGAGCCGATCACCCACTTCGTCACCCCGCCGCCGGGGACCGGTGAGCCCGGCAACGCCGAGGCGGCACAGAACGCGATGGCGACCACGATGTTCCACTGGACCCTGCACCCCTGGGCGATCTACGCCGTCGTCGGCCTTGCCGTCGCGTACGGCGTCTACCGCAAGGGCCGCCTGCAGCTCATCAGCTCCGCCTTCGAGCCGCTCCTCGGTCGCCACGCCCACGGCGCCGGCGGCAAGGCGATCGACATGTTCGCGATCTTCGCCACCCTCTTCGGCTCGGCCACCTCGCTGGGCCTGGGCGCGCTGCAGATCGAGTCGGGCCTACAGATCGTCGCTGGCCTCGGCGACACCGGCAACGCCGTCCTGGTCGGCATCATCGCCGTCCTCACCGCCGCGTTCGTGCTCTCCGCGGTGTCCGGCGTGGCGAAGGGCATCCAGTGGCTGTCCAACATCAACATGGTGCTGGCGGTCGCGCTCGCGCTCTTCGTCTTCATCGTCGGCCCGACCGTGTTCATCCTCAACCTCGTGCCCACGTCCATCGGCAGCTACGTGGCGGACCTGCCGATGATGGCCGCCCGCACCGCCGCCGAGGGGTCCGAGGCCAGCGAGTGGCTGTCCGCGTGGACCGTCTTCTACTGGGCCTGGTGGCTGTCCTGGACGCCGTTCGTCGGCATGTTCATCGCCCGGATCTCCCGCGGTCGCACCATCCGCCAGTTCGTCACCGGCGTGCTGCTCGTCCCGAGCCTGGTCAGCGTCGTGTGGTTCTGCATCTTCGGCGGCGCCGCCATCGACCTGCAGAAGTCCGGCACCGACATCGCCGGCGCGGGTGGCCTGGAGAACCAGCTCTTCAGCACCCTCGAGGCCTACCCCCTGGCCACCGTGTCGAGCATCGTGGTGATGGTCCTGGTCGGCATCTTCTTCGTCTCGGGCGCCGACGCAGCCTCCATCGTCATGGGCTCGCTGTCCGAGCGCGGCACCATCCACCCGAGCCGTCCCACCGTCATCTTCTGGGGCGTCGCGACCGGCGCCGTGGCCGCGGTGATGCTGCTCGTCGGGGGCGCCGACGCCCTGGGCGGCCTCCAGACCATCACGGTGATCGCGGCGCTGCCGTTCGTCGTGATCATGATCGGGCTCGCCGTGGCCCTGGTGAAGGACCTCGCGACCGACCCGCTGGTCGTGCGTCGTCAGTACGCCATGGAGGCCGTCGAGGCCGCCGTCATCACCGGTGTCACCGAGCACGGCGACGACTTCGTGCTCTCGGTGGAGAAGGACCCGGAGGCCTCGCGCAACTAGGGTCGGTCCATGACCACCGCCCTGCGCATCGGCTTCGTCACCGGCGCGACCCCCGACAAGTGGGCCCGCCACTGGCGTGCTCGCCGGCGCGAGCCCCTGGAGCTCGTGCCGGTGACGGAGTCCGACCAGCTGGACGGCGTGCGTGATGGAAGCCTCGACATGGCACTCGTCCGCCTGCCCGTCGACCGCGAGGGCCTGCACTGCGTCCGCCTCTACGACGAGGCACAGGTCGCCGTCGCCTCCCGCGACCACGTCCTGGCCGCCGCCGACGAGGAGGTCACGACGGACGACCTCGTCGACGAGCAGCTCGTACGCCCCCACCCGAGCGGCTGGACGCCCGCAGCCGAGCAGCTCGACTGGCCGACGATGACGGAGCAGGAGGCGATCGAGACGGTCGCCGCCGGGACCGGCGTCGTGATCCTTCCGATGTCGGTCGCTCGCCTCCACCAGCGCAAGGACGTCGTCAGTCGCGTCGTCACCGACCTCGAGCCCACCACGGTGGCCCTGGTCTGGCTGGTCGAGCGCGACGACGAGGTCACCCAGGCATTCGTCGGGGTGACCAAGGGGCGTACGGCCAACACCTCGCGCTGAGCCACGGCCGTCGCCGAGAAGGTCTGCGACGCGCCGATCGGGGTACCGGGGCCCAGGCGGGCCGCCCGGGCCCGACCCCGGCAGAGGGAGCAGGTCGTGCGCATCGTCATCACCGGAGCCAGCGGCAACGTCGGGTCGGCGGTGCTGCGCCGCCTCGGCGGACCGGGCCACCACGAGCTCGTGGGCATCGCGCGGCGACCGCCCGCAGACGGGACCTTCCCCGGGGTGCAGTGGGTCCGGGCCGACCTGTCCCGCGACGACGACGGCAGGCTGGGACGTGCGTTCGCGGGAGCTGACTCGGTCGTGCACCTCGCGTGGGGGTTCCAGCCCTCCCACCGAGAGCCCTACCTGCGGGCGCTCGGTGTCGGCGGGACCGCCCGTGTGGTCGACGCCTGCGTGGCGTCGGGGGTCCGGCACCTCGTGCACATGTCGTCGGTGGGCGCCTACTCCCCCCGGCACGACGACGCGCCGGTGGACGAGACGTGGCCGACCGAGGGCGTGCGGTCGTCGATGTACAGCCGGCACAAGTCGGCCGCCGAGCGACTGCTCGACGACCTCGAGCAGGCTGAGCCGCAGGTGGTCGTGAGCCGGATGCGTCCCGGGATCGTCGGGCAGCGCGGGGCGGCCAGCGGTCTGCTGCGCTACGGCCTGCCCGCCCTCGTCCCGTCCGTCGCGCTGCGGCACGTGCCGCTGCTGCCGCTCGACCGGGGGCTGTCCGTCCCGATGGTGCACGCCGACGACGTGGCCGAGGCGGTCGCGCTGGTCCTGGAGAGCAGGACACCGGGCCCCTTCAACCTCGCTGCAGCTCCGCCGGTGTCGGCCGAGCACGTCGCGGAGGCGCTCGGTGCACGGCTGGTGCACGTGCCGTCCGCCTCGCTACGAGCCGTCGTGTCCGCGTCCTGGCACGCGCGGCTGCAGCCGCTCGACCCCGGCTGGATCGACCTCGCGTACGCCGTGCCCCTGCTCGACACGACGAGGGCCCTCACCCAGCTCGGGTGGATGCCCACCACCGACGCCACGTCGGTGCTGGCGGAGACGGTCGCCGGCATGCAGGACGCGGAGTCGGGGGCGACCGCGGTCCTGCGCCCCCGTACGGTCGTCGCCGGTCTGGCCCGGGCGGCCCGCCGCGGACCGGTCAGCACACGACGCACGACCTGAGGACGGTCGGGCGGGGGCTCAACGACGGGTGTTCGTGTCCAGCCACTCCCCCAGCGCCACCGCCGATGCCTCGCGCGCGGATGAGGTCGGCGCTCAGGTCGTGGTTGGGCACCACCCCGGGCCCGAACAGGCCGGTCAGCCGCGGTGCTTGCCCCGGCGGGAGTGGGGGGTCGCCATCACCGCGCGGACCCGCTCGGCGTCGTAGTCCTCGCTGAGCCAGTCGAAGAGCCCGCGCAGCACCTCCGGGTCAGCCACGTAGTCGTCGTAGTGGACGCGGAAGACCGCGTCGCCCAGGCCTTCGGCGGCGGCGAGCATCTTCGCCTCGATCGCCTGGACCTGCCCGAGCGGGTCGTCCTTGTGCGTCCAGTAGTTGCTGGCCGCGACGTCCGCGAGGTCGCGGGTGTTCAGCACGAACCGGGCCCCCGGGAACACCTGGCGCAGGAAGGCGAGGTAGTCGGGCAGGTCCTCGTCGTACCAGCGGATCTCCTTGTAGCCGGTCACGCGCGTGTCAGGCTCGGGCCGCAGCAGCGTGGCCTCGGCGAGGTCGCGGATGCGGGCGAGCGAGACGTCCTCGGGGAAGGACTCGATGCCGAACCAGGGGTGCGTCGGCTGCGCGGCGCGGACCGGGTCGACGCGCGCCTTCTCGACCATCCCGCTGCGGTGGAAGTCGTAGAGGTGCCGCATCGCGTGCCGGTTCTCCCCGCGCAGGAGCCAGCCGGGGATGGAGTTCAGGATGCCCATCAGCAGCGTCGAGCCCGACCTGCCGTACGTCATGACGAAGACGTGGTCGAGGTCGCTCACGGCGTCACCACGACCTGTCGAGCGGGCGGCCCTCGTGGAACCCGGCAGCGGACTGGACGCCGACGAGGGCGCGCTCGTGGAGCTCGGCGAGGTTGCCGGCCCCGGCGTAGGTGCACGAGGAGCGCACGCCGGCGCAGATCTGGTCGATGAGGTCCTCCACGCCGGGGCGCTGGGGGTCGAGGTACATCCGCGACGACGAGATGCCCTCCTCGTAGAGGCCCTTGCGGGCCCGGTCGTACGACGACTCGCCCGCGGTGCGGTTGGCCACCGCCCGGGCCGAGGCCATGCCGAAGGACACCTTGAACGGCCGGCCGTCGGCGTCGTGCATCAGGTCGCCGGGCGACTCGTGGGTGCCGGCGAACCACGAGCCGATCATCACCGAGGAGGCTCCTGCGGCCAGGGCGAGCGCGGCGTCGCGCGGGTGCCGTACGCCGCCGTCGGCCCACACGTGCCCGCCGAGCTCGCGGGCCGCGGTGGCACACTCGAGCACCGCGGAGAACTGGGGCCGGCCGACTCCCGTCATCATCCGGGTGGTGCACATGGCGCCGGGGCCGACGCCGACCTTGACGATGTCGGCGCCCGCCTCGATGAGGGTGCGGGTTCCCTCGGCCGAGACGACGTTGCCCGCCGCGACCGGGACGGCGGGCGACAGCGCCCGTACGGCCTGCAGCGCCTGCACCATGCGGTCCTGGTGGCCGTGGGCGGTGTCCACGACGAGGCAGTCGACACCGGCGGCCAGCAGCTCCGCGGCGCGGTCGGCAACCTCGCCGTTGACCCCCACGGCAGCGGCGATCCGCAGCCCGCCGCGCGCGTCGAGCGCGGGTCGGTAGAGCGTCGCGCGCAGCGCGCCGAGCCGGGTCAGGACGCCGACCAGCCCACCGTCCTCGTCGACCGCGACGGCCAGCGGCGCCTTGGCACGCTCGATCGCGTCGTAGACCTCGCGGGGGTCGGTGCTCGCCGAGACGGTGACCACGCCGGGGTTCATCACGGTGGCGACCTGGGCGAAGCGGTCGACCTCGGCGCAGTCGGCCTCCGACACGACGCCGACCGGCCGGCCGTCGCGGACGACCACGGCGGCGCGGTGCGCGCGCTTGGGGATCAGCGACAGCGCCTCGGCGACCGTCTGGTCGGGGCGCAGCTCGATCGGTGTGTCGAAGACGCGGTGACGCTGCTTGACCCACGCGACCACGTCGGCGACCACGGGGATCGGGATGTCCTGCGGGATCACGGTGATGCCCCCACGGCGCGCCACCGTCTCGGCCATCCGCTTGCCGGCGATGGCGGTCATGTTGGCGACGACCAGCGGCAGGGTCGCGCCGGTGCCGTCCGAGGTGGCCAGGTCGACGTCGTACCGGCTCGCCACCGCGGAGTGCCGCGGGACCATGAAGACGTCGTCGTAGGTCAGGTCGTGACCGGGGTTCTCGTGGAGGAACTGCACCGGCGGGAGTCTACGCAGCCGGCGGGGACGACTGGGGCGGTCGCAGCCCCACGTCGGCGAGCTCGAGCTCGGCGAGGCGGCGCACGACCTCCGGGTCCCTCCTGCGCCACGCGCCGGCGGGGTCGTCGCTGACCTTCGCCAGGGCCCGCATCGGCTGGTGGGCGAGCGCCCGGAGCGCGAACAGGTCGAGGTCCTCCTGCGCGTCGACGAACCTCGCCCCGGCGGTCGCCTCGCGGACGAACCGCCAGCGGATCGGCAGGTGGATCGCCAGCGCGACGAGGATCGGGATCGTCGCGACGGAGAGGCCGAGCAGGAGCGCCAGCCGCTCGACCGCCTCGACCGTGTCGCGGCCCGCGGCGGCGATGCCGTCCGCACCGGAGGCGGCCCGGTCGAAGGGCAGCGCGAGCTCGTCGCCCACCAGCGGCGCCCCGCCCAGCCGGCCCCCGGCCTCACGCAGCTGCTCGGCCATCGCCGTGGCCGACGAGTCGGTCTGGCGGGCCGGGCCCGCGAGCTCGGCGGTGCCGTCGTGCACCGCGGTCCCGATCCAGACCCAGAGCACCAGCCACGCCACGACTAACAGATCGGCCAGCACCTGCCGGGTGCGTCGGGCGGGTGCGTCGGCGTAGAGCTTCATGCCGCCCACCCTGCCACCGGGATCACCCGTCCGCCGCCGCCTGCAGCGCCCGCCACGTCCGCTCGACGTCCGCGCGGGTGGTGCGCCAGCTGCCGACGGCCAGCCGGATCGCCGCTCGTCCCTCGACGGTGGTGTGCGACAGGTACGCCTCCCCGGAGGCGTTGACCGCCTCCATCGCGGCCATCGTCTGCTCGTCGCCCGACCGCAGGCGGAACACCACCAGCGAGAGGGACGGCTCGGTGACCAGCTCGAAGCGGTCGTCGGCCCGGACGAGGTCAGCCACGAGCGCGGCGAGGGCCACCCCGCTGCGTACGTGCTCGCGCAGGCCCTCGAGGCCGTAGGTCCGCAGCACCGCCCACAGCTTGATCGCACGGAACCGTCGCCCGAGCTGCGGGTGCCAGTCGCGGTAGTCGACGACCTCGCCCGACTCGGTCGCGGCGTTGCGGAGGTACTCGGGGAGGATCGACAGGGCGCCGGTGAGCGCGGCGCGGTCGCGCACCCAGAAGGTGCTGCAGTCGAAGGTCGTCAGCAGCCACTTGTGCGGGTTGGTCACGAAGGAGTCGGCCGACTCGACGCCCGCCAGGTGGGCGCGGTGCTCCGGGCAGACGGCGGCGACGCCGGCCCAGGCCGCGTCGACGTGCACCCAGGCGCCGTGGGCGCGTGCGATGCGGCCGGCGCCGACCAGGTCGTCCATGGCGCCGGTCGACGTGGACCCGGCGGCGAGGTGGACCATCACCGGCGTCAGCCCCTGCTCGACGTCGGCCTCGACGGCCGCCTCGAGGGCGGCGAGGTCGATCGCCTGGGTCTCCGGGTCGACCGCGATCGACCGTACGGCGTCCTCACCGAGCCCGGCCATCATGGCGGCCTTGACCAGCGACGAGTGCGCCTGCGACGAGCCGTACACCCGCCATCCGGCGTCGCCGAGCCCGTGGCGCCGCGCCTCTCCCCCGCTGGCTCGGTGCAGTGCGGCGAGCAGGGCGGAAAAGGTCGCCGTCGAGGCGGTGTCCTGGATGACGCCGCCGCCGGGGCCGTCGCTACGGAAGTCGGCGGGCAGGCCCAGTGCCTCGGCGAACCAGTCCAGCACGGCCTGCTCCACCTCGGTCACGGCCGGGCTGGTGGCCCAGATCATCCCCTGGGCCCCGATGCCGCTCGAGATCAGGTCGCCGAGGATCGCGGCCGGCGACGAGTTGGCCGGGAAGTAGGCGAAGAACCGCGGGTGCTGCCAGTGCGTGAGGCCCGGCACGACGACCCGGTCGAGGTCGGCGAGGAGGGCGTCGAACGGCTCACCGGCCTTTGGCGCCGACGCCGGCAGCAGGCGCCGTACGTCCCCCGGTGCCGCCTGCGAGCGCACGGGCAGGTCGTCGAGGGAGGCCCAGTAGTCGGCGATCCAGTCGATGGCGGCATGGCCGTGCCGACGGAACTCCTCGGGCGACATGTGGGGTGGCTGGTGCGGCATGGGCCGAACGTACTCGGCACGATCGAGTCCGCGTACTCAGTCCGGTCCGGGTAGTCCGGCGGCTGACCACGGCGCGACCCGCGAGGAGGGTTGGCCCATGGCTTCCACGACTCCCTCCAAGAACACCAACGCCTTCTTCCTGCAGGCCGGCATCTCGTTCGCCGTCGCGCTGCTGACCATGATCTTCGCGATCTTCTACCTCCCGGTCGACCCGTGGATCCGCGCCTTCCTCGGCCTCGGGACGATGTTCCTCACGACCTCGAGCTTCACCCTCGCCAAGTGCGTGCGCGACGCACAGGAGGACAGCTACGTCGTGTCGCGGATCGACCAGGCCCGCGTGGACAAGATCCTGGCCGAGCACGACCCCTTCAAGTCCGTCTCCTGACCGGATCAGCGAAGCTCGGCGCTGGTCAGGCCCAGGATCCGGCGGGCCACGATCAGCTGCTGGATCTGCTGGGTGCCCTCGAAGATGTCGAGGATCTTGGAGTCGCGCGCCCACTTCTCCAGCAGCTCGGCCTCGCTGTAGCCGAGGGTGCCGCACAGCTGCACGCAGGACAGCGTGACGTCGGAGCCCACCCGGCCGGCCTTCGCCTTGGCCATCGACGCCTCGAGCGAGTTGGGCAAGCGGTTGTCCGCCATCCACGCGGCCTGCATCATCAGCAGCTTCGCGCCCTCCCAGTCGGCCTCGAGCCGCAGGAACGTCGCCGCGGCGGCGCTCTGCGACTGCGGCGGGCGGTCGTGGTCGATCACGACCCCCGCCTGCTCGAGCAGGTCGCGCGTGAGGTCGAGCGAGGCGCGGGCGCACCCCACCGCCATCGCAGCCACGAGCGGGCGGGTGTTGTCGAAGGTCGCCATCGCACCGGCGAAGCCCGACTTCGTGTCGATCTCGGGGGAGCCGAGCAGGTCCTCGGCCGGCACCCGGCAGTCGGTGAAGGTGATCGCCGCGGTGTCGGAGGCGCGGATGCCGAGCTTGTGCTCGAGCCGCTCCACCGTGAGCCCCGGGTTGTCCTTGCGGACCAGGAAGGACTTGATGGCGGCCCGGCCGAGCTCCTTGTCGAGGGTCGCCCACACCACCACGGAGTCGGCGCGCTCGCCGGAGGTGACGTAGATCTTCTCCCCGTTGATGACGTACTCGTCGCCGTCCTTGACGGCCGTGGTCGTGATGTTGGCGGAGTCGGACCCGGTGCCGGGCTCCGTGATGGCCATCGCTGCCCAGGTGCCCTTGTAGCGCTCGAGCTGCTCCTCGTTGGCCACCGAGGCGATGGCGGAGTTGCCCAGGCCCTGGCGCGGCATCGAGAGCAGAAGGGCGGTGTCGCCCCAGCACATCTCGGCCACCGAGAGCACGGAGGCGAGGTTGGCGCCGTTGCGCACCGTGCCCGGCTCCTCTGAGGAGGTCTCACGTCGTACGCCGCCCGCACCTGCCCCGCCGGTCGCGCCGGTCTCGGACACGCCGTCGATCAGCGCCGCGAGCATGTCGAGCTCCTTGGGATAGGTGTGCTCGGCGCGGTCGTACTTGCGCGAGATCGGGCGCAGCATGTTCATCGCCAGCTGGTGGGCCTGGTCGACGAGGCCCGCGTGCTTGCGGGGGGTCTCGAGGTTGATCATCAGAGCAGCACCGCACCTTCCATGACTCCGACGGCCCGCAGGTCGCGGTACCACCGCTCGACCGGGTGTTCCTTGACGAACCCGTGGCCGCCGAGGAGCTGGACGCCGTCGAGGCCGATGCGCATCCCCTTCTCCGCACAGAGCTGACGGGCCAGTCCCACCTCGCGCGCGAAGTCCTCGCCGCGGGCGGCGCGCGACGCGGCCTTCCAGGTCACCAGCCGCATGGCCTGCAGCTCGATGGCGATGTCGGCGACCATGAACGCCACGGACTGGCGGTGGCTGATGGGCTCGCCGAAGGCCTCCCGCCCGTTGACGTAGTCGGTGACGTGGTCGAGCACTGCCTGGCCGGTGCCCACGGCCAGCGCGCACCACGCGAGCCGGGAGAGTCGTACGCACTCGCGGTGCGCCGTGCCCTCGGTGTCCCCGAGCAGGGCATCCGCACCGACGCGTACGCCGGTGAGGTGCAGGCGGGACAGGCCGGCAGCACGGATGCCCATCGACGGGTCGGCCTCCACCTCCAGCCCCTCGGTGCCGGACTCGACGAGGAAGAGTGCCGGCACGCCCTCGAGCATGGCTGCGACGACGAAGAGCTCGGCGTCGGCGCCGCGGACGACGGCGGACTTGAGGCCGTCGAGCACGAAGCCGTCGCCGTCACGCCGCGCGGTGGTGGACAGCGCGAAGGGGTCGAAGAGCACCGTGGGCTCGGCGAGGGTCAGCGCCGCGACCGGCACGTCGCTCCCCGTGAAGGCCGGGAGGTAGGTCTGCTGCTGGGCCTCGGTCCCCCACAGGCCGATCGCCGTGGCGACCGCACCGGGGGCGAGCGTGGCGACGGCGAGGCCCATGTCGCCGCGGGCGAGCGCCTCGGCGACGAGGGCGCCGGCCATCGCCGAGCGCTCCTCCATGATCCCGCCCAGCTCCTCGGGCACACCGAGGCCGGGGAGTCCGACCTCCTGCGCCGCGGCGAGGACTGGCTCGGGAGCCGCACAGGCAGCGTCCGCATCGGCGGCAGCGGGCCGGAGCAGCTCGTCGGCGAGCTCCCGGACGACCTCGAGCAGCATGGCCTCGTCGTCGGTCGGGGTCAGGTCGAAGACGCCACGCGAGCGGGCGGAGGCCGGCCGCGCGCCGGCAGTGCGCCGTCCCGCCCGGGCGAACTGCCGCCCCGCCGCGGTCGCCACCCGGAACCCGTTGCGGGTCGCGGAGTAGACGACCTGCTCGGTCTGCTTGCGCAGACCGACCCGGTCGATGAGCTCGCTCTGCGCGAGCCGGTTGACCGCGGCGACGGCGAAGCCGATCGGGTCGCGGGCCTCGCGGGAGGACAACCCGTGGCGACCGCCGGGTCGGAGGTTGTTCATCAGGGACATGCGGAAACTGTAACTCCGAGTTACAGCCCGCGCCAGAGGTCCGCCCGTGCTGCCGGTCACCCATCGCCTCCTCGTTAGGATCGCCCGCATGCCAGACGACGAGACCACTGAGCCTCACGCGCCCCACGGCCTCCTTCCCGAGGGTGGCACGGTCCGCGCGATCACCCGGTGGGGCACGCCCGTGATGCACCGCCCGCAGGCACCGGTCACGACGTACGACGAGGCGCTGCGCTCGCTGGCCGCCGACATGGTCGCCACGATGTACGCCGCCGACGGCGTGGGACTCGCGGCGTGCCAGGTCGGGGAGGACGTCGCGATGTTCGTCTTCGACTGCCCCGACGACGAGGGCGTGCGCACGGTCGGTGTCGTCTGCAACCCGGTGCTGACGCTGCCCGAGGGCAAGGACCGCCGCCTCGACGACGACGACGAGGGCTGCCTGTCGTTCCCCGGCTCCTTCGAGCCCTGCCCACGGCCCGACTTCGCGCGCGTGGACGGGTTCGGCCTCGACGGCGAGCCGGTGACCTTCGAGGGCAGCGGGCTCCTCGCGCGCTGTCTCCAGCACGAGACCGACCACACCCTCGGCACCGTCTTCGGCGACCGGCTCTCGGCCAAGTCCCGCAAGCGGCTGGGCAAGAAGCACGACGCCTCCGCCGACGACTTCCCCCAGTCCTGGCCGGCCGGGACCGACTGAGCCGTGGCGGACCTGCGCATCACCCGCGAGAACGCCCGCTTCCAGCAGTGGGAGGCGCTGCTGACCAACCGCTCGAAGCGGCACCGCGCCCGGGAGTTCCTCGTCCAGGGCGTCCGGCCCATCACGCGGGCCGTCGAGGAGGGCTGGACCGTACGCGCGCTGCTGCGCGCCGAGGACGCCACGTCGACCTGGTCCGAAGACCTGTGGGCCTCGACGTCTGCCGAGCGGGTGGTCCTCTCCCCCGCCCTGCACGCCCGGCTCAGCGGCAAGGAGGACGGCGCCGAGCTCGTCGCCGTCGTCGAGATGCCCGACGACGGACTGGCACGCCTCGACGACTCGGTACGGCCCCACGGGCCGGTCGTCGTCCTCGACCGGCCGAGCAGCCCGGGCAACATCGGGACGCTCGCCCGCTCGGCCGACGCCTTCGGAGCCTCCGCCCTCGTCGTCACCGGCCACGCCGCCGACCCGTACGACCCGCGCGCGGTGCGCGCGAGCACCGGCTCGCTCTTCGCCCTCACCGTGCTCCGGGTGCCGGGCCCCGGCCCGGTCATCGAGCACGCCCATGCCCGCGGCCACCGCATCGTCGGCACGGACGAGCAGGGCACCGACCTGTCGTCGGTGGACCTGCGCGGCCGCCTCGTGGTCGTGGTCGGCAACGAGACGACCGGGCTGTCGTCCGGTTGGCGGGCGGCGTGCGACGATGTCGCCAGCATCCCCATGGTCGGCACCGCGTCGTCGCTCAACGCCGCCGTCGCCGGCTCGATCGTGCTGCACGAGGCGCTGCGCCAGCGCGGTTGAGGGCGAGTCGTCGCGCGCGTCAGCGTCAGCGGCGGGCTGCGGCGTAGCAGGCCACCGCGCTCGCGGCCGCCACGTTGAGCGAGTCGATCCCCGCCGCCATCGGGATCACCGCGCGACGGTCGGCCGACGACTCCCAGCGCGACGACAGCCCGTGGCCCTCCGAGCCGAGGACGAGGGCCAGCCGGTCCACGCCGGCGACCGCGTCCTCGATCGGCACGGAGTCCGCGCCCAGCGTCAGGGCGACCGTGGTGAAGCCGCGCCGGGACAGCTCGGGCAGCGCGTCGTACCAGTCGGGCAGGCGCGTCCAGGGAGTGGAGAAGACCGCCCCCATCCCGACCTTGATCGAGCGCCGGTAGAGCGGGTCCGCGCAGCGCGGCGAGAGCAGCACCGCGTCGAAGCCGAGAGCCGCACCCGAGCGGAAGACCGCCCCGACGTTGGTGTGGTCGACGAGGTCCTCCAGCACGAGGACCGAGCGGGCACCTGCGAGCACCTCGTCGAGGTCGGGCAGCGGCCGACGGCGCAACGAGGCCAGGGCACCGCGGTGCACGTGGAACCCGGTCACCCGCTCGATGAGCGCCTCCGGCAGGACGTACACCGGTCCGGTGCTGGCGTCGAGGACGTCGGCGAGCCCGTCGAGCCAGCGGGGCGCCATCAGGAACGAGCGCGCGTCGTAGCCAGCCTGCACCGCGCGGCGCACGACCTTCTCGCCCTCGGCGAGGAACAGCCCGTGCTCGGCCTCGAGGTGCTTGCGCAGCTCGACGTCGCGCAGGTCGCGGTAGTCGGCGAGACGCGGGTCGTCCGGGTCCGTCAGCTCGACGATGCGGTCCTGCGCGGAGCGGTCAGCCACGCCCCTGCCCGCGATCTGCGTAGTGGGTCGGACGCGCCACGGCGACCACCTCGCCGACCACGATGATCGCGGGCGGCACCACCTCGTGGGTCCTCAGGTCGGCGGCCAGCGCCCCGAGGGTGGTGAGGACCGTGCGCTCGGTGGGCATGGTGCCGTCCACGATCACGGCCACGGGCGTGTCGGCGGACCGGCCGCCCGCGAGGAGGGCCTCGGCGATGGCCGGCGCGTTGTCCACCGCCATCAGCAGCACCAACGTGCCCCGCAGCCCGGCGACGGCCTCCCACACGACGAGCGACTCGGGGTGACCCGGTGGCAGGTGACCGGAGATGACGGTGAACTCGTGCGCCACACCGCGGTGGGTCACCGGGATGCCGACCCGGGCCGGCACCGCGATCGCCGAGCTGAGCCCGGGCACGACGGTGACCGGCACGTCGGCGGCGGCGCATGCCAGCAGCTCCTCGAAGCCTCGGCCGAAGACGAAGTTGTCGCCGCCCTTGAAGCGCACCACGCGCTTGCCGGCGCGGGCGCGGTCGACGATCACGTGGTTGATGTGCTCCTGCGTGGCCGAGCGCCCGCGTGGCAGCTTGGCGACGTCGATCAGCTCGACGTGCGGGCCGAGCTCGTGGAGCAGCTCGCGCGGGGCGAGGCGGTCGGCGACCACGACGTCGGCGGTCGCGAGTGCGTGCCGGGCGGCGACGGTGACCAGCTCCGGCTCCCCGGGGCCGCCGCCGACGAGCACGACCCCCGGGCTGCGGTCGAGGGCCTCCGAGGCGGTGAGGTGGCCGTCGCGGAGCGCGGTCACGATGTCGTCGCGCAACGCGGCCGACTTCCGGGGCTCGCGATTGCCCAGCACGCCGACGGTCACCGTGCCGTGGTGCCCGACGGCGGGCGTCCAGGCAGTGCCGCCGAGCGCGTCGTCCGCGCGTACGCAGAAGGTGTGGCGCTGCTCGGCCGCCGCGACGACGCGCGCGTTGACGTCCGGGTCGTCGGTGGCGGCGACCACGTACCAGGCGCCGTCGAGGTCGGGCTCGGCGAAGTCGCGCAGCACCAGCGTGAGCTCGCCGGCGAGGCCCTCGATGGCGGGGGTGACCTCGGGGCTGACCACGGTGACGTCGGCCCCCGAGGCCAGGAGCGCCGGCACGCGCCGCTGGGCGACGTGGCCGCCCCCGACGACGACGACCCGGCGACCGGTGAGGACCAGGCCGGCCAGGTACGGATGGGGGTCGGCACCGGTGTCGCTCATTGCCCCATTCTCTCTGGCCGACGTCACGGGCTGCTGGCTAGGTTCGAGGAATGAGCATCGAACGCCCCGTCTCCCCGAACCCCTACGACTACCTGCCGCCGACGCAGTCCTTCACGGTGACCAGCGACGACGTCACCGACGGCGCCCCGCTGAAGGACGACCAGGTGGCCGCCCTCGGCAACACCTCCCCCCAGCTGAGCTGGTCGGGCGCACCCGAGGGCACCAGGTCCTACGTCGTCACCTGCTTCGACCCGGACGCACCGACCCCGAGCGGCTTCTGGCACTGGTGCCTGGTCGACATCCCGGCGGACGTCACCTCGCTCGCGGCCGGTGCGGCCGCAGGCGATCTGCCCGGCCGTGCGTTCCACGTCCGCAACGACGGCGGCGAGGCCGGCTTCATGGGCGCCGCGCCGCCCGAGGGCGACCAGCCCCACCGCTACTTCTTCGTGGTCCATGCCGTGAAGGACGACTCGCTGGGTGTCGACGCGGACGCCTCCAACGCCGCCGTGTCGTTCAACCTCGCCTTCAAGACGCTGGGACGCGCCATCATCCACGGCACCTACCAGCACTGAGCCGGAGGCCGCCAGCCGCCACACCAGCACCAGCAGTCCCACCAACCTCAGGAGACTCGTGGTCAGGGCCGACAGGTCCAGACCACGGGTCTCCTTTTTCGTCGTTCGCGTCATGAAGAAACGGTCAAGCCGTTTTGATCTGTGTCGACCGGATTTCGAAGGTCGACCCCGGAAAACTTGATGATCGACGGGGATGACCGCGTCAGTTGGCTCGAAATGTCGACACGCATCACATGGAGTGCGTATCTTCAACCCCGAATCTCCCAAGATTCGGTCAAGATCCTGCTCCCCCGACTGCGGATCTGCTCTGGAGGACGACCGTGCAGCACCCCCGCTTCATCACCCGCCTCGCGGCCCTCGGCGTCGCCGCCGCCGTCATCTGCGGCGCACCCGTGGCAGCCGAGGCCAAGACCTGGTCGGTGCCGCGCGCCGTCTCCTCGTCCGACCCGACCGAGCTGACCAACAGCGAGCTCGAGGACGCCCTCATGGTCCGGATCAACCAGGCGCGCGCCGGCAACGGACTGCCCAAGATCTGGAACTTCGACGTGTGCACCGACCGGCTCGCCGAGCAGTGGGGCCAGCGCATCGCCCGTACCGGCGCCTTCGAGCACCGGAACCAGGGCGAGGTCATCCGCAAGTGCAACAAGTCGTGGGCCGGCGAGACGCTGGTCAGAGGCGCCGGCCTGAGCCCCGAGGCGATGGTCCGGCTCTGGATGGACTCCCCCGGGCACCGCCAGATCCTGCTGAGCCCGCGTGCCCGCCGGGCCGGCGTCGCCATCACCCGCGACGACCAGGGCCGCACCATCGGCGTCGTCAACCTGGTCCGCCCCAACTGACGTGCGGCTGAGCCCCTCGGTGTGAGACGATCCCCGGCCCCCTCGTGGGTGGGCCGGGGATCGGGATCGTCGATGGGGGCTGTGCGATGCGGGGCGCGGGGATGCTGCACGTCGCGGTGGCGACCCGTGCGTTCCGTCGCTACTCCACCTACCGCGCCGCGACCCTGGCCGGGATCTTCACCAACTCGGTCTTCGGGATCATCTACTCCTTCGCCTACCTCGCCCTGTGGGACGCCAACCCCACTGCAGGCGGCTACGACGCGCAGGACGCGGTGACGTACGTCTGGCTCGGCCAGGCCCTTCTCATGACGATCGCACTGTGGGGCGGTGGCGCCACCGACGACCTCGCCGAGCGGATCCGCACAGGCGACGTGGCGATCGACCTCTACCGACCTGTCGGCATCGTCGGGTGGTACCTCGCCAGCGACCTCGGCCGCGCGGCGTACCACCTGCTCACCCGGGGCGTGGGTCCCACCCTGATCGGCCTGGTCGTCTTCGACATCGCGCTCCCGCGCTCCTCAGTCCACGCACTCGCCTTCGCTGCCTCGCTGGTGCTCGCCGTGGTGGTGAGCTTCGCGATCCGCTTCCTCGTCGCCAGCACGGCCTTCTGGCTGCTCGACCAGTCGGGGGTCAAGGTGATGAGCGGGGCGTTCGCGATCTTCTTCAGCGGGATGATGCTGCCGCTCGTGCTGTTCCCCGGCTGGCTCGGCACCCTCGCCCGCGCGCTGCCCTGGGCGTCGTACGTGCAGGTGCCCGCCGACATCTGGCTCGGCACGCACAGCGGAACCGGGCTCCTCGCCGCCCTCGGCTTCCAGGTGGCGTGGGCGGTCGTGCTGCTGGCGGTCTGCCAGGGCGTCCTGCGCGTGGCCACCCGCAAGGTGGTGGTGCAGGGTGGCTAGCCCGCAGCCGGCACGGCACCTCCGGACCTATGCCCAGATCGCGTGGCTGTGGATCCGCGCCGCCTGGCAGTACCCGACGTCCTTCGTCCTCCTCGCCGTCGGCAACGGGCTGATCACGGGACTTGACTTCGTCGGCCTCTGGATCATGTTCAGCCACCTGGAGGACCTCGCGGGCTTCGCGCTGCACGAGGTCGCGCTGCTCTACGGCAGCGCGTCACTGGCACTGGCACTCGCCGACACCGCCATCGGGAGCGTCGAACGGATCGGCACCTACATCCGCACCGGCCGGCTCGACCAGATGATGACCAAGCCGGTGCCGCTGCTCGTGCAGGTGTGCGCCGACCAGTTCACGCTGAGGCGCCTCGGCCGGCTCACCCAGGCCGCGGCCGTCTTCGGGTGGGCCTGCACGTACGTCGACTGGAGCCCCCTGCGCGTGCTGGTCGCGGTGTCGATGCTCGCCAGCGGCGCGCTGGTCTTCTTCGGCCTGTTCGTCGGCTTCTCCTGCGTGCAGTTCTGGACGACCGACGCCACCGAGTTCGCCAACGCGTTCACCTACGGCGGCGCGACGGTCACCCAGTACCCGCTGAGCATCTTCCCGCGCGAGGTGCTGGTCGGGCTGACCTTCGTCGTCCCGGTCGCCTTCGTCAACTGGTACCCCTGCCTGTTCCTGCTCGGTCGCACGGACCCGTTCGGGATGCCGGAGGCGTTCCAGTTCGCCTCGCCGCTGGCGGGCGTCCTCACGATGACCGCCGCCCTCCTCGTCTGGCGCACCGGCGTGCGTCACTACACCTCCACCGGGAGCTGACATGACCTACCCGCTCATCGACGTGCACGAGCTCGCGCGTTGCTTCGACGTGCGCCGTCGGGTCGAGGGCCGCCGTCGCCGCTCGCGCGAGTCCGTGGTCGCGGTGCACGACCTGACCTTCTCCGTCGAGGGTGGCGAGATGGTCGGCTACATCGGTCCCAACGGCGCCGGGAAGTCGACCACGATCAAGATGCTCACCGGGATCCTCGTGCCCACGTCGGGCCGCGTCCGGGTGGCGGGGCTCGACCCGAGCCGCGACCGGGTCGAGCTCGCACGACGCATCGGCGTGGTCTTCGGCCAGCGCTCGACCCTGTGGTGGGACCTGCCGCTGCGCGATTCCTACGACCTGCTGCAGAAGATGTACCGCATCGAGCCGGCGCGCTACCGCGAGAACCTCGACCGCTTCGTCGACCTGCTCGACCTCGGCGCCCAGCTCGACACCCCGGTGCGCCAGCTCAGCCTCGGCCAGCGCATGCGCGGCGACATCACCGCCGCGCTGCTGCACGATCCCGAGGTGCTCTACCTCGACGAGCCGACGATCGGTCTCGACGTGGTGAGCAAGGGCCGCCTGCGCGAGTTCCTCCGAGCGCTCAACGCCGAGCGCGGCACGACCCTGCTCCTCACCACGCACGACCTGCAGGACATCGAGGCGCTCTGCGACCGCGTCATCGTGATCGACCACGGGACGTCGGTCTACGACGGGTCGCTGGCCGGTCTCCACGCCCAGGGCGGGTCGACGCGGACCCTGGTGGTCGACCTCGTCGACGAGGCCCCGGCCATCGAGGTGCCCGGCGCCACCGTGCGGCGGGTCGAGGGCCCGCGCCAGTGGCTGTCCTTCCCCGCCGACGCGAGCGCCGCGCCGGTCGTGTCGGCCGTCGCAGCGGCGTACGACGTCGCGGACCTCTCCATCCAGGAGCCCGACATCGAGGACGTCATCCGCGAGCTCTACTCGCGCGGGGCATGACACGTCGCCGGACGAGCCGCGAGGCGACGGCTCAGCCCGCCAGGCCCCGGTGGCGCTCGGAGGCACGCTCCGGCGACGTCAGAGGCAGCCGCTCCAGCACCAGCAGCGCTCGGTCGTCGTCGCCGCGCGGCACCTTCTTGAGCACGCGCTTCGGCATGCCGGTGAAGCCGCGCGCGTCGACGGCCTGCAGCGCGACCTGCCGCAACCAGTCGATCCCCTCGTCGAGGTCGCGGTCGGCCGACTCGATGACCCCGTCGGTGTAGAACATGAGCGCCTCACCGGGGTGCAGGCGTCCGCTGCTGGGGGCGAACTCGGCCTCCTCGATCACACCGAGGGCCATCCCGCGCGCGTTGTCGATCGACCATCCGCGGTGCCCGAGGTGCCAGTGCAGCGCGGGCGGGTGCCCGGCGCTGGTGATGGTGTAGTCACCGGTGACGAGGTCGAGCTTGATGTGCACGGCGGTCGCCAGCGACTCCTCGGACTCCTGGCGGAGCAGGAACGCGTTGGCCGCGGCCATCAGCTCCGCGGGAGGGAGGGCACCGATCAGACCGCCGAGCGCCCCGGCGAACTGCAGGGCCTGCGGTCCCACCGAGGTGCCCTTGCCGCACACGTCGACCAGCGCCATCTCCAGCCAGCGGCCCTCGCGCAGGTCGGCGACGAGGAAGTCGCCGGCATAGCTCGGACCGTTGGCCGTGATCGTCGCCGACTGCGTGCGCCAGCCGTCGGGCAGCGGCGGCACCACCCCCTGGCGCTGGAGTCGGTCGCGCAGCTGGGTCAGCACGGCCTCGCTCAGTGCCATCGGCAGGCCCGAGCGCTGCCGGCTGGACTGGTAGATCGCGAGTGCCAGGGCGAGCGCGAAGATCACCAGCGCTGACTCGCGGCTGGCCGTGGCGAAGTCGTTGCCCAGCGAGGTCCACACCGCGACGCCCCCGAGCACGACCGCCAGGACGAGGAGCGGGACGAAGCGCAGCAGCATGGTGCCGACCATCAGGAAGAGGAACCACATCGCGACCGGGATGATCACCTCGACCAGCGCGCCGAGGACGGTGGTCAGGCCGACCATCGCCACGAGGACGGCGAGCAGGAAGACCTGGCTGGCCCTCGAGCCGGTGCGCCAGCCGGCGATGCGCTGCCGGACGTACGACGCGAGGCCGCGCACCACGGAGCCCACAGCACTCGACACGTGCGAAGATTAGGGCTCGACAAGGCTTGTCCGAGGTCGAACCGGGAAAGTCGCGGCGGCTCGGTAGGCTCCTGCCATGCCGCTGGTCCCCCTGCAGGCCGACGTCCTCGGGCCTGACTACCGGGTGGAGACGATCTCCCTCCCGCCCGACTCCGAGGGTCCGGTCGTCGCGACGCTGGTCACGCTCGAGCCGCATCGACCCAACGGGCGGGCGGTGCTCCACGTCCACGGGTTCGCCGACTACTTCTTCCACACCGAGTACGCCCGGTGGTGGGCCGACCGCGGCTACACCTTCTACGCGCTCGACCTCCGCAAGTACGGACGGTCGCTGCTCGAGCACCAGACCCCGCACTACGTCGCGGACCTCGAGGAGTACTTCGCGGAGATCGACCTGGCCTGGTGGCGCATCACCCAGCGCGACGGCCATCGCGAGGTCATCGCCTCCGCCCACTCCACCGGCGGCCTCACCGTGCCGCTGTGGGTGCAGCGGCGCCGGCCCGCCGAGCTGGCGGCCCTGGTGCTCAACTCCCCCTGGTTCGACATGCAGGGTGCGGCCTGGCTGCGCAGTCCCGCCACCAGACTTGCCATCGAGCGGCTCGGCACCAGCCGGCCCCTCCAGGAGATCCCGCGCAAGGTCAGCACCGTCTACGGCCGCACGCTGCACCGCGAGCACGGGGGCGAGTGGGACTACGACCTGTCGTGGAAGCCGCTGGAGTCGCGTCCGGTCTACGTCGGCTGGCTGCGCGCCGTACGCCGCGGGCACGCTCTGCTGCACGCGGGCCTCGACCTCACCTGCCCCACCCTGGTGCTGTCGTCGGCCCGGTCGTACTTCGGCGAGCCAGACGAGGAGACCGCCGCCACCCACGACATCGTGCTCGACGTGGAGCAGATCCGGCACTGGGCCTCGTCGGTCGGGCGCCACGTCACCTCGATCGCGATCGAGGGCGCCATCCACGACGTGGTCCTCTCGCGCCCCGACGTACGGGCGCAGGCGTACGACGTGCTCGGCAAGTGGTTGACGGCGTGGGTGGGGACTTCGGGACCGCAGGAGCCATGAGCCGGATGGACAGCCATGGGGACGACGGGCGACGCCGGTTCCCCCGGCTCTTCGAGGAGTCGTACGTCGACTATGCGGGCGCCCGAGTCGCGTACTCCGGCGGAGCCCCTCCCGACGAGCTCGTCTCGCGGCTGCACCTGGTTGCCGTGACCGAGGGGGCAGAGGTCGTGGTGTGTCGCAGCGCCCGAGGCGAGCGTTTCCTGCCGGGCGGTACGCGGGAACCAGGTGAGTCGCTCCTGGATCTGGCACGACGGGAGCTCGCGGAGGAGGCGGGCGCTGAGCTTCTCGGGGAGCTGGTCCACTTCTCCGCCCACCGCGCAGACAGCCACCTGGATCGCCCCTACCGACACCACCTCCCGCACCCGCGTGCCTACTGGGGCTATGCGGTGGGACGGGTGCAGATCGTCGGCCCGCCACTCAACCCGGTCGACGGCGAGCAGGTCGTGCAGGTGCTCACCATGCCTCCCCAGGAGGCCGCGGACTACCTTGGCGACGAAGACCCGATCCACTCCGACGTCCTTCGGCACGCGATCGCGCTGGGACTCCTCCACCAGTCGCAGTAGCCCGACCCAGGACATGTCTCCGCCCCGCCTGGCTGCCCGTCACGCCGCCGGGCTCACCGCCGGGTACGGTGCAGAGGTGGCCCGTTCCCTCCATCAGCCGGCCGACCGACCGTGCGAGGACTGCGGCGGAGTGGTCATCGCCGGACTCGAGCCGGTCACGGCTGTCGATGACCCCGAGCTGACGGCTGCAGGACATTTCGAGGTTGGAAGCCAGTGGTGCACGAACATGGACTGCCCTTCCAACCATGTCGTGCCTGGTGTCACACGGGTCGGCGTCAACGACTACACGTGCCAGGTGTGCGGCGAGGCCCTGCGCACGCCCATGAGCAACGTCTACGCACATCGTCGGGAGCATTGACCCGCGCATGCCTGTGCCCCCGCCATCGTGGGGACCGGCGGGGTGTGGGGCGGGGTCATCGTCGGCGGGGTCGTGGGATGCCGGGTGGATCGGGTGGGTCGAGCTCGGTGGTGCCGTGCCGGTCGCGTCGGTAGCGATATCCGTGGGGAGCCGTCCACTCGAACACGCCGGGTGCGACCATGGCGTAGCGCCAGGGTGAGTGGGTCTTGAGCCGGTGGTGGAACCGACACAGGGCGGCGAGGTTGCTCGTGGTGGTGGGCCCGGGTTGGGGTCTGCCCTCGGCGTCGGCGTCCTCGTCCCACGGGACGACATGGTCGATGTCGCAGCCCCGTGCGGGGCGGGTGCAATCGGGGAACACGCAGGTGCGGTCGCGCAGGATCACTTGTTCGCGGATGCGGTCCGGAATGTCGTAGCCCTGCGCGGTGAGTGGGGTGTTGAGGTCGATGACCGGCTTGACGGTCACCTGGGTGCGGGTGTTGCCGCACCAGGCTTGGATCTGGTCGAGGAGGACGAGCCGCTGGCCGTTCTCCATGCGCCCGGTGGGGCCGAACACGGTGGTGTCGCCGGAGAGGGTGGCGTCGAAGTGGGCGTGGATCACCATCTCCCGCGCGGGCGGGAGGTCCGCATCGGTGGTTGAGGTGCGAGCGGAGCGAGCCTCGAAACCATCACCACTTGTCAGGAGGTCGAGGGCGGTCTGGGTGCGGGCGAGGTCGCCGAGGGCCTTGGCCCGTCGCGCGTCGAGGGACTCGGTCGACCCGAGTGCCTTCTGGGTGGCGGCGCCGTGGGCCACGGCACGGTCGAAGTCGAGGGCGTCCGCCAGATCTACCTCGGCCTCGATCCGCATCGTCCCCGCGAAGTGGACGTCGTCGTCATGCACGGTCACGTGCCGCGGGTCCACCGACAGGTACCCGTCCTCGGGATCGGCTGTCGGGTCGGCGACCGCGAGGTCGTATCGCTTGATCGTCTCGGCGACGAGGCGGTCGAGCTGCGCTGGCCCGATCCTGCCGGCGACGGCGGCGACCTGCGCGTCGACGAACCCCGCCGCCTCACGAGTGAGGGCGGGGTTGGTGTGGATGGTGGTCTCGGCGACCGACCGAGCCCGCCACGCAGGCACCCGCCCTGCGTGGACCTGGTCCCAGAGCCGGGGGAGGCGGTGGCGCAGCTCGAGGGCGTGCCCGATGAGCTTCTTCGCCGCGACCGTGGAGATGCCGAGGACGGTGCCGAGCTCGGCGACGCAGAACTCCGCCACCAGCGGAGTTCCCTCGCCGGCGATGGGTTCCTCGTGCTCGCATCCCGGTACGGCGAACGTGGCGGCGGAGTGGGTGGACTCGGGCGGGTGCAGGTCGGCCCACCGCGCGGCCAGGTCCAGCTGCTCTGCTGCTGCCTGGTTCTCGACGTCGCGGGCGGACCGGATCGAGGCGAGCAGGCCGGCGGCGGTGAGGGCGTCTGTCTCACTTGCTCCGGGCCCTGCCGCGACTTCGATCATGTGTTCGACCCTACGCGAGCCCACCGACACTGACCATGTGTCATGTCTCAGGACATCGGTGACAGTTCTGCCTCAGGACATCGGTGACACCTCTGGTGGTCTTGGTGGTGACACTTCTGCCCTCAGGCTGCGGCGGTGGCAGTCCATGAACCCATCGATCCCCGTGTCCGTCTTGCGATCTCGCAGTGGCCCGATAACGCGCCTCGCGGGGCTGTCTC
>NZ_BNAD01000015.1 GCF_014653115.1 Nocardioides flavus (ex Wang et al. 2016) | reverse complement strand
TACCACCGCCGTCGGCGACAGGCCGCTCTCGGACGGTTGACCCCCATCGAGTACGAGACCATCATGACCACACCTGCCGCTCAGGCAGCCTGACCCAACCTGTCACCTATCCGTGCAGCAGTCCCGTCTTGCGCTAGGACTCGCTGACAATAAGGCGCGTCGCGTTGCTCAGCCGACCCGCGCCTCGATGAGGGCGATGAACTCGTCGGCCATCTCCACCTGTCGCTCCAGCGCCGCACGGCGCTCGGTGGCCTCCGCGCGCACCGCGTGAAGTCGCTGGCGCACGGACGACCGCCCGCCGCCGGCATTCGGGTCGTCGAGGAGTTCCAGGTCCCGCATGACGCCCTTCATCTGGTCCAGGCTGAACCCGAGGGGCCTCATCCGGCGGATGGCCAGGATCTTCTCCACGTCCTGCTCGGTGTAGAGCCGGAAGCCACCCTCGGTGCGACCGGAGGGCTGGAGTAGGCCCACCTCCTCCCAGTGCCGCAGGCTGCGAAGCGAGAGCTCCGTGCGCGCGGCTACCTCGCCGATGTGCATGACCGCCTCGGAGTCGGTGCCTTGTTCCACGTGTTCCCCTCGCTCCCGATTCCAACTCTACCCTCACGTGAGGTTAGGGTTGCTCCAGACTTCCGCTGGCGACGCCGCTAGCACGCGCACCATCCAGTGTCGACGACCCTCGGGTGCGCATCCGGTGGCCTGCATGCCACGTCCTCGCCATGAACGGAGCACCTTTCTCGTGTCCAACCCTGTCATTACGGCCCCGGCGCCGCTGGAGCACACTGTGCGCAACGCCCTTCGCTCGCCCAAGATGCTGCGCACCGAGGTCCTGGCCGGTCTAGTCGTTGCGCTTGCCCTCATCCCCGAGGCGATCTCGTTCTCGATCATCGCCGGTGTCGACCCCCGCGTGGGCCTCTTCGCATCCTTCACGATGGCGGTCTCGATCGCCTTCCTCGGCGGCCGTCCCGCGATGATCTCGGCCGCGACCGGCGCCATCGCGTTGGTCATCGCGCCGGTCATGCGCGACTACGGCTACGACTACCTCATCGCCACCGTGATCCTGGGCGGAGTCATCCAGGTCGCGCTCGGCCTCGGCGGCTTCGGCAAGCTGATGCGCTTCATCCCCCGCTCAGTCATGGTCGGGTTCGTCAACGCCCTCGCGATCCTCATCTTCATGGCGCAGATCCCCTACCTGGTCGACGTGCCGTGGCTCGTCTACCCCATGGTCGCCGTCGGCCTGGCCGTCATGGTCGCGCTGCCGCGCATCACGACCGTCGTACCCGCGCCGCTCATCGCGATCGTCGCGCTCACCGGCTTCACCGTCCTGGCCTCCATCTCCGTGCCGGACGTTGGCGACGAGGGCGAGCTGCCCGACAGCCTGCCCGCCCTGTTCTTCCCCGACGTCCCGTGGACCCTCGAGACGCTCCAGATCATCGGCCCGTTCGCGCTGGCGATGGCGCTCGTCGGCCTGCTCGAGTCGCTGCTCACGGCCAAGCTCGTCGACGACATCACCGACACCCACTCCAACAAGACCCGCGAGTCGTGGGGCCAAGGTGCCGCCAACGTCATCACCGGCTTCTTCGGCGGCATGGGCGGCTGCGCGATGATCGGCCAGACCCTCATCAACGTGAACGTCTCCCGCGCCCGCACCCGGATCTCGACGTTCCTGGCCGGCGTCTTCCTGCTGATCCTCGTCGTCGGCCTCGGCGACGTCGTCGCGATCATCCCGATGGCCGCGCTGGTCGCGGTCATGATCCTCGTCTCGGTCGGCACCTTCGACTGGCACTCGATCCAGCCGGCCACCCTGCGCCGGATGCCGAAGTCGGAGACCACCGTGATGGTCGCGACCGTCGCTGTCACCGTCGCCACGCACAACCTCGCCATCGGCGTCGTGGTCGGCGTGCTCGTCGCGATGACCCTCTTCGCCCGTCGGGTCGCCCACCTCACCGAGGTCCAGCGCGAGGTCGTCGAGGACCGCCAGGGCGTCGCCACTGCGGTCTACCGCGTCACCGGCCAGCTGTTCTTCGCCTCCAGCAACGACCTCTACACCCAGTTCGACTACGCCGACGACCCCGAGCAGGTCGTCATCGACCTCACCGACTCCCACGTCTGGGACGCCTCCACGGTCGCCTCCCTGGACGCGATCACGACCAAGTACGCCCGCAAGGGCAAGACCATCGAGATCGTCGGGCTCAACCCCTCAAGCGCCGAGCGCCACGAGCGGCTCTCGGGGTCTCTGCCGTCGCACTGACCGGCGGCTACCTACCCTTGACGCACCTGGCGTCACCCGGCAGCCGACAACTTCGGAGGATCCCGTGTCCTTTCTCCCCTCGCAGCCCGACGATGCTCGTCTTCTTGACGTCTTCCGCAGCTACCCGGACGCCTCACGCCCGCTCCTCGACTACCACGAGGTGCTCATGCGAGGGCCTTCCGACCTGACGGTCGCCGAACGCGAGCTCATCGCCGCCTACGTGTCGGGCCTGAACGACTGCGACTACTGCCACGGGGTGCATGCGGTGACAGCCGCCAGGTTCGGGATCGAGGAGAGTCTGCTCGCCGCTCTCCTGACGGACTTGGAGAGCGCACCGGTGGTGGGTCGCCTCCGGCCGGTGCTCGCGTACGTCGCCAAGCTCACCGCGACACCCGACCGCATCACCGCGTCCGACGCCGAGGCCGTGCTGTCAGCGGGCTGGTCGGAGAAGGCGCTGCACGACGCCGTGTCGATCTGTGGCCTGTTCAACCTCATGAACAGGCTCGTGAGCGGCCTGGGCATCACGGCCGGCCAGGACTACTTCGAGACGTCAGGCGATCGACTCGCCGAAGGCGGCTATGCGGGGGTGGCCGACCTCCTGTGACCCTCGGCTAACGCACCCAGTGCCTTGCGGATTTGCTGTGTCGTGGGTAGGTCGGGTCGGCGGCGAGGTTCCCCGACACGGGTGCGCCGGTTGCGACGTCGATGCCGTCGACGAGCAGCGTCGGCGACGGGTTAGCTCCCCGCACGAGGGACAGTCGGACGTACGGCGCCACGTCGGCCAACGCGGATCGACCTCGGCGCGAAGACGCTCGACCAGCAGACAGTCGGGACGTGCACCGGACTGGCTGGGTGGTGTCGTGCTGAGGTCCTTCGTCTTCGACAAGCGTGTCTGCGCCGGCCGGTTTTCCCATCCGCGAGACGGCGCTCGTTCTGTGAGCACGCTTACGGAAGGAACGTCCTGGCCCCAGAAGACTCTGACTCCCAGCCCGCCGCATCGTGGCGACCGAAGACCAGGAGATCCACATGACCAGTGCTGTCCAGACATCCAGGCGCGCCGGTGTGGGCGGAGCCCTCGCGGCCGGCGCCGTGGCCGGCGCGCTCGCGTCCATCGCTATGGGGATGTACGCAATGGTGGCGGGGTTGGTCAACGGGACCGGCTTCTTCACGCCCTTGCACCACATCGCGTCGCTGTGGGCAGCCCCGGACGCGATGATGGGGTCGATGGAGGCGGCGATGGGCGGAAACGACTTCCGCATCACCGCCGGCACTGCCGTCCTCGGCGCGGTGATCCACATGATGACGGGGGCGATGTACGGCGCGGTGTTTGGCCTCGTCCTCTCCAGGCTGCACCTCGGACGTGGCGCCCTGCTCGCCACCGGGCTGGCGTACGGCGGGCTGGTCTTCGTGATGAGCGCCTTCGTGGGTCTGCCCCTCGCGGCCGCGATCTTCGATGCGGGCGACCCCATCAGCAACATGGCCGAGATGGCCGGGTGGACGACGTTCGCGGTGGAGCACCTTCTCTTCGGACTGGCGCTGGGCGCGCTCTTCTCCCTGGCACACCGGCACGCTGACGTTCCGGCACAGACCGCTGTCGCACGCTGAGAGCCGCTCAGCACCTCGTCGTGGGCCGGGTGGCGCACCAACGCCGCCCGGCCCGCCAGCGTGACCTCACGACCCCCCTTCCTCGACAAGGCTGAGACCATGGGACCAGAACCAACCACCGCATGTGTGAGCGTCACCCGACCGGAGGACCTCGCCGGAGGCGGCCGGCCGTGGTCTCCCGGCCGCAGAGAGGAAGACGTGGACATCGAGCGGGCCGCCGATCGCCAGCAGGACCGCCTCTGGTGCATGGCCGAGGTCGACATCTTCTGCGACCTGGATGAAACAGAGATGGAAGCCCTGTCGCAGGCGGCGCCTATGCGACGCTACGGTTCCGGCGAGCTGGTCTACACCCCCCACCAGCCGCTCGAAGCCCTGTTCATCCTCAAGCAGGGTCGGATCCGGATCTTCCGCGTCTCCCCCGATGGCCGGGCGCTGACCACCGCCATCATCTCGCCCGGCACCATCTTCGGAGAGATGGTGATCGTGGGACAGCAGATGCACGACAGCTTCGCCGAGGCCCTCGAGGACATCGTCGTGTGCGTGATGTCCGAGGCCGACGTACGTCGCCTCCTGCTGGGCGACTCGCGGATCGCCACGCGCATCTCCGAGACCCTCGGACGACGGTTGGGCGAGCTGGAGCAACGACTCTCCGACGCGGTCTTCAAGTCGGTACCGGAGCGCGTTGCCGGTGCGCTGGCGGCGCTCGCCCAGGGCGCGAGCGGCACCTTCGGGCGGGACGCACAGGTCAAGCTCACCCACGAACAGCTCGCCGCGCTGGCGGCGACGTCGCGCGAGACGACGACGAAGATCCTGGGCGAGCTCGCCGATCTCGGACTGATCTCGCTGGGTCGCGGCAAGATCACCGTCCACGATCAGGACAGGCTGCGCCAGCTCGGCGGCTACTGAGCAGGACGCAGTCCGTCAGCGGTACTCCGGGTTCGGGTGGTCCGGGTGGGACAGGTCCCAGTTGGTCGTGACGTTGCCGTGGGCGGGCACTCCCCCGGCGTCCTTGAGCCGGCGGGCCGTGTGGAGCATGTTCCAGGCAGCGAAGACCGCATTGCGCGTGGTCCAGTGGTTGCGCGCCCCTCGGTCGTCGTCGAGGTAGGACGGTCCGGGGCCGGCCTCGCCGTTCCAGTAGGCGTCGACCTGGGGTGGGATGGTGAAACCGATGTGGCTCAGCGCGTAGAGCATCTGGGCCGCGCAGTGCTTTCCGCCGTCCTCGTTGCCCGTGATGACGACCCCGCCGACCTTGCCGTAGTAGCTCCACTGGCCGGCGTTGTTGAGCTCGCCGGACCAGCCGTAGAGCCGCTCGATCGCCCGCCGGGTCAGTGAGGACTGGTCCCCCAGCCAGATCGGGGAAGCGAGGACGACGATGTCCGCCGGCTCCACCAGCGAGCGGTAGAGGTCGGGGAAGTCGTCGCGCTCCCACCCGTGCTCGCGCATGTCGGGCTGGACCCCCGGTGGGACGACGTAGTCGACGAGCCGCACGACGTCGACCTGCGCGTCGACGCCCTCCAGCACCCGACGGGTGACCGCCAGCAACCCGTCGGTGTGGCTCGGCTCGGGAGAGCGCTTGAGGGTCCCGTTGAGGACGACCACACGCAGGTCGTCGTACGAGGTGGTCGCGGCGGCCACCTCCGCGTCGACGAACGTGGCGACGGATGCGGGGATCATGTGGTGCTCCTTCACTGGGGGGACCGGGTCGGGCGGAGTGACGGACCCGGCGCGTCTTCGACCCGACGGACGACGACCGGTGGGGCGAACGCCACCCGTCCGCGGACCGTCCGCGACCACCATCGTGGGCGGGCGATGCACCAAGCCGCGTCGAGGGCTCGTGTTCCGTCGATGCAGACGTCGAAGCGGGCGGACGTGCCGCGCAGCGACGGACGCAGGGAGACCGGTCGCAGGTACCGGAACGCCACGTCCTGCGGGGCGAAGTAGTGGAAACCTCCGCGAGCAACGGTGTCCTCGCCCTCCGCCAGGACGGTTCCTTCGAGCTCGGCGCGCATGGTCATTGCGTCAGGGCATGGTCGGATGCGTGGGTAGTGGTGACGATGTCGATCTCGCCCAGCAGGGTGCGGTGGACGGGGCAGCGGTCCGCGATCGAGAGGAGTGCCGCACGCTGGTCCTCAGGCAGGGAGGGGTCCAGCTCGATGTGCCGGTGCACTCGGTCGACATGTCCCGAGGTGGTCTCGCAGGTCTCGCAGTCGGAGGCGTGGATGCGATCGTGGCGGAGCGTGACGCGTGCGGGGCTGTAGTCCCAGCCCTTGCGGCGGGCGTACATCCGCATGGTCATCGAGGTGCATGCCCCGAGCGCGGAGAGCAACACGTCGTAGGGGCCGGGGCCGGTGTCGGCGCCGCCGACGTCGAGGGGCTCGTCAAGGAGCCAGGTGTGGCGCCCGGAGTGGGCCAGGTGTGCGTAACCCTCGACGTCCTCGACCTCGTCCACCACCACGGCCGGTGGCGCTGTGGGGGGCCCAGAAGGCGGCACCGCTCGAGCCGGGAGGTACCGGCTGGCCCACGTCGCGATCATGGACCCGGCGTAGTCGGCGTCCTCGGCGCGCAGCAGCAGCAGGTGGTCGGCCCCGTCGAGGGTGACGAACGACTTGGGATGCCGGGCGGTGTCGAAGATCGCGCGCGCCTCACCGATACCGACGACCGCGTCGCGGGGCGCGTGCAGGACGAGGAGCGGCTTGCCGAGGGCCGAGATGCGCTGTAGCTGGGGTTGGGCGGACAGGTCGCGGGCCAGGTCCGGGCTGATGTGGAGCCTCCTGTTGCCGATAGTGACCGCGAGATGCCCGTCGGGCGCCGGTAGCGCACCCGACACCAGCCTGCTGACGTGGGCCGGAGTCGACGGGGCACCGATCACCGCAACGGCCCCCACGGAGTCCAGTTCTCCTGCGATGGCCAAGACAGCTGCGCCGCCGAGCGAGTGACCGACGAGAAGCCGCGGTGGCTCGAGCTCGTCGGTGAGCCAGCGTGCGGCGGCACGGAGGTCCTCGAGATTGGTGCTGAACGTGGTCTCGGCGAAGGAGCCGTCGGAGTCGCCGAGCCCGGTGAAGTCGAAGCGCAGGACCGCGTAACCAGCCTGCGTGAGGACCCTGGCGACCCGCGAGGCCGCCCGCGACGTGCGGTCGCAGGTGAAGCAGTGTGCGAACAGCGCCACCGCCCGGGCCGGTCCTGCTGGAAGGTCAAGAGTCCCTACAAGATCGGAGCCGCTGCTGCCTGGGAAGGACACATGCCTCCTCGGGAGATCGGTGCTGACCGTCATCGGCTGGGTGAGCGTCGAGGTGTCGTCATGACCGGGTCTCCTCCATAGGCAGCCGCGCCTCGTGCGGGCTGACATGGAAACCCGGCGGAAGGGCGTCTGCGTTCCCCGGAGAGTCCTTGTGCTGCACGGCCCATTGGGGCGCGCGGGTGTCGGTCGGCACCACCCGGACCCGAGTTCCCGGTCGGACGTCATGGCCGACCGGCAGCTCCACCTCCACGGTCGAGTCGTCGTCGCCGGCGAGCGTCACGACCACTCGGGTGCCGGTGGGGCGGCGACGTACGACACGGGCCCCGAGCCCGGCGCGGCCGGAGTCGGTGGCCGCCAGGCGCAGCGACTCGCGGCGTACGAGGAGCACGGCGGCACCGTCCTCCGCTCCCCCGTCGGCGACGGGCAGGCGTCCCCACGCAGAGTGGTGCATCCCGTCACGGACCGTGCCGGCGATCTCGGTGAAGCCGCCCAACAGGCGGGCGACGGCCACGGTCGCGGGCCGCCGGTAGATCTCGACCATCGACGCGTGCTGGTGGACGCTCCCGTCGATGAGCACGACGGTCGACTCGGCGAGCGCCGCCTCGTCGAGGTCGTGGGTGACCATGAGGATGGTCGGGGCCAGCGCGGCGCGTACCTCGACGAGGAGGTCGTGCATCGACGCCCGGAGCTCGCGGTCCAGGGAGCTGAAGGGCTCGTCGAGGAGCAGCGCACCGCGCTCAGCGGCGAGCGCCCGGGCGAGCGCGACCCGCTGCTGCTGGCCGCCGGACAGCGACGTGACGTCACGCGAGCCCATTCCCTCAAGGTGGACCAGTCGCAGGTAGCGCTGGGCACACCGGCGGGCCTCCCGACGCCGGGCGCCGGCCAGCCGGGGGGCGAAGGCGACGTTGCCGGCGACGTCGAGGTGCTCGAAGAGCAGCGGGTGCTGGAACATCACCGTGAGGTCGCGCCGCTCGGTGGGCTGGTCGGCGACGTCGCGGCCGTCCACCAGCACCTCGCCGGAGGTGGAGCGCAGCAGGCCGGCGGCGACGCGCAGGAGGGTGCTCTTGCCGGAGCCCGAGGGTCCGACGACGGAGACCATCTCGCCGTCCGCGACCGCGACGGATGCGCCCCGGAGGGCGGGGGTGTCCGCACCGGGATAGCGGTGCCACACGTCGCGGACCTCCAGCGTGCTCATCGGTGCATCCTCTCCTGCTCGGGCACGGACTCCGATGGACGATCCGGCGGCGCGGTGCTGCGGCTGCCGCGGATCCGGAGGGCGGCGACGGTCACCAGGGCCACGGGTGGCACGAGGGTGGCCAGCGCCATCGAGGCGACCGCAGCGTCGTTCCCGGAGCCGGACGCCGCGGCTCCCAGCAGGACCGGGGCGGTCACGAGCTGCCCGCCACCCACCAGCAGCGTGACGACGTAGTCGCTCCACCCGACCAGGAAGGCCAGCAGAGCCGCCACCAGGATGCTGCCACGCACGGCCGGCAGCACCACCCGGAGCCGGGCCTGCCGGGGAGTCGCTCCCAGGGCCCGCGCCTGGACCTCCAGCTCGGGTGACGTCCGCGCGAACGCGGTCGCGCTCGTGTACGCCGTATAGGGGATCGCCACCACGGACAGCAGCAGCACGACGGACACCAGCTCGGGCAGTCCGACGCGGATCAGCACCACGTCGAGGCCCATGGCCACGGCGAAGGGCGGCAGGACCAGCGGGACCAGCAGCAGTGCGACCACGAGCCGCGGTCGCCCGGTGAGGCGCCAGCCGAGCACCCGCCCGGTCATCACGCCCAGCGGTGTCGCGACGGCAGCAACAGCGAGACCCAGCGCGAGCGAGCGGAGCAGCGCGAGCTGCAGTCCGGCCGCAGCGGCGTCGCGCCAACCCACGACGCCCCACGCGCCGGGAAGCAGATCGGGGTAGCTCCAGCGCTCCGCCCCCGCCCACACCAGCACCGGCGCCAGCGGCACGGCCAGCCAGAGCAGCGCCAGCACCAGGCCGACCACGGGCACGACCCGTCTCACGGCGCACCGCCCGTCGAGAGCGCCCGCAGTCGCGGCAGCGTCGCGAGCGCTGGCACGGCGATGCAGAGGGCGAGGACGGAGCCGGTCACCGCGGCTGCCGCGGCGGCCGGTCGGTCGGTCAGCTCGATGGAGCCGAAGAGCCGGAAGGCCAGCACCGGCAGGGGTTCGGGCACAGCGCGCCCCAGCAGCCACGCCACCTCGTAGGACCCGATGGCGTAGACGAGCGTCACCAGCGAGGCGGCCCCGACCGCGGGCGCGGCCGTGGGCAGCAGCACCCGGAGGACCCGTTGCACGGGTCGGGCCCCCAGGCCCGCCGCGACCTGCATCCGCATCCGGTGGCCCGGCGCGACCGCGGCCAGGACGACGAGGGCGACGAAGGCCGACTCCTTCCACGCCAGCTCCAGGACGGTCGCGACCGGCCACGGACCACCGACGAGTGCCGGCCAGTCGTCGACCCCCGCCGGAGCTGCGAGCCGGGCGGCGGCTCCCCCGTCGCCCAGCAGCAGCGACACTGAGGTCGCGCCCACCAGGTGCGGGACCGCGAGCACCGCGAGGCACGCCAGGCGTACGACGGACGCCGCCCGGCCGCCGCCGAGCATGAGCGTCGCCAGGAGGAAGCCGACCAGGGCCGCCAGCACCGTCGCCGGCACCGCGATCAGCAGCGACTCCCCGATCCCGGCCACCAGGTCGGGTGCGGCGGACCGCCAGCCGTCGAGGCTCGGCGCGGGCTCGCCGTACAACGGCATCAACCCGACCGAGGTCGCCACCACCGCCGCCATGCCGGTGCCCGCGACCACGGTGATGGCCACGATCCCGGGCGCAGCTCCGCTCACCCGCCGACTCGTCATGGGCGACCGAGGACCTCGCGTCGCCAGCCCTCGTCGAGCGGCGTCACCCAGGACGAGGAGAGCTCCGGCTGCGCGTTGCGGGACAGCTCGTCGTACGCCGGCACCACCGGTGAGTCCGGCAGCCGGTCGAACGCACGCGCCGCGTCGTCCTCGAGCAGCGCGGTGTCGAGCACGGTGAACTGGCCCCACACGTCGGGGTCGGCCTTTGCGACCTGCTGCTCGGGAGACAGCGCGAGGTCGGCGACCACCATCGCCCCCGCCTGGTCAGGCGAGCTGACCGGGATCGCGAGGAAGCTGGCGTTGCCGATCGTCCCGTCCTCGACCGCGAGCACCCGGGTGGTCGACGGGAACGTGCCGTCCTCCACCAGCTCGGTCAGGGTCGCCGGCCCGTAGGTCATGGTGAAGTCGACCTGGCCGTCGGCGAACAGCCGGTCCAGCGCGACCTGGTCGCGCGGGTGGGTGCGCCCCTCTCGCCACAGCGCCGGCGCGATGTCGGCCAGGCGCTCCCAGAGCGCGGGCGTGAGCTCGTCGTACGCGTCCTCGCCGAAGGCCGCCGGGACCTCCTCCGCGCCTCCGGACAGCGCGTAGAGGGCCTGCCGGACGAAGACCGAGCCGGTGAAGTCCGGCGGTGCGGGGTAGGTGAAGCGGCCCGGGTTGGCCTCAGCCCAGTCGAGCAGCCCGGCGACCGTGGTGGGCGGGTCCGTGACACGGGCGGAGTCGTAGGCGAAGGTGAACTGGGCCTTGTGCCACGGCGACTCGCAGCCCTCGACCGGGACCCCGAAGTCCTCGCTCACCAGGGGGTCCTCGTCGCTGACGTACTGCATGTTGGGCAGGTCGTCGGACCAGCCGCACAGCCAGGCACCGGCCTCCTGGCCGGTGGCGAAGTTGTCGCCGTTGACCCACACCAGGTCCACCGATCCGTCGTCCTCGCCGGCGGCCCGCTCGGCGAGCAGGCGTCGCATCGCGTCCTTGGTGTCCGCCACCGGCACCCGCCGCACCGTGACGCCGAGCTCGGCCGCCGCCGGGGTGAGCACGTCGTCGACGTAGGCGTTGCCGCGGTCGTCGCCGCCGTACATCCACAGGTCCACCGTCTGGCCCTCCGCGTCGGCCAGCACCTCGTCCCACGGTCGATCTGCCGATGCGGCGGGACTCTCGGCGGCTGGAGCCGAGCAGGCGGTGACGAGCAGGGCCGAGGACAACGCGATCGATGCCAGGGTCAGGTGGCGGGCTCTCACGGCGATGGAATCTCCTCAGGCGATGTGGCTGGGCAGGTCGAGGTCTGTCGTACCGGGAACACGGTGGGGGTCCCACCGACTTCCCTTCCCGTGAAGCAGACGCGGACACCGAGCCGGACCTGGGCATGGGCACGGCTCGGGGCCATGGCGACCCTCCTGCTCGCGGTGTTCGTCGTCGAGCAGCTTCGCGGATGGGACGACGTCCGGCTGTTGCGTGAGCGAGTAGACGCAGCGGGTCCGTGGGGCGCCGCCGTCTTCGTCGCCGGCTACGCCGTGCTGTGCCTGCTCCCGGCACCCAAGGCACTCCTCACCGCACTGGGTGGGGTGCTGTTCGGTTTGTGGCTCGGGGCCCTCCTGTCCTGGATCGCCGCGCTCACCGGAGCCGCCGCCGCCTTCGGGCTGGGTCGGGCTCTGGGACGCGATGCCGTCGGCCGGCTGACCCGCGGTCGCGCCGAGAGGGCCGATCGGCTGCTGGCCGACCACGGATTCGGTGCTGTCCTCGCTGCGCGGCTGACGCCGGTGCTGCCGTTCACCGTCATCAACTACGCGGCGGGACTTACCGGCGTGCGGTGGCGCCACTACGCGCTCGGGTCGGCCCTCGGCATGGTCCCGGGCAGCCTGGCCTACGCCGCCCTGGGCGCCTGGGGCACCGACCCGTGGGGCATCTTCGCCGGGGTCGCGGTGCTGGTGGCCCTCGTCGTGCTCGGCACGGTCCTCGGCCGACGTCTGGTGCGCCATGATGGCCGCGCTGCGCCCGCGCCGGCCCCCGACGCAGAGGAGACGTGATGTTCGACGCCGTGCTCCGTCGTCGTCTCAACGGTCCGCTGGCCTCGGTCGCCGGGCGGATCGACCGGTCGTGGGTGACGCCCGACCGCCTCACGGTGGCCGGGCTGGTCCTCGGACTGGCCAGCGCCGCGCTCGCGGCCGGCCAGCTGTGGGGCTGGGCACTCCTCGCCTGGCTGCTCTCCCGGGCCCTGGACGGCCTCGACGGACCGCTGGCCCGACGTCGTACCACCGGGCACGGCTCCCCCGCCGGCGGATTCCTCGACATCACCGCCGATTTCATCGTCTACGGCGCCGCGGTCGTCGGGGTCGCCGTCGGCACCGTCGGAGCCTCCGCGTCCCTCACGGACTGGCTCCCGTTCCTGGCCGTGCTGCTGGCCTACTACGTCAACGGCACCGCGTTCCTGGCCTTCTCCTCGATCGCCGAGCGCACCGGGCACCGCATCGACGACGGCCGGTCGCTGAACTTCCTCGGCGGCATCGCCGAGGGCGCCGAGACGATCCTCGTGCACGCGATCTGGCTGCTCGTCCCTGCCTACGCCCCTCAGGTCGCCACCGTGTGGGCGGGCGTGGTGGGCCTCAGCGCCGCCCACCGGATCATCGCCGGCTACCGCACCCTGCGCGAGCCGGCCACCGAGAGCTCGTGACCGGGGCGAGCGGAAGCCACAGGGGTAGTCGGAGGGTTCCCTGTCACATGAGGACTCCCCCAGCTCGCGACCATGTGGCCGACGATGTCACGGGAGGCGAAGATGTGTCCTCCCGGTCGGATCGCCCGCGCCTGGTGGCGCTGGTCCTCGCCTTCACCGCGGCCTCGGTCGCGCTGCACCTGAGCGGCTGGAGCGGACCCGAGCACCTCCAGGCGCTGGTGGAGTCAGCGGGGTGGGCGGGAGCCGCGGTGTTCGTGGTCGGGTACGCCCTCCTGGTACTTGTGCCGTCACCCGCCTCCGTGCTCACGATTCTCAGCGGTGTGCTCTTCGGGCTGTGGTGGGGCACCCTGCTCGCCTGGGCGGGCGCCCTGCTCGGCGCCTTCGGTGGCTTCCTCCTCGGCCGTCGGCTGGGACGGCCAGCAGTCGATCGGATGCTCCACGGGCGGCTCCAGGACGCTGACCAGGTGCTGGCTCGCCACGGGCTGGTCGCGGTGCTCGCCGTCCGGCTCCTGCCTCTGTTCCCCTTCACCCCGATCAACTACGCCTCCGGTCTGCTCGGGGTGCGCCTGCGCGACTACGTGCTGGGCACGGCTGTGGGCATCGTGCCCGGCGCCCTCGCGTACGCCGCCGTCGGCGCCTCGGGGGCGGACCCGCGCGGCATCGTCATCGGCGTCGCATGCCTGGTCGTGCTCACACTCTTCGGCGGCAGCGTCGGACGGCGGCTGCTGGCCTCGAGCACCCGCCCAGCACCCGCTCCCGAGTCATGACCGGTCACGTCCCGAGGCCGACCACAGCGGTCCGCGTCTCCACACTGAGGACCCGCTGGCGCGCGCTCCTCGACCTGACCGAACCCGTCCACCCGGAGACCCTCGCAGCGGTACGGCGCCGCTGGGCCGAGCTCCCGACGACGGCCAGGACCGCCGCACAGACGCTGGGCCGCATCGGCGTGGGCTGCGAAGGCACGCACGGCGTCTTCCCGAAGTGCAACCTGACCTGTTCCCCGTGCTACCACTCCGCCGACGCCAGCAAGGTCCGCACCGACGGCACCCACACGCTCGACCAGGTCCGGCACCAGATGGCGCTGTTGCGGGAGCGACGCGGCCCACGTGCCCACGCCCAGCTCATCGGTGGCGAGGTCTCGCTCCTGTCGCCCGACGACCACGCGGCGTCCCTCATCGCCATGCGGGCGGCGGGTCGAGAACCCATGTCGATGACCCACGGAGACTTCGACGAGGACTACCTCCGTGCGCTCGTCACGCAAGCCGATGGAGGGCTCCGACTGCCGCGCGTGTCCTTTGCGGCGCACTTCGACTCGCTCATGCGCGGGCGCCGCGGGATGCCGCGGCCACGAGTCGAACGAGAGCTGGACGTGCATCGTGCTGCCTTCGTGTCCATGTTCGAGCGCGTGAAGCGGCACACGGGCCTGCGCTACTTCCTGGCCCACAACATGACGGTGACCCGCGCGAACCGCGACCAGGTCGCCGACGTCGTGGCTGCCGTGCGCCACATGGGCTACTCCATGATGTCGTTCCAGCCGGCCGCCCGGGTGGGTGATCGCCGACGGTGGGGCGCTGACGAGACGTCCGTCGGCATCGACGAGGTCTGGAAGCAGATCGAGACCGGCATGGGGCAGCCGGTGGCGTGGCAGTCCCTGCAGTTCGGTGACCCGCGGTGCAATCGTTCGGCCTTCGGAATCGTCGTGGGCGACACCTGGGTCCCACTGCTCGATCCCGCTGTGACGGCTGACCTGGCCTTCCGCGACGAGGTGTTCACGCGCGTCCCGGGGGTCTCGCTCAGCGGCGAGCGGCCGTCGGTCAGGATCGCGAAGGTGCTCCGGTTGGCGTCGCGGGAGCCACGCCTGGCAGTCATGTCAGCGCAGTGGAGTCGACGGTTCGTGCGTCGCACCGGCGGCTTGTCGACGTTGGTCCGTGCCGTTGCCCGCCGCGAGGTCAGGGGATTGACCTTCGTAGTCCACGCCTTCATGGACGCATCGACCGTCATCCCCGCCTGGCGCGCCATGGAGGCGGGGGAAGTCGCTGCCGACGCCGAGACCCAGGGGACCCAGGAGCGGCTCCAGGCGTGCGTCTACACGATGGCCCACCCCGACACCGGCGAGCTGGTCCCTGCCTGCGTACAGCACTCGGTGCTCGATCCCTCGGAGAACAAGCAGCTGCTCACGCTGCTCCCCATGCCGACGCGCCGCTGACGCCTCCTCAGCTCCTGTACGTCGCGAGCCACCGTCGGTCGATTCGGCGCTTGAGTGCCAGGCTGGAGCGGCCGAGCCACCACCACCGGCCGCGCACCGCGAGCGCTGTGCCACCTCCGAGGTCGAGGATCGACAACACGTGCTCCTGCGGGCGGTAGACCGGCGCCGGCGCACCCGTCGCGCGGGCCTCGAACGCCGCGAGCAGCACCGGCCCCTGCCGGACGCCGTGGACGCCGAGGCGGGGAAGGGACATGGGGAGGAAGTCGGCGCAGTCACCGGCAGCGTAGACGTCGTCGTGGTCACGGTGCTGCAGGGTCGCGCGCACGGGGAAGCCGTCGCGACCGCCGAGGGGCGATCGGGTGGCCAGCGGTGGCGGCGCGAGGCCGGTGGCCACGACCAGGATGTCGTGCGCCAGACGGGTGCCGCCACGCAGGACGAGGGCGTCCCCATCGACTCGCACGGGACCGGCGTCCGTCACGATCCGGACCCCCCTCCCCTCGAGCAGGCCGACGAGTCGCCGTGCGGCCCGATGCGGGAGGAAGTCGCCGATGCGTGGACCGTACTCGAGCAGGTGGACACGGTCGGTGTCAGCGCGAGCGGCGAGATGGGCGGCGAGCTCGAGCCCACTGGCGCCCCCACCGACAACGGTGAGGTGGTGCCCGCGACCTGTCGGCGGGTGCTCGAGTCGTTCGCGCAGTCGGGCCAAGCTGCTGAGCGGCTTGACCTCGACCACGGTGGCGTCGCCGGTCGCGACCGGAGGTACGTCGACCACGCTGCCGATGTTGAAGGACACCAGGTCCCAGTCGAGACGGGTCCCGTCGTCGGTGGTCGCGGTGCGGGTCGTCAGGTCGACGTCCGTGACGCGTCCCGCTCGGTGGTCGACGGGACCGTGGCGGGCGAGCGCCGCAACGTCGATCCGGCCCTCCGCGGGGTCGCGGCCGCCGGCGGCGATGCCGGACGCTGCCCCGCTGTAGTCGAACCGCGCGGGTGCCACGAGGGTCGTGCGGTATCCGGCAGCATCGAGGCGGGACGCGTGGCGGAGGAGGTGGAGGTGTGCGTGGCCGGCGCCGACCAGCAACAGGCGCCGTTCAGGAGGCACGGCGCTCGAGCCACCAGCGACGGGTCCGCGCCAGGGTGTGCAGGGCGCGCCGGGTCGCGGGGCGGTCGAGCTGCTCGCGAACGTCGGCGATCGCGGCGTTCCACGGTCCGTCGTTCCACGTCGGATAGGCGTGCGTGATGCCGGCCAGGTCGCGCGTGCGCAGTCCGCGGCGGACGGCGATCGCGAGTTCTCCGAGGGTCTCCCCCGCCCGCGGACCGACGACAGTGGCTCCGAGGATCCGGCCCTTGCCGTCGATGGCCAGACGGGTCAGGCCGTCGGTGAGGTCCTCGGTCACGGCTCGGTCCACGTGGTGGTGGTCCAGGGTGAGGATCCGGATCCCGTCGCGTTCGCGTCCGGTGTCGACGCCGACGGCGGCGACCTCGGGGTGGGTGTAGGTGACCCGTGGCACCGCGGAGGTCTCCACCGAGCGGCGCACGCCCAGGACCGCGTTGCTGGCGGCGAGGCTGCCGTGGACGCCGGCGACGTGCGTGAATTGGGGGTGGCCCGTCAGGTCGCCGGCCGCCCAGATACGGGAGTTGGTGGTCCGCAGGCGCCCATCGACGACCACGAATCCGCGCTCGTCGACCTCGACGCCGACGGTGTCGAGCCCGAGGTCGGTGGTTCGGGGCCGACGCCCTACGGCGACCAGCAGGCGGTCGAAAGCGACCTTCTCCCCGTCGTCGAGGACCAGCCATCCGGACTGCGAGTCCGACGCGACGATTGACGTCACCGACTGACCGGTGAGGATCGTGACGCCGTCGGACTCTAGCGCGCGGTGCACGACGGCGGCAGCCGCGGCGTCCTCACGTGGCAGCACGCGCGGTGCTCCCTCGACCACACTCACCTCGATGCCGAGCCGCGACAGCCCCTGTCCGAGTTCGCAGCCGATGCTGCCCCCACCCAGGACCGCCACGCGGCGTGGAGCATCGGTGAGGTCCCACACGGTGTCGCTGGTCAGGTAGTCGAGCTCTGCCAGTCCCGGGATGGGCGGCACTGCGGGCGCTGCACCCGTCGCGACGATCGCCTGGGTGAATCGGACGGTCTCGCCGTCGAGGTCGAGCGTCCCCTCTCCCACGAACCGTCCGTTCCCGGTGCGCACCGTCACGCCAGCGGCTTCGAGAGCCTCGATCGAGTCGACGGGCGCGATCTGGCGGATCGCCGCGTGCACGTGCTCCATCACCCGCGCGAAGTCAACCCGCACCTCACCCACCGTGACCCCGAACCGTCCAGCGCGGCGTGCGCCCGCAGCGGCCTCCGCTGCGGCCAGCAGCGCCTTGGACGGCACGCACCCGGTCCACAGGCAGTCGCCACCGGTCCGGTCCCGTTCGATCAGGAGCACCCGTGCACCGAGGCGGGCTGCCGTCTTGGCCGCGACGATCCCGGCGGTGCCGCCTCCCAGGACCAGCAGGTCCCAGCGGTCAGGCGCGCTCACGTCTGCCGCCCGTCGATCAGGTCGTCGAGGACGGTGCGCATGCGGTCGACCGATGCCGGGTCGACGGGTCGTCGGCCTGACCACAGGGACAGGGCACGGTGCAACAGCCGGTGCTGGCGCATGACCTCGCTGCACCTCTCGCAGGTGGCGACGTGCTCCTCGAGCCGGGTGATCTCCCCTGGCGTCAGAGGCGCGGCCGGATCGGCGTCCAGGTATCGCTGGAGGCGGCGTGCGGTCCAGTGGCAGGTGACCATCTGCCGGAGCGCTCCAGTCATGACTGCTCCCCTCGGGTGGTGGTGAAGGTGGGGCCGAGTGCCTTGCGCACGCGTTCGCGTGCGCGGCTCAGCCGGGACATGACGGTGCCGACGGGCACGTCGAGGACAGCGGCGGCTTCGGCGTACGAGAGGTCGTGGACGTCGACGAGCACGAGGGCAGAGCGGAACTTCGGGTCCAGCCCGGCGACCGCGGCCTGCAGAGCACCGTCGAGCTCCTGCACCACGTACACCTCCTCGGCGGCCGGGGACTCCACAGATCCGAAGGCGGGACGGGAGGCGTGGATCAGCTCCCAGTCGTCGACCGCGATCGGGCGACGTCTGCGGTGCATGTTGGAGTTGGTGTTGCGCACGATCGTGAGCAACCATGCCCGGGGGTGTCGGCCGTCGAACCGGTCGATCGCCCGGAAGGCGCGTACGAGCGACTCCTGCACGAGGTCCTCGGCATCGGCGGCGCTCCCGGTGATGCTCCGCGCCACCCGCAGCATCACCTCGATCTCCGGCTCGACGACCTCCGCGAACGCACGACGGCGTGCGGCATCGTCCGGGGTGATCGCCTCGCTCATGCCACGGGAACCCGTCGACGGCACGGATGACTTCCAGACGCGGCACGGGTCCTCGAGGCCGGACCGTGGCACAGACAGAGAGACGGCATGCGGCGAGCCTTGCACGGGCGCCCCGAGCGGCGGGATGCCAGGACGGCACGAGGGCCGGCGCCTGGTCGGCGTCGGCCCTCGCACGGATTGTCCGATTCTCAGATCTCGGGTGCCTGGGGCACGTCGAGCTCGGTGTGGACGTGGTGGTTGAAGTAGTTCGTGAGCAAGTTCAGCGTCACGTGGGCCGAGAGCTCGGTAAGCTGCTCCTCGCTCCACCCCGCGTCCAGTGCGGCCTGCCATGCGGCGTCGCTGGTGTTGCCGACCTTCGCGGTGTACTCCCGCGCCAGGTTGAGCAGCGCGTCGAGGGCAGGGTCGAAGTCCGCCTCGCCCCGACGGATAGCGATCATCTCGTCGTCGCTGAGGCCAGCCTTCTTGCCGCCGCCGGTGTGGGCGGACTGGCAGTAGGTGCACTCGTCCTGGTTGCCCACCGCCAGTGCGATCGCCTCGCGGGTCCTGGCGTCGAGCAGCGTGTGCTCCCGGATGACGTCCTGCAGGGCGACGTAGGAGTGCAGGACTGTGGGTGAGTGGGCCATCTCGCCGTGGATGTTGAGCACCTTGCCGTACTTCGCCTCGAGCTGCTTGAGCGCGTCGCGGCTGGCCTCGGGTGCGCTGTCCGTGGTGTGGACGGGAATGCGGGGCATGTCTCCTCCGAGAGATCGGGTTCGGTTGTCCCTGAGGCAACCCGGCCACGACGGGGCACGATTCCGCGCCAGGGTGTGGATGGCGTCACGTACCTCTTCTCAGCCGATCGGGAAGGAACCCGGTCCTCCGCCGGGTTCCGTAGGCACCCAGTCACCAACCCAGCAGCGAGGTCAGCATGAAGGCAGTGTGGAACGGTGCCACGGTCGCCGAGAGCGACGACACGGTGGTCGTGGAGGGCAACCACTACTTCCCAGTCAGCTCGGTCCGCGAGGACCTCTTGCGCCCGTCGTCCAAGCGAACCTCGTGTGCATGGAAGGGACAGGCCTCCTACTACTCGCTCGAGGTCGACGGACAGGTCAACGAGGACGCGGCCTGGTTCTACGCCGACCCCAGCCCCGCGGCCGCCCAGATCAGTGGCCGGGTGGCCTTCTGGAAGGGCGTCAAGGTGACGGACTGACATGGTTGCACCGACATCGACCCGACGCCTGGCCGGACTGGTGGCTGTGCTCGCGCTGTTCGCGTCCGGATGCGGCAGCGGGGGTGTGGCCTCCACGGCCGACGACACCTCGACCAGCAGATCGACGACAGCCACGCCCGCCGTGCTCGACTTCACCTCCGAGACCGTCGACGGTGACACCTTCGACGGCACCTCGCTCGCAGGCAAGCCGACCGTCTTCTGGTTCTGGGCACCCTGGTGCCCCACCTGCTGGGCCCAGATCTCGGGCGTCAGCGAGCTCGCCGAGACCTACGGCGCCGACGTCAACGTCGTGGGTGTCGGATCGCTCGACGAGCGTGAAGCCATCGAGGGATTCGCTGCCGAGGTGTCTTCCGACGTCACGCTGCTCGCGGACCCCGACGGCGCCGTGTGGCGTCAGCTCGGCGTGACCGCCCAGAGCACCTACCTCGTCCTCGACGAGGCCGGGACGGAGCAGGCCTCGGGCTACCTCGACGACGCCGACCTGGCCGCCCTCGTCGAGGACCTCGCGGGCTGATGTCCGAGGGCCTGCTCGTCGTCGCCGTCGGCGCCGGCATGCTCGCCGCCGTCAACCCGTGCGGATTCGCCCTCCTCCCGGCCTACGTCTCGCTCCTGCTGGCCGGGAGCGACTCGCTCTCCCGCCCCGCGGCCGCGGGACGTGCCGCCGCGTTGAGCGTGGCCATGACCGCGGGGTTCGCAGGTGTGTTCGCCGTCTTCGGCCTGGTCATCTCGCCGGTGGCGGGTCAGCTGCAGCGCCACCTGCCGTGGTTCACGGTCGTGCTGGGGGTCACGCTCACCCTCATGGGCCTGTGGCTGGCCGCGGGTCGCAGCCTCTCGCTCCCTCGCCTCGGTCGCTCTGGTCGCACGCGTGACGCCCGGCCGCTGACGCGGTCGTTCTGGTCGATGGCCGGCTTCGGGGCCAGCTACGCGGTCGCCTCCATCTCCTGCACGATCGCGCCCTTCCTCGCCGTGGTCGTCGGCGGCTTCCGCAGCGGCTCCGTGCTCGAGGGGATCACGCTCTTCGTGGCGTACGCCGTGGGGATGGGGCTGGTGGTGGGCACCGTGGCCGTGGCAACCGTCTTCGCCTCGCCCGCGACGGTCGGGCGGCTCAGGGGCGCCGGTCGCTGGGCTCCCCGAGCGGCGGGCGCCCTGCTCGCAGCGGCCGGAGCCTATGTCGGCTACTACGGCTGGTGGGAGCTTCGGGTCCTGGCCGGCGGAGACCCCGACGATCCCGTTATCAAAGCGGCCGCCTGGCTCCAGCAGCAGCTCGCGGGCCTCGTGGACTCCATCGGCCCCCTCGGGTGGCTGACCGCCGGAGCGCTGCTCCTCCTCGCCGTCCTCGTCGCGCGGCGACGAGCCCGTGGCGGCCGGAGGGACGCGGCGACGGGAGGAAGGGCCGGACGATGAACGCCACGGCACGGCTCGCGGCCGCAGGAGCACTGTCGTTCGTCCTGGGGGCCTGCGCGACCACTCCGGGCGAACCCGCCGACCGCGACGAGGACCGGACCTCGAAGGCGGAGGTCGACGACGCGGGCACCGCCACCGGCGGCGAGAAGCCACCGTCCGCGCTCGACGACCCGACCAACCCCGACTTCCCCGAGCCGCTGATCGACCTCGACGACCTCCTGTCCGGCGGACCACCACCCGACGGCATCCCGTCCATCGACTACCCCCTCTTCCAGCCGGTCTCCGAGGTGAACTGGCTCGAGGACGACGAGCCCGTGCTCTCGCTGACGATCAACGGGAAGACCAAGGCGTACCCGATCCGGATCATGACGTGGCACGAGATCGTCAACGACCGGCTCGCCGGCGTCCCCGTCGCGGTGACCTACTGCCCGCTCTGCAACTCGGGTGTCGCCTTCGAGCGCACCATCGCGGGCGAGACGACCACGTTCAAGGTCTCCGGCAAGCTCTACGCCGACAACCTCGTGATGTACGACCGGCTCACCGAGTCCCTGTGGCCCCAGCTGACCGGCCGGGCGTCCGTCGGCGCGCTCACCGGGACACAGCTCGAGAGCATCCCGGTCGGAGCGGTCGGCTGGCGGCAGTTCCGCGAGGAGCACCCGGACGCGCGCGTGCTCAGCAGGTCGACCGGGCACGACCGGGAGTACGTCACCAACCCCTACGTCGGCTACGACGACCCGGACTCCGAGCCGCTCTTCGCGCTCCCGACCGGCCGGGACGCCCGCCTGCCATTGAAGGCTCGCGTGGTCGGCGTCGGCGAGGGGAAGAACGCGGTTGCCGTCTCGCGGGACCTGCTGGCCGACCGAGGCGTCCAGCACGTGGCGCTGGGCCAGGAGCGGGTCGTGCTCTGGCACGCCCCCGGACAGGTCTCGGCACTCGACACCCAGCAGATCCCGGACGGCGCGGAGATCGGGTCGGTCGCCGCCTTCCTCGCCGACACCCCCGGACGGGCCCTGAACTTCGAGCGAGCCGACGACGGCACGTTCCGCGACGCGCAGACCGGCTCGGTCTGGAACCTGTTCGGCCGCGCCACCAGCGGGCCGCTCGCCGGCGAACGGCTCACGGCAGTCGAGCACCTCGACACGTTCTGGTTCGCCTGGGCCGCCTTCCAACCCGAGACCAGGCTGGTGGCGAATCCCTGAGGGACCACGCCCGAGCCGACGGTCTCGCCGGCCTGACCGGGTCAGGCGTTGACGTGGTCACTTCTTCCTGGACTTCGGTGGCAGGGCGCCGACGTACGCCGCGGAGCGCTCCACCCAGGCCTGGGGCTCAAGCACGTCGGGGATGGTGGTGTAGCCGCCCATGGGGCGCTCTTCTGGCCCGAACGGCCCGCCACCGAGGTCGCGGAGCTGGGTGGCGCCCTGCTCGTCGAGCTTGACGCCGATGGAGCTCCCGAAAAGCCCGGCGAACATGTTGCCGTTCACGAAGGCGCCGAGCTGGCCGAACATCGGCTTCACCTCGACACCCGGGATGTGTGCGACCGTCTCGATCAGGTCCCGGAACCGGTTCTTGTCGTCGTCGCTGGCCTTGGGCATCTTCACGGCTGCGATCACATGCCCGGGGTCGGCTGGGCCTCGTGTACCTCGATCGTGCAGCCGCCCGGCATGGTCAGGTGCGGGTGGCTCTCAGCGAGGGCGAGAGCGGCGTCCATGTCCTCGGCCTCGAGGAGGGTGTAGCCCACGACCTCGCTCGCGCTGGGGCGGGTGCCGTCCGGGGTGACCTGGACGCCGCCCGCGAGCGGGGTACCGAAGTCGACCATGCCCTCACCGACGCGGCCGGCCCAGGCCATCCACTGGCCCATGACGGCTTCCATCTCGGCGGGGTCGGGTGGTGTGGCGTCGGCGGGCTGGGTCGGCGCGTGGTAGGTGAACAGGTACTTGGTCATTGGACTGACTTCCTTCTCGGGTAGGCGGACATGTGGTCGGTTGGGGCGAGGCTGGCTGTCAGGCGCTGATGGGCGTTCGGCCGGCGTAGGCCGCGAATGCGTCGATGGGGCTGGCGTCCGGGGCGGGAGTGATCTCGTCGCCGAAGGACCGACGGCGACCACCCTTGATGAGGTCCTCTCCTGCCTCGCGGACATAGGCGACGACCTCGTCGGAGACGTGCAGTTGCTGAGCGGTGGCCTGGGCGAGGTCCCAGCCGTGCAGCAGCAGCTCGACCGGCAGGATGCTGGCCAAGAAGGCTGCAGGCGCCTCACCTCCACCGAACGGCAGCGTGCCGGCGAGGTCCACGGTGCGCCAGGCATCGATCATCTGGCCGGCAAGGACCGAGACCTTGTCCTCGGCGCTGCCCTGCTCGGGGATCGTCAGGGAGGCACCGGCCACGCCGGCGAGCTGGACGAGTGAGCCGAGCAGGTGCTCGACCAGTTCGTGGGCGGTGAAGTCTTCGCACGGCGTGCGCTTGACGCGGTCGGTTTCGGTCAGGTTGCGCAGGACGGGCTGGATCACAGCCAAGGCCGCCTCGGCCGCAACGAGCGGGGTGAGGTCCTCGGGCGCGTACGCCCACTCGTCGGGACCGGCGTCACCGGTGGCTGCGAGCTTCTCCAGCCGGTCGAAGAAGTGGTTCCAGCCCTCGGCGTGCATGGCGGCCTGCGCCTCGGTGAGGCCCTCGTGGACCAGGGTCACGAGGGTTCCGTCCTCGGCGGGTTCGACAGTGATGGTCACGGTCGAGGCGTCCCTGGGAAGGTCCGGGTTCTCGTCCCAGCCCCACCCGAAGACGACGCGACGGCCGGGCTCGACCTCCCGGTAGGTGCCCTCAGCCACGTGGCCAGGCGTGACGGTCCACCTGTAGGAGCCGCCGGCGCGCAGGTCAACCGTCGCGGCGATTGTCTGCCAACGGCGCAGCCGCTCGGGTTCGGTGATGAGCGCGAAGGCCTCGTCCGTCGAGACGGGCAGGAGTGCGGTCTTGGTGAAGCTCACTGGTTCTCCTTCAGTCGGTGCGCGTCGGCGACGAGCAGGTCGAGCTCTGTCGTCCAGAACCTGTCGATCTCGGCCTGCAGACGCTGCAGTCCCGACGGCAGGACCCGGTAGATCCGGGTGCGACCCACCTTCTCCGCATCCACCAGGCCGGCCTCCGCCAGCACGAGGAGGTGCTGGCTGATCGCCGACCGAGTGACCGTGAACTCCTCCGCCAGCTCCCCCACACTCCTGGGACCCGTGGCCAGGAGCTGCAGGAGGCGTCGGCGGTTGGGTTCCGCGGCAGCAGACAGTGGGTCAGTCACAACCCAGAACACGTTAGTCGTGACTAACGCACCTGGTCAAAGACCTGGTCCCCGGCCAGCTCGGCTGATCAACGAGCTTCTCTTAGGTGCCGCACGACACACCCGCCCGCGCTGCCTTCTGGCGCCGGGCCGGTGGGCCCGGGTCAACTGAGCGCGTCGGCGAGCTCCGTCAACGACGCGACGCGGAGGTCGGGCGCCCCGAAGTACGACGGGTAGCGGCCGTCCGACCGGTCGATCCAGGCCGTGGCCAGCCCCGCGCGTCGGGCACCGTCGATGTCCCAGGGATGTACTGCGACGAGCATGGCATCCATCGGCTCCACGCCGCACTGCTCCAAGGCATAGGCGTACGCCCGCAGGGCTGGCTTCCACACACCCTCGTCCTCGACGGTGAGCAGGCGCTCGAACAGGTCGCGTACGCCGGCTCGCTCGAGGAGCGCGTCCGCGACCGCGGCGGACCCGTTGCTCAGGGTCACCAGCCGGATGCCCAGCGCGGCCAGGGCCCGGACGCCCTGCACGACGTCGGGGTGCACCGCGAGCTCGGAGAATCCCTGCATCACGTGGTCGACGGCCGCGTCGAGCGGACTGTCGAGAGGCTGGCCGTGCAGCCGGACGCGCAGCGCCTCGGCGCCGAGCGTGGCGAACGACTCGATGTCCCCGGAGACCGTCACGGCGAACCCGTCCCGCAGCAGCTCGGCGAACCACAGCTTCGCGAGGTGCGCCGGCGCGCCGACGTCCTCGAAGCGGGCCGACAGCGGCGTCATGTCCGACAGGGTCTCGTTCACGTCGAAGACCAGCAGCCGCGGGCGCCGTGGTCCGTCGGGGCTGACCGGGTGGTCGGAGCTGGGCGGTAGGTCGGTCATGCGATCTCCTCGTCATCTTGGGCGGCGTCCACCAGTCTTGCGCGCCAGGGGCCACCACTCCAGAAGTCCGGGGCCGGTCCGGCGACCATCCGTTTTCACAGTCCCGTGTGGGCGCGCAGCGAGGCGAGCGCATCGTCCAGCTCGACCCTCCCGACCGTGCCCCGACCGGCGATGGTCGTGTCGGGGTAGAGGAACCAGTCCATCCGGTCCGTGACCGGATGGCGGCGCACCACCACGGCCACACTCCCCCCGCTCGGCAGTCGGACCCGGGTCGCCAGCTGCGTCGTCCAGGCGATCCGTTCGCGGGCGACGCTCACCAGCGGTCCGGGCGCGGACAGGCGGAACGCGATTCGGTGCTGGAGGAGGGGTGCCTGCCCGATGAGGGTCATGGTCGACGTCGGGTCGTCCCACTCGATCCGGGCGATCTGCTCCCATCCCCATCGGGACCAGTCACCGAGACCCTCCGGCGGTTCGAGACGGTGCAACGCGACGTTGGTGGCGACCACGGCCGCATCGGACTCGTCGCAGGCACCGACCAACTGACGTTCCCGCGGTGCCAGCTCCGCGAGACGACGCAGCGCGGCCGGCTCCAGGGCACGCGTCGCGAGCGCCGCGATGGCACGGCGGGCCGACCGCCACACACCTGGCCCGGACGCCGGCGCACGTGGCAGGAGACGGGGCGGGCACACGTACGTCGCCACTCCCCTCACCCCCGCCTGCCGAGTGGCGTGATCATGGAACGAGTCTCCGCCCGGATCGCGATCCGCTCGGTGACGGCGCTCACACAGCGCGGCTCGGCTTCCCGGAACAGGACGGTCCCTCACACGTCAGGGCCCTGCAGGTCACGCAGGGCGTCTTCGATGCCGCGGTGGAAGGTGGGGTACGCGTAGATCATCTGCCGCAGCTCGCGAACTGGCACTCGTGCGTGTACGGCGACCGCGAGCGCGCCCAGCACCTCCCCGCCGTGCGGGCCGACCGCGGTCGCTCCGACCAGGACCCCGCGACCGGTGTCCTCGATGAGCTTGACCAGGCCTTCGTTGCCGCTCTTGTGGATCCAGCCCCGCGCCGAGCTCGACGTCTGGCTGCTTCCTACGCGCACCGTGAGGCCCGCGTCACGGGCTTGGGCCTCGGTGAGCCCTACTGAGCCGACCTCGGGGTCGGTGAAAGTCACCCGCGGCACCGCGTGGTACGACGCGGCTGGACCGTCCTGGCCGAGGATGTCGCGCACCGCGATGCCGGCTTGGTACATCGCGACGTGGGTGAAGGCACCGTGACCGGTCACGTCGCCGATCGCCCAGAGTCCTTCCGCCGCTCGCAGGCGCTCGTCGACGTCCAGCACCGGGGCGTCGACGTCCACGCCGTACTCCTCCAGGCCGAGGCCGTGCAGCTCGGGGCGTCGGCCGGTGGCAACCAGCAGTCGCTCTGCGATCAGGGTGGTGCCGTCATCGAGGGTGACGGCGAACCCGGCCGCATCGTGGCTGACCCCGGTCGCGGTGGCTCCGACGTGGATCGCGACGCCCTCATCGGCCAGCACCGTGCGAACGGTCTCCCCGGCCTCAGGCTCCTCGGCGGGCAGCAGGTGCCTGGCCGCCTCGACGACCGTCACCTCAGTCCCGAAGCGGGCGAAGACCTGGGCGAGCTCGAGCCCGATGGCGCCGCCGCCGAGCACCACGAGCGACTGCGGGGGCTGCTCGGTCGCTACCGCCTCGCGGTTGGTCCAGTACGGCGTGCCGGCGAGCCCGGAGATGGGCGGCACGGCAGGGACGGTGCCGGTGGCGACCACGATCCCGCCCCGTGCGCTGAACACCTGGTCCTCGATCGCGACCTGTCCTCGGCCGGTGATCCGGGCTCGGCCGCGGACGAACCGGCCGCCCTTGCCCTCGAACCGGTCGACGGCGACCTTGTCGTTCCAGCTGTCGGTGGCCTCGGCGCGAATCCGCTGGGAAACCAGGCTCCAGTCGGGGCGGATGGATGCCTCCCCCGCGATCGCGGCGGCACGGCGGGTCTCCCCGATGATCCCCGACGCCCTGATCATCATCTTGGTCGGGACACAGCCCCAGTAGGGGCACTCGCCGCCGACCAGCCCGGCCTCGACCCCGACCACGGAGAGCCCTGCCTCGGCGAGCTTGCCCGCCACTTCCTCTCCTCCGACCCCCAGCCCGATGACCACCACGTCGACCTGCTCCGTCATGTCTGACTCCTGCTCCCGCTCGGCTCGCGCCAGCTGCGCGACGTCTGTCTGTGAAACCCACCGACCGGACGAGCCCACCGCACAGTGTCAGCGTGGTGACACAGTTCCCTCCCCGGCTGGCGGCAAGCCAGTCCCACCGTCGCCTTCCCCGCGTACTGTGATCCAGGTCACCGCGGGCCGGCGTCGACGGGCGCAGGCTCTCCCCTATGAGTCGGCGGATCCTGGGGTTGTTGACGGCGGTCGTCATGCTGAGCGCTGCGTGCAGCACCGAAGCCGGTTCTCGACCACGAGTCGATGCCGAGGTCGATGCCGAGGTCGAGGTCGTGGGCGCCTCGGCACTCGACGACCCGCGCCACCCTGGGTTTCCCGAGCCGCTGATCGACCCGGACCACCTGTTCTCCGGTGGGCCGCCCCCGGACGGCATCCCCCCGATCGACGACCCGAAGTTCGAGCCTGTGTCCGACGTCGACTGGCTCGAAGGAAACGAACCCGTGCTGTCGCTGACCGTCGCTGACGAGACGCGCGCCTACCCGCTGCAGGTGATGGCCTGGCACGAGATCGTCAACGACACCGTCGGCGGCGTCCCCGTGGCCGTGACGTTCTGCCCGCTGTGCAACTCCGGCGTCGCGTTCGAGCGTCGGGTCGAGGACCGACTGCTCGACTTCGGCACGTCCGGCCTGCTCTACGTCGACAACCTGGTCATGTACGACCGGCAGACCGAGTCGCTGTGGCCGCAGCTCACTGGGCGGGCCTCGGTCGGGGTGCTGACCGGCACCCGGCTCGAGTCCATCCCGATGGGCATCGTGGGGTGGAAGCAGTTCCGGGAGTCCCACCCGGAGGCGATGGTGCTCACGCGCGACACCGGCTTCGTCCGGGACTATGGCAGCAACCCCTACGTCTGGCGCGACGACGACCCCAACGGCGACCTGTTCGCGGACCCCCCGGGCGGCACCGACAGGCGACTTCCGGTCAAGGAACGCATCGTCGGCATCATGGTGAACGGACAGTCGGTAGCCGTTCGTCGGTCGCACATCGTCGAGCGACGACTGGTCGAGCTGACAGTGGGCGGGCGGGACCTGGTCGTGTGGCACCGGTCGGGCCAGGCCTCAGCCCTGGACGCCGATGGCTACCACGACGGTGAGGAGGTCGGCACCGTGGGCGTCTTCCGCCCGCTGCTCGACGGGCGTCGCCTCACCTTTGCCGTCCGGGCCGGTCGCTTGATCGACGAGCAGACCGGCTCGGCCTGGAACGTGCTGGGCGAGGCGACCTCCGGTCAGCTCACGGGCAGCCGCCTGCCCGCCGTGGTGCACCTCGACACGTTCTGGTTCGTCTGGGTGGCCTTCCGCCCCCGCACTCGAGTCGTGGAGTAGGTGCCCGCAGGCGTCTGGTGACGTGGACGATGTGCCACGCGGCCACGCGGCCACGTGCCGCGCCCGCTACCGGTGCGGCGGAGTCGGAGCGGTCCACTCAGGTGTCGACTGGCGGCCCGCCGTCCGGATCGTCAGGCCTTCGTCGTCAGGCGTCTTCACCCAACGTGGTCCCAGCTCCGGGCGAGTGGGGTGGAGTGCTGGACGCGTCGAGGTATCCGATGCTCGAGACCACATAGGGGATCGCGTAGTTGGCCAGCACGCGGAAGGCCATGGCGGGGTCGGCATCGCCGGCGAGCAGCTGCGAGCCCTGGTTCACTGCAAGCAGGACTGTGCCCACGACCACCGACACCGGCAGCGCGACCCGACGCGTCCGTCCACACAGGATCGGCCAGCACCACTTGGACCAGGCGGCCGACCGCATGGTCGATTGGCGGCGGGCTCTGAGCCCGATGGTCACTCTCTCGTGACCTTCAGACCGTCAGGCCCGCTTGTGCAGGCCCGCTGCGACCAGCAGGCCGGCGACGAGGCCGAAGAGCAGGTGCTCAGTGAAGAAGACACCCCATCCGGCCATCTCGGCCATGTCCGCGATCGGGTTCATGCCAGCCATCGCGCCCTCGCCGAGGTCGTTCACGCCGAAGATGGACGCCGCCAACGGCAGGCCCACGAACGCGCTGGCCACGAACACGATCGCGCCGTAGACCACCCCGACGAGGGCGAGGACGCCCGCGCGGAGCCTCCGGTTCGCGACGGCGAGGCCAAGGAGCGCGCCGTACATGGCACCGGTCATCATGTGGATCACGAGGCCGAGGAACGCGACACCGCCGGTGATGGCGAAGGCATCGCCCTGCTCCATGGCCGCCATCATCGACTGCATCATCGCGGTCGGATCTGCGAAGAGCGTCGCGATGTGGTGCAGCGGGGTGAAGAAGCCGGTGTCCTTGAGGTAGGACGCGACCATGGCGTAGATGCCCATGGCAATCGAAGCGATGACCCCGGCGCCGGCGCCGTAGGCGGCGCCACGCACCAGGGTCGGGCGCGTGTTCAGTTCAGTCGTGGTGCTCATGGGGGACCTCCTGGGGTCGGGCTCGGGCGGATGTGTGACACCACGTTGTCGCGGTCGGAGGGATGGTTCGGTGAGCGGCGTCACACAAGCGCGGACAGGTTGCGCGGCGCAGCTCGGCCCGGCGACCTCGACGGCTTGGTCGTCAGAGCATCGACCCGAGGTCCGACCCGACGGTGGGGTAGGCGGCGGTCATCGACTTGAGCTGGCGAGTGGTGATGTTGAGCTTCATGGCGAGTCCGAGGATGTTGACGACCTCGGCGTACTCGGGACCTAGCAGGTGGGCACCGACGACCAGGTCGGTGGAACGGTCGACGAGGATCTTGGCCGCGGCCGTTGCCTCGCCGACGCGATAGTTGCTGTACCAGCCGCCTGTGTCGTGGTAGCGGACGTCGACGTCGATGCCGCAGGCCCTGGCCTCGTCCTCGAGCAGGCCGACGCGCGCGAGTTCGGGGATGGTGAAGACCGCGGTGGGAACTCCGGCATAGTCGGGCTGCGTCACGGTGCCCTTGATCATGTTGGACGCGGCAACCTTGCCCTCGATGACGGCGACAGGGGTGAGGGGCATGCCGGGGCTGTCAGCGGAGTCTCCCGCGGCGTAGACCACAGGGTTGGTCGTGCTCTGCAGGTGCCCGGCCACGCGCACGCCTCGCTCTCCCCAGTCCGCGCCGGCGGCGTCGAGGTCGAGGCCCGAGAGATCTGCGGTCCGGCCGGCGCCGTGCACGACCAGGTCGCACTCAAGTGTCTCCCTGGTGCCGGAGCTGTCGAGCTCGGCCAGGTAGCCGGTCGGGGTCCTCTCGACCGCGACGACCGTGGTGGAGGGTCGCACGTCGATCCCCGCGGCCGCGCTGCGCCCGACCAGGAGGTCAACCAGGTCGGGATCGAACCCCTTCAAGGGTCGCACCCCGCGGTCGACGATCGTCGGGGCGCTGCCAGCGCGGGCGACGATGTGGGCGAACTCGAAGGAGATGAAACCGCCGCCGACGAACAGGATCCGGGCGGGAAGCGCCTCGAGGTCCAGGAAGTCCGTGCTGTCGATCAGGTGCTCGCGGCCGGGAAAGTCGAGCGGACGGGGTCGTGCCCCGGTGGCGATCAGGAAGTGCCCGGCCTCGAAGGACTTGCCGTCGACCTCGACGGCGTTTCGGCCGGTGAACCGGGCCCGGCCGTGGAGGGTCGTCACGCCGTGTCGGGCGAGGTCGCGCTGGAGGTTGCCGGGGACGGGATCGGTGAAGCCGCGCTTGTGCTTCATCAGGTCGGTCCAGTTGATCGACAGCCCCGTGTCGTCGATGCCCCGGCCGCGCATCAACCGGGCACTGTCGACGACCTCCGCGCCCCGGCGAAGGATCTTCTTCGGGTCGCAGCCCCGGAGCGCACAGGTCCCGCCATAGGGGAGGGCGTCGACGATCGCGACGTCCCAGCCCTGGCTGGCGCACTTGTTCGCGGCCGCGACGCCGGCCATGCCGGCACCGATCACGATCAGGTCGTGGTTCATGATCATCGCGCGCCTCCCCTCCGCTCGCGAACGCTCCGTAGACCGAGCACCGCCAACACCACTCCGAGACCGACCAGGGTCCAGCTGGCCAGCGAGACGCCGGCGAGGAACCCCAGGAGGCCGAGTGTCGCCAGTACCGGGAGCCCGCAGCAGATGCCCACCGCCCCGAACAGCGCGGCCAGGCCGAGCCCTGGGACGCGGTCACCCATGCGCGAGGGCCGTGCGCAGCTGCTCGAGCGTGGGGGCGCCGGATGGTCCGTCCGGCGTCTCGTAGACACGGCAGGACAGGCCCACCGCCGTGTCGGCGTCGGCGAACGGGTCGACGCCGTCGAGGAGGATGCTCGGCGAACCGTGGAAGCCCCATCGCTCGGCCTCCTCGACGGACTCGACCAGATGGTGGGTCACCGTGAGGTCCGGTCGCTCGGCTGCGATCGAGGCGAGACGCTCGTGGGCGACCTTCCAGTTGGGGCAGTCGGCGAAGTAGAGGAGATCGATGTTCATGTCGCGACCGTAAACGTTGATGTGCAGGAGAAGGTCAAGCGTTACGCTGGACCCGTGCTGATCGGCGAGGTGGCGGAGTCTGCGGGTGTGACCAGCCAGACGATCCGGTTCTACGAGCACGAAGGGCTGCTGCCACCACCCGGCAGACGCGGCAACGGTTACCGCGTCTACGACAGGACGACGCTGAACCGCCTCGCGTTCATCCGTTCCGCACAGTCAGCCGGCCTCACGCTCGCGGAGATCCGGAGCATCATCGACGTCCGGGACGCAGGAGAAGTGCCGTGCGGTCACGTGACCGCCGTCCTGCAAGCCAAGCTCGATGCGGTGGCCGCCCGGATGCGTGAGCTCGAGATTCTTGCGTCGGAGCTCGACCATCTCCTGGAGCGCGGGCGGGCCCTGGACCCCGGGGACTGCACCGACACCGACATCTGCCACATCCTTTCCGAGGCCCCCTGACAGCTGCGTTCCGGCGTCAGGGCTTCGTCGCCAGCGTCAGGGCGAACTCGTCCATCGGGTCGGTCCAGACGCTGGTGACGCCGAAGCCGGCGTGCTCGAGCTCGGCGGCGAGCTCGCTGAGCCGGAACTTGGTGGAGATCTCCACCCGGATTTCGTCACCGACCGCCAGGTCGAGGACCACATCGGCTCCCGGGATGGCCACCCGCTGCGGAACCTCCGAGCGCAGCCGCAGGTCCATCCGCTCCATGTGCGGGTCCCAGAACGGGACGTAGGAGAACGCGTCGACGTCAAAGTCGGCGCCGAGCTCGCGATTGAGCACGACCAGCGAGTTCCGGATGAACGCGTCGGTCACCCCTCGGGCGTCGTCGTACGCCGCGATCAGGCGGTCCGCGCTCTTGACCAGGTCGGTGCCGAGGAGCAGGGAGTCGCCCGGCTCGAGCTGGTCGGCGAGCGCCCCCAGGAAGGCGCGCCGCTCCTCGAGGTAGAGGTTGCCGATGGTGCCGCCGAGGAAGGCGATCATCCGCCGGCTGCCACGCGGAAGGTGGGCCAGGTGCAGGGTGAAGTCCCCGACGACGGCGGCCACATGGACCCCCGGGTAGCGCTTCGCGATCAGGGCCGCCGCGTCGCGGAGGGTCCGCTCGGAGACGTCGACCGGGGAGAACGACGTGAGCTGGCCGGCCTCGGTGAAGGCGTCCAGCAGCAGTCGGGTCTTCTCGCTGGTCCCTGATCCCAGCTCGACCAGCGTCGTCGCGCGACTGGCTGTGACGATCTCGTAGGCGTGCTCCTTTAGGATCGATCGCTCGGCGTCGAACGGGTAGTACTCGGGCAGGCGGGTGATCTCGTCGAAGAGCTCGGATCCCCGGTCGTCGTAGAGCCACTTGGGCGGCAGCGTCCGCGGGTGCTGGCTCAGGCCTCGACGGACGTCCTCGACCAGGCTGCTGCTGGCCCAGTCGGGGTCGAGCAGCACGCGGACCGAGGGCTCAATCGGGGCCGTCATGCTGCCGTCCCACCACGGGTCGCCGGCGCCCCGCCATCGGCCAGCCGGACCCCGGAGAGAGCCCAGCGTGCACTTGGCGGGAAGAAGTTCCGGTAGCTGTCGCGGACATGACCTGCCGGGGTGAGCGCACAACCGCCGCGCAGGACCATCTGGTTGGACATGAACTTGCCGTTGTACTCCCCGATCGCACCTGCGGCAGGGTGGAAACCCGGGTAGGGCAGGTAGGCCGAGGATGTCCATTCCCAGCAGTCACCCCAGGCCTGACGCAGCTTTCCGGTCGAAGGGCCGGCCGCGCGCGGGTGAAAGCTCTGTGTGTCGGCGAGGTTGCCCACCAGGTGCTGTGCGTCCCGCGGGCCCGCCTGCCTCACGCCGTGCTCCCACTCGGCCTCGGTGGGAAGTCGCTTGCCGGCCCAGGCGGCGTACGCGTCGGCCTCGTAGTGGCTGACGTGGCTGACGGGCAGACCCGGGTTCACCGGCCAGGTGCCGTTCAGGGTGTGCTCGAACCAGACCCCGTCGAGGTTCAGCCAGTAGAGGGGCGCGTCCCAGCCCTCGGCCTTGACCTTGGCCCAGCCGTCGGAGAGCCAGAGCTCCGGGCGCCGGTAGCCGCCGTCAGCCATGAACGCCAGCCATTCGCCGTTGGTGACCAGACGGTCGGCGAGCCGGTACGGCTCAAGGTAGACCTGATGCTCGGGCAGCTCGTTGTCGAAGCAGAAAGCGTCGCCGCGGCAACCGATCTCCACGAGGCCACCTTCGACGTCGAGCCAGTCGATCTGGTCTGGTTCGCTGACGGCGGACGGCGTTCCGGCGTAGACCGGCTGTAGCGGATTCATCGAGAGCACGTGCTTGATGTCCATCAACAGCAGCTCCTGGTGCTGCTGCTCGTGGTGGAAGCCGAGCTCAATGGTGCTGGTCAGCTTGTCCAGCGTGCCCTGGTCGAGCGAGTCCACAAGGTCGCGCATGCGAGTGTCGACGTTCCCGCGGTAGATGCCCACGTCGTGGGCTCCCGGCCGGCTGACCACGCCACGTTCGGCGCGGTTGTAGCGCGGCCCGACGGCCTCGTAGTAGCTGTTGAAGAGGAACCAGTACTTGTCCTGGAACGGCGAGAACCCGCGCTCGTTCTCGGCGAGGACGAACGTCTCGAAGAACCATGTGACGTGGGCGCGGTGCCACTTGGTCGGGGAGACGTCCGCCATCGACTGGACCGTCTGGTCCTCCGGCGAGAGCGGTGCCGCAAGCAGCTCGGTGTGGGTTCGGACCTGGTCATAGCGAGCCACGAGAGCTTCTGCAGTCCACGGGCTGGACGTCATGACGGAGCCTCCTCTTCGACTGGACGAGTCCAGCGACGCTATCGCGGCCAGATGCCGCCTTCTGTGACCGCGGACACCGTCGCACGCCAACAAACGCCGCCTGGTGCCGACGGGGAGCAGCTGGTCCCGGGCTCCGGGCCAGCTCAACCACGGCGTCCGTGTTCCTCAGGAGCGGCGCCACTCCCGGGGCGATCCCAGGTCCCAGCGTGGCTGTGTCCCAGGTCCTGCTCGGCAAGGGCGCGCACGGACGTACCGGTCTCCCCGCGCCGCAGCCAGGCCAGGGTGTGGTCGTGTGCTCGTCGGATCAGGTCGTCGGCCTGGCTGAAGTCCGTCGGCCCCACCGCGATCGGGCACAACGGAGGCACCACCCGGAGGTCGACCGCCGCGGCGTAGTGCCGCGCGTCGAGAATCAGGCGCTGGTGCACCATCAGGCTCGCGGCTTGCAGGGCCACACCCAGGGCGCCCCGAGGCGGGTGATCGAGCGCGCACGAGTATCCGGTGGCTAGCACCCAGACCGTGTTCGCACCCAGGGCGACGGCGTGCGAGATCGGCGCGTTGTTGACCACGCCGCCGTCGATCAGGGCTCGCCCGTCGATGAGGACGGGCGGCAGCACGCCCGGGATCGCGGCGCTTGCCAAGATCGCGTCGACGACATCGCCGCTCGAGAGCAGGACGTCCTTCCCGGTCAGGAGGTCGGTGGCCACCACGTGCAGCGGAACCGCCGCGTCTTCCAGACGCTCGAAGCGCAGGTGGGCACTCAAAAGCTGACGCACACCACGGTCGCTGACGAGGTGGTCGCTGACCCCGAGGAATCCCAGCAGGCCGCCCATGGGCCGCGTCGGGAAGACATCACCGCGCCGCAGCGAACGCCAGACGTCGCCCAGCGCGCTCAGGTCCTCCTGCCCGGCGACCCAGGCACCGTTCACCGCGCCGACCGAGCTACCGACCACGAGGTCTGGCACCACGCCCGCCTCGTCCAGCGCGGCAAGCATGCCCGCCTGCGCAGCGCCTAGATTGGCGCCGCCGGACAGCACGAAGGCAGTCGCCATCGTCAGCCTCCTCCCTCGACCCGCCGCAGGCGGGCTCCTGCACAGGGAAGTCCTCGGCGACGCGGTTCCTGACTCGACTGTCACCTCGATGACGGTCTTCTCACGGCTGCGGGGCAGAGACCTCGGCGAGCGCCGTTGCGTCGAGGATCTGCACCTTGCCGTAGCTGAGCGCCACGAGCCCGTTCCCCGCGAACCGGCGCAGCACCTTGTTGACCGAGGGCCGGCGGACGCCGAGGAGGGCGGCGACGGTCGTCTGGGTCAGGTTGACCACGTCGTCCACGCGCTCCTCCAGGAGGAGCTGGGCAACCTGAACCTCCAGCGGCTCCCCCAGCAGGCTGGTCAGTCGTGAGTGGGACCGCGCGAGCCGTTGGGACACGCTGGTGAGCCAGCGACGCGAGACGTGAGGATGGGTCGCGAGCAGCTCCTCGAAGGCGCTCCGGTCCAGGATCAGACAGGTCGTCTCAACGTTTGCGCGGGTCTCGTAGGGCATCCGCACGTTGAGCAGCATCTGGATGTCGCCGTCGATGTCACCCGCCCGCAGGGTCTGGATGACCAACCGCCCGGTCGACCCGTGCACAGCGAGCTCGAGACAGCCCTCGCGGACGATGCACACGGCCGTCGGCTCGTCCCCGACCCGCGCCAGCGGCTCACCGGCTGCCAGCGTCCGCACCCGGATGAAACGGGCCAGGTCCTCGACGTCCTCGAGCCGCAGCGGGGTCGTCCCCGCGTGTCCCACACAGCGGGACACCCACAAGGCATCACGGAAGGCGGCCGACTGCTCCTCACGTCTGCGCATCCCGAACCCTCCTCCGCTCCCGCCCGGCCGGGAGTGTCACTTGGATGACAGTCGGGGACGATACCGGACCAGACGATCCTTGTGAGGGGGTCAAGCAGACCCAACGCCGCACAGGAGATCACCATGCCCCGCATCCCCGTCCACACCACCCAGAGCGCGCCCGAGAACAGCCGCGACCAGCTGAAGGCACTCGAGGCGACCTTCGGCACGGTCCTGAACATCCACGGCGAGATGGCGCACTCCCCGGCAGTCCTCCAGTCGTACATCGCGATCCAGCAGGTCATCGACGACTACGGCTCGTTCGACGGCCGCACCAGGGAAGCCATCGCGCTCGCGGTCGCGAACGTCGACGAGTGCTCCTACTGCCAGGCAGCCCACACCGCCGGGGGCAAGGCCGCCGGCCTCACCGGGGACGAGATGGTCGCGGTGCGACGCGGCGGCGCCGGGTTCGACCCGAAGCTGGACGCACTGCTGGACCTGGCCCGCGAGTACACCGCGAACGTCGGATCGGTCCAGGACACCACGTGGCAGGCAGCCGTCGATGCCGGATGGACCGACGAGCAGCTCACCGAGCTGTCCGTGCACGTCACGTTGAACCTGTTCACCAACTACTTCAACCACTTCGTCGGGACGGAGCTCGACCTTCCCGAGGCCCCCGCCCTCTGAGGAACCAACCCGACCAGGGCCCCAGCAGGGGTACCGCAGGGGTACCGCAGGGGTACCGCAGCATTCGGGTCGTAAGGAGGGCCAGGAAGGAACCGACTGGCCGGCCGGGTTCCTTGGTCAGCCACGGGGACGCTCCCCCGGCCGAGAGGAACACACCCGTGCGCAGCCTGCGAGTCGAGGTCGGTGTCGTGTCGCCGGTGCCCGTCGTCGTCGACGGCGGGCCCGGGGCACGGCAGGAGGTCTGAGCGATGGACTGGACCGTCTACTGGTTCATGCTGCCCGTCTGCATCGCGATCGCCGGCGTCGCCATGTTCTCGGGCATCAGCGGGGCGGCCATGCTCATCCCTGTCTTCCTGATCGGCTTCCCGTTGCTCGGCGTACCCCGGCTCTCGACGGTCGAGGCAATTGGGACCTCGCTCCTCCTGGAGACCTCCGGGTTCGGCATGGGGCTCTACCGCTACTTCCGGTTGCGACTCGTCGACTCAGCCACCGCCTGGCGACTGATCGCCCTCACCCTTCCGCTGGGGGTCCTCGGCGCCCTGGCCTCCGCACAGGCACCGGTCCAAGGACTCCGGCTCGGGTACGGCGTCGCCATGGTGGGACTCGCCGTGCTCCTCGTCCGCGAGACGCATCCCAACGAGTCATCCGTCGATTCCGTCCCGCCGGCCGCCGGGCGAGTGTCCGGACGTGGCATCGCACCGGGGGCCGCGTTCGCCCCCTCGGTCGGCTCCGCACATCCACCCTGCCCGGCCGGAACGGCTCGACACGTCACCACGACCGACGGGACCGAGTACCTCTATTGCGCTCACGGCCTCCGCGGCCAGCAGCTGCTCTCGGGCATCGGCGCCTTCTTCGCCGGGCTGATCTCGACCGGCGTAGGGGAGGCGACCCTCCCCGGGCTGGTCCGTCGCTCACACTTCCCGGTCGCAGTGGCCGCCGCGACGTCGACGGTGGTGGTCGCCGGCACCGTCGTCGGCGCAGCGGGCACACACATGGTGCAGCTCGCCACGCACGGCGGACTCTCCGCCATCCCTTGGAACCTCATCGTGTGGGCCGTGCCCGGTGCGGTTCTCGGTGCGATCCTCGGAACCGGGCTGCAGGGGAAGGTGAGCCCCCGGCTGACCCGGTGGTTCTTCGGCGGACTCTTCCTCACCATCGGCGTCACCTTCCTGCTGGCGTTCACGGTTTTCAGCAGCACCTTCGCCTGAGGCTCCCCCGTCTTTGCCACAACCGGAGACTGTCTCCGACCTGACAGTCCTGCAGCGCTGGGCGAACCAGAGGTGTTGTCTCACATGAGAGAGCCCCTGCATGAGGAGGAAGAATGATGGTCGACCACGACACCGCCCTGGTCCTGACGGACCCGCAGAACGACTTCCTGAGCGAGGCCGGCGTGGCTTGGGAGCTGGTGGGCGAGAGCGTCCGGGAAGTCGGGACGATCCAGAACATCGAGCGCCTCCTGGAGGGCGCGACAGCGGGCGGCGTCCCGATCTTCGTCTCCCCCCACTACTACTACGCGCACGACCACCAGTGGCGCTTCGGTGGGACGCTCGAGCAGAAGATGCACGAGATCGGGATGTTCGACCGCCGCGGTCCCCTCACGCTGGAGGGCTTCGAGGGCTCGGGCGCCGACTGGCTGGACCAGTACAAGCCGTACCTCCAGAGCGACGCCACGATCGTCACGAGCCCGCACAAGGTCTACGGCCCGCAGAACAACGATCTCGCCCTGCAGCTGCGCAAGCGCGGCATCGGCCGAGTGATTCTCGCGGGCATGTCGGCCAATCTCTGCGTGGAGTCCCACCTGCGAGACCTGCTCGAGCACGGCTTCGACGTCACCGTCGTCTCCGACGCCACCGCGGCCGCCCGGCACCCCGACCTCGGCGACGGCTACGCGGCGGCGATGACGAACTTCCGCTACCTCGCGAACGCGGTCATCGACACGGCGGAGGCTGCCAAGGCGCTCTCCGGCTGACCCGAGACGGCGCCCGTGGGACGGCGGCACGCGGGAAGCACGTCGGCGGGTCGCCGGGTTCCGAGTGCAGGTGGCCAGCCCGGCGCTGGCCGATGCTCGAAGGGAAGAAACGCATGCCGCCCAGCCCCGCCCCACCCCCGCCCGCGGAGGTCCTGTGGAGACCCGGGTGCCCCTTCTGCGTCTCCTTGCGCCGGGGACTGTTGCGTGCGGGAGTGAGCACGGTGGAGCACGACATCTGGGCCTCACCCGATGCCGCGGCGCGCCTCCGAGCGGTGACAGGTGGCGACGAGACCGTGCCCACCGTCATCGTCGGGACGCAGTCACTGGTCAACCCATCCGTGCGACAGGTCCTGCGAGCGCTGGAGGCTGAGTACCCGGGACACCAGCAGCCGTCGCCCGAGCCCGAGAGTGCCGGAACTGTCCACGTACGCGGAGGTACTGGCGGACTGCTGTGGACTGTCGTCGGCACGCTGCTCTGGGTGGTCCTCGCCGTATGGCGACCGACGACGACCTGGCACCTCGCGCCCCTGCTCATCGCGGCAGCGTGGCCCTGGGTAGTGGGCCAGGACCAGTCCCCCGGCGACCCATCCAGTCGTCGAAGGGTGGTCGCGGCCGGCGGCGCCGGGCTCACCATCGCTGTGCTGGCCAGCGCGGCTCTCTCCGCGACCGGGCAGCTCCAGGGTCCGACCTGGACCGGCTCGGGTTCACCGGCGGTCGAGGCCCTGCTGCTCGCCGTGGCCGGCGCAGGTCTCGCCACGGCCTTGGGGCTCGCCCGCACGGTCCGCCGCTCCAGCAGCGCATCGGCTCGGGTGGGGACCCGGGTCCTGGTGACGTCCGACGACGTCGTGATCGTGGAGGGCAACGCCTACTTCCCGCTGGACAGCGTGCCGAACGGTGTCCTGCGGCCCAGCGACACCATGAGCGTGTGCCCCTGGAAGGGCGTGGCGAGCTACTACGACGTCCACCTCGACGACCAGGTGGTCCCCGACGGCGCCTGGTCCTACCGCCACCCACTCCCCCCGGCCCGCCGGGTCAAGGGCAGGGTGGCGTTCTGGAACGGGATCGACGTCGACCGGGACTGAGCAATCCCACCCGTCCCGCCCCACCGCCGACCGCACCTGGCTAGCTGTGATGCCCAGCCACAGCTAGCGCGCGGTGAGGAACTCCGCCGCCTCCGCGTCAGCGGGATAGATCTTGGGTCGCTGGGCGGCCGGCGCTAAGCCTGTACCTGGGCCGTCGGCCCGCGATGTCGGCGGCGCCAGCCGGGAATGACAAGGAGTGTCCGGGATGACACCAAGCGCGGCGTGCGGAAGCATCCAGACGCGAAACCGGGTTACCCGGATGACGGACGTGCGAGCTGCCGCGTCGGGCGGCGGGAGGAGCTAGACCATGGAGACAGACATCCACTTCTACTTCGACCCGGTGTGTCCCTTCGCGTGGATGACCAGCAAGTGGGTGCGCCTAGTGCAGTCCCAGCGTAGGTACACGGTGGACTGGCGGTTCATCTCGCTGCGCCAGGTCAACGCCGATGTCGACTACGACGCCCACTTCCCGCCCGAGTACGAGGCCGGCCACACCGCCGGGCTGAGACTGCTCCGGGTCCTGGACCAGACCCGCCAGGAGCACGGACGCGAGATGGTGGGCACCCTCTACGCCACGCTCGGTACGCAGATCTTCGACTCCGCTCCCCCAGCTCGGGCGGACCGGACCGAGGATGGTCTCGACCTCCGCGGAACGGCGGCCTTCCTCGGACCTCTCCTCGACCAGGTCGGGCTCCCGCGTACGTTGCTGGAGGCGCTCGACGACGACTCACGCGACTTCGCCATCCGTGCCGAGACCGACGAGGCGCTTGCCCTGACTGGCAAGGACGTCGGCACCCCGATCATCCACTTCCAGCCGCCCCAGGGCACCGCCTTCTTCGGTCCGGTCATCAGCCGGCTACCGGATCCCGACGACGCGGTGCGGCTGTGGGACCACGTCGTCGGCCTGGCTGGGTTCCCGGGGTTCGCTGAGCTCAAGAAGAGCAGATCGCCGTTCGGGTCGTCGTACCCGACGTAGGGGTTGGAGCCGTACGGTCGGTCGGACCCGGTGTCCTGCGACAGGACCAGCGCCGTGGGATGCGCTTCGCGGAACTCCCCCCAGGCAACCGTCCCCATCGGGATCGACTCGAGCTTCTCTCCGGTGAGCACGCCGATCGAGGCCCGACCGGTGAGCTGGGGCCACAGCGACTCCGTCTGCCGGTCGTACATCACCAGGTTGTCCGCGTACAGCATCCCCGACGTGCCGAAGGAGAGGACCCGGCTGTCCAGTTGGCGCAGGAAGGTCACTCCAGAGTTGCACAGCGGGCAGTAGGTGACCGCGACGGGGATCCCGGCGACGGTGTCGTTGACGATCTCGTGCCAGGTCATGACTCGCAGCGGATAGGCACGTGTCTCGTCCCCGACCGTGAGCGAGAGCACCGGCTCGTCCGGCTCCAGCCAGGTGATCGTGTCCGCGGACTCGAACGTGGGCGCGTCGATCGGTGGGATCCCGTCGGGCGGAGGCCCACCGGACTGGACGAGATCCGGGGCGATCAGGGGTTCGGGCAGCCGCGGGTCGAAGCGATCCTCGAGTGCTGAGACCGAGCCCTCCGAAGCGTCCGCCTCGACCTGAGGGGGCTGGACGGTCGTCCCGTCCACCGGTGGACTGTCGCCCGGACCGGAGCACGCCGTCAGCACGGCCAGCACACCTGCGGCCAGCAGTGCTGCGCGGTGGTGAACCATGTCCTGGACCTCCTCGACCTCAGGATCACTCTCATCGACCAGCCGTTCCGTGACCGCGCTCACGGAAGGGCGGGCGGAGCTTCTCAGCCACGCCGACGCATGACGTGTGACCAGGGGGGCACCAAGACCACGACGCCCGTAGGTTGACTGTCTGCGGGCACCCGAGACCCCGCCTGGAGGAGCCACCCATGGAGCGCAAGGAGACCATCGTCGACGGAGTACGGTCCCGGTGGATCGACCACGGCACGGGTCGTCCCGTGGTCCTCGTCCACGGCATCCCGACCTCACCCCGGCTGTGGCGCCATGTCATGCCGCTGGTCGAGGGGAGGAGTCTGGCGTGGGAGATGTCCGGCTACGGCACGAGCATCCCCGACGGCGTGGGTGCCGACCTCGGCCTGGCCGCGCAAGCCGATCGACTCCTCGCCTGGCTCGACCACCTCGGACTTGACGACCCCGTGCTGGTCGGCCACGACCTCGGCGGTGGAGTGGCACAGATCGCGGCTGCCCGCTCGCCCGCCCGGTTCGTTGGTCTCGTGCTCACGAACGCGGTGTGCTACGACTCCTGGCCGATTCCCAGCGTGAAGCTGATGGCCCGCTTCTCGGGGCTGCTGAGGCACCTGCCCGACGTCGCGATGTACCCCAGCTTCGTGCAGCTGCTGCGGCGAGGACACGACCATGACGACGTCGCGCGTGAGTCGATCGGCGTTCACTGGCAGTCGTACGCCGCACACGGCGCAGCGGCGTCGATGATGCGCCAGGTGTCAGCCTTGGACGTCCGCGACACCGTCGCGGTGGCCGACCGCCTCCCACACCTCGGACTGCCCGCGCGAGTGGTCTGGGGCACCGCAGACCAGTTCCAGAAGCTGGCGTACGGCGAACGCCTCGCGCAGGACCTCGGCACGGACGTCCGCCGGATCGAGGGCGGCAAGCACTTCACACCCGAGGACCACCCCGGCGAGATCGCTGAGGCCATCAACGAGCTGGCCGCTGCGACACCCCCGGCAGTCGCGTGATGTCAAGGAAGAGGCGGAGTCGTAGCGACCAAGTGCCGCGCGTTCCGTGATGGCGCTTACGGACCGGACTGCCACGCTTTGACTAGCCTGAGAAGGACGTGGCTCGGTGCACCGGGAGCCGCGAGGAGGTGAGGGACACCGGCATGTCGAAGCGCCTCGAGGACTATGCCATGATCGGCGACGGCCACACCGCCGCGCTGGTCGGCTCGGACGGCGCCATCGACTGGTTGTGCCTGCCCCGCTTCGACTCCGGAGCCTGTTTCGCGTCGCTCCTCGGCACGGAGGACAACGGACACTGGACCATCGCGCCGCAGGCCCCCGTCCTCGCGGTGAGCCGTCGCTATCGGCCCGGCACACTCATCCTGGAGACAGACATCCGCACCGCCGAGGGCCACGTGCGCCTGGTCGACTTCATGCCACACCGACACGGGAACCCGACCCTGGTTCGCATCGTCGAGGGCGTCGACGGGCACGTCCCGATGGAGCTGACGTTGCGGCTCCGGTTCGACTACGGCCGGTCGGTTCCGTGGGTACGACGGACCGGGACGGGCATCAGCGCGGTGGCTGGTCCGAACACGGTCACGGTGGCCTCACCGGTTCCGCTCCTGGGGGAGGACATGCACACGGTAGCGCGGTTCACCGTCGCCGCTGGCGAGCGCGTCCCGTTCGTGCTGTCCTGGCACAGCTCGACCGAGCCCGCGCCGGACGCCTTCGATGCCGAGGACGAGCTCCACCGCGCCGAGGCGGAGTGGCTGGCGTGGAGCCACCGCACCGTTCCCGAGGGCCCCTGGAGCGAAGCCGTCCTCGGCTCCCTCATCGCGCTCAAGGCGATGATCTACGAGCCGTCCGGAGGCGTGGTCGCCTCACCCACCACCTCGCTGCCCGAGGAGCTCGGTGGCGCACGGAACTGGGACTACCGTTACTCCTGGCTCAGGGACGCCAGCCTCACGATCCAGGCTCTGGCTCAGAACGGATGTCTCTCCGAGGCCGTGGCGTGGCGCGACTGGCTCCTCCGGGCTGTCGCCGGCGACCCGGCCCAGCTCCAGATCATGTACGGCATCGACGGTGAGCGGTGGCTGCCGGAGCACGAGCTGCCCTGGCTGGCCGGCTACGAGGCGAGCAGTCCGGTGCGGATCGGCAACGGCGCCGCCGGCCAGTTCCAGCTCGACGTCTACGGCGAGGTCATGGACGCAATGCACCAGGCCCGGCTGATGGGCATGGCTCCCGACGACGACGCCTGGGCACTCCAGCTCGAGCTCGTCGAGTTCGTTGCCGAGCACTGGCGCGAGCCGGACGAGGGCATCTGGGAGGTCCGGGGTCCGCGACGCCACTTCACCCACTCCAAGGTCATGGCCTGGGTCGCCTTCGACCGCGCCGCCCGGGCGATCGAGGAGCATGGCCTGCCGGGTGACGCCACCCGGTTCCGCGGCCTCGCGGACGAGGTGCACGCCGACGTGTGCGCACACGGCTTCGACGAGCACCTCGGAACCTTCGTCCAGCACTATGGCAGCGACCAGCTCGACGCGAGTCTCCTGCTCCTGCCCCTCGTGGGTTTTCTACCTGCCGACGACCTTCGGGTTGCCGCGACCATCGACGCCATCGCCGACACCTTGACCCAGGACGGCCTGGTCCTCAGGTACCGCACGGACGGAGACTCCACGGACGGTCTGGACGGCGACGAAGGCACCTTCCTGTTGTGCACCTTCTGGCTGGTACAGGCACTCGCCGAGCGTGGTGACCGGCAGCGAGCGACCGCGGTGTTCGAGCGGGCCCTCGAGGTCAGCAACGACGTGGGCCTGCTCGCCGAGGAGTACGACGTCAACCACGGCCGGATGGTCGGCAACTTCCCCCAAGCCTTCTCGCACATCGGGCTGCTCGCGGCCGCTTGCGCCCTCGCAACCGACTGACCCACGCCGGGGCGACCCCCTGGCGCCGGATCAGACGGACGCTCCTACAGGTGAACGGCGAACTGCACGACCACACAGTCCGGGTTGCATGCCGTCTGGAAGCCGGTGAGCTGCTGCTCGAGCAGATCAGGATCGGCGTGTGCCATGCCGTGGTCCTGGAGAACGACGTGGATCTCCGCAGTCTGTGCATCTTCCAGACCTGTGACCGGACCAGGCACGAGCTCCCCGTCATCGGGATGCCCGATGACCGCGGGGACGCTGCCGGTCGGAACCTCGCCTTCCGCCAACCCGCCGTCGAGGGCCAGCCGTCCCCCCGGGGTGACGACCGCACCGTCACCGCCGTACACGACGGAGATCCGGGCGGCATCGATCTGTGCCATGTTGAACCTTGCAGCCGGGTCACCGCCGACGAAGATGTCGTCCTCGCCACAGGCGCCGGTGTTGCAGTTCTGCGGAACGTTGAAGATCACGTACCAGTACGTGACCGCATGGCCGGCTGCCGCGGCGGACCGAAATCTTGGACGTGACCGCGTCGTCGCCCCGCCTCAGCTTCGAGAAGGAACTCTCACTTCACCCTTGCCTGCGGGAGATCGCTGGTCGTGCGGAGCCTCGGACCTGGCTGCCCGCTCGCAGACGGGTCAGCGGGCGTTGCGGGCAGGCGGGTTGTGCCAGCCGCCGTCGCACGTGATCAGGTCATCGGCCGCGGGCGGTCCCCAGGTGCCTTGACCGTAGGCGTGTGCCGGCGGGTGCTCGGTGAGGACGCGGTCGACGATGCGCCAGGCGGCTTCGACCCCGTCTGCACGGGCGAAGAGGCGCTGCTCGCCGTCCATCGCCTCCTGGAACAGGCGCGCGTAGGCGAGCTGTCGCGGTCCTTCGTGCTCCTGGCTGTACTCGTAGGTCAGGTCAATGTTGCGGCTCCTGAGCTGCTCACCGGCCTCGTTGATCTGCATGCCGAGCGTGACTTGTTCGCCGGGCTTGAGCCGGAACAGCAGGTGGTTGGGGTGCGGGGGCGCGTCGGCGTCGGCGAAGAACATCTGCGGAGGCTGCTTGAACTCGATCAGGACCTCGGTCGCCGTGACCGGCAGATGCTTGCCCGTGCGGATGTAGAACGGCACGCCCGCCCAGCGCCAGGAGTCGATGGACAGCCTGAGGGCGACGTACGTCTCGACATCGGAGTCGCCGGCGACGCCTTCCTCGTCCCGGTAGCCGGTGAACTGTCCGCGCACCAGGTCGCTGGGCTCCAGGGCTCTCACTGCCCGGAGCACCTTCACCTTCTCGTCTCGCAGCGCCCGTGCATCCGCGGCGATGGGCGGCTCCATCGCCACCAGGGACAGGACCTGGAGCAGGTGGTTCTGTACGACGTCGCGCAGCGCCCCGACCTCCTCGTAGAACCGACCTCGACCGTCGACGCCGAAGGACTCAGACATCGTGATCTGCACGCTATCGATGTAGTTGCGGTTCCAGACCGGTTCCAGGACGGTGTTCGCCAGCCGGAAGACCAGCAGGTCGAGCACCTCCTCCTTCCCGAGATAGTGGTCGATGCGGAACACAGCCTCCTCCGGGAACGAGGCAAGAACGGTCTTGTTCAGCTGACGGGCGCCGTCGAGGTCACGCCCGAAGGGCTTCTCGACCACGAGGCGGCTGTGTTCGTGCAGGCCGACACCGACGACGCCTGCGACGACCGAGGCGAACAGGCTGGGTGGGACGGCCAGGTAGAGCAAGGGCAGCTCAGCGCCGTCGAGTCTCTCCGAGAGGTGCACGAAGGTGTCCGACCGTCGGTAGTCACCGCGGAGGTAGCTGAGCACGCTCAGGAGCCGGATCGCCGCCGGGGAGTCGGGGTCGCCGTCGCCGTACTCCACGATGGACTGGCGGGCGTACTCACGAAGCTCAGCGTCGTCCCAGTCCGACGCGGCGACCCCGATGACCCGCCCGGGCAGGAGATCATCCCGTGCGAGCTGGACGAGCGCCGGGAACAGCATCTTCTTCGCCAGGTCGCCCGACGCGCCGAACAGCACGATCGCGTCGCTCCGGTCACTCATCACGATGCCTGCTGGGGCTGCGGGGCGGACGTCTGCGCATCAACGTCGTGATGCCATTCCCTGAGGAGAAGCGCTTTCCAATCGGACCGCAGCGGCTGAAGGCGTCGGCGACCTCGCGGTCGACCCAGTATGCGAACGCCTTCCCTGGCAGGGACTCGATCGCATGCTGCGCAACAAGGTATGAAGCATGTGAGTGATCCAGGAATAGGTCCCTGATCTCCTCGGGCGTCCTGACACTGGAGAAGACGTCGTACAGCTTGCGGTAGACGCCGACGGACCGGTCGTCGTGACCGCGGGTGGCGGCAAAGGCGACCGTTCCATAGTCGACGCCGAAGACTCCTCGCCCGAGGTGCAGGAGGGACGAGATTGTCGAACGACCCAGGAGGTCCTTGCGGAAGTTCGCCGCATCTTGATTGAACATCCAGCTGGCGAGCGTGATCATCGCGAACACGCCGCCTTCAGGCACCAGTGACGCCGCGCGCTCGATGAACATCGTCATGAGGTCGGATTTCGCGGCCGGATACTTCTCCCTGGCGAAGCCCGCGAGGAGCGGACCCATGTTGCTGCTACCCATGTAAGGCGGGTTCGCGACGACAACTCCGTACCGAGGAAGGAGGAACTCTGCTTGGTAAACCAGCCGGTGTGCCCGCTCGATGGTCTCAGCCCTCAGCAACTCGTCCCCGTGGTCGAAGGTCGCCAGATGGGCGGCCAACTGCGATGTGATGTCGGGGTCAGGCTGGATCAATGAGCCGAAGGTGTCCGCGTCGGCAAGCTGATTCCAGAAGGCTTCTTCAGCGTGGCGATCCCCATTCTTAGTGCGGAGGAAGTCGAGTTCGTCTGGACTGAACGAGATGGGCTCCAGCACGCAGATGTTCGGCTCGACCTGCTTGGTGAAGAACGTCCGCTGTCTGGCGCGGGCCTTCATCGTGAGCGCGAACGCGGCGAGGGCCCCTGCGCGCGGGTCGATCTCTGTGCCGTAGAGGTTGTTGGTGAGGATGAGGCTAGGAATCTCGGCGGGGCCGTAGCCCTCCTCCTCGTAGATCGAGTACAGGAGGTCGAACGCGTAGGTGAGCATGTGGCCCGAGCCGCAGGCCGGGTCGATGACCTTGAGGTCCTCGGGCTTGGCGATCCTGAGGAAGTCTGTCACCTCCTCGACAGGTGCAAGGTAGTACTCCATTTGGTCAACCAGGCCAGACGACGGTCGGTTGAGCAGCCAGAGTCGGCCTAGGGAGTTCTCCACCAGGTAGCGGACGATCCAGTGCGGGGTGAAGAGCTGGGTGGCAGCGGGGATCTCTCCGGCGCCCGCCTTCTTGCTCTTCTTGAACCCGGCGAATACCTCGTCCTTCCGCTCGGCAATGTAGAACTGGTAGAGCCAGCCAATAACCTCGACGTCCCTGCAGACCTCTTCGGTAAGTACCTTGACCGAGCGGTTAAGGACTGAGTCGTCGGCAAGCAGGTTGGCCGGGATGAGCAGCTCGGTGTAGTCGCCCTCACGCTCGAACATGAACGGCATGGCGCGGTTCCAGTGTCGGCAGTAGTCGGCGAGCAGGAGTGCATATGCCTCGCCTTGGGGGCTGGCGCTTGCGCGCGTGCCGTCAAGAAGCGCGGCGACTGCCGTACAGGTCTTCTGACTCGCGACCTCGGTGTCGACAACTCCGCGCTTGGCTTCGGCGAGGATCTCGGGTTGGCCGACCTCGATGCCGGCCTGGGGGGAGACGACGCCGATGCCGGTGTAGCCGTTGGCATCCATGAAGCGAAGCGCGACGATCCGGTTGAACCAGGTGTAGGCGACCTTGTCTGCGACGGCCGAGCGACCCTCATCCCCGCCGCCGGCAGCGGTGACCGCCCTCTCCAGGGCATAGACCGCCTTGGCCTGCTCGACGCGCTCCGATGAGCCTGGGGCGAGCACGGCAGCGACGCGGGCGGTGACCTCGCGGATGAGCGCGGTACGTGCCCAGGTCGCGAAGTTCTTCAGCGGTGCGGTTTCCATCAGAGGGTGATTCGCTTTCCGTCGTTCAAGGTCTCAATGAGCGCGCTGCGCAGGGCGGTCAGGTAGTTGTCAACGTCTGCCTCGGTCTCGAGGACTCCAGACGCACCTGGCACCAGGACGGTCTTCACAGAGACGGTCTGCTTGACCGGCTCTGGATCGGGGCTCGGGGTGGACGGCGACGATGCGAGCAGGTCGAGTAGCCCCGGGTACTCGCTGGACTCGAAGTTCGAGCCGATCTGCTGGATGAGCGCGACCTGGTTCTCGGTGGCGATCCGGGCGAGCGTCTGGTCGATCCGCTGGACGGCGCGCTGCTGGGCCTCCGGTGTGGCGGCCGCGTAATACGCGGTGTCGGCGAGCTCGCTGCGGCGGCGCTCCACGGTGCTGGCGACCGCCGCCCGACTGTCCGCAACAACACTGTCGATCTGGCCCCGCAAGGCGTCAGTTGCTTGCTTGAGCTGGGCCATCTTGCTGCCACGGAAGGCGTTCGGGTCGGCGAGCGCAGTCTTGATGGCCTCATCGCTGCCGGAGGGCAGGTAGTTGAGATTGCTGGCGTGGGTGGTGAGGAGAGCTGCGGCGTCGTCGTAGATCGTCCGCTGTGGTCCGTTGACGAAGGACTGGATCGGGTCGATCACGTGGTCCTTGGCTTCGAGGAGGTCGTCGCCGAGATTGAAGTCGTTGAGGTACCAGTCGTCGCTCTTGCCGACCGCCTGTTCCAGGAGGTCGATCGGGCCGTCGAGCTGCTGGACGAACGGGTAGCGCGAGACGTTCACGGCGGCCCGCAACTCGTCGAGCTTGCCCTTGAGCTTGTCGCCGCCATGGTGGGCCAGCTCGAGTGGGTCCTTGGGAGCGCTGGGCTCGTCGAAGAAGTCGATGCAGAACTTGCGGAAGGTTGCGACCTTGCGCTCGTCGAACGTCTTCTGCGGCGCGATGACCTGGTGGCCGTGCTTCTGCGTGTTTCGCAGCGCGGTGGCGATTTCGGTCCGCTTGAGGACGTTGCCATCCATCGTCAGCGTGACCTTCGAGGCGCCGACCAAAGAGGCCACAATGACCTCGATCGAGGCGAGGTCCCATCCGTAGGGCTTGGCCTGGAAGGTGTCGACAATCGTCTTCATCGTTACCTGCTCGCCTTGGCCGGTCTTGCGCAGGATCGTCGAGAGGACCTCTTGGGCGGCCTGGTCGATCTTCATCAGTGCGTCGGCGTCGAACAGGCCGCTGTCGGGGTTCGCGGCGCCCGCCACCTGCTGCTCGCTGTAGGTGATGCCGCCGAGCAGCTTGAGCTGGGTGTAGGTGCGGCTGATGAGTTCCTGGAAGCCCTCTGTCACTCGTCCGAGTGCGTCGAGCGAGCTGGCGGGGACGTCGGCTGCGTTGATGATCAGCCCTGCCTTGCCGACGGCGGTCTGGATGCGCTGGGCGAGTTCCTTCTCGCGTTCACGGTTGAGGGTCGCCTTGGTTTGGAGGATCTGCTCTTCGATCGCTGAGAGTGAGCTGGTGCGCTTGCGCTTGATGTACTTGTCGGTCTTGAGAAGCAGCCGCAGGTCGGTCAGCACGCGCTCGTCGGGGTCGAGCACGACCCGCAGCTCGTCCTTTCCGGCGCTGTGCATCCGGGTCTCGTCCGCGGTGTAGGGGTAGTCCGGGGTGATGAAGTGGGCGGAGAGTTCCTTCTGCTGTCCGTGGACCTGGTCGTCGAGCTTGAACCCGAACGGGAAGTCCTGGCCGTTCTTGGCGTAGCGGATCTTGTTGGTCCTGATGACGTCGACCGAGAGCACCTTGAACAGCTGGGAGCTGACCTCGGAGGCGTCGATGTCGACGTTCTTGATTTCCTCCTCGATGACCTGCTCTTCGTTGGTGAGGTACTCATAGACCTGGCCGTTGCGCTGGATGTAGGTCTGCCGCTCCAGCTCGGCGAGCGCTTCCTTGACGTCCTCGGCCAGCGCCGGCAGATCGAGCCCGAAGCGGTCGTAGACGAGCACGGTGAGGTTGCGGGCGGTGGCTTGGAAGCTCTCGACGTACTTGACGAGGAAGAGTGCCTTGAGGAGCCGAATGGCCAGCTCGTTGTCGAGGTTGCGCTCGGCGACGAGGATTTGCTGCTGGGCCTGTGCCTTGAGCGAGGCGCGGATGCCTTCGAACATGCGGTCAAAGGTGGCCAGCGTTCCGAGCTCGCTGGTGCCGACGACCTTGGCGACGTCCTGGACGACGCCGAGCATGGACCGCTCGCCGACGGAGCTGTTGCGGCCTTCGAAGGCGTTGTGGTCGGAGATCCCGATAATCGCGGCCTGGAAGAGTGGGAACTGGTAGCTGACGAAGGGGTAGGTGCCGACGAAGTGCTCTTCGTCGGCGTAGTTGCGGTACTTCTTCGCGCCGTCGACGAAATCGAACAGTGTCTTGAAGTTGGCCGACTCGAAGGCGTAGATCTCTCGGAGCGCGACGGCTCCGTCGTCGTTCTTCTCGAGCAGGCGCTTGCGGATGACCTCCTCGACGTCGGCGCTGGTGAGGTGGACGCGGGTCTTGAACCGGGCCTGGATCTTGGAGAAGTCGTTGCCCTGCTGCTTGGTGCGGTCGCCGACGACCTTGTCCATGTCCTCCTGGGAGGTCACGAAGACCCAGGCCCGGCCGCCGCACTTGGTGTTGAGGCTTTCGGCGATGGTCTGGAGGTTGAGCATCAGGTGGGTGTTGGACCCGATGAACTGGCCGACCTCGTCGACGTAGAAGTTGAGGCGGAAGCCGTCGGGCTGCTGGTCGAGCCATGCCTTACGCCGTCCTCGCCTTCTGGGCCGCCTACATTCTGACCCGCCCCTTCGGCGCCTCGCTGGGCGACTACCTGACCGCAGCACCCGCCGACGGCGGACTGGGCCTCGGCACCAACGGCACCAGCGGCCTGTTCCTGGCTGTGATCGTGGCCGCGGTCGCGTGGTTCACCCTGCAACAGCGACGCGTCGGAACGAGCACATATCCTGTAGTGGAAGAGTCAGCCGCCTGACTCCATCCTCCATAGTCCTGTGCCCCGGGGGTCCCCCACCCCGGGGCACAGCCTTCTCGCAAAGCGAACAACGCTTACGAGCCGGGGCCAGATCGATGGCGAAGGCCCAACAGAAGGGCATCAGGATTCGTGCGTCTGCGCCACCCACTGATGGTCACGAGGCGACCTGCCATTCAGTCACCCAACTGCCATTGCTGAGGCGCTGGCCGCAGGTCTGGGGGCAATGATCTGCGTGAAATCCAACCGCCGGCGAGTGCGTTGCGCCGTCGGGCACTCCGCGGCATGCCCACAGCACGTCCGATAGGGTTACCACAGTGGAGCACACGACCCGGCCCAGCGACGAGAATCGGCCACCAGCTGACGTGGGTGCCCCATTGCTGCGGCGGACCGTCCTGGTCGTCGCGGTCCTCAACTTCTCGTACTTCTTTGTCGAGTTCTCTGTCGCGCTCGTCGCAGGCTCGGTTTCCCTGCTCGCCGATAGCGTCGACTTCCTCGAAGACACCGCGATCAACCTATTGATCTTCGCTGCTTTGGGCTGGCCACTTGCCCGGCGCGCGATCGCGGGCAAATCCATGGCTGTGATCATCCTCGGTCCCGCAGCAGTGGCGGCCTGGACTGCGATCCAACGTGTCTTCGACCCCGTTGCGCCCGACGTCACGCCGTTAGTGCTTGCGTCTCTCGGTGCCATCGCGATCAACGGCGCCAGCGCGTGGCTTCTCACCAGCGTCCGCCATGCGGGTGGCTCCTTGAGTCGGGCAGCGTTCCTCTCGGCTCGCAACGACGTGCTAGTGAACGTGGCCATCATTGCCATGGGCGTGGTGACCGTCTGGACGCAGTCGGGCTGGCCAGACCTGGTGCTAGGTAGCTTCATCATTCTGCTGGCCCTGCATGCCGCCTACGAGGTCTGGGAAGTCAGCGAGGAGGAACGACTGGCCGCCAAGGCACTCGCGGGCGAGCCGATCGACTGAGAAGGCGGTTGGAAAGCAGAGGCGCCTCGCAGGGTGCCCCACGAACTTGCGGCCATCGAGACCCCTGGAGCTACCCGGTTCAATTCTGCCAGGGTGCTGCCATGAGCTTAGATCCGGTGGAGACCAACCCAGACCACTACAAGGTCCTCTTCGAGAACGAACGGGTGCGGGTGCTGGAGTACACGGACATGCCGGGTGACCGGACGACTCCGCATGAGCACCCAGACAGCGTCATGTACACGCTGAGCACCTTTCGTCGGCGCCTGGTCTCACACGACCTGCATCGCGAGGTGGAGCTGCGGGCCGGCTCGGCCGGTTGGCTGCCGGCTCAGACGCATCACGGCGTGAACGTAGGCGACACCCCCACCCATGTTCTCTTCGTCGAGCTGAAGGAGGCCGCTCCGAAAGGATCGGGGCCAGGTGCCCGACAGGAGGGAGGACTCGGTCCTCAATCCGACTGATCGACCAGCATCAGCCCCTGGCTAATTGGCCGATCGCACCCCTCACTATCCGGCCGCCTCTCGCACCCTGCTCTCGCACGGGAGCAGCAGCACAAAACGGGCCCCCCCGCGCGCGCCGGCCTCCACAGAGAGGCTCCCTCCGTGTGCTGTGCTGATCTCGCGGGCGATCGCCAGTCCTAGACCAGTGCCACCGCTGGCGCGAGTGCGGCTCTCATCGAGGCGCACGAAGCGTTCGAAGACCCGCTCACGGTCTGCCAGGGGGATGCCCGAACCGTCGTCCTCGATCGCTACCTCCACCTCGTTGCCGCGGCGCTGCAGGGTGAGGTCGATGTGACCCTCGGCGTGACGTGCGGCATTGTCGGCCAGATTGCGCAGTGCCCGGGCGAGCTGGACGGGGTCACCTTTGATGCGGACCGGTGGCGCCGCCACGGTCACCGTGAGCGCGCCGAGCTTGCGTAGCCGCTCCGCCTCGAGGCTGACGAGATCGTCGAGGTCAACGTCGACAGATCGGACCCTGAGACCGTGCTCGTCAACCCGAGCGAGCAGAAGCAGGTCCGCGACCAGGTGGTCGAGGCGGTCGAGCTCGGCGAGCACGTCGCGGCTGGTTGAGCTCCAGTCCCGGCTTCCCGGGTGCAGCGCCGCGATCTCGTGAGCAGCCCGAATGGTGGCCAGAGGGCTGCGCAACTCATGCGAGGCGTCTCCAACAAACCGGCGTTGCCGCTCACTGCCGCTCTCCAGCCGCTCCAGCATCGCGTTCATCGTGACCGCAAGGGCCGCGATCTCGTCGTCGCCCTCAGGCACAGGAACGCGAGCATCGAGTTCCGAGGTTCCCTGGACCTGCGCGACCCGGGCCCGGATGGCCTCGACCGGGGCAAGGGCTCGACCAGCGAGCCAGTAGGAAGTCGCCGCGACGCCCAGCAGGACCACGGGGTAGCCGATCAGCAACAGGGTGACGACCACCGCGGTGGACTGCCCGACCAACTCGAGGCTTTGCGCGACCAGGACCACCACGGGCCCGTCAGGACCTGAGACTCCCAGGGCGACCACGACGAAGTCCTCACCTTCACCGATGGGCAGCGCCGCCGAGCGGACGGTGCTGGTAGATCCCGGGCCTGGTCGGGTGTCGACCACCGGCGGTTCTCCCTCCACTGAGGGGCTCGCGGCCAGGACGTTGCCGCCTGCGTCGACGATCTGTACCAAGGACTGGTCCCCTGCGCCGGTGGCCAGGTCCGCACCGGCCCCATCCTGGGCGACTTGACCGGCGATGTCGGCGGCCTGTTGCTGCGCGGCTTCGGTGATGGATGCCTCCAGCTGCTGGCGCTGCGCGAACGCGAACGCCAGGCCTGCGAGGGCCAGGAAGACCGCGACGGCGAGGGTGGCTGCAGCGGTGGTCCGCCACCGGACACCACGGAATCTTCTCCTGTTCACTGACGCGCCCCTTGTCCGGACAGGCGGTAGCCCACGCCACGGACCGTTTGGATCGACTGCTGGCCGAAGGGTTGGTCGACCTTGCGGCGTAGGTATCCGACGTAGACCTCGACGACGTTCTCGTCACCTTCGTAGTTCAGGTCCCACACTCCTTGGAGGATCTCCAGTTTGGAGACCACCTGCCCGGAGTGGCGCATCAGAAAATGCAGCAACCCGAACTCCCGCGGAGTTAGGTCGACCTCGGCCGCGCCGCGACGCACCATCCGGGTAGCCGGGTCCAGCATCAGGTCCCCCACCGTCAGGACTGTGGGACGCTCGGGCGCTCCACGCCGCACCAGTGCCCGCAGCCGCGCCACGAGGACCACGAAGGAGAACGGTTTGATCAGGTAGTCGTCGGCCCCCAGGTCGAAGGCGTCGACCTGGTCGTACTCCCCGTCCTTGGCCGTCAACATCAGCACCGGCGTCCACACACCGGACTCGCGGAGACCCCTGCAGACGTCGTAACCGTTTAGGGACGGCAACATGATGTCGAGGATGAGCACGTCGTAGTCCCGCGACCGCGCATGCTCGAGCCCTTCGGCCCCGTCGTGAAACACGTCCACGACAAATCCTTCGGCAACCAGGCCACGCCTCACCGTCTCCGCGAGGCGGACCTCGTCCTCCACCATCAATACCCGCACCGGTCGACCTGCCTTTCCCTGTCAGCTCCCATCTTGGCGGGCCGCGGCTGAGGACACGCTGTGAAGCCGATCTTGGCGAAGGCCCTCTCAGGTTCATCACAGGCAACGAGGCGCACGCTGTGGGCCAAGCGCGCGCGTAACGGTGAGCGCCATCGCACGCGCCGTCCGTCCTCGTGAAAGGCTCCCTCTCGTGAACCGACGAGCCGTCACTGGTCTCACCGCAGCCGTCGCGCTCTGTGGAACGGCCGCCCTGCTGGGCTTCGGGATCGTGGGCGACACGACGACGACCCCGATGTTGCCGAGCACCCCGGCCCCCGCGGTCTCCCCAGCGACCCACACACGCATCGCCATCGCGGGCGACACCGGGACCGGGCCGGGCAGTGCTATCGAGGCAACCGTGCAGACCATGGTCGACCAGAGTCGGCAGCGTGACTACAACGGGCTCGTCTTGCTGGGCGACCTGATCTATCCCGAGGGCGACGCGGACCAGGCCCGGAGCACGATCACCGACGTTTTCGCCCCCGTGACCAGTCGGGGCGCTCGACTGGTACCGGTACTGGGCAACCACGACTACATGAGCGACGAACAGTCCACCATCCTCACCGAGGTCGGTCGCGAGCGGACCTGGTACGCCGAACGGGTCGGCATTGTCCGCATCATCGTGCTGGATACCGAGCAGGTCGACAGTCCCGCCCAGGCCACCTGGCTGCAGGAAACGCTCGCATCCCCGACGGATGCTGCCTGGACCATCGTCGCTATGCACAAGCCGGCCCACTCCGCCGGGGTCCACGGCTCGGACGCAGCGATCCAGCATCAATGGGTGCCGCTCTTCGAGCAGTACGATATCCCGCTGGTGCTCGCCGGCCATGACCATGATTACCACCGGTCCAAACCGATCGCTGGTGTCACCTACGTGATCTCCGGTGGCGCGGCCACGCTCCGCCCCACCGGACATCAGGACTTCACGGAGATCAGCACATCGACTCTCCACTACGTCGACCTCCTCGCCGAGGACGACCGCCTGACGCTCCGCGCGATCGACCAGTCCGGCATGCTCTTCGACTCCTTCGAGCTGTCCCATTAGCCATGCAGTCGCGACGCGGCAAGCGCTGAGCGGACCCTCAGCATTCCTCAGCCTCCTCACAGTGGCCCCCAGGCACTCTCTTGTTACCAAGGTCGCAACCGGCGGCCACCCACCGAGGAGACACAACATGGCGAACCTCAAGCGCAACGCCGCGATCACCGGCGCCGCCGCGATCCTTGCCGCACTCGGCATCGGCGGCGCAGTCACCGCCCAAGCCACCACCAACGACCCGGCCCCGGTCATCCAGCAGACCGACGGCGACGGCGAGGTCGACGACGCCACCGAGGTCGAGGGCGCCGAAGAGACCAACGACGGGGCCGACCAGGGCCCCGACGCCAACCCCAACGAGCCCGGCCACCAGGACGCCGACGAGTCCGGTGAGACCGAGGGCGCCGAAGAGACCAACGACGGAGCCGACCAGGGCCCCGACGCCAACCCCAACGAGCCCGGCCACCAGGACGCCGACGAGTCCGGCGAGACCGAGGGCGCCGAAGAGACCAACGACGGAGCCGACCAGGGCCCCGACGCCAACCCCAACGAGCCCGGCCACCAGGACGCCGACGAGTCCGGCGAGACCGAGTAAGCGACCGTCCCCCGTTCAGGTCGCTGAACCGCCGAACTCATCGGTACACCGGTGGGGCCCGTTGCCAAATGGCAGCGGGCCCCACCTTCTCGTCTGGACACCTCGCCCCAAGACGCGGTGCCACACGTCACCTGCACGTAGGGACGTCAGAACCTGTGATTGAGTCGCGCGGACGCCAGTGCCGTTGCGGCGCCACTCTGGCTCTAGAGAATGTCGATGTGACATCGAGCAGAGCGAGATCTTTGGCTTCACGCATCGCCTCCGTGGATGAGAGTGCCGGGGGCGGCAGGTCGTGCGCGTGCTAATGCGGCGTGGTCACCGCCGTCCTAGGAGAGGGCGTCGGGCCCTTCGGGTGCACCCTCTTTGTCATCGTCGCGAGTGAAGAACGAAAAGGACCCGTCGGTCTCGAGCACACACAACTCGATGTCGCTCAGTCGGCGTATGCCCTTCTCCCGAGCGGCTTCGTGGACGTCCTTGATCGTCATCCTCTCACCGGCGAGGGTCTGCAGCAGCGGTTCGCCGTCACGGACGACGATGCGTGCCCGGCCGGCGAGCCACGGCCGGAACCGCGGGAAGCGGAACGTGACGGCGTTGAGGAGGATGCCGGCGAGGGTGAATGTCGCGACCGCGATGACGGCGGCCGTGACGGAGTAGTCCTCTTGCACGATGCCTTGGCTGACCAGGTCCCCGACAGTGATAAGCAGGATCATGTCGAAAGCGGACAGCTGCGCCACTTCACGCTTGCCACCAACCCGGACCACAAACCAGAGGAACGCGAAGATCGCCACCGACCGGATCAGGACGTCCATCAGGGCATCCTCCAGGTCGTCCACGTCGCCGTCACAACCGGCTGGTCGTCCTCGAGGACGCTGACCTCGCACGAGTCACGACCTGCGAGCTGCCCCGGGGCCACCCGGGCGTCGAGCGCGATGCGCAGGGTGTTGCCGGTGGGGGGCGCGTCGAACTCGTAGACCACCCAGTCACCATCCGGCGCCGCGCCGGACGATACCTCGAAGGCCGAGTCGGAGGTCTCCGCGGACGGGTTGGGGTACCACGACTGGAAGTCGAGGTGCTTGAAGTAGCTGCCGCAGAACCGCACCTGCACGGTCTGGTCGTACACGTCTTCGGACGTGATGGTCAGGTTCAGCGGGGCCGGTTCGCCGGCCCGGGCGATCTGGGGGAACTCCACGGCGAGGTCGTAGCCACCACCGTTCGCCGACGTGGTGGCCGTGCGCGGGCCGAGCAGGTCGAAACCTGCGGCGCCCACGATCAGCATCAGGACTCCCAGGCCCGCCCGGCGTGCCAGCCGGCCGACCGTCCGGGGCGGCTCATCACGCAGGTCCGAGGTTGTCGCGTCGTCGGGGGGCGACAGTCGTTCGGGCACAAGGCGAGTACACCGGTCCTCGACGAAGAACCGACGGCGACGCGCCCTGACGGCGGCTCGGCGATGGGGCTCACGCCTTCGGAGAGGTCATGGCTGCGCCGCGGTTGAAGAACGACACGAGCCGATGACAAGGTGAGCGGCAGGAGGAACGCCGTCAATGGGGTTCATCCCAGGTCCCGCCGGCCGGCGCCCGCAGCACGCGCCGGCGGGACCGTCCAGCAACACGCCCGCCCCTGCGTGGACGCCCACGACGGGTCGGATGCGGCCGAACGCCTCCCTGCGCCCACACCCTCCGGCCCACAGAACGACCACGAGTCGTGCCCGGTCTGCGCCACCGACGGACCGGTCACCCGGTGAACATAGGCCGCAGCGACGCGACAATCTGTCGCACGTCTACCTCACAGGAGGTGTCGACCTCAACGAGCGTCCCAAGCCCGAGTGGAGCCACCTCGTCGCCCCACAGCTTCGGCCTCCACAGGGCGTGCGTCGAGGTGCCTCGGGGCCCTTGCCCGACGACCGTAGCGCCCACGGGCGACGTCCAGCTGAACTCGGCACCGGACCTCGACGACCGGCCCCGCCCCGAGCCTGAGCGACGGTCGGTACAGCGGAGAATGCGAGGATTGGCGTGGTCGACGTCGTGCTTGCGGGGTGGGATGGTCGTGACGAGGTAGTGGTCGAGCAGGTTGATGATCGCGACGAGGCCGTCGGCGCCGGTGGCGCTGGTGGCGCTCCTCGGTCATGAACCGGCGACGTTCCACGTGTACGGCTCAGGCGACCGGCGTTGTGAGGGTACGGACGAAGGCACGAGCCGTCCGGTCGCGACGGCCCGGCTGCCGTGTTGCTAGGAGGCGGATGAGCAGTACCGCGCTCGACGACGGTCATCAGCAGCTGATCCAGAACAGGGTCGATCCGAACTCCTGCAGGTGCCCGGCTGGACTCATCCATGTCATGCCGCGCCTGTGGCAGGCGCTGAAGGCAACCTAAAGGGGCGGCTTCATCGTTGCTTCATGCGGTGCTGCCTACGGTCAGGTTCCCGGTCACACCGATCGGGCTGCGCTGGCCGAGGAGGAACGGTGGTGGCGAGCGGGACGGTGGTCTGGGGCCAGACCCAGGAGGGCTGGTTCAGCGCGGTCAATGACTTCGCGCGCAGCACGCCGTGGCTTCACACGCCGGCGCGAATGTACGCCGAGTACGGCGTGGTCCTCTTCGCGGGGCTGTTGCTGTTCTCCTGGTTGCTGGCGCGACGCGACGGCGATCTGCGCCGGGTGACGGCGGCCCTGTGGGCACCTGCGGGGGCGTTGATCGCAATCGGCGTCAACCAGTTCCTGGTGGCCGCCGTGGCCGAGGAACGGCCATACACGGCTATGCCCCAGGCCCTCGTGCTGGTCTCGCGCAGCACCGACTACTCCTTCCCCAGCGACCACGCCGTGATGGCCGGCGCGGTCGTCGTCGGGGTCGTTCTCGCCACCCGCAGGCTCGGCCGGGTCACCGCCGCCCTAGCCGTTGTGATGGCTCTGACTCGGGTGTACGTGGGTGCCCACTTTCCGCTGGATGTGGCCGCCGGTCTGGCCGTGGGAGCGATCGTCGCCGTGGTCTCGTACCTGGCCGCGCGGCCCGCGCTCTCCTGGCTGATCCTGCTCCTCTTGCGGACCCCGGTGCGGCTGCTGGTGAGGGCTCATCCCGAGGGGATGGTGCGCCAGTGAGCGGGCTGCTGGAGCAGCTCCTGTCCACGCCGGCATGGCTGGTGCTGTTGGTGGTGTTCGCCCTTCCCGCCCTTGAGTCATCGGCGTTCCTCGGGTTCGTCTTCCCCGGCGAGACAGCGGTGTTGCTCGGAGGGGTCGCCGCCGGCCAGGGTCATGCTCCGCTGGCCGCGGTGGTGGCCGCCGGTGTCGGCGGCGCCATCCTGGGCGACGCGGTCGGCTATCTCGTCGGCCGCCGTTGGGGTCGACGGATCCTCGGTTCGACGCTGAGCCGCCTCATCAACCACCGGCATCTCGCCCGAGCCGAGCGGGCCCTGCTCCGACGAGGCGGCTGGGCGGTGTTCCTCGGCCGGTTCACGGTCGCCCTGCGTGTCATGATCCCGGGCCTGGCCGGGATGGCCGGCATGGGGTCGCGACGGTTCCTGGCAGCCAACGTGGCCGGGGGCGCCGTGTGGGGCCTGCTCGTGGCGACGGCCGGCTACCTGGCCGGCAACAACTGGCACACAGTGGAGCGCTACGTCACCGGCGCCGGCGTCGCGCTGTTCACCGGCGCCGGCGTCGCGCTGACCGTCGGCGTGGTGGTGTTGTTCGTCGCCGCCCGTCTCATCCCCCGTCTCATCCGCCGTCTGGTCCGCCGGCCCGGACAACGCCTGCCTGGCGCCCCCGGCGCGGAGCCCGACGTTGGCCACCAGCCCACCACTGCCGGGGCACGGGGCTCAACGCGAGGTGCACTTTCGACGGTCCCGCCTCTCCTCCCCAGGGACACGTCGACCCGCCGTGCCCCGGACAGCGCCGGATAGCGCCGGAGACCACCATGTCGGCCGACCTTCTCGCCCCCTCGATCCGACCCGGGACACCTCCTCCGGCGCGTCCGCCGCGCGGGTGGGACCGACCCGCTGTCATCGGCGTCGGCATCGCCGCTGCGCTGGCGGTGGCGGCCTGGTTGCCGTTCCTCGGCGTCCCGCTCTCGCCCGATGAGAGTGGTTTCCTCCTGCTGGCCCAACACTGGCGGCCGGGGTCCTCGCTCTACGGCAACTATTGGGTCGACCGTCCCCCGCTGCTGCTGTGGCTCTTCTCCGTGGCCGGACACCTTGGGCCGGTCGGTCACCCGGCCACCGGCGTCACGGCGCCGGGCGTGAGGCTCCTGGGTGCGGCCGCCAGTGGCCTGACGGTGGTGCTGGCCGGCGTGGTTGCCCAGCTGGTCGCACCCACCCAGCGCTGGACGCGCCGCGTCACCGTGGTCGCCGCGTTGGCGCTGCTGTCCAGTCCGCTGCTCGGCATGCCCGTGACGAACGGCGAGCTGCTGGCGCTCCCGTTCGTCCTGCTCGGGACCGCGTGCCTGATCGCCGCGGCGCGCCGCAACTGGGGACGCGACGCTGGGCTCCTCACCGTCGCGGCGGGTGCCTCGGGCGTGGGTGCCGCCCTGGTCAAGCAGAACGTCATCGATGTCTTCGTCTTCGCCGCCGTCCTGCTGGTCGCTGCCGGCGGAAATCTGTCGCACCGGTGGCGCCGAGTCGGCACTTTTCTGACCACGGCCGCGGGCGTGCTCGCCGCATCCGTGCTGGTGGCGGCTGCTCGTGGGACGACTCCGGCGGGGTTGTGGGACGCGACCGTCGTCTTCCGGCTCCAGGCTTCGGCGGTGATCCACGCGTCCGCGTCCAGTGCGACCGCCGGGCGCATGGGCAACCTCGCGCTGGCGGCTGTGGGCAGCGGTGTGCTCGTGCTCGGGATCGCGGCGGCCGTCGGCGCGGTGCTGGGCCGGCCCAGGTATCAAGCGGGATCTGCCCGCGCGAGGGGTGGGGCACCGGTCGAGCCTCAGATCGCGGTGACGTGGGCCGCCCTGGGGATGGTGCTGTGGGAGGTGTGCGGTGTCGCGCTCGGTGGCAGCTACTGGCTCCACTACCTGACGGGTCTGGTTCCTGGGGTGCTCCTGCTCGTGGCGCTGGTCCGCCCGTCACGGCGTTGGCGGAGGGTGCTGACTGCTTGTGTCTCGTACCTTGTGGTGGCCAGCGCTGTGGTCTGGGGGCATCAGGCCATCTCACCGGTCACGATCTCCGACGACGCGCGGGTGGTTGCCTACCTTCGCGCGCATGCTGAAAGCGCTGACGGCGTGGTCGTGGCGTTCGGGCATCCGGACATCGTCGCCGGAAGTGGCCTGTCCAGTCCCTACGAGTACCTGTGGAGCCTCCCGGTGCGTGTGCGCGACCCTGAGCTGACGGAGCTCGGCGCCGTCATGACCGGTCCGGACGCCCCGCGCTGGGTGGTCGTCGCAGGCGACAGCGTTGACTCGTGGGGACTGCACGCCGGGGCCACCCAGCGCCTCCTCGAGCGGCACTACCTTGAGCAGGTGGCCTACGGCGACTGGCATGTGTGGCAGCACCGTGAGGGAGGAGGCGATCGATGAGAGTCCTGGTGGCTGAGGACGACGTGCGGCTGGCCGACCTGCTCCGGGAGTCCTTGACCGAGGCGGGATGGCGGGCCGAGGTGGTCCACGACGGCCGCTCGGCCTACGACCTTCTCTTGCGCGACGCCGGATACGACGTCGTGCTGTTGGACTGGATGCTCCCCGGCATGGACGGGGTCAGCGTCGCCCGACGGTTGCGGGGCCTGGGACTGACCACGCCGATCTTGATGCTCACTGCTCGCGGCGACGTGCGAGACCGGATCGACGGGCTCGACGCCGGGGCCGACGACTACCTGCCGAAGCCGTTCGACCTCGACGAGCTGCTTGCCCGGCTGCGCGCGCTCTACCGGCGAAGCAGCCACGTCGGCGATGGCCCGGTGCAAGTCGGTGATCTCGTCGTGGACCCCGTCGCCCGGCGCGTCTTCCGTGGCCGTGTGGAGGTCACGCTGTCGGCGCGCGAGTTCGACATCTTGCACCTGCTCGCCTCGCACGCCGGCCAGGTCGTGACCCGGTTCACCATCCTCGACGAGGTGTGGGACGGGGAGACCGACCTGCGCAGCAACGTGATCGACGTCCATCTGGCGGCGATCCGCGGCAAGATCGACAAGCCCTTCGGCACGGAGACGATCACCACCCTGCGTGGGGTGGGATATCGGCTCGAGCCGACGGCCGGACCGCAATGACGCCGGTGCGGACTCGGGTCTCGCGCCTGCCGTTGCGCATCCGCCTGGTGGCGGGCTTCTCCGCCGCCACGTTCGTGGTCCTGCTCGCAGCCGGCGTCTTCGTGTACTGGCGAGTCGACTACGCCCTCGATCGTGGCCTCGACACCGAACTGGCGCAGGCGAGCCAGGCCCTCGATCCCCTCATCGGAACCGACGGCACGGTCACTAACCGGTCCGCGGCCGAGGCCACCGGGGTGGCTTGGCAGGTCCTCGCCTCGGACGGGACGGTGCTCGACCACGGTGGGCCGGCCGGCACCACCCCGATGGTCAGCGTTCGACAGCTCGGCCGGGTCCGCGACAGCCCCCACACCTACAACGTCGGCGACTTCCTGCCCGCCGCCCACCAGCCCTACCGCCTCCGGGTGGCGCATGCCGGCTCATCCCCCCAGCGCTACCTGCTCGTCGGGGTCCGACGCGATCACCGCGACGAGGCGCTGCGCGAGCTCCTCGTCCAGCTCAGCCTCGCCGGGCTCGGCGCGCTGCTGGTCACCGCCTTCGTCGGTGAGCGACTCGCACGGGCCGCGCTGCGCCCGGTCGAACGCTACCGGCGGCGCGCCGCCGCCATCGCCGCCGGCAACGCCGAGCTGCGGCTCGACGTGCCGCCGCTGCGGGACGACGAGATCACCCGATTGGGTCACACGTTCAACGACATGCTCTCCTCGCTGGAGGAGGCGCTGGACCGCGAGCGACAGTTCGTCAGCGACGCCAGTCACGAACTGCGCACACCGGTCACCCTTCTGACCAGTCGCGTCCAGCTCGCGCTGCGCCGCCCCCGCAGCCAACGCGAACACGAACACATCCTCACCGAGCTGAAGGTCGACCTCGACCGGCTCGCCGGTCTCGCCGAGCAACTGCTCCAAGTCGGCCGCGTCGACTCCGGCACGGTCGTGGGTTCCAGCAACCTGGTCGCGGTCATCGGCAGGGTGATCAACCAGCGACGCCTGGCAGACCCCGCCGACGCTGGTGACGTGTCGGTCACCCGTCCCTCGCATCCGCTGCCGGTGGGGGTGGCCGACTTCGAGCTGGAACGGATCCTGACCAACCTCCTCGACAATGCTGTCGCGCACGGAGCGCCTCCGTTCCAGGTGGCCGCCGACGAACCCTCCCCCGGCTGGGCGCGGATGACGGTCTCGGACTTCGGAGCGGGGATGCCGCCGGCACTCCTCGCCACGGGAACCCAGCGCTTCGCACGCGCCGACGACGCCCGCCCCCGCCCGGGGGCGGGACTCGGACTCTCGCTGGTGGATGCCTTGGTCGGCCAGGCCGGTGGCGAGCTCCGGCTCTGCCACGACGGGCGACACTCCTCGCACGGTCGCCCCGCTCCGGTGCCGTGCGCCCACGGCCCGGAGATGACGGTCACGGTCCTGCTGCCCACGATTGCCGAGGCACCCGAGACGCCGGCGGGGACCTAAGCGGATCGGTCCCGAGCTGGTCCCGGTTCATCACCACTTCATGTTGTCTCACCTAGGTTGCCGGGATGATCGGCGATGCCCGCACGACCACGGTGCAAGTGCCGGAGACGCCGGGGACGGAGACGCGGGCGCCGACGGCGAGCAAGGCACTGCGGTGGGCGTGGTGGCACGCGGTGCGGCTCTGGGCGGTCGTGGTGTGCTTCGTCGGCGTCGGGATCGCACGGTCGGTCCAGGTCGACATCCCCTTCCGTGACCCGCACGGGGCGTACCTGCTGAGCCGGGTGACGCTGACGCTCTTGATCTTCCTCGGACTTGTCGCGGTCGACGGGCTCCTCCGCGCCGGCCGCCCGTTCACGGTGCGGCGCTCGTGGTCGACCATCCGGGCCCGGTGGACTCCGGGACGGCTGGCCCTCGCGTGGGCCGCCCTGCTCGCCTACCACCTGACGTACTTCACCTACCACAACCTCAAGAGCTGGGACGTCTTCAACGCCCCCCGCGATGGCATGCTCACCGGGTGGGACCGCTGGCTCTTCCTTGGGTACAGCCCGGGCGTGCTGCTCCACGACCTGCTCGGCCAACACACAGCCGCCTGGGTACTCGCGGTCTGGTACGAAACGTTCCCAACCCTGGTGGTCCTCGCCTTCCCGGCCGCTGTCGTGCTCTCCAGGCGGATCCGGGACGCCTACGCCGGCATCGCCGCGTTCGTGTGGGTATGGATCCTCGGCACCGCGACCTACTACATCATCCCGTCCCTGGGCCCCTTCCACGCCGAACCGGAAGACTTCTCAGGTCTGCCGGACACGATGATCCAGGACACCCAGGCGCGCTACATCGCGCAACGGGACTACCTGCTCGCTCACCCGCACGCCGGTGACGCGTTCGCCCAGGTGTCCGCCTTCGCCAGCCTGCACGTCGGCGTGACGGCCACGATCCTCGGGCTCGCCTGGTGGCACCGGCTGCGCCGGACGACCGTCGTGCTGGCGGTCTACCTGGCCGGGACGATGGTGGCGACGGTCTATCTCGGTTGGCACTTCGCGGTCGACATCCCGGCCGGCCTGGCCATCGCCGCACTCGCGTGGGTCCTCGGCCCGCTGACCGTCGGGGCACGCCGTCGCCCCGAGCCCAGGCGGTCGCAACCTGCGGATCCGGCCACCCACCGGGCCGCCGGCTGACGTCTTCACGTCCCCTTCATCGGGCCCGCCCTACCTTCCGACCATGCGCTGTGTGATCGTCGTTCCGACCTACAACGAGGCGTCCACCATCGGGGACCTGCTCGACGGGATCGGTGCCTGCCGGGACCAGGCCCCAGATGAGGTCATCGACGTCCTGGTCGTCGATGACAACAGCCCCGACCAGACCCAGGACATCGTCCGCTCGCACCCGGGTTTCGGTGGGTGGGTGCACCTGCTGCCCCGCGCTTCGAAGGACGGACTCGGTGCGGCCTACCGTGCCGGCTTCGCCGCTGCCGTCCGCGCCGGGTACGACGTCGTCGTCCAGATGGACGCCGACGGGTCGCACCCCGCCACCGCGGTCCTGCCGCTGCTGGTGCTGGTGCGCACCAACGACGTCGCGATCGGCTCACGCTACGTCCCGGGTGGTCGGACCGAGAACTGGCCGGGCCGCCGCAGGGCGCTCTCGTGGGCGGCGAACACCTACGCACGCACCGTGCTGAGGCTACGCACCCATGACGCCACCTCCGGGTTCCGCGCCTGGCGCGCCGAGGCGATCGCTGCTGCCGGGGTCCCGGAGACGACCTCGAACGGATACGGATTCCAGGTCGAGAACACCTGGCGCTGCGAGCGGCGGGGACTTCGGCTCGCCGAACACCCGATCACCTTCGTCGAACGCACCGCCGGCGATTCGAAGATGAGCCCCGGCGTCGCCAGGGAGGCTGCCCTCCTCGTCCTCCGCTGGCGGTTCCGCGAGCTCACGCGTCGACGGACGACCCGCCCCGCTGCGCCGGCAGTGGTGCACGACGGCACAGCGCGCGCATGAACGCGAGTGCCCACTCGAGCCTGAAGGGGGCGAGCGGTTCACGCGCTGAACTCCGGGCCAGGATCCGGTTCGTCCTGTCCTGGGTCGCCGCCCTGGCCTTGGTCATCACCGTCCTGCCCCGTGCCGTGGACGTGTCCTGGCACGGTGTGCTCCCGGTCCTCGGGTCTGTCCACTGGCCAGCAGCGCTCGGTCTCGCCGGGCTCTGGCTCCTCGGCCTGTACGTGCACACCTTCGTGCTCACCGCCGCCGCGCCGAGCCTGACCCACCGACGCGCCCTCACCCTGAACCTGACCGGAAGCGCGGTCTCCAACGTCGTGCCGCTCGGTGGCGCCGCCGGTGTCGAACTCAACCGCCGGATGATGCGCGCGTGGGGCATCGACGGCAGGGCCTTCACCGGCTACACCTTCCTCACCAACCTGTGGGACGTCGGGTCGAAGCTGCTGCTGCCGGTGATCGCGGTGGTCACGCTGGCCCGCGCCGGGCAGCACGTCTCGCCGCAGGTTCAGACGGCGTCGTTCATCTCAGGGGTGGCCTTCGTCGTGGTGGCGGCCGGCGCGGCGTCGGTGCTGATGAGCTCGCGCGGCGCGGTCACGGTGGGCCGCGTCCTCGAGGCGTGGGCGCGGCGTGGTCTCCGGCTGGTCGGCAAGGACCGGGAGCTCGGCCTTGCCACGGCCCTGCGCGACATCCGGGCACAGTGCGCGACCTTGGTGGCTCAGGGGTGGTTGCGGATGTCCGCCGGGATCGCCGGCTACGTCGCCTTGCAGGGCCTGCTCCTGGGGCTCTGCCTGCATGTCACCGGCGGCGGCAGCGCCTGGCCGGAGATCCTCGCCGCGTTCGCGGTGGAGCGCGCCCTCACCATCGTGCCGCTCACCCCGGGTGGGGTCGGTGTCGCCGACCTCGGCCTCGTCGGCGTGCTGCTCGCCCTCGGCGGAGACCCGGCCAGTGTCGCCGGCGCCGCGATTCTGTACCGGGCGTTCATCTTCGCTGTCGAGATCCCCGTCGGCGGCGGCGCTCTCGGCGTCTGGCTCCTCGCTCAGCGCCGGGCGGGGCGACGCACCGCCCTGACGTCGTCGTCCTCCGGTCTGTTCTTGTCACCGGCGCGGCGCATCGCGCACGTCACCGACGTCTTCCTCCCCCGCCTGGGCGGGATCGAGACCCACGTCGACGACCTGGTCCGCCACCAACGCGCGGCAGGACTCGAACCCGAGGTCCTGACCCCGACCCGCTCCGACGGGGCCGATCCCACATGGGTCCGCCGGATGCCGGCCGCAGACGCACGTCGTGCAGTGACCGGGTACGACGCGGTGCACGTGCACGTGTCGATGTTCTCGCCGTATGGCATCGGCGTGGCGCGAGCGGCAGCAAAGGCCGGTGTTCCGGTCCTCGTCACGGTGCACTCGATGTGGAGTGGCGCGGGTGGGATCCTCCGGCTGGCTGCGCTGGCCGGGCTTCGTCGCTGGCCGGTCGCGTGGTCCGCGGTGAGTGGCGCCGCCGCCGAGAGCTTCGGACGGTCGCTCGGCGGCGTCGAGGTCTCGGTGCTCCCGAACGCTCTGGACGTCGCCGCCTGGCGACGACACCCGGTGGGGTCGACGCCGGACAGGCACGCGCAGGCCGACTGGCCCATCACAATCATCAGCGTGATGCGCCTGGTGCCCCGCAAGCGCCCGCTCCAGCTGGTGCGGATGTTCGAGCAGGTCCGTCGCCTCACCGGCCGTGACGATGTCCGGCTCGTGATCGTCGGCGACGGCCCGCTCCGCGGCCGGACGGACCGGTGCGTGCGGCGTCGCGGACTAGACGAGCACGTCCGGATCACCGGACGGCTGCCCCGTCACCAGGTCCACGACGAGCTCGCCGTGGCATCGATGTACATCGCCCCGGCGCCCAAGGAGTCGTTCGGCATCGCCGCGCTCGAAGCACGCTGTGCCGGCCTGCCGGTGATCGCCAGCGGCCGAAGTGGTGTCGGCGAGTTCGTCCGCGACAGGGTCGAGGGGGTCCTCGTCGACAGCGACGAGCAGATGCTAGTCGCCCTCGCCGACCTCGTCCGCGACCCGAACCTGCGCAACCGGATCGCTGCTCACAACGAGGCGGTCGCGCCGGCGTTGGACTGGGCCGATATCTTGGAGCGCACCGCGGAGCTCTACGAGGTGGCCGCGAAGCGGGTTCGCCTCCCCCAGCGCCCGGTGGCCGAAGTACGGCCGGTCATGGCCTTGGAGGCCTGAGCACCGTGGCCACCATCGTCTCACTGCACGCCCACCCCGACGACGAAGCGCTCCTGACCGGCGGCTGGCTCGCACAACGCTCAGCCGCCGGTGACCGGATCGTCCTCGTGTTCGCCACCGACGGCGCCGCCGGGCTCGCCGACCACCGCCACTCATCCACCTCACTGGCCCAGGTGCGACGGGCCGAGGCCACGGTCTCCGCCACGGCCTTGGGAGCGGCCCGGGTGACGTGGCTCGGCTATGCCGACTCCGGGATGGCCAACCGACCTTCCCAAGGCGGCCGCCGCTTCGTGGACATCTCCGTCGACGAGGCGGCCCGCGAGCTCGCGGCCATCGTTGACCACGAGGGCGCGGACATCCTCACCGGCTACGACGCGAACGGCGGCTACGGCCACCCCGACCACGTCCAGGTGCACCGGGTCGCACGCCGCGCCCAGACCCTGGCGGCGTTCAGGCCCCTGTTGCTGGAGGCAACACTCGACCGCACCTGGCTGGCCCGGCTCCTGATACTCCTGCGGCCTCTATCGCGCCTCCTGCCCGGCCTGACCCTTCCTGGCGACGGTATCTTCACCAGCCGAGACACACTCACCCTGACCGTAGACGTCCGCCCGCAGTTGACCGCGAAACGAGCTTCGCTGGCAGCCCATGCCTCGCAGCACAGCGGCGGCATCCGTACCGTCGCCATCCTGCTCGCGCTCCCACGCCCCGTGGCACGTCGTGTCCTGGGCACGGAGTGGTTCGTCGAAGTCCCTTGACTACAGCCTGACGGGTGGCGCGACTATGCCGACTCCTGCGGGTCCGCCAGCCCGAATCGGCTTCTCGTCCGTTCGCCCAATGGCAACGCCCTCGACGCCGTCGCGCCAGTCCTGGGGGCGCTCGCTCAGCCAGGCCTTGACGGCCTGCTCGGAGCGGCCCTCGACCACGTCGAGCAGCTGGGCGGGGGCCGGTGCCGGCGCGGATGCCGGTCAGGTCGTGATGACGGTGACGTCCTCGTCGCCGCGTCTGGTGGCGCGCGACGTGTTCGTCGACGCCGATCGCGCTGACGCCGTCGAGCCGTGTGGGGTCGTCGATCAGGACCCGCTTGCCCACGGCGAGGACCGCGTTCTTGATGCCGTCCAGGGTCGTGGGGCCGCCAACCCCACGGCTCGTGCGCCAAGCGCCGGACCACGGTCTCGCGCGGCGAACCCTCGCGGCCGCAACGGCGACACCACTGATCGGGCTCCACCACGCGACACGCAAACACGGCCCGCTCCGGTTCGAGTCGCTGACCGATGGCCACGAGCCCGAGCTCGGCGCGGGTGGCGACCGTGGTGGCGACGAAAACGGCGCCCAGGGCCACCACGTCGGCGGCCATGTGGCCGGCGTCCGAGAGCAGCGCCAGCGAGCCAGAGACGAGCCCGGCGGTCAGTTCGACGACGAAGAAGGCCAAGACCAGGCCGAAGGCGAGGCTGGGCCGCCGGCGTGGCCAGGCTGGCCGTGGCCGTGTCCTGCTCCCATGGTCTGTTCTGTAAGTGTGGGGTCGAATGAGCCGTGGTGGCTAGAGACGGGTGTCGTGGCGGGTCTGGATCTGCAGCAGCGAGAGGTCGCCGGCGGGTGCGGCGGCCTGCAGCGCGCAGCAGCCGTCTGGGCAGGCCCCGTCCGCGCACGTGCAGCCGCCTTCCGCGTGTTCGCGCCCACCTGGCGAGGCGATGGCACCGCAGCATCCCTCGCCGCGCCACGCGTCGCGTCCCTCCCTGACGGCGATCGCGGCGATCACCAGGCCGGCGATCGGGTCAGCCCATGACCAGCCGAGGGTGGCGTTGAGGAGCAGCCCGACCAACAGAACCGCAGAGAGGTAGGTGCACAGCAACGTCTGCGTCGAGTCTGCGAGCACGGCGTTGGAGCCGAGCGCCTTGCCGGTGCGCCGTTGGGCCCACGACAGGAACGGCATGATGACCAGCGACGCAGCGGCGAGCCCGACGCCGACCGGCGAGGGGTCGGGGTCGGCACCGAAGACCAGCGCCCGAGTCGACTCGACCGCGACATAGGCGGCGAGGGCGAAGAACGAGACCGCCATCAGCCGCAGCGCCAGCCGCTCGCGCGACTCCGGCAGAGCGTGCCGGAACTGCCACAGGATGATCAGGCCGCTGGAGACCTCGACGACCGAGTCGAGCCCGAATCCCACCAGCGCCACCGAACCTGCCACCAGGCCGGCGGTGATGGCGATGGCCGCTTCGAGGAGGTTGTAGGCCACCGACGCGCCGGCCAGCCGCTGGGCGCGGCGGCCGAGTCGGCTGCGGACCTCGGGGGCCAGAGTGGTGGTCACGAGGCGGCCGGCATCGTGGCGAGGCCGGAGGTGGGGCAGAGCGCGACGGCGTCGCCGGTGAGCGCGAGCAGTCGCTCGGCCGAGGCGAGCAGGTCCAGTAGGGCCTCGGAGTGGGTGAGCGAGAACACTGACGCACGCCCCTGCGGGTGGGACTGGATCAGACCGCAGTCCTTGAGGCAGGCCAGGTGCTTGGAGACCGTGGACTGGGCGAGTCCGAGATGCTCGGTGAGGTCGACGACCCGGTGCTCGCCCAGAGCAAGGTGGCGCAGGATCGTGAGTCGCGACGGGTCGCTGAAGCCATGGAAGAGGCAGGCGGCCTCAGTCAGGTCAGGTGTCCGCTCCGTCTGACTCGGGCCATCGCCAACTGTCATCGTCATTTGGCGATGATAGCGCCGTTGGTGCTCAGCGCGTCAAGCACGTGGTCCGGGGCTCTCGGCTGTCGGCGGCGCAGGAGCGTGCTGGTGCGGAGACACGTTTCCCGTGCTCGTCGGATAGGCGTGGACCACGGCGCTGGTCAGCTTCGGCACGGCTTGGGTGAGCTGGTGCTCGGCGGCATGGGCGAGCCGGTGCGCGTCAGCGAGCGAGGCGTGGCGGTCGATGTCGAGGTCGGCGTCGGCGTGGATCTCGTGGCCGATCCAGCGCATCCGGACCCGCCGTACCGCCAGGACACCGGGGATCGCCGTCAGCGTCGACTCGGCGGTGTCGATCGCAGTGGGGTCGACGGCGTCCATCAGCCGGCGGAAGATGTCGCGCATCGCGGTCCGCAGCACGGCGAGGATGGCCACGGTGATGAGCAGCCCGACGACCGGATCGGCGGCGTCCCAGCCGACCGCGACGCCTGCGGCGCCGAGCAGGACGGCCAAGGAGGTGAAGCCGTCGGCGCGGGCGTGCAGGCCGTCCGCGACGAGGGCCGCCGACCCGATCTGGCGGCCGACCCGGATCCGGAAGAGGGCGACCGCCTCGTTGCCGATGAAACCGACCATTCCGGCAAGCGCAACCCAGCCGAGGTGGTCGACCGGTCGTGGGTGGATCAGCCGGTCGATCGACTCGAAGCCGGCCACCACGGCAGACAGGGCGATCATGGCCACCACGAAGAGACCGGCGAGGTCCTCGGCGCGCCCGTACCCGTAGGTGTAGCGGCGGGTCGGCGCCCGCCTGCCGATCGCGAAGGCGAGCCAGAGCGGCAGCGCGGTCAGGGCGTCGGAGAAGTTGTGGATGGTGTCGGCCAGCAGCGCGACCGATCCCGAGATCGCAACTACCGCGAGCTGTGCCATGGCGGTCGCGCCGAGCGCGACCAGGCTGATTTTGACCGCTCGGATGCCCTGGGCGCTGGACTCGAGCGCGTCGTCGAGGAAGTCCGCTGCGTCGTGCGAGTGCGGGCGGAGGACGTGGCCGATGCGGTCCCGCATGCCTCGCCGCCCAGCCGGGTCCTGGTCGTGCCCGTGGCCGCGGTGCTGGCCGCGGAGGTGGCTGTGCGCGCCGTCATGAGCGTGCCCGTGATCGTGCTCGTTCACGCGTCACCCCGCCGCTTCGCCGATCGCAGTGGCCCCGCTTCACCCTGGTGGTGGCGGGGCAGATCCGGGCCGGCGTGCTCGGCGTTGAACACCCCGTCGCGGACCAGATGCGCCACATGGTCGTTCTCGACCCTGTAGAAGACCTGGGTCCCTTCGCGGCGCGTGTGCACGAGTCGGGCCATCCGCAGCTTGGCTAGGTGCTGGGAGACCGAGGGGGCAGGCTTCCCCACCAGGTCAGCCAGCTCGTTGACCGGCAGTTCCTCGTCGAGCAACGCCCAGAGCAGTCGCACCCGGGTGGGCTCGGCGAGCATGCGGAACACCTCGGCGGCCAGTTCCGCTTGCTCGACCGGCAGTGGTTCCAAAGACTCATTGTCTGCATGCATACGCAGATACTATGCAACCTCTGAACAACGATGAACGGCTGCCCAAACTGCACCACCTCACGTGAGTCAACCCGCCCTGAGGGACGACCTGCCGTTACACACGTGGTACAAACGATCAACATTCGCCGACGTTTGCGCAGGTCAACATGGGTCAGTCAGTCAGTACTACGACATCTGAGTCACGCTTAGCGCTGACCTGCGGCTTTCCCTGTCGATAGGCGCCTGACCTGCGAAAACGTCCCAAGACACCTTCGGTTGTCTTGGGACGTTTTCAGTTGTCTTGTGACATGTGTGTGACATGAACCCCCCGCCGCCGCCGAGGGAGCGGGACCGTCGCAATCCGGACTCGCCGCTTAATATGAGCGGGACGGTTGGAGACGCCCGCCCCAGAATCGCCGGAAATACCCCGCTAACCGGTGAGCTCAGTAATCTAGTAGCACCGCGGCGACCCCGACGTCACGCTCGCGGCAGGGGGATTCGTGATTCGCGCCGGACGCACTGCGCCGCTACTCGTTGTGCTGTTGGCGCTGGTGCTGCCAAGCACGCAATCGGCCGCCGCGGATGTGCTCCCGCAGGTGACTGGTGTTGTCACCAACCTTGCCGGGAGTCCGTCTCCAAACGTCTCCGTCAGCAACACGAACGGCCCCGCCGGCGGTACCACTGATACGGCGGGAAAGTTCGGCTTCAGTTGAGTCCCCGATAGTGGTGTAGCGCGGTCGCCGAGATCGTCACCGGCGTGTACGTCGGACGTAGGCGCGGCCACCGCGTGATCCTTCGAGTCAACCTTCTACCGAATCCTCGAGGACCATCACG
>NZ_BNAD01000014.1 GCF_014653115.1 Nocardioides flavus (ex Wang et al. 2016) | reverse complement strand
AGCTCAAGCGCGAGCTGACCGCGCACCTGCGCACCCGGCGGCAGCGTCGCAAAGCCCAGACCGGTGGGGCGAAGCGGGTCACGCTCGGGATCACCGATGACATTCGTATCTCCGCACGGCCGGCCGAAGCCGAGGACCGGGCGGTGCCCGGTCACTGGGAGGGGGACCTGCTGCTCGGCGGCACCGGGAAAGGGGCGGTGCTCACGCTGGTCGAACGATCCTCAAGGTTCGTGCTCCTCGCACCGCTGCCGGGCCAGCACCGCGCCGACCAGGCTCGGTGGACGCTCAACGAGATGATCGCGACCCTGCCGCTGGAGCTGCGCAAGTCAATCACCTGGGATCGCGGCAGCGAGATGGCCCAGCACGCCCGGTTCACCATCGAGTCCGGGATTCCGATCTACTTCTGCGACCCCCAGTCACCGTGGCAGCGCGGCACCAACGAGAACACCAACGGTCTGCTGCGTCAGTACTGGCCCAAGGGCGCCGACCTACGTCGCCTCACGATGGCCGAGTGCGATCGGGTTGCCCTGCAGCTGAACACCCGGCCCCGCAAGACCCTCGAATGGCAGACTCCCGGCCAGGCCCTCAACAAGAGGCTCGTTGCAACAGCCGTTTGAGTCCGCGTGGCCTCACCTCTTCCACTCGAACCTGTTGATGCGAACATGTGTTCGAGTATCACAGGAATCACGCACCAGGTCAAGGCGGCGGACTCAAACGGGGCCTTGCTGCATCGCCGCCACGAGTTCGTCGCGTCGCCCGGCTCCATGACGCCGCCGGGCAGGTCCCAGACGCCTGGATTCGCACGCTTGTCCGGCCTTCGGTGCACGAGCAGGACCCGCCCGTCGCGTACCAGTGCGCCCACGACGACCTGATGCATGTGCCCAGCAGAGCACGGGGGACCGACGGCCGGCTCCTTGCGCTGCCTCCGGTTGGAGTCAGGCCCGGACCCGGGCACCGTCCGGCGCGGTCGTCGAGGTCGCGTTGCGCGGCCAGGTCCAGGCGTACCGCACGACGAGGGCGAGAAGAGCGAGCTCCAGCACGATGGCCAGGCCGTAGAAGTACAGCCAGTCCTCGCCCACGATGTTGAACGCCGTGACGGGCACGTAGAGCGAGGCCACGACGAGGTTCGTGAGACGGTTCGCCCTCGCAGGGAGCACCACCGACAGCACGACCATGGAGATCGGGACGGCCACGAGGGTCAGTGCGGAGGTCGAGAAGGTCTGGGAGAGGTCGAACTCGAAGACCCTGCCGTCGAGGACGTCCTGGACGACTCCGGGGGTGAAGAAGTTGAGGATGTCCACGTAGGCGTAGAGGAACACGAAGCTCGTCCATGCCGCGGCGAGCTTGACCCTGATCGGGATCGGCTGCTCGTCCAGCGGGGTGGTGGGTTGCGGGATTCTCGTCATGGAGCCAACGATCGTCGGGCCAGGAGGCGAGCACCTCGGCCCGGAGGTCGGGCTTGCCTGGCCGATGGGACTCCCTCTGCCTCGGCCGTTCGGCCGGTACGCGCAGGCGTGAGGGGGCGAGGGCTCCGGGTCAGAGCAGGCCCAGCCCCTGCGCGTGCAGCCGTACGGCGTCGGAGTCGGCGGCCAGCACGAACGGCACGTCCGGACCCCAGGCGTCGGACACCTGCTCGACGCGGCCGTCGCCGGGGTCGAGACGTACCTCCCGGATGTAGACGGCGAGGATCCGGCCGGGGTGCTCGCGCACGATGTCGGCGTAGATCTGCGGGTCGTGCTCGCCGGAGTCGCCGAGGAGGACGAAGGACAGGTCCGGGTGGAGCTCGAGCACCTCGCGGATGCGGTCGTGCTTCTGCTCGCGACCCGCCCACGTGCCGAGGAGGTCGCGCAGCAGCACGGGCCCCAGCGGGAACCCGCGGTGGCGCAGGAAGCCCACGAGGAAGTCGTGCAGGTTCCACGGGCTCGAGGAGACGTAGAAGACCGGGTTGGTGCCCGCCGCGAGGTCGCGGTAGAGCTCCACCGCCCCCGGGAACGGCGTGCGGGTGAGCGAGGAGCCGGTGAGGGTCTGCAGGACCATCTTGCCGATCCGCTGCACGCCCGTCTGCAGGATGGTGTCGTCGACGTCGGAGACCACGCCGAACCGCGCCTGTGCCGACGGCACCCGCACCTCGACCGGCGTCGTGTGCGGACCGGCCACGCCGCGGTAGGACTCCCTCAGCTCGACGGTCCCGCGGGTCCACGGGCTCTGCAGGTCGCCGGGCGACGTGGGCACCCGTACGAGGAAGTAGCCGTCGGTGTCCGTGACGGCCTCGACGCTCACACCGCCGACCGTGACCGTCAGCGGGACGCCGGGCAGGTCGTTGGTCATGAAGTGCCCCAGGCTGCGCCGCACGGCCGCGCCGACTCCCTCGCCGTCCTCGGCCTCGGAGGCGAGGGGGTTGTCGAGCACGCGCCCGCGCACGACCACTCCGCCCGTGCCGCCGTGACCGATGTAGGCCTCGATCCGGAAGTGCTCCGGGCGGCGGGAACGGGACCGGCGCAGACGCGCACCGTCCCACGCGCGCTCAGCGGCCACGACCACCCGTCGAACGTCCATGGGGCCACCGTATGCGGGGCCGTGCCGTCGATCCGGGCCGACCCGGATTCGACATGGTCGCGTGAACGTGTTCTGGTGGAGGTGCCGCAGGCCCTGTCCCCGCCTCGAGCGGGGCCGCCTCCCATCGCGAGGTGCGCCGCGGCCCGTCGTCCCCAACCGTGAGGTTCGAAGCACGTGTCAACCACGCCCGTCCGTTCCCTGTCCGCCGGCCTCGCCGCGGTCGCACTCACCCTGACCCTCGTGCCCGGCAGCGCCGCCGCCGAGGATTACCGCGAGGCCGTCGCCGTACGTGTGAAGGTGGCCGACCAGCCGCCGGTCGACGTCGCCACCGTCCCGCAGACCTGGCCTGGGCAGCTCCTCGAGGAGCAGGGCGTCGACGTGGACGGCAACGACCTCGTCGACGTCGTCCGTGACGGCCGCGAGGTCTCCGGCAAGGGCAAGCGCCTGCGCCAGGGCGACGTCGTACGCCTCACCGAGGTGGTCAAGGAGCGCAAGACGAAGCGCACCAAGGTCCGCCGCGGCGTCGTCGAGGTCCCCACGACCGAGCTGAAGCCCGGCAAGCGCAAGGTCGTGCGCACCGGCCGACCCGGCGTTCGGAAGGTCGTCGCCGTCAAGACGCTGCACAACGGCGAGCCCGTGAAGTACCGCGTGGTCAAGCGCAAGCTGGTCCGGGAGCCGCGCCCGCGCCGGGTGCTGGTGGGCCGCAAGCCCTACTCCGTCGCAGGTGCCGACGGCCTCAACTGGGGCGCGCTGGCCAACTGCGAGTCGGGCGGCAACCCGCGCGCGGTCAACCCGGCCGGCTACTACGGGCTCTACCAGTTCGACCTCGGCACGTGGCGCAGCGTCGGTGGCTCCGGCCTGCCGACCGCCGCGTCGGCCGGCGAGCAGACCTACCGCGCCAAGCTGCTCTACAAGCAGCGCGGCCGCTCGCCGTGGCCGACCTGCGGCCGCCTGCTCTGACCCGACCCTGGCTCACTGCCCGATGAGCGTGCGCACCTCGTAGAGCTCCGGGAAGAACGTCAGGCTCAGCGCGCGACGCAGGAAGTCGACCCCGGACGACCCGCCGGTGCCGACCTTGTGGCCGATGACGCGCTGCACGACCTGCAGGTGACGGAAGCGCCACTGCTGGAATGCGTCCTCGATGTCGACGAGCTCCTCGCAGGTCTCGTACACGCCCCAGTGCTCGGCGGGCGCGGCGTAGACGGTCGCGAACAGGGCCACCAGGTCGGGATCGGTGGTGTGCGGCTGCGACCAGTCGCGGTCGAGCAGGCGCTGCGGGACGTCGTAGCCCTGCCGCGAGAGGTGGGCGAGGAACTCGTCGTAGAGCGACGGCTCGTGGAGCAGCTCGGTGAGCGCGGTGCGGGCGACCTCGTCGTGGGAGAAGACGTCGACCATGTCGGCGTTCTTGTTGCCCAGGAGGAACTCGACCTCGCGGTACTGCGCGGACTGGAAGCCCGAGCTGGTAGCCAGGAACGGGCGGATCTCGGCGTACTCGCTGGGCGTCAGCGTCGCGAGCACGGACCACTGGTCGGTCAGGGTGTGCTGGATGTGCTTGATCCGCGCCATCCGCTTCAGCGCGGGGGAGAGGTCGTCGGTGCGCAGCAGCGCGCGGGCCGACCGCAGCTCGTGGACCATCAGCTTGAGCCACAGCTCGCTGGTCTGGTGCTGGACGATGAAGAGCAGCTCGTCGTGCTGGGGCGGGTCGGACAGCGGCTGCTGGGCCGACAGCAGCACGTTGAGGCGCAGGTAGTCGCCGTAGGACATGGACCTCGAGAAGTCCTTCTGGATGCCGTCCTCGAGGTCGCGCTTGTTCGGTGTCCCGCCCGTTCCTTCTGACATGGGTGCAACGTAGTCGGTGGTCTCGTCTACCGTCGCCCCATGCCCCCCACGACCGCCGAGCGCACCCGCACCTGGGTGCCCGACTGGCCGTGCGCGCCTGCCCAGGTGCTGCGTCCGCAGCGGCGAGGCGCGGGTGACCCGACCCAGCGGCACCTCGACGACGGCCGCGTGTGGCGAGCCATGCGTACGCCCGCGGGGCCGGCGTCGCTGTGCGTGCAGCCGCGACCCTCGGCCGGCGAGGTGGTCGGACGGGCGTGGGGGCCGGGGGCCGAGTGGGCGCTCGAGGCGATGCCGGCGCTGCTCGGTGCCGAGGACGACCCGACGGGATTCGAGCCGCACCACCACCCCGAGGTCGCCGAGGGCTGGCGCGCCCACCAGCACTGGCGCATCGGCCGCACCGGCCTGGTGATGGAGTCGCTGGTGCCGTCGATCCTCGAGCAGAAGGTGACCGGCAAGCAGGCCTTCGGCTCGTTCCGCGAGCTCGTGCGCCGTCACGGCGAGCCCGCGCCCGGGCCCGTGGCGTCGCTGCGGCTGATGCTCCAGCCGACGCTCGAGGCGATCGCCGCGATCCCGTCGTGGGAGTGGCTGCGCCTCGGCGTGCAGCCGGCCCAGTCGCGCACGGTGGTGACGGCCTGCCGGCTCGCGGCGTCGCTGGAGCGGATCGCCGACGTGGCGGTCGACGAGGCCGACCGGCGGCTCCGCTCGGTGAGGGGGATCGGGGTGTGGACGAGCGCGGAGGTCCGCCAGCGGGCGCTCGGCGACGCCGACGCGGTCAGCTTCGGCGACTACCACCTCGCCAACTGGGTCGGCTGGGCGCTGGTCGGCCACGACATCACCGACGAGGAGATGGGCGAGCTGCTGGAGCCCTACCGGCCGCACCGGGGGAGGGCGGCGACGATGGCGATCGCCGGCGGCCGCACCCGCCCGCGCCGCGGGCCCCGGATGAGCATCCCGACGCACCTGCCGACGCGCTGAGCGGTCCCGGTCGGCGGCGGTCCAGACCCCCACACATGGTGTCGCCGCCCGACGCGACGCGGGAGTAGCGTCGATCCGTACGGGAGGACCCGAGGGAGGCCGTCATGGGCGACGCCGATCCCGTCCTGCTGCTGGCCACCACCGACGAGGCGTCGCGCGACGTCGTGGGGTCGGAGCTGCGGCGCAGGTACGGAGGTGACTACGAGGTCGTCGTGTGTGCCGACCACGGCCACGCGCGGGCGGTGCTCGAGGGCCTGCGGCGGTGGGGACGCCAGGTGGCGCTCGTGATCGCCTGCTACGGCCCCGGGGACCGGCACGGTCTTGACTTCCTGCGCCGCGTCCACTCCTCGCACCCCTCGGCCAAGCGCGCCGTCGTGGGGATCTGGGGCGACTTCGCGAGCACCGCGGACGTGTTCGGAGCCGTCGCCCACGGCCACGCCGAGCTGGTCCTGCTCCGCCCGGAGCGACGGCGCGACGAGGAGTTCCACGGCGCCGTCACCGACACCCTCGACGACTGGCACCTCGCCCAGGGCATCGGGTTCGAGGCGGTCCGCATGATCGGCGAGCAGCGCGACGAGCGCACCCACGCGCTGCGCGACCAGTTCGGCCGCAACCACATCCCCGTCGGCTTCCACCAGGTGGGCACGGAGTCGGCCAACCGGCTGCTCGCAGGGCTCGGGCTGCACGACCCGGACCTCCCGGTCCTGCAGCTGGCGTTCACGACGCCCCCGACCACCCTGGTCGCGCCGAGCGACCTCGAGATCGCCGACGCCTTCGGCCTGACGCGGCCGCCGTCCGCGGACCGCGTCTACGACGTCGTCGTGGTCGGCGCCGGTCCGAGCGGGCTGTCCGCGGCCGTCTACGCCTCCTCGGAGGGCCTGTCCACGATGGTGGTCGAGCAGTCGGCGGTCGGTGGGCAGGCCGGCACGTCGTCGCTGATCCGCAACTACCCCGGCTTCTCCCGCGGGATCAGCGGCGAGAAGCTGGCCTGGCGGTCGTTCCAGCAGGCGTGGTCCTTCGGCACCGAGTACTCCTTCCTCCGGCAGGTGCAAGGTCTCGGCACCGACGGCGACCTGCGTACGGTCGAGCTCTCCGACGGGAGCCTCATGCGCGCCCGCAGCGTCGTCATCGCCACGGGCGTCGACTACCGCCGCCTCGACGTCCCCGTGCTGGAGTCGCTCGTGGGGCGCGGCGTCTTCTACGGCGCAGCGGTGTCCGAGGCGCCGTCGATGGCAGGCACCGAGGTGTACGTCGTGGGCGGCGGCAACTCGGCCGGGCAGGCGGCGCTGCACCTGGCCCGCTACGCCCGGAAGGTGACGCTGCTGGTGCGGGGGCCGTCGCTCGCGGCGAGCATGTCGGACTACCTGATCGCCCAGCTCGAGGCCACCCGCAACGTCACGATCCGCTACCGCACGGCCGTGCTGGGCGGTCGCGAGGAGGACGGCTGCCTGGCCGGGCTCACCCTCGGCAACCCGCGTGGGCGCTCGCGCGAGCAGGTGCCGGCCGGCGGGCTGTTCGTGCTCATCGGCTCGGTGCCGCGCACGTCGTGGCTGCCCGCCGAGATCGCCCGGGACCAGGCCGGCTTCATCCTCACCGGGCAGGACGGCCGGCTGCCGCTGGAGACCAGCATGGCCGGCGTGTTCGCTGTGGGCGACGTGCGTTCGGGGTCGATCAAACGTGTCGCGACCGCGGTTGGCGACGGCGCCACCGTGATCGCGCTGCTCCACGGCTACCTCGCGAACCATCCCGTCCCGACCCCGTGACCTGCCACCCCATGACCCCGGTCACGCGCCCGGTCCGCCTGGTGCTGCTGCTCGCCGCGGTCCTCGTGTTCCTCGCAGGCCTGCAGCTGACGGTGTTCCCCACCCGGACCTCCGACTGGTTCGCGTGGACGATCGACGTGCCCATGACCGCGGTCTTCCTGGGTGCCGCCTACTGGTCCGCCGTCGTCCTCGAGCTCGCCGGCGCCCGCGCCGCCGGTTGGGGCCGGGCGCGGCTCACGGTCTGGGCGGTGCTCGTGTTCACCGTGCTCACGCTCGTGGTGACCCTGGTGCACCTCGACGGGTTCCACCTCGGTGCCGAGCACCCGGTCTCGGCGCGGGTGGTCACGTGGGGGTGGCTCGCGATCTACGCCGGGGTGCCGGTGCTGATGGTCCTCGGCCTGCTCGCCCAGTCGCGCGCGCCGGCTCCCGTCGCAGCGGGCACGCGGGTCGTACGGCGGCTGCCGGCCGCGCTGCGCGGGCTGCTGGCGGGGCTCGCGGCGGTGTTGCTGATGTCGGGCCTCGCCCTCCTGGTCGTCCCGACGTCTGCCGCGGCGGGCTGGTCGTGGCCGCTGACCCCGCTGACCGCCCGCGCCGTCGGCGCCTGGCTGGTCGGGCTCGGCTGGGCGGCGGGTCACGCCTGCACCATCGACGACGCGGGCGACGTCCGGCCGCTCGGCGCCACCGGCTGCGCGTTCGTGGTCCTCCAGGCGGTGGCGCTGGGGAGGTACGGCGACGCGCTCGACCGGTCGTCGTGGCAGGCAGTGGCCTACGCCGTGGTCCTGGCGTGGATCGCCGTGGTGTCGGCGTGGATCCTCGCGCTCAGAGCAGCGGACGCAGCGGAGCGAGGAAGGTCTCGGTGAACTTCCGGTTGAGGTCGCGCGCCTCCCACTCGTCGAGGGTCAGCTCGAGGCAGTTGGACTCGTCGACACGGAACACCTCCTCCATCACCTCGGCGAACGCCGCGTCGATGACCTCGAGGTTGACCTCGTAGTTGCCCTGCAGGCTCAGCCGGTCGATGTTGGCCGTGCCGACCGTCGACCAGCTGCCGTCGATGGTCGCGGTCTTGGCGTGCACCATCGCGTCGCGGAAGCGGAGGATCCGCGCACCTGCCCGGAGCAGCTGGCCGTAGTAGCCGCGCGAGATCCAGTCGGCGACGATGTGGTTCGACTTCAGCGGCAGCAGGATCCGTACGTCCACCCCGCGGCGAGCGGCGTCGGCGAGCGCGTCGACGAGGTCCTGGTCGGGCAGGAAGTAGGCCGTCGTGAGCCAGATGTTGCGGCTCGCCCGGTTGATCGCCTCGAGGTACATGCTGCGGATCGGGAAGTTCCACTGCCGCGGGACGTTCTTGTGGACCCGGATCTGCGGGTCCCACTCCGACGCGGTCTCGATCAGCAGGGGCCGCTCGTTGCGGCGCAGCCGGTGGTGGCGGTTGAGGTTCCAGAAGTCGGCGAACGCCCGCTTGAGGTCCCACACCCCGGGACCCGTGATCCGTACGTGCGTGTCGCGCCACTCGGTGGCGTAGGCCGAGCCGATGTTGTAGCCGCCGAGGAAGGCGACCTCCTCGTCGACGACGAGCATCTTGCGGTGGTTGCGGCCGTAGCGGCGCAGGTCCCACACCCGGAAGCCGGCGGTCCACACCGGGTAGCGCAGCACCTTCAAGGAGGGGTGGAAGCGCTTGAAGGCGGGGGAGACGACCATGTTGGCGAAGCCGTCGTAGACGCAGTGCACGTCGACCCCGCGCGCGGCGGCGGACGTCAGGGCGGTCTTGAACTTCCACCCGATGTCGTCGCCCTTCCAGATGTAGGTCTCGAAGAGGATCTGCTTCTTCGCGCCGTCGATCGCCGCGAGCATGTCGTCGTAGAGGTCGCGCCCGAAGGTGTAGGTCGTGATCTCGCCGTCGCCGACCGGGACGGTGTCGGGGCCACTGATCGGGAACGGCTTCGGCTTCTTGCCGCGACGGCGGTAGGAGTCGACGAGCGACAGCGCGACCGCCACGCCGAACTGCAGCCCGACGAGCGCGAGCAGGGCGCGCCGCAGGGCGGTCAGCGTGCGGGCGACGGTCACGCGCTCAATCTAGCCACGCGGCCCAGCGATCGTGCTGTGCGACCCGGCTGGCACGACGAGGCGGATGCGCCTCCTCGTCTACCTCGTCGCCCGCCCGCCCGCGACGCGACGGGCCTCTCGGGTCCGGGGCTGCACTTCGACACCGTGGTGGAGGGGAGGGGGTCGTACGACATCGGGCTCTCGGCGGGCCTGACCGACGCCTATCCGCACCTGCGCCACCTGGTCGTCTCGCGCACCCTCGCCGACCGCGGCGACCTGCCCGTCGAGCTCGTCGCCGGCGACCCGGTCGCGCGGGTACGCGAGCTCAAGGCCGAGCCCGGCCTCGACGTCTGGCTCGTCGGCGGCGGGACGCTCGCGCACGCCCTCCTCCCCGAGATCGACCGGCTCGTCCTGAAGGTCAACCCCTCCGTCATCGGTGACGGCAAGCGTCTCTTCGAGGGGCCGTTCGCCCACGCCCGCTTCGAGCACGTCGACCAGGTCGACCTGGCCGGCGGGGTGCGGGTGGTCACCCTCGACCGCGTGCGCTGACCGCCGGGGGCCGGCTGTCGGTGGCGGCCCGTACGCTCGACCCATGCGTCCAGTGACCGATCTCCAGCGCCGGGTGGCCCCCTTCAAGGTGGTCTCCGACTACGAGCCGTCGGGCGACCAGCCGGCCGCGATCAAGGAGATCGTCGAGCGGATCGAGGGCGGCGTCCAGGACGTCGTGCTCCTCGGCGCCACCGGCACCGGCAAGACCGCCACGGTGGCCTGGGTGGCCGAGCAGCTGCAGCGGCCGGTGCTCGTCCTCCAGCCCAACAAGACCCTCGCCGCCCAGTTCGCCAACGAGCTGCGCCAGCTGTTCCCCGACAACGCGGTGGAGTACTTCGTCTCCTACTACGACTACTACCAGCCCGAGGCCTACGTCCCCCAGACCGACACCTACATCGAGAAGGACTCCTCCATCAACGAGGAGGTCGAGCGGCTGCGCCACAGCGCGACCAACAGCCTGCTCACCCGCCGCGACACCATCGTGGTCTCGACGGTGTCGTGCATCTACGGCCTCGGCACCCCGCAGGAGTACGTCGACCGGATGCTGCGGCTCAAGGTCGGCGAGGAGCACGACCGCGACTCCGTGCTGCGCCGGCTCGTCGAGATCCAGTACACCCGCAACGACATGTCCTTCACCCGAGGCACGTTCCGGGTCCGCGGCGACACCCTCGAGATCTTCCCGGTCTACGAGGAGCTCGCGATCCGGGTGGAGTTCTTCGGCGACGAGGTCGAGCGGCTGATGACGCTGCACCCGATCACCGGCGAGGTCGTCTCCGACGACACCGAGCTGCACGTCTTCCCCGCCACCCACTACGTCGCCGGCCCGGAGCGGATGGAGCGGGCGATCCAGGGCATCGAGCTCGAGCTCGAGGACCAGCTCGCCACCTTCGAGAAGCAGGGCAAGCTGCTCGAGGCGCAGCGCTTGCGCATGCGCACCACCTACGACATCGAGATGATGCGCCAGGTCGGCTCGTGCTCGGGCATCGAGAACTACTCGATGCACATGGACGGCCGCAGCCGCGGCAGCGCCCCCAACACGCTCCTCGACTACTTTCCTGAGGACTTCGTCCTCGTCATCGACGAGTCCCACGTCGCCGTGCCGCAGATCGGCGGCATGTACGAGGGCGACATGTCGCGCAAGCGCAACCTCGTCGACCACGGCTTCCGCCTGCCCAGCGCGATGGACAACCGGCCTCTGCGGTGGGAGGAGTTCGTCGACCGCATCGGGCAGACGATCTACCTCTCCGCCACGCCGGGCAACTACGAGCTCGATCGCGTCGGCGGCGTCGACAACACCGTCCAGCAGATCATCCGGCCGACCGGGCTGGTCGACCCCGAGGTCGTCGTCAAGCCGACCAAGGGCCAGATCGACGACCTCATCCACGAGATCCGCGAGCGCGCCGACAAGGGTGAGCGGGTCCTGGTCACCACGCTGACCAAGAAGATGTCCGAGGACCTCACCGACTACCTCCTCGACGCCGGCATCCGCACCCGCTACCTGCACTCCGAGGTCGACACGCTCAAGCGCATCGAGCTGCTGCGCGACCTGCGCCTCGGCGAGTACGACGTGCTCGTCGGCATCAACCTGCTCCGTGAGGGCCTCGACCTGCCCGAGGTGTCGCTCGTCTCGATCCTCGACGCCGACAAGGAGGGCTTCCTGCGCTCCGACAAGTCGCTCATCCAGACGATCGGCCGCGCCGCGCGCAACGTGTCCGGCCAGGTCCACATGTACGCCGACAAGATCACGCCGTCGATGGAGAACGCGATCGAGGAGACCAACCGTCGCCGCGCGATCCAGGTCGCCTACAACACCGAGCGCGGGATCGACCCGCAGCCGCTGCGCAAGAAGATCGCCGACATCACCGAGATGCTCGCCCGGGAGGACGAGACCACCCAGGAGCTGCTCAAGACCTGGGCCGACGTGGGGCAGAAGGGTCGTGCGGGCGGGGTCAAGGCCGGCAAGTCCCCGACCCCCGCGCTGTCGAGGATCCACCAGGAGGCCCCCGACACCGCCGGCATCCCGAGCAGCGACCTGGCCGAGCTGATCCAGGAGCTCACCGACCAGATGAAGACGGCGGCGGCCGAGCTGCAGTTCGAGGTCGCGGCCCGCCTGCGCGACGAGGTCAACGAGCTCAAGAAGGAGCTCCGCCAGATGATGGAAGCGACGAAGTGAGAGCGAGCGCGCCGGCGACGACGTGAGCGCCTCGACTAGAACTCGTCCGGGCGCCGCCTGAGCTGTCTTTCCTGCTCCTTCTGCTGCTTCTTCTCCAGCCGCCGGGTGTGCTCCTCGACGATGTCGCGCTTGTTGACGACGATGCGCGCGAGGTTCATCAGCGCGAAGCCCATCGGGAAGAGCGGCCAGGGGAACCCGCCCCACGTGGTTGCCGCCCAGATGGTCCAGAGCAGGGCGGAGAGGCCGATCAGGCCGAGCAGTGCCTCGCGCCGGTCGGCCTCCCACTTCCGGACGGCCTGCTCGTGGAGGTCGCCGGTGCCGGATCGCGGAGCACAGGCGACGGGGAGGTCCTCGACGAGGGGGACCAGCTCACCCAGGGTGCGGCTGGAGAGAGCGGCGCCGGTGCGCTCGTCGTACTCGGTCCGCGTGATGCGTCCCTCCGCGAAGGCGTCGGCCAGGACGGTCTCGATCACGGCGCGGTCGCGGTCGGAGGCCCGCAGCGACGCGTTCGCCGGGCTCCGCGGGTCGTGGTCGAACTGCCGCCACACCTCGATCTCCGCCACGTCGCCAGCATAGGCACGGCACACCCGTCCGGAGGAGAGCACTGGTCCCGGTCGGGGGCGCTCGCTAGGTTCACGGCATGAGCACCCCCATCGACCTCGGAAGGCCGGTCTCCGGCGACGTCATCGACCTGATCCTGGAGGACCACCGTCGGTTCGAGGCCCTGATGCGCCAGCTGCGGGACAGCTCGTCGGACCGCGACGCCGTGCGCAAGGCCCTCTCCGCCCTCCACGTGGCCCACGCCGAGGCCGAGGAGAAGCACGTCTACCCCAAGCTGCGCCGCAAGGACGCGATCACCGAGCACGAGGCCGAGCACGGCGAGGAGGAGCACGCCGAGGGCCACGAGGCGATGCTCAAGGTGCTCGAGCTCAAGGGCACCGACACCCAGGCCTTCGACGACGCCGTCGAGGAGCTCGCGACCGCGCTCAACCACCACCTCACCGAGGAGGAGCTGACGATCCTCAACCCGGCGAGGGACGAGGTGGGCGAGCAGGTGCGCGCCGAGCTGGGCGTGGCGTTCGCGACCGAGCGCAACAAGCAGCTCGACGCCGACTGCGGCAGCATCGACAACGTACGCCGCATCGTCCGCGAGGCCGAGCAGGAAGGTCTCCTCGACGACGAGGACGACGAGGAGTGACGCCCCGGCGGGTGGCTGGCCGGGACCGCGTCAGCGCCGGTGGCGCATCATCGTGAGGCCGACCATCCGGGACACGACCATCGCGACGTAGAAGACGCCGACCATCATCTCGATCATCACCACCGACCGCGCCTGCGGGCCGACCGCCACGATGTCGGACAGGCCGACGCTGGTGAGGGTCGAGAACGACAGGTAGAGCAGCTCGAACCACGAGTGGTCGAACCCGCCGGCGTTGGTGAAGGACCGCGGCCACACCACCTGCAGGGCGGCGTACAGGTGGGCGAAGCCCCACGCCACCACGGTGAAGGCGGCCCCGGTCGCGTAGTACTCGTCGGTGGTGACGACGTCGTCGTGGAACAGGTACCGCAGCATCGCGTAGGAGACGTAGAAGTAGAACGGCGCGTGCAGCAGGCCGGACACGAGGACGATCGGGTCGATGTCGGCGAAGATCGCCTCGAGCAGCGTGAAGACGATCGTGGGAGCGCCGAGGAAGAACACCACGCGGCTCACGTGGGGAGTGCGTCGGACCGCGAGGACCGCTGAGCCCACGGCGAGCATCCCGATGACGCCGAGGAACGCACCGCCCAGCCGCGAGCCGCCGAGGAAGGGCCACGCGAGCACCTGCAGCAGCTGGGCGCCGAGCAGCATCGCGGACGGGTGCGCGGTCAGGTGGTGGATCGATCGGGTCACGAGGACGGAGTCTAGGGACGCCGACGACCGGCGCGGATGAGCGGCGCGGCGGCGCTCGCTGGGCTAGGTTCGCCCGGTGGGCGTACGAGCGAGGAGCTGGCTGGCCGGGGCACTGGTCGTCGTGCTCGTCGGCCTCCTGGTCGCGATCGGTCTGGTCGTCACGTCCCGCGACACCGTGGACGCCGACCTGACGGCCGCGCAGCGTGACGTCGCGGCGGCCGCCCGCGCGGAGGCGCTCGCGTTCCTCACCGTCGACCACGAGGACATGGACCCGCTGGTCGACGCGGTCCTCGCCGGTGCGACCGGGGACTTCGCCGAGCAGTACGAGGCGCAGCGCGAGACGTTGGTCCGCGAGGCCGTGCGGACCGAGGCGACCTCGGTGCCGGAGGTCGTCGCGCTCGGCGTGGGCGACCAGGACGCCGACTCCGCCACGGTCCTCGTCGCGGCCAACAGCACGGTCACCAACAGGGGCACGGGTGCCGAGGGACAGGTCCGCTACTACCGCCTGCGGCTCGACCTCGTCCGCGAGGACGGCCGGTGGCTCACCGACAACCTCCAGTTCGTGCGGTGAACGGAGCGTGATGGCGAGCAGGCGGTGGGTCGCAGGGCTGGCGGTGCTGGTGTGCGCAGCCGCGTTGGCCTTGGTCTGGGTCGTCCGCGACGGCGCACCCGTGCCCGCAGGCGACGTCAGCAGCGCCGACTCCGCCAGCGCGTCCGTGGTCTCGGCGGCGGTGAAGACCGCCGTGCGCGAGCGCGCGGCCGAGGGCGCCACTGCGGCGTACGGCTTCTCGTGGCGCACGCTCGCCGACGACAAGGCGGCGGCCCGGGCGCTGATGACCCCGGCCATGCAGGCTCGCTACGACCGCACGATGGCCGGCGTCGCCACCACGAGCCGCCGGGACCGCACGGTGGTGACCGCCGAGGTCGTCGACACGGCCCTGGTCACCGCCTCGTCGGACCACGCGCGGGTCCTCGTCTTCGTCAACCAGCGCACGTCCGGCGACGACCTGGCGGCGCCACGTCTCGACCTCGACCGCGTGCTGGTCTCGCTGGAGCGCATGGACGGCGAGTGGAGGGTCAGCGAGCTCGACGCATTGTGACGCCTGAGCGGCCCGGCCCCTTGTGGGCGGCTCGCCCGACCGGAAGGATCCGCGACGTGGACGACGTGACGACCGACCTGCTGATCATCGGAGCCGGGCCGACGGGCCTGTTCGCCGCCTACTACGCCGGCTTCCGCGGCATGAACGTCGCGGTGGTCGACTCGCTGCCCGAGCTCGGCGGGCAGATCACCGCGATGTACCCGGAGAAGGCGATCCTCGACGTCGCCGGCTTCCCCAGCGTCAAGGGTCGCGACCTCGTCGAGGGGCTCGTCGCCCAGGCCGCGACGGCCCACCCGACGTACCTCCTCGACCGCACCGCCACCACGCTCGAGCACGGCGAGGACGAGGTCGTGGTCACCCTCGACGACGGCACCCGCGTCACGGCCGGGGCGGTCCTGATCACCTCGGGGATCGGGAAGTTCAGCCCCCGCCCGTTGCCGGCCGGCGAGGGCTGGGTGGGCCGGGGCATGGAGTTCTTCGTGCCGAGCTTCGCCCCGTACGCCGGCAAGGACGTGGTCGTCGTCGGGGGAGGGGACAGCGCCTTCGACTGGGCCCAGCACCTCGAGCCGATCGCCGCGTCGGTGACGCTGGTGCACCGACGCGACGCCTTCCGCGCCCACGAGGGCACCGTGGCCGCGGTCCAGGCCTCCAGCGTCGAGATCATCACCAACGCCCAGGTGACCGAGCTGCGCGGCGAGGCCCACCTCGAGGAGGTGGAGGTCACCGTCGACGGCCAGGAGCCGCAGGTGCGCAAGGCCCAGGCGCTCGTCGCCGCGCTCGGCTTCATCGCCGACCTCGGCGCGATCCAGCAGTGGGGCCTCGAGACGCAGAAGCGCCACGTCGTGGTCGACTCCGCGATGCGGACCAACCTGCGGCGCGTGTTCGCAGCGGGCGACATCACCGACTACCCCGGCAAGGTGCGGCTGATCGCGGTGGGCTTCGGCGAGGCCGCGACTGCGGTCAACAACGCCGCCGTCGTCCTCGACCCGAGCGCCCACGTCTTCCCCGGCCACTCCAGCGAGGGGTGACTACCCGCGAGTAGGCATAATGACCGGGTGCGCATCGCCATGCTGTCCTACCGGAGCAAGCCCCACTGCGGAGGGCAGGGCGTCTACATCCGCCACCTCAGCCGCGAGCTCGTACGCCTCGGGCACGAGGTCGAGGTCTTCTCCGGCCAGCCCTATCCCGACCTCGACGAGGGGGTCGTGCTGACCAAGGTGCCGAGCCTCGACCTCTACCGCGAGCCCGACCCGTTCCGCGTGCCGCACCTACGGGAGTTCCGCGACCGCATCGACGTCGAGGAGTTCCTCACGATGTGCGCGGCCGGGTTCCCCGAGCCGAAGACCTTCAGCTCGCGCATCGCCCGGCTGATGAAGGACCGCGCCGCCGACTTCGACATCGCCCACGACAACCAGGTGCTCGGCACCGGCATCCTGGAGCTCGAGTCCTACGGGCTGCCGGTCGTCGCCACGATCCACCACCCGATCACCATGGACCGGCGCATCGACCTCCAGACCGCCCCGTCGTGGCGCAAGCGCCTCACGCTGCGCCGGTGGTACGGCTTCCTCCGCATGCAGACCCGTGTGGCCCGCCGCTACCGCAAGGTCCTGACGCCCTCGGAGTCGTCGCGACGCGACGTCGCCCGCGACTTCGGCGTCGACCCCGCCCGGATGCAGACGATCCTCCTGGGCGTCGACGACGTCTTCGCCCCGCCGAGCGAGCCGCGCGTGCCCGGCCGGATCCTCGCGATGGCCAGCGCCGACGCGCCGATGAAGGGCATCGCGACCCTGCTCGAGGCGTTCGCCAAGCTCGCGGTGGAGCGCGACGTGTCGCTCGTGCTGGTCACCCGGCCCGAGCCCGGCGGTCGTACCGAGCAGCTGATCGACCAGCTCGGCATCGGGGAGCTCGTCACCTTCGTCAACGGCGTCACAGACGAGGAGCTGGTGCGGGTCATGGGGTCCGCCGAGGTCGCCTGCGTGCCGTCGCTCTACGAAGGGTTCTCGCTGCCCACCGCCGAGCTGATGGCGTGCGCGACCCCGCTGGTGGTGTCCCGCGCGGGCGCGATCCCCGAGGTGGTCGGCCCCGACGGGGTCTGCGCCGAGCTGGTGACGCCCGGCGACGTCGGCGAGCTCGAGCAGGCCGTCGCCGCGCTGCTCGACGACCCCGAGCGGCGCGCGGCCATGGGGGCGGCCGGCCGTGCCCGCGTCGAGGAGATGTTCAGCTGGCGCGCCGTGGCCGAGGCCACGGCCGCCGCGTACGAGGAGACCATCGCCGACTTCCGCCGCGAGCGGGGTCCGCGAGAGCAGGAGGAGAGCCGCCGTGCTGACCGTTGACTTCGACCGCCTCGGCCTGCGCCCGGGCGACCGCGTGCTCGACATGGGCTGCGGCGCCGGCCGGCACGCCTTCGAGATGTACCGTCGCGGCGCCGACGTGATCGCGTTCGACCAGGACGCCGACGAGCTGGCGATCGTGCGCGAGTGGTTCACCGCGATGCGGGAGGCCGGCGAGGTGCCCGAGGGCGCGGAGGCCGACGTCAAGGAGGGCGACGCGCTCGCGCTGCCGTTCGCGGACGGCGAGTTCGACCGGATCGTCGCCGCGGAGGTCCTCGAGCACATCCACCACGACGTCGACGCCATCAAGGAGCTCGTGCGCGTGCTCCGACCGGGCGGCACGCTCGCCGTCTCCGTGCCGCGCTGGCTCCCCGAGGTCGTCAACTGGAAGCTGTCCGACGACTACCACAACGCCGAGGGTGGGCACGTCCGCATCTACACGGCCGAGGAGCTGGTCGACAAGGTCACCAAGGCCGGCCGCTCCAACGACGGCACCCCCGGTGACGCGATGGTCTTCACCGGCCGGGACCACGCCCACGGCCTGCACACGCCCTACTGGTGGATCAAGTGCGCGGTCGGCGTCACCAACGACGAGCACCCGCTCGCCAAGGCCTATCACAAGCTCCTCGTGTGGGAGATCATGGAGAACCCCAAGGTCCTCCAGTACGCCGGCAAGGTGCTCGACCCGCTGATCGGGAAGAGCATGGTGCTCTACTTCCGCAAGCCGGCATGAGCGAGGTCCTCACCCGCGCCCAGGTCGAGCAGACCGCCGCGACGATCGAGGCGATGCAGGAGCCGTCCGGCGCGATCCCGTGGACGCCGGGGGAGCACACCGACGTCTGGAACCACCTCGAGGCGGCCATGGCGCTGATGGTCGGCGGGCGCCGCGAGGCGGCCGAACGCGCGTTCGCCTGGGTCCGCGAGACCCAGCGGGCTGACGGGTCGTGGCCGATGAAGACCGTCGCGGGCGAGGTGGAGGACCACTCCGGCGAGACCAACATGTCGGCGTACGTCGCGGTCGCCACGTGGCATCACTGGCTCGTCGCGCGCGACGAGGCCTTCGTGCGCCTGATGTGGCCCACGGTGCGGCGCGCGCTCGACTTCGTGACGTCGCTCCAGCTGCCGTTCGGCGGCGTCTCCTGGTCGCAGGAGTGGGCCGACGGCGCGCCGTCCGTGGTCAACGAGCAGGCGCTCCTGGCCGGCTCGTCGAGCATCCACCACTCACTGCGGGCGGGTGTCGCCCTCGCCCAGCTCGTGGGGGAGACGCAGGTGGAGTGGGAGCTGGCCGGGGGCCGGCTCGGACACGCGCTGCGCGAGCACCGCGACCTGTTCCTGGACAAGTCCGAGTTCTCGATGGACTGGTACTACCCGGTGCTGGGCGGTGCGGTGCGTGGCGACGCGGCGCGCGAGCTGCTGGCCGAGCGCTGGGACACGTTCGTCGAGCCCGGGCTGGGGATCCGGTGCGTGTCCACCAACCCGTGGGTGACCGGGGCCGAGACGTGCGAGCTGGTGCTCGCGCTCGAGGCCATCGGCGACCGGGACCGGGCCCGGCAGCTGCTGGCCGACATGCAGCACCTCCGCACCGACGAGGGCTCCTACTGGACCGGCTATGTCTTCCCGACCGACCCGGACCAGCAGGGCGGCAACTGGCCGGCGGAGCAGACGACCTACACCGCGGCGGCCGTGGTCCTGGCCGTCGACGCGCTGACCGACGGCACCCCCGGGGCCGACATCGTGCGCGGCACCACGCTGGCCGCCGACTTCGCCGAGATCGGCCTCGAGTGCGGCTGCACGCCGTTCCCCGCCTCAGGGGAGCGGGTCGCCGGCCTCACCGGACGTACGTCGTAGCACCCGCATCGACCCGACTGCCTCCACCTCGGTGAAGGCGCCGCTGGCCAGCGCCGGGAGGTAGATGTCCTCGTAGGGCGGGCGCCCTCCGTCCGCCGGGTCGGGGAAGACGTCGTGGATCGCCAGCAACCCGCCGGACGCGACCCAGCGCGGCCAGGTGCGGAAGTCCGCACGGGCGGGCTCGACGCCGTGCCCGCCGTCGATGAACAGCAGCGAGAGCGGCGTACGCCACCAGGTGCCGACGGTCTCGGAGCGCCCGACGACCGCGACCACCTGGTCCTCCAGCCCCGCAGCGGCGATCGTCCGGCGGAACGTCGGGAGGGTGTCCATCAGGCCGAGGTCGGCGTCGACGAGGGTGTCGTCGTGGTGCTCCCAGCCGGCCTGGTTCTCCTCGGAGCCCCGGTGGTGGTCGACGGTGAAGACGGTGCCCCCGACCTCGCGCGCGGCCGCGCCCAGCCAGATCGCCGACTTGCCGCAGTAGGTCCCGACCTCGAGGGCGGGGCCGTGCGGGAGGCGTACGCGGGCGCAGCGGTGCAGCAGCTCGCCCTCGTCGTCCGGCATGAACCCCTTGGCGGCGAGGGCGTGCGCGAGGAGGTCGGCCGGCATGGACGCGCTCATCCGGCGTCGGACAGCTGGTCGGGGTCGACGCCGCTGTCGGCCGCGAGGCCGCGACGCCAGGTGCTCCAGTGCCAGGAGAGGTAGCGGTCGACCGCACGCACGGCGTGCGCGCTGCGGATCGAGTGGAAGACGTCGAAGGCGTGCTGCGCACCCGGCAGCTCGGCGTAGACCACCGCCGCTCGGGAGGTGCGCCGCAGCTCGGCGACGAACAGGCGCGCCTGGTCGACCGACACCAGGGTGTCGAGCTCGCCGTGGATGACGAAGAAGTCCGGGGCGTCCGGCGTGATGCGCAGGATGGGCGAGGCGGCCTCGTAGAGGTCGGGCGCGTCGTCCCAGGTCGTCTGCATGACGCGCGGGCCGAGGAAGCCGTCGCGCATGGCGACGGCGCTGCTCAGCCCGGTCGAGCCGGCCACGTCGTAGACGCCGTAGAACGGCACGGCCGCCTGCACGCGCGTGTCGGCGTCCTCGAAGCCCGGCTGGAACCGGCTGTCGCCGGGCGTCAGGGCGGCCAGGGCGGCGAGGTGCCCGCCCGCCGAGCCGCCGGTGATCACCAGGTAGTCGGGGTCCCCGCCGTAGTCGGCGATGTTCTCCTTGATCCATGCGATGGCCCGCTTGACGTCGACGATGTGGGCCGGCCACGGGTCGCGAGGTGAGAGGCGGTAGTTGATGGCCACGCACACCCAGCCCTTGGCGGCCATGTGGTTCATCAGCGGTCGGCCCTGGTGCTCCTTCGCCCCGATGGTCCAGGCGCCACCGTGGACCTGCAGGAGCACCGGGGCGTCCTCGATGGCGTCCTCCCCGGCAGGGAGGTAGATGTCGAGGTGGCCGCGACGGCCGGCCTCGGAGTAGGGCAGGTCGCGGATCACCCGCACGTCGGCGTCGGCGAAGTTGAAGGGCCTCGCCAGGCGTCGCCACGGCGTCGCCGGGTCGGCGGGGGTCGGTACCTCGTCGAGCTGCTCGACGTAGTCGACGCCGAGACCCTCCACGAGCGCGTCCTCCAACCCGTCCTTGACCCGGGTGCTCTGCCTGATCATGTGGGCGAGCCCGAGCGCGCTGGCGCCGGCCAGCGCGAGGCCGGCCTTGGCGCGCAGGCCCTTGCGGCGACCCCTGGTCAGGTGGGCGGCGGCGTCGAGCGCGGTCAGGGCGAGCACCTGTGGTGCCGTCTCGCCGATCAGCCACCCCGCGGCGAAGGACGGTACGCCGGCCCGCTGGTTGCGCGGCGGCCGCACTGCGTTGGCGGTGAGGGCGGCGATCACGGACTGGCGGGTCAGGAAACTCACGTGACCAAACCTACTGCTCAGTACTAGCGTCCCGCCCGATGACTGGGATGCATGCCGACGAGGTCGCTATCGACGGGGGGACCGTTCGCAGGCTCGTGGCCGCGCAGCTCCCCAAGTGGGCGGACCTGCCCGTCCGGCGCCTGCCGCCGACCGGGACGGACAACCAGCTCTTCAGGCTCGGCGACGACCTGCTCGTCCGGATGCCGCGGGTGCCGGGGCCTGCCGAGACCGTTGCGTTCGAGCACGACTGGCTGCCCCGGCTGGCCCCGCACCTGCCGCTGCCGACCCCGGCCCCCGTCGCGCTGGGTGAGCCCGGCGAGGGCTACCCCTTCGCCTGGACGGTCGTGCCGTGGATCGAGGGCGACAACCCGACCGAGGAGACCTTCGACCCCGAGGAGTGGGCAAGCGGGCTCGGCGCCTTCGTCCGGTCCTGCCGGGAGGTGCCCGGGATGGACGGCCCGGTGACGACGGAGGGGCGCGGCGGGCCGCTGCCGGCGCTCGACGGCTGGGTCCGGAAGTGGACGGCGAGGGCCGACACGTCCGAGGTCTCCCGCGACGCGGTGCTGGCCGTGTGGGCGGACGCCCTCGACGCGCCGGCGTACGACGGGGAGCCCCGCTGGTTCCACGGGGACCTGCACGAGGGCAACCTCCTCGTGCGCGACGGACGGCTGGTTGCGGTGATCGACTGGGGCTGCGCCGGGCGGGGGGACCCGGCGATCGAGCTCAACGCGATGTGGGGCTACGTGCCCGTCGTGGCTGCCGAGACCTATCGCGACGCGGTGGGCCTCGACGACGCGGCCTACCGACGAGCACGCGGGTACGCCCTGGCGCCCGCCATCAGCGGTTGGACCTACTATCGCGAGACGGCCCCGGAGATCTCCCGCGGAGCGCTGCAGACCGTACGTCGGTTGATCGCGTCGCTGGACTGACCCGGGCGGCGGGTGCGTGCCCCCGCCCTCTACGCTGCGCGGCGTGACCCATCCGATCCAGCGTGTCGTCGGCCAGGTGTTCATCCCCGTGCGCGACATGCCGGCGGCCGTCCGGTGGTACGCCGAGCTCCTCGGCTTCCCACCGGGCGAGACCTCCCACGACGGCACCATCTTCGACATCCCGACGGACGGCGAGACCCGGCTCGCGCTCGACGCGAACCGAACGGACTTCGACACGGCCGGGCCACCGAGGTTCTTCCTGTGGACCCACGACATCGCCGCGGTGGTGGACCACCTGCGTGAGCTCGGAGTGGTGATCACCTCGGACGTCGAGGACATCGGAAGCGTCTTCTTCGTGCAGTTCGAGGACCCGGACGGCAATCCGCTGATGGTCTGCCAGCGGGCCTGACCACGCGCCATGACCTAGGGGCCGGTCACGCTCCGCAGGAGCGCGAGGTCGTGGACGTCCTGCGGCCGGGGGTCGTAGTCGGAGTGGGCCTGCAGCTGCCACGCCGCCGACACGCACCGTACGGGCCGGTCGCCCAGTGCGCCCGTGACGAGGTGCTCTCCCGGGTAGTCGAAGGTGGCGCCATCGAGCCGGGCCTGGACCCCGTTGCCCGCGGCGTCGAACCGCACGGGGTGCAGGTCGACCCACCCGCGCGGCGAGACCAGCTCGCTCCGGACCGGCCACCAGTCCGTCTCGACGAGGTATCCGAGGCCGGCGCACGCGAGCACGGCTGCGTCCCAGTCGGCAACGTCGACGGCGAGGTCGAGGTCGCGGTGCTCGCGCGTCTGGTGTCCGACCAAGGCGTCGACGCCCCAGCCGCCGAGCACCCACCAGGCGACCCGCTCGGCCTCGAGCGTGTCGAGCACGCGCATCACCTCGCCCAGTTCCACCCGGGCGACGCTACCGCTGGTAGGGCCGGCACGCCTGCGGCCCCGCCATCGTGGGGGCTGGCGGGGTGTGGGGCGGGGTCATGGTCGGCGGGGGCGTGGGATGCCGGGTGGATCGGGTGGGTCGAGCTCGGTGGTGCCGGTGTGGTCGCGGCGGTAGCGGTAGCCGTGGGGTGCCGTCCACTCGAACACCCCGGGCGCGGTGGTTTCGTATCGCCAGCCCGTGTGGGTCTTGAGCCGGTGGTGGAACCTGCAGAGGGCGGCGAGGTTGCTCGTGGTCGTCGGTCCGGGTTGGGGCCTGCCCTCGGCCTCGGCGTGCTCGTCCCACGGGACGATGTGGTCGATGTCGCAGCCGCGGGCGGGGCGGCCGCAGTTCGGGAACACGCAGGTGCGGTCGCGGAGGATGATCTGCTCGCGGATGCGGTCCGGGATGTCGTATCCCTGCGCGGTCAACGGGGTGCTGAGGTCGATGACGGGCTTGACGGTCACCTTCGTACGGGAGTCGCCACACCACGCTTCGATCTGCTCGAGGAGCACGAGCCGCTGGCTGTTCTCCATCCGACCGGTCGGGCCGAACACGGTGGTGTCGCCGGACAGGCTGGCGTCGAAGTGCGCGTGGATCACCACCTCCCGCGCGGGCGGCAGGTCCTCGCTGTCTGTTCCTGGGCCGGCGAGGTCGAGGGCGGTCTGGGTACGGGCGAGGTTCCCGAGCGCCTTGGCGCGGCGGGCGTCGAGCGACTCGGTCGACCCGAGTGCCTTCAAGGTTTCTGCACCGTGGGCCACGGCGCGGTTGAAGTCGAGGGCGTCGGCGAGGTCGACCTCGGCCTCGATGCGCATGGTGCCGGCGAAGTGGACGTCGTCGTCGTGGACGGTGACGTGGCGCGGGTCGACCGACAGGTAGCCGTCCTCCGGATCGGCTGTCGGGTCGGCGGTGGCGAGGTCGTAGCGCGTGATGCTCTCGGCGACGAGGCGGTCGAGCTGCGCGGGTCCGATCCTGCCGGCGACGGCGGCGACCTGGGCGTCGACGAACCCCGCCGCCTCACGAGTGAGGGCGGGGTTGGTGTGGATGGTGGTCTCGGCGACCGACCGCGCCCGCCACGCGGGCACGGCGCCGGCGTGGACCTGTGCCCAGAGGCGGGGGAGGCGGTGGCGCAGCTCGAGGGCGTGCCCGATGAGCTTCTTCGCCGCCGTCGTGGAGATGCCGAGGACGGTGCCGAGCTCGGCGACGCAGAACTCCGCCACCAGCGGCGCACCTTCGCCGGCGATGGGTTCCTCGTGCTCACGCCCTGGGACGGCGAACGTGGCGGCGGAGTGGATGGACTCGGGCGGGTGGAGGTCGGCCCACTGCGCAGCGAGCACCAATTGGCGAGCTGCTTCGGCGTTCTCGGTCTCCCGCGAGGCCTTGATCGAGGCGAGCAGACCGGCGGCGGTGAGGTCCTCGACCTCACCTGCTCCGGGCCCTGCCAATACTTCGATCATGTGTTCGAGTGTACGTGAGACCTCCGACACTGACCATGGCTGTGGATGCTTGGTGGCCCACGACTCTTGAGGGGTCGCGAGACGCGACTCCCTCGCTCCCCCGACCAGTGGAGAAGGGTGCGGCTCAGCCGGCCGACGCGGACGAGATGTCCAGGACGACGCGCGGGACGCCGTCGCGCAGCAGGCCGGCCAGCAGGTCACCGAGCGCCGGGGGGAAGACCGTGTCAGCCGTGTCTCGGAGCTCGTCGGAGCTCCACCAGCGGAAGCCACGCACGGTTGCCGCCTCGTGGTCGCTGAGCCGCGCCGGTGCAGGTGAGAAGTGACCGACCCGGTGGAGCAGCCAGTCCTCGTGCACGTCCACGGTGCGCCCGTCGTACTCGTAGGTGTGGTCGCGGGTCCAGACGTGGACACCCGGCGTCAGCGCCTCGAGCCCGACCTCCTCGTACGCCTCCCGTTCGGCAGCCTGCTGCAACGACTCGCCGCCCTCGATGCCGCCGCCCACCGGGTACCACGCGCGCAGTCCGGTCACCCGGTCCTCGTGGCGGATCAGCAGGACCCGTCCGCTCTCGTCGACGAGCAGGAGCTTGACGGTCTGGCGGGGCACCGGAGGAGTGTAGGAGCTACCAGGCCACCTGCTCGGCGTCCGTGACCAGCGTCGGCGCCTCCACCCCTCGCCGCCCGGCGGTGGTCAGCGTGCGCAGGCTGTCGAAGGTCAGGCCGGTGCGCTCCTCGAGCATCGCGAGAGGGACGAGATAGGTGTCGAACTCCTCCAGGAAGTCGATGCGGGCGATCCCGTCGAGGTCCTGCGACAGCACGAAGCAGCGGAACCGCGGCTCGCCGTCGACGCGGTAGACGACGACCTTCCAGTGCTCGCGCGGCAGCTGGACGATGCCGCGGTAGACGGGGTCCTCCTCGCGCAGCACGGGACCTGCGAACAGGGACAGCCGTCGGTCCTCGAGGCCCTCCAAGGCCAGGACGGCGTTCTCGAGCAGGCCCCACGCCCCGCCCCGACCGGACTGGTTGAAGTCCTGGTGCTGGGGCGTGATGTTGGTGAAGAAGAAGGAGTCGGAGCTCGCCTGTCGGGCATCGGCGAGCGTGCCCCAGAGGAGGTCCGACCGACGGGCGACGTGGCCGCGGTCGAGCTCGTTGCCGTCGTACGCCTCGTCGAGCGTCTGCTCCGACTCCGGCAGTCGCGGGTCGGCGCGGAAGCGCTCCCCGGACCGGCTGATGCTGTCGCCGGAGAAGAGCGTGAGGCCGTCGACGTTCCACGTCACCCACGAGGCCAGCCGTCTCGTGGGGTGCATCTGGAGGGTGAAGTGGGTGTAGTCGAGCACGAGGCTCCCGCCCGGCGCCTGCGGTGCTGCGAGCGGGACGTCGAGGAAGGCGGGGTCGTACCCGGTCGCGGCCATGCGTCGAGTGTGCGGCACCGGCCGGTCAGCCGTGCAGCCGCTGCCCGAAGAACTCCAGCACCGCGTCGACCGCCGCCTGCGAGCGCTGCTCGGTCACGGTCGAGTGCCCGCGGCCCGGGAGGTCGACCCGGATGAACCTGTCGCCGACCAGCGACGCCAGGGTGTCGAAGCGGGTCCCGACCAGCGGGTCGGAGGTGTACCGGACGCCCAGGACGGCACAGCCGTCGGCTGCGCGGCGGCGTACGGCCTCGGCGTCGGCGGGGGAGAGGTTGAGGTCGGCGGCGCGGCCGGGGAGGCCGATGAACGGCGTGCTGGGTTGGCACACGACAGGGGCGACAGTGGTCTCGTCCACCATCATCGCCAGCGCGAAGCCGCCGGTGAAGCACATGCCGAGCGCTCCGACCCCAGGGCCGCCGAGCTCGTCGTGGAGGTCGCGGGCCAAGGAGCGCAACCAGCCGGCGACCGGCGTGGTGACGCCGCTCGCGATCTTGGTGAACTCACGGCTGATGCAGACCCTCGGCAGCGTCCGGACGACGTCGACGTTGCTGAACTCGCGACCGACCGGGCCGAACAGGTGGGGGAGCAGCACGGTGTACCCCGCGGCGACCAGCTCCTCGCCGAAGCGGACCACCCCGGCGGTCAGCCCGGGCATCTCGTGGACCACGACCACGCCGGGGCCGACGCCCTTGCGCCAGACGGGGTGCGTCGCCGGACGTCCGGCGACGTCGGCAGTGTGCTCGCTGCGGGTCCAGGTCTCGAGTACGTCCACGGGCGGCAATCTCCCAGCCCCGTCGGCGGAGGGGAAGGGCACGTCCACCAGATCGGCGACGGCCTGTTCATTTACTGACCGCACGGTTAGGTTGCTGCCTCCCCAAGTCCCACAGATAGGACATCTCGGATGCGACACTCCCGTTCCCTGCGTGGTCTCGTGATGGCGGGCTCGATGGCCCTCGTGGCCACGACGCTCTCGGCCACCGCCGCCGTCCCGGCCACCGCCCTCTCCACCTCCACGGCGCTCTCGCCGAAGGCCGCCGAGTGCGTCGACGGTCACGCCGACGAGCACGCCGCCAATGCCCGCGTGCGCAAGAACGCCAAGGCCAACGAGCCCAAGCCGTTCGCCGGCACCGGTGAGCAGTACCTGACGCTCGACAACGCCTCGACGCTCGAGGCCGGCTCGGTGACGGTGCCGACCTGGTTCCACATCGTCACCCCGACGACCGCCACGCAGGCCGACCGCGACCGCCTCACCCAGCTCGCGACCGCGCAGCTCGACGTGCTCAACGAGGCCTACACCGGCCGTACGGGCACCCAGTCGTCGGCGGCCTCGCCGTTCCGCTTCGAGCTCGCCGGCTTCACCTACCCGGTCAACGACGAGTGGTACACCGTGACGCCCGGCGGCGTGGAGAGGGAGATGAAGGCCGCGACCCGCAAGGGCGGCAAGGAGACCCTCAACATCTGGACCGCCAGCATCGGCGACGGCCTCCTCGGCTGGGCCACGTTCCCGACCAGGAAGCTCAGCACCGACGACGGTGTCGTCATCCTCGACGAGTCGATGCCGGGCGGCACGGCCGGCAAGTACGCGCTGGGCGACACCCTGACCCACGAGGTCGGCCACTGGCTGGCGCTCTACCACACGTTCCAGGGCGGCTGCAACGGCAAGGGCGACCAGGTCGCCGACACCCCGGCCGAGGCCGGACCGCAGTTCGACTGTCCCGTCGGCGCCGACACGTGCGCGTCCCCGGGCGTCGACCCGATCCACAACTACATGGACTACACGCAGGACTCCTGCATGTACCAGTTCACCGCGGGCCAGGTCGCGCGGATGAGCGACGCCTGGAACCAGTACCGGGCGAGCTGACCCGGACGGTCCGGTCGGCTCAGAACGTGTAGCCGAAGGCGTCGAGGTCTGCTGCGTAGACCTCGGCGACCTTCGCGCGCGTCGCGTCGGTGTAGTAGTCGCGGTAGCTGCCGTGCGGCGACTTGTTGCGGTGGGGGACCCGCTCGGGCTCCCCGCCCAGGCGTCGCTCGACCTCCGCGAGGTCCTCGGCGAAGCGCTCCGTACGGCCGACGAAGTCGACCTCGCGTCCGGGCGCCCGCAGGTACTCGACCTGCGGGCGCCCGACCCGCGGCAGCTCCTCGGTCCCGCGGAGCACGAACTCCTCGAACCCGCTGTACGCCGCGGCGGCGCGCCACATGTCGTTGCCGCGCATCCTCGTCGCGGCGGCACCCTGCGGCCTGCCGCTCGACGGGCCCCACTCGCGGTCCCAGTCCTGGATCATCGACCACCACGACACCATTCGCGCCCACGGGTTGCGCACGAAGGCGAACGACCAGTAGTCGGCCGTCTGCGGCTCGGCGCGCAGGATCCGGGCGTACGGCGCGTGGCGGCCGAGGGGCGGGCGGACGCCGGGGGCCTTGCTGCGCGCGTCGGGACAGCAGCGCTCGAAAGCCACCCCCACCGAGACCCCGCCCGTCTTGGGCACGTGCACGAACAACGCGCGCCTGGAGTCGGAGATCAACACGGGCGCGAGGCTAGCCCAGCCGGGTCCGCGCCGGGGCATGCGGGATGATCGGCCGCGTGATGACGTTCCTCGAGCTCGGGCCCGGTCGGGACTTCGTGCTGCTCGCGATGCCGAAGACCGCCAGCACCAGCCTCGAGCGCACGCTCGCCCCGTACGCCACGGAGGTGGTCGCCTCGCCCCCGGGCCAGAAGCACCTGCCGGCACGCGGGTTCGTGCACACCCGGGCGCCGAGGCTGGCCGCGCAGGGACACCCGCGCGAGTCGTACGAGCTGGTGTCGATGTTCCGCGAGCCTATTGCCTGGCTCGAGTCGTGGTGGCGCTACCGCGCGCGGGAGGACAGCCGGCAGTCGACGGCCGACATGACGTTCGAGGAGTTCGCCCTGCGCTACCTCGCGGGCGACGGCCGCGCGCCGGTGCCGAAGGGGCGTCCCGCGAGGTTCATCCACGCACAGGGGGCCGTCGCGGTCGACCGGGTCCTCAGCGTCGAGCGTCCCGACGTCTGGTCGACGTGGTTCAGTGAGCGGATCGGCGTCCCGCTGGAGTTCGAGCGGCGCAACGCCTCCGACGCCGAGCGCGGCGAGCTGGCGTTCGCGACCCGCGAGGCGCTGGTCGCGCACTTCGCCCCGGAGTACGAGGTGTGGCGCCGCCTCGACGCCACGGGGGAGTGGTCCGGTGCGCGGGGCACGCCCCTGGTGAACCCGCTCTAGTCGTAGGTGTAGCCGAAGAGCTCGATGTCCTCGGCGTAGACCTCCGCGACGCGCTGGCGCGTCTCGTCGGTGTAGTAGTCGTGGTAGGTGCCGTGCTTGGACTTGTTCTTGTGGACCGGCGTCGACGGCTCGAGGCCGAGCTGGACCTGCACCCGCTGGAGGTCCTCGACGAAGTTCTCGGTGCGTCCGATGAAGTCGACCTCCCGGTTGTGCTTGGGCGCCCGGAGGTAGGTGATCTGCGGGGTGCCCACGCGGGGCAGCTCCTCGGTGCCGCGCATCACGAACTCGTCGAAGCCCGAGTACGCCGCAGCGGCGCGCCACATGGCGTTGCCGTCGCGCATCGACCCGTGCTTGACGTCCTGCGGCTTGCCGCTGCGGGGGCCGTGCCGGCGGTCCCACGCCGAGATCATGGAGTACCACGAGACCATCCGCGCCCACGGGTTGCGGACGAAGCCGAAGGTCCAGTAGTCGACGACCTGGGGCTCGGTCCTGATGATCTTGCCGAGCGTGGCGTGGCGGCCGATCGGGACGCGCGCCTTGCGGGCGTCCGGGCACGCCTCCTTGACCGTCTCCTCGACCGAGACCCCGCCCGTCTTGGGGACGTGGACGAAGAGCACCTGGCGCGAGTCGCTGATGAGCACGCGGCGAGGCTATCCCACGGCGCACCCACGCCGACCCGGTCCCCGTGAGAGGCCGGCGGAGCCGCTGGTCCAGACCACTTCTCCAGCAAACGTCAAAGAAAACCCTAGAAACCCTCAAGAAAACCGTGTCCACGTGTGAGGCTGGTGCCTGCGCCCTAGGTTCGGTCCACGGAGCCATCGTGGGGGTGGCGCCTTCCAGCGAATCGTGGGGGTTCGAGCATGTCCCAGATCAACCGCCGCACGGTCGTGCGTGGCGCCGCGTGGACTGTCCCGGTCGTCGCCGTCGCCTCGACCGCCCCGGCCTTCGCGGCATCCACCACGCCACCGGCCGTGAGCGGGTTCACCGGTTGCAAGACGCCGGGCGACCCCAACGGCCCGAACTGCCAGGGCTACCGACTCAACGCCACGATGACGGTCGACGCCCCCTACACGTGGACCGTCGTCCTCCAGCAGGTCAAGATCGACGGCGCGGACGTCACGTCCAGCCTGCAGCCGACCAACACCTACACGGTGAGCAGCTCGAACCCGGTGGTGAGCTTCCGCATCTGCACGGACAAGAGCCCGGGCCAGATCTCGGTGCAGCTCGTCTACTCGGTGTCCCGTACGGGTGTGCCGCCGGTCACCCTCACGGCCCCCGCCATGGTGGTCAAGCTGAACCCCTGCTGAGCGGTCCGTCCTGCGCCGGGATGCTCCGAGGCCGGGTCACGCCTCCAGCGGCCACCCTCGCTGGGCCCAGCCGCCGGTGCCGCCGGCGACGTTGATGGCGCTGAGCCCCTGCGCGCGCAGGTGGTCCACGACCTGACGGCTGCGACCCCCGGCCTGGCAGATCACGAAGAACGGCTTGTCCTGTGGCAGCTCCGCGACGCGGGCGGGGACGTCGTTCATCGCGATGTGCACGGCGCCGGGCACCCGGCCGCCGGCGACCTCGTCGGACTCGCGCACGTCGAGGACGTACGCCCCCTGGCTGTGCGCGGCCGCGAACTCGTCGAGGCCGACCTCGTCCTGCGGAGCGTTGGCGGCGGCCTCCTGCGCGGCGGCCACCTCCTGGCGTACGGCGTCCATGTCGAGCGCACGGGCCTGGGCGATCACGTCGGACAGCGCCTGCGGCGGCAGGGCGCCGGCCTGGTTGAACAGCAGGATCCCGTCGCGGAACAGCATCAGCGTCGGGATCGAGCTGATCGCAGCCATCTGGGCCAGCTGCTGCTCCGCCTCGGTGTCGACCTTGCCGAAGACGATGTCCGGGTTGTCCTCGGCCGCCTTCTCGAAGACGGGGGCGAACTGGCGGCACGGGCCGCACCACGCAGCCCAGAAGTCGACCAGGACGATGCCCTCGCCGCTCACGGTCTGCTCGAAGTCGGCCAGGGTCAGCTCACGCGTGCTCATGCCTCCACCATGCCACGACGCGCCACGGCCCCGGGCGCGCGGCCGTCGGGTGCTACCAGCCGCGCTCGCGCCACTCGGCGAGATGGGGGCGCTCGTCGCCCAGGACGCCGTCGTCGCCGTGCCCGGGGTAGAACCACGTGTCGTCGGGCAGCCGGTCGAAGATCCTGGTCTCGACGTCGCCGATGAGCTGGTCGAAGGCCGCCGCGTCGCCGAAGGTGGCGCCCACGCCGCCGGGGAACAGGCAGTCGCCGGTGAACAGGTGCGGGGCGGAGGAGACCTTCTCGTCCTCCAGGAGCAGGCAGATCGACCCCGGGGTGTGGCCGGCGACCGGGATGACGGTGAGGTCGCAGGTGCCGACGGGCACCGTGTCGCCGCTGCCGACGCGCCGGTCGACGCTCACGCCGGTCTGCTCCTCGATGGCGTCGGCGTCGGGGGCGCCCGCCACCACGACCGCGTCGGGGTGCGCCGCCTTGACGGCGGCGAGGGCGCGGTGGTGGTCCCAGTGCTGGTGCGTGGTGACGATCGCGGTCAGCCTGCGGTCCCCGACGAGCTCCAGCAGGCGCTCGGGCTCGGCGGCGGCGTCGACCAGCACGACCTCGTCGGTGTCGCTGCAGTGCAGGACGTAGCAGTTGTTGGACATCTCCGGGTCGACGGCGACCTTGGTCAGCGTCAGGCAGCCCAGCCGGCGTACGTCGGGGTCGCCACCGGGCGACACCTTGCCGGTGTACGGATCGGTCACCATGCCTCCACCTCCGGGAGCTCGGTCGTGTCGGACGTCAGGCCCTCGCCGGCGCCCCTGCCGGTCAGCCACCAGCCGGCGGCGGCGGACGGTCCGGTGACGACCGGACCACCTCCACCCTCGCCGTACGCCCACGTGCCGTCGAGGTCGGTGGGACGGACGACGAACGGCGCCGGGTAGGACCGCCTCGTCATCGAGTCCAGCAGGAGCGTGCGGAACCCCTCCGGCCAGTCCTCGGCCGCGTAGCCGGCGTCGAGGTCGGCATGGTGCACCTCCACCTCCCGCACGCGCATCAGGACGACGTTGGCCAGCGCGAACTCCGGCCCGCCGGGGGTCCGCTCGAACCGGCCGGTCCAGTCGCCGTCGCGCATCGCGGCCAGCGCGTCCTCGAAGCGTGTCGTCGAGGCGAGGAAACGGTCGCGCAGCTCGGCCGGGCCGGCGGCGGCCAGGTCCTCGATGTCGCCGTCACGGGCCTCGGCCGAGGCGTACATCGGCTGCGGACGTCCGCGGCGAGCGCCGTCCAGCACGCCGGCCAGGCCCTCGGCGTTGAGAGCGAGGTGGGCGAGCACGTGCGCGCGCGTCCATCCGGGGAGGAGGGACGGCGCCGCCCACGCCTCGTCGTCGAGGCCGTCCACGGTGCGCACGAGTGCCCGGTCGGCCGCCGGGAGGAGGGCGGGTGCTCGGTCGGCTGCATCGCTCACGGGACCCATCGTGCCATCTCCGGACGTCCACCCCCGAGGGTGACGGATGGGCCCGTTGTCGGTGGTGGGTCATAGTGTGGAGCGGTGCGTCGCCTTGACCGCGGCGCCCCTCCGAGGCGAACATGTGTTCGACTCCGCCGATGCCATCTCACCGAGGACCACTGTGGCCGACCAGCTCATCATCCGGGGCGCCCGGGAGCACAACCTCAAGGACGTCTCCCTCGACCTCCCGCGTGACTCGCTCATCGTCTTCACGGGCCTGTCCGGGTCCGGCAAGTCCAGCCTGGCCTTCGACACGATCTTCGCCGAGGGCCAGCGCCGCTACGTCGAGTCGCTCTCGGCCTACGCGCGCCAGTTCCTCGGCCAGATGGACAAGCCCGACGTCGACTTCATCGAGGGCCTCTCGCCCGCGGTGTCGATCGACCAGAAGTCCACCTCCAAGAACCCGCGCTCGACAGTCGGCACGATCACCGAGGTCTACGACTACCTCCGCCTCCTCTACGCGCGCGCCGGTCGCGCCCACTGCCCGACCTGCGGCGCGCCCATCGAGCGCCAGACGCCCCAGCAGATCGTCGACCGCATCCTGTCGCTCGAGGAGGGCCGGCGCTTCCAGGTGCTCGCCCCGGTGATCCGCGGCCGCAAGGGCGAGTACGTCGAGCTGTTCCGCCAGCTCCAGCAGCAGGGCTTCAGCCGCGCGCGCGTCGACGGGGAGACGCACACCCTCGACGACCCGCCGACGCTGGACAAGAAGCTCAAGCACACCATCGAGGTGGTGGTCGACCGGCTCGCCGTCAAGGAGTCCTCCAAGCGCCGGCTCACCGACTCGGTCGAGACCGCGCTCGGCCTCGCGGGCGGTCTGGTCGTCTTCGACTTCGTCGACACTCCGCCGTTGAAGGATGGCGCCAAGGACCCCGGCCGGGAGATGAAGTTCTCGGAGAAGATGGCGTGCCCCAACGACCACACCATCGACACCGACGACCTCGAGCCGCGCTCGTTCTCGTTCAACTCGCCCTTCGGCGCCTGCCCGGTCTGCTCGGGTCTCGGCACCCGGATGGAGGTCGACCCCGAGCTCGTCGTCCCCGACCCCGGTGCGACCCTGGGCGAGGGTGCCATCGCTCCGTGGAGCGGAGCGCACGTCGCCGACTACTTCCTCCGCCTGGTCAACGCGCTCGGCGAGGAGCTGGGCTTCGACCTCAACACCCCGTGGGACCAGCTGACCCCCAAGGCACGCACCTCGCTGCTCGAGGGCCACAAGACCAAGGTCCACGTGGTCACGAAGAACCGCTACGGCCGCCAGCGGGCCTACTACGCCGCCTTCGAGGGCGTCCGCCCCTACGTCGAGCGTCGCCACCGCGAGGCGGAGTCCGACACGAGTCGTGAGCGGTTCGAGGGCTTCATGCGCGAGGTGCCGTGCCCGGCCTGCCACGGCTCCCGGCTCAAGCCGGTCTCCGTGTCGGTCACCCTCGGCGCCCGTGACCAGGGCGGCAAGAACATCGCCGAGGTCTGCGCGCTGCCGATCAACGAGGCCGCCCACTACCTGCGCACGGTCGACCTGTCGGTGCGCGAGCGCCAGATCGGCGAGCGGGTGCTCAAGGAGATCCAGGAGCGGCTGCAGTTCCTGCTCGACGTGGGCCTCGACTACCTCTCCCTCGACCGGCCGAGCGGCTCGCTCTCCGGTGGCGAGGCGCAGCGGATCCGGCTGGCGACCCAGATCGGCGCGGGTCTGGTCGGCGTCCTCTACGTCCTCGACGAGCCGTCCATCGGCCTGCACCAGCGCGACAACCAGCGTCTGATCGAGACCCTCGTGCGCCTCCGGGACCTCGGCAACACCCTGATCGTCGTCGAGCACGACGAGGACACCGTGCGCGTGGCCGACTGGGTGGTCGACATCGGCCCGGGTGCCGGTGAGCACGGCGGCCAGGTCGTCCACTCCGGCTCCGTGGAGGACCTGCTCGCCCACCCCGACTCGATGACCGGCCAGTACCTCAGCGGTCGCCGCGAGATCCCCGTCCCGGCCGTACGCCGCCCCCGCACCGTCGGTCGCGAGCTCACGGTCCACGGTGCCCGCGAGCACAACCTCCAGGACGTCGACGTCAGCTTCCCGCTCGGCGTCTTCACCGCGGTCACGGGCGTGTCAGGGTCGGGCAAGTCGACCCTGGTCAACGACATCCTCTACACCTCGCTGGCCAAGCAGATCTACAACGCCCGCACCGTGCCCGGGCGGCACACCAAGATCACCGGCCTCGAGCACGTCGACAAGGTGATCCACGTCGACCAGTCGCCGATCGGGCGCACCCCGCGCTCCAACCCGGCGACCTACACCGGCGTCTTCGACCACGTCCGCAAGCTCTTCGCCTCCACGCCGGAGGCCAAGATGCGCGGCTACCTGCAGGGCCGGTTCTCGTTCAACGTCAAGGGCGGTCGTTGCGAGGCGTGCTCCGGCGACGGCACGATCAAGATCGAGATGAACTTCCTCCCGGACGTCTACGTCCCGTGCGAGGTGTGCCACGGCGCCCGCTACAACCGCGAGACGCTCGAGGTCCACTACAAGGGCAAGACGATCGCCGAGGTCCTCGACATGCCCATCGAGGAGGCCGCCGACTTCTTCGCCGCCGTGCCGGCGATCGCGCGCCACATGAACACCCTCCAGGAGGTCGGCCTCGGCTACGTCCGGCTCGGTCAGCCGGCCACCACGCTCTCCGGGGGCGAGGCCCAGCGCGTCAAGCTCGCCAGCGAGCTGCAGAAGCGGTCCACCGGACGCACCGTCTACGTCCTCGACGAGCCGACCACCGGCCTGCACTTCGAGGACATCCGCAAGCTCCTGCACGTCCTGTCCGGCCTCGTCGACAAGGGCAACACCGTCCTCGTGATCGAGCACAACCTCGACGTCATCAAGACCGCCGACTGGCTCATCGACATGGGGCCGGAGGGCGGGTCGCGTGGCGGCACGGTCGTCGCCGAGGGGACGCCCGAGGAGGTGGCGGCCGTCGCGGAGAGCCACACCGGCTCGTTCCTCGCTCCGATCCTCGAGGGTCGCGGTGCGCAGCAGCCCGGAGCGCCGCGGCGCCCGAAGGCGGTGGCGGCCGCCGCGAGCGCGAAGAGGACGGCGACGAAGAAGACCGCAGCCAAGAAGACCGCAGCCAAGAAGACCCCAGCCAAGAAGGCCCCAGCCAGGAGGACGGCGGCCAAGAAGGCCTGAGCCGTCGGGTCCTCATGGGTCCGCTGGCTAAGGTCTCGTCATGACCGCCATCGACAGACGTCGTGCCCTCGCCGGTTCCGCTGCCATCGCGGTCGGCATACCCGTCCTGGCCGCCTGTGGGTCGAACGACACGGCGACCGACCCCGCGGGCGCGGAGTCGTCCGAGCCGACGTCCGAGCCGACCTCCGGTGACGCGGGGGCGGCGGGCGGCGGGGAGGCGCTCGCGAGTGCCGCCGACGTCCCGGTCGGGGGCTGTCTCGTCGTCCCGGCCGCCAAGGTCGTCCTCACCCAGCCGACGGAGGGCGACTTCAAGGCGTTCTCGGCCGTGTGCACCCATCAGGGCTGCCTGGTGGAGACGAGCAGCGACGGGGAGATCCCGTGCCCCTGCCACGCCAGCCGGTTCTCGCTGGAGGACGGCTCGCCGATCTCGGGGCCTGCCTCCGCACCCTTGGCGCCGGTCGAGATCACCGTCGACGGCGACTCGATCACCCGCGCCTGACCGCGCATCCGGAGTGCCGGGGCGCGTCCGGGGTGTCGGGACCCGCCCGTAGGGTTGCCGGGTGGCCACGCCGAGCTCCTACCGACCTGCGCCGGGGTCGATCCCGACCAAGCCGGGGGTCTACCGCTTCCGCGACGCCAAGGGCCGCGTCATCTACGTCGGCAAGGCCAAGAGCCTGCGCCCGCGCCTGTCGTCCTACTTCCAGGACATCGGCAACCTCCACCCCCGCACCGCCACCATGGTCACGACCGGTGCGAGCGTCGAGTGGACGGTCGTCGACACCGAGGTCGAGGCGCTCCAGCTCGAGTACAGCTGGATCAAGGAGTTCGACCCGCGCTTCAACGTCAAGTACCGCGACGACAAGTCCTATCCCTGGCTCGCCGTCACCGTCGGTGACGAGTTCCCGCGGGTGATGGTGGGCCGGGGGGCCAAGCGCAAGGGCACCCGATACTTCGGCCCCTACAGCCACGCGTGGGCGATCCGGGAGACCGTCGACCTGTTGCTGCGGGTCTTCCCGATGCGCTCGTGCAGCAACGGCGTGTTCAAGCGGTCCTCGCAGATCGGGCGCCCGTGCCTGCTCGGCTACATCGACAAGTGCTCGGCCCCGTGCGTCGGCAGCGTCACCCCGGAGGAGCACCGCGAGATCGTCGACGACTTCTGCGACTTCATGGGTGGCAACACCAACGCGTTCGTCAAGCGCATCGAGCGGGAGATGTACGCCGCCTCGGAGGCCCTCGACTTCGAGAAGGCGGCCCGGCTGCGAGACGACCTCGGCGCCCTGACCAAGGCGCTGGAGAAGCAGGCCGTCGTGCTCGGCGACGGCACCGACGCCGACGTGATCGCGCTGGCGGAGGACCCGCTCGAGGTGGCGGTGCAGATCTTCTACGTCCGGGGTGGACGCATCCGCGGCCAGCGCGGCTGGGTCGCCGACCGCTCGGACGACAGCGACACCGCCGGGCTGGTCCAGGAGTTCCTGCTCCAGCTCTACGGCGGCGCCGACCCCGACTCCGGCGACACCATCCCGCGTGAGGTGCTCGTGCCGGCCCTGCCGCCCGACCACACGGTGATGGAGGAGCTGCTCGGCGAGAGACGCGGGAGCCGCGTCGCGATCCGGGTGCCGCAGCGCGGCGACAAGCGCGACCTCCAGCAGACCGTCGCGACCAACGCCGCGCAGGCCCTCGCGCTCCACAAGACGAAGCGGGCCAGCGACCTCACCACCCGCAACCGTGCGCTGGAGGAGATCCAGCAGTCGCTCGGGCTCGACGAGGTGCCGCTGCGCATCGAGTGCTACGACGTGTCCAACCTCCAGGGCACCGAGGTGGTCGCGTCGATGGTCGTCTTCGAGGACGGGCTGCCCCGCAAGTCGGAGTACCGCCGCTTCGTCATCCGCGGCGTCGACGGCCAGAACGACGTCGCCTCCATGCACGAGGTGATCACCCGTCGTTTCAGGCGTCTGCTCGACGAGCAGGCGCGGACCGAGACCGTGTCGACGGACTCGGGGCCGATGCTCGTCGATCCTGAGACAGGCCGCCCCCGCAAGTTCGCGTACGCGCCGTCGCTGGTCGTCGTCGACGGCGGCCCGCCCCAGGTGGCCGCCGCCGAGCAGGCGCTGGCCGACCTGGGCGTCACCGACGTCCCTGTCTGCGGGCTGGCCAAGCGGCTGGAGGAGGTGTGGCTGCCGGGGGAGGAGGACCCGGTGATCATGGCGCGCACCAGCGAGGGCCTCTACCTGCTCCAGCGCATCCGCGACGAGGCGCACCGCTTCGCCATCACGCACCACCGCAACCGCCGTTCCAAGTCGATGGTGGAGAGCACCCTCGACGACGTCCCGGGTCTCGGTGAGGTGCGCCGCAAGACCCTGCTCAAGCACTTCGGGTCGCTCAAGAAGCTGCGCGAGGCCGACGTCGACCAGATCGCCCTCGTGCCCGGCATCGGACCGCGCACAGCGTCTGCGATCAAGGACGCCGTCGCGCAGGCCGACGCGACCCGCAAGACTGCTCCTGCGGAACCGACCGTCAACACCGCCACCGGCGAGATCCTGGAGGACTGAATGGCAGAGCCGACCCCCGGCGAGCTCGTGATCGTCACCGGCATGACCGGTGCCGGGCGGAGCACGGCGGCCAAGGAGCTGGAGGACCTCGGCTACTTCGTCGTCGACAACCTCCCGCCGACGCTGGTGCGTGACGTCGTCCGGCTCGTCGACGACAGCCGCGGCATCGACCAGCCCATCGCCGTGGTGGTCGACGTCCGGTCGGGCTCCTTCTTCGACTCGCTCCAGGCCAACCGTCACCAGCTGGTCACCGGTCGGCCGACCACGCTGCTGTTCCTCGAGGCGACCGACGAGGTCCTCGTACGCCGCCAGGAGGCCGCGCGGCGGCCGCACCCGCTCCAGGGTGGGGGCCGGCTGCTGCACGGGCTGCAGCGCGAACGCGGGGTGATGGCCGACATCCGCGGCGACGCCGACGTGCTGCTCGACACCTCCAACTTCAACGTCCACCAGCTCCAGGACCGCATCGCCGAGCTCTTCGGCACCGCGGCGACGACGCGGCTCAAGGTCACCGTGATCAGCTTCGGCTTCAAGTACGGCATCCCGGTCGATGCGGACTGGGTCGCCGACATGCGCTTCCTGCCCAACCCGCACTGGGTGCCCGAGCTGCGTCCGCAGAACGGCCGCGATCCCGACGTGTCTGCCTACGTGCTCTCCCAGCCCGGTGCCGGCGAGTTCCTCGAGCAGTACCTCCCCGTCCTGCGCACCGTCGCGGAGGGCTACCTCAACGAGGGCAAGCGCTTCATGCAGGTCGCCGTCGGCTGCACCGGCGGCAAGCACCGCAGCGTCGCGATGACGGAGGCGATCGCCGGGCGGCTGCGCGAGGCGGGCTACGACGTACGCACCGCGCACCGCGACCTCGGCAGGGAGTGACGTGGCGCGCGACACCGCGCAGGCTGCGGTGGCCCTCGGGGGCGGACACGGCCTGTACGCCACGCTCTCGGCGCTGCGCCGGCTGCACGACGACCTCACGATCGACGACCTGACGGCCGTCGTCACGGTCGCCGACAACGGCGGCTCGTCCGGCCGGCTCCGCGGCGAGTTCGGCGTGCTGCCGCCCGGCGACCTGCGCATGGCGCTGGCCGCGCTGTGCGGAGACGACGAGTGGGGTCGCACGTGGGCCGACGTCATCCAGCACCGGTTCGCCGGCCAGGGGGAGATGAAGGGCCACGTCGTCGGCAACCTGCTGATCGTCGGGCTGTGGGAGCTGATGGGCGACCACGTGCGTGCCCTGGACTGGGTCGGCAGGCTGCTCGGGGCGCACGGCCGGGTGCTGCCGATGGCGACCACCCCGATGGACATCACCGCCCGGGTGCGCGGGGCCGACCCGGCCGTGCCGGACGCGGTCACCGTGGTGAGCGGGCAGGTCGAGGTCGCGACGACGGACGGACGCATCGAGTCGGTGGCGCTGGTGCCGGAGGACCCCCAGGCCTGCCGGGAGGCCGTCGAGGCGGTCCTCGCCGCGGAGTGGGTGGTGCTCGGCCCGGGCTCGTGGTTCAGCTCGGTGATCCCGCACCTCATGGTCCCCGGCCTGCGCCGGGCGCTCGCCGAGACCAGCGGGCGCCTCGTCGTGGTGCTCAACCTCGAGGCGCAGGCGGGGGAGACGACCGGCTTCGGGCCGGCCGACCACCTCGCGGCGCTGTTCGAGCACGCGCCGGACCTCACCGTCCACGCGGTCCTCGTCGACTCCTCCGCGCTGGCCGACGACCACGGCCGGCTGGAGAAGGACGTCGCCGAGCGAGGGGCCCGCCTCGTCGTCGCCGACATCGCCGTGCCGGGCGAGCCGCGCCACGACCCCGGCCGCCTGGCCGAGGCCTTCCGCCGGATCGTCGACGAGGCCTGACGACGCGGCGCCGCCCCCTGCGCAGGGGTGGGTTCCGGCGCCTCGGTGGTTGACCCTCATGGCAGGATTCGCCCCATGGCAATGACGGCACAGGTGAAGGCAGAGCTCGCCTCCACCCAGATCACCAAGACCTGCTGCCGCAAGGCCGAAGTGGCCTCCATGCTCCGTTTCGCGGGCGGGCTCCACATCGTGAGCGGGCGCATCGTCGTCGAGGCCGAGCTCGACACCGGCGCCGCGGCCCGTCGGCTCCGTACGGACATCGCCGAGGTCTACGGGCATCCCTCCGACGTCGTCATGGTCCAGGGCAACGGCATCCGCAAGGGCAGCCGCTACATCGTGCGCGTCACCAAGGACGGCGAGGCGCTGGCCCGCCAGACCGGCCTGCTCGACCAGCGCGGACGCCCCGTACGCGGCCTGCCGCCGGCGGTCGTCAGCGGTGGCGGCTGCGACGCGGTGGCCGCCTGGCGCGGTGCGTTCCTCGCCCACGGCTCGCTCACCGAGCCCGGCCGCTCGTCCTCGCTGGAGATCACCTGTCCCGGTCCCGAGGCCGCGCTGGCGATCGTCGGGGTGGCGCGCCGGCTCGGCATCTCCGCCAAGGCACGCGAGGTCCGCGGCGTCGACCGTGTGGTGATCCGCGACGGTGACGCGATCGGCGCCCTGCTGACCCGGCTGGGGGCGCACGAGTCCCTCATGGCCTGGGAGGAGCGACGGATGCGGCGCGAGGTGCGCGCCACGGCCAACCGGCTCGCCAACTTCGACGACGCCAACCTCCGCCGCTCCGCGCGCGCCGCAGTGGCCGCCGGGGCACGGGTCGACCGGGCGCTGGAGATCCTCGGCGAGGAGATCCCCGACCACCTGCGCCAGGCCGGCCACCTGCGGCTCGAGCACAAGCAGGCCTCGCTCGAGGAGCTCGGCCAGCTGCACGAGCCCGTGCTCACCAAGGACGCCATCGCGGGCCGGATCCGCCGGCTGCTCGCCATGGCCGACAAGCGGGCCGAGGAGCTCGGCATCCCCGACACGGAGGCCTCGCTGACCCCGGAGATGCTCGCCGAGGACGCCTGACCGGCCGGCGGCGGTGCCTGCAGTACCGCCTGTTGGATCGTTCCAAGGTTACTCGTCCGTACCGCGGGAGACTGCACGTGTCGGGCCGTCCGACACCCGATAGGGTCGGGGCCGGTCACCGAAGGCCAGATCGTCCACGGGGTCACCGAAGGCCCCATCCGAAGGAGACAATCACCATGACCGTCCGCGTAGGCATCAACGGCTTCGGCCGCATCGGCCGCAACTTCTTCCGCGCCGTGCGCGCCTCGGGCGCCGACATCGAGATCGTCGGCGTCAACGACCTCACCGACAACGCGTCGCTGGCCCACCTGCTCAAGTACGACTCGATCCTCGGGCGTCTCGACGCCGACGTGTCGAGCACCGACACCTCGATCGTCGTCGGTGGCAAGGAGATCGCCGTGTCCGCCGAGCGCGACCCCGCGGCCCTGTCCTGGGGTGACCTCGGTGTCGACGTCGTCGTCGAGTCGACCGGCTTCTTCACCGACGCCACCAAGGCCAAGGCGCACGTGGACGCCGGTGCCAAGAAGGTCATCATCTCCGCGCCGGCCTCCAACGAGGACATCACGATCGTGATGGGCGTCAACCACGAGCTCTACGACCCGTCGGCCCACACCGTCATCTCCAACGCTTCGTGCACGACCAACTGCCTCGCGCCGATGGCGAAGGCGCTCAACGACGGCCTCGGCATCACCAAGGGCCTGATGACGACGATCCACGCCTACACCGCAGACCAGAACCTGCAGGACAACATCCACAAGGACCCGCGTCGCGCCCGCGCCGCCGCGCTCAACATGGTGCCCACCTCGACCGGTGCCGCGAAGGCCATCGGCCTGGTGCTGCCCGAGCTCAAGGGCAAGCTCGACGGCTACGCCATGCGCGTGCCCGTGCCGACCGGCTCGGCCACCGACCTCACCTTCGAGGCCCCGCGCGAGACGTCCGTCGAGGAGGTCAACGAGATCGTCGAGGCGGCCGCCGACGGTCGGTTCCTGAAGTACTCGACCGACCCGATCGTCTCCACCGACATCGTCACCGACCCGGCCTCGTGCATATTCGACGCCCCGCTGACCAAGGTCATCGGCAACCAGGTCAAGGTGCTCGGCTGGTACGACAACGAGTGGGGCTACTCCAACCGCCTCGCCGACCTGATCACGCACGTCGGCTCCTCGCTCTGACGGCGATGACCGACTCCACGGCAGGAATCGACTCGCTCGGTGACCTGAAGGGCAAGCGCGTCCTGGTCCGCTCGGACCTCAACGTGCCGCTGGACGGCACCGAGATCACGGACGACGGCCGGATCCGCGCGAGCGTCCCGACGATCAAGCAGCTCTCCGACGCGGGCGCCCGGGTGGTCGTTCTCGCCCACCTGGGGCGTCCCAAGGGCGCGCCCGACCCGCAGTACTCGCTCGAGCCGGTCGCAGGCCGGCTCGGCGAGCTGCTCGGTCGCCCGGTGGCCTTCGCCACCGACACCGTCGGCGCGAGCGCCGGCGACACGGTGGCCGGGCTCCGGGACGGCGACGTCGCCGTCCTGGAGAACGTCCGCTTCAACGACGGCGAGACCAGCAAGGACGACGCCGTGCGCGGCGCGTTCGCCGACCAGCTCGCGCAGCTGGGCGACGCCTTCGTGTCCGACGGCTTCGGTGTCGTGCACCGCAAGCAGGCCAGCGTGTACGACGTCGCGCTGCGGCTGCCGTCCGCGATGGGTGGCCTGGTGGCGTCCGAGGTCGAGGTGCTGCGGCGGCTCACCGAGCACCCGGAGCGGCCCTACGTGGTCGTCCTGGGAGGGTCGAAGGTCTCCGACAAGCTCGGGGTGATCGACAACCTGATCGACAAGGCCGACAAGCTCCTCATCGGCGGTGGCATGGTGTTCACCTTCCTCAAGGCCCAGGGCCACGAGGTGGGCAAGAGCCTGCTCGAGGCCGACCAGCTCGACACCTGCACGCGCTACCTCGGCGAGGCGGCCGACCGCGGCGTCGAGATCGTGCTGCCGACCGACGTCGTGGTCGACACGGCGTTCCCGTCGGGTGACCACGAGCCCGAGCCCCGGGTCGTACCGGCCTCCGAGATCCCGGCCGACGCGCTCGGTCTCGACATCGGGCCCGAGTCGGCGGCCGCGTTCGCCGCCGAGCTGGCCGATGCGCGGACCGTCTTCTGGAACGGGCCGATGGGCGTGTTCGAGGTGGACGCGTTCGCCGGCGGCACGCGTGCGGTGGCCGAGGCGCTCACCAAGGTTGACGGCCTCTCGGTGGTCGGCGGCGGCGACTCGGCCGCAGCCGTGCGTCAGCTGGGCTTCGACGAGGCCGCGTTCGGCCACATCTCCACCGGCGGTGGCGCGTCGCTGGAGTTCCTGGAGGGCAAGGAGCTCCCGGGCATCGCCGTACTGGAGAGGGACTGAACACCATGGCGCGCACACCCCTGATGGCCGGCAACTGGAAGGCCAACCTCAACCACCAGGAAGCGGTGGTGCTGGTCCAGAAGCTCGCCTGGACGCTGGCGGACAAGCGACACGACTACGGCAAGGTCGAGGTCGTCGTCGTGCCGCCGTTCACCGACCTGCGCTCGGTGCAGACGCTGGTCGACGGCGACCGCCTGTCGATCCGCTACGGCGCCCAGGACGTCTCCGTCCACGACGGCGGCGCCTACACCGGTGAGATCACGGCCGGCATGCTCTCCAAGCTCGGCTGCTCCTACGTGGTCGTCGGCCACAGCGAGCGCCGGATGTACCACAACGAGTCCGACGAGCTGGTCAACGCCAAGGCCCACCAGGCGCTCCATGGGGGCATGACGCCCATCGTGTGCGTCGGTGAGGGCCTCGACACCCGTCAGGCCGGCGAGCACGTGCCGTTCACGCTCTCTCAGGTCGACGGCTCGCTCGACGGCTTCACCGCCGAGCAGGTCGCGGGCCTCGTGGTCGCGTACGAGCCGGTGTGGGCCATCGGCACCGGTGAAGTGGCGACCCCGGACGACGCGCAGGAGGTCTGCTCGGCCATCCGCGAGCGCGTGCGCGAGGTGCACGGCGACGGGGCGGCCGACGGCCTGCGGATCCTCTACGGTGGCTCGGTCAAGGCCGCCAACGTGGGCGGGATCATGGAGAAGGCCGACGTCGACGGGTGCCTCGTCGGCGGCGCCAGCCTGCAGGTCGACGAGTTCGGCGGGATCTGCCGCTATTACTCGATGCCCGACCTTTCCGGGTCGGCGCGGTGAGGCACCGACCGGTTCCCGTGAGACGTGACGTAGGCTTCCGACCGTGATTCTGCTCTTCACCATCCTGCTCGTCATCACGAGCTCGATCCAGATCCTGCTGGTCCTCCTCCACAAGGGGCGGGGTGGCGGCCTGTCCGACATGTTCGGAGGCGGCGTGTCCAGCAGCTTGGGGGGATCGTCGGTGGCTGAGCGCAACCTCGACCGGTTCACGGTCGGGGTCGGCGTCATCTGGTTTGCCTGCATCATCGCCCTTGGCCTGCTCATGGCCTACCAGGGCAACTGATCATTCCCCCTGAGCGTTTCTGAGAAGGAGTCGTCATGGCTGGTGCTGGGAACGCGATCCGCGGTAGTCGGGTCGGAGCGGGGCCGATGGGGGAGGCCGAGCGCGGTGACGCCGCGCCGCGCCAGGCGGTGACCTACTTCTGCAGCCACGACCACCGCTCGGTGGTCACGTTCGCCATCGAAGCGGCGGTGCCCGAGTCGTGGGACTGCCCGAAGTGCGGCCTGCCCGCCAGCCTCGACAGCGAGAACCCGCCGCCGGCGCCGAAGATCGAGCCCTACAAGACGCACCTCGCCTACGTGAAGGAGCGTCGTAGCGAGACCGAGGCCGCCGACATCCTCGACGAGGCCGTGGCCCTGCTCCGCAGCCGTCGCAAGGCCGGCGAGATCATCTTCTGACCCACCACGTGACCGGGCACTTCGTGCCCGTCCTCGGCGGTCACCGGGCACTTCATGCCGCCCCCTGTGGATGACGTACGACGTCGCCCGCCCGATCCGGGCACGGTGGTCGTATGCATGTCATGCCCCTGTGGTGCCGCGACGTCGATGCCATCACCCCGGACGCGCCGATCCCGTGTGATCGTCCGTTCTCCGCGGTGGAGGCGTCACGCCTGGGTGTCGACGAGAGCCTGCGCCGTCGGCTGGTCCAGCGTGGGCTGCTGCGCCCCCTGCTGCGCGGTGTCTTCGTCGTCGCCAGCGTGCCCGACTCCCTGCGCCTCCGAGTTGCAGCGCTCGAGCTCGTCGTCCCGGAGCACGCCGTCGTCGTGGACCGGACGGCGGCCTGGCTCCACGGTGTCGACGCCCTGCCGCGATCAGCCATCCACCGCATGCCCGGACTGGACGTCTTCAGCACGCGGGGCAGCAGGATGCGCCGGCCGGGTGTCGTGAGCGGCACGCGTGACCTGACCGTGCGTGACGTGGAGGCCGTGGGAGGCCTGAGGGTGACCACGCCTCTCCGGACGTCCTGCGACCTGGGTCGTCTGCTCTGGCGCTTCGATGCCCTGAGCGCGATCGACGGGTTTCTGCGTCTCGGGCTCGACCACTCCCTGCTGCTGAGTGAGGTGGGGAGGTTCGCTGGACATCGAGGCGTGCGCCAGCTGCGTACGTTGGCGCCGCTCGGCGACCCGGGAGCCGAGTCACCGCCTGAGAGCGCCTTGCGGCTGCACTGGTACGACGCCGACCTGCCGGCACCGGAGACGCAGATCTGGATCGATGACGACTCCGGGGTGCCGAAGTTCCGCATCGACGTCGGGGACCGAGCGGTGCGCTACGGCGCCGAGTACTTCGGCGAGGAGTTCCACGACGAGGAGCACCGGGAGGATGACGAGGCGCGGCTCGGCTGGCTGGAGGAGCATCGAGGCTGGCGCATGGACGTCTTCACGAAGGTCGACGTCTACGGCCGCGAGCTCGCCGCGAACGGACGACTGCGCCACGGGTACGAGACGGCGGCCGCCAGCCGCCCGACGTACATCGACCTCTCCCGCTGACGAGACAGGCATGAAGCGCCCGGTCGGCGCTCGAGACGGGCACGAAGTGCCCGGTCACGTGTAATTCAGAGGGCGGACGCAGCAGCCTCGTCGAGCCACCAGACCGTCTCGGCACCCCGTACGCCCCGGGCGGGTGTCTCGGCGACGGTGCCCTCGGGTGCCAGGGCACGTGCGACAGCCTCCGCCTTGCCCTCGCCGCTGGCGATGAACCAGACGGCGCGGGACCGGTTCATCGCCTCGAAGGTGAGGCTCACGCGGTCGGGCGGCGGCTTGGGGGAGTCGTGCACCGCGACGGCGACGGCGTCGCGGACGTCGAGCGCAGGGTGGCCGGGGAACATCGAGGCGCAGTGGCCGTCGGGGCCGATGCCGAGCATCAGCACCTCGAAGGTCCCGGAGCCGTGCTCGCGCAGCGCCGCGGCGTACGCCTCGGCCGCCTCCTCGGCCGCCGCGACCTGGTCGCTGGCCGGCACCTCGTGGACGCGGGCAGGGTCCACGGCGACGTGGTCGAGGAGGGACTCGCGCGCCTGACCGGCGTTGCGGTCGGGGGAGTCGGCGGCGACGAAGCGCTCGTCGCCCCACCAGAACGCGACGCGGGACCAGTCGACCGAGGAGTCCGGCGCCCGCCGGGCGAGCTCGCGGTGCAGCTCCTCGGCGATCGACCCGCCCGTGAGGCCGATGTCAGGGGTCTCGCCGCGGGCCTGGGCGGCCTCGATCCGCTCGAGCAGCGCCGAGGCGACGTCGCCGACGAGCACGTCGGCGTCGTCGTGGCGCCGGACCTCCGCGGCGCTCACTTCGCGCTCCTCAGCTTGACGAGGCGCGCCGCGACGTGGGCGTACACGTCGTCCTCGTCGAGGCGGCGCAGCTCCTCCGACAGCAGCGCCGGGACCTCGCGTCGCTTCAGGGCGACGGGCCGGTCGGGGCGGTGCGGCGAGGAGAACGTGGCCAGTCGGCCGTCCGCGCGCGAGATGCGGATCGCGCCTTCCCTGGTGTCCATGCTGACCTCCGTGATCCCTGGTCCGTCGGAGCTGCCGCGCGTGACCTCGACCTTGAGACGGTCGGTGAGCCAGGCGACGAGGAGGTCGGCGCTCGGGCTGGTCCGCTCGGCCACGACCCGCGCTCCGGTGACCTTCAGCGGGTGCTGGTCGAGTGCGGCCGCCAGCAGCGCGCGCCACGGCGTGAGCCGGGTCCAGCTGAGGTCGGTGTTGCCCGGCGCGTAGGACTGGCACTGGTTCAGCATCGCCGTGGCCTTGCCGCGCGTGACCGCGGCGGAGTCGGTGATGCGGCGCTGGGCGAGCGAGCCGAGGGGGTCCGCGGCGGGGTCGGCGGGCGCGGCGGTCGGCCACCAGATCGCGACCGGTGAGTCGGGGAGCAGCAGGGGCAGCACGACGGACTCGGCGTGCCTGACCACCTCGCCCTTGAGCCGGATGAGCGCGGTCTCGCCGCCCCACCCGTCGCCGCTGCCGACCTGGGCGTTGACCTGGGCGGAGCCACGGGCGTCGCCCAGGATCACGCCGAGGACGCGGGAGGGGTGCTCGCGGGAGGCGCGCTTGGCCGCGGCCATCGCCTCGGCGGCGTCGTCCTCGGGGGCCACGATGATGAGGGTCATCACCATCCCCATCGCGGGGCTGCCGGCACGGGTGCGTGCCCGGACGAACTCCGCGGCGATCGTCGACGAGTTGGTGTCGGTGAGCTCGATCATCAGGGCCTCCTCCACGTGCGACCGTCACGCGCCAGCATCTTGTCGGCGGACGCGGGCCCCCAGGTGCCCGAGTCGTACTCCTCGGGCCTGCCCTTCCTCGCCCAGTGCGCGATCACCGGGTCGAGCAGCTTCCACGACAGCTCGACCTCCTCGTGGCGCGGGAAGAGCGGGGGATCGCCGAGAAGGACGTCGAGGATCAGCCGTTCGTACGCCTCCGCGCTCGCCTCGGTGAACGAGCCGCCGTAGGCGAAGTCCATGTTGACGTCGCGGATCTCCATCGCGGTGCCGGGCACCTTGGAGCCGAACCGCATCGTCAGGCCCTCGTCGGGCTGCACGCGGATGACGAGCGCGTTCTGCGACAGGTCCTCGGTCGAGGTCTGGCTGAACGGCAGGTGCGGTGCCCGCTTGAACACGACGGCGACCTCGGTGACCCGGCGCCCGAGGCGCTTGCCGGTGCGGAGGTAGAACGGCACGCCCGCCCAGCGTCGGGTCTCGACGTGAACGGTGATGGCGGCGAAGGTCTCGGTCGTGGAGGTCTTCTTGATGCCCTCCTCCTCGAGGAACCCGATGACCTTCTCGCCCCCGGCCCAGCCGGCGGTGTACTGGCCGCGGGCGGTGGTGGTGTCCAGGCGCGGGGGCAGCGTCGCCGAGGCGAGGACCTTCTGCTTCTCGATGCGCAGGCTCTCGGCGTCGAAGGCGGTCGGCTCCTCCATCGCCACGAGCGCCATCAGCTGCAGGAGGTGGTTCTGGATGACGTCGCGCGCCGCGCCGATGCCGTCGTAGTAGCCGGCGCGCCCGCCGATGCCGATGTCCTCGGCCATCGTGATCTGCACGTGGTCGACGTAGTTGGCGTTCCAGACGGGCTCGAACATGTTGTTGGCGAACCGCATCGCCAGGATGTTCTGCACCGTCTCCTTGCCGAGGTAGTGGTCGATGCGGAAGATCGAGCCGGACGGGAAGACGCCGGCGAGGATCTCGTTGAGCTCGCGCGCCGACTCCAGGTCGTGCCCGAAGGGCTTCTCGACGACCACGCGGCGCCACTGGTCCTCGCCGTGGTCGGTCAGGCCGTGCTCCTTGAGCTGGCCGACGACCGTGCCGAAGAAGGACGGCGGGATCGCCAGGTAGAACGCCATGTTGCCGCCGGTGCCGCGCAGCTGGTCGAGCTCCTCGACCGTACGGCGCAGCTGCTCGAACGCGTTGTCGTCGTCGAAGTCGCCGGGGACGAACCGGAACCCCTCGGACAGCTGGTTCCAGACCTCCTCGCGGAAAGGCGTGCGCGCGTTGGCCTTGACCGCGTCGTGCACGATCTGGGCGAAGTCCTGGTCGGCCCAGTCGCGCCGCGCGAAGCCCACGAGGCTGAAGCCCGGGGGGAGCAGGCCGCGGTTGGCCAGGTCGTAGATGGCCGGCATGATCTTCTTGCGGGACAGGTCGCCGGTCACGCCGAACAGCACCATCCCGCACGGGCCGGCGATGCGCGGCAGCCGTCGGTCCTGGGGGTCCCGCAGCGGGTTGGTGTGGGTCATCGGCCTCGGTTCTCCTGGTAGTAGGCGATGAGGGACCGCGTCGACGGGTCCTGCTCGGCCGCGACCGCCTTGTCGCCCGACACGGCGGGGCCGAGCTCCTGGGCGAGCTGCTTGCCGAGCTCGACGCCCCACTGGTCGAAGCTGTCGATGCCCCACACGACGCCCTGGACGAAGGTGATGTGCTCGTAGAGCGCGACGAGCTGACCGAGCACCGCCGGCGTCAGCGCCGGCGCCATGATCGAGGTCGTCGGCCGGTTGCCGGGGAAGGTCCGCGCCGACACCAGCTCCTCGGCGACGCCCTCCGCGCGGACCTCGTCGGCCGTCTTCCCGAGGGCCAGCGCACGGGTCTGGGCGAAGAAGTTGGCCAGGAACAGCTCGTGGACGTCGACGTCACCGTCCCGGAGGTCGTACGCAGGCCGCGCGAAGGCGATGAAGTCGGCCGGCACCAGGCGCGTCCCCTGGTGGATCAGCTGGTAGAAGGCGTGCTGGCCGTTGGTGCCGGGCTCGCCCCAGAAGACCTCGCCCGTGTCGTAGGTGACCGCCGAGCCGTCCCAGCGCACGCCCTTGCCGTTGGACTCCATCGTGAGCTGCTGGAGGTAGGCCGGGAACCGGTGCAACAGCTGCGCGTAGGGCAGCACCGCGTGGGTGTGGGCACCGAGGAAGCTCGCGTACCAGACGTTGAGCAGCCCCATCCGGAGCGGCACGTTGGTGGCGGCGGGCGCGGTGCGGAAGTGCTCGTCCATCGTGTGGAAGCCGGCGAGCAGGTCGGCGAAGTGCTCCGGACCGATCGCGACCATCAGCGACAGCCCGATCGCCGAGTCCATCGAGTAGCGCCCACCGACCCAGTCCCAGAACCCGAACGCGTTGTCGGGGTCGATGCCGAAGTCGGCGACCTTGTCGAGCGCGGTCGAGACCGCCACGAAGTGCTGGGCCACGGCGGCCTCGCGGTCGGCGTCCCCGGGCAGCCGGTCCAGCAGCCACGTACGGCACAGGCGGGCGTTGGTGAGCGTCTCGAGGGTGCCGAAGGTCTTGCTCGAGACGATAAAGAGCGTCGTCTCCGGGTCCAGGCCGGACAGCTTCTGCCCGGCGTCCGTCGGGTCGATGTTGCTGATGAACCGGCAGGACAGCCCGTCCTGCCGGTAGGGCTCGAGCGCCTCGTAGGCCATGACCGGGCCGAGGTCGGAACCGCCGATGCCGATGTTGACGACCGTCTCGATCCGCCTCCCGGTGACGCCGGTCCACTCGCCGGAGCGCACGCGGGACGCGAAGGCGTATGCCCGGTCGAGCACAGCGTGGACGTCGGCCACGACGTCCTGGCCGTCGACGGTCAGGGACGCCCCGGCCGGCAGCCGCAGCGCGGTGTGCAGGACGGCCCGGTCCTCGGTGACGTTGATGCGCTCACCGGTGAACATCGCCTCACGTCGGGCGGGCAGGTCGACCTCGTCGGCGAGCGCGAGCAGGGCGTCCTCGATGACGTCGTCGGTGAGGTTCTTGGACAGGTCGACGTGCAGGTCGCCGGCCTCCAGGGTCTGCCGCTCGACCCACTCAGGCGTCAGCGTCGAGCGCAGGTCCGGCTCGTACGCCTCGGCGAGACCGGTGAGGCGGGTCCACGCCGCCGTCGTCGTCGGGTCGACCGGCGCGCCCCCGCTCATGCGCGGGCGGCCTCGAGCGACGCGGCCAGGGTCGTCTGCAGCTCGTCCCACGCGACGACGAACTTGTCCACGCCCTCCTCGATGAGCACCGCGATCACGTCGTCGTAGTCGATGCCGGCCTCGGCGAGCGCCTGCATGTGCGCGGCGGCGTCGTCGTAGAAGGGGCGGACCCGGTCACCGCGCACCTCGCCGTGGTCGGCGACCGCGTCCATGGTCTTCTCGGGCATCGTGTTGACGGTGTCCTCCACGACCAGGTCCACGACGTACATCGTGTCGTCGTAGTCGGGGTTCTTGACGCCGGTGGAGGCCCACAGCGGGCGCTGCTTGCGCGCCCCCTTGGCCTCGAGGGCCTCCCAGCGCTCACCGCTGAAGAACTCCTCGAACGCCTGGAAGGCCAGCCGGGCGTTGGCCACGCCCGCCTTGCCCCGCAGGGCCGGGTCGGTGCCCGGACCGTCGGTCGTCGCCTCGAGCCGCTTGTCGATCTCGGTGTCGACGCGCGAGACGAAGAACGAGGCGACCGAGTGGATGTCGGCGAGCTGGTGGCCGTTGTCGGCGGCCTGCTCGAGGCCGGAGACGTACGCCTCCATCACGTTGCGGTACTGCTCGAGGCCGAAGATCAGCGTGACGTTGACCGAGATGCCGGCCGCGACGGTCTCGGTGATCGCGGGCCAGCCGGCCTCGGTTCCGGGGATCTTGATCATCACGTTGGGCTCGCCGACCGTCTTGTGGAGCTCGGCCGCCTCGGCCACCGTCTGCTCGGTGTCGTGCGCGAGGCCGGGGGAGACCTCGATGGACACCCGGCCGTCGACGCCGTCGGTCGCCTCGAAGACGGGCCGCATCAGCTGGCACGCCTCGCGGACGTCGTCGGTGGTGATGACGAGCGTGGCCCGGTCCACGTCGGCACCCTCGGCCGCGAGCTCGCGCACCTGGGCGTCGTAGCGCTCGCCGTCGGCCAGCGCGGCCTGGAAGATCGAGGGGTTGGACGTCACGCCGACGACGTGGTTGTTGGCCACGAGGTCGGCGAGGTTGCCGGTCTCCAGGCGTTCGCGGGACAGGTCGTCGAGCCAGATGGACACTCCGGCGTCGGTCAGTGCCTTCAGGCGGTGGTTCATGGTGTGCCTCCCGTGCTGGTGGTGGGTGGTCGTCGGTCGCAGTCGCCGGTGGGTCAGGCGGTGACGAGCGCGACGCTGTCGCGCGCGGCGTCCGCGACGGCCTGCGCGGTGATGCCGTACTCGCTGTAGATCCGGGCGTAGTCGGCCGAGGCGCCGTAGCCCTCGATCGAGATGATCCTGCCGTTGTCGCCGACGATCTCGCGCCAGCCCTGCTTGACACCGGCCTCGACGGACACGCGCGCCTTCACCGACGGCGGCAGGACGGTGTCGCGGTAGGACTCGTCCTGCTCCTCGAACCACTCCAGGCACGGCATCGACACCACGCGGGCGTCGATCCCGTCGGCCGCGAGCAGGGTGCGCGCCTCGACGGCGAGCTGCACCTCCGAGCCAGTGGCGACGAGGACCACGTCGGGCGTGCCCTTGTCGGCGTCGAGCAGCACGTAGGCGCCGCGCGCCACGCCCTCGGTGGACCCCCAGGTCTGCCCGTCGTCCTCGCCCCGGGGGAAGACCGGCACGTTCTGCCGGGTCAACGCGAGCGCGGCCGGGGTGTCGGTGCGCTGCAGGATCGCGTGCCACGCCGCGACCGTCTCGTTGGCGTCGGCCGGGCGCACGACGTCGAGGCCCGGCATCGCGCGCAGCGCGGCGAGGTGCTCGATCGGCTGGTGCGTCGGGCCGTCCTCGCCGAGGCCGATGGAGTCGTGGGTCCAGACGTAGGTGACCGGCAGCTTGCTCAGCGCGGCCACGCGCACGGCGCCGCGCATGTAGTCGGAGAACGTGAGGAAGGTGCCGCCGAACACGCGGGTGAGGCGGTCGGCCGCGATGCCGTTCATGATCGCGCCCATGCCGTGCTCGCGGATGCCGAAGTGGAGGACGCGTCCGGCGTACGGGTCGGTGCTCCACTCGCCGATCTCGGCGACCTCGGGCCCGACCGACGGGGCGCTGGTGATGGTCGTGTTGTTGGAGCCCGCGAGGTCGGCGGAGCCGCCCCACAGCTCCGGGAGCACCGGCGCGATGGCGTTGATCACCTTGCCGGACGCGGAGCGGGTGGCGACGCCCTTCGCGTCGGCCGGGAAGCTCGGCAGTGCGTCGGCGAGCTCGGTGGGCATCTCGCGCCGCTTGAGCCGGTGGAGGAGCTCGGCGGACTCGGGGTGCGCCTCGGCCCACGCGGCGTACCTCTTGTCCCACTCGGCCCCCCACGCGGCGCCGCGCTCGCGCAGCTCGCGGGTGTGCTCGAGCACGCCGGGGGGGATCTCGAAGGTCTGCTCGGGGTCGAACCCGAGGACCTTCTTGGTGGCCGCGACCTCGTCGGCGCCGAGCGCGCTGCCGTGCGCGGCCTCGGTGCCCTGGGCGTTGGGAGCGGGCCAGGCGATGATCGTGTCGAGGACGATCAGCGAGGGCTGGTCGGTCACGCCGCGCGCCGCGCGGACCGCGGCGTAGAGAGCCGGGACGTCCTCGACGTACTCGGTGCCGCCGTTGGTCCAGTCGACGGTCTGGACGTGCCAGCCGTAGGCCTCGTAACGCTTGGCGACGTCCTCGGTGAACGCGATGTCGGTGTCGCCCTCGATCGAGATCCGGTTGCGGTCGTAGATGACCGTGAGGTTGCCGAGCTTCTGGGTGCCCGCGATGGAGCTCGCCTCGGAGCTCACGCCCTCCTGGAGGTCGCCGTCGGAGGCCAGGACGTAGACCTGGTGGTCGAAGAGACCCTCACCGGGAGCCGCGTCCGAGTCGAGGATGCCGTGCACGCGTCGACCCGACAGGGCCATGCCGACGGCGTTGCCGACGCCCTGACCGAGCGGACCGGTGGTCACCTCGACACCGGCGGTGTGGCCGAGCTCGGGGTGGCCGGGGGTCTTGGAGCCCCACGTGCGCAGCGCCTTGAGGTCGTCGAGCTCGAGGCCGAAGCCGCCGAGGAAGAGCTGGGTGTAGAGGGTGATGCTGGAGTGGCCGCAGGACAGCACGAAGCGGTCGCGCGCGACCCACTCCGGATCGGTCGGGTCGTGCCTCATCACCTTCTGGAAGAGCAGGTACGCCGCCGGGGCGAGGCTCATGGCGGTGCCGGGGTGGCCGTTGCCGACCTTCTGGACCGCGTCCATCGCGAGCACCCGGGCGGTGTCCACGGCGCGGTCGTCGAGGTCGTTCCACTCGAGGGTGGCGGGCAGGGCGGACGTGTCGGTCAACGCAGTTCCTCTCGGGGGTGAGATGCAGTGCAGCCCAGATCACAGGGCCCCGGGCGGCCTCGACTGCGACCCTATCGCCGCGGACGAGTAGACTCGACCCCGCCCGAGGGTCGCCCCGGACGCCGCCGAACCTGGTTGTCCATTCCCCTCGGTGCCCCGTTGCCCGCATCCCCATCCGTCCCCGTCCTCCGAGGTCCTCCACCGTGTCCCACGCCGGTCCTGACGCCGCCGCGTCCGCGCGGCCGTCGACCGGCGACGGCACCGGGGCGGAGGAGTCCAAGACCTGGCGCGACGTCGTCGCGGCCTACGTCGGGCTCACCAAGCCGCGCGTGATCGAGCTGCTCCTGCTCACCACCGTGCCGGTGATGTTCTTCGCCGAGCGTGGCGTGCCCGCGCTCGGGCTGGTGGCGGCGACGGTCGTCGGCGGCGCGCTGTCGGCCGGCTCCGCGTCGGCCTACAACTGCGTCTACGACCGCGACATCGACGAGCAGATGCGTCGTACGCGCCGGCGCGCGCTCCCGCGCCACATCGTCTCACCGGTCTCCGCGCTCGTCTTCGCGACGGTGCTGGCCGTGCTGTCGACGGTGGTGCTGCTGCTCTGGGTCAACTTGCTCTCCGCGCTGCTGTCCGTGCTGGCCAACGCGTTCTACGTCCTCGTCTACACGATGCTGCTCAAGCGGCGCACGACGCAGAACATCGTCTGGGGCGGCCTCGCCGGCTGCTTCCCGGCGCTGATCGGCTGGACGGCCGTCACCGGCGAGCTCGCGTGGACGCCGGTCGTGCTGTTCCTCGTGGTGTTCTTCTGGACGCCCCCGCACACCTGGGCGCTCGCCCTGCGCTACCGCGAGGACTACCGCAACGTCGACGTGCCGATGCTGCCGGTGGTCAAGCCGGCGCGCGAGGTCGGCCGCCAGGTCGTCGTCTACAGCTGGGTGATGGTGGCGACGTCACTGCTGCTGTGGCCGGTCGCGGGCACGAGCCTGGTCTATCCGGCGGCCGCGACCGTCCTGGGTGCGGTCTTCCTCGTGGAGGCCCACCGGATGTGGTCGCGCACCAAGACCTCCGAGGCGCTCGGCGAGATCAACCCGATGCGGTTGTTCCACGCCTCCAACCTCTATCTCTCCCTGCTCTTCGTCGCGGTCGCCCTCGACCCGCTGCTGGGCCGTTAGTCCCGGCTCGCCGGGTCGTCAGGCCGGGCGGGTCGCTGCGTGCGGCTGCGGCTCGCCGTCGGCGACGGCTTCCCGGTCCGCCCGGTGGGGCAGCACGGCGAGGGCGATGCGGGCCAGGCCGGCCGCCAGCAGGGCGGCACCGAGCATGTGCAGCGCGACCAGCACGACGGGCAGGTCCAGCCAGTACTGCACCCATCCGAGCACGCCCTGCAGGACCTCGATGACGAGCACCAGCCCGGTCACGCGGGCCAGCCACTGGTGCCCGCCCCGGACGGCGACGACGAGCAGGGCGATCGTGAGGGCGACGAGGACGTAGACCGACACGGCGTGCACCTGGGAGACGGTGGCCGGGTCGAGGCCGTTGCGCGGGGCGTCGGTGTCGCCGGCGTGCGGACCGGCGCCGGTGACGACCGTGCCGAGGTAGAGCGCGACCCAGCCCGAGGCGAGCGTCGCCCACGCGAGCGCGCGCGGGAGCCGTGGTGCGGCGTCGCGGTCCGGGCTGCGCAGCTCGTCGAGCAAGGCGACGCAGACCATCACCATCGCCATCGAGAGCAGGAAGTGCCCGGCGACGATCCACGGGTTGAGGTCGGTCAGCACGGTGATGCCGCCGATGACGGCCTGCAGCGGGATGCCCAGCCCCACGACCAGCGAGAGCCGGGTCGCGCGCCGGTGCCTCGCGCCGAGGGCGGCGAGGAAGCAGAGCACCGCGACCGCCACCAGCACGAAGGTGAGCAGCCGGTTGCCGAACTCGATGGCCCCGTGCAGGCCGAGCTCGCCGTGCGGCACGTACGACTCGTCGGTGCAGCGCGGCCACGTGGGGCAGCCGAGGCCGGACCCGGTGAGGCGGACAGCGCCGCCGGTGACCACGATGCCGACGTTGGCGAGCAGGTTGGCGACCGCCAGGGGCCAGAGGTACGGCGCGAGCCGGTCGAGGACCGTGTGTCTCATCATTCCCACCTGAAGGTCCGGGCCGTGAGCAGCGTGCCGAGCACCGCCCAGGCGGCGAGCACGACCAACGCACGGCCGTCGATCTGTGCGTCCACGAGCGCGCCGCGCACGGCCTCGCCCAGCGCACCGGAGGGCAACCACTGGATCAGGGTGCCGGCGGATCCGTACGTGCTGGTCGGCAGCACGACACCGCCACCCGCCATGAGGAGCAGGTAGACGAGGTTGGCCAGCGCCAGGGTCGCCTCGGCGCGCAGCACGCCGGCGACGAAGAGGCCGAGGGCGGCGAACGCCGCCGTGCCGAGCGCCACGGAGAGCACGACGCCGACCGCCGTACGGACCGGGTGCGCGAGGGCGGGCTCCCAGCCCAGCAGCAGTCCGACGCCGACCAGCACGACGAGCTGGACGGCGACGACCGCGAGCAGGGCCAGCGCCTTGCCCAGCAGGAGGCCGTGCCGCGGCAGGGGGGAGGCGCCGAGGAGCTTGATCACGCCGTAGCGGCGCTCGAAGCCAGTGGCGATGGCCACCGAGGTGAACGCCGTCGACATCACGGCCAGGGCGAGGACGCCCGGGGTCAGGACGTCGACCGCCGCCCGCTCGCCGAGGGAGCTGCCGAGGCGCCCCGCCGCGACCACGCCGCCCACCAGCACGATCACCGGGATCACCAGGGCGAGCAGGAGCTGCTCGCCGTTGCGCAGCATCAGCCGCGACTCCATCCGCGCCTGCGCCAGCACCATCCGGGCCAGCGGCGCGCTGCCGGGTGCGGGGGTGAAGGTCGCGGGGGCCGTGCTCGTACGGGGTGCGGTCACGGTGCCAGCTCCCGCCCGGTGAGCTCGAGGAAGACGTCCTCGAGCGTGCGCTGGCCCAGGTTGAGCGTCTGGGGCAGCACGCCGTGCTCCTCGCACCAGCGCGAGACCCGTCCCAGGGTCGAGGCGTCGGCGGGTCCGTGGATGAGCATGCTGACCTCGTCGAGCTGGCGCACCTCCGTCTGCGGACCGAGGTCGGCGCGCAGCGACTCGGGGGCGCCGTCGGGGAAGGGACGGTTGACGACGAGCCGGATCGTGGCCGACCGGCCCCCGCGGGTGAGCTCCGCGGGCGTGCCGCTCGCGATGGCGGTGCCGCGGTCGATGATGTGGATCTGGTCGGCGAGGTGCTCGGCCTCGTCCATGTGGTGGGTGGTGAGCACGACGGTCACTCCGTCCTCACGGACCTCCTCCAGCAGCTCCCACGTCGTACGGCGGGCCTGCGGGTCCATCCCGGCGGTCGGCTCGTCGACGAAGACGAGCTCCGGGCGCCCGACCAGGGCCACGGCCAGGCCCAGGCGCTGGCGCTGCCCGCCGGACAGCCGGCGGTAGGGCGTACGGCCGCAGTCGCCGAGGCCGAGGCGCGCGACGAGCATCGCGGTGTCGAGCGGGTGCGCGTGCAGGGTGGCCATGTGCTCGAGCATCTCGACCGCCCGCACCCCGCTCCACGCCCCGCCGTCCTGCAGCATCACACCGATGCGGGGGAGCAGCGCGGTGCGGTCGCGCTGGGGATCGAGGCCCAGCACCCGTACGGTGCCCTGCTGCGGCGCCCGGAAGCCCTCGCAGGTCTCCAGCGTCGTCGTCTTGCCGGCACCGTTGGGGCCGAGGACCGCGGTGATCGACCCGCGGGCGACGTCGAGGGACAGTCCGTCGACCGCGACCTTGTCTCCGTAGGCCATCACCAGGCCGTCGATCTCGACGGCTGGCGCGGCGACTGACACGCCACCAGTCTAGGGAGCGGGCCGTGGGGCGACGACGCCGAGGTCCTCGCCCGGGGCCTGAGCCCACCCAGGAGGGGGGCTGCGCGCACACGTGGACAAAATGCCGGCAGGAATCCCTTGACTGACGCCCCGCCATGGCTTTTGGTGAGGGGGCTCGTCCCGAGGTCGTGATCCGGCCGCGGTGCGAGCCGGTCGGGTCGCGGACCCGGCTGCTCGGAGATGAGGGAGAAGAATCGCGTGTCCATCCACTACATCGGGCGGGGCGCGCGACGCGGCCTCGCCCTCCTCACGACGGCCGCCGTGGTGTGCGGTCTCGCCGCCGGCGTGCCGAACGCCGCCGCGGCCCCCGGCGAGAGCGGGACGAGCCCCGCGCCGCCCACGAAGGCCTCGAACCTCGGGCCCGGGCGCTACGTCGTGGTGCTCAGGGACCCCGGCGCGACGCGCTACGACGGCGGCGTCGCCGGGTTGCGCGCCACCGCCGCGACCAAGGGCAGGTCCTTCGACGCCCGCTCCGCGCGGGTCGCCGACTACTCGGCCTACCTGACCAGGCGCCAGAACCGCCTCGCTGCCGACGTCGGCGCGGAGGTGATGACCCGCTCCACCCTGGCGGCGAGCTCCTTCACCGCGCGCCTGACCGGCCGGCAGGCCACCGAGCTGGCCGAGACCCGTGACGTCCTCATGGTCGTCAAGGACCAGGCCTTCTCCCTCGACACCTACGCCTCGCCCGAGTTCCTCGGCCTGTCCGGGGCGAACGGCCAGTGGGCCCAGCGCGGTGGCGTCGACCAGGCCGGTGCCGGTGTCGTCGTGGGTGTCCTCGACTCCGGCATCTGGCCCGAGTCCGGCTCCTTCAGCGGTCGGAAGGTCGACCGCAACCCCACGGGTCCGTTCGACCTCTACCGCCGCGGCAACACGACCTACATGACGAAGGCCGACGGGTCGGTCTTCCGTGGCGTCTGCCAGCCGGGCGAGAAGTGGACGGCCGACGACTGCAACAGCAAGCTGGTCGGCGCTCGCTACTACCCCGACGCCTTCCTCGACAGCGTCCCGCCGCAGCAGCGCGACGGCGCCGAGTTCATCTCGACGCGTGACGGCGACGGCCACGGGTCGCACACCGCCAGCACGGCGGCGGGCAACAACGGCGTCCCGGCCAGCGTCGAGGGCCGAGAGTTCGGCAACGTCAGCGGCATGGCGCCCGCGGCCAAGGTCGCTGCCTACAAGGTCTGCTGGAACGACACCAACCCCAACACGGGCGGGTGCTACACCTCCTCGACCCTCGCGGCGGTCGACGACGCGATCGCCGACGGCGTCGACGTCATCAACTTCTCCATCTCGGGCGCGACCAGCACGGTCGTCGACGCCGTGGAGTTCGCCTTCCTCGGCGCTGCCGCGGCCGACGTCTTCGTGGCCGCGTCTGCCGGCAACAGCGGCCCGACCGCCTCGACCGTCGCGCACAACAGCCCGTGGGTGACCACGGTCGCGGCCTCGACCCACGTGACGTACGAGAACACCGTCGTCCTGGGCAACGGCCAGAAGTACAAGGGCGCCTCCATCGCCTCGACGGGCGTCGCCGAGGGCACCAGGCTGGTCGACAGCTCGGCGGTCGGCGCTGCCGGCGTCCCGGCGACCGAGGTGGACCTCTGCGCCCCGGGCAGCCTCGACCCCGCCAAGGCGCAGGGCACCATCGTCGTCTGCGACCGCGGCGTCTACGACCGCGTCGCCAAGAGCGCCGCGGTCGAGCAGGCCGGCGGTGTCGGGATGGTGCTCGCCAACACGGGTCCGGGTCAGAGCCTCGACGCCGACTTCCACTCCGTCCCGTCGGTCCACGTCGACAAGGCGGCAGGCGACGCGATCAAGGCGTACGTCACCTCGGCGGGCACCGCTGCGACGGCGGGCATCGTCCTGGGCGACACGACCGGTGGAAGCACCACCCCGGTGCCGCAGGTCGCCGGCTTCTCCTCACGCGGCCCGGCCGTCGCCAACGCCTCCGACGTGATCAAGCCCGACATCTCGGCTCCCGGCGTCAGCGTGCTGGCCGCAGTGGCGCCGCCGTCCGGTAACGGTCGTGACTTCGACCTCTACTCCGGCACCTCGATGTCGAGCCCGCACGTCGCGGGCCTCGCGGCCTTCATCCTGGGGGTCAACCCGGAGTGGAGCCCGATGGCGGTCAAGTCGGCCATGATGACCACGGCCTACGACCTCAAGAAGGCCGACGGCTCGCCCGACCGCAACCCGTTCAACCAGGGTGCCGGTCACGTCGACCCGACGAAGTTCTTCGACCCGGGCCTGGTGGTCACCTCGGGCGAGGACGAGTGGCTGAGCTTCTTCGAGGGCCAGGGATTCGACCTGCCCGGCGTCGAGCCGATGGCGGCCACCGACCTCAACATCCCGTCGATGGCCAAGGGGCAGGTCACCGCGAGCGTCACCATCGCCCGCACGTTCACCGCGGTCCAGGCCGGCACGTGGGACGTCGCGGCGTCGGTGCCCGGATTCGACGTCGCGATCGACAAGCCGTCGATCACCCTCGCCGAGGGTGACTCCGCCACGGTCTCGTTCACCTTCACCCGGACGGACGCGCCGCTGCGGACGTTCTCGACCGGCTTCGCCACGCTGACCGGCCCGACCACGGTCCGGATGCCGGTCGCGCTGCGCCCGGTGTCGGTCTCCGCGCCCGCGACGCTGCGCGGGACGGGTGCCTCGGGCAGCGTGCCGGTGACGATCACGGCCGGCTTCACCGGTGAGCAGGACGTCGTCCCGGCGGGTCTCGCCAAGGCGACCACGGAGACCGCCACCCTGGCCGTCGCCGAGGTCGTGGAGCGACCGGTCGCCGTCCCGGCCGGCACGGCCGTGGTGAGGTTCGACCTCGACGCGGCCGACGACGCGGCGGACCTGGACCTGTACGTCTACCGGGTCAACGCCAACGACACCCGCACGTTGGTGGGCCTGTCCGCGACCGGCTCGGCCGACGAGTCCGTCACGCTCAACGCCCCCGCGGCGGCGACCTACGTCGCGGTGCTCGACGGCTACAGCGCAGCACCGGGGGCGTCGAGCATCGACTACCGCTACGACCAGTACACGGTGCCCACGGCCGGCGGTCTCGGCTCCTTCGGGGCCAGCCCCGACCCGGTGCCGGTCGTCCAGGGGCAGTCGACGACGTTCGACGCCGTCTGGTCCGGGCTGGCGCAGGGCCGCTACCTCGGCCGGCTGTCGTACGACGGTGCGCTCGCTCCGACGTACGTCTACGTGGACGTGCCCTGACCGCGGGACGTCGCACAGAGTGATCGACCGGCGGGCGTGGTCCTGGGGCCACGCCCGCCGGCGCGCAGAACGAGGAAATCCAGGAGCCGTTGTCGGTCCCCGCGGCTAGCGTGGTCGCCATGACTCGAGCTCCAGCGATCGAGGCCGACGGTCTCGTCAAGCACTTCGGCGAGACGGTCGCCGTCGCGGGCGTGTCCTTCGAGGTCCCGGAGGGCTCGGTGCTCGGCCTGCTCGGGCCCAACGGCGCCGGCAAGACCACCACGGTGCGCATGATGACCACGCTGACGAGGCCCACTGCCGGCACCGGACGCGTCGCGGGCCACGACATCGTGGCCGAGCCTGCGGCGGTGCGGCGCAGCATGGGCCTGACCGGCAGGCGGCGACGGTCGACGAGCTGCTGACGGGGCGGGAGAACCTCCGCCTCATCGGCAGCCTCTACGGCCTCGACGCCGCCTATGTCAGGCGTGCGAGCGACGACCTGCTCGAGCGGTTCTCCCTCGCCGACGCCGGCGACCGCACGGCCGAGACCTACTCCGGCGGCATGCGGCGCCGCCTCGACCTCGCGGTGAGCCTGGTCGCCACGCCGCCCGTGCTGTTCCTCGACGAGCCGACCACCGGGCTCGACCCGCGCTCGCGTGTCGAGCTCTGGGAGGTGCTGCGGGAGCTGGTCGCCGACGGCACGACGCTGCTGCTGACGACGCAATACCTCGAGGAGGCCGACCAGCTCGCCGACAACGTCGTGGTGATCGACCGCGGCACCGTCATCGCCGAGGGCACGCCGTTGCAGCTCAAGGACCAGTCGGGCGCCGCGGCGCTGGTGGTCACCGTCTCGCACGCCGCGGACCTCGCCGCGGCCGAAGCGCTCCTGATGCCGCACGTGCGCGAGGTGCACGTCGACGCCGGTGCACGGCAGCTGACCGCCCCCGCCGAGGGGCTGGGGCACATGACCCGCGTCGCGGGCATCTTCGACGAGAGCGGGATCGTGCTCGACGACATCGGGCTCAAGCGACCGAGCCTCGACGACGTCTTCCTCCACCTCACCGGCCACCGCGCCGAGGAGCGACTCGACGACGCGGAGGGCGGCGGCCACCTCGCTGCCCGCTCGGACACGATGACCGGGGAGACGCGATGACCACGCTCGAGCGACCCGAGATCCGCACGACCGGGCTGCTGGCGCAGTCCTGGGCCATCGCCCGGCGCAACTTCCTCCACATCCAGCGCATGCCCGAGATGCTGATGGACGTCACGATCCAGCCGGTCATGTTCGTGCTGCTGTTCGCCTACGTCTTCGGCTCGTCCATCGACGTCGCCACCCCGGCCGGCTATCGCGCCTTCCTGCTCGCCGGGATCATGGCGCAGACGGTGGCGTTCGCGTCCTTCATCGTCGCAGTCGGGCTCACCGCCGACCTCGACAAGGGCATCGTCGACCGGATGCGCTCCCTGCCCATCAACGCCGCGGCGGTGCTGGTCGGGCGCAGCATCTCCAGCCTGGCCCACGCCTCGATCGGCCTCGTCGTGATGTCGCTGACGGGGCTGGTGATCGGCTGGCGGATCCACACAGGAGTCTTCGAGGCTGCCCTCGGTTACCTCCTGCTCCTCGGGTGGGGCTTCGCAATGATCTGGGTCGGCATCTGGGTCGGGTCGGCGATGCGCTCCGTCGAGGCCGTCAACGGCGTCATGTTCGCCACCATGTTCCCGATCACGTTCCTCGCCAACACGTTCGCACCCACCGACCGGATGCCCACGTTCCTGCGCCTCATCGCCGAGTGGAACCCCATCTCGTCGCTGACCCAGGCGGTCCGCGAGCTCTGGGGCAACGACCAGCCGCTGGCCGAGGGGGCGGCGTTCCCGATGCACCACCCGATCCCGTTCACCATCGGGTGGATCATCCTGATCACCGCCGTCGTCGCCCCGCTGGCGATCCGCACGTTCCGCGCCCGTACGGCCGACTGAGCACCGAGGGGCGAGCGCATCGAGCGCCCGCGCGTGACTTAGGTGACCCTTGCTTGAACCGTGAACCGCAATAACGTCACACTGTCGTTGTGGAATTCATCCGGACGGCTGCGACCCTGGACGGTGACGCCCCCACGCGTGACCGCGTGGCGCGCACGATCCTGGAGAACGGTCCCTCGACCGCAGCCGACCTCGCCCGACGCCTCGACCTGACCCCGGCCGCCGTACGTCGCCACCTCGACCACCTCGTCTCCGAGGGCGTCGTGGAGTCGCGCGAGCAGAAGGTCTACGGCACCCGCGGCCGCGGTCGCCCGGCCCGGATCTTCGCCCTGACCGAGGCCGGCCGCGACAGCTTCGACCAGCAGTACGACGACCTCGCCGTCCAGGCTCTGCGGTTCCTCGCCGAGACCCAGGGCGAGGAGGCGGTCGTGGAGTTCGCCCGGCGCCGCGTCGCGTTCGTCGAGCGCGACTACGCCGCGGTGCTGGAGGTCGACCCCGACCTGACCCCGGCCGAGGCACTGGCGAAGGTCTTCACCCAGAACGGCTACGCCGCGTCGGTGCGCGACCTCGCCCCCGTCAACGGCATCAGCGTGGGGGAGCAGCTGTGCCAGCAGCACTGCCCGGTCTCCCACGTCGCCCACGAGTTCCCGCAGCTCTGCGAGGCCGAGACCGAGGCCATCGGCGCGGTGCTCGGCACCCACGTCCAGCGGCTGGCGACGATCGCCCACGGCGACGGCGTCTGCACGACCTGCATCCCCCAGACCCCGAAAAAGGAGAAGGCATGACCTCCATCGAAGAACTCAACCCGGAGCTCAAGGGCATCGGCAAGTACGAGTTCGGCTGGGCCGACTCCGACACGGCGGGTGCCGCTGCCAAGCGTGGGCTCAACGAGGACGTCGTGCGCGACATCTCCTCCAAGAAGTCCGAGCCGCAGTGGATGCTCGACCTGCGGCTGAAGGGCCTCAAGCTCTTCCACCGCAAGCCGATGCCGACCTGGGGCTCGGACCTGTCGACGATCGACTTCGACAACATCAAGTACTTCGTGCGCTCCAGCGAGAAGCAGGCCACCTCGTGGGAGGACCTGCCCGAGGACATCAAGAACACCTACGACAAGCTCGGCATCCCGGAGGCGGAGAAGCAGCGTCTCGTCGCCGGCGTGGCCGCCCAGTACGAGTCCGAGGTCGTCTACCACTCGATCCGCGAGGACCTCGAGGAGAAGGGCGTCATCTTCGTCGACACCGACACCGCGCTGAAGGAGCACGAGGACCTCTTCAAGGAGTACTTCGGCACCGTCATCCCGGTCGGCGACAACAAGTTCGCCGCGCTCAACACGTCGGTGTGGTCGGGCGGCTCGTTCATCTACGTGCCCAAGGGAGTCCACGTCGACATCCCGCTCCAGGCCTACTTCCGGATCAACACCGAGAACATGGGCCAGTTCGAGCGGACGCTGATCATCGCCGACGAGGACTCGTACGTGCACTACGTCGAGGGCTGCACCGCGCCGATCTACTCCTCCGACTCGCTGCACTCCGCGGTCGTGGAGATCGTCGTCAAGAAGGGCGCCCGCGTGCGCTACACGACCATCCAGAACTGGTCCAACAACGTCTACAACCTCGTCACCAAGCGCGCCACGTGCGAGGCCGGGGCGACCATGGAGTGGGTCGACGGCAACATCGGCTCCAAGGTGACCATGAAGTACCCCGCGGTCTACCTCATGGGCGAGCACGCCAAGGGCGAGACGCTGTCGATCGCCTTCGCGGGCGAGGGCCAGCACCAGGACGCCGGCGCGAAGATGGTGCACGCCGCCCCCCACACGTCCTCGTCCATCCTGAGCAAGTCGGTGGCCCGCGGCGGCGGCCGTACGTCCTACCGCGGCCTGATCCAGGTCAACGAGGGCGCGCACGGCTCGAAGTCCAACGTGCTGTGCGACGCGCTCCTGGTCGACCAGATCAGCCGCAGCGACACCTACCCCTACGTCGACATCCGCGAGGACGACGTGTCGATGGGCCACGAGGCCAGCGTCTCCAAGGTCTCCGACGACCAGCTCTTCTACCTCATGTCGCGCGGCATGGAGGAGGACGAGGCCATGGCGATGATCGTGCGCGGCTTCGTCGAGCCGATCGCCAAGGAGCTCCCGATGGAGTACGCCCTCGAGCTCAACCGCCTCATCGAGCTGCAGATGGAGGGCGCTGTCGGTTGATCCCGACCGCCCCGCTCCGCACCCGACCGTAGAAAGTAGAGCCTTGACCGTCACCACCGATTCCGTCCGCTCCGCGCTGGAGCAGACCCCCGAGCCCGACAAGGTGGAGAGCCACCTCCACCCTGCCGGCTCGTTCGACGTCGCCGACCACGAGGTCCCGACGGGGCGCGAGGAGATCTGGCGCTTCACGCCGCTCAAGCGGCTCAAGGGCCTGCACGCCGACGCCGAGTTCATGCGCTCGGCGACCTCGTGCACCTGGAACACCCCCGCCGGGGTCCGCGTCGAGGGCGTGTCGGGCGACGAGGCCCGTGCCCTGCGCGGCATCTCCGGCCTTGTGCCCAACACCCGCTGGGCCGCCCGCGTCCTCGCCGAGGTCCCCGCGAGCCTGCTGGTCGACGTGCCCGCCGAAACCGAGGTCGCCGAGCCGATCGTGGTCGACCTGGACGGCACGGACGTCTCCGTCACCGAGGCCGGTCACGTGGCGCTGCGCTTCGGAGCCCACAGCAAGGCGATCGTGGTGCTCAACCACACGGGCTCCTCCACCATCGCCGCGGTCGTCGAGATCGCCGTGGGCGACGGCGCCGACGTCACGGTCGTCTCCATCCAGGACTGGGCAGACGACGCCGTCCACCTCTCGCACCACCAGGCCCGGGTCGGCCGCGACGCGTCGTACAAGCACGCCGCGATCTCCTTCGGCGGCGACCTGGTCCGGATGGACGCCAACGTCACCTACGACGGCCCGGGCGGCTCCGCGGAGCTCCTCGGCCTCTACTTCGCCGATGCCGGCCAGCACATCGAGCACCGGATCTTCGCCGACCACACCGCCCCGCGCACCAAGTCGCACGCTGTCTACAAGGGCGCGCTGCAGGGCGAGAAGGCACACACCGTGTGGGTCGGCAACGTGCTGATCCGCAAGGTCGCCGAGGGCATCGAGACCTACGAGGAGAACCGCAACCTCGTCCTCACCGACGGGTGCCAGGCTGACTCGATCCCCAACCTGGAGATCGAGACCGGCGAGATCGAGGGTGCCGGCCACGCCTCGGCCACCGCGCGGTTCGACGACAACCAGCTCTTCTACCTGCAGTCGCGTGGCGTCTCCGAGCAGGAGGCGCAGCGCCTGGTCGTGCACGGCTTCTTCAACGACCTGATCCGCCAGGTCGGCGTGCCCTCCATCGAGCAGCGTCTCCTGTCCACCGTCGAGGCGGAGCTTGCCAAGAACGTGCTGAAGGACGTCGGCTCGCTCGCCGCCTTCGGTCAGGACGCGCGATGACCTTCGAGCGCGCCTGCTCGCTGGACGAGGTCCCGACCGACGAGGCGCTGGCGGTCACCCTGGGCCGCTACGACGTCGCCATCGCCCGCGACGGCGACGAGGTCTTCGCCCTCGAGAACACCTGCAGCCACGCCGAGGTCGCCCTCAGCGAGGGCGAGGTCGCCAACTGCCAGATCGAGTGCTGGTTGCACGGGTCGATGTTCGACCTGCGCACCGGCAAGCCCACCAACCTCCCGGCGACCGAGCCGGTCGCCACCTTCCCCGTCGACGTACGAGGCACTGATGTCTACGTCGACACCGAGACCACCCTGAACGGAGTCACCCCCGCATGAGCAAGCTCGTCATCACCGACCTCCACGCCAGCGTCGAGACCGAGGACGGCCCCAAGGAGATCCTCAAGGGCGTCACCCTCACCATCAACGAGGGCGAGACCCACGCCATCATGGGTCCCAACGGCTCCGGCAAGTCGACCCTGGCCTACTCCATCGCCGGTCACCCCAAGTACACGATCACCAGCGGCTCGGTGACCCTCGACGGTCAGGACATCCTCGGGCTCTCCGTCGACGAGCGTGCCCGCGCCGGCCTGTTCCTCGCGATGCAGTACCCCGTCGAGGTGCCGGGTGTGTCCGTCGCGAACTTCCTGCGCACGGCCAAGACCGCCATCGACGGCGAGGCCCCCAAGCTGCGCACCTGGGTCAAGGACGTCAACAGCGCCCTCGAGGCTCTCAACCTCGACTCCTCCTTCTCCCAGCGCTCGGTCAACGAGGGCTTCTCCGGTGGCGAGAAGAAGCGTCACGAGATCGCCCAGCTCGACCTGCTCGACCCCAAGGTCGCGGTGCTCGACGAGACCGACTCCGGCCTCGACATCGACGCGCTGAAGATCGTGTCCGAGGGCGTGAACCGCTTCCGCGAGCGCGAGGGCAAGGGCGTCCTGCTCATCACGCACTACACCCGCATCCTGCGCTACATCGAGCCCGACTTCGTCCACGTCTTCGTCGACGGCCGGGTCGCCGAGTCCGGCGGCAAGGAGCTCGCGGACCAGCTCGAGGCTGAGGGCTACGACAAGTACCTCAAGGCCCCTGCGGCGCGATAAGCGGCGCTGGGCTGCGTTGTCTCGCTCGACGACCCGCTCCGCTCAAAGGTCGCCTTCGCTCCTCCGCCTTGACCAGCACCACTTCTCCCACCGCAGAAAGGATTGATCATGGAAGGACTGCTCCCGGATCTCGACGTGATCCGCAAGGACTTCCCGATCCTCGAGCGCACGCTCGCGGGCGGAGTGCCGCTGGTCTACCTCGACAGCGCCAACACCTCGCAGAAGCCGCAGGTCGTCATCGACACGATGGTGGACCACCTCGAGCGGCACAACGCCAACATCGCCCGGGCGATGCACCAGCTCGGTGCGGAGGCGACCGAGGCGTACGAAGGTGCGCGCGACCAGGTGGCGGCCTTCCTCAACGCGCCCTCGCGCAACGAGGTGGTCTTCACCAAGAACGCCACGGAGGCGCTCAACCTGCTGGCCCGCACGATCGAGCTCGCCCCGGGCGACAACGTCGTCATCACCGAGATGGAGCACCACTCCAACATCGTGTCGTGGCAGCTCGCGTGCGAGCGGGCGGGCGCCGAGCTGCGCTGGTTCGGCCTGACCGACGACGGCCGGCTCGACCTCGGCAACGCCGACCAGCTCGTCGACGAGAACACCAAGGTGGTGGCCTTCACCTGGGTCTCCAACATGCTCGGCACGATCAACCCCGTCACCGACCTGTGCGCCCGGGCGAAGGCGGTCGGGGCCTGGTCGGTCATCGACGCCTCGCAGGCCGCGCCCCAGCTGCCGGTCGACGTGCAGGCGGTCGACTGCGACTTCCTGGTCTTCACCGGCCACAAGGTGTGCGGTCCGACCGGCATCGGCGTGCTGTGGGGCCGGGAGGCGCTGCTCAACGAGCTGCCCCCGTTCCACGGAGGCGGCGAGATGATCGAGACCGTGACGATGGCGCGCTCGACCTACGCCAAGGCGCCGCACCGGTTCGAGGCGGGCACGCCCCCGATCGTCGAGGCCGTCGGCCTCGGTGCGGCGGTCGACTACCTCGGCCACGTCGGGCTGGAGGCGATCCACCGGCACGAGCAGGCGATCACGGCGTACGCCCTCGAGGGCCTGCAGTCCGTGCCGGGCCTGACGGTGCTGGGGCCGCTGGACGCCGCCGAGCGCGGTGGCGCGATCTCGTTCGAGCTCGACGGCGTGCACCCGCACGACATCGCCCAGGTGCTGGACTCGCGCGGCGTCGCGGTCCGCGCCGGGCACCACTGCGCCAAGCCCGCGCACGCGCGCTACGGCGTGCAGAGCTCGACGCGGATGTCGTCGTACCTCTACACGACGCCGGCCGAGATCGACGCGCTGGTCGAGGGCCTCCACCACACCCGCAGCTATTTCAAGGTGGGCTGAGATGAGCACAGATCTCGACGCGCTCTACCAGGAGATCATCCTGGACCACTACAAGAACCCGCACCACAAGGGGCTTCGTGACCCCTTCGAGGCCGAGGTGCACCACGTCAACCCGACGTGCGGCGACGAGGTGACGTTGCGCGTGCACCTCGTCGACAGTGCCGACGGCGCCGTGGTCGAGGACGTGTCGTACGACTCCGTCGGCTGCTCGATCTCGCAGGCGTCGGCGTCCGTGCTGACCGACCTCGTCATCGGCAAGCCGGTGGACGAGGCGATGACCATCCACCAGACCTTCCTCGAGCTCATGCAGGGCAAGGGGCAGGTCGAACCCGACGAGGACGTCCTCGAGGACGGGATCGCCTTCGCCGGCGTCGCCAAGTTCCCCGCGCGCGTGAAGTGCGCCCTGCTCTCCTGGATGGCGTGGAAGGACGCGACCAGCCAGGCCCAGACACAAGGAGAGACCGCATGAGCGAGTCCCAGCAGCCCGATCACTCCGACCTCCCCGAGGTCCCCGAGGCCACCCAGGGTGCTCAGGGTGGTGGCACGTCGACGGTGACCGTCGAGGACGTCACCGAGGCCATGAAGGACGTCGTCGACCCCGAGCTCGGGATCAACGTCGTGGACCTCGGCCTGGTCTACGACGTGCACCTCGACGAGCACAGCAACGCCGTGCTCGACATGACGCTGACCTCCGCGGCCTGCCCGCTGACCGACGTCATCACCGACCAGACCGAGTCCGCGCTCGAGGGCCTGGTCGGTGACGTCGCGATCAACTGGGTCTGGATGCCGCCGTGGGGGCCGGACAAGATCACCGAGGACGGTCGCGAGCAGCTGCGCGCCCTCGGGTTCAACGTCTGAGGTCGGGCGGCTCGAAACCTTTTTGAGGTCAGTCGCCGGCCTTGGCCCGCACCTTGGTCACCCAGTAGTCGGTGGTCGGCGTGGGCGGTGTGCTGAACCGTGCGTTCGGCAGGTAGAGGTGCGAGCCGAACCGCGCGACCGTGGTCGGCACGTCGAAGGACGTCGAGGCCGGCAGGTCGTCGGCGGTGATCGTCCGCACGAGCCGTCCGCTCAGCCCGGTGCGCGAGAGCCGCAGGACCGCCACCTCGTTGATCCGGTTGCGCACGACGTACAGGGTGCGTCCGTGGCGCAGCATGCCGTCGGCCATGGTGAGGGAGGCACCACCGAGGTCGGCCTGCGTCGCCTCCCCGGTGGCCGGGTCGACGCGGTAGAGGAGCCCGGTCGTGGAGTTGACCACCAGCAGGGCGCGGCCGGTCGGCGTGGTGCTGATGCCGTTGGCGTTGAAGCCGGCGACCTGCTGCCAGTCGCCGGTGAGCGGCAGGGTGGTGGTCGCAGTCCCCGGCTCGCCCTCGGCTCCGCGGTCGACGCGGTAGAGCTGGGCCTGGGAGGAGTCGGTGAACCACGCGGCGCTGCGGGTGAGGACGACGTCGTTGACGAAGCTCGCACCCGTGGTCAGGGTGCGGTCGGCCAGGACCGCGCCGGTCTCGGTGTCGATGATGCGCGCGGTGCCCGAGCTGCCTCCCGCGACGTACAGGCGTCCCTGCTGGTCGGACTTCATCCCGACCGACGGGGTCCCGGGACCCTCGCTGATCACCCGGCCCTCGCCGGTCCGCAACGAGACCTCGTAGATGTCGCCGTCGGCCCGCGAGCCGAACCAGGCGGTCGGGCCGGGGCCGAGCGCGATGCCCTCGGGCTGGAAGCCGTCCGGCAGCTCGATACGGGCGGGGAACGTGCCGTTAGGTGGGGCGGTGGCGCCGGTGGCGGTCGGGACGGGTGACAGGGTCACGCCGAGGGCGGCCGCGGTGAGGGTGACGAGGAGACGACGCATGAGGACCTCCGGATCGTTGGGGGACCTTCGACGGTAGCCCGCGGGCCCCAGACGGAGGCTCGGATATTGCGTGGCGCCGCCGCCGTGCGAGGCGCACACTCCAACCGTGCTGAACCCCCACCCGACGCGCTACGCCGACCTCAACGGCGTGCTCCACGACCTCGTCACCGGTGCGCAGTCCGCGCTGGGAGGCTCGTTCGTCGGGGCGTACCTCCAGGGTTCCTTCGCCCTCGGCGCGGGCGACCGGCACAGCGACTGCGACTTCCTCGTCGTGGTCAGGGAGCGACCCGACGCCGGCCAGGAGGCCGCGCTGCGTGCGTTGCACCGCGAGCTCCCGCACCGCGACGGCTTCTGGCACCGGCACCTCGAGGGTTCGTACGCCGTCGCCGCCGACCTGCGCTCGACCGCGGGGCTCGGACGACCCTGGCTCCACGTCGACCACGGCTCCGACGAGATGGAGTGGTCCGAGCACTGCAACCAGCCGTGGACGCGGTGGATCGTGCGCGAGCACGGCATCACGCTGGTCGGCCCGTGCCCGGCGCAGCTGATGGACCCGGTGCCCGACGAGGTCCTGCGCGAGCGGGCCCGCACGACCCTGGCGACCCTGAGCGAGGAGGTCGAGGCGTGGTGCCCTCCGACCGTCGCGTGGTGCCAGCGCTACCTCGTCGTGCAGGCGTGCCGGAGCCTCTACACCGTGCGCACCGGACGGGTGGCCAGCAAGCGCGACGCGCTGCGCTGGGTGATGGTGCACGGCGATCCCGGCTGGCGCCCGCTGCTCCAGCAGGTGCTCGCCGACCGCGACCGCGGCCTCGACCCGCTGGACGCGCCACCGCCGGGCGCGATGGAGGCGGCACGCGAGTTTGCGGCGTACGCGGCCGCCGTGGCCTGAGGCCCGGTCACCCGGCGTCTGGCTAGGCTGCGCCCATGGACGAGCACGAGGTCGACCCGAGCGCGGTCGAGGTCAGCGAGATCGCGTTCGACCACGAGGAGCTGCGGGTCTTCTGGGACCTGGCGCGCTTCCACGCCAAGCTCAACGCCGCGCCTACCTACTTCGGCCCCACGACGCTCGAGTCGGTGCCGCCGCCGGCCTGGGCGTACGGCGACTCGGCCGAGGAGTCCGACGCCTTCGTCGCACAAGTGCTGGCCGACGAGCGGGGGAGCACGAGCGCCGCCGAGGCCGACTACGGCGGCGAGCTGCCACAGACCGGCGTGCTGTCGATCCTGTGCGACGGGGCCGGGGTCCCGCGCGCGCTGGTGGAGGTGACCGACGTCGCCGTGACCGGTGACGAGGTCGTCGAGTCGTTCAAGGTCGTCTACCAGGCCTGAGCGTGGCCCGGCGGTGTGGGAGAGTCCTCGCATGGCCGAGCGGATGACCTACCTCCTCGTCGACGGGGAGAACATCGACGCCACCCTGGGCACCTCGATCCTGGGTCGGCGTCCCCGCCCGGAGGAGCGCCCCCGCTGGGACCGGCTGCTGGAGTGGGCCGAACGGGCATTCGACCAGGACGTCACGGGCCTGTTCTTCCTCGCGGCCACCACCGAGCTGCCCACGAGCTTCGTGCAGGCACTGCTGGCGATCGGCTTCAAGCCGATCCCGCTGAGCGGTGAGGGCAAGGTCGTCGACATCGCCATCCAGCGCACCGCCGAGGCCCTCGTGGACCGCGACGCCGACGTGGTGCTGGTCAGCCACGACGGTGACTTCGTCGACCAGGTCTCGGCGCTGTGCGACGGCAGTCGGCAGGTTGGCGTCATCGGCTTCACCGAGTTCGTCAACTCGCAGTTCCGCAACCTGCCCGGCGTGCGGATCTTCGACCTCGAGTACGACCTCGGCGCCTTCAACTCCGCACTCCCGCGCACCCGGGTCATCCCGATCGACGAGTTCGACCCGCTCGACTTCCTCTGACCATGCCTGCCGTCCTCGTCCCCGCCGCTCGCTGGGAGCGGTGGGTCGACAACTTCACGGCCGGGCACGGCGGTGCCACGCTCTCGGTGGCCGACGGCGCACTGCACGGCCGCGCGGTCGACGGCTCGCACTTCACCGCCCGCCTGCCTTTCGACGCGCCGTACACCGGCGACCCAGACGCGGTCGCCTTCGCGGCAGCTGCGGTCGCGCCGGACGAGTGGGGCGTGCTGCTGGTGCGCAAGGGTGGCTTCGCCGTCGCCCGGATGCGGGGGAGCGATCTCGTCGAGCACAAGGTCGGCCAGCGGCACGTGCAGGGACGCACCAAGGCCGGCGGCCAGAGCCAGCAGCGGTTCGCGCGGCGCCGCGACAACCAGGCGCGGCAGGCGTACGAGGCTGCCGCCGAGCACGCGGCACGGATCCTGGGCGGCGTACGGCTGGTGTCCACCGGGGGCGACCACGCGGCGGTGGACGCCGTGCTGGCCGACCCCCGCCTCGGCGGCCTCACCGTCGTCGAGCCGTGGCTGGCCGTGCCCGACCCTCGCCGCGCCGTGCTCGACCGGGCGATCGCCGACACCCAAGCGGTCGCCGTGAATGTCGTCAACACCTGACCTCCGCCCGGGCGAACTCAACCGGTTGTTGCAACTCGATCGTGAGTGAGAGGTTGCGGCGCGTGCCGGGTGTGAGGTTGACCGCGGATCAGCGGTTGGTGATTGAGCGGGCGTACATGGCGGGGTTGCCGCAGGCG
>NZ_BNAD01000013.1 GCF_014653115.1 Nocardioides flavus (ex Wang et al. 2016) | reverse complement strand
CTCACCCGCATCGCGTTCGGCTTCCACTCACCCCAACCCCTCATCGCGCTCGCGATGCTCAGCCGCGGCCCCTACAGACCAGCCCTCCCAAGCCGAGCATGACCCACACATCAGTCAGGAGAGCCGGCTGACCGGGGATCCCTGACGCACCACCACGACCTCGGGCGCTACTCCTTGTCCCGCTCGCAGGCGTCGCCCACGTCGACCCGCTCGCCGCGCTCGACGACGACCTCGCTGGTGGCGACGACGTTGCCGCGCTTGTCGGCGCAGCTCAGCAGCCATGCCTCGCGGGTCCCGGTCGGGCTGGGCGGCGTCGGGCCCTCGAAGGTGACGGTGCCGGACCAGTCGTACGCCTCGGAGCCGCCGGCGTAGTTGTCGGCCACCAGGGTGTAGGTGCCCGGCTGCGGGTCCGGGACCCGGATCACCTCCGGGTTGGCGAGCGTGGCGCCCGAGCCGACCGGCTCACCGTCCGGGCCGATGAGGAAGAAGTCCCAGTCCTGGGCCACGGGGTCGTCCGAGGGCCAGTCGACGGTGACGACGAGGAAGCCGTTGTCCACCGCGGGCAGGCCCTGCACGTCGAACGTCACGGCCTCGCTCGATCCCACCGCGGGGACCCCTGCTGGGTTGGCCAGGGTGATCGAGTCCTGCGGCGGCGCCTGCGCCTCGCGGCCGTAGCGGCCCATCACCAGCGGTCGGGTCGAGGGGTTGACGTCGAAGGTGAACGGTCCGCCGGTCGAGGCGAGCTCGGTGCTGAGGTCGTCGGTGAACAGCAGCGGCTCCCCGACCGTTCCGTCGGTGCCGATGACCGGGGAGGTCTCCGAGGTCACCGTCTTGGACACGCTGACCGTGTGCTTGGCCGGCGCGGTGCCGGTGATGACCGAGTGCAGGTCGCGGTCGGCGGCCGCCTCGGTCGCGAGCCAGTACGCCTCCCGGTTGCCGCCCAGCCCGGCCCCGTCGGCGGGTGCCAGGCCGAGGTACTCGCCGACCACGGCCTCCTCGTACGCCGGGTGGAAGCCCTCGTCGCCGATCTCGAAGGTGTAGCCGAACCCGCCGGTGATCCAGTAGCTCCAGTCCTCGGTCGAGCCGGAGGTGTCGTAGAGCTGGTAGGACGCCTGGCTGACGTAGTCGTTCTTCGCCGCCATCGCGTCACCGAGCGCCTTCAGCTCCGGCTCGTCGATAGCGAGCCCGGTGGCCGCGATGGCCGGGGGACGCAGCACGAGGTTGCTGTAGGTGTGGTTGGAGATCATCACCGTGACCGCGCGCTCGGAGATGAGCTGGCGGACCGCGTCGCTCTCGGGCTCGCTGCCGGGCGCGTCCCCGCGGAAGGTGTCGCCGGACCAGAAGGGGCTCGCTCCGCCGCCGCCCCAGAAGCCCGGGTAGTTGCGGTTGAGGTCGGTGCCGCGGTAGCGGCCGGCGAGGTTGTCGTCGCACGACCCGGTCGTGTACTGGGCCGGCGTCGCGGCCGAGACCGAGCAGTTCTTGCGCTTTATCTCGTAGTCGAAGGTCGAGAAGTTGCCGAGCGGGTCGGCGTCGCGCGAGACCTTGAAGCCGTCGACGTTGACCACTGGCACGAGGATGACCCGCGAGCGGGAGAGCAGGTCGCGCGCGCGTGCGTCGCCGGCGCGGTGGGACTCCAGGAGGTCGAAGGCGAACTCGATCGTGTGCTCGGCGCTGGGCCACTCGCGGGCGTGGTGGGCGCCCATCAGGAGGAAGACCGGCTTGCCGTCCTTGACCTTGTCGGCGTTCGCGCTCACCTCGATGCCACGGATGTCCTCACCGAGGACGGTGGTGTTGGCGAGCGTCAGGGGACGGGTCAGCGAGGGATAGGTGGTGGCGAGCTGGTCGAGGTCGCTGACGTAGTCGTCATAGGTGCGGTAGGACGTACGGCCGCTGGGCAGTCCCGACTCCTCCACGGAGGCGGCGTACGCGCGGTCGGCCCGGCGGTTCTTCCGGGTGAGCGCCTCGAGGTCCTCGACGGTGACCCGCCAGGTGAAGCCGGCCTCGCGCAGGGTCGCGGCGTCCTCGGCGTCGTGGAGGACGACCTCGATGCCGCGCTCGTCGGCGTGCTCGGTGACGTCGAGGCCGAGGCCGATGACCTCGTTGCGCTCCTCGACCGTCGGTGCCTTGACCATGACGATCTGGGTCGCGTCGCCGTCGGCGCGGGCCAGCTCGCGCGGTGGGTCGCCCGGCCCTGCGGTGCCCGTGGCGCCTGCCGCGGTGGCGGCGAGCCCGGCGGCGACGAGGGCGGTGACGGTGGCCAGCCTGGTGGCCCCGGCGCGTGGGATGCGGCGTGGGATGCGGCGTGGGATGCGGCGTGGAATGCGTGGTGACATGTGTGCTCCCGAGAAGTGACACCCGCGGGGGTACGCGGGTGTGACCCAGACAACACCGTCGCGGCGTACGGTGTCGAGACCCCCGGAACCTCCTGCACCGGCCGCCCGTTGTGCTGTCCGTGCCCGGATTCGGGCGTTGGAGTCTCGTGGTGGAGGATGTCGCGCATGTCACGTGGTGTCTGGGTCCGCTTCATCCTCGTGCTCGGCCTGCTGGCCGGGTGCGCGGCGCTCGCGATCAACGTCAAGCCCAACCTGGGTCTCGACCTGCGCGGCGGCGCGCAGTTCGTCTTCGAGGCCGAGGGCACCGAGCAGACCCCGGCCACCGCCGAGAACGTCGACAAGACCCTCGAGGTGCTGCGCGGGCGCGTGGACGCACTCGGGGTCGCGGAGTCGGTGCTGGTCCGCCAGGGCGAGAACCGCATCCTCGTCGAGCTGCCGGGCGTCACCAGCGACGAGGAGGCCCAGGAGGCCGAGGAGCGCATCGGCAGCACGGCCCAGCTGACGATCCACGAGGTCCTCGCGACCGCGCAGCCCGACGCCGAGCCGAGCGAGGAGGGCAACCTCGTCCTGCCGTCCGACCAGGGCGACACCCTCGAGGTCGGCCCGACGGTCATCCAGGGCGAGGAGATCAGTGGCGCGAGCGCCGTGCAGCGCGAGCAGAGCGTGGAGTGGGTCGTCGCGATCGACTTCAACGGCGAGGGCGGGCGCACCTGGGCCGACATCACCGGCAAGGCCGCGTGCAACCCCACCGGCGACCCCAAGCGCCGCATCGCGATCGTCCTCGACGGCGAGATCATCTCCTCGCCCGAGGTCAACGAGTCCGTGGGCTGCGACGTCGGCATCCGCGGCGGCTCCACCGACATCACCGGCAACTTCACCTCCGAGGAGTCCAAGGACCTCGCCGCCCTGATCGAGGGCGGCGCGCTGCCGCTGGAGCTGCGCGCGATCTCCGACCGTCTCGTCGGCCCCTCGCTCGGTGCCGCGGCGATCGACGCCTCCGTCGAGGCCGGCATCATCGGCCTGATCCTCACCGGCCTGTTCATCATCGTGGTCTACCGCCTCGTCGGCGCGATGGCGACCGTCGCGCTCGCGTCGTACGCCCTGCTCGCCTACGCGATGCTGGTCGGGCTCGGCTCGACCCTGACGCTGCCCGGCCTCGCCGGCTTCGTGCTCGCCATCGGCATGGCGATCGATGCCAACGTGCTCGTCTTCGAGCGCGCCCGCGAGGAGTACCGCGCCTACCCGTCGGCGGGTCTGCGCCGCGCCCTCCAGGTGGGCTTCAACAAGGCGTGGACCGCGATCATCGACTCCAACGTCACCACGCTGCTCGCGGCCGGCCTGCTGTTCTTCCTCGGGTCCGGGCCGATCAAGGGCTTCGGTGTCACGCTGTCCATCGGTGTCATCGCCTCGATGATCTCCGCGCTGATCATCGCCCGCGTGCTGTGCGAGCTCGCCGTGTCCAACAAGGGCGCATCGCGCCGGTCCGCCCTCAGCGGCATCGGCGACGTCGGCAAGGTGCGGACCTGGCTGGACCGCAAGGACCCCGACATCATGAAGCACCGCGGCCGCTGGCTCGCGGTCTCGGGCGCGGCGCTGGTCTTCGCCATCGCCGGCATCGCGCAGGGCCTCAACCTCGGCGTCGAGTTCACCGGCGGTCGCCAGCTCGACTACTCGCTCGCCGAGGAGGTCAGCATCGAGGAGGCCCGTACGGCCGTCTCCGACGCGGGCTTCCCGGAGGCCGTCGTGCAGACCGCCGACTCCGGCGACAGCGCCTTCACCGTCCGCACCGGCGAGCTCTCCAACGAGGAGGAGCAGCGCATCGAGGACGAGCTGGCCGCGATCGGCGGCGACGTCGAGAAGATCGACGACCAGCAGATCGGCGCCTCCCTCGGCGAGGAGCTCCGCAACAACGCGCTCATCGCGTTCGGCGTGGCCTTCCTGGCCCAGCTGCTCTACCTCGCGGTCCGGTTCAAGTGGACCTTCGGCGTCTCGGCGGTCATCGCGATGGCGCACGACGTGATCCTGGTGGTCGGCATCTTCGCCTGGCTCGACAAGCCGATCGACGGCATCTTCCTGGCCGCAGCGATGACCATCGTCGGTCTGTCGGTCAACGACACCGTCGTCGTCTTCGACCGCGTGCGCGAACGCTGGTACGGCTCGAAGCCGGAGGACGAGTTCAGCACGCTCGCCAACAAGGCCGCGATCGAGACCATCCCGCGTACGGTCAACACCGGCCTCGGCTCGATGTTCATCCTGGCCACGCTCGCGATCCTCGGTGGCGACTCGCTGCGCGACTTCTCCATCGCGCTGCTGATCGGTCTGGTCGTCGGCACCTACTCCTCGATCTTCACCGCCACCCCGCTCCTGACCTACATGCACGAGAAGTGGCCGATGAGCCGGGTCAAGAAGGAGCGGGTCGAGCGGGCGCCCGAGGACTCCGGCGCGGTCGTCTGACCCGCTGGCTCGCCGCCTCTCGCAGTTTCCCCGCTCGAGCGGGGAAACTGACTCCTGGAGGCCGTTGCAACCCCCTCCAGGAGTCAGTTTCCCCCTCCGAGTGCGGCCGTGCCGGTTGGGGAGCCGGGCGTACGATCGCGGCATGCTCTGGTTCCTGCTGATCGTCGTCCTGGGCGTGGTCGCCTACCGCTACCGCGTCCAGCTGCTCGCGCGGCTGCTGGGCCAGCCCGAGCGCCGCATCGAGCGCCAGCTCGGCCGCAAGAAGAAGTACTGACCGTCGCTGTGGACGGCGCCCGACCTCGTGTCGGCGGCGCCCCGTAGGGTTCTCTGGTGCCCGAGACCGACACCGCCACCGTCCCCGTCGGCGCTCCCGTCACCGAGGTGCTGGCCACGGCAGTGAGCGCGCTCGGGGGCCAGCAGCGTGACGGCCAGGTCCAGATGGCGACAGAGGTCGCCGAGGCGATGCAGGAGGGCCGCCACCTCCTCGTCCAGGCCGGCACCGGCACCGGCAAGTCGCTGGGCTACCTCGTCCCGGCGATGCTCCACGACAAGCGCGTGGTCGTCGCCACCGCGACGCTTGCCCTGCAGCACCAGCTCGTCGAGCGCGACCTGCCCCGCCTCGTCGAGGCCGTCAAGCACGTGCGGGGGCTCGACACGTCGTACGCCGTGCTCAAGGGGCGCTCCAACTACGCCTGCCTGCACCGCATCCGCGCCGGCGTGCCCGACGACCAGGGCACCCTCGTCGACGTGCCGATGGGCTCGATGGCCGAGAAGGTCCTCGAGCTGCGCGAGTGGGCGGAGGGGGAGTCCGAGGCCGGCGGCAGCGGCGAGCGCGACAACGCGCCCCGCCACACCGACCGCGAGTGGCGCCAGGTCTCGGTCAACCACCGCGAGTGCCTCGGCGCGAGCAAGTGCCCGTTCGGCGCGGAGTGCTTCGCCGAGCTCGCCAAGGAGAAGGCCCAGCGCAGCCACCTGATCGTCACCAACCACTCCCTCCTCGCGATCGACGCGATCGAGGACGTGCCGATGATCCCCGACTACGACACGGTCGTGATCGACGAGGCCCACGAGCTCGTCCAGCGCGTGACGCAGGCCGCGACCGACGAGCTCGGCGTCTCCGACATCGAGCGCGCCGCCCGGCGCTCGAGCCGCTGGACCGCCGACGCGTCGGGCGACCCCGCCGGCGACCTCGAGGACGCCGCCCAGCAGCTGGCCGAGGCGTTCGCGGCGACGCCGCCCGGCCGCATCGACCAGATGTCGACCCAGCTCTCCGACGCGCTCGTGCTCGTACGCGACGCCGCGCGCGCGTGCCTCTCGGCCTACCCGCGCGAGTCCGGCGGCGAGGGCGAGGGCGACGCCGGGCGCACCCAGTCCAAGGGGATGGTGCAGGAGGTCTTCGTCAACGCCGAGCGGATGGCGGCCGGGTCCCAGGCCGACGTGCTCTGGCTCGGCGAGGCGCGCGACCGCTTCCCCGCGCGGCTCCACGTCGCGCCGCTGCAGGTGTGGGGGCCGATGCGCGACAAGCTGCTCACCGACAAGACCGTCGTGTTCACCAGCGCGACCCTCATGCTCGGCGGCGAGTTCGGCGCGGTCGCCACCTCGCTCGGCCTCAAGCCGACCGAGCGCATCGGCCACCAGGTCGCCACGACCGACGCGGAGGACGCGCTGCCGTGGAAGGGCATCGACGTCGGCTCGCCCTTCGACTACGGCCAGCAGTCCATCCTCTACGTCGCCCGCCACCTCCCGCAGCCCGGCCGCGACGGCCTCGGCCCCGCGCAGCTCGACGAGATCTGCGACCTCGTCGACGCCCTCGACGGCCGGACGCTGGGCCTGTTCTCCTCCCGGCGCGCGGCCGAGACCGCCGCCGAGGCCGTACGCACCCGGCTGCCGCACCTGACCACGCTCGCGCAGGGCGACGCCCAGCTGCCCGAGCTGGCCAAGCAGTTCGTCGAGGACCCGCACACCTGCCTGTTCGGCACGCTGTCGCTGTGGCAGGGCCTCGACGTCCCCGGCGACACCTGCCAGCTGGTGATCATCGACCGGATCCCGTTCCCCCGACCCGACGACCCGCTGATGTCCGCGCGCGCGAAGGCCGCCGACGACCGCGGCGGCAACGGCTTCATGGAGGTGTCGGCCACGCACGCCGCGCTGCTGATGGCCCAGGGCGCGGGTCGCCTCATCCGCACCACCACCGACCGCGGGATCGTCGCGGTGCTCGACCCGCGGCTCGAGACGGCGCGCTACGGCCGGTTCCTCAAGGCCTCGCTGCCGCCGATGTGGTCGACGACTGACCCCGCGCTCGTACGCCAGGCACTCGCGCGGCTGGGTCAGGCCGGCGGGGCGTAGCCGAAGAGCTGGTAGTCGCGGGCGTACATCCGGGCGACCAGGTCGCGGAGCTCGTCGGAGACCTGCCGGTCCCGCCCGCCGGGGGCGGTCTGGTTCTGCGGCCGGGTGGGCACGGCCGGGGCGCCGATCCGCTCGCACACCGCGGCGAAGTCGCGGTCGAAGGTCTCCAGCCGCCCGACGAGGTCGACGCGGTTCAGGTCGATCATCCGGCTCTGCAGCGTCAGGTGCTGGTCGGTGCCGGGCACGGCGGACAGGTCGTGGGTGGCGGTCCACCGGGCGAACTCCTCGACGCGCTGCATGCGCTCGTGGGTCGCGGGGTCGAAGTCGTAGTAGTTGTGGTCGACGACCTTGTCGTGCCACGCCGAGACGAACCGGTCGAGCGGGTCGCGGACGAAGGCGAACGTGAAGTAGTCGGCGAAGCTCGCCAGCGGATAGCGGATCCGCATGGCGTGGTCGACGTCCATGCTCACGCCGTGGGTCTCGCAGTGGTGCCGGATGGTGCGCGTCGCGACCTTGGCCACGCGGTACCAGACGAACCGGTGGCTGTGGCTGATCGTGAGGTTGTACGCCTGGGGGCTGAGCCACGCGGACTGCTCGCCCGCCGCGGCCAGCCGGTCGACCTCCGCCTGCGCGGCCGGGGTCAGCCGTCGGCGGTTGCCCGGGCGCGTACGGAACAGCAGCGGGTCGGGGTGAGCGTCGGGGGTGGACATCGGCGCGAGGCTACCGCGTCACCCGCCCGGCCGGAGGGTGGCGGCACATCGCAGCCAGGCCCGCTCTGTGGGTGCAGTGTGCCGCCACCCCCGCGGCCGGACCGGGGAGAGTGGCGGCACATCGCAGCCTGTCCCGCTCTGTGGGTGCAGTGTGCCGCCACCCCGGCCGGCAACCCGTGGCGCAGGCGTCAGCGCCGGGGCAGCCGCGACCTGCCGTCGTACCCGCCGCGCGGAGCGCCGACCCCGAAGAAGTCCGCGACCGTCGGCGCCACGTCGATCGTGGCGGCGCGCCTCGACGACGTCACCCCGCGCGGCACCCGCCGGTGGCCGCCGGCGACGAAGAACGGGATCGGCATCGTGACCGGGTGGCCGTGGTTGCCGGGGATCGGGTTGGACCACTGGTCGGGGTCGCTGAACCGCCAGCCGGCCTTCGCGTAGACGATCACGTCGCCGCCGAGCGGACCGGTCCGCAGCGACGGTGTCGCGCGCGGGTCGTGGGCGGAGAGCACGCCCGGCACGGCCGACGACAGCGCGACCATCCGGGCCACCGCGGCGTCGAGCAGGGCGGGGTCGCCGGTCCAGTAGAGGAGGTCGGCGCCGCCGTTGTCGGCGATGGTGACGTTGCCCGCCAGCAGCGGATCGGCCTCGAGCGCCGGCGTCAGGTGGATCAGCTGGTGGGGCAGCGACCAGTCCATCGAGTGGTCGGCGAGCACCACGACCATCGAGGTCCGCCACCGGCCCGACGACTTCAGCAGGTCGACGAACCGTCCCACCTGCACGTCGGTCGCGGCCAGTGCCGCTTGCCGTGCCGCCCGGACCCCGAGCGGTCCGGTGAGGTCGGAGTGCCCCATCCGGTCGATGTCGCCGAGGTTGACGAAGAGCAGGTGCGGGTCGTTCCGGCGCACCATCGCCAGCGCGGCCTCCATCGTGAAGGCGTCGGGCGCGTGCCCGGACACCGGCACGATCGGCGCCGGCTCCCAGCGGTGGGTGGCCCGGCCGCCGAAGACGCCGTACAGGTACTCCTTGCTCAGCACCGTGCCGGTCGTCAGGCCGTGGCGGTTCAGCCGCTCGATGACCGTGGGGACCCGGATGTCCTCGGGCCGGTCCATGTCGCGGATCTCGCCGGTGCTGCGGTCGAGGATCGAGTTGGCCGGCACGCCGGAGCAGTCGGGACGCACGCCCGTCATCATCATCACGTGGTTGGGGATGGTCTCCATCACCGGCAGCGACGTGGCGCGGGGGTGGTGCAGGCCCCCGTCGCGCAGCGCGCTGGTGCGCGGCATCAGCTCCGGGGTGATCTCGTCGGGCCGGCACCCGTCGAGGACGAGGACGTACGCCCTCTTCCGGGTGCCGGCCGACGCCGCCGCTGCAGCTCGCGGCAGGCTGGAGATGGCGATGCCGGCGGCACCCGCGGCCAGCAGCGTGCGCCGGCCCGTACGGATCTCGTCGCGGCCGCGCTCGAAGGCGTCGGACCTGCCCGGCGTGCACATCAGGCACCCACCGGCGCGCTCGCGGCCTGCACCGTGTTGGTGCCGGACCTGGTCGCCCACGACGCCGTCCACGAGGAGCGGGCCCGGGGGTCGGTGCGGTCGCTGATGACGTACCAGTCCATCTGCACCCGCTCCGGCGTGACGTCGAGGACGGAGTAGCCGTGGTCGTCGAAGTTGAGGTACTTCACGTGGCGGTTGTTGGTCTGGATGACCGCCTCGACGGCCAGCGAGGACGTGCGCGGGGGCGTGCCGGTGATGTCCTTGAGGTTGTTGGAGGTGACCGAGGTGCAGACCAGCTCGACGCCGGCGGAGTCGCCGAGCGGGTAGGTCGCGGCGTCGTACGGCAGGTCGCAGGCCCAGCCGGAGTGGATGTCGCCGGTCAGGAAGACGACGTCGCGCAGGCCCTGGTCGCGGATGTGCTCGAAGAGCTCGCGCCGGTCGGCGGTGTAGCCGTCCCACTGGTCGACGTTGTAGGGGGCGCCGTCGCGCGGGAGCAGGCCGGTGACGTCGTTGACTGGGTCGACGAGGTCGTGCGGGAGCTGGGCGAACGTGACCGGCGCGATCATCACCGGGTTGCCCACGAGCTTCCACTGCGGGCCGCCGCGACGCAGCCGCCGCTTGAGCCAGTCCATCTGCGCGCGGCCGGTGATCGTGCCGTCCGCGCCGCCGGCCGGGCTGGGCACCGGGCTCGGTGCGGGCGTGCTCGCCTGCTGGTCACGGTGGGTGCGCAGGTCGAGCATGCTGAGCTCGGCGAGCGCGCCGAAGCGGAGCGTGCGGAACAGTCGGGTGCCGTCGCCGGTGGCGACCGTGCCGGACATCCGCACCGGCATCCACTCGTCGTAGGCCCGGTGGGCCGCCGCCCGGCGCGCGGCGTACGTCCCCTCGTCCGCCTGGTGGTTCTCCGCGCCGTCGCGCCACGCGTCGTTGGTGATCTCGTGGTCGTCCCACGTCACGATGAACGGGTGGCGGGCGTGGAGCGCGCGCAGGTCGGGGTCGGACTTGTACTGGGCGTGGCGCTGCCGGTAGTCGGCCAGGGTCACCATCTCGCGGGCGGGCACGTGCGGGCGGATGTCGGCGTTCTGCTGCCCGTGGCCGTACTCGCCGGGCGCGTACTCGTAGAGGTAGTCGCCGAGGTGGATCACCGCGTCGAGGTCGTCGCGCGAGGCGAGGTGGCGGTAGGCAGAGAACCAGCCGGCCTGCAGGTTGGCGCACGACACGACACCGAATCGCAGGCCCGCCGGTGTGGCGTTGCGGGCCGGTGCGGTGCGCGTCCGCCCCACGGGGCTGGTCTCGCCGCGGCAGGTGAAGCGGTAGAAGTACGCCGTGTCAGGCCGCAGCCGGGTCGCGTCGACCTTGACGGTGTGGTCGCGCGCCGGTCCGGTCCGCACCCGCCCGCGGCGTACGACGTCGCGGAACCGGCGGTCCGTTGCGACCTCCCAGGTCACCGTGACGCGCGGGCCCCGGCCCGAGCCAGGGGTGGCGGCGGCGGTGGGGGTCACGCGGGTCCAGAGCACGACCCGGCGGGGGAGGGGATCGCCGGAGGCGATGCCGTGCTGGAAGACGTCGTGGTCGACCGCGGCTCGTGCGCCCGGGGCAGCGGTGGTCACCGCGACGGCGCCGGCCCCGCCGGCCAGCACGGAGCGTCGGGAGAAGGTGGGTGTCGTCGTCACGCCGGGTTCAACGACGCAGGCGCGCGAAGATCACGCCCGGCGACGAGTGTTCACCGTGCGTTCAGGTCAGCCGAACGGGATGCGCCCCCGCAGCGACTCCGGGTCGGTGACGGGCTGCTCGCCGGTCTCCTTGATGAGCTCGCGGGCGGCGTCGACGCTGTCCCAGACGTTCCACAGCACGACGCCGCGGACCTGTCCGGACCTGAGGTAGTAGACGACGCCGGTGCCGATCTCGCCGTCCTTCCAGTCCTCGACGAGGTCGAGGTCGCTGCTGGTCTCGCCGACGGCCTCGTAGCCGTAGTCCAGGATGTCGGACCAGAAGAACGGGGTGTAGTCGTACGCCGCGTCCGCGCCGGCCATCACCGAGCCTGCGTGCTCGCCGGACTTCTCGGCGTGGTCGACGTGCTCGACACGGCGGCGGCCGAGAAGGGCGTCGGGGTAGGACGCGACGTCGCCGGCGGCGTACACGTCGGGGTCGCTGGTGCGCAGGTGGTCGTCGACGACGACGCCGTCGTCGACCTGCAGGCCGGCGGCCTCGGCGAGACCGGTGCGCGGCAGCACGCCGACGCCGATCACGGCGGCGTCGGCCACGATGTGGGAGTCGTCGTCGAGGCGGATCCGGACGCCGCCGTCGTCCTCCTCGCCACCGGAGACCGTGCCGTGCACGACCGTGACGCCGCGGTCGGCGAACGCCTTGGTCAGGTGCGCGGCCAGCGCCCGGGGGAACATCTGCTCCTGGACGTCCTCGCGGTCGAGCACGAGCGTGACGTCGACGCCGTTCTGGACGAGCGCCGAGGTGATCTCGGAGCCGATGTAGCCGCCGCCGACGACCGCGACGTGGCTGCCCTCGGTGGCGACGGCGCGCAGCCGCTCGTAGTCGGCGGCCGTGCGGTAGTAGACGACGCGCGGGCCGGGGTCGACGGACAGCACGCGCGGCTCGGCGCCGGTCGCGAGCAGGAGCTTGCCGTAGCCGACGTTGGTGCCGTCGGCGAGGCGTACGGTGTGCGCGCCCGGATCGATCGCGGTGACGGTGGTGTCGGTGCGGAGGTCGACGGCGTCGTCGTCCTCGAGGTCGCCGGCGAGCGAGCTGCCCTCGAGGGTCGCGTCGTCCTTGAGCCAGAGGTCCTTCGACAGCACGGGCCGGTAGACGGGCTTGGCGGGCTCGGAGCCGAGCACGCCGATCGTGCCGCTGGCGTCCTCGGCGCGGATGCCCTTCACGGCGCTGGCCGCGGCAACTCCCGCTCCGACGATGACGTAGTCGTAGGTCTTCTCCGCGTCGCTCATCTGGCCATCGTGTCCGGCGGGTGGGCGCCTTTCAAACGGCGTTCCACCCCTACGGGCCTCACATCCGGCGCAGGACCGCCGTCACGACGCCGAGGATGGTGGCGTCGTCGCCCGGGATCGGGTCGTACGCGTCGTTGTGCGGCAGCAGCCACACGTGGCCGTCCTTGCGCTGGAAGGTCTTGACGGTGGCCTCGCCGTCGATCATCGCGGCGACGACCTGGCCGTTGGTGGCGGTCTGCTCCTGGCGGATCACGACGTAGTCGCCGTTGCAGATGGCCGCGTCGACCATCGAGTCGCCGGAGACCTCGAGCAGGAAGAGCGTGCCCTCGCCGACGAGCTGCTTGGGCAGCGGGAACACGTCGGTGACCTGCTCCTCGGCGAGGATCGGTCCGCCGGCGGCGATCCGGCCGACGACGGGGATGTTGACCGCGGTGGGGGCGACGTCACCGATGCCGGTCTCGTCGACGCCCGAGTCGTCGCCGCTGGAGATCGAGCGCCGGGCCGCCATCACCTCGGGGAGGAACACCTCGAGGGCGCGGGGCCGGTTGGGGTCGCGCTTGAGGAAGCCCTTGCCCTCGAGCACGCGCAGCTGGTGGGCGACGCTGGAGGAGGAGGTCAGGCCGACCGCCTGGCCGATCTCGCGCATCGACGGCGGGTAGCCCTTGGACTCGATGGAGTCCTTGATGGTCGCGAGCACCCGCTGCTGGCGGGGGGTGAGCCCGGTGGCGTCGGGCGGGCCGTCGGGCATCTCGATGACGTTCTTGTCGTCCTGCTTGGCCATGGGGTCCTCCACTGCGGGGTGCTCCCACCGTCCGCGCCGGGCGGGAGCCGTGTGCCCACCGTAGCCGCCGGGGAGCCCGGTGATCAAACACCTGTTCGAAGCCGCGTGTCGCCGGTGTTCGTCCGTGTGGCGCTAGTGTCGGTGCGATGCAGAACTCGTGCGTCGTCACTGGTGGAGCCCGCGGGATCGGGCGCGGGATCGCCGAGCTCATGGTCGCGCGCGGGCACCGCGTCGTGATCGGCGACCTCGACGGGTGGGCGGCCGCCGCGACGGCCGCCGAGGTCGGTGCGGTCGCCGGCCTGGCCCAGGACGTGCGCGACCCCGACTCGCACCGCCTGGTCGCCGAGGAGGCGGCGCGCCACGGCGTGCTGACGGCGTGGTTCAACAACGCGGGCGTCGGCGACGACGGCACCCTGGCCTCGCTCTCGGAGGACCAGGTGCGCCGGCTCGTCGAGGTCAACCTGCTCGGCACGACGTGGGGCACCCGTGCGGCGCTCGCCGCGTTCGGCGCGGGCGGGGGAGACGTCGTCAACGTCGCCTCGCTCGCCGGGCTGGGACCCGTGCCGGGCTACAGCATGTACGCCGCGACGAAGGCCGCGGTCGTCTCGCTGTCGATGTCGGTCGACGCCGAGACGCCGCGCGGCGTACGGGTGCACGCGCTGTGCCCCGACGGGGTCGACACCGCCATGCTGGCCGCGCAGGACCCCGACGGCATCGGCTCGCAGCTGACCTGGTCGGGCGGGGCGATCCTCGAGGTCGCCGACGTCGCGCAGGCGGCCGTCGCGCTCGTCGGCTCGCGCCGCGTCGTACGGACGGTGCCGACGTGGCGCGGGGGAGTCGCCCGCAGCGCCGCGCTGGCCCCGGGCGTCATGCAGCACGCGGCCGGGGTGTTCGCCGCGCAGGGGCGGCGCGCGATGCGGCGCCGCTCCCGCGACTGACGACCCCGTCGGCTGCTCGGGCCGCGGTCAGGGCAGCCGGACCTGGCCGTGCTTCATCTTCCAGAGGAAGTACTTCTCGAAGCCGAGCTTCATCGCGTGCGCCTGCGGGCCGGGGATCAGCACGCCGTGCTTGCGCGGGGGCAGCATCTTGTCGGCGAGGATGACGACGCCGTTGTTGCCCGCGTCCATCACGCAGACCGCCGGGATGTCGCCGAAGGCCTTGTGCGCGTCCGGCGCCTTGCCCTCGATCTGCGCGGCGATGTTGACCGCGGCGACGTGGGCCTGCTGCTCGGTCGGGAAGCCGGTCTTCGGGATGCCGACCGGCGTCGGGGTCTGCCACGGGACGTCGACCGCGGCGGCCACGCCCACGGCGTACACGTCGTCGTAGGCCTCGCTCTGGTAGGTGTCGCGCACCTTCACGAAGCCGTTGTCGTCGGCGATCTTGGGCGTGCGGCGGATGACCTCCTGGCCGGAGAACGGCGGGATGATCATCGCGTAGCCGAAGTCGAGCGTGCGCCCGTCCGCGAGCACGAGGCGTCCCTCGTCGACGTGGTCCATCGCGGTGTCGAGGACGGCGTCGATCTTCTCCTTCTTGAGGAACATCCCGAGCAGGCTCTCGCCGTGCGGGAGCCCGCCGATGCCGAAGTGGCCGAGGAACGGCTCCGCGCTGACGTAGGTGAGCTTGACCCGGTCCTTGAGCCCGGCCTTCTTCAGCTGGTAGCTGGTGTTGAAGAGGAACTCGTACGCCGCGCCGAAGCAGCCCGCGCCCTGGGTGGCGCCGATGACGACGTCGCCCGGCTTCTCGCGGAACCGCTGCCAGCCCTCGCCGGCGTGGATGGCGTCGTCGAGGGTGGTGATGGTGTGCGCGTTGCCGCCCTCGCCGAGGCCGGGGATCACCTCGAAGCGGTTGCGGTAGCCGGTCGCGATGACCAGGTAGTCGTAGTCCTGCGGGCCCGCGGTGGTCTCGACGCGCCGGGCCTCGGGGTCGATCGCGGTTGCCTCCGCGTGGACGAACTCGACCTCGTGGTACTCGAACGTGGGGCCGAGCTTGAAGGTGATGTCCTTCTTGGTGCGCTTGCCGAACGGCACCCAGATCAGCGACGGGGTGAAGAGGAACTCGTCGGAGGACGACACGACGGTCACGTCGACGTCCCCGTGCAGCTGGTGCTTGACCGTGAGGGCGGCCGTGAGACCCGCGAAGTTGCCGCCGAGGACCAGGACCTTCTTGCGTGACATGACGTTCTCCTTCTGGTCGACGTGCGTCGTCTGCGCCTCCACGCTCGTCGACTCGGGGTCGCGACGGTAGGACCGTTGGTCCCCTCCGGACCGGGCCATCCGGGCGTCGAACAATTGTTCGCCCGGGTGCTTGACCCGTTCGAACAGGTGCTCTACCGTCGTACACATGTTCGATCGAACGTCTGCTCGACGCCCGGTGGCCCAGGCCACTGTCGGTGGCTCCGACTAGACATTCGCTCGACAGATCCGACCGGCTGATCTTCCCCAGGAGGCCACCATGAGCACCCTCAGCCTTGCCCCCGCTTTCTCCCCCGCTGCCGCCCCGGCCCGCACCCGCTCGACGGTGCGCCTGACCCGGCGCGGACGGCTCGTGGTCTTCCTGACCTCGCTGTTCCTCGTGCTCGGCGTCGCCTTCATGCTCGCCGGCGGTGCCGTCGGCACGGGTTCGTCCGGTGAGCCGATCCCGACCGAGGTCGTCACCGTCGCCCCCGGCGACACCCTGTGGGACATCGCCAGCGACGTCGCCGCCGACGGCGACGTCCGCGCGGCGATGAACGAGATCGAGCGGCTCAACGCCCTCGAGTCCACCGGCCTCGCGGCCGGCCAGAAGCTCCGCGTCCCGGTCGTCTCCGACTGACGCGTGAGGCCTCCATCAGCCGCTTCGACCCCGGCTGGTGGAACCAAAGGGGAAGACCGAGGGGCGGGCCTGGTGGCCCGCCCCTCGGCGCGTCTGTCGCTCGGTGGTCGAAGTAGGCCGCGAGGGACGAGTGGGCGTATCGAGACCCGCTTCCGTCGAGGGTGGCGGCACATCGCAGCTCTCTGGGCCCTCTGCTTGCCGTCTGCCGCCACCCTCGCGTCGGGTTATCCACAGTTTTGCCCTCGGGGTGGTTCGACCCTCGCCCGGATGGGTAGTTTCACGGTGCTGACGTTGTTCTCGGGAAGGCACTTCATGCACGTACGCCGCGCACTCGCACTCACCCTCGCGGTCCCCGTCCTCCTGGCCGGGTGCTCCGACGACCCGGAGCCCACGCCCAAGATGCCGGAGTCGACGAGCTCGTCTCCGTCGCCCAGCCCGACGGAGACCAAAGAGCCAGAGGCGGAGAGTCCGGAGGAGTTCATCCGGCGGTGGGCCGCTATCGAGGCCGAGATGGAGAACACGGGAGACACCAGCGAGTACCGCGCGCTCTCCGAGAGATGTAGAGCCTGCAACAAGCTGGCGGATCTCGTAGAGCAGTATTACAGGGCGGGGGGCTTCGTTGAGTGGGACGGGTGGACCATCCGAAGTATCCGGGCCCAGGGCGATGAAGGCACCTACCTCGTGAGGGTGAACTCCGCTCCCACTAGATACGTCGAAAAATCCGGCGGGAAGGAGAAATTCTTTCCTGGCGGTTCCGGAGCCCATCTCATCAGACTCGCGCCCGCCGGCTCGTCATGGAAGGTCGTCGACAAGTCCGAGGTGGACGGGTGATGGCTGTCGGCGCACGCCTGTCCGCCCTGATCTGCTTTCTGGGAATGCTGGTGCTTGTGGGTCCAGCGGCGCGAGCGAACTGCGGCGTTGACGCCGAACTCGGTGAGGTAGCTGAGGAGTGCGACAAGTCGGCCGCCACGATTGAGGCTGAGAAGCAGAAATATCCGACGTCGACGTGGACCGTTCGTCAGATCTGCAAAGACGCCAGACGCTTGCCAGATGGAACCTGCTTCAACCCATCGACGTGCACGACTGTCGAGGGAGTCCCGGGTACTCGCTACGTCGTCTTCCGAGACGGTGAGTACGACGGCACTGCGTGTCTGAGCGCGGGGGAGAAGGAGTCGATCGAGGCTCCGCCGGACGTTCGGGTGCTCGTCATCAGGGCGTTCGAGCGTCTCGAATGGCCCTCGTCGCAACTGACCGTCCAGCCCGTCGGCGGCAAAACGCTGGTCAACCTGAAAACCAACTTCTACACGTCGAACGACAAGCCGACGAGCATCTCAGTGCGTCTTGTCGAGTCCGACGTCGTGGTCACGGCCCGCCCCATCGCCTACCGCTGGAACTTCGGCGACGGCACCTCGATGGTCTCGGAGAGCCCGGGGTCGCCCTACCCGAACCTCGATGTCGCACACGTCTACGAGCAGCTCGACGAAGTTGCCGTCAGCGTCGACACCCAGTACGGCGACGCGAGCTTCACGGTGAACGGCGGACCTCCTGAGGCGATCCCGTCCACCATCTGGGTGAACGGTGAGAGCCAGGACCTTCGGATCGTCGAGGCGCTGCCTCAACTCGTACTCCAGTAGCAGCGCGCGAGCGCGATCAACCACTCACACAACTCTCGGGGGACACATGCTTGGTTCTGCACGCCTGCAGCACGGGAAGATCGCTCTCACCCTTGCCGCCGCCCTGTTGGCAACTGCCTGCAGCTCGGACGGTGGCGACGAGCAGAAGGACGGCACGTCGGACGCCGCAGGCGCGGCTGTGGAGGAGGCTTCGGCCTCCCAGGCGGAGCCTGCCGCTGTCGCCTGGACGGCGAAGCTCGACGTCATCGGCCAGCCCGTCGAGGCGGGGCCATCCCTGCTGGTCCTGGCAAGGACTCGGGGCGGGAGTGTCGAGCTGGTGAGCCTGGATCGGACGACCGGTCGCACCAACTTCCGGATGCCATACCACCCCGGCGGCTCGCCCACGGGGGTGACCATGGTGCCGCGCGCCACGGAGACCGACTCGGGCCGGCACCTCGCGGTGCTTCGCCGCTACGACCCGCAGGCCGCTGGTCCGGCGCTCGTGGCGGTCGACGTCACGACGGGCGACGTCGTCGCCAGCACGCCCTTCGCGGTGGACGACTACGACGCCTGCTCCGACGGTAGTGACGTGTGCTGGTCGGGCTTCGAGAGCAGACCCGGAGGGCTGATCCAGAGCCCGTTCGGCATGATGCGCGACATCATCCCCGGCAGTGCCCCGCGGCGCTGGGACCTCGAGTCCGGGCGCATCAGCGAGAAGACCCTGCAAGAGGGAGCGATGCGAGTCGGTGAGCCCGACCTCTTCGTCCGCGGGGAGGGACGGCTCGCGCAGCTGCTGCGTCTTCCCGGGACGCGACGGACCGGCTGGTCGCAATCCGTCGGGTTCGTGGTCGGCGACGGGGTTGACTCCACGTACGGATGGAGCTTTGCGCACGACGACGACGCGAACGTCTACGTCGGCTCGATGGGCCGACCGCTTCCGCAGGAGCTGGTCAGGCGTTACAAGCGAGGCAAGCGGGTGAGCATCGACTACTCGTCCCGCTACGTCACCTCCGGCATCGACGGCAGGACCGGCGAACGGCTGTGGCAGCGCGAGGGGGCCGACGCGTGGTGTCCGCTCACCCGATCGCTGTCCGAGACGGAGGCGCGCACGCTGTGCGTCGTCAGCGGATCCCGGGTCGAGGTCAAGGGTGAGGATCCGACCTACCGGGACCTTGTCGTCGAGCTCCAGGGCGTCGCGCCCCGCTCGGGCGAGGTCGCCTGGACCTACACGCTCGCCGGCAAGGAGGCGGAGCGGGCCTACGTCGACGAGCGCGCCCCGCTGGCGCCGTACGGTGTGGTGCTGCCGTCCGAGGACGGCCCCGTCGCACTGGACCAGCGCACCGGTGCGCTCCAGCTCGTCGCGGACGATGCCGTGCTGCTCTGCTCGGGCGGTCCCGACAGGGTCACGGCGTACGGAACCAAGCGGAGGGCGGGGACGCTCTACCGCACCTGTGACCCGCTGGGGAGGCCGTCGAAGGGTCGGCTGTCGGTCTTCGGTGTCTCGGCGCTCAGCGGCGACGGAGACCTCCGCTACGTGTCGATGGCGGGCCGGGTCGTCGCCTTCGAGGTTGCCTGACCGCGACACCGTGGAGTCCGCGGCCCAGCCCACGAGCTCCACGCTCACCGAGCGGCGCGCTTGCCCCCGACCGGCCGCGGGGGAGCGTCGTCGGACGGAGGCGGTGCGGTGATGCCCAGGACCCGCATGATCCGCGCGACGAGGAGCATGCCGACGAAGAGGCAGGCGATGGCGCCGAGGCAGGCCAGCGCCATGAAGGTCCAGGCCTGCGAGCTGCCGCCGCGCGCGGCCGTACCGAAGTCGATGGCGGCATAGACGAGGTAGCCCCAGGCCACGACGCAGAGGGTGACGGCGGCGCCGAGGAGCAGCGCCGCCTTGTTCAGCCGACGGGGCTGGGGGGCGCCGCGACGCGACCCTGCTCTCTTCCCCGTGGACACAGGAGTCATTGTGTCGGATGCTGCCTCACGAGGTGACGAGCACACCCCAGGGGAGGGGTGACGGCGCGCCGGTCCAGAGCGCCTCGTACGCCCAAAACCGCAGGTCAGAGAGCTGCGCGGAAATTGGTGCCGCGACTTCACGCGTTCACTTGCCAGCGTGGTGGCCGGGGCGTACGGTTACCACTACATCTAGTAGTTACACCGCTGTAGTTATCCACATCTGGTGCACAGGCCACGGGGGACAACTCACAGGCCAAGGCTAGATGTCCACAGGAAGATCCACAGGCGCCACCCCGTTATGAGGGTGTACGAACCGCGCCCTGACGCACCCGGAGGAGGGCCGCCATGCACTGTCCCTACTGCAAGAACGAGGACACCAAGGTCCTCGACTCCCGGGTCGCCGACGACGGCGGCTCGATCCGCCGCCGCCGCTCGTGCGCGGCCTGCGACCGCCGCTTCACGACGGTCGAGAAGATGCAGCTCACCGTGCTCAAGCGCTCCGGCGCGACCGAGCCGTTCAACCGCGACAAGGCGATCGCCGGCGTACGGAAGGCCTGCAAGGGTCGCCCGGTCACCGACGCGCAGCTCGCCTGCCTCGGCCAGGACGTCGAGGACGCCCTGCGCCTGAGCGGGCAGGCCGAGTTCGACGCCAACGAGGTCGGGCTCGCGATCCTGGCGCCCCTGCGGGCGCTCGACGAGGTGGCGTACCTGCGGTTCGCCTCCGTCTACCGCGCGTTCGAGTCGGCCGACGACTTCGACGCCGAGATCAAGATGCTGCGGCTCGAGCGAGCCGCCAGCGAATCGGCCCCCACGGGCTGACCCCAGACGGCCCGGCAGGTAGTGGGGAAGCTGCCTGCCGGGCTCACCAACCCCGCGGACGAGGTCCGCCGAAGAAGCACCATCCACCCACCAGGTTCGACGAGGAGAACCCATGACCGAGACGGTGAGCACCCGCGCCAAGGCGAGGGGCGGCAAGGGCCTGAAGCTGGAGCGCGTCTTCAGCACCGAGGGCACGCACCCCTACGACGCCATCACGTGGGAGCGTCGCGACGTCGTCCAGCAGAACTGGAAGACCGGCGAGACCGTCTTCGAGCAGCGCGGCGTGGAGTTCCCCGACTTCTGGTCGGTCAACGCCTCCACGATCGTCACCACCAAGTACTTCCGCGGCGCGGTCGGCACCGACGCCCGCGAGTGGAGCCTCAAGCAGCTCATCGACCGGGTCGTGAAGACGTACACCAAGGCCGGCATCGACCACGGCTACTTCGCCACCGACGCCGACGCCGAGATCTTCGAGCACGAGCTGACCTGGCTGCTGGTCAACCAGTACTTCTCCTTCAACTCTCCCGTCTGGTTCAACGTCGGCACCCCGTCGCCGCAGCAGGTCTCGGCCTGCTTCATCCTCTCGGTCGACGACTCGATGGACTCGATCCTCAACTGGTACAAGGAGGAGGGCTTCATCTTCAAGGGCGGCTCCGGCGCCGGCCTCAACCTCTCCCGCATCCGCTCCTCCAAGGAGCTCCTCAGCAGCGGTGGTACGGCGAGCGGCCCCGTCTCCTTCATGCGCGGCGCCGACGCGTCCGCGGGCACCATCAAGTCGGGCGGCGCGACGCGTCGTGCGGCCAAGATGGTCGTCCTCGACGTCGACCACCCCGACATCGAGGAGTTCGTGATGACGAAGGCGAAGGAGGAGGACAAGATCCGCGCGCTGCGCGACGCCGGGTTCGACATGGACCTCGGCGGCGCCGACATCACCTCCGTGCAGTACCAGAACGCCAACAACTCCGTCCGCGTCAGCGACGAGTTCATGCGTGCGGTCGAGGACGGCACCGAGTTCGGCCTGCGCTCGCGCGGCACGGGCGAGGTCATCGAGACCGTCGACGCCCGCGACCTGTTCCGCAAGATCAGTGAGGCCGCCTGGGCCTGCGCCGACCCGGGCCTGCAGTACGACGACACGATCAACGACTGGCACACCAACCCCGAGACCGGCCGCATCACCGCGTCCAACCCGTGCTCGGAGTACATGTCGCTCGACAACTCCTCGTGCAACCTGGCGTCGCTCAACCTGCTGAAGTTCCTCAAGGACGACGACACCTTCGACGCCGCCCTCTTCGCGAAGGCCGTCGAGTTCATCATCACCGCGATGGACATCTCGATCTGCTTCGCCGACTTCCCGACCGAGCCGATCGGCAAGACCACCGTCGACTACCGCCAGCTCGGCATCGGGTACGCCAACCTCGGCGCGCTGCTGATGGCGATGGGCCTCGGCTACGACTCCGAGGGCGGCCGCTCGATGGCTGCCGCGATCACCTCGCTCATGACCGGCACCTCCTACAAGCGCTCCGCCGAGCTGGCCGCGATCGTCGGTCCGTACGCCGGCTACGCCCGCAACGCCGACGCCCACAAGCGCGTCATGCGCAAGCACCAGGCGGCCAACGACGTCGTCCGCGTGCTGCACACCGAGGACGGCCGCGTGCACAAGCTGGCCACCAAGGCGTGGGCCGACGTGATCAAGCTGGGCGACAAGAACGGCTTCCGCAACGCGCAGGCCTCGGTGCTCGCGCCCACCGGCACCATCGGCTTCATGATGGACTGCGACACCACCGGCATCGAGCCCGACTTCTCGCTGGTGAAGTTCAAGAAGCTCGTCGGCGGCGGCTCGATGCAGATCGTCAACCAGACCATCCCGCGGGCCCTGAAGAAGCTGGGCTACCAGGAGGAGCAGGTCGAGGCGATCGTCGCCTACATCGCCGAGCACGGCCACGTGGTCGACGCGCCGGGGCTGAAGACCGAGCACTACGAGGTCTTCGACACCGCTATGGGCGCCCGCTCGCTCAAGCCGATGGGCCACGTGCGGATGATGGCGGCGGCGCAGCCGTTCCTCTCCGGTGCGATCTCCAAGACGGTCAACCTGCCGGAGTCGGCCACGGTCGAGGAGATCGAGGACGTCTACATGCAGTCCTGGAAGCTCGGCCTCAAGGCGACCGCCGTCTACCGCGACAACTGCAAGGTCGGCCAGCCGCTGGCCGACGGTGGCGGCAAGGCCAAGAAGGACGCCGCCGACAAGGCTGCTGCCGACGCCGCGCCCGTCGAGACGAAGGTCGTGGAGAAGGTCGTCTACGCCCCGGTCCGCAAGCGCCTGCCGAAGTCGCGCGTCTCCCGTACGACGTCGTTCACCGTCGGCGGTGCCGAGGGCTACATGACCTCCGGTGCCCACGACGACGGCCAGCTCGGCGAGGTCTTCCTCAAGCTCGGCAAGCAGGGCTCGACCCTGGCCGGCGTGATGGACGCCTTCTCGATCGCGGTGTCGATCGGCTTGCAGTACGGCGTCCCGCTCGAGACGTACGTCTCGAAGTTCACCAACCTGCGCTTCGAGCCGGCCGGCCTGACCGACGACCCGGACGTGCGGATGTCGCAGTCGATCATGGACTACATCTTCCGCCGCCTGGCCCTGGACTACCTGTCCTTCGAGGAGCGCTCGCAGCTCGGCATCTACTCCGCCGAGGAGCGCCAGCGCCACCTCGAGACCGGCTCGTACGAGCCGCTCGTGGAGGAGACCGGCTCGGCGTCCGAGCTCACCTCGCCCGCCTCGTCGCCGGTTGAGCCTGTCGAAACCAAGATCCACGAGGACGTCGAGACCAAGGACACCCACGGCTCCGAGGCCCGCGAGGTCCCGGCCCAGGCGTCCACCGGCGAGGCCAAGACCACCGCCGAGCTCTTCGAGAAGCTCACCGGCACGGCGGTCGACTCCCCGCTCTGCATGACCTGCGGGACGAAGATGCGCCCGGCCGGCTCGTGCTACGTGTGCGAGGGCTGCGGGAGCACCAGCGGCTGCAGCTGACCTGATTGACCTGAAGGGCCCCGACCTCGTGTGTGTGAGAGGTCGGGGCCCTTCAGCTTGTTCTAGCTCGGGACCGTCGGGCGTGGGCGGACGCTCTACTGAGCCACCGCAGACGCATGGTTGAAGAAGTCCATCGGCATCTGGGTCCCCAGCCGCCACGTGATCTCGATGGGGCGGTCACCTGTGTGGCTGACGTACGTCGCTGGCCCCAGGAAGAGGTAGGGCGACGTGCCGAAGTCGTCCTTCTGCTCCTGACGCACGAACAAGAGCACGGTGCTCGAGCCGCTGAGATACCGCTGACCCGTCTTTGATGAGACGGAGGTGGTCGACTGCGACTCCCAGTGAAACAGGTCGCGCGAGATCGGGTAATCGGCGTACATCGTCGTGGGCGAGTAGTCGGCCTCCGACTTCCTGAGGGTAATGAAGAAGGCATCGACGTTCAGGTGTTCGAGATAGAGCACTCCCTCGCGGAAGCTGTTGGGATTCCGCGGGAAGTCGAGCGCGGCAAGAACCTCCTCGCGCTGATACCTCGCATGGATCTTCAAAGGTACGTCTGCCAGTGCCGCCGGGAGATCGGACGAAACGTGGCGCGCCGCCTCGTAGCTCAGGTCGACCACTGTCGAGATCTCTGCGCGCGTTGCGACTTCCCTGCGAAGGGCGTCGAGGCCCTCGCCGACCGAGGCGTACCCCCCGCCGTCAGACCACAGAGAGAAGAAGAGCATCCGTGCCAGGCGCTGCTCGGCCTGCGACATCCGCGAGTAGTCCGGCGCCTCGTCGTCCAGCAGTGCCTTGTAGGCCGTCGCCCTGGTCGGGTCATCCACATGGGCAAAGGCACGAACCCGCTTCAGGAGCTTGGCTTCGAGCTCCGAGCCCGGCAGCGTGGGCAGGTCGGCATCTCTGCGTAGCTTGGTCCAGGAGTGGCTTCCCCTTCGAAGAATGTCGCTGAGCTCCAGCCCAGAGACGTCGAGGAAGTCTGCGAGTGAGTCGTCCTTGGTCGCCTTGAGGTGAGCGACGATCTGTGCCCAGCGGTTGCTGATCTGGGAGCGGAGGTTCTCGAGGACCACCTGCTGGCTCTGCTGGTCCAGTCGGACCTGACACCCGGACGGCAGGAAGGGGAAGTCCTCCTTCACCCCCTTCTCGAGCTGCTTGCCGTGGAGTCCCGTGAGGGCGCTGAACTTGCGCGCGAAGCTGAATTCCTTGCGGTGGTAGCCGACGAAATCCAGGACAGTGAGGACGGCCTTGGCCGTCGTTCGCCGCAGCCCCCGACCCAACTGCTGCATGAAGATGGTGGAGCTCTCCGTCGGCCTCAAGAACAGCACTGTGTCGACGTCGGGGATGTCGAGGCCCTCGTTGAAGACGTCGACGGTGAACAGCACGTTCACCGAGGCATCACGGAGTGCGCGCAACGCAGTCGCCCGCTCGTCGTGAGGCGTGGTCCCGGTGACGGTGCGAGCCGGAATGCCGGCATCGTTGAATACTCGGGTCATGTATTCGGCGTGCGCAACGCTGACGCAGAAGCCCAAAGCGCGCATCTGCCCAGCGTCGGCAATCTTGTCCTCGACCGCCTTCAGGATGATTCGCGCACGCGCGTCATTTCCCGTGAAGACGCCATCGAGTTGGGTCTCGTCGTACTTGCCTCGAGACCAGGTGATCGAGCGAAGGTCCGTGCCGTCGGCAATCGCGAAGTAGTGGAATGGGCAGAGAAGGTCGGCCCCGAGGGCATCCCACAGTCGAAGCTCCGCCGCCGTTCGACCGTCGAAGAAGCTGCGCACGTCGACCCCGTCGCCACGCTCCGGCGTCGCCGTGAGGCCCAGGAGCTCTCGGGGTGTCAGGTGGTCGAGAATTCGTCGATAAGTCCGCGCTTCTGCGTGATGGAACTCGTCGATAACCACGATCTCGAATGAGTTGGCGGGGATGTTGGCGACACCGTAGGCCGTCAGCGACTGAATGCTGGCGAAAACGTGCTGCCACCGCTCGGGCCGCTGGCCGCCGACGTACAGCTCCCCGAAGTCGCCGTCCCCGAGCACCTCGCGGTAGGTCCGCATGGACTGCAGCAGGATCTCCTTGCGGTGCGCGACGAACAGCAGCGGCGGCTGCTTACCGGCTTCGTCCGCGAGGTTCCGGTAGTCGAGAGCAGCGATGACGGTCTTGCCTGTGCCTGTTGCTGCGACGACGAGATTCCGATGCCGGTCATGGAGCACACGCTCCACCTGGATCGCGTCGAGCATCTCTTGTTGGTACGGGTAGGGGCGTACCTCGAGGCCCGCGAGAGTGATCGTGACCCGGTCGGAGGACTTCCCGCCTTTCGCTTCGAGAAGTGCGTCGTCGAGGCGATCGCGATCGCGCTCGGGGTCGTACGACTCGAACTCGGGGCTGTTCCAGTACGCGTCGAAGGTGGCACGGAACTTGTCGAGCAGGCTCGGGGTCGCGGCCGTGCTCAGCCGCACGTTCCATTCGACCCCCTCCAGCATGGCCGAGGTAGTGAGATTCGAGGACCCTACGTACGCGGTGTCGAAGCCCGTGTCGCGCCCGAAGAGCCACGCCTTGGCGTGAAGGCGCGTGCGCTTAGCGTCGTACTGGACCTTCACCTCAGCACCGAACTCGTTGACCAACCGGTCGAGCGCGCGCCGCTCGGTGCCACCGATGTACGTCGTGGTGACCACCCGAATCGGCACCCCGGCTTCGTGCGCCGCCTTGAGCTCGTTCTCGATGAGACGCAGTCCGTGCCACATCACGAAGGCGCACAGGAGCTCGACCCTGTCTGCCGAGTCGATCTCGGCCCGGAGTTCGGAGGCAAGACTGGGCTCGCCGTGTGCGTTGGTCAGCAGCGCGGCGTCGTTCAACGGAGTCTTGGGACGCAGCGCCATCCGTGTCACCTGACCCGGGCCCGCAGGCCGGCGTACGGCGAGCAGCTGCTCCACTGGCGCAGTTACGGGCCGGTGCGATCCCTCGATGACTCGCAGGAGGTCGTTCGCCGCGTCGAGACGCGCCGCGGGATCTTTGATTGCTGCCAGGCGGCGCTGAAGTGCAAACGCAATATGACGGCTCAGAACGTGCACTTGATCCGCTTCATCCACGCGGCCCTGCTCGTGCTCGTGCGCTTCGTCAACATCAATCAGCGATTGAAGTTGCTCGGTGACGAGCGTTTCGTGAAGTCCAACGGGCAGAGAAGGAGGTTGATGCACGCGACGGAAGCTTGCCAGGCACATCCGACGAGATGTCGGCTTTCACTCGGTTCGCGATGGCAGACCCGCCGGTTTCAGCTTTTCGTCGCGCCGGTGAATCGCCGAACGATGTCCTCGACCGCCGGCACATCCGCTGGAGCCCAGTTCAGCTCCGGGAGCTGGTCGGGCTGCAGCCAGAGTTCAGCTGTGTGCTCGGTGAGCGATGGCTCGCCCGCGATCAGGTCGCAGTAGTAAGTCGTGAGGCGAACGGTCCCGAAGTCGTAATCATGCGCAGTGGTGGTGACCTTGTTGCCGACCTTCACTTCGCACAGGAGCTCCTCCTGGATCTCGCGACTCAGGGCGGTGATCTCATCTTCGCCAGGCTCGACCTTGCCGCCGGGAAACTCCCACATGCCTGGGAGGCTGCCGTCAGGTCCGCGTTGTACGCAGTACACGAGGCCGTCGCGGACGATCACCGCGCCGACTACCTCGATGGTTCGCTTCATGGCGCAATACTGCCGCGACGTCAGCGCCGAGCGGATAGAGGTATGCGAGTCCGGCCGGCGGAGTGGACTTCGCCGCCTGCGGTCTACCGTCGGGTTTGGCGAAGCTCCTCGGCCATGACGTCGAGCTGGTCGGGAGCGAGGCCGAGTGCGGTCCGGACCCGCCTGCGTCCGTCGAGCAACATCGAGTCGGCGGGGTCACCATCCGGATAGCCGTGGGTGAACGGGATGTTGTACCAGCGCAACGCCTGCCGCAGCTGGCCGTGGATCTCGTACGCCTCGGCGACGAGGTGGCAGGTGGTCGGGCTCACCTCGTCCTCGCGCGCCAACCCGCGCAACGTCTGGTCGAGCTCCGTGACCAACTCCACGTCGCCCTCGTCCAGCGCCAGCGACAACAGGTTCGCGATCGGGTCGGAGGCTGACTCGCCGCCGTCGCGCATCGCGAGCCGGAAGCAGCGCCGCGCGTGGTCGTACTCCTTCCTCATCTGCCAGTGCTCACCGGCCGCAATTAGCAGCGACGCGCGTCCGTGCTCGCCGGGCTCGAGGTCGTTGGCCTCACGCTCGAACCACGCAGGCTTCTCATCGAGCGGGACACGTTCCTCGATCGCGGTCAGCACGTCGAACAGCTCGTCCTCGGTCATGGGGACAGCCTTGCAGCACGTGCGGCGAAGTCTTCAGGCCACCATCCGGGGCTCGTGGCCGCAGGCGTCGGTCATGAAGTCCACCCAGCCGTGCTCGGTGACCAGGACGAGCTCACCCGTGTAGACGTCCTGGAAGTGATTGGCACGGCGCCAGCCTCGGCACCAGACGCCCTCGTTGGGTCCGAAGACCGCGAAGCCGGGTCGCACGACGATGGTCACGGCCTTGTGGTCGGGACCCTTCCCGTTGTTGGCCCATGGGACCCCGAACGCCTCCGTCGCTGCGCGGAGGTGCTCGGAGATGTCGTCGTCATCGTCCAGCAGGGCCGGAACGGGCAGCGGGTCGACGCGGAGCAACGTCTGGTGCGTCGACGGGTGGTGGATGAGTGCCAGCCACGCGCTGTCCTCGACGAGGGTCACGGTGTCGGCCACCTCGCGAATCAGTGCCGCCGGATCGCGGAGCTCGTACGTCCTCAGTTCGTCCATGTCGTCACGATGCCCCGACCACACCCGTGCGCGCTGCCGTCATCCACAGGCAGCACCGCCGGTCTGGTGTCGGCGTTGCGACGCGGTGAAGGTGGGAGCCGACCCCGAGGACACTGGAGGACACATGGGTTTCAGCACCGACTTCGTCGGCCACGTCGACATCGAACCGCCTCTGAACGACTCAGAGATCGCCTATCTCTCCGCGTTCGGCGCGTCGCGGCGCTACGACCGAGGAGATCCGTACGACGTGCCAGGCAATCCGCGCGCGGAGTCCGGTGCCGGTGCGGGTGACCGCTACAACCGTCCGGGGCAGGGGCAGCCGAATCTCTGGTGTGACTGGGAGGTCTGCTGGGACGGGTGCTGCATCTCCTGGAGCGGCAAGGAGAAGTCGTACTCGATGGAGCCGTGGCTGCGATACGTCATCGACCACTTCCTGAAGCCGGGTGCTCGCGCGGCCTCGGACCCGCGGTTCGAGGACTTCACCTTCGACCACGTGCTGTCGGGAACCGTCGTGGGCTGCCGACGTGACAACAAGGAGCTGTTCGCCATCCGGGTGGAGGACAACGAGGTCAGCAGGGAGGTCATGGTGCGGGCCGATCCGAGGTACGTCGACTACCCGCCGTTGCCCTATGAGGATGAGATCGACCGCGAGGACGACGACAGGCGCCGTCGCCGGCGTCGACCCCTGCCGGAGGAGTCTTCGACAGTGGTCCCGCTCCCGCGCCGGACAGTATGATCAAAGTATGAGCGCTCGCATCACGGTCAGCCTGCCGGACGACCTCGTCGCGTCCGCGGCCGCCGCGGTGGCTGCCGGTCGAGCGAGCTCGGTGTCGGCGTACGTCGCGAGTGCGATGCGGGAGAAGGCCGAGCGCGAGTCCGTGGCCGAGGTGTTGGCTGAGTGGCGCTCGGAGGCCGGGCCGCTGACGGCCGCGGACGAGGCGTGGGTGCGGGACGCGCTCGCCGCAGCGCAGCTGGAGCCGTGACCCGCGGCTTCTGCCTGGACGCGGGCGCCCTCATCGCCCTCGACCGTGGGCAGGCGCGGGTGGTCCACCTGCTCGACCGCGTGATCGCCGCCGGTGGGGCGGTGGAGATCCCCACCCCCGTCATCGCTCAGGTGTGGCGCGACGGTTCGCGGCAGGCGCGGCTCGCGCGCCTGCTCGGCGCGAGCGATGTCGTCCTGGTCGACCTCGATGCTGAGATGGCGCGCGCCGTCGGAGTCCTGTGCGGAGCGGTCGGCGTCGCCGACGTGGTGGACGGGCACGTCGCCCTGCACGCGCGACGTCGCGACTTGGCCGTGCTGACGTCGGACCCGGACGACATCGCGCTGCTGGATCCGACGCTGGCGATCGTCACGGTCTAGGCACCGTGCCGCCGAGCGCGCCACCCGAGGTGCGGTCAGGACCAGTGGCGCCGCATCACGGTGGTCGCCGCGAACGGGTCCTCGCCCGACACCGCGGCCACGATGCCGGCTCCCTCCGGCTTCGCTGCGGCGAGCAGGCGGCCCTCGCCGACCCACCGACGCCAGGCTGCGAGGTAGTGGTTGGCGCTGGTGGCGTTGCGGCCGAGGACGGTGGGCACCGGGTGCCACGCCTCCGCGCTCGCGCGTGCAGCCTGTAACGCCTTGCGGGCGCCGGCGCGCGTACGGATGGGGTCGTCCGGGGCCTGCGCGTCGGTGAAGCGGGACACGATGTAGCGCGGTGCGCCGACCGGTCCGATCGCCTCGTCGAACGCGACCGCGAAGACCTCGGCGTCGGTCTCCGTGCCGACGAGACGGAAGCGGTACTCCCCGCCGGGATGGACGTCTACGGCGAGGCCGGGCGCGCCCACACTGGTCAGCCCGGCCGCCGCGAGGCCGTCCGCGACGGCGGCGGCGACCGCCTCGAGCGGCGGGACGCCCGTCGTCAGAGCGAGCTGTGAGCGCACCCATTGCGTGAGGGTGTCGGCGTGGTCGCGACCGGTGACGGCGGCCTGGCCGAGGGTGGCCAAGACGCCAACGGTGCCGGCAGCCGCAACCGCCCACGGCCCAACGAAGGTGGTCGCGCCGCCGACGCCGGCTGTCCCCGCGGCCAGCGCCAGCGGCGTACGCCAGCTCGTCGCCGGCACCGGGCTGTCGGTGGTCATCCCGTCCGAAGCCAGCCGCCACGTCGGCGGGGCAGGCGTCAGCGCCACGACCTCGTCCGGCGGCACGACCACGGGCGAAGTGGCAGGCCTGACGCGCAGCGCTGTCAGGGTGACGTCTTCGTAGGGTTCGCCGACCGCCCACGCCTCGCGGATGGCGTCGCGGTCGGCGGCAGCGACGAGCATGCGGGCGTTGAGCGCGTCGAAGGACGCGACCGGCGGTGGCGCGTACGGGGAGAAGGACGCTTCGATATGGGCGACCCCGTCGACGATGTCGCCGTCGGCGTCCACGCCGTGGAAGCCCTGGTGCTTGCGCACCAGCCGGAACCAGTCGTTGTCGCCCTTGAGGTGAGCCTCCGAGACGCACACGACCGTCCAGTTGGTGGCGACCTTGTCCGGCCAGGTCGGGTCGGTGCGCAGCGCCCGGCCGCGCGTCTGGACGACAGCCGTCAGGGTGGTCGCGGTGGTCAGGTCGATGAGGGTGGAGACGCCGCGGGCGTTCCACCCCTCGCCGAGGAGGCCGCGGGTGCCGACGAGGACCTGGGTCCGGCCGGCCTCGAAGAACGCGGTGACGTGGCCGACCCAGGTGCGCGAGGTCCACCCGGACGTGCACGTCGAGACAGCACCGGCGCCGGCCTCGATGACCAGCTTCGCGGCCAGGTCGAGGTCGCGGTCGGCGACGAAGGCGACGAGATCGCGCAGCGTCGCTTCCGACGCGGCGACGACGGACCCGGTGACCAGCATCGGGTGGAGGAGGGCGGTGTCAGGGTCGGCCAGCAGGGCATCCAGCGCCGCGAGCGCCGAGCCGGCCTCGGCGTCGAGGACCCCGGCGAGGGTGACCGGCACGGTCGCGGACGCGCGCTCGTGGTCGCACAGCACCAGCGCCCGGGTCCGCTCGCCGATGGCGGCGTGCTCGGCAGCGATGATTTGCGCGGCCGCCCCGGGCTTGGCGTATGACCGGGCCAGCACGCGCTCGACGGTGGAGCGCCCACGGCGTACGCCGCGGCGGGTCCACTGGTAGCCCACGGACGGCAGCGCGGCCTTTACCACCGCGAGCACCTCGGCGTCGGCCGGGTTGTCGGACTCGGCGACGTGGTGGAGCAGCCAGTCCCCGAGGAGCCGGACCCAGTCCTCGGCCGACGGCGCGTGCCGGTGCTCCTCGCGCAGCCGGGCGCCGACGGGCAGGGCGAGCAGGCCCGCGTGGTGCATGCGCAGGGCGGAGTCGCAGAGGTCGGGCTCCCGCTCGGCGAGCGCAGCCCAGGTTGTCGTGGCAGGGACCGGCTCGACGAACCGGGCGGTGAGCCACTCGTAGAACCCGACCGACCCGAAGCCCGGGGTGGTGAGCAGGGTGGTGAGCTCGGTGAAGCGCAGCGCCTCGCTGGTGAGCCAGTCCTCCTCGGTCGGGGTGGGGGTGGTCAGCCAGACGAGCTCGTCGAACGGCGCGAGGTGCCCCTCCTTGACCACCGCCGGCACCGAGACGCGGTAGCGGATGGACCCGAAGAGCTGGTCGACGAGGGCGCGCTGCTCGCCGGCGAGGCTCTCGGGCGGGGTGGCGGTGAGCGCCAGGACGTGGGCGCGGTCGACTGCTTCGAGCAGCTCGGCGAGCAGGCGCCCCCACACCTCGAGCAGGTGGTGGCACTCGTCGAGGACGAGCACCAGGCGAGGCTCTGCGCGGATCCGGTCGAAGAGGGCGACGCCGTTGGGGTGGAGCCGGTCGACGACCGTGGTCGTGGAGTCGTCGTCGTCCGCGGCCTCGGAGTCGAAAACGGCCAGGGACTGGTAGGTCAGGCAGGTCAGCGGGCTGGCGAGGGACTTGTCGTCACTAGCGTCGAGCCCCAACGTCTGGGCCTCGGCGATCCACTGCGACTGGATGGCGGTGTTGGGGGCGAGCACGACGGCCCGCGTGTCGGGGTGTGCCCGGAGCTCGGCGGCGACGGCCTCCAGGCCGACGCGCGTCTTGCCCGCTCCGGGCGGCAGGACGACCCAGGCCCGCGGGTGTTCCGCGTCGTCCCAGGCGCCGGCGAGTGCCGCGAGCGCCTCCCGCTGGTGGATGCGCAGCGGGGGCACGGTGAGCGTGTGCGGGTCGGGCACCGCTCATGCCTCCTGAGCGTCGACGACGTACGCGTCATGGTCGGACAGGCGCCTGCCGTCGCTCTCCGCGACGATCCGCCGCGCGGTCGCGGACCAACCGGCAGGTACGGCGACGTGGTCGATGCTGAGCAGGCCGTCGATGGCGTGCGGCAGCTCGGTCGTCGGCACGACCAGACCGAGCTCGTCGAGGGCAGCCGTGACCGAGGCTCGGCCGGCCTTCGAGCCCGCGTACTCCTTGCCGAGCAGCGCGTGGTTCCAGTCGCCGCCCCACACCACGGACGGAGCGGCGCGCAGCCGCAGGGTCAGCTCGTCCACCGCGTTCTGCGTCCTGCCGGCGTGACGCTCGCCAACCCACACCGGACCCGATCGGGCGGCTCGCCACGGCAGCACCGAGCTGACGTATGTCGTCGCACCGACCTGCGCCGCCACGCTCGCCCGGTGCGGGTCAGGACTCGAGGCCATCGGCACGCGGCTGGCGACCGCTGCCCAGCGCCGGCGCGCTGCCATCGTTGCGGCTGAGAGGTGCATCGCGAAGCCGGGCAGGCTCGTCCGCTCGTCGACCTCCGTCAGCAGCCAGACGTCGCAGTCAGCCTCGAGGAGCACGTTCCGGTGGTCGTCCGACCACCGGCCGGCGAGGTTCCAGGTCCCGATGCGCACGGCCGCATCCTGCCGGACGGATCAGCCGGCTCGACCACGTGTGTGCCGTCAATCCCGCTCCCAGGGCGCCTCGTCGCCCATCTTCGCGTAGTACTTCGCGAGGTGGCTCTTGACGCGATCGACGTCCTTCGACGGCAGGTCCACGCCACCGCGCCCGCCGACCATGACGTTGCCCGCGGCCATCACCCCGCGCGGCACCGCGCGCAGCCGGCCGTCGACGACGTCGGCGATCAACAGCTTGTAGGCGGTGAAGTTGTCCTTCTTGTCCGCGTCGTACCAGACGTGGGCTTCGCGGTACTTCTCGTTGGGTTCGTCCTCGGCGCCGGCCCACTCGCGCACCCGCTTCTCGGCGGCGTCGCCGTCCCAGTCGTGGTCGCGGTCGGCGAGGGGCAGGTCCTGGAAGCTCGTCACAGCCATGGCTCCACGGTCCCCCTGTCCGCGCCGGTGGACCACCCCCACAGAGGCGGGAGCGAGTGGGGTGTGGGTCTCGTGATGGGACTTCGTCCCTCCTCGACCGGCGGAGTGGCCAGCGTCAGTCCACAGCCCCGAAATTGTGATGGTCCGATCGGCCGAACAGGTGTACGATAAGTGCAGCACGCCGATCCGGAAAGGGTCTCGTCTGAGGCGACGGGGATCTGGGGGTCGGGACAGTCATCCATAGAACCCGTCCTGGTGCTGGCGGGGTGCCGTCGACAAGGCGAGCTCTCGGGTGGCGACCGTGGCGAATGGGCCGGCACGTCTCACCGCATCACCCCGGAACAGGGTGGGTGTCCGTGACGCGTGCCGAGGAGGTGGCCCATGCATCCGATCATCGAGTGTGCCGCTGACATCTCCGCGGCGTTGAAGGCTGCTCGCGGCGTGGAGCCGGCGTTCATGGGCATCGCGGAGAAGGAGTCCGCGCTGGTCGCGCTGGCCGAGGCCCGCTCGCAGCTGGATGCGCTGACGGCTCGGGTGCTGGCTGCCTCGGACGACGTGGGCGAGGCGCATGGGCTGCGTGACGTGGCGGCGTGGCTGGCGGTGCAGACGCGTACGACGCGGCGCGAGGCACGCCGTGACCTGGCGTTGGGCCGGGCGTTGGAGGCGCACCCGGGCGTGGCGTCGGCGTTGTCCTCCGGGGCGTTGCGGACCGAGCAGGCGCGAGCGGTGGTCGAGGCGGTCGACGCGCTCCCGGTACGTGTCGAGGCCGAGACGCGGTGGCGGGCGGAGAACACGTTGCTGGCGCTCGCGCGCGAGCACGATGCGCGTGAGCTGAAGCAGATCGGGAAACGCATCCTGGACCTGGTCGCCCCCGAGGTCGGGGAGTGCCACGAGGCGGCGGTGCTGGCGGGTGAGGAGGCACGCGCCGACGCGGGCGTGGAGCTGGTCCTGGTCGACGACGGCGCGGGCCGGTGCCATGGTCGGTTCGTCGTGCCCTCGCACGTGGGGAAGATCCTCACGCGCCACCTGCTGGCGCTGGCGAACCCGGCGCGTCACACCGAGGCCGAGCTCAGGGGCGAGGCCGGCGGCTGGAAGCCGTTGCGGCGCAGGTTGGGTGAGGCGCTGGTGGAGTACGTCGAGCGCTACCCCGAGGACCACACCCCGCAGACCGCGGGCGTCAACGCCACCGTGGTGGTGACCATGACGCTGGAGCAGCTGCTCGCGGACAACGTCACGGCTCTGCTGGACGACGGCACGCGCATGTCCGCGGGCCAGGCGCGTCGGCTGGCGTGCGAGGCAGGGATCATCCCCGTGGTCCTCGGCACCGAGTCCCAGGTCCTCGACCTGGGACGGACGCGGCGGTTGTTCACCAAGGCCCAGCGCATCGCGCTCGGTCTGCGCGACGGCGGCTGCACCGCCACGGGCTGCGAGACCTCGGCGTCCGGCTGTCATGCCCACCACGACGACCCCTGGTCACGTGGCGGGCTGACCGACCTGGCCAACGGGCGACTGCTCTGCCCACGACATCACCGCCTGGCCCACGACTCCCGCTACGCGAAGACCACCCACGCCGACAACAAGGTCACCTTCGCCAGACGGACGTAGGCCGACCGGATCGCGACCCGGGCGTCAGGCGCCCAACGCCTCGAGCCCGTGGTAGACGGCGAACGCCGGCCTCGCGCTCCCTTCGCTCAAACTTCCGCTCCGACGTCCACGTCGATCCGCTCTCGCGCCAGGTCGGGGGGAACGGCCCGGGGCAGGGCCCTTCGTCCCACGGGGAGGGGCCATGTCGCCGGGAGCACTCAGGAGTCGTACGCCTCCACGGTGGCGCGCCCCTGGGTGGCCAGGATCAGCAAGATCCAGCCGTCGGTGCCGCGCAGCCTGCGGGTGGTGGCATCAGTCACGACGTAGCGGCCGACGAACCGGTGCGTCACCACGTAGGTGGCGTCGGTGAACTCTCCGCACACCTCGCCGACCGCGTCGAGCCGCAGGAAGCGCTTCTCGGAGGTCACGTCGAGGGTGCCGGCGGCGGGCTCGCACGAGCCGGGTGCCGGCAACGACCCGTCGTCGGCGGCCAGCGTGGCGACGTACGTGCCGTCGAACGGCTTGCCGGTCACCGAGCCGGCGAGGTGGGCGGTGCCCGCGGCGTCGACCGCGTGCGTGCCGAGGTCGGCGCCCCGCAGGTCGACCAGCGGTTTGGTTGCGGCGACGGCGGGGGAGGCCGCCGCGGTCACTGCGAGAGCGGCGACGGTCAGGGTGAGGCTCTGGGCGATGCGGTTCATCGGTGTGCTCCTGGGTGTTGGGTCGAGGACCCGACCGTGCCCCGGGTGGCTTGACGGCGACTTGGGGGTGGCTTGATGGGGTCTCGATACGCCCGCTCGTCCCTCGCGGGCTACTCGACCAGCGAGCAGTGCCCTCCTCGACCAGCGAGCGGTGCCCCCCTCGACCAGCAGCGGGCGCGTGCCCGAAATCGGGGCAGCGCTCGGCCTCGGGACGTCCTACTCTCGACGAAGGCCCTACGCGAGGAATGGGGTGGACGGACAGCCGGATCTCGAGCTCCACGTGCTCGGCGAGCTCACGGCCACGCGGGACGGCGTGGCCGTGGATCTCGGCGGGCGCCGTCAGCGTGCCGTGCTGGCGGCGCTGGCGATGCAGCGTGGGCAGGTGGTGCCGGCCGACCACCTCGTCGAGTGCGTCTGGGGCGACCACCCGCCGGCCAACGCGACCGGCGCGCTGCAGGCGTACGTCAGTCACCTGCGTCGACGGCTCGAGCCTGACGCGGCCGCCCGCCAGCGCGCGGGTGTGATCGCCCGGGCGGGGCCGGGCTACGTGCTCCGGCTCCCGGGGGATGCGGTCGACGCGTGGGCCTTCGAGGCGGCGGTCGAGGCGGCCGCGGGCCAGGCGCCGGGGGACGCGGTCTGCACGCTGGAGGCCGCGCTGCGATCGTGGCGCGGTCCGGCGTACGCCGACTATGCCGGGTAGGCGTGGGCCGAGGTCGAGGTCGCCCGGCTCACCGAGCTGCGCGGGCTCGCCCGCGAGCGGCTGCTCGCGACGCGGCTCGAGCTCGGCGAGGCCCCGCTCGTCATCGGCGACCTCGAGGCGCTGGTCAAGGAGGACCCGCTGCGCGAGGAGCGCTGGCGGCTCCTGACCCTTGCGCTCTACCGGGCGCACCGCCAGGCCGCCGCCCTCGAAGCGCTGAGAAGAGCGCGGGCGGTGCTCGCCGAGGAGCTGGGCGTGGACCCCGGGTCCGGCGCTGCGCGCGCTGGAGGCGGAGGTGCTCGCCCAGTCACCGGACCTCGACGGTCCCAGGCCGGCACTGAGCACCGCTCCGGTGGCGCTCGTCCCGAGGCCCCGTACGCCCGACGGGCTCGTCGACCGGGACCGCGAGTTGGCGCTCCTCCGCACCCGGCTCGACGAGCTCGCCGACGGCACGTCCGGCTGCCTGCTCGTCGAGGGCCCTGCCGGTATCGGCAAGACCCGCCTGCTCGACGAGGTCCGCACGCTCGCCGTCGCCGCCGGCGTGTGGGTGCGGTCGGCGCGCAGCAGCGCGCTCGAGCAGGACTTCGCGTGGGGCGTGGTGCGTCAGCTGTTCGGCACGGGCGCCGAGGACGCGTTGGGCCACGACGAGCGCTTCGCCGTGCTGCGCGGGCTCTGCGAGCTGACGACACAGCTCGCCGAGGAGGCGCCGTTCGTGCTCTGCGTCGACGACGTCCAGCGGTGCGACGAGGCGTCGCTGCAGTTCCTCGCCTACCTGGTCAGGCGGCTCGAGGGTCTCCCGGTGCTGGTGGTCCTGGCAATGCGCACCGGCGAGCCGAACCGGGCCGACGACCTCGCCGAGCTGGTCGCCGACGAGACGCTGACCGTCGTACGCCCCGCGCCGCTCACCGAGGAGGGCACCGCCGCGTTGGTGGCCGACCGGCTCGGTCCGGGCGCGGACACGTTCGTGGCCACCTGCCACCGGATGACCTCCGGCAACCCGCTGCTTCTGCGCCAGCTGCTGCGCGCCCTCGCCGACCAGGGCATCCCGCCGGACGCGGCGCACGTCGACACCGTCCGCGCGGTCGGCTCGCGGGCGATCGCCTCGCTCGTCACGCTGCGCCTGCGCCGGATGCCCGCCGGCGTGACGACGGTCGCCCGCGCTGTCGCGATGCTCGGGCCGACGGCCGACCTGTTGAGCGTCGCCGACCTCGCGCAGCTCCCCGAGGAGGACGTCGCGGCGGCCCTCGACCTCCTGGCCCGCAGCGAGATCCTCCTCGACGGCCACCCGCTCGACTTCGTGAACCCTTTGGTGCGCGACGCCATCCACGCCGACGTCCCCACGGGCGAGCGCGCCCTGCTCGTCGAGCGGCTGAACCGGCGGCTCAAGTCATCCTCAAGTCGCACCGACCATGCTGGATCGCCCACAGGAGTGAGGCGGTGACGATGCACCACGCGGAGGCGTTGCGCGGGCTGGCCGGCGGTGCCGTGCACCTGCCCGGCGACCCCCTCTACGACGAGGCGCGGATGCCGTGGAACCTCCAGGTCGACGAGCGCCCGGCGGCAGTCGCCTATCCGGCCGACCCGCAGGAGGTCGCGCTGGTCGTCAAGGCCGCCGCTGCGGCGGGGCTCCGGGTCGCGCCGCAGGGCACGGGCCACGGCGCCCCGCCGCTCGCGGGCCGGCTCGGCGACGCCGTCCTGCTGCGCACCTCGGCGATGACCGGCCTGCGCGTCGACGCCGCCACCCGTACGGCCCGGGCCGACGCTGGCGTCCTGTGGGGTGACGTGGTCTCCCGCGCCGGCAAGGTCGGCCTCGCCGGGATGCACATGTCCAGCCCGGGGGTGGGCGTGGTCGGCTCGTCGCTCGGCGGGGGAGTGAGCTGGTACGCCCGGCAGCACGGCCTGCAGTGCAGCGCCATCACGGCGGTCGAGCTGGTGCTCGCAGACGGCACGTTCGTACGCGCCACCGAGGCCCACGACACCGACCTGCTCTGGGCGGCGCGCGGGGGCAGCGGCGGCTTCGGGGTGGTCACGTCACTGGAGTTCGACCTGCTGCCGGTGCGCACGGCGTACGCCGGGATGCTCGCGTGGGACTGGACCCACGCCCGGCGCGTGCTCACCGCCTGGGGCGAGTGGACCGCGGACGCGCCCGAGTCGGTGACGAGCGTGGCCCGGATCTTCCAGGTGCCCGAGAGCGAGTGGCTGCCGGCGCAGCTCAGCGGTCGCAAGCTGGTGATGATCGACGCGGTCGCGCTCGGCGACGCCGATGCGGGGGCGCGCTCCATCGCGGCGCTGCGCGCGCTGAAGCCCGAGATCGACACCTTCACGCAGATGTCCGCACCCGACATCGCCCACCTGCAGCTCGACCCGCAGGAGCCCACCGCGGTCTACGCCAACAGCGTGCTGGTCAACGGCCTGCCGGCGGACGCGGTCGACGCCCTGGTCGACGCCGCCGGTCCCGGGTCGGGCAGCGACCTGCTCTTCGTCGAGCTGCGCCAGCTCGGCGGCGCACTGGCGCGGCCCTCGCGCCGCGCCGGCGCGATGGACCACCTCGACGGCTCCTTCCTCGTGCTCGGCGTCGGCCTCGACGTGGGCACCGGCTGGAGCGCCGTACGCGCCGACGCCCTGCGGATCCTCGACTCGCTCGCGCCCTGGACCTCCAGCGCGGCGTACCTCTCGATGGCCTACGAGGCCGCCGCGCGGCGCGGCTGGTCGGCGGAGTCGTACGACCGCTTGCTGCGGATCCGTCGTGCGGCGGACCCGCAGGGAGTGTTCGTGGGGCCTCAAGCACCCCAGAACGACTGATTCCGCCGGTCGGGCTCAAGTCGGGTCCAAGTGCACCGCAAGTGCACCGGTGCACCTTCGAGTGGTCAACGACGACACCACACGGAGGAAAGCATGACCATCGCACAGACCAGCCCCGCAGCCGTACCGTTCGCGGAGCTGGACGCGCTCACCATCGGCACCCTCGCAGTGCCCGGCGAGAAGAAGTACGACGCCCTCGTCTCGCCGTGGAACCTCGCCGTCCCGGTGCGGCCCGCGGCCGTCCTCGCGGCACACGACGCCCAGGACGTCGTCGAAGCCGTGCAGTTCGCGGCCCGCCACGGCCTCCGCGTCACCCCGCAGGCCACCGGCCACGGCCCGATGGCCGACCTGACCACCGAGCTGCTGGTCACCACCCAGGAGCTCGACGAGGTCGTCATCCACCCCGAGGAGGGCTGGGCCCGCGCCGGAGCCGGGGTGAAGTGGCTGAAGGTCGTCGAGGCCGCCGCGCCGTACGGTCTGGCGCCGCTCTCGGGTTCGATCACCGACGTCGGCATCGTCGGCTACACCACCGGCGGCGGGCTCGGGCCGATGGCCCGCACCTACGGCCTCGCCATCGACCGGGTGCGCGCCATCGAGGTCGTCACCGGCGACGGCGTGCTCCGGCGGGCCACGCCGACCGAGCACCCGGACCTGTTCTTCGCCCTGCGCGGTGCGAAGGGGATGCTCGGGATCGTCACGGCGATCGAGTTCGACCTGGTGCAGCAGCCGCGGTTCTACGGCGGCTCGCTGTGGTTCGACGGCGCGGACGCGCCGGGTGTCATCGACGCCTGGCGGGACTGGTCGGCGGAGCTGCCCGAGGCCGGCACCACGTCCTTCGCGCTCCTCCAGCTGCCCGAGATGGAGGGGGTGCCGCCGATGCTCGCCGGCCGGCTGACGCTGTCGGTGCGCTACGTGTGGACCGGGTCCGCCGAGGAGGGCGAGCGCTGGTTCGCCGCGATGCGGGCGGCCGCGCCCGTGATCCTCGACCACGTGGCCGACAAGCCCTACACGGCGATCGACTCGGTGCACACCGACCCGCTCGACCCGACCCCGGCCTTCGAGGCCGGCCACGTGCTGGCCGACTTCCCGGCCGAGGCGGCCGACGCGCTGCTCGCGTTGACGGGACCGGGGCTCGCGTCACCGCAGATCCTGGTGGAGGTGCGCCAGCTCGGCGGCGCGTACGCCCGGGCAGGCGAGCACCCGAGCGCCTTCGCCTCACGCGACGCGGCGTACTCGCTGCTGATCGTGGGCATCGCCGAGATCCCGGGCGTGGAGGACCACGCCGCCGCGATCCTCGACGCGATGGCGCCCTGGGTGGGTGGTCACCGGCTGCCGAACTTCACCTTCACGCCCGAGGAGTACGTCGACGCGTACGACGAGGTGACGCTCGCACGGCTGCGGCGCACCCGGCGGACGTACGACCCGGACGGCGTGCTGATGATCGGCGGTGTCCTGGCCTGAGCCCTGCGACCCGCGGCCCTCCTGGTTGGTGGGGGCCGCGGGTCGTGGCGTAGCGGCTTGCCATCTGGGTGCACCACGCCAGCTCAGCGTTCGGCGAAAGACGCCTCTGCTCCTACGAGCGCGAGCAGGGGTCTATTCGCCGGTGCTTCAGGATCCCCGTCGAGCTCGATGGGAGTACCGGGCTCGGCTGCGCGGGCCGTTGCAGTGTCGATGGGCCACGGCACCCATACGAGTTGAAGGTCAGGATGCCGCTCGACGAACGTGTCGTACGCCTTTCGGCAGATGCCCGCGAACGCCGGGTCAGAGCGGTCCAGACCCAGGCCAGCGAGCGACCAGGCGAACATGTAGAGGGGCAGCACGCCGTCGAAGTCGTACTCCTCCTGCACCTCGTCGAGGAGGCGGTCCACGAGCGAGCGGTCAGTCATAGGAGTGGGTTCCCTTCGAGGGGGATCTTCACCTTGGTGCCGTTCTGCGAGACGACGACGTACGGACCGCTGGTCAACGCGTCGGGCCGCGTGTCGCCGTAGCCGTCCATGATCCTGATCTGGCGATCGTAGTGGTCCGGATCCTTGAAGCGGACGCCGTCGCCACGCGCACTGCTCGATGATGGCCAGCCACGCAGGAGTCGGCCCAAGTCCTCAGCGGGCATGCCTCGCAGGTCGTGCGGGTCGAAGATCCTGGGGTCTGCGATCGTTTCCGCGATCCTTGCCAGCCGCGCTCTTTGGTTCGTACGCCAGCCCAGCGGGTGCACCATCTCCCCGCGCTCATCCCGCACCGGGGCCTGGACGAAGCGATCGAACCCCTCCCGAGCCCGCGCGAGCTGGTCCTCCGCTGCCCGCAGCCGAGCTGCCCCAGTCGCGACGACCGCGCGCAGCGAGGTGAGCAGGGCGTGGAATCGCGGGGCCTGGGCACGGATGCGCGCGAGCGCCGCGGCCGCCTTCACGCCACCGCCGAGTCCACCGGTGATGCCGGCGACGATCGCGGTGATGGCGACCTCCTCGACGACCATCTGGCCGATCTCGGTGAGCAGGGCGCGCGTGCGGGTGCGCGTGCCCTCGACGCCTCCGGCGTAGTCCTCGCACGCGTCGGCGAGCGCGAGCAGCTGGTCGGCGGTGTCCTCGACCAGCGAACGGAGATCGGCGATCGCCGCGAGCGCGAGCGGGATCTCGGGGGAGACCTGGTGCTCGAGCAGGCGCGTGACGACGTCGAGGTGGGCGGTGAGGTCGGCCACCGACCCGCTCGTACGCCGCCACGCCGAGGCTGCGTCACGGAGCAGGCCGACGTCGGCGCCGGGCCACACGAAGCCCTCGACCTGGTCGAGGATCCACGCGTGGATCTCGCCGAGCCCGGTGGCGACCGAGCCGCCCAGACTGGACGGCGGGGGTGCGGGGGATACGCGGACGAACGAGTCCTCGTCGAGCCTGCGACCTGTGTAGGCGTTGGTCCTGCCCGCGGCGGCCGCCTCGGCGCGGTCATGGTTGCGACCGCTGGCGTCGACGAGCCGTCCGAGCCCGACCAGGGCGTGGGTCAGGTCGGCCAGCGTGGCCACCGCTTCGCGTGCGGCAGGGTCGTACGCCGCGGCGAAGTCGCTGCTGGTGGCGTCGTCGCCCGCCATCCCGGCGTACGCCGCGAGCTTGCCGGCGAGCGACTCAGTGAGCAGCGCCGCCACGTGGTTGGCCGTCCGGCAGGCGTCGGCCGCCTCGGCGTAGCCGCCGCACTCGACACTGATCCGCACCCGTCCACCTTCACGAACCGGACCGCGGTGGCGACACCCCCGCGACCGGATCTGTGGACAACCGGGTCAGCTCAGCGCAGCCCGCTCAGGTCCGGTGGCACGTCGACCGAGTGCGCCCGCAGCACCTCGAGCGGCACGACGTCGAGCGCACGCTCCGACGTCGCCGACAGCACGACCGGCGCGGCCACCCCCGCCTCGTACGCCTGCAGCCAGCGGACGGCGACCACGCACCACCGGTCGCCCGGGACGAGACCCGGGAAGTGCCACTCCGGGCGCGGGGTGGAGAGGTCGTTGCCCACCGAGCGCTGGTGGGCGAGGAACTCCTCGGTCATCACCGCGCACACGGCGTGCAGGCCGACGTCCTGCGGGCCGACGGTGCAGGTGCCGTCGCGGTGGAACCCGGTGACGGGATCCGTGCCGCAGGGGTCGAGCTCGCCGCCGAGGACGTTGCGTTCGGTCATGGGGTGATCATCGCGCGTGTGTCCGAGGAAGAGGTCGGCGTGGGCGGCCCTCAGCGGCGAGACGGGTCGGCTGCGCCGTCGAGCGGCCCCATCGCCGAGTCGCGGATCAGTCGGGCGACGAGCTTTTGTCCCGACGAGATGGCGTCGCTGAGCCGCTCGTGCGCGACGTCGTGCCTCTCGGCCTCCAGCGCCCACTTGGCCGCCGCCATGCCCTGGAGGAGCGAGTCGTTGATCTCGACGGCCTGCCGGTGGAGGACGTCGCGCTTGGCCTGCTCGACGCGGGCCTGCTCGGCACGTCGCAGCCGGTCGGAGGCGTCGCCGAGGAGCAGCCCGACGAGCAGGATCGGCACCATCCGCGTCGACCAGCCGAGCACGGTGAGGTCCACGTCGGCCACCAGCACCCACAGCGCGAGCAGCACGAGCGCGGCCGCCGAGGCAAGCATCCCGGCAACGCGGCCCCAGGCGAGGGCGGCGAGGCTGACCGGCACGACGTAGAACACCGTGATGGCTACCGAGGAGTCGTTGCCCAGGGCGAACCGGACCACAGTGATCGACACGAACAGCGCGAGTACCCCGGCCAGCGCCAGTCCCCTCCGTCGGCTGAACCAGGGCACGTACGCCGCGGGGGTCGAGGTCAGGGCCATCGGGACAGTCTGGCTTCCTCGGTCACAGGAGGACAGGGCCATTCGTCCCGCTGTCGGCCCCAAGGTCCGGAGCCCGCGGGCGATCATGGCGGCTCGACCACAGTCGACACAGGGGTTGCGAGGGCGTTCGAACAGGTGTACGATAAGTTCTCATCAAGCACGCCGGTCCGGAACGGATCCCGTCTGAGGCGACGGGGATCCCGGGATCGGGGCAGTCACCCATAGAACCCGTCCTGGTGCTGGCGGGGCGCCGTTGGTCCGGCTCTCGGGTGGCGACCTGGCAATGGGTCCGGCACGTCTCACCGCACCACCCCGGGAACGGGGTGGGTGTCCGTGACGCGCGCCGAGGAGGTGGCCCAGTGCATCCGATCATCGACTGTCTGTGCGACATCGCGTCCGCGCTCAAGGTTGCCCACGGGGTGGAGCCGGCGTTCATGCGCACCGCGGAGAAGGAGTCCGCGCTGGTCGCGTTGGCCGAGGCGCGCTCGCAGCTGGACGCGTTGGCGGCCCGGGTGCTCGCCGCGTCCGATGACGTGGGCGAGGCGTACGGTCTGCGTGACGCGGCGGCGTGGCTGGCGGTCGAGACGCGTACGACCCGGCACGAGGCGCGCCGCGACCTCGCGTTGGGGCGCGCGATGGAGACGCACCCGGCGGTGGCCTCGGCGTTGTCCGCCGGCGCGCTGCGGACCGAGCAGGCGCGGGTCGTGGCTGAGGCGGTGGACGCGCTGCCGGTCCACGTCGAGGAGGAGACGCGGTGGCGGGCCGAGGGCACGCTGCTGGAGCTCGCCCGCGAGCACGACGCCCGCGACCTGAGGCAGATCGGCAAGCGGATCCTCGACGTGGTCGCGCCCGAGGTGGGGGAGTCCCACGAGGCGAGTGTGCTGGCGGCCGAGGAGGCGCGTGCCGACGCGACCGTGGAGCTGGTGCTGGTCGACGACGGCGAGGGTCGCTGCCAGGGCCGGTTCGTGGCGCCCTCGCATGTTGGTGCGATGTTCAAGCGGCACCTGCTCGCGCTGGCCAACCCCGCACGCCACACCGAGGCCGACCTGCGCGACGAGACGGGCGACTTCAAGCCGCTGCGCCGCCGGTTGGGGGAGGCGTTCGTGGAGTACGTCGAGCGCTACCCGACCGACGCCACCCCGCAGACCGCCGGCGTCAACGCGACCGTGGTGGTGACCATGACGCTCGAGCAGCTCCTCGCGGAGTCCGGGACCGCGCTGCTCGACGACGGCTCGCGCATGACGGCGGGGCAGGCGCGCCGGCTCGCGTGCGAGGCGGGGATCGTCCCGGTGGTGCTGGGCTCGAAGTCGCAGCCGCTCGACCAGGGTCGCGCGGCGCGGCTGTTCACCAAGGCGCAGCGCATCGCCCTCGGCCTGCGCGACGGTGGCTGCACCGCACGCGGGTGCGAGACCACGGCCTCGGGGTGCCATGCCCACCACGACGACCCGTGGTCACGCGGCGGCCTCACCGACCTCGCCAACGGCCGACTGCTGTGCCCCCGACACCACCGCCTCGCGCACGACTCCCGCTACGCCAGGACGATCCACGCCGACAACAAGGTCACCTTCGCCAGGCGGACGTAGGCCGACCCGATGGATCGGTGACGTGGGGTGGTCCCGGGGCTCCCGAGCGCCCCGGTGCATCCACGGTGGATGTGCTCAGCGGGACTCGAACCAGGGGTGGTGCAGGTCGTAGAACTGCGCGCCCGCCATGGCGTAGTCGAGGTCCGCGCGCACCTCCGGCGGCGGCTCGACCTGCTCGCCCTGGCGTGCTGCGTCCTCGCTGGTGAACGCGACGGTCTCGGTGAAGGTGCCGTCCGGCTCGATGGCGAGGGTGCCGCCGATGATCTCGGGCCGCATCCGGTGCAGCGAGTCGGTGTCGGTCGTCATCATCGTCCTGAGCCGGTCGGGGTCGTCGGCCCTGCCCCGGATGACCTGGACGAAGCCCGCCTGGTCGGACCCGCCGTCCATCAGGAGGGTGACGTCGTCGCAGTCGTGGAACTCGACGGGTCCGTCGAAGAGCTCCATCATGCGGGCGGCCCAGGCGTCCTGCTCGGGCCGGCCGGAGTTGGCCATCGCGGCGTCCCGCGACTCGAATCGGACGACGCCCACGAACGTGTCGTCGTCGGTGAACCCGTAGGTCCCTCCGAGCCAACCCGGTGCTCCCGGGCCGAGCTCGTTGCGCCACGTGTCCAGGTGCTCGTGGAGCTCCTGCTGGCGCGTGCACGTGCCTTGGATGATCTGGATGAACACGCTGCTCCTCCTCGGTGTCGACACCCACCTCTCGGGATTGGGGGGTGGGAGGGCAGTCCTCGAATCTACGCCCGTGCGGCGCCGGTCGACAGGGGCAGCGCGACGGTCGCCGGAGCTGTCTGGACCGCCTCGGGCGGGCGACACGGACCGATTGTCGGTGGTGGTCCCTAGGGTCGTCGTCGTGGGGATCGCGGGGGCGGTCCGGTCAGGGGTCGAGGGCATGGACGACGGCATGGATGACGAGCTCGAGCGTCGGTGGGACGACGCGGTCGAGACGGCGTGGCGCGGGTTCCGGCAGCGGCTGGCCGACAGGCTCGCCGAGCTGGAGCGCGGGGGCCTCGTCATGATCGACACGGGTCCCCACGAGGACGCGGCGTGGTGCCAGGTCCTGGTGGCGGACGGCCGTCTCGAGGTGGACGCGATGCGAGGCGCCGAGACGGGGCTCTCGGTGGAGCTCGGTGCCCGCGAGGTCGACCGCGCGGCCGTGATGGTGGTCGAGGCGCTGCGGGAGACGTACGGCGTGGTGCACCCGGCCTTCCTCGACGTCGACGGCCTCGAGACCGACGGCACTCGGTCCGACGGCACTCGGTCCGACGGGGCCGTACGCCCGCTGCCGTCCGCGCCGCCGGCGCCGCAGGGCGAGAAGCGCGACCTCGACCGGCCGGTCGCGCCGTCCTCGGTCGAGGACGTGCGCGCGGTCATCGACCTCGCCGTCGCCGACCTCTACGACGAGGCGCCGGAGTGGGACGAGGACGGCGACCTCCCGCTGCCCACCGACGACCGGCTCGTCTGGGTGACGGTCCACAAGGACGCCCCGCGCGTGCTGCTGTCCTGCCTGCTGGTCGACGACGTCGCCGACGAGCAGGCCGCTCTGGTGGAGGTCAACCGGCTCAACCGCACCGAGTTCGGCCTCACGTTCTCCCTCACCGAGCAGCGGATCAGCGTCACCCGCGAGCTCGGCCTCGGGGCAGCCGTGCCCGCGGCCGTGCGCGGCGAGGTCAACCGCCTGCTCTCGCAGGTCGACGGCTGGGCGCGCGACCTCGGCGAGCGCCTACGCACCGCGCCCGAGCCCCCGCCCGAGCGGCAGGGCAGCCGCTTCGAGACGGCGTACGCCGTGATGGCCGAGCTCGAGCGCGACGAGCGCGGCTCGGTCGGGCCGGCGACGATGGTCCGGATCTTCGGCAACGACACCGGCCTGCTGCTCAAGGCGATCCGCATCACCGAGCGGCGTCGCCGCGACGCGCGGACGCGGGCCCGGGAGGCCCGCGACCAGAAGCAGCGGACCCGCGAGAAGGTCGCCCGCGCACGACACGACTACCTCCGCGACCTCACCGCCCGGATGCGCGCCGGGCTGCGGCTGATGGTCGACGCGCCGGTGCGCAAGGTGCAGGTCGACCAGCTCGCGCTGTTCGACGAGGACGAGGCGGGGACCGGCCGGTGACGGCGTTCGGCGGACGCGCGACCGCGCGCGGTGGTGGGGTGGTCACATGCCGCGCCTGATCCCGGAGAGCCCGACCTTCGCCACGACGTCCGAGCAGGCCGTGTGGGAGCGGCTGCGCGACGGCCTCGGCGACGACGACGTCCTCATCGCCAACCTGCGGCTCACCGACGAGCTCAAGGACCACGAGGTCGACCTCGTCGTGCTGATGCCCGACGTCGGGGTCGTGGCGCTGGAGGTCAAGGGCGGCAGCGTGTGGTGGGACGACGGGTGGCGCATCATGCGCCGGGGCCGCGAGGCGATCATCCACCCGGTCGACCAGGCCCGTGACGGCAAGTACGCCCTGCGGTCCTACGTCGAGCGCGACGAGCGGTGGGGCAGCCGTACGCGGGTCGCGTGGGCGCACGCCGTCGTCACGCCCTACTCCGAGTTCGGGTCCGACTTCTCGCTGCCCGACCTGCCGCGCTGGGCGCTGCACGACAAGGACGACCAGGACCACCTCGTCGGCCGGCTCCGGCAGAACGCCCAGCGGATGACCCACGGCCAGCGGGTCGCGACCTTCGACGACGTCGACGAGATCGCCGAGATCCTCACCGGTCGCCTGCCCACGACGTACGACCTCCGGGCGGAGGCCGACGAGCGCGCCGACGTCGCCGACCGGCTCACCCTCGAGCAGGCCACGATCCTGCGCGTCACCCGGCTGCTCCACCGCGTCGAGGTGCGTGGCGGCGCCGGCAGCGGCAAGACCGTCCTCGCGCTCCAGCAGGCCAAGGAGCTCACCCGCGGCAGCCAGGAGCGCAAGTCCCAGCGTGTCGCGCTGCTCTGCTACTCCATCGGCCTGGCTGAGCACCTCCGCCGCGAGGTCGCGACGTGGCCCCGCAACCACCGGCCCGCGTTCGTCGGCACCTTTCACGCCTTCGGCCAGCAGTGGGGCGCGTCCGACGGTGACCGTACGGACAGCGACTTCTGGGAGGAGCGGCTGCCGGCCGAGATGGCCGAGCTGGCGGGCGCGCTGCCCGACGGGCACAGGTACGACGCGGTCATCGTCGACGAGGCGCAGGACTTCGCCGACTCGTGGTGGACGCCGGTGCTGCGCGCCTTGCGCGACGAGGGGGAGGGCGGGCTCTACGTCTACTCCGACGAGAACCAGCGGATCTTCGCGCGCTTCGGCCGTCCGCCGGTCGCGCTCGTCCCGCTCGTCCTCGACCACAACCTCCGCAACACCCGCCAGATCCACGAGTCGTTCGGTCCGCTCGCGCCGAGCCGGATGTACTCCCGCGGCGGCGACGGGCCGGCCGTACGGTTCGTCGACGCAGGCGGCGAGGACCCGCTCGGCGTCGCCGACGACGAGGTGGACCGCCTCCTCGACGCCGGCTGGGACCCGCAGCACGTCGCGCTGCTCACGACCGGGCACCGGCACCCCATCCAGGTCGAGCGCACCGACTTCCACGACCAGGACGGCTACTGGCGCACCTACTGGGACGACGAGGTCTTCTACGGCCACGTGCTCGGGTGCAAGGGCCTCGAGCGCCGGGCCGTCGTGCTCTGCCTCAACGAGGACGGGTCGCGCGACCGGGCGCGGGAGAGGCTCTACGTCGGGATGTCCCGCGCGACCGACGAGCTGGTCGTGGTCGGTGACCCTGCGACCGTACGCCGGGTGGCGGGCGACGACGTGGCGCGCAGGCTCGGCATCGGGTGAGCGGTCCCGTGACCGGTCGCCGCCTGCCGAGCACCCGACCCTTGCCCGCCGCACCCGCCGGGCGCACAGTGGGCACCCGACCCTTGCCCGCCGCACCCGCCGGGCGCACAGTGGGAGGGACGACGGTGCTGAGCAGGAGGTGCGTCATGCGAGCGGAGGTGGGCGACAGCCTGGTCGCCGAGAGCAACAAGGTGGACACGCGCCCGAGGCAGGGCGAGATCCTCGAGGTGCGGGGCGAGGACGGCGCGCCGCCGTACCTGGTGCGGTGGAGCGACGGGCACGAGGGGCTGGTCTTCCCGGGCGGCGACGCGCACGTGGTGCCGAGGGGCTACTGACCTAGCGGATGCCGACGACGTCGGCCGGGATCGGGCGCACTGCACCACGGGTGGCGAGGTGGACCACCTCGCACGGGACCCCGGCGCGGCGGGCTGCGGCGTACAGGCTCCGTGCCCAGGCGCGGTCGTTGTCGGTGATGACGCCCTTGCCGGGCCGAGACCGCAGGAACGCGACGCGGAGGCCCGGCGCGACGTCGCGTTCGAGCCCGAGGAGGATCTCCGTGAGACCGTCGACGTGCGCCGCGTCGGGCGGGTCCTCGGCCTCCGAGATCTCGGTCAGGTGGGGCAGAGGGCGGTCGTCGACGACGAGCATCATCCAGACGCTGTGGCCGCCGAAGCTCCACGGCCCCATGAGCTCGCGCCACGCGTGCTCCACCTGCGTCTGGGTGGTCAGGACTGGTTCGAACATGGCCCTGACCCTGCCCGCGCCGGCGTCGCCTGGCGAACGGCTCTCCACAGGCAGGCAGTTGTCCACAGGTCCCGCCCGGCTGCTTGTGGCGGCGGTCCGTACGGTCCTTGGGTGGAGGCATGTCTCGGAACCCCACTGCCGGCTTTCGCCGCCTGCCCCGTGTCGCCGACCGGATGACCGCAGCCCACCACGACCTCGTCGCCCAGTCCCTCGCCGCCGAGCGCTCCGGGGATGCCGCCCGCGCGCTCGAGCTGCACGCCTCGGTGCCGGCGCTCGACCTGCGCAGCCGGCACCACGTGCTCCTGGCCCAGCTCGCCGCGCTCGGCGACGAGCTCCCCGGCTGGGTGTGGGCGCGCTGGGCCGCCTACCAGGTCCAGCGCTGCGAGGACCTCGCCACCGAGACGGGGACGGTGCAGCGACTCGCTCTCGCCTTCGCCCTGGACAACTTCCACGACGACCGGCTCGCCGACTGCCACGCCGACGGGGGTGACCCGATGAGGGTGGCGGCCCGGGTGGCGGGGGAGTCCTGGCTGTTCCAGCAGCTCCTCGTCCACGAGATGGGCGGGCTCGAGCGCTTCGTGGACGAGCTCGCCACGGGCCGCCTCGCCGAGCACGCGGAGCTGGCACGGTCCTGGACAGGTGCACGGCTCAGCGGCTACCAGGTCGGGGCGAGCCTGCCCGATGGTCGCCTGCGCGTGCACGACCCGGCCGCCGACGCGTGGACCGAGGTGCTCGACCTCGGCGCCCGGACCCTCGCCGACGAGGCCGGCTGGGTGCTGGGCCGGCTCGTGCCGAGCGGTGTCGACGACCTCCTGATGTTCGACACCGCGCCGGTCGCCGTTCCCGAGCGGGTGGCCCGGGACGTGGCCGCGGCGCCGGAGCCGTGGCAACGGATCAAGGACGCCCTCGACGCGGGCGAGCTCGTGGAGCGTCGCTTCCTGCGCGCCGACCTCGAGCTGACCACCGACGTGCTCAGCATCGACCTGCTCAGGATCGGTACGCCGCCCGCCGACCTCGAGCGCGTGACCGCCCAGCTCAGGTCGGGTCGCGACGAGATCCCACGCGCCGCCTTCCGTGTCCTGCGTCGAGCGGTCGACGGCGACGTCCTGCAGTCCGACGCCGCGCACGTCGCCGCGGCGATCCTGCAGCCGGGCGCACGGAAGGACGCCCGGCGGATGCTCGTCCGGGACGGCTCGTACGGCGCGTGGGCGCGGTGGGCGGAGCTGGTGCACCCACCCGCGCGCGGGCTGCTCCTCGACCTCGCGGAGGCGAGCCGGGCGGCCGGGTGAGCATGCCGGTGCCGACGAGGCAGACGTACGGGGCGCTCAGGCGCTCAGGCGCTCAGGCGCCGAGCGCGTCGAGCCCGTCGTAGACCGCGAACGCCGGCCAGACGATCCCCTCGAGGATCGCCAGCACGTGCTGCCAGAAGCCGTCGGCCTGCATCCAGAAGTAGACCCAGGCCCCGAACATGCCGATGCCGTAGATGGCGTTGCCGGCCTGCCCGGAGCCGCCCGCGCTCCTGCGGTCAGCCATGACCGTCTCCCTCCGCTCGATGCTCACTCCCGACGCCGACGTTAGGCGTGGCGACGGGGGCGTCCCAGAGTCGTTCGGCCCGTGCCGCGGGCGAACGTGCCTCGATCCACCCCGCCACCACGACACCGACCACGCCGAGCAGGACGCCCGCCGGCAGGTCGAGCACCCAGTGGTTGGCGGTGGCGAGCACGACCCAGCACATCGCGACGGGGTGCAGGACGCACCACGCGCGCACCCACGGCGAGCGGGTGAGCCGCCAGAGGACCACCGAGACGACGACGAGGTAGCCGACGTGGAAGCTGGGCATCGCGGCGAGCTCGTTGGCGATGCCGACCGGCCGCGCAGCGTCAGCGACCAGGCTGGCGTCGACGGTGTCGGTGAACCCGAGGCCTGCCAGGCGGGGTGGGGCGAGCGGGTAGAGCGCGTAGACCGGCAGCCCGAGGATGCCGCCCGCGACGAGGGCGTTGCGCAGGCGCGCGTAGTCGCGCGGGAAGCGGGCGAACAGCACCACGAGCGCACCGGCCAGGACCGGTAGGTAGCCCCAGACGTAGAACCACGACGCCACGGGCTCCAGCCAGTCCGCCGAGGCCAGGCCGCGCTGCGCGGCTCGCTCCCAGTCGAGGTGCAGCGCCTGCTGGAGCCGGTCGAGGTCGTGCGCGTGGTCGACCGCGCGGTCCAGGTCGTCCAGCGTGAGCCGCCGGACCGCGACGTCGGCGAGCACCGCGACCCCCACCACGCCGAGTTCGACCAGCGCGCCGATCGCCCCCGGGCCGCGGCTCAGGAGCAGGGAGGTCATCGCGGCGGCCAGACCGGGACGAGCTGCTCGACGGTCAGCGACGGGTCCCCCAGCAGCTCCGGCTCGGCGACGAGCCGCCGGATCACCTCGGCGGTGCGCGCGAAGTAGAACCCGTCGGCCGCCCGCTCGTCGAGCGTGTAGACCACGTCGAGGCACTGGCGCGCCACGACCGCGCCGGAGGAGTCCACCACGGGCTGCGGCGCCACCCGCCCGATGGAGACGAAGGCGCTCGCGGTCCCCGTCTCGTAGAGGTGGTGGAACGGCGGGTCGATGCCGATCGAGCCGGCGTGCACGACGTAGACGCTGGTGTAGAGCGGGATCGCCTCGACCAGCGCGCGCGGCACGAGGTCGTGGTAGTCGAGCCAGCGCAGCCCGGCGGCGACACCGGACAGCACCGGCCGGGGGGCGGAGGCGAAGAGGTCGACCAGGCGGTCGTCGGCGCCGCGCTCGACGGCGGCCCGCTCACGCCGTACGAGGTCGGCCACGCGGCCTCGTACGTCGTCGACCGACTCCGTGCCGGTCAGCACCACCCGGGCCTCGGACTCCTCCGCCTCGTCGGTGAGGCCCTGCTTGACCACGAAGGAGATCGAGATGTCGCGGTGCTCGAAGGTGCGGCGCCCGGCGACGAACCGGTTGGTCTGCGGCCGGAGCCTCATCGTGCGCGCGATCGCGGTGAGGAAGACGTGGAACAGCGTCACCTGCTCGCTGCGGGGCCGACCGGTGTTGGTCTCCTCGAGCCAGGCGAGCAGGCCGTCGACCTCGATGCGCTGCTGGAAGTAGACGATCGACTCGGCGCGGGTGCGCATCAGGTGCGGGATGACGCGGCGCAGGGGCGGCAGGTCGCGGACGTACGTCCCGTCCGAGCGACGCGGCACCGGCACGAGGCGACGGGAGCGCGGCATCTGGCCCTCCTCTGCGAAGCCCGGCCGACGGGCCGGTGTCCTGCTCCCATCAGACCCCGGACGCGCGACGGGCGCCACGTCCGAGGGACCCGAGCCGAAGGACCTTGGTCCCGCGCCTCAGCGCGTCCCGTACGTCCGGCTCACGACCTCGTCGAAGACCCGGTCCGGCAGCAGGTCGCGCGACGTCGTGATCGTCCGCGCGCCCCGACCGACGGGGTAGCGGGCGGCCGGCCGCTTCGCGAGCGCCGCCTTGACGATCTTGTCGGCCACCTCCTCGGGCGTCGAGGCGCGCGACGGCTCGTCGAAGCGCTCCATCACCGCGTGCGCCTGGCGGGCGTACGACGCGTAGGCGCCGTCGCCGGAGCGCTCGAGCAGCGAGTCGCGGGCGATCTCGTTCCACTCGGTGCGGATCGGTCCGGGCTCGACGAGCACGACCTTGATCCCGAAGGGCCGCAGCTCCATGCGCAGGCTGTCGCTGAAGCCCTCCACGGCGAACTTGGTCGCGTGGTACCACGCGCCGAACGGCTCGTAGAACTTCCCGCCGATCGAGGAGATGTTGATGATCCGGCCGCTGGTGCGCGCCCGCATGTGGGGGGTGACGAGCTGGACCAGTCGGGCCAGACCGAAGACGTTGACCTCGAACTGACGTCGCGCCTCGTCGATCGGCACGTCCTCGACCGCACCGTAGGACCCGTAGCCGGCGTTGTTGACCAGGACGTCGACGCGCCCCTGCTCTGCGATGATCCGCTCGATCCCGGCGACCATCGACGCGTCGTCGGTGACGTCCATCGCAAACGTGTGCACGCCTTCGGCCGCGAGCCGGGACATCCGGTCGACGCGTCGGGCCACGGCGTACACCGTGAAGCCCTTCGCGAGCAGGGCGCGGGCGGTGGCCTCGCCGATGCCGGAGGATCCACCGGTGACGAGGGCGACAGGTTGGGTCATGGGTGCGAGCGTAGCCAGCGGTGTCCCGGGGACTCAGGCTGAGCCGATCGGTGACGGACGGACCTCGGCACCCGTGACGTTCGTCCCTGACACATGCCTCGCGGGCCCCCTAGCGTGAGGGCGACGCGGAAGGGACACAGATGACCGACGACGTGCTGGTGGTGGACTCGCTGGTCCGCCGGTTCGGCGACCTGACGGCGGTGGACGGGGTGTCGTTCCGCATCGCGCCGGGGGAGACGTACGGACTGCTGGGGCCCAACGGGGCGGGGAAGACGACGACGATCTCCATGGTCGCGGGCCTCATCGCCGCGGACGAAGGGACGGTCACGGTGGCCGGCCAGCCGATGACGCCGCGCACGACCGGGCCCAAGCGCCACCTCGGCCTGGTGCCGCAGGAGCTCGCGATCTATCCCGACCTGACCGGCCGGGAGAACCTCGCCCTCTTCGGCCGGCTCCAGGGCCTGCGCGGGGCCGCGCTGCGGGGCCGGGTCGAGGAGGTGCTGTCGCTCATCGGGCTGGCCGACCGCGCCAAGGACCGCAGCAAGGAGTACAGCGGCGGGATGAAGCGTCGCCTCAACATCGGCATCGGCCTGCTCAACCGACCCACCCTGCTGATCCTCGACGAGCCCACGGTGGGCGTCGACCCGCAGTCGCGCCACGCGATCCTCGAGTCGGTCGAGGCGCTGTCGGGCGAGGGGATGGCGGTGCTCTACACGACGCACTACATGGAGGAGGCCGAGCGGCTCTGCGACCGCATCGGCATCATCGACTCCGGCCGGCTGCAGGCCGAGGGGACCCGCGACGAGCTGGTGCGGCTGATCGGTGGCGTCGACACGATCCGGCTCGGCGGCACCGGCGACCTCGCGGGCGCGGCGGACGAGCTGCGCCGGATCCCCGGCGTCGAGCGGGTGGAGACCGAGCGCCGCTCGGCCGTCCTCACCGTCAAGGACGCGCCCGCGCTGGTCGCGCAGGTGGTGGGGACGGCGGCCGCGCACGGCGTGACGCTCGCCGACGTGGAGATATCGCGGCCCGACCTCGAGTCGGTGTTCCTGCACCTGACCGGCAAGGGCCTGAGGGACTAGGGGAGGACCCGTGCGCCAGCTCCTCGTCCTCACCGGCTCCGACCTGTTGCAGCGGGCCCGGGACACGTCGTTGTTCATCTTCGCGCTGGTCGTCCCGCTGGCGCTGATGTCGGTCTTCAACCTCGTCTTCGGCAGCATCGAGCAGCTCGAGCTCGAGCCGGTCACGGTCGCCGTCAGCGCGCCGGCGGACGACGACATGGCCGGCGTGCTCGTCGAGGTCGTGCGCGGGCTGAAGGGCCAGGCAGGGCTTGACGTCACCGTCGACGAGGTCGACGCCGGCACCGCCCGGGACCGGATCGACGACGGTGATGCAGCGCTCGCGCTGCTCGTGCCCGACGGTTTCGGGCAGGCCGCCCGGATGGGGGAGCCCACGAGCGTCGAGGCGTTGCGCGGGGACGAGGCCGGCATCGAGGCCGACGTCGTGCTGTCCGTGGTCGACGGAGTGCTCGAGCAGATCGGGGCCGGAGCCGTGACCGCGCGTGCCGGACTGGCCGAGGGGGTGCCGCCCCAGGAGCTCGCCGACCTCGTTGGTGCCGCGACCTCGGGCGGGCCTGCGTACACGCTCGAGCAGGGGCGGGCCTCCGACGAGCAGCTCGACTACGGGTCGTCACTGGTGGCCGGACAGGCGGGCCTCTTCCTCCTCTTCACCGTCGGCTTCGGCGTCAGCGGGCTGCTGCTGGAGCGCGAGAACGGGACGCTGGCGCGGCTGCGGTCGATGCCGATCCCGGGGTGGGTGGTCGTGGCGTCCAAGGCGCTGGTCAGCTTCGTGCTCGGGGTGGTGGCGACCGCGGTGCTGCTCACCGTGGGCGGCTGGCTCTTCGGTGCCGAGTTCGGCTCGCTGCCCGCCGTGGCAGTGCTGGTGATGTGCGCATCGGCGGCCGCGACGTCGGTGATGTTCCTGATCGTGCGGGTCGCCCGGACCAGTGAGCAGGCCGGCATCGCGACGTCGATCGTCGCCCTCGTGCTCGGCATCGGCGGTGGGGCGTTCTTCCCCGTCAGCGCCACCGGCTCCCTCTCCGCGCTGCTGGACCTCAACCCGGTGTCGGCGCTGCTACGGGGGCTCGGCACGACCTCCGGCGGTGGCGGGCTGGGGGACATCGGGGTCCCGGTGCTGGTCATGCTCGGCTTCGCCGTGGTGATGGCGTCGGTGTCCCGGTTGGTGCCGGACCGAGGGGTGCTGGCATGAGGAACGCGCTGACCATCGCCGGCGTCGAGCTGCGGCTCTTCCTGCGCGACCGGTCCAACCTGTTCTTCGTCTTCGTCTTCCCGCTGCTGCTGGTCCTGATGATCGGCCTCCAGTTCGGGGAGGGTGCCACGACGGGCCGGGTCGCGGTGAGCGGTGGCGACAGCGCGCTGGCCACCGGGATCGTGCGGGAGCTGGAGACCGACGACGTCCGGGTCAGCCGGCCCGCCTGGGACGACGCCCTCGAGCTGCTGGCCCGTGGTCGGCTCGACGTCGCGGTCCGCGTCGATGACGCCGCCGCCACCGCCCACGACGACGGCGGACCCGTACGGCTGGAGATGGTGCGCGGCTCCGCCGCCAACGCCCAGGTCGTCGAGCAGGACGTCCGCTCGGCCGTCGACGTGCTGCGGGCGCGGCGCGGGCAGGAGAGGGCGCTGGAGGCGTACGGGGTGGTGGCCGACCGCGTCGACGACGCCCTCTCGCAGGCGGCCCGGGCGACCAGCGTGCCGGTGCTGGAGGTGAGGTACGTCGACGAGCTGAGCAAGGAGTTCGAGGGGCTCGGCCAGTTCGACCTCGGCGCCTCGGGGCAGCTGCTGCTGTTCGTCTTCCTGGCCTGCCTGACCGGCTCGGCGACGCTCATCCAGGCCCGGCGCCTCGGAGTGGTCGCCCGGGTCCTCGCCGGACCGGTGTCGGCCGGCCAGCTCGTCGCCGGCGAGATGGTGGGCCGGTGGGCGATCGGCGTCTTCCAGGGCGGCTACATCATGCTGGCCTCGAGCGTGCTCTTCGGCGTCGGCTGGGGGTCGCTGTGGCTCTCCCTGCTGGTGCTGGTGATCTTCAGCCTGGTGGCGGCGGGCACCGCGATCCTCCTCGGCACGCTCCTCGGGACCGAGGGTGCGGCGAGCGGCGCCGGGGTGGGACTGGGGTTGGTGCTCGCCGCGCTCGGCGGGTGCATGGTGCCGCTGGAGATCTTCCCCGACACGATGCGCGCGATCTCGCGGATCACCCCGCACGCCTGGGCGTACGAGGCGTTCGCCGACATCCAGCGCCGCGACGGCGACTTCCTCGACGTGCTGCCGCAGCTCGGGGTGCTGGCGGCGATGGCGCTGGCCCTCGCGGCGCTCGGCGGGTGGGCGCTGCGGCGCAGCCTGGCACGGGCGATGTGAGGGCACGTGCACACACCCGGAAGGACGTTGTCCCCCCGTGCGTGCTGGCTAGCGTGGAACGCATGACTGACGAGGCGAAGCAGGCAGCGATCGAGGCCGCACAGCGAGTGGTGGACGAGGTGTCGTCCTGGCAGTACAGCGCCGAGGACAGCACGATCGCCCAGCAGCTCGACGAGGGCCTGGCCAAGGCGCAGGTGTCGCTCAGCGACGACGAGCGCACCCGCATCCTGGCCGAGATCGACGGCCTGAAGGACGAGAAGTCGTCGGCGCCGCAGGTCAGGTCCGCCGCACCGGTGGAGTGACCCGATGGACGTGCGAGGCGTGCTGACCGAGGGCTTCGGTCGCATCACCGAGCTCTACGCCGACGCGGTCGACGGGCTCGACGAGGAGACCCTGCACCACCGGCCGGGCGGCACCGGCAACCCGATCGGGTGGCTGCCAGCGGTGGGACCCGCCCGTCACCGCCGGCGTACGCCTGGTCAGCATCCAGGGCGACTGCCTCCAGCACCTCGGGCAGGCGGCGTACGTACGGGGCCTCGGGTCGCGCATCTGAGCCGCGAGGTTCATACTGATGGGTGATGACCACTCCGAGCGGCCGACGGCCCAAGCACCTCTCCAGCAGTCCCTTCAAGCCCGCGGCCGAGCCCGTGGTCGAGGTCTTCGAGGTCGGTGACCGGGTCACCCACGACCTCTACGGCCTCGGGCAGGTGAGTCACGTCGACAGCCACGCGGTGACCGTGGACTTCGGCGCCAAGCTCGTCCGCATCGCGCACCCGTTCCCCAAGCTGCACCACCTCTGAGCCGCCTCGCAGGTCGCCGGCCGAGTTCGCCGGCCTGCCTAGGCTGGCCGCATGACAACGCGCTGGCTGTTCGGCGACCAGCTCGGCCCGCACTTCGCCGACGACCACCGCGGACCGCTGCTGATGGTCGAGTCGACCGGGGTGTTCCGCCGTCGGCGGTTCCACCGCGCGAAGGCGCACCTCGTGCTCAGCGCGATGCGGCACCGCGCCGCCGGGCTCGGCGACCGGCTGACCTACGTGCAGGCGCCGACGTACGCCGAGGCGCTGCGCGAGCACGGCGGGGCTGATGTCGAGGTCGTGCACCCCACGTCGTACGCCGCCCTGGGTCTGGTCGAGCGGCTCGGCTGCACGGTGCTGCCGCCGCGCGGCTTCGCGACCCCGCGCGAGGACTTCGAGCGGTGGGCGGAGGGGCGGCGCGGCAAGCGGCTGCTGATGGAGGACTTCTACCGGCGGGCGCGGCAGGCGCACGGCGTGCTGCTCGACGGCGGGGAGCCCGCCGGCGGGCAGTGGAACTTCGACCACGAGAACCGCCAGCCCCCGCCCAGGGGTGCCGAGACCCTCGGGGTCACCGAGCCGTGGTGGCCGACGGAGGACGACGTCGACGCGCAGGTGCGCGAGGACCTCGATCGGTGGGAGCGCGACGGCGAGGTGTCGTTCATCGGCCGGGACGGTCCGCGGCTCTTCCCCGCGACCCGGCGCGAGGCACTGGCCGCGCTCGACCACTTCGTCGAGCACCGGCTCCCCGACTTCGGCGCCCACGAGGACGCGATCCTCGAGGGCGATCCCTGGATGGCGCACAGCATGATCAGCGCCCCGATGAACCTCGGTCTGCTCGACCCGCTCGAGGTCGTCGAGCGCGCGGAGGAGGTCTACCGCAGCGGTGCCGCCCCCATCGCGAGCGTCGAGGGCTTCGTCCGCCAGGTGATCGGGTGGCGCGACTACGTGTGGCACGTCTACTGGCACATGGGCGAGGGCTACCGCCGGGAGAACTCGCTGGCTGCGCGCCAGCGGGTCCCGCAGTGGTTCGCCGAGCTGGACGCCGCGGCGACCGACGCGCGCTGCCTGTCGCACACGCTCGACCAGGTCGCCCAGCACGGCTGGGTGCACCACATCCCGCGCCTGATGGTCCTGGGGTCGTACGCCCTGCAGCGCGGCTGGGCGCCGACGCAGGTCACCGACTGGTTCCACCGGGCGTTCGTCGACGGCTACGACTGGGTGATGGTGCCCAACATCGTCGGCATGTCGCAGCACGCCGACGGCGGCCGGATGATGACGAAGCCCTACACCTCCGGCGGGGCCTACATCGACAAGATGAGCGACCACTGCGGCTCGTGCCGCTTCGACCCCAAGGTGCGCGTCGGCGACGACGCGTGCCCGTTCACCGCCGGCTACTGGTGGTTCCTCGACCGCCACCGCGACACCTTCGAGGGCAACCATCGGATGTCCCGCGCGGTGAAGGGGCTCGATCGGCTCAAGGACCTCGAGGCCCTCGTCGAGCAGGAGGACGCGCGCGGCAACCGGGCGCCCTGAGCGCGGTGCACCATGAAGGCAGTTCGCGGCTCGCGGCGGCCGACCGAGCGTGCCACCGGGAGCCTGACGCTCGAACTGCCTTCACAGTGCGCGCAGGCAGCTCGGCGTTCGTGCCAGCCGCCAGCGAGCGTGGCCGACGCGGGCGGCGGTTCGAACTGCCTATGTCGGTCATGCGTACGGGTTCGTCCCTCGCCTGGTTCAACCGCAGGGGAGCGAGCCGAGCCGGGCGAGGCCCTCGCGGTCGCCGGGCCCGAGCTCGACCTGCCCGGTGTTGTCGGCGTACATCAGCTCCATCGGCTCGCTGACGTGGCCGAGGCCGACGACGTGCGCGACCTCGTGGAGCACGATCGCCTCCATCACCCGCGGCTGCTCGGCGACGGCGGTGGGGGTGAACGCCTCGACGTCGAGCACGACGCTGCCGCTGACGAGCTCCAGCCGCCCGGACCCGTCGCGCTGGGCGACCGCGCCGCCGACACCAGCGACCTGGCCGGCGAGGTCGGGGTACTCGGCCTGGTCGCCCCAGCCGATGACCACCGGGTCGGGGCGGCCGAAGAGCCTGACGCCCCCGGGGAACGGCCGCTCGTCGGTGTCACCCTCGTCGGTGAAGGCCAGACCGGTCGCCGCGCTGGCCCGGCGGATCGCCTCGGTCACGAGCGCGCGCCCGCCGGGTGGCTCGCCCGCGGGGTTCACCCGGTAGCGGATCTCCTGGCACGGGTCCCAGCCGACCGGGTCGTCGCTGTCCGGCTGGGTCATCGCCCAGCTGTACGCCCCGCCCGCCCGTACGACCGCGGGCGCGGGCAGCGGTCGCTCCGCGCCCAGGCCGATCGCACCGCGGACGGGATCGAGCTGCTCCGCGGGGTGCCACGCGACGACCGCCGCGAGCATCGCGGCGGTGGCGACGAGAGCCAAGCGGGTCGAGGAGCGGGACACCACGCCAGTGTGGCGGGTGGGTGGGGGAGTGAGCGCAAATTTTCACTCACGCATCGAAGCGACAGGTGCTCCGGACCACGGGCCGCGCGTGGAAGCGCGTGGAAGCATGGGGTCATGCCTGCCGCCCTCGCCGCACGCCGGGCCGGGTACGCCCCGGTGAAGGGGATGCGGCACCTCGCGCTCGACCACGTGGTCCTCGACGAGCAAGGTGCGGTGGGTGACCGCGCCTGGTGCCTGGTCGACGTCGAAGGAGCGCGCGTGCTGCGGACCGTGCAGCACCCGTCGCTGATCAGCGTCGTCGCGCGCACACGCGGCGACGAGCTCGAGCTGACGCTGCCGACCGGCGAGACCGTCGGCGCCCCCGCCCGGGAGAGCGGCCGGAGCATCACGTGTGACTACTGGGGCAGGTCGGTCGGACTCGCGCTGACGGACGGCCCGCACGCCGAGCTGCTGTCCGGCTTCCTCGGCAGGCCCGTACGCCTCGCTGCCGCCCCGCGCGGCGGCGTCGTGTTCGCGGACCCGCTCACGATCGTCGGCACGGCATCGCTGCGCGCGCTCGGGGCGGAGGCAGGTGAGGAGCTGGAGACCGCCGCGCGGTTCCGGGCCACCCTCGTCGTCGAGACCGACGAACCCCACGTCGAGGACACGTGGCTCGGGCAGGAGGTGGTCGTCGGCGACGCGATGCTCCGGGTCGGCGGCCCGGTCCCCAGGTGCGCCGTCATCGACCACCATCCGCTGTCGGGAGTGAAGGACCTCCGGTTGCTCCGCGCGCTGGTGCGCCGGCGGCCCACGAACCGGGCGGGCGAGCCGGTGTTCGGGGTCTACGCCACGTGCGTGCGACCCGGCCGGGTGGACGTCACGCGCTGACCCGGCGCCAGAGCGCGACGTTGGCCTCGGCGGCGGCCGAGTAGTGGCTGTCAGCGGTGGCGACGATCGCGCGCATGGTGGCCAGCGCCGTCACCATCTCGGCGCACTCGTCGCGCCACGGGTCGTGGGCCGCCTGCTGTGCCGCGCTCGCCGACCCCACCCAGTCGTGCTGCACCTGCGCCTGCAGGTCGTCGATGTAGCCGGCGAGCGAGAGGACCTCGCGTTGGCAGGTGCCGAGGTCGGCGACCGCGGCCCGCAGCTCGGCGAGGTCGACGTCGAAGGCGGTCATCCCAGACGCCCCTCGAGGTGGGCCGCGACGGTGCGCGAGCGCTGCGAGACCTCGTCGTCCGCCGCCACGAGGTCGCTGCGGGCCGCCGCCAGCCCGGTCACGGCCGCGCCGAGGTCGTCGACGACGGAGGCGGCGGCCGAGCTCCAGGTCTCCCACTGGGAGCCGAACGCGGTGGCGGCCTCTCCGTGCCACGCCGCGAGCACCCGCTCCACCGTGGCCTCCGCCGCTCGTCGCCGGTCGTCGAGCTCGGCCAGGCGGTCGCCGATCGCGGCGGTGGCGGCCGCGTGGGCGTGTGGGTCGAGGCGGACGGTTCCCGAGGTCGTCATGCGTCGATGGTGGCCGCTCGGGAGCCCGCGCGACACCCACCAGCCTGATCTGTGGAGAACTCCGCGGGTCACCAGCCACGGTGGTCGGGCTGGCGCGGGACGACGACCTCCGCGCGGACCTCGACGAGCTCCTCGCGGGCGAGGTCGAGCGCTCCGAGGAGGGCCGACAGCGAGTCGATGACGTCGTTGGCGGCGCTGTCCCAGTCCTGCCACCCCGACTGCTGGTGCAGGGCGGCGCCGCCCTGCCACGAGGCGAGGAGCGCGTCGACGCTGCGCTCCGCGACCCGTCGCCGGGCATCGACGTCGGCGAGCCGGTTGGCCAGGCGTGCGGCCGCCGTGGCGCCGCGGCGGTCGTACGGGTCGTGGCGCAGGTGGCCCGAGAGGATCATGGCTCGACCTTCACCCGAGGACCGGGCTCGCCGACAGACCCTTGACGGGATCTGTGGAGAACCGCGAGGTGACCTTCCGCCGCCGCAGGGGCCTAGGGTGGGTGTCCAACCCGTCTCGGAGGTAACACCGTGGATCCCATGACCCCCGTCCACGGCGCCGGCACGCTCCTGGTGATCGCGGCCCTCGCCGTCGCCGTGCTGCTGGTGCTGATCATCGCGCTGCGGATGCATGCCTTCGTGGCGCTCGTGCTCGTCAGCATGGCCACCGCGATCGTGGCCGGCGTCCCCGTCGCGGACGTGCCGGCGGTCGCGGTCGGAGCGTTCGGCTCGACGCTCGGGCAGGTCGCCCTGCTGGTCGGGCTGGGCGTGATGATCGGGCGGATCCTGGAGGTGACCGGCGGCGCCCAGGTCCTGGCCGACACGCTGATCAGCCGCTTCGGCGAGAAGCGCGCCCCGCTCGCGCTCGGCATCGCCGCCCTGCTGTTCGGGCTGCCGATCTTCTTCGACGCCGGCCTCGTCGTGTTCCTGCCGATCATCTTCTCGGTCGCCAAGCGCTTCGGCGGCTCGGTGCTGATGTACGCGCTGCCCACCGCCGGTGCCTTCGCGTCCATGCACGCGATCGTCCCGCCGCACCCCGGGCCGGTCACCGCCGCCACCGAGATCGGTGCGAGCATCGGCCTGACGCTGGTCATCGGCGTCGTCGCGGCGGTCGTCGCCTGGGTCGTCGGTGTGTACGCCGTGACGATCGGCTGGCTCGGCAAGATCCACGTCCCCGTCGACGACACGGTCCTCACCGGTGGTCGCGGCGTCGACGAGGGCGACCGTCCGGCCTTCGCGCACGTCCTGGCGATCCTGCTGCTGCCGCTGGTCCTGATCAGCCTCAACACCGTCCTGACGACCCTGCGGGCCAACGAGACCATCGCCGCCGAGGGCGGGCTCGTCGACGCGCTCGTGTTCGTCGGCCAGACTCCCGTCGCGCTGCTCATCGCGCTGCTGGTCGCGACCTACACCCTGGCGGTGCGCCACCACTCGCGCGCCGAGGTCGAGGACCTCCTCAACGACGCCCTCGGCCCGATCTGCGCGATCATCCTCATCACGGGCGCGGGTGGCATGTTCGGCGGCGTGCTGCGCTACAGCGGCATCGGCGCCGCGCTGTCGGACTCGCTCGCCGACCTGGGCCTGCCGCTGATCGTGTCGGCCTTCGTCATCGCCACCATCCTGCGCGTCGCGCAGGGCTCCGCGACGGTCGCGCTCACCACGACCGCCGGGCTGCTGTCGGCCGCCGTGGTCGACGCCGACCCGTCGTCGGTCCAGCTCGTCGCCCTCGTGCTGGCGATCGCCGCCGGCGCGACGGTGCTGTCCCACGTCAACGACTCGGGGTTCTGGCTGGTGAGCAGGTTCTTCGGGATGGACGTGAAGACCACGCTGAGGACGTGGACGGTGATGGAGACGACCCTCGGCGTGAGCATCTTCGTGCTGGCGCTCGGGCTCTGGGCCGTCGGATGACCGCTCCCCGGCCGCTCCACCTGGTGTTCATGGGCGTCTCCGGATCGGGGAAGTCGACCGTGGCCCGTGCGGTGCAGCAGCGGCTGGGCTGGGAGATGGCCGAGGGCGACGACTTCCACCCGCCCGAGAACGTCGCGAAGATGAGCCAGGGCACCCCGCTCACCGACGCCGACCGGTGGGGGTGGCTGGAGTCCCTGGCCGACTGGACCGCGGAGCGCGACGCCCGCGACGAGCCGACGGTCCTCGCGTGCAGCGCGCTGCGACGGGCCTACCGCGACGTGCTGCGCCGCGGTGGCGAGGGCACGTTCTTCGTCCACTGCACCGGTGACAAGCACATGCTCCTGGAGCGGATGAACGCCCGCGACCACTTCATGCCGCCGAGCCTGCTGGAGTCTCAGCTCGACACGCTGGAGCCGCTGGCGCCGGACGAGGCCGGGATGGACGTCGACCCCGCCCTGCCCGTGGACCGGCTCGCGGCGATGGTGCTGGCCCGGCTCGGGCTCGGCTGACCGCGCACCCCGCGGCCAGCGTCACGGCCGGCCTCACGTACGGCGTCGCGCCCGCAGCACCGTGTCGGCGACGGCCACCTCCTCGCCGGACCCCGGGTGGGCCTGCACGCGCGGGCGCGACTCGCACACCTCGACGACGAAGTCCTCCGGCAGGGCCGGCACCAGGTCCTCGGCGGTGTGCATGAACGCGTGGTGGCCGTGCCGCAGCCCGCTGTGCACGTCCTCCGGCGCATGACCGACGACCAGCAGGGTGCCCCCCGGCGCGACCGCGGAGGCGAGCCGGCGTACGACGTCGGGCATCCCACCGCCGGGCAGGTGGAAGAAGTGGGACGTGACGAGGTCCCAGGTCTCCCCGGCGGGGTCGAAGGAGCGTACGTCGAGGCGCCGGGTCTCGACGCGCTCGCCCACCCCGGCCTCCGCGGCGTGCTCGGCGACCCGCGCGAGGGCGGCGTCCGCGAAGTCGACGGCCGTGACCCGCCAGCCCTGCGAGGCCAGCCAGATCGCGTCGCCGCCCTCGCCGCACCCGACGTCCAGCGCACGACCGGGGGACAGCGACGGTGCCTCGGCCGCGAGCTGGACGTTGACCCGCCCGCTCCACACGCGCTCGCCGGAGTAGCGTTCCTCCCACGCCGGCCGCTCGAAGAAGCCGTCGTGCAGGTCCCGCACCGCGCGGGTGGCGTCGGCCGAAGCCAGCTCGGCGTTGATCCACGCGCCGACGCGGGTGCCGTGGGCGGCCGAGGCCACCAGGATCATCGAGACGTCGGTCGCGTTGCCGGCCGCGAAGACCCCGGGCACCGAGGTCGCGCCCGTCGGCTCGACGTCGAGCACCGAGCCGAGGACCAGGCCGTGCATCTCGAACGGCTTCGGCTCGATGCCCAGCGGGCCGAGGAAGTCGGCGCGGACGTGGGGCTGCGAGGCCACCACGACGGCGTCGCGCTCGAGGACCGAGCCGTCGGCGAGCCGCAGGCCGACGAGGGTCCCACCGTCGGCGACGACCTCCCGCGGGGTGCCGTGGGCGAAGCGGACGCCGATCGCGCCGAGCCGCTCCGTCTCCTCCTCGGGGAGGGCGACGCCGTCGTGCACGACCACCACGACGTCGTCCGACAGCTGGCGGAACAGCAGCGCCTGGTGCGCGGCCAGCGGCGAGGTCGCGAGGACGGCGATCCGCTGGTCGCGCACCTCCCAGCCGTGGCAGTAGGGGCAGTGCAGCACGTCGGTGCCCCAGCGCTCGGCGAGCCCGGGGACGTCGGGCAGGTCGTCGACGACGCCGCCGGTGACCAGGACGCGCCGGGCACCGAAGCGCCGGCCGCCCGCGGTCGTGACGAGGAAGTCGTCGACCGCGCCGGACAGGCCGACGACCCGGTCGGCCACCACCTCGACGCCGTACTGCGCCACCTCGCGGCGACCGGCCTCGAGCAGCTCGCGCGGGGCGATGCCCTCGCGGCCGAGGTAGTTGTGGGCGTGGGCGGCAGGTGCGTTGCGCGGCTCGCCGGCGTCGATCACCAGCACCGAGCGCCGCGACCGGCCCAGCGCCATCGCCCCGCTCAGGCCGGCGGCACCGCCGCCGACCACCACCACGTCGAAGGTCCTCATCTCGTCCATGTCGTCGATGGTGCAGGTCCCTTCGCAGTATTGACAAACATCCTTGCCAGAATGGCAAACTCTTCCGCATGGACGACGACGACGTGCTGCGCGGGGTCGGCCCGCGGCTGCGCCAGCTCCGGCTCGAGCGCGAGGCCACGCTGACCGACCTCGCCGAGGAGACCGGCATCTCGGTCAGCACGCTGTCCCGGCTGGAGTCCGGGCAGCGCCGGCCCACCCTGGAGCTGCTGCTGCCGCTCGCCCGGGCCCACCGGGTGGCTCTCGACGAGCTCGTCGACGCCCCCGAGACCGGGGACCCGCGCATCCGCTCCAAGCCGGTCGTGCGCCACGGGCGGACGTTCCTCCCCCTCACCCGCCGACCCGGCGGCCTGCAGGCGTTCAAGATGGTGATGCCGGTCGACGGTGCGCAGCCGTCGCTGAAGACGCACGAGGGCTACGAGTGGCTCTACGTCCTCAGCGGCCGGGTCCGCCTCGTCGTCGGCGCGCGCGACCTGACCCTCGAGCCGGGGGAGGTGGCCGAGTTCGACACCCGTACGCCGCACTGGGTCGGCAACCCCGGGCCCACGCCGGCCGAGGTGCTGGCGATCTTCGGGCCGCAGGGCGAGCGGATGCACGTCCGCTCCCAGGGGTGAGCCACGGCGCGGCGGACGCGTGCCACCGTGACCCCATGACGATCCGTACGGGCACGAGCGTGAAGTGGAAGTGGGGCTCCTCCTGGGCCGAGGGCACCGTCAGCGAGGTGCACCACGAGGAGGTCTCACGCACCACCAAGGGCGAGAAGGTGACCCGCAAGGGCAGCGACGACGACCCGGCCTACGTCATCGAGCAGGAGGACGGCACCACCGTGCTCAAGCTGCAGAGCGAGGTCGAGCGCGCCTGACCCCGCGGGGTCACCGCTGCGTGCGCCGCCGGGCGAGACGGAGCGCCAGCCAGCCGAGGGCGAGGACCGCCAGCCCGACGGGCACCCAGGCGGGGAGCGCCTCGGTGGGTCCGCCGTCGTCCGGTGAGGAGTCGCCCGCAGGGGCGTCCTTCGCCGCCTCGTGGGACGGACGCACCACCTCGGTCACCGGCCCGAGCCGTACGTCGGACGAGGCCAGGTCCCGGCGCAGCGCCCGGGCCATGGCCGGGGTGTGGGTCGCCCTCCAGTCCGCGACCTCGTCGTCGATCTCGGCCTCGGGCCGGGTGAGCTCGAGCCAGCTGATCGCGCCGATGGCCGGGCGGGACGTCGTGCTGGCGAGGACCTGGCGCCACCAGGCCTGCTTGAGGGCCCGCTCGGGGCGACCGCGGTCGTTCGCGGTGTTGTAGAGCGCCGACGTCTCCACGAGCATCGGCCGGGCCCTGCTCGCCCAGCGGTCGTGGAACGACCGACGCTGCCGGCGCACCCCGTAGCCGAACCGGTCGTCGAGCCGCGCCTCGAGCTCGCCGGGGGCGGGCGCCGCGTTGTTGCCGAAGTCCTGGCGGTCGCCGTAGTGGTAGAGCGACAGCCCCACCCAGTCGACGTAGGCCTCGCCGGGGAAGTAGGGCGCGTACGGGTCGTCGCCGTCGTCCACGCTGCCGTCGCCGTCGGTGTCGAGGACCCGGGCGATCCGCCGGCCGGCCGCGTCGACCGCTCCGTAGGACCGTCCGAACGGGTAGCCCGCGCCGTAGGCGGGCGACCAGACCATCTCGGCGTGGTCCCCGGCTGCATCGTGCACCGCGTCGGCCACCGTGCGGAAGGCTGCGACGTAGCGGTCGGGCTGCTGGCCCCAGATGGTCCACGACCCGTTCATCTCGGGCGCGAAGCGGACCAGGAAGTGGCTGTCGAGGCGCTCGTGCAGGTCGGCGAGGTCGTCGGCGAGCACGCCGGCGTCCTGCCGGCCGAGCTCGGTGAGCGCCACCTGCGGCTCGAGCGTCAGCAGGGGTACGGCGCCCTGGGTCGCCGCCGCCTCGGCGAACTGCGCGAGGTAGCGGCGGTCGTCCTCGCCGAGCGGGTAGCGCACCCGCTGGGCGTAGAGCGACGGCGTCTCCCCGAGCCGGTCGGCGTAGTCGGCGGGGAGGTCCCGCTCCCAGTCCAGCCCGGGACCGAACCACGGCTGGCCCGGGGCGGGCGCCGGCGCGGCGTCGCCCCCGTGGTGCGCGGTCGCCGTCGCGCCGGTCCCGGACAGCGCCGGCGTGGCCGCGGCGAGGCTCAGGGCGAGCGTGAGGGCGGCACCGATCAGCCGGCGGCCCGACGGCACACGAGCCTCCAGTGGTTGCACCCGTCGACGCGGTCGTAGGTGAGCTCGTCGACGGCGGCGACGGCCAGCGCGAGACCGCGTCCGGAGGTGGCGTCCTCGTCGGGCATGGTCACCGCGCCGAGGTCGAGCGCGGCCGGGAGGCCGTTGTCGGACAGCCGGGCCTCGAGGAGCTCGCGGGTCAGCCGCAGCTCGACGGTGAGCAGCCGGCCACGGACGTCGGCGTCGAGCGCGAAGGCGTGCTCGACGACGTTGGCCACGATCTCCACCAGGGCCATCTCGAACCGAGTGCGGTCCGTGACCGACACGCCGTCGTGGTCGGCCAGCCACGACTCGAGCCGGTCCTGGACGAGGTCGAGGCTCTCGGGCTCGACGGGCGCCTCGATCCGCTCGACGGCGACGGGTGACTCAGGCATCGAACGCGCTCTCGACGTCGTCGCGCGGGCGCAGCACCGTGTCGAGGTTGGTCAGCCGGAACACCGTCATGACCGACTCGGTGGGCCGCGCGATGCGCAGGTCGCCGCCCGACTGCCGGGCGGTCTTGAGGCCGGCGACCAGGGCGCCGAGGGCGGAGGAGTCGAGGAACGTCGTCTCCGCGAGGTCCACCACGATCCGCGTGCTGCCGCCCTCGACGAGGCCGGTGAGCGTCTCGCGCAGCTGCCTGGCCGCGACCATGTTGAGGCGGCCGCGCGGGACCACCACCCCGATCCCGTCGGCGGTGGTGGTCACGTCGAACTCGATCATGCTGCTCCTTCTTGGTGGACGGACTGGCGGTGCTGCGGTTCGGCGGCAGGCTCGGGTGTGGGCTCGGGCTCGAAGCCCCGGTAGCGCACGGCCTTGATGATCACGGAGAAGACCAGCAGGTCGAACAGGACCCACACCATGTTGAGCACGGTGCCCAGCCCGCTCGCGTGACCCAGCGCCAGGCGTACGCCGCCGATCACCAGCGCGAGCACCAGCAGGCCCATCGCCACCAGCTGCGGGCGGACCAGGTCCCAGCGCGGACCGGTGTGCTCGCGCTTCTCCTTGGGGGTGACGGCGAAGTCCAGCGAACGTCCCAGGAAGACGTTGCCGAAGGCCGAGGTGAACGAGCGGATCCACACCGGGAACAGGGCGAGGGAGTACTGCTGGCCGCGCCACGTCGGCCTCCCGTCGGCGACGACGAAGAACAGCAGCTGGTTGACCACGAGGAACGGCACCAGGCGGACGAAGAAGTCGGTGCTCAGCGCCTGCACCGGGAGCACCCCGAGGGTGAGGTAGGCGATCGGCGCCGCGATGTAGACGACCGCGGCGAACCCCGAGAGGTAGCTCCACATCGTCGCGAAGTACATCAGGCGCTGGGCGAGCGAGAGCCCCTTCTGCACGAGCGGGTTCTCGCGGAAGAAGACCTGCACCGTGCCCTGGGCCCAGCGCAGCCGCTGGGTGAGCATGGTCTGCAGGTCCTCCGGCGCGAGGCCGCCGGTGAGGATCTCGTCGTGGTAGGCGGTGCGCCACCCGAGCGCGTGCAGGCGCATGCAGGTCGCCATGTCCTCGGTGACCGAGATGGTGGCCATCGGCATGATCGGCTGGGCCTCGCCGCCGCGGTCGACGTCGATGGAGCGCACGAGGGCCTCCACCGTCTCCACCGCGCCGAGCGGTGACCACTCACGGTCGGCGAGCTGGTCCAGGGCGGTCTCGTCGATGGTCGCCAGGCTCTGGCCGGGGTCGCCGGCGAGCTGGTCGAGGCCGGCGATGACGGCGAGGTCGGCGTTGAGGGCGCGCAGGTCGGCGCCGACGAGCTCACGCCGCGTCCTGGCGACGCGCTGCTGGAAGCGGTAGGTCACGTCGAACAGGGGCTCGCCACGCTTGAGGTCGCGGCGGGCGCGCTCGATGTCGTGGGCGATGTCGTCGAGGGCCGCCAGCACCTCGACCTGGTCGGCCGGCACGTCCTTGCGGGCCTTGGCGATCACCGACCGCGCCGCGCGCAGGGCCCGCCGTACGGCGACCTGCACCTCCCCGGCGTAGCGCGAGATGCCGAGCTGCATGAGCGCCTCGCGGCGGATCACGGCGTTGGAGCCGCAGAAGAAGGCGGCGTTCCAGCCGTCCTTGCCCTCCTGGATCGGCCCGTAGAACAGCGGCGCCTGGCTGCCGAGCGGGTCGTCCTCGGGGACGTTGACGAACCACTGCGGCGTCTGCACGAGGGCCATTTGCTCGTCGCGGAAGTAGCCGAGGGTGCGGTCGAGGATGTCGGGGTCGGGGACCATGTCGGCGTCGAGGATGAGCAGGAACTCGCCCTCGGTGGCGAGCAGGGCGTTGTTCAGGTTCCCCGCCTTGGCGTGGCGCGGCATGCCGGCCCAGTCCGCGGATCGGGTGATCCACCCGATGCCCTCGGCCTCGGCGCGGGCGCGGAGCTCGGCGCGGTTGCCGTCGTCGAGGATCCACGTGCGGTGGGGGTAGGTGATCCGCTCGGCGGCGCGGGCGGTCTCGAGGACCAGCCCGATCGGCTCGTTGTAGGTCGCGATGAACACGTCGACGCTCAGGCCGGGCTCTGGCTCCGGGGGCTCGCCGCGTCCCTTGAGCCGCCACACGGTCATCCCGAACAGCAGCGAGTCGACGAGGCTGTAGGTCTCGGCGAGGACCAGCGGGACCGCGATCCACCAGGCGTCCCAGTTGACGGAGAAGAACCAGCGCCAGGCGACGTAGTTGACGCCGAGGATCGCGGTGACGAGCGCGACGACCCGTACGACGAGTCGCCGGGCCGGGCTCACCGCTCGTCCTCGCGACTGCGGTGCACCACCACGGCGGTGACGTCGTCGAAGCTGACCCGCGCGGTCGCGAAGTCGCGCAGGGCGAGGAGGAGCTTGGCCGGCTCCTCGTGCTCGGCGACCAGGCGCGCGATGTCGTACCACCAGCGCGACTGGTCCTCGAGCAGGTCGAGCAGCCCGTCGCTGAACACGAGCATCCGGTCCCCGGGCGCGAGGTGGGTGCGGCGCTCGGTCCACGAGTCGTCCGGGAGGATGCCGATCGGTCGGTCCTCGCTGACCAGTCGCTCGACCGCGCCGTCGGCCCGGACGATGACGCACAGGCCCGCGCCGGCGTCGACGAACCGCATCGACCCGTCCCGGACGTCGATGGCGCACTGGAAGAGGGTCACGAACGACTCGCCGCGGTCGAGGTCGTCCTGGAGCGTGCGCGCGACGCGGCTGGTCGTGGCGCCGAGGTCGGCGCCCGACACGACCGCCGGGTGGGTGCTGCGCACGGCGGCCCGCACGCCGGCGCCGATGAGCGCGGCGCCGGTGCCCTTGCCCATCACGTCGCCGAGCCCGAGGTGGATGACGCCGTCGGTCAGTGCGAAGTCGAAGAGGTCGCCGCCGACGGTCAGGGCCGGCAGGCAGATGCCGTCGACGTGCCAGCCGTCCACATCGATGGGGCTCGCGGGCAGCATGGCCGCCTGCACGCGCCCGGCGCGCAGCATCTCGCTCGAGGAGACCAGCTCGTGCTGGGCCCAGGCGGCGAGGTCCTCCAGCGTTTGCAGCTCGTCGTCGCTGAGGGTGCGCGGCGCGTGGTCGTAGATGCAGAACACGCCCACCACGTTGCCCAGGAGGTCGGTCAGCGGGACGCCGGCGTAGAACCGGATCCCGTCGTCGACGACGGCGGGCAGGTCGGCGAAGAGCGGGTCCTGCGAGGCGTCGGGCACGACGATGGTGCGGCCGACGCTGGTCGTGCGCGAGCAGAACGTGTCCTCGCGCGACATCAGCGGGATCTCGAAGCCCCGCGCGCTGGGGAACCACGCGAGACCGCCGTCGAGCACGGTGATGGACGACCAGGCGGCCCCGTACAGGGTGCTGCCGAGTCGGGTGATGCGGTCGAAGCGCTCGTCGCGGCGCTGCTGGTGCGGCACGCTGAGCCCCAGTGCCTCGACGGCGCGCTGCCGGCGACGCTCGACCGACTCCCCGTCGGTGGGCGGGGTCAGCTGCTCGCCCATGGTGCGACATCCTCCGAGACCGGTGTGACCGCGGCACGGTCACGTGACTGCCCCGGAATCTACCGGGTCCCCCGTAGCGACGGACGCGAACGGGGGACCCGGAACAAGGTGTCGCCAGATCAGTTCCAGATGGCGGCGGCCCACTCGGGGTGGTCGACGAACGGGTTGCGGTTGCCCTGCCACTGTGCGTGGATGCGGTCGTTGCGTCGCATCTCGAAGGCGTCGACCGGGTCGGCGGCGTTCCAGGCGAGCAGCGTCTCGAGGTCGCCGAGCCGGGAGGTCGACGTGCCGACCGTCGAGCTCATCTCGAGGTCGGTGAAGCCGTCGTCGCCCTCGTAGCGGATCGCCATGTAGAACAGCATCCGCGCCACGTCGCCCTTGACGGCGTCGCGGGGCTCGAAGGAGTCGCCGTCGGTCCAGCAGTCGGTGCAGCCCGAGACGGCGGCCCCGCCGTTGTCGAAGTCCTTGTTGCCGCGGATCGAGTTGACCGTGACGTCCTCGGGGCGGATGTGGTGCAGGTCGGTGCCGGGGCCGGCGCTGGTGGTGAAGCCACCGCGCGACTGCGCCCACACGTGCTCGCGGTTCCAGTCCCCGGCGTCGCCGCCGTTGAGGCTCTTGGAGATGGAGCGCCCGGTGTAGAGCTCGATGACGTTGGCGCTGTTGCGCGGGTCCTGGTCGGTGTCCTTGAGCGCGGTCCACACCGTGGAGTACGACAGCGTGGTGTGGTTGTCGATGATGTCGTGCAGCGACGTCCGCAGCGCGGTGCCGGTGTTGCCGACGGCCGGCGCGTAGTAGGTGGAGTCCCACGGGCTGGTGCCACCGGTCGGCGGGGGCTCGGTGGTGCCGCCCCCCGACAGCGCGAACGCCGACGTGCTGGTCATGCCGGGGTGGGAGAAGTACGCCGAGAGCGTGCCGGTCACGTCGATCTGCTTGCCCATCAGCGACGGGTTGCTCTGCAGCCCCCACTGGGAGCGGAAGGCCGAGGGGATCTGCACGTAGAGCATCGAGGAGGTGCTGGTCTGCGACGCGGAGTCGGCGATCGCCAGCGCGTAGTCGTTGGGGAAGCCGGAGCGGACGACCGTGTTGGTGGCGGTCGGCTGCCCGACGACGTAGCCCCGGACGGTCTGCGTCGCGCCGGTCTGCTGGCCGATGGCCTGGCTGACGGTGAGCGGCGTGGCGGCCGCGGCCGGCGTCGAGACGGCCGGCACGAGGACGAGGGACAGCGCCAGGGTGAGGGAGGAGGCGAGGGAGGCGAGGGCAGCCCCGAGGGTCCGACCCTTCCCGAGATGTGGGGTCATGGCGCCGAAGCCTGCCGTACGGCCGCCCGCCGCGGAAGGGGCCGCGCGATGAACCCTCGGCGACGCCGCGGGGTCACGACACCCAGTCGTCCCACCCGTCACTCACAACGCTTCGGTCACGGGTCTCGGTGTGGTCGGTGGTGCCGGTGGGACACTGCGCTCGCTCCACGGGGTGCGTCCCGGCCCCTTACACCCCCACCACCCCAGTTCTGCGAAAACGCCACGGAATGTCGCAAGACTCCTTAGGTTGAGTCTGCTCCGGTTCCCCCCACCGGTTCGTTTCGACGTCGTAGTCGCTCACCAAACGCGAGGCACACATGACTCAGGATGCAGCCCGGCCCCGCAAGGGCGCGGGTCTCTCGGTCGCCGGTTGGCCGCTGGGCCGCAAGATGGCCCTGGCGCTGGCGATCCCGCTGCTGCTCGCGGCGGTCCTCGGTGGCCTGCGCGTGGCCGGCGACTACGGCGACTCCCGGCAGGCGTCCCGCAGCGCCCAGCAGGTCACCATCATCCAGCCCGCGGTCGACTACCTCACCGCCTCCGAGGCCGCGATGGTGGCCGCGCAGACCGACAGCGCCGCCAGCCAGGGTGACCTGATCGACGCGATCAGCGACATCACCACCAACGCCGAGGCGCTCGTCCAGGCCCGCGACAGTGCCGACCTCGACGACCTGCAGACCGCCCACGTCAACGCGCTGCTCGACCTGAGCCAGGCGATGCGCGGCGAGGGCGCCGAGACCCTCGGCCCGGCCACCTGGATCGCGCTGGTACGTCAGCTGGAGTCGAGCGTCTCGCAGCTCATCACGAGCGTGAACGCCGCCCAGGAGACGCCCGAGCCCCGACTCGAGCAGCTCTCCCAGGTCATGAGCGGCCGCCTGTCCCTCGCCCTCCAGCAGGGCCTGCTCGCCACCACCCTGTCGCAGTCGAGCTCACAGGAGCTCTTCTCGGAGATCGGCGTGGAGGCGGCGGCCATCGACCGTCTCGCCGGATCCGTCGAGGGCGCCGAGGAGCAGACGGCGCTGCTGCGTACGCAGAACACCCGTCACGCCGGGCAGATCCGCGACGACTCCGCGACGAACCTCGACGGCCGCGACGCCTACGTCCCCTACGACGAGATCACCGAGACGCTCGTCAGCGGTGTCACCGAGACCCTCGACGAGGCTGCCTCCGACGCCCAGCGCAACGCCCTCGTCGGCGCGGTCCTGACGCTCCTCGCGCTCGGCGCGGCCATCGCGCTCGCCTTCTTCGTCGCCCGCAGCCTGCTCGGCCCCATCGGCAAGGTGCGCGAGGGCGCGCTCGCCGTGGCTCGCCACCGGCTGCCCGACGCCGTCGCGCGGATCCGCGCGGGCCAGGAGCCCGAGCCGATCAAGCCGATCGACGTCACCACCAACGAGGAGATCGGTCAGGTCGCGCGTGCGGTCGACGACCTCCACCGCCAGGCCATCCACCTCGCCTCGGGCGAGGCCCAGCTCCGCCAGACCGTCAACGCGATGTTCGTGACGCTCTCACGTCGCTCGACCTCGCTGGTCAACCAGCAGCTCGCCCAGATCGAGCGGCTCGAGCACGACGAGGAGGACCCCAAGCGCCTCGAGTCGCTGTTCCGCCTCGACCACCTCGCCTCGCGCATGCGCCGTACGGCCGACTCGCTGCTGATCCTGGCCGACGCGCCGAACCGTGCCGCCGGCCAGTTCAGCCTGACGGTCGGCGAGGCGCTGCAGGCCGCGACGTCGGGCGTGCAGGACTACCAGCGCGTGCAGATCCTGTCGAACCTCAACACCCGCGTCGGTGACGAGGCCGCCCCGGACGTGGTCCACCTGCTCACCGAGCTCGTCGACAACGCCCTGTCGTTCTCGCCGCCGACCGAGCCCGTGCGCCTCGCGGCGAAGCAGGGTCCCGAGGGCGTCACGATCACCATCACCGACTCCGGTCTCGGGGTGCCGCCGGCCGAGCTCGAGCAGCTCAACCGCGACCTCCAGCACGGCGCCGAGGCCACGCCCGACACCGCACGCCGGATGGGCCTGTTCGTGGTGTCGCGCCTCGCCGAGCGTCACGACATCGACGCCCACCTGTCGCGCAACCCCGGTGGCGGCATGACGGCCACGGTCACCCTGCCGCTGAGCGTGCTTCCCGACCTGGTGCAGACCGCTGCCGCCCCGGCCGCCACGGCCGCGAGCGCGCCCGCCTCGACCAGCTCGACCAGCTCGAGCGAGGTCCTCGAGACCGCCGCGGTCGCCGCTCCGGTCCTCTCCAAGCGCGAGGCCCGCAACCGCGCCCGTGCGGAGAAGGCCGAGGCCAAGGCCGCCGAGCGTGCGGCAGCCGCCGAGGCGAAGGCGGCGAAGAAGGACGCGAACAAGGACGCGAACAAGGACGCCGGGTCCGAGGCCGCTGCCGCCACGGGGGCCGAGGTCGAGGCCGCGCCGGTGACCACTGCCGACCGTGCTCCCGAGGGCGGTGCGGACGAGCCGGTGGCTCCGGCAGCCGCGACCGCCAGCGGGTCCGAGCCGACCCCGGACCGGCCGCCGCTGGGCAGCCTGCTGCCGCGCCGCGACCCCGGCGCCAACATGCCCCGTACGGGCGCCGACGCGTTCCTGCCGCCGGAGACCTCCACGACGAGCGGCCCGCTCTTCGGCAAGCGCGCCGAGCCCTCCGAGACGCCCGCCGCCTCGGCCGCCGCATCCACCGCCGGCGAGGGTGCCGGCGCCGGGCGCGCCGAGAAGGTCGCACGCGTGGTGCCGATCACCGCCCTCGCCGCGCGACAGCGCGCCCAGGCCGAGCAGGAGGCCCGCGTCGCCCAGTCCGCCCCGGCGGTCGACGAGAACCGCGCCGACGCCACCTCCGACGAGCCCGCCGGCGTGCCGGAGGCTCCTGTCGAGGCGCCCGTGGCGCAGACGGCTTCCGAGCTGACCCCCGAGCCGGCCCCGGAGCCGGTCCGCGCCCACGACCCGCTCTCGGACCCGCTGCCGGCGGACGCGTTCGACGAGCCGGAGCCGGAGCCGGAGCCCGAGCCCGAGCCCGAGCCGGTGGCCGCTGCCGAGCCGGAGCCCGAGCCTGCGCCGGCACCGTCCGCTGAGCCCGACGTCGAGGTCGACGCCAGCGACCCGCTCGGCCTGGGTTCGCCGGTCCGGGCGAGCGCGCCCGAGCCCGTCGCCGAGCCGGTCACGGAGCCGGTCACGGAGAAGCTCCCGGAGCCGGTCGTCGAGACGGTGCCCGAGCCCGCCCCCGCTGCCGCCGCCTGGCAGCAACCGGCGTACGAGCCTCCCGCCGCCCATGCCAACGGGGCCAACGGGGCCAACGGGGCCAACGGGACCAACGGCAACGGTCTCCCGCACCGTGCCGAGCCGGCCCGGTCCGGCGGGGAGTCCCCGATCTTCAAGTCGATGCGGTCGGGCTGGCTCACCGGCGACCCGAGCGAGTTCCACGAGACCGAGGTCGACCGCGGATGGGAGATCGCCGAGCACGTCGCCGAGGAGGCGCCGGTCGTCGAGTCGACCCCGGTCGGTCTCCCGCGTCGCGCCCCCGGTGAGCGCCTCGTCCCCGGTAGCGTGACCCCGCCCACGGCAGCCAAGACGCGCGACCCCGAAGCGATCCGCCGCCGCCTCCAGGCACACACCGCGGGGGTCTCCCGCGGTCGACGAGCAGCCCAAAGTTCCTCTCAGCACACGGAAGCAGGCCCCGCATGACTCACGACTCCGCCACCGCCGCCGCCCCCAGCACCGCTGGTGACGACCGTGACCTCGACTGGGTGATGTCGCGATTCGTCGACGACGTCCCCGACGCCGCGCACGCCATCCTGGTGTCCGCCGACGGCCTGCTGATGGCCTCGAGCACCAGCATCCCGGGTGAGCGCGCCGAGCAGGTCGCGGCCGTCTCCTCCGGCCTCGCCAGCCTCGCCGTCGGCGCCGCCCGCCTCTTCGAGGGTGGCTCGGTGATGCAGACCATCGTCGAGATGGAGATGGGCTTCCTGATGCTGATGAGCGTGGGTGACGGCTCCAACCTCACCGTGCTCACCACCGAGGAGGCCGACATCGGCCAGGTGGGCTACGAGATGGCTCTGCTGGTGGACCGCGTGGGACGTACCGTCGAGGCCCAGGCCCGCGTCGGTACGGGCGGCTGACCGGCTCCGCGCCATGACGCCGCCACACGAGCCGGAGGACGAGGCGTACCGCCCTCGCCTCATCCGGTCCTACACCCTCACCGCCGGGCGGACGGCCGCCAAGGTGGAGCTGGCCATGGAGGCGACGCTCCGCCTCCAGGCCGGTGCGGAGGCACCGGTGCTCTCGCCGTCCGCCGCGCAGGTCCTCGAGGTCTGCGACCGGCGCTCCGTGGCCGAGGTGTCGGCCCTGACCAAGATGCCGATCGGCGTCACCCGGGTGCTGCTGGGTGACCTCATCGAGCAGGGCCTGGTCCGCATCCAGGCCACCATCAACGACAGCACGTCGACAGATGAGCGTCTCGAGCTCATCGAAAGGACCCTCCGTGGACTTCGAAACTACTAAGGCACAGCGTGCGGCTGCGTCGACGAAGATCGTCATTGCCGGCGGCTTCGGCGTCGGCAAGTCGACGCTGGTCGGCGCCGTCTCGGAGATCGACCCGCTGCGCACCGAGGCACTCGTCACCAACGAGTCCGAGGGCGTCGACGATCTCGCTGCCGTGCCCACCAAGGCCACCACGACCGTGGCCATGGACTTCGGTCGACTGACCCTGGCCGAGGACCTCGTCCTCTACCTGTTCGGCACGCCGGGCCAGCGCCGCTTCTGGTTCATGTGGGACGACCTGTGCCGCGGCGCCATCGGCGCCATCGTGCTGGTCGACGTGGCCCGGCTCGACGAGTCGTTCTCGCCACTGGACTACTTCGAGTCCAAGGGCATCCCGTTCATCGTGGCCGTCAACGAGTTCGACGGCGTCCCGCGCTACCCGGCCGAGGAGATCGCCGCGGCGCTGGCCCTGCCGGCCGACGTGCCGATCATCAGCCTCGACGCCCGCGACCGCGAGCAGGCCAAGGGCGCGCTCGTGAAGATCACCGAATACGCCCTCATGCGACTTCGCGAGTCGCTCACCGTGAATGCGAACTGACCCCATGACCCGCGCCACCCGCCGTACGAACCCTGCCCGCCTCGCGGCGGCCGCCCTGTCCTCAGTGGCCCTCCTGGCCACGCTGAGCTCCTGCGGCGGCAGCGCCGCCGGGGAGGAGGCCGACGCGCTGACCGAGGTGTCCCTCGTGTTCAGCGGCGCGCTGACAGTGTGCACCGACATGCCGTACGCACCGTTCGAGTACGAGGAGGGCGGCAAGCCCACCGGCTTCGACATCGACCTCGTGCGCAAGGTCGCCGACAGCCTCGACGCCGAGCTCGACGTGGTCGACGTGTCGTTCGACGACATCACCTCGGGCACCTCGCTCAACAACGACGTGTGCGACGTGGCGATCTCCGCGATGACGATCACCGGCGAGCGGGCGCGCGTCCTGGACTTCTCCAGCCCCTACTTCGACGCCAAGCAGGCGCTCATCACCCCCAAGGGCTCCGGCCTCGACGAGATCCGCGAGCTCGCCGGCCGGCGGGTCGGGGTGCAGAAGGACACCACGGGCGAGACCTACCTCTCCGACTTCGCCCCCGACGACACCCAGGTCGTCACGTTCGACGACGCGGCCGGCCTCCAGGCCGCGCTCGAGGCGGGCGAGCTCGACGCCGCGATGCTCGACAACACCGTGTCGGGCCAGTTCGTCGCCGACAACCCGCGCCTCAAGCTCTCCCGGGAGTTCGACACCGGCGAGCAGTACGGCATGGCGGTGAAGAAGGACGGCAACATCCCGCTCCTGCGCAGCATCAACAGCACCCTGGCCGAGCTGCGCGAGGACGGCAGCTACGACGAGATCTACGCGACGTACTTCGGCTGAGCGCTCGCCGCCCCGCCGTACGCCGCTCCGCTCCCGCGTCGGGATCACCGGTCAACCGGTGGTTCCGACGCGAGCGTGGAGTCCGTGAGCCGCATCCCGGCACACGGACTCCACGATGATCGTCGACGACCTACGGCGCGATCGTCAGGAACAGGAACGACGCGAGCAGCACGAGGTGCACCCCGCCCTGGAGCGTCTTGGCCCGGCCGGGGACGACGGTCAGGATCGCCACCGCGGCGGTCAGCACCAGCAGCACCGTCTGGAGCTGGTTGAGCCCGAGCTCGAGCGGGCCGTCGAGCCAGATGCTGGCGACCGCGATGGCCGGGATGGTGAGCCCGATCGAGGCCATGGCCGAGCCGAGGGCGAGGTTCAGGCTGACCTGGACGCGGTTGCGCACGGCCGCGCGGACCGCGGCGATGGTCTCCGGCGCGAGGACCAGCAGGGCGATGACGACGCCGACCACGGCGTACGGGAACCCGAGCGCGGACACGCCGGACTCGATCGCCGGCGACTCGATCTTGGCGAGCCCGACGACGGAGACCAGGGAGACCACGAGCAGGGCCAGGCTGGTCAGGGCGGCCTTCGCGGTCGGCGGGTCGGCGTGCCCGTCCTCGTCCTCGTCGACCGGCTCGTGCTCGAAGGAGCCGGACTCCCCGGCCGCTGACGGGTGCTCGGCGGGCGCGCCCGGACCCGCGACGACCGGTACGTACTGCTGCGGCGCGACCGGCAGGAAGAAGTCGCGGTGCCGGATGGTCTGGGTGAAGACGAACATCCCGTAGAGCGCCAGCGAGGCGACGGCCGCGAAGACGAGCTGGGCGCCGGTGAACTCGGGGCCGGGCTCGGACGTGGTGACCGACGGCACGACCAGGCACAGCACGGCGAGGGCGATGACGGTCGCCAGCGCGGCGCCGGTGCCCTCGGGGTTGAAGACCGCGAGGTGGTGCTTGAGCGCGCCGACCAGCAGCGAGAGGCCGACGATGCCGTTGACGGTGATCATCACCGCCGCGAACACCGTGTCGCGGGCCAGCCCGGCGTTGCTGCCGTCGGAGGTGACCATCAAGGTGACGATCAGGCCGACCTCGATGACGGTCACCGCCACGGCCAGCACCAGCGAGCCGTACGGCTCCCCGACCCGGTGCGCCACGACCTCGGCGTGGTGCACCGCGGCCAGCACCGCACCGACGAGCACGAGGGCGAGCAGGCCCAGCACGAGGGCGTTCTCGGGGTGCAGCGGCCAGGCGACGGCGAGCGCGACCGCGGCCAGCGGCGGGGTGACGGTGGTCCAGGAGGGCCGTGGCATGCCGCAACCCTAGGGGGGCGGGTCCAGCGGACTTTCTCAGCCCTCGGGCGTGGTCCGCAGCTTCTCCAGCCGGGCGCGCAGCAGCGGCACCCGGTGGCTGTTGCCCTCGAGCGTGACGTACTGCTCGCCGAAGACCGCGAGCAGCGCGTCGTCGAGGCGGCGTACGGCCCCGGCGGGGTAGCGGTAGCCCATCCGGCGGATCACCGCGTCGGCGTCGACCGAGGTCAGCAGGTCGGCCAGGTCGTCGATGCTGTCGATCCCGAGCTCGGCGAGCAGTCCGGCGATCCAGTCGTAGTGGTCGGTGTGCGACCAGCCGGCGTCGCTGTAGTGCCCGGCGAGGAAGGTCGCGAGCTCCTGGCCGACGATGTGGTCGGCGTCGGCCTCGGTGGTGCTGCCCGGCGCCGCCGCCTGGATCCGCTCGCGGATCGTGGCGAACTCGCGGTCGGCCAGCTCGATGAGGCCGGCCGCGAGGGTGAAGCGGCGGTCGAGGTCGGCCGCGGCGTCCTCGGGGACGTTGCCCTTGTAGCGGATGTCGTGCTCGAACTCGGCCCACGCGTGCTGCAGCACCGTACGGACCTGGATGCTGGCCCGCTCGCCGGCCAGGTCGGCGTGCTCCTCGTCGCCGTCGTCGATGCGTACGAGCAGGTGGCGGCTGGCATAGCCGAAGCGACCCGACCGGGCGGTCTCCTCGCCGAGGTCGCGGTCGTCGAGGATCGTGAGCTCCTCGTCGAGCAGCTCGGCCACGGCGGCGACGTCGCTGTGGACGTAGGTGATCACGCGGACGCCGATCTGGTCGGTGACCTGCTCGAGGGGGTCGGCGTAGATCGGCTCCCCGCCCTCGACGCGGTTGGCCTTGGCGGAGAACGACGCCACGCTCTTCGTGCGCCCCGTCACGCTGAGGTAGTCGATGCCGGCGTCGTCGAGCAGCGTGCGCACGAGGGTGACCCACCCCGCGGTCGCGGCGACGAGCTGCGGCTGCCGCGCGGCATAGGCACGTACGGCCTCGCGCACCGGCTCGGCGTGGGTCTCGGGGCCGCTCATGGCGCCAGCCTGCCAAAGAGCGGGCCCGGCGTCGACGCGACGTCCCGGTGCGCGCGCGCCGGGACGCAGGATCCGCAGCGCCGCGGTTACCGTCCAAGCACCATGCTGACCTCCTCGATCGCACGCGGGCTGTCCCTGACCACGCGCCTGACCGGGCTCGTCCTGCTCGGCGCCCTGTCGGCCTGCGCGTCCGGTGGCGACGACAGCGCGACGGATCCTGCCGGCACGACCGGCGAGACGACCGGCGAGACGCCCGGCGAGACGCCGACCGAGTCGTCGTCGCCGACCGAGGGCGCCCCGGAGGCGCTGCGCGCCGTAGGGTCCGCCGGGGTCACCGAGGTGCTGCTGCTCCAGGCGACCGAGGGCGGCGGGTCCCCGTCGACGCTGGCCTTCGCGCTCGACACCGAGCAGGCCGTCGACGACTTCGTCGTGGACCTGCGGGCCGGGCTGCCCGCGCAGGTCTCCGCCGCCGTGGCTGACCTCCGGTCGCCGGGCGCCACCCCCTACGGCTCGGTGGTGTCCACCGGGTGCGAGCCCCCGCGCAGCGTGGCCGTGGACGCCGGCGAGGCGGGGTTCGAGGTCGTGCCCGCGCTCCCCAGGAACACCGTGGAGTGCCTCGCCCCGGTGACGTACGTCGTGGTGTTCGACGTGCCCGACGCCTGAGCGGCGCCCTCGCTCAGGAGGTCGGCGTCGGCGTGGGCGTCGGCGTGGGCGTCGGGGTGGGCGTCGGCGTCGGGGTGGGCGGCAGGATCGGGACCACCGGCGGCAGCTCGGCGTGGTAGACCACACCGAACGCGTTGGGCACGAGCCGCTCGCCGCCGTCGGAGGGCTCGTTGACGACGCCGAAGGCACCGGTGCCGGTGCGGGTGTACATCGTGGAGGAGCCGCCACCGTCGAGGTTGATGGCGTTCTCCGCGCCGAGGGCGGTCATCAGGTCGGCGAGCTCGACCATCGTGTAGCCGCGGCTCGCCGAGGAGCGTCCGTCGACGACGAGGATCAGCAGCTTGCGGCCGTCGGCGTCGATCCCGACCGCCGTGCGCGGGTGGGCGATCGTGTTGTTGACCACCGAGCGCACGCCGTTGACGAGCAGCGGCCGGTCGCCGCTGACCGCGACGGTGGGCTTGCCGCCGGAGAAGCGGGTCGACAGCGTGATCTTCTTGCCCTTCCTCAGGTTCTTGAGCTTGCCGGCAGCCTGCCCGGTGCCGATGAGGACCTTGTCCTTCTTGCGGATCTTCATGCCGCTGGACAGCTTCGGGCGGTTCGACACGACGCGGTTCTTGCGCAGGACCACCTCGCGGGCCCGCTTCTTGCCGCCGGTCACCTGGTAGCCGGGGGTGCGGTTGAAGGCGTGGGTGAAGACCCCGATCTCACCGGCCGGGATGCGGGGGTGGTTGATGCCGCTGACCGGCCACTTCCTGCGCTGGCGGATCGTGTTCTGCACGGTGATGGGGCTGACGTGCGGTCCGGCCGCGTCGAACCACAGCGTCGAGTTCACGCCGGGGATCCAGCCGTCGCGCGAGCCGGTGAGGATGCCGGCCTCGCGGTCGACCGACACGCCGAGGGGAGAGTTGGTCCGGCCGATGTCGAAGAAGTCGCCGTTGACGGCCGTCAGCACGTCGTTCCACCCGCCGAGCTGGCTGACGGTCTTGCGGCTGGTGACGAAGCTCGGCGAGAGCTCCTCGAACGAGATGTTCGCGGCGTCGAGGCTGACGGTGACCAGGTTCATCCGGACCTGCCCGACGGGCTGGCGCCCGTCGACCTGGTCCCACTCGCGCAGCACGACGCCCGGCGCGATCTCGTAGCTCACGTCGTTCTTGACCTGCGCCGCGCGCCCGCGGAAGCTGACCGGCGGGCCGACGACCGTGCCGGGCCGCCCGTCGGAGGTCTGGTTGCGCCCGCGATAGCCGCTGTCGGTGCCGGAGGTGAGGCCCCGGCCCTGCGCGGCGCCGTCGTCGGCGACCGACGGCGCGACGCCGACGTTGAGGGCGACACCGGCCACGAGCACGCCGGCGGTGGCGATCGTCAGGCACCGGTGGCGGAGTGCCCGCACGGGACGGGCGGCGGTCAGGAGGCGGCGCGTGGAGGAAGGCACGCGCTCCAGAGTAAAGGACGTCGTGGGACGGGTGGGAAAATTGGGACCTGCGCGTCCGGCGTACGCGACGGGCGGGCGGTCCGGACGGCCTAGGCTGCCGGACGTGCCCGCCGCGTCGTCGTACCCGTCCCTGGGGCGGGTGTGCAACACGCTCCACGTCGGCGACAACCTCGACGTGCTGCCCCGGCTCGCGCCCGGCTCGGTCGACGTCGTCTACACCGACCCGCCCTACAACACCGGCAACGACTTCGCCTACGCCGACCGGTTCCGCGACGACACCCACCCCGACCCGTACGCCGGCAGGCACGCCGCGTGGAGGGCGATGATGCGCCCGCGACTCGAGGCGGTGCGCACCGTGCTGGCGCCGCACGGGGCGGTGTTCGTCAGCATCGACGACAACGAGGTCGCCCACCTGCGGCTGCTGATGGACGAGGTGTTCGGCGAGGCCAACTTCCTGGCCCAGGTCGTGGTCAACCTCAATCCCAAGGGTCGCCAGCTCGGGCGCGGCTTCGCGACCAGCCACGAGTACGTCCTGGCGTACGCACGGCACCTGCCCGACTGCGTCGTCGACGGGAGCACCACCGAGTCGGTCGACGAGGCCGACTTCCCGCTGAGCACCGCGGACGGGCGACGTTTCCGCTACCTCCCGCTGCGCAACACCAACAAGAAGTTCAACCCGCTCACCACGCCCACCCTGCACTACCCGTTGTACGGGGACCCGGCGACCGGGCGGGTCTCGACGACGCAGTTCGCCGGGAGCCTGGCGCTCACGCCGGTGTTCGGGGACGGCCGTCCCGCGGTGTGGCGGTGGTCGCGTCCGCGCGTGGACGAGCGGTCCGACGACCTCGAGTGCCGGGTGATCCGCGGCCGCGGCGGTGAGCGCGCCGACATCTTCCAGCGTGACTGGCTGCACCGCGAGGGCGGGCGCCGCAAGAAGCTGCGGACCATCTGGCTCGCCGAGGAGATCGGGTCGACCGACACCGCGGTCGCCGAGCTCAAGGCGCTCGTGGGCCATGTCTTCGAGTCGCCCAAGCCGACCGGGCTCGTGCGCCGCATCCTCTCGACGCTGCCCGACGACGTGGTGGTGCTCGACCCGTTCGCCGGCAGCGGGACCACCGGTCATGCGGTCGCGCTGGCCAACGCCGCCGACGGCGGCACCCGCCGGTGCGTGAGCATCAACTCCGCCGAGCCGACCCGGGAGGGCTCGAACGCGCGGCTCGCCGGCCTGGCGACCGTCGCCGACATCACCCGCGCCCGGCTCGCGGCCGTGGCCGAGCGGGTCGGCGGCGGCCTCGAGGTGGTCCGGTCGGAACCACCGGTTCACCGGTGATGCGTGAGCTTCTCACCGGTTGCAACGGGTGAGAAGTTCATGAACCACCGGGTAACCGGCTCTCCTGACTGATGTGTGGGTCATGCTCGGCTTGGGAGGGCTGGTCTGTAGGGGCCGCGGCTGAGCATCGCGAGCGCGATGAGGGGTTGGGGTGAGTGGAAGCCGAACGCGATGCGGGTGA
>NZ_BNAD01000012.1 GCF_014653115.1 Nocardioides flavus (ex Wang et al. 2016) | reverse complement strand
GGACTCGTACGCCCGGTCTCCCACCGCGCCACCACCGACTGCGAGACCCCCAACAACGCCGCCAGCCCCCGCTGCGAGACGTCCAGGATCCGCCGCACCCGCCTCACCAGCCCCGGCACCTGCCCCGGGAACGGACCCATCCACCACCACTCCCGCTCCGCCGGCGACCAGTTCACCATCGCATCACGCACCGGCCCGACCGGCCCGGCCTGCCCGTCGTCGGGCCCGTCCTGCCCGTCGGGCCCGTCCTGTGTGTTCTGTGCCCCCGTGTCGTCCATCCCCGACACCCACCCTTCCTCGACCCGGGCCCCGCCGCTCGAGGCCACCACACCCCATTCCACGCCCCCGCACCGACACCCGCCCCCGCCCATCCACAACCACCCCCGCCCCGGCGTGCGAACCGTCCCCTGTGGACACCTCGTGGCCCATCAACCCCCGCGGCACAGAGCCTCCGGGACCTCTCCAGGCACGGCCATCACCTCGGCTGGCGACGGCTCGCCGCGGCCTGGCCGGTGCGAGCCCGCGCGACCTCACGATGCTCCCTTGCCCCTGAGTCGCTCACAGACTCACGGGCAAGGGAGCGTCGCCGGCAGGTGCACGAGCCCCTGAGTCGCTCAGAGACTCACGGGCAAGGGCCGATCATCTGGTCCGGGAACGGCGGGGCGGCGGTCGCCCGGGCACGGCAGAGCTACCGGACGCGACCAGCTGGATCGACGGGGTCCGGGACCAGCGAACGGACGCGACAGCGGGCGGGCCGACCCTGAGTGAGTGAGCGCGGGCGGCGCCGCTCGGGTCGGTGAGCGGTCAGGACTGCGGAGCAGGCGCCTTGGAGGCGTCCTGGTTGTCCTTCTGCAGCTGCGGCGGCAGGTGACCGGTCGAGCGGGCGTAGTAGTGCGCGGCGCGACGCGTGGCCAGCATCCGGGCGACGCCGATCAACGTGCCGCTGAGAGCCGCCCACATGATCGCCTCGCTGAGGCCGACATCGGGGTCCGCCGGGTTGGCAGGCGGGTTCTTGCCGGTCGCGGCGCGCCAGGACGAGTTCAGCCCCTTCTTGGCCACGGCAGCCGCACCGATCGCGGCGGCGAGGGAGAAGGCCGAGTAGACCTTGCTGTTGTTGTCCTTGGAGGAAGACGCCATGTCGTCACCCTACCCAGCGGCTCGGCGCGCCCGCCCCGCCTCGAGGGCTGAGACGAGCGCGTCGGGACGACGGCAGCTGACGAGCCAGTACGGGGTGGGGTCAGCCGGGTCGGTGATGTCCACGCGCACGCCCCGCTTGAGGTACGGCCGAAGCACGAGGTGCGCCCGCGCGTCGGCGTCGACACCGGCCTGCCGACGTACGCCGTCGGCGTCGAGGGGGGTGGCTGCGCCCACCAGCGCGAGCGGAATGTGTGCCCGCCCGGCGCGGAGCGTCGTTCCGTCGACCGAGACGCGGGCACGCCCGTACGCGAGGAACAGCGCGACCATGAGCAGCAGCGCGGCGCCGCTGATCGACCAGGCGAGCGCATCGGGCACGGCGACGACGAGTGCGAGCCACAAGGACGCCACGAGCATCGTCCCCTGCGCCCACCAGCGCAGCGGCACGGTGAGGCGTTCGGCGTAGTCCACGGCGCAGAGCCTATAGATTCAGTCCTCGTGCCCGACCACGACCCACACCATGCCGTCGCCCCCGACCTCGACGTCGCCGTCCTCCGCCTCGACCCCGACCTGCCGGTCCCGTCGTACGCCCACCCGGGCGACGCCGGCGCCGACCTGCACACCGCCGTGGACGTCGACCTCGCGCCGGGCGAGCGGGCGCTGGTGCCGACCGGCCTGTCGATCGCGCTGCCGGACGGCTACGTCGCGCTGGTGCATCCACGCTCCGGGCTCGCTGCGCGCCACGGCCTGTCGATCGTCAACACGCCGGGCACGGTCGACGCCGGCTACCGGGGCGAGATCAAGGTCCTGCTGATCAACCACGACCCTGTCGAGGCCGTGACGCTCAGGCGCGGTGACCGCATCGCCCAGCTGGTGATCCAGCGGTTCGAGCGCGCCCGGTTCGTCGAGGTGGGGGTGCTGCCCGAGTCGTCCCGGGGCGCCGGGGGCTACGGTTCTACAGGTACTGGCTCGCGCGCGTGAGCCGGGCCGACCTGTCGAGAAGAGCGCCGATCGAAGGAGTGCTGACGTGAAGTTCCGCCGCAAGGCAGAGGCCGCCCCGGCGTCGACCGACGACGTCGTGGACCCGAGCGCCGTCGACGAGGCCGCCGGCTCGCCCGCCGCACCGGCAGGCGCAGGCGGAGGCGCGAGCGCAGGTCCGCGTGACGTGTCGGAGGTCGAGGGCGACGGCATCGAGCGCGCCGACCTGGGCTCCCTGCTGGTCCCGGCGATCGCGGAGCGCGAGCTGCGGCTCCAGGTGGACGAGAAGTCCGGCCAGGTGCGTGCGGTGATGCTCGCGGGAGCTGACGGTGCCTGCGAGTTCCAGGCGTTCGCCGCTCCTCGCAACGGCGACCTCTGGTCGGACGTCAGGCCCCAGATCGCCGAGGACATGGTGCGGCGCGGTGGCGCGGCGACCGAGCGTGAGGGCCGGTGGGGCACCGAGCTGGTCTGCCAGATGCCCGTGCGCCGTCCGGACGGGACGACCGCGACCCAGCCGTCGCGGATCCTCGGCATCAACGGTGACCGCTGGATGCTGCGCGCGTCGTTCCTCGGGCGACCCGCTCTCGACCCCGACTCCACCACGGAGTGGGAGGACGCGCTCGCCCAGGTGGTCGTACGACGCGGCGAGCAGGCGATGCCCGTCGGCGAGCCCCTCCCGGTCACCCTGCCGGACGACGCCCGCCGGGTCCGGTGAGCGATGGGCGAGAAGAGCCGGCTGCGGCAGGCGCTCTCGAGGTGGGCCGACAGCTCCGAGGCGCACCAGCGCGACCTGCGTGAGTCGCGCGCGTCCACCGCGGCGCTCGCCATCGCCGACGCCCCCGAGCGCGAGCACGTGGTGGTCAGCGGTGTGCTGCGCACCGTGACGCTGCGCCCGCGCGGCGGCGTGCCGGCGCTCGAGGCAGAGCTCGACGACGGCTCGGGCGTCATCACGCTCGTGTGGCTCGGCAGGCGCCGGATCACCGGCGTGGACCCGGGACGCTCGGTGACGGTCGCCGGCTGCATCGGGCGTCAGGGCGGCGTCTCCATCATGTTCAACCCGCGCTACGAGCTGCGCCCATGAGCGAGAAGATCGGCACCGACACGGTCGAGGCCGTGGTGCGCCAGCAGCTGTCCACCGCTCTCGGAGGGCGACGCGGGATGGCCGAGGCGGCCGTGCCGACGATCCTGTTCACCGTCACGTGGCTGACGATGCGCGACCTCGACCGCGCCCTGATGGTCAGCATCGGGTCCGCCCTGGTGCTGCTGGTCGTGCGCCTCGTCCAGCGCTCGACGGTGCAGTTCGTCGTCAACGCCCTCCTCGGCATCGGCATCGGCTGGTTCTTCGTCCAGCGCTCGGCCGCGTCCGGCGGCTCCGAGCAGGAGCAGGCGCTCGCCTACTTCCTGCCCGGCCTGCTCTACAACGGCGGGTACGCCGTGGTGCTGGCGTTCACCTGCCTCATCGGCTGGCCCCTGGTCGGGTTCATGGTCGGCAGCATCACCGGCGACCCCACCGCGTGGCACTCCGACAAGCAGGTCGTGCGGCTGTGCAACCGGCTCACCTGGCTGCTGGTGGCCCCGTGCGTCCTGAGGGTCGTTATCCAGGCGCCCATCTGGCTCGCCGGGAGCTCCGGCTCGATGGACCCCGACGCGGCGGTCGCGGCGCTGGGGGTCCTGAAGATCGCCCTGGGCTGGCCGCTGCAGCTCGCGGCGCTGGGGTCGATGGTCTGGCTGCTCTCACGCAACCGGACGCCGGTCGAGCCGGACGCGACGCCGGCCTGACGACCGGCCCGACCCCGGACCAGGCTCAGGCGTGACCGGGGGAGAGCAGCTGCTCGAGCTCGGACTCGACCTCGGCCGGCACGACGAACAGCAGCTCGTCGCCCGACTCCAGCGGCTGCTCGGCCTCGGGGGTGTAGACCTGACCGTCGCGCAGGATCGTCACCAGCGCGCAGTTCTCCGGGAACGGCACCAGCCCCGCCGGCGTACCGACGTAGGGCGAGTCGGCCGACAGGGTGAGCTCGACCAGGTTGGCGTTGCCCTGGCGGAAGGTGAACAGGCGCACGAGGTCGCCGATCGATACGGCCTCCTCGACGAGCGCCGACATGATGCGCGGCGTCGACACGTTGACGTCGACCCCCCATGCCTCGGTGAACAGCCACTCGTTGTTGGGGTGGTTGACCCGGCCCACGGTGCGCGGGACGCCGAACTCGGTCTTGGCCAGCAGCGAGGTCACCAGGTTGGCCTTGTCGTCGCCGGTCGCGGCGATCACCACGTCGCACTTGCCCAGCTGGGCCTCGGCCAGCGAGGACAGCTCGCACGAGTCGGCCAGCAGCCACTCGGCGTTGGGGACGCGCTCGGGACGGATCGCGGACGGGCTCTTGTCGATGAGCAGGACCTGGTGGCCGTTCTCGATCAGCTCGCGCGCGATCGAACGGCCCACGGCTCCGGCTCCGGCGATGGCGACGCGCATGTCAGCAGTGCTCCTGGCTCAGGTCTGGGTGAGGTGCTCGGTGGGGGGTGCTCGGGCGGTCAGTCGTCTTCAGGGCCGGCCTCGAGCACGGCGTACGCGTGGGCGGCGTTCTCCTCGCGGATGACGAGGTGCAGCATGTCGCCCTCCTGCAGGACCGTCTCGCGGGTGGGCAGCATGCCCTCGCCGAGGCGGTCGATCCACGCGATCCGGCTGCGCGACTGCATCTGGAACTCGACCGTGCGGTTCCCGATCCACACCTCGGGCACCGGGACGTGGTCGACGCGGATCGTGCCGGAGGGGTCGCGGAAGTCGGGCTCTGCACCGGCCGGCAGGATCCGGCGCAGCACCTGGTCGGCCGTCCACTTCACGGTCGCCACGGTCGTGATGCCGAGGCGCTGGTAGACCTCGGCGCGGCCCGGGTCGTAGATACGGGCGACGACCTGCTGCAGGCCGAACGTCTCGCGCGCAACTCGGGCGGCGATGATGTTGGAGTTGTCTCCGCTGGACACCGCGGCGAAGGCGTCCGCCCGCCGGATCCCGGCCTTCTCCAGCACTTGCTGGTCGAAGCCGTAGCCGGTGATCTTGTCGCCGTTGAACTCGGGGCCCAGGCGCCGGAAGGAGTCGGGCTCGCTGTCGATGACGGACACCGTGTGGTTGCGGTCCTCGAGGCTGCGGGCGAGCGTCGAGCCGACGCGGCCACAACCCATGATCACGACGTGCACAACGGAACCGTATCCCAGCGGGGATATCGGCCGCTGCGGGTCTAGGCTTGCCGCCCGTGAGTGTCGGCGACGTGTCCAAGCGGATCCTGCTGGGTCGCAAGCTGCGGAGCAGCCAGCTGGGCGAGACCCTGCTGCCCAAGCGGATCGCGCTGCCCGTGTTCGCCAGCGACGCGCTGTCGTCGGTCGCGTACGCCCCCGACGAGGTCTTCATCATGCTGGCGATCGCGGGCGCGTCGACGTACGTCTGGTCGTGGAAGATCGGCCTCGCCGTCGCGGTCGTCATGCTCACCGTGATCGCCAGCTACCGCCAGACCGTGCACGCCTATCCGTCCGGTGGCGGCGACTACGAGGTGGCCACGGTCAACCTCGGCCGCAACGCCGGCGTCACCGTGGCCAGCGCGCTGCTGGTCGACTACGTCCTCACGGTGGCGGTCTCGATCTCCTCGGCCTCCCAGTACGCCGCCGGGGCGATACCGGTGCTGATCGGGCACGAGGCCACCGTCGGCGTGATCGCGGTGGCGCTCCTGGCGGCGATGAACCTGCGCGGGGTGCGCGAGTCGGGGGCGTTCTTCGCCGTGCCGACCTACCTGTTCATGGTGGCGATCCTCGGCATGTGCGCGTACGGCCTGATGCGCCTCCTGGCCGGGGACCTGCCCGACGCGGAGAGCGCGGACCTCCGGATCGTGCCCCAGGAAGGCTGGGAGGGACCGCTCACCCAGATCGGCCTGATGTTCCTGCTGGCGCGGGCGTTCTCCTCGGGTTGCGCGGCGCTCACGGGTGTCGAGGCGATCAGCAACGGGGTGCCGGCGTTCCGCAAGCCCAAGAGCCGCAACGCGGCCACCACGCTGCTCCTGCTCGGCCTCATCGCCATCACGATGATGATGAGCGTCATCGTGCTCGCCAAGCAGATGACGATCCGCTACGTCGACCCGCATCACCTCGAGCAGCTGCGCACGTCGAGTGGTGCGGTTCCCGAGGGCTACGAGCAGCACCCGGTGATCTCCCAGATCGCCGCCGGGGTCTTCGACCACTTCCCGCCGGGCTTCTACTTCGTCGTCACGGTCACCGGGATCATCCTCGTCCTGGCCGCCAACACGGCGTTCAACGGCTTCCCGGTGCTCGGCTCGATCCTCGCCAACGACGGGCTCGCGCCGCGCTCGCTGGGATCGCGCGGCGACCGCCTGGCCTACAGCAACGGCATCGTCTTCCTCGCCGGGATGTCCATGCTGCTGATCTGGGTCTTCGACGCCGAGACCACCAAGCTGATCCAGCTCTACATCGTCGGCGTCTTCGTGTCCTTCAACCTCAGCCAGCTCGGCATGATCCGGCACTGGACGCGACACCTGCGCACCGAGTCCGACCCGGCCGTTCGCCGGCGGATGATGCGCTCGCGCGCGATCAACACCTTCGGCCTCGGGATGACCGCGGTCGTGCTGGTCATCGTGCTGATCACCAAGTTCCTCGCCGGCGCCTGGATCACGATCCTGGCGATGGGCTTCTTCTTCGCGGTCATGCAGGCGATCGGGCGCCACTACGAGCGCGTCGAGCTCGAGCTCGCGGCCGACGAGCAGGACAAGGTGATGCCGACCCGCGTGCACGCGATCGTCCTGGCCTCCAAGCTGCACAAGCCGACGCTGCGCGCGCTCGCCTTCGCCCGGGCGACGCGGCCCAACGTCCTGGAGGCGATCTACGTCAGCGTCGACCCGCGGGCGACCAACCGGCTGCTCGAGGAGTGGGACGAGCGCCACCTCGACATCCCCCTCAAGGTGCTGCACTCGCCCTACCGCGAGGTCGTGCGGCCGATCGTCGAGTACACCCAGGAGATCCGCCGGGCGAGCCCGCGCGGGGTGGTCGCCGTCTACATCCCCGAGTACGTCGTCGGACGGTGGTGGGAACAGCTGTTGCACAACCAGACTGCGCTGCGGCTCAAGGGTCGACTGCTCTTCACGCCGGGGGTCATGGTCATCTCGGTGCCCTACCAGCTGCGGTCCTCCCAGGCTGCCCAGGAGCGGGGCCGCCTCGACGAGGTGCGCGTCCACGCCGGCGACCTGCGGCGGGGCCGTGTGACCTCGCGCGACAGCGAGCGCCAGGTCGACGAGCCGTGAGCCGCACCAACCGTCCACGCCGGGCCCGGGGCCGCTCGCGCGTCGGGGAGCGCTTCGAGGTCGAGGTCGGGCCGGTGGCCCACGGAGGCCACTGCGTCGCCCGGCTGCCGGAACCCGAGTCCCGCGTCGTGTTCGTACGCCACGCGCTGCCCGGCGAGCGGGTGCTGGTGGAGATCACCGAGGGCACCGAGGGAGACCGGTTCTGGCGCGGCGACGCCGTACGGGTGGACGAGACGTCGGCCGACCGGGTGCCCGTACCGTGCCCCGTCGCGGGGCCCGGCCTGTGCGGCGGCTGCGACTTCCAGCACGTCGCCGTGCCGGCGCAGCGCGACCTCAAGACCGCCGTCGTGCGGGAGCAGCTGGTGCGGCTGGGGCGGCTGCCTGCGGAGTCGGCGATCGTGTCCGGGCTCCACGTCAAGGCGGTCCCGGTGCCCGGACGCGCGGACGACGGCCTGCGGTGGCGCACCCGCCAGAGGTACGCCGCCCTCCCGGACGGACGGCCCGCCATGCGCGCGCACCGCTCCCACGACCTCGTGCCGCTCGAGGACTGCCTCATCGCGGCCGAGGGCGCTCGACCGGCGGACGCACTGGTCGAGGAGGGCGCCCCGCCCGTCGTCCACACCGTCACCGCCGCCGGGCAGTCCCACGACTTCGCCGTGGCGGCCGACGGCTTCTGGCAGGTCCACCCCGAGGCGCCACGCGTCCTCGTCGAGGCCGTCCTCGAGCTCCTCGCGCCGCGTCCGGGGGAGCGGGCGCTCGACCTGTACGCCGGTGTCGGGCTGTTCGCCCGGTTCGTCGCCGACGCGACCGGCACCCGGGTGGTCGCGGTCGAGGCCGACCGCACCGCCTGCCACCACGCGCGCGCCAACCTGGCCGGGCTCGACGCCGCGGCCGTCGAGTGCGGCCCCACCGACCGCGTCCTGCGCACGAGCCTGGACGAGCCGTTCGACCTCGTCGTCCTCGACCCGCCGCGGGAGGGCGCGAAGCGTGCGGTCGTCGAGCAGGTCGTCGACCGTCGCCCGCGCGCGGTGGTGTACGTCGCCTGTGATCCCGCCGCCCTGGGTCGTGACGTGGCGATCTTCGCCGAGCACGACTACGAGCTGACCGCGGTGCGGGCCTTCGACCTGTTCCCGATGACGCACCACGTGGAGTGCGTCGCGCTCCTCGAGCCGCGTCGCCGCTGACCGGCGGACGGGGTTTGCAGGGGTCCCGTACGGGTCCTTCGACCCTTGTCGTCCGGTGCTGGTGACGGCTCCACTGGGAGTGTCCGCAGGTCGTACGGGGAGGTCGCGTTGAGAGCCGTGCATGCCGTCGTGGTCGCGCTCGCCACGGTAGCCGGCGCCTTCACCGCACCCGCTCTCGCCGGCACCGTCGACGACTGGCATGCGCCCGTCCCCCTCACCCGTGGCGGTGCCGACGTCTGGGACCTCGGGCTGAGCCTGGCCGACGACCGGGGCGTGGCCGCCTGGGTGCGTTGGAAGGACGACCGCACCCGCCTGCTCGTCGCCCGGCAGCGCCGCGACGACAGCTGGTCGCCCCCGCGCGTGGTCCGCGGGACCGGCAGGCTCGCCGAGGTGGAGGTCGCCGCGGACGGACGCGGCTGGCATGGACAGCGGGCCGGCGGGTGCTGACCGCGAGGCTGCGGGCCGACGGGTCCACCAGCCCGCCCGTCGTCCTGCACCGCACGCCCGGGGGGCCACTGGGGACGCGCCCGGTCTACCTGCGGCTGGCCGTCAACGCCACCGGCGCGGCGGTCGTGGCCTGGGAGACCATGGACGACGACGAGGCGCCGCCGTTCGCCGACCCGGTGGCGCAGGTGGCCGCCCGCGACGCGGGCGGACCATGGAGCCCGGCGCGGACCCTGTCGACCGACGGTGTCCTCGGCATCCGGCCCGAGGTCTTCGTCGCCCGCACCGGACGGATGACCGCAGCGTGGGGTGAGCGCGACGGTCGCGCATGGTCGGTGCGTGCCGCCTCACGACCCGCCGGAGCGGACTGGGGGAGAAGCGAGCGGTTGAGCGCCGCAAGGGAGCGGGCCGGCGCGCCGCACCTTGCGGGCCTGCCGTCCGGGCTGACGGCGGTGGCCTACGCGTTCCGCTCGGAGGAGTCGGAGGGCATCGCCGTGCGCCACGGGTCGCCCGCAGCACGGTGGTCGTCCCCGGCGCGGATCAGGGGAGCGCGACTTGCGAGCTGGCTCGACGTCGGGCTCGGCCGTACGGACGCGGTCGTCGCTCACACCGACCGCCGCGACGCCGCGTGGGCCGCCTCGGTCTCGCGGACGGGTGTCGTGACCCGCACCCGGCTGCTCCCCGAGGTCTCGGTCTACTACGGCCTGCAGGTGGTGGCCAACCCGTCCGGGGAGGCCCTGGCGGTCTGGGACTCGGTCGCGGGGGACGACCACCCCATCGAGGCGGCCGTACGCCGGCGCGACGGGACCTGGAGCCGTGCGGCGCGGTTGTCCGGCGGCGGGGTCGACGGCTTCCTCGGCGCTCCGGTGATCGCGACGGGCGGTGGCGCGCTCGTGCTGTGGAACGCCGGGGAGGAGACCGACCCGGACTCGTCGCGGGTGTGGGTCAGCAGCCGTCCCGGTCGGGCACGGTGAGAGCCGTCAGCCCGCCGCGTCGTACGCCTCGCTGAGCCAGTCGCGCACCTCGGCGTCCACCTGGCCGGGCGCGTGGAGCTCGAGGTGGTGCATCCAGGTGTGGGCAGAGGGGTGGACGACCTGCTTCCACCGCGGGCTCGCGACCGCGCGCGGGAGGGCGATCGACAGCACCGCGGGGACGTCGCTGGCGACGTACTGTCCGGGACGCCACAGGTAGGCGAACCCGGTGCGGCGGCGGAACGCGACCTGGCTGCGGGAGACCCGCACCTCGTGGGGACCCGACGACGCGACGACCCGTGCGACCACGGCGGCCACGGCCTGGCCGTCGGGGTGCCCGGCGAAGAACCGGACGGCAGGGTGCTCGGCGACCACGGGTCCAGCCTGGCCCCGATGGCCCATGAGGTCGAGTGCCTCGCACCTTCGGGGGAGAACCTCCCCCGACCTCCCGCGATGCCGAACTAGAGTCGGGCGGGTGCGTCTGGTCTCGGCAGTCCTCGGCTTCGTCCTGAGGAAGACGGGCGCGCTCCTCGCGGTGGTGGTGTCCCTCTTCCTGGCCTACCTGCTCGTCCAGGCCGCGATCCCGGCGGTCAAGGAAGCCGTGACCGACCGAGAGCGGCTCCAGCAGATGGCGGCCGAGCGCGCTGCGCTGGAGGAGGACCTCCAGCAGCTGAGGGACGAGGTCGAGGAGGCCCGGCGCGAGGAGGTCGCCGCGCGGCTGGACAGCATCGGCGCCGAGGTCGACGCGCTGGGCGACCAGGTGTCGGACCAGCGGGACGAGGTCGCGGACAAGGTGGCGGAGAGCGAGGAGTGCGGTCGCCTCCGCGAGCTGGTCGAGGACCTGCCGCTGGTGCCCAACACGTGCGACCTCAAGCAGCGGGCCGCCGAGTCGGCCCAGGCGACGCTCGAGACCCTCGAGTCGGGACTCGCCCGGGCCGAGGCTGATGCGTCGGTGCTGGGAGACCCGGACCTGACGCCGCAGCAGAAGCTCGAGCAGGTCGGCGCGGACGGCGCCTTCGCCCGCTCCGAGACCGAGCTCGACGCCGCCGAGTCGGAACTGGCCCAGAAGCAGGCGGAGGAGCGCAGCCTCGAGCAGACGCAGGGGTCCGGCGTCGGGTGGGTCGTCGACCAGTGGGCCCGGTCGTGGCGGTGGCTGGCCGCCGTCGCCCTGGCCGTGCTGCTCCTGCCTCCGGTGCTCAGGACGTTCAGCTACTTCGTCCTGATGCCGCTGGTCCACCGGGCGCACCGGCCGATCAACCTGGCCGGGGGATCGGAGGGGGAGGCCGGCGTGCTCCGTACGTCGGAGGCCGAGCGGACGCTGACGGTCGAGCTCGGCCCCGGCGAGGTCCTGTCCGCGCGCTCGGAGCACGTACGGCCCGTGCAGGGCCGAGCGCGGAGCCATCTCCTCTACGACTGGTCGTCGCCGTTCATCAGCTACGCCGCCGGACTCTTCGCCCTGAGCCGCGTCACGGGTGGTGAACGTGTCACGGCGGCGACGCTGTCGACGCCGGACGACCCGGACTCCTACCTGATGCGCATCGACTTCGTCGACCATCCGGGGCTGGTGATGCGGCCCCGGCACGTCGTGGGTGTCATCGGGACGCCGGAGCTCGGGACGCGGTGGCGCTGGGGGATCCAGTCCTTCGCGACGTGGCAGGTGCGCTACATCCTCTTCTCGGGCACCGGCAGCCTGATCGTCCAAGGTCACGGCGACGTCGTGGCGACGAGCCCCCGGGGAGGGACCACCCGGATGGAGCAGCACCTGGTGATGGGCTTCGACTCCCAGCTGCTCGTGGGCGTCAACCGGACCGAGGTGTTCTGGCCGTACCTGTGGGGCCGGGCGCCGCTGGTCGACGACGAGTTCTCGGGCCAGCACCCGTTCTTCTGGCAGAAGGCCAGTGCCGCCGGTCCCGGCAATCCCGTCGCCCGGGCGTTCGACACCTTCTTCTCCGCGCTCGGCAAGCTTCTCGGCTTCTGAGTCTGGCAAGGTGGCGCCATGGCCAGGTACGCCGTCAACGCCGCCGCCGTCACCCACGCGCGCCGGCTGATCGATGCCCGGCAGTACGTCCTGGACAGCGACTGGGGCGAGGTCCAACCTCGGGCGGAGGCGGAGAACGCCTACCTGGAGCGCCACTCGTGGGAGGAGTACGCCGCGTGGCACCTCGGCCTCACCGAGGGTGCCCGCGACGGGACGAAGGCGCGCTACGCCTTCGCCTACGGGGACCTGCGGCGGGTCCACCGGAGCGGCCTGATCGCGTGCGTCTACCGCGCCTCGGAGTGGCGGCACAAGGCCGTCGAGCTGGCGGCGCACGACCTGCTGCAGCGCCTCGACCAGATGGCGGGGATCGACTGACCCGGAGCCTGGCTCACGACCGTACGGCGCGCGCCAGCGTTGCGAGGGCGGTGTCGCGGTCCGACGCGTCGACCACCGACCACCCATGCTCCGGAGCGAGGTCCAGCAGCTGCCGACGGCCCTCGAGGACGAGGTCGTCGCCCCCGCGCTCCTCGATGATGCGCGACACGACGGCGGTCACCGAGGTCACCTCCCGGGCGTGGAGGCGCTCGAGCAGCGTGTCGGGTGCGACGTCGAGCACCACCCCGACGTACGTCGCGCCGGCCTCGGCAGCGGCGGCCTCGAACCTCTCGGCCTGCGACGGAGTCACGATGAGCTGGGGGAGGACCACGTCACGCCCGGTGCCCAGGTAGGCCGTGAGCAGCGCGAGCGCCGACGAGCGGACGGCCTCACCGGTGCCGATGAAGTCGTCCTCCCAGCCGGACACCCACGACCTCAGCTCGTCGATGTCGAGGAGCAGCGTGCCGGGATGGGCGGCTGCGTGGGCCCGCGCGAGCGTCGACTTCCCGACGCCGGACGGACCGTTGAGGTGGAGGAGGGTCGGCACGCGCCGAACGCTATCCCCGACCATCCCGCCCACTGTGATATCTTGACGTCAAGATACTGCGATGCCAGAACTAAGGGTCGCCTGTCTTCCCGTCCCTTCCGGTGCGACGGCAAGATGGTGGCGAACCCGCGAACTCCCGAGGAGATGTGGCTGATGGCCAGTCAGGACAGCTTCGGTGCCAAGGGCACCCTGGACGTGGACGGACAGTCCTACGAGATCTACCGCCTCGACGCGGTCAAGGGAGAGGGCCTCGACGTCGAGAGCCTGCCCTTCTCGCTGAAGGTGCTGCTGGAGAACCTGCTCCGCACCGAGGACGGCGCCGACATCACGGCCGACCACATCAAGGCGATCGCCGGCTGGGACGCCGCCGCCGACCCCGACCAGGAGATCCAGTTCACGCCCGCCCGCGTGATCATGCAGGACTTCACCGGCGTCCCCTGCGTCGTCGACCTCGCCACGATGCGCGAGGCGATGGCCGAGCTCGGCGGCGACGCCACGAAGATCAACCCGCTCGCGCCGGCCGAGATGGTCATCGACCACTCCGTCATCGCCGACGTCTTCGGCTCCGCCGACGCCTTCGAGCGCAACGTCGAGATCGAGTACGAGCGCAACCGCGAGCGCTACCAGTTCCTGCGCTGGGGCCAGGGCGCCTTCGACGACTTCAAGGTCGTCCCGCCGGGCACCGGCATCGTCCACCAGGTCAACATCGAGCACCTCGCCCGCGTGGTGATGACGCGCGAGACGGCTGACGGGACGATGGCTGCCTACCCCGACACCTGCGTCGGCACCGACTCCCACACCACGATGGTCAACGGCATCGGCGTGGTCGGCTGGGGCGTCGGCGGCATCGAGGCCGAGGCCGCGATGCTCGGCCAGCCCGTCTCCATGCTGATCCCGCGCGTCGTGGGCTTCAAGCTCTCCGGCGAGCTCCCCGAGGGCTCGACGGCCACCGACCTCGTGCTCACGATCACCGAGATGCTCCGCGAGCACGGTGTCGTCGGCAAGTTCGTCGAGTTCTACGGCGAGGGCGTCTCCGCGCTGCCCCTGGCCAACCGCGCCACGATCGGCAACATGAGCCCGGAGTTCGGCTCCACGATCGCCGTCTTCCCGATCGATGAGCAGACCGTCGACTACCTGCGCCTCACCGGCCGGTCCGAGGAGCAGCTCGCGCTCGTCGAGGCGTACGCCAAGGAGCAGGGCCTCTGGCACGACCCGAGCGCCGAGCCGCGCTACAGCGAGCGTCTCGAGCTCGACGTCTCGACCGTCGTCCCGTCGCTGGCCGGCCCGAAGCGCCCGCAGGACCGCGTGGAGGTCACCAAGGCGCAGGAGAGCTTCGAGAAGGCGCTCGCCGACTACACCGAGGACCGCGACGCCAAGGCGACCGTCAGCCTCGACGGCCAGGAGTTCGAGATCGGCCACGGCGCCGTCACGATCGCCGCGATCACCTCGTGCACCAACACCTCCAACCCGAGCGTGATGATCGGTGCGGCTCTGCTCGCCAAGAACGCCGTCGACAAGGGCCTGACCCGCAAGCCGTGGGTCAAGACCACGCTGGCCCCCGGATCCAAGGTCGTCTCCGACTACTACGACCGCTCGGGCCTCACGCCCTACCTCGACAAGCTGGGCTTCAACCTCGTCGGCTACGGCTGCACGACCTGCATCGGCAACTCCGGTCCGCTCATCCCCGAGGTCAGCGCCGCGGTCAACGAGGCCGACCTCGCGGTCGTCTCGGTGCTCTCGGGCAACCGCAACTTCGAGGGCCGGATCAACCCCGACATCAAGATGAACTACCTCGCGTCGCCGCCCCTCGTCGTGGCGTACGCGCTGGCCGGGTCGATGGACCTCGACCTGTTCAACGACGCGCTGGGCCAGGACCAGGACGGCAACGACGTCTTCCTCAAGGACATCTGGCCGAGCCCGGCCGAGGTCGAGGAGACCATCGCGCAGGCGATCAACTCCGAGATGTTCGGCGAGTCCTACCAGGACGTCTTCGCCGGTGACGAGCGCTGGCAGTCCCTGCCCACCCCGGAGGGCAACACCTTCGAGTGGGACGAGAACAGCACGTACGTTCGTCGTGCGCCCTACTTCGACGGCATGCCCGACGAGCCGGAGCCCGTCACCGACATCACCGGCGCGCGCGTGCTGCTCAAGCTCGGCGACTCGGTGACCACCGACCACATCAGCCCGGCGGGTGCGATCAAGAAGGACAGCCCGGCGGGCACGTACCTCGCCGAGCACGGTGTCGAGCAGCGTGACTTCAACTCCTACGGCTCGCGCCGCGGCAACCACGAGGTCATGATCCGCGGCACGTTCGCCAACATCCGCCTGCGCAACCAGCTCGCGCCGGGCACCGAGGGTGGCGTGACGCGCGACTTCACGACCCCCGACGGCGACGTGACCAGCGTGTTCGAGGCCAGCCAGAACTACCAGGCCGCTGGCACGCCGCTGGTCGTGCTCGCCGGCAAGGAGTACGGCTCGGGCTCCTCGCGCGACTGGGCCGCCAAGGGCACCGCGCTGCTCGGGGTCAAGGCCGTCATCGCCGAGTCGTACGAGCGCATCCACCGCTCGAACCTCATCGGCATGGGCGTCATCCCGCTGCAGTTCCCCGCCGGCAAGACCGCCGACGACCTGGGCCTCACCGGCGCCGAGGTGATCTCCATCAGCGGGATCACCGCGCTCAACGACGGCACCACGCCCAAGACGGTCACCGTCCGGGTCGAGCCGGCCCCCGGCACCGACCAGGCGCACGGCGAGACCAGCGAGTTCGAGGCGACCGTGCGCATCGACACCCCTGGCGAGGCGAACTACTACCGCAACGGCGGCATCATGCAGTACGTCCTGCGCAACCTGCTGCGCGGCTGAGCACCGCTCGAGCGACCCTGACGGGCCGCGTCCGGGACCTCCTGGGCGCGGCCCGTCCGCGTGTCCGCCGTAGTTCGGGACGTTCTGGTAGGTCTCGACCCCGTTCGGCCTACCAGTTCGTCCCTGACTACCGGAAAAGGTCCCGGGTCCGACCCCTCCGGTTGCCCGGCTCGAGGCGTGTCGACATGTGAGGCTGTCCCACCACTCGAGGAGATCTCATGACCGCACCCGCTGGCGACGTCGCCGACCGGCTCGAGAGGCTCGCGGTGCTCGCGCCCGGCGACGGCATCGACCCCGACGCGGTCTGGACTCGCGGTCGGCGGCGCCAGCGCGTACGCCTCGGCGCCGCGCTCACAGCCGTCGCGGCGGTCGGTCTGCTGGGGACCACAGCGACCCCGCTGCTCGTCGAGCGCGCCCAGCAGGTCGAACCGGCCGGAGCGGACCCCCGGATGGTGCTTCCGGACGTGATCCGCCAGCCCGGCGGGTGGGAGCCGCAGTTCCCGGGCACGCCCGGTCGGCTGTCCGCGGTGGGGGTCGGCACGAGGGCCGGCCTGTGGTCGGACCGCAACGCGTGGTGGGGCGTCTCCGCGGCCACGGGGGAGTCTCGGTTCTTGGACCTGCCCGGCGCGCTCGAGCTCAGCCCGGCCGCCCTCTCGGACGACGGGTCGCACGTGGCGTACTGGATCGCGACGACCGCCGACGCCGACGCCCTCGGTCCGAGCGGGGACGGCATGGCGCTCGCCGACGGGGTCGCCGTGCTCGACCTCGAGACCGGCGAGCGCGAGACCTGGACCATCGAGTCCGAGCACGGGCTCTGGATCGGGGGCCTCGCGTGGGCCGGCGACGTGCTGTGGTGGTCGGCTGGGTCCGCGCGGCTGCTCGAGAAGGATGCGATCGGCGCGCGGCAGCGGACCCGGACGTGGGACCTCGGTACGGGTGAGCGCGACGACAGCCCGGGCTCGGCGCAGCGCGTCACTGCCAACGGCGTCGGCGACGCACCAGGCGGCTTCGTCGAGCTGCGCGGCTCGCAGCGCCTGACCGTCGTGAGCGGCGCGGTCCCCACCACCGTCCGGCTCACCCTGCCGGACGACGCACCCGCGGGGGCCGGGACGACCGACCCGACAGTGAGCACCGACGGCTCGCTCGTGGCGACGCTGCTGATGCCCGACGCGAGCACCTACGACGAGTCTCCCAAGCCGGTCGTCGTCGGCGACCTCGGGAGCGGTGAGATCACCCTGCGCCGCGTCGGCGGCGTGTCCGCGCAGTCCGTCCTCGGATGGCGGTCGCCCAGCGAGGTGCTCGTCGGGGGCCTCGACGACGTGGGCGAGGGCCGCCCGCGGCAGGTGAACCGCGTCTGGACGCTCGACGTGGCCACCGGTGAGCGCGAGGCGCTGCTGGAGTTGTCGGGGAACTTCCCGGATGTCGCGGCCGAGGCGTGGACGGCGGACGTCGTCGCGGCCCCCGACGCGCCGTTCGCCCCCGACCCCCGGCTGGTCGGCCTCGGCCTCGTGGTCGCCACGTTCGCGGCGTGGCGCGTCGTCGTACGGGCCAGGGGGCGCCGTGAGCGCGCCTGAGGGCTTCTCCGAGTTCGTCCTCGCCCGGCAGGCGGCGCTGCTGCGCACGGCGTACCTCCTCACCGGCCATGCCCAGGATGCCGAGGACCTCGTCCAGACGACGCTGGTCAAGGTCGTGCCCCACTGGCGCCGCATCCGCGACAACCCCGAGCCGTACGTCCGCCGGACCATGGTCAACGAGAACGTCTCGCGCTGGCGCCGTCGCCGGTGGCGCGAGGAGAGCACCGACGTGCTGCCCGAGCAGCTGGCGGACGGCGCCGACCACGCCGACCTGCTCGCCGTACGCTCCGCCCTGGCCGGCCTCGCGCCGCGACAGCGGGCGGTGCTGGTGCTGCGCTACTACGAGGGGCTCTCCGAGGCCGAGATCGCGGCCACCCTCGGCATCGCCCCCGGCACGGTGAAGTCGCAGGCCCGCGACGGACTGGCGCGGCTGAGGGACGCGCTCCCCGCCGGCGAGGAGGCCGGGGAGGGCGCCGGTAGCCTGACGCGGTGAGCGACCCCCACCCGTACGAGCAGCCGCGCGCCAACCGACTGCCGCTGGTGCTGGCCGGCGTCGCCTCGGCGCTGGTGCTCGGCGCGGCGCTCGTCGCCCCGCTGGTCGACGGGGCGCTCCGCGGCGACGAGCAGGAGCAGCGTGCCCTCGACCTCAGCCTCGTGGAGACCTGGGAGATCACCGACCGGGCGCACACGACGGGCGACGTGACCTACCCGCAGGACCCGCCGGCCGGCGGCGCGCACGCGCCGATCTGGCTTGCGTGCGGGGTCTATGACGAGCCGGTCCGTGAGGAGAACGCTGTCCACGACCTCGAGCACGGGACGGTCTGGATCACCCACGACCCGGACCTGTCGGCCGCGGACATCGAGAGCCTGGCCGCCCAGCTGCCCGACAACGGCATCATGTCGCCGCGCGACGGCCTGCCGTCGCCGGTCGTGGTGACCGTCTGGGGCGCCCAGCTGCGGCTCGACGGCGCCGACGACGAGAGGCTCGCGCTGTTCGTCGCGGAGTACGGGGACGGGCACACCGCCCCGGAGTTCGGCGCCTCCTGCGAGGGCGGCACCCCCGACCCGCAGGGCGGGCTGCCGGGCGAGGGTGCCGACGCCTGAGACGCCTGTCCCGGTCGCGAGCCGACCACGGGCTAGCGTGGCGGCCATGATCGTGGCCTTCTCGCTCTCGCCCATGTCCAGCGACCCGACCGGGTCCGTCACCGAGGCGGTCGCCGCCGCCGTCCGGGTCGTGCGTGAGTCGGGGCTGCCGCACGAGACCAATGCGATGTTCACCAACATCGAGGGGGAGTGGGACGAGGTGATGGCCGTGGTCAAGCGCGCCGTCGACGTCGTCGCCGAGGTGTCCCCGCGCGTCGGGCTCGTCCTCAAGGCGGACATCCGCCCGGGCTACGACGGCCAGCTCACCGCCAAGGTGGAGCGGATCGAGGAGGCGCTGCGCGATGCACAGTGAGACCAGGACCTACCGCACGGGCGGCGAGGAGGTCGTGCTCGACCTGACCCGCGACGCGGCGGACGTGGTCGCCGGCCGGGGCGACGGGCTGCTGCACGTCTTCGTGCCGCACGCGACCGCCGGGATCGCGGTCATCGAGACCGGAGCGGGGTCCGACGACGACCTGCTGGCCGCGCTCGGTGACCTGCTCCCGGCCGACGACCGCTGGCGGCACCGCCACGGTTCGCCGGGTCACGGCCGGTCCCACGTGATGCCGGCCATCGTGCCGCCGTACGCCACGGTGCCCGTGCTGGGCGGTCGGCTCGCCCTCGGCACCTGGCAGAGCATCTGCCTGGTGGACCTCAACGTGGACAACGCCGAGCGCGAGGTGCGCTGGTCCTTCCTCGAGGGCTGACGCCGCTGGGCGTCCGAACACGTGTTCGATAGACTGGAGCCGTGTTCCCGGCTCCGCAACCACGCCAGCGCCCGACGCCGCCCGATGGCCACCCGGGCGTCGTGCCGCCGGGGTGGCCGCGGCAGGTCCGTCCACCCGACGCGCCCGACTGGGAAGCCACGGCGGCGAGCTGGCTGCTCGACCTGTGCCCGCCCGACTACCGCCGGTTCCCGGGCCTGCGACGCCACGTCGTGGTCCTGGCCCGGTTCGCCGTGCTGCACGTGGAGGCCCAGCAGGCGGCGACCCGGCGTGGCCTGAGCGAGATCCGCGGCGACCTCCGGGGGGTCGCCACCGAGGGGGTCGTGCTCGCCGCCGTGCAGACCTTCCAGCTCGAGGACGCCCGGCTGCAGGCCGTACGCCGCGAGGTCGGCCTCGTGGAGGACGCGCTGCGCGGGCGTCGCTACCGTCAACGCATGTGAGCGCTGGCTAGGGTCGCGGGATGCACGGATCCACACCGGACCCAGGGTCTGATCCCCGCCGCTTCGCTGGCGTCGTCCTCGTCGACCGTCGGGGGTGGATCCTGCTCCAGGAGCGCGACGAGCACGCCCCCATCGACCCCGAGAAGTGGGGCCTGGCGGGCGGCCACGTCGACCCCGGGGAGGACTTCGAGCCGGCGGCGCACCGCGAGCTCGACGAGGAGACCGGCGTACGTCTGCCCGCCGGAGCGCTGCACCTGTTCCGCGAGTTCGTCGTCGACCACCGCAAGGCCCACGGCACGTGGGACGTGATGCAGGTCTTCGCCGCCGCCACCGACCTCACCGACGCCGACATCGACTGCCAGGAGGGACGGCAGATCGTCTTCGTCGACCCGCAGGTCGCGCGTGGCCTCGACCTGTCCTCGGCCGCGTCCCTCATCGTGCCGGCCTTCCTCGACAGCCCGCTCTACGCCAGCATGGCGCCATGACCGGATCCCGCTCCGCCTTCACCGTCCACCCCGTTCCCTCGATGGGCGCCGAGGACGTCGTCGTCTCAGGCGACGGCCTGGTCCTCACCGGCACCGAGGACGGAGCGATCTGGGAGCTCGACCCGGCGACCGGCAGCACCCGGCTCGTCGCCGACACCCGTGGCCGTCCGCTGGGCCTCGAGCTCCTGCCCGACGGCCGGCTGCTGGTCTGCGACGCCGTGCGCGGGCTGCTGCAGGTCGACCCCGCGACCGGCGAGGTCGAGGTGCTCGTCGACCGGGTCGAGGGCGAGCCGATGAGGTTCTGCAACAACGCCGCGGTCGCCGTCGACGGGACCATCTGGTTCAGCGACTCCTCGCGGCACTTCGGCGTGGACCGGTGGAAGGACGACTTCGTCCAGGACACCTGCACCGGCCGGCTCCTGCGGCGCGACCCCGACGGCACGGTCTCGGTCGTCCTCGACGGGCTGCGGTTCGCCAACGGCGTCGCGCTCGCGGGCGACGAGTCGTTCGTCTGCGTCGCCGAGTGCCGTGGGCGCACCGTCGTACGCCTGTGGCTGACCGGGCCGCGCGCGGGCGAGCGCGACCACCTCGTCACCGACCTGCCGGGCTATCCCGACAACATCAGCCGCGGCAGCGACGGCCTTGTCTGGGTGGCCGTCGCCAGCCCCACCGACGGCCTGGTCGAGCGCCTCGGGCGGGCTCCGATGGTGCTGCGCCGCGCGATGACACGGATCCCCGAGGCGCTGCAGCCGAAGCCGAAGCAGACGATCCGGGTGCAGGCCTACGACGACGCCGGCCGCCTGGTGCACGACCTCGATCTCCCGAGCCCGGAGGGCGGGTCCGGCTACCACATGGTCACGGGCGTGCGGGAGCACGACGGCAGGGTGTGGATGGGGAGCCTCCACGAGCCGGCGGTGGCGGTCCTCGACCGCCCATGAAATAGACTCCTGCCCCATGGCCCTCCTCGACTCGATCGCCTCCCCGCGCGACCTCCGCGACCTCTCGGCGGAGCAGCTCGACGAGCTGGCCGCCGAGATCCGGGACGTGATGATCCGCACGGTGGCGACCAACTCCGGCCACCTCGGCCCCAACCTCGGCGTGGTCGAGCTGACGCTCGCCATCCACCGCGTCTTCGACTCTCCGCGCGACCGCGTCGTCTTCGACACCGGTCACCAGTCCTACGTCCACAAGCTGGTCACCGGCCGCCACGCCGACTTCGCGACGCTGCGCAAGGAGGGGGGCGTCAGCGGCTACCCGAGCCAGGCCGAGTCCGAGCACGACATCGTCGAGAACTCGCACGCCTCCACGTCGCTGTCCTACGCCGACGGGCTCGCCAAGGCCTACGCCATCCGGGGCGAGGACCGACACGTCGTCGCCGTGATCGGTGACGGCGCGCTCACCGGCGGCATGGCGTGGGAGGCCCTCAACAACATCGCCATCGCCAAGAACAGCCGCCTGGTGATCGTCGTCAACGACAACGAGCGCTCCTACACCCCGACGATCGGCGGCCTGGCCACCGCACTCACCTCGCTGCGCACCAACCCCCGCTACGAGCAGGTCCTCGACCTGGTCAAGAAGCGGCTCAACCAGGTGCCCGGCGTCGGGCACGCGGCGTACGACGCACTGCACGCGGTGAAGAAGGGCATGAAGGACGCCCTGGCCCCGCAGGGCCTCTTCGAGGACCTCGGCCTCAAGTACGTCGGCCCGGTCGACGGGCACGACCGGGCCGCGATGGAGCAGACGCTGGCCAACGCCAAGCGCTTCAACGGCCCCGTCATCGTCCACGCGATCACCCGCAAGGGGCAGGGCTACGACCCGGCGCTGCGCCACGAGGCCGACCAGTTCCACGCGCCCGGCCCCTTCGACGTCCAGACCGGCGCGGAGAAGCCGAAGGGCAGGATCTGGACCGACCACTTCTCCGAGGCGATCGTCGAGCTCGGAGAGCGGCGCGACGACGTCGTGGCGATCACCGCGGCGATGATGCACCCGGTGGGGCTCGACGACTTCGCCCGCAAGTTCCCCGAGCGCACGTTCGACGTCGGCATCGCCGAGCAGCACGCCGTCACGTCGGCGGCCGGCCTCGCGATGGGCGGCCTGCACCCGGTGTTCGCGGTCTACGCGACCTTCCTCAACCGTGCCTTCGACCAGGTCCTGATGGACGTCGCGCTGCACAGGTGCGGCGTGACCTTCGTCCTCGACCGCTCGGGTGTCACCGGCGACGACGGCGCCAGCCACAACGGCATGTGGGACATGTCGATCCTCCAGGTCGTCCCGGGCCTGCGGCTGGCCGCGCCCCGCGACGTCACCCGGCTCCACGAGCTGCTCGACGAGGCCGTCCAGGTCGACGACGCCCCCACGGTGGTGCGGTTCCCCAAGGGGCCCCCGCCGGAGGACGTGCCCGCGATCGACCGCGTCGGCGGGGCGGACGTCCTGGTCCGCAGCGGCGAGCAGGACGTCCTGCTCGTGGCCGTCGGCTCGATGGCCACCACGGCGGTGGAGGTCGCGGCACGACTCGCCGACCAGGGCATCGGAGTGACGGTGGTCGACCCGCGCTGGGTCAAGCCCGTCGACCCCGCGATCGTCGACCTCGCCCGCCGGCACCGGCTGGTGGTCAGCGTGGAGGACAACGGACGGGTCGGCGGCTGTGGTGCCGCGCTGCTCCAGACGCTCAACGACGAGGGCGTGCGTACGCCCTTCCGCCTGCACGGCATCCCGCAGGAGTTCCTCGACCACGCCAAGCGTGACGCGATCCTGGCGCGCATCGGCCTCGACGCCCAGTCGCTCACCCGGGCGATCGTCGAGGACGTCGCGGCGCTCGACAGCGGCCTCACGCTCGTGGCGTCGGACCACCCGGCCTGAGCCGGCCGGTCACAGGTCGCGCTGGACGGATCCGGGCTCCTCGCCGCGGAAGCGGCTGATGTTCCAGATCGCGACGGCCAGGCCTCCCCAGAGGACGGCCATGGCGATCAGCATCATGACGACGGCTGCTGCGGACATCAGGAGCTCCTCTCGTCCTGCGTGACGATGGTCTCGGGGTCCTCGAGCGGGGTGGTCTCGCGCCACGGCAGGCGCGCCGCGACGAAGCCGAGCACCAGGACGGCGCCGGCGAGGCCCCAGCCGAGGGTGTTGAGCATCCACGTCGGGTAGCCCTCGTAGGGGACCTGCAGGTTGTCGACGAGCTCGTTGACGAGGATGAAGACCAGGGCCGCGGGAGCCACCACGCTGATGAGGACCTCCCACGTACGGCCGAGCTGCACCGAGCCGTTGCGGTTGAGGTGGTCACGCAGCAGGCCCGTGCGCCGGAACACCCACGCCAGCGCGAGCATGCTCGCCACGGCGACCAGGAGGATCCCGAAGCGGTTGATGAAGTGGTCGACGATGTCGAGGACGTAGACGCCCGTCGTGGTGCCGAGCAGCACGATGCTGAGCAGCGCCGCCGGGACGCCGACCGCGAGGGACGCCGCGACGCGGGTCAGCTCGAACTTGTCGCGGACCGCGGAGATGACGACCTCGATGACGCTCACCAGCGACGTGACGCCAGCGACGACCAGGGAGCCGAAGAACAGGATGCCGATGAGGGCCCCGGCCGGGGCCTCGTTGATGATCGCGGGGAAGGCGATGAAGGCGAGGCCGAGGCCGTCGGTGGCCACCTCGTCCACCCCCACGCCCGCGGCGGTCGCCATGAAGCCGAGCGCGGCGAAGACGCCGATGCCGGCCAGCAGCTCGAAGCCCGAGTTGGCGAAGCCCACCACGAGCCCGGAGCCCGTCATGTCGCTGCGACGGCCGACGTAGGAGGCGTAGGTGATCATGATGCCGAAGCCGACCGACAGCGAGAAGAAGATCTGCCCGTAGGCGGCGATCCACACGCTGGTCTCGGTCAGGGCGCTCCAGTCGGGGGAGAACAGTGCGTCGAGTCCGGTCGCGGCGCCGTCGAGCGTCAGCGCGACCACCACCAGCGTGATGAACGCGACGAAGAGGATCGGGATGAAGATCGTCGACGCGATCCCGATGCCCTTCTGCACGCCCAGGACCATCATGGCCAGCACGGCCACCCAGACCAGCACCAGCGGGACGGTGACGCCGCTGACGAAGTCGAGGCCGACGCCGGGGTCACCGGCCTGCAGGTAGGAGCCGAAGAGGAAGCCCTCGGGATCGTCGCCCCACGCCTTGTCGAACGAGAACATGGCGTAGCGCGCGGCCCACGCGATGACGGCGGCGTAGTAGACCGCGATGACGAAGCAGATGCCCACCTGCCACCAGCCCAGTCCCTCGGCCGCGCGGTGCGCCCGCCGGAAGGACAGCGGCGCCGACCCGCGGTAGCGGTGCCCGAGGCCGTAGTCGAGCAGCAGGAACGGCAGTCCGGCCGTGAGGAGGGCGATCAGGTAGGGGAGGATGAACGCCCCGCCGCCGTTCTCGTAGGCGACGTAGGGGAAGCGCCAGATGTTGCCCAGGCCGACGGCGGAGCCGATGGCGGCGAGGATGAACACCTTGCGCGAGCTGAAGCCGCCGCGCTGCTGCTCGGCGTGGTCGAGTTCCTGGCTCACGGTGCCTCCTGACGGACGACGACGGACGACGCCCAGCATGGCAGAGGCCCGACACGACGAACGCCCCGCCCAGCGGTGAGTGAGACACGTTCTGCAGGCCGAGAACCTGCGTCACTCACCGCCTGGCGGGGCGTACGTGGCCAAGCGGTGAGTAAGACATCATTCGCGCGCTCGGAAGATGCCTCACTCACCGCTCAGCGGTGGATCAGTGGAACCGCTTGCCCGTCGCCTTCTCCGAGATGCCCTTCACGTCGAGCATGAAGGTCAGCCCGCCGTTCCAGAACGAGAACCCGGCACCGGTGATCATGGCCAGGTCGATGTCCTGCGGCGCGGCGACGACGCCCTCGTCGAGCATCAGACGGGCCTCCTCGGCCAGGCCGGCGAGGGTCTTCTCCCGCACCTCCTCGGCGGTCAGGACGACCGGCGAGGCGGGCTTCTCGAGCATCGCCTCGACCTCGGGGTCGAGGTTGCCGTCGGGACCGTAGTAGGCCGGCTTGCGCGCCGCCACGATCCGCTCGAGGGCGGGGGAGACGTAGAACCGCTCCGGGAAGGCGCGCTGGAGCGTCTCGTTGTTGTGCAGCGCGATAGCCGGGCCGACCAGGGACAGCAGCACGAACGGCGGCATCGGCGCGATGCCGGCGAAGGCGTTGTCGGCGACCGAGACGGGCGTGCCCTCGTCGACGATGCGCCCGACCTCGCTCATGAAGCGCCCGAGCAGGCGGTTGACGATGAACGACGGGCTGTCCTTGACCAGGATCGAGGTCTTCTTCAGCGCCTTTCCGGTGGCGAAGGCCGTCGCGAGCGTGGCGTCGTCGGTGGCGTCGCCCTTCACGATCTCCAGCAGCGGCATCACCGCGACCGGGTTGAAGAAGTGGAAGCCGACGACCCGCTCGGGGTGCTCGAGGTCGGCGGCCATCTCGGTGATCGACAGCGACGAGGTGTTGGTGGCCAGCACGCACTCGGCGCTGACGACCTTCTCCACGTCGGCGAAGACGGTCTTCTTGACCGACATCTCCTCGAAGACGGCCTCGATGACGAAGTCGGCGTCGCCGAAGGCGACCTGCTTGTCGGTCTCGCCGGAGACCAGCGCTTTGTGGCGGTTGGCCTTGTCCTGGTTGATCCGGCCCTTGGCGAGCAGCTTGTCGATCTCGGCGTGGACGTAGGCCACGCCCTTGTCTGCGCGCTCCTGGTCGAGGTCGGTCAGCACGACCGGCACCTCGAGCCGGCGTACGAAGAGCAGCGCGAGCTGGCTGGCCATCAGGCCGGCGCCGACGATGCCGACCTTGGTCACCGGGCGGGCCAGCGACTTGTCGGGCGCGCCGGCGGGTCGCTTGGCGCGCTTCTGCACCAGGTCGAAGGAGTAGAGCGAGGCGAGGAGCTCGGCGGTCTGCGACATCGCCTCGAGGGCGTCGTCCTCGGCGGCGAAGCCTGCGTCGCGGTCGCTGTCCCGCGCGGCGGCGATCAGCTCGACGGCCTTGGCCGCGGCCGGGGAGGCGCCGCCGGTCTTGGCGGCGACGATGCCCTCGGCCCGCTTGACGGCGGCGTCCCAGGCCTCGCCGCGGTCCACCTCCGGGCGCTCGACGACGGTCTCGCCGCGCAGGACCGAGGCTGCCCACAGCAGCGACTGCTCGAGGAAGTCGGCGCCGTTGAAGACCGCGTCGGCCAGCCCGAAGTCGTACGCCGCCTGCCCGCCCAGGGTCTTGCCCTGGTTGAGCGGGTTCTCGACGATCAGCGTCACCGCCTTGTCGGCCCCGACGAGGTTGGGCACGAGCCACGCTCCGCCCCAGCCGGGGACCAGGCCGAGCATGACCTCGGGCAGGCCCAGCGCGGGTGCGGAGTCCATGACGGTGCGGTAGGTGCAGTGCAGCGCCACCTCGAGACCGCCGCCGAGGGCGAGGCCGTTGATGAAGCCGAACGACGGCTTGCCACCCTCGCCCAGCTTGCGGAAGACGGCATGGCCGAGCTCGGCCACGATCCGCACGGCGTCGGGGCCGCCGCCCTGGATGGAGGTGAGGTCGGCACCCGCGGCCAGGATGAACGGCTTGCCCGTCACCGCGAGGGCGTCGATCGAGTCGTCGGCCAGCGCCGCGTCGATCGCCTCGTCGAGCGCGAGGAGCGACGCCGGGCCGAAGGTGTTGGGCTTGGTGTGGTCCTCGCCGTTGTCGAGGGTGATCAGGCCGATGGTCGCGCCCGGGAGCGTGACCGTGCGGAGGTGGGCCTGCGTGACGCGCTCGGCGTCGGAGACGATCGCCCGCGCGCGCTCGAAGATGCTGGTGGTGCTCACTTGTCGTCTCCCTCGTTGTCGCCGGCGCCGGTCCAGTGCGGGTTCTCCCAGATGACCGTGCCGCCCATGCCGATGCCGATGCACATGGTGGTGAGTCCGTAGCGGACCTCGGGACGCTCCTCGAAGGCGGCCGCGAGCTGGTTCATCAGGCGTACGCCGGACGAGGCCAGCGGGTGGCCCATCGCGATCGCGCCGCCGTAGGGGTTGACCCGGGCGTCGTCGTCGGCGATGCCGTAGTGCTCGAGGAAGGCGAGCACCTGCACGGCGAAGGCCTCGTTGACCTCGAAGGCCTCGATGTCGTCGATGGTCAGCCCGGCCAGCCTCAGCGCCTTCTCCGTGGCGGGGATGGGGCCTGCGCCCATCACCTCCGGCTCGACGCCGACGAAGGCGTAGGACACCAGGCGCATCTTGACCGGGAGGCCGAGCTCGCGCGCGGTCTCCTCGTCGGCGAGCAGCGCAGCCGTGGCGCCGTCGTTGATGCCGGCGGCGTTGCCTGCGGTCACGTTGCCGTGGGAGCGGAACGGTGTCTTGAGGGCGGCGAGCGACTCGAGGGTGGTCTCGGGGCGCATCGGCTCGTCGGTCGTGGCCAGGCCCCAGCCTGCGTCGGCCGAACGGGTCGCCACCGGCACGAGGTCGGGCTGGATCTTGCCGGCGTCGTAGGCCGCCTTGGTCTTCTGCTGGCTGCGCACGGCGTAGGCGTCGACGCGCTGCTTGGTGATCGTGGGGTAGCGGTCGTGCAGGTTCTCTGCGGTCTTGCCCATCACGAGCGCGTCGGGGTTGACGATGCGCTCGGAGAGGATGCGCGGGTTGGGGTCCACGCCCTCGCCCATCGGGTGGCGGCCCATGTGCTCGACGCCGCCGGCGATGGCCACGTCGTAGGCGCCGAACGCGATGCCCGACGCGGTGTTGGTCACCGCGGTCATGGCGCCCGCGCACATGCGGTCGATGGAGTAGCCGGGCACGCTCTGCGGCAGGCCGGCGAGGAGCGCGGCGGTGCGGCCGATGGTGAGGCCCTGGTCGCCGATCTGGGTGGTGGCGGCGATGGCGACCTCGTCGACCCGCTCCGGCGGGAGGGACGGGTTGCGGCGCATCAGCTCGCGGATGCTCTTGATGACGAGGTCGTCGGCGCGCGTCTCGGCGTACTGGCCCTTGGCCTTGCCGAACGGGGTGCGCACGCCGTCGACGAAGACGACCTCACGCTGGGGACGGGGCACTGGCTACTCCCAATGGTCTCGGGTGGAACGAGGGGGACAGGGTGAGGTCACGTTACCCTCCAGTAACAATGCCTGCCCACAGGGGCGGGTGTGTGTCGGGTCACCCGTGGGCACGCCCTACGCTGGGCACATGGCGGACCGACTCGTGCACATCGTCGACGACGCGGAGGTGCTGGCCGACGCCGGTGACCTCACGCTGGTGGTCGTGCTCACCGGGTTCCTCGACGCCGGAAAGGCCGCCGAGCTCGCGGCCGCGCACCTCGCCGACCTGTCCGAGGGCAAGGTCGTGGCGACCTTCGACGTCGACGCGCTGCATGACTACCGCGCCCGGCGTCCGCCCATCACGTTCATCCGCGACCGCTACGCCGACTACGAGGCGCCCAGGCTGGTCGTCCGGGCGCTGCGCGACACCGGCGGCACCCCCTTCCTGCTGCTCGCCGGCCCCGAGCCCGACACCCGGTGGGAGGGCTTCGCCCGAGCCGTGCGCGAGGTCGTCGAGCACTTCGGCGTGTCCCGGACGGTGAGCCTCGGCGCGGTGCCGATGGCGGTCCCGCACACGCGACCCATCGCGATCACCCCGCACGCCAACCGCCCCGAGCTCGTGCCCGGCGAGAGCCCGTGGCAGGGCGAGCTGCGGGTGCCGGCGAGCGCCCAGGCGCTGCTCGAGGTGCGGCTGGGGGAGTGGGGCCTCGACGCCCTCGGCTTCGTGGCGCACATCCCCCACTACCTCGCCCAGATGGAGTACCCGCAGGCGGCACTCGTGCTGCTGGAGCACCTCGAGATCGGCGGCCACCTCACCATCGACCTCGGCGAGCTGCGCGAGGCGGCCGAGATCACCGAGGCCGAGGTCGACCGCTACCTCTCGACCCACGACGAGGTCGGCGACGTCGTGCGCGGGCTGGAGCAGCAGTACGACGCGTTCCGCGAGGCCGAGGCCAACGGGTCCTCGCTCCTCGCCGGGGACGAGCCGCTGCCCACGGGGGAGGAGATCGGCAGCGCCTTCGAGGCGTTCCTGGCCGATCTGGACGACCGTCCCAAGGACAGCGACGACGACACCTCCGGCTGGGACGGCCGCTGATGGCCGGCTCCGCGGCCGAGCTCGCGACCCTGCTCGACCTTGAGCGCCTCGAGGTCGACCTGTTCCGCGGCGCGCAGGCGCGCACCGAGCGCCAGCGTGTCTTCGGCGGCCAGGTGGCCGCGCAGGCCGTCGTCGCGGCGACCCGCAGCGTGGACCGCGACTTCGTGCTGCACTCGCTGCACTCCTACTTCCTGCGCCCGGGCGACACGGCCGTGCCGATCGTCTACGACGTCGAGCGGATCCGCGACGGCCGTTCGTTCGTCACCCGCAGGGTCTCCGCCCGCCAGCACGGGCGCCCGATCTACTACATGACCGCCAACTTCCAGGTCCCCGAGGCCGGGCTGGAGCACCAGGACCGGATGCCTGACGTGCCGGCCCCTGAGCAGGGGATGCCGCTCGTCGACCTCGCGCGTGAGCGCGGGCCGGAGGCCGCTGAGCACTGGGAGCGCGAGTGGGCCGCGCTCGACATCCGTCACGTGGGCATCACCGGCCAGGGGCTTCCCGAGGACCCCGAGCACGCTGCCCGGGCGCGGCTGTGGATCAAGGTCGACGGCACGCTCGCCGACGACGCGACCGTCCAGCAGGCGGCCTTCACCTACGCCAGCGATCTCACGCTGCTCGGCGCGGCGCTGGTGCCGCACGGCATCCACATCGCCTCCCCGCGGCTCCAGCCGGCGTCGCTCGACCACACCATCTGGTTCCACCGACCCTTCCGGGCCGACGAGTGGTGGCTCTACGACCAGTTCTCGCCCTTCGCCGGAGGTGCCCGTGGCCTCGCCCTCGCCCGGGTGTTCTCCCTGTCCGGCGAGCTCGTCGCCACGGTCGCCCAGGAAGGTCTGATCCGGCTGCGCGACGAGCGTCGCTAGGACGTACGTCCCACCAGGTGGGGGGACCCGTCCACCGGGTCGGTGAGCGCGAACGTCCAGCCCGTGTCGTCCTCCCTCGCGGCGAAGGCGACGGTGCCCGGCAGCAGCACCGGCTTCTTGAACGCCGCCTCGACCGTCACTGCATCGGGCAGCCGGTTCTCGATCGCCGCGACCGAGCGCGCCAGCGTCCACATGCCGTGCGCGATCTGGCGGGGGAAGCCCAGCGCCTTCGCGGTCAGCGCGTAGAGGTGGATCGGATTCGCGTCGCCGGAGACCGCTGCGTAGGTGCGTCCCAGGTCGGGCGGTAGGCGCCACTCGACGCCCCCCGTCGGCGGGTCCGGCACGACCAGGCCGGGCGCGACCTCACCGTCGATCGTGCGGCCGCGGCGCAGGTAGGTCGAGGTCGACTCCCAGGCGGTCTCGCCGTCCGCGCCGACCGTGGTCACGAAGTCGAGCAGGACCCCGCGGGCGTGGGGCCGTGGCGCACCGACCGTGGTCGCCACGGCGAGCTCCTCGCCGACCGCGACCGGACGGTGGGCGGTGATCGTGTTGGCGACGTGCACCATCCCGATCGCGGGGTAGGGGAAACCAGGGTCGCCCATGATCGCGACGTGCAGGGGGAAGGCGAGCATGTGCGGGTAGGTCAGCGGCACGACGTCACGGCGCGGGAACCCGCACACGCCGGCGTACGCCTGGACGCGCTCGCGCTCGACCACGGCGTGCTCGCGCCGGTAGGTCAGCCCGTCGAAGTCGCCGGGCCGGACCTTGCGCACGCCCGGCAGCCGGTTGACGCCCGGGACGACGGGCAGCGCCACGCGGACCAGGGTGGCGAGCCGTCCGGGCTCGTCCTGGAGGATCCTGGTCCCGCTCATCAGGCGCCCAGCATCATCTGGCCGCACACGCGTACGACGTTGCCGTTGACGGCGCCCGACCCGGCGCTGGCGAACCACGCGATCGTCTCCGCGACGTCGACGGGCAGGCCGCCCTGGGACATCGCGTTGAGGCGCTGGCCGACCTCGCGGGTGGCGAACGGAACGGCTGCGGTCATCTGCGTGATGATGAAGCCGGGGGCCACGGCGTTGACCGTGATGCCGTCGTCGAGCTCCTCGCGCAGGCTCTCCACGAGGCCGATGACACCGGCCTTGGAGGTGGCGTAGTTGGTCTGCCCGACGTTGCCCGCGATCCCGGCGATCGAGGCGACCCCGACGATCCGGCCGCTCGCGTTGACGACGCCGGCGTCGAGGAGCTCGCGGGTGATCAGCTCGGGGGCGGTGAGGTTGACGGCGATGACACTCTCCCAGCGGTCCGCGGCCATGTTGGCGAGCTTCTTGTCGCGGGTGATGCCGGCGTTGTGCACGACGACGTCGACGCCGCCGTGGTGCTGGCGCAGGTGGTGGGCGATGCGCTGCGGCGCGTCGCTCGCGGTGATGTCGAGGACGAGGTGGTCGCCGTCGAGCTCGGCCATGAGGGTTTGCAGCTCGCTCGCCGCCTGGGGCACGTCGACGCCGACGACCGTGGCGCCGTCGCGGTGCAGGACGCGGGCGATCTCCTCGCCGATGCCGCGGCTCGCGCCGGTGACCAGGGCGACCTTGCCGGCCAGCGGCCGGGTCCAGTCGGCCACCTCGTCGGTGGTCGTCGCCCCGTGGGCGCCGATCCGCACGACCTGCCCCGAGACGTACGCCGACTTGGGGGAGAGCAGGAACGCGAGCGTGGAGGCGATCGCGCCGTCGGCGGCGGGCGCGACGTACACGAGCTGGACGGTGCCGCCCCGACCGATCTCCTTGCCGAGGCTGCGGGTGAAGCCCTCGAGGGCCCGCTGGGCGATGCGCTCGGAGCCGGTGCGCTGCTCGGGCGGGGTGCCGAGCACCACGACCCGGGGGCAGGTCTCGAGCCGGCGCATCAGGGGCGTGAAGAACTCGTGGAGCGCCACCAGCCCGGCGGTGTCGGTGATGCCGGTGGCGTCGAAGACGAGCGCCTTCGCGCGGGCGCCGTCGTCGAGCGTGCGGGTCGAGGCGATGCCGAGGCCGTCGAGCGTCGTGGGCAGCGCCTCGCCGAGGCGGCCGTCGCCGCCGATCACGACGAGCCCGTCCACCAGGACGTCGCCGCCGGACCAGCGCTCGAGCGCGGTCGGGTTGGGCAGTCCGAGGTTCTTGACCAGCAGCTGACCGATGGAGGTGGACACGAAGTCCTGGTAGCGATCGCTCATGACGTGGGGGCCTTCCGGTCGTATGGCGGACGAAGACATGCAGCTCGAAGACATGCAACTCGGTGTGCAACTCGGAGTCCACCATTCGTGACGTGGCCCTCATACCGTTGGCGCCGAGCACCTCACCGGCAAGGATATGGACATGCAGCCCACCACTCGTCACGTCGCCGTCCTCGGCGGCAACCGCATCCCGTTCGCCCGGAGCAACACCGTCTATGCCGGGGTGTCCAACCAGGAGATGCTCACCGCCGCCATCGACGGGCTCGTGGACCGCTTCGAGCTGCGCGGCGAGCGGCTCGGCGAGGTCGTCGCCGGCGCGGTGCTGAAGCACTCGCGCGACTTCAACCTCACCCGCGAAGCGGTGCTCGGCTCGCGCCTGGCCCCCGAGACACCGGCCACCGACATCCAGCAGGCCTGCGGCACCGGGCTCCAGGCGGCGATCCAGGTGGCGAACAAGATCGCGCTCGGCATCATCGACGTCGGCGTCGCGGGCGGCACCGACACCACCTCGGACGCCCCGGTCGCGATCAGCGACAAGCTCCGCCGCAAGCTCATGAAGGTCAACTCCGCCAAGGACACCGTCTCGCGGCTCAAGGCGCTCGGCGCGATCCGCCCCGGTGACATCGGGCTCGACGTCCCGCAGAACGGCGAGCCGCGCACCAGGCTCTCGATGGGCGAGCACGCCGCCCTGACCGCGCTGGAGTGGCGGATCACGCGTGAGGCCCAGGACGAGCTCGCCGCCCGCTCGCACCACAACCTCGCGCGGTCCTACGACGAGGGCTTCCACGACGACCTCGTCACACCCTTCCGCGGCGTCGAGCGCGACAACAACATGCGCCCGGACTCGTCGGTGGAGAAGCTCGCCGCGCTCAGGCCCGTCTTCGGCAAGGGTTCGGCTGCGACGATGACCGCCGGCAACAGCACGCCGCTGTCCGACGGCGCCTCCGCGGTGCTGCTCTCGAGCGACGAGTGGGCCGAGGAGCGCGGTCTCCCCGTCCTGGCGCACCTCGTCGACGCCGAGACCGCCGCCGTCGACTACGTCAATGGCCACGAGGGGCTGCTGATGGCGCCGGCGTACGCCGTCCCGCGGATGCTGGAGCGCAACGGGCTCACCCTCCAGGACTTCGACTTCTACGAGATCCACGAGGCGTTCGCCTCACAGGTGCTCGCGACCCTCGCGGCCTGGGAGGACCCGGTCTTCTGCGAGCAGCGACTGGGCCTCGAGGCGCCGCTGGGGGCGATCGACCGCGACCGGCTCAACGTCAACGGCTCCTCGCTCGCGGCGGCGCACCCCTTCGCCGCCACCGGTGGCCGGATCCTCCCGGTCGCCGCGAAGCTGCTGGCCCAGAAGGGCGGTGGCCGCGCGCTGGTCTCGATCTGCGCCGCGGGCGGGCAGGGAGTCGTGGCGATCCTGGAGCGCTGAGCGGGCACTTCCTGCCGATACACGCCAGGCTGACGGGCACGAGGTGCCCGGTCGAGGTGCCTGACGGGCAGGAAGTGCCCGGTCACCTGTAGTGTCAGGGCCGATCGACATCCTTTAACGAGCCGTCCCGTGAGGCGGAGAAGGAGGTCCGGCGCGCAGATGCCTGCCCCCGACGAAGCCGTTCCCGACCCCGCGAGCGACCGTGCGGTCCGCACCGTGCTCGACGCCCGTGACATCTCCCGGGCGCTGACCCGGATCTCCCACGAGCTGCTCGAGCGCAACAAGGGCGCCACCGACCTGGTGCTGCTCGGCCTGCACACCCGCGGCGTGCCCCTGGCCCGGCGCATCGCCGAGCGGATCGCGAGCGTCGAGGGCGCTCCGGTCGCCGTCGGCGAGCTCGACGTGACGATGTACCGCGACGACCTGCGCTCGCAGCCCACCCGGCGCGCCCACCGTACGGCGCTGCCACCCTCCGGTATCGACGGCAAGGTCGTCGTGCTGGTGGACGACGTGCTGTTCTCCGGCCGGACGATCCGCGCCGCCCTCGACGCGCTCGCCGACCTCGGTCGCCCGGCGGCCGTACGCCTCGCCGTCCTCGTCGACCGCGGCCACCGCGAGCTGCCGATCCGCGCCGACCACGTCGGCAAGAACCTGCCCAGCGCCCTCGCCGAGCGCGTCAGCGTGCGCCTCAGCGAGGTCGACGGCACCGACGAGGTGACGATCTCGTGAAGCACCTGCTCTCCATCGACGAACTGTCGACCGACGAGATCCTCCAGCTCTTCGAGACCGCCGCCGACATGCACGACGTGCAGGGCCGCGAGGTCAAGAAGCTGCCCGCGCTGCGCGGGCGCACGGTCGTCAACATGTTCTTCGAGGACTCCACGCGCACCCGCTCCTCCTTCGAGATCGCCGGCAAGTGGCTCTCCGCCGACGTGATCAACGTCAGCGCCAAGGGCTCGAGCGCCTCGAAGGGTGAGAGCCTGCGCGACACCGTGCTGACCGTCTGCGCGATGGGCGTCGACGGCCTGGTGATCCGCCACCCCGCGAGCGGTGCCGCGGTGCAGGTCAGCCAGTGGGTCGACGCGGCGGTGATCAACGCCGGCGACGGCATGCACGAGCACCCCACCCAGGCGCTGCTGGACGCCTACACCCTCCAACGCCACCTCGGCTCGCTCGAGGGCCGTCACGTCGCGATCATCGGCGACCTCACCCACAGCAGGGTCTTCCGGTCCAACGTCCAGTGCCTCACCCGGCTGGGCGCGCGGGTCACGGTGGTGGCGCCGCCCACGCTGATGCCGAGCGGCATCGCCGCGTGGTCTGCCGCGGCCGGGTTCGAGACGTCGTACGACGCGGACTCCGTGCTGCCCGACGCCGACGCGGTGATGATGCTGCGCGTCCAGCGCGAGCGGATGTCGGGTGCGTTCTTCCCGAGCGCCCGCGAGTACACCGTGGGCTACGGGCTGACCCGCAACCGGCTCGCCCTGCTCAAGCCCGACGTGCCGATCTGCCACCCGGGACCGATGAACCGCGGCCTCGAGATCGCCGCCGACGCCGCCGACGCGGCCCAGTCGGTGGTGCTGGAGCAGGTCTCCAGCGGCCTCGCGATCCGGATGGCCGTGCTCTACCACCTGCTCGCCGGATCGTCCGAAGGAGGAGTCGCCTGATGTCGCTGGTGATCAAGGGGGCCTCGCTGCTCGGCGAGGAGACCGTCGACCTGTTCGTCGACGACACCGGGACGTTCGTCGACGCAGCGCCGGCCGGCGCCGAGACCGTCGACGCCTCGGGTCTCGTCGCGCTGCCGGGCCTCGTCGACCTGCACACGCACCTGCGCGAGCCGGGACGTGAGGACGCCGAGACGATCCTGACCGGCTCCCAGGCCGCCGCGCTGGGCGGCTACACCGCCGTCCTGGCAATGGCCAACACCAGTCCCGTCACCGACACCGCCGAGGCAGCGACCCGCGTGTGGGAGCTCGGGCGCGAGGCGGGCCTCGTGCACGTCCAGCCGGTCGGCGCCGTCACCCGGGGCCTGGCCGGCGAGGAGCTCGCCGAGCTCGGCCTCATGCACCGCTCCCGCGCCCGCGTCACCGTCTTCTCCGACGACGGGAAGTGCGTCCACGACGCCCGCGTCATGCGGCGGGCGCTGGAGTACGTCAAGGCGTTCGGCGGCGTCGTCTCGCAGCACTCGCAGGACCCGTCCCTGGCCGGACCGGCCGCGTGCTGCCACGAGGGCGAGCTGTCCGGCCGCCTGGGCCTGCCCGGCTGGCCCGGGATCGCCGAGGAGGTCGTCGTCGCGCGCGACGTCATGCTGGCCCGGCACACCGGGTCGCGGGTCCACGTCGCCCACGTCTCGACGGCCGGGTCGGTCGAGGTGATCCGCTGGGCCAAGGCCCAGGGCATCTCGGTGACGGCCGAGGTGACGCCGCACCACCTGCTCCTCACGACCGACCTGCTCACCGGCTACGACCCGACCTACAAGGTCAACCCGCCCCTGCGCCCGCAGGAGGACGTCGCGGCGCTGCGTGCGGCGCTCCTCGACGGCACGATCGACGCCGTCGCCACCGACCACGCCCCGCACGCGCGCCACGACAAGGAACACGCGTTCGTCGACGCGGCGTTCGGGATGCTCGGCCTCGAGACGGCGCTCGGCGTCGTCCGTACGGCCCTGCCCGACCTGTCGTGGGCCGACGTCGCGCGGGTCATGTCGGTGGCCCCGGCCCGGATCGCCGGCCTCGCCGGGCAGGGGCAGCCGCTCGCTCCGGGCAACCCCGCCCATGTCGTGCTCGTCGACCCCGACGCCACGGTCACCGTCGACCGCGACGCCTCCGCCTCGCTCTCGCGCAACAACCCCTGGCACGGCCGTGCGCTGACCTCTCAGGTGGTGCACACGGTGTACGCCGGGCGCCTCACCGTCCGCGACGGGGCCCTGGCGCAGGCGGGTGCCCTCTCGTCGTGAGGACCGCGGTCGTGGTGGTGGACGTCCAGCGAGGGCTGGTGGAGGGTGGCGCGGCCGTCTCCGGCGCCGCCGCGTTCACCGCCCGGATCGACGAGTTCCTCGGACGTGCCCGAGCTGCCGGCGTCCCGGTGGTGCACCTGCAGGACGACGGCAGTGCACCCGGGGCCCTTGTCCGGCGGGGCTCGGAGGGCTGGGAGCTCGCACTCGGTGTCGCTGACGGTGAGGCGGTGCTGCCCAAGGCCGAGGACGACGGCTTCCGCGACACCGACCTCCACCAGACGCTGCAGTCGTGGGGTGCCGACCGCCTGGTCGTCGTCGGGATCCAGTCGGAGATGTGCGTGGCGGCGACTGCACGCGGCGCCCTCGACCGCGGCTACGCGGTGGTGCTGCCCCGCGAGGGCCACACGACGTACGACATCCCGGCCGACGAGGCAGGTGGCGCAGCCGTGCCGGCCGCACTCGTCGCGCGGGTGGCCGAGTGGTCGCTCGGCGACACGGTCGAGCTCCCGCAGAGCCTCGACGAGGTCGCCTGGACGTGACGCGGGTCAGCGGCGCTCGCGGCGACGCAGGTCGAGGACGTTGCCCTCGCCGCGGTCGCGGACCGTCGTACGGCCGCGCGCGACGGTGACGACGTTGGCGTCCCCGGTGAGCACCAGCCGATCGGCCCGCTTCAACCGCAGCGCGTTCGCCTGCCCCGTGATGCGGACCCGGTAGGCCTTGCGTGCGGTCACGCCGTCGGTGCCGCGGAGCCGGAGCACGTTGACCGTGTCGGCGGTCAGCGAGGACCCGGTGCCGGTGAGCTCGGCACGCTCGACGATTCCTGCGACCGAGACACTCGACCCGGCCCCGGCCAGGACGAGAGAGGTGAGGGACGGGGTGCTGACGGTCGTGCCCGCGCCGAGAACGACCAGGTCGTAGACCGGCCTCGCGTCCACGGCGTTGCCGGTGCCCTCGATGACCAGCCGGGTCGCCGACGGCATCGTGACGGTGGCGTCGTCGGCGGTCACCCGCACGACACCGCAGGTGCCGCGCAGGTCGTAGGCCACGCCGTCCCACGCCAGCACGGTCTCCGAGCCGACCTCGCACTGCACCGGGACGGTGAGCCCGACGGCACCCGCCGGTGCGGCGGGCAGGGCGAGGAGCGGTGCGGAGACCAGGGCGGCGGCAGCGGCACGGAAGTTCACATACCGACAGTACGCAGACGTGGGCCGGACGTCGCCGTGGGATGAGTCACACCCCTCGGGCGCGACCCGTCGTGGGGTCGCGGTCGGTGAGGCAGTAGACCTGACCGCCGGGAGCCTCGAGGACGGTCCAGTGGTCGCGAGCGGCGATGACCGTGGCGCCGAGGGCCCGGTGCCGGTCGGTGTCGGACACGCGGTCGGCGGACGCGAGGTCCGGGTGGGCGCGTACCCGTCCGTCCTGCTCGCCGAGTCGCTGGAGGAGCAGGCGCAGCTGCCCGTCCTCGACGAGGCGGACGAGCTCGGGACGCCGGCCGACCTCGGGTGCACGTCCGGTGAGCGCCGCCCAGAACGCCACCTCGGCCTGCCAGTGCGCGGCCGGGATGTCGAGGCAGACCTGGTCGAGGACCGTGGAGCCGTCCCGGACGAGCTCCGGCTCGCCCTCGACGAGCGTCTGGCAGAACACGAAGCCTCCGGGGGAGCGCATCACCTCGACGTCGTGGTAGGTCCAAGCAGTCGTCGCCCCGAGTTCTCGGGCCCGCTCGGTGGCAGCAGGACGGTCCCCCGAGTCGAGGTCGAGGTGCACCCCGGCCCGTGCGCCGACGGCTTGCATCTTCACGTGGGCGGCGCCCTGCGGGGGCTCCAGGGTGAGGAACTGGTCACCCTCGCCGCGGCGCGCGGAAGGGCGCCCGCCCGTCACCGCGGACCAGAACGCCACCGCGTCCTCGAAGCGGTCGGCAGGCGTGTCGAGGAAGACCTGGATCCAGGCCGGTCGCGCGGTCATCCGGCGATGGTGGCACGACATAGGGTCGAGGGGTGAACGACTTCCCGCCCGTCGTCCCGCTGCTCGAGCACACGGTGCTCGACGCCGTCCACGAGCGCGTCCTGTCCCTCGGCGGCGAGCTGCGGCTGGACCGGACCGACGACGCCGAGGAGCCGCTGCGCGCGTACGCCAGCCCGGCGGGGCACGTGTTCTGCGTCTTCGTCGCCTGAGCCGGACCTGCCTCGGCCATGCGCGCGATCACGCGAGCCCGAGGGCCCGCGCCTCCTCCCAGAGGTCGTCGCGCACGCTGGGGTGCGCGGCGCGCTCGATGAGGTTGCGCGCCTGGGTGCGCTCGTCGCGTCCCCACATCCAGGCGATGCCCTGCTCGGTGACGACCGCGCCGTGCTGGAAGGATGTCACCGGCTCGTCGACGAGCGGCACGATGGTCGACACGTCGGCCTTGGGGTGCCAGCTGCGCAGCGCCATGAACGCCCGGCCGCCGGGGGAGTGGCTGGCGCCGACGGTGAAGTCGGTCTGGCCGCCGAAGCCGCTGTGGATCCGGGCGTTGATCCGCGACGCGTTGGCCTGGTCGAAGAGGTCGACCTGGAGGGCGGTGTTGATCGAGGTCATCGCGGGCTGCTGGGCGATCTCGGCCGGCGAGTTGGTGGTCTCGGTGCGCAGCATCCGCACCCGCGGGTTGTCGTCCACCCAGTCGTAGAGCTCCTGGCTCCCGAAGACGAAGGACGTGCGCACCGGTGTGCCGCGGTCGAGCGCGCCGGCCTCCTCCAGGACCAGGACGCCGTCGCTGAACATCTCGGTCCAGATCTTCAGGCCGCGGCGCTCGAGCACCCCGGCGATCGTCGCGTCGGGGACCTCGCCGATGCCCGCCTGCAGGGTGGCGCCGTCGGCGATCTCGGCGGCCACCCGCGAGCCGATGAGCCGCGCGTCCTCGCTGGGCGCACGGGCGGCGTGCGTCGTCAGTGGCGCGTCCACCTCGACGCCGAGGTCGATGTCGTCGACCGACAGCACCGCGTCGCCGAAGGTCCACGGCATCCGCGGGTTGAGCTGCGCGACCACCAGGGCGCCGCGCTCGCGGGCCGCCTCGATCGCTGCGGGCAGCACGTTGACCTCCAGCCCGAGGGACACCTGCCCGTCGCGTGGCAGCGTCGTGTGCACGACGACCACGTCGGGGGCGAGCGGGCCGCTGAAGAGCCGCGGCACCATCGAGAGGCGGCACGGGACGTACGACAGGCGCGGGTGACGCCTGAACCCGGGGCCGACGAAGGTCGTCTCCGGGATCACGCCGTCGTGGAGCGGCAGGTCGGGCTGGGCGTTGAGGGCGTGGAGCCGTACGGCGGGCAGCTCGGCGAGGAGCGGGCCGAGCAGGGTGATCGGCGAGGCGAAGTTGCCGCTGGTGACGACGCGCGGCACCTCGATCGGACCGCAGTGCTGGTGGACGGCCGTGACGGCCCGGGCGAGGTCGACGACGTGCATGGGCACAGCGTGCCAGTCGCCGGAGAAAAATCGTTGGGCCCTCCGACCCGCTGCGCCTAGGCTGTTGGTCATCATGTGGATCCAGGACTGACCCGACTCGCGTCCGCGGCGGCGCCCCCTTCGACGGCGGAGCGCCCACAGGCCCGGCGAGTCCCTCTCCTGATCGTGAAGGACGTCCACGTGCCTGCCCCCTCCGCCACCCGCAACACCCCCACCGCCCGCGCCGGCCTCGCACCGCTCGTCGTCACCGGTCTCGCGGTGACCTACCCCGATCGCACGGTGCTCGGCGGCGTCGACCTGCTCGCCCAGCCAGGTCGTCGCATCGGCCTCGTCGGCGAGAACGGCGTCGGCAAGTCCACCCTGCTGCGCGCCGTCGCCGGCCGGCTCCCCGACCAGGCGCGCGTCTCCGGCTCGGTCAGCGTGCCCGACGACCTGGTGCTCCTCGGCCAGGAACCGCCCTTCCGGGACCGGGCGACGATCGCCGAGGTGCTCGCCCTGGCGCTCGCCCCGCTGCGCACGGCGGTCGCCGACGTCGAGCGCCTCGCGGGCAGCGTCGGGACCGCCGAGGGGGACGAGGCGTACGAGCGGGCGCTCGAGCTCGCGCTCGCCCACGATGCGTGGGACGCCGACCGCCGCGCGGGTCTGGCCGCCGATCGGCTCGGCCTCGCAGACCTCGCCCCAGGCCGCCTGGTCGGCACGCTGTCCGGCGGCCAGCGCACCCGGCTCGCCCTCGCCACGATCATGACCACCCGCCCGTCGTGCCTGCTGCTCGACGAACCGACCAACCACCTCGACGACGACGCCGTCGAGGTGCTCACCGACTTCCTGCGCGACCTGTCGGGAGTCGTGGTGCTCGCCAGCCACGACCGGGTCCTGCTCGACGACGTGTGCACCGACCTGGTGGACCTCGACGCCGGCGACCTCGGGACCGACGGCAGCGGCGGCCGGCGCTTCGGTGGCGGCTGGAGCGCCTACGAGGCAGCGCGGGCCGACTCCCGGCGGCGGTGGGAGGAGACGTACGCCGCGCAGCAGGAGGAGATCGGCCGGCTGCGGGCAGCGACGAGGATCGGCACCGACGCGATCGCCCACGACCGGCCCCCGAGCGACAGCGACAAGTTCATCTACTTCGGGAAGGGCCAGAAGGTCGCCAAGGCCCTGTCGCGGCGCAAGAAGGACGCCCGTCGCCGGCTCGAGGTCGCCGAGCGGGAGCAGGTCCGCAAACCGCCCGCCCCGCTGGTGTTCCGGGGGGACCTGGCCGGTCACGGGACCGGCCGGCTGGTGCAGGCGCGCGCCGTCGAGGTCGAGGGCCGGGTGCGGCTGGACCGACTCGACCTGGACGCCGGCGACCACCTGCTGCTCACCGGGCCCAACGGGTCGGGGAAGTCGACGCTGCTCGGCGTGCTCGCCGGTCGGCTGGCGCCGACCGCGGGATCGGTCCAGGTGTCGGCGCGCTCGGTGCGCGAGCTCGCCCAGGACCCCGAGGCCACCCACCCGTCGCGGTCCGCGCTCGAGACGTACGACCGCGCGGTGCGCGGGCTCGCCGACCCGCCGCGGCTGCGGGACCTCGGGCTCCTGCACCCGCGCGAGCACCGCACGCCGGTCGGCAGCCTGTCGGTCGGGCAGCGCCGCCGGCTCGGACTCGCCGTCGCGATCGCCGCGGCGCCCGACCTGTTGCTGCTCGACGAGCCGACCAACCACGTCTCGCTCGCCCTCGCCGGCGAGCTCGAGGAGGCGCTCGCCTCCTCCCCGGGTGGGGTGGTCCTCGCCTCGCACGACCGGTGGCTGCGGCGACGTTGGGAGGGCCCCGAGCTGCGCCTGGACCCATGGTGAGGCAGGCGGTGACGCAGGTGGTGACGCGGCGTGGACCGATGCCCGTGGAGCTCGGTGTCGCTGGTAGGGTCGGCGGCGGCTCGAACATCCTTTAACGATCCGCCCCGTGAGGCGGAGAAGGAGGTACGGCATGGCTCTGCATGCCCCTGCGCTCTTGGTCCTCGAGGACGGGCGCTCCTTTCGCGGTGAGTCCTTCGGAGCCGAGGGTGAGACCTTCGGCGAGGCCGTCTTCTCGACCGGCATGTCCGGCTACCAGGAGACGCTGACCGACCCCAGCTACCACCGCCAGGTCGTCGTCATGACGGCCCCGCACGTGGGCAACACGGGGATGAACGACGAGGACACCGAGTCCTCGCGCATCTGGGTGGCCGGCTACGTCGTGCGCGACCCCGCCCGGGTCCCGTCCAGCTGGCGCAGCGTGCGCACCCTCGACGACGACCTGCGCGACCAGGGCGTGGTGGGGATCAGCGGCGTCGACACCCGCGCGCTGACCCGCCACCTGCGTGAGCGCGGCGCGATGCGCGTCGGGATCTCGACGACCGAGACCGACCCGCAACGGCTGCTGGAGCGGGTCCTGGCGTCGGGGGAGATGACCGGCGCCAACCTGAGCGAGGCGGTGAGCACCCGCGAGGCGTACGTCGTCCCTGCGCAGGGCACCAAGCGCTTCACGGTCGCGGCCGTCGACCTCGGCATCAAGTCCAACACCCCGCGGATGATGAGCGAGCGCGGCATCGAGGTGCACGTGCTGCCCGCCACGGCGACGCTCGAGGACGTGCAGGCGGTCGGGCCCGACGGGCTCTTCTTCTCCAACGGGCCCGGCGACCCGGCCGCGACCACCGGTCAGGTCGAGCTGCTGAGGGGCGCGCTGCGCGCCGGCATCCCCTACTTCGGGATCTGCTTCGGCAACCAGCTCTTCGGCCGCGCGCTCGGCTTCGGCACCTACAAGCTCAAGTACGGCCACCGCGGCATCAACCAACCGGTGATGGACCGCACCACCGGCAAGGTGGAGGTGACCGCGCACAACCACGGGTTCGCCGTCGACGCGCCCCTCGAGGGCACCACGACCACCGAGTTCGGCGAGGTCGCCGTCAGTCACGTCTGCCTCAACGACGACGTCGTCGAGGGCCTCGAGCTGCGCGACGCCGACGGCGCGCTGGCCTCGTTCTCCGTGCAGTACCACCCCGAGGCCGCGGCCGGGCCGCACGACGCGGCCTACCTCTTCGACCGCTTCTGCGACCTGATGACCGACCGGAAGGACGCCTGACATGCCCAAGCGCACCGACATCCAGAGCGTCCTGGTCATCGGCTCCGGGCCGATCATCATCGGTCAGGCCTGCGAGTTCGACTACTCCGGCACCCAGGCGTGCCGCGTGCTGCGCCAGGAGGGCCTGCGGGTCATCCTGGTGAACTCCAATCCCGCCACGATCATGACCGACCCCGAGTTCGCCGACGCGACCTACGTCGAGCCGATCACGCCGGACTACGTCGAGAAGGTCATCGCCAAGGAGCGCCCCGACGCGCTGCTCGCGACCCTCGGCGGCCAGACGGCCCTCAACTGCGCGATGGCCCTCGACAAGGCCGGCGTGCTCGAGAAGTACGGCGTCGAGCTGATCGGTGCGTCCATCGAGGCCATCGAGCGCGGCGAGAACCGCCAGCAGTTCAAGAAGATCGTGGAGGAGCTCGGCGGCGAGTCTGCCCGCAGCGTCATCTGCCACTCGATGGACGACCTGCTCGCGGCGGCCGACGACCTCGGCTACCCGATGGTGGTCCGACCGTCGTTCACGATGGGCGGCACCGGGTCCGGCATGGCCTACGACGAGGCGGACCTGCGCCGCATCGGCGGCGCCGGCCTCGCGGCGAGCCCGACCACCGAGGTGCTCCTCGAGGAGTCGATCCTCGGGTGGAAGGAGTACGAGCTCGAGGTGATGCGCGACGGCGCCGACAACAGCGTGATCGTGTGCTCCATCGAGAACCTCGACCCGATGGGCGTGCACACCGGCGACTCGATCACCGTCGCGCCCGCGATGACGCTCACCGACCGCGAGTACCAGAAGATGCGCGACCTCGCGATCGCCATCATCCGCGCGGTCGGCGTGGACACCGGCGGCTGCAACATCCAGTACGCCGTGAACCCCGCCGACGGCCGGCTCATCGTCATCGAGATGAACCCGCGGGTGTCGAGGTCCTCGGCGCTCGCCTCGAAGGCCACCGGCTTCCCGATCGCGAAGATCGCCGCCAAGGTGGCCATCGGCTACACCCTCGACGAGATCCGCAACGACATCACCCAGGAGACCCCGGCCTCCTTCGAGCCGAGCCTGGACTACGTCGTGGTGAAGGTGCCCCGCTTCGCCTTCGAGAAGTTCCCTGAGGCCGACCCGACGCTGACCACGCACATGAAGTCGGTCGGCGAGGCGATGGCCATCGGACGCAACTTCACCGAGGCGCTGCAGAAGTCGCTCCGCTCGCTGGAGAGCAAGCATGCGCCCTTCGACTGGCACAAGGAGTTCGTCGAGCTCGACAAGGCCGAGCTCCTCGAGGCGATCAAGGTCCCGCACGACGGCCGGCTCAAGAAGGTCATGGACGCCATCCGTGCCGGCGCCACGCCCGAGGAGATCTTCGAGGCGACGAGGATCGACCCGTGGTTCGTCGACCAGCTCGCGCTGATCAACGAGGTCGCGGTCCAGCTCATCGAGGCCCCCGAGCTCACCCCGGAGCTGCTGCGGCTTGCCAAGCGCCACGGCTTCTCCGACGAGCAGGTCGGCAAGATCCGCGGGCTGTCCGCCGACGTCGTGCGCGGGGTGCGGCACGCGCTCGGCATCCGGCCGGTCTTCAAGACCGTCGACACCTGTGCCGCCGAGTTCGCCGCCCGCACGCCCTACCACTACTCCTCCTACGACGAGGAGACCGAGGTGCAGCCGCGCGCGGAGGGCAAGGAGGCCGTGATCATCCTCGGCTCGGGCCCCAACCGCATCGGCCAGGGCATCGAGTTCGACTACTCGTGCGTGCACGCCTCGCTCGCGCTGGCCGAGGCCGGCTACGAGACGATCATGGTCAACTGCAACCCGGAGACGGTGAGCACCGACTACGACACCTCCGACCGGCTCTACTTCGAGCCGCTCACGCTCGAGGACGTGCTCGAGATCGTCCACGCCGAGCAGCAGGCCGGCCCGGTCGCGGGCGTGGTGTGCCAGCTCGGCGGCCAGACGCCCCTCGGCCTGGCCCAGGGCCTCGCCGACGCGGGCGTCCCGATCGTCGGCACCACCCCCGAGGCGATCCACCTCGCCGAGGAGCGGGGCGCGTTCGGTCGCGTCCTGGCCGACGCGGGCCTGCCCGCGCCCAAGCACGGCACGGCCACGTCGTACCCGCAGGCGCAGCGCATCGCCCACGAGATCGGCTACCCCGTGCTCGTGCGGCCCTCGTACGTCCTGGGCGGTCGCGGCATGGAGATCGTCTACGACGACGCCGCGCTCGAGGCCTACCTGGAGAAGTACGTCGCCAACGGCCTGATCAACGAGCGCCAGCCGGTGCTGGTCGACCGGTTCCTCGACGACGCGGTCGAGATCGACGTCGACGCCATCTTCGACGGCGAGGAGCTCTTCCTCGGCGGCGTGATGGAGCACATCGAGGAGGCCGGCATCCACTCCGGCGACTCCTCCTGCGCCCTCCCGCCCATCACCCTCGGCCGCGAGGAGATCGAGCGGATCCGGCGATCGACCGAGGCGATCGCGCGAGGCCTGGACGTGCGCGGGCTGCTCAACATCCAGTACGCCCTGGCCTCCGACGTGCTCTACGTGCTCGAGGCCAACCCGCGGGCCTCGCGCACCGTGCCGTTCGTCTCCAAGGCCACGGCCACGCCGCTGGCCAAGGCGGCGGCCCGGGTGATGCTCGGCGAGAGCATCGCCGAGCTCCGCGCGGCGGGTGTCCTGCCCGCCGAGGGCGACGGCGGGCACCTCGCCGACGGGTCGCCGATCGCGGTCAAGGAGGCGGTCATGCCGTTCGACCGCTTCAAGACCGCGGACGGGCGCACCGTCGACGCGCTGCTCGGCCCGGAGATGCGCTCCACCGGAGAGGTGATGGGCTTCGACGCGTTCTTCGGCACCGCCTTCGCCAAGGCCCAGGCCGCGGCGTACGGGTCGCTGCCGCTCTCGGGCACGGTCTTCGTGTCGGTCGCCAACCGCGACAAGCGGCACATGATCTTCCCGGTGCGTCAGATCGCCGACATGGGCTTCGAGATCCTCGCGACCGCCGGCACCGCCGAGGTCCTGCGCCGCAACGGCGTGGAGGCGACGGTGGTCCGCAAGCAGTCCGAGGGCGAGGGCCCCGACGGGGAGCGCACGATCGTGGGGCTGATCCGCGACCGCGAGGTCGACCTGGTGATCAACACGCCGCACGGTGCCACCAGCGGCGGCTCGCCGCGCGCGGACGGCTACGACATCCGCACCGCCGCGGTCCTCACCGACATCCCGTGCATCACCACGATCCAGGGCCTCGGCGCCGCCGTGCAGGGCCTGGAGGCGATGCGGCGCGGCGAGATCGGGGTGCGGTCGCTGCAGGACTGGGCGGCCCACCTCAACCCCGCCGGCGACCGGGACGCGTGACGTGCGGCCCTACGACGTCGTCTTCGACCAGGTCCTGACCCGGGTCGACCCCGAGCGCATCCACCACGCGGCGTTCCGGGCGATCCGGGCGGCGGGCCCTGTGACGGGCCGGGTCGTACGGGTTCCGTCGGCGCCCGTGCGCGCCCTCGGGCTGACCTTCCCGCACCCGCTCGGGCTGGCGGCCGGCTTCGACAAGAACGCCGTCGGGATCGACGCGCTCGCGGCGCTCGGCTTCGGGCACGTCGAGATCGGCACGGTCACGGGTGAGGCCCAGCCCGGCAACCCGCGGCCGCGGCTGTTCCGGCTCACCGACGACCGCGCGATCGTCAACCGGATGGGCTTCAACAACGACGGTGCCGAGGTCGTGGCGCGCAGGCTCGCGGCGTGGCGCGCCACCGGCCGCAGCACGATCCTCGGCGTCAACATCGGCAAGTCCAAGGTGGTGCCCGAGGACGAGGCCGTGCGCGACTACGAGAAGTCGGCCGGGCTGCTCGCACCCCACGCCGACTACCTCGTCGTCAACGTCTCCTCGCCCAACACCCCGGGCCTGCGCAACCTGCAGGCCGTGGAGAAGCTCGAGCCGATCCTCGCCGCGGTCCGCCGCCGGGCCGACGAGGTCCGCCCCGACCACCGGGTCCCGCTGCTGGTCAAGATCGCGCCCGACCTCAGCGACGACGACGTCCTCGCGGTGGCCGACCTCGCCCTGTCGAGCGGCCTCGACGGCATCATCGCCACCAACACCACGACCAGCCGCGAGGGCCTCGCGACCCCCGCCGAGAAGGTCGCCGCCATCGGGGCCGGCGGGCTGAGCGGACGGCCCCTGACAAAGCGCTCGGAGGACGTCGTACGCGCACTGCGCACGCGGGTCGGACCGGGCCTGGTGCTCGTCGGCGTCGGTGGCATCACGACCGTCGACGACGCCCGCCGCCGGCTGGCGGCCGGTGCCGACCTGCTGCAGGGCTACACCGCCTTCGTGTACGAGGGTCCGCTGTGGCCGCAGCGAATGGTCACGGGCATCGTGCGGGGGCTCACCACGGATGGCTGAGGAGCGGACACCGCACGGGCCGGTCCATGTCGAGGGGGAGGTCGTGGCGACCAAGCGCGTGGGTGCCTACCGCCACCTCACGCTGACCGCCCCGGGTGTCCCGGAGCGCTTCCGCGCCGGCAGCTTCGTCGCGCTGAGCGTCGCCGGCCACGTGGCGCGCCGCGCCCTGTGGGTGCACCGCGTCCGCGCCTCCAGCGCATTCGGACCCACCCTCGACGTCGTCCTCGAGGTCCGGGGGAGCGGCACGGCCTGGCTCGCCGCCCAGCCCGTCGGGGCGAAGGTCGCGATCACCGGTCCCCTCGGACGGCCGTTCGCGCTGCCGAAGGACGCCGTGTCCTGCCTGCTGGTAGGCGAGGCGTACGCCGCCGCGCCGCTGTTCCCGCTCGCCGAACGGCTGCGCGAGCGCGGCTGCGCGGTCTCGCTCGTCGTCTCCGCCCCCGACGAGCACCACCTGCTGTCGGCGCTCGAGGCGCGGCGCTCGGCGCGGTCGGTCACCGTGCTCACCGCCGACGGCTCGGTCGGTCAGCGCGGGGGAGTGCCCGACCACGTCGACGACCTGGTCCGGCGCAGCGACGCCGACGTCGTCTACGCGGCCGGACCCGTCGAGGTGCTCCGGAGCGCAGCCGCCGCGGCCGAGCGGGCGGGCGCCTGGAGCCAGGTGGCGGTCGAGGTGCCGACGCCCTGCGGAACCGGGTTGTGCCACGGCTGCGCGCTGCCCGTCGTCGGCGAGGACGGAGTCGATCGCGTGGTCCGGGCCTGCACCGAAGGGCCGGTCGTGCGCGGTGACCGCGTGCGGTGGGACACCCTGTGAGCACCTCGCTGCGGATGCTGCCCGGGCCAGTGATGGTCGCCGCGGGCTGCGGCGGCACGGGCCGCGAGCTCCTGCCCTTCGCCGGACCGACCGGCCTCGAGGGCCTGGACCTCGTCACCCGCTCGATCACCCTCGACCCGCGCAGCGGCGGCACCGGGCCTCGCGTCGAGGAGGTGTCCGGCGGGCTCGTCAACGCCGTCGGGCTGCCCAACCCGGGCCTGGAGCACTTCCTCGCCACCGAGCTCCCGTGGCTCGTGCGTGCCGGCGCCCGCGTCTTCGTCTCCGTCGCAGGGGCGACGATGGGGGAGTACGCCGACCTCGCGCGCCGGCTCAGCCGTGCGCCGGGCGTCGCCGGCCTCGAGGTCAACGTCGGGGCGCCGGACGAGGCCGGGGCCGGGCTGTTCGAGGTCCGTGAGCCCTACCACGCGGCGAGCGTCATCGCGGCGGTGCGACGCGAGTTCCCCTCCGACCGGCCGGTGCTGGCCAAGCTGCGACCCGACGTGTCCCGGGTCCTCGAGGGCGCACGCGCCTGCCACGAGGCCGGCGCGACGGCGGTGGTGGTCGGCAACGCGGTGCCCGCCGCGTTCCGCGACGGCCGGGCCGGCGGGCTGAGCGGGCCGGCGGTCTCGCCGGTCGCGCTGCGCTGCGTCGCCGAGGTGCACCACGCCCTGCCCGCCCTCCCGGTCATCGGCTGCGGCGGGGTGCACGACCTGGCGTCGGCCCGCTCCTTCCTGGACGCCGGCGCCGTCGGCGTACAGGTGGGCACCGCGCTCCTGCACGACCCCACCACTGTCGCGCGGCTGCGCGCCGACCTCCTGCCCGCCGCCCCGCCCCCACCCGAGGAGACCCCGTGACCCCGTTCGGAACCCGCCTGGCCGCCGCCATCGAGGACCGCGGTCGGTTCTGCGTCGGCATCGACCCGCACGCGGCCCTGCTGCACGATTGGGGACTGTCCGACGACGTCGCGTCGCTCGAGCGGTTCGCGCTCACCGTCGTCGAGGCGGTCGCCCCGGTGGTCGGCGTGGTCAAGCCCCAGAGCGCGTTCTACGAGCGCTTCGGCAGCAAGGGCATCGCCGTCCTCGAGCGGGTGGTCGCCGAGTCCCGGGCCGCCGGCGCGCTCGTGGTGATGGACGCCAAGCGCGGCGACATCGGGTCGACGACCCAGGCCTACGCCGACGCCTACCTCGACCCGACCTCCCCGCTGGGGTCCGACGCGCTCACGGTCAGCCCCTTCCTCGGCTTCGGCTCGCTCGACCCGATGGTGGAGGCCTGCCTGGAGCACGGCGGCGGGCTCTTCGTCCTCGCCCTCACCTCGAACAAGGAGGGACCCGAGGTGCAGCACGCGCGCACCGCCGACGGCACCGTGGCGGGGACGGTGCTGGCGCACCTGCGCACGCTCAACGCCGGCGTCGTGCCGGTGGGCTCCTTCGGCGCCGTCGTCGGCGCCACGATCGGCGAGACCGCCGAGGACCTCGACGTCAACGGCCCGCTCCTCGTGCCCGGCTTCGGCGCCCAGGGCGGGACCGTCGCCGACCTCGAGCGCATCCTCGGACGTGCGGCGCGCTGGGCGCTGCCCAGCTCCTCGCGCGAGGTGCTCCGCGCCGGACCCGACGCGACGGCCCTGCGCGACGCCGCCCTGCGCGGCAACGACGCCGTACGGGGCCTCGGCGCGTGAGGCACCTCGTCCCGGCGGCGACGCTGGCCGCCCTGGCCGGCCTCGCCCTGGGCGGCTGCTCGCGCGACCCGCAGGAGCGCTACTGCGAGACCGTCGAGCACCACCAGGCCGCGCTCACCGAGGTCGCTGCCTCCGACGACCCGGGGGCTGTCTTCGACGCGCTCGACGCCTACGTCGACCTCGCCGAGCAGGCGCCGCGCGACATCTCCGACGACTGGGCCGCCGTCGTCGACCCGCTCCGAGCCCTCGAGCGGGTGCTGGCCGAGCACGACGTCGACCCGTCCGACTACAGCGCCGACACGCCGCCGGGACGGCTCGACGACGCCGCGCGCGCCGAGATCGAGGCTGCCGCGCGCGACGTCGGGTCCGAGCAGGCCATCGATGCGATGGCCGCCGTCGAGCAGCACGCACTCGACGTCTGCGGCACGCCGCTGTCGCGCTGAAGGCCTGCCGGGATGGCGAACATCACGTGATCCGGGCGAGGGTGACGGTTCGATTGCCTGCGTCGTCGCGCACTGACTAGATTGACCCGCACCTGCCGGCCCTCCCGTGACCGGCCCGTTCCGATCCCGAAGGACAGCTTTCGTGGCCTTGCCCCCTCTGACGCCCGAGCAGCGCCAGGCAGCCCTCGACAAGGCCGCGGCCTCCCGACGTGAGCGGGCCGAGGTGAAGAACCGCCTCAAGAACTCCGGCGGCTCCATCGTCGACGTGCTGCGCGAGGGCCAGACCAACGAGGTGATCGGCAAGATGCGCGTCGTCGAGCTCCTCCAGTCCGTGCCCGGGCTCGGTCGCGTCCGCGCCCGTCAGGTCATGGAGCGTCTCGGCATCGCCGAGAGCCGTCGCGTCCGCGGGCTCGGCGTCAAGCAGGTCGCCGCGCTCGAGCGTGAGTTCGGCCCCGACGCCTCGTGACCGACTCCTCTGCGCAGACCGGCACCACCCCCACCCGCTCGCGGCTGATCGTCCTCGCGGGCCCCACGGCCGTCGGCAAGGGCACCGTCGCCGCCGCCGTGCGCGAGACGCACCCCGAGGTGTGGATCTCGGTGTCGGCCACCACCCGTCCGCCGCGCCCGGGCGAGGAGAACGGCGTCCACTACTGGTTCGTCTCCGACGAGGAGTTCGACGCCATGGTCGACAAGGGTGACCTGCTCGAGTGGGCCGTGGTCCACAAGGCCGCCCGCTACGGCACGCCTCGTGGTCCCGTCGACCTGGCGCTGGCCTCCGGACGCCCGGCGATGCTCGAGATCGACCTCCAGGGCGCCCGGCAGGTGCGCGAGACGATGCCCGAGGCGCTGTTCGTCTTCCTCAAGCCGCCGTCGTGGGAGGAGCTCGTACGCCGCCTCGTCGGCCGCGGCACCGAGACCGCGGCCGAGCGCGAGCGTCGTCTCGAGACCGCGCGTGCCGAGCTCGCCGCCGAGAGCGAGTTCGACGTCACCATCGTCAACCACGAAGTTCACGCTGCCGCCGACGAGTTGGTAGCCTTGATGGTTGGACCTTCGTCCCCCGAACTCGACCCGCCCAACTGACTAGCGAGGCATCCACACCGTGGCTTCTCCCACCATCGCCGCCGAGGGCGTCACCAACCCCTCGATCGACGACCTGCTCGAAAAGACCGACAGCAAGTACAAGCTGGTGCTCTACAGCGCCCAGCGCGCCCGCCAGATCAACGCCTACTACTCCCAGCTCGGCGAGGGTCTCCTCGAGTACGTCGGTCCGCTCGTCGACACGCACGTGCAGGAGAAGCCGCTCTCGATCGCGCTGCGCGAGATCAACGACGACCTCCTGACCTGCGAGGACATCGATCCTGCCGCCGAGGCCGCCGCCGCCGAGGCCGCGGCTGCCGGCGACGCCACGGAGTGACGCGAGCCTCTCGATGACCGCGAGGGCTCGTCCTGAGGAGGTTGCACAGCAACCGTCTCCAAGGGTCGTCCTGGGCGTCTCGGGCGGGATCGCCGCCTACAAGGCCTGCGAGCTGCTGCGCCGGTTCACCGAGTCGGGGCACGACGTCACCGTCGTGCCCACGGCTGCGGCGCTGGAGTTCGTGGGGGCGCCGACGTGGGCGGCCCTGTCCGGCAAGCCCGTGTCGGCCGAGGTGTGGACCGGCGTCCACGAGGTTCCCCATGTGCGGATCGGCCAGACGGCCGACGTCGTCGTGGTCGCCCCGGCGACCGCCGACCTGCTCGCGAAGGCAGCCCACGGCCTCGCCGACGACCTCCTCACCAACACGTTGCTCACCGCGCGCTGCCCGGTCGTCCTGGCGCCCGCGATGCACACCGAGATGTGGGAGCACCCGGCCACCCAGGCCAACGTCGAGACGCTGCGCCGTCGCGGAGTCGTGGTCGTCGAGCCGGCGGTCGGCCGGCTCACCGGCGCCGACAGCGGCAAGGGACGGCTGCCAGAGCCGGCCGAGGTGTTCGAGCTCGTCCGTGCCGTCCTCGACCGAGGCGCCGACGCCCCGCAGGACCTCGCCGGCCGCAAGGTCGTGGTGTCCGCCGGCGGCACCCGCGAGTACCTCGACCCGGTGCGCTTCCTCGGCAACCGCTCCTCGGGCCTCCAGGGCTACGCGCTTGCCCGTACGGCTGCGGCCCGTGGCGCCCACGTCACGCTCGTCAGCGCCAACGTCTCGCTCGACGCCCCGGCCGGCGTCAGCGTCGTGCACGTCGAGACCACCGAGGAGCTGCGCGAGGCCGTGCTGGCAGCGACCGCCACTGCGGACGCCGTCGTGATGGCCGCGGCACCTGCCGACTTCCGCCCCGACTCGGTCAGCGACGCGAAGATCAAGAAGGCCGAGGACGGCTCGGCGCCGTCGATCGGGCTCGTGCAGAACCCCGACATCCTCGCCGAGATCTCCCGTGACCGGGCCCGTGACGGTGCGGTCGTCGTGGGCTTCGCGGCCGAGACCGGCGACGTGTCAGGCTCGGTCCTCGACCTCGCACGCGCCAAGCTGGCCCGCAAGGGCTGCGACCTGCTGGTCGTCAACGACGTCAGCGGGGGAGCGGTCTTCGGCAGCGCCGACAACGAGGCCGTCATCCTCGGGGCCGACGGCTCCGCCGTCGAGGTCCCGCGGGGCACGAAGGCCGCGCTCGCCCAGGTGATCTGGGACGAGGTCGCCCGGCGATTCGTGGACTGAGACGCCCGTCCCGGATGCTGGGCACCGAGTAGGTTTGCCGACACCGTTCCACACAAGAATCGAGGGCACACGTGGCTGGACGCCTCTTCACCTCCGAGTCCGTGACCGAGGGCCACCCCGACAAGATCGCCGACCGGATCAGCGACTCCGTCCTTGACCACCTCATGGCAGAGGACCCCGACCGCGCCAACCTGCGCGTGGCGGTGGAGACGTTGCTGACCACCGGCCTGGTGGTCGTGGCCGGCGAGGTCCGCACGACGGCCTACGCCCCGGTGGCCGACATCGTCCGCAAGGCCATCCTCGACATCGGCTACGACTCGTCCGAGAAGGGCTTCGACGGCACCACCTGCGGCGTGCAGGTCGCCATCGGCGCCCAGTCGAGCGACATCGCCGCCGGCGTCGACGCCGGCCACGAGTCCCGCGTCGGGTCCTCGGAGGACGAGCTCGACAAGCGCGGCGCCGGCGACCAGGGCCTGATGTTCGGCTATGCGTGCGACGACACGCCCGAGCTGATGCCGCTCCCGATCACCATCGCCCAGCGTCTCGCGCAGCGGCTCACGGAGGTCCGCAAGGACGGCACGCTCGACTACCTGCGTCCCGACGGCAAGACCCAGGTCACCATCGAGTACGACGAGGACGACCGCCCGCTGCGCGTCGACACCGTCGTGCTGTCCACCCAGCACGACCCCGGGATCGAGCACGCCGCGCTCGAGGCCGACATCAAGGAGCACGTCATCGACCCGGTGCTCGGGTCCTTCGACATCCCGTCCGACGGCTACCGGATGCTGGTCAACCCGACCGGCACCTTCGTCATCGGGGGGCCGATGGGCGACGCCGGACTCACCGGGCGCAAGATCATCGTCGACACCTACGGCGGCATGGCCCGTCACGGTGGCGGCGCCTTCTCCGGCAAGGACCCCTCGAAGGTGGACCGCTCGGCGGCGTACGCGATGCGCTGGGTGGCCAAGAACGTCGTCGCCGCCGGCCTTGCGCGACGCTGCGAGGCGCAGGTCGCCTATGCCATCGGCAAGGCCGCACCGGTCGGCGTGTTCATCGAGACCTTCGGCACCGGCGTGGTCCCGGACGAGGAGATCCAGGACGCCGTGCTCGAGGTCTTCGACCTCCGCCCGGCAGCGATCATCCGCGACCTCGACCTGCTGCGCCCGATCTATGCCCAGACCTCGGCCTACGGCCACTTCGGGCGCGAGCTCCCCGACTTCACCTGGGAGAGCACCGACCGCGCCGACAAGCTCCGCGCGGCAGCCGGCATCTGACTCCTGCGCGCTCACGCAGGATCCCCGCTCGAGCGGGGATCCTGGCTCCTGGAGGCCGTTGCAACCCCCTCCAGGAGCCAGGACTCCCCACCAGGTGGGGACGTCGGTGGCCGCTGACACAATCGCCGCCATGAGCTCTCACGACGCCCCGGAAGCCGACATGCTCCCGGGGCTCCGTGCCGCCGTCGACGACGCCAGGGCCAAGGCAGCCGCGACTCGGCGCCGCAAGGCCGCTGCCTGGCAGCCGGCGACGACCGACCCCGTGGCCCGGGTGCTCGTCGACATCGCGCTCGCCCACCTCGACCGCCCCTTCGACTACGCCGTGCCGACCACGATGGCCGACACCGCGGTCCCCGGGGCCCGGGTCAAGGTGCGCTTCGCCGGCCAGGACGTGGACGGCTACGTGGTCGAGCGCGCGAGCACCACCGACCACACCGGCACCCTGCAACCGCTGCGCAGGGTGGTCAGCCCCGAGCCCGTGCTCGCGCCCGAGATAGCCCGGCTCAGCGAGACCCTCGCCCACCACTACGCCGGCGCACGGTCCGACGTCCTGCGTCTGGCGGTGCCACCGCGACACGCCACCGCGGAGAAGACCGCGTCCCCGCCCGCGCCGGAGCTGGTGCCGGTCCCGCCCACGGCGTGGTCGGAGGTCGAGCACGCCGAGGCGTTCCTCCGCCACCTCGCGACCGGCGGAGTGCCGCGGGCCGTGTGGTCTGCCGCACCGGGTGACGAGTGGCCCACCATGATCGCCGAGGCGGTCGCCGCCGCCCGTGCCGGCGGTCGTGGAGCGCTGGTCTGCGTGCCGGACCGCCGCGACGTCGCGCGCCTCGACTCCGCCCTGACCGCCGTCCTGGGGGAGGGGCACCACGTGTGCCTCACCGCCGACGGCGGTCCCGCGGTGCGCTACCGCGACTTCCTCGCCGTCTCCCGCGGGGCGCGGCGCGTGGTCGTGGGCACCCGGTCCGCGGCGTTCGCGCCCGTCCACGACCTCGGCCTGGTGGTGCTGTGGGACGACGGCGACGACCTGCACGCCGAGCCCCGCGCCCCCTACCCGCACACGCGCGACGTGCTGCTCGCGCGCGCTGCGCAGCAGGGCACCGCGGCCCTGCTCGGCGGCGTCGCCCGCACCCCGGAGGCCCAGCAGCTGGTGGCGAGCGGATGGGCCCACGAGCTCGCCGTCCCGCGCGCGGTGCTGCGCCATCGCGTTCGTGTGGAGGCCGTCCCGGCCGAGGACCGCGCCGTGGGCACCCGCATCCCTCGTGGGGCGTACGACGCCCTGCGCCGCGGTCTCGCCTCGGGGCCCGTTCTCGTCCAGACTCCACGTGCCGGCTACGCCGCGTCCCTGGCCTGTGACACCTGCCGGACCCCGGCGCGCTGCGCGGCCTGCACCGGACCGCTCGCGCTGGCAGGTCCCGCCGAGCCGCCCCACTGCCGTTGGTGCGGCCACGCCGAGACGACCTGGGCCTGCCCGGCGTGCGGCGGGCGCGGTTTGCGTGCCCCTGTGCGGGGGGAGGCCCGCACCGCCGAGGAGCTGGGCCGGATGTTCGCCGGTACGACCGTGCGCAGCTCGAGCGGGGACCGGGTCGTCGACCGCGTCGGCGGCTCGCCCGACATCGTGGTGGCAACCGTCGGGGCCGAGCCGGTCGCGGACGAGGGCTACACCGCCGTCGTGCTGCTCGACACGTGGCTGACCCTGGCACGAGACGACCTGCGGGTGGCCGAGGAGGCCCTGCGCCGCTGGCTCAACGCGGCAGCGCTCGTACGCCCGGGCGGGCACGTCGTGGCGGTCGGAGACCCGGCCCACCCGGCGCTCCAGGCGCTCGTGCGCTGGGACCCGGCCGGGTTCGCCCGGCGCGAGGCCGAGGAGCGCGCCCAGGCCCACCTGCCGCCCGCGGCCCGGATGGCGACGGTGACCGGCGACCTCGGGGCGCTCGACGACGTGCTCCACCTCCTCGACCTGCCCGACGGCGCGGAGGTGCTCGGCCCCGTGCCGGTCGAGGACGAGCACCGGGTCCTGCTGCGGGTGCCGAGGTCGGCGGGCGAGGCGCTCTCCCGGGCCCTCGGCGACCTCCAGCGGCTGCGCTCGGCGCGCAAACTCGACCCCGTGCGCATCCAGGTCGATCCGTTGAGCATCTAGGCGGGGCCGACGCCCGTCCGACGGCGTCCCTAGACTTGGCCCTTCCCGCACACCCGATCCAAGGAGCTCCGTGGCCGTCCAGCCCATCCGTCTCTTCGGCGACCCGGTCCTGCGCCAGCGTGCGCTGGAGGTCGACGACTTCGACAAGGAGATCCGCCAGCTCGTCACGGACCTCACCGACACGATGCTGGCCGCGCCCGGCGCCGGTCTCGCCGCGCCCCAGATCGGGGTCGGCCTTCGGGTGTTCACCTGGAACGTCCACGGCGAGGTGGGTCACCTCGTCAACCCCACGCTCGAGCTCTCCGACGAGACCCAGGACGGCGCCGAGGGCTGTCTCTCGCTGCCCGAGCTGACCTACGACTGCCTGCGTGCGCTGTCCGTCGTCGCGACCGGCTTCGACATGCACGGCGAGCCGCAGCGGATCGAGGCGTCCGAGCTGCTGGCGCGTGCGATGCAGCACGAGACCGACCACCTCGACGGCGTGCTGTTCATCGACCGGCTCGACACCGCCGCCCGCAAGGCGGCGATGAAGGAGATCCGCGAGTCCGAGTGGTTCGGCCTGGAGCGCCCGACCGTACGGATCAGCCCGCACGCCACCTACGGACTCGGCCGATGAGGGGGCACAGCTGATGCGCGTCGTCTTCGCCGGCACCCCCGAGGTCGCCCTGCCCGCGCTCGAGGCGATCGCGGAGAGCCGCCACGAGCTGGTGGGCGTCGTCACCCGCCCCGACGCTCCTAGCGGCCGCGGCCGCAAGCTGGTCGCCAGCCCGGTCGCCCAGCGCGCCGAGGAGCTGGGCGTGCCCGTCCTCAAGCCGGAGCACCCGCGCGACCCCGACTTCCAGGAGGCGCTCGTTGCCCTGCGCCCCGACGCCTGCCCCGTGGTGGCCTACGGCGCGCTGCTGCCGCAGTCGGCGCTCGACCTCGTGCCGCACGGCTGGATCAACCTGCACTTCTCGGTGCTGCCCGCCTGGCGCGGCGCCGCCCCGGTCCAGCACTCGCTGTGGGCCGGTGACGAGGTCACCGGGGCGACCACGTTCCGGATCGTGAAGGCCCTGGACGCTGGGCCGGTCTTCGGCGTGATGACCGAGCGCATCCGGCCCGACGACACGGCAGGCGACCTGCTCACGCGCCTCGCCGAGGGGGGAGCGGGCCTGCTCGTGCAGACGCTCGACGGGATCGAGGACGGCACCCTCGAGGCACGCGAGCAACCCGAGGACGGCGTGTCCTTCGCGCCGAAGATCCTCGTCGACGACGCCCGCGTCGACTGGAGCCGCCCGGCCGCCGCCATCGACCGCCAGGTGCGCGCCTGCGACCCGGCACCCGGGGCGTGGAGCACCTACGAGGGCCAGCGGATCAAGATCGGGCCCGTCCGCCCGGTCGACCGCGAGCCGCTGGCGCCCGGCGTCCTCGAGGTCACCAAGAACGCCGTCCTCGTCGGCACCGGGACGGTCCCCGTCCAGCTCAGTACGGTCAAGGCCTTCGGCAAGAAGCAGATGGGAGCGGCCGACTGGGCCCGCGGCGTACGTCTCGAGTCCGGCGTCCGCCTGGGCGACGACCCCTCATGAGCACCGCGGCCCGACCCGAGGACGTCGACGACATCTGCGCGAGCCTGCCCGAGACCGAGCTCGGCACGTCGTGGGGCGACCGACCGACGTGGAAGGTGCGTCGCGGAGGCACGGGCAAGGGCTTCGTGCTCCACCGCGCGCCCCACAGGACGGCGGTGGACCTCGGTGGCTGAGCGTCGACCGCGCCCGGTGGACCGCGCGCGCCGCGCCGCCCTCGACGTGCTGACCGCCGTCCGGGTCGACGAGGCCTACGCCAACCTCGTCCTGCCCCAGGTGCTGCGCAAGCACGGGCTGACGGGTCGTGACGCCGCGCTGGCCACCGAGCTGGCCTCCGGCGCGATCCGGATGCACGGGCTCTACGACCCGGTCATCGACGCCTGCCTGACCAAGCCCCGGCTCCAGCCCGAGGTGCGCGACGTCCTGCGCCTGGGCACCCACCAGCTGCTGTCCATGCGGGTGCCCGACCACGCCGCCATCTCCACGAGCGTCGACCTCGTGCGGGCGACGGTGGGCCGGGGGCCGTCCGGGCTCGTCAACGCCGTGCTCCGCTCGATCAGCAGGCGCAGCCTCGCGGAGTGGGTCGACCAGGTGTCGCCCGACGCCACGGCCGACCCGCACGGGCACCTCGCCGTGGCCCGGTCGCACCCGCGCTGGGTGGTGGACCTCCTCGCGGAGGCGCTGGGAAACGACGACGAGCTCGACGCCCTGCTCGCCGCCGACAACGCGGCCCCCGCCGTCACGCTCGTCGCGCGACCGGGGCTGGCCACGGTCGAGGAGCTCGAGACCGCCGGGGGAGTCCGGACCGCACGCTCGCCGTACGGCGTGGTCCTTCCCGGCGGCGACCCGGCCGCGGTCCCGGCGGTCGCCGAGGGCCGTGCCGGCGTGCAGGACGAGGGCTCCCAGCTGGTCGCGCTCGCCATGGGCGACGCCCCGCTCGAGGGCCGCGACGAGCGGTGGCTCGACCTGTGCGCCGGGCCGGGGGGCAAGGCAGCGCTGGTCGGCGCGCTCGCAGCGCAGCGCGGCGCCGTGCTCGTCGCCCACGAGCGACAGCCACACCGCGCAGCCCTCGTCGCCTCCGCCGTCCGCGCGCTCCCGGGCGAGTCGGTGAAGGTGGTGGCAGGCGACGGCGCACGCCCCGCCTGGACCCCCGGGACCTTCGACCGCGTCCTCCTCGACGCCCCGTGCTCGGGGCTGGGGGCGCTGCGGCGCCGTCCGGAGTCGCGCTGGCGGCGCACGCCCGAGGACGTCGACGTCCTCGTGGGGTTGCAGCAGGTGCTGCTCGACACGGCCCTCGACTCCGTACGGCCTGGCGGGATCGTCGTCTACGCGACCTGCTCGCCGGTGGTGGCCGAGACCACCGCCGTCGTCGACGCCGTCCTCAGCCGTCGCGGCGACACCGACGAGATCGACCGGTTCCAGCTCTGGCCGCACCGCGACGGCACCGACGCCATGTTCGCCGCCACCCTGACGCGCCGAGCCTGAGGACCGGACCGGACACCGAAGGGTGCACCCACGGTCGGTCCGTCACCCAGACAGGTGAAAACCGGGCGTCCGTCAGGTGTCAAGAGGCTGCTGCCTGTTCACATCCCTTGCCGGTGCCAGCATGATGGAGGCAGCGCGGGACACCGGAGGGGTGGTCGGCGCGACGGGGAGCAGGAACGACACGCATGCACGTACGCAGCCTCATGGCGGCCGTGGCCGTCGCGGCCATGACGACGACGCTCGGCACGGTGCTGGGCGCCGCGCCGGCCCAGGCCGGCGAGACGCGCACGTTGTCCGGCCCCAGCACGGGTGACGCCGGGGCCTACCTCACCTTCGTGCGGTGTGACGACCTCTTCGGCGCCGAGGCCGCCACGGCGCCACGCTCGCGCCTCAACCTCGGTCCGTACGCCGCGCCGCTCGGGCGCCGCTCCCTCGGCCTCGTCCCGGCCGCGGCCGGCAGTGCCGCGGGTCCCTACGCGGGATTCAGCTCCCTGACCGCTCTCGACACCTCGCTGTCGGTGGCGGCGACCGGCGGCAGCCAAGGTGTGTCGTGGCTCGTCGCGGTCACCCCCACGACTCCCCGAGGCGCCGCCTGGAGCGGGCGGGCGGCCGTCAGCGTGGCACCCGGGGCCTGGGCCCACGTCGCACCGGCTGCGCTGACCCACGAGTGGACCCTCGTCGACCTGACCACCGGGGCAGCCCTCGACCGGGCGACCGACGCGACACCGGGCGGCTTCGCCGCCGAGCACGGTGACGGCCCCGGCTTCGCCGTCACGGGGTTCGGCTGCGACGGCCGGCCCTTCAACCTCGACGCCGTCCGCGCTTCCGGCACGACCTTCGACTTCGAGGCAGTGGCGCTGACCACCTCGGTCGCCGTGGACGCCACCAGCTCCGAGGCGGGCGAGGAGGTCACGGTCAGCGGCACGGTCACCGACGCGGCCGGCCGCTTCACTGGTGACCCGCTGGTGCTGCAGACCCGCTCGCCCGGTGGCGAGTGGACGTCCGCCACTGCTCCCGTCCTCGCCGACCGCGAGGGCGTCTCGAGGACGACGGTACGGCTGGACGCGACCACCGAGCTGCGGTGGCACCGTCCGGAGAGCCAGTACGCCGACGAGGGCTGGTCGGACCCGGTCACCGTGACGGTCGAGCCGCAGGCCGACGCTCCGGAACCGTCCGAGGACCCCACGCCGTCCGAGGCTCCCGCGCAGCAGTAGGCCGCACCGCTAGGGTCGGGACGTGGCGTCGCCGTTCATCGAGATCGAGGTCGACGACCGCGTCGTCAAGGTCACCAACCCCGACCGGGTCTACTTCCCGCCGACCGGCTCGGCGCCGGGGGCGACCAAGCTCGACCTCGTCGAGTACTACCTCGCCGTCGGGCCCGGCATCGTCAACGCGCTCTACGAGCGGCCCTGCATGCTGCACCGCTTCCCCAAGGGCCTGGCGGGGCAGAAGGTGCACCAGAAGCGGCTCCCGGCAGGCGCACCCGACTGGGTCGAGACCGTGCAGCTGTTCTTCCCGCGGTGGAAGCGCACGGCCGACGAGCTCTGCGTCACCGAGCTGGCCAGCGTGATCTGGGCGGTCCAGATGTCGACGGTGGAGTTCCACCCGTGGAACAGCCGCCGCGCCGACACCGAGAAGCCCGACGAGTGGCGCATCGACCTCGACCCGGGGCCGGAGTGCGACTGGGCGACGGTCCGGCGGGTCGCGCACGTCGCCCACCAGGTGCTCGACGAGCTCGGGGCTGTCGGCTTCCCGAAGACCAGCGGCGGATCCGGCCTGCACGTCTACGTACGGATTCCGCCCGACCACGGCTTCACGGACGTGCGCCGCGCGGCACTGGCCTTCGCGCGCGAGGTCGAGCGCCGGGCCGGCGGGGACGTCACCACCGCGTGGTGGCGCAAGGACCGAGACCCCTCCCAGCTGTTCGTCGACTACAACCAGAACGCCCGCGACCACACCATCGCCGCCGCCTACTCGGTGCGCGGCGTGCCCGAGGCCCGCGTGTCGACGCCGGTGCGGTGGCACGAGATCGACGCCTGCGTGCCCGACGACTTCACCATCTTCACGGTGCCTGAGCGGTTCGCGGAGATCGGCGACCTGCACGCCGACATCGACGACCACCCCTTCGACATCGCTCCGCTGCTCGCGTGGGCCGAGCGCGACGAGGCCGACGGCGCCGACGCGCCGCCGGATCCCGACGCACAGTAGGACGCCACAGCGGGCGCACAGGTCGGCCTCAGACTCCTCTCACACAGCCCGCCTACGGTCGAGGGCATGCAGCAGGACACTCCCGTCACCCCGCGCACCGACCGGGTGGCCGTCGTCGTCAACACCGCCGCGCGCACCGGCGCCCGCGCCCTTCCGCTGGTCGCGAGCGCGCTGCGCGGGGTGGGGTCCGAGGTTGCGGTGCACCCGGTCCAGGGGGGCGCGGAGCTCCACGAGGTGCTCGTCGCGGTCATGGACGACGCTCCCGATCTCCTCGTCGTCGGCGGCGGTGACGGGACGGTCGGCTGCGCGGCCGCCGCGGTGGCCCACACCCGTACCCGTCTCGGAGTGCTGCCGCTCGGCACGGCGAACGACTTCGCGCGTACGTTGGAGATCCCCGCGGGCCTCGCCGCCGCCGTCGACACGCTCCTCCACGGTCGGGTGGTCGACGTCGACCTCGGCCGCGTCGACGGACGGGCCTACCTCAACGTCGCGTCCATCGGCCTCTCGGTCGCCGTGACACGACGACTCACCCCAGGTCTCAAGCGTCGCCTCGGACGGCTCGCGTACCCGGCGGCGACCCTCGCGGCGTACCGCTCCCACCGGCCCTTCGCCGCACGCCTCGAGCTCGACGACGGCACCGTGCTGGAGCTGGATGACCTGATGCAGGTCGCGGTCGGCAACGGGCGGCACTACGGAGGAGGACTCACCGTCGCGCCGGACGCGTCGATCGACGACCACCTGCTCGACGTGTACGCCGTCGAGCAGGGCAGGCTGCGCGACCACGTCTCGGTCGCCCGGCTGTTGCGGACCGGCCACCTCGTCGAGCACGAGCGCGTGCACCACGTCACCACCCGCCGCCTCCGCCTGGTCACCGACGAGCCGCTGCCGGTCAACCTGGACGGTGAGATCGCCGCCTCGACGACCGCCACCTTCACGGTCGACCGCAACGCAGTGCACGTCGTCGTGCCCACCGCGAGCCGTGCCGCCCGCCTCGACGGCGCGGACCGCCACTAGGCTCGGGGCCGTGGGCATCCAGATCACTCCGAGCATCCTCAACGCCGACCTGTCGCGCCTCGCCGACGAGGTCGCGCGCATCCCGAGCGCCGACTGGGTGCACGTCGACGTGATGGACAACCACTTCGTCCCCAACCTCACCCTGGGTCTGCCGGTGGTCGAGGCACTCGCCAAGCACGCGAGCCAGCCGCTGGACGCCCACCTGATGATCGAGGACGCCGACCGGTGGGCGCCTGCCTACGCCGAGGCCGGCTGCGGGTCGGTGACCTTCCACGTCGAGGCGGCGAAGGCCCCCGTACGCCTCGCGCGGGAGATCCGTGCGCAGGGCGCGCGCGCGGCGATGGCGCTCAAGCCGGCCACGCCGATCGAGCCCTACGAGGCGCTGCTGCCCGAGCTCGACATGGTGCTGATCATGACGGTCGAGCCGGGATTCGGCGGCCAGAAGTTCCTCGACCTGTGCCTGCCGAAGATCCGCACCGCGCGCGAGCTGATGCGCAAGCACGGGGTCGAGACCTGGCTCCAGGTCGACGGGGGCGTCTCGCTGGAGACCATCGAGCGCTGCGCCGAGGCCGGCGCCGACGTCTTCGTGGCGGGGTCCGCGGTCTACTCCGCGGACGACCCCGACGCGATGGTGCAGGCCCTGCGCGAGCGTGCGCTGGCGGCGCAGGCCTGATGCAGCGCTACGAGCGGCTGTGGGAACGACTGCTCACGCTGCTCGGCACGCTCGGCGAGGTCGATGCCTCGACATCTGGCCGGATCCGCCTCCACATCGACCGCCAGCGGGTCGAGCTCGTGATGACAGAGCGGGACTGGGAGGACCTGGTCTCGATCCCCTACGGATCGTTCGCCGGGGGAGCGCGGCACCTGCTGCACGCGTTGTCCGCCGCCGAGGCGGCCGAGGTGCCGTACCTCGTCTACTACAACTACGAGCTGGAACCCAGCGCGACGCCCGAGAGCCCGACCCGGATGGCCGAGGAGGCCGAGCACCGGCGGGTGATGGACCACCTCCGCACTCACCCGGACGCCCGGGCTGAGTGGCGGGCGTACCCGCCCGGGCACGGGGACGAACCGACGTTAGCCGGCCGGCGTCCGTCGACGACATCCACCGCACCGCGCGGGCGATGCCGCACGTGACCGTCGAGCGCCCGGACAAGAACCCCGTCTACCGGGTCGGCGGCAAGTCGTTCGTGTTCTTCCGTACGCCGCGACCCGACGCGGTCGACCCGCACACGGGTGAGCGCTACGACGACGTCGTGGTGATCTGGGTGGCCTCGGAGGGCGACAAGCAGGCGCTGCTGCAGGACGAGCGCCTGCCGTTCTTCACCACCGCCCACTTCGACGGGCACCCGTCGGTGCTGCTGCGCGCGTCCCGCGTCGGCGAGATCGACCGGGACGAGCTCGTCGAGATCGTCGAGGAGGCCTGGCTCTCGCAGGCGTCGGAGCGCCGCGGTCGCGCATGGCTCGCCTCGCGCGGTCTCGAGCCGTAGGACCACGTCCGTACATTGACTGCATGACCGAGTCCGTGTGGGACTATCCCCGCCCGCCGCGGGTCGAGCCGAGCAGCGAGCACGTCGTGGTGACCCACGGCGGCGTCGTCGTCGCCGACACGACGTCGAGCCTCCGGGTGCTGGAGACCAGCCACCCGCCGACCTACTACCTCCCGCGCGCCGCCTTCGCCGACGGCGTGCTCCGTCCCGGGAAGGGCGCGTCGTGGTGCGAGTGGAAGGGCCGCGCGGCCTACTTCGACCTCGTCGTGGGCGACGAGGTGCTGCCGGCGGTCGCCTGGACGTACCCGTCGCCGTCGAAGGGCTTCGAGCAGCTCGCGGACCACTTTGCCCTCTATCCGGGGCGCGTGGACCGCTGCACCGTCGACGGAGAGGTCGTCGAGCCGCAGCCGGGCGACTTCTACGGCGGCTGGATCACCTCGCGGGTCACGGGGCCGTTCAAGGGCTCACCCGGCACCTCGGGCTGGTAGGTCGGCGCACGTTCCGGGAGTCGTTCGCGCCCGGCACGCTCCCGGGTCGACAGCCGGCCGGGCCGGGGCCAGGCCGCGAGGAGATCAGCCGGCGAAGAGCGTGAGCCGCTGGCGGATGATCTTGCGCCGCAGCACCACGCGCCGCTTGCCGTCGTTGCCGATGCGCAGCCGGTCGAGCTCCCACCCGCCGTGCTCGGCGCGCTCGACCAGCATCCGGGTGACGACGTTGCGGGAGAACTCCTTCGGGAGCACGAGCGTCTCGAACTCCCACTCCACGCCGCGAGCCGGGGGACGGCGCTGGATCCTTGCCATGGGGACTCCTCTCGGACGGGACGTCGGGCGCGTACGGGGCCGGTCAGTCGGCGGACACGTCGTCGAGGGCGGCGACGATCTCCGGGGGCAGGGTGAGCTCCTCGACGCCCAGGGCGCCGTCGAGCTGCGCGGCCGTACGGGCGCCGACGACGGGGGCGGTCACGCCCGGCCGGTCGCGCACCCAGGCGAGTGACACCTCCAGCGGCGACCACCCGAGGCCGTCGGCGGCCCGGGCGACCGCCTCGACGATCCCACGACCGCGCTCGTCGAGGTAGGCGCCCACGAACCGGCCGAAGTGCTCGGTGGCGGCACGGGAGTCCGACGGCGTGCCGGTGCGGTACTTGCCGGTGAGCACGCCACGGCCGAGCGGGGACCACGGCAGCACGCCGAGACCCAGTGCGCAGGCTGCCGGGACGACCTCGTGCTCGACCTGCCGGTTGAGCAGCGAGTACTCGACCTGGGTCGAGGCCAGCGGCACCCGGCCGGGGACCGCGCGCTGCCAGGTGGCGGCCTGGGCGGTCTGCCAGCCGGTGTAGTTGGAGATGCCGACGTACGACGCGCGGCCGGAGGTCACGGCGAGGTCGAGCGCGCTCAGGGTCTCCTCGACCGGCGTCTCGTCGGTCCACACGTGCACCTGCCAGAGGTCGACGTGGTCGACGCCGAGACGCGTCAGCGACGCGTCGAGCGTGGTCAGCAGGTTGCCGCGGGACGTGTTGGTGACGCGCTCGCCCGTACGCCGGGAGATACCGGCCTTGGTCGCCAGCACGACGTCGTCACGGGCGACGACGTCGCCGAGGAGCGTGCCGATCAGCTCCTCGCTGGCCCCGTCGCCGTAGCCGGCCGCGGTGTCGAGGAGCGTGCCGCCCGCCTCGGTGAACGCGATCAGCTGGTCACGCGCCTCGTGCTCGTCGGTGTCACGGCCCCACGTCATGGTGCCGAGACCGAGTCGGGACACCTTGAGGCCGGTCGCGCCGAGGGAACGCTGCTGCATGGAGGTGAGGGTAGCCACGGGTCCCGCGCAGGCGGCACGGGACGCGCCCGTAGGCTCACCCCCTGTGATCGATCTCCTCAAAGCCGTCGTCCTCGGAGTGATCCAGGGGCTGACCGAGTTCCTGCCGATCTCGAGCAGCGCGCACCTGCGGATCTTCCCCGAGCTCTTCGGCTGGGGAGACCCGGGAGCGGCGTTCACGGCCGTCATCCAGATCGGCACCGAGCTGGCCGTGCTGATCTACTTCCGCAAGGACATCTGGCGCATCGGGAGCGCGTGGGTGCGCTCGTTGTTCCAGCCGGAGTACCGCGGGACGCTCGATGCCCGGATGGGCTGGTTCATCATCGTCGGCTCGCTGCCGATCGTGGTGCTCGGCGTGCTCCTCAAGGACATCATCGAGAGCGACTTCCGCAACCTCTGGATCATCGGCACCACGCTCATCGTGATGGGCGTCGTGCTCGGCATCGCCGACCGGGTGGGCCGTACGGACCGCCCGCTCGGCAAGATCACGATGCGGGACGCCGTGCTGATGGGCGCGGCCCAGGCGCTCGCGCTGATCCCCGGCGTCTCCCGATCGGGGGCCACGATCTCGATGGGTCGCTTCCTCGGCTTCGATCGCGAGGCCGCGACCCGGTTCGCCTTCCTCCTCGCGATCCCGGCCGTCGTCGGCGCGGGGCTCTTCGAGCTCAGGGAGATCCCGCACGGTCACAACGACTTCGGCTGGGGTCCGACGATCACCGCGACAGTGGTCTCGTTCGTCGTCGGCTACGCCGCGATCGCCTGGCTGCTGCGCTACGTCAGCACCCGGTCCTACACGCCCTTCGTGGTCTATCGCATCCTGCTCGGCACCGGCACGCTCATCCTGCTGGGAGCCGGGGTGCTGACCGCCTGAACGTGTCGGCCAGCAGCACCACGGCCAGCAGCTGGCTGAGCGCGACGACGAGGACCAGCGCTGGGAGCGAGCGCTCGTAGAGCCACCCGGCGGTGACGCCGCCGACGATGGCGAACAGGCCCTGGACGCCGGCGAAGACGCCGTACGCCGTGGCGCGACGAGGTGCGTCGACGAGGTCGGCGACCACCGCCTTGACCGTGGAGTCCTGGACGCCCTGGGCGATGCCCCACGCGGCGACCCCGGCCAGGACCGCGACGAGTGCCGACCCGAGCGCCAGGGCGGGCACGAGTGCGACCAGGACGGGGACGGCGAGCAGCACGCGAGCCCCGGAGCGGTCGTACACCGTGCCCACCACGAGGGCGGCCACCGCCTCGACGGCCATCGCGGCGGCGTACACGACCGGGACGGCCGCCACCGGCAGCAGCCCGTCGACGGTCAGGTGGTAGCCGATGATGCCGAAGGTCACCAGCCCACCGGTGGTCAGCGAGGCGGCCACGGCGTAGCGGAAGAAGTCGCGGGGGAGCCCGGCTCCGACCACGTCCGCCCACCAGCCGCGCCGCTCGTCGGTCGCGCGCGCGGGACCGGACGGCGGCGTCGACCCGTCGTACACGCCCGGGTCGGGCACGCGGCGACGCAGGGTCACCAGCAGGAGCATCGCCACCGCGCCGGGCACGGCGAGGACGGCCATGCCCGTCCAGACCGAGGCGGCCGCGACCACGCCGGCCACCAGCAACGGCCCCGCCAGCGCCCCGACCTGGTCGAGGGCCTTGTGCACCCCGAAGCCGCGCCCGCGCCCCACGGCGGACGTGACGTGTGCCAGCAGCGCGGACTTCGACGGCGAGCGGATCGCCTTGCCCAGCCGCTCCAGGAGGATCAGCGTGGCGGCGAACGCGATCCCGGCCGCCCCGAGGCGCGGCGCCAGGGCGAGGAGCGGGACACACACCGCGGTGAGGCCGTAGCCGAGGATCGTCAGCGACCAGTAGCGCCCGGTGCGGTCGGCGATCGGGCCGAACGCGAGCCGCAGCACCAGCGCGACGGCCTCGCCGGCGCCGGTGACGAGGCCCACCACCACCGCGGACGCGCCGAGCGTGGCCAGCAGCGGCCCGTAGACCGACCGGGCACCCTCGTAGACCATGTCGGCGGCGAGGCTGACGAACCCGAACCACCACACGACCCGCCAGGCCGACGGAACCGGTCGCGTCACAGCCACCCGGACTTCTTGAACCAGGCGAACAGCCCGGTCGCCACCCCGACCATCAGCACCAGCGCGAAGGGGTAGCCGTAGACCCAGCCCAGCTCGGGCATGTGCTCGAAGTTCATGCCGTAGATCCCGGCGATGAGGGTCGGCACCACCACCAGCGCCGCGCCGGCGGAGATCTTGCGCATGTCCTCGTTCTGCTGCACCGAGATCCGGGCGAGGTGCGCGTCGAACGCAGTCGACAGCAGGACGTCGAGGTTGTCGACCAGCTCGGAGACCCGCTGCAGGTGGTCGGAGACGTCGCGGAAGTAGGTCGCGGTCTCGGAGGTGACGTGCCCCTCCACGCCGGTCGTGTCGAACCCCTCCATCGCGAGCTTGCGCATCGGCTCGCGCAGCGGCATCACGGCCCGGCGGAACTCCGCGATCTCCCGCTTGAGGACGTAGATGCGGTTCGCGTCGTCGGTGCGGGCGGGAGAGAAGACCGACTCCTCCACCTCGTCGACGTCCTCCTCCAGCGCGGCGCCGACCCGCTCGTACTCGTCGACGACGCGGTCGCAGATGGCGTACATGACCCCCATCGGGCCGTGCTCGAGCACCTGGGCCCGCTCCTCGAGGTCGCGTCGGGAGTCGGCGAGGTCGATGCCCTCGCCGTGGCGGACGGTGACGACGAAGTCGGCGCCGACGAACATGTTGATCTCGCCGGTCTCGACCGCGTCCTCCTCGTCGACGTACCAGAGCGTCTTGAGCACCAGGAAGAGCGTGTCGCCGTAGTGCTCGAGCTTCGGGCGCTGGTGGGAGTCGCCCGCGTCCTCCACCGCCAACGGGTGCAGGCCGAAGGTGTCGGCGATGAGCTGGAGCTCGTCGGGGCTGGGCTCGTGGATGCCGATCCACTGGAAGTCGCCTGGGTCGCACGGCACCCGCGCCGACCCCAGGCTCTGGTCGGCGCCCTCGCCCACAGGCACGCGCCTGCCGTGGTGATACAGCGCGTTGTCGACGATCACAGTGCTGAGGCTAGCCCCGGCACCGGTTCCGCGCGCCCCACTAGGGTCGGGACATGCCCACCGTCATCCTCGTCCGCCACGGCCGTTCCACCGCGAACGCCACCGGCGTCCTCGCCGGACGGCTGCCCGGCGTGCACCTCGACGACACCGGCGTCCAGCAGGCGACCGCCGTCGGCGAGCGGCTCGCGGGCGTACGCCTCGCCGCGGCGGTCACCAGCCCGTTGGAGCGGTGCCGGGAGACGGCACGCGAGATCACCTCGCGCCAGGCCCCCGGCCTGCGGGCCGGCACCGACCGGCAGCTCTCCGAGTGCGACTACGGGGAGTGGCAGGGCAGGGCGCTCAAGGACCTCGCCCGCGAGAAGCTCTGGAAGACCGTCCAGGCCCAACCGTCGGCGGCCACGTTCCCGGGCGGGGAGTCGATGCGGGCGATGCAGGACCGCGCCGTGGCCGCCGTCCGCCGGCACGACGCGCGCGTCGCCGCCGAGCACGGCGAGGACGCGGTGTGGCTCGCGGTGAGCCACGGCGACGTCATCAAGTCGATCCTGGCCGACGCGCTCGGCACCCACCTCGACCTCTTCCAGCGCATCCACGTCGACCCCGCCTCGGTCTCGATCGTGCGCTACACCGAGTCGCGGCCGTTCGTGATCGGCACCAACACCCACGCCGGCGACCTGGCGTGGCTCACCCCGCCGCGCAGGAAGGCGCGCGGACGCCGTACGGACGCCGAGGTCGGAGGAGGCGCCGGCCCGCAGACAGGCACGCCCTAGGGTGAGTGACATGCCAGTCGTGCACCGTTTCGACCCGCCCGAGCGCTTCGTCGCGGGCACCGTCGGCGAGCCCGGTCACCGTACGTTCTTCCTCCAGGCGCGCGAGGGGACCCGGCTGGTCAGCGTCTCGCTCGAGAAGCAGCAGGTGCAGGCGCTCGCCGAGCGGATCGACGAGCTGCTCGACGAGCTGATGCGCGCGGCGGGCGACGACGTCCTGATCCCGGCCATCGCACCGCGCGACCTCGTCGACAGCCAGCCGCTCGAGCAGCCCATCGAGGAGGAGTTCCGCGCCGGCACCATGACCCTGTCGTGGGACGGCACCGACGAGCGCGTGGTGATCGAGGTGTTCCCGTTCACCGAGGCGGCCGTGGTCTCGCCCGAGCAGCTCCAGGAGGACCTCGAGGACCTGCTGGAGCCGGAGCCCGACGAGATCTTCCTCGTCCGGCTCACCGCCGCAGCCGCGCGGTCGTTCGTGGAGCGGTCCCTGTCCGTGATCGGGGCGGGACGGCCCGACTGCCCGTTCTGCGGCGAGCCGGTCGACCCCGACGGCCACCTGTGCGTCCGCGCCAACGGCTTCCGTCGTCGTGACCCCTGACCCAGCCACCCAGCGCCCCGCGGGGTTCCCGACCGGTGAGCTCACCCTGCACGGGCGGGTGCTGCCCGCCTCCAACGCGACGTTCGTCGGTGAGATCGACGGCGTACGAGTGGTCTACAAGCCGATCGCGGGGGAGCGGCCCCTGTGGGACTTCCCCGACGGGACCCTCGCCGCGCGCGAGGTCGGGGCGTACGCCGTCTCGGAGGCGCTCGGCTGGGACATCGTGCCGCCGACGGTGCTCGGCGACGGGCCCCACGGCCCCGGGATGGTCCAGCTCTGGCGCGACGAGGTCGAGGACGTCGCCCCGGTCGACATCGTCGCGGAGGACGCGGTGCCCGAGGGCTACCGCCACGTCTTCGACGGGCTCGACGCCCACGACCAGCCGGTCTCGCTCGTCCACGAGGACAGCGCGGCGCTGCGTCGGATGGCGCTGTTCGACGTCGTGGTCAACAACGCCGACCGCAAGGGCGGCCACGTGCTCCCGATGCCCGACGGGCACCGGCACGGGGTGGACCACGGACTGACCTTCCACGTCGAGCACAAGCTGCGCACCGTGCTGTGGGGATTCGTCGGCGAGCCCGTCTCGCCCGAGGAGGTCGACGGCCTGCACCGTCTCGCCTCGGCGCTCGACGGCGACCTCGGGACGAGGCTGGCCACCCTGTTGAGGCACGAGGAGCTCGCTACCACCCAGCGCCGCCTCGCCCGCCTCCTGGCGACCGGCACGTTCCCCGCGCCCGCCACCTCGGCGTACCCGGTCATCCCGTGGCCGCCGTTCTGAGATCAGGGCGTGCGACGTGACCATGAAGCCTTCCCGACCGGCCGATAGGCTGCCCGCCATGCGCGCCTGGTCGTCCCCCGACGTTCCCCCACTGCCCGTCACGGGCCCCGTCGTGCGGGTGCACGACACCGCGAGCAACGCCCTCGTCGAGACCCGGCCCGAGGGACCCGCGCGGCTCTACGTCTGCGGCATCACGCCCTACGACGCCACCCACATGGGGCACGCCGCGACGTACGTCGGGTTCGACCTCCTGCACCGCGCCTGGCGCAACGCCGGCCATCAGGTGACGTACGTCCAGAACGTCACCGACGTCGACGACCCGCTGCTCGAGCGCGCCGAGAAGGTCAAGGTCGACTGGGTCGAGCTGGCCGAGCGCGAGACGCAGCTGTTCCGCGACGACATGGAGGCGCTGCGGGTCCTGCCGCCCGCGCACTACGTCGGCGCCGTGGAGTCGATCCCGCAGGTGATCGAGCTGATCCAGCGGCTGGACGCCGCCGGCGCGGTCTACCGCGTGGACGACGACCTCTACTTCTCGGTCACCGCTGACGCCGCCTTCGGCACGGTGTCGGGCCTCGACCGGGCCGCGATGCTCGAGATCTTCCCCGAGCGCGGCGGTGACCCCGACCGCGAGGGCAAGAAGGACCCGCTCGACTGCCTCCTGTGGCGCGCCGAGCGACCCGGCGAACCGGCCTGGGACAGCCCGTGGGGCCCGGGGCGACCCGGGTGGCACGTCGAGTGCTCCGCGATCGCCCTCGACCACCTCGGCACCGCGTTCGACGTGCAGGGCGGGGGCAGCGACCTGGTCTTCCCGCACCACGAGATGTCGGCGGGTGAGGCGCAGGTCGCCCACCCCGGCACGCGCTTCGCGCAGGCCTACGCCCACGCCGGGATGGTCGCCTACGACGGCGAGAAGATGTCGAAGTCCAAGGGCAACCTGGTCTTCGTGTCCGCGCTGCGGCTGAGCGAGGTCGACCCCATGGCCATCCGCCTCGTCCTGCTGCGCCACCACTACCGCAGCGACTGGGAGTGGACCGACGACCAGCTCTGGGACGCCGTCGACACCCTGGCCGGCTGGCGCCGCGCGCTCGCGTTGGGCGCCGGAGCCGACTCCGCCGCCCTGGTCGACACGGTGCTGGCAGCCCTCGCCGACGACCTCGACGCGCCCACCGCCGTGGCGGCCGTGCAGGAGTGGGTCGACGCCACGCTCGGGACCACCGGCCTCGCCGACACCTCGGACCGCGAGGCGGCGGCGACGGTGCACCGTCTGCTCGACGCGGCGCTCGGCCTGTCGCTCTGACGTACGCCCGGGCTGGCGGTGCGTGAGACATGTTCCGGCGTCCCGGAACCTGCGTCACTCACCGCCCGGCGGCGTACGCCCGCGGTGGCGGTGCGTGAGGCACGTTCGGGCGCCTCGGAACCTGCGCCACTCACCGCCCAGCGCCAGAGCCGGGCGGCTCAGTCCGTGTCGCGCCGCTTGAGGTAGCGCTCGAACTCCCGCGCGATCGCCTCGCCGCTTGCCTCCGGGAGGTCCGCGGTGTCCCGGGTCTCCTCCAGTGCCCGGACGTAGTCGGCGACGTCCTCGTCCTCCGCCGCGAGCTCGTCCACACCGCGCTCCCATGCCTTGGCGTCCTCGGCGAGCTCACCGAGGGGCATCGGCGCCTGGAGCAGCTCCTCGAGGTGTCCGAGCAGCGCGAGCGTGGCCTTCGGGCAGGGCGGCTGTGCGACGTAGTGGGGGACGGCCGCCCAGTAGGAGACCGCCGGGATGTCGAGCTGGATGCACGCGTCGTTGAAGACGCCGACGATGCCGGTCGGCCCCTCGTAGGTCGACTGCTCGAGGTCGAGCCGGTCGACGAGCTCGGGTTCGCTCGCCGTCCCGGTGACGGGGATGGGCCGGGTGTGCGGCGTGTCGGCGAGCAGCGCACCGAGCGTCACGACCAGCTCGGCACCGAGGTCGTCGCAGGCGGCGAGGAGCTCGGCGCAGAACTGGCGCCACTTCATGTTGGGCTCGATCCCGCGCACGAGGATGACGTCGCGGTCGAGCTCGGCCGGCCGGGCGACGGCGATGCGCGTGGTGGGCCATGTGAGCCGGCGGTGGCCGTGGTGGTCGGTGCCGATGACCGGGCGGTTGACCTGGAAGTCGTAGAACTCCTCGGGGTCGATCGCGCCGATCACCTCGGCCTTCCACTGCTCGATCAGGTGGTCGACCAGCCCGGAGGCGGCGTCGGCCGCGTCGTTCCATCCCTCGAAGGCGGCGATCACCACGGGGTGGACCAGGTCCTGCACGTCGTCGAACTCGATCACCAGCCCAGCCTAGGACGCCCGGCCCACTCCACCCCGGTGATTTCGTGACGCGTCGGCCCGGGTGCCACCATGTGAGAACCCGGTCCGCGATCCGGACGACGTTCCTAGGCTGGCAGTCCTGCCAGGCGAGAGGAGCCACGCAACCCGTGGAGCCGCAGCACCGACCCGATGCCACCCAAGCCCTCTCGGCGATCCTCGCCGAGCGGATCATGGTGCTCGACGGCGCCATGGGCACGGCGATCCAGCGGGACCGCCCCGACGAGTCGGGCTACCGCGGTGAGCGCTTCGCCGACCACCCGAGCGACCTGGTCGGCAACAACGACCTGCTGACCCTCACGCAGCCGCAGATCATCCGCGCCATCCACGAGGAGTACCTCGCCGCCGGCGCGGACATCATCGAGACCAACACGTTCAACGCCAACGCGGTCTCGCTCGCCGACTACGGCCTGGAGGACCTGGCCTACGAGCTCAACCTCGAGTCCGCCCGGCTCGCCCGCGAGGCCGCCGACGCGGTGGCGACGCCCGACCGCCCGCGCTGGGTGGCCGGCGCGCTCGGTCCCACCACCCGTACGGCGTCGATCTCGCCCGACGTCAACGACCCGGGCGCCCGCAACGTGAGCTACGACCAGCTCACCGACGCCTACCTGGTCGCCGCCCGCGGCCTGGTCGATGGCGGCGCCGACCTGCTGATGATCGAGACGATCTTCGACACGCTCAACGCCAAGGCGGCGATCTTCGCGGTCGAGACGCTCTTCGAGGAGCAGGGACGCCGCTGGCCGGTGATCATCTCCGGCACCATCACCGACGCGTCCGGTCGTACGCTCTCCGGCCAGGTGACCGAGGCCTTCTGGGCCTCCGTACGCCACGCGCGCCCGCTCGCGGTCGGCCTCAACTGCGCCCTCGGCGCCCGCGACATGCGCCCCTATGTCGCCGAGCTGGCGCGCCTCGCCGACTCGTTCGTCTCGGTCTACCCCAACGCCGGCCTGCCCAACGCGTTCGGCGAGTACGACGAGACGCCGGACCAGACTGCGGCGGTGCTCGAGGAGTTCGCCGAGGCCGGGTTCCTCAACCTCGTCGGCGGGTGCTGCGGCACCACCCCCGACCACATCGCCGCCATAGCCCGCGCGGTCGACGGCAAGCAGCGCCGCGAGCCGGTCCCGCACGAGCCGGTGATGCGGCTGTCCGGCCTCGAGCCCCTGACGATCACCGCCGACAGCCTCTTCGTCAACGTCGGGGAGCGCACCAACATCACCGGTTCGGCCCGCTTCCGCAAGCTGATCAAGGACGGCGACTACGACACCGCCCTGAGTGTCGCCGCGCAGCAGGTCGAGGCCGGCGCGCAGGTGATCGACGTCAACATGGACGAGGGCATGATCGACGGCGTCGGCGCGATGGACCGCTTCCTCAAGCTCATCGCGTCCGAGCCCGACATCAGCCGCGTGCCCGTGATGGTGGACTCGTCGAAGTGGGAGGTCATCGAGGCCGGGCTCAAGTGCGTCCAGGGCAAGCCGATCGTCAACTCCATCTCCATGAAGGAGGGCGAGGCCGCCTTCCGTGACCACGCGCGCCTGTGCCGCAAGTACGGCGCGGCCGTGGTCGTGATGGCCTTCGACGAGGACGGCCAGGCAGACAACCTCCAGCGCCGCAAGGCCATCTGCGAGCGGGCCTACCGCATCCTCGTCGACGAGGTCGGCTTCCCGCCCGAGGACATCATCTTCGACCCCAACGTGTTCGCGGTCGCCACGGGCATCGAGGAGCACGCCACCTACGGCGAGGACTTCATCGAGGCGACCCGCTGGATCAAGCAGAACCTGCCCGGCGCCAAGGTGAGCGGCGGCATCTCCAACGTCTCGTTCTCCTTCCGCGGCAACAACCCGGTCCGCGAGGCGATCCACGCGGTCTTCCTCTACCACGCGATCCGGGCCGGCCTCGACATGGGCATCGTCAACGCCGGTGCGCTGGTGGTCTACGACGAGGTCGACCCCGAGCTGCGCGAGCGCATCGAGGACGTCGTGCTCAACCGCCGCCCCGACGCCGCCGAGCGCCTGCTGGAGATCGCGGAGGCGCACAACCGCACCACCGAGGTCGACGAGGCCGCCGAGGACGAGTGGCGCTCGCTCCCCATCGGTGAGCGGATCACCCACGCCCTGGTCAAGGGCATCGACGCCCACGTCGAGGCCGACACGGAGATCCTCCGCCAGGAGATCGCTGCGCGCGGCGGTCGCCCGATCGAGGTCATCGAGGGTCCGCTGATGGACGGGATGAACGTCGTCGGCGACCTGTTCGGCGCCGGGAAGATGTTCCTCCCGCAGGTCGTCAAGAGCGCTCGTGTGATGAAGAAGGCGGTCGCCTACCTCATCCCGTTCATCGAGCAGGAGAAGCTCGACAATCCCGAGCTCGCGACAGCCAAGGACACCAACGGCACGATCGTCATGGCGACGGTCAAGGGCGACGTCCACGACATCGGCAAGAACATCGTCGGCGTGGTCCTGCAGTGCAACAACTACGAGGTCGTCGACCTCGGCGTCATGGTCCCGGCGCAGAAGATCCTCGACACGGCCGTCGAGGTGGGCGCCGACATCATCGGCCTGTCCGGGCTCATCACGCCCTCGCTCGACGAGATGGTGAACTTCGCGACCGAGATGCAGCGCCAGGGCCTGACGATCCCGCTGCTCATCGGCGGGGCGACGACGTCGCGCGCACACACCGCCGTGAAGGTGGACCCGAAGTACGACGGCCCCGTGGTCTGGGTCAAGGACGCCTCCCGTTCGGTGCCCACCGCCGCGGCGCTGCTCCACGAGACCGGCCGCGAGAAGCTGCTGGCCGACGTCAAGGCCGACTTCGACTCGCTGCGCACCCGTCACTCTGCCAAGAACGACCGGCCGATGGTCACCCTCGAGCACGCGCGTGCCAACGCCACGCCGATCGACTGGACCGACCACGAGCCCCCGCAGCCGCGGCTGCTCCAGGAGGGGACCGAGCGCGTACGGGTGCTGCGCGACCACGACCTGTCGGTGCTGCGCGGCTACATCGACTGGCAGCCCTTCTTCAACGCCTGGGAGATGAAGGGCGCCTTCCCCGACATCCTCAACAACCCGAGCTCGGGACCGGCCGCGCGCAAGCTCTACGACGACGCGCAGGAGATGCTCGACCGGATGATCGAGGAGAAGTGGATCCGCGCGCACGGCGTGGTGGGCTTCTTCCCGGCCAATCGCGTCGGCGACGACGTCGAGCTGTACGTCGACGACGACCGCGGCGAGGTGCACGCGACGCTGCACCACCTGCGCCAGCAGGGCCAGCACCGCGACGGCGTGCCCAACCGCTCCCTCGCCGACTTCGTCGCGCCGAAGGACAGTGGCCTGCCCGACCACGTGGGGGCCTTCGCGGTCACGGCCGGCGACGGGTTGTCGGAGCGTGTCGCGGCCTTCCGCGCGGAGCTCGACGACTACAACGCGATCCTGCTCGAGTCGCTCGGCGACCGCTTGGCCGAGGCGTTCGCCGAGCAGCTCCACGAGCACGTGCGCAAGGAGCTGTGGGGCTACGCACCCGACGAGCAGCTCGACAACGTCGGGCTGATCAAGGAGCAGTACGACGGCATCCGCCCGGCGCCCGGCTATCCCGCCTGCCCCGAGCACACCGAGAAGCAGACCCTGTGGGAGCTGCTCGACGTCGAGACCCACACCGGGATCAAGCTCACCGAGTCGATGGCGATGTGGCCGGGCGCCTCGGTGAGCGGCTTCTACTACTCCCACCCCCAGGCCCAGTACTTCGTGGTGGGCCGGCTCGCCCGCGACCAGGTGGCCGACTACGCCGATCGCAAGGGGTGGACCCTCGCCGAGGCCGAGCGTTGGCTCTCGCCCAACCTCGGCTACGACCCGGAGGACTGACCCGGGAGGGTGACCGGCGGAGCCCGATAGGGTCCGTGCGTGACTCCTACGGTGACGCAGCCCGCCCCTCCGACCGCAGTCCTCTGGGACATGGACGGCACGCTCGTCGACACCGAGCCCTACTGGATCGACACCGAGTTCGCGCTCGCCGAGAAGTACGGCGGCACGTGGTCGCAGGAGCACGCGATGAACCTCGTCGGCAACGCCCTGCTCGACTCGGGGGAGTACATCCGCGAGCACATGGGCATCGACCGGACGCCGCAGCAGATCGTCGACGAGCTGCTCGACGGCGTGGTGGCACGGGTGGAGGCCGAGGTCCCGTGGCGCCCCGGTGCCCGGGAGCTCCTGGCGGACCTGCGCGAGCACGCCGTGCCGTGCGCCCTGGTGACGATGTCCTGGCAGCGATTCGTCGACCCGATCCTGGCGCAGCTGCCCGACGACACCTTCGCCAGCGTGGTGACCGGCGACCGGGTGGAGCTCGGCAAGCCGCACCCCGAGCCCTACCTCAAGGCTGCGGCCGAGCTCGGTGTCGACCCGGTCGACTGCGTGGCGATCGAGGACTCCAACACCGGCGCGAGATCGGCCGTCGCGGCGGGCTGCACGGTCGTGTGCGTCCCCAACCACGTGCCGATCCTGGAGGGGGAGCGGCGGGTCTTCGCCCCGTCGCTCGAGGGCCTCGGCGTGCCGGGGCTGACCGCGTTGCTGGACGAGCACGCCGCTCGGGAGCGACGTCCACACGTGATCTGACCGTGACCGTGTTGGTGTGGCCCGGGTCACGTCGGCCGGTCTAGGGTGCTGGACACACCTGATCGATTACCGGACGGAAGGAATCCCGGGATGTCCATGAGACGCACCGTGGCCACGTGGACCACGGCTGTCCTGGCAGCTGCCACCCTGGCGAGCTGCGCCGAGAGCGAGCGCGACGACAGCGGCAGCGGTGGCGGCGGTGACGACGGCACCTTCGTCTTCGGTGCAGCCGGCGCGCCCGAGATGTTCGACCCCTTCTACGCCACCGACGGCGAGACGTTCCGCGTCACCCGCCAGATGTTCGAGGGCCTGCTCGGCGTCGAGCCCGGCAGCGCCGAGGTCGTCCCCGAGCTCGCGACCGAGTGGACGCCCAACGAGGACGGCACCGAGTGGACCTTCACGCTCCGCGACGACGTCACGTTCCACGACGGTGAGCCGTTCAACGCGGAGGCCGTCTGCTACAACTTCGAGCGGATGTTCGACCAGAACGACGCCGGTCAGGTCGCCGGCGAGTACTGGGGCTACGTGATGGGCGCGTTCTCCAACGACGCCGAGAGCTCGCTCTACCAGGGTTGCGAGGCCACGGACGAGTTCGAGGCGGTCATCTCCATCAGCGGACCCACCTCGGGCTTCCCGACGATGCTGACCCTCGAGTCGCTGTCGATGCAGTCGCCGAAGGCGCTCGAGGAGGGCGACGCCAACGGCATCGCCGCCGAGGGCGAGGGCTTCAGCTTCCCCGACTACGCCAACGCCCCCGTGGGGACCGGCCCGTTCTCGTTCGGTGAGTACGACGAGGCCAACGGCTCGATCACCCTGGAGCGCAACGACGACTACTGGGGCGAGACGGCCAAGGTGAGCGAGATCGTCTTCCGCGTGATCCCCGACGAGAGCACCCGTCGCCAGGAGCTCGAGGCGGGCAGCATCAACGGCTACGACCTGCCCAACCCGGTCGACTGGGCCGCGCTCGAGGAGGACGGCAACACCGTCGAGGTCCGCGACGCGTTCAACATCCTCTACCTCGGCCTCAATCCCGAGGCGAACCCGCAGCTGGAGGACCTCCGGGTCCGCAAGGCGATCTACCACGCCCTCAACCGGGAGCAGCTCGTTCAGACGCAGCTGCCGGAGGGTGCCGAGGTCGCCACGCAGTTCATGCCGTCGACGGTCAGCGGCTACAACACCAGCCTCGAGCCCTACGCCTACGACCCCGACGAGGCCAAGCGCCTGCTGGCGGAGGCCGGAGCCGAGGGCATGACGCTGAACTTCGCCTACCCGACCGAGGTCACCCGCCCCTACATGCCGGACCCGCAGAAGATCTACGAGGCCCTGCGCACCGACCTCGAGGCCGTCGGCATCAACGTCAAGGTGTCGACCGCTGCGTGGAACGGCGGCTACCTCGACAACGTGTCCGGCGAGCCGGGCAAGTACGACGCCTACATCCTGGGCTGGACCGGTGACTACGACTCGGCCTACAACTTCATCGGCACGTTCTTCGGCAACCTGAAGGACAACGACTTCGGCACCGACGTCATGCCGTGGGGCAAGCAGCTGGCCGACGACCTCAAGGCCGCCGACGCCATCGTCGACGAGGACGAGCGCGGCGCCGCCTTCGAGGAGATCAACCAGCAGATCATGGAGGAGTACCTCCCCGGCCTGCCGATCAGCCACTCGCCGCCCGCCCTCGTGGTCGGTCCCGGTGTCGAGGGTCTGATCCCCAGCCCGCTGACGGCCGAGGAGTTCGACACCGTCACCGTCAGCGGTGAGTGAGGCACGCACCGCCCCATGACACGCTGACACGCTGAGTGAGCCAGGGGGCCGTTCCGCCGGGACGGCCCCCTGGCCCGCTCGCGCCTGAGGAGACCCATGCTTCGTTTCGTCGTACGGCGCCTGCTGCAGATGGCGGGCGTGCTGCTGGTGCTGTCACTGCTCGTCTTCGTCTGGCTCCGCTCGCTCCCCGGCGGTCCGGTGTCGGCGTTGCTCGGTGAGCGGCAGACCGAGGAGCGCCGCGAGGCCCTGCAAGCAGCCCTCGGCCTCGACCAGCCCCTGCCGATCCAGTACGTGAGGTTCATGCAGAGGGCGTTCGAGGGCGACTTCGGCGTGTCCACGCAGGTGCTTCCCGGCGAGGACGCGCTCGACATCTTCCTGGCCCGGTTGCCGGCGACGATCGAGCTGTCGTTCTTCGCCCTCGTCATCGCCATCGCCCTCGGCATCCCGCTCGGCTACGTCGCCGCGCGGCGCAAGGGCACCCCGATGGACACCAGCCTCGTGATCAGCTCCCTCGTGGGCGTGGCCGTGCCGGTGTTCTTCACCGCGTTCCTGCTGAAGTACTTCTTCGCGGTCGAGTGGAACCTGCTGCCCGTCTCGGGGCGACAGAGCATCGGCCTCGACGCCACTCGGGTCACCGGGCTCTTCGTCCTGGACGGCATCCTCACGCGCGAGTGGGACGCCGCCTGGGACGCGCTCAAGCACCTCGTGCTGCCGTCACTCGCCCTGGCCACGATCCCGTTCGCGGTCGTCTTCCGCATCACCCGCGCCTCGGTGCTCGACGTGCTCGACGAGGACTACGTGCGCACCGCCGAGGCGAAGGGGCTCACGGCCAGGGTGATCCGGGCACGGCACGTCCTGCGCAACGCCATGCTCCCGGTCGTCACCACCATCGGCCTCCAGGTGGGCGCACTCCTGTCGGGCGCGGTCCTCACCGAGACCGTCTTCTCCTGGCGTGGTGTCGGCCAGGCACTCGCCGAAGGCTTCCTCCAGAAGGACTATCCCGTGCTGCAGGTCCTGATCATGGCGGCCGCCGCGATCTACGTCCTCGTCAACCTCCTCGTCGACATCACCTATGCCCTCATCGACCCCCGGATCCGGACGAGGTGATCCGCCATGACCTCTGAGAACCCCCCGCCCCAGCCCGGGCGCACGTCCTACGCCGATCGCCGCAAGCAGCGCCTGGACGCGTTGGCCGCCACCTCCGTCGACGACGAGGGGGGCGTCTCGCTGATCCTGAGCGCCTGGCGCCGGCTGCGACGCAACCCGGTGTTCCTCGTGGGCCTCGCCATCACGGTCACGTTCGTGGTGCTGGCGATCATCGCGCCGTGGCTGGCCCCGTACGACCCGGCGGCCCGACCGCTCCTCGACGACATCCGGCCGCAGTCCAACCCCGTGCCGGGGCCCGAGCCGGGCCACCCGCTCGGCGGCGACGACAAGGGTCGGGACCTGCTGTCCCGGCTGCTCGTGGGCAGCCAGCAGACCCTGATGGTGGGGGTGCTCGCCACGCTCTTCGGCCTCCTCGGCGGCGTCACCCTCGGCACCATCGCCGGGGCGTTCGCCGGCTGGACCGACTCGCTGGTGATGCGGATCGTCGACGTGATGCTGTCCATCCCGTCGCTCCTGCTCGCGTTCACCATCGCCGCGCTGGCGAGCAGCCCGAGCCAGTGGACGCTCATCATCGCGATCGCGACCGTGCAGGTGCCGATCTTCGCGCGGCTGCTGCGCGGGTCGATGCTCGGCCAGCGCGCGAGCGACCACGTCCTGGCGGCGCGGTCGCTGGGCGTCAAGCCGCACGCGATCGTGTTCCGCCACATGCTCCCCAACGCGCTCGGCCCGGTCATCGTCCAGGCCACGCTCGTGCTCGCAGTCGCGATCATCGACGCCGCGGCGCTGTCCTTCCTCGGGCTGGGCAACCCCGACGACCGGCGGCCCGAGTGGGGCCAGATGCTCGGGGCCGCCCAGCCCTACCTCGGGCAGGAGCCCCACCTCGCCTTCTACCCCGCCGCCTGCATCATCGTGGTGGCACTGGGGTTCACGCTGATGGGCGAGTCGCTGCGCGAGGCCCTCGACCCCAAGACCCGGAGGTGAGTGCGATGAGCACCCCAGCGATCCGTCCCGCCGCCCGTGCCGGCGAGCCGCTGCTCGCGGTGCGCGACCTGCGCGTGACCTTCGGACGTCGCGGCGAGGAGCTCTTCCGCGCGGTCGACGGCGTCAGCTTCGACGTACGTCCGGGCCAGACCGTGGGCCTCGTCGGGGAGTCCGGGTGCGGCAAGTCCGTCACCTCGCTCGCGATCATGGGCCTGTTGCCCACCCGCGGCAACACCGTCGAGGGCTCGGCCGTCTTCGACGGCGAGGACCTGCTGTCGCTGTCGCCCGCGCAGATGCGCGACCGCCGGGGCGCCGACATCGCGATGATCTTCCAGGACCCGCTCTCCTCGCTGAACCCGGTGGTCCCGATCGGCCGCCAGGTCACCGAGGTGATGGAGCGGCACCAGGGCCTGAGCCGCAAGGAGGCGATGCCCAAGGCCGCCGACCTGCTCGACCGCGTCGGCATCCCCGACCCGAAGGCGCGGCTGGCCAACTACCCCCACCAGCTCAGCGGGGGGATGCGCCAGCGTGCGCTCATCGCGATGGCGCTGGCGTGCAAGCCGCGACTCCTGATCGCCGACGAGCCGACCACCGCGCTCGACGTGACGATCCAGGCCCAGATCCTGGCCCTGCTCAAGGAGCTCGTGGTGGAGACCGGCACGGCGATGGTGATGATCACCCACGACCTCGGCGTGGTGGCGGGCCTGTGCGACGAGGTCAACGTGCTCTACGGGGGCAAGATCGTCGAGCGCGGCGACCGGCACACGCTCTTCGCGAGGCCGCGCCACCCGTACACCGTCGGCCTGCTCAACTCCATCCCGCGCCTCGACGCCCCCCGCGGGGAGCCGCTCTCGCCCATCCCGGGGTCCGTGGCCGACAACCTGCCCTGGGACTCCGCCTGCGCCTTCGCGCCGCGCTGTCCCAACGCCCTCGACGTGTGCGTGCAGCAGACGCCCGAGTGGGACGGCGACGACGTCGTCGGCCTGCGTTGCTTCAACCCGATGGGAGTGACCCGATGAGCGGCTCGACGGGGCTCGACGTGGCGCCCGGCGCACCGACCGCCGGAGCGGGGGAGGTGCTGGTGGAGGTGCGCGACCTCGAGGTCCACTTCCCGATCAAGAAGGGGATCGTCTTCGACCGCACCGTGGGACACGTACGCGCCGTGGACGGCGTCGACCTGACCATCCGTCGCGGAGAGACCTACGGCTTGGTCGGGGAGTCCGGCTGCGGCAAGTCCACCCTCGGCAAGGCGATCCTCAACCTCGAGCCGCCCACGGCCGGTTCGGTGGTCTTCGACGGCGTCGACATCGCCTCCCTCAAGGGGGAGGACCTGCGCCAGGCGCGCAAGCGCTTCCAGATGGTCTTCCAGGACCCCATGTCGAGCCTCGACCCCCGGCAGACGGTCGAGGCGCTGCTGCTCGAGGGGATGCGCGCCCACGGGCTCGACACCGACAAGGCCGCCACCCACGCCCGGCTGCGCGAGCTGATGTCGGCCGTCGGGCTTCCCCCCGCCGGGCTGAAGAAGTACCCCCACGAGTTCTCCGGCGGTCAGCGACAGCGCATCGGCATCGCCCGCGCGCTCTCGGTCGGACCCGACCTGATCGTCGCCGACGAGCCCGTGAGCGCCCTGGACGTCTCGATCCAGGCCCAGGTGATCAACCTCCTCCAGGACCTGCAGGACGAGCTCGGGCTCACCTACCTCGTCGTGGCGCACGACCTCGCGGTGGTGCGCCACATCAGCGACCGGATCGGCGTGATGTACCTCGGTGGCCTGGTGGAGGAGTCGGAGGCGGGCGAGCTCTACGCCGTGCCCCTGCACCCCTACACCCGGGCGCTCATGTCCGCCGTGCCCGTGCCGGACCCCCGCCTCGAGGACTCACGCGAGCAGATCTTGCTCACCGGCGACCTCCCCTCACCGGCCAACCCGCCGGCCGGCTGCCGGTTCCACACGCGCTGTCCGTGGCGCCAGGAGACGCGGTGCGACACCGAGCGACCGCAGCTGAGGATCGTCGACGTCGCCGGCGCGGGCGCCGGGCACCGGGTGGCCTGCCACTGGGCCGAGGAGATCGCTCGGGGGGACATCCAGCCGCACGAGGTCGACGCCGCGGCGGTGGAGCAGCCGTGGTCGGCCCCGCCCGACGACGGGTCCGCGTTCCTGGCCCCGGACGGACCGCCCGTGCCCTGAGCCGCGCCGTCAGTCCGCCGACTCGTCCACCGACGCGTCCACGACGGCGGCCACCGGCTCCGGCAGGGGCAGCAGGGTCCCACCCTTGGTGGGGCAGTGCTCGTGGAAGGAGCACCAGTCGCACAGCCGCGACGGGCTGGGTCGCCAGTCGCCGGTGGACTGGGCGAGCGTGATGGCGCGCCAGAGGGCCTCGACCTTGCGCTCGGTCGCGAGCAGGTCCTGCTCGTCGGGCTCGTAGCGGACGATCTCGCCGTTGCCGAGGTAGATCAGCTGGAGCACGGACGGCACGACCCCGCGCAGGCGCCAGACAACGAGGGCGTAGAACTTCATCTGGAACAGGGCCTTGGCCTCGAAGCCCTCGGCAGGGCTGCGGCCGCTCTTGTAGTCGCTGATGCGGATGCGCCCGTCGTCCGCGACCTCGACCCGGTCGACGAAGCCGCGCAGCAGCAGCCGCGACTCCAGCAGCGCCTCGACGTAGAGCTCGCGCTCGGCCGGCTCGAGCCGCCGGGGGTCCTCGAGGTCGAAGTAGCGCTCGAGCACCGTGCGGCACGTCGCCATCCAGGCGGCGAGGCCGGGCCCGTCGCTGCCGAACATCTCCGCCAGCGCGGGCTCGACCGCGAGGATCGCGTCCCACGCCGGTGCGAGCATGTCGGCGGCACGCTCGGGCGTACGGTCCGGGGCGGGCAGGTCGAACAGGTCCTCGAGCACCTTGTGCACGAGCGTGCCGCGCGCGGCGTCGGGGGAGGGAGCCTCGGGCAGCCGGTCGATCGTGCGGTAGCGGTAGAGCAGGGGACAGGCCATGAAGTCGCCGGCGCGGCTCGGCGACAGCGCCCCGAGCACGTCGACGCCGTCCACGGGCGTGGACACCCGCTCGGCGGGCGACTGTTGGGATGCTGGGGTCGACATGACGCGGTCACCCTAGGCGAGTCGACCGACACCGCCCCGCGGACCGCTCTGGCCACGCGGGGTGTCGGCGCCGTTCGTTAGGGTTGACACGTGCCAGATCCCATCGGTCCAGCCTCCTCCGAGGGTCCCCCGGGGCGCCCGCAGCGCGCACCCGGCACCTTGCGGATCGGATCGATCGCCGGCATCGACGTCCTGGTCACGAGCTCGTGGTTCATCGTCGCGCTGCTGATCTCCCTGACCTTCGCCCCGCGCATCGAGGACGCGGAGCCGGGGCTGGGGTTCTGGAAGTACGTCGCCGGGTTCGTGTTCGCCGTCGTGCTCTACCTCTCCGTCCTGCTCCACGAGGCCTCGCACGCAGTGGTCGCGCAGCGCCTCGGCTACGGCGTCAACTCGATCACGCTGCACTTCCTCGGTGGCATGACCGAGATCGACGGGCAGTCCCGGCGGCCGCGTCACGAGTTCTGGATCGCCGTCGTGGGCCCGCTGACATCCATCGCGGTCGGAGCGGGTGCCGCGGCACTGTGGTTCGTGGTGCCCGACGGCCTGGTCCGGCTGGCGCTGCAGGGCCTGGCCGGCGCCAACCTGATCATCGGCGTCCTCAACCTCGTGCCCGGTCTGCCGCTCGACGGCGGGCGGGTGCTCAAGGCCGCGGTCTGGGGCGCCTCCGGCAACCAGCACCGCGGCAGCATCGTCGCCGGCTGGGGCGGCCGGATCACCGCCCTCGCCCTGCTCGCGTGGCCCCTGGTGATGGAGCCCCTGACCGGGCAGCAACCGACCGTGCTCGACCTCGTGCTGGTGTTCATCCTCGGCCTCTTCCTGTGGACGGGCGCGACTGCGGCGATGGCCCACGCCCGGATCCGCCAGCGGCTTCCCGCGCTGGTCGCGCGACCGCTGGCGCGGCGTACGCTCACCGTGCCGGAGGACCTGCCCCTCGCCGAGGCCGTGCGCCGCGCGCAGGAGGCGCAGGCCGGCAGCATCGTGACGGTGGCCGCCGACGGCTCGCCCGCCGGGATCGTGAGCGAGGCGGCGGTCACCGCGATGCCCGCCGAGCGCCGCCCCTGGGTGGCGGTGTCGGCGGTCGCCCGCCGGCTCGAGCAGGGGCTCACCCTGCCGGCGACGGTGGCCGGCGAGGACCTGATCCTGGCCATCAGCCGGCGACCGGCCGAGGAGTACCTCCTCGTCGAGGCGGACGGGACGATCTACGGCGTGCTGTCGACCGCCGACGTGGACCGCGCCTTCCGGGACAACGCCCGGCGCTGATCGTCGTCGGCTGAGCGGATCGCCACCTCTCGCACTAGGGTTCGCGCCATGTCCGAGCCTTCTCCCGACGTCCCCGCCGAGGCCTGGTCCGGCGTCCACCGCGGTCCCCTGCGCGAGGGGGAGTGGGTGCGGCTGACCGACCAGAAGGGCCGCAAGCACAACTTCGAGCTGATCGCCGGCAAGCGGTTCTTCTCCAACAAGGGCCACCTCGACCACGACGAGCTCATCGGACGCGACGAGGGCTTCACCGTGACGTCCTCGGCAGGCGGCCAGTACCTGGTGTTCCGCCCCCTGCTCAACGAGTTCGTCGTCTCGATGCCCCGCGGCGCGGCCGTCGTCTACCCCAAGGACGCGGCCCAGATCGTCGCGTTGGCCGACATCTACCCCGGCGCCCGGGTCGTCGAGGCGGGCGCCGGCTCCGGCGCCCTCACCTGCTCGCTGCTGCGCGCCGTCGGGCCGTGGGGACGGGTGACCTCCTTCGAGCTGCGCGAGGAGTTCGCCGAGGTCGCCCGCCGCAACGTCACCCAGTTCTTCTCCGCGCCCGAGGGCGGGACCCACCCTGCGTGGGACCTCCGTCTCGGCGACCTCAAGGACGGCCTGCCCGCGCTCGGAGCGCAGGTCGACCGGATCATCCTCGACATGCTCGACCCGTGGAACTGCGTCGACGTCGTCGCCGACGCCCTCGTGCCGGGTGGCATCGTGTGCGCCTACGTCGCCACCACGACCCAGCTCTCCCGCATCGTGGAGACCCTCCGTGCGCACGGCGGCTTCACCGAGCCCCAGCCGTGGGAGTCGCTGGTGCGCGACTGGCACGTCGAGGGCCTCGCGGTGCGCCCCGGCCACAAGATGATCGGGCACACCGCGTTCCTGGTCACCGCTCGGCGGATGGCACCGGGGGAGAAGCCGCCCCGCAAGACGCGTCGCCCCGCCCCCGGTGCCTACGGCCCGGACTACACCGGACCCCGTCCGGCGGACGTGCCACCTCCCGAGCAGCCCGACGAGGCATGAGCGTCGAGGTCGTCGACTGGTCGCCGCGCTGGGCCGTGCAGTTCGAAGAGGTGGCCGCCGTCCTCCGCGAGGCGCTGGCGGGCGTCCCGTCCGCACAGGTCGAGCACGTCGGGTCGACGTCCGTGCCGGGGCTGGCCGCGAAGCCCGTCCTCGACGTCGACGTGATCGTCGAGCCGTACGACGTGTCGCCGGCCGTACGGGTGCTGGAGTCCGTCGGCTACGTCCACCGCGGCGACCTCGGCGTCGCGGGGCGTGAGGCCCTCCACGCGCCCGACAGGCCTCGGCGCAACGTCTACGTGTGCACCGCAGGCACCACCAACGTGCGCAACCACCTCGCCGTGCGTGACGTCCTGCGCTCCCGCGCCGACCTGCGCGAGGCGTACGCCGCGGTCAAGCGCGCGCTCGCTGCGGACCCGGGGATGGACATCGACACCTACGTCGCCGGCAAGACGGCGGTGCTGCAGGAGGTGCTCACGGCCTCCGGGGCGTTCAGCGACGCGGAGCTCGCGGCGATCCGCCGGCTCAACGACGCCGGCTGACACCGTCACGGGCGCGTCCCCCGACCGACCGTTGCCAAACGGTGATCGACACGGTGGGACAACCCCTTCCGTCCCACCGATCGATGGGTAGTGTCACTGGGCAGGAGGTGCGAGATGTCTGAGCCGACACGCGAGCAACTTGCCACTCAGGTGCGTTACCTGGAGGCGGAGGTCGCCGACCTGCGCCGCCGTCTCGACGACGCGCCGGGTCATGCGCGCACCCTCGAGACCCGCCTGACCGACGCACAGAGGTCGCTGGCGGCCGTCTCCGGGCAGAACGAGCGCCTCGCGCAGACCCTGCGCGACGCCCGCGACCAGATCACCACGCTCAAGGAGGAGGTCGACCGGCTGGCCCAGCCGCCGGCAGGGTTCGGCACCTTCCTCGCCCGCAACGACGACGACTCCGTCGACGTCTTCACCGGGGGCCGCAAGCTACGGGTGAGCGTGAGCCCGGCGGTCGAGCTCGACGCCCTCGTACGTGGCCAGGAGGTCATGCTCAACGAGGCCCTCAACGTCGTCGCCGCGCTCGACTTCGAGCAGGTCGGCGAGGTCGTGATGCTCAAGGAGATCCTCGCCGACGGCGAACGGGCGCTGGTCATCGCCAACGCCGACGAGGAGCGCGTCGTACGCCTCGCGGAGCCGCTGTGCGCAGAGGACGTCACCATCCGCGCCGGCGACTCGCTCCTGCTCGACACCCGTGCGGGATACGTCTACGAGGTCGTGCCCAAGTCCGAGGTCGAGGAGCTCGTCCTGGAGGAGGTGCCCGACATCGACTACACCCAGATCGGCGGCCTCACCACGCAGATCGACGCGATCCGCGACGCCGTCGAGCTGCCCTACCTCCACCCCGAGCTGTTCAAGGACCACGAGCTGAAGCCGCCCAAGGGCGTGCTGCTCTACGGTCCGCCCGGCTGCGGCAAGACGCTCATCGCCAAGGCCGTGGCCAACTCCCTGGCCAAGAAGGTCGCCGAGAAGACCGGCGCCTCCGGGAAGTCCTACTTCCTCAACATCAAGGGTCCCGAGCTGCTCAACAAGTACGTCGGGGAGACCGAGCGCCACATCCGTCTGGTCTTCCAGCGGGCCCGCGAGAAGGCATCGCTCGGCACGCCGGTCATCGTCTTCTTCGACGAGATGGACTCGTTGTTCCGCACCCGTGGCTCGGGCGTCTCCTCCGACGTCGAGAACACCATCGTCCCGCAGCTGCTCAGCGAGATCGACGGCGTCGAGGCCCTGGAGAACGTGCTCGTCATCGGCGCCTCCAACCGCGAGGACATGATCGACCCGGCGATCCTGCGCCCGGGCCGGCTCGACGTGAAGATCAAGATCGAGCGACCGGACGCCGAGTCCGCCCGCGACATCTTCTCCAAGTACCTCACCCCGACGCTCCCGCTGCACGCCGACGACCTCGCCGAGTTCGGCCAGGACCGCACCGCGACGGTCAACGCGATGATCCGCGCGACGGTCGAGCGGATGTACACCGAGTCGGAGGAGAACCGCTTCCTCGAGGTCACCTACGCCAACGGCGACAAGGAGGTCCTCTACTTCAAGGACTTCAACTCCGGCGCGATGATCCAGAACATCGTCGACCGCGCCAAGAAGATGGCGATCAAGGACTTCCTCGACAGCGACCTCAACCCCGCCCAGCGGGGACTGCGCGTCCAGCACATGCTCCAGGCGTGCGTCGACGAGTTCAAGGAGAACGAGGACCTGCCCAACACGACCAACCCCGACGACTGGGCGCGGATCTCGGGCAAGAAGGGTGAGCGCATCGTCTTCATCCGCACCCTCATCACCGGCAAGCAGGGCACCGAGCCCGGACGCTCGATCGACACGGTGTCCAACACCGGCCAGTACCTGTGAGCCGGCCGATGGCGGACGTCGGTCGTCGCGAGGACGACCTCGGCCACAGCGACATCGAGGCCGCCCTCGCCGCGAGGCGTGAGCTGGGGGCCCGCTACGACGCCGAGCTCGTCGACGGCTTCGCCGAGCGCATCGAGCGCGCCGTCGAGCAGCGGGTCGCCGAGCAGGTCGCCGTCGCGCAGCGGCAGGCGTCCGGCAGCGAGGGCGCGAAGATCCGGCAGTTCGTCCTCGGCATCGTCTCGGTCGGGGCGGGCATCCCGATCACCATCGCCACCACTGTCGCCACCGACGGGTCCGGGCTGCCGGCGGTCGTCGTCGCCTGGCTCGGCATCGCCGCCGTCAACGCCGCGCACGCCTCGGCGGTCAACGGGCCGCACCGCCGCGAGCACTGACCCGCGACACCCCTCGGGAGGGGTTGCAGGTGGCCTGCGTGCCGCTAGGTTGAGCAGATGCGAACCATTCTGATCATCGTCGTCATCGTCGTCATCGTGCTCTTTCTCGCCGGTTTCCTCCGTCGCGGACGCTGACCCGGCGCTGACCCGGCGCTGACCCGGCGCTGACCCAGCGCTGACCCACCGCTGAGCAGGCCTCAGCCCGCCACCAACCGGTAGCCGTACGTCCACGGCCGGGCGACGGCCGGTCCGGGGAGGTACGCCCGCTCGAGCTCCTGCACGCGCCATCCCGCGCCCTCGACGAGGGCCGGGATGTCCCGCGTGAGGTGGCAGCCTCCGGCGACGGCGCGCTGCAGCGGTTCGAGTCGGCGCTGCCAGCGACGTACGGACTCCTCGGGCGCCACTCCGTGCTCGAGCACGTGCAGCCGGCCGCCCTCGCGCACCACCCGTCGAGCCTCCCTCAGCGCAAGGACCGGGTCGGGGATCGTGCAGAGGCTGAACGTCACCAGCGCGCTGTCGTGCGAGTCGTCCGGCAGGTCGAGGCGCTGGCCGTCGAGACCGGCCCGCTCGATCGGCAGGGGTGTGCGCGCACGCCGCTTCGCCGAGATCGACCACCCCGCGTCGGACGGCTCGATCGCGGTCACCGACGTCACGGCCGGTGGGTACCAGCGGACGTTGAGCCCGCTGCCGAACCCGAGCTCCAGCACCCGTCCCACCAGGCCCGCGCAGGTGGGCTCGCGCAGCTCGCCGATCTCGCGGCCGCGCAGGCTCACGTCGGTCAGCCGGGGCAGCACCCGCTCGTCCCACACCCGTAGGCTCATCACATGAGCGTACGCCGCGTGATGGGCACGGAGGTCGAGTACGGGATCTCCGTGCAGGGACAGCCGTCGGCCAACCCGATGGTCGCGTCCTCGCAGATCGTCAACGCGTACGCCAGCTCGACCGCGCGCGCCCGGCGGGCCCGCTGGGACTTCGAGGAGGAGTCGCCGCTGCGCGACGCCCGCGGCTTCGACATGGCGCGCCAGATCGCGGACCCGAGCCAGCTGACGGACGAGGACCTCGGCCTGGCCAACGTCATCCTCACCAACGGCGCCCGGCTCTACGTCGACCACGCCCACCCCGAGTACTCCTCGCCCGAGGTCACCACGCCGCTCGACGTGGTGCGCTGGGAGAAGGCGGGGGAGCAGGTGATGCTCGACGCCTCGCGGATGGCCGCCCAGGTGCCCGGCAGCACGCCGATCCTGCTCTACAAGAACAACACCGACAACAAGGGTGCCTCCTACGGCGCCCACGAGAACTACCTCATGCGGCGCTCGACCCAGTTCGCGGAGATCGTGCGCCACCTGACCCCGTTCTTCGTCTCGCGGCAGGTCGTCACCGGCGCCGGCCGGGTCGGCATCGGGCAGGACGGCCGCGACACCACGGCCGACCGCGGCTTCCAGATCAGCCAGCGCTCCGACTACTTCGAGGTCGAGGTCGGGCTCGAGACGACGCTCAAGCGTCCGATCATCAACACCCGCGACGAGCCCCACGCCGATCCCGCGGTCTACCGCCGCCTCCACGTGATCCTGGGCGACGCCAACCTCGCCGAGGTGTCGATCTACCTCAAGTCGGGCACCACCGCGCTCGTGCTCGCCATGATCGAGGACGGCTTCATCGACCGCGACCTGAGCGTCGAAGGGGCGGTCAAGTCGCTGCGCGACGTCTCGCACGACCCGACGCTGCGGCACCTCGTCACGCTCCGCGACGGGCGTCGCCTGACCGCCGTGCAGCTGCAGCTGGAGTACCTCGACCTCGCCCGCAAGTACGTCGAGGACCGCTACGGCAGCGACGCCGACGACCAGACGGTCGACGTGCTGGCGCGGTGGGAGTCGGTGCTGACCCGGCTCGAGCGGGACCCGATGGAGTGCGCGACCGAGCTCGACTGGGTCGCCAAGCTCAAGCTGCTCCAGCAGTACCGCGACCGCGACGGCCTCGGGTGGGACGACGCCAAGCTGCACCTCATCGACCTGCAGTACGCCGACGTACGCCCCGACAAGGGCCTCTACCACCGCCTCGCCGCCGCCGGGCGGATCGAGCGGCTCCTCGACGACGCCACCATCGAGGCGGCCATGCACGACCCGCCGGTCGACACGCGCGCCTACTTCCGCGGGCGGTGCCTCGACAAGTACGCCGACTCGGTCGCCGCGGCGTCGTGGGACTCGGTCATCTTCGACCTCCCCGGCCGCGAGTCGCTCCAGCGGGTGCCGACCATCGACCCGCTCCGGGGCACCCGCGCCCACGTCGGCGAGCTGATCGACCGCTGCGACACCGCCCAGGCGCTGGTCGCGGCGATCACCCGCTGACCGAGGAAACACCCGTCCGCCGACGGTGAACGTCCTTGTGGCGTCGGTGGGAGTGGATAGGGTCGTGGCATGGCCCAGGAGCAGAAGCAGCCGCGCAAGTCCTCGCAGGAGGAGTCGGCGACCGAGGAGGTCGTCGAGACCGACGTCGCCGAGCGCAAGGAGATGATCGACGAGGACGTCGACGCGATCCTCGACGAGATCGACGAGGTGCTCGAGACCAACGCCGAGGACTTCGTGAAGTCGTTCATCCAGAAGGGCGGGGAGTAGGCCGCATGGGAGACTCCCGCCTCCCCTCGTCGTACATGACGCCCGGCACCTCCAGCTTCGCCGACTTCCTCGGCGCCGAGGCGCCCGACCTGCTTCCCTCGCGCCGTGCCGTGCCCGCCGGTGCCGCCGGCGACCTGGCCCCTCACGGCACCACGATCGTCGCGGCGACCTTCGACGGCGGCGTCGTGATGGCGGGCGACCGGCGCGCCACGATGGGCAACATCATCGCCCAGCGCGACATCCAGAAGGTCTTCCCGGCCGACGAGTACTCCGTGGTCGGCATCGCCGGCACCGCCGGTCTCGCGGTCGAGATGGTGCGGCTCTTCCAGACCGAGCTCGAGCACTACGAGAAGATCGAGGGCACCACGCTGTCGATGGACGGCAAGGCCAACCGGCTCGCGGCCCTCATCCGCGCCAACCTCGGCATGGCCATGCAGGGCCTCGCGGTGGTGCCGCTCTTCGCCGGCTACGACCTCACCGCCGACCAGGGGCGGATCTTCAGCTACGACGTGACCGGCGGCCGCTACGAGGAGACCGCCTTCCACTCGGTGGGCTCCGGCTCGCTGTTCGCCCGCGGCTCGCTCAAGAAGCTCTACCGCGACGACTTCGACGTCGAGGAGGCGGTCACCGCCATCGTGCAGGCCCTCTACGACGCCGCCGACGACGACTCCGCCACCGGCGGCCCCGACATCACCCGCCGGATCTTCCCGGTCGTCCACGTGATCACCGCCGACGGTGGGCGCCGGATGCCCGACGACGAGGTGGCCGCCATCGCCGACCGCATCCTGGCCTCCCGCATGGAGCGCCCCGACGGCCCCGCCGCGGCCCTGACCTGATCCGACGCAGGAGTCACTCACATGAGTATGCCGTTCTATGTCTCGCCCGAGCAGCTGATGAAGGACCGGGCCGACTTCGCGCGCAAGGGCATCGCCCGCGGGCGCTCGGTGGTCGCGGTCCAGTACGCCGACGGCATCCTGTTCGTCTCGGAGAACCCGTCCCAGGCGCTGCACAAGGTCAGCGAGATCTACGACCGGATCGCCTTCGCGGCGGTCGGACGCTACAACGAGTTCGAGAACCTCCGCATCGCCGGCGTACGCCTCGCCGACATGCGCGGCTACGCCTACGACCGGCGCGACGTCACCGGCCGTGGTCTCGCCAACGCCTACGCCCAGACGCTCGGAACGATCTTCTCCTCCGGCGGCGAGAAGCCCTACGAGGTCGAGATCTTCGTCGCCGAGATCGGCGACGCCCCCGAGGACGACCAGCTCTACCGCCTCACCTACGACGGCCAGGTCGCCGACGAGCACGGCTACGCCGTGATGGGTGGCGCAGCCGACGTCGTGGCCGGGCACCTGGCCGAGCACTACGTCGCCGGGGCCTCGCTCGACGAGGCCCTGCGGGTCGCCGTCGCCGCCCTCGGCCACAGCGACTCCGAGGACCGGGTGATCCCGGCCCGCGACCTCGAGGTCGCCGTCCTGGACCGCACCCGTACGCAGCCGCGCAAGTTCCTGCGGCTGCGCGCGGCGCGGCTCGCCGAGGTCCTCGGGGCCCGCGGGGACGAGCGCGCCGACGAGGCGTCCCCTGAGGACGCCCTCGCCGGGTCGGGGCCGCGTCACTCCGGCCAGGACGACCCGAGCGACCCGACCGACCAGGTCTCGGGAGCGACGCCGCCCCTCGAGGACCCGGTCACCGGGGAGCCGGGCTCACCGCCGACCGCGCCTCCGGTGGCGCCTCCCGTCGCGCCCCCGGTGGCCCCGCCCGCCGACCCGCCGGCCGAGCCGACCGACCCGGCCGCCCCCGGCGAGCCGTCCCCACCGGCACCGCAGCCCCCGGCACCCCAGCCGGGCCGACCGCCGGACCCCGGCACGCCGCCGCCCGCGGAGCCCGGCCAGATCTGATCGTGCGCGTCCCGCCTGCGGGACGCGCCTGCTGGGTGGGGAAGTCCGACACCTGGAGGGGGTCGTACACCCCTCGAAGTGGCGGACTCCCCGCTCGAGCGGGGAGTCCCCGGGCGGCGGGACACCGTCCCCGGACCGCTCAGCGGAGGTGGAGCCCCGGCCACTCCGCCGTGGGCACCGTCGGGATCCCGGTGAGCCGCCGCCGGTAGCGCACGAACGGACCGAACTCGTCCAGCGCGCTCCACAGCCGCTGGTGCGCGGCCCAGGGGAGCGGCCCCGACGGGCGTACGTCGCCGTCCGGTCCGAACTCGTGCCAGGCGGCGCCGAAGCCGATCCAGGCCGGGGTCCAGCCGGCGGCGTCGTCCCACTCCCCGCGCCGCTGCTCGACCAGGCGCCGGCGGAGCTGGAACTCCAGCCTGGCGCCGTCGACCACCACGGGCGCCGTCCTCACCGGCCACAGCCACAGGTCGTCGGTCATCACCCTCAGCTCGAGGTCCTCCACGGTGCCCGGCTCGACCAGGACGGTCGCGACGAGGTGGCGGGGTCCCATGGGGGAACGCTCGCCCGCCCGGGACGGCCACGTCAAGCGCGGCGTCGGGCGGCGACGCGGGCAGGTTCGCCAAGTTTCGGTGCGGAGTGCCGCGCGGGACGTGGTCCCCGGTCCTAGTGTGGGGACATGGACCGGCGGATCTTTGGCATCGAGAACGAGTACGGCGTCACGTGCACGTTCAAGGGGCAGCGCCGGCTGAGTCCCGACGAGGTCGCGCGCTACCTGTTCCGCAAGGTCGTCAGCTGGGGTCGCTCGTCCAACGTCTTCCTCCGCAACGGCGCCCGGCTCTACCTCGACGTCGGCAGCCACCCGGAGTACGCCACCCCCGAGTGCGACGACATCGTCGACCTCGTCACGCACGACAAGGCGGGGGAGCGGATCCTCGAGGGGCTGCTCCTCGACGCCGAGGCGCGCCTGCACGAGGAGGGCATCGCCGGCGACATCTACCTGTTCAAGAACAACACCGACTCCGCGGGCAACTCCTACGGCTGCCACGAGAACTACCTCGTCGGCCGGGCGGGGGAGTTCAGCCGGCTGGCCGACATCCTGATCCCGTTCCTGGTGACCCGCCAGATCGTCGTCGGGGCCGGCAAGGTCGTGATGACGCCGCGCGGTGCGTCCTACAGCGTGAGCCAGCGAGCCGAGCACATCTGGGAGGGCGTCAGCAGCGCCACCACGCGCAGCCGCCCGATCATCAACACCCGCGACGAGCCGCACGCCGACGCCGAACGGTTCCGCCGCCTGCACGTCATCGTCGGCGACTCCAACATGAGCGAGACCACGACACTGCTCAAGGTGGCGTCGTGCGACCTCGTCCTGCGGATGATCGAGGAGGGCGTGGTGATGCGCGACCTCACGATGGAGAACCCGATCCGCGCCATCCGCGAGATCAGCCACGACCCGACCGGGCGACGCAAGGTGCGCCTGGCCAACGGACGCGAGGCGAGCGCGCTGGAGATCCAGGCCGAGTACCTCGGCAAGGCCCGCGACTTCGTCGACCGCCGTCAGATCTCCACCCCGACCATCGAGCGCGCCCTCGACCTGTGGGAGCGCGGGCTCAAGGCCGTCGAGTCCGACGACCTCGGCCTGGTCGACCGCGAGATCGACTGGGTCATCAAGCTCAAGCTCATCGAGCGCTACCGCGCCAAGCACGGCCTGTCGCTGGGCGACGCGCGCATCGCGCAGCTCGACCTCGCCTACCACGACATCCACCGCGGCCGCGGGCTCTACTACCTGCTCGAGAAGCGCGGGGCGGTCGCCCGCGTGAGCAGCGACCTCAAGATCTTCGAGGCCAAGAGCGTCCCGCCGCAGAACACCCGCGCGCGCCTGCGCGGCGAGTTCATCCGCCGCGCGCAGGAGCGGCGTCGTGACTTCACCGTCGACTGGGTGCACCTCAAGCTCAACGACCAGGCGCAGCGCACGGTGCTCTGCAAGGACCCGTTCAAGGCCTACGACGAGCGGGTGCAGCGCCTCATCGACGGCATGTGAGAGCCCCGCTCCGACCCACCGGCCGGTGTCGCGACCGTACGGGTGGGGTCCGCTGGATAGGGTGTGCGCGCAAGCCGACCGATCGAACAAGGTGAACCCAGTGTCTCGTGTACGTTCCGCTGCCCTCAGCAGTGTCCTCGCCCTCAGCCTGCTCGGGCTCGCCGCGTGCGGGTCCGCCTCCGGCGACTCCGAGGAGGGCGGCGCGCCGCTCAGCTCGGTGACGATCGAGGGCAAGCAGGGCGAGGAGCCCGAGGTCACCTTCGACGGCCGGCTCGACGGCTCCGAGGCCGAGACCGAGGTCCTCGTGGAGGGCGACGGCGACGAGGTCGCGGACGGCGACACCGTGTCGGTCGACTGGTGGATCGGCAACGGCTTCACCGAGGAGCAGGCCCAGAGCACCTACGAGCAGGGTCCCCAGTCGGTGGAGCTGGCCGAGGACACGCTGCCGTTCCTGCGTGAGATGCTCATCGGCAACCAGGTCGGCGACCGTGTCGTGCTGCTGACCTCCGCCGAGGACGCCTACGGCGAGGGCGGTCGGCCCGACATCGGCATCGGCAACCGCGACGCCGTCCTCGCGATCGTCGACATCATGGACACCGCCGAGACGGTGCCGCCGCTCGACGGCCCGCAGGGCGAGGACAAGGAGCCCGCCGGCTGGGCGCCCACCATCGTCGAGGAGGACGGTGTCATCACCGGCTTCGACTTCAGCACCGCCCACACGCCGACCGGCGAGCTGATCGCCACGACGCTCGTGAAGGGCGACGGCCCCAAGGTGAAGTCCGGCCAGACGCTCACCGTCGACTACCTCGGCCAGGTCTACAACGCTGACGAGCCCTTCGACGAGTCCTACAGCGCAGAGCCGGCGGAGTTCCCGATCGGCGTCGGCCAGGTCATCGCCGGCTGGGACGAGCGCCTCGTCGGCCGTACGGTCGGCTCCCGGGTGATCCTGGAGATCCCGCCCGCCAAGGGCTATGGCAAGCAGGGCAACGAGCAGGCCGGCATCAAGGGCACCGACACGCTCTTCTTCGTCGTCGACATCCTCGGCGCCAAGTGAGCTGACGGCGGGCGCGGCGAGGAGCGGGGGAGAGCGCATGGTGCAGCCACGGGCAGAGCGGCTGATGAACCTGCACATCCTGCTGCTCGGCGCGAAGCGGTTCATCGGCAAGGACGCGATCCGCGAGGCGTGCTACCCCGAGCACGCGCGCGGGCCGGCCGGCGACGAGGCCTTCGAGCGCGCCTTCGAGCGCGACAAGGACGCGCTGCGCCAGATCGGGGCCGTCATCGAGGTCGGCAGCGCCGACGCGTTCTTCGACGACGAGATCGGCTACCGGATCCCCACGGAGCAGACCTCGTTGCCGGAGATCCGCTTCGAGCCCGACGAGGCCGCTGTTCTCGGCCTGGCGGCCCAGGTCTGGCAGCACGCCACGCTCGCCAAGGCGACCGGGCGCGCGCTGGCCAAGCTGAAGGCCCAAGGCGTCGAGGTCGACCCCTCCCGCCTGGAGGTCGTGGCGCCTGCCATCACCGCCGACGAGCCGGCCTTCGAGCCGCTGTGGGACGCGGTCGGCAAGCGGCGCCAGGTCAGCTTCCCCTACCAGCGCGCCGACGAGACGACGCCCACCACCCGTCGCCTGGAGCCCTGGGGCCTGGCCCGGTCGTCGGGGCGCTGGTACGTCGTGGGCCACGACGTCGACCGTGGAGCCGAGCGGGTCTTCCGCCTGTCCCGCATCGTCGGACCGGTGCGGGCGACGGGTCGCTCTGGGGCGTACGAGGTGCCCGCCGGCACGGACGTGCGCGCGGTCGCGCGCCGGCTCTCGTCCTCGTTCCCCTCCGTGCGCGCGCAGGTCCGGGTCCGGCAGGGCACCGGCATCGGCCTGCGGCGGCGCGCCGAGTCCGTGACCCCGCTCGCGGACCGTCCCGGCTGGGACGCCGTCGTGGTCGAGGGACCGGTCCACGAGCTCTCCGACGAGGTGATGACCTACGGGCCCGACGTGGTCGTGGAGTCCCCGGAGGCACTGCGCGACGACGTGGTCGCCCGGCTGCGTGCGGTGGTCGCGGCCGCTGGTGGAGCCGCCGCGACGGGGGAGGACCGATGACGACGCAGGGCTCGGACACTGCCCCCGACCAGGTGGCACGGCTGCTCGCGCTCGTGCCCTACCTGCTCGCTCGCGGCGAGGTCCGCCTCGACGACGCGGCCGCCCACTTCGGCACCGACGCCGAGCAGATCGAGCGTGACCTGCGGCTGCTCTTCATGACCGGGCTGTCTCCGGGCCTGCCGGGCGACCTCATCGAGGTCGACCTCGATGCGCTGGAGGGCGACCGGGTCATCCGTGTCGACAACGCCGACTACCTCGCCCGCCCCGTGCGCTTCTCGCCGGCCGAGGCCACCTCGCTCGTCGTCGCCCTGCGCACCATGGTCGACACGGCACCGGCCGAGGCGCGCGAGGTCATCGCGCGCACGCTGGCGAAGCTCGAGGAGGCGGCCGGCCACGACGGCGAGGAGCTGCTGCGGCTGCACGTGTCGCCGACGCCGCTGGAGACCAGCGGCGTGGTGCCGGTCCTGGAGTCGGCGATCGCGCACGGCCACCAGCTCGAGATCAGCTACCACGTGCCGTCGCGCGACCAGCAGTCCACGCGCGTGGTCGACCCGCGTGGTCTCTCGCGCGTCGAGGACGTGCTCTACCTCGACGCCTGGTGCCACACGGCCGTGGGGGACCGGGCGTTCCGCGTCGACCGCATCGTCGCGGCCACCGAGCTCGACAGCCCGGTCGCCGACCCCGGCGCGCGTCCCCGCGACCTCGCAGGCGGGTGGTTCGCCGACGCCGAGACCACGCCGGTGACCCTCCGGCTCGCGCCGCCGGCGCGCTGGGTGGTGGAGTACTACCCCGTGACCGGTCAGCGCCCCGGCCCCGACGACACCGTCGATGTCGACCTCGAGGTGGCCAGCGAGGAGTGGGTGACCTCCCTCCTGCTGCGCCTGGCCCCGCACGCCACGCTGCTCGCCCCCGCGGCGTACGCCGACTCGTTCACCGCCGTTGCGCGCGCGGCACTCAGCCACTACGTCCACGACGACGGCGTAGACTCGGGAACGACCACCGCAGCACCTCCCACCCACCCCCACGAATGACGGAGTGACTCCCATGTTCAACCCCTTGATCGGCATGCCGCAGGGTCTCGAGTGGCTGGTGATCCTGGCGATCGTCGTGCTCGTCTTCGGTGCTGCCAAGCTGCCCGACCTCGCCCGCAGCTCGGGGCAGGCGCTGCGTATCTTCAAGACCGAGACCAAGGGCCTGCGCGACGAGGACGAGGACGACACCAAGACGCCCGAGCAGCGTGAGATCGAGGCCCGCGAGCGCGCTGCCGACGAGGCCCGGAGCGAGGCTTCAGGCGAGGTCCTCCGCGAGCGTCGCGACGACACGACCGCCTGACCCGGAGCCGCGACGATCGTGAGGATCGCCGGTCTCGTCGGCCTGTTCCAAGGCCGGCCCCATCACGCCGTGGGCCCCGACGGCCGCATGGCGCTCTCCGACCACTTCCGCGAGTTCCGTGCGCGCCTGCTGCGGTGCCTGCTGGTCTTCGTGGTCGCCCTGGCGGTCGCGCTGGTCTTCCGCCACGCGCTGCTCGACCTCGTCTACGGTCCCTACGACGACGCCCGCGCCAAGCTCCCCGAGGGCACCACCACGGCCACGACGAGCGGCGCCGGAGCCGGCCTGCTGCTGTGGCTGACGCTCTGCGGCTTCGCCTCGGCGATCGTCACCGCTCCCTACTGGCTCTACCAGATCTGGGCGTTCGTCCTGCCCGGGCTCTACGCCCAGGAGCGGAAGATGAGCCGGATCTTCGTCGCCGTCGCGGGGCCGCTGTTCCTCGCGGGCATCGCTCTGGGCTACCTCACCCTGCCGGTCGCGCTCGAGGTGCTGATCGGCTTCAACCCCGACGGGGTCACCAACCTCATCGACTTCAACGACTACCTGCAGTTCTTCACCCGGACGCTGTTCGTGTTCGGGCTGGCGTTCAACATCCCGGTGTTCGTCGTGCTGCTCAACTTCGCGGGCGTGGTCAAGGGTGCCTCGCTCAAGGCCTACCGCCCCTGGATCATCATCGGGACGTTCGTCTTCGCCGCAGTGGCGACTCCCTCGGCCGACCCGTTCACCATGACGCTTATGGCGGTGCCGATGGTGCTGCTCTTCTTCGCCTCAGAGGCGATCGCCCGGTTCAACGACCGACGACGGGCCCGCCGCAACCCCAACGCCGGCCTGAGCCCCGACGAGCTCTCGTCCATCTGAGCACCGCCCGGGGCCGCCCCGCCCGTGGGGGCCGGTCTGACAGGGTGGTCCCATGCAGGCCGCGATCACCGACACCGATCCGTTCGACCTGCCTGACTGGCTCGGCACCCACGACGTCGTGTGGCGCGCCGACGCCGGGCTGCGTACGGGCCACCTGGTCCGTGGCCGGCTGACGGCCGAGCCTGCGCCGGACCAGGTCGAGGAGTCCGGGTGGAGCCTCGAGTGCGACCTCCTCGCCGTCGACGAGGCCTATCCCGCACCCGTGGTCGACGACGAGACCCGGTCGCGGGTGCACCAGGCCTGGCGTCACGGGCAGGTCGTGGTCGGCGAGATCGACTCGCGCCTGGTCCTGGCCGTCCCCGGGACCCGGTTCGACCCCGACCTCATCCTCGACGCCCTGGGGCGCCTCGCCCGCGCGGTGGGCGCCCGTGCCGAGCGGTACGCCGCGCTGCTGCGCCTCGGGTGAGCGGCCGGTCGCCGTACGGGGTCGGTGCCGGGGGATAGGGTCGCGCCATGCACGACCCGGCTGCGTCCGCCCACCCCGTGCGGGGGCGAGAGATCGCACTCCTGACCAACCCGACGGCGGGCCGGGGCAAGGGAGCCCGGCACCGGGACGTCGCCCTGGCCCGGCTGCGCGAGAGCGGGTTCGTGGTGCGCAACCTGGAGGGTCGCGACGCCGACGAGGCCGCCGACCTGGCGCGCGCGTGCGTCGCCGACGGCGTCGAGGCGCTGGTCGTGTGCGGGGGCGACGGCCTGGTGCACCTGGGCGTGCAGGCGGTCGCCGGCACCGGCGTCCCCCTGGGGCTGATCCCCAGCGGCACGGGCAACGACGTCGCCCGTTACCTGGGCCTGCCGCGCACCGACCCGGCCGCTGCGGCCGACCGCATCATCGCCTCGCGTCGCCGCACCATCGACCTCGCCCGCAGCGGCGACCGGTGGTTCGTCACGGTCCTCGCCGCGGGCTTCGACGCCATCGTCAACGAGCGGGCCAACGCGATGACCTGGCCGCGCGGGCAGATGCGCTACAACCTCGCCACCCTCGCCGAGCTGCGCACCTTCCGCCCGATCGCCTACGTCCTGCAGCTCGACGGCGAGACGATCGAGCACGACGCGATGCTGGTCGCCGTCGGCAACGGTCCCTCCTTCGGCGGCGGCCTGCGCATCACCGAGGGTGCACTCCTCGACGACGGGATGCTCGACGTCGTGGTGATCACGCGGATGAGCAAGCCCAAGCTGGTCCGGTCCTACCCCCGGCTCTTCACCGGCCGGATCGCCGGCGTGCAGGAGTACGTCCACCGCCGGGTCCGTACGGTGACGATCGCGGCGCCCGGCATCGTGGCCTACGCCGACGGCGAGCGCTTCGGCCCGCTGCCACTCACCGTCGAGTGCGTCCCCGGCGCGCTGGAGGTCATCGCATGAGCACCCTCGACAACCCCGCCGACGACGAGCAGTCGCCCGCCGAGCGCTACGCGGCGTTCCGGCGCGACCGGCCCTACCCGATGCTCAAGGACTTCGCCGGCCTCTACGGCTTCGAGCTCGACGACTTCCAGCTCCGTGCGTGCCGCGAGATCGAGGACGGCCGCGGCGTGCTGGTGGCCGCGCCGACCGGCTCGGGCAAGACCGTGGTCGGCGAGTTCGCGATCCACCTCGCCCTGCAGACCGGCCGCAAGGCGTTCTACACGACCCCCATCAAGGCGCTGTCCAACCAGAAGTACCACGACCTGGTCAAGCGCTACGGCGCCGACAACGTCGGCCTCCTGACCGGTGACAACGTCGTCAACGGGGAGGCCCCGGTCGTCGTGATGACCACCGAGGTGCTGCGCAACATGCTGTACGCCGGCTCCCGCACGCTGCTCGGCCTCGGCTACGTGGTCATGGACGAGGTGCACTACCTGGCCGACCGCATGCGCGGCGCGGTCTGGGAGGAGGTGATCATCCACCTGCCGGAGTCGGTGACGCTGGTGTCGCTGTCGGCGACGGTGTCCAACGCCGAGGAGTTCGGCGAGTGGCTGGCCACCGTCCGCGGCGAGACCACCACGATCCTCGAGGAGAAGCGTCCGGTCCCGCTCTACCAGCACGTGATGGTGGGTCGCCGGCTCCTCGACCTGTTCGCGTCCTCCGACGTCGACGCGAGCGCCGGCTTCGTCAAGGAGGGGGCGCCGGTCAACGACGAGCTGACCCGCATCGCCCGAGACGACTGGGCCAGCTCGCGCCTGATGCGCGACCGGCGCTCGCCCCGCAAGGGCAAGCCCGGGTCGTCGAAGAACCCGCGCGCCGTCGGCAACGGCCGGCGCGTGTGGATCCCGAGCCGCGTCGAGGTCGTCGAGCGGCTGGACCGCGAGGGCCTGCTGCCGGCGATCGTCTTCATCTTCAGCCGCGCAGGCTGCGACGCCGCGGTCACCCAGCTCGTCCAGGCCAACACCCGCCTCACGACGGCGGCCGAGCGCGACGAGATCTTCGCCCGGGTCGAGGAGGCCTCGCGCACCCTGCCGGAGGAGGACCTGCACGTCCTGGGCTACCACGAGTTCCTCGACGGGTTGACCCGTGGCATCGCCGCCCACCATGCCGGCCTGCTGCCGGCGTTCAAGCAGGTCGTCGAGGAGCTGTTCCAGGACGGCCTGGTCAAGGTCGTCTTCGCCACCGAGACCCTCGCCCTGGGCATCAACATGCCGGCCCGCACGGTCGTCATCGAGAAGCTGTCGAAGTGGAACGGCGAGACCCACGCCGACCTGACGCCGGGGGAGTACACCCAGCTGACCGGTCGCGCCGGCCGGCGTGGGCTCGACATCGAGGGCCACGGCGTCGTGCTCTACCAGCCGGGGATGAACCCGCGCGAGGTCGCCGGCCTCGCGTCCACGCGCACCTACCCGCTGCGCTCGTCCTTCCGGCCCTCCTACAACATGGCCGTCAACCTCGTGCACCAGTTCGGCCGCGCGCGCTCACGCGAGCTGCTCGAGCAGTCCTTCGCGCAGTTCCAGGCCGACAAGGCCGTCGTCGGCCTGGCCCGGCAGGTGCACAAGGCCGAGGAGGCCCTCGACGGCTACCGGGAGGCCGCCACCTGCCACGTCGGCGACTTCATGGAGTACGCCGCCCTGCGGCGCCGGATCTCCGACCTCGAGAAGGGCGCGGCACGGGAGCGCCGCCAGGACCGGCGCGGCGAGGCGGCCGCGTCGCTCGGCCGGTTGCGTCCCGGCGACGTCATCCACGTCCCGGCGGGCAAGTTCAGCGGCCTCGCCGTGGTGATCGACCCGGGGACGTCTGGCGAGGAGCCGCGACCCTACGTCGTCACCGCGGACCGGCAGGCCCGACGGCTGGCGATGATGGACTTCCCGGTCCCCGTCGAGTCGATCGGGCGGCTGCGGATCCCCAAGTCGTTCAACGGTCGCAACCCCGGCCAGCGCCGCGAGCTCGCCAACGCCCTGCGGTCGCGGGCCGACTCCTTCGAGGCGCCTGCCCCCCGGCGCACGAAGCAGCGCGACTCCTTCAGCGACACCCCCACGGACCGCGAGATCGGCCGGCTGCGCGCCGACCTCAAGGCCCACCCCTGCCACCAGTGCCCCGAACGCGAGGACCATGCCCGCTGGGCCGAGCGCTGGTTCAAGCTCCAGCGCGACACCGAGACCCTCAAGCGTCGCGTCGAGAACCGCACCAACACCGTGGCCCGCACCTTCGACCGGGTCTGCGACGTGCTCACCGCGCTCGACTACCTCGAGGATGACACGGTCACCGAGAAGGGCTCGCACCTGCGGCGGATCTACACCGACATGGACCTCGTCGCCGCAGAAGCGATCCGGGCCGGGCTCTTCGACGGGCTCGACCCCTCGGAGCTGGCGGCCGTGCTCTCCGCCCTGGTCTTCGAGGCCCGTCGCGCCGACGACGCGTCGTCGCCCAAGATGCCGGGCGGACAGGTGCGACCGGTGCTGGCCGAGCTCGTCCGGCTCTGGGGCCAGCTCGACGCCCTCGAGCGCGACCACAAGCTCGACTTCCTCCGCGAGCCCGACCTCGGGTTCGCCTGGGCGGCGTGGCGCTGGGCAGAGGGCGACGACCTCGACGACGTCCTGATGGTCACCGGGCTGTCGGCCGGTGACTTCGTACGCTGGATGAAGCAGCTCCTCGACCTGTGCGGCCAGGTCGCCGACGCCGCCGGCGACAAGGACCTGCGCGAGACCGCCCGCGCCACGGCCAGGCTGCTCAAGCGCGGCGTCATCGCCTACAGCGTCCTCGCCGACTGAGAGGCTGGGCCCATGACCGTCACCGCCGAGAGCCGACTGCTCCTGCTCGACACCGCCTCGCTCTACTTCCGGGCGTTCTTCGGCGTCCCCGACTCGGTGAAGGCCCCGGACGGCACGCCCGTCAACGCCGTGCGCGGACTCATGGACTTCATCAGCCGACTGGTGGGGGAGTACGACCCCACGCACCTCGCCTGCTGCTGGGACGACGACTGGCGCCCGCAGTGGCGCGTCGACCTCCTCCCGTCCTACAAGGCCCACCGGGTGGTGCGCGAGGTGCCCGGTCCACGACCCGACGTCGAGGAGGTGCCCGACCCGCTCGAGGCCCAGGTCCCGATCATCCTGTCGGTGCTGGAGGCCTACGGCATCCCCGTCGTCGGCCACCCGGAGATGGAGGCCGACGACGTCATCGGCACGCTCGCCACCGGCGCCGGCATGCCGGTCGACATCGTGACCGGCGACCGCGACCTGTTCCAGCTCGTCGACGACGAGGCGGCCGTGCGGGTGCTCTACGTCGCCCGCGGCGTGAGCCGGCACGAGCGGGTCGACAACGACTGGGTGCGGGGCAAGTACGGCGTGCACGCCCACCAGTACGCCGACCTGGCGACGCTGCGCGGCGACGCCTCCGACGGACTGGCCGGCGTGGCAGGAGTGGGGGACAAGACCGCCGCGACCCTGCTCGGACGCTTCGGCACGATCGCGGACATCATCGAGGCGGCCCACGACCCCGAGTCCGACATGGGGCCCGGCCCGCGCGGCAAGATCAAGGCCGCCGCCGACTACCTCGCCGTCGCGCCCCGCGTGGTCGCCGTACGTCGCGACCTCGACCTCGGGGCGCCCGACCTCACCCGCCCGCGCACGCCCGCGGACCACGACGCGGTCGTCGCCCTGGACGAACGTTGGGGCCTGGGGTCGTCCGCCGTGAGACTCGTGCAAGCACTGTCCGGCTCGGACTAGGGTGCCTCCCGTGAGCTCTCCCGAGGTCGAGTCCAAGGACCGGCAGATCCTGTCACTGCTGGCGGCCGACGGCCGGATGTCCTTCACCGACCTCGGCCGCGCCACCGACCTGTCCACCTCGGCGGTGCACCAGCGGGTCAAGCGGCTCGAGCAGCGCGGGCTCATCACCGGCTACGGCGCCACCGTCGACCACGACCAGCTCGGGCGACCGCTGACGGCGTTCATCTCGATCACGCCGATCGACCCCTCGCAGCCCGACGACTACCCCGACCGGCTGGTGGGGATCAAGGAGATCGAGTCCTGCTGGTCGGTCGCCGGCGAGGAGTCCTACATCCTCAAGATCCGCGTCGCCACGCCCCTCGCGCTCGAGGAGCTCCTGGCCCGCATCCGCGGGGCGGCCAGCGTGTCCACCCGGACGACGATCGTGCTCTCGACGCCCTACGAGAACCGTCCGATCGACTGAGCGTCGCCCCCGCCCTGAGTGGCACTATGGCTGTAGTGTGCGGGCGTGGCCGACCGACGTACCGTCCTGCTCGACGCCGCGCTCGAGCTCGTCGGTACGCACGGGATGCGCGCACTGACTCATCGGGCGGTGGACGCCGCCGCCGGCGTCCCGCCGGGCTCGACGTCGAACCACTTCCGCACCCGCGAGGCCCTCGTGCTCGGGATCGCCGAACGGTTCATCGCGCGCGAGCGAGCGATGGCGACCGAGCCCAACGACGAGGTCGATGCCACGCCCGACGGCGTCGCACTCGCTCTGGGCCGGTTCGTCGACCGCGCCCTGGGACCGGACCGAGCCGTCACCCTCGCCCGTTACGCCATCCTCGTCGAGGCCGCCCAGAACCCCGATCTCCTGCGGGAGGGGATGGCCCCCGGTGCAGGCCAGGTCGACGCCTGGGCTCTCGACCTCGTCACGCGAGCGGGTTCGCACGACCCCGCGCGCGACCTCGGCGTGCTGGCCAACTACGTGACAGGACTCGTGCTCCACGAGCTCGCGCTCCCGACGACCGACCTGGACGCCACGGCCCGCATCCGCGAGGTGATCGGCGCCCTCAGCTGGAGGTCTTGACCCCAGTGGACTACATATGTAGTTTGCAGGCATGGACCGCTTGGCCGACGCCCCTGGCCGGAGCACCCCGTGACGACCGCCCCCACACTCCCCGACCTCGTGCGCAGGGAGCGCACGGCCTTCGTCGACACGCTCGAGCAGCTCGACGCGGAGCAGTGGCTCGCGCAGACCCTGTGCTCGCAGTGGCGGGTCGTCGACGTCGCGGCGCACCTCGCCTGGGCGCCCGTGCTCGGCCCCGTGGCCGGGGCGACGGCGATGCTGCGCCACGGGTTCTCGATGAACCGGATGATCGCCGCCTCGGCCGTCGAGTGGTCTCGCCGGGGACGCGACGCGATCCTCAATCAGCTCCGAGACAACGCGCACACCGGCGCCCGCCCGATCGGGATGCCGCCGGTCGCGGCGCTCGCCGACGCCGTCGTCCACGGCCTCGACGTACGCCGTCCGCTGGGGCTCAGCCGCCCGATCCCGGCTGCGGCCCTGGCGCCCGTCGCCCACTTCAGCCTCCGTACGCGCTGGCCGATGAACGTCGTGGTCGGTGGCAGCGCGCGTCGGCGCGTGGCCGGCGTGCGGCTCGTCGCGACCGACACCGACTGGTCGTACGGCGAGGGACCCGAGGTGCGAGGATCTGCCGAGGCGCTCCTCCTGCTGCTCTACGGTCGCCGCCCGGCGCCGGGCGAGCTCAACGGCCCAGGCGCCGACATGGTCGCCCAGCGACTCGCCGCCGTCCGCGGAACCCCCTGACAAGCTCAGTGATCCCCGGTCAACCGGCTCTCCTGACACATCTGTGGGTAGGTGAGCGCGCCTGTCGTGGCGGCACGCCGCTCCCTGCCTAGGTTTCTGAGCTGTCGAAGAACAGGAACCGGTGACAGGAGAACGGCGTGCC
>NZ_BNAD01000011.1 GCF_014653115.1 Nocardioides flavus (ex Wang et al. 2016) | reverse complement strand
GGACTCGTACGCCCGGTCTCCCACCGCGCCACCACCGACTGCGAGACCCCCAACAACGCCGCCAGCCCCCGCTGCGAGACGTCCAGGATCCGCCGCACCCGCCTCACCAGCCCCGGCACCTGCCCCGCGAACGGACCCATCCACCACCACTCCCGCTCCGCCGGCGACCAGTTCACCATCGCATCACGCACCGGCCCGACCTGCCCGACCGGCCCGGCCTGCCCGTCGTGGGGCCCGTCCTGCCCGTCGGGCCCGTCCTGTGTGTTCTGTGCCCCCGTGTCGTCCATCCCCGACACCCACCCTTCCTCGACCCGGGCCCCGCCGCTCGAGGCCACCACACCCCATCCCACGCCCCCGCACCGACACCCGCCCCCGCCCATCCACAACCACCCCCGCCCCGGCGTGCGAACCGTCCCCTGTGGACACCTCGTGGCTAGTGACCGCTGGACACAGCCCGGCACCGACCGCGCACCCACCCCGGCACGCGCACGCGCTCCCTTGCCCCTGAGTCCCTCACAGACTCACGGGCAAGGGAGCGATCGCCGGCAGCTGCACGACCCCCTGAGTCGCTCAGAGACTCACGGGCAAGGGAGTCGTCAGCCCGGGCGATTGCCGGCCGCCGGCTCCGCCTCCCGCTTGAGCGCCACGAGTCCCTTGTCGAAGTCGCGGCCGAGCACCTTGTCGAGGAACAGCCTCCCGGCGACGGACATGAGCGGGTTGCGCGAGCCGGACATCGTCTAGGTGAGGTCGGTGACGTCGCCGACCGCCGCGAGGGTCAACGTCGTGACGTTCGTGGCCCGGAAGGGCTTGAGGAACACGAGGTCGATCACGACGGTGTCGTCCGACGAGGCTGTGATGCGCATCTGGCCCACCGCTGCCACTGCCGGAAGTCGTCGATGAGCGCGTGGACCGTGGCACGGTCTGCGTGGATGCGGGTGCTGCGGGAGATCGAGTAGTCGGGCACGGCGAAGCGTCTAGAGCTTGGCCGCTCGAACGACGAGCACGTCCGGCAGGTCCTTGTGGATCTCCTGCCAGGTCGCTCCCTCGTCCGGCGAGGCCCACACGCCGCCGTTGCGGCCGCCGAAGTAGATGCCGACCTCGTCATGGCCGTCGACGCACATCGCGTCGCGCATCACGGCAGTGAAGTAGCCGTCGGGAAGTGCCCCCTCCCCCAACGGCTCCCAGGACGAGCCTGCGTCGGTCGTCCGGTAGACCCGAGCCTTGCCGTCCACCGGCCAGCGAGCCTCGGCGCCGGCGATCGGGAAGCTGTACGCGGTGTCGGCGCGGTGCGGGTGCGTCACCATCGCGAAGCCGAACTCGGTCGGCAGCCCGGGGGCGATGTCCTGCCACGTCGCCCCACCGTCGTCGGAGCGGTAGACCCCTCCATGGTTCTGGAGGTAGAGCCGCTCGGGGTCGGCGGCGTCACGCGCGACCTTGTGCACGCACTGGCCGAACTCGGGGTAGTGGCGGTCGCCAGGGAAGAACTCGGCCTTGACCCCGGTGTTGGACGGGGACCAGGACTCGCCCCCGTCGTCGGTGACGTAGACACCGCCCGTCGAGAGCGCCGCCAGGACCCGCGACGGGTCCGACGGGTGCGGCAGGATCGTGTGGAACGCCTGACCGCCGAACCCCGCGTTCCAGTCCTCGCGGTGCGGGTGATCCCACAGCGCACGCACCAGCGAGAAGGTCTCGCCCCGGTCGGTGGAGCGGAAGACCGCGCCGGGCTCGGTGCCGGCCCACACGACGTCGTGGCTGCCGTCGGCGGCCGGGCCGGGCTGCAGCTGCCACACCCGGGCGAGCGTCGCGCCGGTGTCCTCGGGGAACCGCACGGCACCGTTCGGCGTCTCGTCCCACGAGGTCCCGAGGTCGTCCGAGCGCCAGACCTGCGGCCCGAGCCAGCTCGAGGACGCCCCCGCGAGCAGGCGCGGAGCCGCGCCGCGGGTGTCGACCATGACGGAGTAGACCTCCTCCATGGGGAAGTGCGGGCCGGTCCAGTCCCACGAGGTTCGGGCCCCGTCGGAGGTCCCGAGCCACATGCCCTTGCGGGTCCCGACCATGAGCAGCGTGCGTGACATCGAACCCCCGTGCGCGAGAACCGTTGTGACTATTCCGATTAGGAACACTACTCTCGGAGCGACATGAGTCAAGACATCCCGGTCACCGGCTTCGCGATCCTCGGCCTACTCACCTTCGGCGACGAGCTGACGGGGTACGAGGTCAAGCAGCGTGCCGACGTCACGCTCCGCTTCTACTGGGTGGCACCGGCGATGAGCCAGATCTACACCGAGCTGCGCCGCCTCACCGACCACGGACTGGTGCGAGCCGAGTCTCGCGCCGACGGCGGGCGGGACGTGACGACGTACGCCATCACCGGCGCCGGCCAGGACGCCCTGCGGAGCTGGCTCGACGAGACCCCCGCAGGCTTCCCGGTCCTGAAGCACACCGTGCTGCTTCGCCTGCTCGTCGGGCACGCGACCGAGCCCGAGCAGTCGCGGCGGATGCTCCATGACTACCTCGGCGAGCTCGGCCGAGCCCTCGACGACCTGACGAGGGTCCGGGAGTCGCTGCGCGGCGCGGACGGCGAGGGAGAGCCGTTCCGGTTCCCGTCGCTGGTCGCGGACTGGGGGCTGGACTACTTCGCCGCCGAGGAACGCCACGCGCGCCGGGCGCTGGAGAGCTTGGGTGGGACCGAGACCGGGAGCGACGGCGGGGCTGAATAGGCTGCCACGGTGACCACGCGAGCCAGCCGGGACCTGCTCGGGCCTGTCGGCCTGGTCCTCGTCGGCATCCTGTCGGTGCAGGTCGGCGCCGCCATCGCGAAGGGCCTGTTCGGGGAGATCTCCCCCACGGCGATGGTCTGGCTGCGGCTCGCGACCAGCGCCCTCGTCCTCGGCGCCGTCGTACGCCCACGCCTGCGCGGCCGGACCCGTCACGACTGGCTGGTCGTGCTGGGGTTCGGCGCGAGCCTGGCCACCATGAACTGGGCCATCTACCAGTCCTTCTCCCGGATCCCGCTGGGCATCGCGGTCACCATCGAGTTCATCGGTCCACTCACCCTGGCCGTGCTGGGCTCACGTCGCGCCCGCGACCTGGTGTGGGTGCTGCTGGCCGGAGTCGGGGTCGCACTGCTCGGCTTCCAGCGCACCGGTCTCGACCCCGTCGGCGTCGCGTACGCCCTGCTCGCCGGCGCGGCCTGGGCGGCGTACATCCTGTTCAGTGCGAGCACCGGACGCCGGTGGGCCGGGTTCGACGGTCTCGCGGTGGCGAGCATCGTCGCCGCGCTGGCGATGACGCTGCCCGCTCTGCTGACGGCCGGCACGTCGCTGTGGGACGGCCGCGTCCTGCTGATCGGTGCCCTCGTCGGGCTGCTGAGCTCGGTCATCCCCTACAGCTGCGAGCTCGTCGCGCTGCGCAGCCTGCGGCCTGCGGTGTTCGGCATCCTGATGAGCCTCGAACCAGCCGCTGCGGCCCTGGCGGCCATCGTGGTGCTGCAGGAGCACCTGACGCCGGTCCAGTGGCTGGCCATCGCGTGCGTCGTCGCCGCCTCGATCGGGGCGACCCGGTCGGGCGCCAGGCCGGGCGAGCCGCCGCACCGCCACGACGAGGAGCGTTCGGCCGCACCCGGCACACTGGCCCCATGACCATGGCGCACCGGGGCGGTACCAGCATGCGATCGCGCCTGGCCCTCGGCTCGCTGGTCCTGCTGCTCGCCACAGCCGGTTGCTCGGGCGCGAGCACCACCGACGACGAGCCGATCCCGCGCATCACGCAGCCGACCGACCAGGCGAGCGAGCCGACGCCGAGCGAGCCCCCGGCCACGCCCGGGGCGGACGACGACGGCATCGGCGGCAATGACGACGACGGACGCGTGCGTCGCCCCCGGGCCCTCGACGTTCTCGCCGACCGCCTCGAGGTGCCGTGGGGCGTCGACTTCCTCCCCGACGGCGCAGCGGTCGTCACCGAACGGATCTCCGGACGGGTGCTGCGGGTGACCGCCGAGGGTGACCTCGACCCTGTCGGCAGCATCGAATCCACCGTCCCTCAAGGCGAGGCGGGCCTGCTCGGCGTCGCGGTGTCCCCGGGCTTCGACTCCGACCGGACCGTGTTCTTCTACGTCACGACCGAAACGGACAACCGCGTCCTCAGCGCCCGGCTCGACGGCTCACGCCTCGGCCCGACCCGCGTCGTCCTCGACGGCATCCCGGCCGGCTTCATCCACGACGGCGGCCGCATCGCCTTCGGTCCGGACGGATTCCTCTACGTCACCACCGGCGAGACCGGCGACCCCGAGCTCGCCCAGGACCCCGACAGCCTGGCCGGCAAGATCCTCCGGATCACCCGCGACGGCCGCCCCGCGCCAGGCAACCCGGATGCCGGCTCCCCCGTGTGGTCGCTCGGCCACCGCAACGTCCAGGGCCTGGCCTGGGACGAGGAGGGGCGGCTGTGGGCGTCGGAGTTCGGCGCCTCCGAGTGGGACGAGCTCAACCTGGTCGAGAAGGGCGCCAACTACGGCTGGCCTCGCGTCGAGGGCGCCGGCGGCGGTCCCGACTTCGTGGACCCCCAGCTGGTCTGGCCGGTCGAGCAGGCCTCGCCGAGCGGGTTGGCGTACGTCGCGGGGCACCTCTGGATGGCCGGGCTGCGGGGCCAGCGTCTCTGGCGGATCCGCGTCTCTGCGGACGGCGAAGCGTCGCGGCCGACGGCGTTCTTCACCGAGGACTACGGCCGGTTGCGGACGGTCGCCACCGCGCCCGACGGCCTGTTGTGGCTGACCACGTCGAACCGCGACGGTCGCGGCCAACCGGCGCTGGCCGACGACCGGCTCATCCGGGTGCGGCCCTAGCCGACGTCCACCGCCCCGGGGCGTACGACGGCGCGCCGGGCAGCCCGCCGCAGGGTCGTGAGGATCGCCGGGCCGAGCACCACGGTCGCGACGGCGGTCGTGATCGCGCGGCCGGTGTCCCACCCGCCCGTCGAGGTGAGCAGCGTGTAGACGAGGAAGCGGTGCGCGTTCTCGAGCACCGGCGCGCCCGCGACGTAGGCCAGCGACCCCTCGTGCCCGGGCACCGCGATGCCGAGGGCGAACGGCCACGAGCTGAGGTTCATCAGCAGGCCGTAGAGGTAGGACGCGACGACCGCGTAGGCGGCCAGCATCGCGATCTCGGCCCGACCGCCCACGCGCCGCGGCAGGAGGCCGGCACCCATGCCGACCCAGGCCGCACAGATCATCTGGAAGGGCAGCCACGGGCCGACTCCCGCCGTGAGCAGCGCCGAGGCGAACAGCGACGTGCAACCCAGCACGAACCCGAAGCCCGCACCGAAGACCCGGCCTCCGAGGATCAGCAGGAAGAACACCAGCTCGATCCCGGCCGTGCCCGCCCCCAGCCCGCGCATGACCGCGTTGATCGCCGACAGCACGCCCAGGACGGCCAGCACCCGGGAGTCCATGCCGCCCTCGCCGATCTCGGCGAGGACGACGACCATCACGAGCGGGAGAAGCGCCAGGAAGACGAAGGGCGGCTCGACGCGCTGCCCCGGCTGCGCCTCGAGCAGCAACGGCCAGCACAGCATCATCAGCCCGGCCAGCGAGGCCAGGCCGAGCACCGCGGCGGTGCGTGGGCCGACGGGGAGTGCGACGTTCACCGGGCCACCCCTCCGAGCGCGGCGACGACTTCCTCGACCGCGAGCCACGGGGCGCCGAGCACCTTGGTGACCTGCGGGGCGAACGACGGCGACTCCGCCAGCACCCGGCGGGGAGGCCCGCTGGAGACGACCTCCCCCTCGGCCATCACGACCACCTCGTCAGCGACGTGGGCGGCGAACTCGACGTCGTGCGTCGCGAGCAGGACGGCGTGGTCGTCCGAGGCGAGGTCGGCCACGATCCGAGCCAGCTCCGCCTTGCCCGCGTAGTCGAGGCCGCGGGTCGGCTCGTCGAGCAGCACCACGGGCGGCCGCGCGGCGAGCACGACCGCCAGCGCGAGCGCGAGCCGTTGCCCCTCGGAGAGGTCCCGCGGGTGGATGTCGTCCGCGATGCCCGGCGCGAGACGGTCGAGGAGGCCGCGGCACGTACCGGCGGTCGCCTCCGCGCCGGTGTCCGCGGCGGTGCACTCCTCGGCGACCGTCTCGAGGTAGAGCAGGTCGGCGGCGGTCTGCGGGACCAGCCCGACGTGCGTACGGCGCTGCGCGGGCGCCAGGTCGGCGGGGTCGCTGCCGGCGACGTCGACCGACCCGGACCGGCGGCGCCCGGCCCCCTGGAGCGCCCAGATCAGGCTGGACTTCCCCGAGCCGTTGCGCCCCATCAGCACGGTGGTGCGGCCGGCCGACAGGGTGAGGTCGACCTCACGGACCGCGACGTGGCGCCCGTGCACGACGGTGACGCCGCGAGCCACCACCAGCGGGGCGGTCCTGGGCACCGCTTCCGGGGCGGGGGCGGGCAGCTCCGGGAGGGTGCGCGCGTGCCGGCGCGCGTCGCGCACGGTGAGCGGGAGTGGCTGCCACCCGGCGACACGACCGAGCTCGACCAGCGGAGGCGCGACGGGCGAGTCCGCCAGCACCGCGCGGGGTTCCCCGACCCGTACGCCACCGTTCCCTGCCACCAGGCAGATCCGGTCGGCGAACGGCACGACCCGCTCGAGCCGGTGCTCGGCCAGCAGCACGGTGAGGCCCAGGTCGTGGACCAGGCGCGTGATCGTCGCGAGGACGTCCTCCGCAGCCGTCGGGTCCAGCGCCGAGGTCGGCTCGTCGAGCACCAGCACCCGCGGGTGCGTGGCGAGCACCGACCCGATCGCGACCCGCTGCTGCTGACCGCCGGAGAGGGTGCGCAGGTCACGCGCGCGCAGGTCGGCGATGCCGAGGAGGTCGAGGGTCTCCTCCACGCGCCGGCGCATGGTCTCGGGGGCGACGCCGAGCTGCTCCATGCCGTAGGCGAGCTCCTCCTCGACCGTGTCGGCGACGAAGCCGGCCAGCGGGTCCTGCCCGACGTAGCCGACCAGGTGGGCGCGCTCGCGAGGCGGCTGGTCGACGATGCTGCGTCCCTCGAGCAGCACGTCACCGGTCAGCACGCCCCCGGTGAAGCGGGGCACGAGGCCGGTGACCACGCCGAGGAGGGTGGACTTGCCCACGCCCGTGCGCCCCGACACGAGCACCAGCTCGCCCTCGTCGAGGGTCAGGTCGACGCCCTCGAGCACCGCCTGCTCGTCGTAGTGGAACCCGATGTCTCGCAGCTCGATCATGCGACCACCTCGCGCCGGCGGGGGGCGGTGGCCGGGACGGGTGTCGCCACGGCCGGGAGGGTGCCGAGGACGCCGAGCAGCAAGGCGATCGGTGAGAGGTACGGCACGATCTGGACGCCCGGGTAGGCGACGACGACCTGGGTGTGGGCGACGTACCAGCCGAGCACGGCCACGACGAGGCCGACACTGGCCGTGAGCACCTCGGGCGCCCGCCACGGGTCGGGCCGGTAGCGGGTGCGCTGCACGCGGCGCCCGGCGCTGACCAGGCCGAGCACCGCGACGACCACACCCGCCCCGAGCATCGGGAGGGCCAGGACCCGCGGCGCGGTGGGATCGAGCCAGGCGTACGTCCCGACGCAGATGCCGGTCAGGGCGAGGAGGAGCAGGGCCCCGGTCACCCGGCGCTCGCGGACCGACGCGCCGCCGGAGCGACCGTAGCCGCGGGTGTCCATGCCGGCGGCGAGGGCGAGCGAACGCTCGAGCGCGTCCTCCAGCACGGGCACCAGGAACCGGCGGAGCCGGGCCACCCCGGTCGTCGTCCCGCCTCGCAGCGCCTGCGCCGCCCGCACGCGGCGCACGCTGTCGGCGAGCTGGGGGAAGATCGTGACGGCCACCACCAGTGCGGTGCCGATCTCGTACAGCGCGGGCGGGACCGAGGCGAGCAGCCGCTTGGGGTTGGCGAGCGAGTTGGCCGCGCCGACGCACAGGATCACCGCCGCGAGCCGGAGCCCGTCGTAGAGCCCGGCCAGCAGGGCCTCGCTGGTCACCGGACCGAGCAGCCGGACCCCTGCCGCCCAGTCGGGTAGCGGGACCTCGGGCAGGTCGAGCAGCACCCGGCCGACCTCCTGGCCACCGAACAGGATGCGGAACACCACCCTCAGCACCACCGTGAGCGCCGCGAGCAGCGCGTACAGGCGAAACGACCGACCGAACGGATGCCCAGACCTGCGCGCCATCACCACCACCGTCACCGATCCCATCACCAGCAGCAGCAACAGCGGGTTGGTGGTCAGCGACGCGGCGGTGGCCAGGCCGACCGCCCAGGCCCACCAGGCCAGGGGGTGCAGGTCACGTGCCAGCCCGGGTCGGGGCAGCGCCGGAGGGGTCACGAGTCGCCGGACTCCCGTCGACGACGGGCCACGATGGCGCTCGCAGCCACGGCTGCACCCAGGAGGCCCACGGCCCCCATCGTCACGGCCGCGGGGACCTTCGTCGGCTCGTCGGCGTCGCTCTGGCCGGTGGCGACGGGAACCCCACGTGCCACTGAGTCTCCAGGAGACTCACCGTCCAGCGGCGCCTCGTCCTCGTCCTGGTCCTCGTCCCTCGACCGTGAGTCCTCACGAGACTCACGGTCCTCGGACTTCTTCCCGGTGCGCTCGCCCGGGGCCGCGGGCGACCGTGAGTCTCCAGGAGACTCACCGGCCGGGGGCGCCCCGGACGGGGTGCCCGACGCCGAGGCGGACGGGCTCGACGACGGGGACGACGACGGGCTGCTGTTCGACGGCGACGGGGTCGACGAGGACCCGCCTCCCGACCCACCGCCGCCGGAGGGCGACGAGGTGGGCGACGAGGACGGGGCCGTGGTGGGCGACGAGGTCGGTGCGGACGTCGGCGACGACGTGGGCGAGGGCGAGGGTGAGCTGGTCGTGTGCACCGGCGGGGCGACAGCGGGAGGCGTCGCGCTGCCGCTGCCCTGCTTCCACGCCCAGCCGACGGAGCCGCCGGCCGGGACGGTGAGGGAACCGGAGCTGTACGACGAGTAGGTCCACGAGCCCGACGTGCCGTCGGACCACCACAGGCCCCAGTACGCGTCGGCCGGGGAGGTGTTGACGCACGGGTCGCTCGTCGGGACGCCGTTGACGCGACACACGAACCCCGGCTGTCGCTGGGCGTAGGTGAGGCTCACGCCGACGGATCCGACGATCGCCGTGGCGCTCTTGCCGCCGCCCTCCGGGGCGCATGCGGTGAACACGCCGCCGCCGAGCTCGCGCTGGTCGACGACGACGCTGACGCCGCCGCCGGAGGTGCAGGTGGCGGCGCCGGCAGGGGGTACGACCGCGGTGGGTCCGAGGCCCAGCACCGCTCCGGCACCGAGCAGGCCCGCGGCCAGGGCGGCGACGGTGGCGGCGACCCGTCGGGTCCGGTCTGCCATCGAGATCACTTCCTGCGCAGCCAGAACTTCGTGGCGACCGGCTCGGCGCCGCGGGCGGTCTGGACGGCCAGGACGCGGATCCGCTTCTTGCCGAGGAGTGCCCGGGACGGCTTCGTGAGCTCCAGCCGGATCGCCCGCGTGCGGCCGGGCTGGACGGCGTACGCCGACTTGGCGATCACGAGGCGCGCCTTCGTGCCGTCGGCGCGCTCGACCCTGCGGGCCGTGCGGACCTTGAGCTTGCCGGCGCAGGCCACGGCACCGTCGCAGGTGACCGCGACCTCGAAGCGGTTGTTGCGGCCGACCTTCTCGACCTTCGCCACCGCCAGGTCACCGACGACCGGGCTGGGGACGACCGGGTTGGGGGCGGCCGTCGCAGTGGTGGTAGCGGTGGCGGACCCGGTGAGCGTAGTGACCCGAAACGTGTGTGCGACGGTACCCGAGGGCAGGGTGAACTCGACGGGGACGACCGAGCCGGTGCCTGTCACTGGTGTGGCACGTCCGCCGAGGCTGACACAGGCGGGCTCGCCCGCACCCAAGCCGGCCACATTGACCGTGACGGTGCTCCTCTCGACCGCTGTCGCGGGAGCGGAGACAGCGACATCGCCTCCGGCCGGGACGTGAGCTAGGGCCGGGAGCGCCTGAGCGCTGGCACGCCGGAAAGCGTCCTGCAGCGTCGCCGGAATCTTGCCGGCGGTCCTAGCCGCAGCGAGATCGGCGGTCTTGTAGGCAATTGCACCGTTCTCGGCCGACAGCGTCGATGCGCACGGCGCGAGATCAGCGACCTGGAGTCCCCGGAGCCAGCCCGCGGCCTTGGTGGCGGCGCCGTCGTGACCGGCCTCGGCGAGGGCCCAGCCGGCGATGCCGGTTGTGTTCGCGTTGGCCCCAAGAGCACCGGCGCTGAACGAGCCGTCGCTCGCCTGCTGGGTCCTCAGCCAGCTGGCGGCGAGGAGGGCGGCCCCTCTAGCAGCAAGGGGCGCGTCAGGCGTCTCGAGGATGTTGATCACCGTGAGCGCTGTCGTGTCGACCTCACCGACATCGCCTGCGGCGCAGCCCTGCTCGGGCGCCGCCTTGTCCTTGGTGAGCGCGGCCCGGAACGAGCCGTCGTCGCACTGCTGGTCGAGCAGGAAGGACATGACCTCGTCCGCGAGGTCGGAGCCTTGGCCCCCCAATGCGCGGGCGGCCCACGACTGACTGATCACGTTGAGCGAGTCGGTCGGGTCACCGGTGCTCCAGTCGGTCTCCCCGGTGTTCTGCACCCGACCTGTGATCGGCGCGGACGTGGCGACGTTCGCCTCGACCACGGACTGGAGGTCGGTGCCGCCGAAGTCGCTGGCCTCCCTACCCGCGACCTGCGCGAGCGCAATGGCCTTCGCCGCGGACCCGGTGTACACGGTGGGCGCGAAGTCGTACCACTGGGTGACCTTGGGAGCGACGGCGTCGGCGATCGCGACCACAGTCGCGTCCTGACCACCGACGGCGTCAAGGGCGAAAGCGACGTCGGCGGAGAGACCGAAGTCGTCGTAGACGAAGCCGTCGAACTCCCCGACGACGATGCCGTCGGTGAGCTGGGCAGCCAGCCAGCTGGCGCCGGCAGACACCGTGCGTACGCCGGCGGGTTCGGTCGGGGTTGCTGCGCCTGACGGGGCGGTGACGAGCGTGGAGGCGGCGAGCGTGACCGCCGCGAGCCCGGAGATGAGCTTCATGGTTTCCTCCCTCGCTGCGACAGACGAGGGAGAGACGGCGTGCACCGGTTCGCCCCCGCTGCATTCCTCGACAGCGATGGTGATCAAGACGCGTCGAGGTGGGTGTTCCGGCTCGCACGGGATCGCTCCCGTGCCCACGGTTGCGGGTCAGCGCCGGTTTCGGACCGGCTTTCCCCAGCTCGGGCGTGTGTGGTGCCGACCCGGTCGGGCGCGGCTCGCGCAGCCTATCCCCCTGCGGACCCCGTACGCACCCCGGCCCGGCGTCGTGGGACGCCGGGCCGGAGTGGTCACGCCGGATGGTGCTGGGTGGTGCTGGTCGCGCGCTGGGTCAGTTGCGGACCCGCAGCGAGGTGCGCGCCTCGTCGTCCGAGGTCTTCACCAGACCGACGCGGCGCTGGTTGCCCGCCGGGAGCTGGAGCTTGCGCACGATCTTGTCGCCGGACTTCTTGCCCTTCACGCGGCGGAAGTCACCCTTGACCTGCATGCAGGCGCTCTCGCTCGGCGCGAGGCCGTAGACCCGGAACTGCACACGCTCACCGGCCCGGGCCTGCTTGCGGACCGAGACGATCTTGAGGTCGTCCTTGCTGGCCGGGGCGAACTGCAGGCCGAGGACCGCCTGGGCGGTGGCGCGACGCCACTCGTCACGGGCCGACGCCGGGATGCCGGTCGTCGAGGAGGCCTTCACCCGGTCCTTGCGGTAGGCGACGGCACCCATGTCCTTGGTCAGTGCCGTGCGGCACTTGTACTTGTCGACCGGCTGGTTCTTGCGGACCCACAGCGCGGCCTTGAGGGCGGCGTCGCGCTCCTTCAGCAGACCGAGGGCGAAGCCAGCGATCGCGGTGGAGTTGGTGTTGATCTTGCTGATCGGCGCAGCGGCGCGGAACGCCCCGCTCCCCCGCTGCCGGTCCACGAGCCACGCACCGGCCTTGTCGAGCGCCGCCTGGACCGCCGGAGTCTTGTCGTCCGACTCGACCAGGTTGATGACCGCCAGCGCGGTGGCGTCCGGGTCGGCCTCGCTGCCCGGTGCGCCCTCGGTGCACGACTGGTTGGGCACGTTGGCCTTCTCGAAGCGCGCGCGGAAGTAGCCCGACGCGCACTGCTGCTTGAGCAGGAAGTCCCGCGCCGCGGCCGCCTCGGTGGACCGGGCCTGCGACAGCGCCCGTACGGCGTAGGACTGGCCGATCACGTTGGCGTAGTTGCCGAACTCCGACTTGTCGAAGATCCGGCCGGCGATCGCCGCGGCCTGCGGCTCGGCCGCAGGGTCGGCGGGGACGTCGGCGGTGCGCTCCTCGAGGCGGGTGATGAGGTTGACCCCGCCGTAGCTGGTCGGGTTGCGCTTGGCCACCTTGGCATAGGCGGCGGCCTTGGCCAGCGGCCCGGCGTAGGACTCCTTGGTGCCGTCGCCGACGTAGTCGTCGATGCGGGCCTCGAGGGCCGTGGTGATCTGCGCGTTCACGGCGCCCTGGTCGACGACCGTCGACAGGGCCATGCCGGTGTCGATGGTGAGGCCGAAGTCCGGACCGTTCTCCCCGACCATCAGGCCGTTCGTGAGCTCGTCGGCGAGCCACTCGGCGGCGATCGTCGACGGCGTGCTGTCGGTCTTGACCGTAGCCTTCGCGGCGCGCAGCGCCGGCGTCGGTTCCGCGGCGACGGGCGGAGCGGCGAGCACGCCGACCCCGAGCGCTGCCGTCGACAGCGCGACGGCTGCTGTGCGGATGGGTCGAATGCGATGGTGCATGACTTCCTTCCCGCTCGCCGGGGCAGTCACGACCGCATGCCGCGGCCGAACCCCTCCCCCGATGCTGCGAGCGTTGGTTGGTGATGTGACCACTGTGACTCGCCAGCAGCGTAACAAGTTGTCTAGACCGCGCTCTTCCTAGGCGAGCTTCTCCAGGATCAGCTCACGCACGCGACCGGCGTCGGCCTGCCCGCGCATCTCCTTCATCACCGCACCGATGAGCGCTCCGGCCGCCGCCACCTTGCCGTCGCGGATCTTGTCGGCGACGTCGGGGTTGGCCGCGATCGCGTTGTCGACGGCCGCCCCGAGGGCGCCGTCGTCGGAGACGACCGCGAGGCCGCGCTTCTCCACGACCTCGTCCGGGGTGCCCTCACCGGCGAGGACGCCCTCGAAGACCTGGCGGGCCAGCTTGTCGTTGACGACCTTCTCGTCGACCAGGGCCTGGATGCGGGCGACGTCGGCGGGGGTGATGGGCAGGTCGACGAGGTCGACGCCGTCCTCGTTGCTGCGCCGCGCCAGCTCGCCGAGCCACCACTTGCGGGCAGCCTGCGGGGCGGCGCCCGCGGCGATCGTCTCCTCGACGAGGCCGAGCGCCCCGGCGCCGACGGTGTCGCGCATCTCGAGGTCGCTGAAGCCCCACTCGGCCTGCAGGCGCGCGCGACGTGCGGTCGGGTTCTCCGGCAGGGTGCCGCGCAGCTCCTCGACCCACTCGCGGCTCGGCGCGACCGGCACCAGGTCCGGCTCGGGGAAGTAGCGGTAGTCCTCGGCGTCGGACTTGACCCGGCCGCTCGTGGTGATCCCGGTGTCCTCGTGCCAGTGGCGGGTCTCCTGGAGGATGGAGCCGCCGCTGGTCAGGATCGCGGCGTGACGCTGCATCTCGTAGCGCACCGCCCGCTCGACGGAGCGGAACGAGTTGACGTTCTTGGTCTCGGTGCGGGTGCCGAGGGTGCCGCTGCCCTTGGGCGAGAGCGACAGGTTGACGTCCGCTCGCAGGTTGCCCTGGTCCATGCGGGCCTCGGAGACGCCGAGCGCGACGATGAGCTCGCGCAGCTGGGCGACGTAGGCCTTCGCGACCTCGGGCGCCTTCTCGCCCGCGCCGAGGATCGGGCGGGTGACGATCTCGATCAGCGGGATCCCGGCGCGGTTGTAGTCGACCAGCGAGTGGTCGGCGCCGTGGATGCGACCGGTGGAGCCTCCGACGTGCAGCGACTTGCCGGTGTCCTCCTCCATGTGGGCACGCTCGATCTCGACCCGGTACGTCTCGCCCTCCACGTCGACGTCCATCCAGCCGTCGAACGCGATCGGCTCGTCGTACTGCGAGGTCTGGAAGTTCTTCGGCATGTCCGGGTAGAAGTAGTTCTTCCGGGCGAAGCGGCACCACTCGGCGATGTCGCAGTTGAGCGCGAGGCCGATGCGGATCGCCGACTCGACGGCCTTGCCGTTGACGACCGGCATCGCGCCGGGCAGGCCGAGGCACGTCGGGCACACGCCGGCGTTGGGCTCGCCGCCGAACTCCGCCGGGCACCCGCAGAACATCTTCGAGGCGGTGTTGAGCTCGACGTGGACCTCGAGGCCGAGGGCCGGGTCGTACGCCGCCAGCACGTCGTCGAACGGCATCAGGGCCTCGGTGGTGGACGTGGTCATCACTCGGTCTCCAGTTCGGGTGCCTTGTCGAGCAGCGGGCCGCCCCACTGCTCGGCGTGGATGGCCTCGAGGGCGGCTCCCACGCGGTAGACGCGGTCGTCGGCGAGCGCGGGCGCGAGCACCTGGAAGCCGCTGGGCAGGCCGTCCTCGTCGGCGAGCCCGTTGGGGACCGAGATCCCGGGGACGCCGGCGAGGTTGGCGGGGATGGTGGCGAGGTCGTTGAGGTACATCGCCATCGGGTCGTCGAGCTTCTCCCCCAGCTTGAACGCCGTGGTCGGGGCGGTCGGCGACACGAGGACGTCGACGCGGGCGAAGGCGGCGTCGAAGTCGCGGCTGATGAGCGTACGGATCTTCTGGGCCTGGCCGTAGTAGGCGTCGTAGTAGCCGCTGGAGAGCGCGTAGGTGCCCAGGATGATGCGGCGCTTGACCTCGTCGCCGAACCCGGCGTCGCGGGTGGCGCGCATGACGTCCTCGGCCGACGGGCTCCCCTCGGGGGTCACGCGCAGGCCGAAGCGCATCGCGTCGAACTTCGCGAGGTTGCTGGACGCCTCCGCCGGCAGGATCAGGTAGTAGGCGGCCAGGGCGTGCACGAACGACGGGCACGACACCTCGACGACCTCGGCGCCGGCCTTGACCAGCAGGTCGACCGACTCCTGGAAGCGCGCCATCACGCCCGGCTGCCAGCCCTCGCCCGCGAGCTCGGTGATCACGCCGACCTTCACTCCGGTCATGTCGCCGGTCGCACCGGCCCGGGCGGCCTCGGTGAAGGAGGGCCACTCCTGGGCGATCGAGGTGGAGTCGCGCGGGTCGTGGCCGCCGATGACGTCGTGCAGCATCGCCGCGTCGAGCACCGTGCGGGTGACGGGGCCGGCCTGGTCGAGGCTGTTGGCGAGGGCGACGAGGCCGTAGCGCGAGACGCCGCCGTAGGTCGGCTTGACGCCCACGGTGCCGGTGACGGCGCCGGGCTGGCGGATCGAGCCGCCGGTGTCGGTGCCGATGGCGAGGGGGGCCTCGAAGGCCGCGACCGCAGCCGCGGAGCCGCCACCGGAGCCGCCGGGGATCCGGTCGAGGTCCCACGGGTTGCGGGTCGGGCCGTAGGCCGAGTGCTCGGTGGAGGAGCCCATCGCGAACTCGTCCATGTTGGTCTTGCCGAGGATCGGCAGGCCGGCCTCGCGCAGACGGGTCACGACGGTCGCGTCGTAGGGCGGGACCCAGCCCTCGAGGATCTTCGAGCCGCAGGTGGTCGGCAGCCCGCGCGTGGTGAGGACGTCCTTGACCGCGACCGGTACGCCGTCGAGCGGGCCGCGGGCCTGCCCGCGTGCGCGACGGGCGTCGGACTCGGCGGCGTCGGCGAGCGCGCCGTCCCGGTCGACGTGGAGGAAGGCGTGCACGGCGCCGTCGACGGCGTCGATGCGGTCGAGGTGGGCCTCGGTGAGCTGGACGGAGGTCACCTCGCCGGCGGCGATGCGCTCGGCGAGCGTGGCAGCCGTGCTGCGGACGATCTCGGTCATCACGCCTCCTCGCCCAGGATCCGCGGAACGGAGAAGCGCTGCTCCTCCACCTCGGGGGCCCCGGCGAGGGCCTCCTCGGCCGTCAGGCCGGGCACCACCACGTCCTCGCGGAAGACGTTGGTCAGCGGCAGCGCGTGCGACGTGGGAGGCACGTCGTCGCCGGCGACACCGGTGATGGAAGCGACGGAGTCGAGGATGACGCTCAGCTGGGGCGCCAGGTGGTCGAGCTCGGCGTCGGAGAGGTCGATGCGGGCGAGGGTGGCCAGGTGGGCCACCTCGTCGCGGGTGATCTCGGGCATGGGGGCAATCCTAGGGCGAGCACGACGGCGGTCCCGACACGGCTCCGCCCGGGCACCTGACCGGCGCCCGGGCGGAGCGTGTACGCCGACGGAGGTCAGCAGCTGGAGCGCTTCTCGGCGTTCTTGCAGGTGTCGTTGCCGCCGCGGCCCCGGACGATGTCGAACCCGGAACCGCCGTCGAGGCGGTCGGGCTCGTCGGAGCCGGTGAGCACGTCGGCGCCGCCACGGCCGTAGATCATCGCGCGGTAGTCGGGGTGCGCGGTGACGATCTCGGAGTCGTTGCTGCCCTTGAAGACCGAGAGCGCGCGGGCGGGGAGCTGGACGTCGCTGAACCCGGTGATCGTGCCCTCGAGCGTGAACGGCTGCAGGCCCCGGATCGTGGCCTTCTTCTTCTGCTGGTCGATCCGGAGGGTCGGCTTGAGGGCCGGGTTCGAGCTGGGCAGGAGCCGGAGCCGGTCCTGGCCGCCGTAGCCGTGGACGAGGAAGCCCGACTCCGCGGGGAGCGGGAGGACGATGGTGTCGACGCCGCTGCCGCCTCGCAGGGCCTGGCGGCTCTCGGACGACGTGCTGAGGGTGTCGCTCCCGCTGCCGCCGACGAAGGCGTCGGTGCCGGCCGAGCCGACGATGCTGTCGTCGCCGGCGTCGCCGTAGACGCGGTCGTTGCCCGCCGTGCCGGCGCTGTCGGCCGAGATCGCGTCGTCCCCACCGCGGCCGAAGACCGTGTCGTCGCCTCCGCGGGCCGCGATCACGTCGGCGGAGTTGGTGCCCTTGATGGTGTCGCCGAGGTCCGAGGCCACGATGCGGATCCCGCCGTCGAAGCCCGTCACCGTGTCGTTCCCGTGTGCCGCGACCGGCACCGTCGACGCGGACTGGAAGTCGACCACCACTGCGGCGGGCGCATCGGCGTACGAGACGCCGTCGAGACCGACCACGGTGCCCTCGCTGACCGCGCGCGGGTCGTAGCCGAGATCGATCGTGTCGTCGCCGGCGCCGCCGTCGATGGTGTCGCCGCGCTTGACCACACGGCCGAACCGGTCGAGGCGGAGCAGGTCGGCCTCGCCGAAGAGGCGGTCGTTCCCGTCGCCTCCCAGGATCGTGTCGGCGCCGTCGCCGCCGCAGATCACGTCGTTGCCTCCGAGCCCACGAATCCTGTCGTTGCCGCTGCGCGCCACGATCACGTCGCGCTGCGGGGTGCCGGTGATGGTGTTGGCCCTGTCGTTGCCCACGATGGTGGCCTTGAGGCCACCGCACGCCGGGGCAGCGGCGTGCGCGGGCACGACCGAGAGGGGCACCGAGAGACCGGCCGCGGCGACGAGCGCGGGGGCGAGTGAACGGACGAGACGCATGCTGACTCCCAGAGGATCGGTTGGTTCGTCTCCTCCTGACCACGAACGGCCCTGCTCAAACCTCACGCGTCGGACCGTCTCTCAGCCCAGTCCCTCCGGCCCCTCCTCCAGCAGCACGCCGAACTGCGCCTCGTCGAGCACCGGGACGCCGAGCTGCTCGGCCTTGTCGGCCTTGGAACCGGCGTTCTCCCCCACGACGACGTAGTCGGTCTTCTTCGACACCGAGCCGGACGCCTTGCCCCCGCGGCTGATGATGGCCTCCTTGACCGAGTCGCGGGTCCAGCCCTGCAGCGAGCCCGTGGCCACGATCGTGAGTCCCTCGAGGGTGCGCGGCACCGACGTGTCGCGCTCGTCCTCCATCGAGACGCCCGCGCGCGCCCAGGCGTCCACGATCGCGTTGTGCCACGCGGCGTTGTCACCCACCTCCTCGGAGTCGGTGACGCCCTCGCTCGTGCCGTGGAACCACTCGCGCACCGATGCCGCGATGGTCGGCCCGACCCCGTCGGTGGTGGCGAGCTGCTCCTCCGAGGCCTCGCGGATCGCGGTCATCGAGCCGAACTCCGTGGCCAGGGCGCGGGCGGCCGTCGGCCCCACGTGCCGGATCGACAGCGCGACCAGCACGCGCCACAGCGGGACCTCGGCCTTGCGGGAGTGCAGGTTGGCCAGGAGCCGGGCGCCGTTGGCGCTGAGCTGCGGCCCGTCCTCGCCCTTCTTCGGCGCCCGGGTGAACAGCGGCGCGCGCAGCAGCCCGTCCTCGTCGAGGTCGAAGAGGTCGCCCTCGTTGGCGATGACCCCGGCGTCGAGCAGCGCGACCGCCGCCTCGTAGCCGAGCCCCTCGATGTCGAAGGCCCCCCGGCCCGCCACGTGGAAGACACGTTCGCGGACCTGCGCGGGGCACTTCTCGTGGTTGGGGCACCGCAGGTCCTTGTCGCCCTCCTTCTGCTGGACGAGCGTCGTGCCGCACGACGGGCACTCGGTGGGCATCGTCCACTCGGCGAGGCCCTCGGGACGCAGCGCCAGGACCGGTCCCAGGATCTCGGGGATCACGTCGCCGGCCTTGCGCAAGATGACGGTGTCGCCGGGCCGGACGTCCTTGCGCCTGACCTCGTGGGCGTTGTGCAGGGTGGCGTTCTCGACCGTCGAGCCGGCGACCTTGGTGGGCTCCATGACGCCGTAGGGGGTCACCCGGCCGGTGCGTCCGACGTTGACCTCGATCGACCGGAGCAGGGTGTTGACCTCCTCGGGCGGGTACTTGAAGGCGATCGCCCAGCGCGGTGCGCGGCTGGTCGATCCGAGCCGGCGCTGCAGGGTGACGTCGTCGACCTTGACCACCACGCCGTCGATCTCGTAGCCGACGATCGTGTGGCGGTGCTCGCCGACGTGGGCGATCCACTCCTCCACCTCGTGGAGGGTGGGCACGACCCGCACCTGCTCCGAGACCGGCAGTCCCCAGGCGGCGAGGGCGTCGTACGCCGTGCTCTGGGCGGTCGGGTCGAAGCCGTCGCGCGCACCGATGCCGTGGCACACCATGCCGAGGTCGCGGGTGGCCGTGACCTTCGGGTCCTTCTGCCGCAGGGAGCCGGCGGCGGCGTTGCGGGGGTTGGCGAACATCGGCCTGCCGGCGTCGGCCATGGACGCGTTGAGCCGCTCGAAGGCCTCGGTGGTCAAGAACACCTCGCCGCGGACCTCGACCAGCCGCGGCACCGGGTGCTCGTCGGTACCGGCGAGGCGGTGCGGGACCGAGGTGATGGTCTTGACGTTGGGCGTCACGTCCTCGCCCGTACGCCCGTCGCCGCGGGTCAGCGCACGCACGAGGCGGCCCTCCTCGTAGAGGAGGTTGATGGCCAGCCCGTCGACCTTGAGCTCGCACAGCAGGGCGGGCGACTCGATGCCCTCGCGGAGGATGCGGGCGTGCCAGGCCCGCAGCTCCTCGGTGCTGAACGCGTTGTCGAGGCTCTCCATCCGCTGGAGGTGGTCGACCGCGGTGAACTCGGTGGAGATCTTCCCAACGCGCTGCGTGGGCGAGTCCGGAAATCGGAGCTCCGGGAATTCGTCCTCCCATTCCTCTAACTCACGGTACTGCTTGTCGAACTCGGCGTCGCTGAGGGTGGGGTTGTCCAGCACGTAGTACTGAAACCGGGCGTCGTTCAACGCTTCCGTCAGAACTTGGACACGGCTATAGGCCTCTGCGTAGCGGGCATCGACTTCCTCGTCGTCCGACGTGCTCATGGGCACAGTCTGCCGGTCGCCGCCGACACCGCCGGCACCCACCGGTCTGGACCGGATGGAACTGATCGGTTCCATCCGGAATGGATCGGCGCCGGACCGGGTTGGTGGAAACGAAACGGTTTCGTTTCACCCTACGGCTCACCGAGGAAGGACCCCGTGACCGCGACCGAGACAGGCACCCGCCCCCGTGTGGAGGGCGACCGCGAGCTGCAGATCCTCGAGGCGACCCTCCAGGTGCTCGACGAGGTGGGCTACGACCTGCTGACGATGGACGCCGTGGCGAGCCGCGCCAGGGCGTCGAAGGCCACGCTCTACCGGCGCTGGAAGGGCAAGCCCGAGCTGGTCGTGGCCGCGATCATGGCCCACAAGGGAGAGGCCGTCGTCCCCGACACCGGCTCCCTGCGCGGCGACCTGCTCGCGGCGTACTGCGGCGCCGGCGGCCTCAACGACCCGCTGGCGCAGTCCGTGCTCAGCGCGGTCGTCACCGCGATGGGCCGCGACCCCGAGTTCGCCGAGGTCTACCGGCGCGACTTCATCGGACCCAAGATCGCCTCCTCGCGCGCCATCTACGAGCGTGCCCGCGAGCGCGGCGAGGTCCACCCCGACGCGGACATCGACATGCTCGCCCCCTCGCTGGCCGGGATCGTCCTGCACCGGGCGTTCCTCCTCGGCGAGGCGGTCACCCCCGACCTCCTCGCTCGCGTCCTCGACGAGGTCGTCCTCCCGGCCGCCCTGCACGGCCCCGCCCGACCTGCCTGACCCAGCCCACACTCCTGAAGGAAGTCCCATGACCGACCTGGCCCCGGTTGCCGACGAGGTGACCCCCGAGCAGCACAGGCGCCTGCGCTGGGCGCTCGTGCTCATCTCGCTGGCCCAGCTGATGGTGGTGCTCGACAGCACCATCGCCAACATCGCCCTGCCCTACATCGGCACCGACCTCGACATCGACCAGGCCAACCTGTCCTGGATCGTGACCGGCTACGCGCTCACCTTCGGCGGCTTCCTGCTGCTCGGCGGGCGCCTGGCCGACCTCTACGGCCGCCGGCGCATCTTCATCGCGGGCGTGCTGGTCTTCGCGGTCGCCTCGCTGGTCGGCGGCTTCGCGCAGAACGAGGTGATGCTCCTCGGTGCCCGCGGCCTGCAGGGCCTCGGTGCGGCGATGGCCTCCCCCGCGGCGCTGGCGCTGATCACGACGACCTTCCCGGCCGGGCGCGAGCGCAACCGCGCGTTCGCGGTGTACGCCGCGATGGCGGGCGTCGGCGCCGCCGTCGGCCTCATCCTCGGTGGCTGGCTCACCGGCCTCGATCCCATCCTGGGGCTCGAGGGCTGGCGCTACACCTTCCTCATCGTGGTGCCGATCGGGCTCGCCGCCGCGTTCTTCGCGCCGCGCTTCTTCAACGAGTCCGAGCGGCACACCGGGTGGCTCGACGTCCCCGGCGCGATCACCGGGACCGGCGGCCTGCTGGCCATCGTCTACGGCCTCTCCCGCGCGGGCGACGAGCGCTACGGCTGGGGTGACACGACGACGGTCGCCAGCCTGGTCGTGGGCGTGGCCCTCCTCGGCCTCTTCCTGCTCGTGGAGTCCCGCGTCGAGCACCCCTTGATGCCGTTCCGGATCTTCCGCAGCCGGAACCGCGCGACCGCGTTCGCCGTGATGATGATCGTGCCGGCGGCGATGTTCGCGATGTTCTTCTTCCTCTCGCTGTTCATCCAGCTGGTCGTCGGCTACAGCCCGCTGGGCACGGGCGTGGCGTTCCTCCCGTTCTCCGTCGCGATGATCGTCTCGGCGACCCTCGCCTCGCGGCTCATCAGCCACGTGGACCCGCGCTACCTCTCCGGGGTGGGCACGCTGCTGTCCGCCACCGCGCTCTACGGCTTCAGCCGGATCACGGTGCCCGAGGACCCGGCGTCGATCCTGGCGTCGCTGCCGGAGGCCATGGGCGGCCAGGGCGTCGCCCTCGGCGACGGGGTGAGCTACTGGACGCAGGTCCTGCCGTTCGTGGTCCTCATGGCGTTCGGCATGGGTCTCAACTTCGTGCCGCTGACGCTGGTCGCCGTGCACCACCTCCGGATCCAGGACACGGGCATCGGCTCCGGCGTCCTCAACACCATGCAGCAGGTCGGCGGAGCGCTCGGTCTCGCGACCCTCAGCACGGTGTCGCTGCACTTCGCGCAGACCCGGGCCGACGAGCTCGCGCCGGCGATCGCGGCTGCCGCGCCCGAGCTCGACCCGGCCGCGCTCGGCCAGCTGGCGTCGCTCGGCGCGTTCACCGAGGGCGCCACGACGGCGTTCTTCGTGGGCTCGCTGATGATGCTCGCGGCCTCCGCGATCGTGTGGCTCTTCCTCGACGTCGAGCACGAGGAGCTCGCCAGCGAGTCCGCGCCCGAGGGAGTCGGGGTCCACTGACCTCCCCCGTCCGGCCCATCCGGGCACGCCGTCGCCTCCGAAGGAGAGCTGTGACCGACCCGCTCCTGACCCGCCACGACCCCGTGGCCGGACCCGCCCGCGCGCTGGTCCTGGTGCTCCACGGCGGCAAGCCGCGCTCCACCCAGTCGGTCGACGGCCGCAGCGCCTCCTGGCGCCGCGCCCTGTGGCTGCAGCGCGAGATCACCGACGAGGCGCACGCCGCGGGTGTCGGCGTGTGGTCGGCCCGCTACCGCACGCGCGGGTGGAACGGCGGCGGCGCTCCGACCGCGGATGCCCGGTGGGCCCTCGAGCAGGTGCGCACCGAGCTCGGTGAGGTTCCGGTGGTGCTGCTCGGCCACTCGATGGGCGCACGGGTCGCGGTGCACGTCGCCGACGACCCGTCCGTGGTGGGCGTGGTCGGGCTCGCGCCGTGGTGGTCCTCCGACGACCCGGTGCACACCCTCGCCGGCCGGACCCTCCGCGCGGCGCACGGTCGTCGCGACCGGATCACCTCGTTCCGCGAGACCGCCCGCTACGTCGATCGGGCCCGCGAGGTCGCCGACAGCGCCGACCTGCGCGACATGGGCGGGCTGGGCCACTACATGCTCGCCGGCTCGCGGCGCTGGCACGACGTGGCGATCTCCTCGTGCCTCGAGGTGCTGGATGCGCACGTCCCCCACCACCGCAGGTGAGACGGGACCTCAGAGGTTGCGCGCGACCGTCGCGGACAGGCGTACGGCGCGCGCCGCCCACTGCGGGGTCGCTCCCGCGAGTCCGCACGACGGGGTGACGGCCAGCCGAGCCCCCACGAGCTCCGGGTCGAGGCCGAGCATTTCGAGCCACCGCTGCACACGCTCGGTGAGCCGTGCGTCCGACACGTCAGTGGCCGGGTCGAGGGACGGTACGACGCCGAGCGCCGCGGTGCGACCGGCCTCCAGTGCCTCGGCGAAGACGTCGAGGTCGGCCGGGCCGAGCACGTCGAGGTCCGCCGAGAGGCCGTGCGCGCCGGTGCCTGCCACGAGCGACCAGGGCGTGCGCGGGGCGCAGGAGTGCACCCAGGCCTCGCCGCCGGCCTCGCTGATCGCGGTCACCACCCACTCCAGGTGGGCCGATGCCTCGGGAAGGTCGACGCTGCGGTGCCGCCCGTAGCCGCTCGCCGTGGGCACCTGCCCGTCGACGACGGCGGCGAGGGCCGGCTCGTCGACCTGGACGATCCAGCGGTCCACCCCGCCGAGCCGGCGGCGGAGGTCGGCGAGGTGCACCCGTACGCCCTCGGCCAGGGCCTGGGCCAGCTCGCGGCGGGCCCCGTGGTCGCTGAGGACCTTGTCGCCGCGCGGCTTCTCCACCGTGGCGGCCAGCGTCCACGGCCCGGCCACCTGGGTCTTGAAGGTGCCCGCGTATCCCTGCGCGAGCTCCTCCACCGTGTCGAGGTCCTGCGCGAGCAGCGACCTCGCGCGGCGGTGGTCGACGCCACTGACGTCGGTGAGCCGCCACCCGGCCGGCTGCAGGTCCGCCGCGAGCCCGTCGAGGACAGCCAGGCCCCGAGCCGTCATGGAGGCCCAGGCGCCACGCCCGGGCACCTCGGGGACGTGGGGCAGGTCGGGGAGCTCGCCGAGGACGAGCCGGACCGCCTCGGCGTGCGCGGCGTCGGTGTCGCCCGGCATCGAGCCGATGCCCGTCCCGGCGGTCATGCGCGGACCCCGGCCGGCCGGGTCGCCGAGATCGTCGCCGAGCCGACGACGCGGGTGCCGTCGTAGATCACCGCTGCCTGTCCGGGCGCGATGCCCTCGGCGGGGTCGAGCAGGTCGATCTCGACCCGGTCACCCGCCACCTCCACGACGGCTCGGTGCTCGGCGCCGTGCGCGCGCAGCTGGACGGTGCCCTCGACCCGCTCGGGCACCGTGCCGCACCAGCGCGGCCGGATCCCGGAGACGTGGTCGACCGCGAGCCGCTCGCGCGGGCCGACGGTGACGGTGCCGCTGACGGGCTCGATGTCCAGGACGAAGCGCGGCTTGCCGTCGGCCGCCGGCACCCCGAGCCGCAGGCCCCGACGCTGCCCGATGGTGAAGCCGTAGGTGCCGCCGTGGCTGCCGACCTTCTCCCCCGTCGTGACGTCGACGATGTCACCGCCGTGGTTGGGGGCGCGGTCGCCCAGCTTCTCGCGGAGCCAGCCGGCGTTGTCGCCGTCGGCGACGAAGCAGATGTCGTGCGAGTCGGGCTTGTCGGCGACCAGCAGCCCGCGGGCCTCGGCCTCGCGACGGACGGCCGGCTTGTCGGTGTCACCCAGGGGGAAGAGCGAGTGGCGCAGCTGCTCCTGGTCGAGGACGCCGAGGACGTAGGACTGGTCCTTGGCGTGGTCGGCGGCACGGTGCATCTCGATGAGGCCGTCGGCGCCGGTGCGCAGCTGCGCGTAGTGGCCCGTGGCGACGGCGTCGAAGCCGAGCGCCAGCGCGCGGTCGAGCACCGCGGCGAACTTGATCTTCTCGTTGCAGCGCAGGCACGGGTTCGGCGTGCGCCCGGCGGCGTACTCGTCCATGAAGTCCTCCACGACGTCCTCGTGGAAGCGGTCGGAGAGGTCCCACACGTAGAACGGGATGCCGATGACGTCGGCGGCGCGACGCGCGTCGTTGCTGTCCTCGATCGTGCAGCAGCCGCGGGCGCCGGAGCGGTACGACGCGGGGTTGCGGCTGAGCGCGAGGTGCACGCCGGTCACCTCGTGACCGGCCTCCACGGCACGGGCGGCGGCGACGGCGGAGTCCACCCCGCCGGACATGGCGGCGACCACCCTCATCGGGCGTCCCATCAGCGGGCCCGCGCGGCCCGGGCCCGCTCGACGACCGGTCCGATCGCCTCGACGAGGCGGTCGACGTCACCGGACGTGCTGGAGTGGCCGAGGGAGAACCTGAGCGAGTGGCGGGCCTGGTCGTCGTCGCAGCCCATGGCGAGCAGGACGTGGGAGGGCTGGGGCACCCCCGCCGAGCAGGCGGAGCCGGTCGAGCACTCGATGCCGCGTGCGTCGAGCAGCATCAGCAGCGAGTCGCCCTCGCAGCCGGGGAAGCCGAGGTGGGCGTTGCCGGGCAGCCGCAGCGGACCGGACGGCGTGCCGTGGAGGTGGGCGTCCGGGACGACCTCGACCACCCGGCGCACCAGGTCGTCGCGCAGCGCCGCCACCCGCACGGCGTGCTCGTGCTGGTGCTTGACCGACTCCTCGACCGCCGCCGCGAGGCTGGCGATCGCCGGGACGTCGAGGGTGCCGCTGCGGATGTCGCGCTCCTGGCCGCCGCCGTGGACGAGGGCGCTGACCGGCACGTCGCGGCGTACGACGAGGGCGCCCACGCCGTAGGGGCCGCCGACCTTGTGCCCGGTGAAGGTCAGGGCGTCGACGCCCGACGCGGCGAAGTCGACGGGCACCTGGCCGAGCGCCTGCACCGCGTCGGTGTGCACCGGGATCGCGTGCTCGGCGGCGATCGCGACGACCTCGTCGATCGGCTGCAGCGAGCCGACCTCGTTGTTGGCCCACATCACCGAGATCAGGGCCACCGAACCCGGGTCCCGGGACACCGCGTCCCTCAGCGACGCGACGTCCAGGACCCCCTCGGACGTGACCGGGAGCAGCTCGACGTCGGCACCGTCGCTCTCGGCCAGCCAGTGCAGCGGGTCGAGCACCGCGTGGTGCTCGACGGCCGTCGACAGGATGCGCGTACGGCGTGGGTCCTCCGCGCGCCGGGACCAGAAGATCCCCTTGACCGCGAGGTTGTCGGACTCGGTGCCGCCGGAGGTGAAGACCACGTCGCCCGGCCGGGCGCCGATGACACCGGCGATCGTCTCGCGCGACTCCTCCACCACCCGGCGCGCCGCGCGCCCGGAGGCGTGCAGCGAGCTCGCGTTGCCGACGCCGGCGAGGTGTCGCGTCATCGCGTCGACGGCGACCGGCAGCATCGGCGTGGTCGCGGCGTGGTCGAGGTAGACGAGCGGCTGGGTCATGACCTGCCAAGCCTACGCGGGCGCCCCGGCGAATCCGCCTCGCGGGCCGCGACGACCACCTAGGGTCGCGGCATGCGTGTGTCCCGGGCCTGGTTCGCCTGCCTCCTGCTGCTGCCGACCGCGTCGTGCTCGGGCGGCTCGGCTCCGTCGGGCGCGGCGCCGCAGCCGACCCTGCCCGAGCGCTCCGGACCCCCGGCCGGCATGGACGAGTCGCTCCGCGACGCCGCCCTCGAGCTGGTCGAGAAGCGCGAGGACGCGCTCGTGGCCGGCGACCGGGACGCGTTCCTGGCGACCGTCGACCCCGACGCGCTCACCTTCGCCGCGACCCAGGCCCGCTGGTTCGACAACATGGCGCAGCTGCCCCTCACCGACGTGTCCTACGAGCTCGGCGACGAGAGCTTCATGACGCAGGTCGCCGGCGCGGGCGACCTGCAGCTGCCCGTCGACTTCACGATGCGGCTGGAGGGCTTCGACGAACGACCCGTGACGCAGCAGATGGTGTGGACGTTCGCCCGCGACGGCGAGGACGCGCTGCTCGCCGACGACCGCAACGTCCAGGTCGAGGCCAGGTCCGGGTGGACGCCGGCGCCGTGGGACCTCGGGCACATCGAGGTGCGCCGCTCGGACGGCATCCTCGGGGTCTTCGACGAGGAGACCGTCGACCACGCCGACTACGTCATGCGCGACCTGGCCGACGCCCGCGCGGCGGTGCGTGCGCGGCTTCCACGCTGGTCCGGCAGGTTCGTGACCTACGGCACCTCGGACACGGCCGTGATGGACGAGATGAGCGCGATGAGCGTCGACGACACGGCCGCGGTGGCGTTCCCGGTGCTCTCGCGACCTCGAGGTCCGGTCGCTGCGTACCGCTTCATGGTCAACCCCGAGGTGGTCTCCGACGTGCTGTCGCGCGACCTGGTCTTCCGGCACGAGCTGGTCCACGTCGCGTTCGGCACCTCGGACGACCGCTCCCCCACGTGGCTCGCCGAAGGGATCGCCGAGTACGTCGCCCGCACGCCGTTCTCCGTGGACGAGCGCCGGCGGATCGCGTCCGCGCAGCTCGTGGCGGCACGGGCCCGCACGCTCGAGCCGACCCGGCGCTTCTACTCCCGAGACCCCCAGCTCAACTACGCGCTGTCCGCCCTGGTCTGCGACTTCCTCGCCACGACGCGCGGCGAGGACGTGCTGTGGGACCTCGTCCGCACGTTCGACGGCGCGCGGTTCAGCTTCTGGACCGAGACCGAGGACGTCGTACGTCGCGAGCTGGGCGTCTCGACCCGGGAGCTGAGCGCGCAGGCGCTCGCCTGGGCACGGTCCGCCTGACTCGAGAACCGCAGCGTCCCGGCGTGCACACCTTCGGCTGGGGCAGGATCCGGGCATGGACTTCCACGAGATGCAGGAGCGCGCCCGTACGGTCCGGGCGAGGTACGCCGAGGTCGAGGCCACGGCCTACGGCAGGTCGTGGACGACCGAGGAGATCATGCTCGGCTTCCTCGGCGACGTCGGCGACCTCGCCAAGCTCGTGCAGGGCAAGGCCGGCGTGCGCCCCCGCGAGGACCTCGACGAGGCGCTGGCCCACGAGCTCGCCGACTGCCTGTGGGCGGTCCTCACCCTCGCCGACGCCTACGACGTCGACCTGCTCGGCGCGTTCACCAGCACGATGGACGAGCTGGACGGAGCCCTCGCGGAGGACTGATCCGCCGCCGAAGGATTATGCCGCGGGCGAGTGGGCAGGCTGGGGCCATGACGATGCCCGGCCGTCGCGGCCCCAGCCCACTGCTCGCCGTGCTGCTCGCCACCGTGCTCCTCGCCGGCTGCACCGGCGGGTCGTCCGAGCCCTCCGGCGACGGGAGCGAGCCGACGAACGGGGCGTCGGAGTCCAGCGAGAGCCCCGACGAGACGACGGAGCCCGCCGAGCCCGAGCCGACCGTCGACGTCGCTGCGGTCGAGAACATCAACCCGTGCGAGAGCCTCGCCCCGCAGGAGTGGCGCCCCTTCGTCCCGCGGGCCCAGCGCGAATCGGTCCGCCTGCGCACCGAGCTGACCGGCCCCATCACCCTGCGCGACGCGATCGGCGCGCTCGTCCTGGACGACACCCCCAAGTACGGCTGCGTGGTGAGCTACCGCGACAAGGACGGTGACGAGGTCGACGTCGCGGCGTGGGGCTGGTTCCTCGGAGAGTTCGGACCCGACGACGTCAACAGGATCCTCGCCTCGGCCGGCGGCACGGCCACCAACCGCGGGTACGCCGCCATCACCACGTCGGACTTCACCACGGTCAATGGCTACGGCTTCCACGGCAACGAGGACGTGGGCTTCTGGGTGCTGGTCAAGGACAGTGTCGTGCGCCGCTTCGAGCAGGGGGACGCAGCCAAGCGGCAGAAGACCACCGACAAGCTGCTCGCCGTCCTCGACTCACTGTCGCTCGACCGCGACGACCAGCCGCGGGTGCTGCTGCCCGACGCGTGCCCCCGCAACGACGACTCCCGGGTCCGGGCCGTGATCGGCAGGGCGACCACCGCACGTGGCTTCGACGACGGGGCGGGCAGGATCCAGTGCCTCTACCGCAACCCCGAGCGTGACCGCACGCTCCGGCTGACCGCCGGCCCGATCCCGCAGGAGCAGGCCGATGCGCTGGCGGCGGACGCCGCCCGACCGGCCAAGCGCGAGTACGCCTTCCCCGTGGACGAGGGCGACACCGGGATCGCCGTCGCGGTCCGTGGCGGCGGAACGGCCAGCAGCGCGCTCGTCCGCTCCGAGGAGCTGCTGGCGACCTTCGCCGCCGTCGAGATCGGGAACCTGGGGGTCCGGGCGCCCGACGTCCCCCGTCAGGCGGTGATCGACCTGCTCACGTCGTTCGACGACACCCTGGCGGAAGCGCGCGACGGCGACTGAGCCGTTCGCGGCGCGGACGAGGCTAGAGGAGCACGAGGTCGTCGCGGTGGATGACCTCGCGCTCGTAGGCCGAGCCGAGCGCCGCCTTGAGCTCCTTGGTCGAGCGTCCGAGCAAGGCAGGCAGCTCGTCGGCGTCGAAGTTCACCAGACCGCGCGCCACCGGCGCGCCGGCCGGGTCCAGCACGTCGACGGCGTCGCCGGCCACGAACGAGCCGTCCACCGCGGTGATGCCGGCCGCGAGCAGCGACGCGCGGCGCTCCACCAGCGCCCGTACGGCTCCGGCGTCCAGGGTGAGGGTGCCCTGCCCGGAGGTCGCGTGGGCCAGCCACAGCAATCGGGTCGGGCGACGCTTGCCGGTCGCCTCGAACAGCGTCCCGACGTCCGCGCCCGCGAGCGCGGCCGCGGCCCGGTCTGCCGACGTCAGGACGACGTCGATGCCGGCGCCGGTGGCGATCCGGGCGGCCTCGACCTTGGTCGTCATCCCGCCCGTGCCGACGCCGGCTGCTCCGGCCGACCCGATGGTGACCGCCGCGAGGTCCTCCTCCGACCGTACGAGCGGCACGAGGCGCGCGCCGTGGCGCGACGGCGGGCCGTCGTAGAGGCCGTCGACGTCGGAGAGCAGCACGAGCAGGTCGGCGTGGACGAGGTGGGCGACGAGCGCCGCGAGCCGGTCGTTGTCGCCGAAGCGGATCTCGGACGTCGCGACGGTGTCGTTCTCGTTGACGATCGGCACGACCCCGAGCTCGAGCAGCTTGGCGAAGGTCTGGTGGGCGTTGCGGTAGTGCGCGCGACGCGTGACGTCGTCGACGGTGAGCAGCACCTGACCGGTGACGATGCCGTGCCGGGCGAACTCCTCCTGGTAGCGGTGGGCCAGCAGGCCCTGCCCGACCGACGCCGCCGCCTGCTGCGCGGCGAGCCCGCGCGGCCGGGAGGTCAGGCCGAGCGGCGCGAGACCGGCGGCGATGGCACCGGACGACACGAGGACGACCTCGGCGCCGCCGTCGCGGGCAGCAGCGAGGACCTCGACGAGCCGGCGCACGCGCGCGGGGTCGATGCCGCCGGCCGCAGTGGTCAGCGACGACGAGCCGACCTTGACGACGATGCGCCGGGCGGCCGCCACCAGGTCCGACCGGTTGGTCGAGCGGTCAGTCGTCACTGCCGTCCCAGTCGGGGTCGTCCTTGGTGCCGATCTCGTAGGCCATCGGTCCGACGCCGGAGCTGCCGGAGCTGCGGTTGGGGCCCTTCTTGCGACGCTGCTCGTCGAGGCGACGGGCGACGTCGGCGCGCGCCTCCTCCTCGCTCTTGGACTCCATCGCCTCGGCGATGTCGCGACGGCGCTCGCGGGCCGGGCGGGTCTCCCGGAGCCGCTCGTCCTCGCCACGGCGACCCAGCATCTCGGCGCCGGCCTCGATGCTGGGCTTGAAGTCGAAGACGACCGAGTTGTTCTCGGGGCCGATGATGACGGCGTCGCCCTCCTGGGCACCCATCTGCGCCAGCTTGACCTCCACGCCCAGCCGGTTGAGGCGGTCGGCGAGGAAGCCCACCGCCTCCTCGTTGCTGAAGTCGGTCTGGCGCACCCAGCGCTCGGGCTTGGTGCCCCGCACCCGCCAACCATCGTCGGTCGCGAGGACCTCGAAGTCGTCCCCGCCGTCGACCGCCTTGGGGCGCAGCACGATCCGCTCGGGCGCGGCGGTGGGCGCGACCTCGCGGGACGCCACGACGATCTCGGCCATGGCGAACGTGAGCTCACGCAGTCCCGCGCCGGACGCCGCGCTGACCTCGAAGACCCGCAGCCCTCGGTCGCGCAGCTCCTCGACCACCATGTCGGCGATCTCCTTGCCGTCCGGTACGTCGACCTTGTTCAGGGCGACCAGCCGGGGCCGGTCCTCCAGCCCGCCGTAGCGGGCGAGCTCACGCTCGATGACGTCCAGGTCGTCGACCGGGTTGCGACCGGGCTCGATGGAGGCCGTGTCGATGACATGGACCAGTGCCGCGCAGCGCTCGATGTGGCGCAGGAAGTCGTGGCCCAGTCCACGGCCGTCCGCAGCGCCCTCGATCAGCCCGGGCACGTCGGCGACCACGAAGGTCGTCTCGCCCGCAGTGACCACACCGAGGTTGGGGATCAGGGTGGTGAAGGGGTAGTCGGCGATCTTGGGCCGAGCCCGCGAGATCGCGGCGATCAGCGAGGACTTGCCGGCGCTCGGGAACCCCACCAGGCCGATGTCGGCGACGACCTTCAGCTCGAGGCGTACGACGAGCTCGTCGCCGGGCTCGCCGAGCAGCGCGAAGCCGGGGGCCTTGCGCTTGGAGGAGGCGAGGGCGGCGTTGCCGAGACCACCGCGCCCACCCTGGGCGATGACCATCGTCGTGCCGTGACCGACCAGGTCGGCCAGCACGTGCCCGTCGTCGTCCTTGACCAGGGTGCCGTCGGGGACGGTCAGGACGAGGTCCTTGCCGTTGCCGCCATTCTTGTGGTCACCGGCCCCCTGGCCGCCGTTCTCGGCACGCCGCCTGGGGCTGTGGTGGTAGTCGACGAGGGTCGTCACGCTCGTGTCGACCTGCAGGATGATCGACCCGCCCTGGCCGCCGTTGCCGCCGTCGGGCCCACCGAGCGGCTTGAACTTCTCCCTCTTGACGGAGGCCACGCCGTTGCCACCTCGTCCGGCCGCGAGGTGCAGCGTGACCTGGTCGACGAACGTGGGGATGGCCATCAGATTCCTTGCATCGGTGGGTGAAAGCACGAAGGGCGCCCCGGAAACGGGACGCCCTTCGCGGAAGTGCTCAGTGTCGCGGTGACGTCACTCGCCAGGGACGATGTTGACGACCTTGCGACCACGGCGGGTGCCGAACTCGACGGCGCCGGCCTGCAGGGCGAACAGGGTGTCGTCGCCGCCACGGCCCACACCGGTGCCCGGGTGGAAGTGGGTGCCACGCTGACGGACGATGATCTCGCCGGCGCCGACGACCTGGCCGCCGAAGCGCTTCACGCCGAGGCGCTGGGCGTTGGAGTCGCGACCGTTCTTGGTGCTCGCGGCACCCTTCTTGTGAGCCATTGTTCAGTCCTTCTGAAGAGACTTGGTCGACCTCGAGCGAGCGCTCAGAGGGAGATGTCGGTGACCTTGACCTGGGTGTACTTCTGGCGGTGACCCTGGCGCTTCTTGTAGCCGGTCTTGTTCTTGTACTTCTGGATGATGATCTTCGGGCCCTTGGTGCGGCCGGTCACCTCGACGGTGACGCTCGCCTTGTCGAGGCCGGTCGCGGTGACCTTGTCACCGTCGACCACCATCACCACGGGAAGGGTGAGGGTGTCGCCGGCGGCGGCCATCGCGTCGATCTCGATGACGTCGCCCACGGCAACCTTCTGCTGCTTGCTGCCACTGCGCACGACTGCGTACACGGCGAGTCACTCTCCTCGATACGGACTTCAGGTAGAAAACTTGCGGGGACTGCGCACGACACCGCCTGTTCGGGCGAGTACGCCGCGTGGCGGGCGCGCAGAATCGGTGTGTCGAACACCGAGGGTCAAGACTACGGGATCGGGTGCCGACCCGGCAAAACGAGGTCGGCACCCGATCCCCGGGCTCAGCGCTTGCGCGAGCCCCTCTTCTTGATCGGGACGTGCTCGACCACCGGCGCCTCGGCTGCCGGCTCCTCCGACGGCGACGGCTGGGTGCCGTCAGTGACACCAGCGCCGGGCTCGGCACCCTGCTCGACGGCGGCGGTGCCGGGCTCGACGAGGCCGGTGTCGGGCACCGTGCCGACCACGGCCGGCGGGCCGGCTGGCCGGCTGGCGGCACGGCGGCGCGTACGGGTCACGACCCGAGGCTTCTCGGGCTCCGCCGGCGCCTCTACCGCGGCGTCGGCAGCGGTCTCTGCCGGGATCTCGACAGCAGTCTCGACGGGCGTCTCCGCAGGGACCTCAGCAGCCGCCTCAGCAGGGACGGCCGCCGGCTCGACGGTGGACGGCTCCACGACGGGAGTCTCGGCCTCGGTCGCCGGCTCGTCCGTCGGCTCGTCCGCCGCCTCGTCCGAGGGCTTGTCGTGGCGCGCCATGGCGGCCACGTCCTTCGGCGACGGTGCGTGGTGCGCCTCCGCGGTCTTCCCGGCCGAGCCGCCGTTGCCGTTGCCGTTGCCGTTGCCGTTGCCGGCATCGTCACCGGAGCCCCGACGACCGCGACGGCGGCTGCCGCGACGACCCTCCCCGCCGTCGTCGGACGAGCTGGCGTGCGGGTCGACGGGCTGGTCCTTGATCACCACGCCGCGACCGTGGCAGTGCTCGCAGTTCTCGCTGAACGCCTCCACCAGGCCGGTGCCGATGCGCTTGCGCGTCATCTGGACGAGTCCGAGCGAGGTGACCTCTGCGACCTGGTGGCGGGTGCGGTCGCGGCCCAGGCACTCGACGAGCCTCCGTACGACGAGGTCCCGGTTGGACTCCAGGACCATGTCGATGAAGTCGACGACGATGATGCCGCCGATGTCGCGCAGCCGCAGCTGGCGCACGATCTCCTCGGCCGCCTCGAGGTTGTTCTTGGTGACGGTCTCCTCGAGGTTTCCGCCCGAGCCGGTGAACTTGCCGGTGTTGACGTCGACGACGGTCATCGCCTCGGTGCGGTCGATGATCAGCGAGCCGCCGGAGGGCAGCCAGACCTTGCGGTCCAGGCCCTTGCTGATCTGCTCGTCGATCCGGTAGGTCGAGAACACGTCACCGGCGCCGTTGCGCTCGTACTTCTCGACGCGCTCGGCGAGGTCGGGCGCCATCGACTCGACGTAGTCGGAGACGGTGCGCCACACGTCGTCACCCTCGATGACGAGCTTGGAGAAGTCCTCGGTGAACAGGTCGCGGACCACCTTGAGGGTCAGGTCGGGCTCCCCGTAGAGCAACTGCGGGCCCGACCCCTTGTGGGTGGCCTTCTTCTCGATGTCCTCCCAGCGCGCCTTGAGCCGCTCGACGTCGCGGGTGAGCTCCTCCTCGCTCGCGCCCTCGGCGGCCGTACGCACGATCACGCCGGCGGTGTCGGGAACGATCTCCTTCAGCAGGGCCTTGAGGCGGCTGCGCTCGGTGTCGGGCAGCTTGCGCGAGATGCCCGACGTGGTGCCGTCCGGGACGTAGACCAGGAACCGGCCCGCGAGGCTGACCTGGCTGGTGAGCCGCGCGCCCTTGTGCCCGACCGGGTCCTTGGTGACCTGCACCAGCACCATCTGGCCGCTGGAGAGCACCGACTCGATCTTGCGCGGCTGGCCCTCCTTGTGGCCCAGCGACTGCCAGTTGACCTCACCGGCGTAGAGCACGGCGTTGCGGCCCTTGCCGATGTCGATGAAGGCCGCCTCCATGGACGGCAGCACGTTCTGGACCCTGCCGAGGTAGACGTTGCCGATGAGCGAGGTCTGCGACTCACGCGCCACGTAGTGCTCGACGAGCACCTTGTCCTCGAGCACGGCGATCTGGGTGAGGTCCTCGCGCTGGCGGATCACCATGACCCGCTCGACGGACTCGCGCCGGGCCAGGAACTCGGCCTCGCTCACGATCGGGGCGCGGCGGCGGCCGGCCTCGCGGCCCTCGCGGCGACGCTGCTTCTTGGCCTCGAGCCGGGTCGAGCCTTGGACCGAGGTGATCTGGTCCTCGGCGGAGCGTGTCTTGCGGACCCGGGTCACGGTGTTGGGGTCGTCGTCGTCGGAGGACGACTCCTCACCCGCACGCCGGCGACGCCGACGACGACGCGAGGTGCCCTCGCCGTTGCCCTCGGAGCCGCCCTCGCCACCGGCCGGGCCCGACTCGCCTTCGGGCTCGTCGCCGGACTCGGACGCCCCGGCCTCGGCAGAACCGGACTCGGCGTCCTCGCCGGCGGCGTCGGACGACTTGCGACGGCGACGCCCACCGCGACGGCGGCGACGGCGCGCCGGGCCGCTCTCACCGTCGGTGTCGTCGTCGGCGGCGTCGCCATCGGCGGAGGTGTCGACGGAGGTCTCGGTGGAGGTCTCGGTGGAGGTCTCGGCGCTCGCGTCCGCGGCGGCGGCGGCGTCCTCGGCGGTCACCTCCTCGGCGGCCTCGTCCTCGACGACCGGCTCGGCGACCGGCTCCACGTCCTGGCCGGCCTTCGCGCGGCCGCTCCTCGCGCCGGTGGCCTTCTTGGCCGCCTTCTTCCTGGCGGCGGTCTTCTTGGCCGGCTTCTCGGTGACCTCGTCACCGGCCACGTCGACCTCGACTGAGGTGGAGGCGGAAATGGAGGTGGAGGTGGAGGCGTCCGCCGCCGGCTCGTCCTCGACTGGCACCGGCGTGGGCTTCTTGCGCGCCCGGCGGGTCGTCGTGGTCACCACCGGCGCCTGGAACAGCAGGGCGTGGCCCGCATCGGCGTCGGCCTCGACGACCTGGGCGGACTCCGCGGCGGGTTCCTCGACCGGCTGGGCAGCGGCCTGCTTGGCGGTCTTCCTCGCCGGCGCCTTCTTCGCGGTGCTCTTGCGCGCGGCGGCCTTGCGGGCCGGCGCAGCGGGCTCGTCGGCGCTTCCCTCGGCGGCCGGCTCGGGCGTCGCCCCGGTGTCGGACTCGCCGTCCGCGACCTCGGGAGCAGCGGCCTTCTTCGCGGTCGACCGGCGAGCGGTCGTCTTCTTCGCCGCCGCCCGCTTGGCGGGCGCTGCCGCTTCGACGGCGTCATTCTCTGCAGCGGGCTCCTGCGCGGCGACCGCCTTCTTGGCAGGTGCCTTGCGCGTGCGTCGCGTCACGACGGGAGCAGCTGGCGCCGACTCCGTCGTGCCGGAGGCCGGCTCGGAGCCCTGCGACTGGTCGCCCTGCAGCTGGTCGTTCTGGTCCTCATCGAGCATATGGTGCTCCTCGGGCACCGTGACGGTGCCGATACGGCGTCCGCCGCTCTCGCAGGACGATCACGGGGACGCAAAGCTTCTGTGGCGGCGACACCCTCCGCGTGTGCGTCTCCGGGCAGCCGATCCGTCACCCGCCGCGGTCGCCGGGCCACCGTGGAGCCGCTGTCACCGACTCGTGTGGCCGCGTCGCGGTCCGGTGACGTCCACCCACCCGGGGTGCCGGCCATCCCCAGTCTTCAGGGTGTGACCGGCGAGAACGTCGTCGGCTCGACGTGGTCCCGACGGGAGCCGGGGCGTCGAACGTGGCGAGTATCGCACACCGACGCAGCGGGATCGCTATGCCCGAGCCGCCAGCGGGTCGCCCACCTCGCCGGTGGCCAGCAGCGGCCCCTGGGCGACACGGGTCATCAGCGGGGCCTCCCCCGCCGCCAGTCCGGCGACGGCCTCGAGCCCCCGCAGCACGTCGTCCGGGCGTACGGCGGGGGTGCCGTGGCGCAGGACGACGTCCAGCGACGTACGCCCTCCCACTGCCGGGTCCTCGGGCAGCACGTCGAGCGAGACGACCGCGCCCCTCGCGTCGAACTCGCGCATGCCCTTCTTCGTCATCCGCTCCACCAGTGCCTCCTCTGCGGCGAGGAAGCGCGCGACGGCATCGGTCGTGGCAGCCCGGTCGGCCGCGAGGTCGATGCGCCACCGACTGCCCTCGAGCAGGTCGGCGAGCGAGCCGCCGGGTGACTGGACGACCTCGAGCACGTCGAGGCCGGGGGGCAGCGCCTCGTCGAGCATCGCGTGGACCTCGGCCGGCACCACCACCTCGGCGAGCGCCAGCTCGAGGTACTCGGCCTCGCTGGCGGAGCCGGTCGGGGCCGCGCCGGCGTAGGAGATGCGCGGGTGGGGGTTGAAGCCCGAGGAGTAGGCCATCGGGATGCGGGCACGGAAGACGGCGCGCTCGAAGGCCCGGCTGAAGTCGCGGTGGCTGGTGAAGCGGAGCCGGCCGCGCTTGGCGTAGCGCACGCGCAGGCGCTGGACGGGCGGGGCTTGCTGCTCGGGCTGGTCCTTGGGCACGCAGTCAGGTTAGGTGCGTGAGCGACCGATCGCACAGCCGCGAAGTCGGCGCCTCCGGGCTTGGCCGGTAGCATCGGCGCACGTGAATGATGTCGCCTTCGTCGTGCCCGTCTACAACGAAGCCTCGGTCATCGGCGACGTCATCGCGGACATCCGCACCGTGACTCCGCACGTCGTCTGCGTCAACGACGGAAGTCGCGACGGTTCGGCAGCCGCCATCGTGAGGGCCGGTGGCTATCTGGTCGACCATCCGATCAACATGGGGCAGGGCGCCGCACTGCAGACCGGGATCGAGTTCGCGCGGGCCCTGCCGCACATCCAGCGATTCGTCACCTTCGACGCCGACGGGCAGCACCTCGTCGCCGACGCCGTGCGGATGCTGGACCTGCTCGCGCGCGGTGACCTCGACATCGTCCTCGGCTCGCGGTTCCTCGGGGAGACGATCGGCGCCGCCCGCGGCAAGAAGGCGCTGCTGAAGGCGGCCGTGAAGTTCAGCAACGTCACGTCCGGCATCCGGCTCACGGACGCCCACAACGGGCTGAGGGCGTTCAACCGCCACGTCGCCGAGACGATGGAGATCACCGCCCCCGACATGACTCATGCCAGCGAGATCATCGAGCTCATCGCGGCCAACGACTACCGCTACCGCGAGGTCCCGGTGACCATCCACTACACCGACTACTCCACCAGCAAGGGCCAGGCGAGCGTCAACGCCATCAACATCGCGGTGGACACGCTCCTGCGAAGGGTGACCCGGCAGTGATCATCGTCCAGTTCCTCCTCATCGGCGCGTTCCTCTTCCTCTTCTACGTCGCCATCCGCAGTCGCACCGCGCACAGCGTGTCCGCCTCGAAGAAGCTTCTCTTCGTCCTGCTGATGGCCGTGCTCGTCGTGGCCGTGCTGGCGCCGGACCTCGTCACCGTCGTCGCGAATCTGGTCGGGGTGGGTCGCGGCACCGACCTCGTCCTCTACCTGATGGCGGTGTCGTTCGGCTTCTACGTCGTCAACGACTACCTGCGCGGCCAGGACAACCGGCAGCAGCTGCACAGGCTGGCGCGCCGGATCGCCGTGCTCGAGGCGCTGGAGCGCTACCACATCGACCACCGCGACGAAGCCGACCCGGAGGCGTCGGATGATTGAGATCTTCCTCCCGTTCTGGGGAGACCCGGACTACCTCTACGCCGCCGTCGACAGCGTTCGCGCCCAGACCGATCAGGACTGGCGGCTGGTCGTGGTCGACGACCACTACCCCGACCCGACCGTGGCCGACTTCTTCGACCGCCTCGATGACCCGCGCGTGAGGTATGTCCGCAACGACACCAACCTCGGGATCACCGACAACTACCGCCGCTGCCTGGAGCTGGCGACGGCGGAGTGGATGGTCTTCTTCGGCTGCGATGACCTGCTGCTCCCGACGTACGTCGAGACGGTGCGCGCCGCGATCGAGGGTGCGCCGGCCGGCGTCGACGTCGTCTCCCCGGGCGCCGAGGTGATCGACGAGACCGGGAGCGTCGCCGACCCGCTGGTCGACCGGGTCAAGCAGCGGCTCTTCGCCCCTCGCCTCTCAGGGCCGCGGGTGCTGGCGGGCGAGGCGATGGCGATCTCGCTCCTGCGCGGCAACTGGACGTACTGGCCCTCCCTGGCCTTCCGCGTGGATGCGGTCAGGCGGCAGGGCTTCATCGACGACTTCCCCCTCGTGCAGGACCTCGCTCTGCTCGTCGACCTGGCGCTGGCCGGCTCGGCGATGCTGGTCCTGCCGGACGTCGTGTTCGCCTACCGCCGCCACTCGCAGAGCGCGTCGTCGACGACCGTCGCCGACGGCGGACGGTTCCAGGGCGAGCGCGACTACTTCGCGATCGCGGCACGCCGGTGCGAGCAGGCGGGATGGAGCCGGGCCGCGCGTGCGGCACGGATGCACCTCGCGTCACGGCTGTACGCGGTGACCCAGCTGCCGGGTGCGGTGCGAAGCCGGTCGTGGGGGTCGGTGCGGACGCTCGCGCGTCACGCTGCGACCACGGGCCGCTGACGCACCCGCCGACGCAGCTCGAGCAGCGCGCGGACGAGTCGCGCTCGGGAGACGAGCACGGCGCGCGGCCCCCGCGGTCGGGCCGGGGTGGCGTTGTCGTCGTGCAGGCGCCGCGCCAGCGTACGGCGGTCGAGGTGGGTGATGCTGCCCGCCAGGTTGCCGTACATCGCCAGCCAGAGATCGTGTGACTCCACGAGGTGGCGGGGGAAGGGCAGGACCGTCGCGAGGGCGTCGCGGCGCACGCCCATCGCGCAACCGTAGTAGGGCTTCAGCCCGGCGATGATGCCGATCAGGTTGGCCAGCCGGCGGCCGTCGTCGTCCGGACCGAGCTTCCAATCGGTCTGCCCGAACGGCCCCTGCAGGGTGTCGGGCCCGCCCAGGGTGGTCAGGTTGGAAGCGACCACCTGGTGGTCGCGCAGCGCCGCCGCCATGGCGTCGCGACGCCCGGGCAGCCAGACATCGTCCTGGTCCGCGAGCAGCACGACGTCCGCCGTGGTCGCGGCGATCGCGGCCTCGAAGGCCCGGACGTAGCCTCGGTTGACACTGCTCCGGATCACCCGCAGCCGCGGGTCGGCGACGGTCTCGAGCACCGCCACGGTGTCGTCGGTCGACGCGTCGTCGACCACGACCACCTCGTCGCGCGGCCCGAGCTGGTCGAGGATCGAGCGGAGCTGCTCGACGACGTGCCGGGAGCCGTTGTAGGTCGCCATCGCGACCGAGACGGTCGTCGCGGCATGCGGCTCAGGCATCCGCGAGCTCCGATCGGTCCGCGCGCGCCGAGCGGCGGATCGTCATCAGCCCCGTGACGTGCACGACGAGGCCGACGAGGGGTGCCAGCCCGAGGGCCAGGCAGGACCGGGCCGCCATCGACCCCGGGGCCTGGAGCAGCAGGACACAGGCGACGAGCGCGACGACCCAGCCGGCGACGTACCAGCTGTGGGCGGTGAGCGCCTGGGCGCAGGCGCCGGTGAGGGTGAGGGCCGCGGTGCCGCCGGCGGCGAGGGTGAGCAGGGCCAGCACCATGGCGTCGACGGCGTAGTCCTGGCCGAACAGCAGCTGCATGAGCCACGGGCCGATGAGCCAGGCGGCGCCCGCGCCGGCGACGGCGACGGCCGCGACGAGTGCGAGGAGCCGCACCAGCAGTCGGCCCAGCCCCGTGCCGGCCCGGACGAGGTGTGACACGGCCACGCCCTGGAGGGCGTTGAGTGGCAGCAGCACGGGCGCCCGCGTGAGCGAGATGGCGAGGAGGAGGGGGGCCGCCGCGGCATACTCGACGCGATCCGTCGTCGAGGCCAGGAGGATCGGGAAGCCGACGACCAGCACGGCGCTCGATCCCTGCGCCACCAGTGCCGCAGCCATGCGGCGGGCCATGCTCATGGCGGGGGCATCGGTGCGGAGCGTGAGCGTACATCGGACGCGGCCCGAGGCGACTACGAGCAGGAGCCAGGCGAAGGCGCCGAGGGCACTGGCCACGCCCATGGACGTGACCGTTGCCCCCACCAGGACGACCCCGAGCGTCGCCACCAGCCGCAGCGTCACCTCACCGCTGATGACGACGGCGGCCTGCGACCACCAGCCGCGGCCCGCGGCCGCCCCGACCACCACCGAGTGGACGCCGTAGCCGCCGACGGCCGCCACGAGCGTCACGACGAGTGTGCCGTCCCCGCCGTGCAGCACCCCCTCGCGCCAGAGCGGTGTCAGGGCGAGGACCGCGACGGCGGCGCACAGCGAGACCACCGCGGCGACGCGCCACAGCTGAGGCCCGGATGCGTCGCCGTCACGGTCTGCTGCGGCGACCGCGCGGGTGGTCTCCAGGGCCACCCCGGACAGCACGCCGTAGACCGCGAACAGCAGCGCCAAGAAGGTCAGCAGGATCGTGGCCCGGTCCTGGGGCAGGGCCCAGGCCGCGACACTCATCACCACGTAGGTGACGAGCGCCGACCACAGGGAGGCAGCCGCGACCGAGGACGCTCCGACAGCGTCTCGTCGCGACCGTGTTGCGGGGCCCGGTGCCGAAGACATCGTGGACTACTCTACGCACGGTGCGCCGCCCCATCCCGTCACGGGACCCCGAGTCCTCACCCGATCACGGACCCGTCGGATCGGTCGCCGGTGTCGTCACGGCGTTCCAGCCGGAGGACGAGCTGACGAGGGCGGTCGAGGCCGTCCGGGCGCAGGTCGGGGTCGTGGTCGTCGTGCTCGACGAGGCAGATCCGTCGGCCACCACGCGCGCGGTGCTGGACGCCTGCCGCGCACTCGGCGCCGACGTGGTGCTGCACGGGGACAACCGGGGCATCGGTGCCGCGCTCAACACCGGGATCGCCCGCGCCCGGGAGCTGCTCCCGACCACGACGCACGTGCTCACGCTCGACCAGGACTCGGCCGTGCCCGCGGGCTACACCTCCGCCCTCCTGGCGGCCGGTGCGGCCGCCGACCGGGCCGGCGTGCCCGTGGGGATGCTCGCCCCCGACACCGTGGGATCGATCGTCCGCCTCCCGGGCCTCCGTCATCGACAGGCCCCCGGCGGCGTCGTGATCGGTGACGAGCCGATCCAGTCCGGCCTCCTCGTCCCAGTGACCGCGCTCGACGCCGTCGGCGGTTTCGACGAGGGGCTGTTCATCGACGGAGTCGACACCGACTTCTACCTGCGCGCCTCGGACCTCGGGCTGCGCTGCGTCGTCGCCCCGGGGATCCGCCTCGAGCACCGGCTGGGCCGGGCCATCACGCTGGGCTCGGGACGTGAGCTGCCGCTGCTGGTCGCAGCCACGTTCCGCTATCACTACCAGTGGCGGAACCTGGTCGCGCTCCTGAGCTCGCACGCCCGACGCCATCCCGTCTGGGCTGGGCGAGCGGTGGTGCGGTCGGTCAGGCACCTGGTGATCGTCACGGCGCTGGCACCGGGCCGGCTGGCGCGGCTGCGCGAGGCCGCGCGCGGCGCGGCGGCGGGCGTCAGGGGCGAGACCGGGAAGCGCCCGGACTGAGCACCGCCGGTGCGCGGAGGTTATGCTGCACGCCGCCAATCGACCGACCGCCCGGGGGAAGCGCCCTTCATGCCTGCACGTCCACGCGTCGCCATCATCCCCCTCCTGGCGGTGGTCGTACTCGGTTCCCTGCTCGCGATCATCCAGGTGCTCTCCTATCCGCGCCTGAGCCCGATCGACGAGCTGTCGCACCTGGATTACATGTACCGCTCGCCGACGCTGCTCGACCCGGGCGACAAGGTGGGACAGGAGGCGATGCACACCCAGGCCTGCCGAGGTGTCGACGCCGACGGCTTCGAGCCGCAGAGATGCCGGGCCGGCACGGTCTACGACCCGGACATCTACCAGGAGAACGGCTTCAACACGGCCGCCACCAACACCCCCCTCTACTACACGGCCGACCGGGTCGTCGCCGAGGTGATCCGGTGGGTGACACCCGCGGACGAGCTGTTCGTCGCCGGCCGCGCGGCCGGGGCGCTCTGGCTGGCCCTCGGCGTCCTCCTCACGGCGCTGGCGGGGCGCCGCCTCGGCGTACGTCCGCTCCCGTTGGCCGCGGTCCTCGGCGTCGTCGTCGCAGCGCCCGCGATGACCTACGCCAGTGCGACCGTCACCCCTGACGCGATGGGGCTCGCGATCGGCGCCGGCGTCCTGCTCGCCGCGCTGCGCTGGGAGGACCGCCCCTCGGCCAGAGGCCGGGCGGCGCTCCTGGTCGTCGTCGCGGCACTCGCCGCTCTCGTCAAGCTCACCAACTTCGTCGTCGTCGCCGGCGTGGCGCTCTACCTCCTGCTGCACCGCTCGCGGGGCGGGGACGAAGCACCCACGACCGCCGGTCACCGCAACCGCACGGTCGTCGCACTCGTCACCGGTGGGTTCGCCCTGTTCTGCGCGGGTGCCTGGACGCTGTTCAGCAACGCTCGATCGAGCTCCGACCCTGACGACGTACCGGACATGGCCACCCGCTTCACGGTGGATGCGTTCCCGTGGCGTGGACTCATCGACAACGCCCTGACGCTGGTGCAGCCGCTCCAGTCCCCCTGGGTGGCCGTGGGCGATCCCACGTTGATGTGGTTCAGCAACGGTGCGGCGCACCTCCTGATCACCGCCGGACTCCTCGGGGCCGCCCTCTTCCTCCCCGCCGGCAGCCGGGAGGCACTCCTCGCCCGGTGCCTCGTCGTGGCGGCGGTCGTCTTCTCGCTCGGGCTCGTCGTCCTCGGCTACGTCACCGCGCACATGTACTTCCCGCTCCCCAACCGGTACGGGCTCGCCCTGGTCGCGCCAGCAGCCGTCGTCACGGCGTCGATGCTCCGCACCCGTACGTCGGTGATCGCCGTGTCCGTGCTGGCACTGATCGCGGTCACGATGTCGCTCTTCCGCCTGATCGGGCTCCCGTGGGTCCCGCCGACGTGATCGGCGCGGTCCGGGACCGCGACGACGCGCGGGTCGAGCGCGACCGCCGACCCGGCCACCATCGGCCCGACATCCAGGCTCTGCGGGCGCTCGCCGTCACGCTCGTCGTGGTCTACCACTTCTGGCCTGACATGCTGCCCGGCGGCTTCATCGGGGTCGACGTCTTCTTCGTCATCTCCGGCTTCCTCATCACCGGCGCCCTGCTCCGACGACCTCCGACCGCCATCGGGGACCTCGGCGCGTTCTGGTCGCGCCGGATCCTTCGGCTCATCCCGGCCGCCACGCTGACGATCGTCGTGACGCTGGTCGTCATCTGGGTGTTCCGGCCGACACCCGAGTGGCCGCCCGCCGCCCGTCACGGGCTGACCTCGATGTTCTACGTCGAGAACTGGCGGCTGATCTCGGACGCCACCGACTACCTGCGCGCACACTCGGCGGCGTCGCCGTTCCAGCACTTCTGGTCGCTCTCGATCGAGGAGCAGTTCTACGTGCTGTGGCCACTGCTCGTCGCGCTCGGCGCCCTGCTCGACCGCCGGCTGCGCCGCAACGGGCTCGCGGTCGTCATGCTGCTCGGCGCCGTCAGCGTCGCCAGCCTCCTGTCGAGCTTCGCGCTGTCGTGGGAGCGTCCGGCGGAGGCCTACTTCGCCACCCCCGCACGCATGTGGCAGCTGGGTGCCGGAGGACTGCTGGCCTGGCTCGTCCTGCACCGGCCGGTGCGACTCAGCGCGTCCCTGCGCGGCGGGTCCGCGATCGTGGGCCTGGCCGTCGTCGTGGCCAGCGCATTCCTCATCGACGGCGACACCGTCTATCCCGGTTGGGCGGCGCTCCTGCCCACCGTTGCCGCCGCGATCCTCATCCATGCCGACGACCCTGACGGCCGCCTCGCGCTCCGGCGCCTCACCCACGCACGCCCGGTGCAGTTCGTCGGCGACTGCTCCTACGCGATCTACCTGTGGCACTGGCCCATCGTCGTGCTCGCGCCCGGGGTGCTCGGTGTCGAGCGTGGGCTGCTGCTCTCGCTGACGCTGATCGCGCTGACCTTGGCGCTGGCGTGGCTCTCCACGACGTACGTCGAGAACGTGCTGCGCCCGCGGTCCGGCGCCGAGCGGATCGGTCGACGTGCCGTGGTCGTCCTGATCACCTGCTCCGCAGTCGTCGTCGCGCTGTGCTGGGCGATCCTCCGCTCCGCCACCGCTGCGGTGGACGCCGCGGAGGACCGGGTCGAGCAACTGCTGCCGACTGCGCTCGAGCCGACCTGCGTCGGCGCGGGAGCCCTCGACGCCAGCCTCTCGTGCGACCAGCCCGACGAGCTCGTCACCGCCCCTGAGTTCACGAGGAGCGACCTGCCGCTGTCGGTCATCGTCGGTCAGTGCATCAACTGGCCCCCGTTCGGCGAGCTGATCAGCTGCTCGGTCGGCGACACCACGGCGCCGGTGAAGAAGGTCGCACTCTTCGGCAACTCCCACGCCGGGCACTGGGAGCCGGCGCTCGCTGCGATCGCCGAGGAGCACCAGTGGCAGGTCGACACCTACACGATCGGCGCGTGCCAGCCCGTCCGCGACGACGTCGCCGAACCCGTGACCGCCTCGCCGGACCCTGCGGCGTGCAACAGGATCGTGGGCGAGGCGATGGACCGCATCACCGCGGGCTACGACCTGGTGGTGATGTCCACGCTGGACCGCGACTCCGGCTCGTCCGAGATCTACCGGCCGACACTTCGCCGCTTCGCCGACGAGGGCATCCCCGTGCTGGTGATACGCGACACCCCCGCGCCCTTCGACCCCGACTACGACACCGTCTCGTGCGTCAGCGAGCGCCTCGCCGACACGTCCGCGTGCGACGGGGCGCCGGAGGACTGGATCGGCGCCGACCCGCTCACCGAGGAGGCGCAGTCCCTCGGCTCCGACCTGGTCGCGACCGTGGACCTCAACGATCGCATCTGTCGCGAGGACGTGTGCCCGGCCGTCATCGGCGGCGTGATCGTCTACGCCGACTTCAACCACCTGTCGGCGACCTTCTCCCGGACCTTGGCACCCTATCTGGAACCGGCTGTGCTCCGAGCGATGGCGACCACCGGCGCCGATGGCTGAACGACTATGCTCGCGGCTCACGTCACGGGACAGGAAGGTCAGGACTTGAGCGAGAAGAAGACCGACGCAGACCTGCTGCGGGAGTCGGAGCTCTTCGACACCGACTTCTACCTGAAGAAGAATCCGGACGTCCGCAAGGCGGGCATCGATCCCGTGCTCCACTACCTCCGGCAGGGAGCCCGTGACGGGCGCAACCCGTCGAAGGCCTTCTCCACCAACGCCTACCTCCGGCGCAACAGCGACGTGGCGGCGTCCGGGATGAATCCGCTCGTCCACTACCTGCGCACGGGCAGGGCCGAGGGCCGGGTGCTCAACCCCGCCGAGGACGACGCGCGCCTGGTGCGCGAGTCCGGTTTCTTCGACGAGGACTACTACCGCCACTTCCGGCCCGACCTCCCTGCGGACCGTGACGTCGTCAAGCACTTCATCCGGTTCGGCGCCCGCGAGGGCCTCGACCCCAGCGAGAAGTTCTCCACCTCCGGTTACCTCCGGCAGAACCCCGACGTCGCCAAGACGCACTGGAACCCGCTCGTGCACTACCTGCGTCACGGCCGCGCCGAGGGCCGCATCGCCCCGCGGGGGGCGCTGCGCGAGCCGTACGTCGACGCGCTCTACGCCGAGCGGTGGCAGGCGATCCAGCCGATGCCGGTCACCAGGCTGCCGGCGGGCGAGCACCGGATCAGCATCGTCACCGACAGCGTCGCTCCCCACAGCCTCTTCGGCGGTGTCGGCACCGCGATCATCCTGGGCGTGCAGCTGGCGAACCGGCTCGGCAACGGCACCCTGCGACTCGTCACCCGCACGGACGCCCCCGACGGACAGGTGATCAGCCTGCTCGAGGAGGCGACCGGGATCCACCTCGACGGCATCCTGGAGCTCGAGCAGGTGTCGGTCGACGGCAGTCAGCGCCTGCAGTTCACCGACCGCGACGTGGTCATGACCACCTCGTGGTGGACCACGCGGGCGGTCCTCGACAGCGACATCCCCCGCGAGCAGGTGCTCTATCTCCTGCAGGAGGACGAGCGGATGTTCTACGCCTACGGCGACGAGCGGCTGCTGTGCTCGGAGACCCTGGCCGAACCCGACCTCGCCGTCGTGGTCAACACGTCCCGCCTGCTGGAGCACCTGTCCGGTCCCGGTGGGCTCCCCCACCTGCGCGAGAGCGCCATCGCGCTCGAGCCCGCCTTCCCGACCCGCGATGCCTCCGTCGTGCCGGCCGGGTCCGGCAGCGCGAAGCGCAACCTGTTCTTCTACTCGCGCCCGCTGAACGCCCGCAACCTGTTCTGGCGCGGCGTCCAGGTGATCGCGCGCGCCGTCGAGTCCCGGGTCCTCGACCCCGACGAGTGGGAGTTCCACTTCGTGGGCCGCGGCACCCCCGACCTCACGCTGCCGCGCAACGTCCGTGTCAACATCATCGAGGGCCTCGGCTGGACCGACTACCAGGACCTCGTCGCCCGGATGGACGCCGCCGTGGTGCTGATGGACACCCCACACCCGTCCTACCCGCCCTACGACCTCGCGTCCGTGGGCGCCGCGGTGCTCACCAACTCCCACGGCATCAAGACCGACCTGTCGGACATCTCCGACAACATCATCGTGGCCCCCTCGACGGTCGACGGGCTGCTCGAGGGCCTGCGCGACCTGGTCGACCTGGCCCGCGACCCCGAGAGGCGGGCCGCGAACGTCGCTGCCGACCACATCCGCCGCGACTGGGAGACCACGCTCGTGCCGGTCGTCGACTGGGTGCTGGACCGGTTCCGGGGCACGCTCGGGCCGGGCGGCGTCGACGCGGCCACCAGCGAAGAGAGCATCGTCCCGGATGTTCACTGACCTCCCCGACGTCCCCCGCGACGTCTCGGACCTCTGGGACAGCTCGATGGCCGATCGCGTCGGGACGATGCTCGACGGCCAGCACCGCGTGGCCTTCGTCTATCGCACGCCCGACACCAGCACGTTCCGCTACCGGGTCGCCAACACCGTCGACGCCCTCAACCACGTCCCCGGCGCACGCCTGCGCGCCGGGTGGTTCTGCGACGACGAGCTGCGTGCGCTCGCGCGGCTCGTGCCGCAGCTCGACGCGATCGTGGTGGCGCGCTACCCCTACAACGCCGCGCTGCGCGAACTGATCCAGAAGGCCCAGGCCCACGACGTCCCGTTGATCTTCGACTGTGACGACCTCGTGTTCGACGTGGGCTTCGCCGAGCTGGTGATGAGCTCGCTGGGCAAGGACCAGGAGGTCAACGCCGAGTGGGACGTCTGGTTCGCCTACATGGGACGTCTCAACGCCTCCCTCGCCGCCTGCCGCGGGGCCATGACCACCAACTCGCTCCTGGCGAGCCGGCTCTCGGCCTACGTCGAGGACGGCACCGCGATCGTGCCCAACGTGATGAACCGGACCCAGCAGGACTACTCGCGCGAGCTGCTCGACGCCAAGGTCGCTGCCGGGTTCCGCCGCGAAGGACCGGTCACGATCGGGTACTTCAGCGGCACCCCGTCGCACGTGCGCGACTTCGCCGTCGCCAGCACGTCCCTCGCGCGGCTGCTCGACGAGGACGACGACGTGTCGGTGCGCATCGTCGGCTACCTCGACGACCTCGGGGCGCTCGAGCCGCACCGCGAGCGCGTGGAGTTCCAGAAGTTCATGCACTACGTCGAGCTGCAGCGCTCCATCGCGGAGGTCGAGGTCAACATCGCGCCGCTGTCGCACACCGCGTTCAACATCTGCAAGTCCGACCTCAAGTTCTTCGAGGCCGCCGCCGTCGGCACGTGGACCGTGGCGTCGCACACCCCGTCGCTCGACGAGGCGATCGAGGACGGCGTCACGGGCCGGCTCGCCAAGGCGCACGAGTGGGACGCAGCGCTGCGCGAGGGTGTCGAGCTCGCCCGCGACCGCCAGGCGTACGCCGCCCGTGTCGCGCCCGCCGCAGAGAAGGCCCATGCCCGCTGGGCGTGGGACTCGGTGGCCGAGCCGCTGACCCGCGCGCTCGAGCCGTACCTGCGCGCGCGCTGATCCTCTCAGGCGCCGTCGAACAGGTCGACGGGAAGTTCCTTCACGCGGCGCAGGTTGGGCATGGCGAGCTCGCTGCGGAGGTAGGCGTCCTCGGTCGGCGTGCCCCACCGGGAGACGACGGCGAGCCGCTCCTGCTCGGCCACTTCGGCGACCCGGGTCTGGGACTCGTAGTGGTAGAGCTCGCTGTTGGCGATGAAGAGGGTGCGCAGGCCGGCCGCCGCGACCTTGTAGCAGAGGTCCACGTCGTTGAAGTTGCCCGGCAGCGTCTCGGTGAACCCGCCGACCTCGAAGTAGGTCTCCCGCCGCATCGCGGCGCATGCGGCCGTCACGCCCGTCACCTCCCGGCTGACGAACAGCTCGCCGAAGGGGCCCGCCTCGTCCCGGGTCCGGAACCGGAACGGGTGGTGGTAGCCGGCGTTGAAGTAGGCGTGCCCGGCGTGCTGGACGGTCTGGTCGGCGTAGTAGAGCTTCGCTCCGGTCAGCCCCACGTCGGGCTCGTCGAGCGGGGCGACGAGCTGCTCGAGCCAGCCGTGCGAGATCGCCTCGACGTCGTCGTTGAGGAACACGATGCGCTCACCGGAGGCGTGGCTGACGCCGAGGTTCATCTTGGTGCTGAAGTTGAAGGGGGCGTCGAACGGCACGAGCACCAGCCGGTCCCCCGCGACCTCGCGCAGCTGGTCGAGGACGCCCGCAGGAGTCGGGGCGTCGTGCACGACCACGACCTCCACGTCCTCGTGGTCGGTGCACTCCAGCGCGGAGCGCACGGCGTCGACGACCAGGAAGCGGGACGCACCGTGGATCACCGCGGACTGGCCCATCGTGGGGATGACCAGGGAGACCCGCCGCGCCGGGTCTAGGTCGCGCTCGACGGTGTAGCGGCCGGGCTCGGCGCCGGCCACGGTCCGCCCTGCGATGCCGACGCGGTCGAGGTGCTCCTGCACGGCTCGGAGACCCGCGTCGTTGGCGTAGGGCTTGGCCTCGATGTCGACGGCTGTCGAGCCCTCCACGGCGCGCCAGTGGTAGAGCACCTCCGGGACGTGCACGACCCGACGAGCGCGCTCGGTCACGCGGAGGACGAGGTCGTGGTCCTGCGAGCCCTCGAAGCCCTCCCTGAACCCGCCGACCTCGCGCACCAGCTCGGTGCGCAGGACCGAGAGGTGGGAGGTGTACATCTGGCCGCGCAACCGCTCGGGCGACCAGTCGGGCTTGTGGAAGGCGCCGTAGGTCCGACCGTCCTCGCCGACCTTGTCCTCGTCGGTGTAGACGTAGTCGACGTCGTCGTGCTCGGCGATCACCGAGGCCACCCGCGAGAGGGCGGTGGGTGCGAGCAGGTCGTCGTGGTCGAGCAGGGCGATGAACTCGCCCTGCGCGAGCTCGACGCCGTCGTTGGAGGCGACCACGATGTGGCCGTTGGTGTCACGTTCGACCAGTCGGATCCGCGCGTCCTGCCGGGAGTACTGGTTGATCACGGTCGGCACCGCCGCCGAGGGCGAGAAGTCGTCGACCAGGATCATCTCCCAGCCGTCGAAGTCCTGCGCCAGCACCGACTCGATGCACTCCTTGAGCACGTCGAGCGGCGGGTCGTAGACGGGGGTGACGATGCTGAACAGCGGAGCCGGACGACGAGGGCTCACGCGAACGTCCTGCGGACGCGGCGGGCCACGCGACGGGTCAGCGACGCCTGCGGTGCGGGCGGCGCCTCCAGCTGCGCCACGCGCTTGCGGTTGCGCTCGAGCCGCTGGCGGGTGTCCTGGAGCTTGGCCGTCAGCTCCTCGCGTCGCTTGGTGAGCACGGTGACCCGCCGCTGCAGCTTCCTGAGCTCGGGGAGGACGACGCTGAGGTCGCGCTGCAACCGTCCGTTCTCGGCCTCCAGGCCGATCACGTGGTCACGGCTGACGAGCACGGCGTGACGGTGCTGCGCGACCTCGGCGCGCAGGCGCTCGACCTCCTCGGCGTCGGCGGGACCCTCGTCGAGCCGTTCGCGCAGGCTGTTGACGGCGCGGTCGGCGTCCAGCAGCGCGCGGCGCTTGTCCAGCAGCTCGGTGCGCACCCGGGCGTACTGCTGCTCGTAGCGCCTGACGATCTCGTGGGGCGTCAGCTCTCCGCGTTCGAAGACGACCGCCCACGGCGTGATCATGCTGAGGTCGACATCGGTGCGACGGAAGAACCCGCGCTCGGCGAACCAGGCCGCCCACGCCTCACCGGGCTGCGTGTTGACGTGAGTCGGCTCGCCGTGAGGGTCCGGGCTCGAGGAGAACAGCACCCGGTCGGTGACCGCCGTGAGGCGATCGATCGCGAGCTGGGCGTCGGTGGCTGACATGTGCTCCAGCACCTCGATGCACGTGACGAGGTCGTAGCGACCCTCGATCGGAGCGGTGGCCGAGGCCACCGCCAGGCGGTCACGGACGTCCGCGTGGGCGGTCGCGACGGCGTGCTCGGAGATGTCGAGCCCGCTCGCGTCGACGCCCTGCACGGTGAGTGCCTGGACCAGGAGCCCGCGACCGCACCCGACGTCGAGGACCGACGCCGGGGCGAATGCGCCGATCAGCCTGTCGGCGACCGACATGAAGAAGTCGCGCCAGTGCTCGTCGTCCCAGGAGTAGTCACCGCGGCCGTCCAGGTGCGCCTGGTCGTAGTAGCCGCGGCCATGGTCGACCGAGGTCGTTCCCTCGTGGGTCATCTGGCTCCTTCGTCGCGTTGTCGGCCGGCAGGCAGGTTATCCCACGTCCACGTGCAGGACTCCCCCGCCGGCACGACTCAACCGCGACGTCGCACGCGGCGCCGGAGGCGCCGCCAGACCCGTTCGGAACGGCTGGGTCGGCCCTTCGCCTGCTGCTTGAGCCGACGGATGCGGCGCCGGGCCTCGTTGAGCTCCCTCGCGGTGAGGTTGCGCTGGTGCCGTACGGTGTCGAGCTCGACCTGTGTGTCGTGGGCACGCTGGTTGGCCTCGGCCAGGGACTCGTGCAGCGAGGTGATCGTCACGTCGTGCTGGGCGATGATCTCCTCGCGGTGGGTGACGCTCACCGCCAGGGTGCGAGTCGCTTCGTCGAGCGCCTGCTCCAGCACCCCGATCCGCGCAGCGGGCGGCCGGAGCACCTCCCGCAGGCCGGAGCCGCTCCGGGAACGGTCGCGGCCCTCGGCGCACGGCCACTCGTGCCACCGTGACCCGTGCGCCTCGATCGGCACGGACGACAGGCGAACACCGTGACGACGCATGGCAGGGAGGAACGAGACCTGGTCGCGCCGGGAGTACCGCAGGACGTCCTCCCACCATCCGGTCATGGCAGCGAGCGAGGCGGGCGTACGGCGACGCGCGAGCATGCCGGTCCAGTGCGGGTTCTCGTCGAGGACTTCCGCGTCGGCGGTGAGGTAGTGCGTCAGCTGCTCGTACACCCGGGAGTAGTCGTCCAGCCCCGCGTCGAGGACCGCTTCGGCCTCGGCCAGCACCGACGACCGGTGGGAGTGCAGCGGAGCGGCGACGTCGCCCTCGGCGAGCCACTCGTCGAACAGGCCGTCGGGCGGCTCCAGCAGCGCGACCGTGTTGTCCACCCAGAGCGTCTCGTCGTAGTCGTCGAGCAGCGGGTGGCCGAGGATCTTGAGGGCCCGTGCGCTGCGGGTGGCATCGCGGGGGAACCGGGCCTCGACGAGCTCGACCTGCCAAGTGGTGCTGGTCAGCGTCGGATCGTCGGTGAAGCAGATGAACGGCAGGTCGGAGTCGCGGGCGACGTCCTCCTCGCGCAGCTGCTCGTAGCCGCCGATCAGGGCACGGAAGACCGCCCTGCGCGGTGCTGCGGTGGGGCTTGTCACGCGGCCTCCCGAGAGGTGAGCACGGCATCCTGGGAGTGGAGCCACTCCCCGGCGAGGAGCTCGGTCAGCACGTCGGCGCTGGCCGGTGGAACGACCACGAGGTCGCCGGTGCGGCGGTCCATCACGTGCATCCGGTAGTCGGCGGCCAGGCGCGCCTTCTCGAACGGGTCCATGTGCAGCACCTCCATCATGATGGCCCAGGGTCGCGAGCTCGCCGTGAGTGCTCGCGCGCCTTCGAGCACGTCGAACTCCGCACCCTCGACGTCCACCTTGACGCACACCGCGTCGCCCTCGGAGAGGGCCAGCTCGGAGTCGAGCGTACGGACCGGCACCACGACGGCCTCCAGGGCGTGCTCGGAGTCGGTGCGGTGCGTGTCGGCGAGGCCGGAACGTCCGGACCACACCGTGTCCATGACGAACGACGCCTCGGTGACCGCAGCACCGACCGCCACCTCGCGGAGGTCGATGGGCAGGCCCGACTCCGTGATCGAGCGGCGCAGGTACGGCAGGACACGGGGGCTCGGCTCGAAGCAGATGATCCTCGCGTCGGCCGGGATGCTGGCCCCGAGGACCATCTCACCGTAGTTGGCCCCGATGTCGACGACGACGTCCCACGGCTGGAGGGCGAGAACCGCGTCCCAGAGACGGTTGGACCCCGGTGTGAGGGTGCCGTCGTTGCGGACGAGCTGATGGGCCCGTTCGTCGTCGGGGTCAACGTACAAGCGGCGCCCGGTGGCGCCCACGACGAAGGGGTCGGTGTCTGCGGGCAAAGGCCCTCCTCTGGTGATCAGGGAGACGCTATCGCGACCTGTCAGACCACCGACAGCGGCAGCAGCTTCTGCCCCGTCGGACCGACCTGGATCTCGGTGCCCATCTCCGGGCACACGCCGCAGTCGTAGCACGGCGTCCAGCGGCAGTCCTCGATCTCGATGTCGGCGCCGTCGGCAGCCGCGAGGGCGTCCTCCCAGTCACCCCACAGCCAGTCCTTGTCGAGACCCGAGTCGAGGTGCTCCCAGGGCAGCACCTCGTCGTAGTCGCGCTCGCGGGTGGTGTACCAGTCGACGTCGACGCCGGTGCCGGCCAGGGCGGTCGCGGCCGACTCCATCCAGCGGTCGTAGGAGAAGTGCTCGCTCCAGCCGTCGAATCGGCCACCGTCACGCCACACCTGCTCGATGATCCGGCCGACGCGGCGGTCGCCGCGCGAGAGGAGTCCCTCGACGATGCCGGGCTTGCCGTCGTGGTAGCGGAAGCCGATCGCGCGGGCGTACTTCTTGTCCTCGCGCACGGTGTCGCGCAGCTTCTTCAGCCGCTCGTCGGTGGCCTCGTGGTCGAGCTGGGCGGCCCACTGGAACGGGGTGTGCGGCTTGGGCACGAAGCCGCCGATGGACACGGTGCAGCGGATGTCGTTGCGGCCCGAGACCTCGCGGCCGGTCGCGATGACGCGCTTGGCGAGGTCGGCGACCTGGAGCACGTCCTCGTCGGTCTCGGTCGGCAGGCCGACCATGAAGTAGAGCTTCACCTGGCGCCAGCCGTGCGAGTAGGCCGCCGCGACCGTACGGATCAGGTCCTCCTCGCTGACCATCTTGTTGATGACCTTGCGCATCCGCTCGGAGCCGCCCTCGGGCGCGAAGGTGAGGCCCGAGCGCCGGCCGTTGCGGGAGAACTCGTTGGCGAGGGTGATGTTGAAGGCGTCGACGCGGGTGCTGGGCAGCGAGAGGGAGACGTTGGAGCCCTCGTAGCGGTCGGCGAGGCCCTTGGCGACCTCGCCGATCTCGGTGTGGTCGGCGCTCGACAGCGACAGGAGCCCGACCTCCTCGAAGCCTGACTTGCGGATGCCGTTCTCGACCATGTCACCGATGGTCTTGATCGAGCGCTCGCGCACCGGGCGCGTGATCATGCCGGCCTGGCAGAAGCGGCAGCCGCGGGTGCAGCCGCGGAAGATCTCCACGGAGAAGCGCTCGTGGACGGTCTCGGCGAGCGGGACCAGCGGGTTCTGCGGGTACGGCCACTGGTCGAGGTCCATCAGGGTGTGCTTGCGCACCCGGAAGGGGATGCCGGGACGGTTGGGGACGACCGCCTCGATCGCGCCGTCCTCGCCGTAGGCCACGTCGTAGAACCGCGGGACGTAGATGTTGCCGGTCACCGCGAGGCGGCGCAGGAGCTCCTCGCGGCCGCCGGGCCGGTCCTCGAGCTTCCACTCGCGCACGATGTCGGAGATCGCGAGCACGACCTCCTCGCCGTCGCCGAGCACGGCCGCGTCGACGAAGTCCGCGATGGGCTCGGGGTTGAACGCCGCGTGGCCGCCCGCGATGACGACCGGGTCGTCCTCGCCGCGGTCGACCGCGTGCAGCGGGATCCCGGCGAGGTCGAGGGCGTTGAGCATGTTGGTGTAGCCGAGCTCGGTGGAGAAGCTCAGGCCGAACAGGTCGAAGGCGCCGACCGGGCGGTGGCTGTCCACGGTGAACTGCGGGATCGGGCCGTGCTCGTCGCCCTCGCGCATCACCTTCTCCATGTCGGGCCACACCGAGTAGGTGCGCTCGGCGAGGATCCAGTCACGCTCGTTGAGCACCTCGTAGAGGATCTGCACGCCCTGGTTGGGCAGGCCCACCTCGTAGGCGTCGGGGTACATCAGGGCCCAGCGGACCGTGGGGCCGCCGGTCTCCGACGCCTCGGCGCAGTCCCAGTCCTTCACGACGGAGTTGAGCTCGCCACCGACGTACTGGATGGGCTTCTGCACCGACGGCAGCCTGGCCTCCAGACGCGGGAACACCGACGCGACGGACATGTTGAGCTTCACCTCGACTGGGCTGGGGACGTGGACCGGGACGGGGGTGCGGCGACGCCGCCGACCCCCAAGGGTACGTCCCGGGCGGTGGTGCGACCTACTCAGCGAGCAGTCAGCGACGGACCTGGCCGGCCGCGCGGAGGTGGATGTTCTGCAGCAGGCCGAGGGCGAGCATGCCGGCGAACAGCGAGCTGCCGCCGTAGGAGACGAAGGGCAGCGGCACGCCGGTGACCGGCATGATGCCCAGGCACATGCCGATGTTCTGGAAGGCCTGGAAGCCCCACCAGCAGGCGATGCCGGCCGCGGCCACGCGACCGAAGAGGTCGCCGGCCTGCGCCGAGATGGCCAGGGCCCGCCAGATGACCACGGCGAGCAGCAGGATGAGCACGCCCGCGCCGACGAGCCCGAGCTCCTCCCCCGCGACCGTGAAGATGAAGTCGGTGTGCTGCTCGGGAACGAATCCCGAGCGCGTCTGGGACCCGTCGAACAGGCCTTGGCCGAACAGGCCGCCGTTGCCGACCGCGATGCGGGCCTGCTCGGTGTTGTAGCCGGCACCGCGCGGGTCGAGGCCCGGATTGGTGAAGGCGAGGAACCGGTCGACCTGGTAGGGCTTCAGCACGCCCATCGACACCGCGCCGACGGCTCCGCCGATGCCGGCCAGGGTGAGCCCGGCGAGCCACGCCCGTCCGGCGCCGGCGATCGCGAGGACCCCGAAGACCGTGGCGGTGAGCACGAGCATGGTGCCGAGGTCGGGCTGGAGCAGGATCAGCACGGCCGGGAGCGCGGCGATCGCCAGCATCGCGACCACCTCGAGGCTGCCCACCCCGCGGCCCCAGCGCCGCTCGGTGCGCTCGGCGACGACGAGCGCCATCCCGACGACCACCGCGAGCTTGGCGAGCTCGGCCGGCTGGATCGACATCCCGCCGACCTGGATCCAGGAGCGCGAGCCGTTGATCGTGCTGCCGGCGACCAGCACCATCACCAGCCCGGCGACGCTCGCGACGTAGGCCAGCGGGGTGAGGATGCGCACCCAGCGGTGGTCGGTGGCGAGCACGGCGACCATCAGCACCAGGCCGATCGCGACGTTGACCAGCTGCTTGCGCAGGTAGGCGTTGGGGTCGCCGCCGGTCAGGTCCGCCCGGGTCGACGTCGCCGACCACACGAGCAACGTCCCCAGCGTCACGAGCGCGAGCGTCGCCACCATCAGCACCCAGTCCAGCCCGGGTGCGCGCAGGACCGTCGCGCGGCCGGTGGGGCGTGCGCCGGGCCGGCCGGCGGGGCGGCCGGCGGGGCGGTTCGACAGGACGGTCACGATGCTCATCCCGCCTTGTCCGGCACCGGCGGCATGATCGACCCGTCCTCGAGGAACTGGGGCAGCCGCGCCGGCGGCACGGTCCCGGGGATGGCGGCCCTCGCGGGGCGTACGGTCTCGCCCTCGATGCCGTAGAGCGCCTCCCAGATCGCGCGGATGCCCTCGCCGGTGGAGCCCGAGCCGGTGCCTCCCTGGCTGATCATCATCACGACCACGTAGTCCTCGGAGTAGGACGCGACCCAGCCGGTCGACTGCTTGCCGTAGACCTCCGCGGAGCCGGTCTTGGCCCGGATGGTCACGTCGTCGATCGGGAAGCCGACGAGCTTCCATGCCATGGTGCCGACGCGCGACACGTTCTCGAGCGCCCCGTCGATGTAGTCGAGGTACTTCTTCGGCACGTCGACCCGGCCGACCTTGCGCGGCGCGATGCGGCGCAGGACCTCGCCGTCGGGGCTCACGATCGCCTTCGCGACGGTCGGAGCCCACAGCGTGCCGCCGTTGCTGAGCGCCGCGTAGCCGCGGGCGAGCTGCAGCGGGGTGACGATGGTGTCGCCCTGCCCGATGGAGAAGTTCACCGCGTCGCCCGCGCGGTAGAGGTTGCCCTCGAGGCAGAACTCACGGGCGAACTTGTAGACGAAGTCGCTCGTGTCGGCGGTCTGGGGCTTCTCGCTGAGCTCGCAGTAGTAGTCCTTCTGCGACTCGTAGTAGGCCTGCTTCCACTGGCGGTCCGCGATCCGTCCGGGCGCCTCGCCGGGCAGGTCGATCCCGGTGCGGGAGCCGAACCCGAACTCCTTGGCCTCCTCGACGAGCGGGTCGCGGGCGTCGATGTCGGCGGGGTCGCTGCCGTATCGCTGCCAGAAGTCGTAGCCGATGCGGTAGAAGAACGTGTTGCAGGAGACCTCGAGCGCCTTGGCGAAGCCGATGCTGCCGTAGGCGCCGGACTCGTAGTTCTTGAAGACCCGGTTGCCGACCTGGAACCCCGACGAGCACGGGAGGGCGGTGTCCAGGGAGTAGCCGTTGGTCAGCGCGCCGGCGGTCATGAACGGCTTCCAGGTCGAGCCCGGCGCGAACTGGCCCTGGGTGGCGCGCGAGAGCAGCGGCGTGCCCGCCCTCTCGGAGTAGAGGCGGGTCAGCTGCGTCTCGCTGATACCGCCGGTCCACACGTCCGGGTCGTACGTCGGCTGGCTGGCCATGGCGATGACGCGACCGGTCTTCGCGTCGAGGACGACGGCGGCGCCCGAGTCCGCGGCGAACTTCCGGCCGGTGACCTTGTCGAGCTGGGTGCGCTGGAAGGCGATCCGCTGGGCGAGCTGGCGCTCCACCACCGACTGGACCTTGGCGTCGATCGACGTGACCAGGGTGTCGCCGGGCGTGCTCTCGACGATCGAGTCGTCGCCGAGCACCCGGCCCATGGAGTCCACGGCCACGCGGTGGTAGCCGGGCAGGCCGCGCAGCCACTGGTCGTACTCCTTCTCCACGCCGGCCCGGCCGACGACCGAGGCGCCGTTGAGCGAGCGGTCGTCGCGCTCGGCCGCGAGGTCGTACTCGTCCTCGGTGACGGGGCTGAGGTAGCCCAGCACGTGCGCGAGGTTGATGCCGTAGGGGCGCGGGTAGGAGCGGACGCTCTGCTGCTCCGCGAGAACGCCGGGGTAGTCCTCCGGCTGCTCGAGGATGCGCAGCGCGACGTCCTTGCGGACGTCGGTGGCGACGGGCACGGGCTGGTAGGGCGAGCCGTTCCAGCAGACCTCGCGGACGCTGCCCGGGTCGCCGCAGGTGACGAGTCGGGCCTCGACATCCTCGGGCGTGGCGTCGACGACGACCGCGACCCGGCGGACGAGCTCGGCGCGCTGGCGGTCCTCGAGCTTGCCGAGGAGGGTGCGGTCGACCGCGATCACCCACGACGTGCGGTTGGCCACGAGCGGACGGCCCTGGCTGTCGACGATGAGCCCGCGCTGGGGCTGCACGACGATGTCGCGCACCGACTGGTCGGCGGCCTGCGCCTGGTAGGACTCGCCGCCGATCACCTGGAGGTAGTAGAGGCGCACGAAGAGGGTGGCGAAGAGCGAGAACACCAGGGCCTGCACGACCACCAGGCGCAGCCGGCTCTTGGCTGCGGCGCTGCCCGAGCGGCTCACGTGGTCGCCCACTGGGGGCTGGTGCGGCTGAAGAGCCGCATCAGCGGGGGCAGCACGAACGGCGTGAGGAGCACGTCCCACACGACGGCGACCAGGACGACCTCGAGCAGACCGGCGATGGACATCGACGGGTCCTTGAGGAGCACGCCGGAGAGCGCGAAGAGCGAGGTGGCGACGAAGGAGGCGGCGGCGACCGTGCCCACCACGGCCAGCGCGCCGGGCTTCTGGTCCTGGCGCACCCTCGCTGCGAGGAAGGCCGCGATCGTGAGGGCCAGCGCCCACCGTCCCGCGACGTGGTCGGCCGGAGGCGCGAGGTCGAGGGTGAGCCCGGCGGCGAAGCCGAGGAGCAGCGCGAAGGGCGCCTCGACGGTCAGCGCGGCGGCCACCACGACGAGCAGGCACAGGTTGGGCACGACGCCGTGCCAGGCGACGTGCGGGAAGAGCGTGACCTGCACGACGAGGGCGACGACGACCGCCGCGATCGCCACGACCCAGCGCAGCTGGCTCATCGCAGGGTCCCGTCGGCCTCGACGAGCGCGCGGTCGCTGGGCGAGCCGCTGGGCACCATGACCCCCACCACGTCGAGGGCGGAGAAGTCGACGAAGGGCTTCACCACGGCGCGCTGGGAGGCCTCGCGCAGCGAGCTGTAGACCTCGGTGATCGTGCCGATCGGCACCCCCGGGGCGTACGGGCCGGTCGCGCTACCCCACGTGACGACGGTGTCGTCGCGGGCCGGGACGGACGCGTCGTCGACCAGGCGCAGGTCGAGGCCGGACTCCTGGCGCAGCGACCCGCTGCCGGTCACGAAGCCGATCTCCATGCTGGAGCCCACGCGCCCGCCGACGGTCGAGTCGGGGTCGATGACCAGCAGGACCGTGGCGGTGCTGCGGGTCACCCTCAGCACCCGCCCGACGAGGCCGTCGTTGTTGACGACCGTCATGTCGGGGCCGACGCCGGCCTCCGAGCCCGCGTCGATGGTCACGGTGAAGCTCTGCGACTGCCGCGACCCGAGCGCCACGACACGGGCCGGCACAAGGGCGGAGCCCAGGTCCTCCGCTGCGGTGGTGAGCCCGTCGTACTGCTCGAGGCGGTTGCGGTCGAACCCGGCCAGCTCGACCTGGCCGCGCAGCTCGGCGTTGCTCGCCTCGAGGTCACGGACCTGGTCGGCGAGGTCGCCCTTGCTGCGGAACCAGGCGGGCACGGCGGTGAAGGGGCGCACGGCCGCGGCGACGCCTGCCTCGGCCGGTCCCAGCGCCTCGCCGACGACGCGGCGGGCGGGGTCGAGCGGCGATGCCCCGTCGCCGGACACGTCGAGCGTGACCAGCGTGATGCTCGCGAGCACCAGCGCGACGAGCAGCGACCGCGGAGGGCGGTTGCGCGACTCGAGGCGGTCCAGGCCCCGCCAGCGGCGCTCGCGGCCGTCGTGTCCCCCGAAGGCCCCCATCAGAAGCGCCTCGGGTCCGAGACGAGGACCTGCTGGAGCGCCTCGAACTCCTCCACGCACCTGCCGGCCCCGTAGGCCACCGAGGACAGCGGGTCCTCCGCGACGTGCACCGGCATGCCGGTCTCGTGGCGCAGCCGCTCGTCGAGGCCGCGCAGCATCGCGCCGCCGCCGGTGAGGACGATCCCGCGGTCCATGATGTCGCCGGCCAGCTCGGGGGGCGTCTGGTCGAGGGTGCTGCGGACGGCGTCGATGATGTTGTGGAGCGGCTCCTCCAGCGCCTGGCGCAGCTCGGAGCTGGACACCACGACGGTGCGCGGCAGGCCGGAGACCATGTCGCGGCCGCGGATCTCCGCGTCGGGCTCGGTGGGGAGCGGGAAGGCCGACCCGAGGGTCATCTTCATCTCCTCGGCAGTGCGCTCCCCCAGCATGAGGGAGTACTCCTTCTTCATCCACGCGATGATGGCCTGGTCGAGGTCGTCGCCCGCGGTGCGCACCGACAGGCTGGTCACGATGCCGCCGAGGCTGATCACCGCGACCTCCGTGGTGCCGCCGCCGACGTCGACGACCATGTTGCCGGTCGCCTCGTGGACCGGGAGCCCCGCTCCGATCGCGGCCGCCATCGGCTCCTCGACGATGTAGACGCGACGCGCGCCCGCCTGGTAGCCGGCCTCCTTGACCGCGCGCTGCTCGACCGCGGTGATGCCGCTCGGCACGCAGATGACCATGCGGGGCTTGGCGAAGTAGCGGCGGCGGTGCACCTGGTGGATGAAGTAGCGCAGCATCTGCTCGGTCGCCTCGAAGTCGGCGATCACGCCGTCCTTGAGCGGCCGGATCGCGGCGATGTTGTCGGGCGTGCGCCCGATCATCCGCTTGGCCTCGTGGCCGACGGCGAGGACCTCGCCGGTGCTGGTGTTCATCGCGACGACCGACGGCTCGTCGAGCACGACGCCCTTGCCGCGGACATAGACCAGTGTGTTGGCGGTGCCGAGGTCGACGGCCATGTCCCGGCCGATGATGCCCCTGGTCATGCTGTTCAGTGCCATTGCCGCTGCTGCCCCTGCAGGTCGGGTCGTACGTGGGAAGAGGGGTCCACGTGGCGTCGACCCACGCTCAGGTTAAGGAGCGGTCAGGCCTCTTCCCGGCAGGACACGCGCGGGGGTGTGTGGCTCCTGTGACGTGTGTGGTGCGGCTCGGGCCCCGGTAGTCCACCGGCAGCTGGCCGGGAAGCTCACACATCGACAACCGCATCCCGGTGGACTACCCCGGCGTACGGGGCGGCCGGGGTCCACGGACGCCTCGCTCGGCGCGTGGCGCACGAGCGAGCTCGCGGGCTACGCGCCGAGCTCGGGGAACCAGATCCCGATCTCGCGGGCGGCCGACTCCGGCGAGTCGGAGCCGTGCACGAGGTTCTGCTGGACCGCCACGCCCCAGTCCCGGCCGAGGTCGCCGCGGATGGTGCCCGGGGCGGCGACGGTCGGGTCGGTGGCGCCGGCGAGCGAGCGGAAGCCCTCGATGCAGCGCTCACCCTCGATGACGACGGCGAGCACGGGACCGGAGAGCATGAACTCGACGAGGGGCCCGTAGAACGGCTTGCCCTCGTGCTCGGCGTAGTGCGCGGCGAGGAGCTCGGGGGTCGCGGTGCGCAGCTCGACGGCCGCGAGCGTGTAGCCCTTGGCCTCGATCCGGCGCAGGACCTCGCCCGAGAGGCCGCGGCGCACGCCGTCGGGCTTGACGAGGACGAGGGAACGCTGGACGTCGGTCATGGGCGCAGCCTAGCGAGGCCGGTCAGCCCTGCTCCGCGCGGTACGCCGCCCAGGCGGCCGCGCGCTCGCGCTCGATCTTGCGCCCGAGCAGGTCCGCCGCCGTCCACAGCGCCGCGAAGATCAGCCCGAGGGCGAACATGACGGGCAGGACGAACCCGAGCGCGACGGCCGCGACCTGGACGACGTAGCCGGCGAGGTAGGCCCACTCGGCACGCAGCATGCCCGCCAGCAGCAGGCACACCACGGCGAGCCCGAGCCCGACGGACAACGCCAGCGAGGTGTCGACGCCGGCGATGGTGATCATCACCGGCGTGGTCAGGCCGAGGGTGACGGCCTCGAGGCTCAGGACCGCGGCGGCCATCCCGCGGCGCGGCGAGCGCTCGGTGTTGGTGGGCACCTGCCCGGGGTCGGGCGCGGGGGCGGTCATCGGCGGCCCTTGAGCAGTCCGCGGGCCTCGCCCACGGTCACCACCGACCCGGTGACCAGCACGGCACCGGCACCGATCGAGACGTCGATCGCCTCGCCGGCCTCGGCGAGGGTGGCCGCGCGGTCGATGGCCTCGGCGAGGTCGGGCACGACGCTCACCCGGTCCTCGCCGAAGACCTCGGTCGCGACGCGTCCGAGAGCCGCGGCCGACATCGAGCGCGGGGTCGAGTTCTGCGTGCAGACGACGAAGGTGAGGTGCGGCTCGAGGACGGCCAGCACGCCCTCGGCATCCTTGTCCTCCATCACGCCGACCACGCCGACGAGCGGGCTGAACGAGAACGAGTCCTCGAGCGCGGCCGCGACGGCCTCCGCGCCGTGCGGGTTGTGGGCGGCGTCGAGCACGATCGTGGGGCTGCGGCGGATGATCTCGAGCCGTCCGGGCGAGGTGACCTCGGCGAACGCGGCCCGCACCAGGTCGTCGTCGAGGGTGCCGCTGGTGAACGCCTCGACGGCGGCGAGCGCGACGGCGGCGTTCTGCGCCTGGTGCGCACCGTAGAGCGGCAGGAACACGTCGTCATAGCGGCCGCGAAGGCCCTGCAGCGACACGACCTGGCCACCGACGGCGGGCGTGCGGGAGGACACACCGAACTCGATCCCCTCGCGGGCGACGGTGGCGCCGACCTCGGCGGCACGCTCGAGCAGGACGGCGGCCACCTCGGGGGTCTGCTGGGCCAGGACCGCGACGGCACCCGGCTTGATGATCCCGGCCTTCTCGGCCGCGATCGTGGCGGGGTCCTCGCCGAGGTACTTGGCGTGGTCGACGGCGATCGGCAGCACGACCGCGACGTCGGCGTCGATGACGTTGGTGGCGTCCCAGCTGCCGCCCATGCCGACCTCTACCACGGCCGCGTCGACGGGTGCGTCGGCGAAGGCGGCGTAGGCCATGCCGACCATGGTCTCGAAGAAGCTGAGGGGGTGCTCCTGCTCGGCGTCGACGAGGTGCGTGTAGTGCGCGACGTCGTTGAAGGCACGGACGAACGCCTCGTCGTCGAGCGGCTCGCCGTCGACGCTGATCCGCTCGCTCATCTTCTCCAGGTGCGGGGAGGTGAAGCGCCCGGTGCGCAGGTCGAGCGCGCGCAGCAGCGTCTCGATCATCCGGCTGGTGCTGGTCTTGCCGTTGGTCCCGGTGAGGTGCACCGAGCGGAACGAGCGTTGTGGCGAGCCGAGGAGCTCGGTGAACGCCTCGATGCGGTCGAGGCTGGGCTCGAGCCTGGTCTCGGGCCACCGCGACAGCAGCGCGTCCTCGACCTCGGCGAAGGTCTCGGCGAGTCGAGGAGCGTCCTGGGGGGCGGCGGAGGCGTCAGTCATGGCGCCACGAGTCTAGGGACAGGGGCTAGCGGGTGACGAGGTGCTCGGCCATGTCGACCACGGGCTCGTTGCCGAGACCGGCGTAGATCTTGTTGGACGTGGGGTTGTCGCGGTCGGTGAACAGGCACATCCGGTGGCCGGCCTCGAGACCGCGCCGGGTGAGCTCGCCCACGACGTACGACGCGATGCCGCGCCCGCGGTGCTCGCGCGGCGTGTAGACGGGGCCGATCCGGGAGACGCCGTACGACGGCAGGCCCGCGCCGCTCAGGTGCGCGACCGTCCCGTCGGGCAGCTCCCAGAGCCACTCCACGCCCTCGCGGATCCGCACCAGCACGCTGTCGATCGTGTTGTGCTCCCCCGACGTCGGGTCCGGCTCCCGGCCGGCCTGCTCGTCGGCCTCGGCGTGGAAGGCGGTGAACCAGGCCAGCACGAGCGGGGCGTCGGCCTCCGTCGCGAGCCGGAGGCGCCCCTCGGGCGCAGGCGGGACCTCGACGCGCGTGCACTCCCAGAGCCGGGTCGCCTTGTCGACGACCATCTCGCCGCCCAGCAGATCCGCAGTGGCCCTGGCCAGCACCTCCGCGCCCGGCAGCGCCCCGTTGGCACCGCCGAGCACCTCCCCGCGCTCGTGCAGGGCGCGAGCCAGCGCGCGTGCCGCTGCGTCCGGCATCGGCATGGCGAAGGTCGGGTAGGGCTTGAACGTCGCGGTCCGCATGACGGCGCTGACGACCTCGCCTACCCCGTCGCGCACCACGAGCCACCAGCGGTCGAACGGCGCGCCGACCTCGGCCCACGAGTCGTGGCCGGCGGCGAGCTCGCGGGCGGTCCGCTCGCTCACGCTGGCGATCACGCTGCCGAGCACCGGGTCGGCGCACAGGAGCGGGCTCGCGACGTGGAGGAAGGGCTCCGGGGCGTCGAAGAACTCGAGGGTGAACGCGCTGCCGAGGTCCGGGTCCATGGTCGAACGCTAGAGCGCCCGCGCGCCGCGCCGATACTCGTTTTCGCAGGCCCGAGGGCCGTCAATAGACTCGGCGCATGACTGAGAACCCCAGCACCCAGGCCACGGACACTGGTCCGACGACAGCGAGCACCGACCAGCGTGCCGTCGTCGTACCGGAGCGTCCGGCCCTCGAGGGTCTGGAGGACAAGTGGTCGCGGGCGTGGGCCGAGAACGACACGTACGCCTTCGACCGCACCCAGCCGCGGGAGAACGTCTACTCGATCGACACTCCCCCGCCCACCGTCAGCGGTTCGCTGCACGTCGGCCACGTCTACTCCTACAGCCACACCGACCTCATCGCCCGCTACCAGCGGATGCAGGGCAAGGCCGTCTTCTACCCGATCGGCTGGGACGACAACGGCCTGCCGACCGAGCGGCGCGTGCAGAACTACTTCGGCGTCCGCTGCGACCCGACGCTGCCCTACGACCCCGACTTCACCCCGCCGGAGAAGCCGGACCCCAAGAAGCAGGTGCCGGTCAGCCGCCCCAACTTCATCGAGCTGTGCGAGCAGCTGGTCGTCGAGGACGAGAAGGCCTTCGAGGCGCTCTGGCGCCAGCTCGGCCTGTCGGTCCAGTGGAACCCGACCTACACCACCATCGGCGACCACTCGCGCACCGTCAGCCAGCGGGCCTTCCTGCGCAACTACGCGCGCGGTGAGGCGTACCTCTCCGAGGCGCCCACGCTGTGGGACGTCACCTTCCAGACCGCCGTCGCGCAGGCCGAGCTCGAGGCCCGCGACTACCCCGGCGCCTATCACCGCGTCGCCTTCCACCGGCCCGACGGCAGCCCGCTGCACATCGAGACCACCCGCCCGGAGCTGATCCCGAGCGTCGTCGCCCTCATCGCCCACCCCGACGACGAGCGCTACCAGGCCCTGTTCGGCACCACGGTGACCTCGCCGGTCTTCGGCGTCGAGATCCCGGTGCTCGCCCACCCGGCCGCCGAGCCCGACAAGGGCGCCGGCATCGCGATGTGCTGCACCTTCGGCGACCTCACCGACGTGATGTGGTGGCGCGAGCTCAGCCTGCCGATCCGTACGGTCGTGGGCCGCGACGGCCGGCTGACCCGCGAGATCCCCGAGTGGCTCTCCAGCGACGCCGCCGCGACGGCGTACGCCGAGATGGCGGGCAAGACCACCTTCAGCGCCCGCGAGGCGATGGTCGCGCTGCTGCGCGAGTCGGGCGACCTCGACGGCGAGCCGAAGCCGACCCAGCGCATGGCGAACTTCTACGAGAAGGGCGACAAGCCCCTCGAGATCGTCGCCACCCGCCAGTGGTACATCAAGAACGGCGGCAAGGACGCGGCGCTGCGCAAGGAGATGCTGGTCCGCGGTGAGGAGATCACCTGGATCCCCGCCCACATGAAGCACCGCTACGACAACTGGGTCGGCGGCCTCAACGGCGACTGGCTCATCTCGCGCCAGCGCTTCTTCGGCATCCCCTTCCCCGTCTGGTACCCCCTCGACGCCGACGGCGAGCCCGACCACGACCACCCGCTGATGCCGAGCGAGGACCAGCTCCCGGTCGACCCGTCGACCCAGGCGCCCGAGGGCTACACCGAGGACCAGCGCGGCAAGCCCGGCGGATTCGTCGGCGACCCCGACGTGATGGACACGTGGGCGACGTCGTCGCTCACGCCGCAGATCGCGGGCATGTGGGAGGTCGACGACGACCTGTTCTCGCGGGTCTTCCCCTACGACCTGGCCACGCAGGCCCACGACATCATCCGCACCTGGCTGTTCTCCCGCGTGGTCCGCGCCGACTACGAGCACCAGGTCGTGCCGTGGTCGCACGCCATGATCTCCGGCTTCATCGTCGACCCCGACCGCAAGAAGATGTCGAAGTCCAAGGGCAACGTCGTCGTCCCGACCGACATCCTCGACAAGTACGGCGCCGACGCCGTGCGATGGCGCGCCGCGATCGGCCGCCCCGGGCTGGACTCGCCCTTCGACGAGTCGCAGATGAAGGTCGGGCGCCGCCTGGCGATGAAGGTCCTCAACGCCTCGAAGTTCGTCCTCGGCAACGTCGGCGCCACCGAGCTCAGCCCGGCCGCCGTCAGTGCCCCGGTCGACTGCGCGCTGCTGGGGCGCCTCGAGGTGGTGGTCCGCAAGGCCACCGAGGCCTTCGACGCCTACGACTACACCACCGCGCTCGAGGTCACGGAGAAGTTCTTCTGGGAGTTCTGCGACGACTACCTCGAGCTGGTCAAGGAGCGGGCCTACAGCACCGAGGGGGGCGCCGGGACCGACTCGGCCCGCGCCACGCTGGCCATCGCCCTCCACGTCCAGCTGCGACTGCTCGCGCCCTTCCTGCCGTACGCGACCGAGGAGGTCTGGTCGTGGTGGCAGGACGGCTCGATCCACCACGCAGCCTGGCCGACCGCTGCCGACCTGGGCTCGGCCGCGGCCTCGCAGCCGCTGGTCCTCGACGCGGTGGCCGCGGCCCTGACCGGCATCCGCGGCGCGAAGTCGCAGGCGAAGGCCAAGATGCGCGCCCCGCTCTCCCGCGTGGAGATCACCGGGCCGGCGTCGCTGGTGGAGGCCGCGCAGCAGGCGCAGGACGACCTGCGCGCCGTGGGGACCATCGTCGGTGACCTCGACTTCGTCGCCGACGAGTCCTCGACCGAGCTGCGGGTGACCGCCGCCGAGCTGGCACCCACGGAGGACTGAGCTCGACCGATCCCCTTCCCGCGCCGGCGAGCGGCGGGAGGGGGATCGTCGCGTTGCCCGCCGGACGTCGCCGCAGGCGCGTCGGACGACCAGAAGTCTTCGGGCCAGGCCCGCGGCACGCTCAGGCTGGACCGGGCGCGTCAGGTTGTGGTCGTCCGGCGCGCCGGGGGGCGGGCGGCCTCAGCCCTTGCCGTTCCTGTTTCCGTGCCCGTTGTCATGCCCGTGGCTCGCGCCGCGCTCCGCCTTGCGGGCCGCCTTCGCGGCCTCACGCTCGGCCGTGCGGGCCGCCTTGGCAGCCTCACGCTCCGCCTTGCGGGCCGCCTTGGCAGCCTGACGCTCGGCCGTACGGGCCGCCTTCGCGGCCTGACGGTCGGCCTTGCGGGCCGCCTTCGCCGCCTCACGGTCGGCCTTGCGGGCCGCCTTCGCCGCCTCACGGTCGGCCTTGCGGGCCGCCTTCGAGGGATCGTCGGTGCCCACCGGGCGACCGGTGGACGGGCCTGCCGAGCTCTGCGTGGACTGCTCGCTGCCCGCTGACGCGGACCGGCCGTCGCCCGTGACCTCGGCAGCCGGTGCCGACGGCGGCGCCGCGGCGACGATCAGGGCGAGGGGCTGAGTGCTCAGCTCGGCGGGGATGCTGACGGGCGACTCCTCGGCGACCACGTCGACGGTCGGCGCCGCGGCACGCGGCTCGTCGGGTGCGGCGATGGGCTTGCCGGGCTGGACGAGGTCGTCGAGGCCGAAGCCGCGCTCGACCGACACCGACATCAGGACGGCGCAGAGCACCGCCACGAAGGCGAACCCCATCAGCGGCCGCTTCTGGTCAACCCCCACCGGGTCCCCTTCCCACATGCAGACGAGACGCCAGTCTCCCCGGGCCATGACGCGTAACCCACGTCCATGGCCCGGAATAGTCCGAAATGACTAGACCGCCATGGTCAGACAGGGCCAGTCGGTCAGGCGGACTTCTTCTTCCGGCCCTCGGCCTCGCGCAGGACCAGGGTCGGTGCGACATCGTCCTCGACGACCTCGCGCGTCACGACCACCTTGGCGACGTCACCGCGCGACGGCACGTCGTACATCACGTAGAGGAGGACCTCCTCGATGATCGCGCGCAGGCCGCGGGCACCCGTGCCGCGCTCGAGCGCCGCCTCGGCGATGGCGTCGATGGCGTCGTCGGTGAACTCGAGCTCGACGCCGTCGAGGTCGAAGAGCTTCTGGTACTGCTTGACCAAGGCGTTGCGGGGCTCGGTGAGGATCTGCACGAGCGCCTCGCGGTCCAGCTTGCTCACGCTGGCGATCAGCGGCAGGCGACCGATGAACTCGGGGATCAGCCCGAACTTGGTCAGGTCCTCGGGGCGGACCTGCGCGAGCAGGTCGTCGGCCTCGCGCTCGGCGGCCCCACGCACCTCGGCGGTGAAGCCGAGGGACTTCTTGCCGACGCGCTGCTCGATGATCTGCTCGAGCCCGGCGAAGGCACCACCCACGATGAACAGGATGTTGGTGGTGTCGATCTGGATGAACTCCTGGTGCGGGTGCTTGCGACCACCCTGCGGCGGCACCGAGGCGGTGGTGCCCTCCAGCATCTTGAGCAGCGCCTGCTGCACGCCCTCGCCGGACACGTCGCGCGTGATCGAGGGGTTCTCGGCCTTGCGGGCCACCTTGTCGATCTCGTCGATGTAGATGATGCCGGTCTCGGCCTTCTTGACGTCGTAGTCGGCGGCCTGGATGAGCTTGAGGAGGATGTTCTCGACGTCCTCGCCGACGTAGCCCGCCTCTGTCAACGCCGTGGCGTCCGCGATCGCGAAGGGGACGTTGAGCATCCGGGCGAGGGTCTGGGCGAGGTAGGTCTTGCCGCAGCCCGTGGGGCCGATGACGAGGATGTTGGACTTCGCGACCTCGACGACGTCGTCCTTGGCCTTGCCGGTGACCGGCTGCAGACCCGCCTGGACGCGCTTGTAGTGGTTGTAGACCGCGACGGCCAAGGACTTCTTGGCGTGCTCCTGGCCGATGACGTAGGAGTTGAGGAACTCGAAGATCTCGCGGGGCTTGGGGAGCTCCTCGAGGCTCACCTCGGCGCCCTCGGCGAGCTCCTCCTCGATGATCTCGTTGCAGAGCTCGATGCACTCGTCGCAGATGTAGACGTTGGGGCCAGCGATGAGCTTCTTGACCTGCTTCTGGCTCTTGCCGCAGAAGTTGCACTTGAGCAGGTCGCCACCGTCACCGATACGTGCCACGAGTCGTGTCCTCCAATTTCGCCGGGAAAGGGCCCCGGCACTCCACACCTTGCGCTGTGCTGTCTTGCAGTGGGCCGTACGACGGTACCCCGTGCCGGCCCCCGACGGGTGCCGGACACGGGATGTCGTCGGCCATCATTCTCGAGCCTCGGACCTGCGGCCGACCCTCGTCAGGTGAGGGCGGGGGCACCCTTGCGCGACTCGATCACCTGGTCGATGAGGCCGTACTCGACGGCCTGCTCGGCGGTGAGGATCTTGTCGCGCTCGATGTCGCGGCTGACCTGGTCGATGTCCTTGCCGCTGGAGTCGGCGATCATCCGCTCGAGGAGCTCGCGCATGCGCAGGATCTCGTTGGCCTGGATCTCGATGTCGGAGGTCTGGCCGAACGTGCCCTCGGTGTAGGGCTGGTGGATCAGGATGCGGCTGTTGGGCAGCGCCATCCGCTTGCCCTTGGCGCCGGCGCCGAGCAGGATCGCCGCCGCCGAGGCCGCCTGGCCCAGGCACACCGTCTGCACGTCGGGCTTGATGAAGCGCATCGTGTCGTAGATCGCCGTCAGCGCGGTGAACGAGCCGCCGGGGCTGTTGATGTAGATGCTGATGTCGGTGTCGGGGTTCATCGTCTCCAGGCACATCAGCTGGGCGATGACCGCGTTGGCCACGTCGTCGCTGATCGGGGTGCCGAGGTAGATGATGCGCTCCTCGAAGAGCTTGGCGTAGGGGTCGATCCGCCGGAAGCCGTAGGAGGTGCGCTCTTCCCACTGGGGGATGTAGTAGTTCATGTTCAGTCCTTCATCCGGGCCGGGCGGCCCTCGTCGGCGGCTTCGCGGGCGCTGGTGATGACCTGGTCGACGAGGCCGTACTCGACGGCCTGCTCAGCGGTGAACCACCGGTCGCGGTCGGCGTCGGCGACGACCTGCTCGACGCTCTGGCCGGTGTGCTCGGCGATGAGGTCGAGGAGCACCTTCTTGATGTGGAGCGACTGCTGGGCCTGGATCTTGATGTCGGAGGCCGAGCCGCCCATGCCCGAGGAGGGCTGGTGCATCATGATGCGCGCGTGGGGCAGGGCGTACCGCTTGCCCTTGGTCCCCGCGCAGAGCAGGAACTGGCCCATCGACGCGGCCAGGCCCATGCCGACCGTCGCGACGTCGTTGGGGATGTAGTTCATCGTGTCGTAGATCGCCATGCCGGCGTCCACGGAGCCACCGGGGCTGTTGATGTGCAGGAAGATGTCGGCCTCCGGGTCCTCCGCCGACAGCAGGAGGAGCTGCGCGCAGATCGCGTTCGCGTTCTGGTCGCGCACCTCCGAGCCGAGGAAGACGATGCGCTCACGGAGGAGGCGCTGGTAGATGTGGTCGTCGAGGCCATACATCCCACCGGCGCCGTTCATCTCGGGCGAGAGGGCTGGGCTGGAGTTCTGGTTCACGCTGGCGACACTAGCCGGAAGGTCGGACACTTCCACGCGAGAACCCACCCTGTTCGCCCACAGCGGATTCCGCCAGTGCACGGACGACGAACGGCGCCCGCCCCCGGAGGGGACGGACGCCGTCGCGTACGTGCGGCTCAGGCCTTCTCGGAGTCCTCGGCGGAGTCCTCGGTGGCCTCGTCGGCAGCCTCGGGGTCCGCGGGCGCCTCGTCGACGGGCTCGCCGATGGTGCCGTCGGGGCGCAGGTTCTTGAGCTCGACCACGTTGCCCGAGGCGTCCTTGACGGTCGCGGCCTCCACGATCGTCGCGAGCGCCTTGCCGCGCAGGATCTCCTGCACGAGCTCGGGGATGTGGTTGTGCTCGAACATGTGGTTGGCGAACTCCTGCGGGTCCTGCCCGGACTGCTGGGCGCGCCGCACGAGGTGCTCGGAGAGCTCGGCCTGGTCGATGCCGAACTCCTCCTTCTTGGCGATCTTGTCGAGGATGAACTGGGCGGCGACGGCGTCGCGGACCCGGCGCTCGAGGTCGGCCTCGAACTCCTCCTGGGTCTGCCCCTCGTCCTCGAGGTACTTCTCCATCGAGATCCCGGCGAAGCCGAGCTGCTGCTCGACGTTCTGGCGGCGCGCGTTGAGCTCGTCGGTGACCATCACCTCGGGCAGCGGGATCGAGACCTTCTCCAGCAGGGCCTCGAGCACCGCGTCGCGGGCGGCGGCGGCCTGCTCGAGGCGCTTGCCGCGACCCAGGCGCTCGCGCACGTCGGCGGTGAGCTCCTCGGCGGTGTCGAACTCGGAGGCGAGCTGAGCGAACTCGTCGTCGTACTCGGGCAGCTGCTGCTCCTGCACCGCGGTCACCTTGACGGTCACCTGGACCGGCTCGCCGACCAGGTCGCCGCCGACGAGCTCGGAGTCGAAGGTCTTGTCGTCGCCCGCGGACAGGCCGACGAGGGCCTCGTCGAGGCCGTCGATCATGCCGCCACGGCCGACCTTGTAGGACATGCCGGTGACCTCGCCGCCCTCGACGGTCTCGCCGTCACGGGCCGCGACCAGGTCGATGGTCACGAAGTCGCCGTCGGCAGCCGCACGCTCGACGGGGACCAGGGTGCCGAAGCGCTCGCGCAGCGCCTCGACCTGCTCGTCGACGTCGGCGTCGGAGATCTCGATGTCCTCGACCGTGGCCTCGAGCCCGTCGTAGGAGGGGAGCTCGAAGTCGGGCTTGACGTCGACCTCGGCGGTGAACTCGAGGGACTCGTTGTCCTCGAACTTCGTCACCTCGATCTCCGGCTGGGCCAGCGGCTCGAGGTCGTGCTCCTGCAGCGCAGCCATGTACTGCTGCGGCACGACCGCGTTGATCGCCTCGTCGAGGACGGGCCCGCGACCGATCTGCCGGTCGATGACCGCCGGCGGGACCTTGCCGCGGCGGAAGCCCGGGACGTTGATCTGCTTCGCGATCTTCTGGTACGCCGCGTCGAGGCTCGGCTTGAGCTCCTCGAAGGGCACCTCGACGGTCAGCTTGGCCCGGGTCGGGCTCAAGGTCTCGACGGCGCTCTTCACAAATGTCTCCTGGTGCTGAGGTCAGTGGGTGGAACGAGGGGTGGAACGTAGGGATGGAACGTTGGGGGCACGCCGAAGGCGCGGCAGCCGCAAACCCGAAGAGTCTATCGACGCGTCGGGCACAGGCCGAATCACGCCCGCCCGACGATCGCGTCGCACACGTACGTGTGGGGAGGCTGCGACCCGTGGGACCAGTGGGTCGGGGCGACAGGACTCGAACCTGCGGTCTCCTGCTCCCAAAGCAGGCGCGCTAGCCACTACGCTACGCCCCGCCAAACCGGCCCCCGGTGCTCCCGGACGGGAGGCACGAGGGCCTGCTTGGAGCGGATGACGGGAATCGAACCCGCGTAGCCAGTTTGGAAGACTGGGGCTCTACCATTGAGCTACATCCGCGCGTCCCGGCGGCGTCGTGGCCGCCGGTGCGGGTGTCATGGTGCCACACCTGCGGGCGAGCGCCGCAACCGGCCGGCGGCAGGTCAGCGGCGGCTCAGCGGCGATGGACGAGCAGCAGGGCGCGGTCGTCGTTGCGGGAGCCCAGGGCCTCGATGAGCCGCGTCGCGCCGCCCTCGAACTGCCCACGCAGGAGTCGCTCGGCCTGGCCGAGCATCCGGTCGATGCCGAGGGCGATGTCGCGGGTGCGTGTCTCGACCATGCCGTCGGTGTAGAGCAGCAGGGCGTCGCCGTGGCGCATCTCCCCCGAGACCGCCGGGAACTCGGCGCCGTCGATGAGGCCCAGGATCGGGCCCTCCGACTGGAGGACCTGCCACCGTCCGGACCCGGCGTGGCGCAGCGCGGCGGGCGGGTGGCCGGCGCTGCGGATGTCGTAGCGACCCGACGCGAGGTCGAGCGAGAGGTGGATCGCGGTGGCGAACCCCTCGTCCCAGTCCTGCTGGAGCAGGAACCGGTTGGCGCCGGCGAGGAACTCGCTCGGCGGCAGCGCGCTCAGCAGGCCGCCGAGCGCGCCACAGAGCAGCAGCGCCCGAGTGCCGGCGCCCTGGCCCTTGCCCGACACGTCCACGACCGCCACCTCGAGGCGTCCCTCGACGCGCGCCGCGACGACGAAGTCGCCCGCGAACGGGGTGCCCCCGGCGGAGCGCAGCTCGGAGGCGGCGTACCAGCCGTCCGGGAGGTCGGGGATCCCGCCCTGGCTCAGGATGCGGTCGCGCAGGTCCACGAACATCTGCTCGCCCTGGATGCCGGCGACGCCCAGGCGCGTGCGCCGGAAGGACGACAGCAGCACCATGAAGCCGAGACCGAAGATGATCACCACCGTGAGGGCGATGCGGAGGCTGAGGTCGTCCTGCGTCGGCACGACGAGCGCGAGCACCAGCAGGACGAACACGACGAACCACGGCAGCTGCCGCGGGCCCAGGACGAGGCTCGACACGACGAGCGGCACGAGGAGCGTGACGAGCGGGAGGCTCGCGTCGAAGCGCCAGATCGCGAGGCCGATCAGGATCGTGGAGACCACGAGCGCCACGAGCACGCGGGAGCCCCGTGGGACGACGCGTCCCACGGCTGAGCCCAGCGAAGGCGAACTCATGGCCGAGCTCCTCCCGCCGCGCCAGGCCCCTTGCCGGGAGATCGTACGGCCCGCGAGCGGAACTTCGGCTGACATCGCGGGCACCAGAACGTGTTGCGTCCGGCGAGCTCCCCGGTCCTGACGGCCGCGCCGCAGACCAGGCACGGCATCGAGGTGCGCCGGTAGACGTACACCTCGCCGCCGTGGTCGTCGCGACGCGGCTCGCGCCCCATCGCCTCCGGGGTGTGCTCGGGGCGCACCGTGTCGATGCGGCCGGTGCGCACCCCCTCGGCCATCAGCTCGACGAGGTCGGCCCACATGGCCTGCCACTGTCCGACGCGCAGGGTGTTGCCGGGTCGCAGCGGGTGGATGCGGTGCCGGAAGAGCACCTCGGCCCGGTAGACGTTGCCGACCCCGGCGAGGACCTTCTGGTCCATCAGCAGGTCGCCGATCGCACGGGGGCTCCGCGAGATCCGCCGCCAGGCCAGGTCGGGTTCGGCGTAGGCGCGCAGCGGGTCCGGCCCCAGCCCGGCGAGCACCTGCTCCCGCCTGGCCGCACCGACCAGGTCGCAGAGGATCGCGCCGCGCAGGTCGGCGTACGCCGTGCCGCGCGGATCGTCCGGCGGCAGGCTGACCAGGCGCAGCCGGACGGCCCCGACGGGGTCCGGCACGTCGTCGACCGCCGGGTGCACGTCGAACTGCCCGATCAGGCCGAGGTGCACGTGGATCCAGCGCTCGCCCTCGAGCTCGACGAACAGGTGCTTGCCGGCGGACTCGGCACCGACGAGGCGCGAGCCGTCGACCTGCTCCGCGTCGGCGGCGAAGCGACCCTGCGGCGAGGTCACCCGGACCGTACGGCCGGCGAACGCGGCGGCGAGGTCGTCCGCCAGCTTGCGGAGGGTGTGCCCCTCAGGCATCCGGGCCGCGGAGGGCGGACTCCGGCAGCGGCGGGAGCTCGCGCGTCTCGTCGTAGGTCGTCAGCTGGCCGATGCGGCGCACGTGCCGCTCGTCGCCGGAGAACGGCGTGGTGAGGAACACCTCGACGAAGCGGGTCATGTCGTCGAGCGAGTGCATGCGGCCGCCGACCGAGACCACGTTGGCGTCGTTGTGCTCGCGGGCGAGCGTGGCCGTCTCCTCGGACCACACCAGCGCGCAGCGGATGCCGGTGACCTTGTTGGCGGCCATCTGCTCCCCGTTGCCCGAGCCGCCGATGACGACCCCGAGGCTGTCCAGCCCCTCGGCGCGGTCCGCCGCGACGCCCTCACCCGCACGCAGGCAGAAGACCGGGTAGTCGTCGAGGGCGTCGTGGACGAACGGGCCGTGGTCGACGACCTCGTAGCCGTGGTCGACCAGCCAGGTGACGAGGTGGTCCTTGAGGTCGAGGCCGGCGTGGTCGGAACCGAGGTGAACGCGCATGGGCAGATCCTCTCAAGCCCCCTCGCCGCAAGCGGCTGCGGGGCTTCGCGCGCCGGATCCGCCCCGGCTACGACGGGTCGGAGGCGACGCGCTGGAGGTGCTGGTCGAGCCAGCCCGCGACCTGTCGGACCAGCGGCTCGGACGCGGTGAAGTGCGCGTGCCGCCAGAACCCGTGGGTCTGGCCCAGGCAGCGGATGCCCACCGTCTCCACACCGGCCTCCGCGACGCGGCGCGCGAGCTCCTCGCCCTCGTCGCGCAGCGGGTCGGCCTCCGCGGTCGCGACGAAGGTCGGCGGCAGCGTGTGCAGGCGGTCGGAGAGCAGCGGTGCGAGGTCGGGGTCCTCGAGGTCGGCCTCGGTGCGGGCGTACTGCTCCCAGTACCAGGTGGCCTCGGCGGGGTCGAAGCCCGTCGCCGCGCCGAGCTCCCAGGACGGGAAGCTGCTGTGCGGGTCGAGGAAGGGGTAGACCAGGGCGACTGCGCGGAAGAATCCCGGGTTGCGCAGCGCCGCGACCAGCGCGAGGTTGCCCCCGGCCGAGTCGCCGTGCGCGGCGTACGGTCCCTGCGGCCCACGACCCTCGCGCAGCCAGCGCACGACCGCGTCCATGTCGTCGGGAGCAGCGGGGAACGGGTGCTCCGGCGGGCGGCGGTAGTCCACGCTGAGCACCCGGCGACGCGCGCGGTTGGCGAAGCGCCGGCAGATGCCGTCGTGCACGTCGACGTCGTTGAGCACGAAGCCGCCGCCGTGGGCGTGCACGACCAGTCCGGGCAGCGGGTCCTCGGGCGTGAAGAGCCGGCACGGCACGCCGCCCGCGTCGAGGTCCTCGACGGCGGCGACCTCCTCGCGGGGCTGGGCCAGGTTGGCCAGGCGCACCTCCTCGCGGTGCGCGGCGAGGTCGAAACCCGGCGCACGGAGGTCCGGGCCGGCGTCGGCCTCGACCGCGGCGCGGACCTCGGGGTACATCACGGGCTCACCGCGACATCAGCGCGTCCAGGGCGACGGCCACGGCGGCCGCCACGCGGAAGTCGACCCGCTGGTCGGGGACGCTGACGCGGTAGCGGTCGCCGATGGACATCTTGCGCTCCACGGAGAACAGCGGGCTGCCCGCGGAGTCGACGAAGTCGAAGTGGACCGGGATGAAGTCGAGCTCGGTGAAGCGGCGCAGCAGACCGACGAGCTGGTTGCGCTCCTGCCCGGTGCCGGCGTAGCCCGGGCCCTCGACGTGGAAGGTGGAGCGCAGGAGGGAGGCGCCGAAGTCCTTCCTGAAGAACCCGATCTGGGCACCGGACTCGTCGGTGATGTCGTAGCCGGCGTTGAGGTCGAGCCTCTTGCGGGCCTTGAACCCGAACACGGCCCGCGACCGGCTCGCGTCGGTGAAGAAGGTGACCTGCTCCTTGAACGCCATCCGCTTCTGCTCGGCGAACGCCATCAGCCGCGTGGGGTTGCCGGCCTCGTCCGACTCGGAGACCTCGTAGCGGTTGACCATCATGGTGAGCTTCTGCTTGACCACGAAGTGGGGCAGGTACATCTCGGCGGCGGGCCCGGCAGTCATCGCGCCAGCTCCTCCTCGATGATCGACGGGTCGAGCTTGGTGAAGACCGGCGTCGGCTTGGCGACCTTCGCGCCGACGGTGACGGGACGCGACTCCCACGCGGGCGTGGAGGTGTACTCGCCGGTGATGATCGAGTACGACGTGTGGCCCGCACCGTTGCCGGGCTCGAGCTCTTCGACCTGCTCGACGCGCGGCATCGGCATGAACTCTCCCTCGCCACCGAGGACCGCGTGCACCTTGTTGGCCGAGTGCGGCAGGAACGGCGACAGCAGTGTGTTGCAGTCGCTCACGCACTGCGCGGCGACGTGCAGGACGGTGCCGAGGCGCTCGCGCTGCGACTCGTCCTTCATCTTGTAGGGCTCGGTGACGGTGAGGTACTTGTTCACCTCGCCGACCACGCGCATCGCCTCGGCGATCGCGGCGCGCAGCCGGTGCTTCTCGACGAGGTCGCCGACGCTGGCGAAGCCGCCGCGCACGGTCGCGAGCACCTGCTCGTCGACCTGCTCGAGGGGGCCGGCAGCCGGGATCTCGCCGAAGCTCTTCGCGATCATCGTCGCGGTGCGGTTGACCAGGTTGCCCCAGCCCGCCACCAGCTCGGAGTTGTTGCGGGTGACGAAGTCGGCCCACGTGAAGGCGGCGTCGGACGTCTCCGGACCGGCGGCGCAGATGTAGTAGCGCAGCGGGTCGGGGCCGTAGCGGGCGAGGAAGTCGCCGACGTAGATGACGTTGCCGCGGCTGGTGGAGAACTGCGAGTCGCCGAAGGTCAGGAACTCGCTGGAGACCACCTCGGTCGGCAGGTTGAGGGTGCCGAACGTCCCGGGTTCGCCGCCGCGCGCGCCCGCGCCGTTGTAGGCGAGCAGCTCGGCCGGCCAGATCTGGGAGTGGAAGACGATGTTGTCCTTGCCCATGAAGTAGTAGGACTCGGCATCGGCGTCGTTCCACCACTCGCGCCACTTGTCGGGCTCGCCGAGGCGGCGCGCCCACTCGATGGAGGCCGACAGGTAGCCGATGACCGCGTCGAACCAGACGTACAGGCGCTTGGTGGGCTGGTCCTCCCAGCCCGGCACCGGGATGCCCCAGTCGATGTCGCGCGTCATCGCGCGCGGACGGATCTCCTTGAGGATGTTCTGGCTGAACTTGATGACGTTGGGCCGCCACAGGCCGGTGGCCTCGCGCTGGTCGAGCCACTCCCCCAGCGCGTCGGCAAGCGCGGGCAGGTCGAGGAACCAGTGCTGGGTGTCGCGGAACTCGGGCGTCTCCCCGTTGATCCTCGAGCGCGGCTCGATCAGGTCGGTCGGGTCGAGCTGGTTGCCGCAGTTGTCGCACTGGTCGCCGCGCGCCTCGGCGTACTTGCAGATCGGGCAGGTGCCCTCGATGTAGCGGTCGGGCAGCGTGCGCCCGGTCGAGGGGCTGATCGCGGTCTTCGTGGTCTCCTCGACCATGTAGCCGTTGCGGCGGCAGGTCTCGAACATCTCCTGCACCACCGAGTAGTGGTTGCCGGTGGTCGTGCGGGTGAAGAGGTCGTAGGACAGCCCGAGCCCGCATAGGTCGTCGACGATGACCTGGTTGTACTTGTCGACGAGCTCGCGCGCGGGCAGGCCCTCGTTGTCGGCGAGCACCAGGATCGGCGTGCCGTGCTCGTCGGTGCCGCTGACCATCAGGACGTCGTGGCCCGCCATCCGCATGAACCGGCTGAAGACGTCGGAGGGCACGCCGAAACCGGCGACGTGGCCGATGTGGCGCGGGCCGTTGGTGTACGGCCAGGCGACGGCGGACAGGACACGAGTCATGGGCGCAAGCCTAGTGACCTGCCGCCACCCGGTTCGGAGCCGGTACGGGCACCGGCCCGGCAGTGCGCCTAGGGTGGCGCCCGACCCGGCGGTGGGAGGTGCCGTGACGCTCAACCTGGTGCTCATGCTGTCCCTCGCCGCCGTGGGCGGCCTGCTCGCCCATGCGGTGCGGCTGCCGCCGATGGTGGGTTTCCTGGGCGCCGGCTTCGTGCTGGCCGGGACAGGGGTCGACCGCACGCCCGCCCTGGACGCCGTGGCGGACCTCGGGGTGGTGCTGCTGCTCTTCGCCATCGGCCTCAAGCTCGACGTACGGGTGCTCGGGAGGCGCGAGGTGCTGGGCGTCAGCGTGGTGCACGCCGTCCTGACCGGGGTGCTGGCCCTGACGCTCCTGGCCGGCGCGGGAGCCGTCGGTGTCGGCCTGCTGGCCGACGCCGAGCCCGCCGACCTGGTCCTCGTGGCGCTGGCGCTGTCGTTCTCCAGCACGGTCGTGGCCGTGAAGGTGCTCGAGGAGCACAACGCCACGCGGGCGCTGCACGGGCGCACCACGATCGGGATCCTGGTGGTGCAGGACCTCGTCGCCGTGGTCCTGATGTCGGCGGTCGGCGGCGAGGCACCGCACTGGTGGGCGCCCGCTCTCCTGCTCCTGGTGCCGGCCTCGTGGCCGGCTCGACGCCTGCTCGACCGCCTCGACCACGGCGAGCTGCTGACGCTGGTGGGCGTGGGCCTCGCGGTCGTCCCGGGCTACGCCCTCTTCGACGCCGCCGGGCTCGGGGGCGACGTGGGAGCGCTGGCGGTCGGGCTGCTGCTGTCACCGTCGGGCCGGGCCGAGGAGCTCGCGAAGTCCGTCTTCTCGGTCAAGGAGCTGCTCCTCGTCGCGTTCTTCCTCTCCGTGGGCCTGAACGGCGCACCTGACGCCTCCGGCATCGTCCTCGCCCTCGCGCTGGTGGCGCTGGTGCCGGTGAAGACCGCCCTGTACGGGGTGCTGCTGCGGGCAAGCGGCTTCCGGGTCCGTACGGCGACCCGCTCGGCCCTGTCCCTGGCGAGCTTCTCCGAGTTCGCGCTGATCGTCGTCGCGGCGGGGGTCGCCGCCGGTGGCCTCGCCCCGGACTGGCTCGTCGTGGTCTCGACGGCCGTCGCCGTCAGCTTCGTGGTCACCACGGTGGCGAGCGCGGCTGTCGACCGCGTGTCGACGGTGGTCACGCGGCGCGTGCCGGACCCCGCCCGTCTCCACCCCGAGGAGCAGCCGGTCGACCTCCGGCACGCCGACGCGCTGGTGCTCGGGATGGGACGGCTCGGACGCGCGGCGACCCGGCGGCTGGTCGACGAGTACGGCCTGCGCGTCACCGGCGTCGACTCGGACTCGGCGCGGGCCGGGGACCTGTTCGCCGAGGGGCTGCACGTCGTGGAGGGCGACGCCACCGACCCGTTGTTCTGGGCGCGCGTCACCGACGAGGGCACCGTACGACTGGTGCTGCTGGCGATGCCCTTCCACGGCAGCAACCTCGCCGCGCTCGAGCAGCTGCAGCGCAGCGGGTTCGGCGGGTCGGTCACTGCGGTGACCCGCTACGACGAGGAGATCTCCCAGCTGGTGGAGCGTGCGGCCGTCGTCGGCCTCTACGACGCGGCCGGGGCCGAGCTGGCCGACCGTGCGGTGCGCACGGCCGGCCCCGGGCTCAGCTGAAGTCGAGGTCGCCGGTCCGCGAGCGCTTGAGCTCGTAGAAGTAGGGGAACTTCGCCACCGCGACGGCGCCGTCCCAGAGCTCGCCGGCCTCCTCGCCGCGCGGGATCTTCGACAGCACCGGACCGAAGAAGGCCGACCCGTTGATGTGGATCGTCGGCGTGCCGACGTCGTCGCCGACCGGGTCCATGCCCTCGTGGTGGCTCTTCGCCACGGCGTCGTCGAGGGACGCGTCGTCCCAGGCCTCGATCAGCTCGGCGGGCAGGCCCACGTCGGCCAGCGACGCGGCGACGGTCTCGCGCGTCAGCTCCTCGCCGTTGTTGTGGCGCCGGGTGCCGATCGCGGTGTACCAGTCGCCGAGGGTCTTGTTGTCGTGCTGCTCCGCGATGCGGATCGCGACCCGGACCGGCTTCTCGGTGCCCTGGAGCATCTCGCGGTACTCGGCCGGGATGTCCTTGTCCTTGTTGAGGTAGGCCAGCGACATCACGTGCCACTGCACCTCGATGTCGCGGACCTGCTCGACCTCGCGGATCCAGCGCGAGGTGATCCAGGCGAACGGGCAGAGCGGGTCGAACCAGAGGTCAGCGGTAGCCATGTCCACATCAATCCCTCTCCCTGGCCACCTATTCCCCACCGGTGTGGGTCGGGCCACATCCCGGTGGCAGGATGCCCGCATGCCTGGAACCAACCTCACCCGGGACGAGGCCGCCACCCGCGCCGCCCTCCTGGACGTCTCGACCTACACCGTCGACCTGGACCTGACGTCAGCCACCCTCCCCGAGGAGACCACCTTCGTCTCCACCACCACCCTCGAGTTCACCTGCCGTGAGCCCGGCGCCGGCACCTTCGCCGACCTCGTCGCGCCCACCGTCCGCGAGATCACCCTCAACGGACGCAGCCTCGACCCCGCCACGGCGTACGCCGACGGCCGCATCACCCTCGACGACCTCGAGGCGACCAACACGCTCGTCGTCACCGCCGACTGCGCCTACTCCAACACCGGCGAGGGCCTGCACCGGTTCGTCGACCCGGCGGACGACAAGGTCTACCTCTACAGCCAGTTCGAGGTGCCCGACGCCCGCCGCGTCTTCACCACCTTCGAGCAGCCCGACCTCAAGGCCGTCTTCACCTTCAACGTCACGGCTCCCTCGCACTGGGTCGTCGTCTCCAACGCGGCCACGCCCGAGCCGGCCGACCTCGGCGACGGCTCCTCCGTCTGGCGCTTCCCGGCCACCAAGCGGATGTCGACCTACATCACCGCGATCGTCGCCGGCGAGTACCACGGCGAGTTCGACACCTACGAGGGCAAGTTCGGCACGATCCCGCTGGGCCACTACTGCCGCCAGTCGCTCACGGAGCACATGGACACCGCCGAGCTGGTCAAGCTCACCAAGCAGAGCTTCGCGTGGTTCGAGGAGCAGTTCGACTACCCCTACCCGTTCGGCAAGTACGACCAGCTCTACGTCCCCGAGTACAACGCCGGCGCGATGGAGAACGCCGGCTGCGTGACGCTGCGCGACGAGTACCTCCCCCGCAGCCGCCAGCCGCGGTCGTTCTTCGAGTTCCGCGCCTCGGTGATCACCCACGAGATGGCGCACATGTGGTTCGGCGACCTGGTCACCATGAAGTGGTGGGACGACCTGTGGCTCAACGAGTCGTTCGCCGAGTGGGCCTGCTACTGGTGCGAGGCCAACGCCACGGAGTTCGACGACGCGTGGACGGGCTTCGCCAACGCCCGCAAGCAGACCGGCTACCGCGCCGACCAGCTGCCCTCGACGCACCCGATCGCGGCCGACAACGTCGACCTGCACGCGGTCGAGGTCAACTTCGACATGATCACCTACGCCAAGGGCGCCTCGGTGCTCAAGCAGCTGGTCGCGTGGGTCGGCATCGACCCGTTCCTCGAGGGGCTGCGCGCCTACTTCAAGGAGTGGGAGTACGGGAACCCCGAGTTCAAGGACCTGCTCGCCACGCTCGAGAAGGCGTCGGGTCGTGAGCTGCAGGGCTGGGCGCAGGAGTGGCTCCAGACCGCCGGTGTCAACACCCTCGCCCCGTCGTTCGAGCTCGACGGCGCGGGCGCGTACTCGTCCTTCTCGGTCAGCCAGACGGCCCACGAGGACTGGCCGACGCTGCGTCGCCACCGTCTCGGCATCGGCCTGTACGACGAGGTGGACGGCCGGCTCGTCCGGCGCGACTACCTCGAGATCGACGTCGAGGGCGCCAGCACCGAGGTGCCCGAGCTCGTCGGCGTGAAGCAGCCGGCGCTGCTGCTGCTCAACGACGAGGACCACGCCTACGCCAAGATCCGCCTCGACGAGCGCTCGATGGCGACCGCCATCTCGGCGCTGTCGACCTTCGCGGACTCGCTCCCGCGTGCGCTCGTGTGGGGCGCCGCGTGGGACATGACCCGCGACGGCGAGATGCGTACGCGTGACTGGGCGGACCTGGTGCTCGCCAACATCGGCGAGGAGACCGACGCGTGGGCGGTGACCCGGATTCCGGCGTCCACCGCGCTGGCGATCAACTTCTACTCCGACCCCGCCCACCGTCCCGAGCTCCAGGCACGGTGGGAGAAGGGGCTGCGTGAGCTGCTGCTCGCCGCGGAGCCGGGCAGCGACCACCAGCTCACCTTCGCCCGCTCGTACGCCGGCGCCGCCCACAGCGACCCCGCGCTGGACGACCTCATCGGGCTGCTCGACGGCTCCTTCGCCGTCGAGGGCCTCGCGATCGACCAGGACATGCGGTGGGCGCTGATCACGGCGCTGGCCAAGCGGGGTCGGTTCGGTGACGCCGAGATCGATGCGGAGCTCGAGGTCGACAAGACGATCTCCGGCAAGGAGCAGGCAGCCGCCGCCCGTGCGGCGCAGCCGACCGCGGAGGCCAAGGCTGCCGCCTGGGCCGCGCTCGTCGACCCGGCGACCCCGAACGAGACGTCGCGCGAGATCGCCTTCTCGATCTTCCGGTTCGGCCAGGAGGACGTCCTCGAGCCCTACCTCGAGAAGTTCCTGAGCGCGTCGGAGACGCTCGTCGACACCCTCGGCTTCCACAAGGCCTCGACGATCCTCGAGTACGGCTTCCCCTTGCCCCTCGGCTCGGAGGCCACGCTCGCCCGTCTCGACGAGTGGCTGGTCGACAACACCGCACCCAAGCAGGCCCAGCGCTACGTCGGCGAGGCGCGCGCCGAGATCGCCCGGGCCCTGACGGCCCAGCGCTACGACGCCCGCTGAGCAAGCCGACCGGGCACTTCGTGCCGGCCCGCGTCACCGACCGGGCACTTCGTTCGCTCACATGGGCACGAAGTGCCCGGTCGGCTCAGGCGTGGAGCGTGTTCTGCGGGCGCGCGTGCTCGGCGAGCATCGCGATGCCGCGTTGCAGGCCGGTCGCGAGGTTGCCGGCGGCGAACTCCGACGACATCGCCAGCACCGCCAGCTCGACCTCGGCGTCGGTCAGGTGCCGGCGCACGTCGCCGCCCGTGACGACCTCGACGACGCGTCGCCGGGGGTCGACGAGGACGAGCACGCTGCGCGCGGGCGCCACGAGCCGGTTGTGCAGCCGGGTCGCCCACGCGCGGGTGTCGTCACCCTCGGCCGGGCCGACGTAGACGGAGAACTCGAAGCGGCATGCCTGCTCGGCGAGACGGATGGCCTTGTCGAGCGACAGGCGGTCGGTCTCGCTCAGCTCACCAGCTGCCACTGGCGCCACCCGCCCGGGAGTCCTCGCCGTCGGGGGCGGGGAGCTCGGCGACGCCCTGGCGGGGGCCGCCGATCCACTGGGCCTCGCCGGCGGAGTGGTCGGGGAGCAGCTTCTCGCCGCGGATCATGGCCGGGATGTAGACCGCGAGGCCGATGACCACGAACAGCAGCAGCGGCGCGCCGACGAACAGCGCGAGGGCGTCCAGCGCCTCGAGCCCCTGGTGCTCGGTCTGCCCGCCCCAGCCCGCCGGTACGTCGGCGTGGGCGGGAGCTGCGAGCAGAGCCAGCGCGGGCGCGCCGGCGAGGACGACGGCGCGTCCGGCCCAGCGGGCGTACGCGCTGCGCGACGATCGGGAGGGGCTGACGTGCAGGCTGACGTGCGTGGTCACGGCTACAAGGCTATCGCCATACTGGCGGGCATGCCTCACCCCCTCACCACCCCGATCATCAACGTGACCGAGGTCTCCGGGAGCGAGACCACCCCCCTCAACCCGATGGCCGCCTGCGGGCCCGACGAGAACATCTGCGGATGGGTCTACGACTGGACCGGCAACCAGCAGCTGGCCAACGTCGCGGACTGGATCATCGGCAAGCCGTCGGCCCTCCTGGGACTGATCCTGATCGGACTGGTCGTCCGGTGGCTGCTCCACCGGCTCATCGACCGCGTCGTGCAGAAGGCCGAGCACGGCGTGCTGCCCAACCGGGTCAGCCGTGCCATCTCCGGCGGCCGGATGGGTCACGCGCTCAACCTGACCGAGGACCCCGGCTACACCCGCCGCGTCCAGCGGGCGGCGACGATGGGCTCGCTGCTCAAGAGCATCGTGACCGGCGTGGTCCTCACCGTGATCACCCTGATGTTCATCGCCGAGCTCGGCTACGACATCGGCCCGCTGATCGCGAGCGCCGGCATCATCGGCGTCGCCATCGGCTTCGGCTCGCAGGCGCTGGTGAAGGACTTCCTGTCCGGCATCTTCATGATCTTCGAGGACCAGTACGGCGTCGGCGACGAGGTCGACCTCGGCGAGGCCGTCGGCACCGTGGAGGCGGTGAGCCTGCGGGTCACCCGCCTGCGCGACGTCAACGGGACCGTCTGGTACGTCCGCAACGGCGAGATCCTGCGCGTCGGCAACATGAGCCAGAACTGGGCGCGCACCGTGCTGGACGTGAGCGTCGGCTACGGCGAAGACCTCGCCCGGGTGCGCCAGGTGCTGGCCGACGTCGCGCACGACCTCTGGGAGGACGAGGACTTCAAGGGCCGCATCATCGAGGAGCCGTCGGTGTGGGGCGTGCAGGACCTCGGCCCGGACGCAGTCGTCGTCAGGGTGGCACTCAAGACCGCGCCCCTCGAGCAGTGGGCCGTGGCCCGCGAGATGCGCCAGCGCATCAAGTACCGCTTCGACCACGAGGGCATCGAGATCCCCTTCGCGCAGCGCGTGCTGTGGATGCGCGACGGCGACCCGCGTCACCCCGACGGCGACGCGGCGGACGCTCCCGCGGAGCCGCCCGCCGGCACCCCGCCCGCCGAAGGGCCGGCGCGCGCCGAGGGACCCGCCTGAGCAGGCGATCGGCGACCGGACACAATGGCCGGGTGAGCACGTTCTACGACGAGATCGGCGGCGAGGAGACGATCCGCACGATCGTCCACCGCTTCTACGAGGGCGTGGCCCACGACGAGCTGCTCCGCCCGATGTACCCCGAGGAGGACCTGGGGCCGGCGGAGGAGCGCTTCGCCCTGTTCCTCATGCAGTACTGGGGCGGGCCCACGACGTACGGCGACACGCGCGGCCACCCGCGGCTGCGGATGCGCCACGCGCCGTTCCGCGTGACGCCCGACGCGGCGCAGCGCTGGCTGGTGCACTTCCGCGCGGGCCTGGACGAGGCCGACCTCACCGCGGAGCAGGACGCTCGCTTCTGGGACTACGTGACCCACGCAGCCCAGTTCATGGTCAACTCGATGGAGTAGCGGCCGCGACGACCTCGCGGAACTCCTCCGGGACAGGGGCCGGGCGCCCGGTGGCGCTGTCGATGCAGACACCCACGACGCGGGCGCGGGCGAGGACGTCGTCACCGTCGCGGACCACGGACTCGAAGACCACCGACGTGCTGCCCAGGTGCGAGACCCACGTACGGCAGTCGTACGGCTCGGCGCGGAACAGGATCGGGCGCCGGTAGTCGACGTCGGTCCGCGCCACGACGAGGTGGAGGCCGGCGGCGAGCTCGCCGCCCCCGGCCGCCATCAGCTGGATCCGCGCCTCCTGGAAGTACTCGAAGTACTTCACGTTGTTGACGTGGCCGTACACGTCCACGTCGCTGAAGCGGACGTGCACGGGGTAGCGACCGCCCGGCACGTCGACGACCTCGGGCGCCGACCGCGGGCGGACCGGCTCGTCCGGCTCGAGGAGCCGCGACAGCGACTCGCGCTCCTCGTCGTGCAGGCGCCGCGGGCGCTCGGTGGCGAAGACGTAGGGCGTCAGCACCGTTCGCGCGCGGAGGAAGACAGTCCGCTCCCCAGCCTCGTCCTCCTCGAAGACCTCGTAGGCCAGCGTGAAGCTCGCCGCACGGATCTCGGTGACCCAGCACTCGATCGACACCGGCTCGAAGCCGAAGGTGAGCGAGGACACGTACGTCACCTCGTGCCGGACCACCACGACGCCCTCGGCGAGGTCCTCGGCGCGGCTCCCCGGGACGTGGGTGCGGAACATGTCGACCCGCGCCTCCTGGAGGTAGTCGACGTAGGTGACGTTGTTGACGTGCCCGAGCAGGTCGAGGTCGGCCCACCTCAGCGGGCAGCGGTACAGATGGCGCACGGACCGATCGTCGCAGATCCGGGCCGGCTCCCCGCGCGGGCCGTCCGAGCGTGGATCAGGACGCCGCGGAACGCAAGGCTTCCAGCCCCTTCCGTACGGTTCCAGCCCGTTGCAACGGGCTGGAAGCTCGGGAACCACCGGTTCACCGGTGGTCCCGACGGTTCCGCGCCCCGGGGCCCACGGAGGACTGACCCCGCCCGACGCTAGGGTGCGAGGCAGACCCAACCGACGAGTAACCGGAGTTCTCCATGCCTGAAGCAGTGATCGTTTCCGCAGCCCGCTCCCCCATCGGACGGGCCAACAAGGGGTCGCTCAAGGACTTCCGGCCCGACGACCTCACGGCGCTCGTCGTCCAGGCCGCGCTCGACAAGATCCCCGACCTCGACCCCACCACCATCGAGGACCTCCTCCTCGGCTGCGGCCTTCCGGGCGGCGAGTCCGGCAACAACATGGCGCGGGTCGTGACCACCCTCCTCGGCCTCGAGGTCCCCGGCGCCACGGTCACCCGCTACTGCTCCTCCTCGGTGCAGACCACGCGCATGGCGTTCCACGCCATCAAGGCCGGCGAGGGCGACATCTTCGTCTCCGCCGGCGTCGAGACCGTCTCCCGCTTCGCGAAGGGCACCTCCGACCACATCCCCGGCACCCGCAACCCGCTCTTCGACGAGGCGGGCGCCCGCACCGACGAGATGGCCAAGGGCGGCCAGGACTGGCATGACCCGCGCGAGGACGGCCTGCTGCCCGACATCTACATCGCGATGGGCCAGACCGCCGAGAACGTCGCCCGGCTGCGCGGGCTCGACCGCAAGGAGCTCGACGAGTTCGCCGTACGCTCGCAGAACCTCGCCGAGAAGGCGATCGCCGACGGCTTCTGGGAGCGCGAGATCACTCCGGTGACGACCCCCGACGGCACCGTGGTGACCAAGGACGACGGGCCGCGCGCCGGAGTGACGTACGACGCGATCGCCGGCCTCGACCCGGTCTTCCGCCCCGACGGCGTGGTCACCGCCGGCAACTGCTGCGCGCTCAACGACGGCGCCGCCGCGGTCGTCATCATGTCCGACACCAAGGCCGCCGAGCTCGGGCTCACCCCGCTCGCGCGCATCGTGTCGACCGGGGTCTCGGGCCTCTCCCCGGAGATCATGGGCCTCGGCCCCGTCGAGGCGACGAAGAACGCGCTCAAGCACGCCGGGATGAGCATCGGCGACATCGACCTCGTCGAGATCAACGAGGCCTTCGCCGCCCAGGTCGTGCCGTCCTACCAGGACCTCGGCATCGACCTCGACCGGCTCAACGTCAACGGCGGCGCCATCGCCGTCGGCCACCCCTTCGGCATGACCGGCGCCCGCCTGCAGAACACCATGCTCAACAGCCTGGACTGGCACGACAAGTCCACCGGCCTCATCACCATGTGCGTCGGCGGCGGCCAGGGCATGGCGATGATCCTCGAGCGGCTCTCCTGAGTCAGGCCCGAACCTGCCCGCGTCACGGTCGTGGCGGCACTAGGCTGCCGTCATGACCGTGACGGGGGAACCGCGCTGGCTCGACGCCGAGCAGCAGCACTCATGGCGTGCCCTGATGATGGGGATCACGCTGCTCGAGGAGCGCCTGGACGACGACCTGCGTCGTGAGTTCGGCATGTCGCTCACGGAGTACGAGGTGCTGGTGCGCCTCTCGGAGCGACCCGGCCGCGCGATGCGGATGGCCCAGCTCGCCGACGCCATGGCGCACTCGCGCAGCCGGGTGACGCACACGGTCGCGCGGATGGAGTCCGCAGGCTACGTCGCCCGCGGGACGACGCCGGAGGACGGCCGGGGGGTGGTGGCGACCATGACCGAGGCCGGCTACGACCTGCTGGTCAAGGCGGCGCCGTGCCACGTCGAGAGCGTGCGGCGCAACATCGTCGACCTCGTCTCCGAGGAGGACTTCGCCGCGGTCGGGCGGGTCTTCGACCGCGTGTCCGACCACCTCGTCACCCGGCACCCGGAGAGCGAGATCCGCGGCACCGCGGGCTGACGTCGGGCCCACGCCGGCCGCTCGTTCCTTCGCGGCCGGCTGCCCGTCTCATCAGTCGCGGGTGAGGCGGCGGTGCGTCACGCGGTGCGGGCGGGCCGCCTCGATGCCGAGGCGCTCGATCTTGTTCTCCTCGTACGACGCGAAGTTGCCCTCGAACCAGAACCACTTGGCCGGGTCCTCGTCGTCGCCCTCCCACGCGAGGATGTGGGTGGCGACGCGGTCGAGGAACCACCGGTCGTGGGAGGTGACCACGGCGCAGCCGGGGAAGTCGAGCAGCGCGTCCTCGAGCGAGGACAGCGTCTCCACGTCGAGGTCGTTGGTGGGCTCGTCGAGGAGCAGCAGGTTGCCGCCCATCTTCAGCGTGAGCGCGAGGTTGAGGCGGTTGCGCTCACCACCGGACAGCACGCCGGCCTTCTTCTGCTGGTCGGGGCCCTTGAAGCCGAACGAGGCGACGTAGGCGCGGCTGTTCATCTCGAAGTTGGCGACCTTGATGAAGTCGAGGCCGTCGGAGACGACCTCCCAGACGTTCTTGTTGGGGTCGATGCCGCCGCGGCTCTGGTCGACGTAGGACAGCTTGACCGTCTGGCCGACCGTGAGCGTGCCCTCGTCGGGCTCCTCCGAACCGGTGATCATCCGGAACAGCGTCGTCTTGCCGACGCCGTTGGGGCCGATGACGCCGACGATGCCGGCGCGGGGCAGCTTGAAGGACAGGTCGTGCATCAGGGTGCGGCCCTCGAAGCCCTTGCCCAGCTTCTCCGCCTCGAGCACGATGTCACCGAGCCGCGGACCGGCCGGGATGTTGATCTCGGAGGTGTCGATCTTGCGCATCCGGTCGGCCTCGGCCGCCATCTCCTCGTAGCGCGCGAGACGCGACTTGCTCTTGGCCTGCCGCGCCTTGGGGTTGGAGCGGACCCACTCGAGCTCCTTCTCCAGCATCTTCGCGCGCTTGGCGTCCTTCTGCCCCTCGACCTTGAGACGGTCCTTCTTGGTCTCCAGGTAGGTCGTGTAGTTGCCCTCGTAGGGGTGGGCCTTGCCACGGTCGAGCTCGAGGATCCACTGCGCGACGTTGTCGAGGAAGTAGCGGTCGTGGGTCACGGCCAGGACGGCGCCGGGGTAGGACGCGAGGTGTCCCTCGAGCCACTGGACGGACTCGGCGTCGAGGTGGTTGGTGGGCTCGTCGAGGAGCAGCAGGTCGGGCTGCTGGAGCAGCAGCTTGCACAGCGCGACGCGACGTCGCTCACCACCGGAGAGGTTGTCGACGAGCACGTCCGGCGGCGGGCAGCGCAGGGCGTCCATCGCCTGGTCCAGGCGGCTGTCGAGGTCCCACGCGTTGGCGTTGTCGAGCTCGGTCTGGAGGTCCCCGGTCTCCTGCATCAGGGCGTCCTGGTCGGCGTCGGGCTCGCCCATCTCCATGTAGGCGTCCTCGAGGCGCTTCATCTTCGCCTTGAGGTCGCCGACGGCCTCCTCGACGTTCTCCAGGACGGTCTTGCCCTCGCTGAGCGGCGGCTCCTGCTGCAGCATGCCGACGGTGGCCTCGGGGTCGAGGATCGCGTCGCCGTTGTTGGCGTGGTCGAGCTGCGCCATGATCTTGAGCAGCGAGGACTTGCCCGTGCCGTTGGGTCCGACGACGCCGATCTTGGCGCCGTGGAGGAACGAGAGGGTGACGTTGTCGAGGACGACCTTGTCACCGTGGGCCTTGCGCACGTTGCGCAGCGTGAAGACGTACTCAGCCATGCGGGCGAGCCTACGGGGAAGTGCGCCCGCGCCGACAATCGCACCGGTGCTCCGCCCGACGCGCGCCCCGGCGCCGTCTATGCCGCTCGGGGGGTAGCCGTCACGTCGGCGCTCCCGGCCGCGTCGACGGCGTGCTCGACGGCCTGCTCCTCGACCCCGCCGACCGACGGCTCGGCGGCGGCCGCTGCCTTGGTGAACGCCGTCGTGCCGTGCGTCAGGTCGTGCCCGACCGACGACGCGACGACCTCGAAGGACGTCTGCTGCTTGCCCTCGCGCTCCCACACGTCGGCCACCAGACGTCCGTGCACCACCACGGGGTCCCCGTTGCGGAGCGAGGCGGCGACGTGGCGTCCGAGCCGGTTCCACGCCTTGACCGTGTGCCAGGACGTGGTGCCCTTGACCCACTCCCCGTCGCGGTAGCGGGTCGGGGTGCAGGCGAGACGGAACGAGGCCACCGCGCGCCCCTCGGCGACCTCGCGGAGGGTGACGTCACCGCCGATCCAGCCGGCGAGGGTGATGTGGGTGTCGTGCATGGGGTGCTCCTGGTGTCGGGCGGCGGTGGTCCGCCGCGGTGACCCAAGGCTCCGCACCCCGACCGACAGCACGCACGCCGACGGCCGCAGCCCTGTGGACGACGGCTCGACCGGTGCGCCTGTGGACGCACGGTGGCCCGCGACCGGCGCGGGGAGGCAGTGCGGCGCGGTCAGCGCAGGGCCGCGGTGAGTCCCTCACGCACCGTGGCGTACGACGCCAGCTCGGCCTCGATGGGGGCCACGACGAGCTCGGCGGACACCTCGGAGATCGCGTCGCGCAGCCGCTTGTCGGCCGTACGGGCGCGCTTGCGGGCGGTGGCCGCGACCAACCACCGGCACACCAGGGCGAGGAGGATGCCGAGCACGAGGCCGCCGAGGAGCAGCAGCGTCGGCAGCGGGAAGGCGCCGATCTCCGGCGTCGGGGGCTCGGGGAGCCGGGCGTAGGAGCCGAGGGCGAGCAGCGCCAGCCAGCCGGCACCCACGATCGCCGAGATGATCAGGACGTACTGGAGGACGCGGACGAGGCCTGCCCAGGCAGGGATCCGCGCAGCACCGAGATCGGTGGTCGCGACGGCCCGGTCGAGCCGGTCGTTGACGTCGGGCAGCCGGGAGACCGAGGCGGCCCGGACGGCTCCCGCCCACGAGGCAGCCATTCCCTCACCGACCTGGTCGGCGAGGGCGCGCACCTCGGTGTCGACGCGGGCGCGCTGCACGCCGGTGGCCTGGGGCACGGAGGTGCGGGCGGCGCTGGTGAGCTCCTTGCCGGCCGCACCGAGGTCGAGGTGCAGTCGCTTGAGCGGGTCGGGCTTGAGCCGGGAGAACCAGGCCGTGACCGGCCAGCCGGTGGCGTGGTTGGCGCGCAGCCGGGTGGAGTCGGCGACGGCCTTGACGACGGTCGGCACCCCGGCGGCGTCGGCGAGCGCGTCATTGAGCGCGGCGACGCGCTCCTTCGACAGCGTCGGCGCCTTGCCGGTGCCGACGGCCTGCTCGAGCCGCTCGGCGGCGGAGCGCACGTCGGCCTCGAGCCTGGAGCGGGTGACCTTCTTCTCCGCCACACGCTTGGCGACCATGCCGCGCAGCTCGTCGATGCCCCAGCCGTGCCGGGCGCTGACCGGCACCACCGGGACGCCGGCCAGGCCGTCGGCCTCGAGGAGGCGGCGTACGTCCTCCACCATGCCGGCGCGACGGCCCTCGGGGACGGTGTCGATGTGGTTGAGCACGACGAGCATCACGTCGCGGTGGCCGGCGAGCGGCTTGAGGAAGCGGTCGTGGATCGCGGCGTCGGCGTACTTCTGCGGGTCGAGGACCCACACCATCATGTCGGCGAGCTGGACGAGCCGCTCGACCTCGAGGTGGTGCGAGACCTCGGTGGAGTCGTGGTCGGGCAGGTCGAGCAGCACCACGCCACGCATCTCGCCGTCCTCGTCGGCCTCCGAGAGCATCGAGTCCCGGGTGACCTGGTGGCGGGCGGGGATGCCGAGCCACTCCAGCAGCTCCTCGGCACCGTGCTTGCCCCACACCACGGCCGTCGCCCACGACGTGGTGGGGCGTCGTACGCCGACCGCGGCGAGCTCGAGCCCGCTGAGCGCGTTGAAGGTGGAGGACTTGCCCGAGCCGGTGGCTCCGGCGAGCGCGACCACCGTGTGGTCGGCCGAGAGCCTGAGGCGACCCGCGGCACGGGCCGCGACGGTCGCCGCCTCGTCGACGACGGCGTCGTCCACACGGCCCCGGGCGGCCTCGGCGGCCCGCTCGAGACCCTCGACGCGAGCGCCGATGTCAGAGCTCCTGGTGACCAGCTTCTTGGCCCCTTCGAGCAACGACGTCATGACTCCCTCACGGCTTGGACGGACTGCTTCTCCCCCAACCCTAGGGCGCGGCCTCGCCGGTGTCCGAAACCACAGGCGTGTGCGTTGCGGCATAGCGCAGGTCGTCGACCTTGCGGGCCGCGGCCCGCATCCGCTCGGGGCTCTCCGGGGAGATCTGGAGGCTGTCGAGCAGGTCGGTGTAGCGGCGGCGCTCGGCGTCGAGCAGCTCGCCCATCGAGACCTCCAGCTGACGCCGCGCGCGCTCGGCGAGCGAGCGGACAGCCTGGTCGCCGAAGACGGCCTCGAGGAGCTTCTGGCCCAGGACCGCGGAGCCGCCGGCGATGCCCGCCTCGGCGCCGGTGACCCCGGCGGTGTGGGCGAAGACGACGACCATCAGCGCGACGGACAGCCCGTTGACGCCGAAGGCCAGGAAGCGAGCGGTCGAGCGCTTGTCGGCACCCTCGCTGCGGACCATCTCGAGCACGTCGCCCTGCCAGTCGCGCACGGCCCGCTCGGCGCGGCGCCGGAAGTCGCGCGAGGCGCGGCCGAGGTCCTCGCCCGCGTCGCGCAGCAGGACCTGCCCGGCCGCGGTGCTGCGCCACGACGCCTCCGCACGCTCGGCGGCGGCCTCCGCGTGCTCGAGGATCAGCGTCTCGAGGCCGGACTCCACCGCCACGCTCACCCGCTCGGCCTGCTGGGGCTTGCCCTTGACGGCGTTGACCACGCGGTCGCGCAGCCAGCCGACGCGGGTCTCCAGGCTGCGGAGCAGCTCGCCGGTGCCGACGAACTCCTGCCACCGGGCGAGCACCTCGCCGCGCAGCAGCGAGCCGTCGGCCGAGGCCTCGCCGACCGCGGTGATCGCGCGGTCGTAGGCCTCGTTGGCGTCCTCGCGGAGCCGGCGCACGGCGTCGACCTGCTCGGTGGCCGCGTCGGCGACGGTGTGCGTACGTCGCCCGAGGGTGCGGATCGCGCCGTCGAGGGTCTGCTGGACGACGGAGCTGCGGGCCTCCTGGTCGTCGGCAAGCGCCCGGAGCCACTGCCGGATCTCGAGGATGGACGACGCGGGCAGGAGGCCCAGCTCGGAGACCTCGCCCTCCTCGACCACGAAGAGCGGCGAGTCCTTCAGCCCCCGGCTCGCGAGCATCCGGGCGAGGTGGGTGGAGATGGTGTCGACCGCGTCGGGCGCGGTGCGGTCGAGGACGATGGCGACGGCGGCCGAGCGCTCCGCGGCCTTGCGGAGGAACTCCCACGGCACCTGGTCGGCGTAGCGGGCGGCCGAGGTGACGAACAGCCACAGGTCGGCCGCGGCGAGGAGCTGGGCGGCGAGGACGCGGTTCTGCTCCTCGACGGAGTCGATGTCGGGGGCGTCGAGGATCGCGAGCCCGGGCGCCATCGCCGGCGACGGCACCAGCTGGAGCGCGCCGGGGTCGTTGGTCTGGCGGTCCACCCGCTCGAGCTCGGGGAGCAGCCGGTCCTGGCCGAACCACTTGGCGTCGTCGGGGTGGTGCACGAGGACCGGCGAGCGGGTGGTCGGGCGCAGCACGCCGGGGGTGGTCACGCGGGTGCCGACGAGCGAGTTGACCAGCGTCGACTTGCCTGCACCGGTGGACCCGCCGACGACGGCGAGCAACGGCGCGTCGAGGGTCATCAGCCGCGGGATGACGTAGTCCTCGAGCTGGTCGACCATCTCCGAGCGCGACGCGCGCTGCTCGGCCGCACCAGGGAGCTCGAGCGGCAGCCGCGCCTCCTGGAGAGCGCCGCGCAGCCGCACCAGCGCGGTCACCATCGCGGTGGTCGTGTCAGCCGTACGCCGCCCCGGGAAGGGGGTCTGGTCGGGGCTCGACTCGGTCATCGGGTGGGTACCACCTGTCCGGGGAAGGAGATGTAGGGGCGGATCCGGCGCAGCTCCTCGACGTGCTCCTGGCCGCGCACGGCGAAGTCGTCGGGCGCGGTGCCGCGCAGGTAGCGGTGGTGCAGGTAACCGAGCTCGATCGCGACGGCCTGGTACTCGCGCATCCCGCGCTCGGCCTGGGGGCCGCCGTGGTGGCGGGCCCAGCGCCGGGCGTGGCGGCGGGCCGGCAGGTCGACTAGCCACGGGATGTCGGTGGCCGGCAGCAGGCCGCGGTCGGCGGCGTCGCGGAGGGCCTCGGTGAGGAGCGGGCGCTCCGAGCGGCGCCGGTAGACCGCGAACGCGACCACGCCGACGAACGCCGGGAACATCAGCGTGCCGTAGACCACGAGGAAGCTGCCGGTCCCCGAGAGCGTCGAGGAGTTCCAGACGCCGTGGAGGAGCGCAGCGAGCGCGAAGCCGACGAGCGGCGCGAGCAGCCGCACGCTCGTCCGGCGCGAGGCGATGGCGAGCCCCACACCGATGCCGATGAACGCGGTGAAGAACGGGTGGGCGAACGGGCTGACCAGGCACCGCAGGACGAAGGTGACGGTCAGCGCCTCGGTGCCACCGGGGCCGAGGCCGTCGGTCCCGTCGTAGGCGGCGGCGAGGTAGAGGATGTTCTCGGTGAAGGCGAACCCGACGCCCACCATGCCGGCGTACACGATGCCGTCGAGCACGCCGTCCAGCTCGTGGCGCCGCCACCACAGCAGGAGCATGAGGAACGCGCCCTTGGTGAGCTCCTCGGTGACCGGGGCGACGACGGCGAGGCTGTCGCGCTCGCTGGCGCCACCGACCAGGCCGAGCCCCTGGAAGACGAGTGCGGCTCCCGTCGCGGCGAACGCGCCCCACAGCAGCCCGGCGACGAGCAGGTTGCGCGGCTCGGGCTCGTAGCGGTCGAGCCACATGAAGCAGCCGACGAGCGGCCCGACGGGGACCGCGGCGACCAGCGCCGCGAGGGCGAGGCTGCCGGGTGCACCAGACAAGGCGACGACGAACGCCATGACCAGGCCGCCGAGGAGCACCAGGGCCGCCACGACCACGGTGAACGCGACACTGTCGCGGCGGCCTCTGTGCATGGGTCCGACCCTAACGGAGCGGGCCCGCTGCCCCCGCGTCGCCGGGCGTACAGTGACCGCGTGAGCGAGCAGACGACCCCCGAGAGCACCGAGCCGAAGACAGAGTCGCACGACCCCGCAGTGCCGGCGGCCTACGCCGCGTTCATGCGCCAGGGCTGGGGCGACCGCGAGCTCGACGTGCCGCGCCACCCGGTCGCCGACCTCGCCGCGACGCGTCGGGCGAGGCTCGCCGAGGCCTTCCCCGAGGACCGGCTGGTGCTGCCCGCCGGCACCTACAAGGTGCGCGCCAACGACACTGACTACCGGTTCCGGCCCGACACCGCCCACACCTACTTCTCGGGCAACCAGACCTCCGACGCGGTCCTGGTCATCGAGGACGGCGAGTCGGTCCTCTACGCGCGCCCACGCTCGGAGCGCGACACCGACGAGTTCTTCCGCGACCGCCAGTACGGCGAGCTGTGGGCCGGGCGGCGCCCGTCGGCGCAGGAGATCTCCGACTCGCTCGGCATCGAGGTGCGCCACGTCAAGGACCTGCCGTCCTTCGACGACGACCGCAAGACCCGCGACCTGACCCGCGACGAGGACCTCGCCCGCGTCGCCGACGAGCTCCGGCTCGTGAAGGACGACTGGGAGGTCGGCGAGCTGCAGCAGGCGTGCGACATCACCGCCCTCGGCTTCGAGGACTCCGTGCGCGAGTGGGACCGCGTCCTCGAGTTCGGCGAGCGCTGGATCGAGGGCACGTTCTTCCGCCGCGCCCGCGCCATGGGCAACGACATCGGCTACGACTCGATCTGCGCCGGAGGCTCGCACGCCACGACGCTGCACTGGATCGACAACACCGGCTCCATCGAGCCCGGCAAGCTGGTGCTGCTCGACATGGGCGTCGAGGGCCACAACCTCTACACCGCCGACGTCACCCGCACCCTGCCCGTCGACGGCACCTTCACCCCGCTCCAGCGCGATCTCTACGACCTGGTCCACCAGGCCCAGCAGGCCGGCATCGACGCCGTACGCCCGGGCGTCCCGTTCCTCGCCGCCCACCACGCGGCGATGGAGGTGCTCGCCCACGGCCTCGCCGACCTGCAGCTGCTGCCGGTCTCTCCGGAGGAGGCGCTCGACCCGGAGTCGAAGGTCTACGCCCGCTGGACCCTCCACGGCACCTCGCACATGCTCGGCATGGACGTCCACGACTGCGGTCGCTCCTCGGCCGACATCTACCCGAAGGGTGACCTCGCCGAGGGCATGGTGCTGACGGTCGAGCCGGGTCTCTACTTCCAGGAGGACGACCTGCTGGTGCCCGAGGAGCTGCGCGGCATCGGCATCCGCATCGAGGACGACATCCTCGTCACGGCCGACGGCCACCGGAACCTCTCGGCGTCGCTCCCCCGCACGTCGGCCGACGTCGAGGAGTGGATGGGCCGGCTCCGCTGAGGTGGACTGCCACCACTACGACGCCTTCCGGTGCCGCTCCTGCACGCTGCTGGAGGTCTCGCGCACCCGGCAGCTGAGCGACAAGGAGCAGCACGCCCGGTCGCTCGTCGACGCGCCCACGTGGCTGCCCACGGTCGCGGGACCCGACGCCGGCTTCCGCAACAAGGCCAAGATGGCGGTCGGCGGCACGGTCGAGGCCCCGACCCTCGGCATCCTCGACCGCGACCTGGCGGGGGTCGACCTGCGCGACTGCGGGCTGCACTCCCCCGCCATGACGATCGCCCTCGACCGGATCGCCGCCTGGGTCAGTGACGCCGGGCTCGTGCCCTACCACGTCGCGACTCGCTCGGGCGAGCTCAAGCACGTCCTGCTCACCGAGTCGCCCGACGGCGAGATGCTGCTGCGGCTGGTGATGCGCTCGACCGCCCTCGAGGCACGCGTACGGTCCCGGCTCCCTGCGCTGCTCGAGGCCGTGCCGGGACTGCGGGTGGTGACGGTCAACGTGCAGCCCGAGCACAAGGCGGTGCTCGAGGGTGAGCGGGAGATCGTGCTCACCGAGCACGCGACACTGCCGATGCGCCTCGCCACCGGGGTGACGCTCCGGCTCGGGCCGCGGTCGTTCTTCCAGACCAACACGCTCGTCGCCGAGGCGTTGTACGACCAGGCGCGGGCGTGGGTGGACGCGCTCCCCGATGTCCGCACCGTGTGGGACCTCTACTGCGGCGTCGGCGGGTTCGCGCTCCACCTCGCGGCACCGGGTCGAGACGTCCTCGGGGTCGAGGTGTCGGCCGACGCGGTCGACGCGGCGACGCGTACGGCGGCCGACCTCGGCGTCGAGGCGCGCTTCGTCGCGGCGGACGCGACCGCGTACGCCCGTGCCTCCAACCAGGTGCCCGACCTGGTGGTGGTGAACCCGCCCCGGCGCGGGATCGGCGCGGACCTCGCCGGGTGGCTGGAGGAGTCCGGCGTGCGGCACGTCGTCTACTCCTCGTGCAACGCCGAGTCGCTGGCGCGCGACCTCGCGGTCATGCCCTCGCTGCGCCCGGTCGAGGCGAGGGTGCTCGACATGTTCCCGCACACGGCCCACTACGAGGTCATGGTGCTGCTGGCGCGGTGAGCCGCGGCGCTGTGACCCGAACCACGGAATGGGTGCCGACCACGTTCGGTTGTGCCGGACGTGCGCGCACCCTGCTCTGCCCCGACGAGCCGGCCCACCACCGTGGGCGAGCTGCTGACGCAGCGCCGCGCCGTCGACCTCGCCCGCACCGAGAGCGCGCTGTGTCGCCTCGGACGCACACTCGACTGACCTCGAACCTCCTGCGTCCCCGCCCGGTCGCGACCGGGCGGTCCCGAAAGGCTGCCATTCCATGAGTACCCCTGTCACCGCGGACGAGAAGCGCACCCGCTTCCGCCTGCCCTCCTTCGGCGTCCAGGTCCTGGCCGGCCTGGTGCTCGGCGTCGCGCTCGGCCTGGTCGCGCGCAGCATGGGCGCCGACGGCGTCGACGCCACGACCGGCGAGATCGACCCCAACTGGCTCACCGAGGCCCTCGCCACCATCGGCAGCACGTTCGTGACGCTGCTGCGCGCCGTGGTCCCGCCGCTCGTCTTCCTCGCGATCGTCGCCTCGATCGCCAACCTGCGTGACGTCACGGGCGCCGCCCGCCTCGCCGGGCGGACGCTCGCCTGGTTCGCGATCACCGCCCTCATCGCCGTCGTCATCGGCATCGTCCTGGGCCTGGTGCTGCAGCCGGGCGACCACACCAGCGTCACCTCCGATGCGGCGTCCGCGCCCTCGACGACCGGGTCGTGGCTCGACTTCCTCACCGGTCTGGTCCCGGCCAACGTGCTCGGCCTCGAGGGCTCCGCGAGCAGCGACGGCTCCGTGGGCCTGTCGTTCAACGTGCTGCAGATCCTCGTCGTGTCCATCGCCGTCGGCATCGCGACGCTCCAGGTCGGCGAGGCGGCCGAGCCGTTCCTGGCCTTCGTGCGCTCTGCGCTCGCGGTCGTGCAGAAGGTGCTGTGGTGGATCATCCTGCTCGCCCCGGTCGCGACCGTCGGCCTGCTCGGCAACGCCGTGGCGAGCTACGGCTGGGACGCCCTCGGCTCCCTGGGCATGTTCACGGTGGCGGTCTACGCCGGGCTGGCCCTCGTGATCGCCGGCGTCTACCCGGCGCTGCTGCGCCTCAACGGCCTGTCCGTGCGGCAGTTCTTCTCCGGAGCGTGGCCCGCCATCTCGCTGGCCTTCGTGTCCCGCTCGTCGGTGGGCACGATGCCGCTGACGGAGTCGGTGACCGAGCGCAACCTCGGTGTCCCGCGCTCGTACGCCTCCTTCGCGGTGCCGCTCGGCGCGACGACCAAGATGGACGGCTGCGCCTCGATCTACCCCGCGATCTCGGCGATCTTCGTCGCGCAGTTCTTCGGCCTCGACCTGTCGGTCACCGACTACGTGCTGATCGCCTTCGTCTCGGTGATCGGCTCGGCGGCCACCGCGGGCGTCACCGGCGCGACGGTCATGCTCACCCTGACGCTGTCCACCCTCGGGCTGCCGCTCGAGGGCGTCGGGCTCCTGCTCGCCATCGACCCGATCCTCGACATGGGTCGCACGGCGGTCAACGTGACCGGCCAGGCGCTGGTGCCGACGATCGTCGCCAAGCGCGAGGGCATCCTCGACCAGGAGGTGTACGACGCCCCGCGCGGGCGCACCGTGTGGCGCGAGGAGTCCGGGTCGTCGACGGACGCCCAGCCGGCCACCGCCTGACGATCTCCGCCCTTGCGACGCCGGGCCCGCGCCTCACGACGACCTCGTGGGCCGTGGGCCCGGCCGGTGCTGGGATACTGGACACCGGCCCCCGTGGCGCAACGGATAGCGCAACGGCCTTCTAATCCGTGGGTTGCAGGTTCGAGTCCTGCCGGGGGCGCTGACGTCGGATCCGCTCACCACCGCATCATGCAGGCAGTTCGCAACCCCGTGCTGCCTGCCGAGCGTGACATCCTCGGTAACCGGCATGAACTGCCTTCATGGTGCGGCTCGACACGCCCGTAGACCTCCGACGAGGCCGAGCCGCGCGCCGTCAGGATGTCGTCAGGCCCCGTCACGTATGAGGTAGCGGGGCCGCACACCGCGTACGGGCGACGGCCCGGGCCGGAGGACTCGTCCCCCGGCCCGGGCCGTCACTGCGTACGGGCGCCGAGTGTCAGACGCCGAGGTTGAGCAGGCCCAGGATCTGGTTGAGCAGGGTCTGCAGCTGGCCGAGGAGCCCGGCCAGCGGTCCGCCGTCCAGGAGACCGGCGACGGCGCAGAGCAGGTTGCCGAGCAGGTTGCCGGCCCCGGGCACCGCGATGATGTCGAGCACGACGCGCTTGAGGTTGATCTCGAGACCGAGCAGGTTGAGGTCGAGGGGGCCCAGCACCAGGTTGAGCACGTCGCAAGCGGCGGCGCCGGCGGCAGCGCGCTCGCTGGTGACCGACTGGCCGTTGATCTTCTTGACCGGGATGAGCTCGACGCCCGAGAACCTGGTGTCGGGCCCGGCGTCCTTGATGCGACCCTCGAGGAAGCCCTTCATGTAGAGCACACCGTCGCGGTTGACGGTCTTGATCGGGGTGAACGTGCCGGTGACCCGGTCGCCCTCCGACGTGCGACCCACGACCTTGCTCGTGATCTTGCCGGCGTCGGACTTCCCGACCACCGAGCGGCTCGTGACCTCGGCCGCGGCCGCGGAACCGGTCGTGAACGAGACGAGCCCGACGGACATCGCGAGCGCGATGACGAATCCTCCGACGAGCCGCTGCGCTGCATGCGTGACGTGTGACATGTTCTGTTTCCCTCCGAGTGGACGCCTCCCGCAGGGCAGCTGGTGCCACCCCCTGCTCCCGACCGTCACACGACGTCGACGCCCTGGTCATACCCCTTCGGGTACGACACGTGTCCGACTCCCGTTTACCCCCGTGAAGCCCAGCCCTGGGGGTGGAGGGCGCTCATGCGCCTCCCCCGTACGGGTACCGACGTGGAGATCCCCCGCCCGATCACCCGAGAACACCGAGGTACTCGATGTCGTACGACATGAGCTCGTCCCTGCTGACCGTGATCGGCGTCCTCGCCGGGATCGGCGCGCTCCTGTACGTCATGGCCGCGCTCGACCCCACCAGCACGCCGAAGCCGACCCACCGCGCCGAGCGGCGCAACGCGGAGTCCTGACCAGGGAGATTCCGCGTCAGCGGCCCTCCTGCCACGTCACGACGTGGGCGTCGATCTCGGCGGCGACCCGCGCCTTGACGTCGTCGGGGGCGAACGACGCGTCGACGGCCGCGCGGGCCAGGTGGGCCACTCCCTGCTCGTCGAGGTCGAGCAGCCCGGCGGCCACCTCGTAGTCCTGGTTGAGCGACGTCGCGAACATCGGCGGGTCGTCGGAGTTGATCGTGACGCGCACGCCCGCCTCGACGAACGTGCGGAGCGGGTGCTCCTCGATCCGGTCGACGGCCCGGGTCGCGATGTTGGACGTCGGGCACACCTCGAGCACCACTCCGCTGTCGGCGAGGTGGGCGAGCAGCTCCGGGTCCTGGGCGGCCGACACGCCGTGGCCGATGCGCTCCGCGCCGAGCAGGCGCAAGGAGTCCCAGACCGTCTCCGGACCGGTGGTCTCTCCCGCGTGCGGCACCGACCGCAGTCCGGCGGCGCGCGCTCGGGTGAAGTGCTCCTCGAACTGGGCGCGCGGCACCCCGACCTCGGGGCCCCCGAGCCCGAAGCCCACCAGCGCGTCGGTGCGGTGCTCCAGCGCGTACGAGAGGGTCGCGTCGGCGGCCGGGACGCCCGACTCGCCGGGGATGTCGTAGATCCACCGCAGCACGAGCCCGAAGTCACGCTCGGCGGCCACGCGGGCGTCCTCGATCGCCTCCGTGTAGGCCTCGATCGCGATGCCGCGCACCACCGAGGTGTAGGGGGTGCAGGTGAGCTCGGCGTAGCGGAGTCGTTGCCCCTCGGCCATCTCGCGGGCCACCTCGTAGGTCAGCAGCCGGACGTCCTCGGGCGTGCGGACGAGGTCGACCACGGCGAGGTAGACGTCGATGAAGTGCGCGAAGTCGCGGAAGGTGAAGAAGCGCCGCAGCTCGTCGAGGTCCGACGGGACACCGCGTCGGGGTGGCGCGCCGCGAGCTCGGAGACGATCCGCGGCGACGCCGACCCGACGTGGTGCACGTGCAGCTCGGCCTTGGGCAGGCCGGCGATGAAGGACTGGAGGCTCACGCCCCGCAGTGTCCCAGAGCAGGGCGTCAGCCCGTCGGCCCGACCATCGCCTCGGCGATCTCGGCGAGGGTCTCGCCCTCGACACGCTCGCCGTCGATGAGCACGGTCGGGGTCGAGTCGATGCCCGCGTCCGACGCTGCGTCGCCCGCCGCGTCGACCCAGCCCTCGAACGTCATGTCCTCGATGCCGGGGCGTACGGCGTCCTCCTCGGCGCCTGCCTCGACAGCCCACTCGACGAGCTGGTCCTCGTCGGGGAACGGGCCGGACTCGGACGGCTGGTTGTCGAAGAGCAGGTCGTGGAACGCCTTGGCGACCTCCGGTCCGGACTCGTCGAGCACCACCGCGAAGGCGTTGGCGGCCTCGGGCGAGTAGTCGCTGATACGCGACAGGAACGGCAGCGGCCGGTACTCGACGTTCACCTCGCCGGCCTCGACCTGCTCGTCGAGCTGGTCGCCGACGGTCTGCTCGAGCTGCCCGCAGAAGGGGCAGAGGAAGTCCTCGTAGATGACGATCGACTTCGGGGCGTCGGCCTCACCCACGACCAGGCCGTAGTCGTCGCTCGCGCCCGCCGGCGGGGTGTCCGGCTTGTCGGAGCCGAGGTTGGTGAAGAGGAAGTAGCCGCCCACGACGAGCACGAGCACCCCGACGATGAGGCCGTAGCGGGTGAGCTGCTCCTTGCGCTTGGCCTTCTTGCGCCGTTCCTCGGCCTGCGCGCGGGCGCGCTCCGTGCGCGCGCGCCGAGCCTCCCGCTTGGCGGCGGTCGCCGCCTTCTCCTCGGCGGTCCGGTGCGAGCTCTTCTTCTGCGCCATCGAGGCTTCCTTCGTCGATCGGTGTGCTGACCTGCAAGTGCTGCACCCCTGACCCTAGGAGGTCAGGCTGAGCCGAGGCTGAGAGCACCCCAGTAGGGTGGCCCGTCGTGAACGACAGACTGGTGTGGATCGACTGCGAGATGACCGGCCTCGACCTGGGCGCGGACGCGCTCATCGAGGTGGCGGCCCTCGTGACGGACTTCGAGCTCAACGTGCTGGGTGAGGGCATCGACGTCATCGTCAAGCCGCCGCAGGAGTCGCTGGACCAGATGGTCGAGTTCGTCCGGTCGATGCACGAGAAGTCCGGCCTCCTCGACGAGCTGGCCACCGGTACGACGCTTGCCGAGGCCGAGGAGCAGGTGCTCGCCTACGTCAAGGAGCATTGCCCCGACGGCAGCCGGCCCCCGCTGGCCGGCAACACCGTCGCCACCGACCGCGCCTTCCTCGCCCGGGACATGCCCGGCCTGGAGTCGTTCCTGCACTACCGCATCGTCGACGTCTCCTCGATCAAGGAGCTCTCGCGGCGGTGGTATCCCCGCGCCTACTTCGCGGCTCCGACCAAGCGCGGCAACCACCGGGCGCTCGCCGACATCCAGGAGAGCATCGAGGAGCTGCGCTACTACCGCGAGGCCGTCTTCGTGCCGCAGCCCGGCCCGGACAGCGCCCGGGCCAAGGACATCGCGGCCCGCCACGGCGGCCAGCTCACCGGTCTCGGCGAGGACGCGGCTCCCGATTCCGGGTCCGCGGACTGAGTGCCCTACACTTCTCGTCGTCCACGGCGCGAGCGCCGCGGGACATGGTGGGTATAGCTCAGCTGGTAGAGCGCCGCCTTGTGGTGGCGGATGTCGCGGGTTCGAGTCCCGTTACTCACCCTGGAGAGATCGAGCCCCCGACCGCACCGGTCGGGGGCTCGATCCGTCTCAGGATGTTCCGCGCCGGCGTACGGGCACGCGCAGCGGCAGACCCGGACCGCCAATCGGCTGCGCCTCCGCGACCCGGTCCATCGAGTCGATGATGTTGCGCAGGTTGATGATCAGCGCGCCGTAGACCGGCCACTCGGCCGAGCGCTCGGTGGAGCGCAGCGCGTCGGTGAGCCCCTCGAGCCGGGCCCGTACGTCGAGCAGGGCGTCGGGGTCGGCGTCCCCGGTCGCGCGACCGGCGTCGTGGAGCATCGAGATCCACGGATCGGCGAAGCCCTCGCCCCACGTCTCCCGGTGCGAGCGCTGGCCACCGAGCGTGCGGGCGAGGCTGCGGGTCTCGGCGACCGCCTGCTCCAGGCGGCGCAGCAGGCCGTGCCACTGCTCCGGGTTGCGCATCGCCCGCGCCTGCCGCCTCGGGTTGAGCCGGGCGCTCTCCTGCGCCTGGCGCACCAGCGCCCAGGCCTGGTCGAGGTCGGCGTCGATGTCGCGGGTGCGCTCGATCCAGCCGGCCACGTCCTCGTCCTGGCACCCGTCGCCCAGGCCGCCGGCCATGTCAACGAGCAGCTCGCCGATCTGGTCGTCGATCCGGTCCAGTGCCTTGGCGGCCGTGTGCCGGCGCAGCGGAGGCCACACGATCACGTTGACCAGCAGGCCCACGCCGACGCCGATCGCGGTGTCCAGGAGGCGCGAGATGATCAGGACGTCACTCTCGAACCCCGTGGTGAGGACCACCAACGCCGTCGTGGCGATGGTGGTGGCCTCCGCACCCAGCCACGGGACGGCCCCCAGCACCAGCGCGATCGCGAGCAGCACCGTCAGCGCCCAGGCGTCCAGCCCGAGCGCCCGCCCCACGACGCTCGCCAGCACCACCGCGACCACCGTCGCGGCGACCTGCTGCATGCCCTTGGAGAACGTGCGGTAGACCGTGGCGTGCACCACCAGCAGCGCCGCCCAGGGCGCTAGGAACGGCTGCGGCAGCTCCAGCAGGCTCGCCGCGATGACCCATGCGGCCACAGCGGCGAGCACCGTCTTGACCAGCTGCAGGACGTCGTTCCACCAGATCGGGTCACCGAGCCGTTCGTCGACGCGCTGGCGCCACCTCTGCATCCACTCCCTCATGCGTGCTCCTCTCCCTCAGCGACCGACACTACGGTCGCGCCCGGGCGACGGCACCAGCGCCGGGGACCCGGCAGCCGTTCAGGCCAGGGAGAGGAAGAGCTTCTCCATCTTCTTCACGTCGAGGCTGTCCATCTCACCGTCGCCGGCGACCAGGCACTGCTGCAGGCCGGAGGCGACGATCGCGAAGCCGGCGCGGTCGAGCGCCTTGGAGACGGCCGCCAGCTGCATGACGACGTCCTCGCACTCGCGCCCCTCCTCCAGCAGGCGCAGCACGCCCGCGAGCTGGCCCTGGGCGCGCTTGATGCGGTTGATGACCGGCGTCATCTCGTCGGGGTCGAGCTGCATCAGTCCTCCTGGACGGGGTCGGTGGGTGCGTCCAGCGCGGCGAGTGCCGCACGGAGCCGCTGCTTGGCGTCAGCGGCGACGGAGTCGAGCGCGCCCGAGTCGGCCAGGCCCATCATCGCGTCGGGGTCGAAGGCCTCCACCAGCGTGGTGGCCTCGTCGAGGGAGCGTACGACGACGTTGCACGGCAGCACGGCCGCGATCGACGGGTCGACCTGGATCGCCTCGTAGGCCAGCGGCGGCCGGCAGGCGCCGAGGATGACCTGCGGGGGCAGGTCGACGCCGAGCTTGGCCTTCATCGTGGCGGCGAGGTCGATCTCGGTGAGGATCCCGAACCCTTGGTCGGCGAGGGCGGCGCGGGCGGCGTCCAGCGCCTCCGCGTAGGGGCGGTCGACCTCGACGGACAGCGTGTAGGTGGCCATGGGAACAAGCATACCCCCCGGGGTGTTTTTGCATTGTCCCGATATACCCCCTAGGGTATCCAGCGACAGGATCGACGTCCCCACCCGGAGAGGATTCGCATGTCACAGCCCACGCCCGAGATCACCATCGAGGAGTTCGCCGCGGCGCGCGAGGACGGCACCACCGTCGACGTCCGCGAGCGCGCCGAGTACGCCCAGGGCCACGTGCCCGGCGCCGTCCTGGTGCCGATGGGCCAGCTGGCGTCCCGCCTCGGCGAGCTCGACCGCTCGAGCCGGGTCCACGTCATCTGCGCCTCGGGCAACCGCTCCAAGGCGATGACCGACCTGCTCGTCGCCCAGGGCTTCGACGCCGTCTCCGTCGCCGGGGGCACCCGGGGCTGGATCGCCTCCGGCCGCGCGGTGAAGGTGGGCCTGTGATGACCGACCTGACCGTCCTCGTGATCGAGACGCCGACGCTCGGCGACCGCAGCTACCTCGTCCACGACGGGGAGGTCGCGCTCGTGGTCGACCCGCAGCGCGACATCGACCGGGTCCTGTCCCTGCTCGAGGAGCACGGCGTACGCCTGACGCACGTCTTCGAGACCCACATCCACAACGACTACGTCACCGGCGGCCTCGCGCTCGCGCAGCGCGCCGGTGCCCAGTACCTCGTCAACGGCGAGGACGACGTCTCCTTCTCCCGCACCCCCGTAGCGGACGGAGACGTCATCGAGGTGGGTGGACGTATGCGCATCACCGCGCTGGCAACCCCCGGCCACACGTTCACCCACCTCTCCTACCTCCTCAGCGACGGCGCTGCCGACGGCGACGGACACATCGGCGTCTTCTCCGGCGGGTCCCTGCTCTACGGCGCGACCGGACGTCCCGACCTGCTCGGGCCCGAGCACACCCAGGCGCTCGTGCACCACCAGCACGCTTCGGCCCACCGGCTCGTCGACCTGCTGTCCGACGAGGCGGAGGTCTACCCCACCCACGGCTTCGGGTCGTTCTGCTCGGCCACCCAGTCGGACGCCACGTCGTCGACCATCGGTCGCGAGAAGCAGTCCAACCCGGTCCTCACCCAGGACGAGCAGACCTACGTGGAGGAGCTGCTGGCCGGCCTCGGACCCTGGCCGACCTACTACGCCCACATGGCGCCGGCCAACGCCGCCGGACCGTCCGAGCCGGACCTGTCTCCCCCGGCGGTGGCCGACGCCGCCGAGCTCCGCCGTCGCATCGAGGCCGGCGAGTGGGTGGTCGACCTGCGCAACCGCACGGCGTTCGCCGCCGGGCACGCGCCCGGCACGCTGAACTTCGGCCTCGACGGCGGCTTCGCGACCTACCTCGGCTGGCTCGTCGCCTGGGGCACGCCGATCACGCTGCTCGGCGAGACCCCCGAGGACGTCGCCGAGGCGCAGCGCGAGCTGGTGCGCATCGGCATCGACCGTCCCGCGGCCCAGGCGACCGGGGGCCCCGCGGACTGGAGCGACGGCGAGCTCCGCTCGTTCGCGACGGCGACCTTCGCCGACCTGGCCCAGGTCCGCCACCACCGCGAGGTCGTCGTCCTCGACGTGCGCCGGGCGGACGAGCACGACGACGCCCGCATCGACGGCGCGGTCAACGTCCCGCTGCACGAGCTGTGGGACCGCATGGACGACGTCCCCTCCGGCGAGGTGTGGGTGCACTGCGCCGGCGGCTACCGCGCGTCGGTCGCCGCCTCGATGCTCGACGCCGCGGGCCGCACGCTCGTGGCCATCGACGACTCGTTCGACAACGCCGAGCAGGTCGGGCTGCACCTGGTGGGACCCGAGGCGTGACCCTGCCGGTCCTGGTCGCCCTCGCTGTCGTCGCCGGCGCGCTCATCGGGCTCAGCCTGGGCGCGCTGGGCGGCGGGGGCTCCATCCTCGCGGTCCCGGTGCTCGTGGCCCTCGGCCAGGGGCCGGCGCAGGCCACCACCGGCTCGCTCGTGGTGGTGGCGGTGACCTCGCTCGCCGGTGCCGTGACCGCGCACCGCGCCGGCAACGTCCTGCTCGGACGCGGCGTGGCCTTCGGTCTCGTCGCCACCGGCGGCGCGGTCGCCGGCGCCCGGGCCTCGAGCGCTGTGCCCGAGGCGGTGCTGCTGGCCGCCTTCGCCGTGCTCATGCTGGTCGTCGGCGGGGTGCTCGCCGTACGCCAGTGGCGTGGCCGGCACGCGGCGCCGGCCCACAGGAGCGCCGGCCGCCTGGTCATCGACGACCCGATCATCACCTTCAGCCCGACCTTCGCGTGCCAGTGCCCGCGCGCCCTGAAGGTCCTCGTGACGGCGACGGTGGTCGGACTGCTCACCGGCTTCCTCGGCGTCGGTGGCGGCTTCCTCGTCGTGCCGGCCCTGCTGCTGGCACTGAGCCTGCCCATCGACTTCGCCGCCGGCACGTCGCTGGTGGTCATCGCGATCACCAGCGCCGTCGCCCTCGCGGCGCGCGCCGGCGCCGGGGTCTCGCCCGACTGGACGCTGGTGGCCGCGCTCACCGTGGCGTCCACGGTGACCGCCGTCGCCGGAGCACGCCTGGCCGACCGCCTCGACACCCGGCTGCTCTCGACCGCCTTCGCCGCCCTCGTGCTGGCCGTCGCGGCCTACACCGCGGCCCTCGCACTGCACGCCCTCGTCTGACGATCCCCCACCCACACCAGAAGGAGCTCCACCATGTGCCGAGCTGTTCGATGCAAGACCTGCGGCAAGACCACCTGGGCCGGCTGCGGCCAGCACATCGGTCAGGTCAAGGCCGGCGTGCCCGCGAAGGAGTGGTGCAACGGCCAGCACACCGCGGCGGAGAAGTCGGCCGCCGGCTCCGGCGGCGGCCTGCTGTCGCGGCTCCTCGGTCGCGGCTGAGGCGTCCGCCGACGCCTCACGGGTGGTACGCCGCCCGGTGCGGCCGCGGGCTCGCGAGCAGCACCGGGCAGCTGGCCTCCCTGAGGACCGCCCGAGCCACGGGTCCGACGTGCGACCCGATGGGCACGAGGGGGTCGTGGCGTCCGATGACCAGCAGCTCCGCGTCGGCGGACGCCTCGACCAGGGCCTCGGCGACGCGTCCGCGGACGACCTCGACCTCGGCGTCCATCGCTGCGGACAGGTCGCCGAGGGCGTCGAGCGCGGCGCGTACCTCGGCCCTCGACCGCTCGGACCAGCGGTGGCCCTCCTCGGGCGGGATCGCCTCCTCGTAGGGGCCCGGCAGCGACCAGGAGTGCACGACCCGCAGTCGGGCACCCCGGGCGTGTGCCTCGGCCAGCGCGGCGCGCAGCACCTCCTCCGAGCGCTCCGGCACGTCCACGCCCGCCACGACGACGCCCCGGCGCTCCCGGTCGTGCCAACCGCTCGGCACGGCGACGACCGGCACCCGCAGGTGGGCGGCCACGCCGCCTGCGACCGTGCGGTTCACGATGCGCGAGAGCCGGGACAGGTGCCGGTGCTCGAGGACGACCATGCGGGCGGAGCGACCCGCCTCGACGAGCGCGCCCACGGGCGTGCCGCGGCAGATCTCGTGGGTGACGGGCACGGCGCGCTCGACGAGGTCGTCGGCCTCCTTGACGGCGTCGGCGAGCCGCTCGGCACCCCACGTCTCGAGATCGCTGGAGGGCAGGAGCACGGTGTCGGGACCGGGCGGGACGAGGCTGACGGCGTGCACGAGGTGCAGCCCGCAGCCGGCGCGCACGGCCTCCTCGGCCGCGAAGGCCAGCGCCGACTCGACCTCCTCGGGCCCCACCCCGACGACGATCCGCGGTCGTTCGGTGGCGGTGGCGGTCTGCTCGGTCATGACGTCCTCCTCGGGTGCTCCTGGTGCCTCCACTCTTCGCTCGCAGCGGCCCGGGACGAAGGGCCGTAGGGCCCGGGCGGCCACGGCAAAGGGCCCTGCTCCGTCCCTGTCCCCCTGAGCAGACTGGGAGCGAGCCTGAGGAGGTCGACATGCGCGCGTTGCGTTTGAAGGAGTGGAAGAGCGAGCCCGTCCTCGAGGAGGTGCCGCGCCCCGAGCCCGGTCCCGGCGAGGTGCTGGTGCAGGTGGGCGCCGCAGGGGCGTGCCACTCCGACCTGCACCTGATGCACGAGTTCGAGCCCGGGACCCTCCCGTGGAGCCCGCCGTTCACCCTCGGCCACGAGAACGCCGGCTGGGTGCACACCCTCGGCGAGGGCGTCACCAGCCTGACCGTCGGCCAGGCCGTGGCGGTCGTCGGCGCCTGGGGCTGCGGCACCTGCGAGCGCTGCCTGGACGGCCTCGAGACCTACTGCGAGCGTCCCGACCTGGCACCCGTGCCGGGCGGCGGGGGCGGCCTGGGCCTCGACGGTGGCATGGCCGACTACCTGCTCGTCCCCTCGGCGCGCCACCTGGTCCCGATCCCCGACGGGCTCGAGGTCGTCGACGCAGCGCCGCTGACCGACGCCGCGCTGACGCCCTACCACGCCGTACGCCGGTCGCTGGGCAAGCTCGGCCCCGGCTCGACCGCCGTCGTCATCGGCGTGGGCGGCCTCGGCCACCTCGGGCTCCAGGTCGTCAAGGCGATCACTGCCGCCCGCGTCATCGCCGTCGACGGTCGCGAGAGCGCCCGTGCCCAGGCCTCCGCGCTCGGCGCCGACCTGGTGCTGGCCCCCGGACCCGACACCGCCACCCGGATCCGGGAGGCCTGCGGCGGTCGGGGAGCCGACGTGGTGCTCGACTTCGTCGGCTCCGACGAGACGCTGGCGACCGGCGCCGCGTGCGTGCGCCAGCTGGGCGACGTCACCATCGTCGGCCTCGGCGGCGGCACCCTGCCCGTCTCCTTCTTCGGGCTGCCCTACGAGGCCAGCGTCCAGACGACCTACTGGGGCAACCGGCGCGAGCTGGTGGAGGTCCTCGACCTCGCCTCGCGCGGCCTCCTGCACGCGGAGACGACGATCTACCCGCTGGAGGACGCCGTCTCCGCCTACCGGGACCTGGCCCACGGCGAGGTCACCGGACGAGCCGTCGTCGTGCCCAACGACACGTTCACCGCCTGAGCCCCGGAGGCGTCGCCCGTCCGCACCGCCCCGAGGGTCTACGTTGGCCCGGTGACTCCCGGCAACAGCAGCTATGACGTCGTCGTGGTCGGCGGCGGCCACAACGCCCTGGTCAGCGCCGCCTACCTCGCGCGCGCCGGACTCTCCGTCGTCGTCCTCGAGCGCCTCGGCCACACCGGGGGCGCAGCCGTCTCGGTCGAGCCCTTCGCCGGCCAGCCCGCCCGGCTCTCGCGCTACTCCTACCTCGTCAGCCTGATGCCCGAGCAGCTGATGGCCGACCTCGGGCTCGACGTCCGGCTCGCCTCGCGCACCACCGCGTCCTACACGCCGTGGACGCGTGGCGACCGGACCGGCGGCCTGCTCGTGGAGCGCCCGGAGGGCGAGGCGACGCGGGCGTCCTTCCGCGAGCTCACCGGCGCCGACGACGAGTACGCCGCATGGCAGGACTTCTACGCCGAGGTCGGGCGGCTGGCCGAGGCGGTGGCACCGACGCTGATGCAACCGCTGCCCCTCGAGCGCGACGTACGCGCCCTGGTGGACCCGCGGACCTGGACCGACGTGGTCGAGCGACCGCTGGGACAGGCCATCCTCGACCGGTTCTCCGACGACACCGTGCGCGGCGTGGTCGCCACCGACGCGCTGATCGGCACCTTCGCCTCGATGCAGGACCCGTCCCTGGTCCAGAACCGCTGCTTCCTCTACCACCTGGTCGGCAACGGCACCGGCGAGTGGCGGGTGCCCGTGGGCGGCATGGGGGCAGTGACCGACGCGCTCGCCCGGGCGGCGGTCGAGGCCGGTGCGAAGATCGTCACCGGCGCCGGTGTCAGCGCGATCACCCCCGGTCCCGACGGGGCCGAGGTCGTGTGGCACGACGGCGAGCGGCAGCACTCGGCCACCGGACGGAGGGTGCTGTCCGGCGTGGCGCCGTGGGTGCTGCGGATCCTGCTCGGGGAGGGCGAGGACGCCGAGACCAAGCCGGCCGGCTCCCAGCTCAAGATCAACTTCCTGCTCGACCGGCTCCCGGCCCTGCGCTCCGGCGCCGACCCGGCCGTGGCGTTCGCCGGCACCCTCCACCTCGCGGAGGACTACACCCAGCTCGAGCAGGCGTACGCCTCCGCCGCGGCGGGCGCGGTGCCCGACCCCGTGCCGGGCGAGGTCTACTGCCACTCGCTCACCGACCCCTCGATCCTGGGCGAGCGGGCCGGGTCGGCGCACACCCTGACCTACTTCGGCCTGCACACCCCGGCCGGGCTCTTCGACGCCGACCCCGGCGCCAAGGACCTCGCCGTGCAGCGTGCCCTGGCCTCGATCGACGCCGTCCTGGCCGAGCCGCTCGCCGACTGCCTGGCCACCGACGCCGAGGGCCGGCCCTGCATCGAGGCCAAGGTCCCCCAGGACGTCGAGCGCGACCTCGCCATGCCCGGCGGCCACATCTTCCACGGCGACCTCGAGTGGCCGTGGGCACCGAACCGCTCCCGCCTCGACACCCCCGCCCAGCAGTGGGGCGTGCAGACCGGCCACGACACGGTCCTGCTCTGCGGCTCGGGCGCGCGCCGTGGCGGCGCGGTGTCGGGTCTCGGCGGTCACAACGCCGCCCAGGCCGTCCTCGCGGAGCTCTGAGGGACCTCGATTTCGCGTGCCGCGGACGAGGCGGTAGAGTTCTACTCGCTTCACCGCCTGCGCCATTAGCTCAATTGGCAGAGCAGCTGACTCTTAATCAGCGGGTTCGGGGTTCGAGTCCCTGATGGCGTACCACTCGAGAAGGCCAGGCCCCACCGGGGACCTGGCCTTCTGCTGTCGCGACGACGTACGAGCCGAGGGGGCGGGATGGACGAGGCGCAGTGGCGGCTGCTGTCGTCGATCGCCCGGCGCTTCTACCTCGAGGACGCCTCCAAGACCGAGCTCGCCGACGAGTTCAAGATCAGCCGGTTCCGCGTCGCGCGGCTCCTGCAGCAGGCGCGCGAGCAGGGCGTGGTGACCATCGAGATCCACGACCGTGACGAGCCGCGCGACGACCTGTCGGCCGAGCTCGCCCACCACCTCGGCATCGCCGAGTGCGTGGTCGTCAAGGCGGGCGACACCGGCGACGACAACCGGCGCCGGCTGGCCAGGGCCGCCGCGCCCCGGATCGCCCGGACCATCCGCGACGGCGACGTCCTCGGCCTCACCTGGGGCCGGACGCTCGTCGCGATCGGCGAGGAGCTCCCGGCCCTCCCGCCCTGCACCGTCATCCAGCTCACCGGCATCGTCGGCAACGACCTGCGCCAGTCCCCGGTGGAGGTCATCCGCCGGATCAGCGGTCGCTCGAGCGTCGAAGCGGTCGCCGTCTTCGCACCGCTCTTCGCCGCCTCCGAGAGCGCGGCTGCCACGTTCCGCAGCGACCCGTCGATCGAGGCAGCCCTCAGCCGCTACGAGCAGCTCGCCCTCGCGGTCGTGGCCGTCGGGTCCTGGGACCCGCCGATCACCCAGCTCGGGCCGTTGCTGAGGGACGAGGAACGCGCCGAGCTCGAGCGCGAGGGCGTCGTCGCCGAGATCGCCGGGATCTTCTTCCGCGCGGACGGCTCCGTGATCGAGACCGACGTGACCCGCCGACGCATCTCGGTGACCGCCGACGAGCTGCGGCGCACGCCCCGCGTGATGGCCGTCGCCGGCTCGTCGGAGAAGGCCGACGCCATCGCCGCCGTGAGCCGTTCGGGGATCCTGAGCTGCTTGGTCACCGACGACCGTGCGGCCACTGCGCTGCTGCGCCTGCCACCCGCAGAACGGGCCGTCCCGGCCGAACTCTGACCGGGTCGACGGACCGCCCCGCCGCATCCCCGCACCCGCGTGCCGACGCCGCGGGCCCTTGACGTGCCCGCACGACGGTGCTGTAATCCCTGTCACTACTCAAACGTGCAGTTTTGCTCACATGAGCGCATGGAGGTGCCGATGGTGTCGACCCCGACCCCGTCCCCGGGTCCGACGGCCGAGGCCGTCCGGCTGCTGGTGAACGGCTTCGAGGTCGAGGTCGACGTAGACCAGCAGCTCCTCGGGTCCACGCTTGTCCCTGCACTGGCCGAGGCCGCGGCACGACCGCGTACGGCACGGCGGGGCTTCGTCTTCCTCGTGGGACCTCCCGGTGTGGGCAAGTCGACGCTGGCCGCCCTCCTGGCCGAGGCCGGTCGCCAGCTGCGGCCTGAGCCGCTGGAGGTCGACGTCGTCGGCATCGACGGCTTCCACCTGCCGCACGAGCACCTCGTGTCCCACCACGTCAGCACGCCGCAGGGCACGGTCCCGCTCAGCGCGGTCAAGGGCGCGCCGGAGACCTTCGACGTCGAGGGTCTCGCCCGCCACCTCGCCGCCTCCGGGGACGAGGACGTGGTCTGGCCGACGTACGACCGCCGCCTCCACGACGTCGTGCCGGGCACGACCCCGCTCGGCGCCGACCTCGTGGTCGTCGAGGGCAACTGGCTGCTGCTCGACGAGCCCGGCTGGCGCGACCTCGCGGCGCACGCCCAGTACGTCGTGCTCCTCACCGCCGACCCGCCGCTGCTGCGCGAACGCCTCGTGGCGCGCAAGGTCCGTGGCGGACTGACCCCGGCCGAGGCCGAGGCCTTCTACGAGCGCAGCGACCGGCTCAACGTCGAGCGGGTCATGGCCTCCTCCGACTTCAGCAAGGTCGACCTGACGCTGGTGGTCCAGGCCGACGGAACCATCCAGCAAGGAGAGAAGTGATGAGTCAACCGATCCAAGGTGCCCTCCCGGCCGAGACCGGGCCCGGCCTGCGCGCACGCATCCAGGCGTTCGGCGGCTTCCTGACCGCGATGGTGATCCCCAACGTGGGCGCGTTCATCGCGTGGGGCCTGCTCACCGCCCTGTTCATCCCGACCGGCTGGCTGCCCAACGAGGACCTGGCCGCCCCCGTCGAACCGATGATCGTCTATCTCCTGCCGCTGCTCCTCGCCTTCACCGGCGGACGGCTGGTGCACGGGCACCGCGGCGGCGTCGCCGGCGCCGTCGGCACGATCGGCCTGATCGTCGGCGCTGACATCCCGATGTTCCTGGGCGCGATGATCATGGGCCCGCTCAGCGCCTGGCTCATCAAGCAGGTCGACCGGGTCCTCGAGCCCAAGATCCGCTCCGGCTTCGAGATGGTCGTCAACAACTTCACCCTCGGCTTCCTGGGGCTGGGCCTGATCGTGACCTCCTACAAGGTCATCGGCCCGGTCATCAGCGCCCTCAACGACCAGCTCCTCCGCGCGATCAACGCGCTCGTCGACACCGGCGCCCTGCCCCTGCTCTCGGTCCTCAACGAGCCCGCCAAGGTGCTCTTCCTCAACAACGTCATCGACCAGGGCATCTACTACCCGCTCGGCCTGCAGGTCGCCGCCGACGAGGGCAAGTCGATCTTCTTCATGGTCGCCTCGAACCCCGGCCCGGGCCTCGGCCTGCTGCTGGCCTTCTGGATGTTCGGCCACAACCGGGTGATCCGCGACAGCGCCCCGGGAGCCGTGATCATCCACTTCCTCGGCGGCATCCACGAGATCTACTTCCCCTACGTGCTCATGAAGCCGCTGACCATCCTCGCGATGATCGCCGGCGGAGCCTCCGGCATCGCGACGTTCATGCTGTTCGACGTGGGCCTGACCGCGGGACCGAGCCCGGGCTCGATCTTCGCCTACCTCGCGCTCACCCCGCCCGGCAACCACGTCGGCGTGATCGCGGGCGTGCTCGTCGCCGCCGCGGTGAGCTTCGTGATCACCGCCGCGATCCTCAAGCTCAGCCGCACCACCGGCGACGAGGACGAGTCGGGCCTGGAGGAGCACGCCGAGCGCTCGCGCGCCATGAAGGCCGAGGGCAGCGCGGTGCTGACCGGGGTCATGGGCGGCGCGGGCGGCACGGGCGGCACCGACCGCACCGCGGCCGACGTACGCCGGATCGTCTTCGCCTGCGACGCCGGGATGGGCAGCAGCGCCATGGGCGCCAGCGCCTTCGGCAAGCGGCTGCGCAGCGCGGGGCGCGACGACGTACGCGTGACCCACGCCGCGATCGAGTCCGTCCCGGTCGACGCCGACCTGGTCGTCGTCCACCAGGACCTCGCCCACCGGGCACGGGCCGCACGACCGGGCGTGGAGATCGTCACCATCCAGAGCTACCTGGGCGACCCGGCACTCGACGCCCTCAGCGAGCGCCTCACCGAGAGGACCACCACCGATGCCGAGCAGTGACACCAGCGGTCGGACACCGGAGCGCCTGACCCGCGCGGCGCGCATCCACGGGACCCACAAGGTGGCCGTGGGCGAATTCGAGCTCCCCGAGATCGGGCCGGACGAGCTCCTGCTCCGGGTCGTGAGCAGCAGCATGTGCCTCTCGACCTACAAGGCGATGTCCCTGGGCAGCGACCACAAGCGCGTCCCCGACACGATCTCCTCCGAGCCCGTCATCACCGGCCACGAGTTCGCCGGTGTGCTCGAGGAGGTCGGGGACGAGCTCGCCGACAGGTTCAGCGTCGGCCAGAGCGTGGCGATCCTGCCCACGATGGGCCTGCCCAGCGGCTACTCCCCCGGCTACAGCTATCCCTACTTCGGCGGCGACGCGACCTACTGCATCGTCCCGGCGATCGCCGTCGAGAAGGGGTGCGTGCTGCCGTACGACGACGGCTACTACGCCAACGGGTCGCTGGCCGAGCCGATGTCGTGCATCATCGGCGCCTTCCGGTCCAACTACCACACCGAGCCCCTCGTGTGGGAGCACCACATGGGGCTCAAGCCGGGCGGGCGGCTCGCGCTCCTCGGCGCCGGCGGGGCGATGGGCATCGGGGCGCTGGACTACGCGCTCCACGGCCCGTTCACCCCGAGCGTCGTGGTGGCCGTCGACGTCGACGCGGAGCGGCTCGAGCGCCTGCGCACCCTCTTCCCCGCGGAGGAGGCCGCCCGGCGGGGCTGCCGCCTCGAGATCGTGGACGCGAGCGGCAGGGACCCCGTGGAGGCGCTGCGAGCGATCTCCCCCGACGGCTTCGACGACGTCGTGGTGTTCGCCGCGATCAAGCAGCTCGTCGAGGCCGGCGACGCCGTCCTCGCCCACGACGGCTGCCTCAACTTCTTCGCCGGCCCGACCGACAAGACGTTCTCCGCCTCGCTCAACCTCTACAACATCCACTACGAGAGCACCCACCTCGTGGGCACCTCCGGCGGGTCGCGCAGCGACATGGAGGAGAGCCTCGAGCTGTCCGCGTCGGGCGCGATCAACCCCTCGCGGATGGTGACGCACGTCGGCGGGCTCGACGCCGTGCCCGACGCGCTGTCGGACCTGCCGACCTTCACCGGCGGCAAGATCCTGATCTACCCGCACGTCGACATGGACCTCACGGCCATCGCCGACTTCGAGGCGCTCGGGCAGGAGGACCCGCGGTTCGCCCGGCTCGCGGAGATCTGCGCCGAGCACCACCACATCTGGAACCAGGCCGCCGAGGAGTACGCGCTGGGCGCGTTCGCGGCCGGAAGGAACCCATGACGGCACTCAGTGACCTGCTCACCCACGAGACGATCGCCCTCGACCAGGAGGCCGAGGACTGGCAGGACGCCATCCGCCTGGCAGGCCGCCTGCTCGAGTCGGCCGGCGTCTCCGCCCCCGCCTACACCCAGGCGATGGTCGACAGCGTGCACAAGAACGGCCCCTACATCGTGCTCGCGCCGGGGTTCGCGTTCCCGCACGCCCGGCCCTCCGAGGCCGTGCACCGCACCGGCATGTCGTGGGTGCGCCTGGCGTCGCCGGTCGAGTTCGGGAGCCGCGCCAACGATCCCGTCACCCTCGTGGTGGCACTGGCGGCGACCGACAGCTCGACCCACCAGCAGGCGATGGCCTCGCTCGCCACGGTCCTCACCGACACCGAGCTGCGGGCCTCGCTCGACGAGGCGTCCTCGGCGGAGGAGGTGCACGCCATCCTCCGCGGTGACGCGGTCGGCGACAGCGCTCCCCCGTCGCAGCCGGAGCGGGCCCGTCCCGAGGGCGGGGGCCGTACGCGCGACCACATCCTGACCGTGTGCGGCAACGGCCTCGGCACGAGCCTGTTCCTCAAGAACACCCTCGAGCAGGTCCTCGACACCTGGGGCTGGGGCGGGCTGATCAGCGTCGAGGCGACCGACACCGTCTCGGCCCGCGGCAAGGCCAAGGACGCCGACCTGATCCTCACCTCGGGCGAGATCGCCCGCGCGCTCGGGGACGTCGGCGTCCCCCTCGTCGTGATCGAGAACTTCACCAGCCAGCGCGAGATCGACGCCGCACTCCGCGCGTCGTACGACATCTAGAGGCACGCTCCCGGGGACCGCTCGGGGGCCGAAGGAGAGATCGACATGGACTGGCTTCTGACAGTGGCGCAATTCCTCGTCAACGAGGTGCTGAGCGTCCCGGCCTTCCTCATCGGCATCATCACCGCCGTGGGACTGATGGCGCTGCGCCGTCCGGTCGGGCAGGTCGTCGGAGGTGCCCTCAAGGCCACCTTGGGCTTCCTCCTGATCGGCGCCGGCGCCACGCTCGTGGTCGCCTCGCTCGCCCCGCTGGGGGTGATGATCCAGGGCGCGACCGGTGCGCAGGGCGTCGTGCCGACCAACGAGGCGATCGCCGGCATCGCCCAGGCGGAGTACGGCGCCCAGGTCTCGTGGCTGATGATCCTCGGCTTCGCGGTGAGCCTCGTGCTCGCCCGGTTCACGCCGCTGCGCTACGTGTTCCTCACCGGCCACCACATGCTCTTCATGGCGACCCTGCTCACCATCGTGCTCGCCTCCGCCGACTACGCGCCCGCCGTGGTGGTCGGGCTCGGCGGGCTGGTGCTCGGGATCCTGATGGTCTCCCTGCCCGCCTTCGCGCACCCGTGGACCCGCCGGGTCACCGGCGACGACAGCATCGCGATCGGTCACTTCGGCACCGCGGCCTACGTCGCGGCCGGCGCGGTCGGCAGCAAGGTCGGGCGCAACAGCCGCTCCACCGAGGACCTCCGACTCCCGGAGTCGCTGCGGTTCCTGCGCGACTCCATGGTCGCTACGGCCCTGTCCATGGTGATCATGTACGTCGTGCTCGCGGTGGCCTTCCTGGCCCGTCGCGGGAGCGAGACCGCCTTCGAGGCATTCGACGGCGGCGCCACGGGCGTCGGCGACTACGTCATGCAGTCGGTGACCCAGGGACTCCAGTTCGGTGTCGCGGTCGCGGTCATCCTCTTCGGCGTGCGGACCATCCTGGCCGAGCTCGTGCCGGCGTTCCAGGGCATCGCGGCCAAGGCCGTCCCGGGCGCCATCCCGGCTCTCGACGCGCCGATCGTGTTCCCCTACGCCCAGAACGCGGTGCTCATCGGCTTCCTCTCGAGCTTCACCGGAGGCCTCGTCGGCCTGGCCGTGCTCTCGGTGTGGCTCAACCCGTGGCTCGGCCTGGCGCTGATCCTCCCCGGCCTCGTGCCGCACTTCTTCACCGGCGGCGCGGCCGGCGTGTACGGCAACGCCTCGGGCGGACGGGTCGGCGCGGTGACGGGCGGCTTCCTCAACGGCCTGATGATCACGTTCCTGCCGGCCCTGCTGCTGCAGGTGCTGGGCGACTTCGGAGACGCCAACACCACCTTCGGCGACACCGACTTCGGCTGGGTCGGCATCGCGACCGGATACCCGGCGATGCTCGGGGCGCCCGGCATCGCGCTCATCGTCCTCGTCGGTGCCGCCATCCTCGGCGCTGCGATCATGTGGCAGAAGCGCGTGGTCGACACCGGCTGGGACCCGGCTCCGCACCGCGAGCGCGCGGGTGCAGCGGCCGGGACCGGCGGTTCAGGTGCTGGAGGGGCCGCGCCGCAGCCGGCCATGGCGGCGAAGATCGCACCTCCCCGGGGCGCGCCGACGCCCCCGCCTCCGCCGACCGCCTGAGGTCCCGCCCTGAGGTCCGCCTGGTCGTGGCCCGAGACGCGAGGAGCCGGTCCGCACGGACCGGCTCCTCGACGTCTCCCTCTGGGTGCAGCTACTTCGTGAAGAGGCTGACACCACCCGGGCCGACGAGCAGCCCGACGATGATGAGCACGATGCCCCAGAGCATCTGGCCCCTGATCAACGAGACGATGCCGGACACCACGAGGATGACGGCGAGGATCCACAGCAGAAATGCCATTGCATGCTCCCTTCGGTTGAACCCTCAACCTAGCCTTCACGGTTGCCGAGCGACACCGAGCCACACCCCGATGGATGGAGGGGTCACCCCTCCTCGCGCAACCTCGGTGGCGTGAAGCCCTCGGGCCGGAAGCCCGTCTTGTCGGCGTAGAACTCGCGCAGCACGTCCATGTCGGCGCTGACGTCGCCGGTCGGGTGGAACGTCGGCCCCCACCCGACGGTGCGCGAGGGCACGTCGAGGAAGGCGAGCGTGATCGGCAGGCCCGTCTGGCGCGCGATGCGGTAGAAGCCGGACTTCCAGTACTCCCCGCGCGAGCGGGTGCCCTCGGCCGCGATGCCGATCAGCCAGGGGTCGTCGCCCTCGGCCTCGGCGAGCAGCTCCTTGATGGTCCGCGCCGGGTTCTTGCGGTCGAGCTCGACGGCACCCGTGCGGCGCAGGAGCCAGCCCAGCGGGCCGACGAAGAGCTCCTGCTTGACCAGCAGCCGGATGGAGATGCCGTACCTCCAGGCCAGGAGCATCGTCAGCACCCAGTCCCAGTTGGAGGTGTGGGGCGCGCCGACGAGCACGCCGCGCTGCGGCACCTCGCCGACGGCCTTCCACCGGGCGGCTCGCAGCAGCAGGCCGGCGACCTTACGACGCAGCACGGGATCGTCCTTTCCTGCGCTCGCGCGCGAGGTCCCACAGGTAGTGGTCGAAGTCGACCTCCATCGTGTGGCGTGGGGAGTCGTAGAACCGCTTCTTGCCGCGCATGTGCTCGGCCGCCATCTGCCGCCGCACCGCCGCCTCGGGCGGCGGGACGTAGCGTCCGGCGAGCGTCTCGGCGATCCACGCCGCCTGGGCCTCGGCCAGCGGCATCACGGCACCGAGCGGCTGGAGCAGGCCGAGGAAGTAGAGCCCCGGGAGGTCCGGGTGCACCGTGCGCTTCCACAGCGGCAGGTCGTTGTCCTCGACCGGGACGAGGTCGGGCGCGAGGAACGGGAAGCTCACCCGGTAGCCGGTGGCCCACACGACGAGGTCGGCCGGCGCGCTCGAGCCGTCGACGAAGACGACACGGTCGCCGTCGAGACGCTCGATGCCCGTCCGGGCGATGACGGCGCCGGCCGCGAGCCGCTCGCGGATCCGCTCCGACTGCACGGGGTGTGACTGCCCCGGCTTGTGGGCGGGCGCGGGCAGGCCGTACTTCGTCATGCTGCCCGCGGCCAGCGCGCCGATGCGCAGCCGCGTGGCGGTCACCCACCACGGCACCCACCCCGGGGGGAGCAGGCCCTGGTCGCTCGGCTTGCCGAGGAAGAACTTGCGCAGCACCCACTCCGTGCGCCGCACCGACCACGTCGTCGTACGGGCCGCGAAGGAAGCCTCGACGGCGATGTCCATCGCGGAGTTCCCGGCACCGACGACGACCACGTCGCGCCCGGCGAGCTGCTCGGCAGAGCGGTAGTCGTGGGAGTGGATCTGCTCGCCGTCGAAGGTGCCGGGGTAGGCCGGCTCGGGCCAGCGCGGGTCCCAGTGGTGGCCGTTGGCGACCAGGACCGCGTCGTAGGTGCGGGTCTCGACACCGCCGGGGCCGCTGACCCGGACGTCCCAGCGTCCGTCGGGCGTGCGCGAGACGTCCTCCACCGTCGTGTCGAAGGTGATGGTGTGCCGGAAGCCGAAGTGGTCGACGTAGGCCTGGAAGTAGGCCGCGACCTGGTCGTGCCGGGCGTAGGGCGGGTAGTCCTCCGGCATCGGGAAGTCGGAGTAGGCCATGCGGGGGCACGAGGTGTTGATCTCGAGGGTGTCGTAGCACGCCGACTGTTCGTTGGAGTTGTCGAGCACCCACGTGCCGCCGATGTCGCTGCCCTTCTCGAAGCAGTCGAAGCCGATGCCGGCGAGCCAGAGGTGCTTGGCCGCCGCGATGCCCGACGAGCCGGCACCGATCACGCACGCGCGGGGCAGGGACTCGTCGACCGGCACCGGCGCCGTGACGGCGGGTGCGCGGTGCGACTGCTTGACGAGGTAGCCCACGGGGAGGTCCGGGCGCCTCAGAGGTAGAGCCCGGTCGAGCCGCCCTCGAGGCGTTCGGCGGCCACCGCGTGGACGTCACGCTCGCGCATGACGACGTAGACCTCTCCGTGCACCTCGACCTCGGCCTTGTCCTCGGGGTCGAACAGCACCCGGTCGCCGACCTCGACGGCGCGGGCGTGCGGGCCGACCGCGATCACGCGCGACCACGCGAGCCGGCGAGCGCCCATCGCCGCCGTGGCGGGGATGACGATGCCGCCGGTGGAGCGCCGCTCGCCGGCCTCCTGGTCGACCTCGACGAGGAGCCGGTCATGCAGCATCTTGATCGGGGCACTGCCCCCGGTCACGGAGCTCAGCGCGCGACCTTGCGGACGACGGCGAAGAGCACCACGACCCCGAGGACCGCGCCGGCGGCCTTGAGGATGTTGTCGGTGCGCGGGGCGCCGGTGTCGAGCTCGACGAAGTGGGACTTCACCGTGGTCACCTGGCGCCCGACGATGGTCTTGGGGTGGGCGCGGTGGGCGAGCTGGTCGATCGTCGAGGCGAGCCGCTCGCGCGTCTCCTCGATCTCGCGCTCGAGCGCGCTCATGTCCTGGGTCACCGGGGCAGGCTATCAATGCGCCGGGGATCGAATCCCCACGGCAGCTCCAGCCGGTGCGCGGCCATCAGCGCCTCGTCGGTGAGCACGTCGAAGGTCGGCCGGTCCGCCACCACCCCCCCCTCGCTGAGCACCACGCTGCGGGGGCAGAGCTCGAGGGCGTAGGGCAGGTCGTGGGTCACCATCAGGACCGTGACGTCGAGTCCCCGCAGGATCTCGGCGAGCTCGCGCCGCGAGGCGGGGTCGAGGTTGGACGACGGCTCGTCGAGCACCAGGACCTCGGGCTCCATCGCGAGCACGGTGGCGACCGCGACGCGGCGACGCTGGCCGTACGAGAGGTGGTGCGGCGGCCGGTCGGCGAAGTCGGCCATGCCGACCCGGTCCAGTGCCTCCATCACCCGCTGCTCGAGGGCGGCGCCCTTGAGGCCCAGGTTGGCGGGTCCGAAGGCCACGTCCTGGCGGACCGTGCCGAGGAACAGCTGGTCGTCGGGGTCCTGGAAGACGATCCCGACGCGGCGCCGGATCTCCTGGAGGTGCTCCTTGGCGACCTGGAGGCCGCTCACCGAGACCGAGCCCCGGCCGGCGGTGAGGATGCCGTTGAGGTGCAGCACGAGCGTGGTCTTGCCGGCGCCGTTGGGCCCGAGCAGGGCGACCCGCTCGCCGCGGTGGACGTGGAGGTCGACGCCGAAGAGCGCCTGGTGGCCGTCGGGGTAGGCGAAGGCGAGGTCGCGGACGTCGAGCACCGGGCTGCTCACGAGGTCTTCTCCAGCTGCGGGAGCTTCCCGTCGTACCCGCGCGAGAGCATCGCCAGGTGCACGCGCTCGCCGCGCTCGTAGGACCGGATGAACAGCGCCCCCAGCGAGCGCGCCAGCACCGGCCAGTGCCGCGGCGAGCGGGGGTCGCAGCCGCGCGAGCGCAGCGCGGTCATCATGCGGCCGAGCTCGGCGGTCACGACGTCGAGGTAGCGGATCATGAAGCCCATGATCTGGACGACCAGCTCCGGCATCCGCAGCCGTTGGAGCCCGCGCAGCAGGTCCTGCGGCTCGGTCGTCGAGGCCAGCGTGAGCGCAGCGAGCACGCCGATGCTGCCCTTGACGAGCAGGGCGATGCCGGCGACTAGCCCGGGCTCGGACACGCTCACCCCGAGCACGTCGGTGCGCGGGCCGTGGGAGATGAAGGGCATCAGCACCGCGAAAACGGCGAACGGCAGCTCGATCACCATGCGCGGCAGCAGGTAGCGCAACGGCACGCGCGAGACGACGATCACCGCGAGCAGCACGAGCGCCTCGACCGCGAAGACTCCGTACGCCTGGCGCGGGGTCGCGACGACCACGAGCATGAAGCCCAGCAGCGCCAGCACCTTGACGTGGGCGGGCGCGCGGTGGATCGGGCCGTGGCCGTGGAAGAACAGCCGGTGCCCGTGTCCCGCGCCCATCAGTCCCTGCCGTCGGCCGGCTCGCGGCGTCGCACCAGCCAGAAGAGACCGGTGCTCAGGACGAGCATCACCAGCACGCCGATCACCCCGGCGAGGCCACCGCTGAGCCGGGGGTCGTCCACGCCGGAGGTCTGGTAGTCGGCGAGCGGGCTGTCGGCGGTGGCGGAGTCCTTCGCGGAGTCGATGAACCCGGTCTGCTCGGCGACGTACTCGAGGCCGTCGGGGTGCGAGCTGGCGTAGTAGCTCGCGACCCCGGCGACGAGCAGGCTGACCACCAGGGCCACGGCGAGGAAGCGGCGTGTGCTCACGACGGCACGACCTTCCGGGTCACGAGCTCGCGCTCGGCGATCAGCGGCCGCGCCCCGTGGACGAGGTCGGGGCGGGTCGCGACGACGCTGGCGACGACAAGGCCGGTGATGACCGCCTCACCGATGCCGATCACGGTGTGCCAGCCGAACATCGCGGTGGCGACCGCGGCGAGGTCCACGGGGGCGTTGCCGCCGATGGCGAACAACCCGGTGAACAGCAGGGCGGCGACCGGCACGCTGGCCAGGGCACCGGCCGCGGCGGCGGGCGCGACCATCTCGAGGCGCTTGGGCAGGACGCGGCGCAGGAGCACGAAGACCGCCCATCCCACGGCGACGGTGACGATGCCGATGAGGGTGATGTTGGTGCCGAGCGCGGTGATGCCACCGTCCGCCATGAGCAGTGCCTGCACGAGCAGCACGACCGCGAGGCACAGCACGGCGGTCCACGGCCCGGCGAGGACCGCGGCGAGCGCCCCGCCCATGAGGTGCCCGCTCGTGCCCGCGCCGACCGGGAAGTTGATCATCTGCGCGGCGAACACGAAGGTCGCGACCAGCCCCGCCCTGGGAGCCGTACGGTCGTCGAGCTCGTGGCGCGCAGCGCGGAGCGCCACCGCCACTGCTGCTGCCGCCACGACGCCGGTGGCCACCGAGGTGGGGGCGTCGAGGAAGCCGTCGGGCACGTGCACGCGTCGCTCCTCGGTGGGCTGGTTGGATGTCTGGTGGCCGGCACGGACCCCCCGGTACCGCGCCGGCACTCCTCGACCTTATTGCAATGATGTTGCAACAACCACTCGGCACCAGCCATTCCCGACCGCTCACGACCCGCACCAGGAGACCCCATGGCCGACGACCGCCTCGCCCCCGGCGACACCGCCCCCGACTTCACCCTCGCCAGCGACACCGGGGAGCAGGTCAGCCTGGCCGACCTGCGCGGCCGGAAGGTGATCCTCTACTTCTACCCCGCCGCGATGACGCCCGGTTGCACCAAGCAGGCCTGCGACTTCTCCGAGTCCCTCGACTCGCTGCGCGGCGCCGGCTACGAGGTCCTCGGCGTCTCCAAGGACAAGCCCGCCAAGCTCGCGAAGTTCCGCGAGCGCGACGCACTCACGCTGACGCTGCTCTCCGACGAGGACCTCGCGGTGCACCGGGCCTACGGCGCGTACGGCACGAAGAAGCTCTACGGCAAGGAGGTCGAGGGCGTGATCCGCTCGACCTTCGTCATCGACGAGGACGGGACGGTCGAGCTCGCCCAGTACAACGTGAAGGCCACCGGACACGTCGCCAAGCTGCGCCGGGACCTAGGGTTGGACTGATCCCCCGCCCGCGCTCGTAGCCCAACGGCAGAGGCACCACGTTTAGGTCGTGGCCAGTGAGAGTTCGAATCTCTCCGAGCGCACCCCTGTTCCACAGCGAGTCCCCTCCGTGTGACGCCTGTCACCACTAGGGTCCGCGCATGGACTCCGCGCTGACCACCGTCGGACTGCCCCTCGCCCTCGCGATCATCATGTTCGGCCTCGGCCTCGACCTGACCCTCGCCGACTTCCGGCGCGTGGGCCGCGCCCCGAAGGCCGTCGCGATCGCGCTGGGCTGCCAGATCGTCCTGCTGCCCGCGATCTGCTTCGGCCTCGTGCTGCTCTTCGACCTGCCGGCGCTGCTCGGGATCGGCATGCTGCTGCTGGCGGCGTCCCCCGGCGGGACGACGGCAAACCTGTTCAGCCACCTGTTCCGCGGCGACGTCGCGCTGAACATCACGCTCACCGCGATCAACACGGTCATCGCGGTGGTCACACTGCCGCTCATCACCGGCCTGGCGATCGCCTGGTACGACCGGCAGGACGACGTCTCGATGCCCCTGGTCGAGATCGTCAAAGTGTTCGCGCTGATCCTGCTGCCCGTCGGCATCGGGATGGTCGTCAACCGGCGCGCCCCCGGATTCGCCCGACGCATGGACAAGCCCGTGCGCATCGGGTCCGCGGTGATCCTGGCGATCCTCGTGCTCGGCATCCTGCTCGACCAGCGCGAGAACGTCGGCGACTACCTCGCCGACGTCGGCCTCATCGCCGCGCTCTTCTGCGCGATCAGCCTGGCGGTCGGCTACTACGTGCCGCGGGCGCTCGGCGTCACCGGCCCGCAGGCCATCGCCTCGTCCATGGAGGTCGGGGTCCACAACGCGACGCTCGCGATCTTCGTCGCGGTCGAGGTGCTCGACGAGGTCGAGATCTCCGTGCCCGCGGCCGTCTACTCGCTCGTCATGTTCCTCTTCGCGGCGCTGTGGGGCATGTGGGTCAGTCGGCAGGTCGCCGCTCGCGAGCAAGCGCCGGCCGCCTGAGCCCTCGCTCCCGGCCGCAGCGCTCCCGGACCAGGTACCTTGCCGCGCAAGGTACCTTGCGGCTAGCCTCACCTCATGACGACCGGAGACGCCGCTCGCACCCAGCTGCGGCGCGGCGTCCTCGAGCACTGCGTGCTCGCGCTCCTGCAGTCCGGGGAGCGCTACGGCTACGACCTGGTGTCCGAGCTCTCCGGCGCAGGGCTCCTGGCGAGCGAGGGCACGCTCTACCCGCTGCTCAGCCGCCTGCGGCGCGACGAGCTCGTCGAGTCGGCCTGGCGGGAGTCACCCTCGGGGCCGCCCCGCCGCTACTACGCCCTGACCGACTCCGGCCGGGCAGCGCTCGACTCGTTCCGCCACTCGTGGGCCCAGTTCGCGGGGTCCGTCGACCAGCTGCTCCAGAAGGGGGCGTGATGACCACCCACACCGACCTGCACCCGCTCGCCCGGTCGTACCTCGACCGCCTGGCCGACGCCGCGCGCGTGCTCCCGCCCGAGGACGCGCGCGAGCTGGTCGCCGACATCACCGACCACCTGGCCCAGGCGCTTCCCGTCACCGCGGGTGAGGCCGAGGCGCGTACGGCGCTCGACCGCCTCGGCACCCCGCAGGAGCTGGTGACCGCTGCCGGTGGGCCGGTCCCGACGCCGGCGGGCCGAGCCCGCACCTCGTACGGGTGGCTCGCACTGGCGATGCTGGTCGGCGCGGAGCTGCTCTTCGTGATCTGGTTCGTGGCCGTGCCGATGTGGCTCGCCGGGCTCGTGCTGCTCAGCCTGTCGGCGTGGAGCGCTCGCGAGAAGCTCCTCGGGCTGCTGGTCCTGGGCACGGGGTTCCCCGTGGTCCTGCTGACGACGGCCTACGCGTCCTTCGCCGCGTACGAGTGCACGGGCGGGGCGCAGGAGACGGTGGTGCAGGCAGACGGCACCGCGACCACGACCACGCTCGATGCCACCTGCTCGTCGCTGGGAGCGGTGCCGCCTGCGTGGCTGCAAGCGGTCTTCATCGCCCTGGCGCTGGCCTACCTCGCCCTCCAGGCGTGGACCGTCTGGCGGCTCAGCCGGCAGCGCTGAGGTCCGCGGCGACGTACGGCGCGAGCTCGCGCAGCGCCCGACCCCGGTGGGAGATCGGGTCCTTCTCCCCCGGTCCGAGCTCGGCGGAGGTGAGGTCCTCGGCGTCGTGCTCGACCGCGACGAAGACCACGTCGTAGCCGAAGCCGCCGGTGCCGCGCGCCTCGCGGATGATCCGGCCGTCCATCCGGCCCTCGACGACGCGTTCGCGCCCGTCGGGCAGCACCCACGCGACCGCGCAGGTGAAGTGCGCTCCACGACGCTCGTCGGGCACGTCGTGGAGCTGGTCGAGCAGCAGCTCGTTGTTGCGGGCGTCGCGCCCACCCTCGACGGCCTTCGAGCTGCCCGACCACCGCGCCGAGAGCACGCCCGGCATGCCGTTGAGCGCGTCGACGCACAGCCCGCTGTCGTCGGCCACCGACGGCAGCCCGGTGGCCGCGACCCCGGCGCGTGCCTTGAGCAGCGCGTTGCCCTCGAACGTCGGCTCGTCCTCGACGGGCTCGACGTAGCCCTCGACGTCGTCGATGCCGAGCACCTCGATGCCGGGCACGTGCTCGGCGAGGATGCGCTGCATCTCGAGGATCTTCTTGGCGTTGGCCGAGGCCAGGAAGATCCTCATCGGGCGAGGGCCTCCTGCTGCAGCCGGGTGAGGTCGGCGCAGCCCTTCTCCGCGAGGGCGAGCAGCGCGTCGAGCTCGGCGCGGTCGAAGGCGGCGCCCTCGGCGGTGCCCTGCACCTCGACGAACTTCCCGTCGCCGGTCATCACGACGTTCATGTCGGTCTCGGCGCGGACGTCCTCGACGTAGGGGAGGTCGAGGCGCGGGACGCCGTCGACGATCCCGACGCTGACGGCGGCCACGGAGCCCGTGAGCGGCTCGCCGGCGAGGGCACCGCTGGAGCGCAGGTGGGCGACGGCGTCGGCGAGGGCGACGTACGCCCCGGTGATCGCCGCGGTGCGGGTGCCGCCGTCGGCCTGGAGGACGTCGCAGTCGAGGACGATCGTGTTCTCGCCGAGCGCCTGGTAGTCGATGACGGCGCGCAGCGAGCGGCCGATCAGGCGCGAGATCTCGTGGGTGCGGCCACCGATGCGGCCCTTGACCGACTCGCGGTCGGAGCGGGTGTTGGTCGCGGCGGGGAGCATCGCGTACTCCGCGGTGACCCACCCGAGCCCGGACCCCTTGCGCCAGCGCGGGACGCCCTCCGAGGCCGACGCCGCGCACAGCACGCGGGTGCCGCCGAACTCGACGAGCACGGACCCGGCGGCGTGGTCGAGCCAGTTGCGGGTGATGGTGATCGGTCGGAGCTCGTCGTCGGCGCGGCCGTCGGCACGGGGGGTCGCAGTCATGGCCACGACCCTAACGAGGACCTAACGAGCAGGCGCGACGGCCTCACTCAGCACCCGGACGAGCTCGTCGAGCCGGAGGGACACCCTCGACGTCGGGCCCACCACGGCCAGCGCCCCGGGTGCGGGCCCCAGGTCCGGCCAGGGCACCGCCACGCACGCGAGGCCCGGAGCGGTCCAGCCGTGCTCCACCGCGGCCGCGCCCGCTCGTACGCGTGCGACGAGGCCCTCGGCATCCGCCGGGCCGCGCGGTCCGTCCCCGCCGAGCGCGGGCCACGGGTCCAGCGACAGGTGCGATCGCACCGCGTCGTCCGGCAGCTGGGCGAGCAGCGCGATCCCCGCCGCGGTGCACACGAGGTGCTCGAACGCGTCGTCGGCCTCCCGCAGCGGTCCTGCGTCGACGGCCTCGTGGAGGGCGAGCGGCTGCACCCCGGTCCCGGCGACGCGGAGGGCCACGACCGTGAGGTCGACCCGCCGCCCGACCCGGTGGACGACCTCGCCCGCCCGGGCCAGGACTGCCCCGTCGGCCACGCCGCCGAGGACCAACGCCCGGGGTCCGAGCACGCACCGCCGGCCGGTGCGGTCGACCCAGCCCTCGCGCTGCAGCGCGGCCACGGTGCGGGACACGCCTGCCTTGTCGACGCCCAGGCGACGGGCGAGCTCGCTGACCCCCAACGGCTCGTCAGCAAGCATCTCGAGGATCCGCAGTCCTCGCAGCAGGCTGGCCGACATGGGGACACCTTCGCACGTTTCCGCAATTCGTTGATCAGGAGTCAACGAAAGCCCTAGGCTCAGCCCACCACTGCAAGGGGGAACCATGGGATCTCATCGCCGCACCGGCCTGCTCACCGTCGCGGGGACCGCCCTGTCGGTCACGGCGGCAGCCGCCCTCGCCCACCTGACGACCGGTCCCGTGGGGGCCGAGCCCGCGTCCGGGCTCACCGGCTGGGTTGACATCCCGGACGCCGCCACGGTGGTCGACGCGGACGCGAGCCCCGCGCGCACCACCCTGGCCGTCCTCTACACCGTTCCCGGCGCGACCGACGACAACCTCCGCGAGACCTGGCTCCTCATGCGCACGAACGGCGTGTGGGGACCACCCGCCCTAATCAGCGACCCCAACCGCGACAGCTACCAGCAGCACCTCGACGTGGGCGCCGACGGAGCCGCCGAGGTCGTCTGGGGCGAGGACGTGCCCGGCACCACCGACGACCAGATGGTCGTCCGTCGCGCGACCGCGTCCGGCGTCGGAGCACGCCGTGAGATCCCGGTCGAGCCGTTCGGCAACCCCTTGGTGGCCAACGGCCAGGACCGCACGGTCGTGGCCTGGGACCAGTATGACGGCGGCAGCTACCTGAGGGTCAAGGCCGCCATCGACAACGGCTCCGGCTTCGGCGCGCCGGAGACGGTCACCGGCACCACCTCGGCCTGGGACGGCGACTCGCAGCTGGCCGACGTCACTGCCGACGCAGGGATCCACGTGGTGATGCAGCGCGACAGCTCCGGCTTCCACCACGCGGCCTGGGCGACCCGCAACCTCGACGGCTCCTGGACCCGGGTCGAGGAGCTGCCCGAGACGTACACCGGTGCAGCCGACTCCCTGCCCCACGTGGTCGCCGAAACGTCGTCAGGGGACGCCCTGATCCTGCACAACCACCGCGTGGGCGACGTGCTCCACCACAAGGCGACCGTCTTCGACGCCGACCCGACGGCCATCGGTCCCGTCGAGGAGCGACTCACGGCTGCAGTGGACCTCGGGCCCACCGGCAACCTCGCCAGTCGCGGCGCCGTCCTCGACGGAACGACCCTCGTCGGCGTGCTGGGCACGGCGCTCGCGTCCGTGTCGGCTGTCCAGGGCGTGGCATCGGCGTCCCTGCGCTCCCCCTCTGCCGCCCAGTGCGCCGACCACACCTGGCTGCTCACCGAGGAGCTGCAGTTCGTCTGCCTGCTGCGCTCGGACCCGGCCGGGTCGTGGGTGCAGCTGTGGTCGGGCGACGGCGACCTGCTGGGTGAGGTCACCCCCGGCCCCGGAGCCACCAAGGTGAGTCTCGGCGTCATCGACGCCACCGTGCCGGTCCTGCGGGTGACCGAGACGACGGGGGCGAGCCCCGCCCCCAAGGCCCTCGTGTACGTGGGCACGACCGTTGCGGAGCCGCCGACGAGCGACCCCGAGCCCACGGCTCCCCCGGCGCCGGCGCCCGCGCCCGCGCCGGCACCTGCCCCCACCACCACGCCCACGCCCGCCCCCACGGCCTTCAGCCAGGTCACCGCGCCGCGGGTCAAGGGCAAGGCCCGGGTCGGCACGACCCTGCGCGCGTTCCCCGGCACGTGGTCGCCGGCCCCGTCACGGACGACCTACCGCTGGTTCGCCAACGGGAGGAAGATCCGCAAGGCCACCCGCGCGCGGCTGCCGGTGACACGGGCGCTGCGCGGCAAGCGGCTGCAGGTCCGGATCACGCTCGCGGCCGACGGGATCACCACCCGCACCGTGACGGTCAAGGTCCCGCGACGGGTGCGCTGAACGGGCCCGCGGAACCACCGGTTAACCGGCTCTCCTGACACATCTGTGGGTAGGTGAGCGCGCCTGTCGTGGCGGCACGCCGCTCCCTGCCTAGGTTTCTGAGCTGTCGAAGAACAGGAACCGGTGACAGGAGAACGGCGTGCCTGGGGT
>NZ_BNAD01000010.1 GCF_014653115.1 Nocardioides flavus (ex Wang et al. 2016) | reverse complement strand
GGAGGTCGGCCCACCGCGCGGCCAGGTCCAGCTGCTCTGCTGCTGCCTGGTTCTCGACGTCGCGGGCGGACCGGATCGAGGCGAGCAGGTCGGAAGCGGCGGTGAGGACGTCTGCCTCACCTGCTCCGGACTCCGCCGCTACTTCGATCATGTGTTCGATTATACGCGAGGCGACCGACACCTGACCATGGGGCTGTGGACGGTAGGTGGCCCACGACTTCTGGGGGGTCTCGTGACGCGACTTCGTCGCTCCTCGACCATCAAGGCCCGCTGGTTGAGGAGGTCGCGCTGCGACCGTCACGAAACCGGGGCCGGGGTCTCGTGACGCGACTTCGTCGCTCCTCGACCAGCAGAGGTGCGGGGTCTCGATACGCCCGCTCGCCCCTCACGGACGTCGCGACGAGCGGGGAGGTTCCTCGTGGCCTTCCAGGAGCGATCGTCCGCACTGTGCTCGCCCTCACCGCCCCGCCGGTGCGGGTCCGCCCACTGCGAACCGGCATACTCACGCATGCGATGACCACTACCGAACCCGAGACCCTGGCCGAGACCGCGACCCCGCTCAACGTCGCCGTCGTCACTCTCGGGTGCGCCCGCAACGAGGTCGACTCCGAGGAGCTGGCCGGCCGCCTGGAGGCCGGAGGCTTCGTGCTCGTCGACGACGCGGAGGACGCCGACACCGTCGTGGTCAACACGTGCGGTTTCGTCGAGGCCGCCAAGAAGGACTCGGTCGACACGCTGCTCGAGGCCGCGGACCTCAAGGCGTCGGCCGGTCACGGTGGCAGGGCACAGGCCGTCGTCGCCGTCGGCTGCCTCGCGGAGCGCTACGGCAAGGACCTGGCCGAGTCGCTGCCCGAGGCCGACGCGGTGCTCGGCTTCGACGACTACCCGGACATCGCGGCCCGGCTGCGCGCGATCGTGGCGGGGGAGACCCACCACCCGCACACGCCGTCCGACCGCCGCCGCCTGCTCCCGATCTCCCCGGTCGAGCGTGGCGCGTCGGCGGTCTCCATCCCCGGTCACGACGTACGCGCGGACGTCGCCGAAATCGGCGCAGGTGCGCCGGCGACGGGACCGCGTGCCGTACGCCGCCGCCTCGACGCCGGACCGATGGCGCCGCTCAAGCTGGCGAGCGGCTGCGACCGGCGCTGCTCCTTCTGCGCGATCCCGAGCTTCCGCGGCTCCTTCGTCAGCCGGCGTCCCAGCGACGTGCTGCAGGAGGGGCAGTGGCTCGCTACCCAGGGCGTCAAGGAGCTGTTCCTCGTCAGCGAGAACTCCACCTCCTACGGCAAGGACCTCGGCGACCTCCGCCTCCTGGAGACCTTGCTGCCGGAGCTGTCCGGCATCGACGGCATCGAGCGCGTCCGGGTCTCCTACCTCCAGCCGGCCGAGACCCGCCCGGGCCTGATCGAGGCGATCGCCACGACCCCCGGCGTGGTGCCCTACTTCGACCTGTCGTTCCAGCACGCGTCCGCGACCGTGCTGCGGCGGATGCGCCGGTTCGGCGACCCCGAGAGCTTCCTCGGCCTGCTCGAGCAGATCCGGTCCCTGGCGCCGCTCGCCGGCGTACGGTCCAACGTCATCGTCGGGTTCCCCGGCGAGACCGAGGACGACCTGCAGACCCTGTGCGACTTCCTCGAGGCCGCGCGCATGGACGTCACCGGTGTGTTCGGCTACTCCGACGAGGACGGCACCGAGGCCGCAGGTTTCGCCGAGGACATCAAGCTCGACGAGGACGAGATCCGGGCCCGCACCGAGCACGTGACCGCGCTGGTCGAGGAGCTGAACACGCAGCGGGCCGAGGAGCGCATCGGCGAGTCCGTCGTCGTCCTCGTGGAGTCGGTCGACGAGGTGGACGGCGAGCTCGTCGTCGAGGGCCGCGCCGCCCACCAGGGCCCCGAGGTCGACGGCACGACGACACTGACCGGGCTGCCGACTGCGCGGTTGGGCGACCTGGTCCGCGCCACGGTCACCGGCACGGACGGGGTCGACCTGGTCGCACGAGTGGACGGAGCCGGAGCATGACGACCGAGCAGCAGGTGTCGAACCTCAACATCGCCAACGTGCTGACGGTGCTCCGCATCGCCATGGTGCCGCTGTTCGGCTGGGCGCTGCTGCAGGACGGCGGCGACGACCCCATGTGGCGCTGGATCGCCTTCGCCGTGTTCGCCGTCGCGATGATCACCGACAAGATCGACGGCGACCTCGCCCGCAAGCACAACCTCATCACCGACTTCGGCAAGATCGCCGACCCGATCGCCGACAAGGCCATCACGGGCATGGCGTTCATCGGTCTCTCGGTCGTCGGCGACATCTGGTGGTGGGTGACCATCGTGGTGCTGCTGCGCGAGTGGAGCGTCACCCTGCTGCGGCTGTCGATCCTCAAGGACGTCGTCATCGCCGCCGCGCAGAGCGGGAAGGTCAAGACGGTGCTCCAGGCGCTCGCCCTCGCCGGGCTGATCTGGCCGCTCCCGCACGGCGACGCCCACGGCGGCGCCTTCGACTTCTGGCCCGGCCCGCTCGGCGAGGTGTTGTTCTACGCCAGCCAGGTCATGCTCGCCGCGGCCGTCGCGATGACCATGTGGTCGGGCTGGGAGTTCTTCCGCGACGTACGTCGCCAGCGACTCGCACGCGCCCGCTGAGAGCCACGTCACATCGTCACAAAGCGTCGTGTGAACTTTTGGCAACGCTCGCAGGAAAAGCTCGCCGCCGCACGGGCGTTTCGACGGTGTTGTGAGTGAAGATGCCCCGGTCACCTCAATCACCTGAAGACTCGGAGCACCTATGCGCACACCCGCGCTCCCCTCGTCGCGACGCATCGCGACGGGAGCAGGTCTGGCCCTCCTGGCCGCCGGCCTCTCACCGATAGCCGCGTCGCCTGCCGGTGCAGGCGTGGCAACCAAGATCGCGACGTTCCCGTACACGCAGGACTGGTCGGACATCTCGCTGATCACGGCCAACGACGACTGGTCCGGCGTCAGCGGTGTCCAGGGCTACCTCGGTCAGAACATCACGACCGCCACCGGCGTGGACCCGCAGACGCTGACCGGTGAGAGCGCGGCAGCCGACGACACCGACGTCGTGGCCAACGCTGCTGCGACTGCCACCAACGGCGGCGTCGTCGAGGTCCAAGGGAACTCCGTCGCCATCCAGGGCAGCGGGACCGCGGACGCGCCGTACGTGGCGTTCCACCTCGACCTGAGCGGGCAGACCAACGTCTCCTTCGCGTTCAACGCGAAGGACCTCGACGCGTCGGCCGACGACGCGATCCAGCAGGTCGCCCTCCAGTACCGCATCGGTGCCACGGGGCCGTTCACGAACCTGCCCGACGGATACATCGCCGACGCCACGACGGCCGGGACCGCCACCCAGGTGACGGCGCGCGACGTGGCCCTCCCGGTGTCGGTCGATGACCAGGCCAGCGTCTTCGTCCGGGTGATGACGACCAACGCCGCCGGCAACGACGAGCTGGTCGCCATCGACGACATCGTGATCAGCGCAGAGGGTGGCACCTCTGCCCTGGCTGTGGGCAACCCTGGCCCGCAGGAGAGCGTCGTCGGGACCCCGATCGACACCCTCACCCTCGCCGCGGGAGGCGGGACGGCTCCCTACACGTTCGCTGCCGCGAACCTGCCCGCCGGGCTCGCGCTCGACACGGACTCGGGCGAGATCACCGGCACGCCCACGACCGCCGGTGCGTCCACCGTCGAGGTCACGGTGACCGACGCCGACGGCACGACCGACACCGAGTCCTTCGCGTGGACCGTCGTCGAGCCGGCCGAGCCCGTCGCGATCGCGGCGATCCAGGGCACCGGCACCGCGACTCCCGTGGCCGGCGACGACGTCGCGACCCAGGGCGTGGTCACCGCGTCGTACCCCACCGGTGGCCTCAACGGCTTCTACATCCAGACCCCGGGTGCGGACACCCCTGACGCGTCCGACGCGATCTTCGTCTACGGCGGACCCGGCGGCTTCGCCGAGTACCCGGCCGTGGGCGACTCCGTCGAGGTGACCGGCGTTGCCGGCGAGTTCGGCAGACAGACCCAGATCAACGCCAGCGCGGGGTCGGTGACCGTGGTCGCCGACCTGGGCGAGGTCACGACCAAGACCACCATCCCAGGCACGACGTGCGAGCTTCCGGGTGCCACCTGCGACACCGTGGCCGACCTGGCCCCGGCGCGCGAGGCGATGGAGGGTGAGCTTCTCCAGCCCACCGCCGACTTCACCGTCACCGACGTCTACGACGGCAGCCCGTTCTGGGCCGGCAACTCCTTCTCCTCCGGCATGTTCGGCGAGATCGGCCTCGCGTCCGGGGCCGAGCCCCTGGTCACGCCGACCGAGCTCTACGACGCGCAGACCGAGAAGACGCTCATCGCCCAGCGCACCGCGTACAACAACGCCCGCCGCATCATCCTCGACGACGGTTCGAGCGCGAACTACGCCGTGACCGGTCCCAACACCGGCCAGCCGTTCCCGTGGCTGACGGCCGAGCACTCGGTCCGCGTCGGCGCGGCTGTCACGTTCCCCGAGCCGGTCGTCTTCACCGAGGGATTCAACACCTGGCGGTTGCTGCCCACCACGCGAGTGGTCGGCGCGCCGTCGGAGAGCCAGCCGCAGGTCGAGCAGACCCGCGCGGACAACCTGGCCCCCCAGGAGGTCGGTGGCGACGTCACGCTGGCGACCTTCAACGTGCTGAACTTCTTCCCCACCACGGGTGAGGAGTTCGTCGCCTCCGGTCTCGGCACATGCACCTTCTACCGCGACCGCGAGGGCAACAACATCACCAACAACCGCTGCGAGCCCAACGGGCCCCGCGGTGCCGCGAACGAGGCCAACCTCGAGCGCCAGCGCGACAAGATCGTCGCGGCGATCAACACCGCCGACGCCGACATCGTCTCCCTCGAGGAGCTCGAGAACTCGGCGAAGTTCGGCAAGGACCGCGACTTCGCGATCAACGAGCTGGTCGAGGCGCTCAACGCCGACGCCGGTGCCGGCACCTGGGCGGCCGTCCCATCGCCGGCCACCCTGCCGCCGCTGGCCGAGCAGGACGTCATCCGCAACGGCTTCATCTACCGTCCCGCGACCGTGCGGCTCGTCGAGGAATCGGTCGTGCTGAGCGACCAGTCGTCGGAGGGTGAGGCGTTCGAGGACGCGCGTGAGCCGCTCGCCCAGGCCTTCAAGCAGGTCGCCACGCCGGGTCGCCGCCCGTTCGCGGTGATCGTGAACCACTTCAAGTCCAAGGGCTCCGGCACCCCGGACCCCGACGGTCAGGGCAACGCCAACGACGTCCGCATCCTGCAGGCCGAGGCACTCGTGAGGTTCGCCGACGAGTTCCAGGCCGCTCGCGACCTCTCGCGCGTCTTCCTTGCCGGTGACTTCAACGCCTACTCGGAGGAGGACCCGATCCAGGTCCTCGAGGAGGCGGGCTACACCAGCCTGGAGTCGTCGAGCGACCCCACCGAGGAGAGCTACAACTTCGACGGCATGGTCGGCTCGCTCGACCACGTCCTCGCCAACGAGGCGGCTCTGGCTGCCGTCACCGGGGTCGACATCTGGGACATCAACGCGAGCGAGTCGGTGTACTACGAGTACGCGCGGTTCAACAGCAACGTCACCAACCTCTACACCGACGGCCCCTTCAGGTCCTCCGACCACAATCCCGAGATCGTCGGGATCGAGACCGGGTCGGGCCGCCACCGCGGCTCCGGCGGCAACTGAGAGCCCGGGCTCGCAGTCTCCACCGCACCACCGCACCACCGCACCACCACGACGGCCCGGTCGCCCCAGACGGGACGGCCGGGCCGTCGGCCCTTCCTCGCCCACGTGGGGGATTCCCACGCGCACCACCAGAGTTAGGGTGACTCGAATCACACGTCCGACACACTCCTTGAAAGAGGCCATCTCGTGCCAGCATCACGCCCCGGTCGCAGACTCGCTCTGGCGACCACGTTGACGGGACTCGTGGCAGCCCCGCTCGCCGTCGTAGGAGCAGCCGCGCCCGCGAGCGCGGCCCACTCCTCCGTCGACGTGCAGATCCTTGCGACCAACGACTTCCACGGCCGTCTGGCCGACCGTCCCTCCGGCACGCCCACCCCTGAGCCCATCGAGATCGCCTCGGTGATGTCCGGTGCAGTCAAGCAGCTGCGTGCCGACAATCCGAACACGATCTTCTCGGCCGCCGGCGACCTCATCGGCGCCTCGACGTTCGAGTCCTTCATCCAGCGGGACAAGCCGACGCTCGACGTCCTCAACGAGGCCGGTCTCGACGTCTCGGCAGCCGGCAACCACGAGTTCGACGCTGGTTACGCGGACCTCGTGAACCGGGTCATGCAGCCCGAGTCGGCCGCCAACCCCGAGGGTGGCGCCGACTGGCAGTACATCGCCGCCAACGTGCGCAAGAAGTCCGACAACTCCTACGCGCTGCCCGACGTCACCGACCGCACCCCGGACGTCAACGACGAGTCCGACGGCGGCACGTGGATGACGACGACGCCCGGCGGCGTCGACGTGGGCTTCATCGGCGGCGTCACTGAGGACCTCCCCTCGCTCGTGAGCCCGGCCGGGATCGCCGACATCAAGGTGAGCAGCATCGTGGCCGAGACCAACGCAGCCGCCGACGCGCTCAAGGCCCGGGGCGCCGACCTGGTGATCCTGCTGGTCCACGAGGGTGCGCCCACCGTCAACATCGCCGACGCGAGCACGAACGACAACGCGTTCAGCCGGATCGTCAACGGCGTCGACTCCGACGTCCACGCGATCGTCTCGGGTCACACCCACCTGGCCTACAACCACAACATCGGTGGTCGACCCGTGGTCTCGGCCGGTCAGTACGGCGCGAACCTCAACCAGCTGGTGTTCACCGTCACCGACCCCGACGACAACCCCGCCACCAACAACTCGACGGTGGCCGTGAAGTCGCAGGAGGTCCTGCCGCTGTTCGGGCCTGACCCCGACCGGAGCGCTGACGGCAGCACCAACGGGCCGCTGGCCACCCCGCCCCTCTACGACGTCGACGCGGCCACGAAGGCGATCGTCGACGACGCGTACGCCAAGGCTGATGTCCTCGGGGCCAAGGTCCTCGGCAAGATCGCCGGCGGGTTCCGTCGGGCACGCCTGGCCAACGGCTCCGAGAACCGCGGTGGTGAGTCCACGCTCGGCAACCTCGTGGCGGAGGTCCAGCGGTGGGCCACCTCGACCCCCGAGGCCGGCGCGGCGCAGATCGCGTTCATGAACCCGGGCGGGCTCCGCGCGGACATGACCGGCGCCGCGGGCGGCTACCCGGCCGACCTCACCTACAAGCAGGCCGCCGTCGTGCAGCCGTTCGCCAACACGCTGGTCAACATGAGGATGACCGGCGCGCAGATCAAGACGCTGCTCGAGCAGCAGTGGCAGCGCGACAAGGACGGCAAGGTGCCGTCGCGCCCGTTCCTGCGACTGGGCGCCTCCAAGGGATTCCTCTCCACCTACGACGCCTCACGTCCCGAGGGCAACCGGATCACCGGGATGTGGCTCAACGGCAAGGCGATCGAGCCGACCACGTCGTACTCGGTGACCGCCAACTCCTTCCTGGCTGCCGGCGGGGACAACTTCTTCGCCTTCAGGCAGGCCACCGCCAAGCGCGACACCGGCAAGGTCGACCTGCAGGCGATGGTCGACTACATGGCCGACGCCGCCAAGAGCGGGGTCCCGGTCCCCGTAGACAGCTCTCAGCGCCAGATCGGGGTCACGTGGCCCGCGGGTGCACCGCGGTTCTACCGCCTCGGGCAGGACGTGGAGCTGTCGCTGTCGTCCCTCGCGATGACCGGCACCGGCGACGCTCGTGACTCGGTGCTCAACGTCAAGGTCGGGAACACGTCCCTCGCCCCGCAGCCCGTCGACAACACGCTCGGCACCGCGGTCTTCGACGACTACGGCAAGAGCGCGGTCTCGGTCAAGCTCAAGGGCAAGACGAAGACCGGCAAGCAGCTCATCACGTTCACCGGACCGACCACCGGGACGACCCTGAGCCTGCCGATCGACGTGCGCAAGGGCAAGGGCATCGTCAAGGTGCGCACCAAGCCCGGGCGCATCGTCGCGGACGAGACCCGTACGCGGGTCAAGATCAAGGCCTCGGCCCTCGGCATCAACCGGGTCAACGGCAAGATCATCGTCAAGGCCGGCGGCAAGAAGTACACGGTCAAGCTCAAGAAGGGCAAGGCGTTCGTCCGCCTCGACCGCTTTGCCAACACCGGCAAGAAGCGCATCGTGGTGAAGTACGCCGGCAGCCACAAGGTGCGGGCCGCCAAGGAGGTCATCAAGATCCGGGTGCGTCGCAGCTGACGTCCTGATCCCGTCGTGACCTCGCGGCCCTCGTCCTGCTCAGCGCAGGGCGAGGGCCGCCTGCACGAGGGCGAGGTGGCTGAACGCCTGGGGGAAGTTCCCGGCCATGCGTCCGTGCGCGGCGTCGTACTCCTCCGACAGCAGGCCGACGTCGTTGGCCAGGGCGCACAGTCGGTCCATCAGCGCGTGCGCCTCGTCGCGGCGGCCGGCTGCGGCGAGCGCGGACACCAGCCAGAACGAGCACGCCAGGAACGGGTGCTCGTCGCCAGCGAGGCCGTCGACGCCGGTCTCGGTGCGATAGCGCAGCAGCAGGCCGCCTGCGTCGAGGTCGGCCATGACGGCATCGATGGTGCCGAGGACCCGGGGGTCGTCGCCGGGCAGGAACCCGACCAGCGGGATGGTCAGCAGGGACGCGTCGACCGCGGTCGTGTCGTAGTGCTGGGTGAACGTGCCGCGCCCCTCGTCGAACCCCTTGTCGAGGATCTCGTCGCGGACCCGGTCGCGCAGGTCGCGCCACCGGTCGACGGGCCCCTCGAGCCCGTGCTCCTCGACCGCCTTCACCGCCCGGTCGAACGCGACCCACACCATCACGCGCGAGTGGGTGAAGTGGCGCTGCGGTCCGCGGATCTCCCACAGCCCGTTGTCGGGTGAGTCCCAGTGCTCGGCGAGCTCGTCGACCAGCGCCCGTTGGAGCGACCACGAGTTGGGCGTCTCGTGCAGACCCGCCTCGCGGGCGAGCTCGAGCGCGATCATCACCTCGCCGAGGACGTCGTTCTGCCGTTGTGACACCGCGCCGTTGCCGATGCGCACCGGCCTGCTGCCGGCGTACCCGGGCAGGTGCGGGACCTCGCGCTCGGGCAGCTGGCGCCCACCGTCGACGGTGTACATGATCTGCAGGTCGGCCGGGTCGCCGGCGACCGCGCGCAGCAGCCACCCGCGCCACTCCAGCGCCTCCTCGGCGTAGCCGGCGCCGAGGAGCGACTCGAGGGTGAGCGCGGCATCGCGCAGCCAGCAGAAGCGGTAGTCCCAGTTGCGCTCGCCACCGAAGTCCTCGGGCAGGGACGTCGTCGGCGCCGCCACGATGCCGCCGGTCTCGGCGTGCGTCATGAGCAGCAGGGTGACCAGGCTGCGACGCACGAGGTCGGCATGGGGGACGTCCGCGGGTGCGCGCGCCGACCACTCGCGCTGGCGGTCCGTCGTCGCGTCGATCCGCTCGTCGAGGCCGAGCGGCTCGGGCACGTCGCGCCACGAGCGGACCCAGGTCATGGAGAAGGTGGCCTCCTCTCCGGCCGCCATGGCGAACTCCGCGCGGTGGTGCCCGTGGTGGCCGTGCGGCAGCTGCGGGCCGCGCAGCACGAGCTTGTCCGGCCCGGCGACCGCGACGACGACGTCCTGGCCGTGGGCCCGCTCCCGCGTCACCCACGGACGCACCCGCCCGTAGTCGGTCCGCACGACCCAGTCGTGTCGGATCCGCACGGATCCCCGGGTGCAGGTGAGCCGCCGTACGACGTCCGCGCGCCCGTCGCCCGTGGGCATCACGTCGAGGAGCACCACCTCGCCGTCCGCGGTGGTGAAGGTCGTCTCGAGCAGCGCCGTGCCGTCGACGTACCTGCGGCGGGTCTCCACGACCTCGTCGGCCGGCGCGAGCAGCCACCGTCCGTGCTCCTCGGTGCCGAGCAGAGCGGCGAAGCAGGCGGGGGAGTCGAAGCGCGGCAGGCACAGCCAGTCGATCGACCCGTCCTTGCCCACCAGGGCGGCCGTGCCGCGGTCGCCGATCAGGGCGTAGTCCTCGATGGGGAGTGCCATGGCGCTAGTGTCGCCGACATGTGGTCAGGCGACGTGGCCGTGCGGGTGCTGGAGGCGCTGGCGCAGCGGAGCGAGACGCTCGCGACCGCGGAGTCGCTCACCGGCGGCCTGCTCGCGGCCCGGATCACCGACGTGCCCGGCGCCTCGCGCAGCTTCGTCGGCGGCGTCGTGTCGTACGCCACCCGCGTCAAGGTCGCCGCTCTCGACGTGCCGGAGGCGCTGGTCGAGCGGTACGGCGTGGTCTCGCGCGAGTGCGCGCTCGCGATGGCGGACGGCGTCCGTGACCGGCTCGACGCCACGTGGGGCCTCGCCACGACCGGCGTCGCCGGGCCGGACGAGCAGGACGGCCAGCCGGTCGGCACCGTGTGGGTCGCCGTCGCCGGCCCGTCGGGGACCGACGCGCGGCTGCTCGCACTGGCCGGGGACCGCGCCGCGATCCGGGCGGCGACGTGCGACGCCGTGCTGGCCGACCTGGCGGCCCGGCTGCGCGATGTGGAGGTCTTCGCTCGGGAAGAAGGACCCCTCGGGTAGCGTTGGCCCAGATGGCTTCCCCTCGCAACGGATCTCCCGAGAGTAAGGACCTCGCGCATGGTGCTCTTCCGACGACTGCTCGGTGACGTGCTGCGCAGTGCGCGGATGCAGCGAGGGATGACCCTGCGCGAGCTCTCGGCGGACGCCCGGGTCAGCCTCGGCTACATCTCCGAGATCGAGCGCGGGCAGAAGGAGGCGTCCTCGGAGCTGCTCGCCTCGCTGTGCCAGGCGATGGACCTGCCGCTCTCCGACGTCCTGCGCGACGTCGCCGACGCGGTGGCGCTCGAGGAGGCCGCGATGGAGGTCGTCGCGAGCACGCCGCTCACCGCTGCCCGCCCTGCCGGCGACGTGGTGGCCTCGGCCGCCTGAGCCTCGAGGCTCCTCACCGCTCCGGCTGACAGCTCGGGCACCAGTAGGCCGCCCGCTCGCGGCCGGGCTCGCCGAGCATCGTCACCGCGACGGGGGTGCGGCACCGGCGGCACGGCGACGCGTCGCGACGGTAGACCCACATCCGCTCGCGCTCGCGCAGGTCACCGGTCGTCGACTGGATGGCCCGCTCCTTGTTGACCTCGAGCATCTGGCGCCCGCGTCGCACGAGCCGCGGCAGCTGGTCGACCGTGGCGACGGCGCTGGCCGGGTTGACGCCCATCGTGAAGCAGAGCTCGGCCATGTACATGTTGCCGATGCCGGCGAGGTTGCGCTGGTCGAGCAACGCCTGGCCGATGGGACGCTGCGGCTGGGCGCGCAGGTTGGCCAGGGCGCGGTCCTCGTCCCAGTCGGGACCGAGCAGGTCGGGTCCGAGGTGTGCCACGAGGTCGGCCTCGTGCTCGCGCGGCACCAGCTCGACGATGCCGAGCTGGAAGCCGACCGCCTTGCGCCCGTCGATGCCGAGCACCAGCCGCGCCTGCGTCTCCGGGCGCCGCCACCGCTCGCCCTCGGGGTAGACGTGCCACGAGCCCTCCATCTTGAGGTGGGTGTGGATCGTCCACGCGCGCTCGTGGTCGACGCGCGTGAGGATGTGCTTGCCCCGCGACAGCGAACGGATCACGGTGCCCTCGCGCAGGTCCACGGTCGCGAGCGCGGGCACCCGGAAGTCGGTGAGCGTGAGGCGGTGACCGGTGAGGGCGCGGTCGAGCTTGGCCGCGGCGCGGTAGACGGTGTCTCCCTCAGGCACGCAGCTTCAACCCCTTCGGGGTGGCCACGAAGCCGGCCGCGGTGAGCGCGAGCCGGATCGGGCTCTCCCCGCCGCTGCCGATCAGCGCCTGGCCGTCGGCCTTCTCGACGGTGAGCCGGCCCAGCGCCCCGCGCCGGGCGGCCTCGGCGAGCGAGGCCATCGCCGGGGTGAGCACGTCGACGTCCTCGCTCCAGGTCAGCAGCGTCCGACCGCCCCGCTCGACGTAGACGGTGAGGGCACCGTCGACCAGCACCACGAGGGCGCCGGCCTTGCGGCCCGGTCGGTGCCCGGTGCGCTCCGGGTCGCCCGCGTCGGGCCACGGCAGCGCGGCGCCGAACACGTTGGCGGGGTCGGTGGCCGCGAGCGCGACCACCGTCGGCTTCGTGCCCGGCCTCGCGCTCTCGGGCTCGGCGAAGGTGCGGAGCCGGTCGATGGCGCCCGCGCTGCCGAACTGTGCGGCCCCGAGCCCCTCGATGAAGTAGCCCCGGCGGCAGCGGCCGGTGTCCTCGAAGGCGCTCAGCACCTTGTAGACGCCCGCGAAGCCGCCGGTCACGCGCTCGCTGACGACGGCGCCGCGGGTGACGACGCCGTGCCGCTCGAGGAGGTGCTCCGCGCGGGCGTGGGCACGCCGGGTCGGGTCGCCGTCGCGCTCGGGCAGCAGCGCCCACCGGCCGGCGGTCTCGGGGGGACCGGTGCGCGCCGGCATCCGTCCGCCGGTCGTACGGCCGAGGCGCGGGGGAGTGCGCCGGGTGCGGTGCGAGGGGGTGCCGCTGCGGACCAGCGCGCGCAGCGGGGCGAGCGTGTCGTTGGTGACGAGGCCCTTCCAGACGAGCTCCCACAGTGCGCTGCTGAGCTCGGCGTCGCTGGCCGGTCCGACCCGGTCGGCGAGCTGGCGGAAGAACCACGCGCCGCCCGGGTCGAGTGCGTCGAGCACCGCACGCTGGAGACCGTCGGGGTCCTCGTCCTCGACCTCCGGGAGCGTGAGGTGTGCCTGGTCGGCGAGGTGCAGGCTCACCCAGCCGTCGCTGCCCGGCAGGGGAGCGTGGCCGGTCCAGATGACCTCGCCGGAGGCGGTGAGCTCGTCGAGCATGGAGGGCTCGTAGTCGCGGACGCGGGCGGCGAGGACGAGGGGCTCCAGGGCACTCGCCGGGACCGGGCAGCCGGCGAGCTGGTCGATCGCGGCGACGACGCCGTCGACCCCGCGCAGGGAGCCGCCGACGCGCTGCCACGCGGGGAGGAAGCGGGCGACCGCGTCGTGGCTGACGGGTTCTATCTCCTGCCGCAGCCGGGCCAGCGACCGTCGCCGCAGCTTGCGCAGCACCTCGGCGTCGCACCACTCCGTGCCTGCTCCGGACGGGCGGAACTCCCCGTCGAGGACCCGGCCGCGGTGCGCGAGCCGCTGGAGGGTCTGGCGCGCGACCGCCTCGCCGAGCCCGAGCCGGGTCGCCACCTCGGCGGTCGTGAACGGGCCGTGGCTGCGGGCGTAGCGCGAGACGAGGTCGCCGAGCGGGTCGTCGGGCAGCTGGAGGAAGGCGTCGGGGGTGCCGACGGGGACGGGGACGCCCAGGCCGTCGCGCAGCCGGCCGATGTCCTCGATGGCGCTCCAGCGGTCGTCGCCGGCCATGCGTACGGGGGCGACCCGGCGGTCGAGGGACGACAGCCAGCCCTCCACGTCGGCGCCGTCGACGGACCGGGCGCGGATCTCCTCGACCGACAGCGGACCGACGAGGCGCAGCAGGTCGGCCACGGCCTCGGCGTCGCGCGCCCGACGGTCGGGGGCGAGCCACTGCAGCTCGGCCTCGACCTCGGTGAGCACCTCGGGGTCGAGCAGCTCACGCAGCTCGGCGCGTCCGAGGAGCTCGGCGAGCAGGCCCTGGTCGAGCGAGAGCGCCGCGGCGCGACGCTCGGCGATGGGGGAGTCGCCCTCGTAGACGAACTGGGCGACGTAGCCGAAGAGCAGGCTCCGCGCGAACGGGCTCGGCTGGGTCGTCGCGACGTCGACGACGGTGACCTCGCGGCGCTGGACGCGCCCGAGGAGCGCGACCAGCGCGGGCAGGTCGTACACGTCCTGGAGGCACTCGCGTACGGCCTCCAGGACGATGGGGAAAGCGGGGTACTGGGAGGCGACTTCGAGCAGCTGGGCGCTGCGCTGCCGCTGCTGCCACAGCGGGCTGCGTCGCCCGGGATCGCGGCGCGGGAGCAGCAGGGCGCGTGCGGCGCACTCGCGGAAGCGGCTGGCGAACAACGCCGACCCCCCGACCTCCTGCGTGACGAGCTGCTCGATCTCCTCGGGCTCGAAGACGATCACCTCGCCGGTGGGCGGCTCGGCGTCGGTGTCGGGGATGCGGATGACGATGCCGTCGTCGGAGGCCACGGCCTGGCCGTCGACGTCGAAGCGCTCGCGCAGGCGGGCGTTGATCGCCAGGGCCCACGGGGCGTGGACGGGCGTGCCGTAGGGGGAGTGGACGACCAGTCGCCAGTCGCCGAGCTCGTCGCGGAACCGCTCGACGACGACCTGGGTGTCGCTGGGGACGACCTGGGTGGCCTCGCGCTGCTCGCCGAGGTAGGTGACGAGGTTGGTGGCGGCGTTGACGTCGAGGCCGCGCTCGCGCACCCGGTCGATGGCCTTCTGCGGCGGCTGGGCGGCGAGCTCGCGGGTGAACGCACCGACGGCGGCTCCGAGCTCCGCGGGGCGGCCGAGGGAGTCGCCCTTCCAGAAGGGGAGGCGGCCGGGGATGCCGGGCGCGGGGGTGACGAGGACGCGGTCGTGGGTGATGTCCTCGATGCGCCAGCTGGTGGCACCGAGGGCGAAGACGTCCCCCACCCGCGACTCGTAGACCATCTCCTCGTCGAGCTCCCCGACGCGGCTGGCCTTCTCGCCGACGAGGAACACGCCGAACAGGCCGCGGTCGGGGATCGTGCCGCCGCTCGTCACGGCGAGCCGCTGCGCGCCGGGGCGGCCGGAGAGCGCCCCGGTGACCCGGTCCCACACGATGCGCGGGCGGAGCTCGGCGAACTCGTCGCTGGGGTAGCGCCCGCTCAGCAGGTCGAGGGTCGCGTCGAAGGCGGAGCGGGGGAGCTGGGTGTAGGAGGCGGCGCGGGTGACGAGCGAGAAGAGCTCGTCGACGTCCCACTCCTCCATCGCGAGCGCGGCCACGACCTGCTGGGCCAGCACGTCGAGGGGGTTGGCCGGGACCGACAGCTTCTCGATGGCGCCCGAGCGCATCCGCTCGACCGAGACGGCGGTCTGGGCGAGGTCGCCGCGGTGCTTGGGGAACAGGACGCCACGGCTGACCTCCCCGACCTGGTGGCCGGCGCGACCGACGCGCTGGAGGGCGCTGGCGACGCTGGGGGGAGACTCGATCTGGATGACGAGGTCGACCGAGCCCATGTCGATGCCGAGCTCGAGGCTGCTGGTGGCGACCACGCAGGGGAGACGGCCGCGCTTGAGGTCGTCCTCGATGATCGCGCGCTGCTCCTTGGAGACCGAGCCGTGGTGGGCCTTGGCGATGATCGCCTCTGCCCCCGACGTCTGGCCGGCCTGCGCCATCACCTGGGCGGGGGCACCCGCTGGTCGAGGAGGGCGCTCTGCGCCCGTCACGAGACCCGGGTCCCCCTCGGCGCGCGCCTGCGCTCGCTCGCTCGCGATCTCGTTGAGCCGGGCGGTGAGCCGCTCGGCCAGCCGCCGCGAGTTGGCGAAGACGATGGTCGAGCGGTGCTGCTCGACGAGGTCGACGACGTGCTCCTCGACGTGGGGCCAGATGCTCGTGGACCGGCCGGGGTCGCCCGACTCCTCGTCGTACTCCTCGGGCATCGTCATGTCCTCGACGGGCACGACGACGCGCAGGTCCCACTCCTTGGTGCTGGGCGGGGAGACGATGTCGACCGGCTGGGTGCCGCCGAGGAACCGCGCGACCTCCTCGAGCGGTCGTACGGTCGCGCTCAGGCCGATGCGCCGGGCGGGCTGGTCGAGCAGCGCGTCGAGGCGCTCGAGGCTGATGCCGAGGTGGGCGCCGCGCTTGGTGCCGGCGACGGCGTGGACCTCGTCGATGATCACCGTGTCGACGCCGCGCAGCGTCTCGCGCGCCTGACTGGTGAGCATCAGGAAGAGCGACTCCGGCGTGGTGATGAGGATGTCGGGCGGCGTGGTGCCGAGCTTGCGCCGGTCGGCGGGACTGGTGTCGCCGGAGCGCAGGCCGACCGTCACGTCGGGCACGGTGGCCTCCAGCCGCTCGGCGGTGTTGCGGATGCCGGTGAGCGGAGCGCGGAGGTTGCGCTCGACGTCGACACCGAGTGCCTTGAGCGGGGAGATGTAGAGCACGCGGGTGCGCCGGGTCTTGTCCTCGGGACGCTCGGTGCTGAGCAGCCGGTCGATCGCGTGGAGGAACGCGCTCAACGTCTTGCCGCTGCCGGTGGGCGCCACGACCAGCGCGTTCCTGCCGGCCGCGATGGCGTCCCACGCCCCCTCCTGCGCCGGGGTCGGGCTCGCGAACGACGCCTCGAACCATGCACGCGTGGGCGCGCTGAAGCGGTCGAGGGCGGTCATGCCCTGCAGTCTGTCACCCGGGTCCGACACCGACCTCGCCCCGAAGGCGGGCCCTGACCCTCACGTCCGCCTGCTGAACCGGACGCTGCCGTCGGGCAGCCGAACATGGATGAACCCGCTGTCGTGCACCCGCAGGTGGGTTCGTCAACATCGATCGCCGATCGCGAGTGCTGGGCCGTAGTGCGCAGCTACCTTTCGGATCGGCGGTGACAGCCAAATAGGGCATGTTCCGCGCTCCGACGGTTGCAGAACCTTCCGGTTGTGCACTCTGGGTCAATGACTGCGTTCGCCCTCGACGAGACAGCCACGGTCATCCGTGAGCTGGCCCTCGCCGCGGACGCCTTCGCGGTGCGCGCGCTGGAGCAGGAGGCGTGCCGGGACCGTGCCCGTCCGGGCAGCGCGGTCCAGCACCGGCATGCGCACTCCGCGACGCTCTGGCGCCTGGCCGAGCAGAGCCTCCGGGCCCGAATCGGCGAGCTCGCGGAGGACTTGCAGCGTCGCTAGACGCCCGAATTGCCCACTATGTGCGTAGCGCAACGGCTCACTACAGGAATAGTGTGATGGGCAGGCAGAGTCTCCTGTCGGAAGGGGCGAACACCATGCCCTCAGTACTCATCACCGGAGCTGGCCGCGGCATCGGCGAAGCCATCGCGCTGCGACTGGCCGGCGCCGGGTGGACCGTCACTGCCGGCGTCCGCAGCGACTCCAGCGGCGATCGCCTTGCCGCCCAGGACGGCCGCATCACACCCGTGCTGCTCGACATCACCGACGCGACGCAGGTCGCCGCCATGGCAGGCCTGTTCCCCGACCGGCTGGACGCGCTGGTCAACAACGCTGGCATCGGAGTGTTGGGCCCGGTCGAGGCTGTCTCCATCCCGGACTTCCGCCGCCAGTTCGAGGTCAACTTCTTCGGTCAGGTCGCCGTCACCCAGGCTCTGCTCCCCCAGATCCGTGCTGCCAGCGGCCGGATCGTGTTCATCTCCTCGACCGGCGGCCGCGCGCCGGTGCTGTTGGAGGGCGCCTACTGCGCGTCGAAGTTCGCGGTCGAAGGACTGGCGGACGTGCTCAGGGGCGAGCTGCGGCCCTGGCGCATCGATGTGTCCGTTGTCGAGCCAGGCCCCACCGACACTGGTCCCTGGCGCGAGATCCAGTCGATGCTCGCAGACATGGAGGAGGGGATGTCCGCCATGCACCGCGAGCTCTACGCACAGCACATTCGCGGGATGCGCAGGCTGGTCACGACGCTCCAGCGCCGGACTGTGCCGCCGGACGTCGTAGCCCGGGTTGTCGAGCAGGCGTTGACCGCACGCCGCCCTCGTGCCCGCTACGCCGCCGGGGCACAGGCCCAGGCGATGGTCACCATGAATGCGGTGCTGCCCACGCGACTCAACGACGCCATCGGTTCCCGCTTGCTCGGCCTGCAGCACCCCACACGGTCGAAGGCGACCTCGAGCCACGCGGGCTGACATCGTCCACGCGCTGAGGCCAGTCCCAGTGGAGGCACGAAGCGCTGCGAGTGACCGCCACCCAAGACACCCCAGTCGCTGCCTAGGCTGAGGCAGTCATCCCCGAGCACGAACCGAGGTCGCTGTGCCCGCCAGCCGCTCCGCCCGCCAGAGGAAGGCCAGCGCCGAGGCAGGAGTGTTGGCCGTGGTCCGCATCGACGTGGCCCCCGACGACTCGTACGCCTACACGATCTCGTGCACGCAGTGTGAGGTGCCGCGACCCGGCACCGGCACCCGCGCCTGGAGCACACGCCGGCGGGGCGAGGACAACGGCTACATGGCGGCGATGGATCGATGGATCCTGCACCTCACGTCCAAGCATCCCGACGCCGAGGCCCCGTGCCTCGCCTACGTGACCGAGGCGCGGGCGCGTCTGCAGGAGCGACGCGACGGCCGGGACTGACCGACCCTGGTCAGCCCTTGTCGTCTGCCGACAGGTCGAGGGAGTGCAGCAGGGTGTGCTGCACCTTGCTCCACTGGGTGCTCCAGGCCTGCAGCGGCGCCAACGACTTCTCCAGGACCTCGAGCTGGTCGTCCAGCACGGCCAGCTCGGCGGTGATGGCCTGGATGGTCAGCCTCTTGGCGTGGATCTCCCGCATCACGATCTCGAGCTCGGCACCGACCTGCGGCGCCGACTCGACCGCCTGCCGCATGGACTCGAGCATGTGGGTGGCCGACGACAGGACCGCGTCCGGTACGACGGCCTGCGCGCCCGCCCCTCCCGCCCTGGTCACCTGCTCCACCAGCATCCGCGTGCTGCTCAGGAACCGGTCCGTCGCCGAGTGCACGATGCCCTTGTGGTCCTGCGACCGCGCCCCGTCGGACGTCTCGGCCTCCGCGCTGTCGTCCTGGTCCATGCCTCCCAGTGTGCCGCCTAGACCGACAGCTTCTCGACCCTCTTGGCGACGTGCCCGCCCGTCTTCTCCAGGAACACGATCTCGCCGAACTCGAGGGACGACCAGCCGTCGCCGTCCTCGGTCAGGGCCTCGGAGGCGAAGAGGGCGACCGTCGCGTCGGCCTCGTCGCACGCCTCGAAGTCGTAGCCGTCGTCGTCGTGCTGGACGTGGCAACCCAGGAACAGGTGCATCGGCTCCAGGAGCATCGAGAGGGCGAAGTCGTCCGTGCCCGGCCCGGACTTGCGCAGCTCCTTCCAGTCCCCGGCCGGGTTGGTCTCGCCCTGGTGCCCGAGGCCCACGTTGACGCCGATGATCCGGTTCGGCGACACCAGGGCCATCTTCAGCTTGGTCAGGCCGGCGAGGTCGAGATCCTTCATCGCCTGCGCGATGAGCCGGAGCACCTCCTCGACCGCACGCTGCACGTCCTCGTCGCTGTCGCCCTCGAGCAGCGAGAGCAGCAGCACGTAGAGGAACTCGGTGTCGGTGTTGCCGCGCATCTGCTTGAGGTAGGTGTCCCTGCAGTGCTGCAGCAGCTCTCGCTGCAGCAGCTGCCAGTTCGGCACGTAGCCGTTCTGGGCGATGATCCACGGGGTCTCGTCGAAGGAGAACGGGTGGCAGTTCTCGTCGACCAGGACCGCCTTGGAGTCATAGGCGGCGGCTCGGACGTGACCGAGCATCGTGCTCGTCTGCAGGCTCGGGATGATGTGCTCGGCGTTGTCGTCGTAGAAGGCGGCCATGGGCCGGCGGTAGAGGAAGGGGTCCTCCGGCTTGAGCAGGTGCTCGCTCCACGCCGCGAAGCCCCATCCCGCCAGGTGGAGGTCGGGGTAGAGCTCAGGGTCGAGGGCCTGGTTGACCAGGCTGTTCGCGGGCCTGAGCAGCAGGCTCTCGAGAGGAACTTCGGGCCCGATGTAGGCGAGGACTCGGCACATACGTTTCCTTCCCTGACGGAGGATGTGTCGCGGCGACGTCCACGAGCATCGCCACCCTACGGGCGAGCCGGGCCAGCCCGCGGGCCGGACCTCGATAGCGTCCGGGGGTGGCCAGCCCCCGACGATCCGGCGTACGTCGACGCAGCGCGTCCGCGCGCCGACGCAGCGCGGGCAAGGAGCAGCGGCCGCTGCCGCTCGCAGGGCCGGGGGAGCGGCTGTGGGTGCTCGACGTCCCGTACGGCACGCAGGTCGACGGAGCCACGTGGCACCCTGCCGTCAGGACCCACCTGTACGTCGGGTCGGCGCTGCCCGCACACCTCGAGCCCTGGTCCCCGGGCCCGTACACGCTGGGCCGGTTCGTGGAGAACAACCTGAACCCGCACGATCCGACGCCGGACCCCGAGCCGACGGACGAGCTCGAGCCCCGGAACATCCAGTTCGAGGCCGCCGACGCGATCGCCGCTCGGGCGGCGGCCGGCGGGCGGCAGTTCCTGCTCGCCGACGAGCCGGGGGTGGGCAAGACGATCTCCGCGGTCCTCGGCGCGACGGCGGTGGGGGACCTGCGCGGCGCGCGCCGGGTGCTCGTGGTGGCGGACCGGCCCGCCGCGATCACCATCGGCCACTGGTGCCGCACGATCGCCGCGCTCGGGCACGGCGGCCTGGAGTGGGTCGTCATCACCTGGGACCGGCTGGAGAAGGTCGCCGACCACGCGTGGGACGTGATCATCGCGGACGAGGCCCACGCCCTGCGGCGCACGACGACGAAGCGGTGGAAGCTGTGGGCGCGGATCTCGGGGCACGGGAAGTCGCACGACGCGGCGCCGTTCGTCATCGCGACCACGGCCACGCCCGGGCACACGCCGCTCGAGCTGCCCTACCTCGCCCCGGCCTACGCGCAGGTGCTGGGCGAGCCGATGAAGGAGTGGGCCTCGGCCACCCGTCCCGGGGACGCGTTCGCCACGGCGCTCGAGCGTCACGGCGTCGCGGTCGAGCGTGGACGCTACGGCGCGACGTGGACCAGCGACCCTGCGCGCCGTGCAGCGGACCTCAAGCTCGTGCGCGGCTGGCTCGACGAGGAGAGGCCTCCCGCGATGCTGCACCGCGCCGCGCCGTGGGGGCCGGTGCCGATCTCCGGCATGCCGGTCGCGCTGACACCGGCGGAGCGGACGGCGTACGAGGCCGAGTGGGGCGAGTTCTGCCGCGAGATGGACATCGCCCGACGCGGTCGCAACGTCGCCAAGGGCCGGGCCGCCCTCCTGCGCTTCCGGCAGAAGGCCGGGCTCATCCGCGTCGACTCGACGGTCGCCTGGATCGCCCAGCAGGTCGAGGCGGAGCGACAGGTGGCGTGCTCCGTGGAGTTCGTCGCGACTGCCGCGGACCCGATCGCCGACCGGCTGCGCGACTCGGGCATCGACGTCGCCACGATCTATGGCCGCGACCGATTCGACCCGGAGGCCGAGCGGCTCCGCTTCCAGACCGGGCAGGCCAAGGTGTGCGTCTTCACCACCGTCGCCTCGATCAGCCTGCACGCCGGCGAGACCCTCGCCGACGGCCGCCTCGGGAGCACCGAGCCGCGAGTGGGCGTCTTCCACCAGGCTCGCTTCTCCGGCATCGCCGGCCGGCAGGTGACCGGCCGCACCCACCGCGACCACCAGGTCTCCCCGTGGCACATCGCCTATGCCGAGGGCACCGTCGAGGAGCAGGTCGGCAAGGTGATGGTCGAGCGGATCGCCGCGGCCTCCGACACCGTCGGCGGTGACACGACCGGCCTCGCCGACCTCGCGCGGCTATTCGGAGCCGACTGGCTTCCGGTCACGAGCCTGACCGAGGACGGCCCCTGAGCGGGTTCATCCCAGCAGCGCGAGGTCCCGCCGGACGTAGCGGAGGTGGGCCCACTCCTCCTCCAGGATCACCCGCACGCAGTCGCCGACCGTGGGCGTCCAGTCGGAGCCCCACGGGTCCGTGCGCTCCTCCTCGAGCTGCTCGGACGTCACGGTCGCGAGGAAGTCGGTGACCATCTGCTGGCGCTCGGCGCGTACGGCGAGCACCTCGTCGTACGCCGGCTGGTCGGTACGGAAGGCCGAGGTGTCGACGCCCATCTCGGCGGCGCCGGTGAACAGCTGTCCGATCTCGTGGAACGGCTGCTCGACTCCGAGGATCGCGCCGCGGAGCCAGGTGTCGGTCGCCAGGACGAGGTGTCGCAGGGTCTGCGCGAGCGACCACTCGTCCTCGACGTGCGCGTCGACCATCCCGGGCGGGGTGTCGGCGACGGTCGTGGCCCACGCCGCCCGGACGGCGGTCCAGCCGTCGCGCAGTCCCTCCGGCGTCCGCGACTGCTGCAGCTCGCGGCCGGGGAACCGGCGGTTGAGCTCGGCGTCGACGAGCGGCACCACGTCGACCCCGTTGACGTACAGGCTGCCCATGAACAGGTCGTGGCTGTCGATGTCGAGCCCGTCGACGTCGACGCTGCGCATGGTGACGCCGCTGACGTCGGAGAAGCGCAGGGTCGCACCCCTGAAGCTGGCCCTGACGAAGGTCGCGCCGGCGAAGTCGCCTGTCTCGTGGGAGGTCGTCATGCCCCTCATCATCACGGCCGGCAGGGACATCGCGACAGGGCACGGCCCGTCCTCGGTTTGCACGCTCCGGGCGTCCGCGCCATGGTGGAGGAGACACATTCGCCAAACGGAGAGGAGAGCCGCATGCTCGCTCTCACCGAGAACGTGACCGAGATCGTCAAGAAGCTCGCCGAGGAGGTGCCGGAGATCTCCGCGCTCCGCATCGCGACCGAGGCGGACGGGGAGTCCCTCTCCGTCAGCCCGGCCGACCACGCCGAGACCGACGACCAGGTGATCCAGCAGGACGGCGCGACGGTCTTCGTCGACGGCCGGGCCTCGGAGCTCCTGGCCGACAAGGTGCTGGACGGAGGCGTGGACGAGGAGGGCAACATCCAGTTCGCGCTCGGCCAGCAGGCCTGATCGACGCCCTCTCGAGGGCGCACGAGCCCCGGACCCGTCAGGGTCCGGGGCTCTGCTCATCCCCGGCGCGGGTCGTCGAGCACGTCGCGCCACGAGTGCCGCGGCTCGAAGCCGACCAGCTCGCGTGCCTTGTCGATGGCGTAGAACGTGTCGTCGCGCCCCATCTCGCGACGCACCTCGACCCCGTCGTAGAAGCGCTCGATCACCTCGGACGTGGTCGCGGCCACCGACATGTCGGCGTTGGCGACGTTGAAGACCTCGTAGCCCAGGCCGTCGGTCTCCAGGCAGCGCTGCACCATCAGGCCGAGGTCGCGCACGTCGATGTAGGCGAAGATGTTGCGCCGTCGTAGGCCGGCGTCCTCGAGGAAGTCGGGGAACATCTCGGCGTACTCGTGCGGCTCGATGACGTTGTTGATCCGCAGCCCGTAGACGTCGGCGCCGGTCCGCGCCTGGAACGAGCGAGCGGTCACCTCGTTGGCGACCTTGGACATCGCGTACGAGTCCTCGGGGACGGTCGGGTGCTGCTCGTCGACCGGGACGTAGAGCGGCTTGCGCTCGCCCTGCGCGAAGCAGACTCCGTACGTCGTCTCGGACGAGGCGAAGACGACCTTGCGGACGCCGAGCCGGGTCGCGGCCTCGAGGACGTTGTAGGTGCTGAGAACGTTGGTGGCGTAGGTCGCGGCGTCTGCCTGCTTGAGGATGGCCGGCACCGCGGCGAAGTGCACGACGGCGTCGTACGACGGCTTCGCGGGCAGGTCGAGCTCGTCGAAGGTCGCGAGGCCGGCGAGCGCGGAGTAGACCTCGCCGGCGTCGGTGAGGTCGACGCGGAGGTCGTGGACGTCGGGGTGGTCGAGGGGCACGAGGTCGGCGTTGGTGACCTGGTGACCCTGCTCGGCGAGGTACGGGGCGACGTGCCGTCCGGCCTTGCCGCTGCCGCCTGTGAAGAAGATGCGCATGGGCCCCTTCCTACTCCGGTGGCGCAAGGTCGGCCGCCTCCGACACGACCTCGCAGCCCACCAGCACGTCCAGCGGGTCGACGCCCCCGGTGCCGTCGAGGGCGTAGTAGGTCACCCGGTCGTGGCCGTCCCCGCAGTCGAGGAGGTCGGGCAGCCCGTCGTCGACCGTCTTCACCTCGTCGTCGCCGGCGCCGGCGACGACCAGGTCACGTCCGCCGGTGACCCCGAAGAAGTCGTCGCCCGACGAGCCGCGCAGCACGTCGTCCCCGGGCTCGTCGGTGAGCTCGCTGATCACTCCGTCGGTCAGGGAGTCGTGGCCGGGTCCGCCGCTGAGCCTGTCGTCGCCGGCGCCGCCCGAGAGCACGTCGCGACCGACGCCCCCGACGAGCCGGTCGCCGGCGCCGTCCCCGAAGAGCAGGTCCCGGCCGCCCCCACCTGCCAGCAGGTCGCGGTCGGCTCCTCCGGCCGCCACGTCGCCGTCGGGTCCGCCTCGGAGCACGTCCGCCCCGGCGCCGCCGTACAGCCGGTCGTCACCACCCAGCCCGCGGACGACGTCGCCGCCGCCCCGGGCCCGGACCACGTCCGCTGCCGCCGTACCGACCAGGGTGTCGTCACGCGGGGTGCCGCTGATGACGGCCGCGCCCGCCGCCGGCGCGGCCACCGTCAGTGCGAGGACCATCGCGGTCACGGTGCGTCGCACGGGGTCACCCTTCGTCGGAGTCGGTCCCACGATCGTCCCCGGGCTCGGCCGCCGGTAGGGGCGGAGGTCCCGACTGCGCCGCTCGCCGCAGCAGCACCGTCCGCTCGCCCTCGTTGCGCGTGCGCCGGGCGGCCTCCGCGAAGGCCGCGGACGCCTCGGCACGGCGTCCGGACCGCTCGAGGAGGTCGCCGCGGACACTGGGCAGCAGCGGTGAGCCGGCCAGCGCACTCGGGTCGACGGCGTCCAGGACTGCGAGGCCGGCGTCGGCGCCGTGGGCCCGGCCGTGCGCGACCGCGCGGTTGACCTCGACGACGGGGCCCGGGGCGGCCCGCGCCAGCACGTCGTACAGCGCAGCGATGCGGGCCCAGTCGGTGTCCTCGGCCCGCGCGGCGCGAGCGTGCTCGGCGGCGATGGAGGCCTGGAGGAAGTACTTCCCGACCGGGGTGCCGGTCGCCGCCAGACGGGACGCGGCGCGCAGGGCGGTGAGCCCACGCCGGACCATCAGCGGGTCCCACTGCGTACGGTCCTGCGCCTCGAGCAGGACGGGCGTGCCGTCGGGGGAGAGGCGCGCAGCCGTGCGCGAGCCCTGCAGCTCCAGCAACGCCTGCAGGCCGAGCACCTCCGGCTCGCAGGGGACCAGGTCGGTGAGCATCCGGGCCAGGCGCGTCGCCTCGGCGGCGAGGTCGGGACGCATCCAGTCCGCACCGGCGGTGGCGGTGTAGCCCTCGTTGAAGATCAGGTAGATCACCGCCATCACGTCGTCGAGGCGCGCGGTCCGCTCCTCGCCGGTCGGCAGCTCGAGCTCCGCGCGCGCGGACGCCAGCGTCTTCTTCGCCCGCGAGATCCGCTGGCCCATGGTCGTCTCGGTGGTGAGGAACCCGCGGGCGACCTCGGCGGTGGTGAGCCCGCCGACCAGGCGCAACGTGAGGGCGGCGCGTGACTCGGGTGTGAGGACCGGGTGGCAGGTGAGGAACACCAGGCGCAGGACGTCGTCCTCGATGTGGTCGACCTGGTCGACGAGGTCGGGCACCTGTGCCTCCTCCCCGCCGCCGCGCGCGCGGCCGTGCTCGAGCTCGGCGACCTTGCGACGCAGCGCGTCCGCACGGCGGTAGTGGTCGACGCCGCGGCGCTTGGCCGTGGTCATCAGCCAGGCGGACGGGTTGTCCGGGACGCCGGTGGCCGGCCACTGCTCGAGGGCGGCGACGAGCGCGTCCTGGGCGAGGTCCTCGGCGAGGTCGACGTCGCGGGTCATCCGGACGAGCGCGCCGACGAGGCGGGCCGACTCGGCCCGCCACGCGGCGGTGACGGCTGCTGAGGTGTCGTCGGTCGGGTCTGCCGGCACGCGGCCAGCGTAGTGACGTGCCGCCTCAGGCGCCGGAGGGCTCGGCGTCGTCCCCAGGGCCCTCGGAGATCTGCCGCAGGGTCGCCACGACGGTGACCTCCGGCCAGTGCTCCGCGTGGAGCTCGGCGAACTTCTGCTGGTCGGCGACCGCCTCCTCGAGTGTGGGGTAGTCCAGCAGCGACCAGCCGCCGACGACCTCCTTGGCCTCGGCGTACGGCCCGTCGACGCGGCTCACCTCGCCCTGGCGGACGACGAAGTTCACCGCGTCCTCGGTGCCGTGGAGGCCGCCACCGTCGAGGAAGACCCCGTTGGCGGCGCGCTCGCCGATGTAGGAGTCCATCGCGTCGAACAGCGACTGCGGCGGCATCCCGATGTTCTCTTCCATCCTGACGAATCCCATGAAACGCGGCATCGTGATCGTTCCTCCTGTGGGGCGGTTGGGTGTGTTCTCGCCCGTACGTCGAACGGGTGCGGCATGTTTCGACATCGGTGCCAGGAGTTTTTCCGACGCAGCCGCCGGGTTGCCACCCGCCACGCATGATGGAGGCCATGAAGCCGCTCGCACCCGCGCTCGCCGGACTGGTCGCAGTGCTCGGCGCCGCCTGTTCCTCGGACACCGCGGCGAACGGCTCGCTCGGGCCTGCGACGTCGGAGGGCGACGAGGGCTGGCCGTTCGTGGTCGAGGAGGTCGACCGGCTCGACGAGCCGTGGGCGTTGGCCTTCCTGCCGGGCTCGGGCGACCTGCTGATCACCGAGCGCAGCGGGACGCTCCACCTGCGCGATGCGGACAGCGGCGAGCGGGTCGAGGTGAGCGGGGTGCCGGAGGTGGTCGACGCCGGCCAGGGCGGCCTCGGTGACATCGTGCCGGCCCCGACATACGCGGAGGACGGGGTGGTCTACCTGAGCTGGGTCGAGTCGGGTGCCGGCGGCACCGGTGCCGTCGTCGGACGGGCCGTGCTCGAGACCGATGACCGGCCGCGCCTGGTCGGCCTCGAGGCGATCTGGCGGCAGACGCCGAAGGTCGAGGGCGACGGCCACTTCAGCCACCGCATCGCCTTCTCGCCCGACGGGCAGCACCTCTTCGTCTCCTCGGGCGACCGGCAGCTGGAGGACCCCGCGCAGGACACGACCAACACGCTCGGCTCGATCGTGCGACTCACGCTCGACGGCGACCCCGCACCCGGCAACCCGCTGGCCGACGAGGGAGGCGCCAGCGCGGAGATCTGGAGCTGGGGGCACCGCAACCCGCTCGGCCTGGAGTTCGCCGCCGACGGGACGCTGTGGTCCTCGGAGATGGGCCCCGAGGGCGGCGACGAGCTCAACGTCATCGAATCGGGTTCCAACTACGGCTGGCCCGAGGTCTCGGACGGCAGCGCCTACGGCGGCGGGGAGATCCCCGACCACGCCGAGGGCGACGGGTACGCCCCACCCGTCCGGTCGTGGACCCCCAGCATCTCTCCCGGCAGCCTCATGCTCTACGGCGGCGACCTCTTCCCGGACTGGCGGGGCGACGCGTTCCTCGGCGCGCTGTCGGGTGAGGCGCTCGTGCGGGTCGACCTCGACGGCCGCACCGCGACCGACGTCGAGGTCTTCGACACCGGCGAGCGCATCCGCGCGGTCGAGGAGGGGCCGGACGGCGCGATCTGGCTGCTCGAGGACGAGGGTGCCGGGCGGCTGCTGAGGCTGACCCCGGCGGGCTGAGGCCTCACGCCCTCCGGGGTCGCCGTGCGTCGGTGGGCAGGCCGAACTCGGTGCGCACGCCCGGGCTGAAGGCGACGTGGTCGGGCGCTCGGGAGGCCAGCGCGGGCAGGCCCACCGACGCCATCAACCCGTCGTCGAGCGCCAGCACCTCCGCGTCGTGGACGGGCCACGGCTCGTGCCGGTTGGGGACGTGGAGCGTGCGTCCCCACGCACGGCTGTGCAGCCCCCACCGCGCGCTGAGGAAGTGGTCGAGCTCGGTGGGCTCGCGCTGCGCACCCGCCCGTACGACGACGTGGCTCGACGTCTTGGCGACCCCTCGGGGCCGTGGCCACCGCAACCGTGCGTCGTAGGTGTGGACGTCACCGTCGCGGCGGTAGCGCATCCGCGCCCAGCGGTAGGGCACGCCGAAGGCCGCCCGCGCCCCGAGCACCACTGCCGCGCGATCGGTGTCGAGGCTGAGGAAGACGATGCCGCGGCGTCCCGTCCCGTCGACGGAGTAGAGGCGCACGTTGGTCTCGAGGAAGGTGCCGAGCCACGGCACCGCCGGTCCGCGACCCAGGCCCGCGTCGACCATCCGGAAGGGGATGAGCCCGACGTACGTCCGCCCGTGGAGGGTGTCGGGGCGCACGCCCGGGGGCATCAGGTGCGCCACGACGTCCGGCTCCACGGCTCAGTGGAGGAACGTGAGGTCGCGCCAGAGCTGGGTCATCACGATCGTCGGCGACATGGCCGGCGCGAGCGGCGACACCGGCTCGACGGAGGCTTCGTCCACCCCTCCACGGTAGGCAGCCCGCCAAGGCGGGCGGTCTGTCCACAGCCTGGTGCCGCCCGGTTTGATGCCGCCCGGGCCCGGGCACCTGACCGCCAGCGCACCACCGCGCCGATGGGGGCAGGAGACGCAGATGTACGGAGACACCGCGGTCATCCGCCGGCTCGCCGGGCAGATGGACGAGCAGGCCACCGAGATCCGGAGGGACGCCGACCGGCTCGTCGAGGCCTCGCGCCAGGTGCGCTGGGAGGGCAGGGCGGCGACGGCCATGCGGGAGCGGATGACGGAGCGGGCCGTCGCGCTGCGCCGCACGGCCGACGAGCACGACGGTGCTGCCCGGGCACTGCGCCGCCACGCCGACGAGGTCGACCGCCTCCAGGACCTGATCCGCGAGATCGCGCACCGCGTCCGCGGTCTCGTCGAGGGGGCGACGTCCCGGCTGGCTGACGTCGCGTCCCGCGCCCTCGACCTTGCGTCGTCGATCAGGCCCGACCCCGTCGACGAGGTGCTCGCGTCGTTCCGACCTCCGCCCGAGGGCCACAAGGACTGGCTCCGGGTGCCCGACCGGATCCCGGACGCGTCCCGGTGAACGCCATCCTGCTCGGCGCGACGGGTGACGAGGTCGAGCCGCGCACCGTGGTCCCGCGGCGCGTACGCCTCCCGCGTGCCGGGATCGACCGCCTCGCCGCCCTGGCAGGCGTGTCGTCCCCTGCCGGCCAGATGCAGTCCTCCGCGCGGACGCTCGAGGGGCTGGGGGAGCGCCTCGGCGGGTGCGACCGCGCTGACGAGCGCCCGGTCTCGCCGGTCTCGCCGGTCGCGGCGACGACCGACGGGGACGCGGAGCTCGACGCTCGTCTCGCGTCCGTCGGGCTCGTGGACGCCGGTGTGCCCACCGCACAGGGGCGCGCCGTGCTCACCGTGTGGCACGCAGCTGCGCTCGCGGTCGAGCTCGAGCTCCTCGTGTCGCTCGACAGCGGCGAAGCCCGCGTGCGGAGCTGGCACCGCACCCTCGACGACTGGGTGGTCTGCCTGTCCACGAGCGACGGCAGGGACTTCGAGCTCGGCTGGCTGTCCGTCGAGGACTGGTGGCTCGAGCTCGGACGCGCCGTCCACGTCGACATCTGCTCGCTGTGCCCCGCTTCCGACGCCGCTCCGGTCCCGGACGTCCTCGAGACCCCGTGGGAGCTGCTGCTCGCCTCGGGGGAGGCCGTGCAGCGCCGTCGCCACGACCTGCTCCACCAGCTCGTCTCCGACCACTCCGGCAGCACCGTCGCGGGCGCGGACCGCGACTCGCTCGGCGCGGCCGACGACAGCGACGTACGCCGCTGGCTCGAGCAGCTCGAGCGCACGTCCCGCGGGCGCCTGCACGCCGCGGTGATGGGCCGCGGCCGGCACGGACGCCCGGGGGCCGGCATCGTCGAGTGGGTCCTCCTCCCCGACGGGTGGCGCTCCCTGACGCCCGTCACCCGGGACGGGTGCACGAGGGTGCGGATCGAGCGGACGGGAGCGGTCGACCTGCCCCGGGCGCTGTCCGTGCTGGCCGCGGAGGTGACGGCGTGAGCGGCTCGGCCCTGCCGCCGATCGAGGCGGTCGCGGGCGGGTCGCACGGCATGGCCGCGGGCTACGACCAGATGCTCGCCCTCGCCGATCGCTACGAGCGCCACGCCGGCCTCCTCGCCGACATGGCCGGGCTCGGTGCGCGCGTGATGGCCGACGGCGACCTCCTCGAGTCGTCCCTGCTCTCCCCGACGAGCTTCGCCGACGCCGAGCTCCAGGTCCTCGACGCCACGACGGGCGCAGACGGGCTGACCGTGCGCATCCTCGGCATCGAGGCCGATGCCCTCGGCGTACGCGCGGTGGTGGCGGCGTTCCGGGCGGGCGACGCGCTGTCGCGGCACACGGCCGAGATGGTCGACCACAGCCTCGGACGTCTCGCGGGCTGCGCCCTGCCCGTCGCGCTCCCTGCGCTGCTGGTGGCGGGCGGGGTGACCTACGCCCACTGGTCCACCCTGTCGCAGCAGGAGCAGGACGAGCTCGGCGAGCGGATCGCCGACGACCTCGGCCAGCTGGTGCACGACCATCCCGGGCTGGCCCAGCACGTCATCAACTCCGGAGGAGGGCTCGTGGAGTCCCTCGTCCCGGGAGCGGGACTGCTCGCTCCCGGCGACGGCCCCATCGGTCAGGCCACCACCAACGACGCGGCGCGGCTCATGGCGCTGCTGCTCGGCGACGACACCGACTCCTCGGTGGTCCGGCGCGGGGACCTCGACGACCACGGCGCCGGCCCGACGGCGCCCGCCGGCCTCGAGGACCTCGTCCACCAGCTCGCAGCCACCCAGCGGCTCCCGCTCACCGGCGAGGTCGACCACGGCGCCATCCAGGTCCAGCAGGTCGGGCGGGCACCCGACGAGCGCTACATCGTCTACCTCCCCGGCACCGAGGACATGCGCCCGGTGCCCGCCGCGGGCGACCGGGCCCGTGACATGGAGACCAACTACCAGCTCATCGGACGCACGGACAGCTCCTACGGCCACGGCATCCAGGAGGCGATGACCGAGGCCGGGCTGGCCGGCAAGGAGGTGATGCTCGTCGGGCACTCCCAGGGCGGGATGGTGGCCACCTCGCTGGCCGCCGACCCCGACTTCGCCCGGCACTTCGACGTGCGGCACGTCGTGACCGCGGGCTCGCCGACCGCCCAGGTCCCGTACGTACCGGACGGCACCGGCGCCCTGCATCTCGAGAACCGTGGTGACGCGGTTCCCCTCCTCGACGGGGAGGACAACCCCGACCAGCCCCTCCGCACGACGGTCCGCTTCGACGCCGGCGACCACGACGTCGTGGACAACCACGGTCTCGACCGCTACGCCCTCGGCGCTGCCGCCGTGGACGCGTCCAGCAACGGCTCGATCCGCGACCAGCTCGACCGGATGCGTGACGACGGCTTCCTCGGCGCCGGCTCGTCAGGGCCGGTGCAGACCTGGGTGATCACCCGGTGACACCCCCGTACACCGGCGCGACTGTCGCCGTTCGGTGCGGTGAGGTCGTACCTCTGATCTAGGCTCGTTCCCCGTGACAGGAGCCATGATCTCGGCGCGGGGGCTGCGCAAGTCGTTCGGTGACTTCGAGGCCGTGAAGGGCATCGACGTCGAGGTGCGCCGCGGGGAGGCGTTCGGCTTCCTCGGGCCCAACGGAGCGGGCAAGTCGAGCACGATGCGGATGATCGCCTCGGTCAGCCCGGTGAGCGGCGGTGAGCTGCGCATCCTCGGCATGGACCCGGCGACCGACGGCCCCGCCATCCGCGGTCGCCTCGGGGTGTGCCCGCAGGAGGACACCCTCGACAAGGAGCTCAGCGTGTTCGACAACCTCTACATCTACGGCCGCTACTTCGGCATCGACCGTGCGACGTGTCGCGAGCGGGCTCGCGAGCTCCTCGAGTTCGCCCAGATCACCGACAAGGCCAAGGCCAAGGTCGAGTCCCTCTCCGGTGGCATGAAGCGCCGCCTCACCATCGCGCGCAGCCTGATCAACAACCCCGACCTGCTGCTGCTCGACGAGCCGACGACCGGACTCGACCCCCAGGCGCGCCACGTGCTCTGGGACCAGCTCTTCCGGCTCAAGCAGGCCGGGGTGACCCTCGTGATCACCACCCACTACATGGACGAGGCCGAGCAGCTGTGCGACCGGCTCGTCGTCATGGACAAGGGGCTGATCGCCGCCGAGGGCTCGCCGCGCGAGCTCATCGACGCCCACTCGACCCGCGAGGTCGCCGAGTTGCGCTTCGGCGTCGGCGAGCACGAGGCGATCGCCGGCAAGGTCGAGGACCTCGGCGAGCGGGTCGAGGTGCTGCCCGACCGGCTCCTGGTCTACAGCGACCACGGGGAGGACGTCGTGACGGCCGTGCTCGACCGCGGCCTGCAGCCCCTCGCCACCCTCGTACGCCGCTCCACCCTCGAGGACGTCTTCCTGCGCCTCACCGGCCGGAGACTGGCCGACTGATGGCGACCGGGACGACACCACCGCGCACCACAAGCGGATCCGCACCGAGGGGTGCGCTGTCGGCCCGGGAGGGCATGGCGCGCCAGTACGACTACTGGCTCACCGTCCTCAAGCGCACGTGGCGTGGGGGAGTGGTCGGCAGCTTCCTCACCCCGCTGCTCTACGTCGTCGCGATGGGTGTGCTGCTGGGCGGCTTCATCGAGGGCGACCCCGACCGACTCGAGGGCGCGACGTCCTACCTCGCCTTCGTGGTGCCGGGCCTCGTCGCCTCGCACGCCATGACGATCGCCGTCAGCGAGTCGACCTACCCCGTCATGGGCGCCATCAAGTGGCACAAGACCTTCTACGCCCAGCTGGCCACGCCGCTGGCCGTCCGCGACCTGGTCAACGCGTTCCTCGGGTTCGTCATGTTCCGCGTCGCCTCCGCCTGCGCGGTCTTCATGCTGGTCATCGCGCCGTTCGGCGTGTTCGCCACCTGGTGGGGGCCGATCCTGGCCTGGCTGTCGCAGGTGCTCGTGGGCTTCGCCTTCGCCACGCTCGTCTTCGCCTACAGCGCCCGCCTCACCTCCGAGGAGGGCTTCGGGCTGCTGTTCCGCCTCGGGGTGATCCCGCTGACGCTGTTCTCCGGCGCCTTCTTCCCGATCGCCAACCTCGGACCGGTGCTCGAGTGGGTCGCGCGGCTCACCCCTCTGTGGCACGGCGTGTCGCTGTCGCGGATGTTCTGCGTCGGGCAGGTGGACTGGTCGCTGGTCCTGCTGCACGTGGTCGTGCTCGTCAGCCTCACCGTCGTGGGCTGGTTCCTCGCGGTGCGCAACCTCGACCGACGGCTGGAGGTCTGAGGTGGCGCTGCTGCACGAGATTCCCGCCCCCCTGTCCCCGGCCGCCGCGACCCGGGTCCTGGTGCTGCGCAACTACGTCGTCTACAAGAGCGCGTGGAAGCTGTTCGTCACCGGCTTCCTCGAGCCGGTGTTCTACCTCTTCTCGATCGGCATCGGCGTCGGCCAGCTCATCGACACCTTCGAGTTCCACGGCGAGGCCATCCCCTACGCCGAGTTCGTCGCCCCGGCCATGCTCGCCACCTCGGCGTTCAACGGCGCCCTGCTCGACTCCACCTACAACGTCTTCTTCAAGCTCAAGTACGAGAAGCTCTACGACCAGATGCTCGCCACGCCGCTCTCGACCGGCGACATCGCCCGCGGTGAGATCGCCTGGGGCCTGATGCGCGGCTCGGTCTACTCCGCGGCGTTCCTCGTGGTCATGGCGGTCATGGGCCTGACCCACTCCTGGTGGGCCGTGCTCGCGCTGCCCGCGGCCGTGTTGATCGCCTTCGCCTTCTCCGCGGTCTGCATGGCGGTGACGACCTGGATGACGTCCTGGCAGGACTTCGACAAGATCACCCTCGTCCAGATGCCGCTGTTCCTGTTCTCCGCGACGTTCTTCCCTGTCGAGGCCTTCGGTGACGGGGTGCTGCGCTGGGTCGTCGAGGCCACCCCGCTCTACCGCGGCGTCGTCCTGTGCCGCGAGCTGACCACCGGGGTCGTCACCTGGGAGTCGGCGGTCTCGGTGGTCTACCTCGTCGTGATGGGCATCGTCGGGCTGCTCGTCGTACGCCGGCGCCTCGACAGGCTGCTGCTGACCTGAGGGGTGCAGGGGGCTCCTGGCCCCCCCGGAGCTCGCCTCGTCCTCGCGTCGGGACCACCGGTCAGCCGGTGACTGCCCGGGTTCTCGCCCGTTGCAACGGGCAAGAACCGCACGAAAGGGACTGGAAGCCCGGGCGCGGGTGTCCCGGACGCGGAGTGCCGCGGTCGGTGGGGCTGGTTTGATGTCGGGCATGAGCGCTGTGCCGGAGGCGGTCGTCCCGCACACCGTGGACCGTACGTGGGTGCTGGCGCAGGGGGATCGGTCGTGAACGAGACGGTGCGTGCCTACGACCGCGACGCTGCGGCGTACGTGGCGCACGGCCCGGCTATGACGGACGCGGTCCGCGCGCGGGTCGAGGACTTCGCGCAACGCCTCGGGGCGGGTGCCCGCGTGCTGGAGATCGGGTCCGGCGGAGGCCGGGACGCACTCCTGATGGAGAGGCTGGGCCTCCGGGTGCGACGCACCGACATCACGCCCGGGTTCGTGGCGCTCCTCCGGGCACAGGGCCACGAGGCCGACCTCCTCGACCCGCTCGTCGACGACCTCGCCGCGGCAGGGGACCCGTACGACGCGGTGTGGGCCAACGCCTCGCTGTTGCACGTGGCGCGGGTGGACCTGCGCGTGGTGCTCACCAGGCTCGCCGCGGTGACGAGGGTCGGTGGGCTGCTGGGCGCCGCGCTCAAGGAGGGGGACGGCGACGGATGGTCCACCCATGGGGCGATCAGCGGCCCGCGCCACTTCACCTACTGGCGCGCCGACCACCTGCGCGCCGTCGTCGCCGCGGCCGGCTGGACCGGGATCGAGATCCACGCGGGCGTCGCCGGTAGGCGGGGGGAGGCGTGGCTCGAGGTGTCGGCGGTCCGTGATGGGGTGTCACCATGAGGCACACCGAGTTCTGGGCGCGGCTCGACGACACCCTGGGCCGTGACTACTCGCGGACGTGGGCCGAGCTGACCGTCGTGCGCGAGCTCGACGGCCGGACGACGCAGGAAGCGCTCGACGCGGGTGTCCCGCCCAAGCAGGTGTGGGCGGCCGTGCGGCGCCACCTCGAGCTCCCGGACAGCGAGCGGTGACGACCCCGCTCGGCGCCCGCACCGAGCCCGGGCCCGACCTCGCCGACGTCCAGCGCCGCACCGTACGCACCGTCGTCGTCTCCCAGGCCGTGGGCGCGGTCGGCGTCACCATCGGCGTCGCCACCGCCTCCCTGCTGGCCCGCGACATCTCCGGCAGCGAGACCATGGCGGGCCTCGCGCAGACCTTCCAGGTGCTGGGCACGGCCCTGGCGGCGTACGTCCTCGCGCGCGTCATGCGTCGTCGTGGCCGCCGCGTCGGGATCGTCGCCGGCTACCTCACCGGGGCGACCGGCGCCGCCCTCGCCGTGCTCGCGGGAGTCGTGGACTCGATGGCGGTGCTGCTGCTCGGCGCCGTCATGCTCGGTGCGACCACGGCGGTCAACAACGGTTCGCGCTACGCCGCGACCGACCTCGCGACCGAGGAGCACCGCGCTCGCGCGTTGTCCGTCGTGGTCTGGGCGACGACCATCGGTGCCGTCGCGGGCCCCAACCTCACCGGCGTCGGGGCCGCCGTGGCCAGGTGGATGGGCGTGCCCGAGCTCACCGGCGGCTTCGCGATCGGCGCGGCGGTGCTCGTCGTGGCGGCCGGCTGGGTCTGGCTGCGGCTGCGCCCGGACCCGCTGCTCCTCGCCCAGCAGGCCGCCGGTGCGGTGCCGGCCCCCGGGCGGGAGGCCCCGGGGCGCTCCTGGACCCGGTTCGTCACGGTGGTGCGCGAGGTCCCCGCCGTCGGTGCAGCGGTCGTCGCGATGGCCTGCGCCCACGCTGCGATGGTGACGGTGATGATCATGACGCCGCTGCACATGGAGCACGGGGGTGCGCACCTCGAGGTCATCGGCTTCGTGATCTCGATCCACGTGCTCGGCATGTTCGCCTTCTCCCCGGTCGTCGGGTGGGCGACCGACCGCTTCGGCCGCTCGGCCGTGCTGGTGGCCGGGGGAGCGGTGCTGCTGGTGTCGCTGGCGTTGTGCGGCCTCTCGCCCGCAGGCTCGTCCTGGCAGATCCTCGCCGGGCTGTTCCTGCTCGGCCTCGGGTGGTCCTGCGCGACCGTGGCGGCGTCGACCGTGATCGCCGACCGCACGCCGATCGCGGCGCGCACCGACGTGCAGGGCACCTCGGACATGGCGATGGCCCTCACCGCCGCCGGGGGTGGCGCGCTCGCCGGCGTCATCGTCGGCGCGCTGGGCTACTCCGCCCTCGCGATGTTCGCCGCCCTGCTGGCCGGCGCGGTGGTCGCCGCGGGCTGGGTGACGCGGCGTCACGCCTGAGCCCGCGAGGGCGACGGCGGAAACTCGGCGACACGCCGTGCCGCACACTGCGTCGAACACCTGTTCGGGCTACTGTGCGTCCACAGGTACGACGAAGTGCGAGGTTGTCCACAGCGTCAGACCGTCCTGATCAGGGACTGTCGGTGGCTCGCCCTACCGTCGCAGAAGTACCTCACACACACGACGAGAGAACGGGACACAGCAATGGCTGGTGCAGACCGCGAGAAGGCCCTCGACGCCGCGCTCGCACAGGTGGAGAAGCAGTTCGGCAAGGGCTCGGTCATGCGACTGGGCGACGAGACGCGTGCCCCGCTCGAGGTGATCCCCACCGGGTCGATCGCCCTCGACGTGGCCCTCGGTCTCGGCGGCCTGCCCCGTGGGCGCGTCGTCGAGATCTACGGACCGGAGTCCTCCGGAAAGACGACGGTCGCCCTCCACGCGGTGGCCAGCGCCCAGGCGGCCGGCGGGATCGTCGCCTTCATCGACGCCGAGCACGCGCTCGACCCCGACTACGCCAAGGCCCTCGGCGTCGACACCGACGCGCTGCTGGTCTCCCAGCCCGACTCCGGTGAGCAGGCGCTCGAGATCGCAGACATGCTGATCCGCTCCGGCGCGCTGTCGCTGATCGTCATCGACTCCGTGGCCGCCCTGGTGCCCCGCGCCGAGATCGAGGGCGAGATGGGCGACAGCCACGTCGGTCTCCAGGCCCGACTCATGAGCCAGGCGCTGCGCAAGATGACCGGTGCCCTCAACAACTCCGGCACGACCGCGATCTTCATCAACCAGCTCCGCGAGAAGATCGGCGTCATGTTCGGCTCGCCGGAGACCACCACCGGTGGTCGCGCGCTGAAGTTCTACTCCTCGGTGCGCCTCGACGTGCGTCGCATCGAGACGCTCAAGGACGGCACTGACATGGTCGGCAACCGCACCCGCGTCAAGGTCGTCAAGAACAAGGTGGCCCCGCCGTTCAAGCAGGCCGAGTTCGACATCATGTACGGCAAGGGGATCAGCCGCGAGGGCGGCCTGATCGACGTGGGCGTCGAGGCGGGCCTGATCCGCAAGGCCGGCGCCTGGTACACCTACGAGGGCGACCAGCTCGGCCAGGGCAAGGAGAACTCGCGCAACTTCCTGCGCGACAACCCCGACCTCGCCAACGAGATCGAGAAGCTCATCCTGGAGAAGCTGGGCGTCACTCCTGCCGTCGACAAGCCGTCCGACGACCTGAGCGACGAGCCCATCGGAGTCAATGACTTCTGAGCACCGTCCGCCGCCGTCGTGGGTCGGGGACGTCAGCCTCGGCGTCCAGGCGTGGGTGGGGGAGACCCCGCCCCCGCCTGCCGAGGAGGCTCCCACCCGCGCCGGACGCACGGGCGGACGTACGGGCGGACGCCAGGCCGACCGCAAGCGCACCCGGACGTGGGAGGAGCGGGAGGCCGCCAGGGTCGCCCGCGAGGAGGCGGCCGCCGCGGAGGTCGAGGCCGACCCGGAGGCGGTGGCGCGCAGGATCCTCCTCGACGCGCTGACCGGGCAGGCGCGCTCGCGCCAGGAGCTCGCCGACAAGCTCGCCAAGCGGGGGGTGCCGACCGAGCTGGCTGCGTCCCTGCTCGACCGGTTCTCCGAGGTCGGCCTGATCGACGACGCCGCCTACGCCCGCCAGTGGGTCGAGAGTCGTCACCGCAGCCGCGGCCTGGCTCCACGCGCCCTGGCGCAGGAGCTGCGCCGCAAGGGCGTCGGTGATCAGGAGGCCAAGGAGGCGCTCGAGCAGATCGAAGAGGGCGACCAGCGCGAGGCCGCCCGTGCGCTCGTCGACAAGAAGCTGCGCTCGATGCGCGGCCTCGACCGACAGGTGGCCACCCGGCGTCTCGCCGGCCTGCTCGCCCGCAAGGGCTACGCGGCGGGCCTGGCGTTCTCGGTGGTGCGCGAGGCGCTGGGGGAGGCCGAGGACGATGGCGAGGTCGGCGAGCACCCCGACTTCTGAGGGCGGCACTTCCGCACGGTGTCCGGACTCTGGTGGGATGGCCCGGTGATCAACGAGCGCGAGGTCCTCACCTACGAGCTGTTCGGCACCGCGACCCGGGAGCTGGCGCAGCAGGTCGCCGACTCCGGGTTTCGCCCCGACATGATCCTGACCATCGCCCGCGGCGGACTCGCACTCGGGATGGGTCTGGGCTACGCCCTTGCGGTGAAGAACATCTCGGTGGTCAACGTCGAGTTCTACACCGGCGTCGACCAACGGCTCGAGGTCCCGATCATGCTGCCGCCCACGCCCGCGGTCGTCGACCTGTCGGGCCTGAAGGTCCTCATCGCCGACGACGTCGCCGACACCGGTCGCACCCTCGAGCTCGTCCACGAGTTCTGCGAGGGCCACGTCGCGGAGGCCCGCACCGTCGTGATCTACGAGAAGCCGCAGTCGGTGATCAAGGCCGACTACGTGTGGCGGCGCACCGAGCGGTGGATCGACTTCCCGTGGTCGGTGCTGCCACCCGTCGTCGACCCCGACGCACTCGCGCACTGACCTCCCGGATGACCGACAGGCGGCTGCGGGTCCGCGGCGACGCCGGGGTGCTGGCAGGTGAGGTGCGCCCGGGCGAGCCCTGGGCGGGTGCGGCGGCGCGGATCGCGATGCCGCTGGGCGTCCTCCCGGTGGCCGACGACCTGTCGGGAGACGTGCTCGAGTTCGTCGTCGACGACTCCCTGCGCGCCGACCTGCGAGCGATGACGCGCGGTGACCTGCCGATCCTCGCTCGGTGGCTCGCGGCACCGCACGTACGCCGCTGGTGGCACGCCGACGGTCCACCGACACCCGAGAGGGTCACGGCGACGTACGGCCCTCGGGTCGACGGGCACACGCCGCTGCGGATGTGGGTGGTGGAGGTCAACGGTCGCTCGGTCGGGTTCGTGCAGGACTACCGCCTCCACGACGTCCCGGACTTCGCCCTGCTGACACCGAACCCGGACGCGATCGGTCTCGACTACGCGGTCGGCGAGCCGGAGTGGGCAGGACGGGGGCTCGGCGCCCGGATCCTCTGGTCGTGGATGGTCGGCGCGACTCGCCGTTTCCCCGACGCGGAGGAGTTCTTCGCCGCTCCCGACCATCGCAACGCGGCCTCGTTGCGCGTGCTGGAGAAGGTCGGCTTCGAGCAGGGCACGTGGTTCGACGAGCCCGGCAGGGACGGGTCGGTGGCCACGGTCGTCGGTTGCACGCTCGACGTACGACGTGTCCTCGGCGGTACGCAGCGTCGCGAGCCTGCTCCCGCCCCCGGTGGGCCATGATGGCCCCCATGACCTCTGCCATCGCCGCGGCGCTGCGGCTCCCCGAGGGTCCGGTGGACCTGACCGCCATCGACACCGACGCCGCTCCGGGGTTCGACGGCGCCAAGGCCGACGGCCGGGAAGCCCTGGCGGCCATGCAGCCCGAGCTCGCCGACCTCCAGGAGCGGTTGTGGGCCGAGCGTACGGCCGGCTCCGCGCGGCGGGTCCTGCTGGTGCTCCAGGGCATGGACACCAGCGGCAAGGGCGGGGTGCTGCGGCACACCATCGGCCTCGTGGACCCGCAGGGCGTCCGGATCACCAGCTTCAAGGCGCCCACCGAGGAGGAGCTCGCCCACGACTTCCTGTGGCGCATCGAGAAGGGGCTGCCCCAGGCCGGCTACATCGGAGTGTTCGACCGCTCCCACTACGAGGACGTGCTGATCGCCCGGGTCCGCGGGTTCGCCGACCCCGACGAGATCGAGCGGCGCTACGGCGCCATCAACGAGTTCGAGGCGCGCCTGGTCGACGACGGCTTCTCGATCGTCAAGTGCATGCTCCACATCAGCGCCGAGGAGCAGAAGGAGCGGCTGGCCGAGCGACTGGCCAATCCTGAGAAGCACTGGAAGTACAACCCCGGCGACCTCGACGAGCGGGCCCACTGGCCCGCCTACCGCGAGGCGTACGAGATCGCCCTCGAGCGCACCAGCACCGCGGCCGCCCCGTGGCACGTCGTGCCGGCCGACAAGAAGTGGTTCCGCAACCTCGCCGTGGGCCAGGTCCTGCTCGACACCCTGCGCGGGCTGGACCTGCAGTGGCCCGTCGCCGACTTCGACGTGGCCGCCGAGACCGCCCGCCTCGCCGCAGAGGCACCGGTCCGGTGACCGACGTCGTGGCCCGCGGCGTGCCGACGGTGCTCCCCACCGTCCACGTCACCCGCTACGTCACGCCGCTGCGCGAGGGCGGCAGCCTGCCCGGGGTCGTCGAGGGCGACGACCTCGGGACGTACGTCTGCAAGTTCCGCGGCGCGGGGCAGGGCGCGAAGGTGCTGGTCGCGGAGGTCGTCGTCAGCGGTCTCGCGACCCTGCTCGGCTTGCGGACCCCGCGGCTCGTCGTGCTCGACCTCGACCCCGAGCTCGCCCGCTACGAGGCGGACGAGGAGGTGCAGGACCTGCTCAACGCCAGTGTCGGCGCCAACCTGGGCATCGACTTCCTCCCGGGATCCTTCGGTGTCGACGGCCAGGTGTCCACGGCCGACGACGAGGGCGCGCGGGTGCTCTGGCTCGACGCCTTCACCGCCAACGTCGACCGCTCGTGGCGCAACCCCAACCTGCTTCTGTGGCACGGCGACCTCTGGGTGATCGACCACGGCGCCTCGCTCTACTTCCACCACGGCTGGCAGGGCGGGGTCACCGACCCCGAGCGGTTCGCCGCGCAGGCCTGGGGCCCGAGCGGGCACGTCTTCGAGACGTGCGCCGCACGCGCCCGCGAGCTGGACGCGGAGATCGCGGCGGTGCTCGACCGTGATGCCTTCACCGAGGTCCTGGCCGCGGTCCCCGACGTGTGGCTGGAGCCGGTGCCAGGCGCAGGCACCCCCGACGACCTGCGCGCGGCGTACGTCGACTTCCTCCTCGCCCGCCTCGGCACCCGCCAGTGGCTCCCGGGGGTGTCGCGATGAGCACGGCCCGCCTGCCCTACCAGTACGTCGTCCTGCGCTGCGTCCCGCGGCCCGACCGCGAGGAGTTCGTCAACGTCGGCGTCGTGCTGCACTGCCAGGGCGCGGACTACCTCGCCGCCGCCTGGTCGGTGGACCGCGACCGGCTGCGGGCGCTGCACCCGGGCGTCGACGTCGACCAGGTCTGCGACGCCCTGGCCTTCGTCGACCTCGTGTGCCGCGGGGACGAGCGCGCCGGCGCGGCCGCCCGGCAGTCGCTGGGGCAGCGCTTCGGCTTCCTCAAGGCGCCGCGCAGCACGGTCCTGCAGCCCGGGCCGGTGCACGGCGGCGTCACCGACGACCCGGCGCGCCAGCTCGAGCACCTCTGCGAGCGCCTGGTCGGATGACGTACGTCCCGGCGGTTCGTGCCGCCCTGGCGCGGACGGGAGACCCGGCGCGTGCCGCGCAGCAGCAGGCCTACATGAAGTCCGAGCTGCCCTACGTCGGCCTCGCGGCGCCCGCCCTCGCGGCGCTCCTGAAGCCGCTCCTCGCCGAGCACCGTTTCATCGACCGGGGCTCGTGGGAGGCCGCCGTGCTCGAGCTGTGGGACGACGCGACCCACCGCGAGGAGTGGTACGCCGCCCTCGCCCTGCTGCGCCACCGCGCCTACCGGCAGTGGAACGACCCTGCGCTGCTCCCGCTGCTCGAGCACCTCGTGCGCAGCGGCGCGTGGTGGGACGTCGTCGACGTGATCGCGGCGCACCCGGTCGGCCAGGTCCTCCAGGGGCACCGCAACGACGTCACGCCGCTCATGGACGCCTGGTCGGTCGACGACGACAGCCTCTGGATCCGGCGCACGGCGATGCTCTGCCAGCTCGGGCACGCCGAGCGCACCGACACCGCCCTGCTCGAGCGGGTGTTGGTCGCCAACCTCGACGACACGGCGTACGGCCGGGAGTTCTTCATCCGCAAGGCGCTCGGCTGGGCGCTGCGCCAGCACGCGCGGACCGACGCGTCGTGGGTCCGGACCTTCGTCCAGGCCCACGACGACCGGCTCAGCGGGCTCTCGCGGCGCGAAGCGCTCAAGCACCTCGTCTAGATCTCGACGTGCTCGATCTGGCCGAGCACACGCGTCGCACTCGTTCCTCGCGCGCCACTGCTCGTCTCAGACGGGGACGAGCTCCACAGCGCCGACGGCGTAGCGAGCGAGGATCGCGCGCGCGACCGCCGGGTGGGCGCCCAGCGGGTCGGAGACGGCGACCGCGCCCGCCTCCATCGCGAGCTCCGTAGCCCGGTCCGGCAGCCGGCCCGGGGCGAGGAAGAACGACGCGACGGCGATGTGGCGCTTCCCGGCGGACCGGAAGGTGCGCACGGCCTCGCCGGCGGCCGGTGGGGCGGCCGAGGCGAAGGCGGCGGTCACCGGCAGGCGGTGGCGCGCCCCCCACGTCCGGGCGATGCGGGCGACGGCCTGGTTGGCGAGGGGGTCGGAGGACCCGGCCGCGGCCAGCACGAGGGCGTCGAGCTCGCGGACCCTGGCGGACCTGAGCGCCTCGCGCAGCCGGACGTCGAGCACCTCGAGGAACGCGGCCTCCATGCCGAGGATGCGGCTGGCCTGGATGCGCAGGCCCTCGTGGCGGGCCATCGCGGCGGCGATCGCCTCGGGGACGTCGACCTTGGCGTGGTAGGCCTCGGTGAGCAGCAGCGGCACGACCACGATCTCGTCGTGGCCCGCCTTCACGAGCCGGTCGACCACGGTGTCGAACGACGGCTTCGAGAGGTCGAGGAAGGCCGTCTCGACGCGGAGGTCGGGGCGCATGGCCTTGACCTCGGCGACGAGCGCCTTGATCGTCGCGGCGGATCGCGGGTCCCGGCTTCCGTGGGCCAGGGCAACCAGAGCAGGAGCAGCCATCAGTGGTGCCTCCGATCGTGAGTGGTGCGGCGGTGCTTCAACAGGGGTGCTGCGGCTGCGACGACGTTGTCGCGGACGGGGGTGTGGTCGTGGAGTGTCTTCATGCGTGGATCCCGCACTCGGTCTTCGAGGTGCCGGCCCAGCGCCCGCTGCGCGGGTCGTCGCCCGGGGCGACACGGCGCGTGCAGGGCCAGCAGCCGATGCTGGGGTAGCCGTCGTGGACGAGCGGGTTGACCAGCACGCCGTGCTCGTCGACGTAGCGCGCGACCTGCTCGTCGCTCCAGCGGGCGAGCGGGGAGACCTTCACCTTGCCCTTGCGGGCGTCCCAGCCGACGACCGGCGCGATGACGCGGTTGTGGGTCTCGGCGCGGCGCAGGCCCGTGGCCCACGCGTCGTACTGCGCGAGGGTGTCGGCCAGCGGGGTGACCTTGCGCAGCGCGCAGCACAGGTCGGGGTCGGTCTTGTAGAGGTCCTTGCCGTGGGTGGCGTCCTGCTCCTCGACCGTCTGTGCGGGGGTCACGGTGCGCAGGGTGACCGGCAGGGTGGCCTCGACCGCGTCGCGGGTGCCGATGGTCTCCGCGAAGTGGTAGCCGGTGTCGAGGAAGACCACGTCGATGCCCGGGGCGACCCGCGAGGCGAGGTGGGCCAGCACGGCGTCACCCATCGACGAGGTGATCGCGAACCGGTCGCCGAAGGTGGCGACCGCCCACTCGATGATCACCTCGGCCGGGGCCAGCTCGAGCTCGGCGCCGACGTGGGAGACGAGCTCGCGCAGCTCCTCGGGAGTACGTCCCGCGGTGTGGGTGCCCTTGAAGTCGCGCGCGGCGCGGGTCGACAGGCTCATGACGTGCCTCCCGTGCCGGGGTGCGGGATCATGCCGGTCATCTGGACGGTGAAGCTGCGCAGGCACGAGCGGCACTCCCACGCACCTGCACCCTCGCGCGGGAACAGGTTCTCGTCCCCGCACCAGGGACAGTGGAAGGGGACTGCGCGCTCGGACATCAGACCGCCACCAGCTCCCCGCGTAGCAGTGCCTCGTCGGCGCGTGCCACCCAGGCGGCGAACCGCTCACCGTCGGTGCGGTCCTCCAGGTACGCCGAGACGACCGCGGTGACGTAGTCGTCGAGGCCCGCGCTGGTGACCTTGTGGGCGCGCAGCTTGCGGCCCATGGAGGGGTTCAGCCCCAGGGCGCCGCCGAGGTGCACCTGGAAGCCCTCGACCTGCCGGCCGCTGTCGTCCATGACGAGCTGGCCCTTCAGGCCGATGTCGGCGACCTGCGTGCGTGCGCAGGCGTTGGGGCAGCCGTTGACGTTGACCGAGATGTCGGTGTCGAGGTCGGGGAAGCGCTTCTCCAGCTCGGCGACCAGGCGACGCGCGCGCTCCTTGGTGTCGACGATGGCGAGCTTGCAGAACTCGATGCCGGTGCAGGCCATCGTGGACCGGCGCCAGTTGCTGGGCCGGGCGGTGAGCCCGATCTTCTCCAGGTCGTCGGCGAAGGCCGCGGTGTCCTCGGCGGCGACGCCGATCACGACGAGCTTCTGGTAGGCGGTCAGGCGGGCGCCGCGCGCGCCGTACGCCTCGACGAGGTCGGCGAGCCCGGTGAGCGTGGTTCCGTCGATGCGTCCGACGACGGGGGCGGCGCCGACGTAGAACCGGCCGTCCTTCTGCTCGTGGATCCCGATGTGGTCGCCCTGCGCGACGGGCGAGGCGGGGGAGGGGTTGTCGACGAGCCGGCGGTGGAGGTACTCGTTCTCCAGGACCTCGCGGAACTTGTCCTTGCCCCAGTCGGCGAGCAGGAACTTCAGACGGGCCTTGGACCGGAGCCGGCGGTAGCCGTAGTCGCGGAAGATGCCGGCGACGCCCTCCCAGGCGTCGGCGACCTCGTCGAGGGGGATCCAGACGCCCAGCTTGTGCGCGAGCATCGGGTTCGTCGACAGCCCGCCGCCGACCCAGAGGTCGAAGCCGGGGCCGTGCTCGGGGTGGACGGTGCCGACGAACGACACGTCGTTGACCTCCGGCGCGACGTCGTGGCTCGGGTGGCCGGTGAGCGCGGTCTTGAACTTGCGCGGGAGGTTGGAGTACTCGGGGTTGCCGAGGATGCGGCGCTTGATCTCGTCCAGCGCAGCCGTGCCGTCGATGATCTCGTCCTTGGCGATCCCGGCGACCGGCGAGCCGAGGAAGGGGCGCGGGCTGTCACCGCACGCCTCGAGCGTGGTGAGGCCGACGGACTCGAGGCGCTCCCAGATCGCCGGGACGCTCTCGATCTCGACCCAGTGGTACTGGATGTTGTTGCGGTCGGTGATGTCGGCGGTGTTGCGGGCATAGGCCGTCGAGACCTCGCCGAGCGCGCGCAGGGCCGGACCGTCGAGGATCGCGCCGTCGGTGCGCACGCGCATCATGAAGAAGCGGTCGTCGAGCTCCTCCTCGCCGAGCTGCGCGGTCTTGCCGCCGTCGAAGCCGGGCGCGCGCTGGGTGTAGAGGCCCATCCAGCGGAAGCGGCCGCGGAGGTCGGCGGGGTCGATCGAGTCGAAGCCGCGTCGCGAGTAGGTGTGGAGGATGCGGTCCCGGACGTTGAGCGGGTCGTCGTCCTTCTTGGACTGCTCGTTCTTGTTGAGCGGCTCGGTGTAGCCGAGCGCCCACTGGCCCTCGGCGCGCTTCGGGCGGGGGATCTCGGTCTTCTGGGCGGCCTGGGGCTTGAACCGGAGGTCGGGCATGTCAGGAGAGTCCTGTTCGCTGAATGAGTGCCGCGCGCGACGGTGAGCGCGGAGGGGGTCGTACGGGGCGGCGTCAGCGATGCCAACAGGTCGCGCTGCCCACACGCATGAGGTCGACGTGACGTCGAACCACCAGGTGTGCGTGTGTGGAGGCGGAGACCATGTCAAGAAGTCTCAGGGAGTGGACACGGGTTCCACAAGACGAAATCTCGACATGTGGGATTGCTGGCCAGTATGTGAGACAGCGTTCTCGACTCCCGCGTGAGAGGCCCGGGCGGTGCGGTCCAGGTCACACCGCTCGTCGGGCAGCGCACGACGCGACACCCAGCCACGTGTGCCGATTGCGCCACCAGCACCACCCGAGCTTCACCGCGTCGCGTCGCTCGCGGCCGTCGCGCCCGGTCCCGTTGCTGATCCACAACGCGGGCGTGCGGGCGTCGTACGACCCGTCGCCTCGGCGCAGGCGAGAGCCGGGGGTCATGAAGCAGGCGTTGCGCTGCAGCACCTCCGGCTCCTGCAGGACCCAGTGCAGGCCCTCCGCGAGGGTCATCGGCGACCGCCCCGCGGCGAGCAGCTCGGGCACCGACTCGGCCGGCGTACGGTCCAGGAACGCGTCCCCGCGCTCGAGCCCGAGCGCGACGTACGGCGGAGCGGGCACCTCGACGGTCGGGGCGAACAGGTCGACGTCCGTCATGTCAGCCACCACGAACCCCTCCTTGTGCTCGTGGGCGTCAGGACGCCGCAGGAGGGGGGCGAGCACCGATGCGGGCGCAGCGGTCACGAGGAGCCCGTCCGCCGGGCCGTCGGCAGCCGCCTCGCGAAGCCTGTCCGCAGGCGTCCCGGCGAGCTCGTGGACACCGAGGCGTACGAGCCGCTCGGCCTGGTCGGTCAGCGAGGGGAGGGCCACGAGGGTCCAACGCGCGCGGCGTCGCCGGGGTTCCCGCCACCGCCGTCCAGCCCGGACGCCCGCGCGCGCGTGGCCACCGCCGGCCTCTAGGCTGGGGGCCATGACGGACTCCCTGATCAGCAGTGCGTACTCCCAGGCCCTCGAGGTCATCGCCTCGGTCGAACCCCGCATCGCGGAGGCGACCCGCCAGGAGCTCGCCGACCAGCGCGGCTCCCTCAAGCTGATCGCCTCGGAGAACTACGCGTCCCCGGCCGTGCTCATGACGATGGGCACCTGGTTCAGCGACAAGTACGCCGAGGGCACCGTCGGGCACCGCTTCTACGCCGGCTGCCAGAACGTCGACACGGTCGAGTCCCTCGCCGCCGAGCACGCGCGCGAGCTCTTCGGCGCGCCCTACGCCTACGTCCAGCCGCACTCGGGGATCGACGCCAACCTGGTCGCGTTCTGGTCGATCCTGGCCAACAAGGTCGAGAGCCCCTACCTCGAGAAGCTGCAGGCCAAGAACGTCAACGAGCTGTCCGAGGCCGACTGGGAGACCCTGCGCCACGAGTTCGGCAACCAGCGGCTGCTGGGCATGTCGCTCGACGCCGGCGGTCACCTCACGCACGGCTTCCGCCCCAACATCAGCGGCAAGATGTTCCACCAGCAGCAGTACGGCACCGACCCGGAGACGGGGCTGCTCGACTACGACGCGGTCGCGGCCAAGGCACGCGAGTTCAAGCCGCTGGTGCTCGTCGCGGGCTACTCCGCCTACCCGCGCCGGGTGAACTTCGCCAAGATGCGCGAGATCGCCGACGAGGTCGGCGCGGTGCTGATGGTCGACATGGCCCACTTCGCCGGTCTCGTGGCCGGCAAGGTGTTCACCGGCGAGGAGAACCCGGTCCCGTACGCCCACCTCACCACCACCACGACCCACAAGTCGCTGCGCGGCCCCCGCGGCGGCATGGTGCTGGCGCAGGAGGAGTTCGCCGCCGACGTGGACCGCGGCTGCCCGATGGTGCTCGGCGGCCCGCTCTCGCACGTGATGGCGGCCAAGGCCGTGGCCTTCGCCGAGGCCCGCACCCCCGACTTCCAGGCGTACGCCCAGCGCATCGCCGACAACGCCAAGTCGCTCGCGGACGGCTTCCTCACCCGCGGGGCGAACCTCGTCACCGGCGGCACCGACAACCACATCGTCCTGCTGGACGTGTCGTCCTTCGGCCTCACGGGCCGACAGGCCGAGTCCGCGCTGCTCGACGCGGGCGTGGTCACCAACCGCAACTCGGTGCCGGCCGACCCCAACGGCGCCTGGTACACCTCCGGCATCCGCCTCGGCACGCCCGCGCTCACCACCCGCGGGTTCGGCCACGACGAGTTCGACACCGTCGCCGAGCTGATCGTCGACGTGCTGAGCAACACCGAGGCCGGCACCACCAAGGCGGGCGGCCCGAGCAAGGCGTCGTACGTCCTGGGCGACGGCGTCGCCGACCGCGTCACCAAGCAGTCGGCCGAGATGCTCGACAAGCACCCGCTCTACCCGGGTCTCGTCCTCAGCTGACCTCGCCCCGCGACGAAGACGCGCGGACACAACCCGCGCGCGCGGTCGAAGTCACGCTGCGACAGGCCAAGCTGGACGGACTTCTGTCCGCGTGTCCACGCCGATCGCCCGGGCGATCACCTCACGTACCCAGTCGGGCCGCATCATCACGTCGTCCCAGGTGAACCGGAGGATCACCCACCTGTCGGCAGCGAGCAGGGTGTAGCGGCGGACGTCCTTCAAGAACCCGGCACGGTCGCCGTGCCACTGGTAGGACTCGCACTCGATGACGAGGCGGCGGTCGCGGTCGACCAGGTCCGGACAGGCCCAGTAGTGATCGGTCGACAAGACGAGCTGCGGCGTCACCTGCAGCCCCGGGACCTGCAGGCAGATGGCCCTCGTCACCGACTCGAACGGGTTGGCGGCGCGGGCGTCGGCCTGTGCCCCGATCCGTCGCACCTTGGCGCTCCCGGCCCCGCGAGCGCTCGCCATCACCCTACGCAGGGTCGCGATCTCTCCGTGGCGGAGCGCCGAGTCTGCGATGGCGAGCGCTTCGTCGTCCGGCAGCGAGCGCAGGCACTGCTGGAGGGTGAGCTCGCGGCTGGTGGCGATTCCCGAGACGTCGTCGGATCCCAGGTCGGCACGGTGGACCACCACCTGCCGCCGGGCGACGTCCGAAAGCTTGCGCTTGCGCGGGAAGACGACGTGCGGGACCTGCGGGACCGTCTTGACCTCCCACCCGTGGTGCAGTGCGGCGTTGGTGAGGCTGAGGTGACCGTTCAACCCGAAGGCGAGTGCGGCCGCATCATCGGTGCCGGGCGACGCGTAGCGGCCCTGCCCGGCCCGGCTGACCGCGCCGGCTGCCAGCGCGCGGTCGACGTCCGCGCGCGACGTCGCTCGGACCAGGTCGGCCCGGGTGGCCAACCCTCCGAGTCGTTCGATCACCGTCTGGACGTCCACGGACCCAGCATCGACCACGTGGTCGTCGCAGCGCGTTGCTCATCCACAGGCCGCAGACGCGCGGACAGAACCCGGATGCGACAGGGCCGGTGAGCGTACGCCCCGCCCGGGCGGCAGAGGTTCTGTCCGCGCGTCTACGCAAGCGAGCGGTAGAGGTCCAGCGTCCGCCCGGCGATCGACCCCCAGCTGAACGACTCCTCGGCCCGGCGGCGACCGGCGGCACCGTACGCGCGGGCACGGTCGGGGTCGCTGACGGCGTCGGTGAGGGCGGCTGCGAGGTCGGCGACGTAGCGCTCGGGGTCGAGCGGGGTGCCGGTGCCGTCGGTGGCCTGCTCGATCGGCACCAGCCAGCCGGTCTGCCCGTGCACGACCACCTCGGGGATGCCGCCGGTGGCGGTGGCGACGACGGCGGTCTCGCAGGCCATCGCCTCGAGGTTCACGATGCCGAGCGGCTCGTAGATCGACGGGCAGGCGAACACCGTGGCGGCCGTCAGCAGCGCCACGACGTCGGGACGCGGGAGCATCTCGGCGATCCAGACGACCCCCGATCGCGTCTCGGCCAGCTCCGAGACGAGCTCGGTCACCTCAGCCATGATCTCCGGGGTGTCGGGCGCGCCGGCGCACAGCACCAGCTGCACGTCGGGCGGCAGGGCGGCCGCGGCGCGGAGGAACAGCGGCAGGCCCTTCTGGCGGGTGATCCGGCCGACGAAGATGACGCTGGGCCGGTCGGGGTCGACCCCGAGCTCGCGCACCCGGTCGGGGTTCGCGACCGGCGACCACTCGGTGGTGTCGATGCCGTTGTGCACGACGTGCACCCGGGCGGGGTCGACGGACGGATAGCTGCGGAGCACGTCGTCGCGCATCGCCGCGCTGACGGCGACGATGCCGGCCGCGCCCTCGTACGCCGTGCGCTCGGCCCAGCTCGACAGGGCGTAGCCGCCGCCGAGCTGCTCGGCCTTCCACGGACGCATCGGCTCGAGGGAGTGGGCGCTCACCACGTGCGGGATGCCGTGCATCAGGCCGGCGAGGTGGCCGGCCATGTTGGCGTACCAGGTGTGGGAGTGCACCAGGTCGGCCCCGGCGCAGTCGTCGACCATCGCGAGGTCGACGCCCAGCGTCCGGATCGCGGCGTTGGCCCCGGAGAGCGACGACGGCTCGGCGTACGCCGTGGTGCCCGGCTCGGACCGCGGCGCGCCGAAGCAGCGCACGCGGGCGTCCACGTCGGGCAGCACGCGGAGTGCGCGCACCAGCTCGGCGACGTGCACGCCCGCTCCGCCGTAGACCTCCGGTGGGTACTCCTTGCTGAGGACGTCGATGCGCATGGAGCGAACCTAGCCGCAAGACGCGCTGCCGAGGGAGGTCGACCGCGCACCGCTGGACGGCTAGTTTCGTCGCATGGCCATCACGCCCCCGCGCAAGAAGGTGCTCGCAGTCGTCCTGGCCGGTGGGGAGGGCAAGCGCCTCATGCCGCTGACGGCCGACCGCGCCAAGCCGGCCGTGCCGTTCGGCGGCATCTACCGGCTGATCGACTTCGCGCTGTCCAACGTCGTCAACTCCGGCTACCTCAAGGTCGTCGTGCTGACGCAGTACAAGTCGCACAGCCTCGACCGCCACGTCACCACGACCTGGCGCATGTCGAACCTGCTCGGCAACTACGTCACCCCGGTGCCGGCCCAGCAGCGGGTCGGCAAGCGGTGGTACCTCGGCAGCGCCGACGCGATCTTCCAGTCCCTCAACCTGCTCACCGACGAGCAGCCCGACATCGTGGTGGTCGTGGGTGCCGACCACGTCTACCGGATGGACTTCTCGCAGATGGTCGCCGACCACGTCGAGTCCGGCGCCGGGTGCACGGTCGCGGCGATCCGTCAGCCGATCGGCCTCGCCGACCAGTTCGGCGTGATCGACGTCGACCCGGCCAGCCCCCAGCGCATCCGCGCCTTCCTGGAGAAGCCCACCGACCCCGTCGGCCTGCCCGACGCGCCCGACGAGGTGCTCGCCAGCATGGGCAACTACGTCTTCGACGCCGACGCGCTGCGCGACGCGGTCACCCGCGACGCCGACCGTGAGCAGTCCAAGCACGACATGGGCGGCGACATCGTGCCGTGGTTCGTCGACAAGTCCGAGTCCGCGGTCTACGACTACAAGGACAACGAGGTCCCCGGAGCGACCGACCGCGACCGCGGCTACTGGCGCGACGTCGGCACCATGCGGTCCTACTACGACGCCCACAAGGACCTCGTCTCGCCGCTGCCCGTGTTCAACCTCTACAACACGGCGTGGCCGATCTACACCAGCTACGGGCCCCACCCGCCGGCGAAGCTCGTCGAGGGCGGCACCGGCGCGCAGGTGTCGACCTTCAACTCGATCCTGTCCCCGGGTGTCGTCGTCACCGGCGGCACGGTCAACCAGTCGGTGCTCTCACCGGCGGTCTGGGTCAAGGACGGCGCCGAGGTGTCGGACTCGGTGCTGATGGACGGCGTGCGCGTGGGCGAGGGCGCGATCGTGCGCAACGCCATCATCGACAAGGGCGTCGTCGTCCCGCCGGGCGTCCAGATCGGCGTCGACCACGACGCCGACCGGGCGCGAGGCTTCGTCGTCGAGGACGGCCTGACCGTGCTGGCCAAGCAGCAGCCGGTCCCCGAAGCCTGACCCGGCGCGACCTACAGCGCGTCGCGCTGCGCGAGCAGGAACGCGCGCTCGACGTCGTTGCGGCACGCCGCGATCGCCTGGTCGTACGCCGCGCGCGCCGCGTCGGTGTCGCCGGCGCGCGACAGCAGCTCCGCGCGCACCGCGGCCGGCCGGTGGCTCTCGGGGACCTCGAGGCCCTCCAGCGCGGCCAGGCCGACGGCGGTTCCCCGGTCCTCGGCGACCGCGACGGCACGAGCCAGCCGCGCCCCCGGCGACGGAGCCACCTGCAGCAGCAGGTCGTACAGGTGCACGACCCGGTCCCACCGCGTCTCCTCCGGCGTCGCGACGGTGGCGTGCTCGGCGGCGATGCGGGCCTGCAGGACGTACGCCGCGGTCAGCGGGGTCACCGGACCGCTCAGGCAGCGCGACCCCAGCAGCCCGGTGGCCTCGGCCACCTCGTCGTGGTGCCAGCGGGTGCGGTCCTGGTCGGCGAGCAGGACGAGCCTGCCGTCGCGGGTGCGGGCGTCGCGGCGTGAGTGCTGGAGCAGCATCAGCGCGAGCAGCGCGACGAGCGCGGGCTCGTCCGGACGCAGGCCCAGCACGACCCGCACCAGCCGGATCGCCTCGCCCGAGAGCTCGGCGCGCAGCAGGTCGGGGCCCGTGCCGGGGGAGTAGCCGGCGGTGAAGGCGAGGTAGGCGGTCTGGGCCACGACGTCGAGCCGCTCGGGCAGCACCGAGGCGTCGGGCACAGCGAAAGGGATGCCGGCGCCCACGATGCGCTTCTTGGCCCGGGTGATCCGGGCCGCCATGGTCGGCTCCGGCACGAGGAAGAGCCGCGCGATGTCGGCCGTGGGCACGCCGAGGACCAGTCGCAGGCTCAGCGCGCCGGCGGACTCGGGCGCGAGCGCGGGGTGGGCGCACATCAGCACCAGCCGGAGGACGTCGTCCTCGACGAGGCTGCCGCTGTCGGCCATGGTGCGCACGACCTCCTGGTGGCGTTGGGCGTCGGTGAGCAGCAGCGGCTGCTTGCGGGCGGCCACGTCCTCGGTGCGCAGCCGGTCGATGACGCGGCGCTTCGCCGCAGTCATGAGCCAGCCGGCGGGGTTGGCGGGGACCCCGTCGGCCGGCCAGGTGCGGTTGGCGGCCTCGACGGCGTCGCCGAGCGCGTCCTCGACGAGGTCGAGCCTGCGGAACCCGGCGAGGAGCAGGGCCACGAGCCGGCCCCACTCCTCGCGTACGACCCGCTCCAGGGCCCGGTCCGCCGCGCTCACGGTCAGTACGGGTCCACGGCAGGGGAGACCTGCATGTCGTAGGGCGGCAGGATCCGCAGGAGCTCCACGAGGACGTCGAGGTCGGGAGCCTCCACGAGGTAGAACCCGCCCATCTGCTCGACGGCCTCGGCGTACGGCCCCTCCGTCAGCACCGTGGACCCGCCGCGCGTACGGATCGTCGTGGCGTGGTCGGGTCCGGCGAGTGCCTCGCCGGCGAGGATCTCGACCCCGTCGCGGTCGCGGCACGCGGCGTCGAACGCCTCGAACCGGCGCATCACCTCCGCCTGCTCCTGCTCCGAGTGCTCGGACCACGGCGGGAGCTCGCCGTCGCCGATCAGCAGCACGAGGTACTTCATGACGCACGCTCCTGCGGCGTCACGCACCGGCGGACCTCGACGGCGTCGCCGGTCGCCGCGAGCAGGACGCAGCAGTCCATCAGGCCGTCGAGGTCGTCGGTCTCGACGAGGTAGAACCCTCCCACCTGCTCGGTGGTCTCCGCCCACGGGCCGTCGGTGACGGTGGTGGTCCCGGGCGGGATCGTGCGCGCCTCCGACGCCCGGTGCAGCTCGGCCCCGCCGGTGATGCGGTGCCCACCCGCGACGAGGCGCGCGGAGAACTCCTCGTGCGCGGCATAGCCGGCGCGACGCTCCTCCTCGGTGAGGTCCCACCAGCGCTCGGCGTCGCCCATCAGCAGCACGACGTACTCGGTCATCTCCTGCTCCTTTACTCCGCCATCCGGCGGACCTCGAGGTGCTCGCCCCGCGACGACCACCGCTCGCACGCCGCGCGCAGGTCCGCCTCGTCGTCCGAGCTGACGAGGTAGAACCCCACGACCTGCTCAGCGGTCTCGCTGAACGGTCCGTCGGTGACGAGCGTGCCGCCGCCGCCGTCGGGTCGCATCGAGGTGGCCGCGGCCGAGGGCTCCAGCGGTCCGGCCACGAGCAGCTCGTGGCCACCCGCCCTCAGGTCCTCCTGGAACTGCACGTGGGACGCGTGCCCCTTCTCGTGCTCCTCCGGCGGCAGGTCCGCCCAGTCGGCCTCGGGAGCGGGCAGCAGGATCAGGTAGCGGCTCATCGGTCGGTCGAGCTCCTTCGTGTCAGGGCCGCAGGACTGCGGCCTCACCCCGTTGACGGGTCAACCCTGCCCGATTCGACACCGGGCCGACACCCTTCTCGACGGGAGTCGCGGCGACCCACCAAGATGGGGCCATGGCCACCCACGAGAGAGCCGGACAGCCCGCCCGCACCGAGGACCTGGTGGACGTCGCCCACCTCGTCACGGCCTACTTCGACCTCGAGCCCGACCCCGACGACGTCGCCCAGCAGGTCGCCTTCGGCACCAGCGGGCACCGCGGCACCTCGCTCAACACCTCCTTCAACGAGGTCCACATCGCTGCGACGACCCAGGCCATCTGCGACTACCGCAAGGAGCAGGGCTACGACGGACCGCTGTTCATCGGCCGCGACACCCACGCGCTGTCCGAGCCTGCCTGGGCAACCGCGCTCGAGGTGCTGGTCGCCAACGACGTGACCGTGCTGGTCGACGACCGCGACGGCTTCACCCCCACCCCCGCGGTGAGCCACGCGATCCTGCGCGCCAACCAGGGCCGTACGACGGGCGCGGGCCTGGCCGACGGCATCGTGGTCACCCCCTCGCACAACCCCCCGCAGGACGGCGGGTTCAAGTACAACCCGCCCCACGGCGGACCGGCCGACTCCGACGCCACGTCGGTGATCGCGGCGCGCGCCAACGAGCTGATCCGCGGCAACATCGCGGGGGTGCGCCGGGTGGCGTTCGCGCGGGCGCGGGCGGCCGTCGAGTCCTACGACTTCCTCGGGACCTACGTCGACGACCTGCCGACGGTGCTCGACCTCGACTCCATCCGCGACGCCGGCGTGCGCATCGGCGCGGACCCGCTGGGTGGCGCGAGCGTCGCCTACTGGGGCGAGATCGCCGACCGGCACCGGCTCGACCTGACCGTGGTCAACCCGCTCGTCGACCCGACGTGGCGCTTCATGACCCTCGACTGGGACGGCAAGATCCGGATGGACTGCTCCTCGCCGCACGCGATGGCCTCGCTGGTCGGCCGCAAGGACGAGTACTCGATCGCCACGGGCAACGACGCCGACGCCGACCGGCACGGGATCGTGACCCCCGACGCCGGCCTGATGAACCCCAACCACTTCCTCGCCGTGGCCATCGCGCACCTGTTCGGCGGCGCCCGTCCCGGGTGGCCGGAGTCGACGCGGATCGGCAAGACCCTGGTGTCGAGCTCGATGATCGACCGCGTCGCCGCCTCGATCGGCAAGCCGCTGGTCGAGGTCCCGGTCGGCTTCAAGTGGTTCGTCCCCGGCCTGATGGACGGGTCCTTCGGCTTCGGCGGCGAGGAGTCGGCGGGAGCGTCGTTCCTGCGACGCGACGGCTCCACCTGGACCACCGACAAGGACGGCCTCCTGCTGGCGCTGCTCGCCAGCGAGATCCTCGGCGCGACCGGCAAGACCCCCAGCCAGCACTACGCCGACCTCGTCGCCCAGCACGGCGACCCGGCCTACGCGCGCATCGACGCCCCCGCCTCGCGCGAGGAGAAGGCCAAGCTGGGCGCGCTGTCGTCCGACGACGTGGCGGCGACCACGCTGGCGGGCGAGCCGATCACCGGCAAGCTCACCGAGGCGCCCGGCAACGGCGCGCGGATCGGCGGGCTCAAGGTCACCACCGAGTCGGCCTGGTTCGCCGCGCGCCCCAGCGGCACCGAGGACGTCTACAAGATCTATGCGGAGTCGTTCCGCGGCCCCGAGCACCTCGCGCAGGTGCAGGAGGAGGCGCGTGAGGTGGTCAGCTCGGCCCTGGGCTGAGGAAGTACTGCTCGCCGCGCGCGGGGTGGGGCACCGTGACCGGGCCCGCCTCGATCGGCCCGCTCGCCCCGCCGCCGTGCGCGCGGGTGTCGGCGAACCCGGCGTCCTCGAGCTGGGAGCGGCGGAACCTCACCGCCGTCACCGAGTCGAGGCGTACGAGCGCCTGCGCCTCACCGTCGTCGACGACGGCACCGAGCCCGTCGCAGCCGATCACCCGGCCCTCGAGCCAGGTCCCCTGGACCAGGACGCTCACCTGCGCCCCGGTGTCCTCGGCCCTGCGCAGCAGCGTGCCCACGCTGAGCATCGTGCTCGACACCTTGGTCATCGCGACCTCCCCACCACGGCCCCTCCGCACTCACCCCTCGCGGTGCGGCTGGGGCGAACGTAGGCCGCTGCGGGCAGCCGGCGCCGGGGATGCGGAAGGACTTCGAGAGATCTTCGACGACCCTGCCGGAAGCCGGCCGGGTGGCGTGGACCGCCTCAGGCGCCGGCGCTGCCGCCCACGGGGCCCGCCTCGATGGGGTCGCGGCGGCGCCGTCCGTGGGCACGGGCGTCGTCCTCCTCGTCCTCGTCGCCGTCGATGTCGGCGCGCGAGAAGCTCACCGCGACGATCGAGTCGAGGCGTACGAGCACCTGCTGGGCGTTGCCGTCGTCGAGGACCACGCCGAGGCCGTCCGCCCCGACGATGCGGCCGTCGAGCCACGTGCCCTGCACGAGGAGTCGCACCGAGGCGCCGGCGTCCTGCGCGTGCCGCAGCAGCGTGCCGACGGTGAACAACGTGCTGCCCTTGCTGGACACGGCTTCCCCCTCTGGTTCGGGGGGCAACGCTAGGACGTCCGCGCCGTCCGCGCTGCCGAACCGGTCAGGAAGGTCCTGACGGGTTCAGGCGAGCGGCGTCGCCCGGTCCACGACGGCGCGCAGGGAGCCGCTGGTGAGCATGCCGAACGTGCCGCCGTACGTCGTGCCGAAGCGGCTGCCGCAGAAGGCGTCGGCCACCTCGGGTGGCGCGTGCCGCACGAGCAGGGAGCCCTGCAGGCACGCCGCCATCCGGCTGGCCAGCCGGCGCGCACCCGCCTCGAGCCCCGCGTCCTCGCCGAGCATCGCCAGGGTGTCGTCGACCGCGCGGTCGAGGCGGGCGTCGGCCCCGCGGGCCGCGCCGACCTCGGCGATCCACGCCTCCAGCACCTGCGGCTCGCGCCCGAGGGCGCGCAGCACGTCGAGCGCGTTGACGTTGCCCGATCCCTCCCAGATGGAGTTGAGCGGCGACTCGCGGAACATCAGCGGCAGCCCGGATTCCTCGACGTAGCCGTTGCCGCCGAGGCACTCCAGCGCCTCAGCGACCATCGCGGGCGTGCGCTTGCAGACCCAGAACTTCGCCAGCGGCAGCGCGATGCGGCGCAGCGCCGCCTCGTGCGGGTCGTCGGGGCGGTCGACCGCCGCTGCCAGCCGCATGGCCAGCGCCGTCGCGGCCTCGGACTCCACGGCGAGGTCGGCGACGACGTTCTGCATCAGGGGCTTGTCGACCAGCAGTCCGCCGAACGCCGAGCGGTGGGCGACGTGCCACGACGCCTCGGCCAGCGCGTGCCTCATCAGCGCCGCCGATCCCAGGACGCAGTCCAGCCGCGTCGCGGCCACCATCTCGATGATGGTCCGCACGCCGCGGCCCTCGTCGCCCAGGCGCTGGCCGAGCGTGCCGGACAGCTCGAGCTCGGACGAGGCGTTGGACCGGTTGCCGAGCTTGTCCTTGAGCCGGACGACGTCGAGGCGGTTGCGGGCGCCGTCCTCCAGCACGCGCGGCACGACGAAGCACGTCAGCCCGCCCTCGGCCTGTGCCAGCACCAGGAACAGGTCGTTCATCGGGGCCGAGGTGAACCACTTGTGCCCGTGCAGGGCGTACCAGCCGTCCTCGGACGTGGCGACCGCGGTCGTCCGGTTGGCCCGGACGTCGGACCCGCCCTGCTTCTCCGTCATGCCCATGCCGGCCAGCGCGCCCGCCTTGGCCGCCGGGGCCCGGAGCCCGGGGTCGTACGACGTCGACGCGAGCAGCGGCGTCCACTGCTCGGCGATCGCGTCGTCGGCCCGCAGCGCCGGCACCGCGGCGTACGTCATCGAGATCGGGCAGCCGTGGCCCGGCTCGGTCTGCGACCAGGCGTAGAAGCCGGCCGCACGACGCAGGTGCGCGTGCGGGTCGCCCGCCCGCTGTCGCTCCCATGGCGCCGCCTGGAGGCCGTGGCCGACGGCGCGCTCCATCAGCCAGTGCCAGGACGGGTGGAACTCGACCTCGTCGACCCGGTTGCCCCAGCGGTCGTACGCCGTCAGCTCGGGGTGGTGCCGGTTGGCGAGCATCCCGTGCTCGCGGGCCTCGGCACTACCGGCCTCGCGTCCGAGCCCGGAGAGGTCGGCGACGAGGTCGGGGGACCCGTGGCGGACGAGGGCCTCGGTCAGCGCCACGTCGGAGGTCACGACGTCGTGGCCCACGAGCGCGGGCGCCTGGTTGGTGGCGGTGCGGTGGTCGACGGCGCCGGTGCGGTCGGTCATGGGACCACCGTAGGGCGCGGAGGGCGCCCGGGTGACGCCGACCACGTCGTACGGGGAACCGCCGCACGGATCCGGTCCAACCGGGTGCCGGCTCGATAGCGTGCTCCCATGGTCGAGGCGCGCGAGGACATCCCTGCCCCGCGCCGGGTCGAAGCCGTCGTGCGCCGGGTCCGCGAGCACCTGTGGCGCATCCTCGTCACCGCGACCGGCGCCTGCCTGCGCCACCGGGTGACCGGGCTGGCGGCGGAGGCCGCGTTCTTCGCGGTGCTGTCGGTGCCGCCGCTGGTCTTCGCCCTGGCGGGCGCCGTCGGCTTCGTCAGCGAGCGGTTCACCGCCACGCAGGTGGAGGACGTCCGCAACGCCGTGCTGGAGGTCTCCCGTCAGGCGCTGACCGAGCGGGCCGTCAACAGCATCATCCGGCCCACGATCGACACCGTGCTCGACGGTGGTCGCTACGACGTCATCTCCATCGGCTTCATCCTCGCCCTGTGGTCGGGCTCGCGCGCGCTCAACGTCTTCGTCGACACCATCACGATCATGCACGGCCTCGGCGGGCACCGCGGGATCGTGGCGACGCGCGCGCTCTCCTTCGTCCTCTACGTCCTGGCGATGGTCACCGGAGCGGTCAGCATCCCGCTGGTGGTGGCGGGCCCGACGCTGGTCGACCGGGTGGTGCCGGAGCGGCTCGACTTCGTCAACAACCTCTACTGGCCCGTGGTGCTGGTGCTCTGCATCTGCTTCCTCGCCACGCTCTACCACGTGTCCGTCCCCGTCCGGACCAACTGGAGCTTCAACCTGCCCGGCGCGGTCTTCGCGCTGTTCTGCTGGATCGCCGGGTCCTACACGCTGCGCTGGGTGCTCACGGTGACGGCCGCGGAGTCGCGCTCGATCTACGGACCGCTCGCCGCGCCGATCGCCGTCCTGCTGTGGCTCTACCTACTGGCCCTCGCGGTGCTGATCGGCGCCGCGGTCAACGCCGCCTTCGACACCGTGTTCCCGCAGAAGGCCACGACGCGCGCGCGGCTCGAGACGGTGCAGCGGCTGCGCGAGCGCCTCGCCGTGCGAGACTCCTGACCGTGTCGACGTCGAGCCACCAGCCCAGCGTGGGCCGGGTGTCGCTGCCCGAGCAGATCCGCTCGCCCTGGTGGGAGCTGGGACGCCGGGTCCTGATGGCGCTGTCGATCCTGGTCGGCACCGTGCTGCTCGTCTACTTCGACCGCGAGGGCTATCGCGACGGCAACGACCCGACCAACACGATCAGCTGGATCGACGCGATCTACTACACGACCGTGACGCTCAGCACGACCGGCTACGGCGACATCTCCCCGGTGTCCGACCAGGCCCGTCTGGTCAACGCGTTCGTCATCACCCCGGCGCGCATCGCCTTCCTGGTCCTGCTGATCGGCACCACCCTGGAGGTCCTCGCCTCCCAGGGACGCGAGATGTTCCGGGTCTCCCGGTGGAGGAAGAAGATGGACCAGCACGTCGTCGTCGTGGGCTACGGCACGAAGGGCCGCAGCGCGATCGAGACGCTCCTCAACAACGGCTACGTCCGCGACTCGATCGTCGTCGTGGACCCCAGCCCGGTGGCGGTCGCCGACGGCAACCGCGACCAGCTGGTGGTCATCGCGGGCGACGCCACGCGGCGCGGGGTGCTGCGACAGGCCGGCGTCGACAAGGCCACCCACGTCATCATCACCACCGACCGCGACGACTCCAACGTGCTGGTCACCCTCACCGTGCGCCAGCTCAACCCCGACGCATGGATCGTCGCAGCGGTCCGCGAGCACGAGAACGTGCCCCTCATGCGCCAGTCCGGCGCCAACTCGGTCATCACCTCCTCCGACGCCGTCGGGCGCCTGCTCGGGCTCTCGTCGATGTCGCCGGAGCTGGGCTCGGTGATGGAGGACCTGATGACCTACGGCGAGGGCCTCGAGGTGGCCGAGCGCGACCTGCTGGTCAGCGAGGTCGGCACGCAGCCCCAGCGGCTGCCCGACCAGGTGATCGCCGTCGTGCGCGACGAGAAGGTCTACCGCTACTTCGACCCGGTGGTCTCGCTCCTGGCGCGCGGTGACCGTCTCATCGTCATCCGCCCCGCCAAGGAGCTGCCGTGGGCGCCGCGGCCCGGCACGCACGGCGAGGACCTCGCCGCCGACGACGACTGAGGCGGACCCGGTCACGTGATCGCCTCGCACACCCACCGCTTCGTCTTCATCAAGACCCGCAAGACGGCCGGCACGAGCCTCGAGATCGCCCTGTCGCGCCACTGCGGTCCCGACGACATCGTCACCCGGATCAGCCCCGAGGACGAGGTGCTCCGCGCGGCAGCCGGGGGAGTGGGACCGCAGAACGACGACACCGACCCCGGCTCGTACGCCCACATGGGCGCGCGGCGGGTGATCGAGGTGATCGGCCGCGAGACGTGGGACGACTACTTCACCTTCGCGGTCGAGCGCAACCCGTACGACGTGGTGGCCTCGTCCTACCGCTACAGCGCCCGCAAGCCCACCTTCACCAAGACGTTCGCCGAGTTCGTGCGGACCCCGAAGCGGATGGAGCGGCTCGCGCTCAACGAGCGCCTCTACCGCCTCGACGGGCGGGTCGTCGTCGACCGGGTCTACCGCTACGAGGACCTCCCCGCGGCGGTGGCGGACCTCTCCGGCCGCCTCGGGCTGGACCTCGACCTGCCCCACGCCAAGCAGGGGAGCGGTCCGCACTACCGCGAGCTCTACGGGCCCGGCGACGCCGAGATCGTGGCGGAGCGGTTCGCGCGGACGATCCGCGAGTTCGGCTACGAGTTCTGATCGACGGGTGCGGCCGGCGGCCCTGCCGGCCGCGGTTCGGCGAGCCGGCAGGGCCTCGACCGAGGCCCCACGCACTCGGTCTGCCCGGGAGGTGCCGCTCGAGGTCGTCCTGATACATCCGTGCACCCGCAGGAGGAGAACGACGAAGCCCCCGACCGGTCGTCCCGGTCGGGGGCTTCGTGCTGGTGGGCGATACTGGGTTTGAACCAGTGACCTCTTCCGTGTCAAGGAAGCGCGCTACCGCTGCGCCAATCGCCCGTGTTGAGTTGTGTGGTGCGAGGTGGGTACGGGATTTGAACCCGTGTAGACGGATTTGCAGTCCGTTGCCTCGCCTCTCGGCCAACCCACCGTGGAGGCCCACGTATGACTGGGAGACCCCTCAGAGCGGACAACGAGACTCGAACTCGCGACCTCAACCTTGGCAAGGTTGCGCTCTACCAACTGAGCTATGTCCGCCTGCATTTCCTGGCCGTTTCACCGGCCCTGAGTGCGAGTGGAACAGTAGCCCATGCCCGACTCGGCGCCAAAATCGGGTCCCCGCACCGCGTGTCCGACCCGCGTCGCAGCCCCGGTCAGGCCGCGCGGCGGAGCCCTAGAGTGGCGCCCATGCGCGCATGGCTGAACGGGACCCTCCTGGCCGACCCGACCGAGGGGGCGGTGGCGGTCACCGACCACGGGTTCACGGTCGGCGACGGCGTCTTCGAGGCGGTGAAGACCGTGGCCGGCACTCCCTTCGCGCTGACCCGCCACCTCGCCCGGCTCGAGCGCAGCGCCAAGGGTCTGGGGCTGCCGGCGCCCGACCTCGACGACGTACGCCACGGGGTTTCCGCGGTGCTCGCCGACGGCGCGGCCGGCGACCCGATCGGCCGCCTGCGCATCACCTGGACGGCCGGGCCGGCGCCGATGGGGTCCGGGCGCGGCGGGGGCCCCGCCACCCTGGTCGTGGCCTACAGCCCCATCGAGCACGCGCCCCGGGAGACGAGCGTGGTCACCGTCCCGTGGACCCGCAACGAGAACGGCGCCACCGCGGGCCTCAAGACGACGTCGTACGCCGAGAACGTCATCGCGCTCGCCCACGCCCAGGAGCGCGGCGGGACCGAGGCGGTCTTCGCCAACACCGCCGGCAACCTCTGCGAGGGCACCGGGTCCAACGTCTTCTACGTCCTCGACGGCGAGCTGCGCACGCCGACCCTGGCGGCCGGGTGCCTGGCCGGGATCACCCGCGAGCTCGTCGTCGAGTGGTGCGGGGCCAGGGAGGTCGACGAGCCGCTGGCTGAGGTGCGCAAGCGGGCGAGCGAGGCGTTCCTCGTCTCGACGACCCGCGACGTCCAGGCCATCGCCCGTTGGGACGACCGTGAGCTCCCCGCGCCCGGTCCGGTCACGCAGCAGTGCGCGGACACGTGGGCCGCCCGCGAGGCTGAGACCATGGAGCCATGAGCACCCCCGACTCCGGCCTCGACCCCGCGATCGCCGCCCGCCTGCGCCACACCGCGGAGGGCCTCGTCCCCGTCGTGGTGCAGCAGCACGGCTCGCGCGAGGTGCTGATGCTCGCCTGGGTGGACGACGAGGCGCTCGCGCGCACCCTCGACACGGGCCGTGCGACCTACTGGTCCCGCTCGCGCCGGGAGTACTGGGTCAAAGGCGACACCTCCGGCCACGTCCAGTGGGTCAAGGAGGTCCGGCTCGACTGCGACGGCGACACGCTGCTCTTCGTCGTCGACCAGGTCGGTGCGGCCTGCCACACCGGGGACCACACCTGCTTCGACGCCGACCTCGTCCACCGCGTCGATGGCTGAGCGCCCGGCGGGCGGGCCCCGCAGCACCTTCGGCCCGGTCGTCGCGCTCGGCCTCGCCTCCGCGGCGCTGGGGGCGTACGCCGCGAGCAGACCGTGGGTGTCCGGCACGGGCGCCGAGTCGGTCGTCGGCGTCGCTCCGGTCGCCTTCGACGAGATCTCGTCCTCGCCGCTGGCCACGGCGCTGGCGTTCGTCGTGCTGGCCTGCTGGGGCGTGGTCCTGGTGACCCGCGGTCGCTTCCGCCGAGCGGTGGCGGCCGTGGCCGTGCTCGCTGCTCTCGGGTACGCGGCGGCCGTCGTCTGGGCGCCGTTCAGCCTGCCGGACCACCTCGTCGAGCAGGTCCGCGTCCGCACCGGCGGCGTCCTCGACGACACCTCCCTCACCGGCTGGTTCTGGCTGTCGGTGCTCGCGGCGCTGCTCGTGCTGGCCTCCACCGTCTTCGCGCTGCGCCTGGTCCCCACGTGGCCGGAGATGGGCGCGCGCTACGACTCGCCCGCCGGTGCCCGCGAGACGGTGCCGGAGCAGCCCAGCGACAACCGCGACATCTGGAAGGCGCTCGACGAGGGCCGCGACCCGACCGCCTGACCGACCCGCGACGCCACCGCCTAGACTTTGCGCGCGCACCCGCCGAACAGACGAAGGAGCACCCACGATGGCTGCAGGCCACGGCAACACCCCCGCTGCTTGGACCGCGGTCTCGGTCGCGATGCTCGGCTTCGTCGTGGGCAGCGTCGCCCTCCTCCAGGTGCCGACGCAGATGACCCTGCTGTGGATCGGCATCATCGTCGCGGTGCTGGCGTTCCCGCTGTTCCTCGTGCTCGCCAAGCTCGGCTTCCACTCCTCCGACCACTGAGCCCTTCCGCCGGCTCGTCGGACGTCCGTCCACTGGGCACCGGTCCCGTCGGGGCTGGAGCCGGGTGAGAGGCTGATCCCATGCCTGCGACCGGTTCCGTGCTCGACGACATCGTCGCCGGCGTACGCGAGGACCTCGCGCGCCGCGAGGCGGCGCTCCCGCTGGGCGAGCTGCTCGCCCATCTCGCCGATGCCCCCGCCCCGCGCGACCCGATGCCGCACTTCCGGGCCCGCGGCTCGAGCGTCATCGCGGAGGTGAAGCGGCGCAGCCCCAGCAAGGGCGCGCTCGCCGACATCCCCGACCCGGCGTCGCTCGCCGCCGCCTACGCACGTGGCGGCGCGGCGGCGATCTCGGTGCTCACCGAGGAGCGCCGCTTCGGCGGCAGCCTCGACGACCTGCGGGCGGTGCGCGCCGCGGTCGAGACCCCGATCCTGCGCAAGGACTTCATCGTCGACACCTACCAGCTCGTCGAGGCCCGCGCCGCCGGCGCCGACCTCGCGCTGCTGATCGTCGCCGCCCTCGACGACGACACGCTGCGGCGGCTGCACGACGAGGCCGGCGAGCTCGGGCTGACCGTCCTGGTCGAGGTCCACGACGAGGCCGAGACCGAGCGCGCGGTCGCCCTCGACGCCGAGCTGATCGGCGTCAACAGCCGCAACCTCAAGACCCTCGAGGTCGACCCCGACGTCTTCGGGCGCCTCGCGCCCGCGATCCACGCCGACGTCGTCAAGGTCGCCGAGAGCGGCATCTCGGCGGTCGCCGACGTCGAGCGCCTCGTCTCCGAGGGAGCAGGCGTCGTCCTGGTGGGCGAGGCACTGGTCAAGGACGGCGACCCCGAGGCCGCCGTACGAGCAATGACAGGAGTGACTGCACCGTGAGCGTGAGCGTCCCCAGCGGCCCGATGAGGTACGAGGCCGACGAGCGCGGCTACTTCGGCCAGACGTGGGGCGGGCGGTTCATGCCCGAGGCCCTCGTCGCCGCGCTGGACGAGCTGACCGTCGCCTGGCGCGACGCGATGGCCGACGAGGCCTTCGTCGCCGACTTCGAGCGGATCCTGCGGGAGTACGCCGGGACGCCCAGCCGGCTCTACCACGCCGAGCGGCTCTCCGAGACCGTCGGCGCCCGGGTGCTGCTCAAGCGCGAGGACCTCAACCACACGGGTGCCCACAAGATCCGCAACGTGCTCGGCCAGGCGCTGCTGACCAAGCGGATGGGCAAGACCCGGGTCATCGCCGAGACCGGCGCCGGCCAGCACGGCGTCGCGAGCGCCACCGCGGCCGCTTGGTTCGACCTCGACTGCACCGTCTACATGGGCGCCGTGGACACCCGCCGCCAGGCCCTCAACGTCGCCCGCATGCAGCTGCTCGGCGCCAAGGTCGTCCCGGTCGAGTCCGGCAGCGCGACCCTCAAGGACGCGATCAACGAGGCGCTGCGCGACTGGGTCGCCAGCGTCGACCACACCGCCTACCTCTTCGGCACCGCCGCCGGCCCGCACCCGTTCCCGAGCATGGTCCGCGACTTCTGCCGCGGCATCGGCGACGAGGCGCGCGCGCAGTGCCTCGAGCAGTTCGGCGTGCTGCCCGACGCGGTCGCGGCCTGCGTCGGCGGCGGGTCCAACGCCATCGGCCTGTTCACCGCGTTCCTCGAGGACGAGGGGGTGGAGATCCACGGTTTCGAGCCCGGCGGCGACGGGGTCGAGACCGGTCGCCACGCTGCGACCATCCACGCCGGCGAGCCCGGCGTGCTCCACGGTGCGCGCACCTACGTGCTGCAGGACGAGGACGGCCAGACCGTCGAGTCGCACTCGATCTCGGCCGGACTCGACTACCCCGGCGTCGGGCCCCAGCACTCCTGGCTGTCCGCGGCCGGGCGCGCGACCTACACGCCGGTCACCGACGCGCAGGCGATGGACGCGATGGCGCTGCTGAGCCGCACCGAGGGCATCATCCCGGCCATCGAGACGGCCCACGCCGTCGCTGGTGCGATCGAGGTGGCGAAGCGGCTCGGTCAGGAGAAGGGCCCCGACGCGACGATCATCATCAACCTGAGCGGGCGCGGCGACAAGGACATGGGCACCGCCATCGAGTGGTTCGGCCTCGGTGACGCCGACGAGGGGCCCGAGGCCGACCTCGCGCAGGTCGAGGCCGACGCCTCCTCCGGCCTCGACACGGAGGCGCAGCAGTGACGTCCACCAGCGCCGCCTTCGCCAAGGCCCGCGAGGAGGGCCGCGCCGCTCTCGTCGGCTACCTCCCCGCCGGCTACCCGAGCGTCGAGGGCTCGATCCGGGCACTGCGGGCGATGGTCGAGGCCGGCTGCGACGCCATCGAGATCGGCCTGCCCTACAGCGACCCCGTCATGGACGGCCCCACCATCCAGGCGGCGGCGCAGGCCGCGCTCGACGGCGGCGTACGGACCTCCGACGTCCTGCGGGTCGTCGAGGCCGTCGCGGAGACGGGCGTCCCGACGCTGGTGATGACCTACTGGAACCCGATCGAGCGCTACGGCGTGCAGCGGTGGGCCGCCGACCTCGCCGCGGCCGGGGGAGCGGGCATGATCACGCCCGACATCACCCCCGACCACGGCGCCGAGTGGATCGCCGCGGCCGACGAGCACGACCTCGACAAGGTGTTCCTCGTCGCTCCGAGCTCCACCGACGAGCGGATCGCGATGACCGCGCGCGAGAGCCGCGGGTTCGTCTACGCCGCCGCCGTCATGGGCGTCACCGGCGCGCGGGAGTCGAGCTCGGACCTCGCCGGCCCGCTGGTCTCGCGCGTGCGCGCGGGCGGCGACGTGCCGGTCGCGGTCGGCATCGGCGTCAGCACCGGTGACCAGGCCGCGGAGGTCGCCGCCTACGCCGACGGCGTCATCGTCGGGTCCGCCTTCGTGCGCTGCCTGCTCGACCACGAGGACGACGAGCAGGCCGGGCTCGACGCGCTGCGCGCCCTGACCACCGACCTCGCCGAGGGCGTACGCCGTGCGCGGTCGTAGGACGCTCGGGTCCGCGCTCGGAGCAGCCGCCCTCGCCGGGCTGCTCGCAGCGTGCGGGGGAGGGGCGAGCGGGTCGGGCGGCTCGACGGAGCTCAGCGGCACCCCGCTGGACCCGCCGGCCGAGGTGGTCGGGACCCCGCTGGTCGACACGTCCGGAGAGCCCTACAGCCTGGTCGACGACACCGAGAAGGACCTCACGCTCGTCTTCTTCGGCTACACCAACTGCCCCGACATCTGCGGCCAGGTGATGGCGACGCTCGCCGGCACCCTCGCACGCCTCGACGCCAGCGAGAAGGAGCGGCTCGACGTGGTCTTCGTGACCACCGACCCCGCGCGTGACGACGAGGCCGTCGTGGCGGACTACGTCAGCGCGTTCGACCCGAGCATCATCGGGCTCACGGGGGACCTCGACGACATCGTCGCGGTCGGCAGGAGCCTCTACGTCGGGGTCGACCGCGGCGAGAAGCTGCCCAGCGGCGGCTACGACGTCACCCACGGCACGCGGGTGATGGCCATCGACGCCGACGACGAGACCCACGTCATGTGGGACCACGACGTCTCCCAGGCCCAGCTGGCCCGCGACGTCCTCCTGCTGCTCGACGAAGGATGATGCTCCCCATGCAGCCGCTCGTGACCCTGCTGTCCATCCCGAGCCCCGCCGACGGCGTGTGGAACCTCGGGCCCGTCCCCATCCGCGGCTACGCGCTGAGCATCATCCTCGGCATCGGCCTCGCGATCTGGATCGGTGAGCGGCGCTGGGTCGCGCGTGGCGGCACGGCGGGCGAGGTCAGCGACCTTGCCATCTGGGCGGTACCGTTCGGCCTGGTCGGCGGCCGGCTCTACCACGTGGCCACCGACTGGGAGCTCTACTTCGGCGAGGGACGCAACCCCGTCACCGCGCTGTACGTCTGGCGCGGCGGACTGGGCATCTGGGGCGCGATCGCCCTGGGTGCCCTCGGCGTGTGGCTGGGGGCCCGCTCCCGTGGCATCAAGCTGCTGCCGCTCCTCGATGCGCTCGCACCGGGCGTGCTCGTGGCGCAGGCGGTGGGTCGCTGGGGCAACTGGTTCAACCAGGAGCTCTACGGGCGTCCCACCGACCTGCCGTGGGCCCTGGAGATCGACGTGGCCCACCGTCCCGCGCAGTACCTCGACGTGGCGACCTATCACCCGGCGTTCCTCTACGAGTGCCTGTGGAACCTCGCCGCGTTCGCGGTGCTGGTCTGGCTGGACCGTCGCTTCCGGCTCGGCCACGGCCGCGTCGTCGCGCTCTACGTCATGCTCTACACCGCCGGGCGCGGCTGGATCGAGAACCTGCGCATCGACGACGTGCAGATGAACGACGTGCTCGGCCTGCGCCTCAACGTGTGGACCTCGATCGTGCTGTTCGTCCTCGCGGCGGCGTACTTCGCCTGGTCCACCCGTCGGCACCCCGGCCGCGAGGAGACCGTGCGCACCCGCGAGCCCGACGCCGAGGTCACGCCCGCCGATCCCACGGCCTGACACGTCGTGGGCCTGTGCCCGACCCCGGTGATAGGTTCCGTGGTGCTCGGGCCAACGTCGTCCCCAGCGGAAACCCCACCCCCAGCCTGCCCGGGACTCGCTCCCGGGTGAGTCGCGACGACGACGGGAGAATGCCTCCATGCACGCATTCCCGCCGAGCCAGGGTCTCTACGACCCTCGCCACGAGAAGGACGCCTGCGGTGTCGCCATGGTGGCGACCCTGACCGGTGAGGCCAGCCACGACATCGTGGCCAAGGCGCTCACCGCCCTGCGCAACCTCGACCACCGCGGCGCCGCCGGCGCCGAGGTCAATTCCGGTGACGGCGCCGGGATCCTGCTCCAGGTGCCCGACGCGTTCCTGCGCGAGGTCACCGCCGAGCTCGGCTTCGAGCTGCCCCCGGCGCGGGCGTACGCCGTCGGCACCGCGTTCCTGCCCGGCGACGCCGAGGCGGTGGCGAGCACCCGCCGCCGGATCGAGGAGATCGCCGACGAGGAGGGCCTCACGGTCCTCGGCTGGCGCGACGTGCCCGTCGACGACTCCACGCTCGGCGCCACGGCCCGCAGCGTGATGCCCGCCTTCGCCCAGGTCTTCGTGGCCGGCAGGGGCTCGCGGATCAGCGGCATGGCGCTGGAGCGCCTTGCCTTCTGCCTGCGCAAGCGCGCCGAGTCCGAGACCGACGTCTACTTCCCGTCGCTGTCCTCGCGCACCCTGGCCTACAAGGGCATGCTCACCACCGACCAGCTCGACCAGGTGTTCCCCGACCTGACCGACGAGCGGGTCGCGTCGGCCATGGCGGTCGTGCACTCGCGCTTCTCCACCAACACCTTCCCCAGCTGGCCGCTGGCCCACCCGTTCCGGTTCATCGCGCACAACGGCGAGATCAACACCGTCATGGGCAACCGGAACTGGATGCGCGCCCGTGAGGCGCTCCTCGAGAGCGACCTCATCCCCGGTGACCTCGAGCGGCTCTTCCCGATCTGCACGCCGGGCGCCTCCGACTCCGCGTCATTCGACGAGGTGCTCGAGCTGCTCCACCTCGGCGGCCGGTCGCTGCCGCACGCCGTGCTGATGATGATCCCCGAGGCCTGGGAGAACCACAGTGAGATGGACGCCCAGCGCCGGGCGTTCTACGAGTTCCACTCGATGCTGATGGAGCCCTGGGACGGCCCCGCCTGCGTGGTGTTCACCGACGGCACCCAGATCGGCGCGGTCCTCGACCGCAACGGCCTGCGCCCCTCGCGCTACTGGGTCACCGACGACGGCCTCGTCGTCCTGGCCTCCGAGGTCGGCGTCCTCGACCTCGACCCCGCCACGGTCGTGCGCAAGGGCCGGCTCCAGCCCGGCAAGATGTTCCTCGTCGACACCGACGAGCACCGCATCATCGAGGACGAGGAGATCAAGGGACAGCTCGCCGCGGAGCACCCGTACGACGAGTGGCTGCACGCCGGCCTCGTCCACCTCGACGACATCGACGACCTCGAGCACGTCGTCCACACCCACGCCTCGGTCACCCGCCGCCAGCAGGTCTTCGGCTACACCGAGGAGGAGCTGCGGGTCCTGCTGAGCCCGATGGCCAACACCGGCGGCGAGGCGCTCGGCTCGATGGGCACCGACACCCCCATCGCCGCGCTCAGCGACAAGCCGCGGCTGCTGTTCGACTACTTCTCCCAGCTGTTCGCCCAGGTGACCAACCCGCCGCTCGACGCCATCCGCGAGGAGCTCGTGACGTCGCTGAGCGGGTCGATCGGGCCCGAGGCCAACCTGCTCGAGCCGACGCCGGCGTCGTGCCGCCAGATCGTGCTGCCGTTCCCGGTGTTCTCCAACGACGACCTGGCCAAGATCCGGCACATCAACCGCAACGGCGACATGCCGGGCTTCCAGGTCCACATCGTGCGCGGCCTCTACGACGTCGAGGGCGGGGGAGCGGCGCTCGAGGCGCGTCTCGACGAGTTGTGCGCCGAGGTCTCCGCGGCGATCGCGGACGGCGCCCGCATCATCGTGCTCTCCGACCGGCACTCGACCGCCGAGCTGGCACCGATCCCTTCGCTGCTGCTCACCGGCGCGATCCACCACCACCTGGTGCGTGAGAAGACCCGCACGCAGGTCGGCCTGCTCGTCGAGGCCGGCGACGTCCGCGAGGTCCACCACGTGGCCCTCCTGGTCGGCTACGGCGCCGCCGCGGTCAACCCCTACCTCGCGATGGAGTCGGTGGAGGACCTCGCCCGCGAGGCGTTCTACGTCAAGGTCGACCCCGAGAAGGCCGTCGCCAACCTGATCAAGGCGCTCGGCAAGGGCGTGCTGAAGGTCATGTCCAAGATGGGCGTCTCCACCGTCGCCTCCTACACGGGCGCGAAGATCTTCGAGTCCGTGGGGCTCTCGCAGGCCGTCATCGACCGCTACTTCACCGGCACCACCTCCAAGCTCGGCGGCATCGAGCTGGAGACGATCGCCGAGGAGGTGGCGCGCCGCCACGCCACGGCGTACCCGCGCAAGGGGATCGCGCCCGCGCACCGCGAGCTGGCGATCGGTGGCGAGTACCAGTGGCGTCGGGAGGGAGAGCCGCACCTGTTCGACCCCGAGACGGTGTTCCGTCTGCAGCACTCGACCCGCACCGGCAGCTACGACATCTTCAAGCAGTACACCGACCGGGTGAACGAGCAGTCCGAGCGGCTGATGACGCTGCGCGGCCTGTTCACGTTCAAGGACGGCGTGCGCGAGCCGATCGACATCGAGGAGGTCGAGCCGGTCTCGGAGATCGTCAAGCGGTTCTCCACCGGTGCGATGTCCTACGGCTCCATCAGCCAGGAGGCGCACGAGACCCTCGCCATCGCGATGAACCGGCTGGGCGGCAAGTCCAACACCGGCGAGGGCGGCGAGGACCCCGACCGGTTGTACGACCCGGAGCGGCGCTCGTCGATCAAGCAGGTGGCGTCGGGCCGCTTCGGCGTGACGTCGGAGTACCTCACCAACGCCGACGACATCCAGATCAAGATGGCGCAGGGCGCGAAGCCCGGCGAGGGTGGGCAGCTGCCCGGCCACAAGGTCTATCCCTGGGTGGCCAAGACCCGGCACTCGACGCCCGGGGTCGGCCTGATCAGCCCGCCGCCGCACCACGACATCTACTCGATCGAGGACCTGGCGCAGCTGATCCACGACCTCAAGAACGCCAACCCGGCCGCGCGCATCCACGTGAAGCTCGTGTCCGAGGTCGGCATCGGCACGGTCGCGGCCGGCGTCTCCAAGGCCCACGCCGACGTCGTCCTGGTCTCCGGGCACGACGGTGGCACCGGTGCCTCGCCGCTCACCTCGCTCAAGCACGCGGGCGGTCCGTGGGAGCTCGGCCTCGCCGAGACCCAGCAGACGCTGCTGCTCAACGGCCTGCGCGACCGGATCGTGGTGCAGGCCGACGGCCAGCTCAAGACCGGGCGCGACGTGGTGATCGCCGCCCTCCTCGGCGCCGAGGAGTACGGCTTCGCGACCGCGCCGCTCGTGGTCAGCGGCTGCATCATGATGCGGGTCTGCCACCTCGACACCTGCCCGGTGGGCGTCGCGACCCAGAACCCGGTGCTACGCGAGCGCTTCAGCGGCAAGGCCGAGTACGTCGTGAACTTCTTCGAGTTCATCGCCCAGGAGGTCCGCGAGCTGCTCGCTGAGCTCGGCTTCCGCAGCCTCGACGAGGCCATCGGCCAGGTCGGCACGCTCGACGTCGCCGACGCAGTCGACCACTGGAAGGCCTCGGGACTCGACCTGACGCCGATCCTGCACCAGGCCTCGGCCCACGGTGAGTTCGGCCAGTTCGAGGGCCAGGACCTGCGCAACACCAAGGTGCAGGACCACGGCCTGGACAAGGCGCTCGACAACGAGCTGATCGCGATCGCCGCACCGGCGCTGGAGTCCGGGGAACCCGTGCGCGCGCAGGTCGCGATCCGCAACGTCAACCGTACGGTCGGCACGATGCTCGGGCACGAGGTGACCAAGCGCTACCGCGGCGAGGGCCTGCCCGACGGCACGATCGACATCACGCTGACCGGCTCGGCCGGCCAGTCGTTCGGAGCCTTCGTGCCGCGCGGGGTGACCCTGCGGCTGGAGGGCGACGCCAACGACTACGTCGGCAAGGGGCTGTCCGGTGGCCGTCTGGTGGTGCGGCCCGACCGGGCCGCCGCGTTCGACGCGTCCGAGCAGATCATCGCCGGCAACACGATCGGCTACGGCGCCACGTCGGGCCAGATCTTCCTCAGCGGTCGAGTCGGCGAGCGGTTCTGCGTACGCAACTCCGGTGCCCTGGCCGTCGTGGAGGGCGTGGGCGACCACGGCTGCGAGTACATGACGGGCGGCGTGGTGGTCGTGCTCGGTCCGACCGGGCGCAACTTCGCGGCCGGCATGTCCGGTGGCTACGCCTTCGTGCTCGACCTCGACGAGCGGCGGGTCAACCCCGAGCTGGTCGAGCTCGCGCCCGTGACCGGCAAGGCCGCCGATGAGCTCAGGTCCCTGGTCGAGCAGCACGCGGAGGAGACCGGCTCGGCCGTCGCCACCGCGCTCCTGGCCGACTGGGACGACGCACTGGCGCGCTTCACCGAGGTGATGCCCAGCGACTTCAAGCGCGTCCTCGAGGCGCGCGAGGAGGCCCTGGAGGAAGGGCTCGACGAGGACGAGGCAGCCGCCCGGATCATGGAGGTCCTCCATGGCTGAGCACGCCCCGACCACCCCGATCACGCCCTCGAAGAAGGTGAACCAGCATGGCTGACCCCAAGGGATTCCTGAAGCACGGCCGCGAGGTCGCCTCCCGCCGCGAGGTCGCGGAGCGGGTGCACGACTGGAACGAGGTCTACCCCGACGGCATCGGGCGTGCGCTGCTCCCGATCATCAACACGCAGGCCGGACGCTGCATGGACTGCGGCATCCCGTTCTGCCACCAGGGCTGCCCGCTGGGCAACATCATCCCGGAGTGGAACGACCTGGTCTGGCGCGACGACTGGGACGGCGCGATGGACCGACTCCACGCGACCAACAACTTCCCCGAGTTCACGGGTCGGCTCTGCCCGGCGCCCTGCGAGACGGCGTGCGTCCTGGGCATCAACCAGGACCCGGTGACCATCAAGAACGTCGAGGTGTCCATCATCGACCGCGCCTGGGGCTCGGGCTACGTCCGGCCCGAGCCGCCGGAGTGGCTCTCGGGCAAGACGGTCGCCGTCATCGGCTCCGGCCCGGCCGGTCTCGCCGCCGCCCAGCAGCTCACCCGTGCCGGGCACACCGTCGCGGTCTACGAGCGCGCCGACAAGATCGGCGGGCTGCTGCGCTACGGCATCCCCGAGTTCAAGATGGAGAAGAAGCACCTCGACCGGCGCCTGGACCAGATGCGCCGGGAGGGCACCGTCTTCCGTGCCGGGGTGGACGTCGGCGGCGACCTGACCGGCGAGAAGCTGCTCGACCGCTACGACGCGGTCGTGCTCGCCATGGGCGCCACCGCTGCGCGGGACCTCCCCGTCCCGGGACGCGACCTCGGTGGCATCCACCAGGCGATGGAGTTCCTGCCCCAGGCCAACCGGGCCTCGCTGGGCGAGGCCCCGACGACCGACGGGTCCGAGCAGATCGTGGCCACCGGCAAGGACGTCGTCATCATCGGCGGCGGTGACACCGGCGCCGACTGCCTAGGCACGTCGATCCGCCAGGGCGCGCGGTCGATCACGCAGCTCGAGATCATGCCGCAGCCCGGCCACGACCGTCCGGCCGGCCAGCCGTGGCCGACGTACCCCATGACCTTCAAGGTCTCCTCGGCCCACGAGGAGGGTGGCGAGCGGGTCTACGCGGTCTCGACGCAGGAGTTCCTCGGCGACGATGCCGGCAACGTCGCGGCGCTGCGCCTCGTCGAGGTCGACGCGTCGTTCCAGCCCGTGGAGGGCACCGAGCGCGAGATCCCGGCTCAGCTGGTGCTTCTCGCGATGGGCTTCGTCGGACCGGAGAAGCCGGGGCTCATCGAGCAGCTCGACGTGGAGCTCGACGAGCGCGGCAACGTCAAGCGCGACGAGTCGTACGCCGCCTCGGTGCCGGGCGTCTACGTCGCCGGCGACGTCGGGCGCGGCCAGTCCCTGATCGTGTGGGCGATCGCCGAGGGGCGCAGTGCCGCCGCCTCGGTCGACGCCTACCTGACCGGTTCGACCACGCTGCCCTCGCCGATCAAGCCGCACGAGCGCCCGCTGGTCGTCTGATCCCCCAGAACTCGCTGTGACGCCGGGTTACGGCAACTACCCACCCCCATGCACCAGGGTGGGTACAGCCCTGAACCCGGCGTTGCAGCGAGTCCGCGTATCGGAGCAGGCCTTGCTTGGATCGTTCCAATGTCCGCTAGGGTGAGGCCCGTGCGTAGAGCAAAGATCGTCTGCACCCTTGGCCCCGCGGTGAACACCCCGGAGGGCATCCGCTCGCTCGTCGAGGCCGGCATGGACGTCGCCCGGCTCAACATGAGCCACGGCGCGTACGCCGACCACGAGGCCGTCTACCGGCTGGTGCGTCAGGCGTCCGACGACACCGGCCACGCGATCGGCGTCTTCGCGGACCTGCAGGGTCCCAAGATCCGCCTGGAGACCTTCGCCGACGGTCCGGTTGAGCTCGAGCGCGGCGCCCGGTTCACCATCACCACCCGTGACGTCGAGGGCACCGCGGAGATGTGCGGCACCACCTACAAGGGCCTGCCGGGTGACGTGGAGCCGGGCGACCCGCTCCTCATCGACGACGGCAAGGTGCGGCTGAAGGTCGTCTCCGTCGACGCCACCGACGTGGTCACCGAGGTCGTCGTCCCCGGCAAGGTGTCCAACAACAAGGGCATCAACCTCCCCGGCGTGGCGGTGTCCGTCCCGGCGCTGTCGGAGAAGGACACCGAGGACCTGCGCTGGGCGCTCCACCTGGGCGTGGACTTCATCGCCCTGAGCTTCGTGCGCAACGCCCGCGACGCCGAGGACGTGCGCGACGTGATGCGCGAGGAGGGCATCTTCGTCCCCGTCATCGCCAAGATCGAGAAGCCGCAGGCCATCGAGAACATCGACGAGATCGTCGACGCCTTCGACGGCATCATGGTGGCGCGCGGCGACCTCGGCGTCGAGTGCCCGCTCGAGGACGTGCCGATCCACCAGAAGCTGATCATCGACAAGGCGCGCCGCTACGCCAAGCCAGTCATCGTCGCGACCCAGATGCTCGAGTCGATGATCAGCTCGCCGGCGCCGACCCGCGCCGAGGCCAGCGACGTGGCCAACGCCGTCCTCGACGGCGCCGACGCCGTGATGCTCTCGGGCGAGACGAGCGTGGGGGAGCACCCCATCGTCGCCGTGCAGACCATGGCCCGGATCGTGGAGTCGACCGAGAACCACGGCCTGAGTCACATGGCGGAGGTGGCCTGGAACCCCCACACCCGCGGCGGCATCATCGCCAAGGCCGCGGCCGAGGTCGCCGAGCGGGTGGGCGCCAAGTACGTCGTGGCGTTCACCGTCAGCGGCGACTCGGCCAAGCGTCTCTCGCGCTACCGCGGGTCGATCCCCGTCCTGGCCTTCACCCCGGAGCCGCGGACCCGCTCGCAGCTCGCGCTGACGTGGGGCGTGGAGACCTTCCTCGGCGCCGACGTCGAGCACACCGACGAGATGGTCCGGCAAGTCGACGAGGCGCTGCTGCACATCGGACGCGTCGAGAAGGGCGACCTGGTCGTGATCATCGCTGGCAGCCCTCCCGGCATCCCGGGCTCGACCAACGCGCTGCGGATCCACCGCATGGGCGACGCGATCGACGGCGCCGCGCCGGCGTACCGCCGCCCGCGCTGAGGCTTGTCGCGGCCCTCACGTCTTGGGCCCGATCAGCTCGTCGAGGCGGGTGACTGCGCCGCGCCGCGAGACCGACACGACTCGTACGCCTGAGCGTCGCCACGCCACGTCGACGAGGTCCAGGGCCCAGGTGCACAGGTCGAGAATGTCCTCGGAAGCGTTGACGAGCTGCCACCTCGGATAGTGGTAGCGCTTCTTCTTTCCGGCAACCACGCGCGTGGCCCAGTTGTCGACCCGGCACCCGTCCGAGTGGAACAACCCTCGGAGGAAGTCGGCGGGATGGGCACGGACGATCTCGGCCTGCCAGGCCTCGAGGACGATGTCACGCTCGTGCTTGCGCCCGGGTCCGTGCTGGGGGAAGAGGCAGGGCCAGTGCTTCCAGGAGACCGTCGAGACCAGGCAGCCCGGCACATCCCGCGTGTGCGGCCGCGAGCCAGGCTTGACCCTGCGCATCAGGTCGAGGATGCCGTCGTTCAGATGGGTGTAGCGGGTGTCGTTGTAGACGTGGAGGTTGTGGACTCCACGGCGTCCCGTCGAGATGTAGCCGTCTCCGAGGTACCAGCCGAGCAGTTCTGCATAGGCAGCCGGATCGAGGGAGCCTCCGGCACATCTGGGGCACGGCGGCGCCAGGTGCCGCTGACCGCGAGCCTGACCGCGACGTTGGTAGTCACGTCGCCAGCGTCGGATCGTCTTGACCGCCACTCCGTGGACGGCGGCGTTGTCCGCGTCCAGCATGCCTTCGTCCGAGCACCGCAGCGCCGAGTCGACGACGGCTTGAGGACGGACGTGTGGCATGGCCCCATGCAACCTGCTGCCACCGACATCGGTGCCGGGTGCGGGATTCGAACCCGCACGCCCTTTCGGACAATGAGGTTTGAGCTCATAGCGTCTGCCATTCCGCCAACCCGGCTAGGTCGCCACACCGTATCGGAACTAGCCTTGCCGTCGTGACCCAGCCTGCTGACACCAGCACAGCCCCCGACGTACGCCGCGTGGTGATCGCCGAGGACGAGGCGCTCATCCGCATGGACCTCGCCGAGATGCTGGGCGAGGAGGGGTACGAGGTCGTCGGTCAGGCCGCTGACGGCCAGCGGGCGATCGAGCTCGCGCGCGAGCTGCGACCTGACCTGGTGATCCTCGACGTCAAGATGCCGGTCCTCGACGGGATCGCCGCCGCCGAGACCATCGCGGGGGAGCGGATCGCCCCGGTCGTCATCCTGACGGCGTTCTCCCAGCGCGACCTGGTGGCCCGCGCGCGAGACGCCGGGGCGATGGCCTACCTCGTCAAGCCGTTCCAGCGTGGCGACCTGGTCCCCGCGATCGAGATGGCGGTGAGCAGGTACGCCGAGATCACCGTGCTCGAGCAGGAGGTCTCCGACCTCCAGGAGTCGCTGGCCACGCGCAAGTCCGTGGACCGGGCCAAGGGCGTGCTGCAGGAGAAGCTCGGGCTCAGCGAGCCCGACGCGTTCCGCTGGATCCAGAAGACCGCGATGGACCTGCGGCTGTCGATGAAGCAGGTCTCCGACGGCGTGGTCGAGCACGGCGTGGCGGGACTCGCCGCGGGCGGCGAGACGTCCGCGGACCCGGGCTGAGCCCCGGTCCCGCCGGCCCCCGTCGACGCATCCGGCACCACCGGGGCCGCCGGTACAGACCGGTTGGTCACGAAACGGCAACGGCCTGCGACTCGGGCAGCGCAATCGTGTCCCGCGCCACACTCCGAGTGTTAGGTTCCCGCCACGAGGCTGCCGTGGTGGACAGCCCACTGAGAACTACGGAGGGATCCATGATCCGCTCATCCAAGTCCTGGCGGGCCGTCGCGGTCGCAGCGGCCGCCGGCCTGGTGCTCGCCGCGTGCGGCACGACCGAGGACGCCGGCGACGAAGGTGGGAGCGGTGGCGGCGGCGAGGCCGCCTGCGACCTGAAGCTCGCCTTCTTCGGTCCCGAGACGGGCCCCGCGGCCGGTCTCGGCAAGCCGATCATCCAGGGTGCCGAGCTGGCCGTCTCCCAGTACAACGAGGACGCCGAGTGCGAGGTCGAGCTGGTCAACTTCGACTCGCAGGGCTCGCCCGACGAGGCCCCGGCGCTCGCGACCGAGGTCGCCGGCGACGAGTCGATCATCGGTGTCGTCGGCCCCGCGTTCTCCGGTGAGTCGGCAGCCGCCGGCCCGATCTTCGCCGAGGCCGGTGTCCCGACGGTGAGCCCGTCGGCCACCAACCCGGCGCTGTCCGAGAACGGCTGGGACACCTTCCACCGTGCCTTGGGCAACGACGCCACGCAGGGCCCGGCCGCTGCTGCCTACATCAAGGACACGCTGCAGGCGGAGAGCACCTTCGTCATCGACGACGCCTCCGAGTACGGCGCGGGCCTGGCCGGCATCGTCGAGGAGGACCTGGGCGGCGACGCCGTCGCCGGCACCGACACCATCCAGGTCGGTGACACGGACTTCTCCGCGACGGTCACCAAGGCTGTCGACTCCGGAGCCGACGCGGTGTTCTTCGGCGGCTACTACGCCGAGGCGACCATCCTCATCGGCCAGCTGCGCGACGGTGGCTTCGACGGCACCTTCGTCGTGGCCGACGGCGTGAAGGACCCGGCCTACCTCGACGCCGGTGACGCCGCCGAGGGCACCATCATCACCTGCCCCTGCATCCCCGACACCGACCCGGCCGTGGCCGACTTCGCCGCCGCCTACGAGGAGGAGTTCGGCGAGGCCGCCGGCACCTACGCCGCGGAGGCCTACGACGCCGCGACGATCTTCCTCGACGGCATCGGCGAGGGCATCGGCGACCGCGAGGCGATGCTGGAGTTCGTCAACGGCTACGACGAGGCCGGCATCACCAAGCAGCTCTCGTTCGACGAGTCGGGCGAGCCGTCCGAGGTCAAGGTCTACGCCTACAAGGTCGAGGGCGGCGAGATCGTCTCCGACGGCGAGATCGGCTGATCGACGGCTGACCGTCACAGCATGACAACAGGCGCGGCCGGGGATGACCTCCCCGGCCGCGCCGGTGTCCACGACCCGACTCGGTGATACTCCGGCCAGGAGGCCTTGCGTGAACTTCGAGTTCTTCTTCAACAACCTGCCGTCGCTGACCGTGTCCGGTCTCGCGTTCGGCGCGATCTACGCGCTGATCGCCCTCGGCTACACGATGGTCTACGGCGTCCTGCAGCTCATCAACTTCGCCCACTCCGAAGTCTTCATGTACGGCACCTTCGCGATGCTGTGGACGGTGATGGCGCTCGGCGGCGCCGACGCCGACGGCGTCGAGCTCGTCGCCATTCTCCTCGCTTCACTGGTGGCAGCGATGGCGTTGTCTGCGATCGTCGCGCTCGTCCTCGAACGCGTCGCCTACCGCCCGCTGATCAAGCGCAACGCGCCCCGGCTGATCGCCCTCATCTCGGCCATCGGCGCGAGCTTCGTGCTCGCCGAGCTGATGGGCCTGCGTGACCGGGTCGCGGGGTGGTTGGGGCTCGAAGACGACCTGTCCGACTACGTCGGCAAGGCACGCATCAACAACAGCATCGCCGGCGTCGTGGAGGCGCCCCGGTGGGACATCGGCGGCGTGTCGGTGTCGAGCATCGACATCCTGGTCATCCTCTCCGCCGTCGCGATGATGGTCGTGGTGGACCAGTTCGTACGCCGCTCCAAGCTCGGCAAGGGCATCCGCGCCACGGCCCAGGACCCCGAGACCGCGTCGATGATGGGCGTGAACCCCACGCGCACCATCCAGATGACCTTCCTCATCGGTGGCCTGATGGCCGGCGTGGCCGCCTTCCTCTACATGCTGAAGATCGAGACGACCAAGTTCGACGTCGGCTTCCTGCTCGGCGTCAAGGCGTTCACCGCCGCGGTCCTCGGCGGCATCGGCAACCTGCGCGGCGCCCTCCTCGGCGGACTCGTCCTCGGCGTGGCCGAGATCTGGGGCTCGGCGCTGCTCGGCACGGAGTGGCGCCACGTGGTGGCCTTCGTGCTCCTCGTCGTCATCCTCCTCTTCCGGCCCACGGGCCTGTTGGGCGAGTCGCTCGGAAAGGCGCGCGCATGAGCAAGATCAAGTCAGCCCTGGCGGCCATGCCCAAGCCGGTGAAGATCGCGTTGTGGGTGCTCCTCGCCCTCCTCGCGTACGCGCTCCCGCTGCTGGAGCCGCCCTTCATCACCACCCCGGGCGTCGACTTCGGCGGCGTGCTGTTCGTGGTCACCATGTACATGCTGGTGGCGTTGGGCCTCAACATCGTGGTCGGCTACGCCGGCCTGCTCGACCTCGGCTACGTCGGGTTCTACGCCATCGGCGCCTACACGGTGGCGATCCTGACCTCGTTCCACGCCAACTGGCCCCTGCTGCTGGCGCTGCCGGTGGCGATCGTGGCCACCACGATCTCCGGCGTCCTGCTCGGCGCGCCGACCCTGCGGGTGCGCGGCGACTACCTCGCCATCGTGACGCTGGGCTTCGGCGAGATCATCCGGCTCGTCGCGGTCAACACCGAGTGGCTCGGTGAGCGCAAGGGCATCAGCAACATCGCGCGTCCGCCGAGCATCGGCGGCACCGAGGGCGTGTTCGAGATCCCCCACCTCAACTGGGACTCCGGCGTACCACTCCTGGACTTCAACGACAGCACCAAGTTCCTCGTCTTCGGCGTGCTCGACCAGATCCCGTACTACTGGATGGGCCTCACGGTCGTCATCGTCGTGCTGTTCGCCGACTACCTGATCAAGAACAGCCGCGTCGGGCGGGCATGGGAGGCCACCCGCGAGGACGAGGACGCCGCCGAGCTGATGGGCGTGCCGACCTTCCGGTTCAAGCTGCTGGCCTTCGCCACCGGCGCGTTCATCGGCGGCCTGGCCGGGGCGCTCTACGCCAGCCGCCAGAACTTCATCAACCCCGACTCGTTCCTGCTGCTGTTCTCGATCCTGTTCCTCGCGGCGGTCGTGGTGGGAGGCCAGGGCAACAGGTGGGGCGTGCTCGTCGGCGCTGCCCTCGTGGCCTACCTGCCGCAGCGGTTCCGCGAGTTCGACGACTTCCGCGTGCTGGTCTTCGGTCTCGCGCTGGTCGTGCTGGCCGTGCTGCGCCCCGAGGGCCTGTTCCCGCCGAAGCGCACGGTGCGGGCCAAGCAGCTCGAGCACGAGCTCGACGAGCTCGAAGAAGGTACCGACAGCGAGGGAGAGGAGAAGGCCCGTGCCTGACGCACACATCCTCGAGGTGGACCAGCTGACGCTCCGGTTCGGCGGCCTCACGGCGCTGGACAACGTCAGCTTCGACATCAAGGAGGGCGAGATCCTCGGCCTCATCGGTCCCAACGGAGCCGGCAAGACGACCTGCTTCAACGCCATCACTGGCGTCTACAAGCCGACGTCGGGCACGATCAGCTTCCGAGGCGAGTCCCTGGCCGGCAAGAAGCGGTTCGAGATCACCCAGTCCGGCATCGCGCGGACGTTCCAGAACATCCGGCTGTTCCCCACCATGACGGCGCTGGAGAACGTCCTGGTCGGCGCTGACGCCCAGCACTCCACCGGCATCCTCAGCGCCCTCTTCCGCCTGCCCAAGCACCGGCGCGAGGAGGAGGCAGGTCACCGGCGGGCGATGGAGCTGCTGCGCTTCATGGGCCTGCACACCAAGGCCGACGAGCTGGCGGCCAACCTGTCCTACGGTGACCAGCGTCGCCTGGAGATCGCCCGCGCCATGGCGACCAACCCCAAGCTGATCTGCCTCGACGAACCGGCAGCCGGCTTCAACCCGCAGGAGAAGCGGGTCCTGATGGACCTGATCCGCAAGGTCCGCGACCAGGGGTTCACCGTGCTGCTCATCGAGCACGACATGCGCCTGGTGATGGGTGTGACCGACCGGATCGTGGTGCTCGAGTTCGGCAAGAAGATCGCCGAGGGCACCCCTGCGGAGATCCGCGACAACCCTGCGGTCATCGCCGCCTACCTCGGAGTGGAGGAAGAAGATGCTTCTTGAGGTGGAGGGGCTGTGTGTCAACTACGGGCACATCGAGGCCATCCGTGACATCAGCTTCAACGTGCCCGAGGGCAGCGTCACGACCCTGATCGGCGCCAACGGCGCCGGCAAGACGACGACGCTGAAGACGCTCTCCGGCATCCGCAAGGTGCGTGCCGGGTCGGTGAAGTTCGACGGCAAGGACATCACCCACGCCGCTCCGTACGACCGGGTCAAGCTGGGCATCAGCCAGTCACCCGAGGGGCGCCGCTGCTTCGTCGGCATGACGGTGCGCGAGAACCTCGACATGGGCGCGTTCGTGCGCAACGACCGCAAGAGCAAGGCCTACCAGGAGGACATCGACCGGGTGCTGGCGCTGTTCCCGCGGCTGGCCGAGCGGATCAACCAGTCCGCCGGCACCATGTCCGGCGGTGAGCAGCAGATGCTGGCCATCGGGCGTGCGCTCATGGCGCGCCCGCGCCTGATCCTCCTCGACGAGCCGTCCATGGGTCTCGCACCCAAGCTCATCGCCCAGATCTTCTCGATCATCAAGGAGATCAACGAGCAGGGCACGACGGTGCTGCTGGTCGAGCAGAACGCCGCACAGGCGCTCAAGGCGGCCGACGACGCGCACATCCTCGAGACGGGCGAGATCGTCCGCTCCGGCAAGGGCAGCGAGCTCGCCGGCGACGACTCGGTGAAGGCCGCCTACCTCGGCGGAGACATCTGAGCCCTCGCCGACCGGGCTCTTCGTGCCACCACGAAGTGCCCGGTCGGCGACCCGGACGGGCACGAAGTGCCCGGTCGGCGTTTCCCTACAGGACCTTCGACAAGAAGGCCTGGGTCCTCTCGTGCTGCGGGTTGGAGAGCACCTCGCGGGGGTCGCCCTCCTCGACGATCACGCCACCGTCCATGAAGACGAGCTTGTCGCCCACCTCGCGGGCGAAGCCCATCTCGTGGGTCACGACCATCATGGTCATGCCCTCGGAGGCGAGCGTCTTCATCACCTCGAGCACGTCACCGACGAGCTCGGGGTCGAGGGCGGAGGTCGGCTCGTCGAAGAGCATCATGTCGGGGTCCATCGACAGCGCCCGCGCGATCGCGACGCGCTGCTGCTGCCCGCCCGACAGGTGGGCGGGGTAGACGTTCTCGCGACCGCCCAGCCCGACCTTGTCGAGGTTCGCCCGGGCGATCTCGGTGGCCTCCTTCTTGGACCGACCCTTCACCTTCTGCTGCGCGACGGTCAGGTTGCGCAGCACGTTCATGTGCGGGAAGAGGTTGAACTGCTGGAAGACCATGCCGATGCGGGACCGGACGGCGTCGAGGTCGGTCTCGGGGTCGCAGATGTCGATGCCCTCGACGACGATCTGGCCGCTGTCGGGCTCCTCGAGCCGATTGACGCAGCGCAGGAGGGTCGACTTGCCAGACCCCGACGGACCGATGACGCAGACGACCTCGCCGTGGTCGACGTGGAAGTCGATGCCGGTGAGGACCCGGTTGGACCCGAAGGACTTGTGCAGGTCGCGGATCTGGATGGCGGGGGCCGCTGAGGCGCTCGCGTTCATGGTCACCGTGCCTTCTGCTGCTTGCGCTCGAGCCACGACACCAGGCGGGTGAGCGGCAGGGTGATGATGAGGTAGAGGATCGACGCCTGGATCAGGCTGGTCGCGGTCCCGGCCGTGGCGCTGGAGGCCATGAAGTCGCGGGCGATCGTCGTCAGCTCACGCTGGTCGGCTGCGAAGCCGATGACGAACAGCAGCGCGGTGTCCTTGATCAGCAGGACGAACTCGTTGGTGAGCGGCGGGATCACGATCCGGAACGCCTGCGGGAGCACGACGGTGGTCGTGGTGCGCCCGGCGCTCATCCCGAGCGAGCGCGCGGCCTCGGTCTGCCCCTTCGGCACCGCCTGGATGCCGGCGCGGATGGTCTCGGCCATGTAGGCGGCGGCAACGAGGATGAGACCGACGACGCCGGCGCCGACGGTGCCGCCCGGCGGGGTCCAACCGTTGAAGGCGATCGGGATGCCGAAGGCCATCACCAGCACGACGAGCAGCACGGGCAGGCCGCGGAAGAACTCGATGTAGGCGGTGGCGAGCCAGCGGTATGCCGCGACGGGGGACAGGCGCATCAGCGCGAGCACCACCCCGAGCACCAGTCCTGCCCCGAAGGCCACGACGGTGTAGATCAGCGAGTTCTTGACGCCGACCGTGATCAGGTCGGGCCAGGTGCCCCAGTCGCCGACGAACGGGTTGCCGATGCCGGCCGGGGCGAAGAAGTTGGCACGGATGGTGGCCCAGTCGGCGCTGAGGCCGACCAGGAGCAGCACCCCCAGCAGGACGGCGTACAGCACCGTCCTGCTGAGGATGCGGCGCGTCGAGCGCTTCAGAGCCACGCTCAGGTCACTCGGTCGCGAAGTAGGAGTTGTAGATCTCGTCGTAGGTGCCGTCGTCGCGCATCTCGGAGAGCTGCTCGTTGACCGCCTCCACCAGCGCGGTGTTGCCCTTCTTCATCGCCAGGCCGTAGGACTCGTCGGTGGAGTAGGTCTCCACGACGCTGAAGCCGCCCTGGTCCTGGTGGTTGATGTTGACCGGGAGGTCCTGCAGCAGGGCGTCGACCTGGCCGGCCTTGATCGCCTGGAACATCTCGGCGTCGCTGGGGAAGGACACCAGCTCGGCGCCGGTGGCGTTCTCCTCGGCGTAGGCCTTGCCGGTGGTGCCCTGCTGGACGCCCACCTTCACGCCGTCGAGGTCGTCGATCGAGGCGATGTCGGAGCCCTCGGCCACGAGCAGCGACTGCTGCGAGTCGTAGTAGCCGTCGGAGAAGTCGAGGGCGGCCTTGCGCTCCTCGGTGATCGTCATCGCGCTGGCGGCGATGTCGCACTGGGCGGCGTTGAGGGCCTGGCCGCTCTGGAGGGCGTCGAAGGAGGAGTCCTTGACCGCGAGCTCGAGCTCGAGGCCGTCGGCGATCGCCTGGACGATGTCGATGTCGAAGCCCTTGAAGCCCGACTCCGACGTCTCGTCGAAGTCCTCGAAGGGCGGGTAGGGCACGTCGGAGCAGACCGTCAGGGTGCCGTCGGCGACGGTGGTGATGCCGGAGTCGTCGCCGGAGCCGCTGTCGCCGGCCGAGTCGCTGCCGCCGTCGTCGGAGCCGCAGGCCGTGAGGACCGTGGCCAGGGCCAGGGTGGAGACGAGGGCGATGGAGCTCCGGATGATGCCGCGCGGGCGCGGAAGGGTGCTGGATGACATGTCGGGGAGACTAGTGCACCTGCCGTGCCGGGGACGCCAATGCGGAGAGCATCGTCACCCGGAAGTTACATTCGCTCCTCGGGACCGATCGCGGGGCCGATCCGGGGCCGCTCGCAGATCATGTCGGGCGCACCTCGACGTAGCCGGATGGCCCGCGGAGGGATATCCTCGCCCGGGTGTGGCGCCGGACAAGGCCGGTGGGGGGCCACTGCACGTGCACGTAGGAATGGTGGGTCGATGAGCCGGACGCCGGTGACCGTACGCGTGGCCGAGGCGGGTGACGTCGCGTCCCTGCGCGAGCTGTGGAGCGACATCCTGCGTCGGGGAGCGCTCGACGAGCAGCTCGCCGACGTCGCCCGGGTGGTGGCCACGGCCGCCTCTCGTGAGGACCAGTGCGTCGTCGTCGCCGAGGTCGACGGTGAGGTGGCCGGCGCGGTCTACCTCGAGGCCACGACGTTCACCCCGCTCAACCTCGAGCCCGCGGTCCTCGCGGTCTCGCCCCACGTGCTGCCGCAGTTCCGGCGCAAGGGCGTTGGGAGCGCGCTCATGGACGCCGCCTGCCGCTTCGCCGACCAGCACGGGATCAGCCACGTCCAGACCGCGGCGGCGGCCGAGGCCCGCGACGCCAACCGGTTCATGGCCCGGCTGTCCTTCGCTCCCCAGGCCACGCTGCGCGCGGCCACCACCAGCGCCGTACGGGCCCGGCTGCCGCAGATGCGCCAGGTGACCCAGGCCGCGACCAGCCGTCAGCGGATCGACCGGGTCCTGGCTGCGCGCCGCATCCGGCGCGAACGCGTCCCGGGCTGAGGCGCCGCGGGTCTCGAGCCGGGGACTCCCTCCCCCTCAACCAGCGGAGGGAGGAGCGTCCAACAACGCGCAGGTGATGCGCGAGGTGCACACCCGCCGACCCTGCTCGTCGCTGATCACGATGTCGTAGGACGTCGAGGATCGGCCGAGGTGGATGGCGGTCGCGACGCCGGTGACGGTGCCCGACGTGGCCGCGCGGTGGTGGGTGGCGTTGATGTCGACGCCGACCGCGATCTTGGCGGGGTAGGCGTGGATCGCCGAGCCGATCGACCCCAGGGTCTCGGCGAGCACCACCGAGGCGCCGCCGTGCAGCAGCCCGAACGGCTGGGTGTTGCCCTCGACGGGCATGGTCGCCACGACCCGCTCGGCGGAGACCTCGACCAGCTCGACGCCCATCTTGTCGTTGAGGCGCCCGTTGCCCTCGGGCATGAAGGCGATCAGCTCCTCCACGCTCAACCCGGCCAGTGTCTGCGGAGTCGTCATGGCGCCCATTCTGCTGTCGGCGGCGGCGGATAGAGTCGGCGGGTGCCTGAGACGAGCGAGACCGCGCGCCCCCGCCTCCTGCTGCTGGACGGCCACTCGTTGGCCTACCGGGCGTTCTTCGCCCTGCCTGTGGAGAACTTCGCGACCGCCACCGGACAGCACACCAACGCCGTCTACGGCTTCACCTCGATGCTGGTCAACGTGCTGCGCGACGAGGCCCCCACCCATGTGGCCGTCGCCTTCGACAAGTCGCGTCAGACCTTCCGCCTCGAGGAGTACAGCGACTACAAGGCCAAGCGCAACAAGACTCCCGACGAGTTCGGCAGCCAGCTGCCGCTGATCCGCCGCGTGCTCGACACGCTGTCGATCACCCACCTCGAGCTCGAGGGCTACGAGGCCGACGACATCATCGCCACCCTCGTCACCCAGGCGCTCGACGAGGGCATGGAGGTCTTGATCCTCACCGGCGACCGCGACTCGATCCAGCTCGTCACCGAGTCCTCCACGGTCCTCTACCCCATGCGCGGCGTCAGCGACCTCGCGCGACTCACCCCGGCCGCCGTCCAGGAGAAGTACGGCGTCCCGCCCCACCGCTACCCCGAGCTCGCCGCCATCGTCGGCGAGACCTCCGACAACCTGGCCGGTGTGCCCGGCGTGGGCCAGGGCTACGCCGCGAAGTGGATCAACCAGTTCGACGGTCTCGACAACGTCATCGCCCGCGCCGACGAGATCACGGGCAAGAAGGGCGAGGCGCTGCGCGCCCACCTCGGCGACGTCATCCGCAACCGCCGGCTCAACGCACTGGTCCGCGACCTGACCCTGCCCGTACGACCCGACGGACTGGCCCGCCGGCCGTGGGACCGTACGGCCGGGCTCGAGCTCCTCGACGAGCTGGAGTTCCGCGGCGAGCTGCGCACCCGGTTGCTCGACACCATCGACCCCGACCCGGGCGAGGCCACCGAGGCCGAAGCGGGGTTCGAGCTCGACGGCCGGCGACTCGGCGCGGGCGAGGCGGCGGCCTGGCTGGACGAGCACGCCCCGGCGGGCACGCGCGTCGGCGTCGCCGTCCAGGGCACGTGGCGTGCCGGCACCGGCGACGTGCACTCGATCGCCGTCGCGACGCGCGAGGGGCAGGCCGCGTGGATCGACGCCGCCGGCCTCGGTCCCGACGACGACGCAGCGGTGGCGACCTGGCTGGCCGACGCGTCGCGTCCCAAGGTCGTGCACGACGCCAACGGCCCCAGCCTGGCGCTGGCCGCGCGCGGGTGGACGCTCGCCGGGCTCGAGGTCGACACCGCCCTCGCGGCCTACATCGTCCAGCCCGACCAGCGCTCGTACGCCCTCGCCGACCTGACGCTGCGCTACCTCAAGCGCGAGCTGCGCCAGGACTCCGCCGACGCCGACCAGCTCAGCTTCGACGCGATGGACGACACCACCGCGAGCGACACCGCGATGCTCACCGCGCGCGCGGTGCTCGACCTGGCCGACGCGCTCGACGGCGCGGTCGAGGAACACGGCGGGACCCGGCTGCTGCGCGAGGTCGAGCTGCCCCTCATCGGCACCCTGGTCCGGATGGAGCAGGTCGGTATCGCGGTCGACACCGACTACCTCGAGGGGCTCGAGTCCGAGTTCGGCGAGCAGGTCCGCGCGGCGGCCCAGGACGCCTACGACGTCATCGGCAAGGAGATCAACCTCGGCTCGCCCAAGCAGCTGCAGGTCGTGCTGTTCGACGAGCTCGACATGCCCAAGACCAAGCGCACCAAGACCGGATACACCACCGACGCCGACGCGCTGCAGCAGCTCTTCGAGAAGACCGAGCACCCCTTCCTCCAGCACCTGCTGCGCCACCGCGACGTGATCCGGCTGCGGCAGACCGTCGAGGGCCTGCTCAAGACCGTGGCCCCGGACGGTCGCATCCACACCACCTACAACCAGATCATCGCCGCGACCGGACGCCTCTCGAGCACCGACCCCAACCTGCAGAACATCCCGATCCGCACCGAGGCCGGTCGCCGCATCCGCGAGGCCTTCGTGGTCGGCGAGGCCGGCGAGTCGCTGATGACCGCCGACTACAGCCAGGTCGAGATGCGGATCATGGCCCACCTCTCCGAGGACGCCCTGCTCATCGAGGCGTTCCGCTCGGGCCAGGACTTCCACTCGATCACCGCCGCCCGGGTGTTCGGCGTCGACGCCGCCGACGTCAGCGTCGAGCAGCGCGCCAAGATCAAGGCGATGAACTACGGCCTGGCCTACGGCCTGTCCGCCTTCGGGCTCTCGCAGCAGCTGCGCATCGACACCTCCGAGGCGCGGGGGCTGATGGACGAGTACTTCGAGACCTTCGGCGGGGTGCGCGACTACCTCGGCGGCATCGTCGACGAGGCACGCCGCTCGGGGTTCACCGAGACCATCCTGGGGCGGCGCCGCTACCTGCCCGACCTCACCAGCGACAACCGCCAGCGTCGCGAGACGGCCGAGCGGATGGCGCTCAACGCCCCCATCCAGGGCTCCGCGGCCGATCTGGTCAAGGTCGCCATGCTGGGCGTCGAGCGCGCCCTGGCCGAGCAGGGCCTGCACTCGCGGATGTTGCTCCAGGTCCACGACGAGCTCGTGTTCGAGGTGGCGCCGGGTGAGGGCGAGGCGCTCGCCGCACTGGTGCGTGCGGAGATGGGCGGCGCCGCCGACCTGGCGGTGCCCCTCGACGTGTCGATCGGCACCGGGCGCAGCTGGCACGACGCCGCGCACTGAGCACGTACGCCGACCGGGCCTGCGCCGGCGACGGCGCGCCGGCCGTCAGGTCGGCAGCGGCGCGTGCTCCGGCGACGCGGGAGCGACCGGGGTGGACCGGAGGCTCAGGAGGGTGAGCGCCACGAGCAGGACGGCGTCGACGGTGGCGACGACCGCCACCAGGGCGATGACCGAGTCCGTACGCAGCCCGAGCACGACGGCCGCGGCGAGCGCTGCCCAGACCAGCAGCACCGTGCGGCGTCCCTGACGGGCCAGCACCGCGTACACCTGGAGCTGCAGCATCGCCAGGACGGTGCCGAGGACGGCGAACACCCACAGCAGGTCCTCCACCTCGCCGAACTCCGCGCCGCCGACGAAGACCATCGCGACGCCCGACAGCACCCGGGCAGCGACCACGGCCAGGAGCCCGAGCCCGGCGACAGCGAGCAGGCTGAGGCGCAGCGCGCGCCTGCGGTTCTCGGGGGTGGCCATGTCGGGGAAGGCGATCACCACGATGAACTGCGGCAGGAACAGCATCACCTTGGTCATGATCAGGCCGGCCGCGTAGAGGCCGGCGTCGTGCTCGGTCAGCACGTGCCGGGCCATGACGATGTCCGCGCTCGAGAGCGCGAAGAACGCGAGGAGGACCTGGGCGTTGTGGGCGCTCTCGAGGAGCATCGCGCGCGCGGAGTGCTCGCCGGGCACCCGCTCGGGCGTACGTCGGTGCCGCAGGAACCACGCGCCCACGGCCACGGGGAAGAGGAAGCCGATGCCGACGCCGAGCAGCGCGGTGGTCGCGTCGGGTCGCCACAGGATGAGCGCCGTGCCGATGACGAGCCTCGGGATGCCCCCGGCGACGTAGAACACCGCGAGCGCCCGCCACCGGCGCTCGCCCTGGAGCACCCCCGCCTGGCCGCCCGCCAGGGTCAGCGGGACCACCGTGAGCGCGACGATGGTCGCGGTGACGAAGTCGTCGAGGTTGAGCAGCCGGTTGATCAGGGGGACCAGCGCCAGCATGACCAGCCCGACGACGAGCGAGACCCTCGCAGTGAGGGTCAGGATCGCCTTCTCGATGGCGGCGACGTGGCCCCGGTCGAGCGCGATGCGCCGCGCCGCGGTCGCCTGGAGCCCGAGCGCGCCCACCTGCACGACGAGGAGGAAGCTGAGGCAGGCCGCGAACGCGCCGTACTCGCTGGGACCGATGACCCGGGCCGCGACGATGGTGAAGCCGTAGGTCGCCACGTTCATCACGCTGGTGGCGACGGCGACGGCGCTGCCGTCGAAGGAGCGCCGGGCGCGCGCGCTTCTCGTGGCGGTCACCCGCGGCATCCTAGGCTGTCCTCTCGTGCGAGGACGGATCGGTGCAGCGGGCCTGCGCGCCGCCCCCGCCCTCTGGTCCGCGGTGCTCGCCGTCCTGGTGCTGGGCGGCGCGCTCGGCCCCGGGTACGTCCTGTCGTACGACATGGTCTGGGTGCCCGACCTGGCGGTGCGGGGCGACTTCTGGGGCACCGGGTCGAGCCTGCCGCGCGCGGTGCCCTCCGACCTGGTGGTCGCGCTGCTGGACGAGGTCGTCCCGGGCATGCTCCTGCAGAAGGTGGCCCTGCTCGGCGCCCTCGTCGTGGCCGGGGCCGGGGCCGCCCGTCTCGTCCCCGGCACGGGCCTCGTCGGCCCGCTCGCCGCGGCCACCCTCTACGTGTGGAACCCGTTCGTGGCCGAACGGCTGGGGATCGGCCACTGGCCGCTCCTCCTCACCTACGCCAGCCTGCCGTGGATCTTCCTGTGCGCCAGGCGCCTGGCCGCGGGCGAGCGCGCGCTGCCGCAGCTGGTCCTCTGGGTCGTCCTCGCGAGCCTGAGCCCCGTCGGCGGGATCGTCGCCGGTGTGATGGTCGTGGCCGCGGTGGCGGCCTCGGCACGAGGCGTGCGCCGGCCGCTGCTCGTCGCCACCGGCGCGGTCCTCGCGGTGAACGCGCCGTGGATCGTGGCCGGCGCCGTCCACGGGTCGGCGACGGTGAGCGACCCGGCTGCCGTGGCGCTGTTCGCCGCGCAGGGGGAGGGCGTGATGCCGCCCTGGCTGGCGGTGCTGGGCCTCGGCGGCATCTGGAACGCCGAGGTGGTCCCGGCCTCGCGCACGACCGTGGTGGGCCTCGCCGCCCTCGTGCTCGTGCTGGCGGTGTGCGTCGCCGGGCTGACGACCTGGCGCCGTCGTACGCCTCGGGCGGAGCGCCACGCGCTGGTCGCGGTCGCCGTGGTCGGTCTCGTGGTCGCCCTCGCCGGACGAGTGGCGCCCGACGCGGTGGCGTGGCTGGTCGGGCACGTGCCCGGCGCCGGGCTGCTGCGTGACGGCACGCGGTTCGTCGCGCTTGTCGCGCCCCTGCAGGCGCTGCTGTTCGGCCTGGGTGCGGCGCGACTCGCCGCGGCGGTGCCCGTCCGCGCCGTCGGCCTGGGCGTGGGGACGTTCCTCGTCCTGGTGCCGGTGATGACGATGCCGGACGCGGCACGCGGGGTGTCCGGCCGGCTGGAGGCCGTCGACTTCCCCGAGGAGTACGCCACGGTGCGGCAGGCGGTCGAGCGTGACCGGCAGGCCGGCCACCCGGGCGACGTCCTGCTGCTGCCGTTCACGTCCTACCGGCAGCCGGGGTGGAACGACGGCAGGCGGACGCTCGACCCGCTCGGCCGCTACCTGCCGGCGGACTACCTCGCCAGCGACACGCTCGTCGTCTCGGGGGAGGAGATCGCGGGCGAGGACCAGCGGGCAGCCCGCGTGGGTCACCACCTCGCCACGCTGGAGGGCCCCGCCCTCGAGCAGGCCCTGGCCGGAGAGGGGATCGGGTGGGTCGTGCTGGACCGCGAGGCGGCCGCCGCCCTCGCGGCGCAGGAGGTGGACGCACCCGGCTACGGCGGCTCCGTGGAGCTCGGCAGCGCCGAGGTGCTGCACCGGGGCACCCTGCTCACCGCGTGGCAGCTCGCCACGCCGACCGGGCACGTCACCCCGGGACCGGCCGACACCGCGCCGGCCCGCGCGCTCCTCGCGCTCGCCTGGGGGCTGGCGGCGCTCACCCTCCTGACCGCGCTGTACCGATCAGTAGGAACGCGAGTGACGAGTCGTCGACAATTGCGCCGGAGCGACTGAGGAGGTGCTACGGTTCTCCCGGCCTAGCGAAGTGGAGACTGAAGACGTGAACCCGTTCCTTGCAGGACTGATCGCCATGATCGTCGCTGCCCTGCTGGCGTTCTTCACGACGTTCGGCGTCGTGAACACGGTCAGCGCCGAGCCGAAGCAGCCGGAGCAGAACGTCATGGACTACGGCACCAACCAGGCCGAGTAGCCTCCCGACCGCGTCCCGCAGGGCCTCCGGGCCGCGAGACCGGTGACGCAGACACCGCCGACACCGTCAGGTGCGGCGGTGTTCTTGCGTGCGCGACCGGCCGGCCGGTCGAGCCCGTCGAGCCCGTCGCGTCGAGCCGTCAGGGGCCGTCGGGGTCCTCGACCGCGACGCGACGTCCGTCGAGCACGTCCCCGAGGACGTGCGCGAACGACTCCTGCGAGTGCGACCACGAGAACGTGTGCGACATCTCCCGGGCGCCCTTGCCGAGCCGACGACGCTCGGCGTCGTCGGCCACGAGGCGGCGTACGGTCTCGACGAGCTCGTCCGGCGTGTCCACGAGCAGCCCCGACGTGCCGTCCGCGATCGACTCCCGGGTGCCGCCCGCCGAGGCGTAGGCCACGGTGGGCACGCCGTGGCTGCCGGCCTCGCCGATGACGATGCCCCAGCCCTCCTTCAGCGAGGGCAGCACCATGAGCCAGGACCGCGCGAGGATCTCGTGCTTCTCCTGCTCGCTGACGTGACCGGTGAAGGTGACGGCGTCGCCAGCACCCCGCTCGGCGACGTACGCGCGCAGCGACTCCTCCCACCAGCCGTTGCCGACGACGACCAGCGACGCGCCGGGGTGCTCGGCGCGGACCGCGATGATGGCGTCGATGGCGTGCTCGACCTGCTTGTGCGGCACCAGCCGGCCGAGCACGCACAGGGTGGGCGCGGGGCTGCGGGTGGCCTCGGTCAGCGGCGGCGGGGCGGTGCCGTTGTGGACGACGGCGATGCGTCCGCGGTCGATGCCGAGGGCGATGAGCTCGGTGCGCGTCGCGCGGGACACCGCGACGTACTGGGACCGGCGGTAGACGCGCGGAGCCACGACGCGCTCGATCCACCACCCGACGCGGCCGAGGAGGCCGGGGAAGACCACCGGCCACTGCTCGCGGTGCACGTGGTGGACCAGGACGACCACGGGGGCGCGGGTGGCGAACCGGGTGAAGAAGGGGAGGCCGTTCTGCACGTCGACCACGAGGTCGACCTTGCCGAAGCGGCGCAGCAGCAGGCGCAGGGCCCCGATGAGGTAGATCGCGAGGTGGTCGCCGCGACGGACGAACCGCACGCCGTCGACCACCTCGTCGGCGGGTGCGCTGTCGTGCGCGGCGCAGAAGATCGTGGCGCGTGCACCGCGCTCGACGAGGCCGCGGGCCATCGCCTCGACGTAGCGCTCCGACCCGCCGCCCTCGGGGTTCTGGGTGTCGCGCCAGTTGAACAGCACGACGTGGCGTCCCTCGAGGGACGCGGGGTTCGCTCCCTGCATGGGGGTCAGGTTACCCGCCAGTTCGGTTTGCGTCCCGTGCTCCGCGGATGTGGGCGTCGCCCCTGCCATACTCCTCGACCATGGCAGCCCTCGACGCGCTCCGCGTCTTCCACCAGCGACGCATCGCCGTGCCGGTCGACGACGACGCGCTCGTGCTCGACGTGGGCAGCGGCGACAAGCCGTCGTGGCGTGCCGACGTGCTGCTGGACCGCTACACCGGGGCCGAGCACGCCGCCCAGCGGTCCGGACGGGCGGCGGCCCGGGTGAGCCGGCCGCTGTTCGACGCCGACGCCGCCGACATGCCGTTCCGCGACGGCGCGTTCGACTACGCCATCTGCTCCAACCTGCTCGAGCACGTCGCCGACCCGGTCGCCGTCGCGGCCGAGCTGACGCGCGTCGCGCGGGCGGGCTACATCGAGGTGCCCGAGGCCGCGAGCGCCAAGATCGTGGACTTCCCGAGCCACGTGTGGTGGTGCCGGCTGGAGGAGGGCGACGGCAGCCCGACCCTCGTGCTGACCGCCAAGCAGGCACCCTTCTTCGACGCCGAGATCCAGGACTACATCGATCGGGCCGGCGTGCGCGACGAGCTGGACGCCGTGCTGAACCGGCGCTTCGAGCACCGCGTCATCCAGTACCACTGGACCGGATCGGTCGACCTGCGGACCGAGGGGGAGCTCGACCCGGACTTCTACGACCGTGCCATGCGGGCCCCGGGCCACCAGCGCGGCTGGGAGGCCGTCGCGGTGCAGGCGCTCACGGCGGCGTGGACGTGGCGTACGCGCCAGAGGCGCCGCGACCAGCGCATCCCGTTCGACCGGGTCGTCAAGGCCGAGCACGCACGGCCGGGGGAGATGCTCGAGCGGAGGATCTACCGCCTCGACGGGCCTCAGAAGGGGTCGTAGGGGCCCTCGTGGCCGAACACGCGGGCCGCGACGGCGCGCAGCCGGAGCCGCAGCAGCACCTTCACGGCGACGTTGCGCAGCCACCACGGGACCTCGCGCAGGATCCGGAGGCGGTCCTGCAGGGTCGGACGGCCGACCCGGAAGAGGGCCAGCGACCCGGCGCGGCGCTCGTAGCGGATCGTCCGCGAGGGCAGGACCTTGACCAGGACCCCGAGGGTGACACCGATGGAGGAGTAGCAGTCGTGCACGAGGATCGGGGCGCCGGACGGCAGGTGGCGCGCCCACTTCAGGTCGTCGCTCAGCGTCCAGTAGTCGTGCTTGCCGTCGATGTAGAGGTAGTCGATGTCGCGCGCCCACGTCGTACGGGCGCGGGTGCTGTAGTCGGGGAGCAGCTCGACGACGCCGTCGAGGTCGGCCGCAGCCACGTTGCCCTCGAACTTGGTGCGCGTGGACGCACCGCCGAAGAGCCGGCCGTCGACGAACGGGTCGACGGCCACCACCCTTCCGCCCATGGCGCGCGCCGCGGAGGCCAGCACCACCGTGGACTTGCCCTGGTGGCTGCCGATCTCGACGATCAGCGGACGCTCGGACAGCTCGTGCGCGGTGTCGAACAGCAGCCGCGCCTGAGCCTCCGTCAGCCACCCGGGGATCGTCGATGCGACGGTCCACGTCGCGGCGAACTCGGCGGGTCGGCAAGTGGTCATGTGAGGTCCCTCGGGCGTCGGACGGCGCGGCTGGGTCGCGGTACGGACGCAGAATATAGACTCTGCGCCGCCCGGACGGATCAGCACGGAAGGCAGTCCCAGTGACCGACGGCTCCAGCGCGTCGGTCCGCCGATGGCCTCCGCGCCACTCCCCGTGGTCGTGGGGCGTTCACCTCGCGGTCGTCGTGGCGGTCCTCGTGCTCAACCTCGTGCAGCAGCCGGGGCGCATCACCTTCGACACCAAGCTCGACCTCCAGCTCAACCCTGCCGATCTGCTCGTGCGCAGTGCGGACCTGTGGAACGCCGACTGGGCCCTCGGTGGGTTGCAGAACCAGGCATCGGGCTACCTGTTCCCCATGGGACCGGCGTTCCTGCTCGGCGAGGTGCTGGGCGCACCGATGTGGGTGTGGCAGCGCCTGTGGTCGGCGCTGGTGATGCTGCTCGCGTACGAGGGCGCCCGCCGGCTGGCGGCCAGCTGGCCCGGGATCGGGCAGGTCGGCGCCGTGCTCGCCGGCCTCACCTACATGCTCTCCCCGCGTGTGCTGACGACCGTCGGCGGACTCAGCGGAGAGACCCTCCCCGCGGCGGTGCTGCCGTGGACGGTGCTGCCGATGGTGCTGTTCCTGCGCGGTCGCCTGCGCGGCTGGGTGGCCTTCGTCCTCTCGGCCGCCACGGTGCCGGTCATGGGCGGGCAGAACGCGACCCTCGTCGTGGCGTGCCTGGTGCTCCCGGCGCTGCTGCTGCTCCTCGCGTCGGGGAGGTCGCTGCGCCAGCGCGCCACCCACCTCGTCGCGTGGGGTTCCCTGGTCGGGCTCGCGAGCGTTTGGTGGGTCGTGCCGCTCCTGCTGCTCGGCTCGTACGCGCCCCCCTTCCTCGACTTCATCGAGTCCGCCAACAACACCGCCGGGGCGACCGGCTGGCTCTCCTCCCTGCGCGGGACCAGCCACTGGGTGGCCTTCTTCCCCGGGGGCGGGCAGATCGGGTGGGAGGGCGGCTACGAGCTGGCGTCGTCCCGCTGGCTGCTGGTGCCGACCGTCCTGGTCGCCGGCGTCGGCCTGGTCGGCCTGCTGCAGCGGGACCTGTGGCAGCGGCGCGTGCTGGCCGTGTCGGTCCTCGTCGGCCTCGGCGTGCTCACGGCGGGCAGCGGCGGGTGGGCCGGGTCGGTGCTCGCGGACACCTGGCTCCACGCTCTCGACACGACGCTGGCGCCGCTGCGCAACATCCACAAGTTCGACCCCGTCGTGCGGCTGCCGCTGAGCCTCGGCCTGGCTGCGCTCGTCACCTCGGCCGTGCCGCACACCTGGCGCCGCACCACCGGGGCCGCTCCGGTCCCGGTGCGACCGCTCGTGCTGGGCGTGGTGACCCTCCTGGTCCTGGCCGCAGCCGGTCCGGCCGCCGCGGGCTCGCTGCGGACCAAGGGGGGCTTCGACGACATCGCGGCGCCCTGGCGCGAGGCGGTCGCCTACCTCGCCGAGCAGTCGGGTCCGACCCGGACGATCGTGCTCCCCGGCGCCGGGTTCGCCGTGCAGACGTGGGGACGGACCATCGACGAGCCGATCCAGGTGCTCGACCCGTCGCCGTGGATGGCACGGGCGCAGGTCACCGTGGCCCCGGCCGGCACGCTGCGGCTCCTCGACTCGGTCGAGCAGTCGGTGGCGGATCCCCGGCCCCTCAAGCACCTCGCGGCCGCGCTCGAGGAGCTCGGCGTCACGCACGTCGTCGTGCGCAACGACCTCGACCCCGAGGAGGTCGACGCACCCGATCCGCAACTGGTGCACGCCGCGATCGCCAACGTGCCCGGTGCCCGCCTCGCGGCGTCCTTCGGCAGCACGGCCGGCGGTCCGGCCGCCATCGAGGTCTTCGAGCTGCGACACGACGACGAGCCGCGCGTCGAGCTGCAGGCCTGGGACGACCGGGTGGTGGTCGACGGCGCCCCCGAGATCGTGCCCGACCTGCGCGCCGCCGGACTCGTGCGGGAGGACCAGGCCGCCGTGCTGGCCGTCGGGGACGAGGCTCCCGACGTCGTCACCGACAGCCTGCGTCGCGTCGAGCGCAGCTTCGGGCGGGTCCACGACGCCCGGTCGGGCGTGATGACCGCCGGCGAGGCGTACCGCGTCGACCGGCTCGCGCACGACCACAGCGACGACGCGATGCCCGCGAGCAGGACGACGGCGGCGTACGACGGCGTCGCTCGGATCTCCGCGTCGACCTCCGCGGGGTACGCCGACATCCTCGGCCCGGTGCGTCCCGAGCAGCATCCCTGGTCGGCCTTCGACCGCTCGATCTACACCGCCTGGGGCAGCGCGCCGCTGTCGCGGCCGCAGGGCCAGTGGATCGAGGCGACGTTCGATCGCCCGACCCCGGTGCGCGAGGTGTCCTTGGCGTTCGACACCTTCTCCGGCGCGCCGGTGACGTCGGTGCGGATCTCCACCGAGGACCGGTCGACGGTGGCCGAGGTGGAGCCCAACGGTGCGGTCCCCGCCGTGCGCGTCGACGACGACGCCGCCAGCACCCTGCGCGTCACCGTGCTGGGCGCGGGGGTCGACCGCGGCCAGGTGCGGCTGTCCGACGTACGCATCGCCGGTCGCGACGTCAGCCGGTCCCTGGTCGTGCCGGGGGCCGTGTCGTCGGACACCGCGGTGTTCCTGAGCAGCGAGATCCCGCGCCGCGCGTGCGCCGTGGGTCCGGACGACAGCGTGGTCGGGTGCGAGCTCGCCTGGCAGCGCGAGACGTCCGAGACGCCGGGCTTCGACCGCACGATCACGGTCGAGGAGAGCGGCGAGTGGACGGTCAAGGGGCACGCCCTCGCGACCCACGGTCCCCTGCTCGCCGGTCTCTTCGCGCCGCTGGCCGAGGACCAGGTGGACGTGGTCGCCACGTCGACCTACGGCGGCGATCCTGCGGTGGGCGCGGCCGGCGCGCTCGACGGGAGGCCGGAGACCGGCTGGACGTCGGCTCCGGGTGACCCCGGCGCGGCGCTCCAGCTCACCTGGGGCCCGCGTCGCACCGTGTCGCGGATCGATGTCAGCGGCTCGCCCGACCTTCCGGGCGACCTGCCCGAGTACGTCGTCGTCGAGGGCGGCCCCGGCACGGGCGAGCCGCAGCTCGTGGCGACCCGGGGAGCCCAGGCGGGGGTCATGCAACCGGTCCGAACCAATCGCCTGCGGGTGACGGCGTACGGCCAGGCCGGTCTCGACGGGGTCGGGATCTCCGAGCTCGACGTCGCCGGGATCGAGGACCTGCTGCACCGCCCCGACCCGGGCACCCCGACCGGTACGGCGTGCGGGTTCGGTCCGAGCGTCGAGGTGGCTGGGCGCACCGTCCAGACGCGCATCAGCGGCACCCTCGGCGACGTCCGGTCCGGGCGCAACCTCGCCGTCATCCCGTGCGGCAAGCGGTCGGTCGCCCTCACGCCGGGGGAGCACCGCGTCCGCGTCACGAACCCCGAGGGCTTCGTCACCTCGAGCCTGGTGCTCGCACCGGACCCGCCGGAGACGGCCGCCGCGGTGCGACCGAGCGTACGGTCGTGGTCGTCCACCCATCGCGAGGTCGAGGTCTCCTCACCCGCGGAGTCCGTGCTCGGGGTGGCCGAGAGCTTCAACCGGGGCTGGACGGCGAGCATCGACGGGACCGACCTGGCGCCGGTCGTCCTCGACGGCTGGCGGCAGGGCTTCGTGGTCCCCGCGGGGACGCGGGGCGTCGTCTCGCTGGACTACGCCCCCCAGGTGCCGTTCCGGGTGGCCCTCCTGGGAGGGCTCGGTGTCGTCGCGCTGCTGCTCCTGCTAGCCGTCGGCCTGGTCGTGGGGCGCGTGGGGCGCCTCCGCGGCGAGGACCCTGCCGCCGGGGAGCCTGCCGCCCAGGACGCCAGCACGGGCACGCACACCGATCGCCCGACTCCCGGTTGGCGCGACCTCCGGTCGTGGTCGCAGGCACCTGCGCTGGTCGTCCTCGCGCTCGTGTCGCTCCCGCTGGCCCTCGGAGCGCTCGGTGGGTGGATCTCCAGCCGGCGCCCGGACGCCGGCCTCGTCGACGTCCGGCTCGGGGCCGCCTGCCTCGGAGCGTTCGCGTTCTCGGGGGCGATCGCGCTGTCGACGTCCGCGGTGGTCGTCCCACCGGTAGGCTCCGACGTCGTCGTGGCGCTGGCGGTGGGAGCCGTGTGCGGCCGGGTGTTCACATCGAGCGACGGGACGTGATGCTTCCGACCATCGGCGAACCTGACCGCGTCCGCGCCGTACTCTGTGCGGCGTGACGACCCAGCAGGACAGACCTGACCTCGAGCCGGCCATGCGTGGCGGGTCCCAGGCGCGATCGCGCTCTGGGGTTCATCTGCCCTCGCAGCTCGAGCCGGTCACGGTGATCGCAGCCGCTCTGGTCCTGCTGCAGGCCGTGGTGCGCGGATGGGTCGTCAGCGGGTCCTACTACTTCCAGGACGACTTCGCCCACCTCGACCTCGCAAGGCGCAGCGGCCTGACGAGCGAGTACCTCGTGCGGGATTACGGTGGTCACTTCGAGGTGGGGCAGTACTTCCTCCTGTGGGTCATGTCCCACACGATTGACCAGACGTTCGCTCCTGCCGCCTTCGCCATCGTGATCATGCAGGCGGTGGCGTCCGTGCTGCTCTTCATCCTGCTCCGGACGCTCTTCGGCCCATCCCCGTTCATCCTGCTGCCGTGGACCGTGTACCTCTTCACTCCGCTTGCGGTGGGGTGGTCGAGCTGGTTGTCGGCTGCGATGCAGGCGCTCCCGCTGCAGATAGCCACAGCCTTGGTCCTCATCGCGAGCGCCAAGGCTCACAAGACGGGCTCGAGGGCGTGGGCGACTGGCTCTGTCGCAGCATTCGCCGTCGGTCTCCTGATGTGGCAGAAGGCCGGACTGATCCTCCCGCTCGCCCTGGCAGTACACCTGCTCGTCGTTGCGGACCCGCAGCCATGGCGCGAGCGCCTGCGAGGTCTGCGGCGGACCGCGGGCATGTGGGTCGGCCTGGTGGGCGTCCTCACTGCCTACATCGTGGTCTACCTCAATGTCGTCGACGGCGGCTTGGACTCGACCGCGAGAGAGGGCGTCGAGGTCGGCCCGATGTTCGGCGAGACGCTGTTCCGCATGTTCGTGCCCGGGCTGTTCGGGGGCCCGTGGCACAGCACCGGCGCGGAGAGCACCATCTTCCCGTACACCGAGACATACCCGGCGATGATCTTCTCTCTCGCATTCCTGGGCATCGTCGTCGCGAGCTTCATGGTCACCGGGCGGCGGGCACTCCAGGGATGGTTCCTCCTGGTCGGCTACCTCGTCGCCGACCTCGCGCTCCTCGGGCTCGGCAGGGCGGATTGGATCGGGATCCTGCTGCGGGATCCCCGATACGTTGCCGATGCTCTCCCTGTCATGACGATCGCGGTGCTGGCAGCATTTCGGGGGCTGTGGGAGCCGGCGCCGGACGAGCGCAAGGCCGCGCAATGGCTGCGCAGTCGGATGTCTCTCCGCATGACGATGAATGCAGTGGCCGTGCTGATCGTCAGTTGTCTCGTCACCACGGTCCGCATGGCCCCGGTGGTGCAGCACGACTACGCGGCCAACTACGCGTTGGGTGTCGCACGCCAGATGAAGGAGGACCCTCGGCGGTCCGTGATCAACACAGCGCCGCCGTTCGAGGTGTCGGCGCGCGCAGATCTCCAGGGGATGATGAATGCGATCGGTGCGGACGTCGTGTTCGACCGACCCGCGACGGACATGTATCTCTTCGACGGGTTGGCCCAGCTGAAGAGAATGGACCTGTTCCCCGGCAGCCCGTCCGAGACAGGCCCGCAGGAGGGCTGCGGCTGGTCCGTCGGCCGGCTGTACGAAGACCTGTGGGCCATCGACGAAGAGCCCGTCGCGCCACGGATCCTGCGGATGGGGTACTACTCGGGTGTCCCGGCAACCCTTGACGTGTCCTTGGCAGAGCGAACCCACACGGTCGAGCTTCCGGCAGGTCTCGGTCAGGCGTTCTTCGTCATCGGCCCAGAAGCGGGGGACGTGGCGGCGCGCGTGAGTGACGGCGGATCGATCTGCATCACCGATGTTGCAGTGGGCCCTGCGTGGGTGGCGGACGAGGCCGGAGCCGCAGCGCCGGCAGGGTGAGGGCGACCAACCTGTCGACGCCCGCCGAGTCCCACGCACCCATCGACTACAGTCGCCGCGTGCCGCAGCCGTCCGCCCCCGACCCGTCGGCCTGGGCACCCACGCTGCGCCGCTCGGTCCGGCTCTTCCGTGCGTTCCGCGTCGAGCAGACGCAGCCCGACGTCTTCTACGGCGAGCTCGCCGACGACGCGGTCGGCCACGTGTCGCAGTACGCCGACCTCGCCGGCGCCCGCATGCTCGACGTCGGCGGGGGACCGGGCTACTTCCGCACCGCCTTCGAGACGGCCGGAGCGACCTACTTCGCCCTCGACGCCGACGTCGGGGAGCTCTCCGGGCTCGGCGGCATCGCGCCACGCACGGTGCTGGGCAGCGGGATGGAGCTGCCCTTCGCCGACGGCACCTTCGACCTCTGCTACTCCTCCAACGTGCTCGAGCACGTCAGCGACCCGTGGCGGATGGCCGACGAGATGGTGCGCGTGACCAGGCCCGGAGGCCTTACGTTCATCTCGTACACCGTGTGGTTCGGGCCGTGGGGCGGGCACGAGACGTCCCCGTGGCACTACCTCGGCGGCCGCCGCGCGCGGCGGCGCTACCAGCGCCGGCACGGCCACGAGCCGAAGAACAAGTTCGGCGAGTCGCTCTACGCCGTGACCGTGCGCGCGGGCCGCGAATGGGCGCGGAGGCAGACCGGCGCCGAGGTCCTGGACGTGATCCCGCGCTACAACCCCGCCGCGACGCGCTGGCTGTCCTCCCTGCCGGTGCTGCGCGAGGTCGTCACCTGGAACCTGGTCATCGTCCTGCGCCGACGATGACGCCCACGCCCGCTCAGGAGCAGCCGTCGCCGGTCACCTGGCGCTTCCGGCTGTCGGTGTGCTGCCTGCTGCTGGTGGCGCTGGCCTTCGCCCAGCGACCGGGACGCCTGGTCAGCGACACCAAGTTCGACCTCGTCGCGGACCCCGCGGCGATGCTCGCCCGGTCGCTGCACATGTGGGACCCGACCGGCGGGTTCGGGCAGGTGCAGAACCAGGCGTACGGCTACCTGTTCCCGATGGGACCGTTCTTCTGGCTGGGCGACCTCGCCTCGGTCCCGGCCTGGGCAGTGCAGCGGGGGTGGTGGTCGCTGCTGCTGGTGGTCGCCTTCCTCGGCGTGGTCAAGCTGTGCGCCGTCCTCGGCCTCGGTACACCGACCACCCGGCTGGTGGCGGGATTCGCGTACGCCCTGTCGCCGCGCATCCTCACCACGCTCGGCCCGATCTCCATCGAGGCCTGGCCGATGGCCCTGGCGCCGTGGGTGCTGGTCCCGCTCGTGGTGGGGTGTCGCCGGGGCTCCCCGCGGCGCGCGGCCGCCCTGTCGGCGCTCGCCGTCGCGGCCGTGGGCGGAGTCAACGCCGCCGCCACCGCAGCCGTCCTCCCGCTCGGTGTCGTCTGGCTGCTCACCCGCGCCCCCGGCCCGCGGCGGCGGACGCTGCTGGTCTGGTGGCCGAGCCTGGTGGTGGTCGGCACCCTGTGGTGGCTGGTCCCGCTCCTGCTGCTGGGCAGCTACAGCCCGCCGTTCCTCGACTTCATCGAGACGGCGGCGGTCACGACCTTTCCCACGACGCCGTTCGACGTGCTGCGCGGCACCTCGCACTGGGTGCCGTACGTCGACCCGATCTGGCAGGCGGGCAACGACCTGCTCACGACCGGCTACGTCGCGGTCAACGGTGCGGTGCTGCTCGTCCTCGGATTCGTCGGCCTCTCGCTGCGCAGCAACCCGCATCGCCGCTTCCTCGTGCTCGGGCTGCTCGGCGGCCTCGTCCTGGTGTCCCTCGGCCACTCCGGCTCGGTCCAGGGTTGGCTCGCCACCACCGAGCGCTCGTGGCTCGACGGTGCCCTCGCGCCGCTGCGCAACGTGCACAAGTTCGAGCCGGTCGTGCGGCTGCCGCTGGTCCTCGGCCTGGCGCACGTGCTCGGGGCTGCCGCGGCGGCGCTGACGCGACCCGCTCCGGGCCGCACCGCGTGGCGCGAGCGGCTCGAGGACGGCCAGCGGGTCGCGTACGCCGGCCTGCTCGTCCTGGCCACCGTCGCGGTGGCCGGGGTGGCGACCCCAGCCCTCGCGGGCCGGCTCGCGCCGTCCCAGGACTTCGACTCGGTCCCCGGCTACTGGGAGCGCACGGTGGCGTGGCTCGAGCGCGAGGGCGCGGAGGACCCCGACCGCGGGACCGCTCTGCTCGTCCCGGGCTCCAGCTTCGCCACCTATCTCTGGGGCACCACGGAGGACGAGCCCGTCCAGGCGTACGGCGTGTCGGGCTGGGCGGTGCGCAACGCCGTGCCGCTCGCGCCCCCCGGCAACATCAGGATGCTGGACGCGGTGGAGTCGCGGCTCGCCACCGGCCGGCCGTCGGCCGGGCTGGCGCCGTTCCTGGCGCGCGCCGGGGTGGGCCTGCTGGTCGTGCGCAACGACCTGCGCCCCGCCGACGACGTCCCGCTCCCGGTGCTCGTCCACCAGGCGCTGGACGGGTCGCCCGGCATCACCAAGGTCGCCGAGTTCGGCCCCGAGCTCGGCGGCCGGGTCCGGGTGGAGGCCGACGACGGTTCGACCGTGGTCGTCGAGGACGGCTGGCGCACGGCCTACCCGGCGGTGGAGGTCTACGAGGTCGCGGGCGCGCGGAGCGCGGTGGTCGCCTCGGACCCCCCGGTCGTGGTCGGCGGCCCGGAGAGCCTGCTGGACCTCCTCGACGCCGGCCTGCTCGGGGACGAGCCCGCGGTGCTGGCCGCCGACGCCGCCGACCTCACGGACGGCGCGCCGGGCCGGCTCCTGCTCACCGACGGCCTGCGCCGCCGCGAGGCGACCTTCGCCCGCGTGCACGACGGGCGCTCCGCGACGCTGGAGTCCTCCGACGACGGCCGACGCGGCGCACCGGCGCGCGACTACGTCCGTGACGACGACGCCCGGTGGGAGACCACGGCCCGCATCCTGGGCGCCCGATCCGTCGACGCGTCCGGCTCCCGTGCCTTCGCCGACACGCCCGGAGCGGTGCTGCCGGAGACCCTGCCGTACGCCGCGTTCGACGGCCGGCCCGGGACGCAGTGGGAGTCCGGTCGCTCCCGCACCGGCGACGCCCCCTGGCTGGAGGTGGTGCTGGAGGAGCCGCTCGACCTCGCCGCGCTGACCGTCGTCACGGGGGAGACCGGCGCGGACCGCGCGCCCACCATCGTCGTGGAGACCGACGCCGGCACGTCGCCCGAGGTGCGCGCGCCGGCCGGCGAGGCCGTGACCGTGCCGCTGCCGGAGGGTGCGACGACGCGGCTGCGGATCACCGGCGCCGACGTCGCCGGGTCGGCGGGGGAGCTCGCGATCGCCGAGGTGCGCGCCGACGGGCTCGACGTCGACCGGACGCTGGTGCTCCCGGAGGTCCCCGCGGAGTGGGGCGCACCCGAGCACGTCCTCCTCGCGGCGGGTGCCTCGCGCGACGCCTGCGTGCGCGTGGACGACGACGTGCGCTGCGCGGACGGGCGCGGTCGCGGCGACGAGGACGGCGGGGTGATCGACCGGACCGTACGGCTCGGGACCGCCGCCGACTACGGCGTGGCGCTCGAGGTGCGACCCGTCGCGGGCGATGCCCTGACGGGGCTGGTGACGAGGAACCAGCTGGTCAACGTGGCGGCGTCCTCGACGGCCGTCGACGACGCCCGCGCGTCCGCGGTGGCCGCGATCGACGGCTCGACCGGGACGACCTGGGTGGCCGAGGCCGAGGACCCCGCCCCGACCCTGGGCGTCAACTGGATCGGCGAGCGGGCAGTCCGGGGCATCCGGGTGGCCCTCGACCGGCAGGCGCCGGCAGCGCGCGCGACGCGGGTCGAGGTCGTCCATCCCGGCGGCCGCCAGCTCGTCCGGCTCGACGCGGACGGCTACGCCCCGCTCACGCCCTTCCGCGCCAGCCGCGTCCAGGTCCGCGTGGTCGGGGTGGACGAGACGGACACCCGCTCGGCAGGTGGCTCGGTGACGCCGCTCGGTGTGGGGGTGAGCGAGCTGCGCCTCCAGGGCGTCGGCCTGCTCCCGCTCGAGCTCTCCGAGGTGCCGGTCGACATCGGCTGCGGGTTCGGCCCGACGCTCAGGGTGGGCGAGGAGCTCCTCGCGAGCAGCGTGACCGCATCCCCGCGCCAGCTCTTCGACGGCGACCAGGTCCCCGCGCGGGCCTGCGGGCCGGCGATCGTGCCGCTGGCCGAGGGCGAGACCCGCGTGGTCGCCACCCCCGCGCCCGCCTTCCGGCCGACGACGATGACGCTGTCCCTGCCTGGCGCGGCGGCCGCGGGCAGCGGGGCGGCGGCCTCGTTGCGCTCGGGCGGCCCGGTCGCCGCGACCGTCGACCTCGAGACCCCCGGCGGCGTGGTCGCCCTGCGGCAGAACGTGAACCCCGGGTGGGAGGCACGGCTGCCCGACGGCTCGACGGCCGACCCGCTGGTCGTCGACGGCTGGCAGCAGGCGTGGCAGGTGCCCGAGGGGGTCACCTCGCTCGACCTGCGCTACGCCCCGGACCGCACGTACCGCCTCGCGCTGGCAGCGGGCGCGGTGCTGCTGGTGCTGCTCGCGCTCGGTGCGGCGCTCGTGCGCCGCCGCGTCCCGCACCCGGCGCCGCCCGCCGGCACCCGGGTCGCGGTCTGGGTGGTGCCCGCCGCGGGCGTCCTCGCGCTCGGGCTGGTGGGCGGCTGGTGGGGACTGGCCTGCGGGGTGCTCGGGGCCGCCGCCACGACGGCCGCCCGTACCCGTGTCGCCGCCCCCACGGTCGCGTGGGTGGCGACCGCGCCGCTCGTCGCGGCCGGCGTCGTCTACTGGTGGCGTCCGCTCGGCTCGGCCGACGGCTGGGCCGGGGCGCTGACCGCGCCTCAGCTGCTGGTGGCGCTGGCCCTCGGTGCGCTCGTGGTCGCCGACGCGGACCCCCTGGTCCAGGCGTTGCGCAGCCGGAGGGCGGGCCGCTCCACCAGTCGGTGAAGGACCTCCGACACCACCAGCGACGCGGCGAGGGTCAGCGCGAAGAGCTCGAGCCCGCGTCCCTCGAAGAGCGGCATCCCACGCCAGTCGGCGATGAGCTCCAGCAGGATGAGGTGGACGCAGAAGATGCCGTACGACAGGTGGCCGACGTGCCGCAGGACGGGCAGCGACAGCACCTGCACGAAGCGGCTCCCAGGCGGCGCGAAGACGCCGGGCAGGATGACCAGGCCCGCGATCGCGGCGTAGAGCAGGTTCTTGGTCAGCGCCGCACCGAGCGTGGTCGGGGTGAGGTCGGCGGGGCCTGCCAGCGGCGTGGAGGCGATGACGAACAGCGCGCCGGCCGCCAGCCAGCACAGACCGGGGGAGCGACCCATCTCGACCAGCACCGCCGTGAACCGGTCGGTGAGCCGGTCCGTGAGCCGGTCGGCGCCGGTGGCGTCGTCGCGGGAGCGGACGTCGCACCAGGCCAGGACGATGCCCACCGCGAACCAGACGAGGTAGGACGGCAGCCAGAGCCGGATCATCGTCGCGCCGCCGTCCCACCGCACGGACAGGTCCATCAGCCAGACCACGCTCACCAGGGTCATGCCGGCGGCGACGAGCCCGACGCGGTCGCGGGGGTAGGACCGGCCACGGGAGAGCGCGAGCCACATCAGCGCGGGCAGCACGACGTAGAACGCCACCTCCGTGGCCAGGCTCCACATCTGCGTCAGCCCGTCGGGCAGCTCGTCGTCGAGGTAGATGTCGCCGAGCAGCAGCGTGGTCACCCACTGCCGGACCCCGGCGTCCCGGTTGCCCGGCAGCAGCGTGAGCGCGGCGACAACCGTCACGACGTACACCGGCACCAGGCGCAGGGCCCGCTTCCACAGGTAGTGCAGCGTCGACGGCGGCGGAAGGCCCGCTCGATGACGGGCGATCCACGGCCGCGAGAGCAGGAAGCCGGACAGCACGAAGAACACCGCGACGCCCACGTCGAGGCGTGACAGGGGAGTGCCCCACACCGGTCGCGCGTAGGCGCCCGCCCAGAAGGCGGCGTGCGTGGCGAGGACGGCGATCGCCGCCACCGCTCGAAGGGAGTCGAGTGCGGGGAAGGCGACCGCGGCTGCTCTCCGGTCCGGGCCCACCATGGGGGGAGTCTCGCACGCGCCACTACTGTTCGCGCATGTTGCTGCTGAGGCGAGCCGGCTCCGTGCTGTCCCGGGTGGCGTCCTTCGCCCGCGAGCGAGGGCTCCTCGACGTCGTCGCGTCGTGCGCCCGGTGGGCCCGCGACTGGCTCCGGGGGCGCCCCGGCCGGGGGCGGGACCACGGGTCGTTCGAGTGGGAGGGTCGCGACGTCCCCTACTTCGTCCACGACTACCACTACACGTGGCTCAACGAGCGTGCCGTCGAGGTGCCGCTCGCCCTCGAGGTGCTCGAGCGCCGACCGAGCGCCTCGGTGCTGGAGATCGGCAACGTGCTTGGCCACTACGTGCCGGTCGACCACACGGTCGTCGACAAGTACGAGACGGCACCCGGCGTGCTCAACCAGGACGTCGCCGACCTCGACCTCGGGCGCCGCTTCGACCTCGTGCTGGCGATCTCCACGCTGGAGCACGTCGGCCTCGACGAGGACGTGCTCGACGAGGACAAGCCGGTGCGGGCCGTGGAGCGCCTGCGCGCGCACGTGGCCCCCGGTGGCCTGCTGTGGGTGACCCACCCGGTCGGCTACAACCCGGCGCTCGACGCCCGGTTCCGCGACGGCACGCTCGGCACCACCCGCATGCGCGCCCTGCTGCGCGAACCCACCCGCAACGTGTGGCGCGAGGTGCCGCCGGACGACGTCTGGAGCACCCCGTACGACCGCCTGCTCTACACCGCGCACGCCGTCCTCGTCGCCGAGTTCGACGCGCCGTGATCCTGTCGTTCCCAAGACTGGTGCCGACGAGGTGACTGACTGGTAACGTTCGCGCGTCGCGTGACCCCCAACACAGTCGCGCGTCCACTAACACAGAGGAGCGCAGGGTGGGAAAGAAGCTGGGCGTCATCTTGGCGGGGCTGGGCGTGTTCGTCCTGGGAGTCGCACTCCTGGCCCGGTTCTACGCCTACGACCAGTTGGCCGTCGTGCCGCTGGACCAGAACACGGTGTCGGTCTCCGAGGGGCCGGGGGCGACGATCTTCGACATCGCCACCCAGCAGGAGATCACCGTCGACCTCGTGTCCACGCGCAACGTGGTGGGTGACGTGGAGGCCTCCGAGGAGGCCAGCGACGAGCTCGGCCGCGACATCGCCGTGTGGGAGACCCTCGTCTACACCGACGAGCCGGGCGCCGAGATCGACGCCGACAACCCGCCGCGGTCCGGCACGCACGACCGCGTCGCGTTCGACCGCCACACCGGCGAGGCCGTCGTGTGCTGCGAGACCTTCACCAGCACCACCGCCGACGACCGCGGGGTCGAGCAGCCCGAGGCGACCGCCTTCGAGGGCCTCTACTTCAAGTTCCCGTTCCAGACCGAGCAGAAGACCTACCAGTTCTGGGACGGGTCGCTCGGCGAGGCGCCGGACATCGAGTTCAAGGAGGTCGAGACCATCGAGGGCCTCGAGGTCTACCGCTTCGAGCAGGTCATCCCCGCGACCACCGTCGCGACGATCAACGCGCCCGCGTCCATCTTCGGCATCGACGAGGAGGGTGACGTCACCCTCGACCGCGTCTACTCCAACACCCGCACGCTGTGGATCGAGCCCGAGACCGGCGTGATCATCCGCGGCCAGGAGGACCAGCTGACCGTCGCCGAGTACGAGGGCGAGCAGGTCGCCACCCTCACCGACGTGGTCATAGGCTACAACCCCGACACCATCTCCGAGAACGTCGACACCTACTCGGCGCTGTCGACCCAGCTCAAGGCGATCCGCATCTGGGTTCCGATCGTCGGCGGTGTGCTCGGGCTCCTGCTGCTCGTGGCCGGCCTGCTGCTCATGCGCCGCAAGAACGACGGGTCCGCACGCGCGGCCTGACGACTTTCATCACCACGACGGCCGGCGGGTCATCCCGCCGGCCGTCGGCATGTGGTGGGGTCCCCGCCCGGCGTCCTCGCCTCCCGGCCGTCCGTGCGGCCGTCGCGGTCGGTGTCGGCCTCCGAGGGGTCGGTGCGGACCGTGCGTCCGTCGAGGAGGCGGTAGCCCGCGGCCTCGCGCTGGTCGCCGATCCCGTCACCGTCGGTGTCGCGGACGTACGGCAGGCTCCGCGCGCGCTGCCGCACCACGACCCGGCCCGCGCACCGCTCCACCCGCTGGCGCACGACGTAGCCACGGACCTCGCTGCCGTCCGTGAGCCCGTCGCCGTCGCTGTCGGCGTCACGGGGGTCGGTGCCGGTGCTGAGGCCGTCGCGGCTGAGCGCCAGCGCGTCGAGCACCGTGGTCGCGAGCAGCGCGTGCCCGGCGTCGGTGAGGTGCACGGCGTCGGTGCCGATCAGGTTCGCAGGGTCGGCCCCGAGGGCGTCGTAGGCCTCGAACGCGGCGCCGGCGTCGACGTACGTCACGCGAAGGTCGGCATCGGCGACCTGCCGCAGGGCCTCGCCGTAGGCCGCCCACGCCTCCACCCCGACCTGGTAGCGACGCACGGGCTGCACCAGGATGTGGCACGGCGGGCGGCGGGTCAGCGAGTCGATGCGGCGGACCACGGCGGCGACGCGCGCCCGGAAGGTCGCCACGGGGACCTGCTCGACGGTGTCGTTGGAGCCGATGAGGTGCACGACGCACGCCGGCTGGAGGAGGCGTACGGCGTAGGCGTGCGCGTCGGTGAAGTAGGTCTCGGCCGTCGTGCCGCCCACGCCGCCGTTGACGCCCTGCACCCCCGGGGACCGGTCCGGCCGGAGCGTGCTGCGGCGGAGGTCGCGCACCGGCGCGTCCGCGGTGCGCGAGGGGAAGGACGCCTGCAGGCCGGCGACGACCCGGTCGACGTAGCGGGTCGCCGGGGCGCTGGCACCGACCCCGTAGGTGGTGGACGACCCCAGGAACAGCAGGCGGACGCTCCGCTCGCGGCGCTGGGCCAGGGCCGTGGTGAGGGGGCCCAGGTCGGGGTGCCGGAGCGCGGTCGCCCCGAGCTCGCGGCGGTCGGACAACCCGTCGTCGTCACGGTCGACCGCGCTGGACCGCTCCGCTGACGCGGACGCGACGGCGGGCGTCGGCGTGGTCGCCAGCTGGGCGCCCGCCCCGCACACCACGACCAGCGCTCCGGCAGGAGCGAGGCGCCACCAGGCGGAGGCGCGGGTCGGCGGTCGTACGGCAGGCACCCGCGCAAGGTACCTCCCCGTTCCCGTCAGCGGGCGAGCTCCGCCACGAAGATCGCGGTGCCCGGCGTCAACATCCCGCGGGTGCGTGACCACCCGCCCCACACCCGGTCGTGGTGCTCGGGCCATTGCGGCTCGAGGAGGTCGACCAGCCTGAACTCGCGGTCCGCGAGCAGCCGGACCCAGTCGCCGAGGGTGCGGTGGTGCTCGACGTACGACACCACCCCGGTGGCGTCGTCGATCTCGACGTACGGCGTGCGGTCCCAGTAGGACTGGGTCGCGGTCAGCCCGGGCTCGCCCGGGTCGTCGGGGAACATCCACCTGGTCGGGTGGGTGATGGAGAAGGCGAACCGGCCACCTGGACGCAGCACCCGTGCCACCTCGGCGACGGCGACATCGATGTCGCTGATGAACTGCAGCGCACCGAAGGAGCAGAAGACGATGTCGAACCTCGCAGCGGCGAAGGGGAGCGCAGTCGCCGTGCCCCGTACGGACGGCACCGCGACTCCGGTCTCGGCGTCCAGCCGCAGCGAGTGCTGGAGCTGGCGGTGCGAGAGGTCGAGCCCGATGCCGCGACCGCCGTGGAGGCGCACCCACCGCGAGCACTGGCCGGCGCCGCTGCCGACCTCGAGGACGTCGCGCCCGTCCACGTCGCCGAGGACCCGCAGCTCGTCCTCGGTGTGACCCTCTGGGCCCCACACGAACCCGGCATCGCCGAGGAACTCGCCGTGGGTGGCCTGGTACTCGTCGGCGTAGCGGTCCCAGTCGGGTCCGTTGGCCCGGCGCGACTCCTGCTCGGAGACCGGGCGGCGCTCCACCCGGACCGACTGCGGCTGGTGATCCTCCACCGTACGAAGGGTAGTCCGCCCACGCGCGACGACCGGGTCCCCGGGGCAGTCGCCTGCCCCGGGGACCCGGTCGCCGCTTCAGAGCCGCGGCTGGTGGGGTCAGCCGATCCCGAAGGACTCGTAGCGGCTCACGATGCGACCGTCGCGGATCCGCGGGTCGCGCGGACCGGAGCGCCAGTCGGCGGGGTTGGCCTTCGCCCTGATCTCCGCGCCGTCGCGTACGCCACCCTTGTCGGTGTCGCACTTCGTCGGGTCGGACCTGTCCTTGCCGAAGCGCTTGTTGGCCTTGCCGGTCATCTCGACCTTGTCCTTGAGGCCGTCGCGATCGGTGTCCTTCTTGCGCGGGTTGGAGCGGGTCCTGCCGATGACGAACGACTTCTTCTTGGTCCGCACCTTCTGCTTGATCGTGTAGCCGCGGACCTCCCGCCCGTCGTGGAGCCCGTCCTTGTCCGTGTCCTTGGCCAGGGGATCGGTGCGGACGAGGATCGCCGTGCGCGCCTTCCTGCCGCAGACCTCGAAGCGCTCCTTGATCCGCACGCCGCTGACCTCGCGACCGTCGGTGATGCGGTCGCCGTCGGTGTCGCGGTCCAGCGGGTCGGTGCCGTGGGTGTTGACCTCGGCTCCGTCGGTCAGCCCGTCGCCGTCCGTGTCGGGGTCGGCCGGGTCGGTCCCGAGGGCGCCCTCCTGGCCGTCGGGCAGTCCGTCACCGTCGGTGTCGCCCGGGCCCGTGGGCGGCGTCGCACCCGCGATGGTGAAGCTCACGCTGTCGGCGGGGCTGACGTTGCCGTCGGCGTCGGCCTGGGTCGCGCTGACGGTGTGCGGACCGGTCGGCAGGGCGACGGTGGGGGAGCAGGACCACGTGCCGTCGCCCCCGACGTCCGCGGTGCACAGCACGGTCGAGCCTTCGGTGACGGTGACGGTCGCCCCGGACTCCCCGGTCCCGGAGATCAGGGGCGTGGTGTCCTGGACGGTCGCGCCCGGTGCCGGGGAGGTGATGACCGGCGCGGCGGGCGGGGTCGTGTCGCCACTGCCGAGGACGACGGTGAAGGTGGTCGTCGCGGTCGCGGTGTTGCCCGCCTCGTCCGTCGCGGTGGCGGTGAACGTGTGCTCGCCGAGCAGCAGCGGCAGGGTCGGCGTGCAGGACCAGGTGCCGCCGGGGGGACGGTCGTCGTGCAGACCGGCAGCCCGTCCTCGGTCACCGCGATGGAGGTGCCGGGCTCGCCGCTGCCCGTGACCTCGGGGGTCGGGTCGGCCGTCGTCGAGCCGTCCGCCGGCGTCAGCACCGCGACGGCGGGCGCCGTGGTGTCGACGGTGAAGGTGACCGTGTCCGGCGCCGAGGTGTTGCCGGCCTCGTCGGTCGCGTCGGCGGTGTAGGGGTTCGTCCCGTCGGGCAGGGGAGTGGTCGGGGTGCAGCTCCAGGCACCCGTGCCGGCGTCGGCGACGTCCGTGCACACCTCGTCGCCGACGGTGTCCCTCACCACGACCGTGGAGCCGGGCTCGGCCGTGCCGGAGAACCCGGGCGTCGGGTCGTCGGTGACGGCGCCCTCCGCGGGCTGCTCGATGACCGGTGCACCGGGCGCGGTGGCGTCGACCGCGCCGCACTCGACGCCGCCGCTGGGCGCGGTGGCCTGCACGGCCATCGGCGCGACCGCGAGCGAGACATCGGCGACCGGGGGTGCCAGCGGGACGCCACTGAGGACCTCCAGGTCGATGCGCAGCAACGCGTCCAGCGTGCCCTCGCCGGTGGCCCCCGAGGACTGGTCGGTGGCGTCGAAGGCCGTGATGGTGAGGTCCGCCAGTGGCTCGAGGAGGGCAGGCAGCTCGATCTGCTGCGGTGTGGCGTTGAGCGGGATGTCGACCGGGTTGTCGCCGACGGTGGCGGTGATGGTGGGCGGACTCACGAAGCCGGCCGAGCCGGTGGTGCCGTCGGAGCTCGCCTGCAGGACGACGGGGTTCGTGACGTCGACCGTGACCGCGCCGCCCAGCAGGTCGATGTCGCCGACGGTCGTCGTGGCGGTGGCGACGACGTCCGAGCCGTCGCCGTCGTCGACGAGCGCCGTGCGCGTCCGGGTCTCCGACGCGGTGACCGCGGCGAGGGTGCCCACCGGGGCGGGGGCGTCCACCAGCGTGACGCCGGCCAGGGTCGTACGCGAGTCCGACAGCACGCGCTCGCCGTCGCTCGCCGGCACGCAGGCGTTGCTGCCGGCCCAGGCGGCCTGGACGTCACCCGTCACGAGCCCGACGTCTGCGACGAGGTCGACCGGGATGTCCGCCAGGTCCTCGGCGGGCGGGTCGGCGCTCGGCGGTGCGGTGACCAAGGTGCCGTCCGGCGAGATGGGCACGCCCCCGAAGACGAGGTCCGCGTCGAGGTTCGCCGATGACGCCGTGGAGCTGCCGTCGGCGGTCGTGCTGGCCACGGTGCTGCGGCTGTGCCCGACGACGAGCCCGGCGAGGTCGCCCGCGTCGAGGACCTGTGCGGACAGGTCGACGATGTCGGAGTGCGCGTCAGCCGCGTACGCCGCTGGCAGCGGTGCAGCCGCGGCGGGCGCCTGCGTCAGCACCAGCAGTGACGCTGGCAACGCGACGGCCATCGCCACCGCCGCTGCTCCGGACAACCGGCCCCGTGACCGGTGCTGTCGTGCATGCATCTGTCGTACCCCCCATGTGTGCGGTGCCCGTCGACCCTCGGAAGATCCACGGTGCGTCAAGCCGTTCCTGACAAGTGGCAACGAGCGTCCCACGGGAAGGTGACACAAACATTGCCCCAAAGGGTGAGGCCGACCTTCCGTGCCAGGTCTCGCCGGTCGTTTGCCACGATGGGGCGATGAGCGGAGCGACGCCGTCACTGACGCCCCTGGACGGCGGGCACTCGGGGCGGACCTTCCTCGGTGAGGCGGGCGGGGAGCGGGTCGTCGTACGGCTCTACCCTCCCGGCGACGTGCGGGGGGACGCGGCCCCCGAGGTCGACCGGTCCGTCCTGCACCTGGTGCGCGGGCTGGTGCCGGTCCCGGACGTGCTCGAGGCGCGCCGAGCCGTCGCCGCGGACGACGCTCCCGGGCTGCTGGTGACGTCCCTCCTGCCGGGCGATCGGGGGGACCTCGTCCTCGCGTGCCTGCTCGATGCCGGTGACGCGGTCGGGCTGGAGCGGCTCGGGTCGGGGCTCGGCGCGGTCGCCGCCACGCTGGCGGGGATGCCGATGCTGCGTCCCGGGCCCTTCGTCGACGGCGCGCTGGGCGTGGGCAGGTTCCCCGACGACGACCTGACCTCGTGGGTCGCCACCCGCCTGCGGGCGTGGCCGGACTCCCTCCGCGAGGCGCTGTCGCAGGTGTGCCGCTCCGCGCAGGACCTGCTGGACACCGTGGGACGCGCAAGCCTGGCCCACGGCGACCTCAACCCCAAGAACGTCCTCGTCGACCCCCGTACGCTCGAGGTGACCGCGGTCCTCGACTGGGAGTACGCCCACGCCGGCCACCCGTGGACCGACCTGGGCAACCTGCTGCGGTTCGACCGCCACCCCGCGTACGCCTCCGCGGTCCTCGACGCCTGGCGGTCGGGGCGCGGGGGAGACGCCGGCACCCTCCTCGACGGCGCCCGCGCGGCCGACCTGTGGGCGCTGGTCGACCTCGCCGCCCGTGCGGGGGAGAACCCCGTCGCGGACCGCGCCGACGACCTGCTCCGGGCCGTTGCGGAGTCCGGCGACCTGCATGTCCGGCCGCCTGCCCGGTGAGCGTGGCCTGAGCGTGGGACGGGCGTCCCGCGCTGGTTGGACGTGCGCCCGCGCGGGCGCGTACTCTTGGGAGTTGCGCCAGTCGTCTGCCCGGCTTCCATACCGAGCGAACCCGTGCTCGCCGAGCTCGCGTCAGTGACCCGTCACCGACGAGGCCCAGTGAAACAGACTTCTCGCGCGCATCCGTACGACTCCATCCATCCAAGGAATCACTTCCCATATGACGAGCACGCTCTCCGCCCTTCCGGACTACGACGCGCCCCAGGTGGCCGTCAACGACATCGGGTCCGAAGAGGACTTCCTCGCCGCAATCGATGCGACCATCAAGTACTTCAACGACGGCGACATCGTCGACGGCACCATCGTCAAGGTGGACCGTGACGAGGTCCTCCTCGACATCGGCTACAAGACCGAGGGCGTCATCCCCTCGCGAGAGCTGTCGATCAAGCACGACGTCGACCCCAACGAGGTCGTTTCCGTGGGCGACAAGGTCGAGGCCTTGGTCCTCCAGAAGGAGGACAAGGAAGGTCGCCTGATCCTGTCCAAGAAGCGCGCCCAGTACGAGCGCGCCTGGGGCACCATCGAGCAGGTCAAGGAGGAGGACGGCGTCGTCGAGGGCACCGTCATCGAGGTCGTCAAGGGCGGCCTCATCCTCGACATCGGCCTGCGCGGCTTCCTGCCGGCCTCGCTCGTGGAGATGCGTCGCGTCCGCGACCTGCAGCCCTACGTCGGCCAGACGCTCGAGGCCAAGATCATCGAGCTCGACAAGAACCGCAACAACGTGGTCCTGTCGCGCCGTGCCTGGCTCGAGCAGACCCAGTCCGAGGTCCGCCACGGCTTCCTCACCCAGCTGCAGAAGGGCCAGATCCGCAAGGGTGTCGTGTCCTCGATCGTCAACTTCGGTGCCTTCGTGGACCTCGGTGGCGTCGACGGCCTCGTGCACGTCTCGGAGCTGTCCTGGAAGCACATCGACCACCCGTCCGAGGTCGTCGCCGTGGGCGACGAGGTCACCGTCGAGGTCCTCGACGTGGACATGGACCGCGAGCGTGTCTCCCTGTCGCTGAAGGCGACGCAGGAGGACCCGTGGCAGCACTTCGCCCGGACCCACCAGATCGGCCAGATCGTGCCGGGCAAGGTCACCAAGCTGGTGCCCTTCGGCTCGTTCGTCCGCGTCGAGGAGGGCATCGAGGGCCTGGTGCACATCTCCGAGCTCGCCGAGCGTCACGTCGAGATCCCCGAGCAGGTCGTCCAGGTCAACGACGACGTCATGGTCAAGATCATCGACATCGACCTCGAGCGTCGCCGCATCTCGCTGTCGCTCAAGCAGGCCAACGAGACCGCCGCCGCCTCCGACGTGGAGGAGTTCGACCCCACGCTCTACGGCATGACCGCGACCTACGACGAGCAGGGCAACTACGTCTACCCCGAGGGCTTCGACCCCGAGACGGGCGAGTGGCTCGAGGGCTTCGACGAGCAGCGCGCGATCTGGGAGGACCAGTACGCCAAGGCGCACGCCCGCTGGGAGGCGCACGTCAAGCAGCAGGAGGAGGCCAAGCAGGCCGAGGTCGAGGCCGGCGAGGCCACGTCCTACTCCTCCGGTGGCGACCAGGTGGCCGAGACCGGTGGCGACACCGGTGGCTCCCTCGCCTCCGACGAGGCGCTGCAGGCGCTCCGCGAGAAGCTGACCGGTGGGCAGGCCTGATCGGCTGACCCGCTAGCTCCACAGCACCACCACGAACGGCCCGCCGGGACTCCCGGCGGGCCGTTCGGCGTACGCACGGGTGTCGGGGGCGGATTCCGTCAGGGTGTGTCCGCTAGAACTGGCGCATGACTGGACGCGGCACCTCGGCACTGGTCCTCGGCGGAGGCGGGATCACCGGCATCGCCTGGGAGCTCGGCATCCTCGCCGGGCTCGCGGAGGCGGGCGTCGACCTGAGCGGCGCGGACATCGTGGTCGGCACGTCTGCCGGCTCGGTGGTGGGCGCGCAGGTGACCAACGGGTTGTCGCTGGACGAGCTCTACGCCACGCAGCTCGAGCCGCCCGACGCCGAGCTCGGCGGTCGGATGTCGCGGGTGGCGGCGCTCAAGCTGCTCCCGCCGTACGCCCTGCCCGGGAGCGGGCGTACGAAGCTGGCGCGCGTCGGCAAGGTCGCCCACGCCGCGCACGAGCCGGGCTCGGTCGACCGCGAGGGCGTGATCCGCTCGCGACTGACCGTGCACGGCTGGCCCGAACGGGACCTGCGGGTCACTGCGGTCGACACCGCCAGCGGCGAGTTCACCGTCTTCACCCCGTCCTCCGGCGTGGACCTGGTCTCCGCCGTCGCCGCGAGCTGCGCCGTGCCGACCGTGTGGCCGCCCGTCGAGATCGGGGGGCGCCACTACATGGACGGGGGCATGCGATCGACTGCCAACGTCGACGTCGCGCGCGGCGCGGAGCGGGTCGTGGTGCTGGCACCGCTGCCGCGCTCGATCAGCAAGAAGACGTCGATCCGGGCGCGCTCGAGCGGGTGGCGCCCCGGGCGTGGTCGGTCGTGACGCCGGACGCCGAGGCGCTGACCGTGTTCGGGCGCAACCTGCTCGACCCTGCCAAGCGCGCGGTCGCCGCGGAGGCCGGGCTGCGGCAAGCGCGCGACGTGGTCGACGACGTGCGCGGCGTCTGGCAGGCCTGACGCCAGCCGTCACGCCGCACGGCGCCCCATCGACTCGGGGCGCATGCGGGCCACGGTCAGCCAAGTCCGCCCCGGACGGTGGTCGCGTCACGCACGTCGCCGGCGGTTTGTCCACGTCCTCGGCACGCGTACCCGGCGGTCACCCGGACGGACCACGTCGCCGATGCAGCCACCAAGCCTGCTGCGACCGGCGGAGCCGGGGTCGTCCGACACCCCCGTCCCGCTCCGTGGGTACGAGCGTCCGGTCAGGTCGCGCGCCTCGGTAGCCTTGCGCGCGTGAACGCGACTGCGCTGGCCGACCTGTCCGCCGACGACCTCGCCGCGCTGCTCGAGGAGCAGCGCGCTGCGTACGACGACCTCAAGGCCCGCGGGCTGAAGCTCGACCTGACCCGCGGCAAGCCGTCGTCGCAGCAGCTCGACCTCGCCGACGACCTGCTGCGGCTGCCGACGTCGACGAAGGACGCCAGCGGCACCGACGTGCGCAACTACGGTGGGCTCCAGGGACTGCAGGAGCTGCGGGAGATGTTCGCCGAGCTCCTGTGGGTCGACGCCGACCAGGTCGTGGCGGGCGGCAACTCCAGCCTGTCGATGATGCGCGACTGCCTGGTGTGGATGATGCTCTTCGGCGCGGTCGACTCCGAGCGGCCCTGGGGCAGGGAGGAGAAGGTCCGCTTCGTGTGCCCGGTGCCGGGCTACGACCGTCACTTCACGCTCCTCGAGAGCCTCGGCATCGAGATGCTGACCGTGCCGATGCGCGAGGACGGACCCGACGCCGAGGCCGTCGCCGCGCTCGTCGCCGACGACCCGAGCATCAAGGGCATGTGGATCGTCCCGACCTACGCGAACCCGACCGGCGCGATCTGCAGCCAGGAGGTCGCCGCCCGGCTCGCCGCGATGCCGACGGCTGCGCCGGACTTCAAGATCTTCTGGGACAACGCCTACGCGCTGCACCACCTCACCGCAGACGAGGCCAAGAGCGCCGACATCCTCACCCTCGCCTCGGCAGCCGGGCACCCGGACCGCCCGATCATGTTCGCCTCGACCTCGAAGATCAGCTACGCCGGTGCCGGGGTGGCCTTCATCGCCGCGTCGGCCGGCAACGTCAGCTGGTACCTCGCGCACCTCGGCACCGGGTCGATCGGCCCCGACAAGGTCAACCAGCTGCGCCACGCGGAGTTCTTCGGGTCCGCCCAGGGCGTGCGTGACCACATGGTCAAGCACCGCGAGATCATCGCCCCGAAGTTCGCCGAGGTCGACCGCGTGCTGTCCGAGCGGCTCGGCGGCCGCGGCGTGGCGACCTGGAACACGCCGACCGGTGGCTACTTCGTGAACCTCGACGTCGTGCCGGGCACCGCCAGCCGCGTCGTCGCCCTGGCCAAGGAGGCCGGCATCGCCCTCACCCCGGCGGGCTCGTCGTTCCCCTACAAGCGCGATCCCGACGACACCAACATCCGGCTCGCGCCGACCATGCCCCCGCTGGAGGAGGTCACGGCGGCGATGGAGGGCGTCGCGACCTGCGTGCTGCTCGCCGCTGCCGAGAAGGCCGCGGCGGCGTGAGCCGTACGCCGCGCGCCGCTGTCGTGGAGCAGGACCGGTGACCGTACGCGTCGGACTGACCGGGGGCATCGCCTCGGGCAAGAGCACCGTGTCGGCCATCCTCGCCGAGCTCGGTGCGGTGGTCATCGACGCCGACCTGCTCGCCCGTGAGGTCGTCGCGCGCGGCACGCCCGGGCTCGACGCCGTCGTCGCCGAGCTGGGGCGCGGGGTGCTGACTCCTGAGGGCGACCTGGACCGCCCGGCCGTCGGGGCACTGGTCTTCGCCGACGCCTCGGCCCGCAAGCGTCTCGAGGCGATCATCCACCCGCTGGTGCACCGGCGCAGCGCCGAGCTCGAGGCGGCCGCGGCACCGGGCTCGGTCGTGGTGCACGACATCCCCCTCCTGGCCGAGGTGGGTCGTGCCGGGCAGTTCGACGCGGTGGTCGTCGTCGACGTCCCCACCGAGGTGCAGGTGGCACGGATGGTCGGGGACCGGGGGTCGAGCACGGAGGAGGCGCAGTCGCGGATCGCCGCGCAGGCCTCGCGCGAGGACCGGCTGGCGATCGCCACGCACGTGATCGACAACACGGGCTCGCTCGAGGACCTGCGTCGACGCGTCGAGGAGGTCTACGCCGACCTGGTCGCGCTGGCCTGACGTTTCCGGATCACGAGGGTCGGCCCGGTAACCTCCACGCGTGCTCCCGATCCGACCCCGACTGGCCGTGATCGCGACGGGCGTCCTGCTGGTCAGCGGGTGCGCGGGCCTCGGGTCCACCCCCGACGACGCCGCGCCGGCCGCCCCCGCGCCCTCGTCGTCCGCGCCCGCCACCGACGAGGCCGGTTCTGCGTCCGCCGACGCGGAGCAGCCCGAGGACCCGGACACCCCGACGTCGTGGGGCCCGACCGTCGGAGAGCTCGCCGAGGCCCAGGAGCTCGTCGCCACCTGGACGCCCGAGCAGCTCGCCGGCGGTGTGATCGTCGGCCGGTTCCACGGCACCGACCCCGAGGAGCCCGCGCGCATGGTGCGCGAGCTGCACCTGGCCGGCGTGTCGGTCACCGGCGCCAACGTCCTCGACCAGCAGCAGGTGCTCGACATGACCGCGGCCATCTCTCGTGCCGCGGCCGACGACGGTCGCGAGTTCCCGCCGGTGATCGGGGTGGACCAGGAGGGCGGCTACGTCTCGCACCTGCGTGGCATCGCCACCGAGTTCCCCCACTTCGCCTCGGCGGGGCTGGCCATCGCGGCCGATCCTGGGCTGGGTCGCCGGGTCACCCGTGCCGCCGCGCTGACGACGGGACTCGAGCTGCGCGGCCTGGGGTTCACCTGGGTGTTCGCGCCCGTCGCGGACGTCACCATCGGTGCCGCCGACCCCACGATCGGCCTGCGCTCGCCGTCGATGGACCCCCGGCTGGCCTCGCAGGCAGTCGGTGCCGCCATCAAGGGCTACGACGACGCCGGCATCGTCTCGACGGTCAAGCACTTCCCCGGGCACGGCGGGGCGACGTCCGACAGCCACGACACGCTGCCGGAGCTCGACGCGACGCTCGAGGAGCTCTCGGCCCACGACCTGCCGCCCTTCGAGGCAGCCGTCCGCCAGCAGGCGCCGGCGGTGATGATGAGCCACCTCGACCTGACCGACATCGCGCCGGGGGTCCCGGCGAGCATGGCGCCCGAGGTCTACGACCTGCTGCGCGACGAGCTCGGGTTCGAGGGCGTCGCCATCACCGACTCGCTCGGCATGGGCGCGGTCGGGGGCCGGCCGACCCCGGCGCTGCAGGCGCTCCAGGCCGGCGCGGACCTGCTCCTGATGCCGGTGGACAACGCGACGACGCACCAGATCGTCGTCGACGCCCTCGACGCCGGGCTCGTCTCCCGGGCCCGGGTGGAGGAGGCCGCCGCGCGCGTCGTGGCGCTGCAGATGTGGCAGGAGCGGATCGCAGCACAGCGGCCCGTGCCTGCCGACGTGGTCGACCGGGCACGGGCCGCGAGCGCGGACCTGGAGTCCGCGGCGTACTAGAAGGTCAGGCCGCGAGGTCGGGGTCCCCGGCACGGCGGAGCTTCTGCAGGGCCTCGCGCTCCAGCTGGCGCACCCGCTCGGCCGAGATGCCGTGACGGGCACCGATGTCGGCGAGCTTGTGCTGGCGACCGTCGGCCAGGCCGTAGCGGGCCCGGACGATGTCCGCCGAGCGCTCGTCGAGGATGGCCACCAGGTCGTCGAGGCGCTGGCGGGCCTCGGCGTCGAGGTAGTTGAGGTCCGGGCCGGGGGCCGTCTCCTGGGCCATCAGGTCACCGAGGGACGTGTCGCCGTCCTCGTCGACAGGCGTGTCGAGCGAGACGTGGTCGCGGCCCCAGCTCATCAGGTCGAGGACGCGGTCGAGCTCCATGCCGAGCTCGGTGGCGATCTCCTCGGGCTCCGGGTCGCGGCCGAGCTGGCGCTCGAGCGTGCGACGCGCGCTGCCCACCTGGTTGAGCTCCTCGACGACGTGCACGGGGAGGCGTACGACGCGAGCCTGCTGCGCGATGCCGCGGGTGATCGCCTGGCGCACCCACCACGTGGCGTAGGTGGAGAACTTGTAGCCCTTGGTGTAGTCGAACTTCTCGACCGCGCGGATCAGGCCGGTGTTGCCCTCCTGGATCAGGTCGAGCATGGGCATCTGCGAGCGACCGTACTTGCGGGCGATCGACACCACGAGGCGCAGGTTGGCCTCGATGAAACGGTCGACGGCGAGCCGGCCCTGCTCGGCGAGCCACTCGAGCTCGGCCTCGTTGGCGCTCATCGGCGCGCCGCCCTTGCGTCGGCCGACGCGGCCGGTGTCGAGCAGGTGCTGGGCCAGCAGGCCCGCCTCGATGGTCTTGGACAGCTCGACCTCGGTCTCGGCGTCGAGGAGCGGGGTGCGAGCGATCTCGTCGAGGTAGAGGCCCACGCTGTCGCGGCCCTCGATCTCACGAGTGGTGCTGGTCGTGCTCTTGCGCTGTGCAGTGCTCATCTCGTCCTCCTGCTCTCGTGCGACCACCCCGTGTCGCACATCTGTTCCAACGCCTGTGTCCGCTGCGGGATTCCCGATCGGATTGGTGCCTTCACCTGCCTTGACGAGCCAGTTCCCCCGGGAGTTGCACGAACGGCCAACTCTCAGGGACTTCTCAGGGGTTCCCCGGTCGGTGCGGGGACATACCCCGCGGGAGGCTCAGTCCTCGGCGGGCGGCTCGGGGCGCCGCAGGGCGGGGTCGTCGGCGCGGAAACTGCGGACCGGTCCGGGCGGGGTGTCCGCGGTCTCGAACCGGACGGTCACGACGCCGGCCCCCGAGCCCCAGACCCAGCCGGGGCCCAGGTCGTCGTGGACGACGTCGGCTCCCGGGGGCCAGGCGCGCCGAGGAGGCTCGGGCAGCACGACCTCGGCCTCCTCCTCGTCCGTGGTCTCGCCGAAGAGGTCCTCCTGGACCCAGTCGGCGAGGCCGGAGACGCCCACCCCGAGGAGGCGTACGCCGCCGGTGGTGTCGAGGTCGGCGAGCAGGGAGCGGGCGATGCGACCGATGGTGCCGCCGTCGTCGGTGGGGCTGGACAGGGTGCTGGAGCGGCTAAGGGTGGTGAAGTCGTGCAGCCGCACCTTGATGGTCACCGTGCGACCGGAGAGGCCGCTCTTGCGCAGCCGGGTCCCGACCTCGCGGGCCTGGCGCGTGAGCAGGCCCTCCATCAGCCGACGGTCGGTGAGGTCGGAGTCGTAGGTGCCCTCCACGCTCACCGACTTCGCCTCGCGCTCCGCCACGACCGGACGCGAGTCCTGCGCCCGCGCCAGCTGCCACAGGCCGTGTCCCTGCGCCTGCCCGAGGAGGCGTACGAGCTCGTCCTCGGTGACGAGCTCCAGCTCGGCGATGGTGTGGATGCCCGCGCGGCGGAGCCGTTCGGCGGTGGCCGGGCCGACCCCCGGGATCACGTGGACCGTCATCGGTCGGAGCAGGTCGAGCTCGGTGCCGGGAGGGACCACCGTCATGCCGTCCGGCTTGTCGAGCTCGCTGGCGACCTTGGCGAGGAACTTCGACGAGGCGATGCCGACCGTCGCGGTGAGCCCGCCGGTCACCTCCTGCACCCGCGCGCGGAGGCGCTCGCCGACCTCGGTGACCGTCGCGACCTCGAGGTCGGGGAGGTCTGCTGCAGCGAGGTCGACGAAGGCCTCGTCGAGGGAGAGGGGCTCGACGAGGGGGGAGAGGTCGCGCAGGACCTGCATCACCTGCCTGCTCGTCTCCCGGTAGGCGTGGAACCGACCGCTGAGGAACGCTGCGTGGGGGCAGCGGGCCCGCGCCTCGCGCCCCGACATCGCCGACCCGACGCCGTACCTGCGCGCTTCGTACGACGCCGTCGCCACCACGCCGCGACCCCCGGTGCCGCCGACGATCACTGGCTTGCCCCGCAGGGACGGCTTGTCGCGCTGCTCGACCGCGGCGAAGAAGGCGTCGAGGTCGAGGTGGAGGATCGAGGCGGTGTCGCGCATCAGCCGGGGACCCGGGATCCGTAAGGCTGCCTCACCGTTCCATTCTCGCCCACGCATGCGTGACGGCCGGTGCGACGGGCCTGCGCGCGTCGATCGTGGGCCACGAACCGTCCACAGCCAGCCGCCGTACGGACTTGTCCACAGGTCCGTGGCCTGACCGGCATGGCCCGTCGGTGGCGGCGGGAAGCGTCGTCGACATGGAACCCGATGACCACGCCACGACCTCATCCGCCCACGACCGCCCGCGCCGCGGCGTCACCACCCTGCGGGCACGCACACCCGACGACATCGCGGCCTTCGTGCCGCTCGCCCTCGGGTTCGTCCCCGAACGCTCCGTGGTCGTCATCGGCGTCGGCTCGCCCGGCGGGATGAGCGCCCGGGTCGACCTGCCCCACGACCCCGACGACGTCGACGACGTGGTCGAGGCACTGCTGCGCCCGGCACGCCGCAACGGCGTGCGCGATGTGGTGGTCGTCATCTACGACGACGACACCACGGTGGCCGACGAGGCCGCGTGGGCCCTCCACGAGGAGCTCACGGCGGCCGGCATCTTGGTCCACGAGGTGCTCCGGGTGCACGACGACCACTGGTACGCCGTGCTCCCCGGTGCGCCCCTGGCCGCCTACCGCGGCGTTGCGTTCACCCGCTCGGAGCACCCGTTCACGGCGCAGGGCGTCTTCGACGGTCGCGTCACGCACACCAGCCGCGAGGCGCTGCGCGCCACGCTGGACCCCGACGTCGCGGGGGTACGGGCGACCGAGGCCGCCCTCGAGGGTGCGAGCGCGCTCGCCGCCGGCGCGCTGGGGCGCCTGGTGCGCGATCACGTCGACCACGGCACCCGGTTCTCCTGCGGCGAGCTGGCCGCGGTCGCGCTGACGGTGCCCTCGGGCGCGCGACGCGACGAGGCGTGGGCGTGGCTCTCCCGGGACGAGGCTCGTCGCGCGGTCGACCTGTGGACCGATGCGGTGAGGCGCCTGCCCGCCACCCACGTGGCCGCACCGGCAGCGGTCCTCGCCTTCGCGGCCTGGCTCCTCGGCGACGGTGCGCTGGCGTGGTGCGCGGTCGACCGGTGCCGCGACGCCGAGCCGGAGCAGTCCCTCGGGACCCTCGTCGCCCAGCTGCTCGAGTCGGCGACCTCGCCCGACGAGTGGACCCTGCTCCGGCCCCGGCTGGCCGCCAGCGGTGACCCGGCCGCCTGAGACCAGCCCGGCGGGCGGTTCCCGAGGCACGCGCGCGTGGCTAGGGTGCGGACATGGGAGAAGAGGTCGCGCAGCAGGAGTTCAGTCGGGCCGACCGGACGCGGCACCGGGAGAAGGTGCGGCGCAACCTCGACGTGTTCGCCCGGATGCTGCGCGAGGCAGCATTCGACACCGACGACCCGATGACCGGTCTGGAGATGGAGCTCAACCTCATCGACGACGCGGGGGACCCGGCGCTGAAGAACGCCGAGGTGCTCGAGGCGATCGCCGACCCCGACTTCCAGACCGAGCTCGGCCAGTTCAACATCGAGATCAACCTGCCGCCCGCCAAGCTGCGCGAGGGCGGCCTCGGGACCTTCGAGGAGAGCCTGCGGCGCTCGCTCAACGACGCCGACGAGAAGGGGTCGCGGGTCGGGGCGCACCAGGTGATGATCGGCATCCTGCCCACGCTCGCCGAGGGGCACATGACGCGCGACTCGCTGAGCTCCAACCCGCGCTACAGCCTGCTGTCCGAGCAGATCCTCAACGCGCGCGGGGAGGACATCACGATCAGCATCTCCGGCAAGGAGCGGCTCACCACGACGGCCGACTCGATCGTCCCAGAGGCCGCGTGCACCAGCACGCAGTTCCACGTCCAGACCTCGCCCGACCAGTTCGCCTCCTACTGGAACGCCGCGCAGGCGATCGCCGGCGTCCAGCTCGCCGTCTCGGCCAACTCGCCCTACCTCCTCGGCAAGGAGCTCTGGCGCGAGACCCGCATCCCGCTCTTCGAGCAGGCGACCGACACCCGCAGCGAGGAGCTCAAGGCGCAGGGCGTGCGTCCGCGCGTGTGGTTCGGCGAGCGGTGGATCACCTCGGTGTTCGACCTGTTCGAGGAGAACGTCCGCTACTTCCCGGCGCTGCTGCCCGTGACGGACCAGGAGGACCCCCTTGAGGTCCTCGAGTCGGGAGGCACCCCGGCCCTGCACGAGCTCAAGCTGCACAACGGCACCATCTACCGCTGGAACCGCCCCGTCTACGACATCTCCCAGGGCAGGCCGCACCTGCGGGTGGAGAACCGGCTCCTGGCTGCCGGCCCCACCATCGCCGACACGATCGCCAACGCGGCTCTGTGGTTCGGCCTGATCCGCCACCTCGTCGATAGCGAACGGCCGCTGTGGTCGCAGATGTCCTTCTCCGCAGCGGAGGAGAACTTCCACGTCGCCGCCCAGACCGGTGTGGACGCGCAGGTCTACTGGCCCGGCATCGGACAGGTGCGTGCCACCGAGCTCGTGCTGCGCCGGCTGCTGCCGATGGCGCGCGCCGGCCTTGAGTCGTGGGGTGTGCCGAGCGAGCAGAGCGACCGCTACCTCGGGATCATCGAGCAGCGGTGCCAGGCCGAGGCGAGCGGTGCGGGCTGGTTCGTCGAGCGGGTGCGCCAGCGCGGGGGAGAGGACCGCTTCGACGCCCTGCGCGCGACCCTGCTCGACTACCGCGACCGGATGCACAGCAACGAGCCCGTGCACGCCTGGGACTGACCGGAGTCGACCCGCGAGTCACCGCGGGCGCAGGCGGCGCCACTCGCGTCGTACGTCGCTGACGGGGTCGAACCATCCTCGTCGGGTCACCACGACGAGCCCGACGTGCATGCCGAGCGCCTGGGCGGCCCAGGAGGTCGGACCGAGCCACCGCAGGTCGTCGTCGTGGGGGCTGAGCTCGCCGGGGCGGGTGAGCCACAGCAGGGGACGAGCGGTGAGCGAGGCCGACCGGCGCAGCATGGCCAGCACGACGTCGGCGCGCAGCCCGGGATCCGACGCGGTGCCGTCGTCCGGGTGGGCGACGCACCGGCCAGGCACGCCGGCGTGCACGACGGGCGCGAACCGGCGCCGGCGCTCGCGCTCCACCAGCTCGAGGGTCGCGGCGCGCAGCATGGTGTGGGTGTAGCGGTCGATGGGTGGGCGGATGGCGTACGGGCCGGCGAGCTGGGGAGCCACGGGTCCAGCGTGCCGTACACACCCGCACGGGCGACGCGCTCCTCCACAGGCGCCCACGGCCGAAGATTTTCCGTTACGGTGCCAGCAGGCCAGCGGCGAGCCGCCGCGGCCCCGAGAGGAGACACCATGGGCACTGTCGTCGTCGGTTACGTCCCCAAGCCGGAGGGCGAGGCCGCTCTCGCCGCTGGCATCAGCGAGGCCAAGCTGCGCGGCAGCAAGCTGGTCGTGGTGAACTCCCACCGGGGAGGCCAGGAGTACGACGGCACGGCGGCCAGGGCCGCGGAGGACGAGCTCGCCGCGATCCAGGCGAGGCTCGACGAGGCCGGTGTCGAGCACGACATCCGCCAGCTCGTGCGCGGCTTCGAGCCGGCCGAGGACCTGATCAGCATCGCCGAGGCCAACAGCGCCGAGCTGCTCGTGATCGGTCTGCGCCGCCGCTCGCCCGTCGGCAAGCTCATCCTCGGCAGCAACGCCCAGCGGGTGCTGCTCGACGCCCCCTGCCCGGTCCTCGCGGTCAAGGCCCAGTAGCCCACGAGGTCCTGCCCCGCGCCACGAGTCGGGCAGGATGGCCCCATGGGTTTCAAGATCACCGGCGATCCCGCCGCCGACAAGGTCCTCGACGACTCGCCGTTCGCGCTCCTCGTCGGGATGATGCTCGACCAGCAGTACCCGATGGAGCACGCCTTTCGCGGGCCCGCCAAGGTGCTCGACCGTTTCGGCACGTTCGATCCCGACGCCATCGCCGCCGCCGACCCCGAGCAGTTCGCCGCGATGGCCGCGACCCCGCCGGCCATCCACCGGTTCCCGGGCTCGATGGCTGCCCGGCTCCAGGAGCTGGCCCGCATCGTCGAGGAGACCTACGGCGGTGACGCCTCGCGGATCTGGACCGAGGCGGCCGACGGCAAGGACCTGCTCAAGCGGGTCATGGCACTGCCCGGCTTCGGCAAGCAGAAGGCGCAGATCTTCGTCGCCCTGCTGGCCAAGCAGGCCGGTGTCCGGCCCACCGGCTGGGAGGCCGTGGTGGGGGACTACGCGCTGGAGGGGCACCGCTCCGTCGCCGACGTCGTGGACGCCGACTCGCTGCAGAAGGTGCGCGACTTCAAGAAGGCCAAGAAGGCAAAGACGGCCAACACGCCCACGAAGCCCGCGCCCCGGTCCGCCGGCTGAACGCCCGTGCGCGGCCGTACGCGCCGGGCGGGCGGGCGGTGCGGGATCCTCAGGGGGGCCGTGGCAGAATGACGACGCGGCTCTTGACGTCACCGGGTCTCGCCGCGCCCCGAAGTTGCTGGACGAGAGGTGTTCGTGTCCTCACACGCACGCAAGTTGCTCCCCGCAGAGGTGCTCACGCACCCCTCCATCACCGCACTGGTCGCCGAGGCCACGCCCTCGGGCACCGTGTCCCCCGAAGACGTACGGCGCGCCAGTGACGAGGCCGGTGTCGAGCCCCGCCACCTGAAAGCGCTCCTCGTGCACCTCAGCGGCCTCGGCATCTCGGTCCAGATCGACGCCACCAGCCTGCGTGCGGTCGCCGCCACCAGCAAGCGCGCCGCGACCTCGTCGGCCGCCAAGAAGGCACCGGCCAAGAAGGCCGCTGCGACCGAGGCCCCGGCCAAGAAGGCAGCCGCGAAGAAGACGGCCACCAAGGCCGCCGCCCCGGCGAAGAAGACGGCGGCCAAGAAGGCCGCGACGTCCCCTGCTCCCGCCGACGAGGTCGTCGACCTCGGTGCCGTCGAGGCGCCGGTGATCGGTGCGGACGGCAAGAAGGTCCTGCCCGACATCCCGGACGCCGAGTTCGAGAAGGACGTCGCCGCCGACCCGACGATCAAGGAGGACGAGAAGCAGGCCTTCACCGTCTCCGCGGCCGACGAGACCGACGAGCCCGAGCAGCAGGTCATGGTCGCCGGCGCGACCGCCGACCCGGTCAAGGACTACCTCAAGCAGATCGGCAAGGTCCCGCTGCTCAACGCCGAGATGGAGGTCGAGCTCGCCAAGCGGATCGAGGCCGGCCTGTTCTCCGAGGAGAAGCTCGCCAAGGGCGGTCGCATCAGCCCCAAGATGCTCGAGGAGTACGAGTGGATCGCCGAGGACGGTCGGCGGGCGAAGAACCACCTGCTCGAGGCCAACCTGCGGCTCGTCGTGTCGCTGGCCAAGCGCTACACCGGCCGCGGCATGCTCTTCCTCGACCTCATCCAGGAGGGCAACCTCGGCCTGATCCGTGCGGTCGAGAAGTTCGACTACACCAAGGGCTACAAGTTCTCGACCTACGCCACGTGGTGGATCCGCCAAGCAATCACCCGCGCCATGGCCGACCAGGCCCGCACCATCCGCATCCCGGTGCACATGGTCGAGGTCATCAACAAGCTCGCCCGCGTCCAGCGGCAGATGCTCCAGGACCTGGGCCGCGAGCCCACGCCGGAGGAGCTCGCCAAGGAGCTCGACATGACCCCCGAGAAGGTCATCGAGGTCCAGAAGTACGGCCGCGAGCCGATCTCGCTGCACACGCCCCTGGGCGAGGACGGCGACTCGGAGTTCGGTGACCTGATCGAGGACTCCGAGGCGATCGTCCCGGCCGATGCGGTCTCGTTCACCCTGCTGCAGGAGCAGCTGCACGCGGTGCTCGACACCTTGTCCGAGCGGGAGGCGGGTGTGGTCTCCATGCGCTTCGGCCTCACCGACGGCCAGCCCAAGACGCTCGACGAGATCGGCAAGGTCTACGGCGTGACCCGCGAGCGGATCCGTCAGATCGAGTCCAAGACGATGTCGAAGCTGCGGCACCCGAGCCGTTCGCAGGTCCTGCGCGACTACCTCGACTGAGCCGTCCACCCCCCGACGTGGGTGGACGCGGCGGGGGGGCGCGATGACAGACTCGACCCCATGAGAACTCGGATCTCAGCGGCCGTCGTCCCTGCGCTCGCGCTCGGCGTGCTGGTAGCCGCGCCGGCGCACGCGGAGCTCTACGCCATCGACGACCCTGCCGACGCCCGGGCGTCGCTGACCGACGTGTACGGCCTCGAGGCCGACCACGGCAGCGACGCCCTGCTGGTCAAGGTGCGCTTCAACGAGCTCATGCGGTCCAGCGCCGCGGGTGTGTCGGTGTTCGTCGACACCGACCGTGACGCCAAGGGCCCCGAGTACGTGCTCAGCAGCGGGCTCGGCGACGGCACCGACTACGTCCTGACCGCGGCGGACGGTTGGCGCGGCAGTGACGAGCAGGTCAGGTGCGACTACACCGCCCGGCCCAGGTGGGGGCGGGACGTGTTCCGCGCGCGGCTCAGTCGCGGTTGCTTCGACGGGGCGGGATCCGTACGGCTCTCGGTCAAGATGGTCGACCCGGTCGACGGCTCGCACCCGGTGCGCGACTGGGTGCCGCGCCGCAAGCGCTGGACCCTGCCGATCGCCTCGGGGCTGCGCGCCTGAGCCTGCGGTCGCTCGTACGCATGGCGCCGGTCAGGTCACCACGACGCCGACGACCCACGCCGCCGCGGCCAGGCACGCCGCGACGAGCTCGATGAGGATCGAGACCCCGACGGCCCTGAGCGCTCCCTTGGTCGAAGGCCAGGCCAGGGCCGCGCCGACACGGGCACGTTCGGCGACGTAGATCCCGAGGACGAAGCCGATGAACAGCCCGATCACCGGGACGACGAAGAACCCGATGAAGCCCAGGAGCGCGCCGACGAGGAGCGTGCGGTTGGGGACACCGGAGGCCTTGAGCTGACGGCCGGGCACGAGGTACTTCACCACCGTCCCGGCGGCGAGCAGGACGGTGGCGACCGCGAACACGATCCAAGCGGTCGACGTGCCCACCTGCAGCGCCCAGACGAGGACCGCGCCCAGGACGAGCACGGTGCCGGGCAGGACGGGCAGGACGATGCCGACGATGCCGACGGCGATCGCGAGGGCGACGAGGATCTCGGTGAGGCTCACGCGGCACAGCCTCGCAGACGCAGAACGGCCCCGGAGACCTGAGTCCGGGGCCGTTCTGGAAGTCGGGTGGGCGGGGGAGTGTCAGGCCTCGCTCCCCGCAGCGGGGGCCTCGAGCTTGTGGGTCTCGTCGTGGACCTTCGCAGCGACCTCGCGGAGCTTCTCTCCGTGCTCGCGGGCGTGGTGGGCGCAGAAGAGCAGCTCGCCGCCGGTCTGGAGCTCCACACGGAGGTAGGCCTGGGCGCCGCAGCGGTCGCAGCGGTCACCAGCCGTGAGGACGGCCTGGGTGGGTGCGGTGGCAGTGGTCACGTCAGCCTCATTTCTGTTCATCGGTGTCTGGCCCAACGTAGCCAGTGGGGCAAAGATTCCCCGCCGGCGGGTGTAGATCGAGAACTCGTTCAGTGAATCACGTCGCACCCTTCCCCGCTGGCGTTGTCCTCATGCGTGGACGGACCGTTGCAGAAGCGATACCTGTGAGGTGCCCCGCGCTAGACCTGCTCATGCGCGTCCGGGGGCAGGCGTGCCTCCGTCGCCGCCCGGCGTGTCGCAGGTAGGTTCTCTCCTCGTGGCAGCACCGTCAGACAACACCTACAACGCAGCGCACCTCCTGGTCCTCGAGGGACTCGACGCCGTCCGCAAGCGCCCGGGCATGTACATCGGCTCGACCGACACCCGCGGGCTCATGCACTGCCTGTGGGAGATCATCGACAACGGCGTCGACGAGGCCCTGGCCGGTGTGGCCCACCTCGTCGAGGTCACCCTGCACGGCGACGGCTCCGTCGAGGTCTACGACGACGGGCGCGGCATCCCGACCGACAAGGAGCCCAAGACCGGGCTCCCCGGCGTCGAGGTCGTCGCGACCAAGCTCCACGCCGGCGGCAAGTTCGGCGGCGGCTCGTACGTCGCGACCGGCGGCCTGCACGGCGTCGGCCTGTCGGTGGTCAACGCGCTGTCGTCGCGGATGGACATCGACGTCGACCGCTCGCCCAGCCAGCAGGGCCTGTCGTTCCAGCGCGGCGTGCCGGGCGTCTTCGACGGCGACGGCCCCGACGCCGCGTTCACCCCGCAGTCCGGCCTGACCCGCAAGGGCAAGCGGGTCGCGAAGGGCAAGACCGGCACCCGCATCCGGTTCTGGCCGGACCGCCAGATCTTCACCAAGGACGCCCGCTTCGAGATGGACGGCCTCGTCGGCCGTGCGCGGCAGACGTCGTACATCGTGCCGGGCCTCGAGCTCGTCATCCGCGACCGGCGCACGGGCGAGATGGTGGAGGAGAAGTTCCGCCACGACGGCGGCATCGCCGAGTTCGTCGAGTTCCTCTCCCACGGCGAGCCGGTCACCGACATCCTGCGCCTGCAGGGCACCGACACCTTCACCGAGACCGTGCCGCTGCTCGACGACAAGGGGCACATGACGCCGCAGGAGGTCGAGCGCGAGCTCTCGGTCGACGTCGCCGTGCGCTGGGACACCGCCTACGACACCGAGGTCCGTTCCTTCGTCAACGTGATCGCCACCCCCAAGGGCGGCACCCACGTCAGCGGCTTCGAGACCGCGCTGACCAAGACGTTCAACGACGCGATGCGCGCCGCGAAGGTGCTCAAGGCCGCCGACACCGACGTGATCAAGGACGACGTGCTCGAGGGCCTCACGGCGGTGGTGACCGTACGCCTGGCCGAGCCCCAGTTCGAGGGCCAGACCAAGGAGATACTCGGCACCCCCGCCGCGCGAGGCGTCGTGCGCAAGGTGGTGGCAGGCGAGCTCAAGTCGTTCCTGACCTCCACCAAGCGCGCCGAGAAGGCGCAGGCCAAGCTGCTGATGGAGAAGGTCGCGGGCGCGTCGAAGACCCGCCTGGCCGCCCGGCAGCACAAGGAGAACCAGCGCCGCAAGAACGCGCTCGAGTCCTCCGCCCTACCGGCCAAGCTGTTCGACTGCCGCAGCACCGACACCGAGCGCACCGAGCTCTTCATCGTCGAGGGCGACTCCGCGATGGGCACGGCGAAGGCGGCGCGCAGCAGCGAGTTCCAGGCGCTGCTGCCGATCCGCGGCAAGATCCTCAACGTCCAGAAGGCCACCGTCGGCGACATGCTCAAGAACGCCGAGTGCGCCTCGATCATCCAGGTCGTCGGCGCCGGCTCGGGCCGTACGTTCGACCTCGAGGCGGCGCGCTACGGCCGGATCATCCTGATGGCCGACGCCGACTCCGACGGTGCCCACATCCGGTGCCTGCTCGCGACGCTGTTCTTCAAGTACATGCCCGAGCTGGTGCGCGACGGGCGGCTCTTCTCGGCCGTCCCGCCGCTGCACCGCATCGAGCTGTCCAACCCCAAGAAGGGGATGGACAAGTACATCTACACCTATTCCGACGACGAGCTGCAGCGCAAGCTCGCCGAGCTGAAGCGGAAGAACGTGCGTTGGAAGGACCCGGTCCAGCGCTACAAGGGCCTCGGCGAGATGGACGCCGACCAGCTGGCCGAGACGACCATGGACCCCCGCCACCGCACGCTGCGCAAGCTCACCATCGACGACGTCGACGAGGCGAGCAAGGTCTTCGACCTGCTGATGGGCTCCGACGTCGCGCCGCGCAAGGAGTTCATCGTCGCCAACGGAGGGCATCTATCAGACGATGACCTCGACTTCTGACCTAAGGCACTGGGGGGAGTAGGGGCCGGAAACTCCAACACCCGTCCTGACCTGCACGGATGCTGTCCCAGCGGGAGGGGCCGGAAAATCCGGCCTACTCTGGACACAGCAAGACCCCGGACATTGGCCGTCCGGGGTCTTGTGCGTGGTGGCGTCAGCGTCCTACGTCCACTTGATGCCCTCGGGGTTGTAACACACAGAGACGTTGTAGCCCTTCACCTCTTCGCCCTTGCCGTTCTTGACCTTCTTGCCGTCCTTGTCCGTGGCGGTCTCGCCGGATGCAATCGCGGTGTACTCCCACGGGCCGTCGTTCTTGTTGCCGTCCTTGTCTCGCCCATTCTGTCGGTCCACCCACTGCGCTACCGACTGCGCAGAGGACACGTTCTTTGCCACGGTCGCCCACTGTCCGGGGTTGTCCTTGAACTGGGCCACTACATCAGTCTTCATGTACTTGTGCTCCCCGTTTGGCGAGCGCGTGGCTCTGGGCTTCTGGGGAGAAAACTCTAGTTTCACAGCGTCTCCTTGCTCTGGTTGCTTGGGTACACCCTACGTGTCCTGTCAACCTACAGCGTTAGAGGCATCCCAATCTCCAAAATGCATAAATTTGTGTGTGGTGGATAACCACCACTACCGGCGGGCTACTGCCCGACCGATAGTGAGCACACTCGCCTACGCGGCTGCCAGTGCGTTGTAGAGGGTCTGTCGGGACACGCCTAGGTCACGGGCAACCTTGGCTTTGGCGACTCCAGTGGCGACCAGTGTCTTGGCTTGTTCGACTTGTTCGGGATTGAGTGCTCGTGCTCTCCCGCGATACTTGCCCTGAGCCTTGGCAATCTCGATGCCCTCACGCTGTCTCTCGCGGATGGTGGCCCTCTCAAATTCGGCAACACTTGCGAAGATGCCCAACAGGAGACGACTCATGCTGTCGCCCTCGCCCTCGCCCTTGAACGTGAGACCTTCCTTCACGAACTCGACCGTGACACCCTTGCCGGTCAGCGTCTCCACCAGTTCCAGCATGTCGCGCATGTTGCGTGCCAGACGGTCGAGAGAGGCAACGCGCACGGTGTCTCCCTCACGGACGTAGCCCAGCAACTCTGTCAGTGCGGGACGCTCTGTGTTCTTACCGCTCGCCTTGTCTGTGAAGAGCCGGTCACACCCTGCCAGCGTCTCAATCTGCCTCTGTGGGTTCTGGTCAGCCGAACTGACTCTGACGTATCCAACTACCTGACCTGTCATGTTGGGGTTACACCCTTCTGCACTTGTGTCCATCTTCTCTAATCTGGACTCTAGGTAGACAGTATCACTCTGTGTTCTAGGTGTCTTGTTTTTGTCTACTCCAGTTTGGCACCCGTTGTAGTCCTAGTCTCAACTACTGGTTGAGTGCTGCCAGTGCTCCGTGCAAGACGCTTGCAAAGTAGTCTTACGAAACCCCCTCGCAGAATCACGGGGACTTCTACATGCTCTTGCGCTGTCTCAGACACGAAAAAACACCGGGCTAGTTGCTCCCGGTGTTCTTTCGCGAAGGACTCACAGACCCCTTGTAGGGCTCTGTAGGTCAGTCGTCATCGTCCTCGTCCTCGACAAGTTCGCCTTCCCACGCCTCGCGGCCCTCCATGATTGCGAAGCCAGCGATGACGAACCCTGCTACCGGGTCGAGCCATGCCGCGCCGGTCAGCGCGAACAGGCCCAGACCGATGAGCGTTGAGATGCTCAGCAGCACACAGATGCGGGTCTCAGCGGCGTCGGCCAAGATGAGCGGGTCGTTGCCGAGCGCTACGCCCACACGTCGCTTGGCCGCAGCCAGCACGGGCATGACGACCACGGACGCCACGAGCAGCACGATGCCTACCGTGGAGGTCTCGGGCGTCTCGTCGTTCAGGAGGCTGCGCACGCCTTCGAAGACGACGTAGGCCGCCAGGACGTAGAAGGTGACGGCTACGGCCTTCAAGGTGCGGCGCTCCTTGTCCTCGTCCGCCTCCCCGTGTCGCAGTCTGGCTGCAAGGCGGATGCCGACGAGCACCGATGCCGCAGACTCGATGCCTGAGTCGAGTCCGAAGCCCACCAGAGACACTAGACCGGCCATGAGTCCGACGGTGATGGCGATAGCACCCTCTACGACGTTGTAGGCAACCGTGAACTGGGCAAGCCGCAGGCCCCTGCGTGTCAGCCGCTCTTCCTCTTGGGAAGTCAGCTCGGGGGTGCTTGTCATCGGTTGGTCTCCTCATCGTTGGTCTGGGTGTGTGTGCCGAAGTTGTCGCAAAGGGCCACGGCCTCGCCTGTGTCGCGTAGCAACTGCTCAGCAGCGGCGAGCAGCATCGCCGTCGTGTCTGGGTGCGCCAGCGAGTACACGGAGGACCGTCCGACCGCCCGGACCTGAACCAAGCCGCAGTCCCGCAGGCACGCCAGATGCTCGGAGACGGTGGACTGGGCAAGGCCAAGATGCGCGGTCAGGTCTACGACGCGATGCTCTCCAAGCGCGAGGTGCCGAAGGATGCCGAGCCGCGAGGGGTCTCCGAACCCACGGAAGAGGCATGCGGCAACCGCGAGTCCTCCGGCGCGGTCCTCATCGGGCACAACCTGTGTCATCGGCATATCCCGATGTTGGCGCAGACGGGCAACGTTGTCAAAGCGAGCCGGGACGGGATGCCTACGCATGCATGAGAACCCTCTGTGCGCCTGTCTGACGGCATGAAAAAGACTCCGGGTAGTCCGGAGTCTCTTCCATAACGCGATGCTCTAGAAGCCTTGTTCTTCTACGTGTGCTTTCAAAGCCTTGTTCTCTGGCCTGTCTAGTTGGTAGGACACTCGCAGTGTCACACCATGGTCGAGACCCCCGTTGCCAATCTGTGTCCACTCAGCCCGGTAGCCAGTTAGGTGTACTGCCCTGACCAAAGGCTTGGTGTTCAAGATGCCCTGCTGTAGTTCTAGGTGCAGGACCAGTACCGGCCCTGCCTTGCTGTCCTCAACGTGCACGGCTGCTGTCTTCACGTCCTCGCACGTACAGGCGTACCCACTACCTGCCAGACATGAGAAGCCTAGGAACTCCCTAGCGCACGCGCCGAGCGTCTGCGTGCTCACCAATTCTCCCAATGTCTCAGTCATTGGTGCTCACCAGTGTTGCCAAGTGGCGTTCCACCTTGGCGCGTGCTAGCGGCTCTGTCGGGTCTACGCCCATGGCGTTAGCCAAGAGGATGATGTTTGTTGCCCTACCGGCGCGGGCTACCTGCTCTAGGTGCCTGTTTGTTTCGTCTAGAAGGTCTGCTAGACCCTCTGCTCTTACTTCAATACTCATCTTGCTTTCTCCATTTCATTGTTTTCTTCCGCGTACCACCAGTCTCTACCGCCCTCTTCCCAACTCGATACCCCTTCTACAGCAGGGGTGTCCCTGTCTGTAATAGTGCCAACACTTAGCAGGCTAGGACTGTCGTAGTTGGAGGAAGGTAGGGACGGGGGACGCGAAGCGTCTTCCGTTGGCGTAGCCAACTGTGAACTATCTTCTGAACTATCTTCTGTATTTTTCTTTGAACTATTGGCCCCTTCCACAGCAGGGGTGTCGTCTGCTACAGCAGGGGCCTTCGCCCCTTCTGCGGCATGGGTGTCGGTGTGTTTGATGCGCACTACTAGCGGGTCTAGCGCCTGAATGGCCGGTACGTTGAGAACGTAGGAGTTCCTGCGTCCCTTCCTAACCTTTGTAACCAGACCCTCTAGGTACACGTCAGCACCCTTGAAGTTCTTCTCATGCTTGATACCGCGTGCCTTGCAAAGACGCTCGACAGACGGCCACGACAGTCCCTCATCGTCAGAGCGCATGATGAGTTCAATCAGTAGGGTCTTGTTCTCCGCTGCTAGATTGCTCATCAGCGTCGTGTTAATCAGTTCAAACTTGTTCATAATGGTAGTAATCCTTCGTTAAAGTCAGAAACAGCCCACGCGCTACCATTCGCGTGGGCTGTCTCCTAGGGAACTGGTCCCTGACTTTACAAAGGAAAACTGTGATGAACTCCCGAATGGTAGTTGTGCGGTGTGTTCTGCTACTACCATTGTATCACGAGAACAACTCTTTTGAATAGTCTCAGGAAATTCTTAGGTTGCCGGTAGTTACTCAAATCTAGGAGGACCTTAATACCTACCGGCAACCCGTGAGAGTCAGACTGAGAAAGCAATCCAAACTATGTATTATTGCGTCATTCTCTCATCTTCTATTGTACAGGCTAAGCCCATGAATGGCAAAGAAGTGGAAGAAGTCCACTCATGGGCGAACGGTGCGATAAGTTCGCATCTAGAGACTTTTCTCAGGCGTCTCTCTCGTTCTGTTCCAGTATATCGTATGTGACGTTACGGGCACGTTAATCTATTCTCGTTCATATGCCTATAAAAAGACTAGTCAACAGTCAGGCAATCTTATTGCATTGTCGGCATGTCGTTTTGACTACATGTCTTCCGGGTCAAGGTCCCTACTGAGAGTCACGATGGAACCGTCTGTGTAGTGAACCTCAAACCTCGCAGGGTTGAAGGGTTGGTTACCTCTAGAGAGTGCCGGACCTACAACTACGTCTGTAATCTGTTCTGAGATGAACGCTCGCTTCTGTGCAAGGTTCATCTTTTGGTAGTCCAGTAGCCGTTTGGTCACTGCGTTCATACGAGGCTTGCTCTTGACTGCTTCTTTCGCAACGGCCTTAATCTTCGCATCCAATTCCCTGATGGGTCCCTGAGCCTCGGCAAGCGTGTACAGACCCGCTCGGTAGCCCTCTTGCCACTTGGCACGCTCAGCCCTCAGTGACGCTTCCTCAGCCTTGTAGTCCCGCTTAGGGGCTGGGAGAGTGGTCCTAGATGACCTAGCCCAGTCCAGCGCGGCCCACACAATCCAGCGGTCTGCCTGTGCGATGCGTACTGAGAGGCGACCACAACCCCCGTAGGTAGTGCTACAGCGGTACATCTGGTTTGAGGGGTTGCCCTTCATGGGGGACAGGCAGTAGCGACATTTGAGGATGCCGCTCAACAGATACCGGCGCGTGTTGGTACCTGCTGAGTCGTTGGCAAGGTTGGCTTGTGCTGCTAGCCATGTGTCTTCATCCACCAGAGCCGGGTAGATGGAATCTGCTATGACCTCTCCCTTAAAGGTCACCTTGCCGTAGTACACATGCTTGGTCAGCGTCTCTCCCAGTACACCACTGGTCCAGTCCCTACCGCTGACAGTCTTGATGCCGCGTGTTGTGAAGTCTCGTGCAATCGCTGTCGTGGACTCTCCCGACGCTGGTCAAGTCCCGAGTGGTGGTGTAGCGCTGCGTGTTCCTTCGCGGTGTTTCAGGCGGTGAGTGCTGGTAGGTCTTCAGCTCCGATCTCGGGTTCGGTGGTGGGGACGATGTTGACTCGGCAGCGGGCGAGGACTTCGAGTCCGAGGTAGCGGCGGCCTTCGGCCCATTCGTCGGTCTGCTCGGCCAGGACCGCGCCGACGAGGCGGACGATCGCGTCGCGGGTGGGGAAGATCCCGACGGAGTCGGTGCGGCGCCGGATCTCGCGGTTGAGGCGTTCGGCGGGGTTGTTGGACCAGATCTGGGTCCACACGTCCTTCGGGAAGCCGGTGAAGGCGAGGATGTCGTCGCGGGCGGCGTCGAGGTGGT
>NZ_BNAD01000009.1 GCF_014653115.1 Nocardioides flavus (ex Wang et al. 2016) | reverse complement strand
ACTCGGTCTACGACCAGCCCGACCGTCCCGCTGTCCATGCCCAGTTCGACCGGCTGCTCGACTACGTCGACGGCAAACTGCCCGAGGTCCACGACCACCTCGACGCTGCTCGCGCCGACATCCTCGCGTTCACCGCGTTCCCGAAGGACGTGTGGACCCAGATCTGGTCCAACAACCCCGCCGAACGCCTCAACCGCGAGATCCGGCGCCGCACCGACTCCGTCGGAATCTTCCCCACCCGCGACGCGATCGTCCGCCTCGTCGGCGCCGTGCTGGCCGAGCAGACCGACGAATGGGCCGAAGGCCGCCGCTACCTCGGACTCGAAGTCCTCGCCCGCTGCCGAGTCAACATCGTCCCCACCAACGACCCCGAGATCGGAGCCGACGACCTGCCAGCCCTGACCGCCTGAACCATCACGAAGGAGAACGCAGCGCTACACCACTACCCGGGACTTGACCAAGACCTCGACGTGACCGACGCTACCCCGCCGGCCGGCTTCGGCCGCCCTGACCTGACCGCCTTCGCGTCTCCTCCCAATCGACCCTGATCGTGTCTGCTGACCCCCTCGACGAGAACGCAGCGACATCACAGCCACCCAACCCCGACCGTCCGGGAAGCCGGGACACGTCACATGGCCTGTGCTGCGGGCGTGTCGAGTGGGTCGTCCAGGGGCGACGCAGGAGCGTCGACGCGACGTGCTGAGAGGTGGTTCCAGTCGAGCACTAGGACACCGGTTACAGGCATGGCGATAGGTCAGGAACGGCGTCGCTCCCTACGCAGGAGGGAGCGCAGAGTCTCGGCGTTCGCGTAGCCGACCCGTAGCGCGATCTCGGCGGAGGTGAGGTCCGTGGTTGCTGAGAGGTGCCGAGCTCGTTCGATGCGAAGCCGTTGGACGAAGCCGAGCGGAGTGAGGTTGAGCGCCGCACGGACTCGTCGCTCGAGGGTGCGCCGGCTGGTGCCGAGCGACTGCGCGACGAAGGCGACGTTGAACGGTTCGTCCAGGCGGGCGCGCACGAAGCGTTCGAACTCGACGACGATCGGGTCCTCGTGCCGGAGATGTTCGTAGGCGACGAAGGCCGCCTGCGACGGACGCTCGTCGATGATGAGGAGCTTGGCGACATGTTGGGCCAGGTCGGGGCTGATCGATCGCACGAGTGAGAGCGCGAGGTCGATGTGGGCGAACGCGGCGCCGGCGGTGACGAGGTTCCCGTCGACCACGACCATGGTGTCGAGATCGAGGGCGACGGTCGGATAGCGCTTCAGGAACTCCGGCCCCAGGAACCAGCTGGTCGTCGCCCGCCGATGATGCATCCGTCCGGTCTCGGCGACAGCGAACACGCCGGTGCACGCCGCGGCGATCCGGGTGGTCGCGTCGTCGAGGCGCCCGAGCGAGGCGATGACCGAACGAGCATCTCGGCTCTGGAGGGCGTCGCTGGTAGCGGCGGCCGTGAGGGTTCCAAGCGCAGGGACGACGACCACGTCGAACTCTGCGGACTCCGACAGCGGGTGGTCCACCGACAGGGTCATCGATGCCGTCGTGGTCACTCTCCGTTTCGGTCCGAGGATGGCGAGTTCGATCGGGTCGATCCGCGGGTCGACATCGCCGCGGGCTCCGTCGGCCACCCGCACGATGTCGATGACCGACGCGACAGCCGAACCGAAGCAGCCGTCGATCGCGATCAGTCCGATACGCATGGCGCGAACAATAGCAATACTGCCGTATACGCCACTTCTCACATGCCCTTGCTCGCCATACGCTGAACTCGCTTCACCAAGAAGCCTCGACACCTAGGAGAACCCCTCATGTCCACACCCGCATCACTTCCGTATGCCTTCGTCGCCAAGATCGTCGCGGCCGATGGACAGCACGACGCGCTCGCCGATCTGCTCGCCGGCGCTGTCGCGCTCGCCAACGAAGAAGTAGGAACGATTGTCTGGTTCGCGGTCAGGACCCACGCCGACACCTTCTGGATCTTCGATGCATTCCCCGACGAGGCCGCTCGCGACGCCCACGCCAACGGCGCCATCGTCGCAGCCCTGATGGCCAACCAGCACCTCCTCGGCGCAGCACCCGAGATCCTGGCGGCCGACGTCCTCGCGTCCAAACTCCCGTAGTCCGCCAACGAACGAGACGATCGCGCCCCGCCGAGCCGTCGCCAGGTCGCGACGCAACGCCACGCTGCGTTGCCGAGCGGTGCGAGGCCTATCGGCACACGGACAGGATGCCGGCCGCGAGCGCTCGGCCGGCGAGGGGTCCGTCGCAGAGGAGAGCGACGTCGGTATCGGGCAGAGCCGTGAGGCCAGCGCATCGCGCGACCACCAGAACCGAACCGCCTCTGCCCTGCGTTTCCGCAGGTCAGGGGCTGTTCGCCGGAGCCGCCTGTCGGAATCGAACCGACGACCTAATCACGTCGGCTTTGCGTCTATCGCTTGATGCGCCCACTGGGCGAACGAGCCGCTGACCTGCGCAAACGCCGAGCGTGGGGGACGCCGCCATCCGGTGGTGACCGACGACGACCGACCAGTACCGACCGTTTCACCGGAGCTTGCGGCGGCGTCGAAGCCGAGCAAGCTCCATTCCTTTAGCTCACCGCGCCCTCCTCCTCGCCGGTCCCGTCGTCGAAGACTTTTCAGGGGTCTTCTCAGATGACGGTGTAGGTCGGCCGGGCGCGTCGGTCCGCAGATAGACGTCGAGGTCTCCCGACGACGGAGGTTCCTACGCCATCCGTCCGAAAGACCTCGACGTGTCCGACGCTACCCCGCCGGCCGGCTTCGGCCGCCCTGACCTGACCGCCTTCGCTCGACTCGACGGCCTCGGTCTGAGGGTGACCGGACAACGACTTGAACCGCATCGTGCGATTCACTGCCCGACTGGGTCGAGCCCTACGGCCGGGTCGAGTTCTTCTCGTCTATCGCGAGCCAGCGCTTCAGGCACGACGGCGAGATGCCGAAATCCTTCGCGCCCTGGGCCATCGAGGCATCTGAGTCCCGGTAGACCCGGATCACGTCCTCGCGGAACTCCTTAGGGAACGCCTGGGGCATGGTGCACATCCTTCCAGCGCCGACACATCGACGCAGATCAGATGTCACCTATCCGTGCAGCAGACCCCCCTGGGTCAACGGTTTGCTGGGCGTCGGATCCCGGTGGAAGACCCGCACAGCGACGGCTACTCTCGCGGCCGGCCGGTCCACCACCCACGCCAACCCCGCATCGCTACGCACTCTATGCCCGCTGGCCCACTGGACATTTCTTGGACAGCGAACTCAGGACCGTGGTCGGCGACTGTGCGTCGGCGTTGGCGAGTGGACCGCTCCGGCCGTGCCCGCAATGGGCAGCGCGGCACGGGCGGACCGGATGTGCTGGTCGACGAGTTCGGCCGCGGTCTCGCCTTGCCCGCTTTCGATGGCGGCGTAGATGGCGCGGTGGTCGGCGCGCAACTGATCGGCGACCCCCTCCCAGTCCGGACCGAGCGCATGCAGCGCCTGCAGGATGGGGCGCCGCATGGAGTCGCGCAGCGCGATGGTCATGTCCGCCACCAGTCGGTTTCCACTGGCCTCGGCGATCGCGACGTGGAATGCCGTGTCAAGGTCGTTGAACGTCTCTTGATCGACGCCGGGACTATCCATTCCGTTCAGCGCCTCACGCATAGCGTCGAGATTCGCTGGAGCCGCGTTGTGCGCGGCTAGGGTGGCGCTGGAGCGTTCCAGCATGACGCGGGCATCGACGACGTCGTCCATGGGGAAGTTGGCCAGGGCAACGTGCAGCCGCAGCAGGCGGGTGAGGGCTTCGCTGGGCATCGCTGACACGAGGGTGCCGGAGTCCTTGCCCGATCCGACCGCCGACCGCACCACCCCTTGGGCCTCCAGGCTGCGGATGGCCTCACGCACGGCGGCTCTGCTGACCTGCAGGTGGCTGGCCAGGTCTCGCTCGCCCGGCAGCCGGTCACCCACCCGCAGCGTCCCCGCGAGGATCTGCTCCTCGATCTGGTCCACAACCAATTCATGTGAGCGACTGCGGGCGATGGGTTGCCACGACCCCTGATCGCTGCCCGGGACGTTCTCAGACGATGCGCGCTCGCTCATCGGCGACCTTCCACTCTTGACGGGTGATGGACGTCACTCTACAGTCCTCTCTATGGTCAGACCACACAGAGGTCGACCGTGGCCGGTATCTTCGACTGATCGCCCCCGTGGAGGTTCCCATGTATGTGCCCGATCTCGCCCCGATCGGAGACAGCCTCGCTTGGTCGTCGCTCGTGGCTGCGCTCCCGCTCATGACGATCTTCGTCACCTTGGGTTGGCTGCGATGGAAGGCCCACTTCGCCGCCCTCGCTTCGGTCGCGGTGGCCGTAGCGGTGGCCGTGGTGGCGTACGGCATGCCGGTGGATTTGGCTCTGCTCTCGGCCTCCGAGGGTGCTGTCTTCGGTCTCTTCCCGATCATGTGGATCGTCCTGGGCGCCCTATTCCTGCACCAGCTCACGGTCGTGAGCGGGAAATTCGAGGATCTCCGCGCCACCTTTCACCTGATCTCCGACGACCCGCGCATCCAGGCAATCATCATCGCCTTCTGCTTCGGCGGCCTGCTGGAGGCGTTGGCCGGCTTCGGTGCCCCCGCCGCCATCTCCGGCGTCATGCTGGTCGCGGTTGGCTTCCCCGCGTTGCGCGCCGCGATGGTCGTCCTGCTCGCCAACACCGCACCGGTGGCTTTCGGCGCGATGGCCATCCCGATCATCACCGCCGGCACCCTGACCGGGATCCCGTACGAGGACATCGGCGCCATCGTCGGCCGCCAGACGCCGTTCCTCGCCCTGTTCGTTCCGCTCATTCTCGTCTTCGTGGCTGACGGTCGTCGCGGCGTTCGCGAGGTCTGGCCGTTGGCTTTGGCCGTGGGCGCAGTCTTCGGTCTCGCCCAGTTCGTCAGTTCCAACTTCATCTCCGTCGAGCTCACTGACATCATCGCCTCGCTCGCCGGACTGGCCGCCGCGGTGGCGATGCTCCGCGTGTGGCAGCCCAAGGGGTCGACCGAGGCCGCGGAGCGGCTGACGAGCATGCGTGCAGACGACGCTGAGGCCAGCGGGCTCGGCGGCGACGGGAACGTCGCGGTCCAGGCGAAGAAGGAGATCGACCAGGTCGCGCAGCGTGCCGCTCTCCTCACGCCCGGTCGCATCACGATGGCGCTGTTCCCCTACCTCTTGGTCATCGCGGTCTTCTCCACCGCCAAGCTCGTCCCCCCGGTCACCGACTTCCTGGCCGTGACCGACCGATTGGTCGAGTGGCCCGGTCTGCACGGAGCCGTCGAGTCGGCCTCCACCGTCTATAAGTGGCAGTGGCTCTCCTCCCCCGGCACCCTGCTCGTCATCTCCGCGCTCATCGTCGGGCTGGTGCAGGGCGTGAAGGTCGCACGTATCGCCACCACGTTCCTCGAGACTGTCAAGACGCTCCGCTTCGCGTTCCTCACGGTTGCCTCCGTGCTGGCGCTGGCCTATGTGATGAACTTGTCGGGCCAGACCCAGACGATGGGCCACTGGATCGCCGGCACCGGTGCCGCGTTCGCGTTCCTCTCCCCCATCCTGGGATGGCTGGGCACCGCGGTGACCGGCTCCGACACCAGCGCCAACGCGCTCTTTGCGACCTTGCAGCAGAGCGCGGCGGAGAAGGCCGGCCTCGACCCGAATCTGATGGTGGCCGCCAACACCTCCGGCGGCGTGGTCGGCAAGATGATCAGTCCCCAGAACCTCACCATCGCCGCTGCGGCGGTCGGCCTGGCCGGGCGGGAGTCCGACATCTTCCGCAAGCTCATCTTCTGGAGCCTCGGGCTGCTGCTGGCCTTGTGCCTGCTGGTCGGGCTGCAGTCCACCGTGCTCTCCTGGATGGTGTGACCCAGATGACCTCGCTTCCCGGCCAAGGCATGCGTGTGGCGCTCTTCGCCACCTGCTTCAACGACACGATGTGGCCCGAGACGCCCAAGGCGGTCGTCACCGTCCTCGAGCGCCTCGGCGTCACCGTGGAGTTCCCCCTGGACCAGACGTGTTGTGGGCAGATGTTCACCAACACCGGCTACGCCCGCGAGGCCCTGCCGCTGGTGGAACGCTTCGCCGACGTCTTCGACGGGTACGACGCCGTCGTGGCCCCCTCCGGCTCCTGCGTCGGCAGCGTCCGGCACCAGCACGCCACCGTGGCCCGGGGGTGCGGACAACCGGCGCTCGCCGACCAGGCCACCACGACTGCCCGCAAGGTATATGAGTTCAGCGAGCTGCTCGTCGACGTGCTGGGCGTGACCGACGTCGGCGCAACCTTCCCGCACCGCGTCACCTACCACCCCACCTGTCACTCCCTGCGGATGCTGCGGGTGGCCGACAAACCGCTACAGCTGCTGCGGGAGGTCCGAGGCATCGACCTCGTCGACCTGCCCGAGGCCGAGGAGTGCTGCGGGTTCGGCGGCACCTTCGCGATGAAGAACGCCGACACCTCGGTGGCCATGGGCGCCGACAAGGCACAGCACGTGCGCGAGACCCACGCCGAGGTGCTGGTCGCCGGCGACAACAGCTGCCTGGCCCACATCGGCGGACTCCTCACCCGGCAACGCTCCGGCATCCGGGTCATGCACCTGGCCGAGGTACTCGCCTCCACCGAACGCGACTTCGCCGCCGAGAACGAGCTCGGCACAGCAGGCGACAACCCCACCAACCAGCCCACCGACCGGCCCACTGAGGAGGAGGTGACGGCATGAGCGGCACGTTCATCGGGATGCCGAAGTTCCAGACCGCGGCCAAGGAGGCGCTGGGCAACTCCCAGCAGCGCCGCAACCTGCAGCACGCGACCGGCACCATCCGCCGCAAGCGGGCCGGGGTCGTCGACGAGCTCGACAACTGGGACGAGCTCCGCCAGGCGGGAGCGGCGATCAAGGACAACGTCCTGTCCCACCTCGACACCTACCTGGTCCAGCTCGAGGAGTCCCTCACCCAAGCCGGCGCCACCGTGCATTGGGCGGCCGACGCCGAGGAGGCCAACCGCATCGTCACCTCACTGGTGAGGGCCACGGGCGCGGAGGAGGTCGTCAAGGTCAAGTCCATGGCGACCCAGGAGATCGGCCTCAACGAGGCCCTCGAAGTGGCTGGCATCAACGCCTGGGAGACCGACCTCGCCGAGCTCATCGTCCAGCTCGGGCACGACAAGCCCAGCCACATCCTGGTCCCGGCCATCCACCGCAACCGAGCCGAGATCCGCGAGATCTTCCTCCGCGAGATGGGCCAGGTCGGCACCCCGCCCCCCACCGGGCTCACCTCCAACCCCCGCGAGCTCGCCGAGGCCGCGCGGGTGCACCTGCGCGAGAAGTTCCTGCGCGCCAAGGTCGCCATCTCGGGGGCGAACTTCGCGATCGCCGAGACCGGGACCCTCGTGGTCGTCGAGTCGGAGGGCAACGGCCGCATGTGCCTCACCCTGCCCGAGACCCTGATCAGCGTCGTCGGCATCGAGAAGGTACTGCCGACGCTGGAGGACCTCGAGGTGTTCATGCAGCTCCTGCCCCGCAGCTCCACCGGCGAGCGGATGAACCCCTACACCTCCACCTGGACCGGCATCACCCCCGGCGACGGCCCCCAGGACGTGCACGTGGTGCTGCTCGACAACGGACGCACCGACGCGCTGGCCGACCAGGTCGGCCGACAGGCCCTGCGCTGCATCCGCTGCTCGGCCTGCCTCAACGTCTGCCCCGTCTACCAACGCGTCGGTGGCCACGCCTACGGCTCGGTCTATCCCGGACCCATCGGCGCCATCCTCAACCCCCAGCTACGTGGCACCACCAGCGACGTGGACCAGTCACTGCCCTACGCCTCGTCACTGTGCGGCGCCTGCGGCGACGTCTGCCCCGTCAACATCGAGATCCCCGAGCTCCTCGTGCACCTGCGCACCCGCGTGGTCGACGAGCACCGCGGCGGCATCCCCTCGGGCGAGCAGATCGCCATGAAGGGAGCCGCCTGGATGTTCTCCGACCACCGCCGCTGGGAGAAGGCCCAGAAGGGCGCCGAGCTGAGCGGCCGGGCCCTCGGCAAGAAGGACACCATCGGACGCCTCCCCGGGCCACTCTCGGCCTGGAGCGACGCCCGCGACGCACCAACACCTCCCGCCGAGTCCTTCCGATCCTGGTGGAAGCGCGAGAAGGGAGACCCCCGATGAGCACCCGAGACGACATGCTCACCCGGATCGCCGCCGCCTTGGAGGGCGCCGACCGGATACCGCCACCCCAGCGCGAGTACGGCGCCACCACCCCGCTCCCCGACATCGCGGCGACCTTCGTCGAACGCGTCGAGGACTACCGCGCCGTCGTCGAGCGGGTCGCCCCCGACGGCATCCCTGCGGCCGTGGCTGCAGCTCTCTCCCTCGCCACCCGCGTCGTCATACCGCCCGGACTGCCACGCGAGTGGGTGGCCACGCTGGAGAGTGTGGATGGCGTCGAGGTCGTCGCCGACCAGGGAGACCTGTCGTCGGACGAACTTGACCGGTTCGACTCGGTCGTCACCGCGGCCGCGGTGGGCATCGCCGTCACCGGCACCATCGTGCTCGACCATGGCCCCGACCAGGGTCGCCGCGCCCTCTCGCTGGTGCCCGACGTGCACGTGTGCGTCGTGCACGAGTCGCAGCTGGTCGGCGACGTGCCCGAGTCCATCGCGCCGCTCCGCGACGCCGTCGACGCCGGCCGGCCCCTGACCTGGATCAGTGGCCCCTCAGCCACCAGTGACATCGAGCTGGAGCGGGTCGAGGGCGTGCACGGGCCCCGGACCCTGCACGTCCTGCTCGTCGGCACCGACCATCCCCTGCCCCCGGCGTGAGGACGGCCGAGGAGATGCACCACGGATCAGCGAGCGACGTGGTGCCGGTGTTCTTCCTCTCCGACAGCACCGGGATCAGCGCCGAGACCATGGGCAACGCGCTGCTCATCCAGTTCCCCGACCTGCGCTTCGACCGCACCGTGATCCCGTTCATCTCCACGGTCGAGGAGGCACGTGATGTCGTGGCCCGCCTCGACCGCGCCAGGGACGAGAGCCCCCGCACCCCACTGGTGTTCACCACCGCCGCCAGCGACGAGGTACGCCTCGAGCTGCGGCGCACCCGCTGCCCGGTCATCGACTTCTTCGACCTGCACATGGGCTCGGTGGAGTCGATCCTGCAGACCCGCGGCGTACGACTGCCCGCCCGGCTGCACGGCGTGGGTGACATCCAGCGCTACAACAGCCGGATGCAGGCCATCGAGTACACCATCGAGCACGACGACGGCCAGCGGGTGCGTGGCCCTGGAGAAGGCCGACGTGATCCTGGTGGCCCTGCCCCGCCCAGGTCCACCCCGAGGAGCCGTCCATGAGCGAGTCCCCCAACGTCCGCCCCTTCGCCGAGCTGGGCCTGGGCGACCTCGAGCAGGTCGGCGGCAAGAACGCGTCCCTGGGTGAGATGGTCAGCAACCTCGCGTCGCTGGGCATCAACGTCCCCGACGGATTCGCCACCACTGCAGATGCGTTCCGACGCTTCATCGGCGACACCGGCCTGGCCGAGGAGATCTCCCACGCGCTCAAGGATCTCGACACCGACGACACCCAACAGCTCGCCCGTGTCGGCAGGTCGCTGCGGGAGTCCGTCGCCAACCGGCCGTTTCCGGAGGACCTCGAGGCCGACATCCGTGCTGCTTACGAGACCCTGCTGCACGGGCGCAAGGGCGTCTCGTTCGCCGTACGCTCCAGCGCCACCGCGGAGGACCTTCCCGACGCCTCCTTCGCCGGCCAGCAGGAGACCTTCCTCAACATCACCGGCATCGATGGCGTGCTCCAGGCGATCCGCGAGGTCTTCGCCTCCCTCTACAACGACCGGGCCATCGCCTACCGCGTGCCTCATGACTTCGACCACGACAGCGTCGCGCTCTCGGCAGGCGTGCAGCAGATGGTGCGGTCCGACATCGGGGCGTCGGGGGTGATGTTCACGATGGACACCGAGTCCGGTTTCGACGACGCGGTGTTCGTGACCTCCTCCTACGGACTCGGCGAGGCCGTCGTCCAGGGCGCGGTGAACCCCGACGAGTTCTACGTCTACAAGCCGGCACTGCGCGCCGGCCGTCCCGCGATCCTCAAGCGCGGGGTGGGGTCGAAGGCCACCAAGATGGTCTACACGGCCGACCCCTCGGTGGGCAGGAGCACCGCCTTCGTCGACACCGACCCGGCCGAGCGCGGGCTGCTCAGCCTCACCGACGCCGACGTGGAGGAGCTCGCCCGGCACGCGCTCACCATCGAGGAGCACTACGGCCGTCCGATGGACATCGAGTGGGGCAAGGACGGCCTCGACGGACAGCTCTACATCCTCCAGGCCCGCCCCGAGACCGTGATGTCGCGAGCAGGGGTGTAGCAGCGATTCCGGATGACCGACCAGGGCACGGTCATCATCGAGGGCCGCGCGATCGGCCAGAAGATCGGGGCCGGCGCCGTACGTGTCATGACCTCGATCGACCAGATGCACGACTTCCGCCCCGGCGAGGTCCTCGTGGCCGACATGACCGACCCCGACTGGGAGCCCATCATGAAGCGCGCCTCCGCGATCATCACCAACCGCGGCGGACGCACCTGCCACGCCGCGATCATCGCCCGCGAACTCGGCATCCCCGCCGTCGTCGGCACCGGCGACGCCACCCGCGAGCTCGCCGACGGACGCGAGGTCACCGTCTCCTGCGCCGAGGGCGACACCGGGCTGGTCTACGACGGCCGGCTCGACTTCACCGTCGAGGAGACCGAGCTGGCCTCCATGCCCGGCATCCCCACCGAGATCATGATGAATGTCGGAACACCTGAGCAGGCGTTCGCCTTCGCACAGCTGCCCAACGCGGGCGTCGGCCTGGCCCGGCTGGAGTTCATCATCAACCGTCAGATCGGCATCCACCCCAAGGCCCTGCTCGGCCACGCGACCCTCGACGAGCCCCTGCGCTCCCAGATAGCCGAGGCGATCAAGGCTTACGCGAGCCCGCGCGACTACTTCGTGCAACGGGTCGCCGAAGGCGTCTCGATGCTCGCCGCGGCTTTCGCCCCCGAACCGGTCATCGTCCGCATGAGCGACTTCAAGTCCAACGAGTACGCCAACCTCGTCGGCGGCGAGCTCTACGAGCCCGACGAGGAGAACCCGATGATCGGCTACCGCGGCGCCTCGCGGTACCTGTCGGAGGACTTCGCGGACTGCTTCGCCATGGAAGCCGAGGCACTGAAGTTCGTGCGCGACGACATGGGCCTGACCAACGTCAAGATCATGATCCCGTTCGTGCGCACCCTCGCCGAGGCCGACGGCGTGATATCCCTGCTCGCCCAGCACGGCCTGGTCCGCGGCGAGAACGACCTCCAGGTCATCATGATGTGCGAGGTCCCCTCCAACGCCATCCTGGCCGAGCAGTTCCTCGAGCGCTTCGACGGCTTCTCCATAGGCTCCAACGACATGACCCAGCTGACGCTCGGCCTCGACCGCGACTCAGCGCTCGTCGCAGGCTCCTTCGACGAGCGCGACCCCGCCGTATTGTTCATGCTCGAACGCGCCATCAAGGCGTGCCGCGACGCCGACAAGTACGTCGGCATCTGCGGCCAAGGCCCTAGCGACCACCCTGACCTCGCCGCGTGGCTGCTCAACCAGGGCATCGCATCGATGTCACTCAACCCCGACACCGTCGTCGACACCTGGCTCATGCTGGCCGCAGCCGGGAGCCGATGACAGGCGCGCCCTTGCCTGCATGGTCCCGCGACTCTCGTCCACCGGGTCGACAATGACAACGGCTTCTACCCCTCCTCGCTCGCAAGAGCGACCTCGACGAGGCAGTTCTACCTCGACGAGGCAGTTCTCGGCGGAGGACACCGACCGCACGGGCTGGTACGTCGTCGACGGATCTGAGCTCGGCTATGAGGCCGACTCGGCGTCGGGATGAGGTGATCTGGATCGGCAGACAGTCGAGACCTCGGATACGTCGTCCCCCGGCAATCCCGCTTCAGCGCTCCCGTCATCTCGAACTGCGGGGGCACTTGGCTCAGATCCGCCAGCAGCTGTTGATCGCGGGCAGTCCGGCGAAGCGGGCCTCGAGGAAGGCGAACGACTCGGGAAAGCAGCAACGCCCCGCCCACGCGGGTCGGAGCAGTGTTGGTCGCCAACCTCACCGTCGCGCCCCGGTCCCACCAACGCTCGGCGACCCCTCTTCCCACGGCATACGGGATAACGTCGTCGAGGACGTTCTCGGTGACCAGGACGGGTACGGCCGGTCGCCGCATGCCCAGCTTCTGCTCGGCGACCGCGGTGCGGGACGGCTCCTCCGTGAGCTGCGCCGTGATCGGTTGGCCGTCGCGGGCCAGGGATGCCTGGCCCGGAGTGACCTCCCCCTCGTCGCTGGCGACACCAGCGCTTCGTACGTCGCTCAGCGCTCGTCGCAGCTCGATCGGTGTCCGCGGGCCTGACAGCGCACTGCCAAGCAGGTCCTTTGCACTCGGGTACAACGCCCGCACCTGCGCCGGTGGCAGCTCTGCCAGCATGGCGCGGCCCGAGGCCGTCGTGTGTGCGGGAAGCCTGGCCCCGACATCGGTGATAAGCCGTACCCGCCCCGCGCGCGCTCCTCGATGACGTACACGATCTCGCGCCCATGGAGGACCGACAGATGGGCGCTGTGCCCACTGCGGTCGGCAGGGTCCGCCAGTGGTCGGCGAGCAAGACGCTGAACGGACTCCTGACGCATGTAACCGCTAGCGAGCTCGTAGGCCGAGAGCCCCAGACCGTAGACCCGCTGATCTGGGTAGTGCGTCACGTAACCGGCGTCGATCATGGTGTCGAGCAGGTGATAGGTGCCCGAGCGCGGCAACGCCAGGTCGCGGGACATGGACGCCGCCACGGGCGTGACCTGCTGCGCCAACTAGGTCAAGAGCTTCAGCGTGTGAGCTCCCGCAGGAACCTGCGCCACGCGTCCTCCTATCGTGCCGACCAGTCCGCGCCGAGCACGGCTGCCCCCCTCACCGGCGCCTGCCCCGGGGACTGAGCGTGCCGTAGGCGAAATCGACCAGGTAGTCGTTCAGATCCAAGGCGGCCGCTTCGGCGGCGTCCGCGTCGCGTCCGAGGATCGCCCTCAAGATGGCCACATGGAGGGTTGCGCCGGCCTTGATCTCGGTGTCCACGTCGGTGACGTGGGTGAACCAGAACCGCCGAGACAGGCCTTGGAGGGGTGCCATCGCGTCCGCGAGGTACTCGTTATGAGCTCCCGCCACGATCAGGTCATGAGTGCCGCGCACGGTTTCCGCGTAGCCCTTGAGGTCGAAACCCCCGTGCTCGAGGCGCTCCACCATCTCCTCCATCCCGACGCGATCGGCGGGAACGGCCCGCTCGCACGCCAGACGCACGGCGAGCGCCTCGAGCACACGTCGAAGCTCCAGCATCCGCAGCTGCGCCTCCACCGACGTGGAAGGGATGAGTACGCCCTTGTTCGGGTGGATCTCCACCATCCGGTTGCGCGAGAGCCGCTGCAACGCCTCCCGCACCGGCGTGCGCCCCAACCCCGTCTGCTCCATAAGGAACGACTCAGACACCAGGGAGCCCGGCTCGATCTGGCCGAACACCACCATGCGCTCGATGTCTCGGTAGGCCTGCGCTGCCTTGCCGATCTCGGTCATTGCCCGGCCTCCTTCGTTCTGCCGAATCCTAGGTGTCCGGCCACCAGCCTCCGCGATCCCAGCTGAGGACAATGGCGAACTTTTTCTATCGACCCTTGATATGCAGCCAATATACTGGTTGCATACGGAGCCTACCGCTGAGACGCCGCTCACACTCCCGCTCATGCGACCGTGAACGCCCACCACTAGGGAGCCGACATGGCTACGACCTCGACCATCGAACAACGCTCCATCGACCACATCCCCCTCGCCGAGCGCCACGGCTCCCCCCGCAGCCTGCTCTTCGTGTGGTTCGCCGCCAACACCTCCATCACCGCCGTGGTGACGGGAGCCCTGTTCGTCATCCTGGGCAACACCGCGCTGTGGGCGATCCCGGCGATCCTCCTCGGCAACGTGGTGGGTGGATTCTTCACCGCGCTGCACTCCGCCCAGGGGCCCCGCCTCGGGGTGCCGCAGATGATCCAGAGCCGCGCCCAGTTCGGCTACTTCGGCGCGATCCTTCCCCTCGTCCTTGCGCTGATGATCTTCCTCGGGTTCTACGCCACCGGCCTGGTCCTCGGCGGTCAGGCGATGTCACGTCTGTTGCACATCTCCCCCGAGGTCGGCTCGGTGCTGTTCGCCCTGATGTCCACCGCGCTCGCGATCTTCGGCTACCGCCACATCCACCGGTTCTCGCACGTCGCGGCCGTGCTCAGCGGAGTCGTCTTCACCGGCCTGTTCATCAAGATGCTCACCGAGCCCGCCACCGGGGACGCGCTGTCCGACACCACGTTCGCGGCCGCACCCTTCATCCTCGGCATCTCGCTGGCAGCCTCCTGGCAGCTCACCTTCGGCCCCTACATCGCCGACTACTCCCGTTACCTGCCCGAGGACACCCCCAAGTCCGCCACCATCGGCTGGACCTTCCTCGGCAGCGTCGTCGGCGCCTCGGCCGCGATGATCCTGGGCGCTCTCGCGGCCGCCCTGGGTGGGGTCGGCTTCCTCGGCAACCAGGTCGGCTTCCTGGCCGACCTCGGCGGGGCGTTCTCCGTCGTCGTGCTGCTCGCCGTCATCTGCGGCAAGCTCACCGGGAACACGCTCAGCTCCTACGGCGGCTACATGTCCGTGGCCACCATCGTCACCAGTCTCACCCGACAGTCCCGCATCGAGCCACGCCACCGCGTCATCTACATCGCCCTGATCTCTGCAGCCGCCCTGGCCATCGCGCTCGCCGCGACCGACAACTTCCTCGCCTCCTTCACCGACTTCCTGCTCTTCCTGCTCTACTTCATGACCCCGTGGTCGGCGATCAACCTCGTCGACTACTACCTGGTCCGCAAGGAGCAGTACGACGTCGACGCACTCTTCAACCCCGACGGCATCTACGGCCGCTTCAACAAGGGCGCCATGCTCGCCTACGCCGTCGGCGTGCTCATCCAGATCCCCTTCATGAACAGCACCTTCTACGTCGGCCCCATCGCCGACTGGATGGGTGGCGCAGAGATCTCCTGGATCCTCGGCCTCGTCGTCGCCGGCGGCCTCTACTACGCCTTCTCCGGCCGGGTCCGCAACGAGGTCGCCGCACGTCGCGTCCTCGCCACCCAGCGCTGATAGACGCGCCGACCAGCGTTGACTGCGACCTCTACCCGCAAGGACCTCGACCATGAAGTACGACCCCGCCACCGAGAAGAGCCCCCTGCCCTACTCGCCGTTCAAGAGCTGCACCGTCCCGCGCCCCATCGGCTGGCTCTCCAGCGTCTCCCCCGACGGCGTGGAGAACCTCGCCCCGTACAGCCAGTGGCAGAACCTCACCTTCGACCCCCCGATGGTGATGTTCTCCGCCAACCAGTACCCCGACGGCCGACGCAAGGACACCGTCCTCAACGCCGAACAGACCGGCTGGTTCGTCTGGAACATGGCCACCTGGGACCTGCGCGAAGCAGTCAACATCAGCGCCATGGCACTGCCCCCACACGAAAGCGAGTTCGACCGCTGCGGGGTCACCAAGGGATACGCCGAGCTCGCGCCGATCCCTCTCGTGGCCGAGAGCCCGGTGCACTTCGAGTGCCGCTACCTCTCCACCCACCGCATGACCGGTGACTCCAACGTCGGCACCATCGACATCGTCTTCGCCAAGGTCGAACGGATCCACATCGATGACAACGTGCTGACACCCGACGGCAGGCTCGACATCCCCCGCATCAAGCCGATCGCCCGGATGGGCTACTTCGACTACACCGTCGTGACCGACACCTTCGAGATGCAGGTTCCCAACGCCGACCCTGCAGAGGCCTACGGCCTCGCCGGACAGCCCACCTGACCAGCATTTCCCCCCGACGCTCGGAGCGTCCCCCGTCGACCCGGGCGTCAGCAATCCCCCGACTGGCGCCCGGGTCTTCCAGCGCTTGGCAAAGCACAGGCCCATGGCGCGGAATGCGCAGGATGGTTGCCACTCGAGCGTCCTTAACCGCTTCGGCGAACAGGACGTGCTGGACGCGGCGCTCTTGCCTCTTGCGTATCCGGCCTCGTCCTACATGACATGCGGGGCGCTCGTCGTCGACCGAGGAATCACGGCCACCGTATGACCTTCTGAAAAGATCACTTCCAGTATCGATGGCTGCAGGTATGCCCGCCTGCGGTCAAGTCCCGGGTAGTGGTGTAGCGCTGCGTTCTCCTTCGTGATGTTTTCAGGCGGTGAGGGCGGGCAGGTCATCAGCTCCGATCTCGGGTTCGGTGGTGGCGACGATGTTGACGCGGCAGCGGTTGAGGACTTCGAGTCCGAGGTAGCGGCGGCCTTCGGCCCATTCGTCGGTCTGCTCGGCCAGGACGGCACCGACTAGCCGCACGATCGCGCTGCGGGTGGGGAAGATCCCGACGGAGTCGGTGCGGCGCCGGATCTCGCGGTTGAGGCGTTCGGTGGGGTTGTTGGACCAGATCTGGGTCCACACGTCCTTGGGGAAGCTGGTGAAGGCGAGGATGTCGGCGCGGGCGCCGTCGAGGTGGTCGTGGACCTCGGGCAGCTTGTCGTCGACGTAGTCCAGGAGCCGGTCGAACTGGGCGTGCACGGCCGGCCGGTCGGGCTGGTCGTAGACCGAGTGCAGCATCGCCTTGACCGCCGGCCACATCGCCTTCGGTGTCACCGACATGAGGTTGGCGGCGTAGTGGGTGCGGCAGCGCTGCCAGGACGCTCCGGGCAGGTTCGCCGCGATCGCCTCGACCAGACCGGCATGCGCGTCGCTGGTCACGAGTCGGACTCCGCTCAGGCCGCGGGCGACGAGGTCGGCGAAGAACTCGTTCCACACCGGACCGGTCTCACTGGTGGCCACGCGCATGCCGAGGACCTCGCGGTGCCCGTCGCCGTTGACGCCGGTCGCGAGGAGCACGACGGCGTTGATCACGCGTCCGCCCTCGCGCAGCTTCATCGTGAGTGCGTCGGCGGCCACGAAGGTGAACGGTCCGGCGGCGTCCAGGGGCCGGTGGCGGAACTGTTCGACGTGCTCGTCGAGGTCGGCGGCCATCCGCGAGACCTGCGACTTCGACAACGAGTCGATGCCGAGGGTCTTGACCAGCTTGTCCATCCGTCGGGTGGACACGCCGGCGAGGTAGCAGTCGGCCACGACGGTGATCAGCGCGGCCTCGGCGCGCTTGCGACGCTCGAGGAGCCACTCGGGGAAGTAGGTGCCCTTGCGGAGCTTGGGGATCGCGACGTCGATGGTCCCGACTCGGGTGTCGAGGTCGCGGTGGCGGTAGCCGTTGCGCTGGCTGACTCGACCAGGTGTGGGACGGCCGTACTCGGCGCCGACCACCGCGTCGGCGTCCGCGCAGAGCAGGGCATTGATCATCGTCTGCAGCAGCTCGCGCATCAGATCGGGGCTGGCTTCGGCGAGTGCTTCGCCCAACAGACGTGCAGGGTCGACAATGTGGGGAGCGGTCATCGTGATGGTCCTCGAGGATTCGGTAGAAGGTTGACTCGAAGGATCACGCGGTGGCCGCGCCTGCGTCCGGCTCCACGCCGGTGACGACCTCGGCGACCGCGCTACACCACTATCGGGGACTCAACTCCGCCTGCAGCCCGTGGCGTGCTACGGCGACGGCCGGTTGCTTCGGCGGGAGGGGAGCCTCAGACGCTCAGCGTGTGGGCGGATCGACATCTGCCGGACGTCACGGACCGCCCGGGGCGCGAGCGAATCTTCTTGGCGTACCCCGTGATCCGCGACACGACCACATGAATTCGGTGCTCGCTTACGAGGGTGCCGACGAGATGCACACGGTCGCGTCGGTCAGGTCAATGCAGGACGATCCGCGCTCCACTGACCGCGCGCGGCCCAAGACGGCACGCCTGCCCCTCTTCACTTGCCAGAAGCACTCAACGTCACGTGCCCGCACGATGTGACGTGAGCAATTTGTTCTCGATCCTGTGCGTACCAGATGCACCCCACCGCGCTCGTGTAGGCGCGTTTTCGCAGGTCAGCGCTACAAGGGCACCAGTACTACGACCTGTAGCAGTTAGGCCAATAATGCCCAACTCGATGGTCCGAGCACGAAGGCCCCTACCCCTTAGGTTCGGGCCTTCGTGCTCAATCTTCAAATGCCGCCGCCGGAGCCCGCCGGAAGCGACTGACTTCCGCGCGCCTCTGCACGGGATCCGCGGGCGGGCGGCGTGATTCGTACGAGATACCGTCGAACAACACACTCACGTCACCGACCCGGTGGTCCTCCCATACCCGCGGATGGGGACTCTCGCCGGGCACGGAATTGACTGCCATCTGCCCGTCAGGGGCGTAGCCATCGCCGACCACTCGCGGAGCATCTGCGAAACCGACGGTTTCGAGGTCGCGCAGTAGGGCGAGCACTGATGGTGCCGAAGGACCGGCGGACCTCCAGACGATGTCGCCGGTGCGTGTCGCGTCGGCGGCAACGCGTTCCGCTAACTTATGGCCGCGGCGGTTGAGCAGGACAAGCGCGGCGGCGCGATCTTTGCATCCGGAGCGGTGTGAGGCGTCTGCCGGGGGCCGGGCGGGCTCAGGCGTGGGCGACCAGCCATGCCACGACGTCGGCGGTCACATCGTCGCGATTGAGCTCGTTGAAGATCTCGTGCCGAGCGCCGGGGTAGGTCCTCACCGTGACGTCGGTCAGCCCAGCGTCGCGGTAGCGCTGACCGAGCAACTCGACGAGCTGTCCTCCTCCAGCAAGCGGGTCGTCCGTGCCGGAGGCGATCAGGAGGGGCAGGTCCGGCCGCACGCCTTCGGGAACCACGAGCTGTCCTGCGGGGGCAAACAGCGACGGCACTGTCCACTCGGGCAGGTCGAAGCCGCACAGCGGGTCGGCGACGTACTTGTCGACCTCGGCCTCATCGCGCGAGAGCCACTCGTAGCCCGTGCGGTGCTCGAACGCGGCGTTGAAGGCTTCGAGCCCGGCTGGGCCGTCCTTCGGGGCGTCGGCCATGGCGGCCGCGAGCGCGTCCAAGGCCGTCGAGCCGGACAGCACCACGCCGGCGTACTGGTCCGAGTGCTCAAGGAGCACCACCTGCGCGGCGAAGGACCCCATCGAATGCGCCACTATGAACACCGGGAGGCCCTCCCCTGCGAGCGAGGCGCCGTACGACGCGACGTCGGCGATGACTCCGTCGAAGCCCGCATCGCCGAAGTCGCCTGGGGCCGCGTGGATCGAGCCGCCGTGCCCGCGGTGGTCGGTGGCGCGGACGAGGAAGCCCGCCTGATTCAGCGCGGTCGCGAGGCGGTCGTAGCGCGCGGAGTGCTCAGCCAGTCCGTGGGCGACCTGGACGACGCCACGGGGCGAGTCCGCAGCGGGGACGGCGTCCCACGAGTACGTCGCCAACTCGATTCCGTCGATCGCGGAGCGGAAACTGCCAGTGTTGTACGTCATGTCCTCAACCTAGCTGCGCGAGAGGCGCAACCGAGCGAATCCGAGACGACATGCTTGCTCGGATCGCCGCCGTCTTGGATGCCGCCGGCAGGACACCGCGGCCGGAGCGCGAGTACGTCGCCACCAGTCGCTTCCCGATATAGCGGCAACCTTCGACGAGCGGGTCGGGGCTGTTGTGCCGTCGTCGAGCTGGAGCGGTCCCGGCGTGCACGGACTCCGAAATCTGCACGCTCGCCCGTCCGCGCCGAAGCCGGCAGCGTGACGACTGCCAACGACACGCACCACCGATCAGTCACCGACGTGGTGCCGGCGTTCTTTCCTCTCGGACAGGACCGGCACCAGCACACAGACCATGGGCCACGCGCTGCTGATCCAGTTCTCCGGCGTGCCCTTCGACCGGACCATGACCTCGTTCGTCTCCACGGCCCAGAAGACCCGGACGGCGTATCACGCTTGATCCGTCCTCAGCGCGGCAGCAGGAGGTTCAGGGCCCCGGGAAGGACGTCGATGCGTGCCGCGTCGCCCGCTGAACCGGGCAGGTGGCCAAGTGGCTCCCCGTCGCCGCCCATGGGCACCGCCGGGGTGCCGCTCACCTGAACCGTCCGGCCGCGCATCACGTGGACCTCCGGGCGGTCGACGTGCGCGCCGTCGTACACCTTGGGCAGCGACTGGAGCAGGCCGCGTCGGCTGGCCGCCTCGATGACGACGACATCAAGCAGGCCGTCGTCGACCTCGGCGGTGGGCGCGATCTTCATGCCGGACCCGTAATACCCGGAGTTGGCGACGACGACGGTGGCGGCCTGGAACTCGTGGTTCTCCCCGTCGATCACGACGCTCACCCGGGCCGGTCGGTAGGTCGCCAGCGAGTGCACTGCGGCGTAGGGGTACTGGAGCTTGCGCGGCAGCCAGCGGACCTTGTCGACGATCTCGCCGGCGACGGCGTCGACGCCGGTGTAGACCGAGCCGGCCACGACGCGCCGGGCCGCGTCGCCGAGCCGGACCGAGAGCAGGTCGATCGGGCGCGGAGTGCCTTCGAGCAGGATCCTCGCAACGTCCCCGGCGTGGGAGGGCAGGCCGAGCATCCGGGCAAAGTCGTTACCGCGGCCGGCGGGGACGATGCCGAGAGTGCCGCCGAGGGCGGAAACCTGGCCAGCGATCGAGGAGAGCATCCCGTCGCCGCCGACGGAGACGACCACCTCGCCGCGGGCCACCGCAGTGTCGACGATGTCGAGGATCGCGTGGGGTCCCGGCGAGTACGTGACGTCGACCTTGGCACCCGCGTCGCGCAGGATCCGGGCGACGGGTACGACGGCCGCTGGGGCCGCCCCACCGCCCGAAAGCGGGTTGATCAGGAACGAGTAAGCCCGACCGCCCTGGGTGGTCACGGGATCAGCACCCCCGGGTTCAACACCCCAGCGGGGTCGACGGCGGCCTTGAGCCCACGCAGCATCGCCACGCCGACCGGTCCGATCTCCCGCTCCAGCCAGGGCTTGTGGTCGGTGCCGACCGCGTGGTGGTGGGTGATAGTGGCACCGGCCGCGATCATCGCGTCGGAGGCGGCGGCCTTAGCGGCTAGCCATTGCTCCAATGGGTCGTCGGCCTGGCGCGCCGCCACCGTGAAGTAGAGCGAGCAGCCGGTTTCATAGACGTGCGAGATGTGGCAGAGCACCAGGACGCCCTCGCCGAGCGAGGTCTCCAGCGCCCGCTTCACCGCAGTGTAGAGCCGCTCGCGATTCGACCAGAAGGTAGCGGTCTCGAGGGTCTCGACGAGCACGCCCGCGTCGAGCATGGAGTCGCGCAGATAGGGCGCGTGGAAGCGTCCCTCAGCCCAGGACTGGCCGCGCTCCTCTCCCAGTCTGGTGCCACCGAACGCCTCGAGGACTACGGCGACCTCGGCCCGGAGGGCAGCCACGGCGGCACCTTCATGGCCGACGATCATCAGGCATCCGGTCACGCCCTCGCCGCCGATGTCGCTCTGGCTGGCGAGGTTGACCATGGTCTCCGCCTCGTCGGAGAGCCGCAGGACGGTCGGGAGCGTTCGGTCCTGAGAGAGCCGCCGCACGGCCTCGGCGCCTTCAGCGAAGGTCGGGAAAGACCACGCCTCGTAGACCTTCTCGTCCGCGACGGGTCGCACCCGTACGGTGACCTCGGTGACGACGCCGAGCGTGCCCTCCGAGCTCATCACGACCTCGCGCAGGTCCGGGCCGGCGGCGTTGGCCGGCGAGGAGCCGAGAATGAGCTCGCCGATAGGGGTGGCCATCCGGAGCCCGACGACCATGTCGTCGAAGCGGCCGAAGCCCGCCGAGGACTGGCCACTGGAGCGGGTCACCGCGAAGCCGCCGATGGAGGCGAACTCGAAAGACTGCGGATAGTGGCCGAGCGTCAGGCCGTGCTCGCCGAGGGCGGCCTCGGCGTCCGGTCCGCGCACGCCGGCCTGCAGAACTGCAGTCATCGACACCGTGTCGACCGAGAGCAGGTGGTCGAGCCGCACCAGGTCGAGGCTGACCAGCCCCACGCAGCGGATGGGGTGGACCAGTTCGAGTCGAAGACGACCAACGAGCTGCCGGCCAAGCTTGACGCCGCCTACGCCGCGATCAAGGCGAAGGCTCCCAACGCGCAGGTAGTCGTCCTCGGCGACCCCCGCGCCTTCGGCAGCTCGATCTCCTGCCCCGTTGCCAACGGCATCACCAGCTGGAGGCCGCGGACATCAACGCCGCCACGGACCTGCTGGACAGCACCATCGCCAACCGGGCCGCTGCAGCCGGGTTCACCCTACAAGAGCTCCATCAAGTCGTTCGGCGGGCACGACATGTGCGCCTCCGACCCGTGGGTCAACGGCAAGTCCTGGAGCATCGCTGACGGCCACCCACCCGCAACGGCCACAGCCTGGCTTCGCTCCGGCCGTGCGCTCGGTCATCGGCTGATCCGGGCTCTGCGTACCGAGTGCACCCCATAAGCCCTCGTGAGCAGCGTTTCCGCAGGTCAGCGGGGTGATGTAGTCAGAACTACGACATCTGAGCAACGCTCAGCGCTGGCGTGCTGTCGTCCCCGGACACTGATGGTGTCCGGGGACGTCGTGCATCCGGCGGGCCGACCTGGTCATCTGCTCGCGGGAAGAACCACGACATCCAGGTGAGCGGCGTCACGCTCGACCACGGATTGATTGAACGCTCAATCGTTGTTGTGACCGACATGACCGACTCCCTCGCCCTGTCCCCCGAGGCCCAGGCCCTGCTCTTCCGTGACGCCCGGACCCCCAACGCCTTCACGGACGAGCCGGTGACCGACGAGCAGGTCGCCGCGATCTACGACCTCGTGAAGTACGCGCCGACTGCGATGAACACCCAGCCGCTGCGCATCGTGCTGGTCCGCGAGGACGACGCCCGCGAGCGCCTGCTCAAGGTCATGGCCGACGGCAACCGCGACAAGACGGCGAACGCACCGCTCGTCGCGATCCTCGCAGCGGACACCGACTTCCACGACCACCTGCCGCGCACGTTCCCGCACTTCCCCGGCGCGAGGGAAGTCTTCGCCGACCCGGTGGGACGGGAGGAGGCCGCACGGTTCAACGCGACCCTGCAGATCGGCTACTTCCTGCTGGGGGTGCGAGCCGTCGGGCTCGCCGCCGGCCCCATGGGCGGCTTCGACGCGGAGGCGCTCGACGCGGAGTTCTTCGCCGGCACGTCCCTGAAGTCGCTGCTCGTGGTCAACCTCGGCCGTCCCGGCGAGAACGCCTGGTACGACCGGCTCCCGCGCCTCGAGCACGACGAAGTGGTGCGCGAGGCCTGAGCCCTCCTAGCCGGAGGCGGTCGCCAGCCTGGCGGCGATGTGGTCCGGGACCCGGTCGTAGCAGGCGAACGCGCGGGTGAACGAGGCCGAGCCGTGCGAGAGGGAGCGCAGGTCGACGGCGTAGCGGCGCAGCTCGAGCTGCGGCACCTGCGCCCTGATCACGACCGTGCCCGGCTCGGCTCCTGGCTCGCTGCCCTGGACCTTGCCCCGCCGGGCCGACAGGTCGCCCATGATCGTGCCGACGAGGTCGTCGGCGACGAGCACCTCCACCTCGTCGATCGGCTCGAGCAGGCTCGTCGCGCCCTGCGTCGCCGCGTCACGCAGCGCCAGTCCCCCGGCGGTCTGGAAGGCCATGTCGGAGGAGTCGACGCTGTGGGCCTTGCCGTCGGTCAGGGTCACCCGCAGGTCGACCACCGGCCAGCCGGCCCCGAGTCCGTGCTGCATCTGGAGGCGGACGCCCTTCTCCACCGACGGGATGAACTGGCGAGGCACCGCACCCCCGACGACGCGGTCCACGAACTCGAAGCCGCCGCCCCGGGGCAATGGCTCGACCTCGATGCTGCACACGGCGTACTGCCCGTGCCCACCGCTCTGCTTCACGTGCCGGCCGTGACCGGTCGCGGCCCCGACGAAGGTCTCGCGCAGGGGCACCCGGACCTCGACCTCGTCCACCGCCACGCCGTAGCGGTGGGCGAGCCTGTCGAGCAGCACGTCTGCGTGGGCCTCGCCCATCGTCCACAGCACGACCTGGTGGGTCTCCTCGTTGTGCTCGACGCGCAGGGTCGGGTCCTCGGCGGCGAGGCGCTGGAGCCCGGCGCCGAGCCGGTCCTCGTCGCTCTTGGTGCGGACCTCGATCGCCACCGGCAGCTGGGGGTCGGGCACGCGCCAGGGCTCCAGGACGACCGGAAGCTCGACGGAGGACAACGTGTCGGTCGTCTCGGCCCGGCTCAACCGACCGACCGCGCACACGTCACCGGCGACCACGGCCTCGACAGGGCGCTGGGCCCTCCCGAGCGGGACGGAGAGGGCGCCGATCCGCTCATCCTCGTCGTGGTCGGGGTGGCTCGTGGTCGGGTCGGCGACGGCCGCCCACGCCGAGCGGTGCCCGGACACGTGCACCGTGGCGTCCGGCAGCAGCGTCCCCGAGAACACCCGGACCAGGCTGACGCGTCCCAGGTAGGGGTCGGTGGTCGTCTTGACGACCTCCGCGACCAGCGGGCCCGACGCGTCGCACGCGATCTCCGGCCCCGGTCCGCCTGCTGGGGTGAAGACCGTGGGCACCGGGTGCCCGAGGGGCGAGGGGAAGGCCGACACCATGAGGTCGAGCAGCTCGGCGGCTCCGACACCGGTCGTCGAGTCGACCGGGACGACGGGGTGCATCGTCCCCCGGGCGACCGCGAGCTCGAGGTCGCGCAGGAGCAGCGCGGTGTCGATCTCCTCGCCGGCGACGTAGCGCTCCATCAGCGTCTCGTCCTCGGACTCCTCGATGATCCCCTCGACGAGCGCCGCGCGCTGCGCGTCGTGCCCGTGGTCCCCGGTGATCAGGCCGACGAGGCCTCCGTCCTCGTGCAGGTAGACGGGCAGGACCCGCTCGCCGAACGCGCTCCGCGCCTGGGCCACGACGACGTCCACGTCGGCGCGAGCGTGGTCGAGCTTGGTGACGACGACCACCCGCGGCATGGCCACGGCGGCGCACTCGCGCCAGAGCACGCGCGTCGGCTCGTCGACACCCTCGTTGGCGGCGATGACGAACAACGCGCAGTCCGCTGCGCGCAGGCCCGCTCGTACCTCGCCCACGAAGTCGACGTAGCCGGGGGCGTCGAGCAGGTTGACCTTCACGCCGTCGTGCACCAGCGGGGCGAGCGCCAGTGAGACCGAGCGCCGCTGGCGGTGCTCGACCTCCTCGAAGTCGCACACCGTGGTGCCGTCGTCGGTGCTGCCGGCCCGGTTCAGCACCCCCGCCTCGACGAGCAGGCGCTCGACGAGGGTGGTCTTGCCCGCGCCGGCCGCACCCACGACCACGACGTTGCGGATCCCCTCCGGCCGGGTGGCCACCGGAGGGCCGGCCTGACTGCCATTTCCACCGGGTTCCCTGCTCACCGTGGCGGCTCCTGCTCACTGTCGGGTCGTCATGAGAGTGGGTTCACTGTCGCCCGGTTGCGCCCGGGAGGCAAGGGGTGGACCCAGCGGGGGCCGTCAGGTCAGGAAGGCATGCCGCAGGGCTGCCGGCGTCCGGCTGCGTGAGCAGACGCGTGCAGGGGGCGCTCGTCGCTCGCGAACGAGGGACGGCGGGGTGGTTGGATCGATCCAACACGGATTCAAAAAAGAAGCGCCGGGCATCTCTGGCCCGACGGAATGGCGAACGGACCACTATGCGCGTCGGGCGGCGCCGACACAAATCGGCCGGCCGATAGGCTGCCCGACGTGTCTGCCACGCTCGTCGCGAAGGACCTGTCCGGCGGACACGGTCACCGGGTCCTGTTCGAGGGCCTGGACCTCACCGTCGCCCCGGGCGACGTGGTCGGCGTGGTCGGTGCCAACGGCGCGGGCAAGTCGACCCTGCTGTCGCTGCTGGCCGGGGTGTCGGACCCGATGGCCGGCTCGGTGTCGTGCGCGCCCCGGGACGCCTTCGTGGGGCTGCTCCCCCAGGAGCACGAGCGGGTGCCCGGCGAGACCGTCGCGGCGTACGTCGCCCGGCGCACCGGCGCCGCCGCGGCGACCGCTGCCATGGAGTCGGCGGCGGCCAGCCTGGGCTCGGGCGAGGCAGGTGTCGACGACGCGTACGCCGTGGCCTTCGACCGCTGGATGGCCAGCGGGGCGCCCGACCTCGAGGACCGCATCGCCCCGGTGCTGGACGACCTCGGCCTCGACGTCGGACCGGACGCGATGATGACGTCGCTGTCCGGCGGGCAGGCCGCCCGAGTGGCGCTGGCCGCGCTGCTCCTGAGCCGCTTCGACGTCGTCCTGCTCGACGAGCCCACCAACGACCTCGACCTCGACGGCCTCGCCCGGCTCGAGGCCTTCGTCCAGGGCCTGCGGGGCGGGGTCGTCCTCGTCTCCCACGACCGCGAGTTCCTGGCGCGGTGCGTCACCCGCATCGTCGAGCTCGACCTCGCCCAGCACCAGGTCACCGTCCACGACGGCGGCTACGACGCCTTCCTCCAGGAGCGCGCCGTCGCCCGCCGGCACGCACGCGAGGCGTACGAGCAGTACGCCTCCACGCGCGCCGACCTCGACGCCCGCGCGCGCACCCAGCGCGAGTGGAGCTCGCAGGGTGTGCGCAACGCGATGAGGAAGAACCCCGACAACGACAAGATCCGGCGCAAGGCCGCGACCGAGTCGTCGGAGAAGCAGGCCCAGAAGGTGCGCCAGATGGAGTCGCGGATCGCGCGGCTGGAGGAGGTCGAGGAGCCGCGCAAGGAGTGGGTGCTCCAGTTCGACATCGCAGCCGCGCCCCGCTCGAGCACCGTGGTCGCCACCCTCAACGAGGCGCGCGTCCGGCTGGGCGACTTCGAGCTCGGGCCGGTCTCCGCGCAGGTCGAGGCAGGTGACCGGATCGGCATCACCGGGCCCAACGGCGCCGGCAAGACCACCCTGCTGCGGCTCCTGCTCGGCGACGCCTCCCCCGACGCGGGCTCCGCGTCGCTCGGCGCCTCCGTCGCGGTCGGTGTCATCGACCAGACCCGGACGATCCTCGACGACGCCCTGTCGCTCGGCGACGCGTTCGAGGCGGTCGTCCCGCAGCTGACGCAGTCCGAGGCCCGCACGCTCCTGGCCAAGTTCGGGCTGAAGGCCGACCAGGTGGCCAGCGAGGTCGGCCGCCTCTCCCCCGGCGAGCGGACCCGCGCCGCCATGGCACTGCTGCAGGCCCGCGGGGTGAACCTGCTGGTCCTCGACGAGCCGACGAACCACCTCGACCTGCCCGCCATCGAGCAGCTCGAGCAGGCCCTGGCGTCGTACGACGGCGCTCTGCTGCTCGTCTCGCACGACCGGCGGCTGCTGGAGAACGTACGGCTCGACCAGCGGTGGGAGGTCGACGGCGGACGGGTCGTGGTCCGGCACGTCTGACGCCCCGACCCGCAGCACCCCGGCCTAGCCGGACCGGCCCGCGGTGAGGCTCTCGAGCCGGCCGAAGGCGTCGACGAAGCCGTCCACCACCTGCTCGTGGTCCGGGACCAGCGCGGCGTCGGCGGCGATCCCGACGAAGACCTTGCCGTCATAGCTGTAGATCGTGAAGCTCATCACCTGGTCGGCGGTCGTGGGGGCCCAGCCCATCATCCCCTCGATGCGGCGCCCGGCGACGTAGAGCGGGACCTGCGGGCCGGGGACGTCGGTGAGGACGCCGATGGCGCGGTTGGCGAGCAGGTCGACGGTGAAGCGGTAGACCCGGGTGCTCATCCGCGAGATGAGCGCCTGGACTCCGTAGTCCACGGCGGCCTCGTGGCCCGCCTTGATCCGCCCCATCCGCCGGCGCACGACCCCGAGCGTGCGCAGCGGGTCGTCGAGGTGGGTGGGCAGCTCGAGCTGCACGAGGGCGAAGCTGTTGCCCAGCTCGACCGGCAGCCCGGGGTCGAACGGGACGAGGTTGACCGGGACGTCCCACGTCACGCTGTGGCACACCGTCCGGTGCCGCCGCAGGTAGTCGTGCAGCGACTGCGCCACGCAGGTGACCAGGACGTCGTTGACGGTCGCGGCGTGGGCCCGGGCGACGGCCTTGACGTCGTCGAGCGCGATCGGCGGGGACCACGCGATCGCCTTGAGCTGCCCGACGGAGCCGGTCCAGCGAGCCGTGTCGTTGCGGGTGCCGAGGGTGAGCTTGCGGACGGTGTCGAGGTCGCCCGGCACACCGGCCAGGACGGGCGGGAGGTCCGGGCGCCGCCCCAGGGCGGAGCGTGCCCTCGATGCCGCCGATCCGAGCACCGACTGGGTGACGGTGACCGTGCTGTGCGCTGCTCCGACGGGGTTCGTCACGGCGCTGCGGGCGAGCCTCGCCGACGTGCGTACGGCACCGGCGGCCAGCGTCGCCACCCCGCCGGGGGCGGCGGCGTCGACCGGGCTGTTCGCCCCGGATGCCACCGGCACCGAAGCCGCAGGTCTGGGCGCTGCCTCCTCCGGGCCGGGGTCGAAGACGCTGAGGGTGAGCTGCACCATCCGGATGCCGTCGGCGATCGCGTGGTGGGCCCGGAACAGCACGGCGCTGCCACCGCGGTAGTTGTCGACGAGCACCGCGCGCCACAGGGGCTCGTCGCGATCCAGGGGCACCGTGCGCCGCGAGGCGATCAGCTCCTGCAGCTCCGCGTCACCGCCCGGCTCCGCAAGCACGACCCGCTCCTGCCGGTCCTCGAACCGGACGTCGGATCGCTCCTCCCACCACCAGCCGCCGTCCTCGCCCCGGACCACCACGCTGCGGAAGACCGGGAACCTGTCCCACAGGCGTTCGGTCGCGACCGCGGTCCAGGCCTCCCAGTCGATCGGCTCACGCGTCCAGAAGAGGCTGTCCACCACCATCAGGTTGCCCGGCTTGTCCATCTCCAGCCACAAGGCGTCCTGCACGCCCAGCCGTCGTCGCCCGTCCGTCACCTGCCCACTGACCTCCACGAGGTCCAGCGTGATCGCACCCGTGCCGGATCGACAGGGGCGAAGGTCACGGGCCCTACATGCCCGTCGACTCGGTCTCGAGCTCGGCCTCGCGCGGCGGTCCCTCGTGGTGGAGGGGGCGCAGCGCCCCGGCGTCCTCGAACCACAGCAGCGCGTCGTACCGCGCGCCCATGACGGTCGGCACGTAGTTGCCGTGCTCGCGCCGCGGCTCGTACACGACGCCGATGGCGCGGTGCCCCCGTCGCGTGGAGAGCCACGGCCCGCCCCGCGCGGGGCCGAAGTCGAGCACGGCGGGGCTCCCGACGGCGTGGTGCAGCAGGTCCTCGTGCGTGCCCGCGACGGCCTCCGGCACGGGCAGCACCTGCTCGGGCTCGCCCCAGCCACCGGCGGCCACGACCGAGCCGCGGTGGGCGGCGAAGCCGACGAGCGAGACCCCCTCGGCAGCGTGGCCCTCCCGCAGCAGCTGTCCCACGTTGACCAGGCCGGCCGGGCCCATGTCGGTGGCGCGCGCGTCGCCGACGTGGGTGTTGTGGGCCCAGACCAGGCCCTTGGACCGCGGGCCCAGGTGCTGGGCGATCCGATGGACGGTGGCGACCATGTGCCGGTCGCGGATGTTCCACGAGCTGCGGTCACCGCGCACCATCACCCGGTAGTACTGCTCGGCGCCGGCCGCCGTCTCCGCGTTCTGCCAGGCGTCGAAGGCACTCTCGTCGTCGTCGAGGACGGGTGCCGTGCGCCGCCGCACCTCGAGCAGCAGCCGCACCACGTCCGCCTCGCAGGACTGCGGCACCAGCCGGGTGCTCCAGGCGTAGGAGTGCGGGTCCTCGCGGTGCGGGACGAAGCACTGCCACGCGCGCAGGGCCGCCGGAACGGCGTCGGGCTCGTGCGCCTGCAGCCACGAGATGACGACGCGCAGCGAGTCCCACAGGGAGTAGACGTCGAGTCCGTAGAAGCCGACCCGGTCCCCGGGCGCCCGCGTGAGGTTCTCCTCGCGCAGCCAGTCGAGGAACTCCGCGACCTCGTGGTTGGCCCACATCCAGGTCGGCCACCGCTCGAAGCCCATGAGCAGCTGCTCTCCCCGTGGTCGCATCGTCTTCTCCGTCCGGTGCCCACGCTAGTGCTGCGAGGCCCCTACCAGAAGACCAGAACGGGGTATTTGGTCCCGGGACCTCACCCCGGCACGGCGGCGGCCGGCACGCCGGCACGCCGCGTCCGCACGCGTGGCGGACGTGGGGCGTAAGCCCCGCGACGCGCACCGAGACGGCCCGCGTCGCGCGCCGTCCACGCGGCGAACCAGAGCAGCAGGACTGCGAGGATGACGAGATCGCTCATGATGACCACCACCGTTGTCGCTGGACCGGGCGTCGCCGCCCGACGGGTGGTCAGGGGTGGTCTCTCCCGTTCCGTACGGAACCCGGTCGCCGGGCCCGTGCGGGCCGTGGTGACGTTCGACCGGAGGTGGGGTACTCCCCAAGCCTGACTTGCGGCGAGATTATCACGAATCTGCGTTCGTCCGTTAGGGGTGTTGCCCCACCAGGTCCACGAACTCCCCCAGCGTCACGCCCGCCTCCAGGTCGTGGCGGAAGTGTGCGTCGCGGGTGACCCGGTAGCGGTTGCGCCGCCCCACTTTGTCCTTCTGCACGTAGCCGTGGCCCACGAGGTCCGCGATGATCTGCTGCACCGCACGCTCGGTGATTCCGACGGCGTCGGCCAGGTCCCGTGTGCGTGCGTCCGGGTCGCGGGCCAGGGCCACGAGGACATGGCCGTGGTTGGACAGGAAGGTCCAGGCGTCCCGACTCACACCGAAGCACCTTACGCGATCCTGTCTTCAGGTGTTCGCGACGAGCGCTCCCTGTCCACCGGGTCGAGGCCGAGCCGGGCGCGCTGGCGCGCCGTGCCGCCGACCACCTCGGCAGGGGTGTCGTCGCCGTACTCCGCCTCGTGCCCGGCCAGCAGGCCGCCGTCCTCGTCGCGCACGCGGAACGGGGCTCGCACGTCCAGCTCGACGGCGTGGCGGGCCTGGCCGCGGGTGCGCACCAAGGACAGGGCGATCGAGGTCGCGATGATCGTCGCGACGATGCCGAGCGAGATGGTCGTGGGGACGTAGTAGACGTCGATCTTGAGCAGCATCTTGATGCCCACCCAGACCAGCACCAGCGCCAGGCCTGCCTTCAGGTAGACGAAACGGTGCATGAGGTCGGCCAGCAGGAAGTACATCGCCCGCAGGCCGAGGATGGCGAACGCGTTCGCCGTGAACACCAGGAAGACCTCGTCGGTGACGGCGAAGATCGCAGGGATCGAGTCGACCGCGAAGATGATGTCGGTGACCTCGACCAGGACGAGCACCGCGAGCAGCGGCGTCGCGACGAGGTGGCCGTTCCAGCGGACGAAGAACCGCTGGCCCCGGTACTCCCCGAGCATCGGCACGAAGCGACGGAAGAGTGCGAGGGACCTGGACTTCGCGGGATCGAGGTGCGTGTCGCGCTGGACGAGCATCCTCGCGCCGGTCACCAGGAGGAACGCCGCGAAGACGTAGAGGATCCAGCTGAAGGAGGCGATGAGCGCCGACCCGGCGGCGATGAAGACGCCGCGGAACACCAGCGCCCCGACGACTCCGTAGAACAGCACGCGGTGCTGGTACTCCCGCGGCACGGCGAAGAACGTGAAGATGATGGCCCACACGAACACGTTGTCGACCGCGAGCGACTTCTCGATCAGGTAGCCGGCGAAGTACTGCTGGCCCAGCTCGGCGCCGTGCACGACCCAGATCAGGGCGCCGAAGGCCACGCCGAGGGCGACCCACACCGCTGACCAGACCGCGGCCTCGCGCACGCCGATGGCGTGCGCGTCGCGGTGCATGAACAGGTCCACCACCAGCATCGCCAAGATGACGACGAGGACGGCCAGCCAGGCCCAGAGGGGTACGTCCATGAGGAGCTCGCTCTCGATCTCGTGATCGGAAGACGAAGGTCTCCCCGGCCGCCTCGAGCGGCCACCGTCCCGGGACGATCGTCCGTAGTGACGAGACGGTGCTGGTGGGTACTCCCCCTCGGCCCAGCGGCGCTGGGTGAGGAAAGAATGACGAACTCCAGTTCGTATTTCAAGTCCTCGTGACAGGCTGTCCGCATGTTGTCCCGACCCTGGAGACGCCTGCGGGACAAGTTCTGGGCGCTGCCGCTGCTGTTCGCAGCGGCCGCCGTCCTCCTGGGGTTGGGGCTCACAGCGCTCGACGACTGGCTCGACACCTCGCTGAGCATCCCGTTCCTGTTCGCCGGTGGACCCGAGGGAGCGCGGGCGGTGCTCTCGGCGATCATCACCTCGATGATCTCGTTCACCGGTCTGGTGTTCTCGATCACCGTCGTGGTGCTCCAGCTGACGAGCAGCCAGTTCTCACCGCGGGTCCTGCGCACCTTCCTGCGCGACTGGGTCAACCAGCTGGCACTGGGTGTCTTCGTCGCGACGTTCGTCTACGCGCTGGTCGTGCTGAGGTCGGTCCGCGGGACGGCGCAGACCGACACCTTCGTGCCGCAGGTGGCGGTGACCGTCGCCTTCGGTTTCGTGCTGGCCAGCGTGGTCGTCTTCCTCGTCTACATCGACCACATCGCTCAGTCCATCCGGGCCGCGTCCATCGTGACCCGGATCGCCGACGAGACCCGCGAGGTGCTCGAGAGCCGGCACCCGGCGGACGCCGAGCGGCATGCGCCCCTGCGACCGCCCGGCACCAGGGGACGCCGCCTGGCGGCGGACGGGCCCGGGGTGGTCCAGCAGGTGGACGACACCGCCCTGCTGCGGCTGGCGGAGGAGCACGACGTCACGATCTGCCTGCTGCGGGCGGTCGGCGAGTTCGTGCCCGCGGGCGCCCCGTTGCTGGAGGTCCACGGCGAGGGCGTCCCGGCCGACAGCGAGCTGCTCTCCGCCGTGCACCTCGGCAAGGAACGGTCCCTCGACGAGGACGTCGGGTTCGGCCTCCGACAGCTCGTCGACATCGCCGAGCGCGCCCTCTCCCCCGGCATCAACGACCCGACGACCGCGGTCCAGGTCGTTGACCAGCTCCACGACCTGCTCCGCCGCCTGGTGACCCGGCCCCTCCTGCCGCGACAGCGGCTCGGGGAGACCGGTCGGCTCGCGGTGCACGTGCCACAGCCCGACCTCGCCGACCTCGTGGACCTCGCCGTCGACGAGATCTCCGAGTTCGGTGCCGGCGTCGACCGGGTGATGCGGCGGCTGGGGGTGATGCTCGAGGACCTGCGCTCAGCAGCCGTGCCGGAGCACGCCGGAGCGGTCGACGCGGCCCTTGCGGCGTTCTCCACCCGCTATCCGGTGCAGGGGCTCGAGGGGTGGGCGGAACCCACCGACACCGGGCTCCGATAGGGGCCGCGCAGTCTCACTCCCGCCCGGCGTCGGTGATCGGCGTGATCCACGACTGGTGGGTGGTGCTGTTCTTGGTGATGGCGAGGAGCTCGTCCATGTGCGGCTCCAGACCGGTGACCTTGTCGAGGGGCACGCCCACGATGAGCTGGAAGCCGAGGCCCCGCCAGGCCTGGACCGCACGCCCGGCGAACTCGGAGTCGGCCTTGACGAACCCCTCGTCGAGGAACACCGGGGCGAACCGCGGCCGCGAGCGCATCTCGTCGCCGAGCCGGAAACGGAGCGCGGAGCCCACGATGAAGGCGACCAGCTCCTGGCTCTCACCGCCGCTCTTCTCCCCCAGCGTGCGGTAGGTCGCGCGCAGCTCGCCGGTGGCGTGGTCGTAGCGCTCGGCGCTGATCTCGACGTGGCGGCGCACGTCGAGCAGCCGCTCGCGATCGGTCAGCGCCGCGGAGGCGTCGCCGACCTGGCTCGGCCTGCGCAGCTGCTGCATGAACCTGCTGAGCTCGGCGAAGCGCTGCTCGAGGGCCTCCTCGCCCAGCTCGGCGGTGGACCCGGACGAGAGGGCGCGCAGGTCCTTCATGAAGGCCTGCACCTGTGCCGGCGCCAGACGCCGGAGACGGATCCGGAGCCGGTCCCCCGAGGCGCCGAACTCGAGACGTCGCAAGATGGCGTTGATCGGCTCCAGCCGGTCCTCGATCTCCTCGATCGAGGCGGCCATGGCGCCGACGAGCGGCACGAGGTCCTGGCCGCTCCACTCCGTCAGCCGGCGGCGCCACTCGGCCCGGCGTGCGGCCAGCCCCTCGCCCCGGATGTCATCGAGGATCCGCGCGTAGTCGGGGTAGGAGTCGGCCGTGGTGCCCAGGTTCGGGGAGTCCCAGTGGAGCTTGTAGACCCGGAAGACCTGCACCAGGTCCTCGTCGACCCGGCGGACCTCCGCCTCGGCGTCGGTGACCGCGTCGCGCAGGCGCTGCGCGAGCCGGTGCGAGGTCTCGGCGAACCGCTCCAGGTCCTCGGGGTCCGCGGGCGCCGCCGCGGCGGCGAAGTCCGCGGCCAGGGCGACCTCCTGCTCGGCCCCGAGCACGACCCCTCCGCTCTCCTCGATCGCCTGGAGGCGGTCCTTGACGTCGTCCTCGGCGTCGACGAGCTCGGCGTGCCGGGCGTTGAGCGCGCGCTGCTGCTGCTCGAGGGCGTACCTCGTGCGGCGCGCCTCCTCCAGCCGGTCGGCCAGCTCGCCGATCTGCACCTCCAGGGCCTGCAGCCCGTCGTCGGAGCCGAGGATCGCCTCGCGGCGGTGCTCGAGCTCGGCGATGCGGCGGTCGCAGCCGTCCACGTCGAGCTCGTCGAAGCGCGCGGTGGCGATCGCGTCGTACGAGGCGCGCTGGCGCTCCAGCACCCGCGACGTGCGGTCGAGCTCGGCCAGCTCCGCGCCGACGCCGTCGAGCTGCTCCTCGAGCCCGGCGAGCTCGGCGTCGAGGTCGGCGATCGCGTCGGCGCTGGAGAAGCCGATGATGCTGCGCGCGTCGGTGCGGCCGTGGGCGCCGCGGCGGCCGTTGCGCGTCTGGCCGGCGAGCGTGACCCGCAGGCCCGGGCCGGCGAGGTCGTCGGCATCCTCGACGCACAGGGCGTTGCGCGACGTCTCCGCCACGTGCGCCTGGACCCAGCCGGAGAACGGCGAGTCGCGGAAGACCAGCTTGCCGGCCACCCGCTCGGGGTCGGCGGGACCGAGGTCGGGCAGCTCGAGCTCCACGCCCTCGAAGACGAGCCGGCCGCGCAGGCGCAGGCCGTCGATCGCGGACGAGAACGCCTCCAGCCGGTCGAGGGGCACGAGCATCATCCGGGCGCTGGCCCCGAGGACCGTCTCGACGGCCGTGCGCCAGCGCGCCTCCTCGGGCGCGACGTCGACCAGCTCCGCGACGAAGGGCAGCTCGTCCTCGGCGAGCCCGCTCGCCCGGGCGACCTCGGCGCGCAGCTCGTGCATGCGGGCCGGCATCCGTCCGGCCCGGCTCTCCAGCGAGGCGCGCTCGCGCCGCAGCTCGGCCTGCCGCTCGCTGAGCGGGAACTGGCTGCGCAGGACCGCGTCGCGCTCGCGCCGGATCCGCTCCTGCTCGCGCTGCCAGCCGGCCAGCCACTGCTGGGCGTGGAGCTGGAGCACGGCGTACGCCTCGGCCGACAGCAGCGCCGCCTCGACGTCGGGTGCCTGCGCGTCGGTGGCCTCGACCAGCGGGAGCAGGCGCTCCTGCAGCACGGCCCGTCGCGCGAGCCGGTCCTCGCGCACCAGCTGCTCCTGCTCGAGCGACAGGGCGAGCGACTGCAGCGTCGATCCCCCGGCCGCGCGGTGCGACTCCCTCGCCTGCTCGAGGTCGGCCAGGTGGGTCCGCTCCGCGGCCGTCGTCGCCGCGAGCCGGTCGGCGGTCGAGGCGCGCGCGGCACGGTTCTCCACCACGACGGCCTCGATCAGCCGCAGGTGCGTGCGCAGCAGCCACAGCCGCAGCGGCGTGTCGCCGGCCGCCGTCACGCCGAAGGAGTCGAGCTCCGCGAGCCGCCGCGTGGCCGCCACCCTGCGGTCGTGGAGCTCGGCGATCGGCGCCAGCAGCTCGAGCTTCTGCTCCTCGGTGCGCATCGCCGAGTGCGCCAGGTCGAGGTCGTCGAAGTGGTCGATCGCCCGGTCGGCGGCGGCGAAGGTGGACGGCCGCTCGAGCACCATGTCCTTGTAGAGCTCGTCGACGCTGCGGACCTGGTTGCCGGCCTGGATGCGCGCGAGCAGCCGCAGGGCCTTCGCGCCGTCGCCGTTGGCGCCGATGCCCAGGCGCGCGTGCAGCACCGCGGCGAACTCGGCGTACGTGCGGTGTACCCGGATGCCGGGGAAGAGCTTCTTGAGGGTGTGGGCGTGGAAGCGCTCCGGCACGGCGACCTCGAGGGCGTCGAGACCGAGCGCGCCGTCCTGGGTGGCCAGCTGCATCTGGACGTCGCTCGACCGGGTCGCGCGTCGCGGGACGTAGTAGGTGCGCACCGCGGTGAACCGGCCGCCCTGGTCGTTGACGAACGTCATGGCGATCGCGCCCCAGGTGTCGCCGCCCCTGCCGCGGAGCAGCTTCTCGACCGGCCGACCGGTGCGCGGGTCGTCGACGACGTCGACCGCGCCGCGCAGGTAGGACAGGAGGTTGCGCTGCCCGGACCCGCGGGCGCGACCGGCCACGGCGTCGTTGGAGGCGCCGTTGAACTTCGTGTCCGACGGCATCATCAGGGCGGTGTAGGCGTCGAGGACGGTGCTCTTGCCGACGCCCGACGCGCCGGAGATCATCGTGGCGTCGCCGCGCAGCGGCACCGTGGTGAGTCCGTCGAAGCCGCCCCAGTTGACCATCTGCAGCAGCGCCGCGCGCCACTGCATCGTGTCGTCGGCCGGAGTTGCGACGTCCCTGCGCTCGAAGAGCCCGTCGACCACCGGCTGCTCGATCTCGTCGATGGACATGGTCAGTCCTCCCCTGCGCCGGTGTCGGCGTCCTCGTCGAACAGGTCGGCCGGGTCGTCGGGCTCGGTGACCTCGCGGCTGTTGGCGGCCACCAGCGCCTCGAGCAGCTCCTGGAGGAGCTCCAGCGGGATCAGCGGCTCGACGGCCTCGCTGATCTCGAAGCGCTCGTCGGTCCCGGTGGGGACCAGCAGCCCCGCCTTGGCGACGCTGGCGACCGCGTTGCGGGCGCGCTTCTCGTCACCGGCCACGTCGGTGGCGTGCGCAGGGCGGAAGCTCGTCACGTGGTCGACCACGTCCTCGCGGTCGACGAAGACGCGTACGTCCCCGCCGGCGAGGCCGGCCCGTAGCCGGTCGCGCAGGTGGACCAGCACGAGCGTCTCCTCGCGCGACCACGCCGCGTCGTAGAGCATCGTCGGGAAGCGGCTCCCGGTCTCGGACGTGGCCTGCCGCTTCCACGCCACCTCCCGGGCACGGTCGACCTGCAGGTCGAGGAACAGGTCGTTGAGGCGCGAGCGGAGGAGCCGCTCGTGCTCGACCAGCACCGTCCAGTCACGGGGGTGGGTGCGCGCGCTGATGAAGCGCTGCTTGAGCAGGGTCACCAGCGCGCGCCGCTGGGCGTACTCCAGCCCGCCCTCGTCCCCCTCGAAGAGGGACACCGAGTCGTCGGGCAGGGCGTCGTCGCCCTGGTCCTCGATCGGGTGGTCGGCGAGCCGGTCGACCTCCACGTCGACCTCCGGCTGGGTCTCGAGGGTCATGCGCGGGTCTCCGTCTGGCGCTGGTCCTGGGTGGGGTGCAGGTCGGGATCGGGCAGGGGCGTACGGGGCACGGCGAAGGTCCGGCGGCTCCCGTCGGGGCGCACGGCCTCGAAGGACTCCACCGACTCCTCGGCCTCCCACTCGCGATCGGCGGCGAGGTGCAGGAGCCCGAAGATCTCGACCGGTCGCCGCAGGGACGGCTCCAGCTCGTCGAAGAGGGCACCGAGCGACGCCACCGGCAGCAGCGAGGCGGTCGCGGCGTCGAGGCGCTCGCGCAGTGCCGCCAGCCGCGGCCCGCCCTGCGCGACGAGCTCCTCGAGCGAGACCGACGGAGCCAGGGCGGGGTCGGGCGTGCTGATGCGCTCAGGGAGGACGTCGTCGGCGGGGTCGTGGAACCGCTCGCGGAGGTGCTCGACGCCCACGCGCGCCGGCAGCAGCGCGACCTCGTGGGTGGCGCGCGGACCGGTGGTCGCCATCCACGTCATGAGCTCGGCCTCCACCTGCCGCAGCGTCTGCTCGAGCTTGCGGTCGCGGGCCGCGTCGTGGGAGACGATGTACTCCTTGAGGGTGGCCGTCACCCGCGAACGCTGGGCCAGGACCCGGTCGAGGCCGTCGCGCACCAGCCGCACCGTGCCGCGCAGCTCGGCGCGGTCGGCGTCACTGAGCAGCCCGTCGGACAGCGGGTGCTCGAGCAGGTCCGTCAGGTCCTCGCGCAGCTGGGTGACCAGGGCGTCGTCGCGCAGCAGGGCGAAGGCGCCTTCGAACGCGCGCCCCTCGTGGGTCGCGGTCATGAGCGCGTCGGCGCGGGCGAGGTAGTCGTCGATGACCTCGCCGGCCGGGCGATCCTCCGCGCGGAAGGCCGACAGGATCTCCGCACGGATCGTGGCGAACCGCTCCTCCACGCGGGCGAAGTCGCTGGGCAGCGCGGAGATGAGCGAGAGCAGCTCGGTGAACCCCTCGAGCATGTAGTCCTCGGTCGCCCCGGCCAGCTCGCCGCCGTCGACGAGTCGGTCGCGCTCGGCGCGCAGCCGGGCGATCTCCTCGTTGAGGATCGTCACCCGGGCCGTACGGTCGGGGTTGGCCTCGGAGTTGAACCGCCGGACCGTGCCGAGGATGGTCGCGACCCGGTGCTCACTGAGCGTGGCGCGGTCGCGGGCCAGGTTCTTCACCAGCTCCAACGCCTGCTGCGCGTGCGAGGTCAGCGCGTAGACCTCCTGCCCGGTCTCGTCGAGCGAGCGCACGAGCCACTGCCCGCGCATCCAGCGCTGGCAGATCTCCCGGCCGGTGCCGGTCGGGACGTCCTGCTCCCCCGCCAGCCGCATCGCCGCGAGGTGCTCCTCCACCTGGGTGTGCAGCCGCGCGGTCGGGATCGGGTTGTTGGAGCGACCGAACGCCGTGCGGAAGATCGTGATGACCACGGGCGCCTGACGCTGGTGCAGGAGGGTCAGCGTGGGCTGCGCGAAGGCTCCCTTGACGCGCGCAAGCTCGCCTGCGGTCTCGCTCAACGCCCGGTCCCTCGATTCCCTGCCACCTGTGCTCGGTGCGCAAGCATGACAAAGCGCGTCGGCGGCACGGCGGGCGGGCCCGTGTCGCACCCGACGGCGACAATGGCCGGCATGACGATGACGAGCAACCCGCGATGAGCAGCACCCCCCAGGCGCACGTCTACGCGGCGGTCCGCACGCCGTTCGGTCGCTTCGGCGGAGCCTTGGCCACGACCCGACCCGACGATCTCGCCGCCGGCGTGCTGCGTGCCGTGCTGGACCGCACGGACCTCGCCGGCGCCGAGGTCGACGAGGTGGTGCTCGGCAACGCCAACGGTGCCGGCGAGGACAACCGCAACGTCGCGCGGATGGCCTCCCTCCTCGCCGGGCTGCCGGTCTCGGTGCCCGGCACGTCGGTCAACCGGCTCTGCGGCTCCTCGCTCGACGCCGCCATGATGGCGTCGCGGTCGATCGAGACCGGCGAGGCCGACATCGTGCTGACCGGCGGCGTGGAGTCGATGACCCGCGCCCCGTGGGTGCTGCCGAAGGCCGAGCGCGCCTTCCCCGCAGGCAACGCCGAGCTCGTGTCCACCACGCTGGGATGGCGGTTGGTCAACCCACGGATGGCGCCGGAGTGGACGGCGTCGCTCGGCGAGTGCAACGAGCAGCTGCAGGAGATCCACGGGGTGTCGCGCGAGCGCCAGGACGCCTTCGCCGCTCGCTCCCACCAGCTCGCGTACGCCGCGTGGGAGTCCGGCTTCTACGACGACCTCGTCGTCGGCGTCGAGGGCGTCGACCTCACCCGGGACGAGGGCATCCGGCCCGACGCCTCGCCCGAGTCGCTGTCGGGGCTCCGGCCGTCGTTCCGCCCGGACGGCACCATCACTGCGGGCAACGCCTCGCCCCTGAGCGACGGGGCCTCCGCCGTGCTCATTGGCTCGGCAGCCGCGGCCGACCGCATCGGCCGTGACCCGGTGGCCCGCATCGCCGGTCGCGGCACCCACGCCGTGGATCCCCGACGATTCGGGTACGCGCCCGTCGAGGCGGCCGAGAAGGCACTGGCACGAGCCGGCATCGCTTGGTCCGACATCGGCGTCGTCGAGCTCAACGAGGCGTTCGCGGTGCAGTCGCTCGTCTGCGTCGACGCCTGGCTCGCCAAGGGCCTGGCCGACCCCGCGGTCGTCAACACGCGCGGCGGCGCGATCGCGCTGGGCCACCCGCTCGGCGCGTCCGGCGGGCGCGTCCTCGGCACGCTGGCGGCCACGATGCGCGCCGACGGCCATCGGTGGGGTCTGGCGGCCATCTGCATCGGCGTCGGGCAGGGACTGGCGGTCGTGCTGGAGAACGAAGGCCCCTGAGGGGTCTGTCCACTGTTTGTCCAAGGTTTTCGTTTTTCGGCTGTCGGCCTGTCCACCCTCCCCGACAGGATCGTCCTGCGCCTCCACCGGCGCCGCGACCCGCGCGACCCACGGCCTGAAGGAGTCCTCGTGACCACCCTCGCGATGCCCCACCGTCAGCAGCCCGAGCACGCCCGCGTGCACTCGATCACCACCCGCGGCGAGGCCCGCGCGACGCGTACGTCCCGCGTCGTGGCCGGGCTGCGGGACACGATCTCGGAGTCGGAGCGGCAGCGGCTGGTCGACGAGCTGATCGAGGCCAACGTGGGCATGGCCCGGTCGATGGCCGCGCGCTACCGCAACCGGGGCATCGACCTCGAGGACCTGCAGCAGGTCGCGCTGGTCGGGCTGACCAAGGCCGCCCAGCGCTTCGACGCCTCCTCCGGGCACGACTTCCTGTCGTACGCCGTGCCCACCGTCCGCGGCGAGCTGCGGCGACACTTCCGCGACTCCGGCTGGATGATCCGCGTGCCCCGGCGGGTCCAGGACCTGCAGGCGCGCATCCGGCGGGCCCAGCCCGACCTCGAGGCGAGGCTCGGCCGCTCGCCGCGGCCCAGCGAGGTCGCCGAGCACCTCAACGTGGACCTCGACGACGTCGTGGAGGCGCTCTCGGCGACCGGCTGCTTCCGCCCCACCTCGATCGACACCCCCACGGGCAACGGCACCGACACGATCGCGGACCTGCTCGGCTGGGACGACGCGGGCCTGGTCTCGGTGGAGGCGAGGCTCGTGCTGGGCACGGCGATCAGCCAGCTGTCCGAGCGCGAGCAGCGCATCCTCCAGTGGCGCTTCGTCGACGAGCGCACGCAGCAGGAGATCGCCGACCTGGTCGGGCTGACGCAGGCCCAGGTCTCCCGGATCCTCACCCGCGTCCTCGCCCGGCTGCGCGCCGGCCTGTCGGAGCCTCGCCCCGCCGCCTAGCGATCGCGTGGAGCCTCCCGGCCCCCGGCGCCGGTCACCGAGGACTCAGTCGTCCTCCCAGTAGGGACCCTTCCGGTAGGGGTCGCGCTCGACGGTGACGACCGGGCGACGCACGGTCCGCCAGACCGTACGGGTCGTCCCGTCGGGATCGGTCACCGTGCGTCGGACCCGGAAGTTGGCGTACGTCGTGGTGTAGGCGTTGCGGGTGTTGCGGGCGTTGTTCCACTGGTAGTCGTAGTTCTTGAGGTACTTCTTCGTCACGACCGCGCCGCGCACGGTGAACCAGACCTCGTCGTTGGCGGTGCTGAGGCTCGACCAGTTCACCGAGCCCGTCAGCACCATCGAGGTGTCGGGGACGCCGTTGTAGGTGCCCTGGACGACGAGGTACTTCTGGTGGCTGTAGTAGTCGAGGATCAGGTCGTCGATCCCGTCGTTGTTGAGGTCGAAGTTGTCGTCGAGGTCGTAGTCCATCCCCGTCGAGCGCAGTGGGATCCGGCCACGCTTGGTGGGGGCGGCGAGGACGCCCTTCGTGTGGTAGCCGATGAGGCCGTAGGTGACCCGCACGTCACAGCCCTCGACCCACTTCTGCCGGATGGCGGCGGCGAGGTAGTCGCCCCGCGCGCCGCGCATGGTGTGCATGGACAGGGCGAGGCGGCTGCGCTTCACCTTGCCGGTCACCGGGTCCGGGGTCAGGCAGCGGACCCGGTCGAGCAGGTGCACCACCAGGTCGTCCTTCGGCCTCGAGACCCGCGGGAACGCCACGACGGTGTGCTTGTCGAGCGAGTCGTCGCAGGCCACGCCGTTGGCAGGCGTCCCGCAGAAGGCCATCGGCTCCTGGCGGGTGTCGTAGTCCTTGCGCATGTCGTTGAACAGCCCGACCATCTGGCGGAACAGCTCGTGGTCGCCGTCGGTGAAGTAGAGGTCGTTCCACTGGTGGATCGCCGCGTTGCGCGTCATGTTGGCCGAGCCCACGGCGATCACGTCCTTCGACCGCCCCGCCTGGCTGAACAGGTAGAACTTCGAGTGCAGGTTGTTGAAGTCCCTGGCCGCGCCCCGACAGCTCTGCTTGCACTTGTAGACGAAGCTGTTGCGTCGCGGGTTCTTGCCGACCTCGTCGCGCAGCATCTTCACCGCGCGGTTCTCCCAGTGGTCGTTGAGCAGCATCTGCACCCGGACACCTCGCCGATGGGCCGCGACCAGCGCGCTCGAGACCCCGATCCGGTCGAGGGAGTAGATCGCGATCCGGATCGTCGAGCCCTTGGGCGTGTTCTTGATCGTCTGGATCACGCGACGCTCGATCCGGAAGTGCCCCTTGGCCAGGTGCGGGTCGTTGAAGAACGGCCCGCGCGGGGCGGTCCACCTCTTCGACGGCCCGGGCTTCTCCGCGGCCACGCGACCGGCGTCGGAGGCGACGGCACCGGGCACGGCAGCCCCCAACGAGGCGCCCAGGACCAGACAGATGCTCCCCACGAGCATCGACAGCTTCGACACGACCAGTCCCCTCTGCAGTCCCGCACCACGGGGCAACGGCCCCGGCGAGTCGTGCCAGCATAGGTCCGGACACGTCGACGCGACCGCCGCCGCGCCCACGGATCCCGCAGGGTGGGCAGGCGTCCGTCACCGCTTGACTCGTTCGAACGCGTGTTCGATCATGGCGACATGTCCTCCGCCAGCGCCGTCACCGCTCCCGGACCGGGCCTCGACCCGGCCCGTTCGGTCGTCGAGCAGCTGCGCGAGCGGGTGGCGGCGATGGAGCGCAGGCCGGCCCTCCAGCCGGTCCCGACACTTCCCGGGATCGCCGACCTGGTGCCCCTGCACGCGGGAGCGACGTACGCCGTCGACTCCGCCTCGCTGGCGCTCGCGCTGGCCGCGGGGGCGTCGCGGGCCGGCGAGTGGGTCGGGTTCGCCGGGTGCTCCGACTTCGGTGCCGAGGCTGCCGCCGAGCTCGGGATCGAGCTCTCGCGCACGGTGCTGGTGCCCGACCCCGGCGAGCACTGGCTGGAGGTGACGGCCGCGCTGGTCGACGTGCTGCGCGTGGTGGTCCTGCGCCCGCCCGCCTCCGTCGACGAGCGCACCGCGGGGATCCTCGACTCGCGCCTGCGCACCCGGTCCGCCGTGCTGGTCGTCCACGGCTCCTGGCCGCGCGCCGAGGCACGCCTCAGTGTCGAGGAGTCGAGCTGGAGTGGGCCGGTGTCGGGCACCGGCCGGCTGGTGGAGCGACGTTCCCGGGTCGTCGTGCACCGGGGCGCGCGCCCACCCCGCCGCGCGGACCTGACCTGGCCGGAGGCGCACCGGGTGCGTCCCGACGAGGTGGAGGCACCCGTGGCCAGACGGGCGTCCGGGTGAGCGCGCCGTGCGGGTGATGGTCGTGTGGTGTCCCGACTGGTCGGTGGTCGCCGCGCTCGAGGAGGCCGGGAGGTCGTCGCGCTCCCCCGCAGCCGTGCTGGCTGCCAACGTCGTCGAGGTGTGCAACGGCCCGGCCCGTTCCGAGGGCGTACGCCGTGGCCAGCGCCGTCGTGACGCCCAGGCCCGCTGCCCGGAGCTGGTGCTCCTGCCGGCGAGCCCCGACCGTGACGCCCGTGCCTTCGAGCCGGTGCTGGCGGTCGTGGAGGACCTCCGCCCGGGCGTGGCCGCACTGCGGCCCGGGCTGCTTGCAGTGCGCGCCCCGGGCAGCTGGTACGGCACGGAGACCGACGCGGCCGCGACGGTGTGCCAGGCGCTGGTCGAGGGCGAGGTCTGGGACGTGCGGATCGGCATCGCCGACGACCTCTTCACCGCCGAGCAGGCCGCACGCACCGCCGAGGTGCAGCAGTGGGTCGTGGTCCCCGAGGGCGGGTCCGCCGCGTTCCTGCGCGGGCTGCCGGTCCGGGTGCTCGCCGACGACGGTCCGCGCGGCCGCGAGCTGGTCGGCCTGCTCCAGCGCCTCGGCCTCCGCACACTGGGCGACCTCGCCGACCTGCCGGCCGACGCCGTCGAGCAGCGCCTCGGTGCCCACGGGGCCGCCGTCCGCCGCCGGGCGCGCGGCGAGGACCGCACCCTCTTCGCCGCCCGTACGCCCCCGCCCGAGCTCGACGTCGCCGTGTCGTTCGAGCCCGCCCTCGCCTCGGTCGAGGCGATCACCTTCAGCGTGCGCACCACTGCCGAGCGGTTCGTCGACCAGCTGGCGCACCACCAGCTCGTCGCCACGGGCGTGCGCGTCGAGGCCGAGTCCGACGGGGTCGTGTGCTCCTCGCGGACCTGGCTGCACCCGCGCCACTTCGGCGCCCGCGACCTGGTCGACCGGGTGCACTGGCAGCTGCAGTCGGCCGGGTCCACGAGCGGGGCCGGCAGCTCGCTGCGGGCCCGCAAGGACACCGGCCGGGTGCACGCCCCGGTCGACCGGGTCCGGTTCGTCCCCGAGCTGGTCGAGCCCGCCGCCGCGCACGGCGAGGCGCTCTGGGGGTCGGCGTCCGACGACCTCGTCGAGCGCGGCGTCGCCCGGGTGCAGGGCATGGTCGGCTTCGACGCCGTGCAGCGACCGGTCCTCCAGGGCGGCCGCAGTCCGGCGGCGCGCCAGGCCCTCGTGCCGTGGGGCGAGCGGGCGGTCGACCTGCGCCCGGTCGACCGGCCGTGGCCGGGCAGGGTGCCGGGCCCGGCGCCGGTGCGCGTGTTCGCGACGCCCCCGCAGGCCGAGGTCGTCGACGACGCCGGTCGCGACGTACGCCTCACCGAGCGTGGTGTGGTCACCGGCGAGCTCCGCCGCTTCCGGGCCCGCGGCGCCAGTCCCGAGCAGAGCGTGCCGTGGCAGCCGGTGTCCGCCTGGGCCGGGCCGTGGCCGGTCGACGAGGCCTGGTGGACCGGCGGGGCCGGGCCGACCGCCCGCTTCCAGGTCGTCGGCGCCGACGGGCGGGCCTGGCTGCTGGTGCGCTCCCCGGAGGGCTGGGCGCTGGAGGCGGGCTATGACTGAGCGGCGGTGCGCCTGATGGGCTGGAACAACCCCGCGATGCACTGGAAGGAGCTCGAGCGCCGGCTCAGCGGCCTCCCGGGCGCCGACGACGCGCCCGTGTCGCGGCGCAAGCACGCCGCCGTGGAGGCCCGCGCCATCGAGCGACCGCGCGTGGTGACGCCCTACGCCGAGCTGCACTGTCACAGCCACTTCAGCTTCCTCGACGGCGCGAGCTCCCCCGCCGAGCTCGTCGAGGAGGCCGTACGCCTGGGCCTGCACGCGCTCGCCGTCACCGACCACGACGGGTTCTACGGCGCACCGATGCTGGCGGAGGCCGCGGCCGCCCACGACCTGGCCACCGTGTTCGGCGCCGAGCTGTCCCTCGGGCTCAGCGGCCCGCAGAACGGCGTGCCCGACCCCGAGGGCAGCCACCTGCTGGTGCTCGCACGCGGCGTCGAGGGCTACCACCGGCTCGCCGCCGCCATGACCGACGCCCACCTGCGCGGGGACGAGAAGGGACGGCCCGTCTACGACCTCGACGAGCTCGGCGAGCGCGGCCGCGGGCACTGGGTGGTGCTGACGGGCTGCCGCAAGGGCACCGTCGCGCAGGCGCTGGCGACCGGGGGCGAGCCGGCGGCGGCCGCGGCCCTCGACCGGCTGACGGCGCTCTTCGGCCTCGAGCACGTGCTCGTCGAGCTGTCCCCGCGCCCCGGTGCCGACGCGACCAACGCCGCGCTCGCCCGGCTCGCCGGGGTCCACGGCCTCGACGTGGTCGCCGCCGGCAACGTCCACCACGCCTCTCCCGCGGGAGGACGCCTCGCCTCGGCGATGGCAGCCGTGCGCGCCCGGCGCAGCCTCGCCGAGCTCGACGGCTGGCTCGACCTGTCGGGCTCGGGACACCTGCGCAGCGGCGCCGAGACCGCTGCCGCGCTGACGGCCGGCCTCGGCGGCGTCGGGCACCGGGCCGTGGCCCGCAGCGTCTCGCTCGCCGACGAGCTGGCCTTCGACCTGCGCAAGGCCTCCCCCGCGCTGCCCAAGCGGCAGATCCCCGACGGCCACACCGCCGACTCGTGGCTGCGGGTGCTCGCCGAGCGCGGCTTCGCCGAGAGGTACGCCGGGGTGCCCCACGAGGCCGCGGCCCGGATCCGGCTCGAGCACGAGCTGCGGGTCATCGGGGAGAAGGACTTCGCCGGCTACTTCGTCATCGTCCACGACATCGTCGCCTTCGCCCGCGAGCGGGGGATCCTGTGCCAGGGCCGGGGGTCGGCCGCGAGCTCGGCGGTCTGCTACGCCCTCGGCATCACCGCGGTCGACGCCGTCTTCTACAAGCTGCCCTTCGAGCGCTTCATCTCCGCGCACCGCGACGAGGAGCCCGACATCGACGTCGACTTCGACTCCGACCGGCGCGAGGAGGTCATCCAGTGGGTCTACGACACCTACGGCCGCCGCAACGCCGCGCAGGTCGCCAACGTCATCGGCTACCGCCCGCGGATGGCGGTGCGCGACGCCGCCAAGGCGCTCGGCTTCTCCCCCGGCCAGCAGGACGCCTGGTCCAAGCAGATCGACGGGTGGAAGTCGGTGGTGGCCGGCGACCAGGGCGACCCCGACGCCCACGACGTGCCCGCCCCGGTGGTGGCGCTCGCCGAGGAGCTGCTCGGTGCGCCGCGCCACCTCGGCATCCACTCCGGCGGGATGGTGCTCACCGAGCGGCCGATCGGCGAGGTCTGCCCGATCGAGCGCGCCCGCATGGACAGACGCACCGTGCTGCAGTGGGACAAGGACGCCTGCGAGTCGATGGGGCTGGTGAAGTTCGACCTGCTGGGCCTGGGCATGCTCGGCGCCCTCGACCACATGATGCGGCTGGTCGGCGAGCACCTCGGCGAGCAGTGGGACCTCGCCACGATGCCCAAGGAGGAGCCGGCGGTCTACGACATGCTGTGCCGCGCCGACTCGATCGGGGTCTTCCAGGTCGAGAGCCGCGCCCAGATCGGCACCCTGCCCCGCCTGCGGCCGCGCGAGTTCTACGACCTCGCCATCGAGATCGCCCTCATCCGTCCCGGCCCCATCCAGGGCGGCGCCGTGCATCCCTACGTGCGCCGGGCCACCGGCCAGGAGCCGGTCACCTACGACCACCCCGAGCTCGTCTCCGTCCTCGAGCGCACCAAGGGCGTGCCGCTGTTCCAGGAGCAGCTGATGGCGATGGCGGTCACCCTGGGTGACTGCAGCCGCGACGACGCCGACCTGCTGCGCCGGGCGATGGGCTCCAAGCGCGGGGTCGAGCGCATCGAGTCGGTGAAGCAGAAGCTCTACGCCGGCATGGAGAGGCGCGGCATCACCGGCGAGCTGGCCGACTCGATCTACGTCAAGATCCTGTCCTTCGCCAACTTCGGCTTCGCCGAGTCGCACGCACTGTCGTTCGCCCTGCTGGTCTACGCGTCCTCCTGGTTCAAGCTGCACTACCCCGCGGCGTTCCTGGCCGGGCTGCTGCGCAACCAGCCGATGGGGTTCTACTCCCCCCAGTCGCTGGTCCACGACGCGCGCCGCCACGGCGTCGACGTACGCCGTCCCGACATCACCCGGTCCGCCGCGCAGGCCGACCTCGAGGCCGTCGTGCCCGGTCCCGTCGCCCCCACCGGGCTCGACGCGTGCCGCACGCCGCGCTTCGAGCGGGTCGAGTGGGTGCCCGGGACCCCCGACCCGGTGCCCGCGCACCGTCGCGACGGCCACCTCGCCGTACGCCTCGGGCTGGACGCGGTGCGCGGTATCGGGTCCGACGTGGCGCACCGGATCGTCGCGGCACGCGAGGAGACGGCGTTCGCCGACATCACCGACCTCTCCCGCCGTGCGGGGCTGACCTCGGCGCAGCTGGAGTCGCTGGCGACCGCCGGCGCCTTCGACGCCTGGGGGCTGGGGCGCCGCGAGGCGCTGTGGACGGCCGGTTTCGCCGAGGGCGCCGGGCACATCGCCGGCACGACGCCGACGGCCGCCGCACCGACCCTGCCCGGGATGAGCGAGCCCGAGATCACCCTGGCCGACCTCTGGGCCACCGGCGTCTCCCCCGACCGGCACCCCGTCGAGCACCTCCGCGCCGACCTGCGTCGTGCCGGGATCCTGTCGGTGGCCGAGCTCATGACCGCGGAGGCCGGGCGTCGGGTCCACGTGGGCGGGCTCGTCACCCACCGGCAACGCCCCGGGACCGCGATGGGGGTCACCTTCCTCAACCTCGAGGACGAGACGGGCATGCTCAACGTGGTCTGCTCGATCGGGGTGATGAAGGCGCACCGGCAGGCGGCCCGCAACCGGGTCGCGGTCGTCGTGCGCGGCCGGCTCGAGCGCAACGAGGGCGTCACCAACCTCGTCGCCGACCGGGTCGAGGGCATCGACGTGGTCGTGCCCGGCGCCGGCGCCGTCCTCCAGGCCCGCGCCTCCTCTCGCGACTTCCGCTGAGCCCGACGTGGGCCCCGGGGTGCGCCGGCCTGCGCCGAGGGGTGGGGCGGGCGCACGGGCGGTGACCCTATGCTCGCCGGGTGGCCACCACCTCGTTGCGAGCCTCGGACTTCACCTACTCCGTGGTGATCCCGGTCTACAACAGCCAGGACGTCGTCGGACGCACCGTCGACGCGGTCCTCGAGGTCTTCGAGTCCGCCGGGCTGCGCCACCAGGTCGTCCTGGTCAACGACGGCAGCCGCGACGGCAGCTGGGACGTCATCGCCGCGCGGGCCGCGCAGTCGCCCCACGTCGTCGCCATCGACCTGCTGCGCAACTACGGCCAGCACCACGCCAACGTCGCCGGCATGCGCGAGGCGACCGGCGACTACGTGATCACCCTCGACGACGACCTCCAGAACCCGCCCGACCAGGCGCTGCTGCTCATCGAGAAGGCGATGGAGGGCCACGACGTCGTCTTCGGCCGCTTCGAGCGCAAGCAGGCGCGGGGCTACCGCCGGCTGGGCAGCCGCGCGATCAGCGCGATCAACCACCGCGTCTTCGACCAGCCGCCCGGCCTCGCGGTCTCGAACTTCCGCATCCTGCGCCGCGACGTGGTCGACCGGATCTGCGAGTCGCGCACCGCCCACCCCTACATCACCGGGCAGGCGCTGATGAGCTCCCGCGACCCCGCCGACGTGCTGGTGCGCCACGACCCCCGGCCCGTCGGCACCAGCAACTACGGCCTGCGGCGCATCGCGTCGCTGGTGCTGACCATCCTCTTCAGCTACTCCGTCTTCCCCCTGCGGGCGGCCGCCGCCGTCGGCTTCGCGGTGGCCGGCGGCAGCTTCGTGCTGGGCCTCTTCTACCTCGTCCGGTCGCTGTTCGTGGACTCGGAGGTGCCCGGGTGGACGACCATCGCGGTGCTCCTCGCCGTGCTCAACGGCTTCGTGATCATGCTGCTGTCGATGGTCGGCGAGTACGTCGTGCGCACCCTCAACGCCGTCAGCGTGGTGCGCACCTACCACGTGGCGCGACGGGTGTCGTCGTGAGCGGCTGCGGGCACCGGCACCTCCTGGTGGTCGGTGCCCAGCGGTGCGGCACGACCTACCTCGGCCGCGCCCTGGACGCCCACCCCGACCTCACGATGGCGCGGCCGACGCCTCCGGAGCCCAAGGTGTTCTGCGACGCCGCGCTGTCGGCGCGCGGCGCGGACTGGTACCACCGGACCTGGTTCGCGCACGCCCGCGACGAGGCCGTGCTCGGCGACAAGAGCACCAGCTACTTCGAGGACCCGGCTGCACCCGGGCGGGCCGCGGCCGTGCTCGGCGAGGTCGACGTGGTCGTGCTGCTGCGCGACCCGGTGGAGCGCGCGGTGTCGCACTGGCGCTTCAGCACCGCCAACGGACTCGAGACCCGCAGCCTCGAGGAGGCGCTGCTCGCCGACCTGCGCGGGGACCAGCCCTGGGACCCCCGGCAGTCGTCGGTGTCCCCCTTCGCCTACCTCCGTCGCGGCCGCTATGCCGAGCAGCTCGGACCCTGGTCCACCACGTTCCCCTCGACCACGCACGTGCTCCTGCTCGAGGAGCTGCTGGCCGACCCCGGCGTGCTGAGCAGCCTCGTCGCCGCACTCGGCCTCGACCCGGACCGTACGCCGGCCCCCGCGCCGCAGGCCGCCAACGCGAGCCCCGGCGAGGCACCGCGCCTCGACGCACGTGTGGCCGAGGCGGTTGCGGGGTACTTCCAGGACAGCAACGACGACCTGGCCGCCCGACTGGGCAGGAGCCTGCCGTGGTGAGTCGCGACGAGGAGGAGGTGCCGGCGATGGCACAGCAGCAGCTCGCGGACGACGTGGGCGCCGAGCCCCGCGACGTGCCGTTCAACGTCGCGTCCGTGGTCGGTCGCGAGCTCGAGCACGTCCAGGAGGCGGTCGCGAGCGGGCACCTGTCCTCGGGCGGTCCGTTCTCCCAGCGCACCGCCCAGGTCCTCGCCGCCGAGACCGGCGCGGCCGACGTGCTGATGACGACGTCCTGCACCACCGCCCTCGAGCTCTCGGCGATGCTCATGGACCTCGGCCCGGGCGACACGGTCATCGTGCCGTCCTTCACCTTCACCAGCTCCGGCCTGGCCTTCGCCCGGCAGGGGGCAGGGCTGCTCTTCTGCGACATCGAGCCCCGCACGCTGGGCCTCGACCCGGCGCACCTGACCACCCTGCTCGACGAGACCGTGCGCGCGGTCGTCGTCGTGCACTACGCCGGCGTCGCGTGCGACGTGGAGGGCATCCGCGAGGTCATGGCGGAGTGGCCCGACGTACGTCTCGTCGAGGACAACGCGCACGGCCTGTTCGGCGCCTGGCGCGACGAGCCGCTCGGCAGCCTGGGCCGCTACGCCACGCTCAGCTTCCACGAGACCAAGAACTTCGTGTGCGGCGAGGGCGGCGCCCTCGTCCTCAACGACCCCGACGACGTGGAGCGTGCCCGCGTGCTCTACGACAAGGGCACCAACCGGCACGCGTTCATGCTCGGCCAGGTCGACAAGTACACCTGGAAGGACACCGGCTCCTCGTTCGGCCTCTCCGACGTCCTGGCGGCCTACCTCCTCGGCCAGCTCGAGCAACGCGAGGTGGTGCAGGGGCGCCGCCGGCGGCTCCACGAGCACTACGCGGCCTCGCTGGCTCCGCTCGCCGAGGAGCTGCAGTTCGAGGTGATGCGGGTGCCGGAGGACCGGAGCCCCGCCCACCACATGTACTACGTGCTGCTCCCCCACCGCGACCGGCGCAACGACGTGCTGGAGCTGATGCGCAAGGCGGGCGTGCAGGCCACCTTCCACTACCAGCCGCTCCACGCCTCCGTCGCCGGCCGGGAGTTCGCCGTACGGCCGACCGAGTGCCCGGTCTCCCAGGACGTCAGCGACCGGCTGCTGCGGCTGCCGTTCCACAACGAGCTGTCCGCGGCCGACCTCGACCGCACGGTCGACGCGTTCGTCGACGCCTGCACCGCGACCCTGTGGGACCGGTGAGCCCCGCGCCACCCCACGTGGCCGCAGGACAACCGGGGTCGTCCTCCCTGCGTCACGACGGCTACTGGTGGCACCGCGCCCGGACCGAGCTGCTCGGCGCCGTGATGACACCGCACCTGGCCGCGCCGCGGCGCACCCTCGACGTGGGCAGCGCCGACGCCCCGAGCGTCGGCTGGATGCGCGGCGAGCAGCAGCACGTCAGCCTCGACCTCTTCCCCGAGGGGCTGCGCGCCGGAGAGGGGGTCGTGGGGTCGGCCACCGACCTGCCCTTCGCCGACGCAACCTTCGACGTCGTCTCCGCCTTCGACGTCGTCGAGCACTGCGCCGACGACACGCGCGCGGTGGCCGAGCTCGCGCGCGTGCTGGTGCCGGGCGGCCGGATGCTGCTCTCGGTGCCCGCCTACGCGTGGGCGTGGTCCGACCACGACGTCCGCGCCGGGCACCACCGCCGCTACACGCGTCCGGCGCTGGTCGACCTCGTGGAGGGCGTCGGCATGCGGGTCGTGCGCGCGACGTACGCCTTCGCCGGCGTGTTCCCCCTCTTCGCCGTCGAGCGGCTCGCGCGGCGGGTGCGTCCGGCGCGTCCGGGCGACGCCCGGCTGCCCGAGGTGTCCCCGCGCGTCGACCGGGCGCTGACGGGCGTGTGCCATGCGGAGTCACGGATCCTGCGCCGCCACGACCTGCCCTTCGGCTCGTCCGTGCTCCTCGCGGCGGTCAGGCCCGGGCGCTCCGACCGGTCCTGAGCAGCGCCGAGGCCACCACGGCGAGAAGCACGGTCGCGGCGACCTCGGCCACGAGGAACGCCCACGCCACCCGCTCGACCGGGCCGGACGGGGTCGCCACCAGTGCGAGCGCCCCGGCGGCGACGGCCAGGCCCCAGGCCGCGGCGACGCGGGCGGGTCGGTCCCGCGCCAGGGCGCCGACCATGACCACGACATTGACCAGTGCCAGTGCGCATCCTGCCCCGACGATCGCGGCGACGCCCGCGTCGACCTCGACGCTCGTACCGAAGACGGTGCGCACCAGCAGCGGACCCGCCACCAGGCCGACGGCCGTGGCCACCGCCACGGCGCCGGTCCCGGCCACGGCCACGCGACGGGCGAGCGAGCGCAGCGCGGGGTGCTCGCCTGCGACGACGAGGCCGGTCACGTGGTGGGTGACCTGCGGCAGCGTGCCGAGGACGACCATGTACGGCGCCCGGAAGAGGGCGAGCGTCGCGAACATCGAGGTCACCTCGGCGGGCGAGCCGCCGACGAGCGCGAGCACCACGGCCCCGCCGGTCAGCACGCCCTGCGCGAGGAGCTGGGCCGTCCCTGCGCTGCCGAGGAACGCCACCGCGCCCGCCGGTCGCCCGCCGGCGTCGGCGTACCGCCAGGCGCTCGGCCGCACCGCGACCAGCGACCCCGCCACCAGGCAGAGCCCGTGGGCGACCGGGTCGCGCACGTCGAGGAGCAGCAGCACTGCCACCAGCACGCACCGCAGCGCGTTCTCCGCGACCAGGCTCCACGCGACCGACGCCATCCGGCCCCGGCCGGCCAGGCCGCCCCGGAGCACCCCGACAGCGGCGGAACCGACCACGACGAGCCCCGCGAGCACGGGGAACCAGGCGTCGTCCCGACCGAACAGGCGGTCCCGCCACACCCACGCCAGCACGCCGGCGGCCGCGGCAGCAGCCACCACCAGGCCGCCGACGCGCGTGCCGGAGCGCCGGACCTCGCCCTCCCGGCCGGCCGCCAGGCTGCCGGTGATCCAGTGCTGGAGCGGGAAGGTGAACGCCGCCCCCGCGAGCGCCCACACGGTCCACAGCACCGAGACCGGCGCGGCGGTCGTCGCCCCGAGCCCGCGCGTGACGAGGGCGAACAGCACGTAGGCGAGCACCCCGCTCACGACCGAGCCGGCGGCGAGCAGGAGCGAGGCGCGACGTCCGCTCATGGCGCCAGCGGCTCGGCGAGCGGGTCGTCGGGGTCGTGGCCCGCCGCCTCCCGCAGGTCCGCGATCGTGTCCTCGCCCAGCGAGGCGCGGGCGTACCAGTCCCACAGCGGGGCGCTGCCGACGTAGACGTACTCGGGCTGCAACGACGCCCGCCACCGCATCGAGACCGTCTCCCCCACCGCCACGAGGTCGGAGCCGTCGGCGACCAGGTCCTCCTGGAACCCGACGAGCCCGCCGGGCCACGTGTCGTCCATGTAGTCCTGGAGCCCGCTGCGGAACATCTGGTACCGCGTGGGGTTGCGCCGACCGGTCAGCACCAGCGGCTGCGGCGCCTCGACGGACGTGATGGTCGCGTCGGCGTCGAGCGTGGCGAGGACCGCCCGCGTGGCCTCGCGCTGCTCGTCCAGGGTGTCGTCGCGGCTCGTCGCCGCGTAGGTCAGCGCGACGACGACCGCGGCCCCTGCCAGCACCGTCGCGGACACCGCCTGCCAACGCGGCGCGAGGGCACGCGTCGCCACGGCGTACGCCGCCCCGAGCCCGAGCGCGGCGAACGGCAGCAGCGGGAACAGGTCGGCCCAGGCGTCGTACTCCTGCAGGATCCACCACGTCCCCGCGAGGAGGCCGGCGGTCATCGCGGGCAGCACCGCCAGCCAGGGTTGCGCGGCGCGGGCGCGGCGCGACGCCGCCGCCGCGGAGACGAGCACCAGGAGCACCCAGCCGGCGAACAGCAGCCACACCGAGGTCCCGTACGCCTGCTGCAGGTCCTCCCACACCAGCTCGCGGTCCGTGGTCAGCGGGTTGGGCACGGTGTAGCGCCGGTTGATGCCGTAGAACCCCTCGTACGCCTCGCGCAGCGACCCGGCGAGCGCGAACCACGCGAGCAGGACGAGCACGGGCACGAGCCCGCCGGCGGCGACCGCCACCAGCGACCGCAGCCGGCGCCCGTGGGCGAGCAGCAGCACGCCGACCGCCACGGCGGTGAAGGTGCTGAAGAACGCGGTCTGCAGGCACAGCGTGGCGAGGCTGGTCAGGACGCCCGCGGTGAACCAGCGCCGGTGGGTCACCGCCCACAGCGCACCGATGATGAAGAGGGTCATCGGCGTCTTCTCGCGCGGGCCGTTGGAGGCGTACTCGATGAAGCCGTGGAAGGCGAGCATCGCTCCGGCAGACACCAGCCCGGCGGCGCGGGAGCCGAGGAGGTCGCGACCGAGGACGTAGGTCAGGCAGACCGCGGCGACGGCGACCAGCATGAACAGCACCCGCATGGTGACGAGGTCGTCGAGACCGCCGGCTCGCGCGACGAGCGCGCCGGCCCCGGGCAGCACGTGGGCGAGCGGCCCGGCGCGGTTCAGGACGCCGACGTAGGGAGGCACCCCCTCGGCGACCTGCTGCCCGGCATAGCTGTAGATGCCGAGGTCGCGGGTCAGGGCGCCGTGGAAGCCGTGCAGCACGTAGACCAGCAGTGACACCGCGCCCACGACGGGGACGAGGGGGTCGACGCTGCGCAGCCGTACGCCCCCACTGCGCCGACCGGTGCCGGGCCGGTCGGGACGAGGGGACACGCGCACACCCTACGGAGTCGGGACCGCGCCGGACTCACAGGAGCGCGGTCGCGAGGGCGAAGCCGCCCGCGCAGGCGCCCAGGCCGACCACGATGCTGCCCACGCTGTTGGCCGCGGCGGCCCCCACCGAGCCCTCCTCGAGCAGCCGCACCGTCTCGTAGCCGAAGGTCGAGAAGGTCGTCAGCGCACCGCAGAGCCCGGTCCCGACGAGGACCAGCACCCAGTCCGGCGAGCCGAGCTCGACGACCGCGGCAGCGGTGAGGCCCAGGACCAGCGAGCCCACGACGTTGACCGTGAAGGTGCCCCACGGGAAGACGCTCTCGTGCCGGGACTGGACGAACAGGTCCGCCACGTAGCGCAGGGGCGCGCCGATCGCGCCGCCGAGCAGCACCGCGAGGACGGTCATCGGGTGACCGCCACCAGCCGGGTCAGGGCGATGCCCACCCACACCGCGACGAGCCCGGCGACCAGCGACCCGCCGACGTAGGCGAGGGCGGTGCCCGGGCGACCGACGGCGAGAAGGTCGCGGGCCTCCAGCACGTAGGTGCTGAACGTGGTCCAGCCGCCCAGCAGGCCGACGCCGACGAAGGGCCGCACGTAGCGGCGCGGGGGCCACACGTCGACGACGAGCACCATGAGCACCCCGAGCGCGAGGGCGCCGGTCACGTTGACCGCGAAGGTCGCCCACGGGAAGGACGTCCCCGACCAGGGGAGCAGCTGCTCCAGGCCCCACCTGCCCAGGCTCCCCAACGCACCTCCGGCGCTGATCACCGCGAGGACGTCGGCGTGCGTACGGGCGAACGCCAGCCACCGGTGCCGGCCCTCCTCGACCTGGTCGCCGGCCGTGTCGGGGTCGATCGGCAGCCCGTGGGGGCGCACGTGCAGGCCGGTCTCGTCGTCGTCCATCGCGGCCCGAACTGTAGCCGCTGCGGTCGCGACGGCGGCCACGGTTCGGCGCCGCGATTCCCGGCCGTGCGAGGCTCGTTCGTAGGATGGCCGCAGCAGAGGGTTCAACGCGTCCTTGGAGGTGGGTTCGGCGCGTCGTTCCGACGCACCCCGAAGGACCCCCGTGACCCCTCTCGCCTCCTACCGCCGACTCCTCCACCTCGCCGGCCCGACCTACGTCATGGTGGCGTTCGTCGGCCGACTGCCGCTGGCGATGAGCCAGCTCGGCACGCTCCTCCTCGTCTCGACCGCGTCCGGCAGCTATGGCCTCGGCGGCCTGAGCGCCGGGGCACTGGCCGTCGCCAACGCCGTCGGCGCGCCGGTCGCCGGCTCGCTCGCCGACCGGGTCGGCCAGCGCCCCGTCGTCCTCGTCCAGTCGCTGCTGGGCGCGAGCGGCCTGGCCCTTCTCGTCGCGGTCGTGGGCGGCGACGCCGCACCGTCGAGCGTCGTCCTCACCGCCGCCGCCACCGGCCTGTTCCTTCCTCAGGTGGGCCCGCTCGCACGCGTGCGGTGGCGCCCGCTGACCCGGAGCACGGGCGCCCACCAGCGCCGCCTCGTCGACGCGGCGTTCTCCTACGAGGGGGCCGCCGACGAGGCCTCGTTCGCCGTGGGCCCGGCCCTGGTCGGCCTGTCCGTCGCGGCCTTCTCGCCGGGCGGTGCGATGCTGCTGGCCGCCCTGCTGCTCGCGGTGTTCGGCTCGGCCTTCGCGCTCGACCCCTCGGCCCGCCTCACCCACTCCGCGAAGCGTCCGGCCGGGGCCGGCCGGTTGCTGACGGCAGCATTCGTGGTGCTGGTCGGGGCGCAGCTCTCGATCGGCATGCTGTTCGGTGCGACCCAGACCGGCGCCACCGTGCTCGCCACGTACGCCGGCACCCCGGGCACGGCGGGCCTCGTGCACGCCACCCTCGGCGTCGGCAGCGCGATCGCGGGCCTCGCCACGGCGTACGTGCCGGAGCGGGTCGGCCACGAGCGGCGGGCGCTGCTCGCCGCGTGGGCCCTGCTCGTGCTCTCGCTCCCGCTGCTGCTCGTGGGGTCGCTCCTGACTGCCACGGCGACCGTGCTGCTCCTGGGCTTCGCGGTGGCGCCCTACATGATCGCGGTGTTCTCGCTGGCCGAGCGCGCGGTGCCGCCGGCTCGGGTCGGCACCGCCATGACGATGCTGGCGAGCGCCACCGGCCTGGGCTACGCGCTGGGCTCCAGCCTCGCCGGTCGGCTGGCCGACGCGTCGGGCGCCACGGCCGCGTTCGCCGTGACGGTGGGCGCCACGGTCCTCGCCGTGCTGCTGATGACCACCCAGCAGCGGCGGCTGCGCACCGCTGCCGAGGCGGCCCCCGATGTGGTCGTCCCGGCGGCGCAGTCACGCGTTCCGGCGGCGGCGCGGGTCACGACCGGGTAGGTTGAAGGGGTCCAGGACGCTGGCGGCACCCCCGCTGCAGGCCCTGCTGGACAGGTCGGATGGCCAGGTTGTACGCAGGACGACGCTCGGACCCGGGTCGGCACGAGCACCTCTCGATGCTGCTGGAGGCGGTGCACGCCGCGCGCCGGCGGCTCGAGGACGCGAGGCACGACAAGCGGCTCGCGGAGCAGCAGGTGCTGCGCCAGTCGTTGCTCGACGCACTCGACGCCTACGCGGAGGCGCTCGCCGCCGCAGGGGTCCCGCTCCCGCCCCGGATGCGGGCCGAGATCGACCTCTACCGGGGGTTGCGCGGACGCGGGTGACGGCTCAGCCGCGGTCGTCCCCCGTCTCCCACACCCGCACCCAGTCGACGTACATGTGCTGGGGCAGGCGGCGGTCCTTGATCTTGGGGATCTCGTAGTTGGCCGAGATCAGGCTGAGGATGACGAACTGCCGCTCAGCGGAGATCCGTCCACGGATCCGCGCGGTCTCCTTGCCGTCGATGCGGAAGACGAGCTGCCGGGGCGTCCACTCGACCGAGAAGACGTGGTAGTTCTTCGACCACCCGTCGTGACGGCCGTCCAGGAAGGACCTCGACCTCGGGATCCAACCTCCGGACGGGACCCGGCGCTTGCCGTCGTAGCGGTGCATGAAGGACGCCAGCCCGCCCTGCGGGTGGTGGTCGCCGAAGTACTCCACGACGTCGATCTCGTTGCCGAGCGCCCCGGCGTGCATCCCGCTGACCGGCTGGAGCCAGAAGGCGCCGTGCTGGCCGCGCAGGCGGTGGAACCTCACCCGCGCCGCGGCGACGCCGTAGCGGAAGGAGAAGGCGCCCTGGGTGCCGATGTGGCCGTTGAGGCGGTAGGCGAAGCGTCCGGCGCGGGCGTCACGGCCCTTGATCCGGCACCGCTTCGTCGCATCGGGGTCCTTGACGACGCTCAGCCGCACCGCGCCACCGTCGACCGTGGTCGCCCGCGGGTCGCCCTTGGCGCAGGAGCGGCGGCTGCCGTGGGAGTAGTCGCGCCCGCGGTGGTCCCAGGCCCCGCCGAGGTGGGAGCCGGAGAACTCGTCGGTCCACGTCGGGTCGAGCCACCTGGCGGTGCTCACGGGAGCGCTCTTGACCGGACGGGTGCGGCCCGAGGCCATCGCCTTGACCCGGTAGACGAGGGCCTTCCCCGCCGACGAGCCGGCGGCGGCGAACTGCGCGCGACCCCATCGGTCCTGCCGCCTGAGGCCGACAGCACGCCACGTCGCGGGCACGTCCGGGCCGTGCTCCTCACGCACCTGCAGCTGGACCCGCCGGCCCGGGATGACCGGCCGCAGCGTGGCGGTGACGGCCGTACGGGCGGCGTCGGCGCTCGCGACCGCGCCGCCGGGGTGCACGACCTGCGGCAGCACCTCGAGGCGGATCCGCTGGCGCTTGGCCGCGCGCACCGAGACGCTCGCCACCACGTCCTCGACCTGGGCGGACGCGGGCGCGGAGTCGGTGGAGGAGGCGGGCGGCGTCCACGTGAGCAGGGGGGCCGTGAGCAGGAGGGCGCTCGCGGCGCGCAGGAGGAGTCGGGGCACGCGAGGTGGGACGCCGCTCGGCCGCGGTTGGTTGTGGGCTCAGCCCGCGAGCGCGGCAGCCTCCCGTGCGAGCGCGGTCACGCGGTCCCAGTCCCTCGCCGCGAGCGCGTCCGCAGGCGTGAGCCAGGAGCCGCCGACGCACCCGACGTTGGGCAGGGAGAGGTACGCCGGCGCCGAGGCCGCGGTGATGCCACCCGTCGGGCAGAAGCGCGCCGCCGGCAGGGGCGAGGCCAGCGACTTCAGGTAGGGCGCGCCGCCGGAGGCCTCGGCCGGGAAGAACTTCATCTCCGAGAAACCCGCCTCGAGCACGGCCATGGCCTCGGAGACCGTGGCGGTCCCGGGCAGGAACGGCACCCCCGAGGCGGCCATCTCGCGGAGCAGGCCCGGGGTCGTCCCCGGGGAGACGAGGAACTGCGCGCCCGCCTCGACGGCCCGCGTGACCAGCTCGGGCGAGGTGATCGTGCCGGCGCCGACGAGGATCTCGGGGACCTCGTCGGCGATCGCCCGGATGGCGTCGAGCGCCACCGGCGTGCGCAGGGTGAGCTCGATGACGGGCAGACCGCCTGCCACGAGCGCGCGGGCCACCGGTACGGCGTGGGCGAGGTCGTCGAGCACGACGACCGGCACCACCGGGACGAGGGAGAGCAGCGAGGCCGGCGCAGGCCGGACCTGGACCTCAGACGGGCTGGACAACAGGGGCCTCCTCGGTGGGGGCGGGCAGGGGGCGGATGACGCTGGCACCGGTCTCGGCGGTGCCGACGATCGCGCGGAAGCCGGAGAACAGCTCACGGCCGGTGCCGGCCCACTCGACGTCGTGCGGCGCACGGCCGGTGGTCTCGCGGCGCTCGAACTCGGCGTCGGCGACCTCGAGGTCGAGCACGCCGGCCTCCGCGTCGACGGTGACGAGGTCGCCGTCGCGGACCCGGGCGAGCGCTCCTCCCAGGGCCGCCTCGGGCGTGACGTGGATGGCGGCGGGCACCTTGCCGGAGGCGCCGGACATGCGTCCGTCGGTGACGACGGCGACCCGCTGGCCGCGGTCCTGCAGCACCCCGAGGGCCGGCATGAGCTTGTGCAGCTCGGGCATGCCGTTGGCGGCGGGGCCCTGGTAGCGCACGACGGCGACGAGGTCCCGGCCGTCGAGGCGACCCTCGGCGAAGGCGGCGAGGAAGTCGGCCTGGTCGTCGAAGACGAGCGCCGGGGCCGTGACGACGCGGTGCTCGGGCTTCACCGCCGAGGTCTTGACGACCGCGCGGCCGAGGCGACCGGAGAGCATCCGCAGGCCGCCGTCGGGGGCGAACGGGTCGTCCGCCGCGCGCAGCACGTCGGTGTCGAGCGACCGCTTGGGACCTTCCTCCCACGTCACCTGCTGGCCGTCGAGGCGGGCCTCGCGGGTGTGCCGCCACAGGCCGCGTCCGGAGACGGTGAGCACGTCGTCGTGGAGGTAGCCGTGCTTGAGCAGCGTGTGCACCAGGAACGGCGTGCCGCCTGCGGCGACGAAGTGGTTGATGTCGGCCGAGCCGTTGGGGTAGATCCGCGTGAGCAGCGGGACAGTGGCCGAGAGGTCGGAGAGGTCGTCCCACGTGAGAGTGATGCCGGCCGCTGCGGCGATCGCGACCAGGTGCATCGTGTGGTTGGTCGACCCACCGGTGGCGAGCAGCGCGACGCAGGCGTTGACGACGGCCTTCTCGTCGACGAGGTGTCCGACCGGGGTGGGCTCGCCGCCGGCGTGGGTGATGGCGACCGTACGCTCCCCCGCCGCGCGGGTCAGCGCCGCGCGCAGCGGCGTGCCCGGGTTGGCGAAGGTCGCGTCGGGCAGGTGCAGGCCCATCACCTCCATCAGCATCTGGTTGCTGTTGGCGGTGCCGTAGAACGTGCACGTGCCGGCGGAGTGGTAGGACTGGGCCTCGGCCTCGAGCAGCTCCTCGCGTCCCACCTTGCCCTCGGCGTAGAGCTGGCGCACGCGCGCCTTCTCCGCGTTGGGCAGGCCCGAGGGCATCGGTCCCGCGGGCACGAAGACGGTCGGCAGGTGGCCGAAGGACAGCGCACCGATCAGCAGGCCGGGGACGATCTTGTCGCAGACCCCGAGCATCATCGCGGCGTCGAACATGTCGTGCGAGAGCGCGACCGCGGTCGACATGGCGATCAGGTCGCGGCTGAAGAGCGAGAGCTCCATCCCGGCGCGGCCCTGCGTGATGCCGTCGCACATGGCGGGCACGCCGCCGGCGAACTGGGCGAGGCCGCCGGCGCGCACGATCGACTTCTTCAGCACCTCGGGCACGTCGCGGAACGGCTGGTGGGCCGAGAGCATGTCGTTGTAGGCCGACACGATCGCCACGTTGGGCTTGCGGCCCGCCCGCAGCCCGGCCTTCACCGGCCCCTCGGCGGCGGCGAAGCCGTGGGCGAGGTTGGCGCAGGCCAGCCGGCCCCGCGCCGTGCCGGAGGCGAGGGCGGCGTCGGTGCGGGCGAGGTAGGCCGCCCGGGTGGCGGCGCTGCGACGGGTGATGCGGGCGGTGACCTCGGCGACCACCGGGTCGATGCGGGGCGTGCTCATGCTGTCTCCTGCCAGGATCGGCCGTCACGCTCGAGGAGCGTGACGGAGGCGACGGGACCGTGCGTGCCGGCCGGGTAGGGCCGGGGGCGGTGCGAGGGCTGCGACCAGCGCTCGAGGATGGGGGCGACCCACGTCCAGGCGGCCTCGACCTCGTCGCGGCGCATGAAGAGGGTGGTGTTGCCGCGCACGACGTCCATCAGCAGGCGCTCGTACGCGTCGGGCGAGCGGGTGCCGAAGGCGGCGGCATAGCTGAGGTCCAGCGACACCGGACGCAGGCGGATGCCGCCCGGGCCCGGCTCCTTGGCCGTCATGTGCAGGCGCATGCCCTCGTCGGGCTGGACGCGGATGTGCAGCCGGTTGGCCTCGGTGGGGCCCTCGCTGTGCGGGAACATCGGGTGCGGCGGCTCCTTGAAGACCACCACGATCTCCGAGACCCGCTCGGGCATCCGCTTGCCGGTGCGCAGGTAGAACGGCACGCCTGCCCACCGCCAGTTCTGCACCTCGGTCTTCAGGGCCACGAAGGTCTCGGTGCTGCTGGCGTGCCCGACCTCCTCGGCGTACGACGTGGCGGGACGGCCCTCGCACAGCCCGGCGGCGTACTGGCCGGCGACGGTGTCGCGGTCGACGAGCTCGGGGGTCATCGACCGCAGGGCCTGCAGGACCTTGAGCTTCTCGTCGCGGACCGTCTCGCGGTCGACGTAGGTCGGGGGCTCCATCGCCACCAGGCACAGCAGCTGGAGGAGGTGGTTCTGCACCATGTCGCGCAGGGCGCCCGAGCGGTCGTAGTAGGAGCCGCGCTCGCCGACGCCGATCGACTCCGAGACGGTGATCTGGACGTGGTCGACCCACCGGCTGTTCCACAACGGCTCGAGGAAGGTGTTGGCGAACCGGGTGACCAGCAGGTTCTGCACGCTCTCCTTGCCGAGGTAGTGGTCGATGCGGAAGATGCTCGACTCGTCGAAGACACGTCCGACGGCGGCGTTGACCTGCTGCGCGGTGGCGAGGTCGCTGCCCATCGGCTTCTCCAGCACGACGCGGGAGCGCTCGGTGACGAGGCCGGACTCCTCGAGGTGCTCGCAGATCGTGCCGAACAGGCCGGGGGCCACCGCGAGGTAGAACACGCGGATCACGTCGTCGGACGCGGCGCCGGCCTTGAGCCGGTCGTGGAGCTGGTGCCAGGCCGCGACGTCCTCGATGTCGAGCGCGACGTGGTGCAGCCGGGTGAGCAGTCGCTCGACGACCGGCGTGTCGAGGTCCCCCTCGGGGACGTGCTCGCGCAACGCCTCGGCCACCAGCGCGCGGTAGCCGTCATCGTCGACCTCGGCGCGCGAGACGCCGATGACGCGGAAGCCGTCGGGCAGCTGGCCGTCGCGGTCGCGGAGGTAGAGCGCCGGCAGCAGCTTGCGCAGCGCGAGGTCGCCGGTGCCGCCGAAGACGGTGAAGTCGCAGGGGTCGACGGGAGTGAGCGGGTCCATGGCGCACCACCGTACGGACGGTTCGGTTCCAATGCAACGGAACTTACGTCTTTTCAAGACATATTTGCTGGTGCCACAATCGCCCCACCATGACGCCCGCCCCGACCCCCGCCCCGCTGCACTCCCTCACCGCTGCGCCTGCCTCCGCCACCGCCGGTGAGGTCCTGGCCCTCATCCGGTCCGGACGGGCCGCGACGCGAGGTGCGTTGGGCAGGGCGACCGGCCTGTCCCGCACGGCCGTCAACGCGCGGCTCACGGCCCTGGCCGAGGCCGGGCTGGTGCTGGAGGGCGAGGAGGAGTCCGCGACCGGCGGACGTCCCGCGACGACGCTCGTGCTCAACCGCGACGCCGGGCTCGTGCTCGCCGTCGCCGTGGGCCGCAGCCGCTCGCAGCTGTCGGTGTGCTCCCTCGACGGGACCGAGCTCGCCGGGGTGAGCCTCGAGGAGGAGACCGGGCCGGGTCCGGACGTGCTGATGCCGCTGGTGGTCGACCACCTCGAGCGGATGCTGCAGGACTTGGGCCGTACGGGCGCGGAGGTACGGGGTGTCGGCATGTCCCTGGCGGGCACCGTCGACCCCGGCCGCGCGATGAGCGTCGACTCCCCCGCCCTGACCGGCTGGGACGGCGTGCCGCTCACCCCCTGGCTGCGCCGGGTCACCGACGCGCCCGTGATGCTGGACAACGACATGCGGGTGATGGCGCTGTCGCAGATGCCGCTGGCCGGGGCCGAGGAGGAGGCCACGGTGCAGGAGCACGACGACGCGCTGGTGCTCAAGGCCTCGACCGGCATCGGGCTGGGCATCGTCGCCGACGGCCGGCTGGTCCGCGGGCACCGCAACGCCGCCGGCGAGCTCGGGCACGTGAAGGTGCCTGCCGCCGCGGGACTGCGCTGCCGGTGCGGCGAGACCGGCTGCCTGGAGACCGTGGCGAGCGGGTGGGCGCTGGTCGAGAGGCTGCGGGCGGAGGGCGAGGACGTCGACCACGTGCGTGACCTGGTCGCGGCTGCCGGGCGCGGCAGCGGGCGCGCGCGGGCCGTCGTGCGCGAGGCTGGTCGCCACATCGGAGAGGCGCTCGCCGCCGCGGTCACCGTCCTCAACCCGCGCACCGTCGTCGTCGGTGGCGACATGGCCGGCGCGTTCGACACGTTCTCCGCGGGGCTGCGCGAGGGCCTCTTCAGCGCCACCACCGCGCTCGCCGGGCGTGACCTGCAGGTCCTCCCCGCGGCGTACGGGGACCGCGCCGGGGTCGTCGGCTGCGTCCGGCTGGCCCTCGAGTCGGTGCTCTCCCCGCGCGCCGTCGACGCGGCACTTGCGCGCCCGGCCGGGTAGATTCACGCGGTGCCCGACACCCGCCCCCGCCGTACGTTCGCCGTCATCAGCCACCCCGACGCGGGCAAGTCGACCCTCACCGAGGCCCTCGCCCTGCACGCGCGGGTGATCACCGAGGCCGGAGCCGTCCACGGCAAGGGCGACCGGCGGGCCACCGTGTCGGACTGGATGGCGATGGAGAAGGCCCGCGGCATCTCGATCACGTCCGCGGCGCTGCAGTTCGTCTACCGCGACCACGTGATCAACCTCGTCGACACCCCCGGCCACAGCGACTTCTCCGAGGACACCTACCGGGTGCTGTCGGCGGTCGACTCGGCCGTGATGCTGGTCGACGCCGGCAAGGGGCTCGAGCCGCAGACGCTCAAGCTGTTCAAGGTCTGCGCGCTGCGCGGCATCCCGGTCATGACCGTCATCAACAAGTGGGACCGGCCCGGCCTGTCGGCCCTCGAGCTGATGGACCTGATCCAGGAGAAGATCCGCCTCCGGCCCACGCCGCTCACCTGGCCCGTCGGCGAGGCCGGCGACTTCCGCGGCGTGCTCGACCGGCGCACCGGCGAGTTCGTGAAGTACACCCGCACCGCCGGCGGCGCGACGCGCGCTCCCGAGCGCCGGATGGCCCCCGACCAGGTCGAGGAGGCCGACGCCCTGCCGTGGTCCACCGCCGTCGAGGAGCACGAGCTGCTCGAGCTCGACGAGGCCGACCACGACCAGGCCCGGTTCCTGAGCGGCGAGACCACCCCGGTCATGTTCGCCTCCGCCCTGCAGAACTTCGGCGTCGCCCAGCTGCTCGACCTGCTGCTCGACATCGCCCCCGACCCGAGCGCGACGACCGGTGTCGACGGGACGGTGCGCGACACCACCGACGACTTCAGCGCGTTCGTCTTCAAGGTCCAGTCGGGCATGAACAACGCGCACCGCGACCGGCTCGCCTACGCCCGGGTCGTGTCCGGGACCTTCGAGCGCGGCATGGTCGTCACCCACGCCGGGACCGGCAAGCCGTTCGCGACGAAGTTCGCCCAGTCGGTCTTCGGCCGCGACACCGCCGCCGTCGAGAGCGCCGAGCCCGGCGACATCATCGGCTTCGTCAACGCCCAGGCGCTGCGGGTCGGCGACACCGTCTACGTCGGCGACCCGATCGAGTACCCGCCCGTCCCGAGCTTCGCGCCCGAGCACTTCGTCACCGCCAGCGCCGGCGACATCGGCCGCTACAAGCAGTTCCGCCGCGGCATCGAGCAGCTCGACCAGGAAGGCGTGGTCCAGGTGCTGCGCTCGGACCTGCGCGGCGACCAGAACCCGGTCCTCGCCGCCGTCGGTCCCATGCAGTTCGAGGTCGTCGAGGACCGCATGACCAACGAGTTCAACTCCCCCATCCGGTTCTCCCGCCTCGACTACCAGGTGGCCCGGCGCACCGACGCGGACGGCGCCGCCGCGCTCGCCGGCAAGCGCGGGGTCGAGGTCCTCGAGCGCAGCGACGGCACCCGCCTGGCCCTCTTCGTCGACCAGTGGCGCGCCCAGGTCACGGCCCGCGACAACCCCGACATCATGCTGGAGGCGCTGCCGGCCGGCGGCGCCTGAGCAGCGACGGCTCCGCCTGCGTCGGCGGGCCGCGTATCGTCGAGGAAGTGACACCGGCACCGACCTCGACCCCCACCTCGTTCCCGGCACTCGACGGACGCTTCGCCCGCGAGCTCCCCGAGCTCGCGCTGCCGTGGCAGGCCGCCGAGACCCCCGAGCCGCGGCTGCTCGTCCTCAACGAGCCGCTCGCCGAGGAGCTCGGCCTCGACGCCGGCTGGCTGCGCGGCGACGGCATCGGCCTGCTGACCGGCACCCGGCCGCCGGTGGGGGCGACCCCGGTCGCGCAGGCCTACGCCGGTCACCAGTTCGGTGGCTACTCACCGCGCCTCGGTGACGGGCGAGCGCTGCTGCTCGGCGAGCTGGTCGACACCTCCGGCCGGATGCGCGACCTGCACCTCAAGGGCTCCGGGCGTACGCCGTTCTCCCGTGGCGGCGACGGACTCGCGGCCGTCGGGCCCATGCTGCGCGAGCACCTCGTCAGCGAGGCGATGCACGCGCTCGGCATCCCCACCACCCGCAGCCTCGCGGTCGTCGCGACGGGCCGGGCCGTGCAGCGCGAGAGCGTGCTGCCGGGGGCCGTGCTGGCCCGCGTCGCCAGCAGCCACCTGCGCGTCGGGACCTTCCAGTACGCCCGCGCCACCGACGACCTCGACCTGCTGCGGCGCCTCGTCGATCACGCCGTCGCCCGCCACCACCCCCACGCGGCCGGGGCGGACAACCCCGCGATCGCGCTCTTCGACGCCGTGGTCGCCGTCCAGGCGGACCTCGTCGCGCAGTGGATGCTCGTCGGCTTCGTCCACGGCGTGATGAACACCGACAACATGACGATCTCGGGCGAGACGATCGACTACGGCCCGTGCGCCTTCATGGACGCCTTCGACCCCGCCACCGTCTTCAGCTCCATCGACACCGGCGGGCGCTACGCGTACGGCAACCAGCCGGTGGTCGCGGAGTGGAACCTCGCCCGCCTCGCCGAGGCGCTGCTCCCCCTCGTCGCCGCGGAGCAGGACGCCGCCGTCGCGCTGGCCGTCGAGTCGCTCGGCCGCTTCCGCGAGCACTACTCCGCGGCGTGGTCCACCGGGATGCGCGCCAAGCTCGGCCTCCCCGCCGGGCTCGACGAGGCGGTGGCGTCCGCGCTCGTCGCCGACCTCCTCGCCCTCGTGCAGGCCGACCACGTCGACCACACGTCGTTCTTCCGCAGCCTCGGCGCGGCCGCGCGGGGGGACACGGAGCCTGCGCGGGGGATGTTCCTCGACCTCGCCGGGTTCGACGCCTGGACCGAGCGCTGGCTGGCCGTGGGCCCGGACGCCGACGCGATGGACCGGGTCAACCCCGTGCACGTCCCGCGCAACCACCTCGTGGAGGAGGCCCTCGCGGCCGCGACCGACGGGGACCTCGCACCGTTCGAGCGACTGCTCGCGGTCGTCACCGCACCGTACGACCAGCGTCCCGGGCTGGAGCGCTACGCCGAGCCGGCCCCCGACTCGTTCGCCGGCTACCAGACCTTCTGCGGCACCTGAGTCGCCTCGTCGTTCTGCTGGGAGCGGAATCGCTGCGGTCCTGGCAGGTGGCCGGGCTAGGTTCGGTCCATGGGCGAGATCGTGCCGTTCCCCGAGCGTGAGTCCGAGCGTGGGCCCGAGCGTGGGCCCGAGCGTGCCGTCGAGCCGCCCGAGCCGCTGTGGCGCGAGCTCGTCGGGCGCGAGCTGCATCGCGAGCGCAGCCGGCGAGGCGAGCGCCTCGTCGACGTCGCGGGACGCGCCGGGGTCTCCGTGCAGTACCTGTCGGAGGTCGAACGCGGCCTCAAGGACCCCTCCTCGGAGATGCTCCACGCCATCGCCGGGGCGCTCGACCTGAGCGTGCGCCGCCTGGCGGTCCGCACCGGCCGGCCGGACGCGCTCGCCCTGGCCGCCTGACCCCGAGAGGTCCGGGCCCAGGTCAGACCAGCGCCGGTCCCTGCTCACGGACCACCGTGTCGACGAGGCCGTACTCCACCGCAGCCTCGCCGGGCAGGACGAGGGTGCGGTCGGTGTCCTGCCGGACCTGCTCGGCCGTACGTCCGGTGTGCTGGGCGAGCACCTCCTCGAGCAGCACCCGGACGCGGGCGACCTCGTCCGCCTCCAGGATCAGGTCGGGGATCGTCCCGCGACCCTGCGTCGCGGGCTGGTGCAGCACGACCCGGCCGTGCGGCAGGATCGCGCGCCGCCCGGGCGCTCCCCCGGCCAGCAGGACCGCGGCGGTCCACGCGGCCTGCCCCACGCACACGGTCTCGACCGGCGGCCTGACGAACTGCATCGCGTCGTAGACCGCCAGCATGGCGGTGATGGAGCCGCCGGGCGAGTTGATGTAGAGGCTGATCGGCAGCTCGGGGTTCTCCGAGGCCAGGTGGAGCAGCTGGGCGATGACCGCGTTGGCGACCCCGTCGTCGATCTCCGTGCCGAGGTAGACGATGCGCTCGGACAGCAGCCGCGAGTAGAGGTCGAGCGTGCGCTCGCCGCGCGGGGTCTGCTGCACGACGTAGGGGATCGTGTAGCCGCTCATCGCGCACCCGCCAGGCCGACCGTACGGGTGTGCGCCGGCGTCACGTGGTCGAGCGAGCTGATCACCTGGTCGACGAAGCCGTACGCCAGCGCCTCCTCGGCGCTGAACCACCGGTCGCGCCGCGAGTCGCGCTCGATCCGCTCGCGGTCCTGCCCGGTGTGCTCGGAGACCAGCGCGAGGACGGTGTCGCGCGTGCGGCGCAGGTCCTCGGCCTGGATCTCGATGTCGACGGCCGTGCCGCCGATGCCCGCGGAGCCCTGGTGGAGCAGCACGCGGGCGTGCGGCAGGGCGTACCTCTTGCCGGGCGTGCCGGCGGAGAGCAGGAACTGTCCCGCGCTCGCCGCCATCCCCATCGCCAGGGTGCTCACGTCGTTGGGGATCAGTCGCATCACGTCGTGGATCGCGAGCATCGACGACACCGAGCCGCCGGGCGAGTTGATCCAGAGGCTGATGTCGGCACGGGGGTCCTCGGCGGACAGGAGCAGCAGCTGGTGCATGAGCCGGTTGCCGTTGGCCTCGCCGAGCTCCTCGCCCAGGACGATGATCCGCTGGTGCATGAGTCGCCGGACGAGCTCGTCCTCGATGCGTCCGTTGGTGGTGTCAGTGGTCATGGAGCCAGCGTGTCCCCGTCGGGCGGCCCAGCACAGGGCGTTCTGCTGCGGGTGGATCCGCTGGCAGCGGAGCGGCCGGGAGCCTGCTCCCCCACCTCGGGGATGACAGCGCGGCGGTCGGGGCGCTGATGTGGACGCACCATCCGACCCCGCTCCGGGAGGAACACCCCATGTCGCTCCACCTCGGCCGTCTCACCGTCACGTCCCTGGCCTCCGCCGCCCTGCTCGTGTCCACCACCCAGCCCGCCGGCGCCATCGTCGGCGGCGCCCCCGACGACTACGAGCACCCGTACGTCGGGCAGCTCCTGTTCTACGTGCCCGACGCCGTGGACTCCCGCTTCGACGACCCGGGCGGCTGGTTCAACTGCACCGGCACGTTGCTCGACGCCGACACGGTGCTGACTGCCGGGCACTGCACGTACGCGGTCGGGATCGAGGGCGAGGCGCCCGAGGATCCGCTGCACGGCGGCACGGACGTGTGGTTCTCGGTCGAGGAGGAGCCCGACTACTCCATCCTCCCCCGGAGCTCGACCTACGTCCCGGACCGCAACCAGGAGCGCTACGACGACTGGTCGGCGGCGCTGGACGCGAGCCCGACGTGGCACGAGGCCGAGACGACCTACACCCACCCGGAGTACGTCGACGCGGCGTTCCTGCTGCACGACGTCGCGGTCGTCGAGCTCAGTGAGCCGGTGCTGGTGGACGGCGAGGGCCGACCGCTCACCGAGTTCGGGACCCTTCCGGAGGAGGACCACCTCGACACCTACTACTCCCGGGCGGCCAAGCGCGACGGCCTCTTCGAGTCCGTGGGCTACGGGCTCGAGGGCAGCAGCCCGAAGTCGTCCTTCGGCGGCGACACGCGCCGCAAGGCCGACCGCCGCCTGGTGAGCTTCAAGGGGGCCTACGGCTACAAGGACATCGCGGTGATGTTCAGCCACGCGGGTCGCGGGACCAGCGGGGGCACCTGCTTCGGCGACTCCGGCGGGCCGACCTTCGACATCTCCACGCCCGAGCTGGAGGAGCAGAACCTCGTGGTGGCGGTCACCTCGTTCGGCCTCAACTACAACTGCAACGCGAGCGGCAGCTACCGCCTGGACCAGGCCGACGACCTCGCCTTCCTCGCGGATCCCGCCGGCGCGTACGAGTGACCAGCCGGGGTGCTCGAGGAGTGAGGCTCAGGCGCGCCTGATGCGGATCGCGCCCTTCGCCGTCGAGGGGTCGACCACGTGCCCGGCCTGGGTGATCACGACCTCACCGCGCTCGACCAGGCGTCGGGCCGCGCGCCTGGCCGGCTCCATCAGCTCGCGCCAGGAGTCGTCGTCACCGACTGCGCGGGCGGCGTCCGACGGACAGATGGTGGCCGTACGGGCGCGCTGGGCGAGCAGGTCGAGGATGGCAGCCTCGAGCCGGCGGTCGACGTCGGATACGCCCCGCTTGCGGCACGACGCGGAGCAGTAGCGCACCTGGTCCCAGTCGCGCTCCCACTTCTTGCGCCACTCGATCGTGCGCCCGCAGGACTGGCACGTCTTCGGCTCGGGCGGCATGTCGCCAGTGTGCCGGGGCGCTGGGTGCGGCTGGCGGGAGGACGCCGGCGTGACCTCGCCCTCATCGTCCCCGGCAGGGGCATACCGGGCGCCCGCGTCCGGTTGGACCTGGGCGTAGGTGAATCCCGACGGAAGGTCTTGTCATGCGTGCACTCGTCCAGCCCCGGTTCGGCGACCCGGCCGAGGTCCTCTCGGTCCAGGAGGTCCCGGACCCGCAGCCCGGTCCGGGCGAGGTGCTCGTGCGGGTGCTGCTGTCCCCGATCCACAACCATGACCTGTGGACCGTGCGCGGCAGCTATGGCTTCAAGCCCGAGATGCCGGCGCGTGCCGGCACCGAGGCCGTGGGCGTGGTCGAGGTCCTGGGCGAGGGTGTCGAAGGCCTCGCGGTCGGGCAGCGGGTGGCGACCGGTGGCTCCTTCGGCGCGTGGGCGGAGCTCGTCGTGGCCCCGGCCGCCGGTCTCGTGCCGGTGCCCGAGCAGGTCAGTGACGAGGCGGCGTCGCAGCTGGTGTCGATGCCGTTCAGCGCGATCGCACTGCTGGACTTCGTCGAGGTGGGCGAGGGCGACTGGATCGTGCAGAACGCCGCCAACGGCGCGGTAGGCCGGCTCGTCGCGCAGCTCGCCGCCGCTCGCGGCGTGCACGTCCTGGGCCTCGTGCGTCGCGCGGACGGTGTCGAGGAGCTGCGCGAGCAGGGCATCGAGCGGGTCGTGGCGACCGACGACGACGGATGGCGCGACCGGGTGCGCGAGATCGTGGGCGACGCGCCGATCGTCGCGGGCGTCGACTCGGTCGGGGGCAGCGCCGCTGGCGACGTCGTCTCGCTCCTGGCCGACGACGGCGTGCTCGTCGTCTTCGGCGCGATGGCCTCCCCCACGCTGGAGATCTCCTCGGGCGACGTGATCTTCAAGCAGGTCGCGATCAAGGGCTTCTGGGGCAGCAAGGTCTTCGCCGCGATGTCGCGCGAGAAGCGAGCCGCGCTCATGCGCGAGCTCGTCACCGGGATCGGCTCCGGCACGCTCAACCTGCCGGTCGAGAAGGTCTACGGGCTCGACGAGATCGCCGACGCGGCACGTGCCAACGCCGCGCCGGGGCGTCGCGGCAAGGTGCTGCTGCGCCCCTGACGCCCGACGCTGCCCTCCCGCGGTTCGCGACGAACCCGCGGGACGGGCCTGCTGCTGACGGCATCCTGCCCCCGGGTGCGAGGTCTCCTCTCCTCCGGCATCCGCCGGGTGACGTCGGCGCGGACACCTGCGGCCCGCGCAGTGACGTGGGTGTCGCCTCCGCTCGTGCGACATCGCTATCGCCGAGCTCGACGCGAGGGTCACGACAGGTGCCCCCGCCCCGCGGCCACCTGAACGATCCGGACCTCGGCGGACCCTGGCGACGCGGACGTCATCAGGGACGCGCTCAGTCACACCGGCGCTGGGCGCGACCGTGGCCCCACCGGGTTCAGATCGGCGGGGTGTGGGGCGGGGTCATCTGCGACATCGCTATCGCCGAGCTCGACGCGGGGGTCACGACAGGTGCCCCCGCCCTCGCGGCCACCTGAACCATCCGGACATCGGCGGACCTGGCGACGTGGACGTCATCAGGGACGCGCTCGGCGACACCGGCGCTGGGCGCGACCGTTGCCCCGCCGGGTTCAGATCGGCGGGGTGTGGGGCGGGGTCATCGTCGTCGGGGTCGCGGGATGCCGGGTGGATCGGGAGGGTCGATCGCTGTGGCGCCGTATCTGTCGCGGCGGTAGTGGTGGCCGCGGGGTGAGGTCCACTCGAAGACCCCGGGCGCGACCATCGCGTAGTGCCAGGGTGAGTGGGTCTTGACCCGGTGGTGGAAGCGACACAGGGTCGCGAGGTTGTCGGTGGTCGTGGGCCCGGGTTGGGGTCTGCCCTCTGCCTCGGCGGTGTGGTCGTACTCGGTGATGTGGTCGATGTCGCAGCCGCGTGCCGGTCTGGTGCAGAACGGGAACACGCACGTGCGATCCCGCAGGATCACCTGCTCGCGGATGCGGTCGGGGATCGCGTAGCCCTGCGCGGCGAGCGGGGTGTTGAGGTCGATGACGGGCTTGATCGTGACCTGCGTGCGGGAGCCTCCGCACCAGGACCGGATCTGCTCGAGCAGGACGAGGCGCTGGCCGTTCTCCATCCGTCCGGTGGGACCGAAGACCGTGGTGTCACCGGAGAGGGATGCGTCGAAGTGGGCGTGGATCATGACCTCCCGCGCGGCGGGCAGGTTCGGCTGGTCGGCTTCGGTGGCCGAGATGCGAGATTCGACGCCATTGCCCTGGAAGTGGAGGTCGAGGGCGGTTTGCGTCCTCGCCAGCTCACCGAGCGCCTTCGCCCGGCGCACGTCGAGGCTCTCGGTGGATCCGAGGGCCTTCTGCTCCTGCGCCTTGTGGGTGACGGCGCGGTCGAGGTCGAGGGCATCGGCCAGGTCGATCTCGGCCTCGATCCGCAGGGTGCCGGCGTAGTGGACGTCGTCGGTGTCGACGGTCACGTGCCGCGGGTCCACGAACAGATACCCGTCCTCCGGATCCGCGGCCGGATCAGCGACCGCGAGGTCGTAGCGCTTGATCGTCTCGGCCACGAGCCGGTCGAGCTGCGCGGACCCGATGCGTCCGGCGACGGCCGCGACCTGGGCGTCGACGAACCCGGCCGCCTCCCGGGTCAGAGCCGGGCTGGAGTGGATGGTCGTCTCCGCAACCGAGCGGGCCCGCCACGCCGGCACCTGCTCAGCGTGCACCTGCTCCCACAGCCGGGGGAGGCGGTGCCGCAGCTCGAGGGCGTGACCGATGAGCTTCTTCGCCGCGGTCGAGGAGATCCCGAGGACGGTGCCGAGCTCCGCGACACAGAACTCCGCCACCAGCGGGGTGCCGTCACCGGCGAGGGGTTCCTCGTGCTCGCACCCCGGCACCGTGAACGACGCCGCGGAGTGGATGGACTCCGGCGGGTGCAGGTCGGCCCACCGCGCGGCGAGGAGGAGCTGGTCGGCGGCGGCCTGGTTCTCGGCGGCCTTGCGGTCGCGGATCGCTGACAGCACGTCGGTGGCCGAGAGGTCGTCCGCGACCTCTCGTGCTCCGGCTGCCAGTTGCTCGATCATGTGTTCGATTGTATCCGTGGGGTCCGACAGCGGCCATCGACGAGGTCATGTCTCAGGACATCGGTGACATTCCACGCGTCACTGGGTGCGTCCCCGTTGCCGGGATGAGCGACGCGGTCACCAGGACGCCCAGGCCCTACTTGAATGATCTGCGTTTCGTCGCGGTGCAACCACACGGGACGCCCATACTGGGCCGGTCTGGGGTCCGGGTCCGGAAGGTCGTGGTCTTGAGGTCTTCGAGCCTGCTTGCCGTGTTCGGCCACCCCGATGACGAGTCACTGGCCGCGGGCGGCATCCTGGCTCGACATGCCGCTGCAGGTGCGCGGACTGCCGTCGTCACCGCCACGTGGGCTCCGGACACGCCACGAGCAGCCGAGCTGGCAGATGCGCTGAGGATCCTCGGTGCGGGTGAGCCGAGGATGCTCGGATACGCCGACGCGAAGGTCCCGGAGTCTGCTCCGGGCCGTCCCCGGTGGTGCGATGTGCCGCTCGACGAAGCCGTGCACGCGCTCGTGATGCAGATCCGCGAGTTCCGTCCGGAAGCCCTGGTGACCTTCGACGCCCATGGCGGTCTGACCGGTCACCTCGATCATGTGCACACCCATCGCGTGACCATGCTGGCCGCCGAGGCTGCCGGCATGGACGTGTATCCCGATGCGGGCCATCCTTGGGCGCCGAGTGCCGTGTACCTGGCGACCCACCCGTGTTCGTCGGTGGAGCGGATCGCGGGGATCATCGGCGCTCGAAGAGCCGTGCACGCCACTCCGGACGAGCAGGTCACAGACCGGGTGGACATCTCGCCCTGGCTGGAGCAGAAGGTGGCCGCAGTCCTCGCCCACCGCTCGGAAGTCGACCGAGGCGCTCTTCCTGGGCTCGTGCCCGTCTGTCACCGGGAGCCCGCGAGGAGCTTCTCTCGACCGAGTGGTTCATCCGGCGCCGTCTGGCCTCCTGACCCCCAACCGGCGTGGCGCCTGGGGGGCGGCTCAGCCGACCTTCAGCTCGCCGAGCTCGTTCCAGCCGTCCTGGTCCACCTCGGTGCTGACGATGTCGGGCGTACGGGCGAGGTACTGCGGGAGCTCGGCCTGGGCGGCCCGGAAGTGGTCCGAGCCGACGTGCGCCCCGCCCGCCTCGCCGTCGCGGAAGGCCTCGGTGAGGACGTACTCGTTCGGGTCGTCCAGACTGCGCGACCACTCGAACCACAGGCAGCCCTCCTCGGCGCGGGTGGCCTCGGTGAAGGCCCGTGACAACTCGGGCCAGTCGTCGGCGTGCTCGGGCTTGACGGGGAACTTGGCGGTGATGAAGATCAACGTCTCTCCTCAGGTGGCCGGGGTGGCGGTCGGGGCGGTGGGCGCGTGCGACCGTCCGTCGATGACGGACTGGAGCGCAGCGCCGAGCTTCTCCGAGACGATACCGAGCAGCGCGCCGGCGACCACGGCGACCACTACCCCGCCGAGGTCGAAGCCGGTGCCGAAGAACACGGCCGTCCCCGCGAAGCCTCCCGGGATGAAGGACAGCAGCGGCAGGGCGGCCTCGACGCAGAGGACGAAGCCGACGATCGTGACCATCAGGGCCAAGGCGAGCGTGGACCCGCTGATCGTGTCGAGGCCCTGGCTGATCACCCACCCCCAGAACACGCCGGCGAGGTTGGCCGCGAGCCCCTTGGCGAGGCCCGTCGTGCCTCCTCCGGCGGCGAAGAAGCAGGCCCAGGCGACGAACGCGACCCAGGTGATCAGGGTCAGCTCGACGCTGGCGAAGGTCCACGCGCCGGCGAGGACGCCGACGGAGATGCCGATGCCCAGCAAGGGCTTGATGCCGTTCATGGTGCAGGTCCTCTCAGGGGATGAGGATCGCGCGGCCGCGGACCCGGCCGGCGTCGAGGTCGGAGATGGCGGTCTGGAAGTCGTCGAGGGCGTACTTCTGCGTGTGCAGGGTGACCGCGCCGCGCGCGGCCAGCGCCATCAGGTCGCAGAGGTCGTTGTAGGACCCGACGAGGTTGCCGATGATGTTCTTCTCGGCCGAGATCAGGTCGATGGTCGGAACGACCACGTCCTCGCCGTAGCCGACGACGTGGTAGTCACCCGCCTGGCGGGTCATCGCCAGGCCCTCGGCGGTCGAGCCGCCCTCGCCGACGAAGTCGACGACCACCTCGGCACCTAGCCCGCCGGTGATGTCGAGGACCTCTTCGACCTGGCGGCCCTCGGCGACGACGCCGTGGTCGGCGCCGATCGACAGGGCGAGCTTCAGCGCCTCGGGATTGCGGTCGACGACGACGAGCTGGGCGGGAGAGAGCGCCTTGAGCACCTGGATGCCGATGTGCCCGAGACCACCCGCGCCGATGACCACGCAGGTGTCACGCGGGGTCAGCCGCCGCGCTGCCTTGGCCGCGGCGTGGTAGGCCGTCAGACCGGCGTCGGCGAGGGCCGCGACGTCCGCGGGCTCCAGCGAGTCGTCGATCGGCACGACGCTGCGGGCCGAGGTCCTGAGGTACTCGGCGTACCCGCCGTGCGTGTTGATGCCCGGGAACTGGTTGTTCTCGCAGTGCACGTCGTCGCCCGTGCGGCACGCGCGGCAGAGCCCGCAGGTGATGAGCGGGTGCACGATGACCTTGTCGCCCTCGCGGACGTTGGTCACCGCCGATCCGACGGCGTGCACCCAGCCCGCGTTCTCGTGCCCGATCGTGTAGGGCAGCGTGACACCCGACTTCTCCTCCCACTGCCCCTCGAGGATGTGGAGGTCGGTGCGGCAGACACCGGCGCCGCCGATGCGGACGATGACGTCGAAGGGGCCGGTCGCCTCGGGGACGTCGACCTCGTGCATCACGAGGTCCTGGTGGTAGCCGACGACCTGCACGGCTCGCATCTTCTCGGTGGTGCTCATCGGGAGTTCTCCTTCGAGGGTGGGGTCAGCAGTGAGGCGAGGGGGACGAACGTGGGGTCGTACGACGCGTCTGCGGGCTCGGCGCCGTCCGCGCGGTGCACCTGGTCCTCCTCCGAACCCGGGTAGCGGGTGCGCAGCAGGCCCCGGCAGAAGTGGGCGTTGCCGTCGATGGAGATCCGCGTCGAGCGCGCCCGTCGCAACGCCATCGGCACGTCCTCAGGGGAGTCGCCGGCGTGGTCCACGAACACCGCCGCGGAGCCGTCGAGGGGCAGCCCGAGAGCCGCCCGCCGGCGCAGGAGCGCCTCGGTGTGCTGGCCGGACGCGAGGTCGGCGAGGCGTACGCTCCCGAGCGACTCGACGTCCCGGTCCGGCTCGGCACGCAGCAGCGCCGTCAGGCACCGCTCCATGGCCGCGGTGTGCGCCTTGCGCCGGAACGTCTCGCGCAGCTCCTCCAGGTCGTGCTCGGCCTCGGGGCCGAAGGTGCCGCGGTAGCCCGCGTCGGCCGCCAGGCCTGCGTTGATCTTGTCGGAGTCGTGGTGGTCGTCGAGCCGCACCACGACGTGACGCGTCCACGGCAGTGCGGTGAGGACGTCCTTGCTGTCGGAGGCCATCAGGTAGGCGAAGTTGGGCGAGCAGAACGACGTCGGGAGACGCAGGTGCACCTCGACTCCCCCGCCTGCGTCGAGCGAGACCGAGCGGACGAAGCCGAGGTCGGTGATCGGCTCGTCGAGCTCGGGGTCCATGACCTCCGCGAGCGCGGCGAGCACGTCGTCGGCGTACGCGGACCCGTCGTCGTGAGCGACGCCGGGGTGGGCGGTGAGCGTCATCGTCACACCACCGCCATTTCGGCGGCCTCGGGCTGGCGCGGACCGGTCTCGGTCTCGTCGGCCTCGGGCAGCCGCAGCTCGGCGGGCACCTCGATGTCGTACATCCGCGCGGCGTTGAGGCCGAGGATCTTCTTCTTCTGCGCCGTGGTGATCGGGGCGTACTCGACCAGGTCCTCGGGGATCTGGAAGTCGACGAACGACTCGACGAGCCATCTCGGGGTCCACAGCGCGTAGTCGGAGGAGAACTGGATGCGGTCCTCACCGATCCAGTAGAGGAGCTCGCCGATGATCTGGGCGAAGTAGCGGGGCCGGGTGTGGATGAAGGGCATGGCCACCGCCAGGCCGGCGTGGACGTTGGGCTCCTGGGTGGCGATCCAGCAGAAGTCCTCCAGCCGCGGCAGTCCGCAGTGCTCGACCACGAAGTTGAGGTCCGTGAAGTCGGTCGCGACGTGGTCGACGTCCGCGACGTCGAAGGCGTCGCGGTCAAGGGGCCGGATCGTGGGGCCCTTGTGGATGTGGATGTTGGTGATCCCGAGCGCGCGGCAGGCCTCGAAGTACCGGTAGGCCCAGGGGTCGTCGAGGCGCCAGCCGCGGGAGTCCCCGTGCCACTCCGCGGTGTAGAGCTTGACCCCCTTGAGGTCGAACCGCTCGGCGTCCGCGTGGAGCTGCTCGAGGCCGGCCTCGCCGTTGCGCGGGTCCCAGTTGTGGTTGTAGGTCAGCTTGTCCGGGTGGGCGGCCGCGAGCGCCGAGGCCTCCTCGGTCTGGCCGAAGCCGCGGTGGTAGAACTCGCCGAGGTTGGCCGGCTGGAAGACCGCGTGGTCGACGTACCCGTCCTCGAAGAGATCCTTCATCAGCCGCTCACCGCCCTGGTAGAGGTAGTCCTCCTTGGTCCACACTTCCGACTCGGGCGAGAGGTTGCGGTGGTAGTCGTAGAAGCAGTCGATGAACTGCTGGCCGTGGACGTTCTTGATGTTCTCGGGCCGCGCGTCCCACAGGGCGATGTGGGCGTCGACGATGAAGTAGCTCTCGCCGTCCTTGGTGTACATGGGACCTCCGGTGTGGGGCAGGCTCGGTGTGACGGGCGTCACGAAGTGCGATGCCTTCGACGCTAGGCCGGTGTCGCACCCCCGGACCGGGTGGGACGTCTCAATCTGAGAACCCGGGCCGTCTCAATTTGAGACGCCAGTCCGGTGCCGTCGCGCACCCGCGGATGTAACGTCGGTCACATCCCGAAGGGGGTGATGTGCGGTGTCCGACCTCCGCCTCCCCGAGCGCGCCCGGCGCCACCGCGAGCTGCAGCGTGCGCTGCCCGGCAACCTGGCCGGCAACCCGGCCCCGGGCGACCACCTGCCCGGCCGTCTTCCCGGCCGCCTGGTCGCGTCGTGGCAGCGCAGCGAGGACTACGGCGTGCCGCTCGACGCGATCGAGCCCTCGTTCGTCGGCACCCTCAACGACGACTCCCTGTTCTTCGAGTGCGGTCGCGAGGTCCTCGCGGGACTGCACCAGACCCTGGTCGACGAGCCGGTCTCCCTGATGCTCACCGACGCCGACGGCCTCGTCCTCAACCGGATGAGCGGCGACGCCTCGCTCCTGCGGGCCCTCGACAAGGTGCACCTCGCCCCCGGCTTCGCCTACGCCGAGCGGACGGTGGGCACCAACGGCCTCGGCCTCGCCATCGCCGACCGCGTGCCCACCGTCGTGCGCGCCGAGGAGCACTACGCCCTCAGCCTGTGCACCTACACCTGCGCCGCGGTGCCCGTGCTCGACCCCATCACCGGCCAGCTCGAGGGGTGCGTCAACCTCACCACCTGGTCCACCCAGTCGAGCGACCTCCTGCTGGCCCTCGCGCAGTCCGCCGCCAGCAACACCTCCGCGCTGATGCTGGCCCGCTCGCGCGGACAGCGGCCCCGTCCGGCGCAGCGCGGCGAGGTGTTCCGGGTGGAGACGCCGCGCCTCGAGCCGGGGTCGGGCACCCTCACCGACCTCGGCCCGGCATGGACCGACGCCGTCGCCCGCGCCGGGGCCGCGATCGCCGACGGCCGGATCGTCGCCGCGGTGGGCGAGGAGGGCTCGGGCCGGGCCACGGCGCTGGCCCAGGCGATGCGGCGCGAGCACCCGCGCGAGCGCATCCTGGCAGCCGCCCCGCCCGCACCCCAGGACAGCGAGGCGTGGATCGGGCTGTGGACCCCCGAGCTCGGCAAGCCCGACACCGGCATCCTGGTGCGAGACGTCGACCGGCTCCCCGCCTGGGTCGCCGAGCAAATCCGCGACCTCGTGCTGCAGGCGCGCGTGCGCTCCTCGCCCGGCGAGCAGGTTCCGTTCTGCGTCACGGCCAGCTCGTTCGATGCGATCCCGGCCGCCCTGGCGCCGCTGGTCGACACCGTCGTCACCGTGCCCGCCCTCCGCGAGCGCACCGAGGACGTGATGCCCCTCGCCCGCCACGTCGCCAGCCGCGCCCGGGGCCGCGACATGGCCGTCACCCGCGCGGCGGAGACCGCGCTGACCGGCTGTGGGTGGCCCGGCAACGTGCGCCAGCTCGTCGACGTCGTGACCGGCGCGGCCCGCCGCACCGACACCCTCGACGTACGCCACCTGCCGGCCGACGTGCTCTCCGGCTCCTCGCGCCGGCTGACGCGCATCGAGGCCTTCGAGCGCGACGAGATCGTCCGTGTCATCACCCGGCCGGGCACCTCGATGCAGGAGGCCGCGGAGGAGCTGGGGATGAGCCGGGCGACGGTCTACCGCAAGCTCGCCCAGTACGACATCCACGTCCCGCGGTCCGGCTCCTGACCGCGAGCGTGCCCGGCGGTCGTGCGAGCATGACCGCGTGACCCGCACCCGCCGGCTGCTGCTCGTCGTCGACGCCCCGTCACTGCTGCACCGCAACCACCACGCGCGCTCGCACACGGGTCTGCGCGACCGGCAGGGGCGCCCGATCTGGGCGCTGCACGGGATGCTGCGCCAGATCCTCGAGTCGATCGACTCCTTCGCCCCTGACGCGGTGCTCTTCGGCCTCGACGACCGGTCCGGCTCCGTGCGCCGCGACCTCTACCCCGACTACAAGGCCGGCCGGGCCGAGAAGGACCCCGACCTCGTCGACCAGCTCGACCGGGCCGGCGCGCTCCTCGACGCGCTCGGCCTCGCCACCCTCACCCCTCCCGGGCTCGAGGCCGACGACGTCAACGCGTCGGGCGCGACGTGGGCGAGCAGGCACGGCTGGGACTGCGTGATCATCACCTCGGACCGCGACGCCTTCGCCCACATCAGCCACCACACGCGGGTGCTGCGCCTCATCGACGGCGGCATCCACGGCTCGCCGATGCTCAACCCGGCCCGCCTGTTCGACCTCTACGGCGTGCGCCCGGCCAACTACCTCGCCTTCGCCGCCCTGCGCGGCGACGCGAGCGACAACCTGCCCGGCGTCCAGGGCATCGGGGAGAAGACAGCGGCGATCCTGCTCGACGTCGCCGGGTCGATGGACGCCGCCTGGGCCGACATCGACCACGAGGACGGCCGCAACCTCCTCGCCGCCCTCGACGACTGGTCGGCCGAGACCGGCGGGCGTCGCATCGGCGCGACCGTCGTACGTCGCCTGGCCGCCGACGGCGCGCGCGAGCGCTACGACTTCAACGTGCAGATGATGTCCGGGCGCGACGACCTCGACCTGGGCCTCACGCCGGACGTGCCCGGCTCGCGCGGACTGCTGCCGCTCGACCTGGACCGGGTCACCCGAGTCGTCGGCTTCCTCGACAACGACTTCACGACCGACTTCGCGGTGCGGGTGCTGACGAGCGCACCTGCGTCAGGCTGACTCCTCCGAGCGCCCGTCACCGTCGTCCCCGAGCCGTGCCCGCAGCCGGTCCACCTCGTCCTCGAGCTCGAGCACACGCGCGATCCCCGCGAGGTTGAGGCCCTCGGCCAGCAGGTCACGGATCCGCTCGAGGCGCTCGACGTCGTCGACGCTGTAGAGCCGCGTCCCCCCGGCCGTCCGGTCCGGGGTGAGCAGGCCCCGACGCTCGTAGACGCGCAGGTTCTGGATCTCCATGGACACCATCGCCGCCGCGACCGAGATCGCGTAGACGCCGTGGTCGCGCGCTGCCATGGGTTCTCCTCCGCGCTCGGAAGATCGTCGCTCAGGGGCCTTGATTCTGCCTCATCAACTGACTATAAAAAACCTGTAACCACAAATACAGGTCGTGGACCTGAGGGTCCACCCGTCAGACACAGGAGGACACGATGCTGCTGCGAACCACCGACCCGTTCCGTGACCTCGACCGGCTCACCCAGCAGCTGATGGGCACCACCAACCGTCCCGCCGTCATGCCGATGGACGCCTGGCGGGAGGGCGACCGCTTCATCATCGAGTTCGACCTGCCGGGCGTCAGCACCGACAGCATCGACCTCGACGTCGAGCGCAACGTCCTGACCGTCCGCGCCGAGCGCGTCGCGCGCAACGGCGACTGGGAGCCGCTGGCCTCCGAGCGGCCGCGCGGCGCCTTCAGCCGCCAGCTCGTGCTCGGCGACAACCTCGACCTCGACCGCATCGAGGCGGCCTACTCCGACGGCGTCCTCCGGCTGGTCGTGCCGGTCGCGGAGAAGGCCAAGCCCCGCAAGATCCAGATCTCGCAGTCGGGATCGAGCCGCTCCGGGGACCACGCGGAGCTGACCGCCTGATCCCTCACGGGAGCCGCGCGGGCCGCAGCCCTTGCGCAGTGTGCTGCGGCCGCGCGGCTCCCCTCAGCTGCCCGACGCCACGACCGGGAAGACGACCGCGGTCATCACCGCGGCGTTCATCGCCGCGACCGCCTTCGCGACCGCGTCGCCGGCGGCGACATCGGTCGAGATCTCCTCGATGCGCCGCTTGAGCTCCTTCTTGCCGAGGTCGCCCTTCTCCTCCTCGAGCACCTTGGGCGCGACGTCGAGGCCCTGCAGGATCGCGAGCAGGCTGGCGTCGGCGGGCGTCGGGGTGCCGCCGATGAGGACCGTGCGCAACCGCTCGCGCGTACGCCGCTCGGGCTCGGGATCGACGACGGGGTAGCGCTCCGGGAACAGGCCCAGTGCGCGCTTCTCCTCGATCCTGATGACGCCGTCTGCCGCCAGCGCCTCGGCGAGCTCCTTCTCACGGGCGATCTTGCCGTCCGTCACGAGCGACGAGAGCTTCTTGCCGTCGCGCTGCTCGAGCCGGGCCATCGCGGCGTCGAGCGCCGGGTGGCCGACCGGGCCCGGGAGGAGCACCTTCAGTCGCGGGTCCCTGTCGTCGCTGAGCATGATGCGCTCGGCGACGACCAGATCCGTGATGAGCGCCGCGGCGAGACCGTAGCCGCGGTATGCCATGGCGTTCTCCGGCTTCCCGTCGTCGCGCCGCAGCAGCAGGAACAGTTCTTCGGCGATCAGCATGCCGTCAGGCTAGGTCCACCGCGCGGCCGGTCGGATCCACCTCCTGGTGGAGATCCACCGACATCAGCCGGGCCGCCAGGTCCACGGCGGGCCCGAGGAGCAGGATTACCGCGAGGGTGCCGACCCCTACCGTCGCTCCGAGCAGCCACCCGCCCAGCGCTCCCCCGCCCTGCACCACGCTGTAGCTCCACCTGAACGGCACCGGCGGGTCCCACGCGAGCGCCGCCGCCTCGGCAGGCCCTGCCCCCGTGTGGCTGCCGAGGTAGAGCGCGATGCCGGTCGCCAGCACGGGGAACGCCGCGACGAGCAACCCGAACCGCCACCCGGTCGCGTCCGGCGTCGTCAGCAGGTCGAGCACGACGGACACCGTCACGCCGACGAGGACGACCTGCACCACCGTGCCGATGCCCGGACGGACCTTCCGCAGCGCCGCCAGCGCGACCAGCACCACGCCGACCACGAGGTTCATGACCCAGAAGTCGACACCCGTCGTGAGGGTCAGGCCGTTGACGAACGTCGAGTAGCCGTCCGAGCCCAGGTCCGCCGCGAGCAGCAGCGCCACGCCCGTGCCGAGCACGGCGCAGCCGAGCAGGAGCATGGCCGTACGGCGCGCGATGGGCATCACGGGGGCCAGCATCTCAGGGCCGTACGACAGGACCCCCCGCGGCCGTGCCGCGGGGGGTCCTGGAGCGTGTCGGGTCGATCAGGCCGTGGGGGTCGGCTCCGTCGGCTCGGTCGGCTGCTCGGCCTCGCACTCGGCCAGGCGCTCCTGCGCCTTGGCGAGGCGCTGCTGCTGGGCGCGCTTGGTCACCTTGGTGTCGTTCTTCTTGGCCTTGACCTCGCGGAGGGCCTTGCGGGCCTCAGCCTTCTCGCGGCCGGCCTCGGCCTGCGCGACCTCCTTGCGGGCCTTCTTGACCTTGGCCTGCTGGCGCTCGAACACGGCGGTGACGCGCGCGAGGGCGTCCTCGGCCTTGTCGACCTTCGCCTGCTCCGAGGCGCAGGGGACGGTCTCGGTCGGCTCGGTGGTGTCGTCGGCGACGGCCGGGGCGACCACCAGACCGGCGAGGGCGATCGTGGCGCTGGCGGCAAGACCGCCGAAGCGGATGGAGACAGACATGGTGTTCCTCCTGGTAGCGGCGTGGCCTGACTCGCCACGCCTCTTCTCCAGTACAGCGCCGCAGGGGCGCCGACTGTTACGCACGTGACGCAGCGGCGAACAGATGGCTGCTCGCGGCCGAACCCCGCGCTGCCGGCCTTCCACCACGCACGCCACCCGTCGTACGTTGGCGAGACCCCCACCAGGAAGGCATCCCATGCGTGCTCGGCCCACCCGCCTCGCCCTCGCCGCCGTCGCGGCCCTCTCCGTGACCGGCCTCACCGCCCCCGCCCTCAGCGCACCCGCCGCGGTCGGCCAGCACGGCACCACCGGCCGGCACGGCTCGGCCGGCGAGATCCGCTTCGCGACCTTCAACGCCTCGCTCAACCGCAGCACGGAGGGGCAGCTCGTCGTGGACCTCTCGACCCCCGGCAACGCGCAGGCGGCACGGGCCGCCGAGACCATCCAGCGCACGAACCCCGACGTCGTGCTGGTCAACGAGTTCGACTTCGTCGAGGACGGCGAGGCCGCCGAGCTGTTCCGCGACAACTACCTCGCGGTCGGGCAGAACGGCGCCGCGCCGGTCGACTACCCCTACTACTACGTGGCGCCGTCCAACACCGGCGTGCCGAGCGGCTTCGACCTCAACAACGACGGTGCCGTCGGCGGGGGCGACGACGCCTACGGCTTCGGCCTCTTCCCGGGCCAGTACGGCATGGTCGTCTACTCGAAGTACCCGATCGCGACCGACGAGGTCCGGACCTTCCAGGAGTTCCTCTGGAAGGACATGCCGGGCGCCGTCCTGCCGGACGACGCGACGACCCCCGAGCCGGCCGACTGGTACTCGGCCGAGGAGCTCGACGTCGTGCGGCTGTCCTCGAAGTCGCACTGGGACGTGCCGATCCAGGTGCCCGGTCGCAAGCCGGTGCACTTCCTGGTCTCGCACCCGACGCCCCCCACCTTCGACGGCACCGAGGACCGCAACGGGCGCCGCAACCACGACGAGATCCGCTTCTGGGCCGACTACGTCACCGGGGGCGCGCAGGCCGCCTACATCTACGACGACGAGGGTGGCACGGGCGGCCTCGGGCGCGGGCAGGACTTCGTCGTCGCGGGCGACCAGAACGCCGACCCGTTCGACGGCGACTCCTACGACGACGCGATCCTCCAGCTGCTCGACCACTCGCGGGTCCGGGACCCGCACCCGACCTCGGCCGGAGCGGTCGAGGCGGCCACGCGCGACGGAGGCGCCAACCTCACCCACGCCGGCCCGGCCGCCGAGGACACAGCCGACTTCGCGGACGGCGCACCCGGCAACCTGCGCGCCGACTACGTCCTGCCGAGCAAGCGCCTCACCGTCCGCGACAGCGCCGTCTACTGGCTGACCTCGACCGACCCGCTGTTCCCGCGGCTGGTGGGCACGTTCCCCTTCCCCGTGAGCGACCACCGCCTGGTCTGGGTGGACGTACGCGCAGGGCGGGTGCACGACCGCTGATCGCGCACCCTCTTCGCCGAGGGGCCGGCGGACGTTCACCCGGCGTCCACCCGCCGGCTCCCCCGGCGGCGCCCTGGGTGAGGAGAGTCGGCGGTGTCCGCCCGACCCGACGTCCTCCGGAGAACCACCATGTCCACTCCCCCGAGCCCGACTCGCTCCCTGCTCCCGATGGCGGGCCACACGCACGGCAGCCGCAGCGCCGTCACCTGCCACCTCCGCTGCGGGGACGCGTGCTTCCAGCCCGTGCCCAACACGACCGAGACCTCCTACTTCCGTGACATCGCCTCGTCCGTGCTGAGTCGTCGCTCGGTGGTGGGCACCGGCCTCGCCGTGGGGGCCCTGACCGCCCTGCCGGTGGCGCAGGCCGCCGCGGCTCCCCGCGCCGGCTCCGGCTCGCGCGGCCCGGGCAACGCGGGCCGCCTGCCCTTCAGCCCGATCGCCCCGGTCCCCGCGACCGTCGACGACGTCACCGTCCCCGCGGGCTATCGCTGGGACACGATCCTGCGGTGGGGCGACCCGATCCTCGCGGGCGCCCCGGGGTTCGACGCCACCAACCAGACCCCCGAGGCGCAGGCGGGGCAGTTCGGCTACAACAACGACTACCTCGACATCATCGAGACCAACCGCGCCGGCACCACCGCGCTGCTCGTGTGCAACCACGAGTACACCAACGAGGGCATCATGTTCCCGCCCGGGACGGACCCGGAGACGGTGATCCGTACGGCGTGGGCGGCGCACGGCATGTCCGTGGTCGAGCTGACCCGCCGCACCCGCGGAGACGTGTGGACGTACCTCCCGGGCGCGCGACTCAACCGCCGCGTCACCCTCGACACGCCTTTCGCCGTCGACGGACCGGCCGCCGGGTCGGACCTGCTGCGGACCAAGTCCGACCCCACGGGTCGCCGGGTGCTGGGCACCTTGAACAACTGTGCCGGCGGCACCACGCCCTGGGGCACCGTGCTCTCGGGCGAGGAGAACTTCAACCAGTACTTCCTCGCCGCCGGCACGGACCCGAAGGAGACGCGGTACGGCCTGTCGTCCCGGGGCGACTCGCGGAACTGGCGCTCCCTGGACCCGCGGTTCGACGCGACGACCGACGACCACCGCAACGAGCCCAACCGATTCGGCTGGATCGTCGAGCTCGACCCGAGCGACCCGACGTCCACCCCGGTCAAGCACACGGCGATGGGTCGCTTCAAGCACGAGGGCGCGACCATCGTGGTCAACCGCGACGGTCACGTCGTGGCCTACATGGGCGACGACGAGCGCTTCGACTACGTCTACCGCTTCGTCTCCCGCGAGAAGATGCGGCCCGGCAGCAGCGCGAAGGCGCGCCGCCACAACCTGCGGCTGCTGAGCGAGGGTGACCTGTCCGTGGCCCGCTTCACCGGAGACGGTCTCGAGGACGGCGTCAGCGACGGCGCCGGCGAGTGGCTGCCACTGACCCGCGACGGCCGGTCGATGGTCCCCGGGTTCACCATCGAGGAGGTCCTCGTCCACACGCGGCTCGCCGCCGACGTCGTCCAGCCGACCAGGATGGACCGCCCCGAGGACGTCGAGCCCAACCTGCGCAACGGCCGCGTCTACGTCGCGTGCACCAACAACACCGACCGCGGCAAGATCGGCAAGGAGGGCCCGACCGAGGCCAACCCGCGTCCGCTCAACAAGGACGGTCACGTCGTCGAGATGATCCCGACGCGCGGCGACCACACCGCCGACACCTTCGCCTGGAACCTGTTCCTCATCTGCGGCGACGAGGCCTCGGCCGGGCGCTACTTCGGCGGCTGGGACGGCCCGGTCTCCCCGATCTCCTGCCCCGACAACGTCGCCTTCGACAGCGTGGGCAACCTCTGGGTCTCCACCGACGGCCAGCCCTCGGCGATCACGCTGGACGACGGCCTGTTCAAGGTGCCGGTCGAGGGTCCCGAGCGCGGTCACGTGCAGCAGTTCCTGGCGGTGCCGGCGGGCGCCGAGACGTGCGGTCCGGTCATCCGGGACCGGGAGGACTCGGTCTTCGTCGCCGTCCAGCACCCTGGCGAGGACGGATCCTGGGACGCCCCGCAGTCGCGCTTCCCCGACTACGTCCCCGCCGGGTCCGGCGCCGGGGCCGGGCAGTTCGCGGGCCCACGCCCCTCCGTGGTGCAGGTGACGCGCGCCTGAGGCCGGTGGTGGAGGTCCTGTGCCACCCGGTGGCCCAGGACCTCCACGCCGTCAGGCGTTGCCGTCGACGAACCGGCCGTCGGGCGTGACCGGGTGGTCCTCGTTGATCGCGGCGACCGCCGCGGTGAGCTCCGCCTCGGCGAGGGGGCGGCGGTGGTCGAGGTGCACGCCGGCGATCATGCAGCGCACGGACCCGCCTGCCAGCTCGATGGTGGGGATGTCGACCGCGACGATCTCGCACGACTCCTCGATGAGGGCCACCTGCTCGGGGGTCAGCGAGCGCCTCGCCCGCGCCGACATCGCCATCACGTACCGGCGTCGGCCGTCGCCCGTACGTCCGCACAGCTCGACGGCGTTGCCGGCGAACTCGTGGACCTGCTGCTCGGTGAGCTCGATGACCGTGCGACCGGTGACCTCGAGGCGCTCGCGCACCTGCTGGCGCCGGTGCTCGTCGGGGATCATCTCGAGCGCGATCATCGCGACGTCGGTGCCGATGCAGGCGATGACGTTGGTGTGGTAGACCGGCACGCCGTCGGAGTCGACGGCGTCGAAGGCCATCGGCTCGTAGTTGAAGTCGGTGCAGAAGCGCTCGAGCACCGCGACGTCGGCGCGGTGGCTGCGGGCGGTGTAGGCCACGCGCGAGACGTGGTCGAGCACCATCGCGCCGGTGCCCTCGAGGAAGATGCCGTCGGGCTCGAGCCCGGAGTAGTCGACGATCGCCTGGACGCGGTACTCCGACTTGAGCATCTCCAGCACGTCGGCGCGACGCTCGTGGCGGCGGTTCGAGGCGTACATCGGGTAGACCGCCACGGTGCCGCCTGCGTGGGTCGAGACCCAGTTGTTGGGGAACACGCTGTCCGGCCGGGTGTGGTCGTCGTCGTCGAAGACGTGGACCCTCACCCCGACCTCCCGCAGCGCGGCCGCGAGCGCGTCCATCTCCTGGAGCGCCTTCTCCGAGGTGGTGAAGTCGGTCTGGCCCTCCGGCGCATCGGACTGGAAGGCGTTGTCGGCCGCGGTCGCCGGGTTGGGGACGAAGCTGGTCGCGCGGACGAGGATGACAGCAGAGGGGGCCTGGGCACTCACGGGAGGAATGTAGCGGCCCCGACGGCCTCGGCCACCAACGCTGCGACCTCGCGCGGATCGCGTGTGACCGCCGCCTCGTAGCAGGTCAGCTCGGTCCGGACCCAGCCCGGCACGTCGGCCGCGGCCCACAGCCCGCACGGCACGATCCCGCGCTCCTCGACCATGGCCAGGACCCGCTCGTTGACCTCGTCGGCGGTGCCGGGCGCGTAGGCGAGGAAGGTGGCGATGTGCGGCACCTCGGGGAAGGTGCGGAGACCGTGCTCGTGCAGTGCCGCGGCGAGCTCGATCGCCCAGGCGCGGTAGTCGCCGAACCGCTCGACGCCCTGCTGCAGGCCGATCAGCCCGCCGACCGCCGCAGCCGTCATCGAGAAGATCGTGCCGCCCATCCGCTGGCGCCACGAGCGCAGCTCGCCGGCCAGGTCCTCGGGGCACACGACGAGCGCGCCGCTCGAGGCGCCGAGGCCCTTGTAGAGCGAGACGTACATCGAGTCGAACAGGTCGCCCGCCTCGGCGAGGGTGCGGCCCCAGTGCGGCACCGACTCCCAGATCCGGGCGCCGTCGGCGTGCAGCGGCACACCACGTTCGCGCGCCGCCGCGGACAGCTCGACGAGCTCGTCCCACGACGGCAGCAGGCAGCCGGCGTCGCGCAGCGGCAGCTCGACGAGCGCGGCACCGAGCCGCCCGCCGATCCGTCCGAGCGCGGCAGCGGTGGGCGTCTCGCGTCCCGTGGTGAGCCACTCGAGCTCGAGGCCGAGCACCCGGCGCGGGCCGTCCTGCTCGTGGTGCACCAGGTGCGAGAGGTCGGGCAGGGCGACGCGACGCGAGCCGGACCGGTCGCACCACGCGCGCAGGGCGGCCTGCTGGGCCATCACGCCGCTGGGGAACATCACCGCGGCCGGCTTGCCGAGCAGCTCGGCGACCTCGGACTCGAGCTGCGCCACCGCCCCGCGCTCGCCGTAGCGGTCCCAGCCCACGTCGTGCTCCTCGGCGTACGCCGCGAGCTCGCGGAACATCGCAGCGGGCGTGGACGGCGCGCGCCAGAAGATCGCCTCGGCCGAGGCCGAGGCAGCGCGGAAGCGGTCGTGGAGCTCGCTCACGCCGGGGTCAGGCGTGGCGCTTGAACCAGTACGTCGTCTCCGGACCGGGGATCACCTGCACCAGCTCCCAGCCGTTGACGCCGAGGGTGGACAGCAGGTCCTCCCACGACTCAGTGCCCTCGACCAGCGCCTCGGGGTCGGCGTTGTAGCCGCCGACCTCCACGTTGCCCTGGTCGTCGACGGTGATCTCGAGGTGTGCCCATGAAGCCATGCCGCGATCCTGCCACGCGCGTCAACGCCCCGGCGCGGCACCCAGCGCCCACTCGTGCACCACGTGGCACCTGCCCGACTCCCACCACGCGAGCTGCAGCCGGTCGAGGACGATGGCGACCGGCACGACGCCGGCCAGCAGCCGCGCCGTCGAGGCGAGGTCGACAGGAGGGTCGACAGGAGGGTCGACCGTCCCGGAGGCGGAGTCCGATGCGGCGTCGACGGTGAGGTGCGGGCGCACGTCCTCGAACTCCCCGCCGTACGGCGGCCAGTCGGGGAAGGCCGCCACGAGCCGGGCCGTGAGGTCGCGCAGCGCGTCGGCGGGGTCGGGGACGAGGTGGATGATCCCGTTGGGGAACTGGTCGAGCCGCTCGAGCCGTACGGCGACGGGTGCCGTCGACGCGGCGATCGCGCCGATCACGTCGAGCGCCTCGCGCGACGGCGCCGGGTCGAAAGGCCCCAGCGCGGTGATGTGGGCGTGCCCGAACCGCGGGTCGTCCGACACGAATCCGAGGTCGTAGTGGGCGTGCCGGGTGCGCACCCACTCCTCCAGCGCGGGGACCGGGAGCTGGAGGACGGAGTGGCCGGTCACCCGGCAAGACTGGCAGGTCGGCCGGGACGGGAGGTCACTAGGCTGGTCCGGCCATGGACTCCTCGCCCCGCATCGCCCCGCCCTCCCCCGAGATCGCCGCCCTTGCGCAGCAGCGCCTGGCCGCGCTCGCGACACCGCCCGGAGCGCTCGGGCGGGTCGGCGAGATCGGCGCGTGGGTCGCGGCCGCGCAGGGCGAGGTGCCACCGCGCCCGCTGACGGACGTACGCCTCGTGGTGTTCGCCGGCGACCACGGCGTCGCGGCGCACGGGGTCTCGGCCTATCCCGCCGCCGTCACCGAGGCGATGGTCCGCACGATCGTGTCCGGCCGGGCCGGGGTGTCGGCGCTGGCCCGCGAGCACGGGGTGCAGGTGAGCGTGCTCGACGTCTCCGTCGACGCCGACCTGTCCGACCTGCCGGCCGAGGTGACCGCGCGCAAGGTGCGCCGCGGGTCGGGCGCCATCCACCTCGAGGACGCCCTCACCCGTGACGAGGTCGAGCGCTCCCTGGCGCTCGGTGCCGCGGTGGCGGGCGAGCACGTCGACGACGGCGCGCAGCTGCTCATGACGGGCGACCTCGGCATCGGCAACACCACCCCCGCAGCCGCGCTGGTCGCGGCCCTGCTCGGCCTGCCCGCCGACGAGGTCACCGGTCGCGGCACCGGTGTCGACGACGACGGCTGGACGCGCAAGCGCGACGTGATCGCCGCTGCCCTGCTCCGGACCGAGGGCCGCGCCGGGGACCCGGTCGACCTGCTCGCCGCGATCGGCAGCGCCGACCTCGCCGCGGCCGCCGGCTTCCTGGTCGAGGCCTCCACCCGGGGCGTGCCCGTGCTCCTCGACGGCCTGATGTCGGTCGCGTGCGCGGCCGTCGCGCAGGCGCTCGCACCCGGCGCCGCCGCCTGGTGGGTCGCCGGCCACCGCTCGACCGAGCCCGCGCAGGCCCACGCACTCAAGTCGCTCGGGCTCGAGCCGCTGCTCGACGTCGGCATGCGGCTCGGCGAGGGCTCCGGCGCGGTCGCCGCGCTGCCGGTGCTCCGATCGGGCGTCGCCGTGCTGCGCGACGTGGCGCTGCTCACCGACATCCTGCCGGGCTGAGGCCGTGCTCCTGCGCGACGCGTGGCTCTTCGCCACCGGCACCCTCACCGCGGTGCGCGTCCCTCCGCCGAGCGTCGTGGACCGCCGGGTCGCGGGGCTCGGGATGGCGCTCGCCCCCGTGGCCGCGCTCCCCCTCGGCCTCGTCGCGGGCGCGATCGTCGTACTGGCCGACCGGGCCGAGCTGCCCCCGCTCGCCACGGCGTACGTCGTCGTGCTCGCGCTCGCCCTCGGCACCCGGGCCTTCCACTGGGACGGGCTCGCCGACACCGCCGACGGGCTGACGGCGTCCTACTCCCCCGCCCGCTCGCTCGAGGTGATGCGCACCGGGCCCGTCGGGCCGGCCGGCGTCGTCGCCGTCGTGCTGGTGACGGGCCTGCAGGCCGCCGGGCTCCAGGCCGTGGTGCGCCACGAGCACGCCTGGTGGGCGGTGGCCCTGCTGGTGTGCGCCTCGCGCGCGTCCCTGGCGCTCGCGTGCGTACGGGGCGTGCCGGCCGCGCGGGCCGACGGCCTCGGCGCCACGTGCATCGGTGCGGTGCCGGTCGTGGGGGCGCTCGCGACTCTCGTGCTCTCCGGTGCGGCGGTCGCGCTCGCGGGCCGCGGGCTCGACGCACCGTGGTCGCTCCTGCTGGGGATGGTGTCGATGGTGGCGGTCGTCCTCGCCCTATTGCTGCGGTGCGTACGCCGCCTCGGCGGGACCACCGGCGACGTGCTCGGCGCGGCGGTCGAGGTCTCGTTCGCGGTGCTGGTGCTAGCCGCCGCGACTGCCTGATCCGGCTCTGGGAGGATGCGCCCATGCGGATCCTGGTCACCGGCGGCGTGCGGTCCGGCAAGTCCACCCACGCCGAGGAGCTGATCGGCGGTGCCCCCGCCACCTACGTGGCCACCGGGAGCCCGCCCGACCGCGAGCAGGACCCTGACTGGACGGCCCGGATCGACGCCCATCGCGCCCGTCGCCCCGATGCGTGGGGAACCGTCGAGACCCAGGACCTCGCGGGCGTGCTCGCCGGGGCCCGCGACCCGCTGCTCGTCGACTGCCTGGGCACCTGGCTCACCGCGGTCATCGACGCCGCGGACGCGTGGGACCGCGACTCCGACGAGGTGCACGACCTCGTGCTGACCCGTACGGACGAGGTGGTCGAGGCGCTGCGCCGGTGCGAGCAGGACGTCGTGCTGGTGACCAACGAGGTCGGGCTGGGCGTGGTGCCCGAGCACCGGTCGGGCCGGCTCTTCCGCGACCTCCTCGGCGTGGTGAACCAGCGCGTGGCGGCCGCGTGCGACGAGGTGCATCTGGTGGTCGCGGGCCGCGTCCTGCGGTTGTGACGCACGTCGTCGTCGGCGGTCGAGCAGCTGCTCCCGTCGGTGGTCGAGACCAGGGCAGGGCCGGGTCAGGCGGCGTCGCGGACGACGAACTGCAGACGGTCGTGCTCGTCGAGGCGGACGTCGAGGACGCTGTCGCTGAAACGGAGCGCTGCAACAGGCGCCAGGAACACGCGCGCGCCGTCGCGCTCGATGACCTGATCGGTCTCCTCGGGCACCACCGCGCGCCTGACGGAGAACGACGGGCGGTCGGCCCGCCGAGAGATGCGCAGACCCGGCAGGTGCGAGGGGACGGTCGATCGGGAGATGGCAGCAACCGCCTTGTGGGCTTCCTCAGTGAGCATGAGCATGTGTGACTCAACTCCTTGTGTGTTGGCTCACGACCACCTTGGCGCTCTTCTCGGCGAACACAACCGGGTGCACGCTCAGCCCGTTATCAACCGTCACTGGATGGTTACCGCCCCGTGACCTTCACGCTTGGACACGTGTCGTCGCCGACGACCTGACGCCGCCGCGGCGGCTGCGCACGGGGCCGCCAGACCGTCAGGAAGGCGTTTCCTCACCGGCGCCTTGGTAGAGGTGGAGGCATGCCCCGCACGAGAACGAACGCCCGCACGCCGATCGACAGCCCTCGCCCAGGTCGTCGACCTGGTGCACCGCGACAGTGGCCCATGGTGATGATGCTCGCGGTGTGCGTGGTCCTCGCCGGCGTCTTGTCGTCGTGCGGGCAGGAGGGCCAGACCGGCGCGGCGCCCTTGGGCGAGCGAGCCGAGAACGACGTCCCTCTGAATCCTCCGACGTTGCGGTTCCACGTGTCGGCGGACGGTCAGGTGGGTGCCTCACCGGACCTGGAGGCCGAGGCCGGGGAAGTCGTCGCGATCGTGCTCGAGAACGAGAGCGACTCCGGCTACGAGCTGCGCCTGCTGGACCCCGACGGGGACGACGTCTTCGCAGTGGAGGCGCCCGCTGGTGAGCGCGGGGACGGTCGCGCGATGCCCCGCGACGTCGGAACCCACGTCGTCGAGGTCCACCCGACCGGCGAACAGGGAGCTGCTGAGGAGTTCCTGGTCGAGGTGTCGGAGACCTAGGGCGACGCGACACACGAGCGGCGAGCCACTCGCACCGGGGGTCCGCCGGCCTCAGGCGGCGTTCTTGGCCTCCACCTGTGCCTTGAGGTTGGCGAGCATCTCCTCGAGGAAGGGCTCGTGCTCCTTCACCATCATCTTCTCGATGGGCTTGCCCACGACCGGGACCTTCATGTCCCACTCGCCCTCTGCGGTCACCTTGGTGCGGCCATCTGCGGGTTCGAACGTGAACCTCCACGTCGGCTTCTCCATGAACCAGTGGGCCTGCGCGACGATGAGCTGACCGGGGACGACCTCGGTGTACTCGACACCACCCTCGAGGTGGAAGCCCAGCAGGTGTGAGTTCAGGCGGGCCGAAGTGCCGACGCCTCCAGGCTCGATGTCGACCTCCGTCAGCGCGACGTCCTTCGCCTTCCACAGCTGGTTGATGTCCAACGCGAAGTCGAACACTGTGTCGACCGGGGCATCGATGATGATGCTGCGTGTCAGTGTGGCCATTGCTTCCCGCTCCCTCGGTGTCGACGGTCTCCCGTCCCATTGGCTCCGACGCTAGGCAGGCGGGACAGGCAGGCGTTAGAGGAATTGGTCCCGCTCGGAGCCGGGCATCCCGGGGACCCCCCCAGCGCGGACGTTCCGACATGGCCCGGGCCCCCCTCCCCCGCTCACCGCACCAGCACGAACGCCCCCAGCGCCACCAGCCACGACGCGAACGACCCGAGCAGGAAGTACTCTGTCATCTCGTGGACGGTCTGCTGCTCGTCGCGGGAGGACAGCTCGGGGAACCGCAACAACCCCTTGGCCGCCACGACGATGCTGGCCGCGGTGACCTGCCCCCCGAGCGCGAGCGCGAGGATGAAGACCCGCTCCAGCGGGCCGAGCAGGCGTCCGCCCTTGAGCTGGGTCGGCGGCATCTGGCCGTCCGCGCGCGGGTTGATCGTCCCGGTGGACTTGAGGACCAGCCGGACCAGCACGTTGCCCGTCGAGAGCTGGACGCCGAAGGCGCCGAGCAGCAGCAGGAACCGGTCGGCCTCCATGCCCTCGAGCGCGGGCAGCGCCACCGAGTCGAGCCAGCGCCCCAGCGGGCCGGACGCCTCCGGCGCGAGCCCTGAGCACGCGACCGCGGCGAGGATCGCGACGACGAAGAGCCCGAGCGGCATGCGCGCGGGCCTGGGGCCGGCGTGGCCGAAGCCCCACGTCACCGTCAGTCCCCAGAGGAGGACGACGACCGCGATCACCAGCAGCGCGACGACGTCGCGGCCGGTGGTGAGGCCGGCGACCACGCCCACGACGAGCGCCACCAGAGCGCCGACGCACTCGGGCAGGTAGCGAGTCCGGCGCACCGAGTGCGTGAGGTCGGTGACGGCGAACCCGATCAGCAGGATCCCGAGCCAGCTCATCGGTCTCCTTCCGGAGCGAGCAGGTCGTGGGCCGCGACGATCGCCGCCAGCCCGTCGGCGCGCACCCGCTGGGACACCGCGGACGCACTGATCCCCAGGGCCTCGGCGATGTCGCGCTGGGTCTCGTGGGACAGCAGACCACGCAGCACCGACACCGAGCGCTCCGACAGGCCGCTCACCCGCTCGTCGCGCAGGAGGAGCCCGGAGTTCACGAGCGCTGGGTCGGCACCGCCCTCAGCGCCCTCGGCGACGACGTACGCCGTGCGCAGCCACCTCTGCGCCGGCGTCTCGGCTGCCCGTTCGGCCGCCTCGATCGCCGCGCGGGCGGCCCACCAGCCCGGGCCGTCCTCGATGCCCGCCTCGTCGAGCACGGCCGTCTCACCCCAGCCGATGCCGTGGCGCACGTCGTGGGCCGGCCACAGCTGCACGCGGACGAGCAACGTGGCGCGCACGGCCTCCCGGACGGTGGCGAAGGTGCCCTGGTACTCGTCGCCGGCGGTGATGCGGAGCCCGCGCACCGGCGAGACCCGCTCGTTGACCTCCGCAAGCGCGTGCCCCAGCCGTCGGTGGAGCTCGGCCCGGTCCTGCGACGTCCGGGAGCCCACGAGGTCCCCGATGACGGTGGCGACAGCTGTCATACCCCCATCGTGAAGGCTATGGCTTCATTTGTCCACGATGAAGCCTTTTGCTTCATCTCTATGGATGTGAAGGAAGAAACTTCACTCCCAGAAGACCCGCTCCACGACCGCGTGGGCGCGGCGGGTGGTACGGAGGTAGTCGTTGACCATCTGGTCGGACGACCCCTGCGGATAGCCCAGCACCCGAGCGACCGCTGCCCGCTCCTGTGCGTCGCGCGGTAGCTGGTCGGACGGCTTGCCGCGCACGAGCGTGACGGCGTTGCGCACCCGGCTCACCAGCCGCCATGCCTCGGCGAGGGTCGCAGCGTCGTCCTCGGTGATCAGCTCCGCCGCGACGGCCGCCTCCAGCGCGGGCAGGGTCTGGGGGGTCCGCAGGCCCTCGACCCGTCCTGCGTGGCGCATCTGCAACAGCTGCACGGTCCACTCCACGTCGGCGAGCCCGCCGCGACCGAGCTTGAGGTGGGTGTGCCGGTCGGCACCGCGCGGCAGCCGCTCGTCGTCCACGCGCGCCTTGATCCGCCGCACCTCGACCACGTCGGCCTCGGGCAGGCCGTCGGCGGGGAAGCGCAGCGGGTCGATCAGCTCGGTGAACCGGGCACGCAGCTCCTGGTCACCCGCGATGGCGTCGGCCCGCAGCAGGGCCTGGAACTCCCACACGCTCGACCACTTGGCGTAGTAGGCGGCGTACGACTCGACCGTGCGCACCATCGGGCCGTTCTTGCCCTCGGGTCGCAGGTCGGGGTCGACCTCGAGGGGCGGGTCGCTCGCCGGCAGCGACAGCAGGCGGCGCAGCTCCGAGACCACGGCCGTCGCGAAGGACGACGCCGCCTGCGCGTCGTGGCCCTCGACGGGCTCGTGCACGAACATCACGTCGGCGTCGCTGCCGTAGGACAGCTCGAAGCCCCCGTAGCGGCCCATCGCGATGACCGCGATCCGGCTCGCTGCGGACTCGAGGCCTCGCTGGCGGCGTACGGACTCGGTGGCGATGTCGAGGGTGGCCTGGAGCGTGGCGTCGGTGAGCCGGCTCAGGCCCTGGCCCACCAGCGCCACGTCGGTGCCGGCCACGAGCTCGCCGCACGCGATCCGCAGCAGCTCGCGGCGGCGTACGGCCCGGACCGCCACGACCGCGGCCTCCGGCGACTCGGCCCGCTCCACCAGCGCCTGCATCTCGGCGAGCACGGCCTCGGCGCTCAGCGGCACCAGCGACTCCCCCAGCATCTTCACGCCCTGCGGCTCGCGCTCCAGCAGGTCGGTGGCGTAGCGCGAGGTGCCGAGGACGTAGGCGAGGCGCTCGGCGACCTCGCCCTCGTCGCGGAGCATCGTGAGGTACCACGGCGTGCGCCCCAGGCTCTCGCTGATCCGGCGGAACCCGAACAGCCCGGCGTCCGGGTCGGGCGAGTCGGCGAACCACTCCAGCAGCACCGGTAGCAGCGTGCGCTGGATGTCGGAGGTGCGCGAGACCCCGCTCGTCAGGGCCTCGAGGTGGCGCAGCGCCGCGCGCGGGTCGGCGTACCCGAGAGCCGCCAGGCGCTCCTCCGCGGCGCCCAGCGACAGGCGCGCCTCGGTGCCGGGCAGCTTGGCGACGGCGCCGAGCAGCGGCCGGTAGAAGATCTTCTCGTGGAGCCGGCGCACCTCGCGGCGGTGGAAGCGCCACTGCTTGTCGAGCTGTGCAGCCGGCTCGGAGAAGTAGCCCAGCGACCGGCCGAGCCGCCGCAGTGACGCGTCGTCGTCGGGGACGACGTGGGTGCGGCGGAGCTGGTGTAGCTGGATGCGGTGCTCGAGGGTGCGCAGGAACGCGTACGCCTCGTGGAGCTTCTCGCCGTCCGCGCGTCCGACGTAACCCCCCTGGGTCAGCGCCGCGAGCGCGCTGAGCGTCGCCCCGTCGCGGAGCGTGGGATCGGCGCGCCCGTGCACGAGCTGGAGCAGCTGCACGGCGAACTCGACGTCGCGCAGGCCGCCCGACCCGAGCTTGAGCTGGCGCTCGGCCTCGTGGGCCGGGATGTGGTCGACGACCCGGCGCCGCATCGACTGGACGTCGGCGACGAAGCCGTCGCGCTCGGCCGCGCTCCACACCAGCGGGGCGACCATCTCGCAGTAGCGCCGCCCGAGGTCGGCGTCGCCGGCGACCGGCCTGGCCTTGAGCAGCGCCTGGAACTCCCAGGTCTTGGCCCACTTCTCGTAGTAGCCCTGGTGGCTGGCGAGCGTGCGGACCAGCGGTCCCTGGCTGCCCTCGGGCCGCAGGTTGGCGTCGACCGGCCAGATCGTGCCCTCCCGGGTGTGGTCGGAGCAGATCCGCATCAGCTGCGACGCCAGCTGGGTGGCGGCACGCAGCGCGACGCCGTCGTCCACCCTCCCCGACTCGGTCGCGGCGGGCTCGTAGACGAAGACGACGTCGACGTCGGAGACGTAGTTGAGCTCGTGGCCGCCGCACTTGCCCATCGCGATCACCGCGAGCCGGGCCGCCTGCGCGGTCTCGCCGACACGCGCCCGGGCGATCGCGAGCGCGGCGTCGAGGGTCGCGGCGGCGAGGTCGGAGATCTCGGCGGCGGCGTCGTCGACGCCGACGTGATGGGCGAGGTCGCGGGAGGCGAGCCGCAGCAGGATCCGGCGGTACTCCACCCGCAGGGCGTCGACCGCCTCCGCGTCGGGCAGGCCCGCGACCGGGTCGGCGGCCTGCGGGTCGGCGCCGACCGCGACGAGCATCGACTCGCGCACTGCGTACGCCGCGGCGCGGGTGCTGCCCAGCGTCGGGTCGGTCAGCTCGCGCCAGTGCTCGGGGTGGCGGACGAGGTGGTGGGTGAGGGCGGCGCTGGCGCCGAGGACGCTGCACAGCCGCATCGCGGTGCCCTCGTCGTCGGCCACCTCGGCGAGCATCTCGCGACCGGCGCCGGAGCCGGCGCCAGCCTCGTCGAGCGCGTCGGCGAGGCGCAGCAGCCCTTCGAGGGCCGCATCGGGGTCGGCGGTCGCAGCGAGCTGGTCGGTGAGCGGGAGCCCGGCGTCCCCGAGCCGCTCGACGCCACGGGCCGCGGCCGCGCCGTCGACGAAGCCCTTGCGGACGAAGGACCCGGACGAGCCCGTCACCGTCGTCAGTTCCCCGGCCTCAGAGGACCGGGAGCATCCGGTCGCGCTCGTAGGCGGAGACCTGCGTGCGGTACTCCTCCCACTCCGCACGCTTGTTGCGCAGGAAGAAGTCGAAGACGTGCTCGCCCAGCGTCTCGGCGAGCAGCTCGGAGTCCTCGGCGATGCCGATCGCGTCCCACAGGCTGCGGGGCAGCGGGGTGATGCCGAGGGCCTTGCGCTCACGCTCGGTGAGGGACCAGACGTCGTCCTCCGCCTCCCGCGGCAGCTCGTAGCCCTCCTCGATGCCCTTCATGCCCGCGCCGAGGACAACGGCGAACGCCAGGTAGGGGTTGCAGGCGGCGTCGATGGTGCGCAGCTCCACGCGCGTCGACTGGCCCTTGTTGGGCTTGTACATCGGGACGCGGACCATCGCGGAGCGGTTGTTGTGGCCCCAGCACACGCCGGACGGCGCCTCGCCGCCACCGAGCAGGCGCTTGTAGGAGTTGACCCACTGGTTGGTCACGACGCTGATCTCGCTGGCGTGGCGCAGGATGCCGGCGATGAACTGGCGGCCGGTCCGCGACAGCTGGTACTCGGCACCGGCCTCGAAGAACGCGTTGCGGTCACCCTCGAACAGCGACACGTGGGTGTGCATGCCCGAGCCCGGGTGGGTGGTGAACGGCTTGGGCATGAAGGAGGCCCAGATGCCCTGGCCGAGCGCGACCTCACGGATGACGGTGCGGAAGGTCATGATGTTGTCGGCGGTGGTGAGTGCGTCGGCGTAGCGCAGGTCGATCTCCTGCTGCCCGGGCCCGCCCTCGTGGTGGCTGAACTCCACCGAGATGCCCATCGCCTCGAGCATGGTGATCGCCTCACGGCGGAAGTCGGCGCCTCGCGACTGCGCAGTGTGGTCGAAGAAGCCGCTGCGGTCCACCGGCTGCGGCTCGTCGCCCTTCCCGGGCATGTCCTTGAAGAGGTAGAACTCGATCTCGGGGTGCGTGTAGAACGTGAACCCCTTGTCGGCGGCCGCGCTCAGCGTGCGCTTGAGCACGTGGCGCGGGTCCGCGTACGACGGGCTGCCGTCGGGCATCCGGATGTCGCAGAACATCCGGGCGGTCGCCGGCCATTCGTCGTCGCCGGTGCGCCACGGCAGGATCTGGAAGGTCGAGGCGTCGGGGTGGGCGAGCATGTCGGACTCGTACACGCGGGCGAAGCCCTCGATGGCCGACCCGTCGAAGCCGATGCCCTCCTCGAAGGCGTTCTCCAGCTCCGCCGGGGCCACGCTCACGCTCTTGAGGAACCCGAGCACGTCGGTGAACCACAGCCGGACGAACCGGACGTCGCGCTCCTCGAGCGCGCGGAGTACGAAGTCCTCTTGCTTGCCCATGGCCCCAGCCTAGGGGGCACCCGCCGACGGCCCGCGACGGCGCCGAAGGTTGAGCGGCGAGCCGCGGTCACCGGCAGACGTTGACGTCCTGCGAGCCGAGGACGCCGCCCCAGACCTCGCGCATCGGCGCGAGCCAGCTCTGGGTCGTCGGGACGAACGCGATGCTCCCGGCCACCTTGCCTTTCACGCCGCGCACGCGGACCTTCTCGACCACGAGGGGCACCGTGACCGCACGGCTGCGCACGCCCTCCCAGCAGGCGGACGCCTTCTTCTTGGTCACGGCCTCCTCGAGGGTGACGGTGTCGCCGACGCCCTCGCCGTTGTAGCGCCAGGCGACGGTCGTGGCGTAGCCGGTGTGTCCCTCCCACGGCGCGCGCACGGTGGCGGACATACCCCATGTACGCCTCGCGACGACGCGGAAGGTGACCTTGCCGTCGCGCACCTGCTTCGGGCGCGACTGCCACACGTGCACGACGTCGGCGTCGAGAGTGCGGCGGGCGTTGACCAGCTGGACCTCGCAGCCCTCGCAGTCGTCGACGGTGAAGGTGAGGGTCGTACGGCCCGCCGAGCGGTCCTCGACCAGGGCGTGGGCGGGCGGCGTCGCCGCCAGCGACCCTGCGAGCAGCCCGGCGACCGCGAGGCTCGAGCTGATGGTGTGGTGCGTCATGGTGTCTCCCCGTGGGTGGTCCGTCGCTGACTGGACGCACCCCGGGGCAGGGAGGTTGCACCGGGTCGCCTGCGCGGCCGCTCAGTCGTCGTCAGGGCCCTTCTCCCAGCTGACCACGCGCCAGCCCGCGTCCCGGGCGGGGCGTACGCCGACGCCGTAGGCCCACGTGTCCAGGCACTCGACGCGGAATGCGCCCCACCACGACGGCTGATCCCGCTCCAGCCAGTCGCCAACGGCTGGCAAGGGCCTGCCCCGCCACAGCCCGGGCGGTGAGCAGGACAGGTTCCGCGCCACCAGAACCTGCCTCACCCACCGCCCGCCTGAGGTCGTTCCGTCAAGCGGTGCGTGAGCCATGTTCTGACGCCCGAAAAGGTGTCTCACACACCGCGCGAGATCAGCCCTGCGGCACGTCCCGCTCGATCTCGGCGAGCCAGGCCGTGCCCTTGGCGTCGCTGGGCATCCGCCAGTCGCCGCGCGGGCTCATCGTGCCGCTCGGACTCACCTTCGGGCCGTTGGGCAGCGCCGAGCGCTTGAACTGGTTGGCGAAGAAGCGTCTGACGAAGACCTCGAGCCACGCCCGCACGTCGGCGAGCGAGTAGGCCACCCGCGCGTCGTCGGGGAACCCGGGCGGCCACTCCCCCGCGTCGGCGTCCTTCCACGCGTGCCACGCCAGGAAGGCGATCCGGCGGGGCCGGAAGCCGTGGCGCACGACCATGGCGAGGGTGAAGTCCTGGAGGTTGTAGGGGCCGACCGAGTCCTCGGTCGCCTGCGGCTTCTTCCCCTCCTCGGTCGGGATCAGCTCGGGGGTGATCTCCTGCTCGAGGATCTCGGCGAGCACCTCGTTGGCGGCCTCCTCGAACTCGCCGTGGCTGATCACCCACCGGATCAGGTGCTGCACGAGCGTCTTCGGCACGCCGGCGTTGACGGTGTAGTGCGACATCTGGTCGCCGACCCCGTAGGTGCACCAGCCGAGCGCGAGCTCGGACAGGTCGCCGGTGCCGACGACGATGCCGCCGCGCTGGTTGGCGAGCCGGAAGAGGTAGTCGTAGCGCAGCCCGGCCTGGACGTTCTCGAAGGTGACGTCGTAGACCTTCTCACCGCGACCGTACGGGTGGCCGAGGTCCTTCAGCATCTGCTCGGCCGCGGGTCGGATGTCGAGCTCCTCGAAGGTCACGCCGAGCGCCTGCGAGAGCCGGGTGGCGTACGACTTGGTGGTCGCCCCCGTCGCGAACCCGGGCATCGTGAAGGCGAGCACGTCGCTGCGCGGGCGGCCGAGCCGGTCCATCGCCTTGCACGCCACGATCAGCGCGTGGGTGGAGTCGAGGCCGCCGCTGACGCCGATGACGGCCTTGGGCGTCCCGATCGCGTTGAGCCGCTGCTCGAGCCCGGAGACCTGGATGTTGTAGGCCTCGTAGCAGTCGAGCTCGAGGCGCGCGGGGTCGTCGGGGACGAACGGGTAGCGGTCGACCTTGCGCAGCAGCCCGATGTCGCCGGCCGGCGGCTCGAGCTCCCACTCGACGGTGCGGAAGCGGTTCACCCGCTCGTGGTGCGTGCGCCGGTTGTCGTCGAAGGAGCCCTGCCGCAGCCGCTCCTGCCGGACCAGGTCGAGGTCGACGTCGACGACGGTGCGCCGCGGCCCCTCGGGGAACCGCTCGCCCTCACCGAGCAGAGACCCGCACTCATAGACCATCGTCTGGCCGTCCCAACTGAGGTCGGTGGTCGACTCGCCCTGCCCCGCCGCGGCATAGACGTACGCCGCCGCGCACCGCGCGCTCGCGCTGCGGACCAGCAGCCGCCGGTCCTCGGCCCGCGCGACCGTGATCGGCGAGCCGCTGAGGTTGGCCAGCACCGTCGCACCGGCGAGCGCGGCCTCGGCGCTCGGCGGGACCGGCACCCACATGTCCTCGCAGACCTCGACGTGCAGGTCGAGTCCGGGGACGTCGAGGCACCGGAAGATCAGGTCGGGCCCGAAGCGGACGTCCTGCCCGGCGACGCTGATCCACTCAAGCTCGCGGTCGTCCCCCGGTGCGAACCAGCGGCGCTCGTAGAACTCGCGGTAGTTGGGCAGGTAGGACTTCGGCGCCACGCCGAGGATCGCGCCACGGTGGATGACGACCGCGGCGTTGAAGACCCGGTTGCCGTGCACGACGGGCGCCCCCACCACGAGCGCCGTCATCAGGTCCGCGCTCGCCGCGACGATCTCGGCGATCGCCTCCTCGACCGTCGCGAGCAGCGTGTCCTGGAGGAACAGGTCGTCCACGGAGTAGCCCGTCAGGCACAGCTCGGGGAAGACCGCCACCGCGACGTGCTCGTCGTGGCAGGCGCGGGCCTGCTCGATGACGGCGGCGGCGTTGGCGGCGGGGTCGGCGAGGTGCACCGGCAAGGTGACGGCCGCGACCCGGGCGAAGCCCTGGGCGTAGGCGGAGTAGAAGTCCACGAGGATCACTCTAGGGAAGGGATCAGTCGACGAGGCCCGGCGCAACCGCGATCCATCGCATTGCCGGCCCGCCACTGGTGAGCCTCGCGAAGTCGCCGGTGCGGAAGTCCCACGACACCACGTGCGTGACGCCGTCCTCGGGCCTCATGGTCCGGAAGTCCATCGGCGTCACCATCAGCAGCACGGTGTCGGGGTCGACGAAGCCGAGCGCCGTCAGGTGGGCGTTGTCGCTGTAGACGGAATCGCGGTCCTCGACCGGCGCGTAGCCGAGGATCTCGCCGGTGCCCGGATCGACGACGACGGGACCGCTCATCAGTGCCACGCCGTTCGGTCCCGGGTTGCCCGTGTAGGCCACCAGTCCGAAGCGGGTGACGTAGCGCTCTCCGTAGCCACCGAGCGACACCGACGACACGTCGTCGGCGGAGTTCCACGTCCGGAGCCGACCGTACGCCCGGGTGCGTTCACGGATCGTGCCGTCGTCGGGGTCCACCATCACGCCGCTGCCGTACGGTCCACCGAACGGCGCCGGCTCCCCTGTTCCGTCGAGACCCACCAGCCACGGGCGCTTCCAGTGCAGGACGACGAAGCCCTCGTCCCCCGGCAGCCAGTGCAGGCCGGGGCGGGAGTCGACCGGACCGGCCAGCTCCGGCGGCCACGGCACGATGCTCTGCTGACCGGTCGTCGCCTCGACCACCAGGACGCCCGCGTCGACCGCCATCGCCACCCGGTCGCCGTCCGGGCTGATCGCCGGACTGACGACGTCGCGGAAGGTCCCCCGGATGGCGTTCGCGGTGCCCGGCACCGAGCGCCACTCACCATTGGTCGCGAGCACGCGCAGGTCAGTCCCCTCCTCCGGCCACGCGACCACGAAGTCCGGCAACGGCGCCTCGGCGAGGCTGGGCGGATCCTCCGGCGGATCGAGGACGTCCGGGAGCGTGCTCGCGCGGCGCGGCGCGTCCACGACGGTGAACGGATCCCAGATCGGCTGCGTCGCGGGGTCGTCGTCGATGACCGACGGCGCGGCTGTCGGCGTCGGCACCGGCCTGTCCACCACCCCGGGCCTCGGCGTCGGGTCCTGCACCAGCCACGCGACGCCGCCGCCGAGCAGCACGACCGCGGCGAGCGCCCCCACAGCCGTACGCCGCACGCGCCGCCGGTGGGCCGCTGCGAGCGCCCGTCCGGCCAGGTCGGGCGAGGCGACGTGCTCGGTCGCGCGGTCGAGGAGCGGGCGGAGATCGGTCATGGCGTCCTCCCGATGAGGCTGAGGAGCTCGGGCGCTCCGGTGCGCAACCGCGTCAGGGCGGCTGCGTTCTGGCTCTTCACGGTGCCGATGGACACGCCCAGCACGTCCGCCGTCTCGCGCTCGGTGAGGTCCTCGAAGTGCCGCAGCACCAGCACGGCTCGCTGCGCGGGCGTCAGGCGCGCCAGCGCGCGGCGTACGACCAAGGCGATCTCGGGCTCGTGGCTGGCGCCGGCGTCGTCGAGGCAGTCGGTCGGCACGTCGCGGCGACACCGCCACCACGAGATGTTGTCGCGCGCGATGATGCGCAGGGCGTACGCCGTGGGGTTGCCGTCGGCGAGCCGCGTCCAGCGCAGCGCGACCTTGGTCAGCGCCTCCTGCACGAGGTCCTCGGCGCGGTGCAGGTCGCCGGTCAGCAGGTACGCCGCGCGCAGCAGCTGGCGCTGCCGTCCGCCCACCCACTCGGTGAATCCCTGCTCGTCCACTCGTCCCCCCGATCGGTCCCACCCACTCAACCGCACCGGATGCACAAATGGTTGGGACGAGTTGACCGGCGCGCCCTACGGTGAGCCATGGCCGTCGAGATCATCCCCTGCGTCACCGACGACGACCTCGACGCCTGGCGTCGGGTGCGGATCGCCGTCGTGCCCTACGAGCGCACGCAGTCGGTGGCCGAGCTGCGCGACTCCGACACCCCCGACCGGCTGCTGCTGCTGGCCCGCGAGGACGGCCGGGTGGTCGGCCACGGGATGGCGAAGCGGTCGGAGAGCACCGGCGCCGGCACCGTGATCCCCCGGGTGCTCCCCGAGCACCGACGCCGCGGCGTCGGCACTGCCCTGCTCCAGCGCCTCGTCGAGCACGTCGAGGAGCTCGGCCACCCGATGCTCCGCAGCGGGGCCGACGACGAGAAGTCCCTGGCCTTCGCCCGTCGCTTCGGGTTCGAGGAGGTCGACCGGGAGGTCGAGCAGACCTTCCGCCTTACCGGACCCGTCGAGCCCACGCCGCGACCCGACGGCATCGAGGTCGTCACCGCCGCCGAGCGGCCCGGCCTGTGGGAGGCGGCGTACGAGGGCTTCGGGCTCGAGGCGCTCGCCGGGTTCGCGGTCGACACGCCGCTGGACGTCTCGCCCGAGAGCTGGGCGCGCTCATGGCTGGCCGACCCGATGTTCCTCGCCCTCCACGAGGGGGAGGTCGTCGGGTGCGCCGGCCTGGGCCTCGACCCCGACCAGCCGACCCGGGCCGAGAACGGCCTCACCGCCGTCCGCGGCGACTGGCGCGGCCGCGGCCTCGCGGTGCACCTCAAGCTCCTCGCCCTCGGGTGGGCGGCCGACCACGGCATCGCCGAGGTCTACACCTGGACCCAGGACGGCAACGCCGCCATGCGCGCGCTCAACACCCGGCTGGGGTATGCCACCACGCGCGTCGGCGTCCAGCTCTCCCGCCCCACCCTTTACCCCTGACCCGCCCCGGCCGTAGCGTCGCCGTCGTGCGCCCACGGCTCCGCCCCACCTCCGTGTCCCTGTCCCTCGCCGCGCTCGTCTGCGGCCTGCTCGCCGGCCTGCCGCCCTCGCTCGCCGCCCCGGACGCATCGGGGCCCGGGGCGACCGACGCCGGCGACGGCCGCACCCCGTCGGCCGCCCCGCGCCTGCGCGTACGGACGGTGGCGCGCGGTCTCGAGCACGCGTGGGACGTCCAGCAGGCCCGGGGTGGACGGCTCGTGGTGTCCGAGCGCGACCGGGCCCGGCTGAGCGTCGTGCGGAAGGGCCGACGACGCACCCTCGCCGACCTCTCCGGGCAGGTGTGGGTCTCGGGCGAGACGGGGCTGATGTCGATCGCGGTCCACGCCCGCACCAGGACGGTGTGGGCGTGCCACGGCGCGTCGGTGGGCAGCGACGACGAGGTCCGCGTGACGCGCTGGCGGGCGAACCGGTCGTGGCGACGTCTGTCGAACCCTCGCCCCGTCGTCACGGGGCTCCCCGCGACCTCGGGGCGCCACGGCGGCTGCCGGCTCATGCTCGACCGCGACACCGACGCGCTCTTCGTCGGCACCGGTGACGCGGCCGTCGGGACCAACCCGCGCAACCTCGACTCGCTCGGCGGCAAGGTGCTGCGGGTGCACCGCCGCACCGGTGCGCCGATGCCCGGCAACCCGTACGCCGACGCCTCGTCCCCGCGCCGACTCGTGTGGACCTACGGCCACCGCAACGTGCAGGGACTGGCCCAGCGTCGCGACGGCACGGTGTGGTCGGTCGAGCACGGCAGCTACCGCGACGACGAGGTCAACCTCCTCGTCGCCGGCGGCGACTACGGCTGGAACCCGGTCCCGGGCTACGAGGAGTCGGTGCCGATGACCGACCAGTCGCTGCCCGGTCAGCAGCGGGAGGCGGCTTGGTCGTCGGGCACTCCGACGGTCGCCACCTCGGGCGCGGCGTGGGTGCGCGGCCGGCAGTGGGGCTCCCTGCAGGGCACGCTGGCCGTTGCCGCGCTGAAGGGTTCCGAGGTGCTGTTCCTGCGCTTCGACGCCGCCGGCGAGCTGGTGTCGGTCACCCGGCCGCCGGCCCTGGCACGGTTCGGCCGGCTGCGCTCGGTCACCTCGGCCGCCGACGGCGACCTGCTGCTCACCACCGACAACGGCGACGGCGACCGGGTGCTGAGGGTCTCGCCGCGCTGATCGCGACCTGGCTGGCGAACCCGTACGTTTGAGTCACCCGCAGGCGCGGAAGAAGAGCCCCATGACGCCTCCCGCGAGCGAGCCGGGCGCCCCCGACCCGGCGTTGACCGACCCGATGCTCCGGGTCCTGCGCGAGCAGCACCCCGAGGTCGACATCGTGGTGCTGCCGCAGACAGCTCCTGCTCCGCAGGTCCCCGAGCTCACGCCTTCCCAGCGGCTCGCGCTCGCCGGCGAGCTCGACTCCGCGCTCGACGGCGTCCTCGAGCGGATCGCCGCCTCCCCCGCAGCCGGGGCGGTGCGTCGTGACGCTGCCTGGCACACCGACGAGTGGGACCAGACCTGGTGGGAGGCCTACACCGTCGTCGGCCCGCTCGGCGAGGGCGACAACATGACCCTCCTGCGCGCCACCGCCGAGGCGCTGGTCGGCCTCGGCTGGCAGGTGCGGCCGGTGCCCGGCGACCGGCCTCGGCTCGTCGGCCGGCACCGCGGCGGGCTCTCGGCGTCGGCCACCGTGCGCCCCGACTCGCTGGTGCTCACGCTCCGCACGGTCAAGGTCCGCGCGGTCGACGAGGCGGCGTCGTGACGCTCCAGATGTGGACCGCGACCCTCGCAGCCGCCCGCGACGCGTGGGAGCAGCAGTCGGAGGGGCTCAACGGCCCCCGCAAGAACCTGGCGCAGGCCGACCCCGCCCTCCTCGGCGACGCCGTCCAGGGCGCCGCCGAGGCCTTCCTCGCCACGTGGGAGCAGCGGGTCCTGAGCCTCCGTGACCGGGCCTCCGCCCACTCCGACTCCCTGGCGCAGACGATGTACGACTTCCTGCTCAGCGACCAGGACAGCGTGCAGGCCACCCAGCAGCTCCTCATGTGGGAGGACCGCGGCACCACCCCCGTCCGGACGGTGGGCCCGTGACCACGATCGCCGTCCCCGCGTGGCTGCCGCGCGAGCCCGAGCTCACGGTCACCGAGGCCTCGGGTGCGGTGCTCACTGACGTACGTGCCGCCGCCACCGCCGTCAGCGACGTCGCGGAGTGGGCGCGCACCAACGGTGCACCTTCGGACTTCAGCGGTGACGCCGCCGAGGCGGCCGACCACGCCGTGACCCGCTTCGCCCGCGACACCGACGCCGTCGGCGCTGCCCTCGAGCGCGGCGCCCTGGCCATCGACGCCTTCCTCACCCGGATGCGGCAGCGCCGCTCCGAGCACGCCGACCTGATGGACCGGCGCCAGCGGCTCAACGACGACCGCGACGCCCTGCTCCAGCACATCGAGACCGCCATCGAGGCGCAGGTCGCCACCCTCCAGGCCGACGCCGCCGCACTGCGACAGCGCTTCGAGACCTACCACCAGGACCTCCAGGCATGGCGCGACCGCGTCGACTCCGACGAGCAGGCGTGCGTGCGTGCGCTGGCCGCCGTCGACCAGGTCGCCGAGGGGTTGACGGCCGCCGCCGACCCGTCACGCGCGGACACGGCCGCGCTCGCCGCCGAGCTGCGCCGCCTCGGCACCGACACCGACGCCGTCAACGCGTGGTGGAACGGGTTGTCCCAGGCCGAGCGCAACGCGCTGCTGATCAGCGACCCCGACCTGGTCGGCAACACCAACGGCATCCCCACCGGCGACCGCGACGAGGCCAACACCTCGGCCGTGCAGCGCGACATCGAGTACCTGCTCGGACTGCAGGCCTCGGGGCAGGACCTGAGCGCCTCCGAGCAGCGGTGGCTGGAGAACGCGCAGGCCATCGAGGCCGCCGTGCAGCAGGCGTCCGACGACAAGTGGGCCGACTACGAGATCGACGCGTTCATCATGGCCTACCAGCCCCACGCCTTCGGTGGCGACGGCATCGCCGCGGTCGCCTACGGCAACCCCGACACCGCCGACCACACGGCCGTCTACGTGCCCGGCATCATGCAGGACGGCACCTACATCGACGAGAACGGCAGCCAGGCGCTCAACCTCTACGAGGAGACCGTCAACAGCATGGCGTCGGAGGACCCGCCTCGTGAGGGCGCCGTCTCCACCATCGCCTGGATCGGCTACGACTCCCCCAACTTCAACCCCGAGTCGATGTGGCCCTGGGACCTCGGCGACTCCGCCGGCGACGTCTCCCACACCGTGACCGAGGCCAACGCCCAGGCCGGCGGCCTCGCGTTGTCCCAGTTCGTCGACGGCCTCAACAGCACCCACTCCACCGGCGACCAGCCGCACCTGACCGTGATCGGCCACAGCTACGGCTCGACCACGTCGTCGTACGGCGCCGTCGCCGGCATGGAGGCCGACTCGCTGGTGCTCATCGGCAGCCCCGGCGCCAGCGAGGGCGTGGACCACGCCTCGGACCTCAACATGCCCGCGGGACAGGTCTTCGTGGGTGCCGCCGACAACGACCCGGTGTCGTGGCTCGGTGGCCAGGACGGGATCTTCCCCGGCACGTGGGACGACAGCCTGGGCCTCGGCCAGGACCCGGCGCAGAGCGACTTCGGCGCGACCGTGTTCGCCGTGGACAACGGCCAGGAGTTCCACGGACCCGGCGGCCTGGTCGAGACAGGCTTCCTGCAGAACCACGTCAACTACTTCGACGACGGCAACCCCGCGCTCGCCAACATGGCCGACGTCGTCTCGGGCAACTCCGGTGCCGTCGTCGACACCGGCGGCCGCACCCAGGAGGCCCACGACTACCTCTACGACTGGGTGGGCGAGGAGGCCCAGCACCACGTGGTCGAGCCCGTGGTCGAGACCTACGAGGACGTTCGCGACACCGTGGTCGAGACCTACGAGAACGTCAGTGACACGGTCACCGAGACCTACGAGGACGTCAGCGAGGGAATCAGCGAGGCGGTCGAGGGCGCCCAGGACGCGTGGGACGACGCGTGGGACAGCGTCTGGCCGGTCCGGTGGCCGTGAGCACTACGGTGAGTCGCATGCGCACCACCGTTCTCCTCCTCGCCCTGGTCAGCCTCCTCGCGGCGTGCGGGGGCGAGGGCTCCGGAGGATCTGGTGCCGACGGATCGTCGGTCGACACGGTCGAGACGACGACCACCGAGCGCGCGCAGGAGGCCATCCCCCTCGTCGCCGAGGCCCTCGGGGCCGACGTCGTCCGGGCGAGTCGGCAGTGGCAGAGCTGCATGGCGATCAGCTGGCGCCACGAGGCGTTCGCGACCCTCTCCGCTCCCGCCGGCGACGCATCGTCGCAGCTCGACGACGTCCGCGCGGCGCTCACCGGCGCGGGCTACCAGGACGCGACCCAGGTGGACGACCACGTCACCGTCACCCGCGACGAGACCACGGTCGACGTCCAGCCGACCCCCGCCCGGGGCGAGGGCACCTGGACGGTGACGGTGAGGTCGGAGTGCGCCGACTACGACGGCGACGACCTCGAGCGCGTGGAGAACGACGAGGGCGGTCGCCTCGACGGCGTGTGAGCGCCACCACAGCGCCGTACCCATCGGTCGGGGCTAGCCTGATCGTGGTCCGTGGACTCCACCGGGGAGCTGCGAGATGACGAGGAGCACACGTTGACGACACCGTCCGAGGAGACCGCCCCCTACGGCTCCGGCCCCGCAGCACCGGCTGCGCCTGCCAAGCGCGTACGCACCCATCACCTGCGGGAGATGAAGGAGCGCGGCGAGAAGATCACCATGCTGACGGCGTACGACATGTACACCGCAGCGACCTTCGACGAGGCCGGGATCGACCTGCTGCTGGTCGGCGACTCCGCCTCCAACAACGTCTACGGCAACGAGACCTCGCTGCCGGTCACGGTCGATGAGCTCCTGCCCCTGACCCGGGCGGTCTCGCGGTCGGTGAAGCGCGCGATGGTCGTCGGCGACCTGCCCTTCGGCAGCTACCAGGCCTCCCCGGAGCAGGGCTACCTCACCGCCGTGCGCTTCATGAAGGAGGCCGGCGCGCACTGCGTCAAGCTCGAGGGCGGTGCCGAGATGGCCCCCGTCATCGAGAAGTGCACGCGGGGCGGCATCCCCGTCATGGCCCACATCGGCTTCACCCCGCAGAGCGAGCACACCCTCGGCGGCTACCGCGTCCAGGGCCGCGGCGAGGCCAGCGACCGGATCGTCGCCGACGCCCACGCGGTGCAGGAGGCCGGCGCCTTCGCCGTCGTCATGGAGATGGTCCCCGGCGACGTCGCCGCGCAGATCAGCAAGGAGCTCGCGATCCCCACGATCGGCATCGGCGCGGGCGCCGGCTGCGACGGCCAGGTGCTGGTGTGGCAGGACGCCTTCGGCCTGCGTACGGGCCGGATGGCGCGGTTCGTCAAGCAGTACGCCGACGTGCACGGGGTGCTGCTCGAGGCGGCGCGGGCGTACGCCGACGACGTGCGCGGCGGCACCTTCCCCGGTCCCGAGCACACGTTCTGAGCCGACCGCCGGGCAGTCAGCTCCACCCGAGGTAGCGGGCGCCGCCGACCACGGTGGCGAACCACAGCAGCGCCACCGCCACGGGCAGCACGACCACCGCGCGCGGGCGGCGAGTGAACCACGCAATCGCGAGGACCAGCGCCACCAGCCAGGCGAGCGCGAGCACCAGGACGGCCCACCAGGGCGCCCCGACGGCGACGCTCGTGGCGCCGATCAGGAAGGCGACGCACGCCATTCCGACGAGACCCGCGACGGGCCACGGCGAGAGCGGTGCGCGCGCGGGTGGGGTGCTCAGCTGTCCGGGGTGCCGTCGGTGAGCCCGTCGCCGGACCCAGGGCCGTCGTCGTTCCACTTCGGGTCGTTGTCCCACTCCTCGTTGCGCTCGGCCACCTTCTCCAGCGCGCGGGAGGCCTCAGCGGAGGAGGCGTACGGGCCCAGCCGGTCGGCGTTCTTGCACCCGTCGTGGCCCTCGACGGTGTGGTGCGTCAGGCAGAACCAGTATTCGTTCTCGCTCATGGGCCGAAACTACACTCGCGAGGTGCCTGTCGTATCCCCCGCAGAGGTGTCTGCGCGTCGTGCCGTGCCCGCCCACATCGCCCGCCCCGAGTACGTCGACAAGCCCGCGCCGGCCCGGTTCACCGGCGAGGAGGTCAAGGACGCCGAGACCATCGAGCGGATGCGCGTCGCCGGGCGCCTGGCCGCCCAGGCACGCGAGCTCGTCGGCTCGCACGTCGTGCCCGGCGTGACCACCGACGAGCTGGACCGCATCGGCCACGAGTTCCTGTGCGACCACGGGGCCTACCCGTCCACCCTCGGCTACCGCGGGTTCCCCAAGTCGCTGTGCTCGAGCGTCAACGAGGTCATCTGCCACGGCATCCCCGACTCCCGGGTCGTCGAGGACGGCGACATCGTCAACATCGACATCACCGCCTTCATCGGCGGCGTGCACGGCGACACCAACGCCACCTTCCTCGCCGGTGACGTCGACGAGGAGTCGCGGCTGCTCGTCGAGCGTACGAAGGAGTCGCTCGAGCGGGCCATCAAGGCGGTCAAGCCCGGCCGCCGGGTCAACGTCATCGGCCGCGTCATCGAGGCGTACGCCAAGCGGTTCGGCTACGGCGTGGTCCGCGACTTCACCGGTCACGGGATCGGCACCGCGTTCCACTCCGGCCTGGTCATCCCCCACTACGACGACGAGCGCTTCGACGACGAGATCCGGGTCGGGATGACCTTCACCATCGAGCCGATGCTCAACCTCGGCACGCCCGACTACGACATGTGGGACGACGGCTGGACCGTGGTGACCAAGGACCGGCGTCGCTCGGCGCAGTTCGAGCACACCCTCCTGGTCACCGAGGATGGCGCCGAGGTCCTCACCCACCCCTAGACTCGTCCCCGAGTGGGTCGGCCGGGCGGCCGCGGCACCCTCACCCCGGTTCGTCCGGGGCGAGGTGTCGAGGAAGGTCCGGGCTCCACAGGGCAGGGTGGTGGCCAACAGCCACCCGGGGCAACCCGCGGGATCAGTGCCACAGAGAACAGACCGCCGGTCCGTGCTTCGGCGCGGCGCCGGCAAGGGTGAAACGGTGGTGCAAGAGACCACCAGTGCGCCGGGCGACCGGCGCAGCTAGGCAAACCCCACCCGGAGCAAGATCAGACAGGATGCGTTCGAGGGCGGCCCGCCCGAGCATCCGGGTAGATCGCACCAGGCGGCCGGCAACGGTCGTCGCAGATGGATGGTCGCCCCTGCTTCGGCAGGACAGAACCCGGCCTACAGGCCGGCCCACTCCCACCCCGGACCGCGTCCGGCGCGCCGGACGACCACAACCACCGGCGTACGCCGCACGCGAGCGTGGATCGTCTCGGCGGGCCTGACTTCTGGTCGTCCGACGTGCCTGTGGATGAGCGGAGCGGTGGCCGGCGATCCACGGCACGCTGGGCCCATGGACCCGGTCGTCGCCCTGGAGCGCCTCGGCGGCCATGCCTCGGCACGGCAGCTGCTGCGGCTCACGACGCGACGGCGGTTGCGCAAGGCAGTGGAGCGAGGTCGGTTGCTACAGCCCGCCCGCGGCCGCTACATGGTGCCCACGGCCGCCGAGGCTCGCATCGCGGGGGCGCGGCTGACGGCCGTCGTCTGCCTGCGCAGCGCCGCCGCTCTCCACGGCTGGGAGCTCAAGGTCCAGCCCACCTCTCCAGAGCTGATGGTGCGTCGAGGTCGCAAGCTCACCGCCGAGCAGCGCGACGGCGTCGTCGTCCGATGGGCCAACCTCGCGGCGGACCAGGTACGGGACGGCGTGACGACGCCCCTGCGCACGGTCCTCGACTGCGCGCGGGCGCTCCCCTTCGACGAGGCCCTCGCCATCGCTGACTCCGCCCTTCGGTCCGGGCTGGTGACCCGCGAGGACCTCGACGGGATCGACGTACGTGGCGCGGGCGCGGCAGCCGTACGCCGAGTCCTCGTCCACGCCGACGCCCGCGCCGCCAACCCGTTCGAGTCGGTGCTGCGCGCCCTCTGCATCGAAGCCGGCCTGGCGGTCGAGCCGCAGGCGCATCGTCGCGACTGTGCCCGCTACAACCTTCTCGTCGTCCGTGGCTGGCGCGTGCTGCGCTTCACGTGGGAGCAGGTGATGCATGACCAGGCCTACGTCCGCTGGGTGCTGGCCGAGGTCGTACGGCCGGTCGGACGACCAGAAGCCGGTCACGCCCTGGCACAGTCCGCCTGAGCTCGTCGGACGCCTCGGGTTCTGGTCGTCCGACACGCCGGACGCCTCACGCCAGCCGGAACTCGACCTTCCGCTTCCCCGGGTCGGCCTGCACGAGCTCGACGGCGACCTGCTCGCCGAGGGGCAGCGCGTCCGCGCCCTCCACCCTGGCCTCGATGGCCGGGTCCTGGATCGTGATGTCGCCCCGGCGCCGGTCCTTGTCGTCGAGGTCCACGACGACCGCGGAGAACGTCTCGCCCACGCGGTCGTGGAGCAGCTCGGCCTCGCAGAGGTCGACGATCGCGTTCTCGTACTGGTTGGCCAGGCGCCCGGAGCCGGCCATCGTGTCGGGGAGCTCGTGCATCGCGGCCACCACCCACTCCGGCACCTCGGCGCCGGCGCACAGCGCCACGCAGATCTCCCCGGCGTAGCGGTCCGCCAGCCGACGCAGCGGCGCGGTCACGTGGGCGTACTCGGAGGCGAGCGCGGAGTGCTGGGCCAGCTCGGGGAGCTCGCCGTTGAAGGTGACGTAGCCGGCGCCGCGCAGCAGGCGGGTGCAGGCCACGATCATCGCCGCGTGCGTCGGCCGGGACGGGTCGAGGCTGCGGACGAAGTCGGGGTAGAGCAGCTCGGCCGGCCACTCGATGCCGAGGGCGCGCGCGGTGCGGTGCAGCCGCTGGACGTCGTGCGGGTCCGCCGGCGGGAGCGTACGGAGGATCCCGACCCGGGCGTAGACCATCAGCGACGCGGCGGCCATCCCGGTGAGGAGCGAGATCTGGGCGTTCCAGGTCTCGACCGGCGTCAGCCTGCGGAACTCCAGCTCCCAGTGCCCGTCGCCGGTCTCGACGAGCTCCTGCTCGGGCAGCGGGAGGGACACGCCGCCGCGGGCCGCCTCGCGGGCGAGTCGCAGCTCGCCGACCTCGCGGAGCAGCCCGAACAGCTCGTCGGCCCGACCTGCGTCGATGTCGGCCTGGACCCCCTCGTACGACAGCTGGGCGCGCGAGCGCACCATGGCCCGCTCGACGTGGACGTCGGTGCCCTCCCCCGTCTCGTCGACACGGATGGTCCACAGGAGTGCCGGCCGATCCTCGCCGGGCAGCAGCGAGGCCGCTCCCTCGCTCAGCACGGTCGGGTGCAGCGGGACCTTGGAGTCCGCGCCGTAGAGCGTCTCCCCGCGGCGGTTGGCCTCCAGGTCGACCGGGTCGCCGGGCGCCACGAAGGCCGCCACGTCCGCGATCGCGTAGTGCACGACGTAGCCGTCGCCGGCGCGCTCGATGTGCATCGCCTGGTCGAGGTCGCGGGCCGACTCCGGGTCGATGGTGACGAACGGGATGTCGGTCCGGTCCAGCTCGGGCAGCCGCGGCGCGGCCACGGCCTCGGCAGCCGCCCGCTCGACCGGTTCGGGGAACCGTGCCGAGACGTCCAGCTCCTCCTGGATCGCAGCGATGCCGTCGCGCATCTCCTGCGCGGTGACGCTGTCACCCGTCGATCGGACCTTCACCACACGGTTGCTCGGCATGTCACGACCCTAGCCGTGCGCGAGGAACGAGCGCACGGCGTGGGGCGGGAGGTTGAGCAAGCGCGCGAGCGAGCCTGCGAGCTCGCGGCCGCGCGTCGAAACCCAGACCCCCAGGTCGTAGCAGCCTCCGGCGCACCTAGCCTGTGCCGCGTGCTGATCCTGCTGCCGCCCAGCGAGGGCAAGACCGCTCCGCGCCGGGGCAAGCCCCTCGACCTCGCAGGGCTGTCCTCCCCCACCCTCACCGCGACGCGGAGCACCCTGCTCGACGCGCTCACGACCCTGTGCCGCGACGACCCCGACCGGGCGGTCGAGGTGCTGGGCCTCGGCCCCGCCCAGCGCGACCTCGTGCAGCGCAACGCAGCGCTCGCCACGGCGCCGACCGCCCGCGCCGACGCCGTCTACACGGGCGTCCTCTTCGACGCGCTCGACTTCGCCACACTGTCCCCTGCGGCCCGCCGGCGTGCCACGTCGCGTGTCGCCGTGACGAGCTCGCTCTTCGGGATCGTGCGTCCCGGCGACCGCATCCCGGCCTACCGCCTCTCCGGCGACGCCGCCCTGCCCGGGGTCGGCTCCGTCGCCGGCGCGTGGCGGGAAGTCCTGGGCGATGCGATCACCGACGGCATGCGCGAGGGGTTGCTGGTCGACCTGCGCTCGAGCACGTACGCCGCCTTCTGGCGGCCCACGAAGGACGTCGGCCGCCGCGTGGCCACCGTGCGCGTCCTGCACGAGTCGGGCGGCAAGCGGACGGTGGTGAGCCACTTCAACAAGGCGACGAAGGGCCGGATCGTGCGCGCGCTCCTCGAGGACGGGGCCGACCCGCGCACCCCCGCGGCGCTCGCGGACGACCTCACCCGGCTCGGCTGGACGGTCGAGGTCGGCGAGCCGACCCCGAAGGGCACGCAGCTCGACGTCGTCGTGACCGCGGTCTAGCGCAGCGGGATCACGTCGGTCGCCTCGAGCGGGTCCATCCCGCACAGGGCCAGCAGGTCGGCGATGATCGAGCGCACCTGCGCCAGGATCACCTCGGCGGACAGGTCATCACTGTGCTCGACCTTCGCCGTGGCGTGCCCGAGCGCTATCAGGTCGTCGATGACGGCGACGGCCATCCGGTTGGCCACGAGCTCGTCGGCCACCCGGTCCGACAGGTCGGCCAGGTCGCGCATGAGCGTGGCGTACGACGACGGCACGGGCTCGCGCCGGTAGCACGCGACGGCCACCCGGCGTACGACGACGCGGGTGTTGCGCAGCGCCACGTCGAGCGGCTCGACGAGCTCGGCGAGCTGGCGCTGGTGCTCGCCGTGCCGTCGGCGGAACGGTGACGAGCTGACGACCGACAGCCCTTCCTCCGAGGCGGCCCGCAGCTCGCCGATCAGGACGTCGGTCGACCGGGCGTCGCGCAGGACGGCGAGTGCGAGCTCGACGTCGCCGTCCCCGAGCCGGTCGGCCGAGGAGCGCAGCAGCTCGGAGATCTTGCGCACCACGACGGCGGCCTGGTCGCGCGGCTTGCGCAGCGGCGCCCGCGGCACGACGGTCGCGGCGACCAGCGCCACGGCACCGCCGATGATGGCGTCGGTCCACCGCAGGAACGCGTCGCCCGGCGCCGGCGCGAGCGCCGCCACGACGATCCCCTGCACGGCCGCCTGGATGATCAGCAGCTGACCCGCGTCGAGGAGCAGGGCGATCGACATCCCGGCCGCCACGATCAGCGCGATCTGCGGACCGCCGGACCCGATCAGGTGCGTCGTCGCATCACCGAGGAACACCCCGAGGGCGACGCCCACGGTCACCTCCGCGACCCGGCGCTGGCGCTGGCCGTAGGACATCCCGAGGGACACCACGGCCGCGATCGGCGCGAAGAACGGCAGGGTGTGGTCGAAGACGTCGGCAGCGAGCCACCACGCCACTCCGGCCGCGATCGCGCACTGGCCGATGACCCAGCCCTTGGCACGCAGCCGGGCGACCCGGGCGCGGAGCGACGTACGACTGCGCGCCGCCACCAGCTCCGCGTCGAGGCGCATCGCCGCTCGGCCCTTCAGAGTCCCGACTCGTCGGTGCGCACCAGGATGCGCTGGCACTCCTCGCACCGGATCACCTCGTCGGCAGGTGCCGAGCGGATCCGGGAGAGCTCGGAGGCGTCGAGGGTCATGTTGCAGCCGCCGCACTGGCGCGCGCGCAGGAGGGACGCGCCGATGCCCTTCTGCTCGCGCAGCCGCTCGTAGAGCGCCGTCAGGTCGTCCGGCAGGCCCTCCGTCGCGGGTCCGCGCGAGGCCGTCACCTCGTCGAGCGAGCGGTCGATCCCGGCGCGCTTCTCGTCACGAGCGGTGACGAGCTCTGCGAGCCGTGCGTCGATGTCGTCCGCGCGGATGGCGAGGGCGTCGAGGACCTGCTGGGCCTCCTCCAGCCGCTCCATCACCTCGAGCTCGGCGTCCTCCAGCGTGCTGATGCGACGCTCGAGGGAGACCAGCTCGTGCTGCATCCGCTCGAGGTCCTTCGGGTTGGTGATCTGCCCGGCGTCCATCCGCGTGCGGTCACGCTCGCGGCGGGCCTTGACCTGCTCGACCTCGCGGTCGGCCCGGGACTGCTCCACGGTGAGGTCGTCGACCACGATGCGGGCGTCGCGCACCTGGTCGGTGAGCGCGGTGCGCTCGGACTCCAGCGCGCTGATCTCGGCCAGCTCGGGGAGGCTGGCACGCTGGTGCCGCAGCTGGGCGGCGCGACGGTCGAGCTCGGCGACGTCGAGGAGCGCGAGCTGGTGGGTGGGGTCGGCCTTCAACGGCCCTCCTGCTTCGGGTGCGGATCAGTGGCGGAACGTCCAGGGGTCGGTGCACCGAGTGCTGACCCGGGTGCCGACCCTATCGCCCAGCTCCCCGCGCAGCCGAGCCTCCACCACCGGCAGCCACGTCCACTCCGCGGCCCAGTGCGCGACGTCGACGAGCGCCGGCCCGCCGTGCTCGACGAACTCCCCCGCCCGGTGGTGCCGCAGGTCGCTCGTCACGTACGCGTCGACGTCGCTGCCGGCGAGCTCGTCGAGCAGGAAGTCGCCGGCTCCTCCGCACACCGCGACCCTCCGCACGGGCCGTGACGGGTCCCCCGCCACGCGCACCCCGTGGGCCGTGGCGGGCAGTGCGGCCGCGACCCGGGCGGCGAACGCCTCCAACGTCGTCTCCTCGACGGTGCCGATCCGCCCGGTGCCCGTCCCGGCGAGGCCGGGGTCGGCCAGCGGGACGACGTCGAACGCCGGCTCCTCGTAGGGGTGCGCGGCAAGCATCGCCCGCACCACCGCCGTACGCCGCGACCGCGGGACCACCGCCTCGACCCTGGCCTCGTCCACCACCTCCAGCTCCCCGACCGCGCCGATCGCCGGCGAGGCGCCGTCCAGCGGGCGGAAGCGGCCCTCACCCGTCGTCGTCCAGGTGCAGGAGTCGTAGTCGCCGAGCCGGCCCGCGCCGGCCTCGGTCATCGCGGCCCGTACGGCGTCGGCGCCGGTGAGGGGCACGAACACCACCACCTTGTCGAGCGGCGCCGAGGGGGCGGGCCTGATCGGAGCGAGGTCGGTCAGCCCGAGCGCGAGGGCGAGGGACTCCGAGACCCCCGACACGGCCTGGTCGGCGTTGGTGTGCGCGGTGAGCAGCGCGCAGCCGCCCGCGGTGAGGGTGTGCAGCGTGCGACCCTTGGGCGTGGTCGCGGCGACCGAGCTGACGGGGGTCAGGAACAGGGGGTGGTGCACGACGAGCAGGTCCGCGCCCCACTCCACCGCCTCCCGGGCGACGTCGAGCGTCGGGTCGACGGCGAACATCACCCTGCCGACGTCCGCCGCGGGATCACCGGCCACCAGGCCGACCGCGTCCCAGGAGTCGGCCGTCCCCGGGGGGTACCAGGAGTGGAGCAGGTCGACGACGTCGGCGAGGCTCGGCATGCGCTGATTATCGAGGGGTCAGTGGACCTGCCGCTCCTCGCCCTCCCAGTAGGGCTGGCGCAGCTTGAACTTCTGCAGCTTGCCGGTCGCGGTGCGCGCCAGCTCGTCGCGGAACTCCACCGACGTGGGCGCCTTGTAGCCGGCCGCCCTCTGCTTGCACCAGGCGATGAGCTCGGCCTCGTCGGCGCTCGCGCCCTCGGCCAGCACGACGAGGGCCTTGATGGTCTCGCCCCACTTCTCGCTGGGCACCCCGATCACGGCGACCTCGGCGACCGCGGGGTGGGAGAACAGCACGTCCTCGACCTCGATCGACGACACGTTCTCGCCGCCGGTGATGATCACGTCCTTCTTGCGGTCGCTGATCGTCAGGTAGCCGTCGTCGCCGATCGTGCCGCCGTCACCGGTGTGGAACCAGCCGTCGACGAGCGCCTTCTCCGTCTCGTCGGGTCGCTCCCAGTAGCCCTCCAGGATGACGTTGGACCGCGCCAGCACCTCGCCGTGCTCGTCGGTGCGCAGCCGTACGCCGATCGCGGGGGCGCCGGCGCGCACCAGCCTCGCCGCCCGCTCCTCCGCCGGGAGGTCGTCCCACTCCGCGCGCGCCCGGTTGACCGTCAACAGGGGCGAGGTCTCGGTGAGACCGTAGATCTGCACGAACTCCCAGCCGAGCTCCTCCTCCACGCGCACGACGGTCTTCGTCGGCGGCGGCGCGCCGGCCATGATGATCCGGACGCGGTCCCGGCCCGGGATCTCGCCCTCCCACTCCTGCGCCGCGTCGAGCACCGCTGCGGCCACGGCGGGCGCCGCGCACATCACGGTGACGCCGTGCTGCTCCACACGTCGCAGGATCTCGGCGCCGTCGACCTTGCGGAGGACGACCTGCGGGACGCCGAGCCCGGTCATCGCGAACGGCATCCCCCAGCCGTTGGCGTGGAACATCGGCAGCGTGTGGAGGTAGACGTCGCGGTCGGTGACCCCGGCGTGCAGGCCGAAGGTGACGGCGTTGGTCCACAGGTTGCGGTGCGTCAGCTGCACGCCCTTGGGCCGGGCGGTGGTGCCGGAGGTGTAGTTGATGGTCGCCGTGGCGTTCTCGTCCGGCTCCCAGGCGCGGGGCTCGGCGCCGGGCGCGGCGAACATCGACGCGTCCTCACCCAGCACGAACCGGTGCTCGACGTCGATGTCGCGCACCGAGTCGACGAGCTCGGGGTCGACGTAGAGCACCCGCGCGCCCGAGTGCGCCACGATGTAGGAGATCTCGTCGGGCCGCAGGCGGAAGTTGATCGGCACGAGCACGCGCCCGGACCCGCACACGCCGAAGAACGACGTCAGCAGGCGCGCGGAGTTGTGGCTGAGGATCGCGACGCGGTCGCCGACCTCGATGCCGAGCTCGTCGAGCCGAGCCGCCTGCCGGCGCGAGAGGTCGTACGCCTCGGCGTACGTCAGCGTGCCCAGCGACGCGGCCGGCTGGTCGGGCTCGTCGACGAACCCCGGCCGCTCGCCGTAGACGGCCGCGGCGCGCTCGATGAAGTCGGTGACGCTGAAGGGGACGATCATGCGGACACTGTGGCACGCGTCACCCTCGTCGACCACCGGGTCGTGCCATGCCTGCGACGGACGGCACGTGGTCCGCGACGAGCGGATCTAAGAGGCTTCTCATCTGCGTCTCACGCGCGCGCCACGATCGGCGACGACCATCACGACCATGGGACAGGTGACGAAGGTGCTGCTGCTCCTGGCGGTCGTGGTGCCGGTGACGGCCTACGTCGCCGGGTCGCTGGCCTCGCCCGGCGCACCTCCGCCGGCCGACCACAGCCCCGTCATCTTGCGCGACGCACCTGCCGACGAACCGGCACCGCCCGACCCCGCGCCCGCCTCACCCGCGCGCGAGCGCCAGGACGACCGCGAGCGCGACGACGACCGAGGACCTGACGAGGACCGTTCCGGACGCGAGGGTGGCGACCGGGCGCGCGTGGTGACACCGCAGCCCACACCGGTCGGGGAGGATGACGACGACGAGTGGGACGACGACGGGCTTGATGATGACGACACCGACGACGAGCGGACCGACGGGGACGACTGAGGGTGCCCGTCGTCGCTTCGCGCGCGTGTCCGTCCGGACCCGCCTCACCGCCGTCATCGCCGTCCTCACGGCCGCGGCGATGACCGGCGCCGGCCTGCTGGTGTACGCGCTGGAGTCCGCGCGCATCGAGCGCCAGGTGACAGCCCAGATCAGCCAGGAGATCGCGGAGTTCCGCGCGCTGCGCATCGATCCCAACACCGGCGAGGAGTTCGACGACGTCGGCCGCGTGCTCAACGTCTTCCTGACCCGCAACGTGCCCGACGACGACGAGATGCTCGTCGGCTACGTCCGCGGCGAGATCCCCGAGCGCACGGCCAACCGCTACGGCCAGGAGGTGCTCGACGAGCCCGCCTACCAGCAGGCGCTCACGGACCTGGCCGACGCCGGCGGCACCCGGGTGATCGAGTCGCCCACCTTCGGCGAGACCTGGGTGACCGTCGTGCCGGTGACCAATGCGCAGGGCGACGGCGCACTGGCGATCGTCAGCTTCCTGCGCGACGAGCACGCGGAGCTCGACCGCACGATGCAGACCTACGCGCTGGTCGCCCTGCTCTCCCTCGGCCTGATCACGACCATCGCGGCCTTCCAGTCCGGCCGACTGCTCGCTCCCTTGCGCATCCTGGAGAGCACCGCCCGCGAGATCACCGCGACCGACCTGTCTCGACGCATCCCCGAGCGCGGCAACGACGACATCACCGCCCTCACCCGCACGATCAACGGCATGCTCGAGCGCCTCGACGCCGGGTTCGCGGCACAGCGGCAGTTCCTCGACGACGCGGGGCACGAGCTCAAGACCCCGCTCACGGTCCTGCGTGGCCACCTCGAGCTGCTCGAGCACGAGGACCCCGACGAGCTGGTCCGGACCCGCGACCTGCTGCTCGACGAGGTCGACCGGATGTCGCGCCTGGTCGGTGACCTGATGCTGCTGGCCAAGAGCCGGCGCCCGGACTTCCTCGTCCTCGGGGAGGTCGAGCTCGCCACGCTGACCCAGTCCGTGCTGGCGAAGGCGCGAGCGCTCGGCGAGCGCGACTGGTCGCTGGACGCCGCAGCGCGCGGCCGCGCCGTGCTCGACGAGCAGCGCATCGCGGAGGCGCTGCTCCAGATCGCCGACGACGCGGTCAAGCACACCGACGACGGCTCGGTGGTCGCCATCGGGTCCTCCCTCGACGGCGACGAGGTCCGGCTCTGGGTCCGCGACACCGGCGACGGCATCCCGACCGAGGACCGCGCGTGCGTCGTCGAGCGGTTCGGCCGCAGCCACGTGCGCGCCGGCGACGACGGCTTCGGCCTGGGCCTGAGCATCGTCAGCGCCATCGCGGAGGCCCACGGCGGCACCGTACGGATCACCGACGCCGAGCCCCACGGGGCACACGTGGAGGTCGTCCTGCCCGCACGCACGTTGGCCCCGTGAGCCCATGACCACCCCGACGAGCGACGACGAGAGCGAGGAGACGACGTGGCGCAGATCCTGATCGTGGAGGACGAGGAGCGGATCGCCTCGTTCGTGGCCAAGGGGCTGCGCGCCGAGGGGCACCAGCCGACCGTGGCGTCCGACGGTCCGAGCGGGCTCGACGAAGCGCTGTCGGGACGCTTCGACCTCATGGTGCTCGACATCGGGCTGCCGGGGATGGACGGCTTCGAGGTGCTCGACCAGCTCCGGTCCCAGGGCAGCCGGATGCCGGTGATCATCCTGACGGCCCGCGACTCGGTCACCGACACCGTGACCGCCCTCGACGGCGGCGCCGACGACTACATGGCCAAGCCGTTCCGCTTCGCCGAGCTCATGGCGCGCGTACGGCTGCGGCTGCGGTCACTGGCCCCGCCCGAGACGCAGGCGAGCGGCGACGACCTCGTGGTGGGCCCGCTGCGGCTCGACCGGCGCACGCGCCGCATCTCCGGGCCGCAGGGCGAGTCGGAGCTCTCCGCGCGCGAGTTCGCGCTGGCCGAGATCTTCCTGCTCAACCCCGGCCAGGTGCTCACCCGCGAACAGCTCCTCGACCTGGTCTGGGGCTACGACTTCGATCCCGGGTCCAACGTCGTCGACGTCTACGTCGGCTATCTCCGCAAGAAGCTCGGCACGGCGACGATCGCCACCGTCCGCGGGGTCGGCTACCGGCTCAACCCCTGATCTCGCTAGCCCCTGATCCTGAACCCGGCGAGCGAGCCGCGGGGCAGGCCGGCGAGCACCGGCTCGAGGGCCTCGGCCACCTCGTGGGGCAGCGGCCGGGCGCCGGGGTCGACCTGCAGGCACGCCGCGACGACCTCGGCGACCACGGCCGGCACGTCGTCGGGCAGGGCAGCGGGCCGGGAGACGAGCTGCGGGAAGCGGTCGCGTACGTCGCGCGCGTCGGGGTCGCCGTGCTCGAACGGCCGGCGGCCCGCGACGGCGTGGAAGAGCGTCGCGCCGAGGCCCCACACGTCGGAGGCGAAGGACGGCACCGCTCCTCCGCCCTCGCGCGAGGCTCCCGGGTCGCACTGCTCGGGGGCCATGTAGGCGTCCGTGCCGATGGGGTGGCGCAGCCGGCGCGCGTCCTCCTCGGTCCGGGCGACCGAGAGGTCGATCAGGCGAGCCGGCGCCCCCATGATGACGTTGCTCGGCTTGATGTCGAGGTGGGTCCAGCCGATCGTGCGGAAGTAGTGCAGCGCGGCGGCCACGTCGATCGCGAGCGGGAGGTACTGCTGCTCCTGGAGCGGTCCGTACCGGCGGATCAGGCTCGACAGGCGCGGCCCGTCGATGTGCTCGAGCACGACGTGCGGGCGGTCGCCGTCCTGGCCGTCGCGCAGCCCTCGTACGACCACGGGGTGGTTGACGGTCGCGAGGGCGAGGACCTCCCGGCGCAGGCCGCGCCGGGAGGACTCGTCCTCGACCTGGGAGGGGCGCAGGACCTTCACCACGACCGGCGACCAGGTCACCTCGTCGAAGCACAGCCAGGCCTCGTAGGCCGCACCCCCGCCGAGCCGGCGCAGCGCGCTCAGCCCCGGCGCGAGGAGCTCGCCCTCGCCGAGGTGCCAGCCGTCGTCGTTCCTGCCCATGTCGCCCCTCCCCTGTCGGTCGCGGTCAGCGACGGGTGTCGTTGCGGCTGCGGTCGTTGGTCTTGTTGGCCGACCAGTCGCGGGTGCGGTCGCCGCCGTCGCGGGTCCAGTCGCGCGTCTTGTCACCGCGGCTGCGGTCGCGGTCACGGCTCACGTCGGTGACGCGGCTGTTGGTGTTGTCGTTGGTGTCGCGGCTCTGGTCGGTGTACGACGGGCTGTTGGTGTTCGTGTCGTCATCGTCGTCGTTGGTGTCATCGTCGTCGTCGTCGGCGACCAGCACCAGCGACGGCGCGTCGTCCTCACGCTTGGCAGCCTCGTCGCTGCCTGCCGAGACCACCGGCGACGACATGCCGATCAGCCCGAACGCGGTCAGGCCGGCGACACCCAGCAGGGTCGTGGGGAGGATCTTCCTCATCGTGGTTCCTCTCGTCGGGGGCCCGGTGCGGGCCCTGGTGTACGAGAAGTCTGCACGGGCGCCGTGAGCCGACCGTGAGGCGCGGATGAGAGGGCTCTCATGGAGGGCCGGAGAGACCGACCGGAGACGAGGACGGGTGCGTCGGGACGGTTTCGAACCGCCGACCGCTCGGGTGTAAACCGAGTGCTCTACCGCTGAGCTACCGACGCGCAGTGGCACACCCTACGGGACCGCGCGCCTGCTCGAGAAATGAGTTGAGCCGCTGGCGTCTCGGGTCACCAGCGGCTCAACAAGAAGAACGTTACACCCCGGCCCAAGGGTCGTTCCAAGAAAGTCGGAAAAGTCTCCGGACCTGTCTAGACCAGGTGCGTCTCGAGCGCCGCGTGCAGCTCGCGCAGGTGCTCGTCGAGGTCGCGTCCGTCAGGGTTCGCGTTGTGCACCGACCAGCGCAGCCGGCCCTCGCGGTCCACGACGTACGAGGAGCGCCGCGGCGCGCCGCGCACGGTGTCGAAGACCTCGTAGGCCGTCGAGACCGCGCCGTGCGGCCACCAGTCGGAGAGCAGCGGGAAGTTCAGTCCCTCCGTCTCGGCGAAGGTGCGCAGCGCGTAGACCGAGTCGCAGGAGATCGCCAGCACCTCGGTGTCGAAGGTGAGGAACTCGTCGAGACGGTCGCGCACGCCCGACAGCTCGCCGGTGCACACCCCGGTGAACGCGAACGGGAAGAACATCAGCACGACCGCCTTGCGCCCGCGGAAGTCGCTGAGCCGCACGTCCTGGCCGAACTGGTCGCGGAGCGTGAAGTCGGGTGCCTCGTCACCGATGCACAGTCCCTCGCAGGTCACGCTGGCTCCTCGCCGTCCTTCTGGTCCTCGGCCCGGTCCCACCCGGCGAGCTCCCGCTTGAGGATCTTGCCGGTGGCGTTGCGGGGCAGCTCGTCGAGGAACACGATCTCACGGGGCACCTTGAACCTCGCCAGGTTGGCCCTCACGTGCTCGCGCAGCTCGTCCTCCGACACCTCGCCGGTGCGCACCACGAAGGCGCGCAGTCGCTGACCATAGTCCGCGTCGCTGACACCGACTGCGGCGACCTCCCCCACGTGCTCGTGGGTGACGAGGCAGTCCTCGACCTCCTGCGGGAAGACGTTCTCGCCACCGGAGACGATCATGTCGTCGTCGCGGCCCGCGACGTGGAGCCGCCCGGCCTCGTCGAACCAGCCGAGGTCACCCGACGACATCAGCCCGTCCACGACCTCCTTGGACCCGCCGTGGGTGTAGCCCTCGAAGAGCAGCCCGTTGCCGACGAAGATCCGCCCGGTCACACCCCACGGCACCTCGCGGCCGGCGTCGTCGAGGATCCGCACGACGGTCCCGTGGGGCGGCCGGCCGGCCGACGTGGGGTCCGCTCGCAGGTCCTCTGGCGTGGCGATCGAGGCGTAGGCCACCTCGGTGGAGCCGTAGATGTTGTAGAGGTTGTCGCCGAAGCGGTCCATCCACTCCTGTGCGAGCGTCGCGGGCAGCGCCGAGCCGGACGAGGCGACCACCTCGACGCGGGAGAGGTCGATCCCGTCGAGCACCTCGTCGTCCAGCGCGAGCATCCGCTGGAGCATCACCGGGATCACCACGAGGGACTGGCAACGCTCGTCCTGCGTGGTCCGCAGCGCCGTCTCCGGGTCGAACGTGCGCCTCAGCACGACGGTCGATCCCAGCAGCATCGCGAGCGCGAGGTGGGCGAACCCCCACGTGTGGAACAGCGGGGCCGCGATGTGTGTACGCCACCCGGCCCGCAGCGGCATCCGCGACAGCAGCGACACGGCCGCGTCGATCCCGGCCTCCTTGCGCGGGGCACCCTTGGGGGCGCCGGTGGTGCCGGAGGTGAGGATCACGATGCGTGCGTGCCGCTGCGGCGGGTGCAGGTCGCCCTCGTCGTGGGCCGACACGAGCCGCTCGAGCGTCTCGCCGGAGCCCCGGTCGCCGTCGGTCCACGCCAGGAGGCGCCGCTCGACGCTGGCCCCCGCGAGCAGCCCGGTGAACTCCTCGTCGTGGATGACCATGACCGGCGCCTCGCGCTCGAGCACGTCGACCAGCTGCGGACCCGCGAACGCGGTGTTGAGGTAGAGGATGTCGGCGCCGAGCTTGGCCACGGCGATCGAGGCGTCGAGGAAGCCGCGGTGGTTGCGGCACATCACCGCGACCGAGTCCCCTTCGCGCACGCCGCGCTCGGCGAGCGCGCGGGCCAGGGAGTTCGACCGGCGGTGGAGCTCGCCCCACGTCAGCTCGCCGAGCTCGTCGACGAGGCCCACCTGGTGCGGCGAGCGGGCCGCCAGCGTGGCGAACCCGCCGGCCGGGCCGGTGCCCCAGCGCAGCACCACGCGACCGATCTCGGCGAGCGTGCGCGGGCCGTACGGGCGGATCACCCCGGCGCGACCGAGCACGCTGAGGGTCGTGGCGACACCGGATGCCCGGGCCGCGAGGGACGTCGTGAGGTCGCGAGCCGTCACGCGGGGGTCTTCGGAGCGACCAGGCGCGTGGCCTGCCAGTCCTTGCTCACCGCCGCGGTGGTCGTCTGCGAGAGGCCGGCGATCGGCGCCGCCTCGGCGATGTCCGAGGCGTCCACGGTGCCCGGGCGTCCGACCTTCGGGGTGAGGAGCCAGATCGAGCCGCCCCCGACGAGGTCGGTCAGCGCGTCCACGAGGCCGTCGACGAGGTCGCCGTCGTCGTCGCGCCACCACAGGAGCACGGCGTCGACCACGTTGCCGTAGTCGCCGTCCACCATGTCGGCGTCGATGGTGTCCTCGACCGCGATGCGCAGCTCGTCATCGGTGTCGTTGTCCCAGCCGAGTTCCTGGACGACCATGCCGGGCTTGAGCCCCAACCGGTCCCCCGTGCCTGTCACCGGGGCAGAGTCGCCCACCGTCGAGCTCACGCAGTGCCTCCAATGTCCGGGTGCGCCCGATCAGCATCGACCGGGCATGGTGCGCACAGTCCACAGGAACACGGCACGCCCCGCAACCCCGTCCCGCCCGACGGGCCCTCGGCGGGCCCGGGATGCACGCCTGCCGGGACTACCCGCGGGTAGATTTCGTGGGGCGGGCTCGCGTGACACGATGGGCAGGTGAGTGATGCTGAGAAGTCCACGAGCTCGTCGTCCGACCGGGGCCAGGCCAAGGTGTCGGTGATCCACGAAGGCCTCCCCACCCAGCTGCCCGACATCGACCCCGACGAGACGCAGGAGTGGCTCGCGTCCTTCGACGCGATGCTCGACGACCGGGGCCGCGACCGGGCGCGCTACGTGATGCTGCGCCTGCTCGAGCGCGCGCGCGAGAAGCAGGTCGGCGTTCCGGCGCTGCGCTCCACCGACTACATCAACACGATCCCGCCCGAGCGCGAGCCGTGGTTCCCCGGCGACGAGGAGGTCGAGCGCCGCATCCGTGCGTTCATCCGCTGGAACGCCGCGGTCATGGTCTCCTCGGCCAACCGCAAGGGCCTCGAGGTCGGGGGCCACATCGCGACCTACCAGTCCTCGGCCAGCCTCTACGAGGTCGGCTTCAACCACTTCTTCCGCGGCAAGGACCACGACGGCGGCGGCGACCAGATCTACATCCAGGGCCACGGCTCGCCGGGTGTCTACGCCCGCGCCTTCCTCGAGGGCCGCCTGAGCGAGGAGCAGCTCTACCGCTTCCGCCAGGAGGTCCAGCACGGCAAGGGCGCCGGCCTCCCGTCCTACCCGCACCCGCGCCTCATGCCGGACTTCTGGGAGTTCCCGACCGTCTCGATGGGCCTGACGGCCATCGGCTCGATCTACCAGGCGCGGTTCAACCGCTACCTGGACAACCGCGGCATCAAGGACACCAAGCAGCAGCGCGTGTGGGCCTTCATGGGCGACGGCGAGATGGCCGAGCCCGAGTCGCTCGGCGCGATCCGCGTCGCGGCGCGCGAGGAGCTCGACAACCTCACCTGGGTCATCAACTGCAACCTCCAGCAGCTCGACGGCCCCGTCACGGGCAACGGCAAGATCATCCAGGAGCTGGAGTCCAACTTCCGCGGCGCCGGGTGGAACGTCATCAAGGTCATCTGGGGCCGCGAGTGGGACGCCCTGCTCGCCAAGGACGTCGACGGCGTGCTGGTCAACCGGATGAACACCACGCCCGACGGCCAGTTCCAGACCTACTCCACCGAGGACGGCGGCTACATCCGCGACCACTTCTTCGGCGGCGACCCGCGCCTGCGCAAGATGGTCGAGCACATGTCGGACACGCAGATCGAGAAGCTGCCCCGCGGCGGCCACGACTACCGCAAGGTGTACGCCGCCTTCGACGCCGCGACCAAGCACACCGGCCAGCCGACCGTGATCCTCGCCCACACCATCAAGGGCTGGACGATCGACGCCCTCGAGGGCAAGAACGCCACGCACCAGATGAAGAAGCTGACCCTGCCGGACCTCAAGAAGTTCCGCGACCGGCTCTACCTGCCGATCAGCGACCGCGACCTCGAGGAGTCCTACGAGTCCACCGGCGGCGCGCCGTTCTTCCACCCGGGCGCCGACGCCCCCGAGATCGAGTACATGCTCGAGCGCCGCACGGCCCTCGGCGGATCGATCCCGCGTCGCGTCAACCGGGCCACCGCCCTCAAGCTGCCCGGCGACGAGCTGTACGCCGACCTCAAGCAGGGCTCCGGCAAGAACAAGATCGCCTCGACGATGGCCGTCGTCCGGCTGCTGCGCGACTGGATGAAGGACCCGGAGATCGGCGAGCGCGTGGTGCCGATCGCCCCCGACGAGTACCGCACCTTCGGCATGGACTCGATGTTCCCGAGCGCCAAGGTCTACAACCCGGGCGGCCAGCAGTACGAGTCGGTCGACCGCAAGCTGCTCCTGTCCTACAAGGAGTCGCAGCAGGGCCAGATGCTGCACGAGGGCATCTCCGAGGCAGGCGCCATGGCCTCCGCGACGGCCGCCGGCTCTGCCTACTCCACGCACGGCGAGCACATGATCCCGTTCTACATCTTCTACTCGATGTTCGGGTTCCAGCGCACCGGCGACTCGATCTGGGCGATGGCCGACCAGCTCGCGCGCGGCTTCCTGATCGGCGCCACCGCCGGTCGTACGACGCTGACCGGCGAGGGCCTGCAGCACGCCGACGGCCACTCGCCGCTCCTCGCGGCGACCAACCCGGCGATCGTCCACTACGACCCGGCCTTCGCCTACGAGATCAGCCACATCATGCAGGACGGCCTCGAGCGGATGTACGGCTCGGGCGGCCCCGACGGTCAGGGCGAGGACGTCATCTACTACCTGACGGTCTACAACGAGCCGGTCTCGCAGCCGGCCGAGCCCTCCGACGTCGACGTCGACGGCATCCTGCGCGGCATCCACAAGGTCTCGACCGCCGAGGGCGAGGGCCCGCGGGTCCAGCTGATGGCCTCCGGCGTCGGCTACCCGTGGATCGAGGACGCTGCACGGATGCTCGCCGAGGACTGGGGCGTGCAGTCCGACCTGTGGTCGGTCACCTCCTGGAACGAGCTGGCCCGCGACGGTGCCGCCGCCGAGCAGTGGAACCTGCTCCACCCCGGCGAGGAGAAGCGCACCGCCTACGTCAGTGACAAGCTGGCCGGCGTGCAGGGACCGGTCGTGGCGGTGTCCGACTACATGCGGGCCGTCCCGCTGCAGATCGCGCGGTGGGTCCCGGCCGACTACCGCGTGCTCGGCGCCGACGGCTTCGGCTTCGCCGACACCCGTCCGGCCGCGCGGCGCTTCTTCCACATCGACGCCGTCAGCGTCGTCGTCCAGGCCCTCCAGGCGCTGGCCGACGCCGGCCAGTTCCCGGTGGAGAAGGTCGTCGAGGCCGCCGAGCGCTACCGCATCGACGACCCGACCGCGACCAAGGACATCAAGCAGGAGGGCGGGGACGCCTGATCCGGCGTCCGCACCCGTCGAGGCCCGCCTGCCCCTCTGGGGTCAGGCGGGCTTCGCGCGTCGTACGGCGTGGACCGGCGCCAGCGGCGACTCCCCCGCCTCGGCCTGCACCGGGAGGGTCGGACCGCCCTCGTGCAGCAGCTCACGCCAGCGCTCGCGGTCGTAGTGGCTCGGCTCGGTCGACCGGATGAAGTCGCGCACGATCTTGACGAACCGCTCGGGGTGGTCGCGGTGGGGGAAGTGCCCGGCGTTGGGGACGATCTCGATGCGGGCCGACGGCGCGAGAGCGCTCGCGTTGCTGGCGTGGCTGACCGGGATGACCATGTCGTCGGCCCCCCAGACGACGCACATGGGCATCGCCTCGGTGAGGTAGGCCCGGTCGGCCATCGTGACGATCTGGCCGCGCCAGTCGACGACCGCGCGCACGACGTGACGGATCGCCGCGCGGGTGCGGGGGTCCTTGAACGAGTCGTAGATGTCGGCGACCTCGCCGAGGTCGCGTGCCTGGGGCACCCGGCTGCGGGCGAGCAGCCGCAGGGTCGCGGTGGTCACGTGGCGCAGCACCGGAGCCGTCAGCACCCCCATCGCCTGGTGGAACCCGGGCGTGGTGATGGCCCGGATCGCCGGACTCACGTCGGGCCCCAGTCCCCCGGACCCGACCAGGACGAGCCGCTCGGTCCGCTCGGGGTACTGGTAGGCGAACTGCATCGCCACTCCCCCACCGAAGCTGTGCCCCACCACGGTCGCGGAGTCGACGCCCAGCATCGTGAGCAGGTCGCGCATGCCGTTCGCGTAGCCGCCGACGCTGTAGTCGGCGCGCGGCTTGTCCGAGGCGCCGTGGCCGAGGAGGTCGGGCGCGATGACGGTGTGGGTGCGCGCCAGCGACTCCAGCACCGGGGTCCAGGTCGTGTGGTCGCAGCCCAGGCCGTGCAGCAACAGGACGACGGGGCCCGAGCCCATCCGGACGTACGCGCGACGGTGCCCGTGCACGGTGACGTGCTGCAGGTGCGGACTGGTGCGACGCGGCACGGGGACTCCAAGGGGCCGGGGGCAGGCCCCGGATTCAACCAGACGACGGGGCCGTGGCACGCGCCGGACCGGCGGCGGCGTCAACCGATGCCAAGTCGTGACCTCCTTGGGCAGGCACCACCCTCCTTCGTGGGAATCCCACTACGGACCACCGGCCACTAGAGTCGCCCCATGCCGCCGTCCCGTCGTCGCGCCGCCGAGGCGCTGCGCAACTCCACCGGGGCGCTGAGCACGGCCGCGACGGGCCGCATGTCGACCGACCTGCCGTGGTTCGACGACCTCAGCGCCCAGGACCGCTCGTGGGTCGGCCTCATCGTCCAGGCCGGCATCCGGGGCTTCGTCGACTGGTACGACCAGGAGGTCGAGGCCACGGCGCACGACCCCCTCGACGTCGTCGTCTTCGGTGCCGCGCCGCGCGAGCTGACCGGCGTGATCTCGCTCCAGCAGACCGTGGAGCTGGTGCGGCTCAGCATCCGGGTGGTCGAGACCACGATCGACGCCCTGCTCGACCCCGAGGACGCCCGCGAGGTCCACGACGCGGTCCTGCTGTACGCCCGCGAGGTCGCGTTCGCCACCGCAGCCGTCTATGCCCGCGCGGCGGAGTCCCGCGGCGCGTGGGACGCCCGCCTCGAGGCGCTGGTCGTCGATGCCGTCGTCCGCGCCGAGGCCGACGAGACCGTGCTGTCGCGCGCCAGCGCGCTGGGCTGGGGCGCGCACGGCGACGTGGCCGTGGTGCTGGGTGCGGTGCCGCCCCACCGCGCGGAGCTCGACGTCTTCGAGTCCGTACGCCGCTCCGCCCGCGCCGGCGGCATGGACGCCCTGTGCGCCACCCAGGGCGAGCGGCTGGTCGTCGTGCTCGGCGGCGTGAGCGACCCGCTCCCGGCGGCGACGCGGCTGCTCGACCACTTCGGTGACGGCCCCGTCGTGGTCGGCCCGGTCACCGCCGACCTGGCGCACGCCAGCGCATCGGCGCGGGCGGCCCTCTCGGCCCACCGCGCCGCCAGCGGCTGGCCCGACGCGCCCCGGCCCGTGGCGAGCCGCGACCTGCTGCCCGAGCGGGTGCTCGCCGGCGACGGCCACGCCCGGCGCCACCTCGTCGACGAGGTCTACCTGCCGCTGATGGCGGTGCGCGGCACGCTGCTCGAGACGCTCGGCGCCTGGTTCGAGCACGGCTCCTCGATCGAGGCGACCGCGCGGGCGCTGTTCGTGCATCCCAACACCGTGCGCTACCGCCTGCGCCAGGTCACCGACGTGACGGGGTGGTCGCCGACCCGCCCGCGCGAGGCGTTCACCCTGCAGCTGGCGCTGATCCTAGGGCGACAGTCCGGCCGGACGGAACTGTAGGAACCCTACAAACTTCTGGGGGTGACTTTCGTGGGCGTCGGACCCGCGTCGGCGGGTGCCGAGGCGGCAGAGTGGTCGTCGTGCTCGTCATCGTCGCCCCCGGCCAGGGGGCCCAGACCCCCGGATTCCTCACGCCCTGGCTGGAGGACCCCACCTTCGCCGCGCGCTTCGACTGGTTGGCCACAGTGGCCGGCATCGACCTGGCCCACTACGGGACCGAGGCCGACGCCGAGACCATCCGGGACACCAAGGTCGCCCAGCCCCTGCTGGTCGCCACCGGGCTCGTCGCGGCGCTCGACCTGTTCCCCCATCCCGCCGACGCGTTCTCGCGCATCGGCGCGGTCGCCGGGCACAGCGTCGGTGAGCTGACCGCCGCCGCCGGCGCCCGGGTGATCACCGCCGAGCAGGCGATGGTGCTGGTGCGCGAGCGGGGCAACGCGATGGCCGACGCCGCGGCCGTCACCGCGACCGGCATGACCGCCGTCCTCGGCGGCGACCGCGAGGAGGTCCTCGCCGCCGTCGAGCGCCACGGGCTGACCGCCGCCAACGACAACGGTCCCGGCCAGGTCGTCGCCGCGGGCACCATGGAGCAGCTCGCCGCGTTCGCCGAGGAGCCGCCCGCCAAGGCCCGCCTGATGCCGCTCAGCGTCGCCGGCGCCTTCCACACCAGCCACATGGGGCCGGCCGTCGACCGTCTGGCCTCCCTCGCCCGGTCGGTCTCCACCCACGACCCGCGCACCCCGGTCATCTCCAACCGTGACGGCCAGGTCGTCCACGACGGACGCGACGTGCTGCGCCGCATCGTGGGCCAGATCGCCAACCCCGTCCGCTGGGACCTCTGCATGGAGACGATGAGCGACCTCGGCGTCACCGGCATCCTCGAGATGCCGCCCGCCGGCACCCTCACCGGCATCGCCAAGCGCGCCCTCAAGGGTGTCGAGACCTTCGCGCTCAAGACCCCGGACCAGCTCGATGCCGCCCGCGAGTTCTGCGACAAGCACGGGGAGGCGTCGATGATCGAGACCTCGCCGACCTGGCGCATGGTCGTGTCGCCGGCCAAGGGCACGTTCCACCTCTCCCCCGAGAACGGCGACCTCCGCGTCCTGCCCCCGGGCGCCAGCATCGGCGCCGTCGCCAGCCTCCGCGACCGTCTCGAGGTGAGCGCACCCCACGGCGGCACGGTCGTCGAGTGGCTCGTCGAGGACGGCGACCTCGTCTCGCCCGGCCAGCCGCTGCTGCGGCTGCACCCCGAGGCCACGCCCTGATGGCGCCGATCACCGGTACGACAGGCGCCCCGCACGCGCGCATCCTCGGCGTCGGCGCCTACCGGCCAGCACGCATCGTGCCCAACTCCGAGGTCGTCGACGCGATCGACTCCAGTGACGAGTGGATCCAGCAGCGCTCCGGGATCAGGACGCGACGCTGGGCCGGCCCCGAGGAGTCGGTGCAGATGATGTCCGTCGAGGCGTCGCGGATCGCCATCGAGCGGGCCGGGCTCGACGTCGGCCAGATTGACTGCATCGTCGTCGCCACGGTGAGCCACCTGCTCCAGACCCCCGCCGTCGCGACCGCGATCGCCCACGAGCTGGGCACCGACGGCGCAGCCGCCTTCGACATCTCTGCGGCCTGCTCGGGGTTCTGCCACGGCATCGCACTAGCCTCCGACATCGTCCGCGCCGGCAGCGCACGCCACGTCCTCGTGGTCGGCGTGGAGCGACTCACCGACATCCTCGACCTCACCGACCGCGGCACCGCCTTCATCTTCGCCGACGGCGCGGGTGCGGCGGTCGTCGGACCGAGCGATACACCCGGCATCGGTCCGGTGGTGTGGGGCTCCGACGGCGAGAAGTTCGACCTGATCCGCCAGCGCGAGGACTGGCGCGACGTCGTCGGCTCCGACACGCAGCCCGGCTCCGGCGTGATGCCGCACCTGACCATGCAGGGCAACCCGGTCTTCCGGTGGGCCTCGTTCGCGATGGCCAAGATCGGCCAGCAGGCGCTCGACGCCGCCGGCGTCTCCCTCGACGAGCTCGACGTCTTCGTCCCCCACCAGGCCAACATGCGCATCATCGACGCCATGGCGCGCTCGATGAAGCTGCCCGAGAGCGTCAGGATCGCGCGCGACGTCGCCGACCAGGGCAACACGTCCGCCGCGTCCGTCCCGCTCGCGCTCGACCGGATGATGGCCGAGGGCGAGGCGAGGTCGGGCGACACCGCCCTGCTCATCGCCTTCGGCGCCGGGCTCTCCTACGCCGCCCAGGTCGTCACCGTCCCCTGACCCCCGAGACCAGACCAAGCACCACCCACCACCAGAAAGGGAGGCCCATGGCCACCACCGAAGAAATCCGCGCCGACCTCGCCGACATCGTCAACGAGGTCGCCGGCGTCGACGCCGACGACGTCCAGCTCGACAAGTCGTTCGTCGACGACCTCGACGTCGACTCGCTCTCCATGGTCGAGGTCGTCGTGGCCGCCGAGGAGAAGTTCGGCGTGACCATCCCCGACGACGAGGTCAAGAACCTCAAGACCGTCGGCGACGCCGTCGCCTACATCGAGCGCGCCCAGGGCTGACGCCCTCCCCCGCGTCACGGGTGGCCGGTGTCCAGCCCGGCCCCCGTGACCCAGGAACCTCCCGAACCCCGCAAGAAACGGAACCCCATCTGATGCCCTCGACCCGCGTAGTCGTCACCGGCCTCGGCACCACCTCCCCTGTCGGAGGCGACGTCGCCTCCACGTGGCAGGCCATGCTGGCCGGCACGTCCGGCATCAGGCACCTCACCGACGAGTGGGTCGACCAGCTGCCGGTGCGGATCGGTGGTCGCGTGGCCGTCGAGCCCAGCGAGGTCCTCGAGCGGGTCAAGGCCCGTCGCCTCGACCGCTCGAGCCAGTTCGCGATGGTCGCGGCCGCGCAGGCGTGGGCCGACGCGGGCCTCGAGGGCTCGGGCCTCGAGCCCGAGCGCCTCGCCGTCGCGGTGGCCTCGGGCATCGGTGGCGTCACCACCCTGCTCCAGAACTACGACACGCTCCTCGAGAAGGGCGCGCGTCGTGTCTCCCCGCTCGCGGTCCCCATGCTCATGCCCAACGCGCCGGCCGCCAACGTCAGCCTCACCTACGGCGCCCGCGCCGCGGTGCACGCACCCACGTCGGCGTGCGCGTCCGGCAACGAGGCCATCGCCATGGCGATCGACATGATCCGCCTCGGCCGCGCCGACGTCGTCCTCGCCGGCGGCACCGAGGCCGCGATCCACCCGCTGCCGATGGCCGCCTTCGCCAACATGATGGCGCTGTCGAAGACCGGCAGCGAGGAGGGCGGCGACCCCACGCGTGTGTCGCGCCCTTGGGACACCGCGCGCGATGGCTTCGTCCTCGGCGAGGGTGGTGCCGTCCTCGTCCTCGAGTCCGAGGAGCACGCCCGCGCGCGTGGCGCCACGGTGTACGCCGAGGTGCGCGGCGCCGGCATCAGCAACGACGCCCACGACATCGCCCAGCCCGACCCCGAGGGCCGCGGCGGCACCCGCGCCATCCAGATGGCGCTCCGCGAGGGCGACGTCGACCCCGCGACCGTCGTCCACGTCAACGCACATGCCACCTCCACGCCCAAGGGCGACATCGCCGAGGGCCTCATGCTCCACGCCGTCCTCGGCGAGCACGCCGACCGGTGCGTGGTGACCAGCACCAAGTCGATGACCGGCCACCTGCTCGGCGGCGCCGGCGCGCTCGAGGCCGTCGCGACCGTGATGGCGCTGCACGACCGCGTCAGCCCGCCGACGATCAACCTCGACGAGAAGGACCCCGAGGTCGACCTGGACATCCCCACGTCGCGACGCGACCTGCCCGAGGGCGACATCGTCGCGCTCAACAACTCCTTCGGCTTCGGCGGCGCCAACGTCGCGGTGGCCTTCGGCAGCGTCTGACCCGACGACCACCCACGGAGGACCACCGATGACGACCACCGCCGCCAAGCCCGCCAAGCTGCCCCGCGAGGAGGACCCGCGCAACCCGGTCCACCGCCTCACCGCGCTCCTCGACGAGGGGACCCTCGAGCTCCTCACCCCCGACGACGACTCGGGCATGCTCGCGGCGGTGGGCCGTGTCGACGGCACCTCGGTGGTCGCCTTCTGCAGCGACGCCACCGTGATGGGCGGCGCCATGGGCGACCTGGGCTGCCGTGTCGTCGTCGACGCCTACCACCGCGCGATCACCGACGGCGTGCCGATCATCGGTCTCTGGCACTCCGGTGGCGCGCGCCTGGCCGAGGGCGTCCTGTCCCTCCACGCGGTCGGACGCATCTTCCAGGTCATGACCCAGGCGTCGGGAGTGATCCCACAGATCTCGGTCGTCCTCGGCCCCGCGGCCGGCGGCGCGGCCTACGGCCCGGCGCTCACCGACGTGGTCATCCTCGGTCCCGAGGGCCGCATCTTCGTCACCGGTCCCGACGTGGTCCGGTCGGTGACCGGCGAGGACGTCGACATGCTGCGCCTCGGTGGGCCCGAGCCGCACGGGCGCCGGTCCGGCGTCGTCCACATCCTCACCGAGTCCGAGCGCGAGGCCCTCGACCGCGCCCGTACGGTCGCCTCCCTGCTCGGTGCGCAGCACAGCCTCGACGTCGACGCCGTCGAGGACCGCGACCTCGAGGCGCTGCTTCCGGAGTCGAAGAAGCGCGCCTACGACGTGCACCCACTCGTGGAGGCGATTCTGGACGAGGGCACGATGCAGGAGCTCCACGCGCGTTGGGCGCCCAACATCGTCACCGCGCTCGGCCGCTTCGGTGGGCGAACGGTCGGCGTGGTCGCCAACAACCCCCTGCGCCTCGGCGGCTGCCTGGACTCCCTGTCGGCGGAGAAGGCGTCACGCTTCGTCCGCATGTGCGATGCGTTCGGCGTGCCGCTCGTCGTGCTCGTGGACGTCCCCGGCTACCTGCCGGGCGTCGGCCAGGAGTGGGACGGAGTCGTACGCCGCGGGGCCAAGCTGCTGCACGCGTTCGGCGAGTGCGTGGTCCCCCGGATCACCCTCGTGACCCGCAAGACCTACGGTGGCGCCTACATCGCCATGAACGCCCGGTCGCTCGGAGCCACCCGCGTCCTGGCCTGGCCGGGCGCGGAGGTGGCGGTGATGGGTGCGGTGGCGGCGATCCGCATCCTGCACCGCCGCAAGCTCTCCGAGGTCTCCCCCGAGATCCGGCCCCAGGTCGAGGCCGAGCTCGCCGCCGAGCACGAGCGCATCGCCGGCGGCGTCGACAAGGCGGTCGAGATCGGCGTCGTGGACGAGGTGGTCGAGCCCAGCCGCACCCGCAGCGCCATCGCCGCAGCGATGCGCCACGAGATCGACACCGCCGGCGTGCGCCGCGGACGCCACGGCAACATCCCGCTCTGACGCGGGGCTACAGCCTCAGACGACCTGGTGCAGCCACCGCACCGGTGCGCCCTCGCCCGCGTGGCGGAAGGTCTCCAGCTCGTCGTCCCACGGCTTGCCCAGGAGGTTGTCGATCTCCAGCAGCAGCGTGGTGTCGCCGAGCGCGGCCTTGACCACGGCGGCCTTGAGCCGGTCCTCCGGGATCAGGATGTCGCCGTGCGGCCCGGTGATGGCGTGGAAGATCCCCAGGTCAGGCGTGCACGAGAAGCGGGTGCCCTCGGTCGAGCTGGTCGGCTCCTCGGTGATCTCGAACCGGAGGTGGTTCCATCCACGCAGCGCCGACGCGACAGCCGCCGCCGTGCCGGCGGCGCCGGTCCACGACAGCTCGGCACGATAGGCACCCGGCTGGGCGGGCTGCGGCGTCCAGTCGAGCGAGACGGCAACTCCGAGGACTCCGCCCACGGCCCACTCGATGTGCGGGCAGAGAGCGGAGGGAGCAGAGTGCACGTAGAGAATGCCCCGCGTACCCGGACCGTCCGGGCGGGAAGCAATGCGTGTGGTCACCGTGACCTCCTTGAGTTCCGACGCTCCAGATGCGCCTTCCCCAGCGTTCTGTCGTCAGTGCTCAACAAGAGTCGAGTGACACGTATGTGATTAGTGCCCCTATTGTGACCCATGTGGCGCCCGAACGCCAGCAGGTCACGCCGATCAGGACTGTCGGCGCTCGAGGAGGTCCGCACGCTCGGCGGAGTCGGTGAGCTCCTCGGAGTCGATCGCGTGCGTACGGTGGAACCACGCCAGCGCGTCGGACTCCCGCCCGGCCGCCTCCAGCGTGTCCGCGTAGGCGTACCGCAGCCGCACGACCCAGGCGGAACGGCTCTTGGACGTCAGCGGCGCGAGCTCGAGCGTCCGCAGCGCTGCGTCGAGCTGGCCCATGTCCCGCCGCGCCCCGGCCTCGACGAGCGTCATCTCTGCCTTGGCCTCGGAGCTGAAGTTGGCGACCGACGGGCTCTTGGCCAGCTTGATCGCCTGCTCCGGGTTGCCGAGGGCGCGGTGGCAGTCCGCCATGATCGGGAGGTAGTCCGTGGCGCCGTTCATCCGCTTGGCCGCGCGCAGCTCCGACAGCGCCTCGGCATAGTGGCCGGCGGCGTAGGCGGTCTCGCCGGCAGCCTCGCGCACCACCGCGATCCTCGAGGCGCGCGCTCGGGCCGCGAGGGCGTGCTGGTACGCGAGCTCGGGGTCCTCGTCGATGAAGGCGCCGGCAGCGGCCAGGTGTCGTGCCACGCGTGCGGCGAGCTTCTCGGGAAGTCCCTTCAGCTGGGCGCGGACGCCGCGGTCGAGCTCGGCACCTGTGATGCCCTCGGGGAGATCGGGACCGTCGTACGCCGCCTGGTCGGCGGTGCGTGGCTTCTCCTCCGTACGCCCACGGAAGGACCGCTGCTGCGAGCTCGACGGCCGCTTCCCGCCGGGCTTGCCGCCCGTGGGCCTGCCGCCTCCGGCCGGCTTGCCGTCGCCGGACCTGCCGCCCTGGTGGCCACCGCGGGCCGAGCCACCCCGTCCACCACCGGACGAGCTGCCTCGGCCCGCGCCGGAGCCACCTCGTGACGATCGCTGTCCTCGACGGTCCTCGGCCACAGCCGCACTCTCCTTCTTCCTTGCATCGGCCCCCGTCACCGGGTCAACCGTACTCACTCCATGCCATGAAATGGCACAGGGGCCACCAGTCTCCTGGTGGCCCCTGCCAAATGTTTGTCCGGCGGCGTCCTACTCTCCCACAACCTCTCGGTTGCAGTACCATCGGCGCTGAAAGGCTTAACTTCCGGGTTCGGTATGGGACCGGGTGTTTCCCGTTTCGCTATGGCCGCCGTAAC
>NZ_BNAD01000008.1 GCF_014653115.1 Nocardioides flavus (ex Wang et al. 2016) | reverse complement strand
TGACCCCAGGCACGCCGTTCTCCTGTCACCGGTTCCTGTTCTTCGACAGCTCAGAAACCTAGGCAGGGAGCGGCGTGCCGCCACGACAGGCGCGCTCACCTACCCACAGATGTGTCAGGAGAGCCGGGTAACCGGTGATCCCGTCAGCGGACCCCGGCAGCCCGCTCGAGGGCCTTCAGCTCGTCGTCGAGGTACTGCAGGAGCACCTGGAGGCGGGGGACCGTACGCCGGCAGCCGGTGAGGCCGAAGCACATCTTGCCGTCGTAGGACGTGCAGGTGATGTTGAGCGCCATGCCGTTGATCGGGATCGACAGGGGATAGGTGCCGGTGAGCTTCGCGCCGTTCCAGTAGTGGGTCGTCCGCGGCCCGGGGACGTTGCTGACGATCAGGTTGTAGGGCGGGCGCACGATGCCCTGCATCCGGAAGATCGGCCCCAGGATCGCCGGCGCCTGGCCGAGCGCGCTCATCGCCAGGATCTGCGCCGGGGTCATCGCCGACAGGCTCCGCTTGCCGTCCTGCATCGAGCGGTGGATGGCCGCGAGCCGGTCGGCCGGGTCGGGCAGGTGGGTGCCGAGCTGCACCATCACCGAGCCGACCGCGTTGCCGCCGTCGGCGGAGGCCAGCTGCGACTGCTTCGCGTTGAGCCCGACCGGCACCATCGAGATCAGCGTCGTCTCCGGCAGCGCGTCGAGGTCGAGCAGGTAGGTCCGCATCGCGCCGCTGACCATCGCCAGGACGACGTCGTTGATGGTCGTACCGGTGGCCTTGCCCACCCCGCGCAGCCGCTCGATCGGCCAGTCCTGCGCGGCGAAGCGACGCGAGCCGGTGATGTTCTGGTTGATCATCGTGCGGGGGGCGTAGAGCGACAGCGCCGAGGTCTCGTTGCGCACGCTCTTGTTGAGCGTACGGACGAGCGCGCCGGGCATCCCGGCGGCCTCGGCCGCGAGGGCGAGGGCCGTACGGACGGTGGCGGCCGAGACGTCGGCGAGCGAGGCGCCGTCGTCTGCCGGCGGCTCCTCGCGCCGAGTGCGGGGCCGCACCGCCCACGGGGCGGGCATGTCGCGCTCGTCGGGGTTGGTCGACAGGACGCTCGCGAGGAGCCGCATCGCGGAGACGCCGTCGACGAGCGCGTGGTGGGTCTTAGTGTACATCGCGACCCGGCCGTCGCGCAGGCCCTCGATGACGGTGGCCTCCCACAGCGGCCGCTCCCAGGCCAGCCGCGTGCTGTGCAGGCGCGAGCAGAGCTCGAGCAGCTCGCGGATGCGGCCGGGCTTCGGCAGCGCGCTGTGGCGCACGTGGTGCTCGATGTCGAACTGCTCGTCGGGCACCCACACGAGCTGCCCGCCCGTACGCGCGGAGCGGTGCGGGTGCTTGAGGAAGAGCGGCGCGACCTGCTCGACGTCGCGCATCTGCTCGTACATCTCGCGGACGTAGCCGCGACCGGCGCCGGCAGGCTTCTCGAACAGCTGGAGCCCGCCGACGTGCATCGGCATGTTGCGGCTCTCGGCGAGGAGGAACCCGGTCGCAGTCGGGTCGATCAGGTTGACCACAGGTCTTCTCCTCGCGTCGGCCCCCGCCCCCGCGGCGAGGACGCCCGGGCATCCTCTCGTCTGGGGCACGACGGCCACAAGGAGGCGTCCCGCGACCGGACCGTCTCAGCCTCGCAGCGAGTGGCCCAGCTCGGCCACGAGGGCGTCGACCACCGCGACCAGGTCGCCGCCCGACTCCTTGGCCACCGCGCGCTGGCGCTGGTACGACGCGCCGCGGGTTGGGATGTCGGCGACGGTGCGCAGCTCGGCCTCGCAGTCGAGGCGCTTGGCGACGGGGGAGAGTCGCTCGAGCAGGTCGTGGAGGTCGTCGGTGACCAGGCGCTCACGGTTGCGGTCGTCGACGATCACGATCGCGTCGAGGCCGTAGCGCGCGGCGCGCCACTTGTTCTCCTGCACGTGCCACGGCGGCATCGTCGGCAGGTCCTCGCCGGCCGCCAGGCGGGTGTCGAGGTCGACCACGAGGCAGTGGACCAGCGCGGTGAGGGCGGCGAGCTCGCCGAGGTCGGACATGCCGTCGCAGACGCGGTGCTCGAGCGTCCCGAGGTGTGGCGCGGGACGCAGGTCCCAGCGCACGTCGGCCATCGAGTCGATGACCCCCGTCGTGGTCTGGTCGTCGATGCACTGCTCGAACTCGGCCCACGTGTCGAAGGTGAACGGGAGCCCCGCGGTCGGCAGCTGCTGGAACATCAGCGCGCGGTTGGAGGCGTACCCGGTGTCCTGGCCTGCCCAGATCGGCGAGCTCGCGGACAGGGCGAGGAGGTGGGGGTAGGTCGTGAGCATCGACGCCAGCACCGGCATCACCCGGTCGCGCTCGGGCATCCCGACGTGCACGTGCACGCCCCAGATCAGCATCTGGCGCCCCCACCACTGGGTGCGGTTGATCAGCTCGGCGTAGCGGTGGCCCTCGGTGAGCTGCTGGTGGGACCAGTCGGCGAAGGGGTGCGAGCCTGCGCCGAGGAGGTCGACGCCGAGCTCCGCAGCGGCCGGCGCGACGACCGCGAGGGTGTCGCGCAGGTCGACGACGGCCTCGCCGACGGTGTCGCAGATCCCGGTGACGACCTCGACCGTGTTGCGCAGCAGCTCCTTGTGGAGCCGCTCGGGCTCCTCCAGGCGGCCGCCGGCCAGCTCGTGCACCTCGGAGGCGAGGCTGACGAGGTCGCGGGTGGTGCGGTCGACGAGCGCGAACTCCCACTCCACGCCGAGCGTGGGCGCCGGCGACGCGTGGAAGTCGATGCGCATGGCTCGAGTCTAGGGAGGCACCCCCCGCCGGGGCTCACCCCTGTGACGGAACGGATCGGGCCGGTGCCACCATGGCCCGGTGGACCAGCACGAGGACACCGGGAAGGACCGCGAGAAGGACGCCGAGAAGGACGCCGAGGAGCAGGCGGAGCGGGCCCGCGAGGTCCACCTGACGATGGACCTGTGCCTGCGGATCGGCGAGATGCTGCTCTCGTCGGGAGCGGGTGCCGCCGACGTCACCGCGACCATGCGGTCGGTCGCCGACCACCTCGGCCTGCGCCATGCCGAGATCGACGTGACCTTCACGGCCCTGTCGATGAGTCACCAGCGCTCCGTCGACGACGTGCCGACGCTGATGATGCGCCACGTCCAGCAGCGCGACATCGACTACGAGGACCTGACCGCGGTCGACCACCTCGTGCGCGACGTGCTCACCGACCGGGCCGACCTCTACCTGGCCCGCTCACGCATGGCCACGATCGTGTCCCTCGGTCACGCCTTCCCCCGCTGGGCGGTGACCGTCGCCTGGATGGTGATGGCCGCGTCGGTGGGCGTGTTCCTCGGCGGCGGGCCGGTCGTCTCGATGGTGGCCGCGGTCGCGGCCGCGCTGATCGACCGGGTGCAGCTGGTGCTGGCGCGACGACGGCTGCCGTTCTTCTACCTCCAGGTCGCCGGCGGCGCGATCGCCACCCTCCTCGCGGCGGCCGTCGCCGCCACCCCGATCGAGGTCGACCCCTCGCTCGTCGTCACCGCCAACATCATCATGCTGCTGGCGGGCATCGGCCTGATGGGCGCGGTGCAGGACGCGCTGACCGGCTTCTACCTGACCTCGAGCGCACGTCTCATCGAGGCGATGATGGCGACCGCCGGCATCATCGCCGGAGTCGCGCTGGGCATCTCGGTCGCCAACGGCATCGGCCTCGAGCTCGGCCAGCTCGTGCCCGGGGCGTACGGCATCTCCGACCTGCCGGGCGTGCTGCTCGGCGCGGCGGTGGCGGCGGCCGCCTTCAGCGTCGCGTCGTACGCCCCACGCCGCGCCGTGGCGCCGATCGCGCTCATCACCGCGATCGCCGCGGGCATCTCGCAGGCGGTGACGGTGGCCGGCTTCGGCCGGGCGGCTGCCGCGGGCGCGGCCGCGTTCTTCATCGGCCTCGTCGCCTACGCCGTCGCCGGACGCGTGCGCGTGCCTCCGCTGGTCGTCGCGGTGCCGGCGATCGTGCCCTTCCTGCCGGGCCTGTCGATCTACCGCGGCCTGACGTTCCTGGCCGACGGCGGGTTCTTCGTCTCCCAGGGCATCCTCGCGCTGATGACCGCGATCTCGGTCGCGATCGCGCTCGCCTCCGGCGTGATCCTCGGCGAGTACGTCGCGCAGCCGCTCAAGCGCGAGGCGCGCAAGCTCGAGAGCCGCCTGGCCGGGCCGCGCCTGGTCGGACCGTTCCGCGCGATGACCCGCGCCGAGCGGCGCGAGCTCAGGAAGCAGTCAGCCGACTGAGCTCGGCGAGCCACCGCTGGTGCGTGCCGTCGTACGGAGCCAGTCCGGCGCGCACGGCCCTGACGAGCTCGTCGCAGGAGGCCTGCGCACTGCCGACGATGTCCGCGGGGTAGCCGAACGCGACCTGGTGCTCGGCGAACTCGTCCTCGTCGTCGACGAAGACCTCGCCGGGCCCGGCGGCCCGGTTCTGCGGAGCCGATCCGACGAAGGTCGGCGGCTCCGGCGACATCCGGATCACGTCGAGGTCCAGGTCCACCGCGCGCAGCACCGTGCCGTCCCAGCGGCCGGGCGTGGCGACGTCGATGTAGAGGTCGCACCAGATGCCGGGAGCGTGGAACGTCGCTGCGTACCACCCGTGCGCCGGTACCAGCGTCACGCAGTCGACCTCGGAGTGGAACTCGTACCCGGGCCGCTGGTTGTGGGTGCCCTGGGGGAACCCCACCCAGTCGCCGTGCCGGTCCGCACCGAGGTAGATCCCGGCGAACTGCCAGTGCGGGCGCTCGCCCCACTTCGTCATCTCGCAGCGGATCTGGGTCCCGGGCTCCATGCTCCCAACCTAGGCGAGCGGGCACTCCGTGCCCGTCAGGACCGCCGAGCGGGCACTTCGTGCCCGGTCAGCGGACGGGGAGGCGCGAGGCGACCCGGGCGACGACGTCCTGGTAGCGAGCCCCGAGGAGCCTGGCGGCGTGGTGGATGACGTGGGCGTCGAGACCGACGAGCACGCGGGCCTTCCCGGCGAGCGCGCCGTCGAGGATGATCTCCGCGGCCCGGTCGGGCGACATCCGGGCCAGCTTCTGATCGAAGAGCGCGTCGATGCCCGCGGCGTCGAGCCCGGCGGCCTTGCGTCCGTGGCGGCTGATGCCCGTACGGATGCCGCCGGGGTGCACGCACGTGACGGTCACCGGGTGGCCGGCGACGAGCATCTCCTCGCGGATGGCCTCGGTCAGCCCGCGCACGGCGTACTTGGTGGCGTTGTAGGCCGACTGGCCGGGCACCGAGACCAGCCCGAACAGCGAGGAGATGTTGACCAGGGCGCCGTCGCCGCTGGCGATGAGGTGGGGGAGGAACTCCTTGGAGCCGTGGACGACGCCCCAGAAGTTGATCCCGACGATCCAGTCGAGGTCCTCGTAGGTCAGGTCGGTGAAGTCGCCGGTGGCGGTGACCCCGGCGTTGTTGACGACGAGGTTGACCCGACCGTGCTCCTCCGCGACGCCGGCTGCCCAGGCCGCGACGGCGGCCCGGTCGGAGACGTCGACCACGTCGTGGCGGACCTTCACCCGGGTGCCGGCCCGCTCGACGAGCCGTACGGTCTCGGCGAGCCCGACCGCGTCCCAGTCGGAGAGCGCGAGGACCGCGCCGTCGCGAGCGCACCGGAGGGCCAGGGCGCGGCCGATGCCGAACCCCGCGCCGGTGATGACGACGACCTTGTCGGCGACGCTGGTCAGGCTCATGGCGGCCACGGTAGTCCCCGGTCACGGGGGCGGCGCCGCCAAACCGGTTGCCGCCGTGGGCGAGAATGTCGCTCGTTGTGAAGATCACCTACCCGCCGGAGCTCCCGGTCTCCGCGCGCCGCGAGGACATCGCCGCCGCCATCCGCGACCACCAGGTCGTCATCGTCGCCGGCGAGACCGGGTCGGGGAAGACCACCCAGCTCCCCAAGATCTGCCTCGAGCTGGGGCGCGGCACCGACAAGCTCATCGGGCACACCCAGCCACGCCGGATCGCGGCGAGGTCGGTGGCGGAGCGGATCGCCGAGGAGCTCGGCACCGAGCTCGGCGACGTCGTGGGCTACCAGGTCCGCTTCACCGACCGCACCAGCCGGGCCAGCCGGGTCAAGCTGATGACCGACGGCATCCTGCTCGCCGAGCTCCAGCGCGACCGCGACCTGCGCAAGTACGACACGATCATCATCGACGAGGCCCACGAGCGCAGCCTCAACATCGACTTCCTGCTCGGCTACCTCAAGCGCCTGCTCCCGCGCCGGCCCGACCTCAAGGTGATCATCACCAGCGCGACGATCGACGTGGACCGCTTCGCCGCCCACTTCAGGGCCCCTGTGGTCGAGGTGTCGGGGCGTACGTACCCCGTCGAGGTCCGCTACCGACCCCTGCTCGAGCTCCCGGAGAGCGACGAGGAGGGCGAGCCGGTCCAGCGCGACCAGACCGAGGCCATCCTCGACGCGGTGCGCGAGCTGTCGGCCGAGGGCCCCGGCGACGTGCTCGTCTTCCTGCCCGGCGAGCGCGAGATCCGCGACACCGCGGACGCCTTCGAGGCGTTGAAGAGCGACCGGCTCGAGATCGTGCCGCTCTACTCGCGCCTCAGCGCCGCCGACCAGCACAAGGTCTTCTCCAGCCACTCCTCGCTCGTGCGCCGGGTCGTGCTCGCCACCAACGTCGCCGAGACGTCCCTGACGGTGCCCGGGATCAGGTACGTCGTCGACACCGGCGTCGCGCGGATCAGCCGCTACTCCGTACGCACCAAGGTGCAGCGGCTGCCCATCGAGCCGATCAGCCAGGCCTCGGCCAACCAGCGTTCGGGGCGCTGCGGTCGTGTCGCCGAGGGCATCGCGATCCGGCTCTACTCCGAGGAGGACTTCGAGGCGCGCCCGGAGTTCACCGACCCCGAGATCCTGCGCACCAACCTCGCCAGCGTCATCCTGCAGATGGCCTCGCTCCGGCTCGGCGACATCGCCCGCTTCCCGTTCGTCGAGCCGCCCGACCGGCGCAACGTCAAGGCCGGCACCGACCTGCTCGAGGAGCTCGGCGCGCTGGGGACGGCGACCGACCGGCCGGGCGTACGGCTGACCAGCGTCGGCAAGCGCCTGGCCCGGCTCCCGATCGACCCGCGGCTGGGCCGGATGATCCTCGAGGCCGAGCGCCTCGGCTGCCTGCGCGACGTGCTCGTCATCGCTGCGGCGCTGTCGATCCAGGACCCGCGCGAGCGCTCCGAGGAGCAGCGGGCGCAGGCCGACCAGCTCCACGCGCGCTTCAAGCACGAGACCAGCGACTTCCTCACCTGGCTCAACCTCTGGCGCCACCTCAAGCAGCAGCAGCGCGAGCTGTCCTCGAGCGCCTTCCGGCGCATGTGCAAGCGCGAGCACCTCAACTACCTGCGCATCCGCGAGTGGCAGGACTACGAGTCCCAGCTGCGGCAGGTGTGCAAGGAGATGAAGCTCGAGGTCGGCCACCCCTCCGACACGCCTGACGAGGACGGCATCCACCAGGCCCTGCTCTCCGGTCTGCTGAGCCACGTCGGAGCCCTCGAGGAGCGCGACCCTTCGACAGGCTCAGGACAGCGGAAGGCGCGGCCGGGGGAGCGCAAGCCGATGCGCGAGTACGTCGGTGCCCGCAACGCCCGCTTCGCGATCTTCCCCGGGAGCGTGCTGAAGGGCCGCAACCCCGACTTCCTGATGAGCGCCGAGCTGGTCGAGACGTCCCGCCTGTGGGCCCGTCAGAACGCGGCGATCAAGCCCGAGTGGGCCGAGCGGCTGGGCGCCCACCTGGTCAAGCGGACCTACTCCGAGCCGCACTGGTCCCGCAAGCGCGCCGCGGTGATGGCCCGCGAGCGGGTCACGCTGTACGGCGTGCCGCTGGTCGCGGACCGGCTGGTGTCGTACGGCAAGGTCGACCCGGCGCTGGCCCGCGAGCTGTTCATCCGCCACGCCCTGGTGCAGCGCGAGTGGGACTCCCGGCACCGGTTCCTCGCCGAGAACGCCCGCCTCCTCGAGGAGGCCGAGGAGCTCGAGCACCGCGCCCGGCGCCGCGACATCGTGGTCGACGAGGAGACGCTCTTCGACTTCTACGACGCCCGCGTGGGCACCGACGTGGTCAGCGGCCAGCACTTCGACCAGTGGTGGAAGCGGGCTCGTCAGAAGAAGCCCGACCTGCTCACCTTCGATCCCGAGATGCTCACCCACGGCACCGCCGAGGAGGTGCGCGCCCAGGACTTCCCCACCCAGTGGCTCTCGGACGGCGCCGACACGGGGCTGACCTTCCCGATCAGCTACCACTTCGAGCCCGGGGCGGCCGACGACGGCCTCACCATCGACGTCCCCGTCGCGACCCTCAACCGCGTCGAGGCCGACGACTTCTCCTGGCTCGTGCCCGGGCTGCGCGAGGAGCTGGTCACCGAGCTGATCCGCTCGCTGCCCAAGCACCTGCGCGTGGCGATGGTGCCGGCGCCCAACACCGCGCGCGAGTTCCTCGAGACGACCCCGCCGGGCGCCGAGCCGCTGCTCGACGCGCTGGAGCGCTTCGCCCGCAGCACCCGCAGCCTGGTCATCGACCGCGACGCGTGGGACTGGTCCAAGGTGCCCGCCCACCTGCGGCCGACCTACCGGGTCGTGACCGAGGAGGGCGGCGAGGCCGGTCGCGGCAAGGACCTCGACGCGCTCAAGGAGCCGCTGCGGCCGACCTTCGAGCAGGCGATGGCCGACGTCGCCTCCGACTCCGGCGTCACGGCGACCGGGCAGACCGCCTGGACCTTCGGCGCCGTCGAGGAGTCCTTCGTGCAGCGTCGCGCCGGGCACGAGGTCCGCGGCTTCCCCGCGCTCGTCGACGAGGGGGCCACGGTCGGGCTGCAGGTGCTCGCGACCGCCGAGGAGGCCGCCGCCCACCACCGTCTCGGCGTACGCCGCCTGGTGCTGCTCGCGCTCGGACCCGCGCAGCCGGTGGACGACGTGCTCGCGGCCGCCGGGCTCGACCAGCGGGCCAAGCTGGCGCTCGTCGGGTCGCCGTACGCCTCGGTCGCCGACCTGCTCGAGGACGTGCGCGCCGGCATCGTCGGCGAGGTCGTCGACGCGCACGCGGTCGTGCGGGACGAGGCGGCGTACGACGAGGTGGTCGCCGCGGCCCGTGCCGCCGTCACCGCCGGCACGAGCTCCGCCGTGCACGACGTGATGCGGGTGCTGGAGGCCTGGCGCGCGTGCGACAAGGCCATCTCCGGGCGCGCCGACCTGATGACGCTGCCCGCCCTGACCGACATGCGGGCCCAGGTCGCCCGGCTGATGTCCCCCGGGTTCGTGGGGGAGGCGGGTCCGGCGCGGCTCCGCGACCTCGCCCGCTACCTCGCCGCCGTCACCGTCCGTCGCGAGCGCCTCGACCAGCAGGTCGCCCGCGACCGCCAGCTGATGGACCAGCTCTCCGGGCTCCAGGAGGCGTGGCTGCACGCCGTCGCCGCGCTCCCCGAGGGGCAGCCGGTGCCGCAGCACCTGCGCGAGGCGCGCTGGATGCTCGAGGAGTACCGCGTGTCGCTGTTCGCCCAGCAGCTCGGCACCCGGGAGAAGGTCAGCGACCAGCGCATCCGCAAGGTGATGGCCCGCGCCGGGGTTGCCTAGGGTGGACGGCATGACCGGCCGCCCCCACCACCGCCCGATGACACCCGGCGGCGGCTTCTTCGCCGAGATCGCCGGCGGCGCCGACCCCGCACAGGTCCGCGAGGCCGGCGACCTCGCCGCGACGGTGCTGGTGCGCGGCGCCCGCGCCTCCGAGGACCCCGAGGTCGCCGAGCGCATCGTCCACCTCGCCGAGAGCGAGGGCCTCGAGACGCTCGCCGAGGTGTGGTCGGGCGCGCCCGCCGACACCCTCGCCGGCTGCCTGTGGCAGCTGTTCCTGCTGCGCTCGTGGGTGTACGCGGCGCCCGAGGCGGTGGCGGCTGAGTACGAGGCCGGCCAGCGACGCGTCGACGTGGCCCGCGTGGTCGCCGGCGTCGCGGACCCGCCCGGCCCCGACGAGCTGCGCCGGATGGTCGACGACGTGCTCCGCGGCATCACCCGCGGCGACTTCGCCGTGACGCTGTTCCGCGCGGCCGCCTTCGCCCGGATCGTGGCGGCGGGACGGGCCGCGATCGGCAGCGCGACGCACGAGGAGATCAGCCGGGTGCTCCTCCTGTCCGAGCAGCTCGAGGCGGCCGGCCACGGCGAAATCGCCAACACCCTGGCCTGAGTGCTTAAAATGGTCCTCGAGTGCGTCGGGCTGTGGCAGCCCCGGGTCCCACAATTAGCCGCTACGAGCGGCCACGCGCCGTGAGGCGCTCCCGGTCCGGCGCACTCGCTCACGTCCGGCCCCTGTCCGGGGCGCCGTCTAAACTCGCGGGATGACGATCGCGAAGCGCATCCGCGCGTTCCTCACCCACCACACCGCGGGGCCGCCGGCCGACGCGCCCACCGACCCGGCTGGCGCGGGATCGTCGTACGCCCCCGAGCGCGACGGCGAGCCCGACCCCGGCGAGGTCGTGTGGGCCTGGGTCCCCTACGAGGACGACCCGACCCAGGGCAAGGACCGGCCGGTGCTGGTGCTCGACACAACGGGCGAGGGGTGGACCGGGTTGATGCTCAGCAGCCAGGACCACGACCGGGACGCCGCGGACGAGGCACGCTTCGGCCGCTACTGGATGGACGTCGGCACCGGCGGCTGGGACTCGCAGGGGCGCCCGAGCGAGGTGCGGCTGGACCGGCTCATCCACCTCGAGCGCGACGGCGTACGACGGGAGGGCGCCGCGCTCGACGAGACGATCTTCACTGCCGTCGTGGAGGCTCGTCGCGGCTTGTCCGGCTAGGGTTTCGCCGTGTCTCGCCTCTCCTTCCGCCGTCGCACCCTGGCCGCATCGGTCCTCGCGCTCGCGCTGACCACCGCCGCCTGCACCAGCGACGCGGAGCCGGCGCCGGCCCCCAGCCCGTCTCCCGACGCGACGGGCCAGCCGGTCGAGAAGCCGCGCAAGATCACCTTCGGCGCCTACGGCACCGAGGAGGAGGTCGCGGCCTTCCAGAGCGTCGTCGACTCCTTCAACGCCACCTCCACCACCCGCCAGGTCACGCTCCGGTCGTGGCCCGACCACGAGTCCGCGCTGCAGGACGTCCTGGCCGGCAACGCCCCCGACGCCTTCCTCACCTCCAGCATCGACCTCGACCAGCTCGTCGAGGCCGACGCGCTGCAGCCGGTGAGCCTGCTGCTGGACGAGCGCGGCGTCGACTTCGGCGACCGCTTCTCCCGCGACGCCGTCGACGCCTTCGCCATGGACGACGAGCTCCAGTGCATGGCCTACTCGGTGTCGCCGATGGTCGTCTACTACAACACCGACATCGTCGACTTCGACAAGATGGAGCGACGCGAGCTCGACGTGCCGACCGTCAGCGACGAGGGCGTGCGTGAGCGGTGGACGCTCGCCGAGTTCGGCGCCGCGGCCGAGTTCGCGTCGCGTCGCGGCGACCGTCGCGGGGTCTGGATCGACCCGACGCTGCAGGGTCTGACGCCGTTCATCCACTCCGGCGGAGGACAGGTCTTCGACGACGACGAGGAGCCGACCTCGCTCGCCTTCAGCGACGAGTCGACCCGCGAGGCGCTCGGCGAGACGCTCGCCATCCTGCGCAACGCTGCCCTGACGCCGACCAACGCCCAGCTCGCGCGAGCGACGCCGGTCCAGCTGTTCAAGCGGGGCGAGCTCGCGATGATCGCCGGGTTCCGCAACCTCGTGCCCGAGCTGCGCGACGCCGAGGACCTCGACTTCGACGTGCTGCCGATGCCGACCATCGAGGACCGCGCGACCGTGGGCGACATCAGCGGCCTCTGCCTCTCGGCCGGGTCCGAGAACGTCGGCGACGCGGCCGACTTCATCGCCTACGCCGTCTCCGACGCGGCCATCGCGACCGTCGCCTCCACCGGCTACATCGTGCCGGCCAACACCTCGGTCGCCGCCTCCGACGACTTCCTCGCCCCCGGCCTGGAGCCCGCCAACGCGGCGGCGTTCAACTCCAGCATCCGCTACATGGTGGTGCCGCCCTTCGTCGACCAACGCGAGGAGCTGGTCGAGGCCGTCACGCCGCTGCTCGAGCGCCTGGTCACCGCGCCGGGCGTGCTCGACCTGGAGGAGACCACCGAGCAGATCGACCAGGCCTCGCGCACGGTGCTGTCGCCCGAGGAGGAGACCGAGTCGCCGACCGAGGAGCCGAGCGAGTCGCCCTCCGAGTAGGCCTCCGGGTAGGGCTGGCGGGCGCTACTCGCGCTCGGCGCCGAGGATCGCGCCCACCAGCGCGCCGGTGACCAACCCGGCCTGCCACGGGCGGGCGCCGTACGAGGCGAGCTGGGCGCGTACGGCGTCGGCGAGCTCGGCGGGCTCACGGGTCTCCGGCGGCTCCCACATCAGCCGACGCAGGAAGTCGGGGGTGAGCAGGTTCTCCACCGGCAGCTGGTGCTCGTCGGCGAGGTTGAGCATCGACTCGCGCGCGGCCTTGAAGCGACGGTCGGCGACGGGGTCGCGGTCGGCCCACGTCCGGGGGTGCGGGGGACCCTCGCCCCGCGGCGCGCGGGTCGGGAGCTCGTCCTCGTCCATCTCGCGCACCCGCTGGAGCACCTCGACCCAGGTCGAGGCGTAGCGGCTGGCGCCACGGCCGTGGAAGCCCTGGGTGGCGAGCAGGGCGCGACGGTCGGTGGGCATGGCGGTGGCCGCGACCACGATCGCGGAGTCGGGCAGGATCCGGCCGGGCGTGACGTCGCGCTCCGCGGCGATCGCGTCGCGGGCCTCCCACATGGCCTTCGCCGCGCCGAGCGCACGTCGCCCGCGCAGCCGGTGCACCCCGGACGTACGCCGCCACGCGTCGACGCGCACGGCCGGCTCGAAGCCCAGCAGGTGGTCGAACTCCTGGCGCGCCCACTCGGCCTTGCCGGCCTTCTCGAGCTCGGTGACCATGTGCTCGCGGAGCTCGAGGAGGACCTCGACGTCGAGCGCGGCGTACTCGAGCCACGACTCCGGCAGCGGGCGGGTCGACCAGTCGGCGGCGGAGTGCTCCTTGCGCATCCGCTGCCCCAGGACGGTCTCGACGAGCGTGGCGAGCCCGACGCGGGGGTAGCCGAGGAGGCGGCCGGCGAGCTCGGTGTCGAAGAGGCTGGTCGGGGTCAGACCCACCTCGCGCAGGCAGGGCAGGTCCTGCGTGGCGGCGTGGAGGATCCACTCGGAGCCGGCGAGGGCGTGCTGGAGCGGGTCGAGGGTGGACATGCCGATCGGGTCGACGAGCCAGGTGCCGGCGCCCTCGCGACGCAGCTGGATCAGGTAGGCGCGGTTGGAGTAGCGGTAGCCGGAGGCGCGCTCCGCGTCGATGGCGACCGGGCCGGTCGCGGCGGCCAGCGCCTCGCACGCCTCGAGGAGCCCGGCGTCGGTGTCGACGACCTCGGGCAGGCCGTCACGGAGCTCGAGCAGGGGAGCCGGGGGCGCCTCGGGCCCGGTGTCGGGACCGGTGTCGGGACCGGTGTCGGGACCGGTGTCGAGGTCCGGGTCGGGACCGGCGTCGCCGAGGGAGGTGTCCGGGGTGTCGGGCATCGGCTCAGGTGCCACGCTGTCCACGCCGGCTGGGGATGGCGGTGACGCCCTCGGGCACGGGCGGCAGGCCGACCGCGGTGCACAGCAGCTCGCCCCAGGCCTCGACGTGCGCCGTCATGTCGAGCCCGCCGACCTCGTCGACGTCGGGCGTCCACGACGCGCGGATCTCGACCTGGGCGGTGCCGGACTCGTCGGCCATCTGGCCGAAGCTCTCGGTGGTGACGCGGGTGACGGTGCCGGAGGCGGCGTGGAAGCCGGCCCCGTGGGCCTCGAGGGCCTCGGTCAGCCACGACCAGCCGACGGCGGCCAGCATCGGGTCCGCGCCGAGCTCGGGATCGATGTCGGCCCGGGCGTAGGCCACGCAGCGGAACGTCCCGTCCCACGCGTCGTTGCCCGCCGGGTCGTGGAGCAGGATCAGCCGCCCGGTGCCGAGGTCGTCGTCGTCGACCGTGACGTCGCCGCTGAGCGCGGACGACCACGGCGCGATGCGCTGCGGCGCCGGCATCTCCTCGCAGAACACCTCCGGGCGCAGCGACGCCCGACGCATCGACTCCACAGCCGCGCGGAACTCCGCGGGTCCAGCCGCGGCAGCACTGCCCGGGTGGGTCTCGTGACGGGCCACCATGAGGCCAGAGTAGGCCAGCGGCCGGCCTCGCCGATGTGCCGCCACGCCGCCTGACCTGCGAAGATTCGGCACGTGACCGACGCCGTACGCACGCCCCACCCCGGCCTGGCCGACAGCCCCTTCCTCCGGGCGGCCCGCGGTGAGCGGCCCTCGCACACACCGGTGTGGTTCATGCGGCAGGCGGGACGCTCGCTCCCGGAGTACCTCGAGGTCCGCAAGGGCATCGGGATGCTCGAGTCCTGCATGGACGCCGACCTCGTCACCGAGATCACCCTGCAACCGGTCCGCCGCTACGGCGTCGACGCGGCGATCTTCTTCTCCGACATCGTGCTGCCGCTGAAGGCCGTCGGCGTCGACCTCGACATCAAGCCGGGCGTCGGGCCGGTCGTCGCCTCGCCCGTACGGACGCTCGCCGACGTCGAGGCGATCCCGGACCTCACGCCCGCGCACGTCCCCTACATCTCGCAGGCCGTGCGCCAGCTCGTCGCCGAGCTGGGCGTCACGCCGCTCATCGGGTTCGCCGGCGCCCCGTTCACCGTCGCGTCCTACCTCGTGGAGGGCGGGCCGTCCAAGGAGCACGCGAAGACCAAGGCGATGATGTTCGGCGCCCCCGACGTGTGGGACGCGCTGATGCGCAAGATCGCCGGCATCGCGGCGACCTACCTCCGCATCCAGGTCGAGGCGGGCGCCTCGGCCGTGCAGCTCTTCGACTCGTGGGCAGGGGCGCTCACCCCGGCCGACTACCGCGCCTCGGTGATGCCGCACTCGCAGCGGGTGCTCGCCGCGGCGGGCGAGCTCGGCGTGCCGCGGATCCACTTCGGCGTCGGCACGACCAACCTCCTCGGGCTCATGGGCGAGGCCGGAGCCGACGTCGTGGGCGTCGACTGGCGCACGCCGCTGGAGCATGCGATCCCCCTGGTCGGCGACCGCGCCGTGCAGGGCAACCTCGACCCGACGCTGGTCTTCGCGCCCACCGAGGTGATGACCGCCCGTGCGGCCGAGATCATCGAGGCCGGGCGCGCGGCCAAGGGCCACGTCTTCAACCTCGGCCACGGCGTGATCCCCTCCACGGACCCCGACCAGCTCAAGGCGCTCACCGACTTCGTGCACGCCTACTGACCGGCGCGACCGCAGACGCGCGGACCTAACCCGGCACCGGGGCCTCTGGCCACGCTCAGCGGTCGGACGTCCGCGAACTTCGGTCCGCGCGCCCACGAAGAACCCTCAGGACCCCGGTGTGCTCGGCTTCTTCCTCGTCCTGCGGGTCAGGGTCGTGGTGGCCACGGGCTGCTCGGGCGGGGACGCCGGCGCAGACGTCGGGGCTGACTTCTCGGTCGACTTCTCGGCAGCCTTCTCGGAGGTCTTCGCGGCGGCCTTCCCGGCAGCCTTCTCGGCAGCCTTCTCGGCAGCCTTCTCGGAGGTCTTGGCAGCGGCCTTCGCGACCTCCTTCTTGGGCTGGCTCTTCCTGGTCCGCGCCTTGGGCGCGGTCTTCGCTGCGGGCTTCGCGCCCTTGAGCCGCACCAGCAGCTGGTTGCCCGAGCCCGAGGTCTCGAGGTAGGGCTGCGCGGTGACCAGCGTGCTGAGCCTGGCGCCGGGGCCGGCGAAGTTGCGCGCGTCGAACGAGGGGTGCGTACGGACCAGCTGGTTGCCCAGCGCGGGCAGGAGCGCCCAGCCGTCGTCGTCCGACACGGCGTTGACGGCCCGGGTCAGGGCGCTCTGCAGGTTGATCGAGGGGGTGTCCTCGGCCTCGTCGTCGTCCGTGTCCTCGTCGTCGCGGTCGGTCACGACGGCGAGGTCGATGAACTTGTCGCACGCGTTGCGCAGCGACTCGGGGGCCTTGTTCTCGCCGAGCACGTAGACCTTCTTGCCCGACTCGCGCAGCCGGTGGGCGAGGCTGGTGAAGTCGCTGTCGCTGGTCACGAGCGCGAAGGCCTCGACGTTGCCGTCGTAGAGCAGGTCCATCGCGTCGATCACGAGCGCGAGGTCGGTGGAGTTCTTGCCGGAGGTGTAGGCGTTCTGGTGCATCGCCCGCAGGCCGAGGCTGTTGAGCTTGCGCGCCCACTGGGTGAGGTGGGGGTTGGTCCAGTCGCCGTAGACGCGCCGGATCGTGGGGTCGCCGTACTTCGCGACCTCGCTGAGCACCTCGTTGGCGTAGGACGGCCGTGTGTTGTCGGCATCGATCATGACCGCGATCCGGTCGGCGGCTCCGGTGAACTCCATGCGTGCAGCCTAGGGTGCGCCGGTGGGCCGCCACCCCCTCTGGCAGGGTGGACGGCGTGAGGCGTGACGCTGTGGTCGTGGGCGGGGGCATCGCCGGCCTCGTCGCCGCACGTGGTCTCGCCGCCGCCGGCCGCGACGTGCTGCTGCTCGAGGGATCCCCGCAGGTCGGCGGCAAGCTGCGCAGCGCCGAGGTCGCCGGCCTCACCGTCGACGTCGGCGCCGAGGCGATGCTGGCGCGCCGCCCGGAGGGCCTGGCGCTGGCCGAGGAGGTCGGCGCGGAGGTGGTCCACCCGACCTCCGCTGCGTCCGCCGTCTGGTCGCGCGGTGCGCTGCGCACGATGCCGCGCTCGCTGATGGGCGTCCCCCTCGACCTCGACCAGCTCGCCGCCAGCGGGGTGCTCAGCCCCGAGGGCCTGCTGCGTGCGCGCCACGAGGTCGACACGCCCGTCGGCGACGACGTGTCGGTGGGCGAGCTCGTGGCCGGGCGCTTGGGCGACGAGCTCGTCGACCGGCTCGTCGAGCCGCTGCTCGGCGGGGTGTACGCCGGGCACGCACGCGCCATCTCGGCCGCGGCGGCCGTGCCGCAGCTCCTCGCCATGGCCCGCCGCGGCAGCCTGCTCGAGCAGGTCGCAGGCCTCCCGCTCTCCACCGCGCCCGTCTTCGCGTCGCTGCCCGGAGGCATGGGGCGGCTGCCCGGCCTCGTCGTCGACGGCGGTGGCTTCGAGGTGCGTACGGCGGCGACCGTGCGTGCCCTGCGGCGCACGCCGGGCGGCTGGGCGGTCACCGTCGGGCCGACGACGCACCCCGAGACGGTCGAGGCCGGGTCGGTCGTGCTGGCGACCCCGTCCGTGCCCGCCGCGCGGCTCCTCGCCGACGAGGTCCCGGACGCGGCCGGCGAGCTCGCGGCGATCGACACCGCGAGCGTCGCAGTGGTGACCCTGGCCTTCCGGACCCGGGACGTCCCGGGCGGCCTCCTCGACCGCTCGGGCTTCCTCGTCCCGCCGGTCGAGCAGCGCACCATCAAGGCCTCGACCTTCTCGTTCGCCAAGTGGGCCTGGGTGCGCGAGCTGGACCCCGACGTCGTCGTGCTGCGCACCTCACTGGGCCGCCACGGTGAGGAGACGACGCTGCAGGCCGCCGACGACGGGCTGGTGCGGGTGTCCCTGACCGACCTCGCGGCGATGGCGGGCATCACGGCGCGTCCCGTCGACACCCACGTCCAGCGGTGGGGCGGTGGGTTGCCGCAGTACGCCGTGGGCCACCTCGACCGCGTCGCCCGCATCCGAGCCGCCGTCGCGACACGACCCGGGCTCGCGGTCTGCGGCGCGGCGTACGACGGCGTCGGCATCCCCGCGGTGATCGGCTCGGCCCGGCGGGCCGTGGCCTCGGTCACACGGGCAGAATGAGGCCATGAGCACCGAGTCCCCCGACGCGAAGACCAACGCCGCCCGCACGCGTGAGCTCAACGACACGATCCGCTACACGATGTGGTCGGTCTTCAAGCTGCGCGACGTGCTCGGCGACGCCGACCGGGCCGCCGAGGCGACCGACGTCGAGGCCCTCATCGAGGTGCTCGCCGAGCAGGACGTGAAGGTCCGCGGCATCTACGACGTGAGCGGCCTGCGCGCCGACGCCGACCTGATGGTGTGGTGGCACGCCGCCGACTCCCAGCAGCTCCAGGGGGCCTACAACGCGTTCCGGCGCACCTCCTTCGGCCGCCGCCTCGAGCCGGTCTGGTCGCAGATGGCGCTGCACCGTCCGGCGGAGTTCAACAAGTCGCACATCCCGGCCTTCCTCGCCGACGAGGAGCCGCGCGCGCACGTGTGCGTCTACCCGTTCGTGCGCTCCTACGAGTGGTACCTCCTCGACGACGCCGAGCGCCGCCGGATGCTCGCCCAGCACGGCCAGCAGGCCCGCGGCTACGCCGACGTGCGCGCCAACACCGTGGCCTCGTTCGCCCTCGGCGACTACGAGTGGCTGCTCGCCTTCGAGGCCGACGAGCTGCACCGGATCGTCGACCTGATGCGCGACCTGCGCGCCTCCGACGCCCGCCGCCACGTCCGCGAGGAGGTGCCGTTCTACACCGGCGCCCGCGTGACGCCGGCGGAGCTCCTCGACCGCCTGCCCTGACGCGGGAACGCGCGGGCACGGCGTAGCGTCGTAGCACCATGAGGATCTTCGCCGCTGCCGCCGTGCTCACCGTGCTGGGCTCCCTCGCCGCCTGCTCCACCGACCCGGGGACCAACGCGGTCGACCCGTCCGCGTCGGACGAGCCGGCCGCCTCGACGGGGCCGGCCGGCGCGCCCACGCCCGTGCCGGAGGGCGAGGTCCGTACGCAGGGGCTGGTGATGGTCCTCGACGACGGCGACGGCCCCGAGCTGTGCCTCGGCCCGGTCGCCGAGTCGTACCCGCCCCAGTGCGGCGGTCCGGCCCTGGTCGACTTCGACTGGGGCGACGTCGGGTCCGAGCAGGCGTCCGGCGTGCGGTGGGGCTCGTACGCCCTCACCGGGACCTACGACGGCACGACCTTCACCGTCACCGACGCTATCCCGGCGGCGCTCTACGACGTGATGGCCGAGCCCGAGCCGGAGCCGCTCGCGGCCGCCTGCGACGACGCGACCACGACCGACACGTCCCGCGCGACCCCGGAGGACATGGACGCCACCCTCGCCGCGGCCTCCGCGCTGCCGACGTACGCCACGGCCTGGCTGACGGGCAACACGATCAACGTGGCCGTCACCGGGGACCCCGAGGCGGCCGAGGCCGAGCTGCGCAGGACGTGGGGCGGGATGCTGTGCGTGACCACCGTCGAGCGCACCGACGCCGACCTCAACGAGGTCAACACCGAGCTGCAGGGAGCGCTCGGGGACCAGCTGCTGACCAGCGGGTCGTTCGCCCCGGACTCCCTCGACGCGCAGGTCGTGTTCGACGACGGCTCGATCCAGGCGTGGGCCGACGAGACGTACGGCGAGGGGCTGGTGCGGATCAGCTCCGCGCTCGTCCCCGTCTCCTGACCCGGGGCCCGGGGTCCGGGGTCCGGGCTAGTTAGGGACGTTCCGGTAGGTGGAACGGCCGAATCGCCTACCGGAACGTCCCTGACTACCGAGGGGGAGCAGGCGGGAAGGGGCCGCTACTTCTTCTCGTTGAGCGTGATGCTGATCGAGTTGATGCAGTAGCGGTCGCCGGTGGGAGTGCCGAAGCCGTCGGGGAAGACGTGGCCCAGGTGCGAGCCGCACTTGGCGCAGCGCACCTCCACGCGCTTCATGCCGTGGGAGTTGTCCTCGATGTACTCCACGGTGTCGGTCATCGGCTGGTAGAAGCTCGGCCAGCCGCAGCCGGAGTGGAACTTGGTGTCGCTGGTGAACAGCTCCGAGCCGCAGGCCTTGCACGAGTAGGTGCCCTCGGTCTCGGTGTCGGTGTACTCGCCGGTGAACGCGCGCTCGGTGCCGGCCTGGCGGAGCACGGCGTACTCCTCGGGGGTGAGCTCCTCGCGCCACTGCTCGTCGGTCTTCTGCACGTCGTAGGCCATGCCCCCAGCGTACGAGGCGGGGGAAGGTCACGATCCAGCCACACCCCTCGTCACCGGCGTCGTCGTGCGGCACGGTGACGTCATGACGGGGGACTCGTGGGGGAGATGGCTGGTCGCCGGCGCGCTGGCGCTCGTGACGGGCGCGTGCGGCGGGGCGTCGTCGGAGCCGACGGACACGGCGACGGCGCGGGCGACGTACGACGGTCCGGTCGTGCGGCCGACCGCCGTCCCCGGGGCCGACCGGCGGGTGGTCAGCTCCCGGCCGGTGACCGTGACCGACGACGGCTCGGGCGCCCAGCTGTGCTTCAGCGACGTGCTCTGGGGAGGCGGACTGCCCGACCCCCTGGTGTGCCGCGACGCGTCCGTCGCGGGGTGGGACTGGGACCGCGACGGCGGGGAGTTCACCGAGGAGAAGGGGGTGCGGATGGGCACCTACCGCCTGGTGGGCACCTTCGACGGCTCGACCTTCGCCGTCGAGGAGGCGACGCAGTCGGAGGTCGAACCGGAACCGTTCGAGGTCGAGATCCCCTGCCCGACCCCGGACGGCGGATGGCAGGTGCTCGATCGCAGCCGGGTCACCCAGGACGACTTCCTCCGGGCGACATCGACCGCACAGGGACTGGACGACTTCGCGGCGGTCTCGGTCAGCAGCCCGGAGGGCGAGCCCGGCCCGCGCGACCCGGCGAACACGGTGGTGTCCGTCTCCGTCGCAGGTGACCCGGGCGTGGCCGAGGCGGCTGTCCGGGAGGTCTGGAGCGGGATGCTCTGCGTGACCGAGGTCGAGCGCACGGAGAAGGAGATGCTGGCCCTCCAGCGCACGACGCTCGACCTGCCCGGGTTCGTCGAGAGCGGCGCGGGCGACCCGAGCAACCGACTCCTCGTCACGGTGTTCCACGACGACGGCCGCATCCAGCAGTGGGTCGATCGCGAGTTCGGCGAGGGTGTGGTCGTGGTCGACTCGGTCCTCCGGCCCGTCGGCTGACCCGACTAGGGTCGGGGGATGGCCAAGGCTGCGGAGGCGTACGTCCAGGCGGGGGACCGCGAGGTCAGGATCTCGTCCCCCGATCGCGTGATCTACGAGGCGACCGACCGCACGCCCGCGGTGACCAAGCTGATGGTCGCGGAGTACTTCACGAGCGTGGAGGAGGGGCTGATGCGCGCGCTGCGCGACCGGCCGACAGCGCTGGAGCGCTGGACGTCGGGGGTGCGGCCCGGCATGAAGCTGGCCACCGGTCCGCAGGACCGCGACGCCGACGCGTTCTACCAGAAGCGCGTGCCCAAGGGCGCTCCCGACTACCTCGAGTCCGTGCAGATCACGTTCCCCTCGGGGCGCACGGCCGAGGAGATCTGCCCCACCGAGATCGCGGTGCCGGTGTGGTGCGCGCAGATGGGCACCCTCACCTTCCACCCCTGGCCGGTGCGGCGCGCCGACGTGGACCACCCCGACGAGCTGCGCATCGACCTCGACCCGCAGCCGGGCACGACGTTCGCCGACGCCGTACGGGTCGCGGGTGTCGCTCGCGAGCTGCTGGCCGATCTCGGGATGACCGGCTTCGCGAAGACGTCTGGCAACCGCGGGATCCACGTCTACGTACGGATCGAGCCGCGCTGGGACTTCGGCGAGGTGCGCCACGCCGCGATCGCGTTCGGTCGCGAGCTGGAGAAGCGCGACGACGGCGTGACCACGGCGTGGTGGAAGGAGGAGCGCGGGGAGCGGATCTTCGTCGACTTCAACCAGAACACCCGCGACCGCACGATCGCCTCGGCCTACTCGCTGCGGCCGATCGCCGGCGCGCCCGTGTCGACGCCGCTGGCGTGGGACGAGCTCGCCGAGCTCACCGACCCCCACCACCTCAACCTGTTCTCCGTGCCCTCGCGCCTCATGCTGGACGGTGACCCGTGGGAGGGCATCGACGACGTGCACCACTCGCTCCAGCCCCTGCTCGACCTGTGGGAGGAGCACCCGGTCGAGCTCAACTACCCGCCCGACCACCCGAAGATGCCCGGGGAGCCGCCGCGGGTGCAGCCGAGCAAGAAGGTCGAGGCGCACTGGGACGCCGACGGCAACCGGATCGAGGGCACGTGAGCGAGGACCAGCGGGTCTCCCGCAACAGCGGCGAGCCGCCGAAGACAGGACCGGCCGGCGCGCAGCGGTGGGCCGACTACCTCGACTGGGTGCGTGGCGACCTCGCGGCCACGGTGCTGTCGCTGTCGTACGCCGACCAGCGCACGTCGCGGTTGCCCTCGGGATGGACGCCGCTGGAGCTGCTCAGCCACGTGCTCCACATGGAGCAGCGGTGGTTCGTCTGGGGGTTCCTCGGCGAGCGGGTCGCCGAACCGTGGGGTGACTGGGCCGACGGGGACCCCGGACCACCGTCGCGGTGGCACGTGGCTGACGACGTGACCGCCGAGTCGCTGGCGACCCGGCTCGAGGACGTCGCCGCCCGCACCCTGGGCGTGCTCCGCGACCACCCCCTCGACGCGACGGCAGCCACGGGTGGCCGGTTCGCCGACGACCCGCCCACGCTGGAATGGATCTGCTTCCACGTCCTCGCCGAGTACGCCCGGCACGCCGGTCACCTGGACGTGGTGGCCGAGCTCGCCGATTGACCTCTCTCGGCCTCACCGTAGTCGAGAGGTGTGTGACGCAGGTTCCGGTGGCTCAGAACATGTCTTACTCACCGCCCGAGCGGACGGCGGTGCGTGACGCAGGTTCTGAAGACTCAGAACATGTCTCAGGCACCGCTCAGCCGCGCTCCCAGGGCGCCGCGATCGGGAAGTACCGCTCCAGGAAGTCGTGGAGCAGGCCGTCGGCGCGCTCCTCGTCGAAGGCGGCGAGGAGGTTGTCGGCGACGCAGAAGAAGTCGCGGTCGCGCTTGAGCATCTGCCGCAGCTGCACCGGCAGCTGCTGGTGGCCGAGGTCGACGTAGCCGTGGTGCGCGCTCGCCCGGAACGCCTGACCGGTGATCAGCCCGTACGACTGCGCGAAGGAGGAGAGCATCGACAGGTCGGTCTCGGAGCGGAACGGCGCGTGCGTCGTCCGGTCCACCTCGGAGGCGAACCGCTCCGCGATCTCCTCCAGCGTCGAGCGCCGCTGCGGGTGCGGGCTGTGCATCATCGTGTGGGTCAGCGTCACCCCGAAGGCGTCGGCGAGCACGCGGCGGTTGTTCTGCGCGGCAGAGAGGTAGGGCCGGTCGTCGGTGCCGGGCAGCCCGACGGCGCGGTGGTCGGCGACGAACGCGGCGTACTGCCCGCCCGGGGCGAAGAAGTGCTCCTTGCGGCGCGGCCGCCCGAGGAAGACGTCGTCGTTGACGTAGACGAAGTGCTCGGCGAGGTCGGGCACGGCGTGCAGGCGGGTCTCGATCGCGTGGGAGCTGAAGGTCGGCAGCGCGGAGGCCGGGAGGATGTCGCGGTGGTCGACGAGGCGTACGCGCTCGTGCGAGGTGTCGAGCCAGTCGGGCACCTGGCCGGCGGTGACGAGGTGGATGCGGCGCACCCACGGCGCGAACAGGTGGATGCTGCGCATCGAGTAGCGCAGCTCGTCACGGCTGCGGTAGCGCGAGGCGCCGCCGGCGCGGGCGCTGGGCGTGCCGCCGAGACCGGTGATCCGCTCGTTGCGGGCCGCCAGCCAGGCCTCGTCGTCCCCGTCGACCCAGGTGTAGACGACGTCCACGTCGAAGCGGCAGTCGTCGACCGTGGGCAGCGCCATCAGCTCGAGCGTGGGGACCTCCACGCCCTCGACCGTGGTGGTGGTGTGGGGCGTGCTGGCCGGGACGCGGTCGCCCCAGCGGTTGGGTCCCGGCGCGAGCAGGTCGCCGTCGGGCGACTCCTCCCAGAACTGCACGCCCACCTCAACGCCCTCGCCGAGGAGGCCGTCGTGGCCGCCGCGCATCGGCCACGGCTCGAGGAACAGCGAGGCCGTACGGGTCCGGGCGAGCTCCTCGGTCATCACCGCGACCGTGCCGCGCCGCTCGGGCCAGCCGCGCTCGGCGGGATCGCGCACCGAGAGCCAGTCGGGCACGGACCCCGCGGCCAGCGCGGCCAGGAACTCGCCGCGACACGAGGACGGCACCACGACGAGCGGGTGCGGGTCGAGGCCGCGGGCGGGCACCACGAACCACCCGTTGCCCGTTGCGGCGGCCGCGGAGGTCAGTGCGGCCAGCGCGGTCGTACGCGCCCGGGCGGGCGTGACACCGCGCGCGCCGTCGGTCTCGGGCAGGTCGCCGAGCGGTCCGGGCCGCAGGCCGTGCAGCACGCGACGCGGGGCGAGCGGGTCGGCGCGACGGGCGACGGCCGTGCGGAAGGTGTCGAGCCACTGGCGGGCGAGCAGCTGCCCGTCCCACCGCCGCGAGCGCTCCAGCGCGGCGGCGCCGAGGCCCGTACGGAGGTCGTCGTCGGTGGCGATGCGCAGCATCGCGGCGGCGAGCGCGGCCTTCGACCCCGGCGGGACGAGGAGACCGTCGACGTCGGGGGTGATGATCTCGCGCGGCCCGGACGGGCAGTCGTACGACACCGGCGGGACGCCGGCCGACATCGCCTCCTGCAGCACGAGCGGGTAGCCCTCGCCGCGCGAGGCGAGCACAGCGACGCTCGCGCGCGCCCACTCGGCGGCCAGGTCGTCGGTCGACCCGGGGAGGCGTACGCGGTCCTCGAGCCCGAGCTTGCGCACCTGCGCGGCCAGGTTGTCCGCGCGCGGCCCGTCGCCCCAGACGGTCAGCGTCCAGCCGGGCACGTGCTCGTGGATGCGCCAGAACGCGTCGACCACGTGCTCGAACTGCTTCTCCGGCGCCAGCCGGCCGGCGGTGACGAACGTCCTCTGGTCGAGCGGGGAGCGCTCCTGGCGGTGCGCGGGCAGCGGGTTCGGGATGACCTGCAGCTCGGGCGCCGCCCCGCCGAGGCGACCGGCGAGCCACCGCGACATCGACTCGGTGAGCGAGACGACCACGTCGGCGCGGGGGGCGAACTGGAGCAGGGCGCCGAGGTCGTTGACCCGGCTCGAGGAGGCGCGGTGCTCCTGGTGCACCAGCGCGACGTCGGCGGGGGCGAGCTGCGCGACGACGGCCAGCAGCTCGGGGGTGGTGGTGACCAGCACGTCGGCGTCGATGCCGCCGAGCGCCTCGCGCATCGTGGCGTCGGTGAGGCCGTTGTAGAGCGCGTCCCAGCTGCGCGGCACGATCAGCGACTCACGCTCGGCCAGCTCGGCGGCGTGCCGGCCGTCGACCGCGACAGGGCGCTCGCCGCGCACGTCGACGAGGTAGGTGACCTCGAGGCCGTCGACCAGTCTGTAGTGGGTCGAGTCGCCGCTGCGGGTCACGCTGAGGATGCGCACCCGGTGGCCCTCGCCGAGGGAGAGCAGTGCGTTGGCCTGCTCGATGCCGGAGCGGGCGGTGCCGCCCATGCCGTCGGCGTTGAACAGGACGAAGACGATGTCGAGCGGGCCGTCGCGGCGCACGCGTCGCACCGCCGAGCGCACCTTCCCGCCGAGCCTGTCGGTCAGTGCCACGTGGTCCTCAGTCCTCTGTCCTCGACGATCCGCGGAACGGTCGGCACGATCCTAGGGGGAGCCGGTCCGGCCGATAGGGTGAGCCGCATGCCGACGTCCTCCACCCCGCTGGTCCTCGTCTCCGGCTCCGGTCGCAGCGGCACCAGCTCCCTCGCCGGCACCCTGAAGCGTCTCGGCCTCCACGTGCCGCAGCCCGAGGTGCAGGCCTCGGAGACCAACCCGCGCGGGTTCTACGAGCCGCAGTGGGTCATCGACTTCCACAAGCGCCACCTCAAGGAGCTCGCGCTCTTCAACATCGACAGCCGCCCCGCGGCCGTCGACATCGTCGCCCGCCACGTCGAGTCGGGCGTGCCGACCGCGGAGCTCCACGAGTGGCTCTCGGGACAGCTCGCCGAGCACGACCGGCCCGGGGACCAGATCGTCGTCAAGGACCCCCACGCGTTCTGGTTCGCCCAGGTGTGGGAGGTCGTCAGCGCCGAGCTGGGCGCCGACCTGCGCTGGCTGACCGCGCTGCGCCACCCCGCCGAGGTCGTCGGCTCGCGCGACATCGCGTACCTCTCGAGCCAGTCCGAGGAGCTGCGGCTCACCAAGGAGACGTCCAACGTCGCCGGCTGGGTGCACGCCGCGCTCCTCACCGAGAAGGCCGGCCGCGGCTCGAAGCGGTCCTTCGTGCGTTACACCGACCTGCTCGCCGACTGGCGCGCCGCGCTCACTCCCGTGCAGCAGCAGCTCGACCTCGCGCTCGACACCGACCTCGCCTCGCGCGAGCACCACCCGGTCGACGACTTCATCGAGCCGTCGATGCGCAAGTCGCAGCTCACCTGGGACGACGTCCGCACCCCCGACTGGCTGCGCGAGATGGCCGAGGGCGTCTGGGACCTGCTCGGCGTCCTCGTCGAGGACCCGCACGACCGTGACACGCTGCTGGCCCTCGACCGGGTGCACGAGGACTACAACGCCCGCTACGCCGACGCCGTGGCGCTCACCTTCGACCACACCAAGGCCGAGTCCACCCTCGCCGCCCGCGAGGCGCGCGACGCCCAGCGGGCCACGGTGCAGCAGCTGCGCCGCGACCTCGCGCAGGTCAGGGCCACGAAGGAGCCCGCCGTCGGCGGGCGCGAGGCGGCAGCGATCCTGCGCCGCGCGGTCGTACGCCGCGTCACCCGCCGCTGACCACCCGTTGGTCGAGGAAGGCGCCCTGGCGCCGGTCACGAGACCCCGATCCGGTTTCGTGACGGTCGCGGCGCGAGCTCCTCAACCAGCGGTCGTGGCCGTCAGAGCCCGCTCACGCCCTCGCCGGAGCCTGAGGCCTGCTCGTCGAAGTTCTCGTGCTCGATCAGGTGGAGGACCGGTACGCCGAGCTTGCGGCGCGCGCGGGACGTCCAGTCGACGTGGAAGAACTCGGCGACGACGTGCGGACGGGTCAGGATGATGGCCTCGCGCGCGTCGACCGCGGTGACGAGCGCGGCCAGCGCGTCGACCGGCGGCTCGGAGGTGACCTTGCCGTGGGCAGTGCCGCCGGCCGCGGCGATGGCCTTGAGGGTCTGCTGGAGGTCGGACGAGGACTGCTCCTCGCACTCGCGCCGCAACGCGTCGATGTCGACGTCGTTCATCGCCAGCGCGGGCGCGGCCATCAGGTCCCCGGCGCCGAGCGTGCCGAGGGTGGCCTCGATGCGGGCCGCGGCGTCCTCGAGGGGCAGCAGCACGTGGTAGACGACCGGGTCCTCGATCTCGCTGTGCAGCGAGCGCACCTGCTCGGCGTCGACGGACGTGAGGGCCTGCTCGACGAGGAGCACCACGTCGTAGGTGCCCCGTCCGTCGTGGATGGAGTCCTCTGGGCTGCTGGGGGTGTTCTCGGGAACGTGGGGGGTGCTCATGACTCGCCTCCGGTGTCGGTGCTGAGGATTCTAGTGAGGTCGTAGCCCGCGGGCTCGTCGAGCTGGGCGTAGCCGCAGGACTCCGGGTCGCGGTCGGGACGCCAGCGCTTGAAGTGAGCGGTGTGGCGGAAGCGGCGGCCCTCCATGTGGTCGTACTTCACCTCGAGCACCCGCTCGGGTCGCAGCGCGGTGAAGCCGAGGTCCTTGCCGGCGCTCCAGCGGCTCTGCGTGCCGGGGACCCGGTCCGGGTTGGCGGTGAGGAACTCGTTCCACCGGCCCCACGGGTGGTCGGCGACGTCGCAGACCAGCGGCTGCAGCTCGTGCCACAGCTCGGCGCGCCGCTTGGCGGTGAAGCTGGCCGAGACGCCGATGTGCTGCAGCTCGCCCGCCTCGTCGTACAAGCCCAGGAGCAGCGAGCCGATCAGCGGCTCCTCGGGGGTCGAGGTCTTGTGCTCGCGGTAGCCCGCGAGGACCACGTCGGCGGTGCGCTCGTGCTTGATCTTGAGCATGGTGCGCTTGTTGGGCTCGTAGGCCGCGCCGAGCGGCTTGGCGACGACGCCGTCGAGCCCGGCGCCCTCGAACTCCTCGAACCAGCGCTCCGCCTCGGTCGCGTCCTCGGTGGTGCGGGTGAGGAAGCAGGGGCCGGTGCCGTCGAGGTGGCCGAGCGCCGCGACGAGGGCCGCACGTCGCTCGGAGAAGGGCCGGTCCATGAAGGACTCGTCGCCGAGTGCCAGCAGGTCGAAGGCCACGAACCCGGCCGGGGTCTCGGTGGCCAGCCTGTCGACGCGGCTCGCGGCGGGGTGGATGCGCTCCTGCAGCGTCTCGAACTCCAGCCGCCAGCCGTCGGCGCCCTGCAGGCCGACGAAGATCTCGCCGTCGAGCACGATGCGGTCCGGCAGCTGCTCGCGGCAGGCGTCGACGACCTCGGGGAAGTAGCGCGTGAGCGGCTTGGTGTTGCGGCTCGCGAGCTCGACCTCGTCGCCGTCCTTGAAGACCAGGCAGCGGAAGCCGTCCCACTTGGGCTCGAAGCTCAGGCCCCCGTGCTTCGCCGGGTCGGGCACGCCGCTGACGCTCTTGGCGAGCATCGGCTGCACGGGCGGCATGACGGGGAGTTCCACGGTTCCGACCCTAGTGCGCGCACGCGCGAGCGGTGCTCAGGCCTCGCCGCGCAGGGAGAACGACCGCAGCCGGTCTCCGGCGAACCACACGCCGACGACCGTCACGACGAGGCTGGCGACGACCGCGTACGGCAGGCTCGCGGGGTCGGGCAGCTCGTCGGAGATCGCGTGGCCGATCCGCAGTCCCCACTGGCCGATGCTCAGCCACGCGATGCCGCTGAACAGGTTGCCGAGCAGGCCCTCCCAGATCAGCACGAACATCAGCGACGCGATGACGGCGTGCCGGGTGACCGCCGAGATCGCGAGGAAGAGCGCGGAGTACGCCGTGCCGGCGACCGCGGCGGCGACGAAGAGCGCGACCGCCCGGGTGCTGTCGCCGGTGATCAGCGCCGCGACGAGGATCGGCAGCGCGCCGGCCACCAGCGTCGCGGCGAGCGCCACGACCCACTTGCTGATCGCCACGCCGTAGCGGTTCACCGGCTTGGACAGCAGGTAGACGATCGAGCCGTCGTCGACCTCGGGGCCGAGCACCGACGACGCCGCGAGGATCGCGACGAGCGGCAGCACCAGCGGGAAGCCGAGGTTGGGCAGCACGCCGTACGCAGCGTCGCCGTCGGTCAGGGCCGTGATCAGCACGACCAGCCCGATGAGCAGCACCGGGAAGGCCAGCAGCAGGTAGAACCGTCGCCGGCCGAGGAGCGCCTGCAGCGCGAGCTTGGCAATGGTCGCGTTCATCATCCCCGCGTTCATCGGGCCACCAGGTAGGCGAAGACGCTCTCGAGCGACTCGTCGCTGGGGGAGAGCTCGAACAGGGTCACGTCGTGCTGCCGGGCCAGGCCGGGCAGGCTCGCGGCGAAGCTGCCGAGGTCGCCGACCTGCACGTCGAGGGAGTCGGTGCGCAGGCTGACCGCGCGTACGGACTCCTGGGCCATCAGCGCCGCGGCGAGCGCGCGGTCGTCGCTGGAGCGGATCGCGTACTGCACCGGCCGGTCGGTCATCAGGCGACGGATCGCGCCGAAGTCGCCGGACGCGGCGTGCCGCCCCGAGACGACGACCTCGATGTGGCGCGCGAGCCGCTCCACCTCCTCGAGGATGTGGGAGCTGAACAGCACGGTGCGGCCCTGGTCGCCCAGCTGCCGCAGCAGGTCCATCAGGTGCATCCGCTGGCGCGGGTCGACGCCGTTGAACGGCTCGTCGAGCAGCAGCACCGCCGGGTCGTGGACGAGCGCCGCGGCAATCTTGACCCGCTGCCGCATGCCCTTGGAGTAGGTGTCGAGCCGCCGGCCGGCCGGCTCGACCATGTCGACGACCTCGAGGATCCGCTCGGTGGCCGCAGCCGCGTCGGGGAGGCGGTGCAGGTCGGCGTTGGCGCGGACGAACTGGCGCCCGGTCAGGTAGCCGAAGCTGAGCTCACGCTCCGGCACGAGCCCGATCCGGCGGTAGGTCGCGGTGTTGCGCCACACGGGCTGCCCGTCGAGCGTGACGTGCCCGGCCGACGGCGCGAGGAAGCCCGACATCATCGCCATCAGCGTGGTCTTGCCGGCGCCGTTGGGGCCGAGCAGGCCGGTCACGCCGGGGCCGATGGTCAGCGACACGTCGTTGACGGCGACGACGTTGCCGAACCAGCGCGAGGCCGAGTCGAGGACGAGGGTGCTCATCGGGAGCCCACCTTCTGGAAGCGGGCGACGAGCCCGAGCAGGCAACCGGCCACGAGCAGGACGGCGATGATGGCGTACGCCGGGACCCACGCGCCGTCGACCGGCACGACGGTGTCGACGCCGGCGTCCCAGGAGTTGGCCAGGCCGTTGACGAGCGACCAGGGCGACAGCAGCCCGACGGCGACCGGGACGGTCTCGCTGTCGGCCTCGTACCAGGCGATGTTCTGGACGACGGTGACGATGCCGGTCAGGACGATCAGGGCCATCACCGATCCGACGACGGCGAAGCCGCGTCGCAGCGAGATCGACGAGATCAGGCCGGACACGCCGGCGACGAGCATGGCGAGCAGGACCTGCAGGACGAGCGCCTTGAGCAGGTCGGTGGTCTGGTCGCTCTTGTCGAGCCCGGCCAGCATCGCGCCGGCGTAGAGCACGGTCGTGGGGATCGCGGTGAAGAGCAGGATCGCGACGGTCAGCGAGAGCCACCGCACGAGGGCGAACACGTGCGAGGACAGCGGACGCGCGAGGTAGAGCACGATCGAGCGGTGGCGCAGGTCGCGGGAGAACAGCACCGGTGCCTGTGCGGCGGCGAAGAGGCTGACCAGCAGCTGCGTCTGGTTGGTGTAGTCGGCGTACGACACGGGGAGGTCGGCGAGGCCGGTGAGGACGACGACACCGACGACGATCGTCGCAGGCAGCAACGACATCGCGAGCAGGAGGAAGGGCATGACCTTCGACTTGCCCGACCGGCCGAGCCCGTACGCGTGGCGTAGACCGGTGGTGAACAGGGTGCGCGCGATGGCGCCGGAGCCCTCGCGGACGCCGTCGAAGTGGCGGTAGCCGAGGTCGTGGATGACACCGGAGCGACCCGGGCCCGGGGCGGAGAGGTCAGGCACGGGTGCCTCCTTCGAGGAAGACGTCCTCGAGGTGGCGCCGGTCCGGCTGGAGGCGCATCAGGCCGAGGCCGAGGTCCGCGGCCACGTCGCGGATGAGGTCGTGGACGGCCGCGCCCTCGGCGAGGTCCGGCGGCGGTGGGTCGACGGCGACCATCGCACCGCGCGGTCGACAGGTGAGCCCCCGCTGGGCGAGCGCCTCCCCGAGGCGGTCCCGCTCGGTCTCGGTGCCGACGACCTCGACGAGCAGGCCGCCGGTGTGCTGGGTGAACTCGCCCGTCGCGCTGCTGCGCAGCAGGTGGCCGCCGTCGAGCACGATCACGTGGTCGCTGACCTGCTCGAGCTCGCCGAGCAGGTGGGAGGTGACGAGCACGGCGATGCCGAACTCGCTGCCGATGCGCTCGACGAGTCGCAGCATGTCGGTGCGCGCGGCCGGGTCGAGGCCGTTGGTCGGCTCGTCGAGGAAGACCAGTCGCGGGTCGTGGGCGAGGGCCTGGGCGAGCTTGGCGCGCTGCTTCATGCCGGTGGAGTAGCCACCCATCGGCCGGTAGCGCTCCTCGTCGAGGCCGACGTGGCGCAGCACGTCGGCGGCGCGCTCACGGGCAGCCGACGCCCCCAGACCGGACATCCGCGCCATGTGCACCACGAAGTCGCTGGCGCTGACGTCGGGCGGCAGGCAGTCGTGCTCGGGCATGTAGCCGACGAGCCGGCGGATCTCCTGGCCCTCGTGCTCGATGTCGTGGCCCAGGACGCTGGCGTTCCCGCCGGTGGGCTCGAGCAGTCCGAGCAGGATCTTGATGAGCGTCGACTTGCCGGCGCCGTTGGCGCCGACCAGGCCCGTCACGCCCGCCCCGACGTCGACCGTGAGGTCGGTCAGGGCGTGGACCGTCCCGTAGTGCTTGGTGAGGCCCGCGGTCGAGATGACCGGCGGGCGTCCCATGAGTTCCCCCGTCACGCGCCTCACGCTAGCGGTCACGCAGGCACCGCGACATCAGGGATGGCCCCGACCCGTGTGGAGGTGTGGTGAAGATCGGTCCGCTCGGGCCCTAGGCTTGGCCTCCTATCCCCGGTTGGTCTGCCGGTAGGGCCCGCCTGACTTTGAATCAGGACTAGCGACGTAGGTTCGACTCCTACCCGGGGAGCCGCTCGGTAGCGTCGTGACATGGGTGTGACCGAGATCGTGGGCGTCTACGACGCGGACGCTGGCCTGCTCGGCGAGGCGGCGTACGTCTGGGGCAAGCTGCGCGGCACCCGGCACTGCGGCCTGTGCGACATCACCCACGGCACGGTCCGGCGCAAGGGGGAGTGGGACCGGATGGCGGCCCGGCTCCCCGTACGGGTGCGCCTGCTGCACCTGAACGAGCTCGACGACGAGCTGCGTGACGCGGTCGCGTCGAGCGGGGCGCCCGTGGTCCTGACCCGCGAGGGCGACCGTTGGCGTGTCCTGCTCGGCGCGAGCGAGCTGGACGGCATGACCGGATCGGTCGCGGCCTTCGATGCCGCCGTGCGGGCGCGCCTCGAGGGGGAGTCGACGTGACGGCGTGGGCGCCGGTGCTCACCTGGTGCGTTCTCGTCGTGGCCTTCGCCGCGCTGTCGAACGTCTGGAACGGCCACGACCCCGGCTGGTACGCCTCGCTCGCGCGGCCGTCGTTCCAGCCGCCCGACGTCGTGTTCGCCGTGATGTGGCCGCTCAACTTCGCGCTGCTGCTCGTCGTCGGGCTGGGCGTCGTCCGCACCGCGTCGGCCGGCCCGGCGTGGGTCGCCACCGGCGTGCTCGCCGCGTCGGTGGCGCTGGCGCTCGGCTGGGCGTGGCTGTTCTACGTCCCGCACGCCCTCGCGCCGGCCGCTGCCTCGCTGACCGGTGCCGCGGTCCTCACCTGGGCGTTGGTCGTGGTGGTCGGCCGGGTCGAGGCCTGGGGCGGCCTGCTCCTCACCCCGTACGCGTTGTGGCTGTCGGTCGCGACCGCGCTGTCGGTGGCCTACGCCAGGCTGGGCTGAGTCGCCGGCCGGGGTCCCGGCCCCGGGGGCGGAGGGCCGAGAGCCCCGGGTCCTACGGCCCTGCCGGTGGCGCCGTGGGCCGGTGAGACTCGGGGCAAGGACCGAGGAGGACGCCATGAGCCGCGCGACAGCCCCCCACCCAGCCGCAGCCACGCGCGCGCCCGCGCCGGTGCAGGTCGTGGTCGACGACGTCCACGACCTCGAGCAGCGCGTGGGCGACGCCGCACGACGGGCGGTCGCCTGCCACCGCGCCGTGGAGCTCGTCGAGCCCGACGTGGCGGAGCACGACCACGCCGCGCGGGCGGAGCTGATCCAGCGCATGGACGTCGCGCTGGCGGCGGCCAGACGGGCCGCGCCCGGTGTGCAGGTGCGGGTCGGCCCCCACGTCCGGGTGCCCCGCCCCCGGGGTGCGCCGTGACACGACTGGTCGAGGTCGCAGTGGCGCCGGTCGCGCTCGCGCGGCTGACCGCGCTGCTGCCGCCGGAGCGGGTCGACCGGGTCGAGACGTACGCCGCCGCGGCCCGGCGGCTTCTCGCCGGGCGCACCGTCTGGAACATCAGCTCGACGGCCCGCGGAGGTGGCGTGGCCGAGATGCTGGCCGCCCTCGTCGCCTACGCGGCCGGGACCGGCGTGGACATCCGCTGGCTCGTGATCGGTGGCTCCCCGGACTTCTTCGCGCTGACCAAGCGCATCCACAACCGGCTGCACGGCGTCCCGGGTGACGACGGCGCCCTCGACGCCGCGGCACGCGCGACGTACGACGCCACCCTCGCGGGCCACGTCGGCGAGCTCGTCGACCTGGTACGTCCCGGCGACCTGGTCCTGCTGCACGACCCCCAGACCGCGGGGCTGGCCGGTGCGCTGCGTGAGCGGGGCGCGCACGTCGTGTGGCGCTGCCACGTGGGGGTGGACGAGAGCAACCGGTGGACGCAGGAGGCGTGGGGGTTCCTGCAGGACCTGGTCGCGCCCGCGCACGCCTGCGTCTTCTCGCGTGAGCAGTTCGCGCCCGCCTGGGTCGACCGGCGGTGGTTGCGGATCATCCCGCCGTCGCTCGACCCCTTCAGCGCCAAGAACGTCGAGCTGACCCCGCGCGAGGACAAGTCGCTGGTGCGGCGCCTGGGGCTGGTCGTGGAGGGGCCGGCGGTGCCGCTGGCCGACCCGTTCGTGCTGCAGGTCAGCCGGTGGGACCGCCTCAAGGACATGTCCGGCGTCCTGGACGCCTTCGCAGGTCACCTCGCCGAGCTGCCCCCCGACGTGCACCTCGTGCTCGCGGGTCCGGCCGACGGGGTGGCCGACGACCCCGAGGCCGGCGAGGTGCTCGCGGAGTGCCGGGACCGCTGGCGCTCGCTCGCCCCGGCGGCCCGCCGGCGCGCCCACCTGCTCGCGATCCCGATGGACGACCCCGTCGCCAATGCCCGGACCGTCAACGCCCTCCAGCGTCGCGCGACGGTCGTCGTCCAGAAGAGCCTCGCCGAGGGGTTCGGCCTCACCGTCACCGAGCCGATGTGGAAGGCCCGTCCCGTGGTCGCCTCCGCCGTGGGCGGCATCCGCGACCAGATCGAGGACGGGGTCAGCGGGATCCTGCTCGAGGACCCGCGCGACGGTGCCGCGCTCGCGGCCGCGCTGGCCGGGCTCCTCGGGGACGCGAAGTGGCGTCGGGAGCTGGGACGCAACGCCCACGACCGCGTGCACGAGCACTACCTCGCCGACCGCCACCTCATCCAGTACGTCGACCTCTTCGCGCAGCTGCTCGGCGCGGACGGGGCCTAGCCACGCCCGGGCGGACCTCACGGCTGCCCGGTGGCCGCCCGGTATCCCTCGAGCGCGGTCGGCAGCGTCGGGAAGATGTGCTCCGCACCGATCCGGTCCAGCAGTCCGCTCGGCTCCAGCGCGTCGCGCTGGTCCTGCTTGAGACGGGCCAGCGCCAGCACGACGCCCTCGGCCTCGAGCTCCGCGCGGAGCGTCTCGAGCGCGACCGCGCCGGTGAAGTCGACCTCGCCGATGGCCTCGGTGTTGAGCAGCACCCACTGCGGCCCGTACGCCGCGACCGCCTCCCGCACGCGGGTCAGGAAGTTGTCGGCGTTGGCGAAGAAGAGGGGCGCGTCGTAGCGGTAGACGAGCAGGCCCGGCACGACCACCGCGCCGGCGTGGTCGTCGACGTCGTGCATGCCGGCCAGGTCGGGGACGAGGCCCTCGATCGCGTCGTGGGGCCGGGCCACGCGGCCGATCACGTCGACGAGCGAGAGACTGATCGCCACGAGCACGCCCTCGAGCACGCCGAGGGCGAGCACCCCGGCGGTCGTGGCGAGCGCGATGGCGAGCTCGGTGCGCCGGTAGCGCGCGATCCGGACGAACTCCGCGACGTCGATCAGCCGGAGCCCGGCGTAGACCACGACGCCCGCCAGCGCGGCGTCGGGGAACCTGGCCAGCACCGGACGCAGCGCCAGGACGAGGACGAGCGCGGCCCCCAGGGTGGACAGCCCCGCCCACCGTGACCGTCCCCCGACGGCGTCGACGATCGCCGTCCGGCTCCCCGAGCTGCTCACCGGGAAGCCGTGCACCATCCCGGCCGCGACGTTCGCCGCCCCGAGCGCCAACAGCTCGCGTCGGGCGTCGACCCGGTCGCCGTGCCGGTCGCCGAACGCCCGCGCGGTGAGGACGTTGTCGGTGAAGCCGACCACGGCGATGGCCAGCGCGGTCGTCAGCAGCGCCCACGACCCCACGTACGACCCGAGCGACGACACCGGCGGCAGCCCGATCGACGGGAGGGCGAAGGGGAGCGTGCCGACGACGGCCACGCCGTCGTCGGAGAGCCCTGCCGCTGCGACGGCCAGGGTCGCCAGGAGCATGCCGAGGAGCGGGACCGGGCCCGTGGGCCAGAGCCGGGCACCGAGCAGGAGCAGCACCAGCGTGCCGGCGAAGACCAGGACGGTGGGGCCGTGCGCCTGGGCCGGGTGCTGGACGAGCCACCAGGTCTGCGCCAGCACGCTGGCGTCCGGGACGTCGGTGCCGCTCGCGCGGGCCGCCTGTGACAGGACCATGAGCCCGGCGATCCCGGCCATGTATCCCACGAGCACCGGCTTGGAGAGCAGGTCGGCGAGGAAGCCGAGGCCGCCGGCCCAGGCCAGCAGGCACACGGCGCCGACGGCGAGCGCGAGCACCGCCGCGGTGTCCTGCGCGGACGCGCCCGGGATCGCGAGCGTCGCCAGGGCGGCGCCCGTCATCAGCGCGGTCGTGGACTCCGGGCCCACGGAGAGCTGCGGCGAGGACCCGAGGAGGAAGTAGACGGCGAGGGCGACGAAGGCCGCCCAGAGCCCCGCGGCCGGCGGCACCCGGGCCAGGCCGGAGTAGGCCAGCACCTGCGGGACCAGGTAGGCCGCGACGGTGATCCCCGCGACGACGTCACCGCGCAGCGCCCCGTGCGGGGGCGGACCCAGCGGCACCGCGATCACCTCCTGCGCCCAGTCGACCGCGGCCGGGCGACGTCCCGGTAGGGACCAACGTCCCGTCGACGTGGAGCGCACGACCGCCTCGTCCCGCGGTTGCGGCGTCACGCCGGACCGGTGACAGACTGCGGACATGGACAACCTCACCGTCATCGTCCTCGCCGCCGGCGGCGGCACCCGCATGAAGTCGAAGACCATGAAGGTGCTGCACCCGATCGCGGGCCGCTCGATGATCGGCCACGTGCTCCGCGCCGTGCAGGCCGTGGAGCCGACCCAGGTGGTCGCGGTCGTCGGCCACCAGCGTGAGCAGGTCGGTCCGCACATCACCGAGCAGCTGCCGGGCGCCGTGCTGGCCGTCCAGGAGACGCAGCAGGGCACGGGGCACGCCGTACGAGTCGCGATGGAGGCATGCGGCACGACCACCGGCACCGTGCTCGTCGCGGCCGGTGACACCCCGCTGCTCGAGGGGGAGTCGCTGCGCGCCTTCGCCGAGGAGCACGAGGCGGCGCAGCGCGCGGTGAGCATCCTGAGCGGCCGGGTGGCGAACCCGTTCGGCTACGGCCGGATCGTGCGCAACCACGAGGGCGACGTCGAGGCGATCGTGGAGGAGAAGGACGCCACGCCCCAGCAGCGCGAGATCTCCGAGATCAGCTCCGGCATCCTGGCCTTCGACGCCGAGTTCCTCGTCTCGGCGTTGGCGCGGATCACCAACGACAACGCCAAGGGCGAGTACTACCTCACCGACGCCGTCGGCCTCGCGCGCGAGGACGGCCTGACCGTCGGCGCGCACGTGATCGACGACGTCGAGCAGACCGAGGGGGCCAACGACCGCGTCCAGCTCGCCGAGCTCGGCCGCAAGCTCAACCAGCGGATCGTCACCCGCTGGATGCGCGAGGGCGTCACCGTCATGGACCCGGCGACCACCTGGATCGAGGCCGACGTGGTGATCGAGCCCGACGCCACGATCCTGCCGGGCACGCAGCTCCTCGGCGCCACCGTCGTCCACGAGGACGCGGTGGTCGGCCCCGACACCACGCTCAAGGACTGCGAGGTGGGCGCCGGTGCGCGGGTCGTCCGCGCCCATGCCGAGCTCGCCGTGATCGGCGACCGTGCCACCGTCGGGCCCTTCGCCTACCTGCGCCCGGGCACCCGGCTCGGCGTCGCCGGGAAGATCGGGACCTTCGTCGAGACCAAGAACGCCAGCATCGGCGACGGCGCCAAGGTGCCGCACCTGTCCTACGTCGGCGATGCCGAGATCGGCGAGGGCACCAACATCGGCGCCGGCACGATCTTCGCCAACTACGACGGGGTGGCCAAGCACCGCACCGTCATCGGCCGGCACGCCCGGACCGGCTCCAACAACACCTTCGTCGCCCCCGTCGAGATCGGCGACGGCGCGGGCACCGCCGGCGGCACGACCGTACGCCGCGACGTGCCGGCCGGCGCGCTCGCCGTCAGCAGCAGCCCGCAGCGCAACCTCGAGGGCTGGACCGAGTCCCGGCGGGCCGGGACGGCGCAGGCGGAGGCCGCGCGAACGGCGCGTGAACGTGAGGCATCCCACGAGGACTGACCCGGGGTTGGTCGAGGGGCCCGGCGTGGGGAACAATCCTTGGCAGCACCTCCGAACCTAGCCACCCCCCGAGGCTGACCACACAGCGAGGAGTCGCCGGCGTGACCGGAATGAAGCGGACCACCGAGAAGAACCTGATGGTCTTCAGCGGCCGGGCCTACCCCGACCTCGCCCACGAGGTCGCCGACCTCCTGGAGTGCGGGCTCGTCCCGCAGGACGCGCGGGCGTTCGCCAACGGCGAGCTCTACGTCCGCTACGAGGAGTCCGTACGCGGGTGCGACGCCTTCGTGATCCAGAGCCACACGGCTCCGATCAACGAGTGGATCATGGAGCACCTGATCATGGTCGACGCCCTCAAGCGGGCCTCGGCCAAGCGGATCACCGTGGTCATGCCGTTCTACGGCTACGCCCGCCAGGACAAGAAGCACCGCGGCCGCGAGCCGATCTCTGCCCGGCTGATCGCCGACCTGTTCAAGACCGCCGGCGCCGACCGGCTCATCACCGTGGACCTGCACGCCGACCAGATCCAGGGCTTCTTCGACGGCCCCGTCGACCACCTGATGGCGCTGCCGATCCTCACCGACTACGTCAAGGAGAAGTACGGCGACCAGCAGCTGGCCGTCGTCTCCCCGGACGCCGGCCGGATCAAGGTCGCCGAGCGCTGGTCGGCCCGCCTCGGCGGCGTTCCGCTGGCGTTCATCCACAAGACGCGCCGCATCGACGTGGCCAACGAGGTCGTCGCCAACCGCGTGGTCGGCGAGGTCAAGGGCAAGATCTGCATCCTCACCGACGACATGGTCGACACCGGCGGCACGATCGTGAAGGCCGCCGAGGCGTGCATGGCCGACGGTGCCGCGGGCGTCATCATCGCCGCGACCCACCCGATCCTGTCCGACCCCGCCGTCGACCGCCTCAAGAACTCCTCCGCCATGGAGGTCGTGGTCACCAACACGCTCCCCGTCCCGGCGGACAAGCAGTTCGACAAGCTCACCACGCTCTCCATCGCCCCGCTCATCGCCCGGGCGATCCGCGAGGTCTTCGAGGACGGGTCCGTCACCTCCATGTTCGACGGCCACGCCTGATCAGCGTCGTCCGACGCTGATCAGGCCTGGTCCGCGCTGAGGCCTACAGCGTCCGGTCGAGGTCGTCGAGCGAGTCGTTCCACGACCGGGCCAGCACCGTCGGCACGTCCCCCTCGAGTGCGGAGGCGACCGCGTCCCGGAGCCCGCGCCGTACGTCGGGGTCCAGCGGCAGCACCGGGAAGGCGTCGCCGATCACGTCGCCCATGGCCTGCCCCGACCGCTGCGCGAGCGCGAGCCCGTCGGTGACGTAGCGCTGGAGCCATGGGCGGACCAGGTCGGCCTGCTCCCAGCCCCAGAACCCGGCGCCGACGGCGTGGAACTCGTGGCTGCCGAGCTCGCCGCCCATCAGCTGCGCCCAGGCCGCCTCCTTGGCCTCGGGGGTGGGGATCGCGGCACGGGCGGTCAGGGCGGCGTGGTGACCGGCCACGGACCGGTCGCGCTCGGCCTCGGCGTCGACGTGGGAGGCGTCGCCCAGCTCGGCGAGGCGGTGCACCGCGGCCCAGCGGACGTTCTGGTCGAAGTCGTCGCGCCCGAGCCACTCGACGAGGAAGGTCCGGTCCGCGCTGAGGCGCGCCAGTGTCCGGGCCGCGCCGGGGGCGAGCGCGGGGTCGCCGCCCTCGACGGCACCGCGCGCGATGTCGGAGACGACGGCGAGGTGAGCGGCGACCTCCCCGGGGGCCGCGTAGCGGCGGACCACGGTCTGGAGGGCACGTACGACACCCTCGAAGACGAGCGGGTGGGTCTCGGGGCGCAGGTGGCGGTCGGCGAGGTCGACGAGCTCGCCGACGCCGATGGCCTGCGACTCGCACAGGTCGACGGCGGTCCACCAGAGCATCGCCCGGGTCAGCTGCGACTCCACCGACGACAGCCCCGCGGTGACGGCGGCCCACGACCGCTCGTCGGGACGGACGACCGCGAAGGTCTCGTCGCCGGAGTTGGGCACCACGACGCGTCCGGCGAACTCCTCGAGCCGTACGGGCTCCTCGCCCAGGTGCACGTCGCGCGAGCTCACCAGGCGCATGTCGTCGTCGTAGGCCGACACGGTGAGGCGGTGGGGCCGGGAGCCCTCACGCGTGAGCACCGGCACGCCGGAGTCGTCGCGCGTGACGCGCAGGGTGTCGAAGCCGGTGGTGCGCAGCCACGCCGCCGCCCACGCGCGTACGTCCTTGTCGGTGGCGGAGTCGAGCGAGTCGAGGAAGGCGGCCAGGTCGGCGTTGCCGAACGCGTGCGTGGTGAGGTGCGTGTTGACCCCGGCGAGGAAGTCCTCGTCGCCGAGCCAGTGGCCGAGCTGGGCCAGGGTGGCGTTGCCCTTGGCGTAGGTGATCATGTCGAAGTTGGCGAACGCCGTGTCGACGTCGACGATCTTCTCGGTGTCCTCGGCGATCGGGTGCGAGGAGCGGCGGCGGTCGGCGCGGTAGCCCGCCGGCTTGCGGCTGATGGCGGCCGAGGTCCAGGCGTCGGAGTAGCCGGCCGCGGTGCCGGCGACGTCGTAGCCCATGAAGTCGGCGAAGGACTCGTTGAGCCAGGAGTCCTCCCACCACCTCATGGTGACCAGGTCGCCGAACCACATGTGCGCCATCTCGTGGGCGATCGTGGACGCCAGCCACTGGCGCTCGAGCTCGGTGGGGGCGCCCCGGGTGAGCGCCTGGTCGCGGTAGACGACGCAGCCGGGGAACTCCATCGCCCCCCAGTTGAGGCCCGGGGCGAAGACCTGCTGGTAGTCGGCGTAGGGGTACTCCGGCTCGAAGACCGTCGTGTAGTGCTGGAAGCAGGCGCTGGTGATGCGCCGCAGCTCCTCGGCGTCACGACGCAGTTCGCGCTCCTGCGAGGCGCGCGCGTGCCAGCCGAAGGGCAGCGTGCCGCCCGGCGCCGGGGCGTACGGCTCGTCCCAGGTCACCGAGACCCAGGGCCCGCCGACGAGGGTGAACAGGTAGGAGGAGAACCGGGGGGTGGTGCCGAACCGCCAGGTGTCCGCGCCCTCGCCCGAGGCGCGCTCCTCGAGCGGGCCGTTGGCGAGCACCGTCCAGTGCGACGGCGCGACCACGGTGACGGCGAAGGTGGTCTTGATGTCGGGCTGGTCGAAGCAGGGGATCACCTTCTGGGTGATGTCCATCGACGTGTGGGCGCACACGTAGCGCTCCCCGTCGGCCGGGTCGACGGTGACGGTCATGCCGTCGCCGTCGGTGACGTAGGGCATGCGGGCGGTGACGCGGACCGTGTTGGCGGCGGCCAGGTCGGTCAGCGGGATGCGGCCGTCGGCGTACGCCGCGGGGCGACCGTCCAGCGTGACGTCGGTGCCGCCGTTGAGCTCGAGGAACGTCGAGGCGCCGGGCTCGGTGCAGCCGAAGGAGATGGTCGCCTCGACGCCGAAGTCCTCGGTCGAGGTGAGGTCGAGGCGGAGCTCGGTGTGGACGTCGGTCAGCAGGGCGGCGCGCTCGCGCGCCTCGGGAAGCATCAGGGGCACCGGGACACCCTAGGGTGCCGGTCCGTGGGACGCAGCCGGGATTCGACCGTCCGCCCCGACCGGGTCTAGAGTTCTGTGGTTGCCTCGGCGAGGGAGCCCGTACGACCGGGACTCCGTGATCGACTGGGCCGGTCCGCACCCTGCGCCGCGCCCTCGATCCGGAGCGCGGCGTTCGTCGTCTCCGGCCCCGAGGCCCTCGAACGAGATCAGAAGTCGTGATCACCACCCCACCCAGGAGAAGAACATGTCTGCCCCCGAGAAGATCGTCGCCGAGGCCCGCACCGAGTTCGGCAAGGGCGCCGCGCGCCGCATCCGCCGCGAGGACAAGATCCCCGCGGTCCTCTACGGCCACGGCAACGACCCGGTCCACGTCATCCTGCCCGGCCACCAGACGATGATGGCCCTCAAGCACGGCGGTGCCAACGCGCTCCTCGCCCTCGACATCGACGGCTCCGAGCAGCTCGCCCTGACCAAGGACGTGCAGGTCGACCCGATCCGCCGCGTCATCGAGCACGTCGACTTCGTCGCCGTCAAGCGCGGCGAGAAGGTCACCGTCGACGTCCCCGTCCACGTGGTCGGCGAGGCCGGTCCCGACACGCTGGTCGTCACCGAGAACGCCCTCGTGTCCGTCGAGGCAGAGGCCACCCACATCCCCGAGTTCTTCGAGGTCTCCGTCGAGGGCGCCGAGGTCGGCACCCAGATCCACGCCAAGGACCTCGACCTCCCGTCCGGCACCACGCTGCTCGCCGACGAGGAGCTGCTCATCGTCAACGTGACCGAGCAGATCTCCGCCGAGGCCCTCGAGGCCGAGCTGGAGGAGGCCGAGGCCGAGGCCGGCATCGAGCACGACGCCCCCGAGTCCGAGGAGGCCGCCGAGGGTGCCGAGGCTCCGGCCGAGGACGCCGCCGAGGGCTCCGACTCCGAGTGACGTCGTAGCACGACCCCTGAGCGGGCACTTCGTGCCCGTCCTCACCGCCGGCCGGGCGGTTCCTGCCCGACACGGGCAGGAACCGCCCGGTCGATGCGCATGACGGGCACGAAGTGCCCGCTCACCCCTGGATGGAAGGATGGACGCCGTGACTGACGCCGCTGCCTCCAGCGACGTGTGGCTGGTCGTCGGCCTCGGCAACCCCGGCCCGTCGTACGCCGGGCACCGGCACAACATCGGCTACCTGGTCACCGACGAGCTGGCCTCGCGGATGGGCTCGCCCTTCCGCTCGCACAAGGCCGCCCGCGCCGACGTGGTGGAGGGCCGGCTGTCACCGGGCGGCCCGCGGGTGGTGCTCGCCCGGGGACGGGGCTACATGAACGAGTCCGGCGGCCCGGTCAAGGCGCTCGCGTCGTTCTACAAGGTCGCGCCCGACCACGTCGTCGCGATCCACGACGAGCTCGACATCGCGTTCGGCACGCTGCGGATCAAGCTCGGCGGCGGCGACAACGGTCACAACGGGCTGAAGTCCATGCGCTCCTCGCTCGGCACCGGCGACTTCTACCGCGTCCGGGCCGGCATCGGCCGACCGCCCGGTCGCCAGGACGTCGCCGACTTCGTGCTCTCCAACTACTCCACCGTCGAGCGCAAGGAGCTGCCCTTCCAGGTCTCCGACGCCGCCGACGCGGTCGAGTCGCTCATCACCGACGGCCTCGAGAAGACCCAGCAGCGCTTCAACTCCTGAGCGTGGCCGGGACGCCGGACCCACCGGGGCGCGGGCACTCACCAAATTGAGCGAAACCGCCGGTCGGCTCGCCCGTCGGCGCCCACCCGACCGCACGATCGGGGGGTGCCGCCATCAGCCGGCACCCGGACGTGGGGGAGTGGGAGATGGCCCTGGTCAGCGTCGTCATCCCGGCGCACGACGAGGCTGCGTCGATCGGTCGCACCCTGCGCGCACTGCGACAGGGCACGCGCGCGGACGAGCTCGACGTCGTCGTGGTGTGCAACGGATGCACCGACGACACCGCTGCCGCGGCGCAGGTCGCGGATCCACGGGCGCGGATCATCGAGATCGAGGAACCGTCGAAGGCCGAGGCGGTGCGGATCGGCAACCGTGCGACCGACGTTTTCCCGCGGGTGCACCTCGACGCCGACATCGAGCTCCGGGGCACCGACGTGCTCGCGCTCGTCGAGCCCACCATGAGCGACGGCGTCCTGGCCACCGCGCCGAGGCGCGAGGTCCCCACGTCGGGCTGCTCGCGCTGGGTCCGGTGGTACTACGAGGTCTGGGAGGAGCTGCCCCAGGTCCAGTCCGGCCTCTTCGGCCGCGGCGTCGTCGCGCTGTCCCGTGAGGCGCAGGCCCGGGTCACCGCGCTGCCGCGCCTGATGAGCGACGACCTCGCCATGTCGGACTCGTTCTCCCCCGGGGAGCGCCGTGTGGTCACGTCCGCGGTCGCGGTGGTCCACCCGCCGCGCACGGTCCGCGACCTCGTCCGGCGCCGCATCCGCATCGCCACCGGCAACGCCCAGGCAGCGCAGCACGGGGTGCGGCGCTCCTCCTCGCGCACGCGTGTTCGCACCCTCCTGAGGCTGGCGGTCACCAGACCGGGCCTGGCGCTGCGACTGCCGGTGTACCTCGCCATCAGCGTGGCCGGACACATCGGTGCCCGGCGGGCAGTCCGGTCGGGGGACTTCACCACGTGGCAGCGCGACGACAGCTCGCGCCTGCCGGTCGACACGCGCACCGCGGCCGGACGGTCGTCGTGACCGTGCTCCTCGTCGCCAACGACGGCGGCCACATCATGCAGCTGCACACGATGCGCCCGCGGCTCGGGGTCGAGGACGTCGTGTGGGTGACGCCGCGCACCCCGCAGACCGAGTCGCTGCTCGCCGGCGAGGTCGTCCACTGGACCGACCCGTGCCCGCCCCGCGACCTGGCCGCGGTCATGCACAACGCGGCTGGCTGCCGGGTGCTCTTCGAGCAGTACGCCGTCACGCTCGTCGTGAGCACCGGTGCGGCCCTGGCGCTGGCGGTGCTGCCCCAGGCGCGGATGCGCAACATCGAGACCGTCTACATCGAGTCGGCCACGAGGTACGACGCGCCGTCGATGTCCGGACGCGTGCTCGCGATGATGCCGGGCGTGCGGACCTTCAGCCAGTCCGCCGCGCTGCACACCCGGCGCTGGACCTACCTGGCCTCCCCGTGGGACCTCTACGAGTCGATCCGGACCGAGACGCGACCGATCTCGAAGATGGTGGTCAGCCTCGGGACCCAGGAGGGGTTCGGGTTCCGGCGGCTGGTGGAGCGCCTGGTGCCGCTCGTGCCCGCCGGGGCCGAGGTCCTGTGGCAGACCGGATCGACCGACGTCCGTGGCCTCGAGATCGACGCTCGCTCCTCGGTGCCGTCGGCCGACATGGCCTCCGCCGTGCGCGAGGCTGACGTCGTCGTCGCCCACGCGGGAACCGGGATCGCGTTGATGGCGCTCGAGAACGGCAAGTTCCCCGTGCTGGTCCCGCGGCGAGCACGGCACGGGGAGCACGTCGACGACCACCAGCTGACGATCGCCTCGGAGCTGAGCCTGCGGGACCTCTGCATCTCACGTGATGCCGACAGTCTGAAGCTCGCCGATCTCCAGCACGCCGCTGCGAGACGCGTCACCAAGTCCGCTCTCCCCTCCAGCCTGGACCTCGTGCCGCCGCCTCGTCGTGGCTCTGAGTGAACGGCCCGAAGCCTGGCCCGCTGAGCATCCGTCGATCCCGTCATTGCCACCCAATTTCCCCATAAGTTCTGGCCACAACAGATTTACCCAATTTGGGGTAGATGCCGATGGTGAATGCGGTGCAAACGATCCTGGTGAACCTTTCCCGGCCTACACCACGTGAGGTAGTTTCACGCGTGAACGTCGGCGTTGTCGGCCGTGGCGGTGCCGGTCACGGCCCCCGACCCCATGGCTTTTCAGTAACGCCTCACGTGTCACACACGTGCTTTGCACATTGCCAACGGTTTCATCTGGCTCCGACGATTCTGCTAGTTTCCCTGCGTTCATTCGCCAGCCCCCCTACCGTGTGACACAGCAGCACGTGGCGAGTGACGAGCGGATGACACCGGCCTCGAGGACATGAACCCCGGGCCCGTCCGCGCAGGTCCAGCCCCCAGGTTGGGTCTCGAAGCCCGTGGCCGCGCTCTCTCCTGGCGCGAGCCGAACCCTCGAGCGGAGAACCCCACAGTGACGTACCCAGTCAAGATTTCCCTGATCAAGCTAGTCGTCGCCGCGACGGTGTCGGTCGGCCTCGTCCACGCGAGCGCCGACGCGCACGTCAGTGACGGCCGCGAGGCGGTCCACGACCGTGCCGGAAGCCACTCGGTCGGTGCACCGAAGTCCGCGAAGGTGGTCAAGAAGCTCAAGGTCACCAAGGACGGCGCTGTCGTCAACGCCCGCAAGGTGAAGGGGTGGATAGCGGTCGACGCCGACGACGTGACGATCAAGAACACCACGGTGCGCGCGTCGGGGAAGTACGCGATCCGCATCCTGCCGGGCGCGACGGGCACCAAGGTCAAGCGAACCAAGGTCAAGTGCGTGGGGGAGCGCACCAATGGTCTCGTCCCCGGTCGCTACCTGGCCAAGAGAGTCGCCGTCAACAACTGCCGACGTGACTTCGTGAGCAGTGACCGGCACCCGGCGACGGTGATCAAGAGCTGGATCGACGGCGAGTCCTATGACAACAGGAACTCGGTCGAGACCCCGGTGGTCACTCCGAGTCCGGGGCGTCCTGGTGCGCACAACACCGGTGTGCCGGCAGGCACGGTGCTGACGCCGTCAGACGGGATGACCATCACGCAAGACGGCACAGTGATTGATGGGCTGCTCGTGCGAGGCACGATCACCATCGAGGCCGACAACGTCACGATCCGTAACTCGCTGGTGCAATCCTCCACGAGCGGATACCCGATCTTGGTGGACGAGGGCGCAACCGGCGCCCTGATCGAGGACGTCGAGGTCGACAACATGGGCGGGACGGGCCTCGGAATCTTCTTCTCGCGGGGCAGCGGGACAGTTCGGCGTGCGAACGTCCACTCTGCGGAGGACGGCATCCGCATCGAGGCTGACGACGTCACCGTCGAGTATTCGTACGTCCACGACCTCCAGCGGCAGCCTGATGGCCACCACGACACCATCCAGATCCGGCGCGGCGACAACATCACGCTCTCGGGCAACACGCTGTTGCCGTACGACTCGTCGACCGGGGACCCGATGAACGCTGCACTGCAGATCGGCTCGCTCCTCGGGGACGACCAGATCTCGAACCTGCGAGTGATCGGCAACTACATGGACGGCGGCAACTTCACGGTGAATGGTGGAGGCCGCAACGAGGTGGACAGCGCGCTCTACAGCGGGAACAGGTTCGGTCGCAACTTCCGTTACGGAGTGAGCGGCAACCTGGACAACAGCGTGTGGGATGACACCAACGTCTATGACGACACCGGCGAGTTCGCGCGCTGACGTATCCCCTAGTTGGGGGATCTCACCCGGCCACCGTGGGTCGGGTGAGATCCCCACCTTAGCCTCGACGGGACGGCGTCAAGGCGGGAGACGACGATGGGGACACGACCAGCAGGGCCGGTCACGAGACGCGCCATCCGTTGGGCGCTGATCTGTGCGACGACCGCTGTCGGCGCTGCTGCGTGCTCCCTCACGGCGGGGACCGACCGATCCCCGGACGTCGACGGCCCCGGGGTGACCACCGAGGTCGACTCGCGGGGTTCCGCGACGACCACTCCGAGGTCGCGCACCGACACGGCGTCCCCGGCTCGCCCCGACTCGTCGAACACCGGCGTCCCGGAAGGCCTCGAGCTGACTGCGTCGGAAGGACTCGACATCACCGAGGACGGGACGGTGGTGGATGGACTGCACGTGAGGGGGACGGTCACCATCTCGGCGGACTACGTCGTGCTTCGCAACACGTTGATACAGACTGACACCTCGCTCTATCCCGTGAAGGTCGAGGACGCATCGAACGTCGTGATCGAGGACGTCGAGATCGACGCGATGGGCGGGACCGGGATCGGCATCTTCTTCTCGCGGGCCAGCGGGACTGTTCGGCGAGTGAACATCCACTCTGCCGAGGACGGCATCCGGATCGAGGGGGACGACGTGGTCGTCGAGTCGTCCTACATACACGACCTGCATCGACAGCCGGGCGGCCACCACGACGCCATCCAGATTCGTCGAGGCGACGACGTGGTCATCCGCGGAAATACCCTCCTCCCCTTCGTCGAGGCAACGAACGATCCGATGAATGCCGCCATCCAGATCGGATCGTTGCTCGGAGATGACCGGATCAGCGACCTGGAAGTGGTCGACAACTACATGGATGGCGGGAACTACACGGTCAACGGCGGCGGCCGCGACGAGGTCGAGAGCGCTGTCTACCGAGGGAACCGCTTCGGTCGCAACTACCGGTACGCGGTGAGCGGCAATCTCGACAACAGCGCCTGGGACTCGACCAACGTCTGGGACGACACCGGGGCACCGGCGAGGTGAGGGCTCAAGGCCACCACGCCCAACGCTCGGTGTCAGGCGAGGATCACTGCGCTCGATACGCGGGACTCACCCGACGGTCTGCTCGACGGCGTGCCAAGGAGGTCTCTGACGTCTTGGTCGACGTTGCCAGGCAGCGCAGGACCATGCGAGACGTCGACGACATGTTGGTGCCTGAGCTCGTCGACGCGGCACGCTTCCACCGGATCGCCCCGCTGGTGCACGTGGCGTACCGCGACAGCGCAGGCGCGCTTGCGGAGGCGTCCCGCGCCGATCGAGTGCGGGCAATCACGATGCACGTCAGTGCCTGCGACGCACTCGGAGAGGTGTCCACGCTCTTGGCCGACCTCGACTGGGTGACCTTCAAAGGTCCCGTCTACTCCGAGCGGGCGCACCCCGTTCCGGGTCTCCGCAGCTACAACGACGTCGATGTGCTGCTGGACCCGTTCCAGCTGCGCGACGCCGCCCACATGCTGCTCGGCGCGGGGTGGCGGGTGGCGGACTACCAGGACATGCTGCGCAACGAGGCGGTGCCGGGGGAGATGCACTGGGTGACTCCGGCCGGCGTCCTCGTCGACCTGCACTGGTCCATGGTCAACATGGCCTCTCGAAGAAGGCTGTTCGCCATTCATACTGCCGAGCTTCTGCAGCGCAGGGTCCGCGTCGAGCTGGGCTCGGACGTCGTGTGGACTCTCGACCCGGTCGACGCACTCGTGCATGCCTGCGTCCACGCGTCCCTGGCGGGTGCGAACAGGCTGATCTACCTCATCGACGTTGAACGACTCAGCCTCGACGTCGTTGACTGGAACGAGGTCGTGTCGAGAGCCGTGGCGTGGCGGGCACAGTCGCAGGTCGCGCTGGTGCTGGGCAGGTCGCACCGGGTGCTGGGAGCCCCTGTCCCGAGGGACCTCGATCATCGCCTCGGCCTGTCGCGGATGCTCCAGTCCCTCATGGCGGTGACGGATCGTGTCGCACCAGTCGAGACGTCGCGCCGCAACGTTGGACTGAACAAGTTCGTCGCCCGTGCCGTGCGTCCAAGCGGTCCGGCGACAGCGGCGACGGTCGCGCTCAATGCCTCGCGGCTGCTGAGGCAGGTGACTGCCGGTGGAAGCGAGCCCAAGACGGGGCGGGTGAGGGCCGACCGCGCTTGCTTGGACGCCTACCTCGCTGCCGTCGAGTCCGCGGCCCGTGTCGAAAGTGGGCTGTCATGATGTGGGGCGCTGAGCCGATGCCGCGGCGGCGCGGTCCAGACCAGTGCGCAGATCGGTGCGATGCGTCCTTCTGCCCAACTGGCTCGTCTACCGTGACGATCGTGGACATGCTGCAAGCTCCTGCAGACGGTCGCGTCGTTGCGGTCGGTGTTCCGGAGCCTGTCCGTTGAGCCACGACCGCCCGCTGCACGGACACGCGCGCGGCAAACCGTTCCGACGGCTCCGGGGCGTGCGACGTGCATGGCAGCGTCTGCTGCCATTCATGCACGGGTCCCGGAAGTGGCTTGCGCTGTTGGTGGCGCTGGCTGTCCTCGCCGGTCTGCTCGAGGCCTCGGTCCTCGCGCTGATCGCTTCGATGGCCGTCTCCCTGTCAGAAGGCGATCGCAGCACAACCTTGAGACTGGGGCCGGTCGACGCGGAGATGTCCCAGACCGCCACGTTCACCGTCGCGATCGCGCTGACGCTGGGACGCACTCTGATCCAGCTTGCGCTGGCCTACCTGCCGGCACAGATCAGCGCCAAGGTGATGGCCGATCTGCGTCTGCAGCTGTTCACCGCCTTCACCGGTACGAGTTGGTCCACGAAGGCGCGAGAGCGTGACGGGGCCTTCCAGACGCTGATGACCCAGAACGTGACGAACGTGTCCCAGGCGGTCACGGGCCTGGGGAACGGGATGACTGCGACGATCATGTTCGCGATGATGGTCGTGGTCGCCCTCATGCAGAACGCGTTGACCGCGGGTGTCCTTGCCGCGGCCGCGTTGGTCCTCTTCGTCGCACTGCGGCCCCTGTCCCGAATACTTCGACGGCATGCCAAGGGCTTGAGCCGCGAGGCAGTGAGCTTCACCGAGACCGTCCAGGAGATCGTCCTCATCGCTGAGGAGACCGAGGTCTTCGGCGCCACCCGCCACTACGTCTCCAGCTTCCAGCAACAGGTCGACAGGGTGCGACGCCCCTACGCTCGAACCCGCTTTCTCTCCGCAGCGTTGCCGGCCCTCTACCAGAGCGTTGCCCTCACGATGCTGGTGGTCGCGTTGATCGCGGTGTCGCTCTCGGGAGCCACAGACCTCGCTGCCTTGGCAGCGGTCATCCTGATGCTCATACGCGCCCTCACCTACGCCCAGCAGATACAGACGGCGGTCACCGGCATCGATGAGCGGGTTCCGTTCATCTACCAGATCGCGGACGCCCTGGAGCGGTATCGAACGCACCCGCAGCAAGAAGGCGCCGGTGAGCTCGACGCGGTGCGTTCACTCGGGTTGGAGAACGTCTCGTTCGCCTATCGTGAAGATCTCCCGGTGCTGTCCGGAGTGAGCTTCTCAGTTGCTCGCGGCGAGGCCGTCGGCATCGTCGGCCCCTCGGGGGCCGGGAAGTCCACGATCGTGCAGCTCCTGCTCCGGCTGCGCGAACCGAGTTCGGGAGCCGTTCGCGTCAATGGTCAGGACGTCCGCGAGATCAGGCGGGCAGATTGGCGACAGAAGGTCGCCTACGTTCCCCAGTCATCGCAGCTCATACGTGGTTCGGTGCGTGACAACATCCGTTTTCACCGGGAGTGGCTCACCGACGAGCAGATCGAGGTCGCCGCGCGTCGCGCTCACATCGACGAGGACATCGTATCGTGGCCGGAGGGCTACGAGACGATCATCGGGCAGCGAGCCAGCGCGATCTCCGGTGGTCAGCGACAGCGTGTCTGCCTCGCTCGTGCTCTCGCCGACGCGCCTCAGGTGCTCGTCCTCGACGAACCGACCAGCGCGCTGGACGTACGGTCGGAGGAGGCCGTTCGGGAGTCGTTGCACGAGATCAAGACCGACACCATCCTGGTGCTGATCGCCCACCGACTCTCGACGCTCTCGATGTGCGACCGCATCGTGGTGATGGTGGACGGCCGGGTGTCGGCCGCCGGCTCGCCCGACGACCTGCTCAGCCACAGTGACTTCTTCAGGGAAGTCAACGAGATCACCCAGCGTCAGCGAACGCCTTCATGACCGGTCGAGTTCAGCTGGACGCTGCGCTCGCCGCCTTCGGCTTCCACGCGGGCGAGGTGCAACACATCGAGCCCCTGCCGCGGGGCATCAAGAACCTCAACTTCAGGGTGCGCGTCGGCGACGCGGAGTGGGTTCTCAAGCGCCACCCAGCCGCGGCCCGCGCTCGCCTGAGCGACTCGCACCGGTTTGAGGTCCGACTGGCCGAGTCCGGCTTCCCGGTCGCACCCCTGCGTCGCGCGGCCTCCGGCGCAACCGTCGTCGAGACGAGGGAAGGAGTGTTCGACCTGCACTCGTGGGTGAGCGGCCGACAGTTCTCGATCGCGGACAGGGGCGCGATGCACGCTGAACACCCGGACCTTGCGTCCCGGTTGGGGAGCGTGATGGGCGACCTCCACCGGGAAGGACAACAGGCGCTCGATGGCGTCCCTGGGCTGGTCCCTGCGACCGCGCTGCCGACCACGCCCTACCCGGCGATAGCGACCGTGCGCCGCGGACTGTTCCAGCGGCTCCAGGCGTCGGCGAAGCTGCTTCGTCGACGCCGCACCCCTCTCGACGCCTGGTTCGAGCAGATCCTTCCGGACATCGTTCACCGGGCCGAGTCCTGCACGCTGCCGCAGGTGGCAGCACGGGTGGACCCGGCCGACGCCATACTTGCGCACAATGACGTCAACTGGGAGAACCTGGTCTTCGGACCGTCCCTCGAGGTCCTCGCCGTGCTCGACTTCGACAACGCGCGCACTTTGCCCCGAGCGCTGGAGATCGGCGCAGCCGCTGTCGTCCTGATCGGCACCGATGCAGCGCGATTCGAGCGCTTCATGGAGTCGTACGCCCGGACCGCCCGAACGCGGCCAGACCCAAGGGCAGTGCGACTCGGGATGGAGTTGAAGTGCGTGCGCTCGATCCTCTGGTCGATCGACGCACACGCTCGCGGGCGAGTAGCCGACGGGACCATGCTGGAGACCTGGTGCCGCCACCTTGAGGCAGACCTACGGGTGTTGACGGCGATGCGGGCTGACGACCGCTGGTGAGCGCCTCGGGGCCGGTGATCTCACCGGTGGGCCGGGGCAGGGATGCCGCTCAGTCTGGCTTCCGTCAACAGCGCGAGCGTTGACTCCGTGCCGGGTCGGTTCGGCCCCAGGGCAAGCAAGGCGCGCACGGCGGCCCGGTGGCGCGAGCCGGTCAGTGCGCGTAATCCCTCGTTGATGAGAACCGCCGACCAGTACATCGCACTGGAGACGCGACCATGCCGCTTGCGGTACAGGCGGGTCCTGTTGACCGCCGACAGTGCCCACAGTGCTGGTGAGGTCGTCTGGGCCCCTCCCTGGTGCACGACGACAGCGTCGTCGACGAGACGAAGGCAGAAGCCGGCGTCGCGTAGGCGCAGGCAGTAGTCGGTCTCCTCCGAGTAGAGGAAGAACCGCTCGTCCCACTCCCCGACAGCATCGATCGCCGATCGAGACAGGAACAGGGCGGCGCCCGTCGCCCAGTCGGCCACGGCACCGTCCGCGTACAGGCAGGGGTCTCCCACGATCTCGCCGAGTGGAGAGAACCGCGATGCCCAGGACCCACCGACAATCGCCTCAGCGAGTGCGCGCAGCACAGTCGGTTCGCGGCGCAGCGATCTGCGCAGGCTCCCGTCAGGGTCGAGGGTTCGCGGAACGGCGGCTCCGACGGAGGGCGAGAGCTCGAGGGCCTGTAGCAGCAGCCGCACGCTGCTCGGAGACGGGATGGTGTCCGGGTTGAGGACGTAGGTGGCTCTCCGAGCCGGGTGTGCACGCAGCGCGATGTTGATGCCTGCTGCGTAACCATCGTTGCCGCCCGCGGGGATGACCACCGCCCAAGGCGCAATCGCACGGATGACCGCCGAGGTGCCGTCGGTCGAGTCGTTGTCGATGAACACCACGCGGCAGCTGTCCACCCCGGACAATGCGGCTGGTAGCGCAGCGAGCAGTGCCTGGACAACGCTCGCACTGTTGTACGTCACACAGATGACGACGACGTCGGCTTGGCGTGACGGATCGACGACGAGCGTCTCCGGGGCGGCTATCCGGCTCACCACCGAGCGGGAAGTCCTACTAGTCGGCGCGCGCGCCTGCGCAGACTGATTGCCCGACGACGCCATCCCGAGTAGGTCCGAGGATCGAGCGATGCCGTCTGAAGCAGCAACGCACTCTGCTCGAGCTGTGCCGTCCACTGCGCGACCGTCGTCACCCCGTTCCTCTTGGCCGACAACGGCATGCGATCGAGAAGATCCGCATCGTCATGGATCAGGGTGTGCGGCGACCGCGGATCATCCATGTGGTCCTCGCGGATGAACGGGTAGTAGAAGCCGTTGACCGCACCCGCTCGAGCGAGCCGGATGCAGTACCCCGTGAACGACTCATCCGCGCCGAGCAGACCATGGCTCTTCACCAGCTCGTGTCGCATCAGGTAACCGCTGCCCTGGACCCACAGGTTGCGTAGCAGCGAGTGGCCGCCTGCAAACTCCTCAATCTTCTGGCTGGCCAGGTCGGGCCGGAACTCGTCGTCCCAGTGCCGCCAGCTGCCAATCACGCCGAATGCCGGGTTGTCCTGGTGAGCCGCACTGAGTGTGTCCAACCAGCCGTAGGACACCAGACAGTCGTCGTCGACCTTCGAGACGAATCGGGCTTGGGAGTTCTGCCAGAGCCAGTTCGTCGGCTCGCGAAGCCGCACGTTCTCCCGGCTGTGGTGATAGCGCGCCACGCGGTCGTCGTAGCGGTAGCGACGAAGGGCTTCGAGGGTTGCTTCGTCGTCCCCGTTGTGCCACAACCAGACGCGATCCTCGGGTCCCAAGGTCTCCAGGAGGCGGGGCAACGAGAGGTGCAGGTACCCGGCGCTGCGGTAGGTGATCATGAGGACGTCGGCTCGTCTTCCCACCTACCTCACCTCCCTCGTCCCGCGCGACCCAGGCGCCGGATCGCGCGTGAAGTCCAGCACCTCACGCATCTGGTTCCGGGATCGCTCCACCGTGGCCGTCGCGGTCCGCGCCAGGATGGCTCGTGTCTCCGTCCGTGCCTCGTAGCTCGCAAGCAACCGCTCCACCGCCTCATGGCCGCTGCGGACTCGCGCATCGATGACGTGTTCGCCCACGCCGCACGTCTCGAAGACTCCGAGGGTCTTGTCGCTGTAGGCGTAAGCAGCCGCAGGCGTGAGCGTGGACAGTGCGGCGATCGTCGCGTGCATGCGGGTGCCGACGAACCAGTCGAAGCGTGAGATGCACCATTTGAGCTCGGCGGCGTCGAGGGTGGGAGGGACGACGGTGGTGTGCTGCTTCATGTCGGCAGGCAGTCTCTCGAGCACCATCTCGATCGCGTCGATGTCGCTCTCACCGTGCCCTCCCGGTGCATGCACATGGGGCACCAGCACGACGTGGCTGTCGGCCTCGAGAAGAGCCCGGACCAGCGATGCCATCGTTGCGACGTAGTCGCCGACGATGTTGAACTGCGCGGCAGCGGTCGCATCGCGCAGTAGCCCGCTGACGTTGACTCCGGCGGTGGGCCGCCCATCCGCAGGGGCAAGCAGATCCATCGTGCGCGCGTTCGGTCGCCGTGGTTCCAAGGCGAACGCGACGTCCACGCCGTCGCGAAGGCGGGTCATGTCGGCATCGGGCCCGGCGAGCTCGCGCAGCTGCTCGAAGCTTCGAGGATCACGTGCGTAGGCCACTGTCGCGGAGCGAACGATTCGTTCCGCCAGACGACGAGCTCGAGGTGTGGTGAACGGACCGTAGGTCTGGGGCAGGAGCACGAGCGGACGTCCTGCGCGGAGCGCGGCGATCTTGGGCGCGGTGACGGTGTCCAGCCGTCCGGGACCGTAGAGGTCGGTGAAGCTGTCGCCAGCACTGAGGTCCAGGACCACATCGGCAGCACGAAACCTGTCTGCGACCGGATTGAGCCGTGGGAACGTGGCCTGGGCAAGTCGCACCTGCGCCCAGCTCTCGGGCCGGTGCCATCGACGGGAGCGACGCACCCCGACGAGCTCGCAGTGGATGGCGTCGTACCGGCCGCTCGTGTCGGGACGTACCCCCCAGCCGTCGTCGAGGATGCTCAACTGAGCGCCGGGTGCTTCTCGGTCGACTCCGTCTGCGACGGAGCGGGCGAGAGCCTCGACGCCCCGGTTGCCATTGCCGAGGGCCGCCCCCGCGAGAACGAGGCGTGGTCCGTCGGCAAGCAAGGTCTCAGCCGGCACGTCAGCTCCGGATCGCGATGATCGACTTGGTGACCCGGAGGAAACGCTCGCGTGCGATCTCGGACTCGGGGAAGTAGTGCCGCATCTCGGTCACGCTGATGAGCTCGGTCCACAGCGCGGCCGACGTCGCCCGTTCCAGGCTGGGGGAGGGCGAGTGTGCAAGCGGCCAGCGAGCAGCAATTCGAGCCTTCATGAACAGGGGTAGGAACTGCATGCCTGGGAAGAGCCAGTGCGGCTCGATGGGGAAGTAGCGGTACGGAGTCTGAACCCAGTGCCTCGGAGCCAGGGCGTGGACGGAATCGGCCAGCCGGGATCGGTTGGCGTGTCCTCCCACGTGCTCGAGAACGGAGTTGGAGAAGACGAGGTCGAAGGACGTCGATGCTCCAGCCGCAGCGAGCACCGGCACGGCCTCGCATGCGTCACCGCGAACCGCGACGATCGAGTCGCTCGCCGACTCGCCTGGTTCAGTGAGGTTGAGGACGGTCACGTGCGCTGGACGTACGGGAGCGCGCTCCCAAGCCTCCACCGTTCCGCCGAGGTCCACCACCCGCATCTCTGCCAGGTCCGGGAAGCGGTCGAGGGTCATCGACCAACGACCGGCTCTGAGGCGCGCGCCGAGCGAGTCCGGCCCCTCGACCACCGACCGACGCAAGGCTCGCGCGACGTTCACGGTCGACCGACCAACGGGTCGATGCGGTACACCTTCATGCTGTTCATCCGTTCCCCCGATTCGGATCGTTCACCGAGCGCCCCCTGGCCACCCGCCACGGACGTCACCCCCATCGTTCCGTGGACCCACGAGTGTGGTCACGTGCGCAGGGTCTTGTCGAGGCTCGACCCCGCTGGTCTAGGCATCGTGCTGTGTCGATCCGGTCTAGTCAGCTCCGGGGCTCGGTCGGTGCTGGGCGCATAATCAGGGAGCAGCGCGCGGCGGCAACGGCTGCGGGGACGGGGACGGGGACGCGGGTCGTCCGCCGTTGCGGCGGCCAGGTCCGCGAGGCGCGCGGGGAGTCTGCGAGGGGACGATGGCATGGATGTGTGGGGGATCACGCTTGCGACGCTGCGTCGTTGGTACGTCTTCCTGCCACTGGTGGGACTGACGGTCGTCGTTGCGATGAGCGTGGGGCGCGGCATGGAGCCGGAGTACGAGGTGACCGGCGCCGCGATGCTCGTCCCCGGTCCGGGTTCGGTCGAGGAAGAGGAGTCATGGGTCCCGAACCCGCTGGGTTCGATGGAGAGTGCGAACGTCGTCCTCGGGATCGTGGTGGGCGGGCCCGAGGCGCGCTCGAGCATCGAGGCTGCTGGACTCGATCCGGACTACGAGCTCGAGCCCGGTAGCCGGAGCGCACTCATGGACGTGACGGTGCGCGCGGACTCGCCCGAGGTGGGGATCAGCACGGGGAACGCAGTGTTCGACATGGTGGCGGACGAGCTCGAGGAGAGGCAGCGAGTAGCCGGCCTGCCCGGGTATGCCCGCTACCGCCTGCAGGTGCTGCAGCCGCCGTACGTCGAAGCGGCGGTGACGGACGGCAAGCTTCGGAACATGGCTGTGATCGGCGTTCTCGGCACCGCGCTGTCCTTGGTGACAGCGGTCTTCCTCGATGACCTCGTCGGGCTGGCCCGTCGACGCAGAAGGTCGACCAGGCGCGCTGCCGTGGCTCCGTCTTCGCCCGCAGCAGAGACGCCTCAACCGGCGACGGGACCAGAGGCCCCGGTGAAGCAGTCGGGCAAGGATGAGACGTCGATCGCGCCCAACCGGCCAGGGAACCTTGTCTCCCGGAGGTACGTCAGGGGCAGGGGACATCCATCCGCCGCAGGCCACGACCCGAGAGCCGGCAAGGCGCTCGCTGAGACGGTCACCGGCGATCCGTGATGGCTGTCACAGGTGGGTTGGCTCGGCCGCGACCGGGAGCAGCCGGATGGCGACCTGCGCTGCTGAAGGTCCCAGACCCGCTGGTTCGAGCGGCCGAGGAATGGCTCCCCATCGTGCTGAGAAGGCGCGCACTGCTGAGTACCGCCACTCTCCTCGTGGCCTTCTTGGCACTGCAGTTCCTCATCCCAGCCCGGCTGGTGATCAGCGGAATGGGTGCCGCAGGTCGTCCGTCCGCCGCGATCGGCTGTCTCCTGGCATTCCTGTGGGCGGTCTCGGCAGCGCGGCAGGGCCAGCTCCCGAGCGGTCACCAGCCGATCAGATGGGTCGTCGGGATCTTCGTGAGTGCGCAGCTCCTGGGCTACGTCGTCGGCTTCGACCGATTGCCTTCCCCAGCGGAGGCGAGCTCGGCGACACGCTGGCTGATCTTCGTCACATCGATTGCTGGCGTCATGCTGGCGGTCGCAGACGGAGTCAGGTCACGGATCGTGCTGGATCAGCTCCTGCGGTTCATGGTGTTCCTTGCCGCCACCATGTCGGTCGTGGGAGTCCTGCAGTTCCTGCGCATCGTGGATCTCTCCCAGAGGATCACCCTCCCGGGTCTGCAACTCAATTCATCGCTGATCGGCATCTCTGTTCGAGGGTCCGAGGACTTCGCGCGGGTCGCCGGCACTGCCACCCACTACATCGAGTTCGGCGTCGTGCTTGCCCTCGTGCTTCCTGTGGCGCTGCACTACGCGTTCTTCACGCCGCCAGGTCGCTCGAGGGTCTGGTCCTGGGCGATGGTGGCGCTGGTCGCCTTCGGGATCCCGTTGTCCATCTCCCGGTCAGCCACGCTGACCGTGGCCCTCACGTTCCTCCTGCTCGCAGTCGTGTGGCCGTGGCGTTTGCGCTACAACGCGTTCGTGGTGGCCCTTGTCGCGATCGTGGCGTTCAGGGCAGTCAACCCGGGTGTGCTGGGCACCATTCGGGCGTTGTTCGCGAACGCTGAGAACGACACCAGCGTGACAGACAGGATCGAACGGACGGGTTACGTGTTGAGCCTCTGGCAAGAACGCCCGTGGCTTGGCCGCGGGGCCGGGATGGTGACCCCCGAGGAGTACATCCTGCTGGACAACCAATGGTTCATGACGCTGCTTGCGGGCGGGGTCGTGGGTGTTCTGATCCTCGCGGGCTTCTTCGTCGTGCCGTATCTGATGGCTCGGAGCATCAGGTTGCGAGGTCAGGACGAGGAGACGCGACACTTGGGGCAAGCGCTTGCCGTGACCATGCCGGCTGCCGTGATGTCAGCCGGGACCTTCGACGCGTTCTCCTTCGCCACGTGGGTCGGCGTGATGAGCTTTCTGATCGGGGCTGTGGGCGCGTTGTGGCGACTCGACGGTGTGAGTGTCGCGCGAGAGATGCAGGTTCGTGCGCCTGAAGATCGTCACGTAGCCGCGCCTCTCTTCGCGGACGCCCGGCGACGGATCAAGGACGGGTGGAACGAAGCGTCGCCGGTAGGTCGCAGTGTGTCGAGCACCGTGGAGCAGGGCGGGCGGGCGACGTGACCATCGAGCATCCGACCCGCGTCTCGGTGATCATCCCGGTGCGTGACGACTCGCGGCTGTCGACCTGCCTGGCGGCGATTCAGCAGCAGACCTACCCGTCAGAGCTCGTCGAGGTGCTGATAGCCGACAACGGGAGCAACCCACCCGTGGTTGAGCCGGCTGAGGGCAATGTCCGGTGCGTGTGGGAACCGTCTGGAGGCTCCTATGCCGCACGCAACGCGGCGGTCCTCGCCAGCAGCAGCGAGGTCCTGGCTTTCACTGATGCCGACTGCCTGCCGACTGCGACATGGTTGGAGGAGGCAGTGAAGGCGATCGCGGCCGGAGCGGACGTGGTCGCGGGCCACGTCAGCGTGTACGCCCGCGACTGCCGCCGTCCCCATCCCGTCGAAGCCTACGAGCTGGTGCGTGCCTTTCCGCAGGAGACCTACGTCAGCCGCGGCGGCGCGTCCGTCACGGCAAACATGTGTACGACTCGAGCAGCGTTCGACGCTGCTGGGCCGTTCCGACCCGAGCTCTACTCCGGGGCCGACATCGAGTGGTCGCAGCGGGCGACGGCCCTCGGCATGCGCACCGTCTACTGCCCGACGTCCGTGGTCCACCACCCCGCTAGGGAGTCGTACGCGGCCCTCAGCAAGAAGCTCGAGAGGGTGATCACGGGGCGGTTCGAGCGCGACAAGCTCGACGGCGGTCCCGAGGTCGCTCCCTGGCCCGCGCCACGAGCTCTTGCGCCGCCGATCGGCGCCTTCGGTCGCGCGCGGGCCCCGGAGCTCGTCACACCGACTGCCCGGGTGGCCTACGTGATGGGAGAGTTCTTCAACCGGTACGCGGCTGCCTGGCACATGACGCGGTTGGCCCTGCGAACGAGGCGACCAGCGCGACACTGATCGACGTTGGGGGCCGACGGGCACCGCTAGGATGGCGCCGGACGACGCAGCAGTAGTCACCTGATGGGGGAGCGGGCTCGTGAGAATCGATGCGATGGTTCGACGCAAGCTCGGGCAGATGAAGCGCAAGCTGCTCGTGCCGACCGCCCGCCGCCTCGACGAGCGGCCCGACCTCGCTGGGTTCCAGATCGGCAGGTACTCCTGGGGGCACCTCACCATCGCGAACCGTCAAGCGGGCTGCATGCTCACGGTCGGCCAGTTCTGCTCGTTCGCGTTCGGCACCGAGGTGTTCCTGGGAGGCGAGCACCGGACGGACTTCGTCTCCACCTATCGTTTTGGCAGCTACCCACCCTTCGACGAGGTGTACGGCTCCGCGCACTCCAACAGCGCCGTCGCCCGAGGCGACCTGACCATCGGCAACGACGTGTGGATCGGGCACAGAGCGATGATCCTCTCGGGCGTCACGGTCGGGGACGGCGCCGTGATCGGCGCGGGCAGCGTCGTACGGCAGAACGTGCCGCCCTACGCGATCGTCGCGGGCAATCCTGCGAGGGTCTCCGGCTTCCGCTTCCGGCCGGAGCAGATCGAGGCGCTTCTCAGGATCAGGTGGTGGGACTGGGACGAGGACAAGATCGTGGCGGCCCTCGACCTCATGATGTCCGACGACATCCAGGAGTTCATCGACGCCTACGACGTCACCGACTGAGATCTCGAGGAGCCGAGGCCTCAGCCCATCGCGGTGGCTGAGCGTTTGCGCGTGATGAACGAGGTCAGGTTCTCGATGCTGTCGAGGTTGCTCGGCAGCGTCTCGTCATCCGCCACCGCGACCTGCATGTCGGTCTCGAGGAAGTCCACGATCTCGAGGACGCCCGTGGAGTCCACCAACCCGGACTCCAGGAGCGAGTCGTTCGCCCCGGGCAGTCTCGAGTCGTCCCCGAACAGGAAGTTCGTCACGATGAAGTCTCGTACCTGATCCATCACACCTTGGTTCACAACGCCATGCTCGCGGTTCTCGTGCATTCCGCAACCCCCATTTCAGCGATGACTGCCGACGATCGGCGACCTACGCTCCCGCGTAAGGATGACGCCCGGAGTGCGGCGCTGTACAGGGGGACGGATGGATCGGCCGAACGGCAATGCGAGTGATGCCTTGTTGTGCGAGGGGCGCCCGGACGACGTCGCCATCATCGATGCGACGGGCCGCCACACCTACCGGGACCTGCGTCGCGCGGTGGGCCACCAGACGAAGCTGCTGCTCTACTGGGACCTCCCTGCGGGCTCGCGGGTAGCCCTCCTCGGGGCCAACTCGATCTTCTGGGTCGCAAGCTACTTGGCCGTCATGCGCGCCGGCCACACGGCCGTACCGCTCGCGCCCGTGCTGACCTCCGACGACATCCGCAGCAAGATGGCGCACGCCGGCTGCGCGGCCCTGTTGATCGACGAGCGGTTGACGCGACGGTTCGCCACGGTGACGGGGTCTGTGGAGCGCACAGCGACGAGCTCGGCCATGCGCGAGCTGTTGGCAACGGATGCGGAGCGACCCCTTCCCGACGCGCGTCCGCCGGCAGAGTCGGCCGTGCTGGTGTTCACGTCGGGCACCACCAGCCGTCCACGAGCGGTCAGGGTCGGCCATGACAACGTGCTCGCCAACACGGCCTCGATCGTCGAGTACCTCGATCTGAGGCGTGACGACCGGATGCTCGTGGTCCTGCCGTTCTCCTACTGCTTCGGTGCGTCCTTGCTGCACACGCACCTCGCCGTCGGGGCCAGCCTGCGGATCTGCGAGACCCAGGCCTTCCCCGAGACCATCGTCGAGGCGATCGAGGCGGATCGCTGCACCGGCTTCGCCGGCGTGCCGTCGTCCTACCAGCTGCTCCTCCGAGCCAGCTCGTTCGAGTCCCGCGCCCTCCCTTCGCTGCGTCACCTGCAGCAGGCCGGTGGGCGGCTGCCAAGCGCGCAGGTGGACAGGGTCGTGGCGGCCCAGCCGCACGCCCGGCTGTTCCTAATGTACGGCCAGACCGAGGCCACGGCGCGGCTGGCGTACCTCCCGCCCGAGATGCTCGCCGCCAAGGCGGGTTCGGTCGGCCGGGCGATCCCGGGAGTGTCGCTCCGCATCGCCGACGAGCAGGGCCGCGACGTCGCCCCCGGGACGGTCGGAGAGATCCGCGCACGCGGCGCAAACGTCACCCTGGGCTACTGGGATGACCCGACCGGCACCGCCGAGAAGTACGTCGACGGGGAGCTGCTGACGGGAGACTTCGGCCGCATGGACGAGGACGGCTTCCTCCACGTGGTCGACCGCCGCGACGACTTCATCAAGTCCTGGGGCTATCGGGTCTCGAGCCACGAGGTCGAGGACGTCGCTCTCGAGCTCGGCGCCGTGGCGCAGGCGGCTGCGGTGGGTCGCCCCGACCCCGACGCAGGCGAGGCTGTGGTGCTCTTCGCCGCCCTGCGGCCCGGGGCCACGGTGGGCGTCGACGAGATCGAGGCGCACCTGCGGACCCGCCTCGCCAAGCACCTCGTCCCGCACGAGGTCCGGATCATCGACCACCTGCCACTCAACCAGAACGGCAAGGTGGTCAAGACCGAGCTTCGCGCCTGGGCGCGCTCGGATGGGGAGGCGCCGACCGACGGCGCAGAGCTCGTCCAGACAGGAGGACGTCATGGTTAAGGCAGTTGTCGCCGTCGTTGCTGCGCTGGGGATGCTCGCCACGGTCGGGCTGGGCGCAGTCGTGTGGGCCGATCGGGTGGACGGTGAGCCGTTCGAGGCGCCCGATGCCACGACGGCGGACCTCCAGGCCGTGGCAGGTAGCCGGGTCTTCTTCGGCCACAGGTCCGTCGGTTTCAACGTGCTCGACGGGCTCCCTGAGGTGTACGAGCGAGCTGGGGTCGATGCCCCGTCGATCGTGGAGTCTCGCGAAGCGCCAGAGGCTGAGGCCATCGTGCACGTCGAGATCGGGGAGAACGGCCGTCCGCTGGAGAAGATCGCGAACTTCGACCGCATCATGCGTGAGGGGATGGCGGAGCAGGTCGACGCCGCGGTCCTGAAGCTCTGCTACGTGGACCTGCGGGCTGGTGAGGCGGACGTCGACGAGATCTTCACGGCCTATCGCGACACCCTCGCTGCGTTGGCGCGCGACTACCCGGCGACGGCGTTCGTCGCGGCTACTGCCCCCCTCACGACCGAACGGGGACCGAAGGGCAAGCTCAAGGCGCTGTTCGGCAGAGGCGACCGGTACGGACCGGAGCACAACGTGCTCCGTCAGCGCTTCAACTCTCTCGTACGAGCGGAGTTCGACGAGCCCGGGCGCCTGTTCGACATAGCGGCGGTGCAGTCGACTGACCCGAGCGGCGAGCGCGTCGCGTTCTCGAGTCGCGGCGAGACGTACTACTCCCTGAGTGACGACTATGCGAAGGACCCCGGGCACCTCAACGCGCGAGGGGCTCAGGTCGCGGCCTCCGCATTCATCGCCGTCCTGGCTGACGCTCTCGCCTGAGCCGACGATGACATCCGAGGCGATCGCGCCCCACGGTCCTCGTCGGTGAGCGTCATCGGCGTCGGCATGGACGTTGCGGACACCCGCCGGTTCGACAGGCTCGTCCGTCGTGGACCGGGTGGCCTCTGGGCACACTGGTACACCGAGGCGGAGGTCCGGGAGTGCCTGGCGCACGACCAGCCGGCGACAGCGGCCGCGACTCGCTTCGCCGTCAAGGAGGCGTCCTACAAGGCGCTGGGAGCTCGCTTCGCACACGAGGTGAGGTGGCGCGACATCGAGGTGCTCGAGAGGGAGGCGGCCTGGCGCGTCGTCCTGCACGGCGAGATGGGCGTGGCAGCGGCCGCCGTGGGTCTCGCCTGGCTCCACGTCTCGACCTGCCGCACCGGCGGACGGGTCGTGGCGACCGTCATCGCCGAGACCGGGCCGGACTGATCGGCACCCCGTCATCAGAATCGGTGACGTCGGTTTCGGGCGCGCTCCGAGCGGTCGACCCGGGACCTACGGTGAGACTCTCACTGGTCCGGATTCTGGGGGTTGTTGATGCGTCACTACGAGGCACCTGAATTGCACGTCATCGGCACCGTCGTCGGCATGACCCAGGGGCAGGCCTTTCACCCCGGCAGCGACAACCTGGCCTGGGTCCCTGTCTTCGGACCGCTCTTCGGCGGAGACGACTACACGGGCCCGGGATTTGGATCCTGATGATGGTCGACGGTCCGTCGACCGTGCGGTTGCGCGACCGCGACCTCGTGATGCGAGAGATCGACGGTGAGGCGGTCCTCCTGGATCTTGCCGGCTCGACCTACCTCGCAGCCAACAGCACGGGCACGTTCCTGCTGCGGCTGCTCACGGAGTCGCAGGACCATCCGTCGCTCGTGTCGAGCCTGGTCCGCGAGTTCGGGATCAGCACGGCTCAGGCAGACGCAGACGCGAGCTCGTTCGTCGCTGCGCTCGCCGAGCAGGGGCTGTTGATCCACACGCGCATGGACGACGGAGGCTGAGCTCGACAGCAGGCTGGTCCGTCGCGCAGTGCAGGGACGCATCTCGTCGGGTACTGGTCAGCGACGAGCGTGCGCCTGCGTCTGAGCTACCGCATCCGGAGAGAGGGGGGCTGCGAGAAGATGAAACTGCACGAGGCGGCGTGTGTCGTCGACCGGACGCTCGGCGCCATCGCCACGAGCAAGCACGACCGTGTGGGATGACCTGAGCACGGCTGACCGCCCACGACCGTCCGACACGGTCGACCGACCGTCAGTCGTCGACTACTGCCGTCCCTCGCCCTTCGAGGTCGCCACGAGCTGGGTGCACGGGCTGACCTCCGTGCAGGCGCTGGACCCGCGTCGCGTCGAATCGCCACGCGCGGCGCTGGAGGCCCTCGTCCTGGCTGCACTCGAGCAGCCGCCGTGCTTCGTTGCCTTCTCCGGCGGCCGCGACTCCTCCGCGCTCCTGGCTGTCGCCACGCAGGTCGCCCGTCGAGATGGCCTGCCCGACCCCGTTCCGTTCACGGAGCTCTACCCCGGCGTGCCGGAGTCCGACGAGTCCGAGTGGCAGCATCTCGTGATGGCGCACCTGGGCCTTCGTGACTGGGTGCGGCTGTCGTTCCCTGCAGGCAACGACCTGCTCGGGTCTGCCGCGCAGGACTCGTTGCGGGCTCGAGGCCTGCTGTGGCCCGTCGCGCTGCACGCGAAGCCCGCGGTGCTCTCACAGCTCGGACGTGCCGGCTCGATCGTCACCGGCGAGGGAGGCGACGAGGTGCTCGGCCGACGTCGTGGCGCCCAGGTGAGCCGGCTCTGGCGACGCCCCGCACGCGCGTTGCGTGCGCACGACCTGCGCGCCGCCGGCTCCGCGGCAGCCCCTCGCTCCTACCGCAGCCGTCGCGCTCGGGCGCACCTCGAGAGCAGCAACATGCAGCCGTGGCTGCGCCCCGCCGCTCGGGAGCGGCACCACCGGCTGCTGGCTGCGGACATCGCCGCCGAGCCGCTCGGCGCTCCGCGATCGCTGGAGTGGCTGCTCACGCGGCGAGCCGCAGCGGTGGCCTCCCACAACTACGCGGTCCTCGCTGCCGAGCACGGGCTCGTGATGCACGAACCCTTGCTCGACCTTCGGTTCGTGGGAGCGCTCGCCCGCAGCGCCGGCACCTGGGGCTACGCCTCGCGCACCGAGGCGATGCGTGCACTCGTCGGCGACCTACTGCCGGATGTCGTCATCGCGAGGCGGACGAAGGCCTACTTCAACCGCGCCTTCATCGGCGCCGAGACCCGCGCATTCGCCGAGAGCTGGGACGGATCGGGGCTCGCTCCCGACCTGGTCGACGTCGACGTGCTCCGAGCGGAGTGGCTCTCGGACTTTCCTTCGGCGATCTCGACCCCACCGCTCCACGCGGCGTGGCTCGCCACCGTGCAACACCGAGAGGAGCCGTCGTGGTGAGCGGGGATGGATTCGCCGTCCACGGGGTGGGAGCGACCGACGTGGCAAGGACCGCAATCGCGCTGGTCGTCAGTGCGGTCGTCGAGATCGGTCTTCACACGGTACGGCTGCCGCGTCTGTCGCGGCTGCTCGGAGTCCCTCTCGACACGGTCGGCCCTCGCGAGCCCGACATCGCCGCTCCCGTCATCGTGCCGCGTCGCGCGCGGCGTCGGCTCGCCGCAGCCCGCCGGGCACTGAAGTACTGGCCCTTCGGCGACAGCTGCCTGCGCATGGCCCTGGTCGGGGGGTTCCTGGTCCGGGACCTCGACCCCGTCCTGCGGATCGGTGTCGCCAAGCACGACGGAGTGGTCAAGGCCCACGCATGGATCGAGATCGGCGGGCTCAGCATTGACCCCGGCGCCGCCGACTTCGCGCCTGTCGAGAGTGCTCGGTCGTGACGGGCACTGGTGGAGGGGCCGGCTTCGCGTGCCGCATCTACGGTCTCGACGTCATCTCCGACATCGACCTCCACGCCCGTCGCCCGCTGTCGGCGACCAGGCATGACGTGACCGTCCGGCTGGGGGAGACCATCCCTGCCACGCAGGAGGTGCCCGAGGGCGAGGTGATGGCGCAGTGGACGACGGCAGGAGACCTGACGGCACGCTTCGTACGCCGTGATGACGGCAGCCACCTGCTCCGCTTCGAGGGGACCTGCGACGTCGTCATCCCCGCGACCCTCGATCGCATCACGGTGAACATGGTCGACGGGGTCCCGGACGCAATGGCAGGGGTCCTCGTCGGCGGGACCGTCCTGTCCTGGCTGCTCATCCTGCGCGGCGAGCTGGTGCTGCACGCCAGCGCCGTCGACGTGGGCGGGCGGGCTCTCGGGTTCGTCGGGGCGTCGGGCATGGGCAAGTCCACGATGGCGACCCTCATGTGCCGCGACGGCGGCCTGCTCGTCACCGACGACGTCCTGGGGGTGACCCGGGACGCGACGGGTGTCCACCGTTGTGCCCTGGGCGCCACCGAGCTGCGGTTGCGCCAGGCCGCCTCCGGCCTGGTCGAGGACTTCGCCGAGGGCGGCTCGCACCGGGACACCGCCGACCAGCGCCGCGCCTTGACCGTCCCGGCCGCCACGGCGGACGACCTGCCGGTGACGGCACTGCTCGTCCCGCGGCCCCGCCGTGACAGCACGATGCTGACACTCACACGGGTGGCTCCGGCCGCGGCCACGCTGTGCCTGCTGGGTCTTCCGCGGATCCCCGGCATCCGTGACCATGACGTGCTCGCCGGCCAGCTCCTCCAGACGAGCGACCTCGCCGAGCGCGTACCCGTCCTCGTCGCCGACGTCCCGTGGGGGCCGCCGTTCGAGCCCGACCTCGCCGCCAGGCTCCTCGCCGAGCTCGACGGCGTTCTCGCCCCCCGCTCCCAAACCGAGGACATCGACCGCGACTTGGGTGCACGATGCTGAGCGTGGACGCGTCAGCCATCGACCGGGTGCTCGTCGAGCTCGCCGAGGTGCCGGTCGAGCCCGGCGACCCGGAGCTCGCGGCGCTCGCCCTCGCGGTCCACCTCGAGCTGGCGCTCGGCGTGACCGTTCCTGCCGACCAGCTCGACGCCGAGCACCTCGTGCCGCCTGCCGCGCGCGAGCGAACCGTACGCCGCCTGCTGGGTGACGCCTGATGTGCGGCATCGCGGGGATCCAGTCGCAGTCCGACCTGCCCGACACCGACCTGCTGCTGCGCATGATGACGGCGCTGAGCCACCGCGGCCCGGATGGCAGCGGCTACTACCGCGACGAGTCCGTGGCCCTCGGCCACACGCGGCTCGCGATCATCGATCCGGGCCTCGGCGTGCAGCCGATGTGCGGCGAGCGCGAGGACGTGTGGGTCACCTTCAACGGCGAGATCTTCAACTACGTCGAGCTCCGCGCCCAGCTCGCGGACCGCGGTCACGACTTCCGCACCCACAGCGACACCGAGGTCATCGTGCACGCGTGGGAGGAGTGGGGACCCGGCTGCTTCGAGCGCTTCAACGGCCAGTGGGCGCTCGCGATCTGGGACAGGCGGACCTCCGAGCTCGTGCTCTGCCGCGACCGGCTCGGCGTCCGTCCGCTCTACCACGCGTCGGCGGGGGATCGGCTGGTGTTCGCCTCCGAGGTCAAGGCGTTGTTCGCCGATCCGCAGGTGGTCCGCGGACTCGACCCGCTGGGCCTCGACCAGGTGTTCACCTTCTGGTCGGCCGTCGCCCCCCGCACCGTCTTCGCCGGCGTCTCACAGGTCCGTCCCGGAACCTACGTCGTGTGCCGCGACGGCGTCGTCGGTGAGCCGCAGACCTTCTGGCAGCCCACCTTCCCGGAGCGGGGTGGCGGGTCCTCGGACGACCTCGACGCCCACGCCGGGCAGTTGCGGGAGCGTCTCATCCACGCGACGCGGCTGCGCTTCGAGCGCAGCGACTTCCCCGTCGGGGCCTATCTCTCGGGCGGCATCGACTCGGCGGTGACGGCCGGCATCATCCGCGAGTTCACCGACGCCGACCTCCACACCTTCTCCCTCCGTTTCGCCGACGCCGAGTACGACGAGGGAGAGCACCAGGCGACGATGGCTCGGCGGCTCGGCACGAGCCACAGGGACGTGGTGGTGTCCCACCGCGACATCGGCGAGGTGTTCCCAGAGGTCGTTCGCCACGCCGAGACGCCCCTCCTGCGCACGGCGCCGGCCCCGATGTTCCTGCTGTCGCGCCTCGTGCGCGACTCCGGCTACAAGGTGGTCGTGACCGGCGAGGGTTCCGACGAGGTGCTGGCGGGCTATGACATCTTCCGCGAGGCCAGGGTGCGCGAGTTCTGGGCGCGTGACCCCGGGGCACCGCAGCGGGCCCGCGCGATCGAGCTGCTCTACCCGTGGTTGGGACGCAATCCCAACCAGGCGCCGGCGTTCGCCCGCGGGTTCTTCGGTCGCAACCTCGACCCGGCCGATCTCGCGCTCTCGCACCGGCCCCGGTGGGACAGCACGTCGTCCCTCAAGGCGATGCTGGCCGGAGGGTGGAGCGAGGGCGTGAGCGATGCCGCGGCCGACCTCGTCGGCCGGATGCCGGCGGAGGCATCCGGGTGGGACGGGCTGTCACGCGCCCAGTGGCTCGAGATGAGCACGCTGCTGCCCGGTTACATCCTCGCCTCGCAGGGTGACCGGATGCTCATGGCCAACTCGGTCGAGGGGCGGTTCCCGTTCCTCGACGCCGATGTCATTGAGCTCGCCGGGCGGCTGCCGGCGCGCCAGAAGATCCTCGGCCTCGATGAGAAGCACTTGCTCAAGCGAGCGTTCCGCGACCTCCTCCCTCCCGAGATCGTCGCGCGCCCCAAGCAGCCCTACCGAGCGCCGGACGCCTCGGGCTTCGTGGGTGTCGACGCCCCCGACTGGGTCGCGGACGTGACGTCGCCCGAGGCCGTGGACGCCGCCGGGGTCTTCAAACCGGTGGTGGTCCGGTCGCTGCTGGAGAAGGCGCGTCGGTCCCGCGGCAGGGCGCTCTCCCACACCGACAGCATGCGTGTGTCCGCGGTGCTGTCGGTCCAGCTGCTGCACGAACAGTTCATGGGCCACGGGCACGCTCGCGTGCTGGCTCGCCCGCCCCATCCCACAGCCGTATTCGACCTGGTGGACTCACAGAGGAGCACAGCATGGCGCTAGCGTTCGGACCCGAGGCCCTGGCCATCGACGCAGAGGCGGAGGTTGGCCGCGTCACGCAGATGCTGCGGGACTACCTGCGCCGCAACAAGCGCAAGGGCGCGGTCGTCGCGGTGTCGGGAGGCATCGACTCCAGCGTGGTCGCGGCACTGTGCGTACGCGCGCTCGGACCCGAGCGGGTGTTCGGACTGCACATGCCCGAGTCGGAGTCCGCGGACGAGACGCTGGGGCTCAGCACCGGCCTCACCGACGCACTCGGCATCGACTCGGTCCACGAGGACATCTCACCCATCCTCGAGGCGGCCGGGTGCTACAGACGACGCGACGACGCGATTCGCCGGGTCGTGCCTGACTACGGGCCAGACCACAAGTCGAAGATCGTCCTGCCGAGCGTCGTCGACTCTGATTCGCTGCGGCTCTACTCCGTGGTCGTGCAGGCGCCGGACGGCACCCAGACCATGCACCGCCTGACAGCCGAGGCCTACCTGGAGATCGTGGCGGCCACGAACTTCAAGCAGCGCACCCGCAAGATGCTGGAGTACTTCCACGCCGACCGCCTCAACTACGTCGTCGCCGGCACGCCCAACCGGCTCGAGTACGACCAGGGCTTCTTCGTGAAGCTGGGCGACGGTTCCGCCGACGTGAAGCCGATCGCCCACCTCTACAAGACCCAGGTCTACGCCCTGGCGGCGCACCTCGGCGTGCCGCAGGAGATCCAGGACCGCCCGTCGACGACGGACACCTACTCGCTGCCCCAGTCGCAGGAGGAGTTCTACTTCTCCCTGCCGTACCCGCGCATGGACCTCTGCCTCTACGCCCTCAACAACGGTGTGCCCACCGAGGAGGTCGCCGAGGCCACGGGCTTGAGTGTCGAGCAGGTCCAGCGTGTCTATCGCGACATCGAGCAGAAGCGTCGCACGACGGCCTACCTCCATGCGTCGCCCGCGCTGGTGGAGGAGGTGCGCGAGGTCGGGCACCCGTGACCGTGTCGGCCCGAGGGGTCGTGCCTCGGTGACCCCGCGTCAGCTCGAGGCAGCGTCACCGCCGACGTCGGTGTCCGACTGCAAGCGGTAGAGGTCGGCGTAGAGGCCGCCGGCAGCCATCAACTCGGAGTGGGTGCCCTCCTCGACGACGGTGCCGGCGTCCATGACGACGATGCGGTCGGCCCCGCGCACCGTGGAGAACCGGTGGGAGATGAACAGCGCGGTCCGCCCGTCGAGCACGTCGCGAAGGCTGCTGAACAACGCGTGCTCCGCTCGCGGGTCCAGTGCGGCGCTCGGCTCGTCGAGGATCATCAGCGGCGCGTCGCGGAAGAAGGACCGGGCGAGCGCGACGCGTTGCCACTGCCCGCCGGACAGGTCGACGCCACCGGAGAACAGCCGGGACAGCAACGTGTCGTAGCCGTGGGGCAGTGCTTCCAGGACGTCATCTGCGCCGGCGACGTGGGCCGCCCGCCGCACCCTGTCGTCCGACGCCGCCTCCTCGACCCGGCCCACGGCGATGTTCTCGGCGCCGCTGAACGCGTAGCGGACGAAGTCCTGGAAGGTGACGCTGATGCGCTCGCGCAGGCTGCCGGGACGGAAGTCGTCGATGTGGGAGCCGTCCCAGGTGATCCGGCCGCTGGCCGGGCGGTAGAGACCGGCCAACAGCTTGGCCAGGGTGGTCTTGCCGGACCCGTTCTCGCCGACCACTGCGACGATCTCGCCCGCGTGGAGCTCCAGGCTGATCCCGCGCAACGCCTCGACGGACGAACCCGGGTAGCTGAACCGCACGTCGTCCACCCGGATGGTCCCGAACGACACGGGTGCCTCGACGCCCCGCGACTGGTCGACGAACGAGCGGCCGAGCTCCAGGAACCGGTCGAGGTCGTCGAGGAACAGCCCGGACTCGAAGATCACCTGCATGCCGCGAAACAGGGACTGGACCTGGCCGGCGAGCAGCCGCATGGCGACGACGGCGGCGCCCGCCTCGGCCACGCCGATGCTGCCCTGCGAGACCAGCCGTACGAGCACCAGGAGCGTGCCCGCGAGGATGGCCGCCGAGCCCAGCTGGCCGACGAGCGCGAGCACGGTCCGTCGGGCTGCGTGCCGGCGGAGCGCCCCCAGGTAGCGCTCGTAGCTGTCGTCGAACCTCGACCGGAGCCAGTCGCCGAGGCCGAACGCCCGCACCTCCTTCGCCTCGTCCCGACCGGTCTGGACGAGAGCGAGGTAGGTCCGCTCGCGCAGGACCGCCGTCTGCTGCACCGAGAACCCGAACTCGAGCCGGGACTCGCGACGGCTCGTCAGGAGCACCGGCACCCCACCGGCGGCGACGAGGACGAGGAGGAGGGGCGAGATGCTCGCCAGGGCGACACCTAGCCCGATGCTCGCCACGGTGGCCCCGGCCATGGCCAGCAACCCCTGTGTCACCTGGTAGGGCCGGCCGACGGCGTGGGTCTGGACGCGTTCGAGGTGGTCGTAGAACGCGGGTGTCTCGAAGTGGTAGAGGTCGACCCCGGTCGCCACCCGGAGGACGCGCCCCCACATCGTGCGGGCCACGAGCTCGCCGAGCACGCGTTGCAGCTGCGACTGGCACACGCCCAGGACGGCCGTCGTCGCCGTGAGCCCGGCGAGCAGGAGGATGGGGCCGATCGCCGCATCGACGGTCGCGCCCTCCTCCGCTGCGAGGACGGCGGAGAGCAGCGACTGCACCGCGAGGACCTGGAAGGCCAGGGCGGCAGCGGCCGCCACCTGGAGGCAGACCAGGGCCGAGAAGTGTCGTCGGCCCGAGACCCGCACGAGGGCGAGGCTCGACCTGACCAGGCGTACGAGCCTGCTCCACGACCTGCGCTGCGAGCGAGCCGCGACGTGCACCGAGACGGGGTCGAACGGATCGGTCGACGCCATGCGCTCCAACCTATCCGAGCTCGATCGCTCGTACCGCCGGATCGCAGGTCCTGCCAGCGGCCTCGTCAGTAGGCACCGCGGTGGCCGAGGACGGCCCGGACCGTACGGGCCAGGATCGCGAGGTCCAGCCCCAGCGACCAGTTGTCCACGTACCTGAGGTCGAGCCGCACGGACTCCTCCCAGCTGAGGTCCGAGCGTCCGGAGACCTGCCACAGGCCGGTGACGCCGGGCTTCACCACGAGGCGGCGTCGCGGGTCCACGTCGTACCGGGCGACCTCGCCGGGCAGCGCGGGGCGCGGCCCCACGAGCGACATGTCCCCGCGCACGACGTTCCACAGCTGCGGCAGCTCGTCCAGCGAGTACTTCCGCAGCACCCGGCCGAGCGGAGTGATCCGCGGGTCGAGCTGGATCTTGAAGAGCACGGCGTCCTTCTCGTTGCTGTCGGAGAGCGCCGTGCGCTGGGCCTCGGCGTCCACGCCCATCGACCGCAGCTTGAGCATCGTGAACGGGACGCCGTTGCGCCCGATGCGCTGCTGCCGGAAGAGGGCCGCGCCCGGGGTCTCGATGCGGATCGCCAGTGCCAGTGCGGCCAGCAGGGGCAGCGCCACGAGCAGGGCGAGGAGTGCGACCGATCGCTCCACCACGTCCTTGAGGAAGCGACGCGGACCGTCGAGGACGGGGCCGCTGACGTGCAGGACGCCCAGGCCGGCGCCGGACAGCAGGCGCGTGCGCTGCGGCTCGACGTCGAGGAGCCCGGTGCCGACGCACAGCTCGGCGCCGACACCGGCCAGCGCCCAGTGGAGGCGTCGCATCTCGACGGGGGTGCGGCGTGCGCTCGGCAGCACCACGAGGGCGTCGGCCTGGTGGTCGTCCGCGGCCCGTACGGCGGACTCCAGGCCCTCGTAGGCCGGCAGCTCGTCGGCGAACGAGTCCTGCGAGCCCCCGGTCAGGCAGACCGCGACGACCTCGTGGATGCCGGCCGTGTCGAGCTCTGCCATGGCCGTCCGCAGGTCAGGCCCGTGCCCGGCCAGCACGAGCCGCGGACGCGAGCGGCGTGCGGCGACGAGGTGGTGGGTGCCGCTCGCGACCGCGAAGGCCGCGACCAGCTGGGCCAGCGCGATCAGGTCGATGGTGGTGAGGAAGGGCGAGGCAGCCAGGGCCAGGACCGACCCGCGCAGGCCGGATCCGAGGATCGCGCGGACACGTCCGGCGCGGGTCTCGCCGAGCGCGCCGCGTCGGTAGTGGCCGGTCGCGAGCAGGAGCACGGGCCAGGCAAGGGCGGCAGCACCTGCGAGCCCGGGAGGCAGTGTCCCGGACACGGCCCACGCGGCGGCCAGGCCGGCCGCGAGCACCGCGTCGACGACGAACGACCGCACGCTCAGGCTGCGTCCACGGGCACGGGCGGGGGACTCGGACGCGGGCTTCCTGCCGTGGGCCGCGGTCGGCTGCTCGTCGGCACGCTCGGGGTGTCGCGGGGGCAGGAGGACGGTCGGGCCGTCCACCACCGCCTCGCGTGGCCTCGGGACAGCCGTGACCGGCTCGACGTCCAGCCCGGTGGTCCTCAACGAGATCTGAGTCATCGCTCCCCAACCCCTTGCGAGGTGCCCCCCGATGGCAACCCTGTGCTGACAGTGATTGCGAGCCTAGGAGCGGGCGACCGCCTGCTCATGCCGCAAATCGACGAAAGGCCTGCAGGTGGCGGCGACGAGTTACCCACTCAGAGGGATGGGCGCGACCCGGGCCCGGGACTACCCTCGAAGAGGTGCACCACGCTGGTTCGCGACGCTGACTCTTCCGGCGATGGTCTGTGTGACCGAGCGGATGGCGAGCAGCCCCACATCTCGCCACGGACGACGACGCGCACCAGTGGCGACGGTCGAGGTTCCCCCTCCTCGACCGTCGCGGCACGTCAGGACAGGCGCGCCGCGCCGGTCGCGGTCCGGTGCACCGCCCCGCGGGGTCGCGGCACGGCCGGGACGGTTGCGAAGAAGCTCTCGTGCCACAGCTCGAGCGAGAGCAGGGTCCAGATGCGGTCGTGCTCGTGGGCGCCGTGCTCGTGGCGCAGCATCATGTCGCCCACCATCGCCCCGTCCAGGTTCTGCGCGACCCAGGACCCCGGACCGGTGAGGCGCTCCCGGACGGTGTCGCGCACGCCGGCGTACCACCACGAGCCGGTGCCGGGCTCGGGCACGCGGCGCTCGAGGACCTCGTCGGGCAGCAGCGGACGGGCAGCCTCGCGCAGCACCCACGTGGTGCACCCGGCGCGCACCTTGACCGGGCTCGGCAGGCGGAACGCCAGCTCGACGAGGCGGCTCTCGAGCAGTGGCAGGCGCACCTCGAGGTCGGCTGCCGTCGCCATCCGGTCGAGGCGCTCGAGGACGTCGTCGGGCAGGGTGTGCCGCACCCCGGCGACCGGGCTCGCACGACGCTCCGGCGGAGCCTTCCGGCCGAGCAACCGACGGCGCTCGGACGTGGTGAAGGTCGCCCCCAGCCGTCGCTCGACCCGTCGCTCCAGGCCCGAGCGGAGGGGCGCGGGCAGGCCGTACGACCGCTCCGCCACGCGCGCGAGCCGGTGGCGGGAGTGCCCTCCGAAGAGCTCGTCGGCGCCCTGCGGGCACAGGAGCACCGGCACGTGCTCGGCCGCGGTGCGGGCGAGGACGTGCGCGGCGAGGTCCGCAGGACCCGACAGCGGGGCGTCGCGGTGCCACGTCAGGGGGCCCCACAGCTCGGCGACGTCGCCGGCACCCAGGCGGACGTCGTGGTGACGCGTGTCCAGCAGGTCGCTCACGCGCCGGGTGCGCGCGAGCTCTTCCCCGGCGTCGTCGCCGAGGGCCAGGGAGAACGTGTGCACGGGCTCGTCGCCGAGCAGCTGCCGGGCCTGGGCGGCGACCACGCTGCCGGCGATCCCGCCGGTGAGGTGGACGCCGGGCGGGGCGCCGGCCTCGAGTGCCGACCGTACGGCCTCGCGCACACCGTCGCGCACGGACTCGACCGCGTCGTCGGCGGTCCACGTCCCCTCCGGGTCGGCGTCGGGCGGCGCCCAGTAGGCCGTCTCCTCCAGGTGTCCGTCGGGCATGACCGCCACGCGGTGCGCGGGGCGTACCTTCCTCACCCCCTCGACGAGGGTGTCCGGTGCGGGCACCGTGCGGTGCGCGAGGTAGGCGTCGAGGCTGCGGTGGTCGACGTCCGCGGGAGGGCCCAGCACGAGGAGCGCCTTGACCTCGGAGGCGAACGCCACCCCGCCGGGCACGCGGCGGTAGTGCAGCGGCAGGGCCCCGATGCGGTCGCGCACCAGGTGGGTGGTGCCGGTGCGCAAGTCGTGCGCCACGAGGGCGAACCGCCCCTCCACCCGCTCCACGAAGCCGATGCCCTGCAGGGCGAGGCCCGCCGCGACCAGCTCGGCGTCGTCGCCACGGAGGGGACGGTCGAGGTACGCGCGCAGGCTCGTCCGGTTGACGATCGCGCCGTCGAGGACCACCACCCAGCGTCCGTCGGCCGACCGCACCGGCTGCGGACGGACCTCGGCCAGCGGCGCGTGCGGCCCCGCGGCTCGGCGGGACCGGGCCAGACCGACCCCGGGACCGAGCCACACGTCGGCGCCCCCGCCGGCGCGGTGGTCCTGGGCCGCCGCCATCTGCAGGAGGGTGTCCTCGGTGATGAGCCGGGACCCGAGGGCGCGGATGCCGCACACCCCCGCGCCGGTCATGCCCCGACCCTCCAGCCGATCTGGTTCGCCATCCCGACGGCGGCGAGCTGCGACGACACCTCGAGCTTGTTGAGGATCGACTTCACCTGGGTGCGCACGGTCGCCTCCGACACCACGCTCTCCTGCGAGATGGCACGCACGGTCCGTCCCTCGATGAGGGCCCCGAGAACCTGCCGCTCACGCGGGGTGAGCCGGTCGAGCCGCCGGCGGATGTCGTCGTCGACGCGGCTCTGGTGCGACCACGCGTCGAGCAGTGACTCGAGCTCCTCGCGGGTGGTGACCGGCAGGCCCTGGTGGAGCCGCCGCACCGTCGACAGGGCCTGCTGCAGCGCGCCGCTCTTGGTGAGCACCTTCCGCGCGCCGAGCCGCATGCACTCGCCCCAGCGGCCGAGCTCCTGCGACGCGGTCACCACGACGACGTTGACGTGGGCACGGGCCAGCGGCGCGACCAGGTTGACGCCGTCGCCGAAGCGGCCCAGGTCGAGGTCGAGGATGACCGTACGGGGGTTGGCGCGCAGCGCCAGCGACCGCAGGGTGGCCATCGACCCGCCCTCCTCGGGCAGCTCGAGCCGGCGTACGTCGTAGCCCTCCAACGACAGCGCGAGCTCCAGCGACTCGGCGAAGAGCACGTGGTCGTCGATGATCAGGACGCGGTGCTCGGCCCTAGAAAGTCCATGCACGACGGTTCCCCGGAGCCAGGTCGTCCACCGGCCGGCGCGCGGCCGGGAGGCTGATGACGAAGGACGAGCCGGTGCCGTCGTGCTCGGCGAGGCGCAGCGTGCCGCCGTCCTCGGTCATCAGGCGCTGGGCGAGGTTGAGGCCGATGCCCTCGCCGGGCGAGTCCTCGCCGCGGAGGCCCCAGTCGAAGATGCGGTCGCGCTGCTCCGCCGGGATGCCCCTGCCCTCGTCGCTCACGCGGATGTCGACGGTGTCCTCGTCGCGCCGGACCACCTCCACGACGCTGTGGTCGACCCCGCCGTGGGTCGCCGCGTTGTCGACCAGGATGTTGAGCACCTCGGCCAGCGCGTCGTACCGGCCGCACACGACGTCGCTCGCGCCGCGGACCTCGACGTGGCGACCCTTGAGGCGCTGGAGCTCCAGGATCGACTCGAGCGCCTCGTCGAGGTCGATCTCGGACGACGGCCCGAGCCGACCGGACAGGAGACGGTCCATCCGGTCGAGCTCGCGCCGCATCGACTCCCACAGGCGCTGCCGTGCTTCCGGCGACACGTCCGGGTTGTCGAGCAGGGCCGACCCGGACACGAGACCGGCCATCGTGCTGCGAAGCTCGTGCAACAGCTCGCGGTGCTCGCGGGACGTGTCGCTCTGAGGTGTGACGTCGGCGGGCGCCGAGTGGTGGGCAGTGCGCCTCACCCTCCAGGTGAGGTGTGGCCGGACGGCCGACCACCTGGCCCGCGTGCTGACTGCTGTACTGAGCATGTGCTCCCCCGATGATGTGCTTTCCCTTGTACCTGCTCGCGGCCCGCGACCACTCCCCAGTGGCTGATGCGGACTCGCTCGACCCCGAACGAGCAGGACTCCCACATGCACCATGGGACGGCTCGGGGCGCCTGTCCACCACTTCGCGGCCCATACCCCATTTGTGGGTGGTGCGGTCTGGTCCGGAGCCTTGAGGCCTTGCCCACAATTGGTCAAGGGCGTCGCAAGGGCGGTGGCAGCGTCCGTCCAGCCAGCGGCAAGACGGGCCCGGCCGCACGTCCCGCCCGCAGGTGTCCGGGTGCCGGTGTGCACCGTCCCCAATTGTGTGCACGTTGGCCGGGGGGTCGACGCCATGCGTCGCAGGGCCGGTCATGCTCGCCACACGGCGGCTGGAGGAGGGACCGGATGAGCGTGTCGGGGCGCGTGGGGGTGGTGTCGCCGCACCTGCTGGTGGCCCAGGCCGTCGCAGCCGCCCTGCGGTCCGTCGGGACCCCGGCGGACGCACTGGGGTGGGACGAGACCCTGACGACGCGCACGTCCCCGGGTCGCGGGGACGTCGGTCCGTCGCGTCTGGTCGTCATCACCGACGGGCTTGACAACGAGCCGGTGATCGCGCACGTGCGTCGCTACCTCGCCGTCAGCGGCCTCCGGGTTCTCGTGGTGACGTCGGTCGAGGCCGCTGTCAGGTGGGGCCGGCTGCTGGAGTCGGAGCGACTCGACGTGGTGACGCAGTCGACGTCGGTGGCTGAGCTGGCCGAGGCGGTCGACCTGCTCGCCGGCGACGCGCCGGTGATGGACCCCGGACGGCGAGCGGCGCTGCGCACCGCCTGGGCCCTCACCGTGGACCGCCAGCAGCAGCTCGCGTCGCTGCTGGCGACGCTGTCCCCCCAGCAGCGCCGGGTGCTCGAGCTCCTCGCCGCCGGACGCCGGGTCTCCGAGGTCGGCGCGGAGCTCGGCGTGTCGAGCGGGACGGTGCGCAGCCACGTCAAGTCGCTGCGCGCCAAGCTCGGCGCCTCCACCCAGCTCAAGGCGGTGGCGATGTACCACCAGGCCCAGGAGCGGGTGCTCCCCGCCCACCTCGTGCCGGCGCCACGGCCCGTGTCCGAGCCGGTGTCCGAGCCGGAGTCGGAGCACGTGCCCGACCAGGTGGCGGGCGGTGGTCCGGGCCTCGAGCGCGGGGTCGGCGCCGCCGGGGAGGTGAGCGGCGGCGGGGTGTCGCTGGCGCGTCGATAGGCTGCCTCCATGATCGATCCCACCTCGCTCGACGACCACGCCTTCGCCGTCTGGGCGGCCGAACGGGCCGGCTCGGTCCTCCTCGACGTACGCGCCGGTGCCGCGGCCGACGGCCTCGAGGGCAAGGCCCTCAAGGACGCCGGCGACGCGGCTGCCCAGGCCGAGCTCGACCGGATCCTGACCCAGCACCGCGCGGGCGACGCGGTGCTCTCCGAGGAGGCCGCCGACGACAAGGCGCGGCTCACGGCGAGCCGGGTCTGGATCATCGACCCCCTCGACGGCACGCGGGAGTTCTCCGAGCCGCCCCGCGACGACTGGGCCGTCCACGTGGCGCTCTGGCAGGACGGCGACCTGGTCGCCGGCGCCGTCGCCCAGCCCGCGCTGGGTGAGACCTTCAGCACCGGCCGGCCCAGCGTCGTGCCCCCGCGCACGTCGGACCGTCCGCGCATCGCCGTCTCCCGCAGCCGCCCGCCGGCCTTCGTGGAGGCGCTGGCCGCCGAGCTCGACGCCGAGCTGGTGCCCATGGGCAGCGCCGGCGTGAAGGTGATGAGCGTCGTGCGCGACATCGCCGACGCCTACGTCCACGCCGGCGGCCAGTACCAGTGGGACAACGCCGCGCCCGTGGCGGTCGCGCGCGCGGCCGGCCTGCACTGCAGCCGCGTCGACGGCTCGCCGCTGGTCTACAACGAGGACGACACCTCCCTGCCCGACCTCATCGTGTGCCGGCCCGAGCTCGCCGAGCAGATCGTCGACTTCGTCCGGCGCCACGGCACCGCCTGACGTCCGTCGGCACTCGGGCTCAGTGGACGAGCTTGAGGCCCACGATGCAGCCGACGAGGCCGGTCAGCAGCAGGGCCTTGAGGACCGAGAACGACTCGGTGCCGGTCGCCATCGCGACCACCACGGTCAGGGTCGCGCCGATGCCGACCCACACGGCGTACGACGTGCCGACCGGCAGGGTGCGCATCGCATAGCCCAGGCCGACCATGCTGAGCACGAGCGCGACGACGAACGTCGCGGTGGGCACGGGCCGGGTGAGGCCGTCGGAGCGGCCGAGGGCGGTGGCCCACACCGCCTCCAGGACGCCGGACAGGACGAGCACGAACCAGGACATCACCATCTCCTCGATGGCCGTCTTGTCCTGCCGGGTACGGCTCCCTCGTCCGGTCGCCCACGGGTCGGGGCTGTGCCAGACTAGCGTGGGCGCATGACCTCCTTCGTCGCGCACACCACCGTCGACTGCCACGACGCCTACGGGCTCTCGGAGTGGTGGAAGGCGCTGCTCGGCTACGTCGACGTCGAGGGCGACCCCAACGAGCCCGGTCACGAGGAGTGCATGATCCTCGACCCGGAGACCGGTCACAGCCTGCTGTTCATCGAGGTGCCCGACGCCGAGCTGCCGGCCAAGCGGATCCACCTCGACCTGCGTCCGCGCGAGGGCACGCGGGACGAGGAGGTCGAGCGGGTCCTCGGGCTCGGGGCCACGCAGGTCGACGACCGGCGCGGGTCGTACGGTCCCGGGACGGGGTGGGTCGTCCTGGCGGACCCGGAGGGCAACCAGTTCTGCATCCTGCGCTCACAGGCGGAGGTGGACGCCGGGCCGCCCCCGCCTGCCGGCTGACGCGGGGGAGGCGCAGGTCAGCGTGCGCGCTCGGGGGAGACCCAGGTGCGCCACTTGAACCGGGTGCCGGCGTACGACTGGTCGGCCTTCACCACGAACGACCAGTACCAGACGCCGCCGCGCCGGGGGAGCACGATCGAGTACCGGCCGCGGCGGTCGGTCCGCAGCTTCCTGAACCGCGTGAACCCGCCGCGCCGCTCCGCCGAGACCCGCACCACGATCGCGCGGCCGGCGTAGCGGGGCCGTACGCGGCCGCTCACCTCGAACCCCCCGCGGGGGCGGGTGATCGTGCGGGCGACCTCGACGGTGAACGGTGCGGACTCGCTGCGCGCATAGCTGTCGTCGCCGCTCGTGGCGTCGGCCTCGTGGCCGTTGTAGACGACCTTGTAGGTCGTGGTCATGCGGGGACGCACGTCGAGGAAGTCGAGCGACGCCGAGGAGTTGGTGGCGACGGCCTCCCAGGTGGAGCTCGTCGCCTTCCTGGCATAGAGCGTGGAGGTGCCCTCGGTGGGCGAGAAGCCGTCCTCGCCGTCGACGTCGAGCGTGACGTCGACCACCTCGCCGAAGTCGACCTTCGACGCCTCCGCCTCGGCGACCGTGGTGGTGGCGACCGTGTCACGGGCGGTCGCAGGCGGGACGACACCGAGCGAGGTCATGCCCAGGAGCCCTGCCGTGCACGCGCGGACGGCGAGTCGTGTCGACATCGGCGGTCCTCTCGGGGGTTCGGGAGGGTGGAACGGTACGACCGGCCCCGCCAGCAGGCTGGCGGAGCCGGTCGGGGATCAGTGACCGGTGACGTCAGCCCAGCTTCGCGATGCGCGGGGTGATGGTCGAACGGTAGCTGTACGTGTACCAGATCTCGCTGTAGGACTGGAACTTCGAGTTCCCGGGGACCGTGATCTTGAAGTAGAGCTTGTTGCCACGGCGGGGGGCGGGCAGCCGGACCTGGAACTTGCTCTTCTTGTCGGTCTTGACCGTCTTGAACTTGACGTACCGCTTGCCCTTCTTGATCTGGACCTTGACCTTCTTCTTCTTGTAGTTCGGCTTGACCTTGCCCTTGATCGTCATCCGCGCCTTGGCGTTGTCGATCTTGACGTTGCGGGTCACGCCGACGGTGAACGGGGCCGACTCGCTGGGCGTGTAGTTGTCGCTGTACTCGGTCTGCACGGGCTCGGTGTAGCCGTTGAACACGACCTTGTAGGTGGTCGTCATGCGCGGCTTCACGGGGTAGAAGTCCGAGCCCGGGTAGGCGCCGGTGGTCACCGGGACCCAGGTCGAGGAGCCGGCCTCCATCGCGTAGAGGGTGGACGTGCCGGAGCTCGGGCCGTACCCGTCGGAGCCGGCGACGTCGACGTTGATGTAGAGGTCGTCGCCGTACGTCACCGACGTGGTGTCGGGCGTGGCGGTGGTGGTGGTGGTCCACGTGCTGGCGGCCTGGCCCGGCGCGGCGATGGCGATCGGCGTGAGGCCGAGCAGGCCGGCGGAGACGGTGCCGGCGACGAAGCGAGTGATGCGCATTCCCCGTTGTTCCTCTCGAGTGAAGTTCTGGATCCCGGCCGTCGGCCGGGCACAGGTGCTTGCTACCCCTGAGGCGCACGGGACAAACCCCTCGTCCCCCACGAACCCCCGTCGGGCAGCGCCCGTAGACTTTCATCCTCCCCCATTCCTTTGCCAAGTGGGGGCTTTTCCGCGTGCTCGTGAAGTGCTTCCGAAGGGATCCCGGTGCCGTCCTCGCCGCTCGCCGCCGTCGCCCGGCGCGTCGTCAGCGCCCCCACGCTCGGGGGCGCACTCGCCGACGTCGCCACCCGCAACGCCCTGGACCTCACCGGTCCGGCCGCGGTCCGTCCGTTCGTCGTGCACGGCCTCGTCGAGCGCGGCCGTACGGTCCTGGCCGTCACGGCGACCTCGCGGGAGGCCGAGGACCTCGTCGAGGAGCTGGGTGACCTCGTCGACCCCGACACGGTCGCCTACTACCCGAGCTGGGAGACGCTCCCGCACGAGCGGCTCAGCCCTCGCAGCGACACCGTCGGGCGCCGGCTCGCCGTCCTGCGCCGCCTGCGCCACCCCGGCACCGACGCCGCCAACGGTCCCCTCAAGGTCGTCGTCGCACCGATCCGCAGCCTGCTCCAGCCGCAGGTCCCGGGGTTGGCCGACATCGAGCCGGTCGAGCTCGCGCCCGGCGACTCGCGGGCGCTCGACGACGTCGTCCGCGGCCTGGCCGAGGCGGCGTACACCCGCGTCGACATGGTCGAGCGGCGCGGTGAGTTCGCGGTGCGCGGCGGCATCGTCGACGTCTTCCCGCCCACCGAGGAGCACCCGCTGCGGGTGGAGTTCTGGGGTGACGACGTGGAGGAGATCCGGGCCTTCTCCGTCGCCGACCAGCGCACGCTGGAGACGGTGCAGCGGCTGTGGGCGCCGCCGTGCCGCGAGCTGCTGCTGACCGAGGACGTACGCCGCCGCGCCGCCGAGCTCGGCCAGGCGCACCCGCAGCTGCTCGAGCTCACCGACAAGATGGCCGCCGGCATCGCCGTGGAGGGCATGGAGTCCCTCACCCCTGCGCTCGTCGACTCGATGGAACTCCTCGTCGACCTGATGCCGGCCGGCACCACGGTCCTGGTCCTCGACCCCGAGCGCGCGCGCAGCCGGGCGCACGACCTGGTCGCGACGAGCGAGGAGTTCCTGGGGGCGTCCTGGGCAGCCGCTGCCGGTGGTGGCACGGCTCCGATCGACCTCGGCGCCGCGTCCTACCGCGAGATCGCCGACGTGCGCCTGCACGCCCTCGGGCTCGGGCACGCGTGGTGGGCGGTGAGCCCCTTCGGGATCGAGGAGGACGGCGACTCCGTCACCCTGCCCACCCACGCCGCCGAGGCCTACCGCGGCGACCTCCAGCAGGCGGTCGACGACATCCGCGGCTGGGCGTCCGAAGGTCTCGACGTCGTCGTCGTGCACGCCGGTCACGGCCCGGCCGAGCGCTTCGTCGAGCTGCTCGGAGAGAACGACATCGCGGCCCGTCTCGTCGAGGAGGGCGGCACGGCCGGGGCGGGCGTCGTGACGGTGACCTGCGGCCACCTCGTGCACGGCGTCGTCGACGACGAGGCGAAGGTCGCGATCGTCACCGGCGACGACCTGTCGGGGCAGAAGACCTCGACCCGCGACATGCGCAAGATGCCGGCGCGACGCAAGAAGCAGATCGACCCGCTCGAGCTCAAGGCCGGCGACTACGTCGTGCACGAGCAGCACGGCGTCGGGCGGTTCGTGGAGATGAAGCAGCGCGAGATCGGCGGCGCGGTGCGTGAGTACCTCGTCCTGGAGTACGGCCCGAGCAAGCGCGGCGGGCCCAACGACATGCTCTACGTCCCCGCCGACACCCTCGACCAGGTCACCCGCTACGTCGGCGGCGAGAACCCCAGCCTGGACCGCCTCGGTGGAGGCGACTGGACCAAGCGCAAGAACAAGGCGCGCCGCGCGGTGCGCGAGATCGCGGCGGAGCTGATCAAGCTCTATGCCGCGCGCCAGGCCACCAAGGGCTACGCGTACGGCCCCGACACCCCGTGGCAGCGCGAGCTCGAGGACGCCTTCCCGTTCACGGAGACCGTCGACCAGCTCACGACCGTCGACGAGGTCAAGTCCGACATGCGCCAGGTCGTCCCCATGGACCGCCTCGTGTGCGGCGACGTGGGCTACGGCAAGACCGAGATCGCCGTGCGCGCGGCGTTCAAGGCGGTGCAGGACGGCAAGCAGGTGGCGGTGCTGGTGCCGACGACGCTGCTCGTGACCCAGCACCTGTCGACCTTCTCCGAGCGGATGAGCGGCTTCCCCGTCGTCATCAGGGGGCTCTCGCGCTTCCAGACCGACAAGGAGGCCAAGGAGGTCGTGGCGGGCCTCGCCGACGGCTCCATCGACATCGTGGTCGGCACCCACCGCCTGCTCAACCCGGACATCCGGATGAAGGACCTCGGCCTCATCATCGTCGACGAGGAGCAGCGCTTCGGCGTCGAGCACAAGGAGCAGATGAAGCGGATGCGCACGTCGGTGGACGTGCTGTCGATGAGCGCGACGCCGATCCCGCGCACGCTCGAGATGGCCGTCACCGGCATCCGCGAGATGTCGACCATCACCACCCCGCCCGAGGAGCGCCACCCGGTGCTCACCTACGTCGGGGCCTACGAGGACCGGCAGGTCGTGGCGGCGGTGCGCCGCGAGCTGCTGCGTGAGGGGCAGGTCTTCTACATCCACAACCGGGTGAACTCCATCGAGAAGGCCGCCGCCCGCATCCGCGAGCTCGTGCCCGAGGCCCGCGTCGCGACCGCCCACGGCCAGATGAACGAGCGCCAGCTCGAGCAGGTGATGCTCGACTTCTGGGAGAAGCGCTTCGACGTCCTCGTGTGCACCACCCTGGTCGAGTCCGGCCTCGACGTCTCCAACGCCAACACGATGATCATCGAGCGCTCCGACACCCTCGGTCTCTCGCAGCTGCACCAGCTGCGCGGTCGCGTCGGCCGCTCGCGCGAGCGCGCCTACGCGTACTTCCTCTACCCGGCGGAGAAGCCGCTGACCGAGACCGCCCACGAGCGGCTCGCGACGCTCGCCCAGCACTCCGACCTCGGTGGCGGCATGGCGATCGCGATGAAGGACCTCGAGATCCGCGGCGCCGGCAACCTGCTCGGCGGCGAGCAGTCCGGCCACATCGCCGACGTCGGCTTCGACCTCTACGTCCGTCTCGTCGGGGAGGCTGTCGCCGACTTCAAGGGCGGCGGCGAGGAAGAGGTCGCCGAGGTGCGCATCGAGCTGCCCGTCGACGCCCACCTGCCGCACGACTACATCCCCAGCGAGCGGCTGCGGCTCGAGATCTACAAGCGGCTCGCCGAGGTGCGCACCGACGCCGACGTCGACGAGGTCCGCGCCGAGCTGCTCGACCGCTACGGCAACCCGCCCGAGGTCGTGGAGTCGCTGCTCGTGGTCGCGCGGTTCCGTGCCCGGTGCCGCCAGGTGGGGGTCGGCGAGGTGACCGTCGCCGGCAAGTACGTCCGCTTCGCCCCGGTCGACCTGCCGGAGTCGCGCGTCGTACGGCTGAACCGGCTGTATCCCAAGAGCATCGTCAAGGCGCCCGTCAGTACGATCCTCGTGCCGCGACCCCAGGGCGCGGGGTTCCCCGTCAAGCCGGTCGCGGGAGTGGCCCTGCTTGAATGGGCCCGCGGCGTGATCGACGAGGTGATCGCGCCACCGGCGCCCGCCGGCCAGCCCGCCACCACAGCAGCAACCACTGGGAGTGACTCGTGAGCAAGACCCGCCTGATGACGGTCGCGACGACGTGCCTGGCAGGCCTGCTGCTGACCGGGTGCGGCAGCGCCTCTCCCGGCGTCGCGGCCAAGGTCGGCGACGAGGAGCTGACGGTCCGCCAGATCGACGCCATGACCGCCAACTACTGCACGGCGGTCGGCGACCTGGAGTCCGAGGTGCCGATGGGCTTCGTCCGCCAGTACGTCGTGCAGCTCCTCACGCTTCGCTCGCAGGCCACGCAGATCGCCGACGAGTACGGCGTCGAGGCGGGCTCGTCCTACCGCAACGACGTCGCGCAGCGCCTGGGCACCGCGGGCACCCAGCCCGAGGAGGTGCGCGAGGACTACGTCGAGCTGGCCTCCACCACGGCGTACGTCCAGGACATCCTCGACCAGGTCGGGCGCATCGAGCTCGAGGAGTCGGGTGTCTCCGACCCGACCACCGACCAGGCCACGCAGGCCGGCATCGACGTCTTCAACCAGTGGCCCAACGCCAACGACATCGAGATCGACCCGCGCTACGGGCTCGAGGTGGTCGACGGCGTGCTGTCGCCGGTCGACACCAACACCTCGGTGGCGGTCGGCGAGACGGCCAAGGCGGGGCTGGGCACCGAGCCCGACCCGGCCTTCGCCCGCAGCCTGCCCACGAACCACCGCTGCGGCTGAGCCGGATGGCGGACGCCACCCCCGACGGGTCCGCCCTGGAGGCGTTCGCCGAGCAGATGCGCCTGCTGCGCCGCGAGTGCGCGTGGAAGCGGGAGCAGACCCACACCTCGCTCATCCCGTTCGTCCGCGAGGAGGCCGAGGAGGTCGTCGAGGCCATCGAGTCGGGTGACCCGGCCGCGTTGTGCGACGAGCTGGGCGACCTGCTGCTGCAGGTGGTCATCCACGCGGTCATCGCCGAGGAGGCCGGCGACTTCACCCTCGACGACGTGGCGCGCGGGGTCATCGCCAAGATGGAGCGTCGCAACCCGCACGTCTTCGGCGACGCGGTGGCCACCGACGCCGCCGAGGTGCTGCGGCTCTGGAACGCGGCCAAGGCGGCGGAGAAGGCGGAGTCCTCCGGGAGGGGCGAGGGCTGAGGCCCACGGCCGGCACCGCGGTCCGCTTGCCGTCGTTGCTCGTGGTCGAACGAGTAGCGCCACGCCAGGACGTCGACGAGCGCTGATGAGTCATCCGGATGTCTCGAGCGGAACTGCGCCGAGGCGCGCGTGGCCTCGCCATGCTGTGAGCATCAGTCCATGGCTGCGGCACAAGCTGGTGCACTGTGGCGTCCACCCGTGTTGCGCCGGTCAGTGATGCTGGGAGACGCACTGTCGGCGTGCCTGTGGCCCCGCCATCGTGGGGACTGGCGGGGTGCGGGGCGGGGTCATCGTCGGCGGGGTCGGGGGATGCCGGGTGGGATGTCGGGTGGGTGTCCGCTGGTCGAGGAGGGCGCTCTGGCGCCCGTCACGAGACCAAGGTCGTCCAGGTGATTCGCGTCGAGCTCGGTGGTGCCGGTGTGGTCGCGGCGGTAGCGGTAGCCGTGGGGACTTCTCCACTCGAAGATCCCGGGCGCGGTGGTTTCGTATCGCCAGCCCGAGTGGGTCTTGAGGCGGTGGTGGAACCGGCACAGGGCGGCGAGGTTTCCGGTGGTGGTCGGTCCGGGTTGGGGTCTGCCCTCGGCTTCGGCGTGTTCGTCCCAGGGCACGACATGATCGATGTCGCAGCCCCGGGCAGGGCGGCCGCAGCGGGGGAACACACAGGTGCGGTCGCGGAGGATCACTTGTTCACGGATCGGGTCGGGAACGCTGCGCGTCTGCCCAGTCAGGCTCGCGTTGAGGTCGATGACCGGCTTGACCGTCACTCGGGTGCGGGTGTCGCCGCACCAGGCTTGGATCTGCTCGAGGAGGACGAGGCGTTGGCCGTTCTCCATCCGCCCGGTCGGCCCGAAGATCGTGGTGTCGCCGGACAGGGTGGCGTCGAAGTGGGCGTGGATGACGACTTCCCGCGCGGGCGGCAGCCCATCAATGTCTGCCGGTCCGGTCGCGCCCGAGGCGTGGAGGTCGAGGACGGTCTGGGTGCGAGCGAGGTTCCCGAGGGCCTTGGCGCGGCGGGCGTCGAGCGACAGCGTGGAGCCGAGTGCCTTCAAGGTTTCTGCACCGTGGGCCACGGCGCGGTTGAGGTCGAGGGCGTCGGCGAGGTCGACCTCCGCTTGGATGCGCATGGTGCCGGCGAAGTGGACGTCGTCGTCGTGGACGGTGACGTGGCGCGGGTCGACCGACAGGTAGCCGTCCTCCGGATCGGCGGTCGGGTCGGCGACGGCGAGGTCGTAGCGCTTGATGGACTCGGCGACGAGCCGGTCGAGCTGCGCGGGCCCGATGCGTCCGGCGACGGCGGCGACCTGCGCGTCGACGAACCCGGCTGCCTCCCGGGTCAGGACGGGGTTGGTGTGGATGGTGGTCGCGGCGACTGACCGGGCCCGCCAGGCCGGGACCTGCCCAGCGTGGACCTGGTCCCAGAGCCGGGGGAGGCGGTGGCGCAGCTCGAGCGCGTGCCCGATGAGCTTCTTCGCCGCCGTCGTGGAGATGCCGAGGACGGTGCCGAGCTCGGCGACGCAGAACTCCGCCACCAACGGCGCACCGTCACCGGCGATGGGTTCCTCGTGCTCACACCCCGGGACGGCGAACGTGGCGGCGGAGTGGGTGGACTCGGGCGGGTGCAGGTCGGCCCACCGCGCGGCCAGGTCCAGCTGCTCTGCTGCTGCCTGGTTCTCGGCGTCGCGAGCGGACCGGATCGAGGCGAGCAGGCCAGCGGCGGTGAAGGCGTCTGCCTCACCTGCTCCGGGCCCTGCCAGTACTTCGATCATGTGTTCGATTCTACGGCAGGCCACCGACACTGACCATGGCTGTGGACGGTAGGTGGCCCACGACTTTCGACGGGTCTCGTGTCGCGACTTCGTCGCTCCTCGACCGGCGGGCTTCGGTGGTTGAGGAGGTCGCGCAGCGACCGTCACGAAACCGGGTCGAGGGTCTCGTGACGCGACTCCGTCGCTCCTCGACCAGCGGGCTTCGGTGGTTGAGGAGGTCGCGCAGCGACCGTCACGAAACCGGGTCGAGGGTCTCGTGACGCGACTCCGTCGCTCCTCGACCAGCGGAGGCGTCGAGGGTCAGCGCGAGGTGACCCGCTGCGCGACGATCCGGCCCAGCGCTCCGACGGCGAAGACCGCCAGCCCGGCGAGGACGGAGCCGAACGGCAGGGCGGCGGCCATCACGAGGCAGCCGGCGAGCCCGAGCACCTGCAGTCCTCGCGGCCAGCGCCGCTGCTCGGCAGGCTGGCGCAGCGCGGAGAGGTTGGCGACGGCGTAGTAGACGAGCACGCCGAACGAGGAGAAGCCGATCGCTCCGCGCAGGTCGGCGACCAGCACGAGCACCACGACCGCGACCCCGATGACCACCTGGGCGGCGTCGGGCACGTGGTGTCGTGGGTCGACCGACGCCAGGCGAGCAGGCAGGTCGCGCTCGCGGGCCATCGCCAGCGTCGTACGACCCACGCCGGCCAGCAGTGCCAGCAGGGCTCCGAGGGCGGCAGCCGCGGCGCCAACGCGTACGACCGGGACGGCCCACTCCGCACCGAGCGCGTCGGTGGCAGCGGCGACGGGCACGGCGTTGCCGGGCAGGTCGGCACCGAGGACCTGCACCAGGGCGAGCCCCACGAGGAGGTAGAGCACGACGGCCGTGCCCAGGGCGATGAGGATGGCCCGGCCGAGCTGCTCGGGCCGGCGCACCTCCTCGGCGAGCGTCGCGATACGGGCGTAGCCGGCGAACGCGAAGAAGAGCAGGCCCGCTGCCTGCAGCACGCCCCACACGCCACCGGTCGCCTCGAGCGGCGCGGTCGGCTGCGCGTCTCCCGTGCCTGCGAGCACCAGGAAGCCGACGAGCACCACCAGCGTCGCGACCAGCAGCACGCGAGCCGCAGTGGCCGTACGGGTGATCCCCCGCAGGTTGAGCACGGTGAACGCCACCACCGCGAGCGCGGCCAGGACGCGTTGCCCCCACCCGGCGCCGGTGCCCGAGGTGGTGTCGGGGAGGGCGTACGCCGCGAACGTCATGGCCATCGCGGCGCAGGAGGCGGTCTTGCCGATCACGAAGCCCCAGCCGGCGAGGAAGCCCCACCACGGACCCAGCACCTCGCGGCCGAAGAGGTAGGTGCCGCCGGAGGAGGGGTAGGAGGAGGCGAGCTGGGCCGAGGCCACGGCGTTGCAGAACGCGATGACCGCTGCGATGCCGAGGCCGACGAGCAGGCCACGGCCTGCTGCCTCCGCGGCAGGGGTGAAGGCGACGAAGACGCCGGCGCCCAGCATGGCGCTGAGCCCGACGACGGTCGCGTCGAAGGTGCCGAGACGCCGGGCGAGGGCGGGCTGGGCGCTCATGCGGGAACCTGCCACGAGGCTCCACGCCCGCTCAGCTCGGCGCGGGCGAGGGACACCAGCCCGTCGGCGTCGGTCAGCATGCCCGTGAGCATCGCGCCGAACGACCTCGTCGCCGGTGCGGCCGAGAAGGGGTCGACGAACGCCTCGTCGAAGCGGCCGGTCGTCGCGAGCAGTGCAACGGCGTCGACGACCTCGGGGCCGACCCGGTCCAGTCGGGCCCGGAGCGCCGGCACTGTGCCGTCGGGAGCGGGGGCGTCCTCCGGACCGGGGTCGGCCGAGTCGTGGACGAGCGCGCTGAGCTCCTCCAGCTGCTCGACCGCGCGGGTCAGCGCCGAGAGCACACCGGCTCCGTCGGCAGCCGGCGCGGCCTCACCGTCCGTACGGGCTGCCGCCGCGTCCAGGAGCTCGCCGAGCGTCCGGATGTGGCGCTCCACCATCGTGACGACCAGGTCCGCGGCGTCCATCCGCCCGCGTGCCGGCAGTCGCAGCGCCCCGGACGGGTGGACGTGGACCTCGCCGGGCGCGTCGATGACGTGGGACGTCGGATCAGCGCGCCAGTGCGACGGGAGGTCGCCGTACTCGCGCCGGAAGGCCCGGGCGAAGACGTCGTAGCCGCGGAAGCCGCTGTCGTCGGCGATGTCCTGCAACGAGCGCGCGGTGGTGCGGACGAGGTGGGCGGCACGCTCGAGGACGATGCGGTCGGCGAACCGGGCCGCGGACTCGCCCGCCATCGCCCGGCGGAAGCGGGCCGAGTCCGGCCCGTCGTCGGCCACGGCGCGGGCGACGAAGCTCCGGAAACGGTCGACGGGTCCGGCCGTGGCATGGGGCACGACGGTCACCGTAGCGGCGCCGGCCGACAGCCCGGGAACGGCCGGGCGAACGGCCGGGGGAACGGCCGGGGGGAACGGCGGGGGACAGTCGACGGACACCCCCGCGACGTCGGGCACGCGCGTGGATAGGCTGACGGCTGACCGTACGGACCCGACCCGGGCCCACCCCGACATCCCCACCAGGAGTCCTGTCATGTCGATCATCGCTGCTGTCGGCGCCCGCGAGATCCTCGATTCGCGCGGCAACCCCACCGTCGAGGTGGAGGTCCTCCTCGAGGACGGCGCGTTCGGCCGCGCGGCCGTCCCCAGCGGCGCCTCCACGGGCGCCTTCGAGGCGGTGGAGCTGCGTGACGGCGGCAAGCGCTACCTCGGCAAGGGCGTCCAGAAGGCCGTGGACGGCGTCATCGAGACCATCGCCGGGGTGGTCGTGGGCCTCGATGCCGACGACCAGCGCCTGCTCGACCAGGCGATGCTCGACCTCGACGGCACGGCCAACAAGGCCAAGCTCGGCGCCAACGCCATCCTCGGCGTCTCCCTCGCCACCGCCAAGGCGGCCGCGGAGTCCGCGGGCCTCCCGCTCTTCCGCTACGTCGGCGGCCCCAACGCACACGTCCTGCCCGTGCCGATGATGAACATCCTCAACGGCGGCGCGCACGCCGACTCCAACGTCGACGTGCAGGAGTTCATGATCGCCCCGATCGGCGCGCCGACCTTCCGCGAGGCGCTCCAGCACGGCGCCGAGGTCTACCACGCGCTCAAGTCGGTGCTGAAGAAGAAGGGCCTCTCCACCGGCCTCGGCGACGAGGGCGGCTTCGCCCCGGACCTCGAGAGCAACCGCGCCGCGCTCGACCTGATCGCCGAGGCCGTCAAGTCCGCCGGCTTCAAGCTCGGCAAGGACATCGCGCTCGCGATGGACGTCGCGGCGACCGAGTTCCACGCGAAGGGCTCCTACACCTTCGAGGGCAAGAAGCAGAAGACCGACGACATGGTCGCCTACTACGCCGACCTCGTCTCCTCCTACCCGATCGTCTCGATCGAGGATCCGCTCGACGAGGAGGACTGGGCCGGCTGGAAGGCCATGACCGAGGCCCTCGGCGACAGGACCCAGATCGTCGGCGACGACCTCTTCGTCACCAACGTCGAGCGCCTGCAGCGTGGCATCGACGGCGGCCAGGCCAACGCGATGCTGGTCAAGGTCAACCAGATCGGCTCCCTCACCGAGACCCTCGACGCCGTCGACCTCGCCCACCGTGCCGGCTTCCGCAACATGATGAGCCACCGGTCCGGCGAGACCGAGGACACCACCATCGCCGACCTCGCCGTCGCCACCAACTGCGGCCAGATCAAGACCGGCGCGCCGGCCCGCTCGGACCGCGTCGCGAAGTACAACCAGCTGCTCCGCATCGAGGACGAGCTGGGTGACGCGGCTCGCTACGCCGGGCGGGGTGCCTTCCCGCGTTTCTCCGGCTGAAGCAGGCAGACTGGTCCGCATGCCTTCCCAGCGCCGTACGCCCCGTGGCGGGCCCGGCGGACCGCGCGGACCGAGGCAGGGCCACAGCACGCACCCCGGCGCCCGCGGCACACGGCCGCGGGCGGGCGGGACGCGTACGCCTGCCCCCCGCGCCGACCCGACGGGCGTCGCGGCTCGCACCCACGCGCCACGCACCGCTCCGCGCAACGCCGCGCGCCGGCCGCGCTTCACCGGCCGGGCCGCCGTCCTCGTGCTGGTGCTGGCCGTGCTGACGGTGTCGTACGCCTCCTCGCTGCGCGCCTACCTCCAGCAGCGCTCCCACATCGGCGACCTCAAGGCGCAGATCGCCGAGCGCGAGGCCAGCATCACCGACCTCGAGCGGGAGAAGAAGCGCTGGGACGACCCGGCCTACGTCAAGGCGCAGGCGCGTGAGCGGTTCGGCTACCTGATGCCGGGCGAGCAGGGCTTCGAGGTCATCGGCGTCGACGGCCGGCCGCTGGAGGCCCAGGCCACCCTCAACGACCCCGACGAGGTCATCAAGACGATGCCCAAGGCATGGTGGACCGCCGCCTGGGAGTCGATGGAGCTCGCCGGCAACCCGCCCCCGCCCGACGAGGAACCCGCAGAGATGATCGACGGAACGCAGCAGTGAGCAACCGCAAGGACGATCACACCGGTGATCACACGATCGACCCGGCCGACGAGGCCGCCATCCACGCCCAGCTCGGGCGCCGGCCGCGCGGCATCGACTCCGTCGGGCACCGCTGCCCCTGCGGCAACCCCGACGTGGTGACGACGGAGCCGCGCCTGCCCAACGGCACGCCGTTCCCGACGACCTTCTACCTCACCTGCCCGCGTGCGGCGTCGCGCATCGGCACCCTCGAGGGCTCGGGCCTCATGAAGGAGATGCAGGCCCGGCTCGGCACCGACGAGGAGCTCGCCGCGGACTACCGCGCCGCCCACGAGCGCTACCTCGAGGTCCGCGCCGAGGTGGGGGAGCGGGCCGGGCTCGACGTCCCCGAGATCGAGGGCATCACCGCCGGGGGGATGCCCGACCGGGTGAAGTGCCTCCACGTCCTCGCCGCCCAGTCGCTCGCGATGGGCCGCGGGGTCAACCCGCTCGGCGACGAGGTGCTCGACCTGCTCGGCCCGTGGTGGGAGTCGGGGCCGTGCGTCGAGCGGCCGGACGCGGACTGAGGCTCCCATGAGCGCTGCCCTCCGGAGCACCGTCGCCGCCATCGACTGCGGGACCAACTCGATCAAGGTCCTCATCGCCCGGCCGACCGACGACGGACGCCTCGACGTCGTGCTGCGCGACTCGCGGGTCGTGCGGCTCGGCCAGGGCGTCGACAGCACCGGCGAGCTCGCCGACGAGGCGCTCCAGCGCACGTTCTCGGCGATCGACGAGTTCGCCGAGACCATCCGCCGCCACGGTGTGCCGCCGGCGCGGGTCCGCTTCTGCGCCACGTCCGCCACCCGCGACGCGCGCAACGCCGAGGTGTTCCGCGAGGGCGTACGACGCCGGCTGGGCATCGAGCCCGAGGTGCTGTCGGGCGACGAGGAGGCGGCGCTGGTGCACGCCGGCGCGATCGCGGCGCAGGACCCGATGCCGCCCGAGCCGGTGCTGGTGGTCGACATCGGCGGCGGCTCCACCGAGCTCGTGCTGGGCGAGGGCGAGACCCTGCAGGCGGTGTCGGTCGACATCGGTTCCGTACGCCTCCACGAACGGCACGTCCACAGCGACCCGCCGTCGACGGCCGAGGTCGCGGCGTGCGTCGCCGACATCGACGCGCACCTCGACGCCGGTCTGGGCGCCGCCGGCATCGACCTCACCCGCACCCGCACCGTCATCGGCACCTCCGGCACGATCAAGACCCTCGCCTGCGGTGTGCTCGCGCTCGGCGCCTACGACCGCGAGGCGTTCGACGGGGCCGTCCTGGCCAACGACGCCACCTCGGCCTTCATCGACGGCCTCGTCGCGATGACCGTCGCCGAGCGGCGCGCGCTGCCCTACATGCACCCCGGCCGCGCCGACGTGATCGATGCGGGCGCGCTGATCTGGAGCAGGGTCCTGGCCCGCGTGCCGGTGCCCGAGCACGTGGTGTCCGAGGCCGACATCCTGCACGGCATGGCAGCCGCCATCGGCCGACGGCGCAGCGGCGGATGACCCGGCCGACCGAGCCCTCCGCGCCCACCTGGCTCCCGCACCCGCTCGTGGGCGGCGAGTTCGCCAGCCCCGTCGAGCCCGGCAGCGGCTGGCCCGACGACCCGGCCGCCGCGGACACGCCGGTGGCGCGCGACGCCCGCGACGTACGCCGCCTCGCCGACGGCGTCGCCCTCGACGAGCTGGGGGCGCGCGTCAGCGTGTGCGCGGCCTGCCCGCGGTTGGTGACGTGGCGCGAGGACGTCGCGGTCGGCAAGCGCGCGTCCTTCGCCGACCAGCCCTACTGGGGACGGCCGATCCCGGGGTGGGGTGCCGCCGACCCGTCGCTGCTGATCGTCGGTCTCGCGCCGGCCGCCAACGGCGGCAACCGCACCGGCCGCATCTTCACCGGCGACCCCAGCGCCGACTGGCTCTTCGCGAGCCTGCACCGCACCGGCTGGGCCGTCCAGCCCACCAGCGAGCACGCCGGTGACGGGCAGCAGCTGGTGGACGCCCGGATGGTCGCCACCGTGCGCTGCGCCCCGCCGGAGAACAAGCCCACGGCCGACGAGCGCGACACCTGCGCGCCCTGGATCGCCGCGGAGCTGGCCCTGCTCCCGACGGTGCGCGCCGTCGTGGCCCTCGGCTCCTTCGGCTGGGACGGCGCCCTGAGGTCGCTGGCCGCCGCAGGTGCGACGGTGCCGACGAGGCGGCCGAAGTTCGGCCACGGCGTCGAGGTCGGGCTCGGCGACGTGACCCTCATCGGGTGCTACCACCCCTCGCCCCACAACACCTACACCCGGCGGCTCACCGCCGAGATGACGGACGCCGTCTTCGAGCGGGCGCGGGCGCTGACAGACTTGCCCGCGTGACCCTCCACGCCATCACCGTCCTCGGCCACGACCGTCCCGGCATCATCGCCGAGACCACCGGCAGGCTCGCGGGCCTCGGGCTCAACCTCGAGGACTCCACGATGACCCTGCTGCGCGGGCACTTCGCGATGATGCTGGTCTGCGAGGGAGTGGTCCCGGACGTCGACATCGAGGCCGCGCTCGCACCGCTGACGGCTGACGGCAGCCTGACCGTCACGGTCCGCGAGGTGCCGGCCGAGGCCGTCGCCCCGGCGAGCGGCACGTCGTGGATCCTGTCGGTCCACGGCGGTGACCGTCCCGGCATCGTCTCGGCCGTCGTCGCCGTCATCGCCGGGGTCGGGGGCAACATCACCGATCTCACGACGCGGCTGGCCGGCGACCTCTACCTCCTGGTCGCCGAGGTGGACCTCCCTGCCGGCGCCGACGTCTCCGCGCTCGAGCGCGACCTGGTGGGCGTGGCCGGCGACCTCGGGATCGACGTGACCCTGCGCGCCGCCGAGACCGACGAGCTCTGAGCCGCGCCGTGACCACCAACCCCCGGGTCCGGGACTGGACCGAGGCCGAGCTCGACGTGCCCGGTGAGCTGCGCGAGGTCGTACGGGCCCCCGCCGCCGTGCTGTCCGCGGTCGGCGACGTGGTCGACCCGACCTCGCCCGACGTCGTACGCCTCGCCGCCGACCTCGTCGCCACCATGCGGGTCTCACCGGGGTGCGTGGGCCTCGCGGCGCCGCAGGTCGGCGTCGGCGCCAAGGTCTTCTGCGTCGACGTCTCCGAGCACCCCAAGACGCGCGAGCACCACGGCACGTTCGTGCTGTGCAACGCCGAGGTCGTCTCCGGCAGCCGCAACGAGAAGGCCCGCGAGGGCTGCATGTCCGTCCCGGACTTCACCGGGGACGTCAAGCGCCCCAGCCGGATCGTCGTGCGCGGCCAGCTGCCCGGCACCGGCGAGGAGGTCGAGCTCGAGGCGGAGGCCTTCGAGGCGCGGGCGCTGCAGCACGAGATCGACCACTGCGACGGACTGCTGTTCCTCGACCGGGCGGCCGGCGCGCACGCCGTCTACGCTCGCAAGACGTACCTCTGACCCGGCCGGTCCGTCGGCCGGTCGCACGCCCCGGTATCCCAACCGGTAGAGGAAGCGGTCTTAAAAACCGCACAGTCTGGGTTCGAACCCCAGCCGGGGCACCACTCATCCTGAGAAGTTGCTGTGACGGGAACAGCGCCCGCCCCGCACACGTTTGAACAGGTGTTCCCCCGGCTAGAGTGGGGGAGACGCACACGGGCGCCGTCACCGCGACGGCGCCGACCCCCCGGAACCTCCGGGGGCGGCCTCCAAGGAGAGACCATGAAGAGCAACAATCCCGTTTTCGCCCGTTCCGAGGAGTTCAACCGCGCCTCGTCGAACGCCTACGGCAACCAGACCTACCCCGCCGGTGGTGCCGGTTACCCCGGCTACGGCGACACCGGGACCGACCCGTCCCAGTGGGGCACCGGCACGCCGGGACAGGTGGACCAGGGCCGGATGACCGTGGACTCGGTCATCCAGAAGACCGCCATGTCGGTCGGGCTCGTCTTCGTCACCGCGATCATCACCTGGTGGTGGATCGGTGACTTCAGCGGCACGGACACCCAGGCCCAGGAGGCCGCGTCCCGTGCCCTGATGCTGGCGGGCCTCGGTGCCGGTGGCGCGTTCCTGCTGTCGCTGGTCAACTCGTTCAAGCGCGTGATCAGCCCGGCGCTGGTCCTGGCCTTCGCCGCCTTCGAGGGCGTGGCCCTCGGCGCGGTGAGCAAGGTCTTCGAGGCCCAGTTCGACGGCGTCGTGACCAGCGCGGTCATCGGCACGTTCGGTGCGTTCGCCGGCACGCTGGCGGCCTACAAGGTCCTCGACATCAAGGTCGGCGACAAGTTCCGCCGCGGTGTCGTCGCCGCCATGTTCGGCATGGTGGGCCTGGGCCTGCTGTCGCTGGTGCTGAGCTTCTTCGGCGTCAACACCGGTCTCTACGGCATGGGCGGCCTCGGCTTCGTCTTCGCCCTCGCCGGCCTCGTGCTCGGCATCCTGATGCTGATCCTCGACTTCGACTTCGTGGAGAACGGCGTCGCCGCCGGCCTCCCGGAGCGCGAGTCGTGGCGGGCGGCGTTCGGCCTGACCGTCAGCCTGGTCTGGATCTACACCAACCTGCTCCGCCTCCTGGCGATCCTGCGCAGCGAGTGATCCTGCCGATCACCTGAACCACCACCGGCCCGTCCGAGCTCAGCTCGGGCGGGCCGGTGCCGTGTCCGGTCCTCAGGTGTCGGGGGCGGAGTCGAGCGGGTGCTCGTCCTCGTGCTGGTCGGGCGACTCGGCGTCGGTGGAGGGGCGGCGCCGGCGGTGGCGCAGCTCGACCCAGCGGCCGCGCAGGCCGCGCTGGTTGCCACCGACCTCGGTGCCGTCGACCTCGGTGCCGGGCGTACGGACCGCGCGCACGGCGGCGGCCGCCACCGGCAGGATGCCCTCGCGGCGTCGGGGCTCGGGCAGCGCCTCGTCCTCGGGCAGCAGGTCGAGCGCCGCGAGGCAGGACGGCACGAGCACCGAGGCGAGCTGCTTGTACCCGTCGGCGGACGGGTGGAACCGGTCGGGACCGAACAGCACCGCGGGGGCGGCGTCGAACTCGGGGCCGAGGATGTCGCCGAGGGAGACCGAGCGGCCGCCGTTCTCCACCACGGTGATCGTCTGTGCTGCGGCGAGCCGGCGCGACCACTCGCGGGCGACCTGCTTGAGCGGCGGCGGGATCGGCCGGACCGTCCCGAGGTCCGGGCAGGTGCCGACCACGACCGCCACGCCCGCCTCGCGCAGGCGCCGCACGCCCTCGGCGAGGTGGCGCACCGACGCGGAGGGCAGCACGGTGTGGGTGACGTCGTTGGCGCCGATGAGCACGACCGCGACGTCCGGGTGGGTGGCGAGGGCGGCGTCGACCTGGTCGGCCAGCGCGCTCGACTGCGCGCCGACCACCGCGAAGGAGCGCAGGTGCACCCGGCGGTCGGCCTGGGCGGCCACGCCGGTGGCCAGGTGGGCGCCGGTGGTGTCCTCGACGCGGTCCACGCCGTAGCCCGCGGCGCTCGAGTCACCGAGCAGCGCGATGCGGACGGCGGGCCCGGGGCGCCCGCGGCCGTACCAGCCGGTCGCGTCGGGCGGACGACCGTCGCCGATGACGCCGATGACCTTCCTGGCGAACCGGGCCTCGGCCACCAGCACCCCGTACAGGCCGGCGCCGAGCACGGACAGGCCGCCCCCGCCCAGGGCCGCGGCCGATGCCAGCTTGCGTGCTGCTCCAGTTGCCCCCACGCCCCGAGCGTACTCAGGCGGCGTTGCATGTTACGCAGCAGTAGACGGCTAGATTGGCCGCGTGCAGTACGCGAACTCGATTCTCGACCTGATCGGCAACACCCCGTTGGTCCGGCTGGGCCGTACCCTCGACCTCCCGGAGGGGGCGGCTGGTCCGCTGGTGCTGGCGAAGGTCGAGTACCTCAACCCCGGTGGCTCGGTGAAGGACCGCATCGCGACCCGGATGATCGAGGCGGCCGAGGCCTCGGGAGCCCTCCAGCCCGGCGGCACGATCGTCGAGCCCACCTCCGGCAACACCGGCGTCGGCCTGGCGATGGTGGCCCAGCAGAAGGGCTACAAGTGCGTCTTCGTGTGCCCCGACAAGGTCAGCGAGGACAAGCGCAACGTGCTCAAGGCGTACGGCGCCGAGGTCGTGGTGTGCCCGACCGCGGTCGCGCCGGAGCACCCCGACTCCTACTACAACGTCAGCGACCGGCTCGCCTCGCAGCCGGGCGCCTGGAAGCCTGACCAGTACTCCAACCCGCACAACCCGCGATCGCACTACGAGACGACCGGCCCGGAGATCTGGGAGCAGACCGACGGGAAGATCACGCACTTCGTGTGCGGCATGGGCACCGGCGGCACGATCAGCGGTGTCGGCCGCTACCTCAAGGAGCAGGCGGCCAAGGAGGGGCGCGAGGTCCAGGTCATCGGCGCCGACCCCGCCGGCTCGGTCTACTCCGGCGGCACCGGCCGCCCCTACCTCGTCGAGGGCGTGGGTGAGGACTTCTGGCCCGAGACCTACGACCGCGGTGTGGCCGACCGGGTGATCGAGGTGTCCGACGCCGACTCGTTCGCCTTCACGCGGCGCCTGGCCCGTGAGGAGGCGCTCCTCGTGGGCGGCTCCTGCGGCATGGCGGCCTGGGCGGCACGACAGGTGGCGCAGGAGCTCGCGGGCACGCCGGAGGGCGAGTCCGCGGTCATCGTGGTGCTGCTGCCCGACTCGGGCCGGGGCTACCTGACCAAGATCTTCAACGACGACTGGCTCGCCCAGTACGGCTTCGCCACCGGCGCGCCGGGCGACCAGCGCACCGTGGGGGAGGTGCTGCGTGGCAAGTCCGGCCAGCTGCCCGACCTCGTCCACACCCACCCCGGCGAGACCATCGCCGAGGCCGTCCACATCTTCCAGGAGTACGGCGTGAGCCAGATGCCGGTCGTCCGGGCCGAGCCCCCGATCGTCGCCGCGGAGGTGGCCGGCTCCGTGTCGGTGTCGACCCTGCTCGACGCGCTGTACGCCGGCGCCGCCAAGCTGAACGACCCGGTGGAGGACCACATGTCCCCGGCGCTGCCGACGATCGGCTCCACCGAGCCGACCGCCGACGCGGTGACGCTGCTGGAGAAGGCCGACGCAGTGCTGGTCCACGAGGACGGCAAGCCCATCGGGGTCCTCACCCGCCAGGACCTCCTCACCTTCGTGGCCGCGTCGTGAGGCGCGCCGCCCGGGCCTGCGCGGCCCTCGTCGGCATCGGCCTGCTCACCGGCGCGCTCAGCGCCTGCGGGGACGACCTCAACACCGACACCGCGCCCGTCGAGGTCGAGGTCGGCGAGGCGTTCTCGTGGAACTCCTTCACGGTCGAGGACGGCTGGGAGATCAACCCGATCAAGCGGTCCGCCGGCGTCGAGGAGGTGACCACGCCCGAGGTCAAGGGGACGATCACCAACCGCTCCGAGGAGGAGCGTGCGGCACTCTTCGAGATGGTGTTCTCCGCGGACGGCTCGCCCCTGGCCACGGTCAGCTGCTCGGCGGCGACGATGGTCGAGGACCAGTCGCAGCAGTTCGTCTGCCCGGGGCTGAGCGCGACGATGCCCGAGGGCTACGACGCCGTCGTGGTGCAGGAGTTCAGCCGGGACACGACGCCCAGCTGATCTCGCGCCCGTGATGGACCTTTCGCTCGAGGTCGTCGCCTTCCTCGTCCTCGCGGCGCTGGTCGCCGGCTTCGTCGACGCGGTCGTCGGCGGCGGAGGGCTGGTGCAGCTGCCCGCGCTGCTGGTCGGCCTGCCCGGCGCGTCGGTCGTGCAGATCGCGGCGACCAACAAGCTGGCGTCGTTCTGCGGCACCTCCATCAGCGCCGCGACGTACGTCAGGCGGATCCGCCCCGACCCACGGACCTTCCTGCCGCTGATGCTCGCGGCGGCCCTCGGGTCGGCCGGAGGCGCACTCGTGGCCTCGCTGCTGCCGCGCAGTGCCTTCGACCCCGTCATCCTCGTCGTGCTGGTGCTCGTCGGGGGGTACGTCGTGGCCAGGCCGAGCGTAGGTGAGCTGACCCGCCTGCGCTTCCGCGGCGGGCAGCACCTCACCGTCGTCGCCCTCACCGGCATGACGATCGGCTTCTACGACGGGGCGATCGGCCCCGGGACCGGATCGTTCCTCGTGTTCGCCCTGGTGGGACTGCTGGGCTACAACTTCCTCGAGGCCTCGGCCAAGGCCAAGCTCGCCAACTGGGCCACCAACCTCGCTGCGCTGGTCGTCTTCGTCCCGCAGGGTGCCGTGCTCTGGCAGCTGGCGCTGCCGATGGCGGCGGCCAACATCGCCGGCGGCTACCTCGGCGCACGGCTCGCGATGGCGCGCGGTGCCCGCTTCGTCCGCGCGTTCTTCCTGGTCGTCGTGAGCGGCTTCGTGGTGCGCATCGGAGGCGACCTGCTCGGCTGGTGGTGACCGGTACCCTCCCCTCGTGGGAGCCGTGGGGAGAGTCGACGCGTTCCAGCGCCGCCACCCGGTGCTCGGCTTCCCCATCGCGGTCGTCTACAAGTACTTCGACGACCAGGGCCCTTACCTCGCCGCGGCGCTGGCCTACTACGCCTTCATCGCGATCTTCCCGCTGATGCTGCTCGGCACGTCGATCCTGGGACTGTTCCTGCGCGGCGAGCCGCAGTGGCAGGAGCAGATCCTCGACTCCGCGCTCTCGCAGTTCCCGATCATCGGCGACGAGATCGGTCGACCGGAGGGTCTGCAGGGCTCGGTCGCCGGCGTCGTCGTCGGTGCGCTCGCCGCGCTCTACGGCACCCTGGGGCTCGGACAGGCACTGCAGAACACCCAGCACGTCGCGTGGTCCGTGCCGCGCAACAGCCGCCCCAACCCGTTCTACGCCCGCGTCAAGACGCTGCTCCTGCTCCTGACGGCCGGACTGTCGCTGCTCGGGGTCACCATCGTGTCCACCGTCGCCAGCACCACCGACGTCTTCACCGAGGTCATCGGCGGGGGGATCAGGGCCCTGCTGCCGCTGGTGACGGTCCTGGTGGTCGGCACCGGCCTCACCTACCTCTTCCGCTTCGCCGCCACCAACCAGCGTTCGTTCCGGCGCGCCGCCCCGGGCGGGTTCACCCTCGCCGTCCTGTGGCAGCTGCTGCAGATCGGTGGCGCCGCCTACGTCGACCGGGTGCTGGTCAACACCTCGTCGATGACGAAGACCTTCGGCCTGGTCCTCGGCCTGATCGGCTTCCTCTGGATCGGCGCGGTGATGGCCGTGCTCGCCACCGAGGTCAACGTCGTGCTCGCCCGGCGGCTGTGGCCGCGGGCGCTGCTGACGCCCTTCACCGACAACGTGGTGCTGACGGACGCCGACCGCGAGGCGTACGCGCTGTATGCCCGGATGCAGCGGCACAAGGGCTTCGAGAAGGTCGTCGTGCGGTGGGAGCCCGGACCCGCCGAGCGCGAGCCCGACCGGCCGGCCGCGCCCGACCGGTCGACGTGACCAGCTATCTCACCGTCGCCCGGGACGGGAGCGGCGAGGTCGAGGACCGCGGCTCCCGCTTCGTGTGCACCCTGCGTCGGGTCGGGACCGAGGAGGCCGCCCGCGAGCTGGTCGCGGCGGTGCGGCGCGAGCACTGGGACGCCCGGCACCACTGCTCGGCCTTCGTGCTGGGTCCCGACGGCTCGCTCCAGCGGTCCTCCGACGACGGCGAGCCCGCCGGCACCGCGGGCGCGCCGATGCTCGAGGTGCTCAAGGGGGCCGGGGTCAGCGACGTCGCGGCCGTGGTCAGCCGGTGGTTCGGCGGGACGCTGCTGGGCGCGGGCGGCCTGGTGCGGGCCTACGGTGACGCGGTCCGGGCGGCGCTGGCCGGGGCCGGCACCCTGCGACGTTCGCTGCTGACCGAGCTCGCGCTCGACCTCGGCCACGCGGACGCCGGACGCGTGGAGGGCGAGCTGAGGGCGCGCGGCGCCCGCGTCCTCGACGTCGCGTACGACGCCCGGGTGCGGCTGCTGCTCGCGGCGGCGGCCGAGGAGGTCGACCGGCTCAGCGAGGTCGTCGCGGCCGCCACCGCCGGCCACGGCGTCCTCGAGCCGGTCGGCGAGCGCTGGGTCGACGTCAGGTGACCGCGCCGTCGACGTAGCACCACCGCCCGGCGCGCTGCTCGAAGCGGCTGACCTCGTGCATCGAGCCGCCCTCCCACGACGCCACGAACTCGACCGTGTCGCCCTCGGCGGCGATGACCTCGAGCCCCGTCCACCGGGTGGCCGGGTCGGGGCGGACGTCGTCGGGGCGCGTGCGCGGGTGCCAGGTGCGGAAGAGGTGATCGGCGTCGCCGAGGACGAAGGCGGTGTAGCGCGAGCGCATCAGCTGCTCCGGGGACGAGGCCTGCGCGACGCTGGCCAGCAGCGGGCCGCAGCAGGCGTCGTACGTCTCGCCGGTGCCGCAGGGGCAGGAGGTGGTCAGCACGGGCGCGAGCCTATCGACAGCGTTTGTGTAGCGGTGTAATCATGTAAGCATGACAACAGACGAAGGTCGCCGCGGACGCCGCGGCGGGTGGCAGGTCGCCGACCTGCCGGACGCGAGCGATGCGTCCGAGTGGTTCCGCGGGCGGTTGCCCGAGGCATGGTTCAGCGCCGTCGACGTGACCGTCGACCGCGAGGAGATCCTGGTGGTGGGCACGCTCGCCGCCGACGACGTCAGCGGGAGCGAGGCCGAGGGGCGCATCGGCCGGTTCCGCTCCGAGACCCGGGACGCGCGCATCGAGGTCGCGCTCGAGGCGCAGGCGCGCTACGGCCGCAAGGTGTCGTGGGGGGCGCGGCTCGGCGACACCGAGGCGTTGTTCACCCACGTCGCCGCCCCGGTGATGACCCGGCTGCGACAGCCCGAGCGCCGGGTCCTCGACACCCTCGTCGACGCGGGTGTCGCGCGGTCCCGCTCCGACGCGCTGGCGTGGTCGGTGCGGCTGGTCGGGGAGCACGCCGACGAGTGGCTCGGCCAGCTGCGCGACGCGATGGCCGAGGTCGACAAGCTGCGCGGCGAGGGCCCGACCCTCTGACGCAGCGATCGCGTAGACGCGCGGACACAACCCCGGTCGCATGATCCACCGAAGCGCGGCCGTGGTCGGATGTCGGATGTTCTGTCCGCGCGTCCACGCACTAGCGTCGTGGGCATGACGATCGAGCGGCCCGCGACGACCTTCCGCAACGACGAGGTCGGCATGCTCCGCTCGTTCCTCGACCACTACCGGGCGACGATCCGGCTGCAGGCGTCGGGCCTCACCGACGAGCAGCTCGACCAGCCCTTGGCGCCCAGCGACCTCACGCTCGGCGGGATGCTCGCGCACCTCGCGTTCGTGGAGGACTACTGGTTCTCCTACAACCTCGCGGCTCACGAGCCGGCCGCGCCGTGGGACACCGCGCCGTGGGACGACGACCCCGACTGGGACTGGCACAGCGCCGCCGGCCGGTCCCACGGCGAGCTCGACGGCCTGCTCGTCGCCGCCATCGAGCGCTCCGACGAGTGCCTCGACGCGATGCTGACCGCGGACCCCGACCTCGGGCGGCCCGTCGCCCTTCCCCGGCCGCCGGGGAAGGGGGAGACGGCGTCGATCCGCTGGGTGCTGGTCCACATGGTCGAGGAGTACGCCCGCCACGCCGGCCACGCCGACCTGATCCGCCAGTCGATCGACGGCGCGACGGACGTCTGAGGCCTCCTCAGGTCTGCTCGTGCAGGCAGAGCACGTTGCCGGAGGGGTCCTTGAACCACGCGGCCTTCTCGGAGCCGAGCACGCAGACGTGGTCGACGGTGCGGAGCTCGGGCAGGTCGTAGTCCTCGAAGACGACGCCCCGGTCCTCGAGCTCGCCGATCTCGGCGGCGATGTCGTCGACCTCGAAGCTCATCGCGGTGCTCGCGGAGGGGAGGCTGTCGGGGCGGGGCAGCAGGACGAGCGTCGAGCCGCCGTCCAGCGCGTAGAGCGCGCTGCCCTCGTCGTTGGTGCCGGTGTAGTCGAGCCCGAGGGACTCGGAGTAGAACGTGCGGGCGCGGTCCACGTCGGTGACCGGGAGCATCATCGAGACCGTGCGGTGCGTGAGCGACATGTGCGCCTCCCTGGTGCCGGGTCCTCCCAGTGTGCGCCCGCCGGACGTCGGGCGGGAGACTGCTCCAGACCGGTGGACCACGGAGGAGGACGAGATGATCATCAGGACCGCGACCTCGGACGACTGGCCCGCCATCTGGCCGTTCTGGCGCGATATCGTGGAGGTGGGCGAGACGTACGCCTACCCGCTGGGCGCGACCTCGGAGCAGGCGCGCGACTGGTGGATGGAGCAGCCACCCGGTGAGACCGTCGTGCTGGAGGAGCAGGGTCGGGTCCTCGGGTCGGCGAAGATGGGCCCCAACCGTCCCGGTCGGGGCGCCCACGTCGGCACCGCCTCGTTCATGGTCTCCGCCGACGCCCGCGGTCGTGGCGTCGGCCGGCTGCTGGGCGAGCACGTGGTCGCGTGGCACCGCGACCACGGCTTCGCGGGCATCCAGTTCAACGCCGTGGTCGAGACCAACGCCGCCGCCGTACGCCTCTGGCAGGACCTGGGCTTCGAGATCATCGGCACGGTGCCCCGCGCCTTCGAGAGCCCGAGCCGGGGCCGGGTCGGGCTCCACGTGATGTACCTCGACCTGGGCTGATCACCGGCGAGGGGGCAGCGGACCCGCGCGCGGTCTGGTGGAATGTGCCCATGGCCGACCCGATCCGCGTCTACCTCCTCGACGACCACGACGTGGTCCGCGAAGGACTCAAGTTCCTCCTCGAGCAGCAGGAGGACATCGTCGTGGTGGGGGAGTCCGCCACCGCCACCGAGGCCACGGCCCGCATCCCGGCCATGCGCCCGGACGTGGCGGTGCTCGACGCGCGCCTGCCGGACGGCTCCGGGATCGAGGTGTGCCGCGCCGTGCGGGCCGTCGACCCCGGCATCAACGCGCTGATCCTCACCTCCTACGACGACGACGAGGCGTTGTTCGCCGCGATCATGGCCGGCGCCGCCGGCTACGTGCTCAAGGAGATCCGCAGCTCCGACCTGGTCGCCGCGATCCGCCACGTGGCGTCCGGTAAGTCGCTCATCGACCCGGCGATGACCGCGACGGTGCTCGAGCGGATCCGCAACGGCCCCGGCACGCCCGACGAGCTGGCCTCGCTGACCGACCAGGAGCGCGTGCTGCTCGGCCACATCGCCGAGGGACTGACCAACCGGCAGATCGCCGAGCAGATGTTCCTCGCCGAGAAGACGGTCAAGAACTACGTCTCGAGCATCCTCGCCAAGCTCGGCCTCGAGCGGCGTACTCAGGCGGCCGTGCTGGCCTCCAAGCTGCTCGGCGACCTCCCTCGCTGAGACCCTCGCTGACAGTCCCTCGGCGCTGGGGACCTAGGTCCCGGCGACGTGGTGACCGGCGACCCTGCTGCCCGAAGCCGGGAGAAGCGACTCTGGTGGTGACCCGGAAACCCACCACCAGAGGAGGAGATGACGATGAACGTCATCCACCGCCAGCACCACATCAGCACCGAAGGCGTCACCACCTCCGAGACCGAGGAAGTCCGCAACCACGGACTGGCCCGCGCGCTCGCCGTCCTGCGGATCGCCTTCGGAATCACCTTCCTCTGGGCCTTCCTCGACAAGACCTTCGCACTCGGCTTCGGGACGGGCGCCCAGTTCGCCGAGGACGGATCCCGCACGGGGATCGACTTCATGGCCCAGGACGCCGCGTGGCTCAACGGCGGCAGCCCCACCGAGGGATTCCTGACCTTCGGCGTCCCCGCGGACAACCCCCTCCAGGGGATGTTCAACTCCATGGCCGGACAGGCCTGGGTGGACTGGCTGTTCATGATCGGCCTGCTCGGCATCGGCGTCACCCTCCTGCTCGGGGTGGGCATGCGGATCGGCACCGCCGCCGGCGCCCTGATGTACGCCTTCATGTACGCCGCAGTGCTCCCCCTGGAGAACAACCCGGTCGTCGACGACCACCTCGTCGGCGTGATCGTGATGGCTGTCCTCGCCCTCGGCGCGGCCGGCACCACGTGGGGGCTGGGTCACTGGTGGAACCGCACGGACCTGGTGCAGAAGTACCCCGTCCTGAGGTGACACCAGTCCCTCACCGGACCCGGCGCCTCCCCCGGCGCCGGGTCCTCTGGCGTGCCGGCGCACCGATTGCTCAGCGCAGCGGCACGCGCCAGAGCAGGACGGTGCCGCGCTCGCCCGCGGTCGCGACCTCGAGCGACCCGCCCAGGTCGTCCGCCCGCCGGCGGGCGTTGCGCAGGCCGCTCTCGGACACCTCGTCGGGCAGGCCGACCCCGTCGTCGGCGACCCGCAGCTCGAGCAGGTCCTCGGAGACGACCACGTCGACCTCGGCGCTGTCGGCCAGCGCGTGCCGCGCGACGTTGGAGACCGCCTCGCGCAGCACCGCGAGCAGCTGGGCCCCGAGCCCCGGGGGGACGGCCGTGTCGACCGGCCCGGTCGTGCGCACGGCCGGGGTGAACCCCAGCACCGGGACGTACTCCTTGACCAGCTTGCGGACCGCGGCCCGCAGCGAGTCGCCGCGCCGGTCCTGGAGCTCGAAGATCGTGCCCCGGATCGCCTTGATGGTGTCGTCGAGCTCGGCGACCGACTTGTCGAGCCGCTCGGCGACGGCGCCGCCGCCGGTCATCGCGGCGACGCCCTGCAGCTGCAGTCCGGTGGCGAAGAGCCGCTGGATGACGATGTCGTGCAGGTCGCGCGCGATCCGCTCGCGGTCGGAGATGAGTGCGAGCTCCTGACGGTCCGAGAGCGCCTGCGTCCGGTCGAGGGACAGCGCGACCTGGTCGGCGAAGCCGGCGAACAGGTCGCGCTCCTGCACGTCGAGCAGGCCGGCGCCGGGGTGCGAGACCGCGACGAGCGCGGTGACCGGCGCGAGGTGCGAGCGCAGCGGCACCACCACGAGGGGTACGCCGGCCTCCGAGGTGGTGACCGCCGAGGCGCTGGTGCCGGGCTCGACGGTGGCGCGGGCGTCGGAGAGCACGTCGGCCACCCACGCGTCGTCGGCGTCCGGTGCGACGCTGACCGTGTCGTGCTCGGGCCCCAGCGACGACCAGAGCGCGACGGCCCGCGCACGCGAGACCTGGCGCGCCGTGGAGACGATCTCGGGGAGCACGGCGTCGAGGTCGACCGGGGGCTGGAGCAGCTCAGCGAGCTCGGCGGACGCCTCCAGCCACTGCCGGCGCCGCTCGCTGAGCGCGAACGAGCGTGCGTTGCTGATGACGTAGCCGGCGGTGCGGGCGAGCTCCTCGACCAGGCTCTCGTCGGCGTCGGTGAACGGGCCGCCGCCGGTCTTCTCCGTGAGGTAGAGGTTGCCGAAGACGGTGCCGCGGATCCGCACCGGCATGCCGAGGAACGACGTCATCGGCGGGTGGTTGGCCGGGAAGCCGACCGACGAGGGGTGGGCGCTGAGGTCGGTCAGCCGCAGGCCGGACGGGTCGTCGATGATCACACCCAGGATCCCGCGCCCGCGGGGCAGGTCGCCGATGAGGGCGCGGGTCCGGTCGTCGATCCCGATCGTGATGAACTCGACCAGCTCACCGTCGCTGCCCAGCACCCCCAGCGCCCCGTACCTGGCGCCGGTCAGGGCGGTGGCGGCCTCGACGATGCGGGTGAGCACGCTCGCCAGGTCGAGGTCGCTGGAGATGGCGGTGACCGCCTCCAGCAGCGAGCGGGCGTCGGCGCCGAGGTCGGCGGAGGGAGTGTGCGTCACCCGCACATCTTGTCCCGTCCGGGCCGACTCCGTGGAGACCCGGCCGGGACGTGTTGCGCGAGAGCGGCCCGGCTCCTCAGGCCGGGTCGGTGAAGGAGACCGGGGTGCCGGCGGCGCGGGCGTAGGCGATCTCCCGTCTGGTGGACTCCCCGACGTAGCCGCCGGGGTTGACCACCAGGACCCGGTCGGCGAGGTCGATCCTGCGCAGGTGGAGCTCGCCCAGGGCGGCCTTCTGCTCGTCGGTGGGCTCCGCGGCCGCGCCGCGCTCGCCGGTGGGGGCCAGGAGGCCCGGGGCGACGACGATGGCGCCGGCGAGGGTCAGGTCGCGGTTCGCCGCGAGCATCTCGTCGGCGAACCGCATGGAGCCGCAGATGCACACGATCTCGGGCCGGTCGGGCACGGTGCGGTCCTTCGGGTCAGGGGCCATGAGGCATGGAGGCTAACCCGCCTTGGCCGCCGGACCTACGCGAGCCGGCGTACGGGGAGGTGCTGCCACGGGTCCCAGTTGCCGCCCAGCTGGCGGCCGCTGACCTCGGTCCACGGGATGCGGACCACGAGGTTGCGCTGGCCGGTCGCCCAGGGACGGGGCTGCCAGGACCGGGCGATCTCGGCGAGCTCGTCGGGGTCGTCGACGAAGGTGCCCCGACCGCGCACGACGACGCTCCACCCGCGCTTGAGCTCGTAGTCGAACTGGTCGACCTCGAAGCACAGCTGCGCGTCGCGGCCGTACGTCCCGAGCAGGCTGTAGGCAGTGGTGCGGATCAGGATGGACTCTCCGTCGACGCCGTAGTTGACCGGGATGATGTGCGGTCCGGTGGGAGTGGCGACGGCGACCCGGCCTGCGACGCCGGCGACGAGCAGGCGGGCGCAGTCCTCCCGGGACAGGTCGTGGGTGGTGTGCATGGGGGCCTCCTGGATCGTGACCTCCAGCGTCGCTCGGACCCGCTGGTCGAGGGAGGGTCGAAGGTCCCGACGCGGCAGGGACGGGAGTCGCTGGTCCGAGCCGTCGTCGGGCCCCGACGTTGACCGGCGGGTCTAGCGTGGAGGACGTGACCCAGCCGCAGACCTCGCAGCCCAGCCAGCACCCCGCCGCCAGCACCCTCGGCGAGCTCCGCGCGAGCGGCCACGAGCGCAAGTCGCTGCGCCGGGAGCTGCGCGACAACCTGCTCGCGCGGCTCGCGGCCGGCGACGACCCCTGGCCTGGCCTCCACGGCTTCTCCGAGACCGTCGTCCCCCAGGTGGAGCGGGCGCTGCTCGCCGGGCACGACATCGTGCTGCTGGGCGAGCGCGGCCAGGGCAAGACCCGGTTGCTGCGCTCGCTGGTCGGGCTGCTCGACGAGTGGACCCCGGTGATCTCGGGGTCCGAGCTGGGCGAGCACCCCTACGAGCCGATCACGGTGACGTCGCAGCAGGCGGCAGCGACGTACGGCGACGACCTGCGCATCTCCTGGCGCCACCGCGACGAGAGGTACGCCGAGAAGCTGGCGACGCCCGACACGTCGGTCGCCGACCTGATCGGCGACGTCGACCCGATGAAGGTGGCCGAGGGGCGCCACCTCGGCGACCCGGAGACCATCCACTTCGGCCTGATCCCGCGCAGCCACCGCGGCATCGTCGCGATCAACGAGCTGCCCGACCTCGCCGAGCGGATCCAGGTCGCGATGCTCAACGTGATGGAGGAGCGCGACATCCAGATCCGCGGCTACATCCTGCGCCTGCCCCTCGACGTGCTCGTCGTCGCCAGCGCCAACCCGGAGGACTACACCAACCGCGGGCGCATCATCACCCCGCTCAAGGACCGCTTCGGCGCCGAGATCCGCACCCACTACCCGCGTGAGGTGCACGAGGAGATCGCCGTCATCGAGCAGGAGGCCGACCTCGTGGCCGAGGTCCCGGCCTACCTGCTCGAGGTGCTCGCCCGCTTCACCCGCCACCTGCGCGACTCGCAGTCGGTCGACCAGCGCTCCGGTGTGAGCGCCCGCTTCGCGATCGCCGGGGCCGAGACCATCGCGGCCGCCGCGCTGCACCGCGCGACCACGCAGGGCGAGGACGAGGCCGTCGCCCGCGTCGTCGACCTCGAGACCGCCGTCGACGTGCTGGGCGGCAAGATCGAGTTCGAGACCGGCGAGGAGGGCCGGGAGGCCGAGATCCTCACCCACCTGCTCCGCACGGCCGTCGCCGAGACCGTGCGCGCCCACCTCGCGGGCATCGACCTGCGCCTGCTGGTCGAGGCCATCGAGGAAGGCGCGATGGTCGGGACCGGTGCCCGCGTCGGCGCCCGCGACTTCCTCGCGGGGCTGCCTGTCCTGGGCGAGTCCGACCTCTACGACGCGGTGTGCGAGCGCCTCGGCGCCACCAACGACGGCGAGCGGGCGGCCGCGATCGAGCTGGCGCTGGAGGGGCTCTACCTGGCCCGCAGGATCGGCAAGGACACCGACGGCGGCGAGACCTTCTATGGCTGACTCCGCCACGGCCGGCGTGATCACCGTACGCGTCGGCACCACCGCCGACATCCCGGCGTTCCGGGCGCTCGGGGAGGCTGTCGTGCCACCGACCTACGGCCCCATCGACGCGGCGTACGCCCAGCGGATGCTCGACGAGTGGTGGGTGCCCGAGCGCTTCGAGGCCTCCCTCGCGGTCAACGCCCACCTCGTCGCCCAGCACGAGGGCCGGGTCGTGGGGATGGCGGCGTTCGGCCGGCTCTCGCGCTCGCACCGCGACTTCCCGCACGTCATTGGCGACCGTGAGGTGATGTGGAAGCTCTACGTCCACCCAGACCACCACGGCCACGGCATCGGCAGCCGGCTGCTCGCCGAGGTGGAGGCGATGGTCGAGGGCGAGGAGCTCTGGCTCGAGGTCGTCGACGGCAACGACCAGGCCTTCGACTTCTACCGCGCACGCGGCTTCCGTGAGGTCGAGCGGGTCACCGACCGCGAGTGGCCCGACGACATCTGGCTGCGCAAGACGCTGGCGGGTGCGCGGTGAGCCGGTTCCGCAGGTACGACGGGGGCGACCCGCTCGCGCCGCCGGTCGACCTCGCCGAGGCGCTCGACGCCATCGGCCAGGACGTGATGGCCGGCTACTCGCCCGAGCGCGCGATGCGCGAGTTCCTGCGTCGCGGTGGGACCGACCAGGCCGGACTCGACGAGCTCGCCCGCCGTGTCGCCGAGCGGCGCCGCGAGATCCTGCAGCGCAACGACCTCGACGGCACGATGCGCGAGGTCAAGGAGCTGCTCGACCAGGCCGTGCTCGCCGAGCGCGGCCAGCTGGCTCGCGACATCACGATGGACGACGGCGACCGGGCGTTCCGGGAGATGCAGCTCGCCAACCTGCCGGGCTCCACGGCTGCGGCGGTCAGCGAGCTGTCGGACTACGACTGGCAGTCCGGCGAGGCGCGCGAGGCGTACGAGCAGATCAAGGACCTGCTCGGCCGCGAGCTGCTCGACCAGCGCTTCGCCGGCATGAAGCAGGCACTCGAGGGCGCCACCGACGAGGACCGCCAGGCCGTGCAGGAGATGCTGTCGGACCTCAACGACCTGCTCGAGAAGCACGCCGCCGGCGGGGTCACGGACGAGGAGTTCCGCGACTTCATGGACAAGCACGGCGACTTCTTCCCCGAGAACCCCCGGGACATGGACGAGCTGCTCGACTCCCTGGCCCAGCGCGCGGCTGCCGCGCAGCGGATGCTGAACTCGATGACGCCCGAGCAGCGCCAGGAGCTGATGGAGCTCTCGCAGCAGGCGTTCGGCTCACCGCAGCTGATGGAGCAGCTGGCGCGGATGGACGCCAACCTCCAGGCGCTGCGCCCCGGCGAGGACTGGTCGGGCTCGGAGAGCTTCGAGGGGGAGCAGGGGATGGGCCTCGGCGACGGCACGGGCGCGCTGCAGGACCTCGCCCAGCTCGACGCCCTCGCCGACCAGCTCGCCCAGTCGCACCACGGCGCCCGGATGGACGACGTCGACCTCGACGCCCTGTCCCGTCAGCTCGGCCCCGACGCGGCGGTGGCGGCGAAGACCCTCCAGGAGCTCGAGCGCGCCCTGCGCGACAGCGGCTACCTCAAGCGCGGGTCCGACGGTGAGCTGCGGCTCTCGCCCAAGGCGATGCGCCAGCTCGGCAAGGCGCTGCTGCGCGACGTCGCGGACCGGATGAGCGGCCGCAGCGGCGCGAGGGAGACCCGTACGACGGGCCTGGCCGGCGAGCCGACCGGCTCCAGCCGGCGCTGGGAGTTCGGCGACACCGAGCCGTGGGACGTGCCGCGCACGATCACCAACGCGGTGCTGCGCGACCCCCAGGCTCTCGGTGGTCGAGCAGGCGGCGAGGGACGAGCGGGCGTGTCGAGACTCCGGATCCAGGTCGACGACATCGAGGTCGTCGAGACCGAGGCCCGCACCCAGGCGGCCGTGGCGCTGCTGGTCGACACGTCGTTCTCGATGGCGATGGACGGGCGGTGGGTGCCGATGAAGCGCACCGCCCTCGCCCTGCACCAGCTCGTCCGCTCACGCTTCCGCGGGGACGAGCTCCAGCTGATCGCGTTCGGCCGGCACGCGCAGGTGATGGAGATCGAGCAGCTGACCGCGCTCGACGCCCGCTGGGACAAGGGCACCAACCTGCACCACGGCCTGCTGCTCGCCAACCGGTTCTTCCGCAAGCACCCCAACGCCCAGCCGGTGCTGCTCGTCGTGACCGACGGCGAGCCGACCGCGCACCTCGAGCCCGACGGCGACGTCTGGTTCTCCTACCCGCCGCACCCGCTGACCATCGCCCACTCCGTGCGCGAGCTCGACGCGGCCGCCCGGCTGGGCGCGCAGACGACGTTCTTCCGCCTCGGCGAGGACCCCGGGCTGGCCCGCTTCATCGACTCGATGGCTCGACGGGTCGACGGCCGGATGGTCAGCCCGGAGCTCGACGACCTCGGCGCCGCGGTCGTCGGGTCCTACCTCGACTCGCGCGGCCCGGCGTCGTCCTACCGCGACCACTTCGGGGACCTGTACGGCGGTGGGCGGGGGTTCTGGGTCTAGGAGCCCGCCGCCGCGCCCGTGGAGGTGGCGGCACATTGCAGGTCCTCGCCGCGCGGAGCGGCAATGTGCCGCCACCGTCGCCCCGAGCCCCGTCGTGGGTGGCGGCAGTCTGCAGGCGGGGAGGTCGTGGGAGTGCGATGTGCCGCCACTACGAGTCGGCGCAGCAGGCGTCGGAAGTCAGGCAGGAGGCGGTGAACCCGCCGCCTCGAGCATCCGCAGCAGCTCGGCGCCCATGTGCTCGATGACGGCCTGGAGCGCCTTGGCCGGGCGCACCATCACGGTGAAGTCGACGATCTGCCCGTCGTCGTCCCACGTGATCATGTCGATCCCGGACACGTCGAGGCCGCCGACCTCGGTGCGGAACTGCAGCACCGCCGAGTCCTCGCCGAGCCACTCCCGCTCGTAGGCCAGGTGCGGGCCGAGGACGATGAACGCGGCGGTGAGGTAGCCGACGACGGTGTCCCGGCCGACCTGCGGCGTGTGCACCGCCGGGCTGCGGAAGACCGCGTCCTCGGCGATCAGTCCGGGTAGCCCGGCCGGGTCCCGGCTCTCGACCACGGCGTGCCAGCGGGCGAGGGCTGCTGCTGCGTCCATGGCGCCATCGTGTCACCGGCCGGTCCGGTTCACCCGCCGGCCGGCGCCGCGACCAGCGGCACGCTGCTCGCGGCACCGGTCGGGACCGCGGTGTACGCCGCCGCGCCCGGGATGCTGTGGCCGCTGATGGCTGCGGTGGCCCTGCTCGCCGCGACCGTCGTGCTGCTCGCGCACCGCCTGGCGGGCCGGCCCGCGGTAGTCCAGTGACGAACCGTCGGTCCGGGTAGTCCAGTGACGAACCGTCGGTCCGGTAGTCCAGTGACGAACGGTCGTCGGGGGACGGTCTGGACAGCAGGTCGCCACTGGACTACCGGAGCCGGACAGCACCTGGCCACTGGACTACCCGGGGTCAGGCCTCGGCGAACCCCGGCAGCGACTCCTCGAGGATCGCGCGGAAGGGCGCGGTGGTGTTGAGCTGGCTCAGCAGGCCGATCGCGCCGATCCAGGTGCGGTGGATCAGCAGGTAGGACGTCGGCAGGTTGAGCTTCATCGCGAGGGTGAAGGACTCCGAGCGAGGGTCGTTGACCCGCTCGAACTGCTCACGCATCCACTCCCGGGTGAAGGTGAAGCGCTCCTGCGCCGCAGGCTCGATGAAGGGCGCGAGGTACTCGAGGACCTGTCGCGGGTCCACCTCGATCCGGTCCTTGATGAAGCCCTCGGCCCGCAGGCCGGCGACCAGCGACTCGTCGTCGTTGTCCAGCGCGATCCGCATCAGGCGACCCGTGGCGACCGGCATCCCGCCCTCCTCGAGCCGGGCCACGGCGCCGAAGTCGAGGACGCCCAGCTTCCCCGGGCCGCCGTCGGCGGCCGGCAGGACGCGGAAGTTCCCGGGGTGCGGGTCGGCGTGCAGCATGCCGGTGCGCGCCGGGCCCTCGAAGAGGAACCGCACGAACAGCTCGCCGTAGTGGTCGCGCTCCTCCTGGGTGCCCTCGCGGATGACGTGCGCCAGCGAGTACGGCGAGTCCATCCACTCGGTCACGAGAACCTCGTTGCCCACCGCGACGACCCCGGGGACCACGATGTCGGGATGGTCGGCGAAGGCCTCGGCGTACGCCGACTGCGCCTCCGCCTCGAGGTGGTAGTCGAGCTCGTCGGCCGCACGCGCCTGGAGCTCGGCGACGAGCGGCTTGATGTCGAGGCCGGGGAAGACGGGCGCGACCCCGCGGGCGAGGCGGGAGATCTGCCGGAGGTCGGCCATGAGTGCGTCGCCGGCGCCGGGGTACTGCACCTTGACCGCGACGTCGCGCTCGGTGGCGTGGTCGTCCCCCTGCTCGTCGAGGTGGTCACGCCAGCGACCGCGGTGGACCTGGCCGATGGACGCCGCGGCGGTGGGCGCCCCGTCGAGCCACACGAGCCGGTCGCGCCAGTCGGCGCCGAGGTGGGTCGTCAGCTGCTCGCGCACCGTCGCGGTCGGCATCGGGGGAGCGGAGTCCTGCAGTGCCGTGAGCTGCTCGCGGTAGGGGGCGGCCACCTCTTCCGGCAGCGCGGACTCCAGCACGCTGAGGACCTGGCCGAACTTCATCGCGCCGCCCTTGAGCTCCCCGAGGGTGCGGAAGAGCTGCTCGGCGGTGCGCTGCTGGACGTCGGTGAGCACCGCCTCGGCGGGCGCCCCACCCAGCCGCCTGCCGAAGCCCAGGGCCTGGCGCCCGGCGTACCCGAGGGGGAGGGCGGCGAGGCGGGCCGTACGGGCGGCGGCCTTGCGTGGGAGCTCGGTCATGGTGCCCATTGTCCCTACCCGCACAACGACCCTCCTCCGGTGCGCACGGGGAGGACCTCGGAGCGACCGCGCGGACCCCGGGCGTGACCTGGCGCACGGTGGCTCGTTGAGGGGGGCGATGACCTCGACCCCTCGGGAGGAACACGTGCGCTCCACCTCGCGTCTCACACCACTGCTCGCCTGCGCGGCCAGCGTCCTGGCGGCCTCGGCGACCTTCGCGGTCGGCGGCACGGCCACCGCCGCCGCCTCGACAGAGCAGGCCGACGTCTCCGACTTCCTGGCCGGCCAGCTCCCGGGTCTGACCGGCCGGACCACGGTGTTGGTGCACGGCACCTCGATCGCCGCTGCCCGCGAGGCCGTCGCGGCGACGGGCATGCAGGAGGCCGGTGAGTTCGAGTCCATCGGCGTGGTGATCGCCCACGCGACGAAGAGTCAGGTCCAGGCCGTACGCAGTGCGCCCGGCGTGACGTACGTCGAGGGAGGCGAGCAGCCGATCGAGTTCTTCCAGGAGACCTCCAACACCGCCACGCGCGGCGCCGAGGCTGCCGCGACGCTCACGGGTGCCGACGGCTCGCCGCTCACCGGCCGGGGCGTCAGCGTCGCCGTGATCGACTCCGGTGTCGACCCGACCCACCCCTACTTCCGCGAGGCCGACGGCTCGAGCGCCGTCGTCGCCAACCTCAAGGCGCTGTGCGAGCCGCTGACCGAGACCTGCTCGGTCCAGCGGGTCCCCGGCTCCGTCGACACCGACACCCTGTCCGTCGGCGGCCACGGCACGCACGTCAGCGGCATCGTCGCCGGCCGTCCGACCACGCTGACCGACGGCGGGGAGCTCCAGGGCGCCGCCCCCGGCGCCAAGCTCGTGTCGATCTCCACCGGTGCCGGCATCGTGATCCTCGGCGCCGACTCCGTGCTCAACTGGGTGCTGGAGAACCACGAGGCGCCGTGCGGCCCGGCCGTCCCCGCGTCGACCTGCCCGCCGATCAAGGTCACCAACAACTCGTACGGGCCCTCCGGCGGCGGTGAGTTCGACCCCGAGTCGGCCACCGTGAAACTCCAGCGCGCGCTCGCCGCCGAGGGCGTGGTCACGGTCTGGGCCGCCGGCAACGACGGCGGCGACGGTTCGGAGAGCCTGACCAACCCGCCCGGCCAGGACCCCACCGGGGGCATCCTCTCGGTCGCGTCCTACTACGACCAGGACACCGGCACGCGTGACGGCGTGGTCTCCGACTACAGCTCGCGCGGCCTCGCGTCCGACGCCTCGACCTGGCCGGACATCTCCGCCCCGGGCGAGAACATCACGTCGTCGTGCCGCCTCTACCTGGCGATCTGCTCGACCGGGCTCGACTTCCGCAACGGCCCCGGTGCGCTCGACATCGGCACCTTCAACACGATCAGTGGCACCTCGATGGCGGCCCCGCACGTCGCCGGCATCGTCGCGCAGCTGTTCCAGGCCGACCCCGCCGCCACCCCCGCCGAGATCGAGCGGGCGCTCAAGGTCTCGGCGCACAAGTTCACCGACGGCGCCGGCTACGAGGCCGGTGACGGTGGGACCACGTCGTACGACAAGGGCCACGGGCTCGTCGACGTCGTGGCGGCAGTCGCGGCCCTGGGGTGACGGGAGCGTCGCTGCCAGGCTGAACCAGTCCTCCTGGGGGAGGGCCGTCGCTCAACAGGGGGGCGACGGGGCAGGCGGGCGAGGGGCTGCGGCCCCCGCCCGCCTCTGGTTTGCTGGACCGCGTGGAGCTCGAGTTCAGCGGCGAGGCGGTGGAGTGGCGCGGCCCCGCGCCCTACGTCTTCGTGCCGCTCCCACCCGACGCAGCGGACCTCGTCGACGAGGTGAAGGCCGACGTCGTCTACTGGGGTGTCGTCCCGGTGCGCGCGTGGGTCGGCGGCACCGAGTTCACCACCGCGATGTTCCCCCGCGAGGACACCTGGTTCCTGCCGCTGAAGGTCGTCGTGCGCCGTGCCGAGGGCGTGGAGGTCGGCGACGCGGTCGACGTACGGCTGCAGGTCGGCCGGTAGTCAGGCAGGGGCGGGAGCCGTACGGGTCCGGCGGGTCGTCAGGTAGAGGCTGAGCGCGACGTAGTAGACGACGTAGGCCACGGTGATGGCCAGCCACACCGGGCTGGGGTCGGGCAGCTGGGCGACCAGGACTCCGTAGCCGACCAGCCAGAGGCAGGTCAGGACGAGGGTGGTCGACTGCAGCGTGGTGGTGCGCGACGGGTAGACGTAGCCGACCGGCACGAAGACGAGCACCGCGCACACCAGCAGCACGACGGCGACGGCCGTGGTCGACAGGTCGAGCACGACGACGTAGAACGCGGCGATGTTCCAGTAGCTGGGGAAGCCGAGGAACAGGTGGTCCTCGGTCTTCGCGTCGACCCGGCAGAACTGGTAGGCCGAGGCGAGCAGCGGGATCACCGCCAGCACCGTCGCCGACGTCCCCTCACCGAGGTAGCCCGCGCTCCACAGCAGGAGCATCGGCATGAAGGCATAGGTGATGTAGTCGACGATGTTGTCCAGGAGCGCGCCGTCGAACGACGGGACGTGGCGCTTGACCTGGACCCAGCGCGCGAGCATCCCGTCGGTGCCGTCGACGACCATGGAGATGAGGAACAGCCAGAGCGCCCGGACGGTGTCGCCCTCGACGATGGCGACGAACATCAGGAAGGCGAGGACGACCCCGGACGCCGTGTAGGCGTGCACCAGCCAGGCGGCGGCGGTGTTTCGGTACTGCGATGGGGCGGCCACGCGACTCCTCGCCTCGGTCGGGTCCTGCTGCGCAAGGCGGATCATGTCAGACGCAGGTGGGATCGGATGCAACCCCGGGCGGCGCGGACGCGTCCTCACCGTGCACCCCGGCTCGCGGGGCGCACGTACGAGAAACGGAAACAGCACCATGCGCAGCACCTTCCTCGGCGCCGCCACACTCACGGCCGCCGCCATCCTCACCCTGGCCCAGCTCGCCCCAGCCCACGCGGACGGCATCGGCGTCAAGGACCCCAAGGACCTCGCCCACGGCGTCGACCTCCGGTCGGTGCAGGTCGAGCACAAGGCCCGCAGCATCGTCGTCACCACGACCCACACCGACCTGCGGCCGTCGTTCCGCACCGGGGCGTCCGGGTCGGTCTTCCTCGACACCGACCCCTCCGACCCGGGACCGGAGTACGTGTTCGCCGGCGGCTACTTCATGGGCACCGACTACCAGCTGCTCGCGATCGAGGGCTTCGCCGGCACGAGGGAGGGCACGCCGGTCGACGGTTCGTACGTCATGCGGATCGACTACGACCGCGATCACGTCCGGATGCGGATCGCCCGCGAGGCCCTCGGCTCGCCGGACGAGGTCCGGGTCGCCGTCAAGGTCGCCGGCTCCCGTCCCGACGGCGGCAACACCCGTCGCGACTGGCTCGGCGAGCCGCGCAGCTTCACCGAGTGGGTCGCGCAGTAGAGCGTCTGCCCCGGGGGGTCACTTGACCACCCTGACCTCCTGGGGCCAGCCGCACCCTTCCGCGACCCTCGCGGCCCACTCCCGGGCCTCCTCGATCGTCTCCACCTCGATGATCGTGATCCCTCCGAGGTACTCCGTGGTCTCCGTGTAGGGGCCATCGCTGACCACCATCGTCCCGCTGGTGCCGTCGGCGTGGAACGCGTCGGCGAGGTCCTCCTCCAGGCCGCCGGCGAAGACGAGGACGCCCGCCTCCTGCATCTCGCGGACCACCGCGCGGGACGGTTCCACCCGGGTCTGGTACCACTCGGGCGGGTGGTCCCCGACCCACTGCTGCATGAAGTAGATGGCATGACGCGTCATGGGAGCTCCTCCGTGTGGGCCGCCCCGTGCGGCCCGTCACCACTGTGACGGACGAGAGGCCCCCATATCGACACCCGCCCAGGATCACCGTGCCCGCGCGACACTGGGCAGGTGATCTCCCTCGACCTCGCCCACCGCCTGCACGAGGCCGGGCTCGGGTGGACGCCCGGCAACGGCGACCGGTTCTGGGTTCCCGACCGCGAGCTCGACGACACGGTCTTCACCGTCAGTGACATGGTCGTCGAGGTGCGCGACCTCCCTGCTGGTCGCCTGCTCGCCTTCAACGGCACGACCGAGTGGGCGCTGGACGCGATCGAGGAGCACGAGGCGGTGTGGCTGCCGCGCCTCGAGCAGCTGCTCGAGCTCCTCGGGCCGCGCTTCGTGAGCCTCACCGCACGCTCCGGCGGGCACGTCGTCCGCGTGCGTACGGGGCGCTCCGAGCAGGAGCACGTCGACGTGGGCGCCGCCGACGCCGCCGCGCGCGCGGTGCTGGCCCTGCTCGAGCAGGGCCACGACGTCGGCGACTGACGGCGCTCAGGCCATCTCGGGGAACTTCACGCCCGTGTTGGCGTGGCAGCGGTAGCCGAACGGGTTCTTCGCCAGGTACTGCTGGTGGGCGTCCTCGGCGTAGTAGTAGGGCGTCTCGCTCGCCGGGCGGATCTCGGTGGTGATCTCGCCGAGGCCGCGGCGCGCGAGCTCCTCGCCGTACGCCTTGGTCAGCTCGCGGGCGGTCTGCTCCTGCTCGGGCGTCGTCCAGTAGATCGCCGAGCGGTACTGGGTGCCGACGTCGTTGCCCTGGCGCATCCCCTGCGTCGGGTCGTGGATCTCGAAGAACTTCTTGACCAGGTCGGCGTAGGACACGACGGAGGGGTCGAAGACGACCCGGACGGCCTCGGTGTGGCCGGTGCGCCCGCTGCAGACCTCCTCGTACGTCGGGTGCGGCGTGCTTCCTCCGGCGTAGCCGACGGAGGTGGACCAGACGCCGGGGACCTGCCAGTAGATCTCCTCCGCACCCCAGAAGCAGCCGAGGCCGAGGACCGCGACCTCGTGGCCGGCGGGGACCTCGTCGGTGACGACCGGCGCGTCGAGCACCACGTGCCGGCCCAGGGTCCACGGCTGCTGGGAGCGTCCCGGGAGTGCCTGGTCGGCGGTGGGGAGGGTCGTGGGCTTGCCGAATCCGAACATGGCTCCATTGTCGCGCGCCGGGCAAACCCGTCGCATCTTCAACTGGGCTAGACGTCGTACTACTACCGATGACCGCGAGGCCACGCAGGTGGAGCCTCTGGAGCACCGGTCCCGCTCGGGATCCTAGAGAGAGGCGCCACCACATGTTCCGCAGAGGCAGCTATGCCAACGTAGCGTCGACGCTCGCGCTCATCGTCGCCCTCGGGGGCACGAGCTACGCCGCCGTCGCCATCCCGAAGAACTCGGTCGGGTCGAAGCAGATCGTCAACTCGTCGGTGAAGAGCAAGGACGTCAAGAACGGCACGCTCAAGAGCGTCGACTTCAAGGCGGGCCAGCTCCCTGCAGGCGCAACAGGTCCCGCCGGCCCGGCCGGCCCGGCCGGACCGCAGGGACCGGCTGGCCCGAGTCACGCCTTCGGCTTCTCCTCGTCCGACACCATTGGGTGGGCCGCAGTTCCGGACGAGCCGGTGGTGCTGGCCAGCCTGAACCTGCCCGCAGGCAGCTATGCCGTCACGGGGAAGGCGCTGGCCAACAACAACGACGCCGTCGTCGTCGACACCATCTGCTGGCTCGACCTGGGTGCGGTGACGATCGACAACCCCGCAAAGAAGACGCTGAGCGTGGGGACGGCCTCGGAGGCCGACCGAGGGTTCTTCGTCGTGGCGGGCGTGGGCACCCTCGCGGCGCCCGGTCAGGCGAGCCTGGTGTGCTCCGCGAGCTCGGCCAGCGGGAACTGGCCCAACTACGCCATCACTGCGGTGAAGGTCGGCTCCGTCGGCTGACGCCGCAGGTAGGACTCGACCCAGGGACGACCGCCGCACCGGGCCGCGGCGGCCGTTCCGCTGTCCAGGGCAGCGCCTCAGGGGACTACCCTCGCCGTGTGACCCAGGAACACGCCTTCAAGTCCGGGTTCGAGACGCGTGCGATCCACGCGGGCTACGAGCCCGACGCGATGACCGGGGCGGTCAACCCGCCCATCTACGCCAGCAGCACCTACAAGCAGGACGGCGTCGGCGGCCTGCGCGGGGGCTACGAGTACAGCCGCTCCGCCAACCCCACCCGTACGGCGCTCGAGGGCGCGCTGGCCGCGGTCGAGGAGGGCGAGCGGGGCTTCGCCTTCGCCTCCGGCCTGGCCGCGGAGGACACCATCATCCGGGCGTTGACCCGCCCCGGCGACCATGTCGTCATCCCCGACGACGCCTACGGCGGCACGTTCCGCCTCTTCGACAAGGTCGCCAAGGTCTGGGGCCTCGACCACAGCCCCGCCCCGGTCGCCGACAGCGACGCCGTGGCCGCCGCCATCGAGCCGGGCCGGACGAAGCTGGTCTGGGTCGAGACGCCGACCAACCCGATGCTCACGATCGGCGACATCAAGGCGCTGGCGGCCGTGGCGCACGACGCCGGCGCGCTGCTCGTCGTCGACAACACCTTCGCCTCGCCCTACCTCCAGCAGCCGCTCACGCTCGGCGCCGACGTCGTGGTCCACTCGACGACCAAGTACGTCGGCGGGCACAGCGACGTCGTCGGGGGAGCAGTCGTCGTGCGTGACCTCGACCTCGCCGAGAGGATCGGCTTCCACCAGAACGCCATGGGCGCTGTGGCCGGGCCGTTCGACGCGTTCTTGACCCACCGCGGCCTCAAGACACTGGGCGTACGCATGGACCGCCACTGCGACAACGCAGAGCGCCTGGTGGCGTTCCTCGACGGCGACCCGCGGGTCGCCGAGGTGATCTATCCCGGACTCGCCGCCCACCCCGGCCACGAGGTGGCGGCGCGGCAGATGCGGCGCTTCGGCGGGATGATCTCGTTCCGCGTGACGGGCGGCGAGCAGCAGGCGCTCGCGGTGTGCGAGCGCGCCGACGTCTTCACCCTCGGCGAGTCCCTCGGCGGCGTCGAGTCGCTGATCGAGCACCCCGGGCGGATGACCCACGCCAGCGTCGCCGGCACCGACCTGGAGGTGCCCGCCGACCTGATCCGGCTCAGCGTCGGCATCGAGAGCATCGACGACCTCGTCGCGGACCTCGACCGGGCGCTGGGCTGACGCGTGGACGCACCCGAGGTGCCGGACATCCGGTTCTCGCTGGCCAACGAGCGCACCTTCCTGGCCTACGAGCGCACGGCCATCGGTCTCGTCGCGGCGGCACTGGCGGTCTTCCACCTGCTCGAGCCGTCGGTCGCGCAGAAGGTCCTCGGCCTCCTGCTCCTCGGCTCCGCGGTCGTCGCGGCCGGTGGCGGGTGGCTGCGCTACCGGCAGGCCGACAGTGCGATCCGGGACGGTCGTGACCTGCCGGCCGGCACCACCGTGCACCTCATGGCGGCCGCGGTGCTCGTCGTGATCGTCGCCGCCGGCATCTCGGTGGTGGTGTGAGCACCGACTGCGTCGTCTGCGTCGACTTCGGGTCGACCTTCACCAAGGCGGCGCTCGTCGACCTCGGCTCCGGGGCCCTCCTCGCGACGGCCAGCCACCCGACCACCCTCCCGGACGAGCGTGGGGATGGTGACGTCCTCGACGGGTACGACGCCTGCGTGGCCGCACTCGCCGAGCAGGACCCCCGCGCCAGCGACGCCGACGTGCTGGCCTGCTCGAGCGCCGGTGGGGGCCTGCGGATCGCGGTCGTGGGCAACGAGGAGCTGGTGACGGCCGAGGCGGGGCGTCGGGTCGCGCTCTCCAGCGGCGGGAAGGTCGTGCTCGTGCTGCACGGCGGCCTCGACACCGACAAGCTCGCCGCGTTGCGGGAGGCCGCGCCCGACGTGGTGCTGCTCGTCGGCGGCACCGACGGCGGCAACGCGGAGGTGCTCGAGGGTGACGCCACGTTCCTGTCCCGCGTGCCGTGGACGGGGCCCGTGGTCGTGGCCGGCAACGTCGAGTCGCAGCCCCTGGTGGCCGACCTCCTGACCGCCTCCGGGACGCCGCACGTCCTCGCCGACAACGTCGTCCCGCGCATCGGGGTCCTCGCACCCGACTGCGCACGGCGCGCGATCCGCGAGATCTTCCTCAGCCACGTCATCGGCGGCAAGCACCTCAGCAGCCGTGCCGACGCCCGCGGCCGCACCTTCACCGCGATGGTGCGCGGCGCCACCCCCGACGTGGTGCTCACCGGCGTCGAGCTGCTCGCGCGCGGCCTCGACGACGAGCACCCGGGCGCCGGGGACGTCGTCGTGGTCGACGTCGGCGGTGCCACCACCGACGTGCACAGCGTCGTCGAGCTCGACCCCGAGACGGCGTCCGTCGATGGGCAGGGACTGGCCCGCGAGGTCGTCGCCACCACCCCCGTCACCCGCACCGTCGAAGGCGACCTCGGCATGCGCTGGTCGGCGCTGTCGACGGTCGAGGCCGCCGGGCTCGACGACCTCCACGACGCGGCCGTACGCCGCCGTACGGCCCCCGACCTCCTCCCCGACGCCTGCCCCGACCCCGCGGCCGAGCGCGAGGCGGACCTCGCCATCGCCGCCGCCGCCTGCCGGATCGCCCTCGAGCGTCACGCCGGTCGCAGCAAGGTGGTCGTCAGTCCCGAGGGGCGCGTGGTCGAGCGCAGCGGGAAGGACCTCCGGGAAGTCGACCTGCTGGTCGGCTCGGGTGGGGTGCTGCGCCACGGCGGGCCGGACGCCGTACGCCGGGTCCTGGCGCCGGCGACCGGTGACGCCTTCGAGGGCGGGTGGCAGCTGCCTCGCGACCCGGCTGTCGTCGTGGACCACGACTACGTCCTGGCCGCCGCCGGACTCCTCACCGACGAGCACCCCGTCGCGGCGCACCGGCTGGTGCGCCGCCTGGTCCCGCCCGGCTCCCGTGGCGATCGGTAGCGTGACCACGTGAGCGACCAGCACACGCGCGGGCAGGACGTGCCCGGGACCGCGGCCGACGAGGAGTCGAGGCGCCGGCGACTCTTCCAGGCCCTCGGGCGCGGCGAGGACGAGGACCGGCTCGCCGAGCGGTTCGTCGCGCAGTGGTCGCAGCTGCGGGCCGAGCGCCGGGCCGAGCCGGTCGTCACGACCGGGCCCTCCAACTTCAGCCGTGCCCAGGTGCCGTGGGGCCTGGACCTGGCGGCCGCGTGGTCGTGGCGCCTGGCCGTGATCGCCGTCGCCGGCCTGGGCCTGCTGTGGCTGCTCCGCTTCTTCGCCGTGATCACCCTCCCGCTGGCCATCTCGCTGCTCATCGCCGCGCTCGCCAGCCCGATGGTCCACACGCTGCGTCGCATCGGCCTGCCCCGTGGGCCGTCGACCGGCGTGGTGATGGTCCTGGGGATCGGCACCGTCGCGCTGCTGCTCACCTTCGTCGGCCAGCAGGTGGCGCAGGGTGCCAGCGACCTCGCCGACTCCGTCGTGACCGGGCTCGACCAGGTCCGCGACTGGCTGCGCACCGGCCCCCTCAACGTGTCCGAGTCCCAGCTCGACGGCTACCTCGAGGGGGTGCAGGCCGCGATCTCCGACAGCACCGGCGCCGACGGGATGGTCACCCGCGTCACCGAGGTCGGCACGGCCGTCGGCCACGTGGTCGCCGGCTTCTTCATCGTGCTGTTCTCGACCTACTTCTTCCTCGCCGACGGCCAGCGGATCTGGGCCTGGCTGGTCCGGATCGCGCCGCGGGCCGCCCGTGAGCGGGTCGACGCGTCGGGCCGGGTGGCGTGGGTCTCGCTCACCCAGTTCGTCCGGGCCACCGTCCTGGTCGCGCTGGCCGACGCGATCGGCATCATGCTCGTCGCCTGGTTCCTCGGGGTCCCCTTCGTCGTCGCGATCGGGGTCCTGGTCTTCCTCGGTGCCTTCGTCCCGATGATCGGGGCGACGATCGCCGGGTCCGTCGCGATCCTCGTGGCGCTGGTCGACCAGGGGCCGTGGACCGCCCTGCTGATGCTCGGCGGCGTGGTCCTCGTGCAGCAGATCGAGGGCCACGTCCTCCAACCCTTCCTGATGGGCCGCTTCGTCTCGCTGCACCCCCTCGGCGTGATCGTCGCGATCGGCTGCGGCGTGCTCGTCGCCGGGATCGCCGGTGCGCTCATCGCCGTCCCCCTCGCGGCCGCGGGCAACGCCGTCGCCCAGCACCTCGCGTCCTACACCGCGATCGGCGAGGAGGACCACGACGACGCCCTCGCCGACGACATCGGACCGCCGCCGACCGAGGCCGACGAGCTGCCGCCCGACGACAGCCCGCTCGCCGGCCCCGGGGCGCCCGACGACGACCACCACGACGACCACGGGAAGGACCCGTCATGACCCAGGAGTGCTCCCTGGCCGACATCCTCGCCGCCCGCGAGATGCTCGAGGGCGTCACGGTCACCACGCCCATGGAGGAGTCGCGCTGGCTCTCCGCCCTGGTCGGCGGCCCGGTCTCGCTCAAGTGCGAGAACCTCCAGCGCACCGGCTCGTTCAAGTCGCGCGGCGCCTACGTCCGCATCGCCCGGCTCTCCCCCGAGGAGCGTGCCAAGGGCGTCGTCGCGGCATCCGCGGGCAACCACGCGCAGGGCGTGGCGCTCGCCGCCTCGACGCTCGGGATCGCCTCCACCGTCTTCATGCCGGAGGGAGCGCCCATCCCCAAGGAGAAGGCGACCCGGGGCTACGGCGCCGACGTCGTCTTCCACGGCCGCTACCTCGAGGACTCGCTCGCCGCCGCCCGGGAGTTCTCCGAGCAGACCGGCGCGGTCCTCATCCACCCCTTCGACCACGTCGACATCGTCGCGGGCCAGGGCACGCTGGGCCTCGAGGTCCTCGAGCAGGCGCCCGACCTGCGGACGGTGCTGGTGCCCACCGGCGGAGGCGGGCTGCTGGCGGGGGTGGCGATCGCGGTCAAGGCGCTGCGCCCCGACGTACGCGTGGTGGGCGTGCAGGCCGAGGGCGCGGCGGCGTACCCCGGCTCGCTGGCCGCGGGGCACCCCGTGCCGCTGGAGTCGATGAGCACGATGGCTGACGGGATCGCGGTCGGCCGGCCGGGCGACATCACCTTCGCCGCGGTGCGCGACCACGTCGACGAGATCATCACCGTCTCGGAGGAGTCGCTCTCGCGGGCGCTCCTCGCGCTGATCGAGCGGGCCAAGCAGGTCGTCGAGCCCGCCGGCGCCGCCGCGGTGGCGGCCATGCTCGACAACCCGGCCGGCTTCGAGACCCCGGCCGTCGCCGTGCTCTCCGGCGGCAACATCGACCCGCTCCTGCTGAGCAAGGTCATCCGCCACGGCCTCGCCGCCGCCGGTCGCTACCTCTACCTCCGCGTCTGCATCCCCGACCTCCCCGGCGGGCTCGCGTCGCTGCTCTCCGAGATCGGCGCCGAGGGCGCCAACGTGCTCGAGGTCGCCCACGAGCGGATCTCGCCGTCGCTCACCCTCAACGAGGTCGAGGTGCGCATCCAGCTCGAGACGCGCGGCGAGGCCCACGCCGAGCACCTGCTGGATCGGCTGCGCGAGCGGGGCTACCGGGTCGACTGCTGAGCGAGGCGTACGCCGTCTTGTCTGGGCGGTGAGTGACACATGTTCTGGACGCCCCGAACCTGCGCCATGCACCGCTCCTACGCCGAAATGCCGCGGAGCGGTGAGTGAGACAGGTTCCGCGGTCGCAGATCCTGTCTCACTCACCGCTCCTGCGGACGCGTGAGGCGGTGAGGCTCAGGCCTTGTAGGGCTCGGCGTCGACGATGACGACGCTCAGCTCCTTGCCGTTGGGCGCGGTGTAGGTGACCTGGTCGCCCTTGGACTTGCCGTTGATCGCGGCGCCCATCGCCGACTCGGGGGAGTAGACGTCGAGGGTGTCGCCGTCGGACAGGTTCTCGCGGGCGCCGAGGAGGAACTTCTCCTCGTCGCCGTCACCGAAGTCGACGGTGACGACCATGCCGGGCTCGACCACGCCGTCGTCGGGAGGCGTCTCGCCGACCTCGGCACGGCGCAGCATGTCCTCGAGCTGGCGGACGCGAGCCTCCTGCTGGCCCTGCTCGTCCTTGGCCGCGTGGTAGCCGCTGTTCTCCTTGAGGTCGCCCTCGTCGCGCGCCGCGGCGATCTTCTCGATGATCTCCTGGCGCTTGGGGCCCCGGAGGTCGTCGAGCTCGGCCTGCAGCTTGTCGTAGGCCTCCTGGGTCAGCCAGATGGTGCCCTGGTCGGTCATGTCACTACTCCTGCTCACGTGGTACTGGGATGCGGGTGTGCCTCAGCGCACCCGTATCGGGTCGATGGTTCGTCTTCCGTCCGATCGGAGTCGGCGCGGCGACGGACGTCGGCCTGCGCACCCGGACGGGCAGAACTGTCAGGTTAGCAAGACCCGGCGAAAAGCGCAGGTGGTCCGATCAGCGGGGGCGTGGCTGGCCCTCGGCGGTGCAGCCGAGCTTCTCGACCGTGGTGGCGCGTCGCTCGGTGCGCACGACCACCTCGTTGCTCCCGGCGACCGGGGTGAACGCGAGCTCCCCGACGGCGGTCTTGTCCTCCGCGAGCGCCCGTACGCGGCAGCTGGCGTCCTGCACGCCGTCCTCGAGGCGTACGTCGACGCGCGCGCGGATCTCGTAGTCGCTGACCACCTCGTAGGTGATGACCTCCGAGGACGCCCCCGGGGTGCTGTGGAACCACGCCGTCCACGCCAGCCAGGTGAGGCCGACGACGGCCAGGAGGGCGGCGACACCGATGGCGACCGGGCGCTGCCAGCGCGCGGGCGCGCCGTAGCGGTCGGTGAGGTCGGTGGTCACGCACCCAGCGTAAGTGCCGCCTCCTAGACTGCGGACCATGGCCCAGCCCCCCGCAGCCCGGCGTACGGACAAGCCCCGCGCCGGCTTCCGCCTGATGCACGTGCACGCCCACCCCGACGACGAGTCGAGCAAGGGCGCCGCGTCGACCGCGAAGTACGTCGCGGAGGGCGTCGACGTGCACGTCGCGACCTGCACCGGCGGCGAGCGCGGGTCGGTGCTCAACGCCAAGATGGACCGCCCGGAGGTCTGGGAGAACATCTCCGAGATCCGCCGCGAGGAGATGCACCGCGCCCGCGACATCCTCGGCATCCGGCAGGACTGGCTCGGCTTCGTCGACTCCGGCTGGCCCGAGGGCGACCCCAAGCCGCCGCTGCCCGAAGGCTGCTTCGCGCTGGTCCCGCTGGAGGAGGCGACCGAGCGGCTGGTGGCCCTCATCCGCAGCTTCCGCCCGCACGTGCTCACGACGTACGACGAGCGCGGGGGCTACCCGCACCCCGACCACATCCGCTGCCACGAGGTCTCCGTCGCGGCCTACCACGCGGCCGGCGACCCCGAGCGGTTCCCCGACGCGGGGGAGCCGTGGCAGCCGCTCAAGCTCTACTACCACCACGGCTGGAGCTGGGCGAAGACCAACGCCCTGCACGAGGCGATGCTGGCCCACGACCTGGAGTCGCCCTACACCGAGCGCCTGGCCACCTGGGAGCGCGAGCCGGAGTGGGACGACCGGATCACCACCCGGGTCCCGTGCGGGGAGTACTTCGGCGTCCGCGACCAGGCGCTGCTGGCGCACGCGACGCAGATCGACCCCGACGGGATGTGGTTCGCGATCCCGCGTGAGATCCAGCAGAAGACCTGGCCCACCGAGGACTACGAGCTCGTCCACTCCCACGTCGAGAGCTCGCTGCCCGAGGACGACCTGTTCGCCGGGATCCCGACGCCCGCGCCCTGAGGAGCGAGTGGGATGATGGGGGCATGCTCGACCTGCTGATCGTCCTGGTCCAAGACCCGACCCCCGAGCCCACCCAGGTGAAGGCCGGGCCGCTGGGCTTCGCGATCTGGATCTTCATGATCCTCGCGGTGGTCGTGATCGCGTTCAGCCTCGTCAAGCAGCTGCGCAAGGCGCAGGCCGCCAAGGACGCCGGCGTCTACGGCGACGAGCCGGTGGACCGGTCGGCCCCGACGACCGACTCCGACGAGCGCTACAGCTAGGCGACCCTCACCAGGCGGACGAGGCAGTCCCAGGCCGTACGGCTCTCCGCGCCGCCGTGCGGGTCCTGCGTGGCGACCTCCCGCGCGACGCGCTCCGCGCGCAACACCTCGACGTCCATCCCCTCGAGGTCCCCGAGCACGTCGTCGGCCGTCATCAGCACGGCCGGGTCCTGCGGACCTCCGGTGCCCTCGGCGAGGTTGGTCGAGTCGTGGGCCACGAGCAGCAGCGTGCCGCCCGGGCGCAGCATGGTGACCGCGCCTCGCACGGCGCGGCGGCGGTCCTCCGCGGGCACCTGGAGGTAGGCCACCACGACGAGGTCGACCGGCGCCGGGGGCTGCCAGGTCGTGGCGTCGGCGCGGACCCACGTCACGTCACCCGCGAGCGAGAGGTCCCCGGCCAGGCGCGCGCCCTTGTCGAGCGCGACCTGCGAGAAGTCGACCGCGGTGGCCGACCACCCGCGCTCGGCGAGCCAGATCGCGTTGCGTCCCTCGCCGGCGGCGAGGTCGACGGCCCGGCCCGGTGGCAGGTCGGCGAGCTCGGCGGCCACGAACTGGTTGGGCTCGCGCGACCACACCAGGTCGCTGGCGGCGTACCTCTCGTCCCACGCACGTGCGTCCATGGACTCAGCGTAGGCCTCCGCGTAGGCCTCAGCCCACGGCCACCAGCCGCAGCACTCGCGCCTCCTCCGGGTCGAGGACCGGCAGTGCCACCCCCGCGGCGGCGAGGACCCGCCCGGTGGGCTCGGTGCCGTGCACGGACCAGGCCCCGGTGAGGTCGGCGCCCCCCGGCCCGCGCGGCATCTCCTCGGTGACCCGGTAGCGGCGCTCGGGGTCCAGCCCGGTCAGGCGCAGGGGAGCGGGGTGCTGGGTCGCGGTCGCGGCCACCGTCGCCACGACGTACCACGCCTCCGAGCGGTCGGCCGCGACGACGCCGGTGACCATCACCGCCGGGTCGGGGTGGTCGGGGTGGACGAGCGTGCCGGTGCCGATCAGCGGGCGGACGCGCTTGTGCAGGGCGATCCACTCGCGCAGCTCGGCGAGGGTCGCCTCGTCGAGGCGCGAGACGTCCCACTCGATGCCGAACCAGTGGAGCAGCGCGGTGGCGGCGCGGTAGCGCAGGGTGTGCGTGCGACCGGTCGTGTGGGCGGTGGCGCCGCCGACGTGCGAGCCCATCAGCTCCGGCGGGACGAGCAGCGAGGTCCAGCGCTGGAGGTGCTGCCGCTCGAGGGGGTCGATGGTGTCGCTGGGCCAGATCCGGTCGGTGCGTGCCAGCACCCCGGCGTCCACCCGGGCGCCCCCCGACGAGCAGGACTCGATCTCGAGGGCGGGGTGTGCCGCGCGCAGCTCGTCGAGGAGCCGGTAGGCCGCGAGCGTCTGGCCGTGCACGGCCGGACGACCGTCGTGGGTGGCGTCGGTGAGGTCGCGGTTGTGGTCCCACTTGAGGTAGGCGATGTCCAGCTCGTCGAGCAGCGCGAGGAGTGCGGCGCGCAGGTCGGCGTACGCTCCCTCGTCCTGCAGGTCGAGCACCTGCTGCTGGCGCCACTCGGGTGGCATCGCGGAGCGGCCCCTGAGGACCCGCTCAGGATGTGCGCGGGCGGTCTCGGAGTCGAGGTTGACCATCTCGGGCTCGACCCACAGTCCGAACTCCATCCCGCACCCGCGCACGTGGTCCACCAGCGGGCCCAGGCCCTGGGGCCACACGGCGGGGTCGACCGTCCAGTCGCCGAGGCCGGCGGTGTCGTCGCGGCGGCCGAGGAACCACCCGTCGTCGAGGACGAAGCGCTCGACCCCGACCGAGGCCGCGGCGTCGGCCAGCTCGGCGATCCGCTCGAGGGAGTGGTCGAAATAGACCGCCTCCCACGAGTTGGCGATGACCGGGCGCTCGCCGCGCGCCCGCGGCGTGACCGAGCGCAGGTGGGCGTGGAAGCGGTGGCTCATGGGGTCGAGGCCCGCCGGTGACCAGGAGCCGAGCAGCCACGGCGACGCGTACGTCTCGCCCGGCGCCAGCACGACCTCGCCGGGGGCGAGCAGCTCGCCGCCGCCGAGGAGGACCTCCCCCTCGGGCGTGCGTTCGGCGTAGTGCGTGTGGTTGCCGCTCCACGCCGTGTGGACCGCCCACAGCTCGCCGGAGCCGAAGCCGAATCCCGGTGTGCCGGCGACCATGACCAGGGTGGCGTCGTGGCCCGTACGTCCGTGGCGGGCGTCGCGACGGTGCGTGCCCTGCACCCACGGGTGCCGCTGCGGCGAGCGTTCCTTGCACCAACGGCCCGTGAGGTCGAGGAGCTCGGTGGCGTGCGAGCCCACCGGCAGGGCGGTGAGCACCGAGGCGAGGTGGAGGTCGCCGTCGGCGGTGTTGCTCACCGTCGTACGCGCGTGCAGGAGGCCGCCGTCGTCGAGCCCGATCTGGACTCCCACCGACCACCCGGCCTCGACGTCCTCCGACCTGGCGGTGATCGCGGCGTCCCCGGCGAGGACCTCCCAGTCGACGAGGCTGGGGGCCGCGGCCGTGGCCTCGCCGCCGACGCGGTGCCCCTCGAGCGCAGGAGTGCCGGAGTAGCCGCGAGTGCCGTCCGGCACGAGCCCGGTGCTGCGGGGGCCGTCGTACGCCGAGCGCGAGGCGCCCGGCCGGCGGGCGGTCGCCAGGGCGTCGAGGCCGGCGTCGTCGAGGTCGCCGAGGGCCGCGCCCCAGTGCAGCAGGACGGGGATGCCGTGGTCGTCGCGGCCGAGCACGACGCTGACGCCTCCCCGGGTGAGGTGGACAGGGGCGCTACTCATGCGTCGTCCGCCAGGCCGAGCTCGTCCTCGTCGTCGTCGACCGGGTCGACGACGACCAGCTCGCCGACGTGGTCGGCCAGCGCGCCACTGGCGTGGGCGGACAGGCCGGAGTCGGTGACGAGCACCGCGGCCTCGGACAACCCCGCCATGCTGCTCAGGCCGACGACGCCCCACTTGCTGGAGTCGGCGCAGACGATCAGGCGCCGTGACCGCTCGATCATCGCGCGGTTGGTCTCCGACTCGAGCAGGTTGGGTGGGGCGGCCGATCGGCGGGGAGCCATCCGGCCACCGGATACGGCTAGTGCCGCCCCCAGGCGCCGGCGCGCATCACGCCGACCACCTCGAGGTGGTCGTCGAGCACGACCAAGTCGGCGCGGCGGCCCGCTTCGATCGCGCCGACGTCGGCCAGGCCCCAGGCCGCGGCGGGTGCGGTGCTGGCGGCGTGCACGACGTCGCGCAGCGGCAGCCCCGCGGTGCGTACGGCGAAGCGGACCGCCGCGTCCATCGTCAGTGTCGACCCGGCGATCACCCCGTCCCGGCTGCCGTCCGCGAGCCGGGCGACGCCGTCGCGGACCACGATCGCCATCGGCCCGAGGCGGTGCTCGCCGTCGGGGCCGCCGGCCGCAGCGGTCGCGTCGGTCACCAGGATGCACCGGCCCGGCTTGGCCGCGAAGACCGTGCGGAGCACGGCGGGGTGCAGGTGGACGCCGTCGGCGACCAGCTCGACGTCGACCGGTGCGTCGAGGAGGGCACCCACGGCGCCCGGGTCGCGGTGGTGCAGCGGACGCATCGCGTTGAAGAGGTGGGTGCCGAGACGCGCGCCGGCGTCGATGGCTGCACGGGCCTCGTCGTACGTCGCGTCGGTGTGGCCGATCGCGACCAGGACCCCGGCGTCGGCGAGCCGGCGCACGGCATCGATCCCGCCCGGCAGCTCGGGGGCGAGCGTGACCATCCGCACCGCGCCGCGCCGTCCTGAGCCTGTCGAAGGGTCCCCGGCCGCCAGCACCTCCTCGACGGAGGCGGGGTCGGGGTGCGACAGCAGGTCCGTCCGGTGCGCGCCGGCGCGTCGCGGGCTCAGCCACGGTCCTTCGAGGTGGATGCCGGCGAGGCGGCCGTCGCCGACCAGCGGCGCCAGCCCCCGCACGGCCGCGGCCGTGTTGTCGGGGGAGTCGGTGACGAGGCTCGCGGCCATCGACGTGGTGCCGCGAGCGAGGTGCGTGGCGATCGCGACCTCGGCCGCCTCCACCGTGCCGGTGTCGAAGGACGCCCCGCCGCCGCCGTGCACGTGGAGGTCGACGAAGCCCGGGACCACCGTGGCGGCGCCGAGGTCGGTGTCGGCGGGCCGCGGCGGCTGCCCGTGGCCGACCTCCACGACGCGGTCGCCGTCGACCAGCAGCCACCCCGGCTCGAGGACCTGTGCCGGGGTCACCACCCGCGCGGCGGCGAGGATCACCGCGGGGCGACCTGGTCGCCGACGGTGCGCGCGTGGGGGCGCCCCGGGTCCTCGAGCGCGGGAGAGACCTCGCCGGCTCGCAGCGCCTCGAGCTGCGCGCACACCGCGGTGCCGTAGAAGAACGCGATCGACGACAGCAGGGCCCAGAGCAGCAGGACGAAGACGCCGGCGAGCGGGCCGTACACGCTGCCGAAGGACCCGCTGAACGAGACGTACGCCGCCAGCCCGGCGGTCGCGACGGCGTTGAGGACGACGGCGATGCCCGAGCCCAGAGCGAGCCACGACAGGGCGGGCTGGCGACGCCGCGGTGCGTGGTCGAGCAGCACCGCGATGGCGAACACCAGCAGCCCCAGCCCGAGCGGCCAGCGCAGCACGTTCCACCAGAGGACCGAGCGGTCGGACCAGCCGTAGTTCTCGGCCATCGCCTCGCCGAGGGCGAGCCCGCCGACGATCATCACGAAGCCGACGCCCACAGGCACCGCGAGCACCGCCGTCAGGACTGCGGCGCGGCCGTACTTGTGCAGCGCCTTGCGGTCGCGGCGGATGCCGTAGATGCGGTTGGCGCCGCGCTCCACCTGCGCCATGGCGGTCGTCATCGAGACGAGCGCGAAGCCCAGGCCGAGGACGAGCGCGACCTCCCCGGCGAGCTCGGAGGTGTCGGAGTCGCCGACCGCCGAGGCGAGCGCGTCGCCGTTCCCGGAGCCGGGCGAGAGCGAGTCGACCACGTGCGCGACGACCGCGGCCGGACGCTCCTCGTCGATGTCGGAGGCGAGCCCGGTCAGCGCGAGCAGGAACGGGACGACCGCGAGGCAGGCCTGCAGCGCGAGCGCGCGGGAGTTGGTGAAGCCGTCGCCGTAGCGGAACCGCACGAACGACTCCACGGCGATCTTCTTCAGGCCGTGCTCGCGCGCGAGGTGCCAGGCGTCCAGCGCGTCGAGCTCGTCACCGTCCATCTCCGTGGTGACGGGCACGGTGCGCGCGGTGGTCATGGGCGCACCCTAGGGCGTCCGTGGTCGGCGGCAGGTCTAGACCTCGGCGGCTCTGCCGTGCCGGCCGGGCGCTCGTGCAGGCGGGCGGGCGGAGAATCGAGGAGCCGGTCGTCGTGCCGACCCAACCCTCTTCGCGCGCAGGTGCATTCAAGGAGTGGAGAAGGACAGCGGTCGGTCGGAGGGAGGCGAGATGCGACCCGACGAGGAGGAGCGCTTCGCCGACTTCGTGCGTGCGCACAGCGCCGCGCTGTTCCGCACCGCCTACCTGATGACCGGCGACTACCAGCGCGCCGAGGACGTCCTGCAGGAGTCGCTGGTGCGGATCTGCCAGCGCTGGTCGCGCATCGACCAGATGGCCTCGCCGCTCGCCTATGCCCGCAAGGTCGTGGTGAACCGGGCGGCGTCGTGGTGGCGCACGAAGTCGTCGCGGGAGACCCCCATGGTGCTGCACCACGATCCTGCCTGGGGCGGTCACCTCGACGAGGTCGTGGAGCACCAGCGGGTCTGGCAGGCGGTGCTGGCCCTGCCGCCACGGCAGCGCGCGGTCGTGGTGCTGCGTTACTACGAGGACCTGACCGAGGCACAGATCGCAGAGACCCTCGGAGTGTCGCCCGGCACCGTGAAGAGCCACAGCCATGCCGCCCACCGCCGCCTCGTGCACGTCCTCGGCGAACCCGTCCTTCCCAGCGAGGGGGCGACGCCATGAGCCTCGACCAGGTCCTGGGTGACGCCGCGCGCGGGCTCACGGCGGAGCTCTCACCGCCCGAGGTGGACCTCGGTGCCGTGCACCGCGGCGCGCGGGCCCGGCGCCGTCGTGCGCAGGCGGCGGTCGCGGCCGCCGTGACGCTCGCCGTCGTCACCACCGGCGCCTTCCTGGTGGACGGCAGGCCCGACAGCTCCCCGCAGCCCGTCCTTCCCGTGCCGACGCCGACCAGCACGCCGGCCCCCACCCCGACCGACGACGTGGAACCGACCTGGAGCCCGGAGGTGGTGTCCGTGCGGGACGTGGTGCTCGACCAGCGTGCGAGGGCGAGCGCCACCGGGATCGCGGCCGGGGACCCCGACACCCGGCTGGCGATCTGGGCGGCCGACGGGCGCACCGGGGTCGCGGCCACCACGGACGCCTACCGGAGCACGACCTACGTCCCGGTCCCGCGACTGCAGGTGGACGCCTACCAGGTCCTCAGCCCGCGCGACGACCTGTTCCTCCTCTCCCACGTCAACCACACCGACGAGTGGCTGGTCGGCGCGGACGGCGTGGTGCGGAGGGTCGACCGGGTCCGCGGCGAGGTGGCCGCCCGGGACGAGCGCCTGTGGTTCCAGTGCGCTGTCGGCGGAGGCTGGCGGTCGACCTGGTGCGCCCTCGACCCCGAGTCCGGCACGGCGTACGTCTGGCCGGATGCCTGGGACGGCTCCGCCGTGCCTCCGGGACGCGGGGTCACGCCGTGGGGCGCCAACCCCGAGCCGCGCTCCGTGGGAGGGACCGGGAGGCTGGAGGTCTGGTGGGGCAGCGGCGGCGAGCGAGAGGTGCGCACCCTCGCCACTGCCCAGTTCGGCGACTACGTCCTGGACTGTCCCCCCGACGTGATGGCGCTGTGGTCCGTCGCCGCCCCCGGCGCCGGCGTGGACATCCACACGAGCAGTGACGGCGGCGACAGCTGGCAGACGACGTCGTACGCCGCGCCGACCGCGGACCAGTGGTGGAAGGTGCGGTGCGCACCCGACGGGTCGTTCCTGGCGGTCGACAGCGAGCGCGGGACGACGGTGTGGCGCGCCTCGCCTTCGGACGACGCCTTCCGGCAGGTGTTCTCGGCGCCGGGGTCGCCGTCCTCGATCGGCATCGCCGACGTCCGGACCGTGGGCGGGCGCGTGCTCGCGAGCGGCGAGGGCGTCGCGGCGATCTCGGACGACGCGGGAGCGACCTGGACGAGACTGGAGGACTGGCGATGACGCGTGGACGACTGGTCGCCTGGGTCGTGCTGGGCCTCGCGATGACAGGCTGCGGCGGCGATCCCGCGGGGCAGCCGCCCCGGTCCGCGACGAACACGCCGGGATCGACTCCCGCGCAGGTCGACCTCGGTCGTGCGGCGCCGGTGTGGTGGGACGCCGACGGCCTGCACCGCGGCGACGTCGTCGCGGAGACGTCGGTCCACCCCGAGGCGGACGCCATCGGCGGCCTCGCCGTCCGGCGGCTCGCCCTGGTCAGGACGGGAGCGGTGTACCGCGACGCGCGTACCGGCCAGGTGTGGTTCCACCCCTGGGACGACACCCCGCACGTGATCGGCCGCAGCACCGTCGCCGGTCCGGGCGGGGACCCGGAGGGCGACGTCGCAGTGTGGTTCGACGGGCGGGACCTCGTCGTCTACGACACGGCGCGCGACGAGGTGGTCTCCCGCAGCCAGGAGGCCGTCGCTGTCTCGCCGTCGGCGGAGTACGCCGAGCACGTGGGGCACGGGAACGGCTGGGTCCACGTGTCCTCGAGCCAGGTGGTGTGGCGCTACGAGGGACAGGAAGGACACGATCTCGCCCGACGCGACCTGGTCACCGGGACGTCCGAGGTGCCGTGGCAGCCGCGGCCCGCGTCCGGCACGGAGGCCGGGTCGGGCGTGTCGTTCGTCGACGTGAGCAGCCGCAGCGCGGTCTGGGTGGGCGGCCAGGAGCACGCGGGCCGCGGCACGTACGTCTACGACCGGGCGGGGTCCGCACGGACGAGGACCGTCGGGGCCACGCTCGAGTACCCCGGCCGTCTGAGCCCCGACGGGACGTGGCTGCTCACGGCCGAGATCGCGGACGGGACGCACGGTGTCGCCTTCACCGAGCTCAGCTCGGGCGAGACGTGGAAGCCGTTCGAGGAGGACACCTACGCCTTCTTCTCCTGGGCCTACGGCGACGTCGCGGTCATGCTCGTCAACCGCCGCGTCCCCGAAGGGTCATGGACCCTCACGAGCTGCACGCCCGCCACGCGGACCTGCGTCGAGGTCGACACCCGCGGCGCGGTCGCGCTGCCCACCCCCTAGGCGGCCCCGGCCACCACACGAGCTCTCGCTCTCGGGCACCTCTCGGGACCTTCTCTCGGGCACAACCAACACCAGAGGAGTCAGGCACATGAATCGCATCCATCGTTGTCTCTCGGGACTCACCACGGCGGCTGTCGCCGCCGGGCTCGTCGCCGCTCCGGGCGTGCCCGGTGCCGTCGCCGACACGCCCACCTCCGCCGAGGTGGCACTCGACTGGCAGGGCACCGCCCTGGCGACCGTCCCCTTCTCGCCGGCGCAGGGGCTGTACCTGTCGTTCGCGAGCACGGCGGTCGACCGGGCGGCACGCAAGAGCCTCAAGACGGCGGGCTCCTCGGAGGTCGCCGCCGTCGCGCGAGCAGCGCACGACGTGCTCGTGGAGTACTTCCCCGGCTCGGCGGGCACCCTGGCCACTCGGCTCGAGGCCAGCCTGGCCCAGGTGCCGGACGGTCCCGCCGAGGCGCGCGGCTCCGCGATCGGTGCCGAGGCGGCCGAGGGGGTCATCGAGTCCCGGGTCGACGACGGTCGCGGCGACGCCTCGATCGTCTACGAGGCGCAGCCGGGCGTCGGCGTCTGGACCGACGCGCGACCCATGGCGACGCCCTGGTACGGCTTCGTCGACCGGGTCGACGGCGGACGCCCGGTCGTCGTCGACGGCCCCGACCCGGTCGGCAGCCCTGCCTACCGCGCCGACCTCGCCGAGGTCCGCGACGACGGCCGCTCGATGGCCGACGCGGAGAAGGCCGCGACGGCGACGTTCTTCAACGTGCCGGCGTTCGCGCTCTACCGCAACGCGCTGATCGCGCACCTGCGCACCCAGCCGCTCGGTCTCGCCGAGGTGACGGACCTGTTCGCCGACCTCGACCGTGCCACCGCCGAGGGCGTGCGGCAGACGTGGCGGCACAAGTTCGTCGAGGGCTTCTGGCGACCCAGCGCCGCCCTCACCACCGACGACGGGGATCCGCTGACCGAGACGGTGCCCGGGTGGACGCCGGTGCTGCCCGTGCCGCCGTACCCGGAGTACCCGAGCGGACACGGGACCCTGACCGCGGCGTTCGCCGAGACGGTGCGGTGCCACCTCGGTGACGTCTCGCTGACGCTGAACGGCGCCGGGGCACCCCGGACGTACGCCAGCCTGGCCACGCTCGAGCAGGACGCGTTCATGTCACGCATCTGGGGTGGCATCCACTTCCGCGACGCCATGGACGACGCCTACCTGATCGGCCACACGGTCGCCAGGCGGGCCTGCGGCTGAGCGGGCCTACGCCGCTGCGGTGCACAGGGTGGCCACGGCGGACTCCGCGTCCGGGAGTGCGCGGAGCTCCGCCGCGACCGCCTCGCAGCGGGACCGCATGGATGCGTCTGCCAGGGCGCGATCCACCGCCCGGCCGACCTCGGCCGGCGTGGCCGTCGCCGCGTCGAGCGTCGCGGCGAGGCCGAGTTCGTGTGCGCGACGCGCGTTGTGGGGCTGGTCGGCACCGAGTGGCAGGAGCACGGAGGGCAGGCCGTGGGCCAGGGCCGCCATGAGGCTCCCCGATCCTCCGTGGTGGACCACGACGTCGGCCGCGGCCACCGCCTCCTCGTGCGGCACGAACCGCTCCACCCGTACGCGCGCGGGCACCGGGCCCAGGTCCGCGGGGTCGACGTCACGACCGACCGTCAGCAGCACGTCGGCGTCGAGTGCGCCCAGCCCGCTCGCGAGGCGCTCGAAGAGGTCGCCGGAGCCCTTGTTGAAGATGGTCCCGAGGGTCGCGTAGACGCAGGTGCGCCCGGGGCGCTTGCGCGTGACCGGGGTGGCCCCGGCCCGGTAGTGGACGGGATCAGTCACGCGCAGCGGCGCGTCCGGGCTGCGGAACGACGGCGCTGCCGCCGACAGGACGGGGCCCGAGGTCAGGCGGGTCAGGTCCGGGTCGGCTGGCAGGCCGTGCTCGGCGCGGACGACGTCGAGGCGCGGCGCCACCAGGTCGGGTCGGACGATCATGCCCGAGGCGAGCACGAGGTGCGTCGCGACCGGCGTTCCGTGGAGCTCCGCGGCGATCGTCGTGCCGAGGTCGGTCTCGTCGCGCAGCACCAGGTCGGGGCGGAAGTCGCGCAGGATCGCGGGGACCGCGCCGGCCATCCGACGCGCGCCGCGGTCGGCGAAGTTGTCGGCGAACTCGACCTCGGCCGCGTGGGCGTCCATCACCTCCAGCGGCGTGCGCGGCTGGCGGTCCGGCGCCTGGGCGTGGTGGGGCGGCGGGCTCGTCGCGAAGGCGGTGAACCCGGCCTGCTCGATGTGCGGCACGAGTCCTCCGGAGCCGGCGAGGGCGACGTCGTGCCCGGCATCGCGGGCGGCACGCGCCAGCGGGAGCAGCGGAGCCAGGTGACCGAGGCCGCCGACGAACGTGACGAGGAGTCGCATGGTGCGCCCAGCGTACGGATCCGGCGGCTCGTGCTCGCGCGGTGTCGGACCGCGGCGCCAGACTGTGGGCATGGACGCTCGGGAGCACATGACCCAGGTGGTGCAGCAGCCGCGCCGCTTCTACGACGGAGGGACGCTGCCGACCGGGGACGGGCCGGGCGAGCCGCCCGACCCTGCGACCGACCCGCGCATCGTGCTCGAGCGCCACTCCGAGGAGGGCGTGGAGACGTTCGCGCTGGCTCGCCGGCTGGCCTACCTCGACCGGCACCTCGGCGAGCTCCTGGTGCCCGCGCGCGCCGACTTCCGCACCGACCTGACGTCCGTGCCCGCCCTGTTCACCTGGCTGGTGCCCAAGACCGGGGCGCACCTGCCCGCCGCGCTCCTGCACGACGCGCTGGTGGCCGGCCGCGGCGACCCCACCTCGTACGTCTCGACCGAGGGGCTCGTGGTCGACCGGGTCGAGGCCGACCGGGTGTTCCGCGACGCGATGGCCGACACGGGCACCGGAGTGGTGCGGCGGTGGATCGTCTGGACGGCGGTCACCGTCGCGACGATCGTCGTCGGCCGGTCGGTGCCGTGGTCGCGTGCGAGGCACTGGTCCTACCGCGTGGCGGCCGCGGTGACGATCGCCTCGATCGTCTACCTCGGCTACAGCGCGACCAGCGACCTGTTCGACCGGTCCTGGGCGGGTGCGGTCGACGTGCCGTGGATGGGCGAGCGCCCGTGGTGGGCCGAGGTGGCCGGCGGCTTCGCGGGCGCCGTCGTGCTCCCGCTGGCCCTGAGCCTGCTGTGGGGCCGGCTGCGGACCGCGGGGGCGATCGCGGGGGTGATGCTGGCCGTGCTGCTGCACGTCACGGTCGGGCTGGCGCTCATCGCCGCGACGTACGTCCTGCTCGAGCGGCTGGCCCGGCGGTCGTCGCTCGCGGCGTGGGCGCTCGCGGCCGTCGTCGTGGTCGGCTCGCTGGTCCTCTTCGCCGCGCTCAGCCTCGGCTGAGGCCCACCTCCGCCAGCCAGCGCGCCGCGAAGGTGTCACGCGGGAGGTCCTGGGTGACGAGCTCGACGCCCGCCTGACCGGCGAGGACGACCAGGCCGAGGGCGAGGGCGGTCACCACCATGCCGTTCACGTTGCGTGGGAACCGGCTCGGGACCGTACGGACCCGGTGCCAGCCGCCGATGAGGCCGGACGTCACGACCGCCGAGACGACGCTGGCGAACGCGGCGCCGATGACGGTGCCGAGCAGGTCGAGGCGGCTGATGAGGACCGCCGAGGTCGCGGCGGCGGTGGCGCCGGCGACCAGCTGCGGGACGCTGAGGTCGAGGAGCGGCTGGCGGTCGGTGTCGGTGTCTGGGTCAGGCATCTCGTCGCGGGGGTCGGGGACAGGACTTCCCCTGCACGACGCGCCGGCTCCGCCGATCGTTTCCGGTCGTGAGCGACCTCACCCGGCCGTGCCCGGGTAGTCAGGGACGTTCTGGTCGGAAGAACGGGCGGATCGCCTACCAGAACGTCCCTGACTACCGGGGTGGGGGAGAGGCGGGGTGGGGGAGAGGCGGGGTGGGGGAGAGGCGGGGTGGGGGAGAGGCGGGGACGCCGGGGGCCGGGCTCAGCGCAGGGAGTACGTCGCGAGCGAGACGCCGACGTAGTGCGCGGCGAAGGCGAGCACCGTGAACGAGTGGAAGACCTCGTGGAAGCCGAACCACCGCGGCGACGGGTTGGGTCGCTTGAGGCCGTAGACCACGCCGCCGAGGGTGTAGAGGATGCCGCCGGTCGCGACGAGGACGAGCGTGGCGACCGCGACGCCGCTGCTGAAGCGGTCGGCGCCCTCCATGAACTGCGGGATGAAGAACACCGCCGCCCAGCCGAGGGCGATGTACATCGGGGTGTAGAGCCAGCGGGGCGCGTCGGTCCAGAAGACGCGGAAGAAGACGCCGGCGATGGCGGCGCCCCACACGACGAGCAGGAGCGTCGTACGCGCGGTGCCGTCGAGGAAGAGCAGCGCGTAGGGCGTGTAGGTGCCGGCGATCAGGACGAAGATGTTGGCGTGGTCGAAGCGCCGCAGGAACGCCCACGTGCGCGGCGACCAGGTGCCGCGGTGGTAGATCGCGGAGACGGTGAAGACCAGGAGAGCGGACAGCGCGAAGGCCGCCGAGCCGATCCGGGTGGACGGGGTCGGCGAGAGCGCCACCAGCACGATGCCGGCAGCGAGCGCCAGCGGCGCGGTGCCGGCGTGCAGCCAGCCGCGCAGGTGCGGCTTGACCTCCGCCATCTTGTCGGCCATCACCTCGCCGGCACGCTCGACGGCGTGCTCGACCCGGTCGCGAGGGGTCACGAGCCGCTCTCCATGTCGCCCAAATTACCCGGACGGGTGTGGGACGCGCAGTCGGCGACACCGAGTGACCGGTCACACCGGCGTTACGATCGTTCGATGGTCAACGTGAAGGACGCCGTACGACGGGTGCTCTACCCGGCCTACGAGTCCCGGGTGGTGAAGCGCCTGCCCCACGACCAGATCCCCCAGCACGTGGGAGTGATGCTCGACGGCAACCGCCGCTGGGCCAAGGCGGTCGGGCTCAACACCGCCGAGGGCTACCAGGCCGGCGCCGACAACATCCGCCCGCTCCTCGGCTGGTGCGAGGAGGTCGGCGTCGAGGTGGTCACCCTGTGGCTGCTGTCCAGCGACAACCTCACCAACCGGCCGCCCGAGCAGCTGACCGGGCTGCTGGCGATCATCGAGGGTGCCGTGGAGTCGCTCGCCGAGGCGGGCCGCTGGCGCATCCACCCCGTGGGCGCGCTCGACCTGTTGCCCACCCGGACGGCCGAGCGGCTCAAGGCCGCCGAGGAGGCCACCCGCGACATCGACGGCATCCTGGTCAACGTCGCGGTCGGCTACGGCGGTCGCCGCGAGATCGCCGACGCCGTGCGCGCGCTGCTGGCCGACCACGCCGCCAGGGGCACCTCGCTCGAGGAGCTGGCCGACATCATCGACGTCGAGCACATCGCCGAGCACCTCTACACCAAGGGCCAGCCCGACCCCGACCTCGTGATCCGTACGTCGGGGGAGCAGCGACTCGGCGGCTTCCTGCTGTGGCAGTCGGCCAACTCGGAGTTCTACTTCTGCGAGGCCCTGTGGCCCGACTTCCGCCGGGTCGACTTCCTGCGCGCGATCCGGGCGTACGCCGAGCGCGAGCGCCGGTTCGGCGGCTGAGCGGTCCGCCCCGACGCCTCGCCAGACGTCACCCGGCCGTCACCTCGCGTTCGGGCGTGTCGCCCCGGATCGTCGTGGTGGCGGGCGTACGTTCGCCCGTATCGGCAGGTGGGGAAGCCTGCTGAACCGGGAGGCAGCCTTGAGCACTCAGATGGGAGCTCCTCGGTCCGTTGAATGACATCGGGCCGGGCGAGGAGTGCGCGCGCCGACCCGCAGCAAGGGGTTAGTCGTGGCCAGCACCGCTCCGCTCAGCACCGCCCGTCGCACGTACGTCCTGGACACCAGCGTCCTCCTCGCCGACCCGGGTGCGCTGACCCGCTTCGCCGAGCACGAGGTCGTCCTGCCCGTGGTGGTGATCACCGAGCTCGAGGGCAAGCGGCACCACCCCGAGCTGGGCTACTTCGCCCGCACCGCGCTGCGCGCGCTCGACGACCTCCGCGTCGTCCACGGTCGCCTCGACGAGCCGGTGGGCATCGGCACGGAGGGCGGCACGCTGCGCGTCGAGCTCAACCACACCGACGCCGAGTCCCTGCCATCGGGCTTCCGCCTCGGCGACAACGACACGCGGATCCTCGCCGTCGCCCGCAACCTGGCCAACGAGGGCCACACGGTCACCCTGGTCTCCAAGGACCTCCCGCTGCGGATCAAGGCCTCCGCGGTCGGCCTCGACGCCCAGGAGTACCGCGCGGAGGCGATCAGCGACTCCGGCTACACGGGCATGACCGAGCTGGAGGTGCCTGCCTCCGACCTCGACGAGCTCTACGAGGACGGGGTGGTCGACCTCGCCGAGGCTCGCGACCTGCCGTGCCACAACGGCCTCGTCCTGATCTCCGACCGCGGCACGGCGCTGGGACGGGTCGGCGCGGACAAGCGGGTGCACCTCGTGCGCGGGGACCGCGACGCCTTCGGCGTGCACGGCCGCTCCGCGGAGCAGCGGGTCGCGCTGGAGATGCTCCTCGACCCCGAGGTCGGCATCGTCTCCCTCGGCGGTCGTGCCGGCACCGGCAAGTCGGCGATGGCGCTGTGCGCGGGCCTCGAGGCCGTGATGGAACGCCGCCAGCACAAGAAGGTGGTGGTCTTCCGGCCCCTCTTCGCCGTCGGCGGCCAGGAGCTCGGCTACCTCCCCGGCTCGGAGAACGAGAAGATGTCGCCGTGGGCCCAGGCGGTCTTCGACACCCTCGGTGCCCTGACCGGCAAGGACGTCATCGACGAGGTGATGGACCGCGGCATGCTCGAGGTGCTGCCGCTCACCCACATCCGCGGCCGCTCGCTCCACGACTCCTTCGTGATCGTCGACGAGGCGCAGTCGCTGGAGCGCAACGTGCTCCTGACGGTCCTCTCGCGCATCGGCGCCAACTCCAAGGTCGTGCTCACCCACGACGTCGCCCAGCGCGACAACCTCCGGGTGGGCCGCCACGACGGCATCGTCGCGGTGGTGGAGAAGCTCAAGGGCCACCCGCTCTTCGCCCACGTGACCCTCAACCGCTCCGAGCGTTCGCCGGTCGCGGCGCTGGTGACCGAGATGCTGGAGGACGTCACCCTCTGACGGCCGCCCGTCGTGATCACCGGTCAACCGGTGGTTCATGAACTTCTTGCCCTTTGCAACGGGTGAGAAGTTCACCGACCACCGGTTGACCGGCTCTCCTGACTGATGTGTGGGTCATGCTCGGCTTGGGAGGGCTGGTCTGTAGGGGCCGCGGCTGAGCATCGCGAGCGCGATGAGGGGTTGGGGTGAGTGGAAGCCGAACGCGA
>NZ_BNAD01000007.1 GCF_014653115.1 Nocardioides flavus (ex Wang et al. 2016) | reverse complement strand
CTCACCCGCATCGCGTTCGGCTTCCACTCACCCCAACCCCTCATCGCGCTCGCGATGCTCAGCCGCGGCCCCTACAGACCAGCCCTCCCAAGCCGAGCATGACCCACACATCAGTCAGGAGAGCCGGTCAACCGGGGATCACTGACGTTGTCAGGCAATGCAGAGGCCGACAACGTCCGCGAGAGCCTGACAACCCCATCAGGCAGCGGCGGTGCGGAACAACCGACGGATCCGGTCAGCTGTCTCGACGGGCTTGTAGAGGTCTGCCCAGACGATGCGGATGCACCGCCACCCCGTGAGCTCGCAGATCCGGGACTCGCGCTGCTTCTCCCGCAGGACGCAGTCGACGACGGACTCACCCTCGCGCAGATGCCTCTGGTACTTCACCTTGCCGTCGAACTCCAGGAAGACGCCGAGCTCGGGCCACGCCAGGTCGACCCGCGCCACATCGAGCCCCCGCTCGTCCAAGATCGGGTAGTTGGGAACCGGAGCCGGGAGGTGCTGGGTCCAACAGAGAAACCGGGCACGAGACTCGCCCACCGACTCCGAGCGTCCGTCCGCAAGCCGCAGCACGAGATCTGTCGTCAAGGTCCGCGGCCAGTACGTCATTGCCTCGTAGCGTGCCCGAAGCTTCTCGGGAGTCGTGTGGCCGTTGTGCAGGAGGTAGTCGATCTCGACCAGAGCGTGCTCGACGTCGAGCAGAGTGGTGAGCTCCAACGCTGTGCGTGTGGCGCTCATCACCGAGACGCCATTGCGCACCTCGACATCCTCGTCGCCCGCCTCGCCGCATGCCTCGCCGCATGCCTCGCCGCATGCCTGGTCGCCCGTCACCCCACCCCGTGCGATGACACCGCGGTGCTGGACCACGCCAGCCTCGGCCCGGCCCGCGCGTTCGTCCGGCCGAGTGACGTGCACGGTCGTGAGGTCGCAGTCCCACAGCGGCGCGTCGTACTCGTTGGCGGAGCTCAGGTGACTCAGGACGACGTCAGTGTTCGCCTGGCGCACGACGGCGCGGCACAGGACGCCGTAACGACCGTTGGCACCCAGGCCCGCCCATCCATCACCCAGGACGTAGGCACCACGACGTACGCGCACCCAGTCGCCGATTCTGACGAGGAGCGCGATGGCGCGGTCGTGGTACCCGAGCGCCAGGGCTTCCTTGCGCGTGAAGACGCCATGGAGCTCGATGAGTGCTCGCAGCTGGTGGTCCATGGTCTGAGGCTGCCCCGCACCGACCTCACCTGCCGTCACTCGCTCCGGGGCGTGTGGAAAACGGCGGACGACGCGCGCCTGTGGACGGTTGGCGGCGGCCGGCGGGATCATATGGAGGTGAGGTTGCCAGGCAGTCGCTGACGTTGTCAGGCGTTGCACGGGCCGACAACGTCAGCGATCCCCGGCTGACCGGGGATCGCTGGGACCCGCGCAGACCTCAGTACGCCTGGAGAGCAGCCGTACGCCGCGACGCCTCGGCCATCTCGGCGGCCTTGAGGGAGGTCTCGTCGAGACGGCCGTGCTGCTCCCACCACTGCTGGCCGGACTCGGGCAGCGTGTGGATCGGGTCGTAGTACTCGTAGAGACGCGAGAGCGCCTCGGCGTCGTCGGACTCGATGGAGGTGCGGTAGTTCTTGGTCCAGAAGGAGATGCCGTGCTCGGTGTCGTAGTCGGCGTTCTGGTGCACCCAGCGCTTGCCGACGAACGGCACGTCGCACACGATGCGCGGCGTCGCGAAGCCCGGCAGGTAGCCCATGATGTGGTGCTGCAGGCGCTGCGCGTCGGCGAGCGAGACCCGCCAGTGCTCCGAGAACGGGATCATGTCGCACATGTAGAAGTAGTAGGGCATGATCTGCGCGCCGTCGAGCAGGCGGAAGCACAGGTCGAGCAGGGCGTGCGGGTCGGCGTTGACGCCGTTGAGCAGCACGCCCTGGTTGCGTACGTCGCGCAGGCCGGCGTCGAGCATCGCCCGCGAGGCCTCGGCGACGATCGGCGTCACCGAGTTCGCGTGGTTGGCGTGGGTGTGCATCGCCAGCGACACCCCGCGTGAGCGGGCGACCCCGGCCACCCGGGCGACACCCTCGACGACGTCGGGCTGGAGCCAGTGCTGCGGCAGGCCGATGAGCGCCTTGGTGGCGAGTCGGATGTCGCGGATGTTCTCGACCTCGAGCACGGACATGAGGAACGCCTCGAGGCGGGGCCACGGCATGTTGGCCACGTCTCCGCCGGATACCACCACGTCGCGTACCGACGGGGTGCGCCGCAGGTAGTCGAGCATGTCGCCGAGGCGGTCGTTGGGCTTGCCGGCGAACTTGAGCTTGTCGATGACCGGGGTCGAGTTGCCGACGAGGTCCATGCGGGTGCAGTGGCCGCAGTACTGGGGGCAGGTCGGGAGCAGCTCGGCGAGCACCTTGGTGGGGTAGCGGTGGGTGAGGCCCTCGGTGGCCCACATGTCGTGCTCGTGCAGCGAGTCGCGTGCGGCGTGCGGGTGGGACGGCCAGTCGGTGCGCCGGTCGCTGAACACCGGGATCATGTAGTGCCGGACCGGGTCGGCGTAGAACGCCTCGGTCATCGAGCCGGCTCCACCCGGCGAGAACGCCGGCACCATCGTGTTCATCATCTGCGGCGGCACGAGCATCGACATGGTGGCCCGCTCGGCCTGGTCGCGCTCGAGGTCGGCGTAGAACCGCTCGTCGAGCAGGTCGCCCATCAGCTCGCGCAGCTGCTTGACGTTCTTGATGCAGTGCGCGCGCTGCCACTGCACGGAGGACCACTCGTCGGCGGTCACCGACGCCCAGCCGGGGAAGCGGGTCCAGTCGGGCTCGACGAGCTCCACCCGGTGGTAGGGATAGGGCTGTCCGGTGGCGAGGCCGGGACCGAGGTGGGGGGCGGTCTCGATGCTCATGAGATCTCCTTGCAGGGGCCCGGTCGCGGCCGGGTCAGGGCTGACGGCGCGCCGGTTGTGTGGGCGGCGACACATCTGGGAGAGTACGTGGAGAACGTACGGCGAGTCCAATGCCACGCCGCAAGATTTCCGGTTCAAACCGTTGAACCTAGAAGGATGCACTGCATGAACCTGTCCACGGACGTCCGCACCAGCGATCCGACCGGCCTGCACCGTGTCCTGGACGAGCCCGCCGTGCTCCCCCAGGCGGCCCAGCGGCTCGACACCCGCGCGGAGCTCTGGCCCGACGAGGTCCGGGTCCGCGTGGAGCGGCTCAACCTCGACGCCGCGTCGTTCCGCCAGCTCGAGCGCGCGCACACGAAGTTCGGGGAGACCGATGCGGACGCCGTCCGCGCCGAGGTGCTCGACATCGTCGCCGCACGGGGCAAGATGCAGAACCCCGTGACGGGGTCGGGCGGGATGCTCGTCGGCACCGTGGAGGAGGTCGGCCCCGAGTCGCCCCTGGGCCTGGCGGTGGGGGACCGGGTCGCGACGCTCGTCAGCCTGACCCTCACGCCGCTCGTCATCGAGGACGGGCTGGCCCGCTGGGACGGCCGCAGCGAGCAGGTCCCCTGCGACGGCTACGCCGTGCTCTTCGGCCGCTCCATCGCCGAGGTGGTCCCCGACGACCTCGACCCGGCGCTCTCGTTGAGCGTGATGGACGTGTGCGGAGCACCGGCACTGACCCGACGCGTCGTGGAGGAGTACGCCGCCCGCGCCGGGCAGGACGGGGTTGGCGCTCCGGTCGTGGCCGTCATCGGTGGTGCCGGCAAGTCCGGCTCCCTCAGCCTCGCGGCCGCCCGCGCCGCCGGCGCCGCCCGTACCATCGGCGTCGTCCCGCACCAGGGAGAGCACGACGTCCTCGCTGACGCCGGCATCGCCGACGTGGTCACCGTCGCCGACGCCCGCGACCCGATCGCGCTGCGCGACGCCGTCACGGCGGCCGGAGGGCCCGCCGACGTCACGGTCGTGTGCGTCGACGTGCCGGGCTGCGAGGGCGGCGCGATCCTCGCGACCGCCGAGGGCGGCACCGTCATCTTCTTCTCCATGGCCACCAGCTTCAGCGCCGCCGCGCTCGGCGCCGAGGGACTGGCCGCCGACGTACGGATGCTCGTCGGCAACGGCTACGTGCCGGGCCACGCGGCGTACGCGATGGAGCTGCTGCGCGCCGACGCCGGTGTCCGCGGCCTGTTCGAGCGGAGGTTGTGATGGCGGCCAGCCAGCTCGGCATCGACCGCGCCGACGTACGCCGCGCCCGTACGCTCGCGCGCCAGGTCGGCAAGCCGATCGTCGACCTCGCCCGGCGCCACACCACCGTCTCGGTCGAGCGGGCGACGCTGCGCCTGGCCGGGCTCGGCGGCGCCGACCCGGACGGCACCCCGTGGGTCAACCGGCTGGCCGACGTCGTACGGGCGGACACCGGGCTCGAGCACGGCGTGAGCCTGCCCGTGTGGGACGCGCTGCTGCGCGGCGAGGCGGAGGACCTGCTGACGCTCGCCCAGAAGGCGGCTGCCGGCTCGGTGACCTTCCGGCTCCCCGAGGGCAGGGACTCCACGCGTGCCGCCGGTGCGTCTCGCAAGGCCGTCGCCGCCGGCATCAGGCAGATCGATCGCCAGCGTGTCGCCCGCGAGAAGATGATCGCGAGGGTCGGCGACGCCCCCAGCAAGCCGTGGATCTACCTCATCGTGGCCACCGGCGACATCCACGAGGACATCCCGCAGGCGCAGGCCGCGGCCCGCGAGGGTGCCGACGTGATCGCGGTGATCCGCTCGACCGGCCAGTCGTTGCTCGACTTCGTGCCCGAGGGTGCCACGCGCGAGGGCTTCGCCGGCACCTACGCCACCCAGGAGAACTTCCGCCTCATGCGGGCTGCCCTCGACGAGACGTCGCGGGAGCTGGGTCGCTACGTGCGCCTGACCAACTACGCCTCCGGCCTCTGCATGCCGGAGATCGCGACGCTGGCCGGCCTCGAGCGCCTCGACATGATGCTCAACGACTCGATGTACGGGATCCTGTTCCGCGACATCAACCCGGTCCGGACCTTCGTCGACCAGCGCTTCAGCCGCCAGATCCACGCTCGCGCCGGGATCATCATCAACACCGGCGAGGACAACTACCTCACCACCGCGGACGCCGTCGAGGCGGCGCACACCGTCACGACGAGCCAGCTCCTCAACGAGTACTTCGCCAAGGAGGCCGGGCTCGAGGACTGGCAGCTCGGGCTCGGCCACGCCTTCGAGATCGACCCGGAGGTGCCCGACTCGTTCCGCCTCGAGCTCGCCCACGCGATGCTCGCCCGCGAGCTCTTCCCCGACGCGCCGCTCAAGTGGATGCCGCCGACGCGCCACATGACCGGCGACATCTTCAAGGGCTACCTGCTCGACGGGTTCTTCAACCTCGTCGGCGCGATGACGGGCCAGGGCATCCTGCTGGTCGGGATGATGACCGAGGCCGTCGTCACCCCCTGGATCTCCGACCGCGACCTCGCCCTGCAGAACGTCCGCTACGTCATGAACGCCGCCGGCAACCTGCGCGAGGACTTCCACCCCTCGCCCGACGGCTTCATCGCCACCCGTGCGCGCGAGGTGCTCGGCGAGGCCGTGGACCTGCTCGAGGAGATCAAGGCCGATCGCAGCGTCCCGGGGCAGCCGCCGCTGCTCTCCGCCATCGCCGACGGCACCTTCGGGCTGATGAAGCGCCCCGCCGACAAGGGCAAGGGCCTCGACGGGGTCGCCCGCAAGGCGCCCGGCTACTACAACCCGGCGACCGAGATCCTGGAGGGGACCAAGTGAGCCTGATCAGGCCGTACGGCGACACCACCGGCGACGGGATGGTGCAGCTGTCGTTCACCCTGCCGATCCAGCACTCCAAGGTGGCCGAGGGCGCCGCGGTCCAGCTGGCCAACAAGATGGGCATGGACCCGGCCCTGGTCGTGCACGCCAAGCCGATGGGGGAGGGCTTCACGTTCTTCGTCGTCTACGGACGCGTGAACCACCTCGTCGACCCCAGCACGGTCGAGGTCGTCGAGCGCGACTACCCGCTGCTGACGCCGAAGGAGGCCAACGCTGCGATCAAGCGCTCCCTGCGTCGGCGCCTGGTCGTGGTCGGCGGGTGCATCGGCACCGACGCGCACACGGTCGGCATCGACGCGATCCTGAACATCAAGGGCTTCGCGGGCGAGAAGGGCCTGGAGTACTACCGCGAGCTCAAGGTCGTGAACCTCGGCGCCCAGGTCTCCGTCCCGCAGCTCGTCGAGGCAGCCAGGGAGGAGAGGGCCGACGCCGTGCTCGTCTCCCAGGTCGTGACCCAGCGCGACGCCCACCTGCTCAACACCCGGGAGATGTCGGCGGCGTTCCGCGAGGCCTACCCCGCGGCGTCGCGCCCGCTGCTCGTCGTCGGCGGGCCGCGCTTCGACGAGACCATGGCCGACGAGCTGGGCGTCGACCGGGTCTTCAGCAGGGGAACGACGCCGGGTGAGGTCGCCTCGTTCATCGTCCACCGTCTCACCGGTCCCCGCCCGACCACGCAGGAGAAGGCCTCATGAGCACTCCCACGACCGATCGCACCGGCACCGTCGTCACCCACCGCCGCTACGTGCCCTACTCCCACGCTCACTACGCCGGCAACCTGGTGGACGGCGCCTACAGCCTCGGGCTGTTCGGCGACGTGGCGACCGAGCTGTGCATCGTCCTCGACGGCGACGAGGGCCTGTTCGCGTCCTACTCCGACGTGCAGTTCCGAGCGCCCGTGCGAGCCGGGGACCTCCTCGAGATCACCGCCACGCTGGTGCGCGAGGGCACCCGCAGCCGGGTGATGGACTTCGCCGTCCACGTCGTCGGCAGGGGTGCGCCCACCGCGGGTGCGCCCGGTGCCGCCGAGGTCCTCCACCCCCCGATCGTGGCCACGACGGCCACCGGGACGGTCGTCGTGCCTCCGCGGTCCTGATCACGCCCCCAACGCGGCCGGCTCTCGGCGTGTCCGCGCGACACGCCGCCAGCCGGAAGATTTGTCTGACGAGTTTCGTCGGCCGAACAGCCCGTTGACCTGCGAGAACGCGCATTCGTGCAGGTCAGCCGCGTGTTGACACTCCTCGTGGCGGGAGGGATCGTTCCCGGGTCCGCCTGTGCAGCTCGCGGGTGGCGCCTTCGGCAGAGGGGAGACGAGCGTGGGGTACGCGAAGCCAGCGGTGCCCTCCGTCCGCCGACCCGTCGACGGCGTCCCGCGGGGGCCGGATGCGGGAGGAACCACGGGGCCTTAGACAACTTCGCGTGCTCGTCAGCCAGTCGAGCGCGCGTTGGTCCGAAGCCCCCTCGTTCCTCCCGCTCCGCTGCAGGCGCGTGGCCCCTCGTGCCGGACCGTCGGCTACGGTCTGTGCGTGCCGCTGCGCTGCCTCCTCGCCCTGGTCGGCGGTCTCGCCCTCGCCGCGGCCTTCGAGCCGATCGGGCACGCGTGGCTGATGCCGCCGGCGGTCGCGGCGCTGGTCATCTCCGTACACGGCCTGGCGCCTCTGCGGGCGTGGGTCCCGAGTCTGGTGTTCGGCATCGCCTTCATCTTCTCGGTGATGGTCTGGATGCGCGCGGTCGGGACCGACGCGTGGATCGCGATGTGCACCCTGGAGTCGGCCTTCTTCGTGCCCCTCGGGATCGGACTCTCCTGGAGCATGCGGGTGCGCGCATGGCCGGTCCTCGCGGCCCTGTGGTGGGTCGGCGTCGAGACGTGGCGCAGCGGCTTCCCGTTCAGCGGGATGCCGTTCGGCCGCCTGGTCTTCGCCACCGCGGACACCCCGTGGGCCGACGCCATCGCCTGGGTCGGCATGACGGGCGTGAGCTTCCTCGTGGCCCTCACCGGCACGACGCTGGCCTGGCTGCTGGTCCAGCTGAGCGCGCGGTCCCGCGGTCAGGCTCCTGCCTCGACGCGCACCACCTACGCAGTGGTCGCCGCTCTCGCCGTCGTCACCCTGGCCCCGACGCTCGCGCCGTACCCGCTCGAGCGCACCGGCAGCGCGACGGTCGCCCTCGTGCAGGGCGACGTCCCCGGGACCGGGCTCAACGTCCCGGCGGTGCACCGCGAGGTGACGGCCAACCACGTGCGGTTGACCCGTGAGCTGGCCGCAGCCGTCGACGCGGGGGAGCAGCAGCAGCCGGACTTCGTGGTCTGGCCCGAGAACTCCACGGCCGTCGACCCGTTCCTCGATCCCGGCGTCCGCGCCGGGATCGTCGCGGCCTCCGACGCCATCGAGGTGCCGATCATCGTCGGCGGCACCAACAGCAACCCGCTCGACGACACCCAGGTGCTCAACCAGGGCATCGTCTACCAGCCGGGCCTGGGCAGCGGCGACCGCTACACCAAGCGCAACCCGGTGCCCTACGGCGAGTACATCCCGTTCCGCGGCAGCAGCTGGATGCCGTCGACGTACGGACGCCTCACCGAGGTGCCACGCGACATGGTGCGCGGCACGAGCCTGGAGCCGATCCGGGTGGGCGAGCACCTCGTCGCCGACGCGATCTGCTTCGACGTGGCCTACGACGACGGGATCGCCGGGCAGGTCGCCCGCGGCGCCGAGCTCGTCACCGTGCAGACCAGCAACGCGATGTTCAGCCGGACCGGGCAGCTCGCGCAGCAGTTCGAGATCAGCCGGCTGCGCGCGGTCGAGACCGGACGGTGGGTGGTGGTCGCGGCCATCAACGGCGTGTCGGGCGTCGTACGACCGGACGGGTCCGTGGTCGCCTCCGCGCCGGCTCGCACCCACGAGGTGCTGGTGGAGACCGTCGGCCTCAGCACGACGACCACCCTGGCCGTACGCCTCGGCGTCTGGCCGGGGCGACTCGTCCTGCTCTTCCTCGTCCTGCACGCGGCGGCGGTCGCGGTGGCCTATCGTCGTGCCCGGCCGGGCGTCCGCCCGTCGGACCGCGAGTCGGAACAGGGTGGAACCGAGTGAGTGTCGAAGGCCTCGGCCGTTGCGTGATGGTGGTCCCGACCTACAACGAGGCGGACAACCTCGAGTGGATCGTCGGACGGCTGCGGGCGGCGCAGCCCGGGGTCGACGTGCTGGTCGTCGACGACAACAGCCCCGACGGCACGGGTGACCTCGCCGACAAGCTCGCCGCAGCCGATCCCGCCATCAGCGTCGTGCATCGCACCGAGAAGGCCGGCCTCGGCGCGGCGTACCTGCACGGGTTCGACGTGGCCCTGCGCGCCGGCTACGACGTCATCGGTGAGATGGACGCCGACGGCTCCCACCAGCCCGAGCAGCTCCACCGCCTCGTCGAGGCCCTGCGGACCGCCGACCTCGTGATCGGCTCGCGCTACGTGCCCGGCGGGTCGGTGGTCAACTGGCCGGTCCAGCGACTCCTGCTGTCGCGCGGCGGCAACCTCTACGTACGTCTGCTGCTCGGCATCCGCGTCAAGGACGCCACGGCCGGCTACCGCCTGTTCCGGCGGTCCACCCTCGAGGCCATCGACCTTGCCTCGGTGAGGTCTACTGGATACGTGTTCCAGACCGATCTCGCCTACCGCACCCTGAGCCGTGGGCTGCGCCTGACCGAGGTGCCGATCGACTTCGTCGAACGCGAGCGCGGCGACTCCAAGATGAGCGGCCAGGTGGCCACCGAGTCACTGCGCAAGATCACCCGCTGGGGCCTGGCCGAGCGGCGTGCGCAGCTGCGTCGACGGGGCAGACGCGGATGACGCACCCCACCGCGCCCCGTACGGGTCCCCGCCGCAGGCGGTGGCTGCGCCCGGCCCTGGCCGCGGCGTTCGTCGCCGTGCCACTCATCGAGATCTGGGCGATCCTGCAGGTCGGGCAGCTGGTCGGACCGTGGTGGACGATCGTTCTCCTCGTGCTCGACAGCCTGGTGGGCGCCTGGCTGATCAAGCGGGAGGGCGGTCGCGCCTGGCAGGCCCTGCGGACGGCGCTGCAGAGCGGCCGGATGCCGGCACGTGAGATCGCCGACGGCGCACTGATCCTGATCGGCGGCACCCTGATGCTGAGCCCCGGCTTCGTGCTCGACGTCGCCGGGATCCTGCTGGTCCTGCCCTTCACCCGACCGGTGGCCCGCCGCATGCTCACCACCGTGGTGGAACGGCGGCTGGTGGCCGCGCCCGGATTCGGCACACGCTCCGGAAATGACGCGCGCCCCGGACCGGGGCCCGGAGGCCCGGTGGTCCGGGGCGACGTCGTCGAGTGATCGCCGCAGCTCAGCGGTCGATCACGACACTCGCTTCTTCTTGTTGGCGCGGTGCAGGTGCGCGGGGCCGATCTCGCCGCCGCGCAGCAGCTCGAGCCGCTCCTTGAGGATGTCCTCGAGCTCCTTCTCCGAGCGACGCTCCAGGAGCATGTCCCAGTGCGTGCGGGCCGGCTTCTCGACCTTCTCCTCGGGCAGGATCCCCGCGGTGCTCAGCGCCTCGGCACCGCAGCGCGGGCACTCCCACACGGCCGGGATGTCGGCCTCGACCGACATCGTGACCTCGAAGTCGTGTCCCTGCTTGCAGCGATAACCGACCTGCTGCCGAGCGGCGAACTCGATGCCGCGCTCGTCCTCGAAACTCTGGCCTCCGAGCCGTGCGCCACGCAGTGTGCGCTCCGCCACAGTGCCCACCTCCATTGGGTTGCTGACACCCGTTGTGTTGTGTTGGGGTCTCTCCCAGTGCAACGAGCCGGACGGCAGTCCGTGACGCCGCTCGTGACGACGCGGCTCTGGTGCACCAGAAGTTCTACAGCCTTCAACGGTAGCGGGGTCGTCGCAATTCCGCGGATTCGTGACCGCGGCAGTCCCGCTCAGGCGAGACGAACTTCACCCTTGGGGGTGGAGGGCCGTACGGTGCCGGCGGCGACAGGCCTCAGATGACGGCTGGTACGTCGTTGCCGGCCTCCCGGATCCCACGCTCGGTGTCGACGCGCGTCAGCAGCAGGCCGCCGATGACGAAGAACGCGATGAGGGCGAAGATCGCCGGGCGGTAGGAGTCGGTGACGGCCAGCACGATGCCGAACGTGGCGGTGCCGAACCACGAGGTGCCGCGGTCCATCGCGTGGTAGAAGCTGAAGTACTCGGCCTCCTTGCCCCGCGGGATGAGCAGCGAGAAGTACGACCGGGCCAGCGCCTGGGTGCCGCCGAGCACGACGCCGATGGCAGCCCCCAGAACGAGGAAGAACGGGACGTTGCCTGCCGGCAGGAAGAGCGCCACGGTGACGATCACGCACCAGATGGCGAGCCCGAGCAGGATCGACCGCTTCGCGCCGAACAGCCCGGCCAGCCGGCCGAAGAGCAGCGCGCCGCCGAAGGCCACGAACTGCACCATGAGGATGGTCGCGATGAGGACGGTCTGGGAGTGGCCGAGCTCCTCCGAGCCGTACACCGACGCCGAGGCGATGACGGTCTGGATGCCGTCGTTGAAGAACAGGTAGGCGACCAGGAACGTCAGCGCCATGGGGTAGTTGCGCAGCTCCCGCAGGGTGGCGGCGAGCTGGCCGAAGCTGCGGCGCACCGCGTTGCCCTCGACCGGCTCGACGTCGACCGGCTGGTGGTTGCGCAGCCGGAGGAAGGGGATCAGGGTGAAGCCGGCCCACCAGACCGCTGCGGACAGCATGCACAGCCGCGCGGCCAGGCCCTCGTCGAGCCCGAGCGCCTCGTGACCGAGGTAGACGGCGAGGTTGAGCACCAGGAGCAGGCCGCCGCCGAGGTAGCCGAACGCCCACCCGCGTGACGACACGCGGTCCCGGTCGTCCTCGTCGGAGATCAGCGGCAGGATCGAGTCGTTGACCACGCCCGCGGCGCCGAAGAACAGGTTGCCGAAGACGATGCCGACGGCGGCCAGCAGCCAGTTGTCGCCGGTGGCGAAGAAGATCAGCGAGGCGAAGAAGGCACCCGTCCAGGCCAGCGTCGCGAGCAGTCGCTTCTTGTTGGCCACGCGGTCGGCGTAGGCGCCGAGCGGCGGCAGGATCAGCGCGGACAGGATCGTGGAGACCGTGATGAGCCAGAAGAAGAGCGAGTCGGGCGGCAACGACAGCGAGCCGACCTCGAAGCGCCCCTCCTCGCCGCCCACCGCGTTCTCCGCGAGGTTGATGAAGTAGGGCCCGAAGAAGACGGTGCCGATGGTGGTCGTGTAGGCGCTGTTGGCCCAGTCGTACCAGTACCAGGCCTTCTGCTCCCGCGCCTGCTCCAGCGGCTCGAGGTCGGCGATCCCGCCGCCGGTCACGACTCGGTCGATTCCGTCGCTCATGCCTCACCTTCCATACGGCCCTCGGCGGGGCCGTGCCACTGTCCGCGGGCGCGGAGCACGTCCCTGAGTATGTCCGTGCGATCAGTCATGATGCCGTCGACACCGCGGTCGAGGAGCGTGTTCATCTCGATCGGGTCGTCGATCGTCCAGACGTGCACCTGCACGCCGGCGGCGCGCGCCCTCCGTACGAGCCCCGCCGACGCGACGAGCAGGCGGCCCTGGCGGTGCGGGACCTGGAGGGCGACCGGTCGTCCCCGGGTGATCCAGCGCGCCAGCCGGGCGCTGGGGGAGAGGACGAACGCGGCCACCTCGAGCGGGTGCGCCGAGGTCGCGACCCGGCCTCGCGTGCGCCGCCGGAAGGCCGACAGCCGGCGCCGGGAGAAGGAGCCCACGAGCACCCGGTCCCATGCCTCGCGCTCCTCGAGGAAGTCGGCGAGCGCCTCGACCGCGCCCGCCGACTTGAGGTCGATGTTGAAGCGCGCGCCCGGGAAGGCGTCGAAGAGCTCCCCGAGCGTCGGCACCCGCTCCCGGCCGGCGATCAGCGCGTGCTGCACCTCGGCGTACGTCGACTCGCCGACGTGGCCCGTGCGGTCGGTGACGCGGTCGAGGACGGTGTCGTGGAAGGCCAGCAGCACACCGTCACGGGTGACGTGGACGTCGGTCTCGAGGTAGGTGTATCCCAGCTCCACGGCATGCGCGAACGCGACCACGGTGTTCTCGAGGCCCTCGATGTCGGGGTGGTACGCGCCGCCGCGGTGGGCGAACGCCAGCGGACGGGCGGAGTCGAGGTATCCCCGGGCGGCCGGGTGCGGTGACTTCACGCCAGAAGTATGGATGCAGCGGTACCGTCGGGGGATGGAGAGCATGACGTGTCCCCGATGTGGTGCCGAGATGGACGAGAAGACCCTCGGCGAGGCGACGGTCAACCAGTGCCCCGACGGGCACGGAGTGTTCCTGGCGCGCGCTGACCTGGGCCTGCTGATCGAGGCGGAGAACGACTGGCACCGCAACGCCGGTCAGCACACCGCCCCGCTGCCGCGGATCACCGCCGACATGACCGCCCCGCCGGCGATGGGCAAGGTGTCGCGGGCCTGGGTGGAGACGCTGTTTGGCTGACGAGGCCTCGTCTCGGTGGTTGAGGTGCGAGGAGCGCCAGCGACGAGCCTCGAAACCATCTCTCCACCAACGTGAGATCTCGACGCGCCCGTTCCGAGCTCGCTCCTCGCTCGGAGGGCTTGCTCGATCTGGCCGGGCCCACGCCGCTGACTCGTTCCTCGTCCGCGGCTGCCCGTCTCAGATGTCGCGGAAGGTCTCGATGTTCGCGCCGAGCTCGTTGAGCCGCTCGGCGAGGTCCTCGTAGCCGCGGTGGATGACGTAGGTGGAGCGCAGCACGCTTCGACCCTTCGAGGCCAGCATCGCGATGAGCAGCACGACGGCGGGACGCAGCGCCGGCGGGCAGACGATCTCCGCGCCGGAGAAGTGGGTCGGGCCCTCCACGAGCACGCGGTGCGGGTCGAGGAGCTTGACCTGGGCGCCTAGCTTGTTGAGCTCCGTCAGGTAGATCGCACGGTTCTCGTACACCCAGTCGTGCAGCAGGGTCTGGCCGTCGGCGACGGCCGCGATGACCGCGAAGAACGGGAGGTTGTCGATGTTGAGGCCGGGGAAGGGCATCGGGTGGATCTTGTCCAGCGGCGCCCGGAGGTCGGAGGGGTAGGTGGTGATGTCGACCAGGCGCGTCTCGCCGTTGAGCGCGGGGTACTCGGGGGAGCGGTCGTAGCGGAAGCCCATCTCCTCCAGGATCGCGAGCTCCAGCTCGAGGAACTCGATCGGGGCCCGGCGGATGGTGATCGACGACCTCGTGACGATCGCGGCGGCGAGCAGCGACATCGCCTCGATGGGGTCCTCCGACGGCGCGTAGTCGACGTCGACGTCGATCGAGGACCTGCCGGTGATGCGCAGGGTCGTGGTGCCGATGCCCTCGACGGTGACGCCCAGCTTCTGCAGGTAGAAGCAGAGGTCCTGGACCATGTAGTTGGACGAGGCGTTGCGGATCACCGTCGTGCCCGGGTGCAGCGCGGCAGCCATGAGCGCGTTCTCCGTGACCGAGTCGCCACGCTCGGTGAGGACGATGGGACGCTCGGGCTCCACGGCCCGGTTGACGCTCGCGTGGTAGCTGCCGTCGGTGGCCTTCACGTCGAGACCGAACGGGCGCAGCGCCGACATGTGCGGCTCGACGGTGCGCTCGCCGAGGTTGCAGCCACCCGCGTAGGGGAGCTCGAACGTGTCGTAGCGGTGCAGCAGCGGGCCGAGGAACATGATCACCGAGCGCGTGCGCCGCGCGGCGCCCTCGTCGATCGCGGCGAGGTTGAGGTCGGCGGGCGGGACGATCTCGAGGTCGTTGTCCTCGTTGAGCCACCGGGTGGCCACGCCGAGGGAGTTGAGCACCTCGAGCAGGCGGTTGACCTCCTCGATGCGCGCGACCTTGCGCAGCGTCGTACGGCCCTTGTTGAGCAGCGAGGCGCACAGCAGCGCCACGCCGGCGTTCTTCGAGGTCTTGACGTCGATCGAGCCCGACAGGGTCGTGGGGCCGTCCACGCGCAGGTGGGTGGGACCGGCGCCCAGGGCGACGATCTCGGAGTCGAGGGCGGCACCGATGCGGGCGAGCATCTCGAGCGAGAGGTTCTGGTGCCCCTTCTCGATCCGGTTGATGGCGCTCTGGCTCGTGCCGAGGACCTCGGCGAGCTGGTGCTGGGTGAGCCCGCGGTGCTTGCGGGCGTCGCGGATGAGATTGCCGATGCGACCCTTGTAGTCAGCCATGGCACCACGGTATCTCAGATATGAGATAACGCCATTCTGAGCCCACCCGAGGGTGTCTCTGCGGACGTGATCGTTGGCACCCGCGTGGCAGGATCCGACCATGCGCGCAACCACGATCCACGCCCCCGGCGACATCCGCTTCGAGGAGGTCCCTGACCCCCGCATCGAGCTGCCCACCGACGCGATCGTGAAGGTCGTCGCGGGCTGCATCTGCGGGTCGGACCTCTGGCCCTATCGCGGCGAGAACGACGTCACCGCCGGCGCCACCATCGGCCACGAGTGCGTCGGCGTGGTGGAGGAGGTGGGGGCGGACGTCCGCGAGACCAAGGTCGGCGACTTCGTCATCGTCCCGTTCTGCCACTGCGACAACACCTGCGCCCACTGCCGGGCCGGGGTGCAGTCGGCGTGCGTCAACCTCGGGATGACGCAGAGCGGGCAAGGTGAGTACGCCCGCGTCGCGCAGGCCGACGGCAGCCTGGTCGCCACGGACGGGATGCCCGACGAGCGCCTGATCCCCTCGCTCCTTGCCCTGACCGACGTGATGGCCACCGGCTGGCACGCCGCGGTCGCTGCCGGTGTGCAGCCGGGACACACGGCCGTCGTGGTGGGCGACGGGGCCGTCGGGCTCAGCGGTGTGCTGGCGGCCGCGCAGATGGGAGCGGAGCGCGTCATCGCGATGTCGCGCCACGAGCCACGCCAGGAGATCGCCCGGGCGTTCGGCGCGACGGACATCGTCGCCGAGCGCGGCAAGGAGGGCGAGGCACGCATCGCCGACCTCACCGACGGCATCGGCGCGGACGCCGTGCTGGAGTGCGTCGGCACCGACGCCGCGATGCGGACCGCCTTCACTGTGGCGCGTCCGGGGTCCACCGTCGGGTTCGTCGGCGTGCCGCACGGTGTCGAGCTCCCGGTCGGCCGGATGTTCCAGAAGAACGTCGGACTCGCGGGCGGCATGGCGCCCGTTCGCCGCTACCTGCCCGACCTGCTCGAGCGGGTGCTGTCCGGTGCGATCGACCCGGGCCGGGTCTTCGACCTCACGCTGCCCATGGCCGAGTCGGCCGAGGGCTACCGGGCCATGGACGAACGCCGCGCGATCAAGGTCCTGCTCCAGCCGTGAGCGAGCACACGGGCGACCACGTCGACGACCACCGCGCAGATGCAGAGGACCGGCTGCGCCTCGGTCCGTTGCTGCGCCACGTCGACGAGACCTCGGCCGCTGTCTGGGTCGAGACCGAGGACGCGGCGACCGTCACCGTCACCCGTGGCGAGGCCTCGGCCAGCGCCCGTACGTTCCTCGTCCACGGCCACCACTACGCGCTCGTCGAGCTGGACGGGCTCACCCCTGGCACCACCGAGGCCTACACGGTCGCGCTCGACGACGACCAGGTGTGGCCGCCCGCGGGCTCGCCGTACCCGCCGCCGGTGATCGCGACGCTGGAGGCCGGACGGCCGCTGCACCTGGCCTTCGGCTCCTGCCGTACGTCGGTCTCCCACGACGAGAAGGGCAACCGCCTGCACGGCGTCGACGCGCTCCGGGCCTGGGCGTTGCGCGTGGCCGACCAGGTCGCGCCGGCCGACGCCGACGACCCGGACCTGGCCACGGACCGGTTGCCCGACCTGGTGCTGTTCCTGGGCGACCAGGTCTACGCCGACGAGACCACCGACGCCATGCGGGCGTTCATCGAGTCGCGGCGCGACATCGAGGAGCCACCGTGGACCGAGCTCCAGGACTACGAGGAGTACGCCGAGCTCTACCGCTTGGCGTGGTCGGACCCGGCCAACCGTTGGGTGCTGTCGACGGTCCCGAGCGCGATGATCTTCGACGACCACGACATCCGCGACGACTGGAACACCTCGCTCGACTGGCGCACCGAGATGGAGGCCACGTCGTGGTGGCACGGCCGCATCGTCGCGGGCCTGGCGTCCTACTGGGTCTACCAGCACCTGGGCAACATGTCGCCCGCCGAGCGCGAGAACGACGAGATCTACACCGCGGTGCGCGCCCACCGCGGGCACGACGAGCACGACCTCGGTCCGCTCATCGACGCCTTCGCCGCCCGGGTCGACCAGGAGCCGCAGACCTACCGCTGGAGCTACACCCGCGACTTCGACACCCAGGCCCGGCTCGTCGTCGTCGACTCACGGGCGGCCCGGCAGCTCGACCCGGACGACCGCGCGATGCTCGACCCCGACGAGGCCGCGTGGCTCGACCGTCAGCTGCGGGGCGACGTCGACCACCTGCTCGTCGCGACCTCCCTGCCGTTCCTGCTGGCCCGCGGGCTGCACCACCTCGAGGCCTTCAGCGAGGCGCTGGCCCAGGGGGCGTGGGGCGAGCGGGGCGGCCGGATCGGCGAGTGGATGCGCCAGGTGGTCGACCTCGAGCACTGGGGAGCGTTCCAGAACAGCTTCCAGGAGCTCGCGCGCCAGGCGATGGAGGTCGCGTCCGGGCAGCGGGGGAGGGCTCCGTCGACGGTGACCTTCCTGTCCGGCGACGTGCACCACAGCTATGTCAGCGAGGCCCGCTCGGCGCACGGGGGCCCGGAGCTCACGTCGACCATCCTCCAGGCCGTCTGCTCCCCGATCCGCAACCCGCTCTCGCGCAACATGCGCTTCGCGACGGCCGTGCTGTCCTACGGGGTCGCCGGCCCGGTCGGCCGGCTCGCGTCGAGGTCGGCCCGGGTGCCGGACGCCCCGCTCACCTGGACGTACGCCGAGGGGCCGTGGTTCGACAACAACCTGGCGTTCCTCCGCATCAACGGCCCCAGCCTCAAGATGTGGTGGGCCACGGGTGAGGTCATCGACGACCACGAGCGGCCACGGCTCGCCAAGGTCGCGAGCTACGAGCTCGACGACCAGGGGCACCCGCCGCCGCACGACAAGGTGCGCGAGCGGCTCGTCCGCGGGCTGCGTCGCCGCTATCGCGACAAGGTCAAGGACCGGGTCAGACAGCGCTGAGCAGCCGGTCGCGACCGCGCGCGCAGTCGCAGGTGTCCGAGCACGGCAGGTAGGTGTGGAGCGCGTGCCCGCAGCCGGTGCACGGCAGGTCGTGCGAGAGGTGGAGCGTGCTGGTCTCGACGGTGTCCCACATCGGCGTCCTCCTTCCCTGCCTCGAGCGGTGGACCGGCCGGTGCCGACCCGTTGCTCCTGTGACGTCGAGGGTCGCACCGGATGACGCCGCCGGGGCGCCAACCCGCCCGGAAGTGCCCGATCTGGGGCACGAATGACCCGTTCGGGCCATGCGCGCGTGACCCGTCCGTACGGTGTCGGCGGCCTAGGATCGCGACGTGTCCGTCTCCGTGCACGACCTGACGCGCCGGGAGGCGCGTCGGATCGCCGTGCGCGCCCAGCTGCTCGCGGCCGACCGACCCGTGGACGTGCTGGACACCGTCCGGCACCTGGGGTTCCTCCAGGTCGACCTGACCCGGGTCGTCGCCCACCACGCCGACCTCGCGCTGTGGTCCCGGCTGGGGAGCGCGTACGAGCAGGAGCACCTCGAGGAGCTCGTGGGCAACGGTGCCCTGGTCGAGCTCCAGGCGATGTGGCGCCCCGGCGAGGACATCGCCCTCTTCCGGACGGACATGGACGCGTGGCCCGGCCGACCGCCGCTGAAGGAGTGGCAGGAGGACGTGCGCGACTGGGTCGCCGCCAACGACGGGTGCCGCCGGGAGGTGCTGGCCCTGCTGCGCACCGAGGGGCCGATGGCGGCGCGCGACCTGCCGGACAGCTGCGAGGTCCCGTGGCGCTCCTCGGGGTGGACCAACGACAAGAACGTGATGAAGCTCCTCGAGTGCCTCGAGGCGCGCGGCGAGGTCGCCGTGGCCTCCCGCGAGGGGCGCGAGCGCCGCTGGGACCTCGCCGAGCGCGTCCACCCCGGCGACCCCGCCGTCCCGGCCGAGGAGGCGCACCGGGTGCTGGCCCGTCGCCGCCTCAGCGCGCTCGGGATCGCCCGCCCGCGCGCCCTCGAGGCGTGGGACGAGCCCTTCGACGTGCGCGACACCGGCGAGCCGGCCCGCATCGAGGGCGTACGCGGGCTGTGGCGCGTGGACCCCGACCGGCTGCACGACCTGGCCGACTTCGAGGGGCGTACGGCCGTCCTGTCGCCGCTGGACCGACTCGTCTTCGACCGCAAGCGGATGGCGGACGTGTTCGGCTTCGACTACCAGCTCGAGATGTACAAGCCGGCGGCGCAGCGTCGCTGGGGCTACTGGGCGATGCCGGTGCTCGACGGGGACGAGCTCGTCGGCAAGGTCGACGCGACCGCGGACCGCGACGGCGGGGTGCTGCTGGTTGATGCCGTCCACGAGGACGGCGACTGGTCCGCCGCCCGGCGGCGCCGGGTGCACGCCGAGCTCGACGCGCTGGGGGAGTGGCTGGGGCTCGCGGTCGTCAGACCGTGAAACCGAGCGCCTCGGCCAGGCCGTGCGGGTCGGCCACCGACAACGTCGCGCCGGGGTGGGTGATCGTGGCGGTCGGGTCGATGGCGGGTACCGGCTCGTGGAAGGTGAGGCAGAGCGCCGTGTCACCGTTGGTGGTCATCGAGACGCCCCGGTCGGTGAACGACAGGTGGGGCGGACCGGCGGTCTTCACGAAGGAGAAGCCCCCGGTGAGCTGCGCCGAGGCGATGTTGTCGCGCGGGGTCGCCAGCCGCCACGGGCCGTAGCGGACGTACAGCCAGCGCGGGCCGACCTCGACGGTCGTGGTGCCCGGCCGGATCCCGAACGCACGCGCCGCGAGGGCGTACGACGGGGCGAAGGCGAAGTCGAAGGACTGCACCGCCTCGGGGGTGGCGTCGGCACCTCCGGTCGTGCGCACCAGGCGCCGCAGCGCCATCCCGGCCGGCACGCGATAGGGCTGCACGAGGCTCGCTGTCGGCGGATGGACGCGCACCAGGGCGTGGCTCCCGCCTCCCGGCGCCGGGAGGACGTGGTGGTCCATCCGCACCCGCGCCGACGCCCGGCCGACCTCCCAGGTCCACGACCGGAGCCCAGGGTCGAGCTCGGTGATGCGGAAGTCCACCGCGAGGCCGGCGGGACCGTGGACCCGGCCCGTCACGCCCACGGCCAGAACCGCTGCGTCCGTCTGGACGTCACGGACCTGGGGCGCCCAGACGGTCCACTCCGCGGGGTCGGTGAAGCGCCGCCACACCTCGTCGGGGTGGGCGGGACCGGTGGCCTCGACGAGCACGTCAGCCCCCGCTCAGAGGATGACCGTGTCGTTGTCGCCGAGGTCGGGCTTCTCGTCGCCGAGCAGTCCCTTGGCGAGCTGGATCGCGGCGTTGACCCGGCCCGGCGACTCCCAGTACTCCGCGGTCGAGCCGTCGATCTCGAGCAGGACGTTGGACGGGTCGTCGGGGCCGCCGGACATGAACGCGCCGGCCGAGGCGTCCCACAGCTCCTCGAGCTTGCGGCGGTCCTGGCTCACCCGGGCGGTGCCGGACAGCGACACCAATCCCGCCTTGCTCGAGTAGGCCACGTTCACGCGCGGGTCGGCCTCGATGGCACGCACCTTGTCGGTGTCACGCTCGGTGAGGAACCAGGTCGTCCCCGGCTGCTCGAAGTCCTGCGTCCCCATCGGCGTGGAGACGAGCGCGCCCTGCAACGACACGTAGGTGAGCACCGCGATGTCGGTGTCCTTCATGATCTCGGCGACGGTGCCGAGCTGGTCGTCGTGTGTCGTCATGCCCTCGACCATGGCACGCCGTGCCCAGCGACTGCCTCATCCACCCGGGCGGTCGCGTCACGTACGCCCTCGGTGGCGCGTCGAACTGGCAGGATGGCCTGCCACGGGGAGGAGACGCACCGCATGTCCAGCACCACCACCGGCACCACGAGCACGCACCCGGCCGACGACCACGCGCTGATCCGCGTCGAGGGCGCCCGGGAGAACAACCTGAGGAACGTCAGCGTCGAGCTGCCGAAGCGCCGCCTGACCGTGTTCACCGGGGTGTCGGGCTCCGGCAAGAGCTCGCTCGTCTTCGCCACGATCGCCGCCGAGTCGCAGCGCCTGATCAACGAGACCTACAGCGCGTTCGTGCAGGGATTCATGCCCACCCTCGCCCGGCCCGACGTGGACCACCTCGAGGGCCTGACCACCGCGATCATCGTCGACCAGGAGCGGATGGGGGCCAACCCGCGCTCCACCGTGGGCACCGCGACCGACGCCAACGCGATGCTGCGGATCCTGTTCAGCCGGCTCGGGGACCCGTACGTCGGCCCGCCCACGGCGTACTCGTTCAACGTCCCGACCCGCAAGGCCAGCGGGATGATGACCACCGAGAAGGGCGGGCGCACCGAGCGCCGGGTCGCCAGGCAGGAGGTCTACCTCGGGGGCATGTGCCCGCGCTGCGAGGGCATGGGCAAGGTCAACGACATCGACCTGACTGCGCTCTACGACGACGAGAAGTCGCTGTCCGAGGGAGCCCTGACGGTGCCCGGCTACTCCATGGACGGGTGGTACGGCCGGCTCTTCGAGGGCATGGGCCTGCCGATGGACAAGCCGATCAGGACGTTCACCAAGAAGCAGCTCGAGACGATGCTGTGGTCGGAGCCCACCAAGATCAAGGTCGAGGGCGTCAACCTGACGTTCACCGGCATCATCCCGCAGATCCAGAAGTCGATGCTGTCCAAGGACCCCGAGGCGATGCAGCCCCACGTCCGGCGCTTCGTGGAGCGGGCCGTCACGTTCCAGACCTGCCCCGACTGCGAGGGCACCCGGCTCACCCCCGAGGCGCGGCGCTCGAAGATCCGCGGCAGGTCGATCGCCGACCTGTGCGAGATGCAGATCAGCGACCTCGCCGACTGGGTGCGCGACCTCGACGAGCCGTCGGTGGCGCCGCTGCTCAAGGGACTGCAGCACCTGCTCGACTCGTTCTCCGAGATCGGCCTCGGCTACCTGTCGCTGGACCGGCCGGCGGGCACGCTGTCGGGCGGCGAGGCGCAGCGCACCAAGATGATCCGCCACCTCGGGTCGTCGCTGACCGACGTGACGTACGTCTTCGACGAGCCCACGATCGGGCTGCACCCGCACGACATCGAGAAGATGAACGACCTCCTGCTGCAGCTGCGCGACAAGGGCAACACCGTCCTCGTCGTCGAGCACAAGCCCGAGACGATCCAGATCGCCGACCACGTCGTCGACCTCGGTCCCGGCGCTGGCTCAGCCGGCGGCGAGATCTGTTTCGAGGGCGACGTCGAGGGCCTGCGCGCGAGCGACACCGTCACGGGCCGGCACCTCGACGACCGAGCGCGGCTCAAGGAGTCCGTACGGTCCGCCTCGGGCGCGCTGGAGGTGCGTGGCGCGTCGATGCACAACCTCAAGGACGTCGACGTCGACGTCCCGCTGGGCCTGCTGACCGTGGTGACGGGCGTCGCCGGCTCGGGCAAGAGCTCGCTGATCCACGGCTCGCTGGCGGGCCGCGACGAGGTGGTCGTCATCGACCAGGGGGCGATCAAGGGGTCGCGCCGCAGCAACCCGGCGACGTACACCGGCCTGCTCGAGCCGATCCGCAAGGCGTTCGCCAAGGCCAACGGCGTCAAGCCGGCGCTCTTCAGCGCCAACTCCGAGGGAGCCTGCCCGACCTGCAACGGGGCCGGGGTCATCCTCACCGAGCTCGGCCCGATGGCGACCGTGGAGTCTCCGTGCGAGGAGTGCGAGGGACGACGCTTCCGGGCCGACGTCCTCGACCACACGCTCGGCGGCAAGGACATCGCCGAGGTGCACGAGATGTCGGTCGTCGACGCGCTGGCGCTCTTCGGCGAGGGGGAGGCGAGGATCCCCGCCGCGGTGAAGATCCTCGAGCGGCTCGTCGACGTCGGGCTGGGCTACCTCTCGCTCGGCCAGCCCCTGACCACGCTGTCGGGAGGTGAGCGCCAGCGGCTCAAGCTCGCCACGCAGATGGGCGACAAGGGCGACGTCTACATCCTCGACGAGCCCACCACCGGGCTGCACCTCGCCGACGTGCAGAACCTGCTCGCGCTGCTCGACCGCCTGGTCGACTCGGGCCGCTCGGTGATCGTGATCGAGCACCACCAGGCCGTGATGGCGCACGCGGACTGGATCATCGACCTCGGCCCCGGTGCCGGCCACGACGGCGGCACGGTGGTCTTCGAGGGGACTCCCGCGCAGATGGTCGAGGCGGCGGCGCCGACCCTGACCGGACAGCACCTCGCGGCGTACGTGGGCGCCTGATGCTGCTCCTCCACGGCCTCGGTGCGACGGGCGGCGTGTGGCACGCCGACGACGGCGTGGCACCCGACCTGCCCGGGCACGGGGCTGCGCCGTGGCACGACGCCTACTCCTTCGACGCGATGGCGGAGGCAGTGCTGCCGCTGCTCGGCGACGAGCCGGCGACGGTGGTCGGGCACTCGATGGGCGGCGTCGTGGCACTCGCGCTCGCTGCGAAGGCCCCCGACCGCGTGCGGAGGGTCGTCGGCCTCGGGATCAAGGTGGCGTGGTCGGCCGAGGACGTCGAACGCGCGAGGGCGCTGGCGGCGCGGCCCGTGGCGACGTACGACACCCGTGGTGCGGCGGTCGAGCGGTTCCTGCGGGTCTCGGGCCTGGCCGGGCTGGTCCCGCCCGATGACCCGATGACCGACGACGCCGTGGTGGACCGCGTGGCAGCGGGGGAGGGGAGCGGCTGGCGGCTCGCGCAGGACCCGCGCACGTTCGGCGTCGGTGTCCCCGACCTCGCCGGGCTCCTCGCCTCGGTGACCTGCGAGGTCGTCCTCGCCCGCGGCGAGCACGACCGCATGGTCTCCCACGACCAGCTCGCAGCACTCGTGCCCGATCCGGTCACGCTCCGCGGGCTCGGGCACAACGCCCACGTCGAGGACCGCGCCGCGGTGCTCGCGCTGGGCTGACCGGGGCTCAGGCCTGGCAGACCGGGCACCAGAAGAGACGACGAGCGGCGACGAGCGCGTCCTGGACCGCGGTCCCGCAGACCCGGCACGGGAGCCCGGCGCGGCCGTAGACGTAGTGGGCGTCGACGCGCCGCGGTCGGCCCGCGGGCCGTTCGCGGTCCTCGGGGAGCGTGGTGATGATCCGTCCGGCTCGTACGCCCGCTCGCAGGAGGCCGACGAGGTCGTCCCACACGCCGTGGAGCTGAGCGGCGTCGAGGTCGCGTCCCGGTCGGTAGGGGTCGAGCCGCTGCCGGAACAGCACCTCCGCCCGGTAGACGTTGCCGACGCCCGCGACCACCGACTGGTCCATCAGCAGCGTGGCGATGGGCGCCCGGCTGCGGAGCACGCGCGCGACGAAGCGCTCGACGTCGGGCCGCCGCCGGAGCGGGTCGGGACCGAGACGTGCGAGCACCACCGCGCGCTCGGCGTCGGTGAGCACCTCGCACGCCGTCGGCCCACGCAGCTCGAGCCAGTGCCCCTCGCCGAGCAGGCGCAGCCGGAGCGCGCCGCGCGGCGGGGGAGCGGGCAGGGCGCCGTCGCGGAACTTCCCGTACAGACCGAGGTGCACGTGGAGCCACAGGTCGTCGTAGCGGTGGAAGAGGTGCTTGCCCCACGCGTCGGTGGCGTCGAGCACCCGGCCGTCCAGGACGCGCGCACCGTCCTCGAAGCGGCCCTGCGGGCTGTCGACGCAGACGCGCTGTCCGACGAGCAGCCGGTCGTGGCGGCGGGCGAGGCGGTGGATGGTGTGTCCCTCTGGCACGAGCCGATCGTCGCCGACCGCTCCAACCCTGCGAGCATGACGGCATGAGCCGCACCGACCTCCGTTCCGTCGTCGCCCAGCGGCCCGTGGTCCTCGACGGCGGGCTCGCGACGCTGCTGGAGCAGCACGGGCACGACCTCTCGAGCCACCTGTGGTCGGCGCGTCTGCTGCGTGACGACCCGCGGGCCGTCGAGGACGCCCACCGCGAGTTCTTCGCCGCCGGTGCCGAGGTGGCGACGACGGCGTCCTACCAGGTGTCCTTCGAGGGCTTCGGAGCCGACGGCGTCGGGCGCGACGAGGTCGAGGCCCTGCTGCGCCGCAGCGTGGACCTGGCCGTCGCCGCCCGGGACGCCGTGGCGCCCGACGGCTGGGTGGCCGCCTCGGTCGGCCCGTACGGCGCCGTGCTGGCCGACGGCTCCGAGTACCGCGGCGACTACGACCTCGACGTGGCCGGCCTGCGGGCCTTCCACCGGCCACGGCTCGAGGTCCTCGCCTCCACGGTCGGCGACGGCGCCGACGTGCTGGCCGTCGAGACGATCCCGTGCCTGGCCGAGGTCGAGGCGGTGCTGGCCGAGCTCGACGGGAGCGGTGTGCCGGCCTGGCTGTCGCTCTCGGCGGCGGGCGGTCGCACCCGGGCGGGGGAGCCCCTGGAGGAGGCGTTCTCGATGGCCGCCGACGTGGCCGAGATCCTTGCTGTCGGGGTCAACTGCACGACGCCGGCCGACGCGGGCTCGGCCGTGCCGCTCGCGGGTGCCCACGGGCCGGTCGTCGTCTACCCCAACTCGGGCCAGTCGTGGAACGCCGCGACGAGGTCGTGGGAGGGCGAGTCGGCCTTCCACCCCGACGAGGTGTCGGCGTGGGTGTCGGCGGGCGCGCGACTGGTGGGGGGATGCTGCCGCGTCGGGACCGACGACGTCGCCGCGCTGCGTGCCGCACTCACGTCGTGAGGTTCAGCCGCTGAGGACCACGAGCCGCTGCGTGGCGCGCGTCATCGCGACGTAGCGGTCCACGGCGCCGGTGATCCCGTCGCCGAACGAGTCGGGCTCGACCAGGACGACGAGGTCGAACTCGAGCCCCTTCGCCACCTCCGGCGCCAGCCACCGGACCCGGTCGAGCCCCTGCTGGTCGAGGAGGGCGCTCCGGCGTCCGTCACGAGACCTCTCGACCGACCTCTCGATCACCACGGCCGTCCCCTCCGCGTTCTCGGCGAGCCAGGAGCGCAGGACGTGCTCGAGGGCGGTGACGGGGGAGTGGAGCACCGGCACGCCGCTCTCCCGGATCGAGGTCGGCACGTTGACCTCGGGCAGCGCCGCGCGGATCACCGGCTCGGCCTCGGCCATGACCTCCGCGGGCGTGCGGTAGTTGATGGTGAGGGGAGCCACGGCCACCTCGGGGAGTCCGACGCGGGCCAGACGGTCGTTCCACGACTCGCTGAAGCCGTGTCGTGCCTGGGCGCGGTCGCCCACGACGGTGAGGCTGCGCGACGGGCAGCGGCGCAGCAGCATCTGCCACTCCGCGTCAGTGAGCTCCTGGGCCTCGTCGACGACCACGTGCGCGAACGGTCCCGCCAGCCCGTCGGTGTCGGCCGCCGGCAGCGCGCCGTCGTCGACCAGCGCCGTGCGCAGGTCGTCGTGCACCAGCATCGACACCAGCCCCTCGCCGTACTCGTCGGCGCCGCTCTCGCGGGCCGTGGTCCGTAGGTCGTCGATCACCTCGCCCATCCGGGCACGCTCGCGCGCCTCGGCGGCCTGCGTACGGCGTCGACGCCGCGAGGCCTCAGGGTCGCCGAGGCGCAGCCGTGCGGCGTCGAGCAGCGGCAGGTCGGCGTACGTCCATGCCTCCGGGTCCTCGCGACGCAGCGCTCGAACGGCGTCGGGCTCCAGCCACGGCGCGCAGTGGCGCAGGTAGGCTGGGACGGTCCAGAGGTCACCGACGAGGTCGGTGTGCTCGATCAGCGGCCAGGCGCGGTCGAACGTCTCACGCAGTCCGGCGTGGCGGTCCAGGACGGCGTGGAGCTGGTCGCGGGAGATGTCCTCGACGACGTCAGCGGCCTTGTCGAGCAGGATCGCGAGCACCGCGTCCCAGACGTCGTCGCGCGCGAGGTTGTGCGGCGTGCCGGGGTCGGGGGAGTCGAAGGCCTCGGTCCACTCGGCCGTCGTGATCCGTACGTCCACCCACGGCGTCTCGACGAGGTAGGACGCGGTGGGGGGCTCCTCGTAGAGCGCCACCGCCGGCTCGATCGCGGCCACCATCCGCACGTCGGCCTTGAGCGTGGCGACCCGCTCGTCGGGCTCGGGACCCGCGGTCGCCGACTGCGGCACGAGGTCGCCCAGCGTGCAGGTGCGCACGCCTTCCTCGCCGAGGCTCGGCAGCACGTCGCCGACATAGGCCAGGTAGGGCTGGTGGGGACCGACGAACAGCACGCCGCCCCGACGGTGCCCCAGCCGGGGGTCCGCGTAGAGCAGGTAGGCGGTGCGGTGCAGCGCGACGACCGTCTTCCCCGTCCCGGGACCTCCGTCGACCACGAGGACGCCGTGCGAGCCGGCACGGACGATGGCGTCCTGGTCGGCCTGGATGGTGCCCAGCACGTCCCGCATCCGGGGCGTACGGCTCGCGCCGAGGGTGGCGAGAAAGGCCGACTGGTCGTCGAGGGCCGCCGTGTGGACCAGTGCCTCCTCGGTGTACGCCTCGTCCCAGTAGTCGACGATCCGCCCGCCGGTCCAGCGGTACCGGCGACGGCTGGCCAGCCCGCGCGGGTGTGCGTGGGTCGCGGCGAAGAACGGCTCGGCCGCCGCCGAGCGCCAGTCGACGAGCAGCCGGCGACCGTCCGGCGCGGAGAGACCGAAGCGACCGATGTACGTCGGCACCTCCCGGTCGACGTGCACGATCCGTCCCAGGCAGAGGTCGAGGTCGTAGCGCCGCAGCGCACGCAGCCGGGCTGACAGCCGGTGGACCTCCTGGTCGCGCTCGAGCGCGGCGGTGCCGTGGCGGGCAGGCATGCGCCTGACCTCGGCGAGGCGAGCCTCGAGCTCCGAGACGGCGTGGGCGAGGCCGTCGGCGATCTCACGGAAGTGGGCGCGGTCGGCGTCGACGAGCGCCGGGGCGGACTTGGCCGCGAGGGCGTCGGGGAGGGCGAACGGGAACGTGTCCTGCGGAGCGCGAGGCGGCATCACGCCCTGCAGTGTGGGCGCCACCGGGGGGCTTGCGGCAAGCCCCCCGATGGCCTATACGTTGAGAGTGGAGGCAGCCGAGGCCGTCGGATCCGTCCCGATCCTGGCGGCCATGGGGATCCGTGTCGTGGAGGTCAGGCCGGGCTTCGCGGCGGCCGAGCTGCCGCCGGAGCCCAACACCAACCACTTCGGCGTCACCTACGCCGGCTCGCTCTTCAGCGCGGCCGAGATGCTCGGTGGCATGCTGTGCCTGGCGTCCTTCGACCTCGAGCCGGGAGGCGAGCTCGCCGGGTTCGTACCGCTCGTCAAGGAGTCGACGATCCGGTTCCGTCGCCCGGCACTGGGAATCGTACGGGCTGCCGCGTCGTTGGCCGGGGACGAGATGTCGCGCGTACGTGCGGACGCGCTGGCGACGGGCAAGGGCGAATTCGTCCTGGAGGCCACGCTGACCGACGCACAGGATGACGTGGTGGCGACGACCGTCGGGACGTACCAGCTGCGCCGTCTCGGCTGAGCGCTGCCTCACCCGATCCGGACTCGGAGGGGGTTTCCGACTCCCGGAGGGGTTTGCAACCGCCTCCAGGAGCCAGTTTCCCCGCTCGAGCGGGGAAACTGCGAGGAAACCAATAACACGGTTCGCCGATAACTGACATTATGTCAGATAGTCCGGGTCCGGGAACCACACCAGTGTGATCCCCGCGGTCAGGCCGGTCCCCTAGGTTGGGACCCATGCCTGACATCCCGACGTACGCCCTCAACGACGGCACGACGATCCCCGCGATCGGATTCGGCACCTATCCGCTGCGCGGCGAGGCCGGGACCTCAGCCATCCTGAGCGCCCTCGAAGTCGGTTACCGGCTCCTCGACACGGCGGTGAACTACGAGAACGAGTTCGAGGTCGGCGAGGCGATCCGTCGCTCGGGCCTGCCCCGTGACGAGGTGCTGGTCACCTCCAAGATCCCCGGCCGGCACCACGCGTACGACGACGCCGTCCGCTCGGTGCGCGACTCGCTGCAGCGGCTCGGTGTCGAGCAGACCGACCTGCACCTCATCCACTGGCCGAACCCCAGCCAGGGCAAGTACGTCGAGGCGTGGCGCGCGCTCGTCCAGCTCCAGAAGGACGGTCTGGTCCGCTCGATCGGCGTCTCCAACTTCACCGAGGAGCACCTGCACCGGATCATCGACGACACCGGCGTCGCGCCGGCGGTCAACCAGGTCGAGCTCCACCCACGCTTCCCGCAGGAGCAGCTCCGCGGGGTCCACGAGCGCCTCGGCATCCGGACCGAGGCGTGGAGCCCGATGGGCAAGCGCCGCGCGCCGCTCGACGAGGACGCCGTCACCGCGGCCGCGCGGGCGCACGAGGTCTCCCCCGGTCAGGTGATCCTGCGCTGGCACGTGCAGCTGGGATCGCTGCCGATCCCCAAGTCCGCGGACCCCGAGCGACAGCGGCAGAACCTCGACGTCTTCGGCTTCGAGCTGGCCGACGACGAGATGGCGGCCGTCTCCGCGCTCGCCGAGCCAGACGGTCGTCTGTTCGGCGGCGACCCCGACACCCACGAGGAGATGTGACGAGGCGCTGGCTACCATCACGGCCATGCTGAAGCGACTCGCCACTGTGGCCGCCTGCCTGTCCGTGCTCGTCCTGTCCGCCTGCGGCAACGAGGCCGACGGATCGGAGACCGCATCGGACTCCTCCGAGACGTCCGGTGAGACGTCGGAGGAGACCTCGGAGGAGCCTGCGGCATCCGGCGAGACCACGACCTGCGAGTACCCCTCCGACGGCCAGGAGCCGGCCAGGGACGTCGAGGCACCCGAGACCGAGGCCACGGCCGAGGGCACTGTCCCGGCGACGATCACGACCAACTTCGGCGACATCGGCCTCACCCTCGACGCGGCGAGCGCGCCGTGCACGGTGAACTCGTTCGTCTCGCTGGCCGAGCAGGGCTTCTACGACGACACCCCGTGCCCGCGCATCGGCGACATGGACGGGTTCGGCATCCTCCAGTGCGGCGACCCGTCCGGCACCGGCGCGGGCGGCGCCGGCTACTCGTTCGCCGACGAGCTCAGCGGCGACGAGACCTACCCCGCCGGCACCCTGGCCATGGCCAACGCCGGCCCGGACACCAACGGGTCGCAGTTCTTCCTGGTCTTCCGCGACTCGCAGTTCCCGCCGAGCTACAACGTCTTCGGCACGATCGACGAGGCCGGCCTCGAGGTCCTCACCGAGATCGCGGCCGTGGGCAACGACAACTCCAACCCGGCCGGTGGCGGCGCGCCCAACGAGGACGTCACCATCGAGGAGGTCACGATCGGCTGAGGTCCACCCCACGACCAGGGACGGGGCGGGACCTTCAGCCCTCCCCCTTCGCGTCGGTGCGGTGCAGGCTCGGCGTCATGGAGCACGAGATCACCGTGGTGGACCTGACCGAGCAGTCGACGGCCGTCGTGCGCAGCCGCGCGTCGGTCGACACGATCCCGGAGGTCCTGGGCCGTACGTTCGACGCGGTCGCCCGCGCCGTGGCGGACCAGGGCGGGCAGATCACCGGCCCGCCCTTCGCCCGCTACGGGGCGATGGACGAAGCCGGCTGGGACCTCGAGGCCGGATTCCCCATCGACTCCCCGCTGCTCCCCCAGGGCCAGGTCGAGCCCTCCAGCCTGCCCGCGTGCCGAGCCGTGCGGCTGGTGCACACGGGCCCGTACGACACGGTGGGCGAGGCCTGGAGCGAGGCGACGTCGTGGCTCGACGAGCACGGCTACACCGCTACCGAGGCCCCGTGGGAGTGCTACCTCGACGAGCCCGGCGTGACGCGGCCCCGCACGCTCATCCTCATGCCGTGCGCGGCCCGTCCGGAGTCTGCTCGTAGGTGACCGGCTCGCCCAGCTGCACCGTGCGCGAGACAGTGCAGAGGCGGTCGCGCGACATCTCGATCGCCGACTGCAGCCGGCCGCGCGCCGCGTCGCCGTCCGGCCCCTCGGGGAACGCGACGTCGAACGAGATCCGGATGCCGGTCAGGTGGTTGCCCTGCTCGTCGCGGACCTTGCGGCCCTCGGCGCGGACGTCGAACGCCGTGCTCCGGGCGCGCTTGTGCGTGATCGCCTCGACGTCGAGCGCGCTGCACCCGGCCATGGCCGCCAGCAGCAGCTCGACGGGGGTGAAGTCGGGGTCCTCGCCACCGGTGCCGAAGAAGGTCTCCCCTCCCCTGGCGTTGGTGGCCTTGAAGCGCGCCGGTCCGATCCGGGTGATCTCGACGCTGCGCAGGGTGTCGTCCGTCATGACGACCACCCTGCCAGAGGGTCAGCGGATGGCGCGACGCGCGGCGCGACGGGCACGCCGCTCCTCGCGACGGGCGATCTCCACGGTGCGCAGGAGGGCACGGTCCTCGGCCGAGCGAGCCCGCGAGTCAACGAGGCTGAAGGCGAGGTGCAGCTGCGTGGTCATGGAGATCTGTCCTTTCGAGGGCTTCTGTCCCTCACGAGATGTGTAAGAAGTGGCCGCCCCATTGCGACTCTTACATCCTACGGTTACGGAATCGTTATCCAGCACCACCGAGCACGTGACGTCGGACACCGGGCGGCTAGGGTCGCAGCGTGACGAGCGAGCGCGTGAGACGGCCCGGACCGTCGGTGCGCACCCGCGTCACGGAGCACTCCGACGACGCGCCCGTGGCGCGCGAGGACCGCCTCATCACCGAGGAGCCGTTGGAGATCCGCGTACGGGTCGGCGGCCTCGAGCCGCAGCGCGCCTGGGTCACGATGCGCACCCCCGGCCACGACTTCGACCTCGCCGCCGGCTGGCTGGTCAACGAAGGGCTCGCCGCACCCGACGCGGTGACGCAGGTGGCCTACTGCACGGACGTCGACCTCTCCCCGGAGCAGGAGCTCAACGTCGTCACGGTGTCGCTCTCCGGGGGCACCGCGCTCCCCCACCGTCATGCCGCCGTGTCCGCGGGGTCGTCCGCGTGCGGCGTCTGCGGCAAGGACAGCGTCGCCGACGCCCTCGCCACCCGGGCCGCCGCCCCGTGGCCCGGCCCGCGGCCCGGTGCCGACGTCGTACGCCGGCTGCCGGGGGCGCTACGCACGCACCAGACCCTGTTCGCGCGGACCGGTGGCGTGCACGCAGCCGGACTCGCCGATGCGGACGGCACCGTGCTGGTCGTGCGCGAGGACGTCGGGCGCCACAACGCCGTCGACAAGGTGGTCGGCGCGCGAGTCCTGGCCGGCCGGGCCCCCGCGGCCGCGTGCCTGGTGCTCAGCGGTCGGGTCGGCTTCGAGCTCGTGCAGAAGGCGGCGGCCAGCGGCATCGGGTCGATCGTCGCGGTGGGTGCCCCGACGAGCCTCGCCGCGCGACTCGCAGCGGAGGCGGGCATCGACCTGTGGGGCTTCACCTCCGAGAGCCGTGCGGTGCGCTACGGCTGAGCCTTGACCGAGGCTCCGACCGGGCTTGATCCATCCCGGCGGCGTGGTGGCCAGCCACTGTCGGTCCCGCGATCTACCGTCGACCCGTGCGCATCCTCCACACCTCCGACTGGCACCTCGGGAGGTCCTTCCATCGCGAGGACCTCTTGGGCCACCAGGCTGCGTTCGTCGACCACCTCCTCGAGGTCGTCGCGACCGAGGCGGTCGACCTGGTCGTGGTCTCGGGCGACGTCTACGACCGCGCGCTCCCCCACGTCGACGCGGTCGCCCTCGCCGACGAGACGTTCGCCCGCCTGGCGTCCTCCCGGGCCCAGGTGGTCGTCAGCAGCGGCAACCACGACAGTGCCCAGCGTCTCGGCTTCGGCTCGCGCCTGATGGACGCGGCCGGCGTCTTCGTCCGCACCGACGCCGCGTCCGTGGGCACGCCGGTCGTGCTGTCCGACCGCCATGGCGACGTCGCCGTCCACGCCCTCCCCTACCTCGACCCCTCCGCGCTCCTCGAGCCGTGGGGCCTGCCCGCCCGGAGCCACGAGGCGGCGCTCTCGGAGGCGATGGCGCGCGTGCGCGCGGACCTCGCCACCCGCCCCGGGACCCGGTCGGTGGTGCTCGCCCACGCGTTCGTGGCGGGCGCCACGCCGTCCCAGTCCGAGCGCGACATCAGCGTGGGTGGCGTGTCACGCGTCGCGACGAGCCTCTTCGGCGGCATCGACTACACCGCCCTCGGCCACCTGCACGGTCGCCACGTCCTCGCCGACGGCCTGCGCTACTCCGGCTCCCCGCTGGCCTACTCCTTCTCCGAGGCCGACCACGTCAAGGGTTCGTGGATCGTCGACCTCGACGCCAGCGGTCTCGGGTCGACGCAGTGGATCGACGCACCGGTCCCGCGTCGCCTCGCGCGACTCAGCGGCACGCTGAAGGCCCTGCTCACCGACGACTCGCTCAGCGCCCACGAAGACGACTGGGTGCAGGTCACCCTCACCGACGCCCGACGCCCGGCGCGGGCGATGGAGCAGCTGCGCCGCCGGTTCCCCCACACCCTGGTCCTGCAGTTCCCCGGCGCGGCCGCCGGCGGGCTCGTGCCCCACCGCCCGGCCCCCGGCACCAGCGACCACGCCATCGCCCTCGACTTCGTCCGACACGTGCGCGGGTCCCGGGCGACCAAGGCCGAGTCGGCGCTCCTGCGCCAGGCGATCGACGCGTGCTGCCACGACCCCGAGCAGGACACCGCCGTACGCCCCTCCACCGACACCGCACGCATCGGAGGTCCGGCATGAGGTTGCACCGGCTCGAGGTCGTCGCCTTCGGCCCCTTCGCCGACCTCGTCTCCATCGACTTCGATGCGCTGTCCGACGCGGGGCTGTTCCTGCTCAGCGGGCCCACCGGCGCGGGCAAGTCCAGCATCCTCGACGCGGTGTGCTTCGCGCTCTACGGCGACGTCCCCGGCGACCGGGCCGTGGCCAAGCGGCTGCGCTCCGACCACGCCGCTCCCGACGTCGTCCCGCGGGTCGTGCTCGAGGCAACGCTCGCCGGCCGGCGGTTCCGCATCGACCGCTCCCCCGCCTGGGTCCGTCCCAAGAAGCGCGGAGCCGGCACGACCACCGAGCAGGCGCGCGTGGTGATCTCCGAGCGGCGCGCGGGGGCGAGCGGCTCCGACGACGACGCCTGGCAGCCACTCAGCACCCGTCTCGACGAGACCGGCCACCTCGTCACCCGGTTGGTCGGGATGACGCTCCCCCAGTTCTGCCAGGTGGCGCTGCTGCCGCAGGGACGCTTCCAGGCCTTCCTCCGCGCCCGGTCGGAGGAACGGCAGGCCCTGCTGCAGCAGGTGTTCCAGACAGGGCGGTTCGACCGCACCGAGAGGTGGTTGCGCGAGCGTCGCGTCGAGCTGCGCCGGGCCTCCGAGGAGCACCGCGCCGCGGTCGCCGACCTGGTCAGCCGGACCAGCGAGGTGGGTGGCGACGCCGCACCCGACGACTGGGTCAGCGCCCCGGCCTCCCTCGCCGCATGGATCGACGCGCTCACCGAGGCAGCGGTGACCGCGTCCGTCGAGCAGGCACTGGCGGTCGAGGCCGCGTCGGCCGCCGAGGTCGCTGCGGCCCAGGCCAGCGCAGCCGGCATCGAGCTCGCCGGCCTGCGCGCGACCCACGCAGCGGCTCGTCGGTCCTGGGCGGCGCTCGAGGCCGCCGCGCAGGAGCACGCCAGTCGCAGGCGCCGGGCCGACAAGGCCCGACGGGCCGCGTCGGTCCTGTCGCTGCACCACCTCGCGGTCCAGTCGCGCGCCGACGTGGCCGACCTCGAGCGCGACTGCTCCGCAGCGCTCGGCACGCTCGTCGGCCTCCTCGACGAGCCGTCGCTCGACGCGGACGCCGTGGCCGAGCGGCGCCGCGCAGCCACCGAGGCCCTCACCGACATCGCGCGGGTCCGCCCGCTCCAGCGCCAGGCAGCCGACCTCCAGCGACAGCTGTTCCGCACCGACAAGGCCCGTACGACCACTCGCGACGAGCTGCAGCGGGTCGAGGAACGCCTGACAGCCGTCCCCGTCGAGCTCGCCGAGGTCCTTCCCGCGCTGGAGGAGGCACGCGCCGCCGTCGCCGCGACCGAGGTCCTCGAGCGCGACCTCGTCGTGCTGCGTTCCCGCACACGCGCGGCGCGGACGGCAGAGACGCTCACCACGCAGCTCGCGAGTGCCGAGCAGGCACTCGCCGAGGCGTCGACCGCCCGGCTGCTGGCACGGGAGGCGCTCGTCGAGATCCGTGAGCAACGCCTGGACGGGATGGCCGCCGAGATCGCGGTCAAGCTCGCCGTCGGTGCGTGCTGCCCGGTGTGCGGCTCCGCCGAGCACCCCTCGCCGGCCGCGCCCGCACCCGGCGCGCCGGACGACGCGGCCGAGCGGGAGGCCCGCCGCGAGGTCGACGACCTCGAGGTCGTCGTCGAGGCCCACGCCCAGCAGGTGCGCGGGCTGGAGACCCGCCTCGCCGCCGCGCTCGCGGAGTCCGGCGACACGGTCGAACGGCTCCTGGTCGCCGAGGGCGACCTCCTCTCGCGCCTCGACCGGGCGCGTGCGGACGGCGCCGGCGTCGAGGCGCACGCGAGCCGGGTCGCGGCGCTCGAGGCCGAGCAGGACGCGCTGAGGCGTGAGCGGGACGCCCACGTCGCGGCGCTCGCGCGGCACGACACCGAAGCCGCCGTGCTGTCGTCCCGGATCGACGACCTGCACCAGCAGGTCACCGCGGTGCTTCCCGACGGGATCGGCGGCGCCGGACCGGACGCCGACCTCGACTCCCTAGCCGCACACCACCGGGAGGTCGAGGGGCTCGCCCAGCGCCACGCGGACCTCACCGCCGAGCTCGTGCGGGCGCGGGCCACCGCGACCAGTACCCAGGAAGCCGCCGACGAGGTGGCAGCCTCCGCAGGGTTCGACTCCTCCGCCGCGGCAGCCGCGGCCTGGCTGGACGAGTCCGAGCTGTCCGCCCTGCTCCAGGCCGTCGAGCGCCACGAGCGCGAGGTGGCCCGGGTGAGCGAGCTGCTGGCCGACGACGACCTCGTACGCTCCGCCCAGACGGACGCGCCCGACCTCGAGGCGCTCGCCCAGGCCCACCACCGTGCCAAGGAGGAGGCCGCAGCAGCCCGCCAGCGCGACATGGCTCTTCGCGACCGGGGACGCCGGCTCCGCCGCCTCGCCGCGGAGATGGCATCGGCGCTCGAGGCGTGGCAACCGGTCCTCGCCGAGCTCGACCTCGTCACCGACGTGGCCGCGATGGTCGAGGGCAAGCACGCCGACAACCGGCTCCAGATGCGCCTGTCGGCCTACGTCCTCGCGCACCGGCTCGGGCAGGTCGTCGACGCCGCGAACCTCCGGCTGTCGACGATGAGCGACCAGCGCTACTCCCTCGTCCACACGGGCCGGCGCGGCGCAGGCGAGACCCGCGGCGGCCTGAGCCTGCTGGTGCGCGACGACTGGACCGGCGACGACCGCGATCCCGCGACGCTCTCGGGCGGTGAGACCTTCGTCGTGTCCCTGGCCCTCGCCCTCGGCCTCGCCGACGTCATCACCGAGGAGGCCGGCGGCACCGACCTCGAGACGCTGTTCGTCGACGAGGGCTTCGGATCGCTCGACGCCGAGACGCTCGAAGGTGTCATGGACACCCTCGACACCCTGCGCGACGGCGGTCGTGTCGTGGGCGTCGTCAGCCACGTCCCCGAGCTCCAGACCCGCATCCCCACGCAGCTGCGGGTGCACCGCGGGCGCACCGGGAGCCACGCGACCCTCGCGCTCGGCTAGGTTCGTCCCCATGAGTGCGCCCGGGCTCGACCCGACCTTCAGCGACCTGCCGCACCGCCGGCTCGGCGAGGTGGCCCTGACCCGGGCCCAGGAGCTCGGCGTCAGCCACGCGGACTTCCGGTTCGAGCGCAACCGCTACCAGTACCTCGGCGCCCGCGACGGCGTCCTGCAGACCGCCAGCGACGCCGAGGACCTCGGCTTCGCCGTCCGGGTCGTCCACGAGGGCGCCTGGGGCTTCGCGTCCGGGGTCGTGCTGACCGAGGACGAGGCCCGCCGGGTGGCGGAGACCGCCGTGTCGGTCGCCAGGGTCGCCGCCGCGATGACGACGACGCCCGTCGTGCTGGCCCCGGAGCCCGTGCACGACGACGTGACCTGGATCTCCGGCTACGACGTCAACCCCCTCGACGTGCCCACGCGCGACAAGGCGGCGCTGCTCGTGGACTGGACCGAGCGGCTGCGCTCCGGCGCTGCCGTCGCCCACGCCACCTCGTTCCTGCAGCAGGTCCAGGAGAACAAGTACTACGCCGACCTCGCCGGCACCCGTACGACCCAGCAGCGCGTACGCCTGCAGCCGGGCTTCGAGGCGACCGGCGAGGACGCGCAGACCGGGGTCTTCGACTCCATGGCCTCCATCGCCCCTCCCGTCGGTCGCGGCTGGGAGTACCTCACCGACGGGCACTGGGACTGGGACGCCGAGCTCGCCGAGGTCCCCGAGCTGCTGGGCGAGAAGCTCCGCGCGCCCAGCGTCGAGGCCGGGACCTACGACCTCGTCGTCGACCCGTCCAACCTCTGGCTCACGATCCACGAGTCCATCGGCCATGCCACCGAGCTCGACCGCGCGCTCGGCTACGAGGCCAACTACGCCGGCACCTCGTTCGCGACCTACGACAAGCTCGGCACGCTGCAGTACGGCTCGCCGGTGATGAACGTGCGCGGCGACCGCACGCACGACCACGGTCTCGCCACGGTCGGCTACGACGACGAGGGCGTGCAGACCCAGGCGTGGGACATCGTGCGCGACGGCGTCCTCGTGGGCTACCAGCTCGACCGCTCCATGGGCCACCTCAAGCCCGAGCTCAACGGTGGGCGGTCCAACGGCTGCGCCTACGCCGACTCCCCCGGCCACATCCCCATCCAGCGGATGGCCAACGTGTCCCTCATGCCCGGCGCGGACGACCTCTCCACCGACGACCTGATCTCGCGTGTGGAGCGCGGCATCTACGTCGTCGGCGACAAGTCGTGGTCGATCGACATGCAGCGGTTCAACTTCCAGTTCACCGGCCAGCGGTTCTACAAGATCACCGACGGCAAGCTGGACGGCATGCTGCGTGACGTGGCCTACCAGGCCACCACGACCGACTTCTGGGGCTCCATGGAGGCCGTCGGCGGTCCGGACACCTGGGTGCTCGGCGGGGCGTTCAACTGCGGCAAGGCCCAGCCCGGGCAGGTCGCGGCGGTCAGCCATGGCTGCCCGACAGCCCTGTTCCGAGGCGTCAACATCCTCAACACCATCGACGAGGCAGGCCACTGATGACGACCTCCCTGCGCACCACGGCCCAGCAGCTCGTCGAGCACGCGCTCGCGGCCTCCAGCGCCGACGACTGCATCGCGATCGTGCGTGACGTGACCAGTGCCAACCTGCGCTGGGCCAACAACACCCTGACGACCAACGGCGTGATGACCGAGATCTCGGTGACGGTCGTCAGCTTCGCCGCGGTCGAGGGCGGCATCGCGACCGGGTCGGTCTCGGGCAGTGCCTCGACGACCGACCAGGTCACGGCTCTCGTCCGGGCCGCGGACGCCGCCGCGCGCGCCGGGTCGCCCGCGGAGGACGTCGCCGAGCTCGTCGCCGACACGACGTCGCCCGACTGGGACCTCGAGCCGGAGACGACCGACATCGGGGTCTACGACGCGTTCGCCCCCGCCCTCGGGGAAGCCTTCAGCGAGGCCACCGCCGAGCGCCGGCTGCTCTACGGCTTCGTCAACCACGACGTCACCACGACCTACCTGGGCTCGACGCGTGGGCTGCGGTTGCGCCACGTGCAGCCCACTGGTCACTACGCCTGCACCGGCAAGGACGACGCGCTGACCCGCAGCGCCTGGACGGGGGGCGCGACCCGCGACTTCCGCGACGTCGACGCCGCCGCCATGGCCGCCACCGTCAAGCAGCGCCTGGGCTGGGCCGAGCGACGCATCGACCTCCCGGCCGGACGCTACGACACGATCCTGCCGCCCTCCTCCGTCGCCGACCTGATGATCGACGCCTACTGGGGCGCAGGGGCGCGCGTCGCCCACGAGGGCGAGTCCGTCTACAGCCGCCGCGGCGGCGGCACCCGGATCGGCGACAAGGTCGCGGCGCCGGGCGTGAGCCTGTTCTCCGACCCCCGCTACCCGGGACTGGAGTGTGCGCCCTTCGTGGTGACCGGGGCCTCCGACAACACCGACTCGGTCTTCGACAACGGGTTGCCCCTCGAGCGCACCGACTGGGTCCGTGACGGGCTGCTCACCGGGTTGATCCAGACCCGGCACTCGGCCCGGATGACCGGCCAGCAGGTCACGCCGATGATCGACAACCTCGTCCTGGAGGTCGCCGACGGTGCGGGCACTGTCGAGGAGATGGTCGCCGGCACGCAGCGCGGCCTGCTGCTGACGTGCCTGTGGTACATCCGCGAGGTCGACCCGCAGTCGATGCTCCTCACCGGTCTCACCCGCGACGGCGTCTACGTCGTGGAGGACGGCGAGATCGTCGGCGCGGCCAACAACTTCCGCTGGAACGAGAGCCCGATCGACCTCCTCAACCGGTTCAGCGCGGCGAGCGACACGGTGCCGAGCTTCAGCCGCGAGTGGGGCGACGACTACTTCTCGCGCACCGCCACGCCCGCCCTGCGGATCCCCGACTTCAACATGTCGAGCGTCTCGCAGGGCGTCTGACCCCGCGCTCGGGGGTCAGCGCAACCGCTGCACTCGTACGCGATGGTCGTCGCTGTTGTCGCCGTCGATGTCGGAGTCACGCGTGCGCGAGATGTGCCGCAGCTTCTCCCGGTCCCCTTGCACCGGCTGGGCGGAGATGAGGGTGTCGCGCTCGTAGGCGTGCGACTTGTCGGTGTTGCGGTAGTAGCGGTAGAGCGCCCAGTAGGTCGCCACCGCGCCGGCAGGACCGGCGGCCAGCAGCCACAGCGGCGCCTCGTCGCCCGAGGTGGCCATCACGACCTGGAGCACCACGTCGCCGATCATGCCGTCGCCACCAGGATCGCGCCGGCGATGCCTTCCAGGACCGTCCCGACGGTCAGGGCCGCAGCGATCAGCCGCGGCTGGGAGACCGGGATGCTGCCCATCGTCTCCCCCGTCCGCGCGTTGACCGCGATGTAGTGCAGCATCCTCGTGTTCTCCTGGTAGTAGGAGTAGAGCCACACCGGCAAGTACATCGAGACCCAGCGCGACCCGCCTACGTCGACCTTCTCGGCCTCCCACCGCACCCCGCGGTCGAACTCCCCCAGCGTGGCGTGGACCTGTGAGCGCCCGATGGAGAGCAGCTGGTCCTCCAGGACGGGCTCGAGGTCGCTCACGTCGAGGTCCCGCTTCTCGCTGGTGAAGCCGACGAGGTAGCTGGAGTTCCACTTCACGGCGTTCTTGGTGTCGAACGGCAGGATCGTGTTCACGATGTTGTTGGTCGTGTCCGAGCCGAAGCTCGCGCGGTCCGCGGCCCCCTCGATGGTGAGGTCGTCGACGGTGAAACCGACCGAGCGCTCGACCCGGTAGACGTCGGCGGCGTAGTAGGTCACCGAGCTGTCACCCTGCTTCTCGGTCCAGCGCCGCGTCTGCACCTCGCCCTCCCCGACGTACGCCGTCTCCGCCCGGGCGTCGATCACGAGGTAGGGCAGGTAGACGCCGAGGACGTTCTCCGGGACGAACTCCTTCTTGAACCGCGGGTGGGCGAAGAGCCGGCGCGACGACGCGAACTCGCGGATCTTCTCGACCGCCTCCTCGTGGGTCAGCCGGAACGGCAGCACCGCGTCGGGAACCGCACCGTTGGGCGTGCGCTGGTTGACGTTGAGGGTGTGCCGGCACCAGTGGCACCGCGCGTTCATCGCGTGCGCGGTGTCGACGACGACGTCCGCCCCGCAGCCGGAGCACGTCATGGTGATGACGTCCTCGTCGGAGGAGATCTCCTCGGCGCCGCCGGCGATGACGGTGCCCTCGAGGTCGTCGATCCCCACACCGAGACCGAACTCCTCCTCGACGCGCGACTCCTGCCACTGGTGCCGGCAGAACAGGCACACCAGCATCTCCGTCGACCCGCGCAGCCGTACGTCGGTCGAGCCGCACTTCGGGCACCGGTTCAATCCGTCAGCGAGGGACTCGTTGACGGTCTCGATGTCGGGGCCGGGTGCGGGCTCGGCGCGCGCCGCGGCGAGCTCGTCCTCCAGCGACAGCGGCGGGCCGTCGAACGGCGGGTCCCGCGGGTCGCGCGGTGGTGTCGGGTCCTGCGTCATCGGGGCCGTCCTCTCCGAGACCGGAGCCCTAGAGGCCCAGCGCCTTCGCCTTCGCCGCGTCGTAGTCCTCCTGCGTGATCAGACCGGCGTCGAGCATCTCCTTGGCCCGCTTGAGCACCGCGACCGGGTCCTCGACGGCCGGGGCCGCCGCCTCGGGGGCGGGCGCGGCGGCTGCGGCCTGCTGGGCAGGAGCAGGCGGCTGCGTGGGCTGCTGGAGCCCGCCGAGCCCCATCCCGCCGGTCGCCATGCCCATGCCGACGAGCCCCCCGGGCCCGGCGTTCTCGCCCGCGGCCTCGATCCCGGCGGCCACGGACGCCTGCAGGTTGGAGTTGCCGCGGGACCCGGACAGGGCGTCGGCACGCTGGACGTTCTTGAGCAGCTCGCGGGTGTTCTCGTCGTACTCGATCGAGATGATCGCCGTCTTGGCGATCTCCAGGCCGCGGTCGGTGCGCCAGCGGTAGTTCTCCTCCACCGCCGCCGACAAGGACTGTGCGAACCCGACCGAGTCCTGCTGGAGCCGGCTGATCCGGTTCCCCTTGGCCGGGTCGTTGGTGTACATCGAGAACGCCGGCGCCAGCGACGCGACGACCTCGTTGAAGAGCTGCTCGCCGGCCGGGTTGTCCAGGTCGGTGAAGTCGAAGACGCCCTTGCCGCTGATCACGTCCGCCGAGACGAAGTTGCGGATGAACGTGAGCGGGTCGGTGATCTTGAGGGTGTAGGTGCCGCGGGTGATCGCGCCGACCTGGGTGTTGAGGAACGCGTCGTCCCAGTAGATCTCCGACTGGGTGCCGAACTTGTTGTTGGGCAGCTCCTTGAGCGCCACGAAGACCGCGGTCTGCTGGGACCCGGGCCGGCCGCCGAACTTGAACCGCTCCCAGCTCTGCTTGATGATCGAGTCGACCAGGCCGCCGCCGGAGAAGACCGACTGCGAGGCGGCCTCGTCGGAGTCCCAGACGTAGCCGCCGGGCTGGGCGGCGAACCCGGTGAACGCCCCGTCCTCGATCAGGACCAGGCCGTATCCCTCCGGGACCACGATCTTGGAGCCGTTGGTGATCACGCCGTCCGAGGCGCTGGTGTTGCTGCCGCGCCCGGCGTTCTGGCCCTTCGCCACGGCGGGGAACAGCGCCGCGGTCGCCGGGAGCCCGTCCGGCACACCGTAGAAGTCGCGCCACTGGTCCGCGAGCGTGCCGCCGACGGCGCCGCTGACTGCCTGGAAGAGTCCCATGCCCATTCCCCTCTTATGGATGCACGTACGGGCGGTTCCACCCGGCGGCAACCCTAGCGCTCGCGCACCCACACGGGGAGGTGCCTCACGGCGGCGTTCAACGACGCGGATGGCCACCCGGGACGTCCACCTCGGGGTCGTACGGCGTGCGGGTGTAGACGAACGTGGCGCACTCGAGGTGGTGCACCGAGCCGTCGGGACCTCGCACCACCTCCAGCCGTTCTCCGCGGTGGTAGCCGAGGGTGCCGACGAGTCCTGCCTCGTCGACCTCGAAGCGGTCGGTCACCACGTTGCCGCGTGCCATGGCCCGCAGCTCCAGGCCGTCGTTGTGCCAGCGAACGTCGTACGCCGTGTTGCCCCAGAACCACAGGCCGGGGATGCCGCGGGCCGCTGGCGGCACGGCCACGGTGGGCCGCCAGGGCTCGGGCCGCGAGTCGTCGGCGTCCGGGTCGCCCTCGATCAGCGACACCGCGAGCTCGCGGGGGTCGAGCCCGGTCGTGGCATTGGCGAGCACCACGGCACCGATTCCGCTGCCGGGGTCGACGTGGAGCGCGGCGAGGAAGCCCGGCATCGAGCCGTTGTGCCCCACGAGGCGGCCGCCGGGATGCATCCCGAGCATCAGGCCGAGCCCGTAGTCGGACAGCACCGGCTGCTGCATCTCCTCCAGCGTGGCCGGTGCCAGCACGTCGGCGCGGGCACCACCGAGCACCTGGCCCCAGGTGACGAGGTCGGCGAGCGTGGACCAGAGCTGGCCCGCCGGCGCCATCGCGCCCGTGTCGGTGAGCGGCTCGTGGACCCGGATGCCGGTGAAGTGGTCGACGCTCCACCCTGGCTGCGCGCCCGGGCGGGGCAGGTAGGAGGTCGCGCGCATGCCGAGGGGCTGCAGCAGGCGCTCGACGACGAGGCGCCGCCACGGTGCCCCGAAGCGGCGGGCGACCACCTCGCCGAGCAGGCCGTAGCCGAGGTTGGAGTAGTGGAACCACTCCCCCGCAGCCGCGACCCGTCCGCTGCCGTCGTTGGCGCGCACCAGCGCGGCGAAGTCACCACCGCGGGTGCGCTCCCACCACGGCCCGCGCGGCTCGCTCTGCAAGCCCGAGGAGTGCGCCAGTGCCTCGCGGACGGTGACCTCGCCGTACCCGATGTCGCCGAGATGGGCCGACAACGGGTCGTCGAGGTCCAGCAGCCCCGCGTCACGCGCCTGCATCACCAGCGCCGCGGTCATCGTCTTGGTGATGGACCCGATGCGGTACTGGCCGTCCAGCCCGGGGGCCTGGCCCGCGCCGCCCGCCCAGACCGCGCCGTAGCGGTCGAAGACGGCACCGACCACGGAGGTCAGTCGGCTCTCTGCCTGGGCGACGTCGAGCAGGCGCTGGCGCTGGTCACTCACGGAAGCGACCCTACGGTCAGTCCTGTGCGAACGCCTCCGGCGGAGGGCACGCGCAGACCAGGTTGCGGTCGCCGTACGCCTGGTCGATCCGCGCCACCGGCGGCCAGTACTTGTCGGGGTCGATGCCGCGCGGGAACACGCCGACCTCGCGGGAGTAGGGACGGTCCCACTCCCCGACGAGCGCACGGGCGGTGTGCGGCGCGTGCCGCAGCGGCGAGTCCTCCGGCGTCCACTCCCCCGCCTCCACGCGGGCGATCTCCTCGCGGATCGCGATCATCGCGTCGCAGAACCGGTCGATCTCGGCGAGGTCCTCGGACTCGGTCGGCTCGACCATCAGGGTGCCGGCCACCGGGAACGACATGGTCGGGGCGTGGAAGCCGTGGTCGACGAGACGCTTCGCCACGTCGTCGACGGTCACGCCACTGGCCTTGGTGATGCCGCGCAGGTCGAGGATGCACTCGTGGGCGACGAGGTCGCCGTGGCCGCGGTAGAGCACCGGGAAGTGGTCGCCGAGGCGGTGGGCGATGTAGTTCGCCGACAGCACGGCGACGGCCGTCGCGCGGGTGAGCCCCTCGGCGCCCATCATCCGGATGTAGGCCCAGGTGATGGGCAGGATGCCGGCCGACCCGTACGGCGCCGCGCTGATCGGGCCGATCCCCTGACGCTTGTCAGCCTCCGGGTGCCAGCCGTGGGACGGGAGGTACGGGGCGAGGTGTGCGCGCACCGCCACGGGGCCGACACCGGGCCCGCCACCGCCGTGGGGGATGCAGAACGTCTTGTGCAGGTTGAGGTGGGAGACGTCTCCGCCGAACTCGCCCGGCTTGGCGTAGCCCAGGAGCGCGTTGAGGTTGGCGCCGTCGACGTAGACCTGCCCGCCATGGTCGTGGACGATCTTGCACAGGTCGGTGATCGTGTCCTCGTAGGCCCCGTGGGTGGACGGGTAGGTCACCATGATCGCGGCGAGCGTCTCGGCGTGCTGGTCGCACTTGGCGCGCAGGTCGTCGAGGTCGACCGAGCCGTCGTCGGAGGCCTTGACCACGACGACCTTCATCCCCGCCATCACGGCCGACGCCGCGTTGGTGCCGTGGGCCGAGGACGGGATCAGGCAGATGTCACGACCGGTGTCACCGTTGGCGCGGTGGTAGCCACGGATCGCCAGGAGCCCGGCGAGCTCGCCCTGGGAGCCCGCGTTGGGCTGCACCGAGACCTTGTCATAGCCCGTGACCTCCGCCAGCCACGCCTCGACGTCGTCGACGAGCTCGCGGTAGCCGGTGGCGTCCTGGGCGGGCGCGAACGGGTGCAGGTCGGCGAACCCGGGCAGGCTGACCGGCTCCATCTCGGTGGTCGCGTTGAGCTTCATCGTGCACGAGCCGAGGGGGATCATGCCGCGATCGAGGGCGTAGTCCCGCGAGGAGAGCCGGTGGAGGTAGCGCAGCATCTGGGTCTCGCTGCGGTGGGAGTTGAAGACCTCGTGGGTGAGGAAGTCCGTGGTGCGGTGCAGCGCCTGGGGCAGTCCGGAGACCACCTCGTCGCTCGGGGCGACGCCGAAGGCCCGCAGGACGGCGGCCACGGTCGAGGGGCTGGTGCGCTCGGACGTGGACAGGCCCACGTGGTCGGCGTCGATGAGCCGCAGGTGCAGGCCGACCTGGCGGGCCGCCGCGACCACCTCCCCGGCGCGGCCGGGCACCACGACGGTGAGGGTGTCGAACCAGGTGTCGTTGACGACGTCCACTCCGCCGGCGCGCAGCGAGGCCGCGATCCGGCTGGCGTGGTCGTGGGTGCGCCGCGCGATCCGGCGCAGGCCGTCGGGCCCGTGGTAGACCGCGTACATCGAGGCGACGACGGCAAGCAGCACCTGCGCCGTGCAGATGTTGGAGGTGGCCTTGTCGCGGCGGATGTGCTGCTCGCGGGTCTGCAGCGCCAGTCGGTACGCCGGGCGGCCCTCGGCGTCCACCGAGACACCGACCAGCCGGCCGGGGAGGTGGCGCTCGAGGCCCGCGGAGACGGACATGAAGCCTGCGTGCGGCCCGCCGTAGAACAGCGGGACGCCGAAGCGCTGCGACGAACCGACGACCACGTCGGCGCCGAAGGTGCCGGGCGCCTCGAGGAGCGCGAGGGACAGGATGTCGGCCGCGACGACGGCCAGGCCGCCGCGCTCGTGGACGGCGTCGATGACCGGGCGCGGGTCGGGCACGGCGCCGGATGCTCCGGGGTACTGCACGAGCACGCCGCACAGCTCGCCCTCGGGCAGGCCGTCGCGGAGGTCGGCGACGACGACCTCGATGCCCATCCCCTCGGCACGCGTACGGATGACGTCGATGGTCTGCGGCAGGGCGTCGGCGTCGACGACGAACGGTCCGGTCGCCGCGCGCTTCGCCCGGCGTACGAGGGTCATCGCCTCGGCCGCCGCGGTGCCCTCGTCGAGGAGCGAGGCGTTGGCGGTCGGCAGGCCGGTGAGGTCGGCGACGACCGTCTGGAAGTTCAGGAGCGCCTCGAGGCGGCCCTGCGAGATCTCCGGCTGGTACGGCGTGTAGGCGGTGTACCAGGAGGGGTCCTCGAGCACGTTGCGGCGGATCACCGGCGGCGTGATCGTGGCGTGGTAGCCCAGGCCGATCATCGCCTCGGCCGGCCGGTTCTGGGAGGCGAGGGTCCGCAGCGCGCGGGCGGCGGCCTCCTCGTCCAGCGGGTCGGGCAGGTCGAGACCGGCGGCCGTACGGATCCCGCCGGGCACCGCGGCCGACATCAGGGACTCGAGGGAGTCGTGGCCGATCGCCGCCAGCATGCGGGCGACCTCGGCGTCGTCCGGTCCGATGTGGCGGGCGACGAACTCGCCCGACACGGCTTCGGCGTGGCGGTCGGTCGTGATGTCGCTGGAGGTGGCGGGGGTCGAGCTGGCGTCCGGCACGGGTGCTCCCTGAGGTCGCGTCGCGTGACCTCCCCCTCTGTCGGTCCGGTGACCTCCAGAGTGCCAGCCCCTGCGGTCCGGGTGCCTGAGAGGTTCCGGGGAGGAATTGCCCCTTCGGCGCACGGCTCCCCGGTCCCGAGACCGAGCGCCGTGACTCTCCCGCACGGGATGTCGGCCCGACCAGTCTAGCCCCCCGCAACCGTCCGGGCCGTACGGGCGCTGCGCGAACCCGCCGAAGGTGGGGAGACACGACGACGCCGCCCGGTGGCCGGGCGGCGTCGTCGGAGGGTCTTGCGTGCTGTCGGGCTCAGCCGGTCTGGCGAGCGGCCCGGCGCGCCGCGAGCTCATCGCCCGCGACCGTCGCGGCCGGCTCCTCGGCAGTGCGCTCGGAGGGCAGCTCGGCGAGCGTGCCCTCGATCTCGCGCCAGACTCCGCCGATCGCGATGCCGAAGACGCCCTGCCCACCCTGGAGCAGGTCGATGACCTCGTCGTTGCTGGTGCACTCGTAGACCGAGGCGCCGTCGCTCATGAGGGTGACGCGGGTCAGGTCGTCGGTGCCGCGCTCGCGCAGGTGGGCGGTGGCGGTGCGGATCTGCTGGAGCGAGATGCCCGCGTCGAGCAGCCGCTTGACCACCTTGAGGATCAGGATGTCGCGGAAGGAGTAGAGGCGCTGGGACCCGGAACCCGCAGCCCCGCGGACGCTCGGCTCGACGAGGCCGGTGCGGGCCCAGTAGTCGAGCTGGCGGTAGGTGATGCCGGCGGCGTTGCAGGCGGTCGGCCCGCGGTAACCGGTGTCGCTCGGCAGCGGGGAGACGTCGTCGTCGAAGAGCAGTCCCTGCTCCTCGGCCAAGTCGGCGGCCTCGGCCGCGGCCTTCACGCCGGCGGCGTCCGCCCCGTGCTCGTTCTCGTTGCCAGTCACTGCGACCCTCCAGGTCAGATCCTCCGCTGAGCGGTAACTCCTGGGGGAAGGGCCCGCGTGACTGTCGGAGGATCCGGCAACCACAACGGTGGAGTTACAACAGAGACAGTTCAAGGTAAGCCCGAGGATCCGGCTTGTCCATCCACGACCCGGCGTGTCGCAACCCTCAACCTCACGTTGAGGGTCAGTCTTGCTGCCGGGACAGGAGTGTCTCTCGTCCCGCGACGCCGACCGACGATCAATGAGCTTCGAAGTCGTCGGGCGAGACGTGGTCGAGGAACTCGCGGAACCGCTCGACCTCGTCCTCCTGCTCGGCGGGGACCGCCAGCCCTGCCTCCTCGAGGACCGACTCGGCGCACACGATCCGGCTCCCCGTACGCAGCGCGAGGGCGATCGAGTCGGACGGGCGCGCGCTGACCTCGGCTCCACCGTCGAAGACGAGCTCGGCGTAGAACACGCCGTCCTGCATGTCGACGATGCGCACCTCGTCGAGCCGCTGGCCGGTCGCCTCGAGCACGTCGCGCATGAGATCGTGCGTCAGCGGGCGCGGCGGGGTCACGCCCTGCTGCGCGAAGGCGATCGCGGTGGCCTCGACGGCCCCGATCCAGATCGGCAGGTAGCGCTCTCCCGTCACCTCTCGCAGCAGCACGATCGGCTGGTTGGAGGGCATCTCGACGCGGACTCCGACGACGTCCATTTCGCGCATGCCTCCACCCTACTCACGTGTGGTGAGACCAGCACCGCCTGTCTCCGAGAGGCCGGCGCCGGACCGATGCGCGTTCCGGCACCGCCTTCCGACAGGGGTCAGAACCCGCGGTCGAGACCGATCTTCACCAGCGTGGCGTGCAGCCGCACGGACAGCGCCGCGATCTCGGACGTGGCGTCGTCGGCCCGACCGCGGGCCGCCGCGTCCCGACCCCGTGCCAGCGGTGCCACGACCTGCTGGACCAGCCCGACCTCACGATCCGCCGCGGTCTTGAAGGCGCGCAGGTGGCGCGGCTCGAAGCCGAAGTCGGCGAGCTCCCGGGCAGTCTGGGCGACGACCAGTGCGTCGCTGTCGAAGTGGCCGGTGCCGGTGCGTGCCGCGACCAGGCCGTACTGCTCGAGCTCGGCGAGCAGCTCCTCGGAGATGTCGGCGACCTTGAGCAGCTCGCGGCGCGAGAGCCGCAGGTCGCTGGTGCGCCGGAAGGACTCAGGGCTCGGCAGGCCGTCGGAGCTGAGCGCCACCTTGGGGACGGTCGGGACGACCGACTCGATCGCGGGCGGCTCGAGCCCACGGTCGATGGCGTCGAGGTGGTCGCCGATGACCTTGAGCGGCAGGTAGTGGTCACGCTGCATCAGCAGGATGTAGCGCAGCCGCTCGACGTCCTCGCCGGAGAACTTCCGGTAGCCCGCGGCCGTGCGCTCGGGCTTGACGAGCCCTTGGTCCTCCAGGAACCGGATCTTGGGGATCGTCACACCGGGGAAGTCCGGGCGCAGCTGGTCGAGGACCTGCCCGATGTTGTAGCGGGCGCCGCGACTCGAGCCCGCGGGTGTCGAGGCACTCACGGACTCAGCGGGCCGGGTGGGAGGAGAAGAACACCAGGCGGTACTTGCCGATCTGGACCTCGTCACCGTCGGTGAGCTCCACCGAGTCGATGCGGTCGCGGTTGACGTAGGTGCCGTTGAGGCTGCCGACGTCACTGACGGTGTAGCCGTTGCCGGAGCGGCGGAACTCCGCATGGCGCCGCGACACGGTCACGTCGTCGAGGAAGATCTCGCTGTCCGGGTGGCGCCCGGCGCCGACGACGTCGGTGTCGAGGAGGAACCGGCTGCCGGCGCTCGGTCCGCGCTGGACCACCAGCAGTGCGTGGCCCGCCGGAAGCGCGTCGACCGCGGCGGCGTCGACGGCGCTCAGCTGGCGGTCCGAGGACTCACGCTGGTCCGGGGCGCCGAAGGTGATCGTCGCGGTGGTCTCGGCCTGGCTCGGCTCGACCGGGCTCGCGCCCGTGTCCTCCCCGGCGAGCAGCTTGGTGCCGCACTGGGCACAGAAGCGTGCATCGTCAGGGTTCTGCCTGCCACAGGCGGTGCAGAACGGCATCTGGAACTCCTCGACGGATCGACGCTCAACCCTCAGGCGAGGGTTGAGGTTGACGGTTGCCACGAACCTATCAGTCCTGCGATGGACGCGGCGACCGATCAGGGGGTGGGGCGGGGGGTGGGGCGGGGCGTGGGGCGGGAGTCAGCCGTCCAGGCCGGCCTGGTAGGCGGACGCGTCCATCAGCCCGTCGACCTGGGCCGCGTCGGCCACGCTCACCTCGAAGAGCCAGCCCGCCTCGTAGGGGTCGCTGTTGACGAGCTCCGGGGTCGAGTCGAGTGCCGCGTTGGTCGCCACGACCTCGCCGGTCACCGGCGCGTAGATGTCGCTGACCGACTTCGTGGACTCCAGCTCGCCACACGTCTCCCCCGCCGTCACCTGGTCGCCGACCTGCGGGAGCGAGACGTACACGATGTCCCCGAGGGCGTCCTGGGCGAAGTCGGTGATCCCGACCCGTACGGAGCCCTCGGCATCCCCGGGGGTGCGGACCCACTCGTGCTCGCTGGTGTACTTCAGGTTCTCCGGATACACGTGGGCTCTCCTCGGGTGGGTCGGACAGGTGCCCGGCAGGCTACTGGCCGGTGCCGAACTCCGCATAGTCAGGTCGGGTGGCCTCGCGGACGCTGGTGATCTCGACGGACTCGAGCTCCTCGACCTCCACGGTCGCCCCGTCGAGGCCCTCGAGGGTCTCGATCGGGCCGGTCGAGAAGCTCAACGCCGTACGCAGGACGTGGGGGTCGCCGATGACGTCGAGGACGTAGGGGGGCTCGAGGAGCTGGTCGTCGAGCTCGATGCCGCCCACGGCGTTCTCGAAGGAGCTGTCGGCGCCGAGCCGGATGCTGTCGTTGAACTCCATCGCCTCGGCACCCGCGGTGCGCAGCTCCTGGACGGTGTCGAGCAACGAGCCGACACTGACCCGGCTCGTCGTCTCGTTGATCGTCACCCGCAGGCCTGGCCCCGAGACGGGCACCAGCCCCGCGATGATGTTGAGGGTGCGCACGCGCTGCTCGGCCTCGTCGAGGGCGGCCGCGCGCGCCTGGCTCTCGTCGCGCAGCTCGTCACGCCGGGCCTCGAGCCGGTCGACCTCGCGTCGGGCCCGCTCGGCGGTGCCGGTCAGGCCGTCGAGCACCTCGATCAGCTCGCTCTCGCGCAGCCCGGCGTAGGTGTCGTTGGCCTTGGTGTCGCGCACCTGCACGACGAACGCGAACCCGAGGACCGCGAGCAGCACGGCGACCACGGCCTGGGCGCGCGAGGGCACGAGACCGGGCCGGGCCCGCCGCGGGCGGTCGGTGTGGCCGGGCGCCTCGGTGACGTCGGCGGGGCGGTCCTCAGGCATGGAACAGGTGCCTCCGGATGGCCGCGACGTTGGAGAAGATCCGGATGCCGAGCACGACGATGACGCCCGTGCTCAGCTGCGACCCGACGCCGAGCTGGTCGCCGAGGTAGACGATCGCCGCGGCGACCACCACGTTGCTGACGAACGAGACGACGAAGACCTTGTCGTCGAAGATGCCGTCGAGGTGCGCTCGCAGGCCGCCGAAGACGGCGTCGAGGGCTGCGACCACCGCGATGGGGAGGTAGTTCTGCAGGCTGAGCGGCACGTCCGGGGCGAACACCAGCCCCGCGATGATGCCCAGGAGCAGGCCAAGTGCGGCGATCACGGCGCGCTCCCCTCCCCGTCCGGTCCCCCGTCGGGATCGGCGTTGAGCTCGATCACATCACGAAGGACGCGCTCGGGCGCAGCCGGCAGGCGGATGTCGTCCACATTCTCCGAGCTGTAGACGAATTCCAGGCCGTTGACCAGCGCGAACCACTCCTGGCCCTGGCTGGACTCCAGCAGTCGCGCCTGCAAGGTGCGGGGGTCGCCGATCGCCGACACGACGTACGGCGCGTTGACGGGCCTGCCGTTGACGTGGACCGCGCGGTTGGTGTTGCGGATGCCGCCGAGCACGTTGATCCGCTGGTCGTTGATCGCGACCGCCTCGGCCCCCGCCTCGAACAGCCCGTCCACCAGGATCGCGAGGTCCTCGTCGCGGATCTCGCTGTTGACGTCGGCGCCGGGGCTGTTGTCGACGGTGATCCGCACGCCGGGCCCGCGGACGACGGAGAAGCCGGACAGGAGCTCGGCGCGCTGCACCCGGGACTCGATGTCGTCGAGCTGGCTCTGGGTGGTGGTGCTGCGGCTGGCCAGGTCCGCGTTGGACCGGGTCAGCTCCCCGACCTGGGACTGGAGGGACCGCAGCTCGTCGCCACGGCTCTCGATCTGCTCGACGAGCGCGGCCCGGCTCAGCTCGTCGACGGGCGCCTGTCGGTCGGTCTGGGCGGCGACGACGGCCGCCATCACCCCCAGCGCTGCGACCGCGAGGACACTGGACCAGTGCGGCCGCGACGGCTGGGACGCCGGTCCGCCGGCGGCCGCCCGCTTCTGCGCCACGTGGGCGTAGTCCTCGTCCATCGAGCGCGCGGTGATCAGCGTCAGCAGCGGGGTCGTCACGTGCGCGGGCAAAGGGCGCTCGGGGGTCTTCGTGCCGCCCGGCCCTCCTGCCCTGCCGCCCGCGGCGAAACCGTCATCCATGGTCGCTCGCCGTCGACGTGTGACGCGGGGTCTCGCGCAGCAGCGTGCGCACCTGCCAGGCGTAGAGGACGCCGGCCCACCAGTAGAGGCCGATCCCCCACCACGCGAAGGCCCAGCCGAAGTTGCGCGCGAGAGTGGCGACGACGCCCTCCCCCTCGCCGAGCAGCAGCAGCGGGAAGGCGTAGAGCAGGTTGAAGGTGGCCGCCTTGCCGAGGAAGTGCACCGGCAGCGCGGAGAAGCCCCGCGTGCGCAGGATCGGCACCAGCCCCCACAGGAAGAGGTCGCGCAGCGGCAGCGCGAGGGCCACCCACCACGGGATGATGTCGCGCATGTAGAGGCCGATGACGACGGCGAGGATGTAGAGCCGGTCGGCCACCGGGTCGAGGATCTCGCCGAGCCGGGAGTACTGGTCGAGGCGTCGCGCGAGCCAGCCGTCGAGGAAATCGGTGAACCCCGCCACCATCAGCACGACGAGGGCGATCGCGTCCGCCTCGGGGCCGAGGACCAGCCAGAGGAAGAGGGGCACACCGGCCAGCCGCACCACACTGATGATGTTGGGCACGGTCCAGACGCGGGAGGCTTCCTCGGACACGATCAGACCCTATCCAGCACTCAGAGCGCGTCGGCGCCGGACACGTCGTGGTGCGCGGCGTCGCGGATCTCGCCGACGAGCTCCTCGAGGACGTCCTCGAGGGTCACGAGGCCGATGACGGTGCCGTCGCGCTCGACGACCCGGGCCATGTGGGCGCCCTTGACCTGCAGGCTCTCGAGCGCGTCGTGGAGCAGGTCGTCGGGATGGACCGAGGCGAACGGGCGGATCCACTTGTCCTCGATGACGCGCGAGCGTCTGTCGTCGTCGGACTCGAGGGCGTCCTTGATGTGCAGGTAGCCCAGCAGCGAGCCGTCGGCCCCGGCCACGGGGAACCGGCTGAAGCCGGTCGCCGCGCAGACCGCCTCGACGTCGGCGACCGTCGAGCCCGGCGCCACCGTGGCGAGCGTGTCTGTCGCCATCACGATGGAGGACACCGACTTCTCCGTGAAGCCGAGCGCGCCGGCGAGCCGGTCGTACTCGTCGGCCTCGATCAGGCCCTCCCCGCGGGACTCCTCGACGAGGGCGGCGACCTCCTCGCGCGTGAAGGTCGAGTGGACCTCGTCCTTGGGCTCGATGCGCAGCAGGCGTAGCACGGCGTTGGCGACCATGTTCATGCCGCCGATCACGGGGCGCAGCACCGTGACGATGACCATCATCGGCGGGCTGAGCAGCAGGGCGACCCGGTCGGCGCCCGCGAGGGCGATGTTCTTGGGGACCATCTCTCCGAGCACGACGTGCAGGTAGACCACGATCGACATCGCGACCACGAACGAGACCGGGTGCAGCAGGTCGTCGGGCATGCGTGCGGCGTGGAAGAGGGGCTCGAGCAGGTGGGCCACGGCCGGCTCGCCGATCGCCCCGAGACCGAGCGAGCAGACCGTGATGCCCAGCTGGGCACCTGCCATGACGAGCGAGACGTTCTCCATGGCGCGCAGCGTCGTACGCGCGGCGCGGGAGCCGTCCTGGGCACGCGGCTCGATCTGGCTGCGGCGGGCGGCGAGCAGCGCGAACTCGGCACCGACGAAGAAGGCGTTGAAGGCGAGCAGCACGACGGCCAGGCCCACCCCGGAGAAGTCACTGTTCATCGTCGTCACCCCCGGTCCCGGTGGACTCGGCGGAGACCACGCGGAGGTCGAGCCGATCGATGCGCAGGCCGTCCATCCGCTGGACGGTCAGCGTCACGAGGCGCTCGCGCACCTCGTGGGGCTCCGAACGGTCGGGCACCGGCAGCTCGACACGGTCGCCCGGCTCGGGGACCTTGCCCAGCTCGCGCATGACCAGGCCCGCGACGGTGTCGTAGTCCTCGTGGTCGGGCAGCTCGACGTCGGTGACGTCCTCGACCTCGTCGGGCCGCAGCAGGCCGGACAGGGTCCAGCTGCCGTCACGACGCTGGCGGATCCGGGAGCCGAGCCGGTCGTGCTCGTCGGAGATGTCTCCGACGATCTCCTCGACCACGTCCTCCAGCGTGACGATGCCCGCGTGGCCGCCGTACTCGTCGAGCACGACCGCCATCTGGAAGCCGTCCTGGCGCAGCAGGGCGAGCAGGGGGTCGAGCCGCAGGCTGTCGGGCACCACGACCGGCCTGACCATCACGTGCTTGATGCGGGTGGTCGAGCGCTCGTGCACGGGCACCGCGACAGCGTGCTTGACGTGGACGGTGCCGACCACGGTGTCGTCGGCGTCGAGCACCGGGAACCGCGAGTGCCCGGTCTGGCGGGCGAGGTCGATGACCGCGGAGACGCGGTCCTGCTCCTCCACGGTGGTGGTGCGCACGCGCGGCGTCATGATCTCGCCGGCGGTGCGACTGCCGAACTCGACCGAGCGCTCGACGAGCTCGGCGGTGTCGGCGTCGAGCGTGCCCTGGTCGGCCGAGCGCTGCACGAGCGAGGAGAGCTCCTGGCTGCTGCGCGCGGACCGCAGCTCCTCCTGCGGTTCGATGCCGAGACGCCGCACGATCGCGTTGGCCGAGCCGTTGAGCACGCGGATCGGGCGACCGGTCATCGCGGTGAAGCCACGCATGAAGCCCTGCGTGGCCCGGGCGGTCGCCAGCGGACGAGCGATGGCGATGTTCTTGGGCACCATCTCGCCGAAGATCATCGTGACGACCGTGCCGATCACCAGGCCCAGCGCCAGCGCGAGCGGCGACACCGCCCCGTCGGGCACCCCGGCGGAGGCCAGGGGGTCGCGGATGAGGTCGGCGATCGCCGGCTCGGCCAGGAAGCCGATCGCCAGGTTGGTGACGGTGATGCCGACCTGGGCGCCGGAGAGCTGGGTCGACAGCGACCGGAGGGCCAGCTGGACTCCACGGGCACCTTCGTCGCCGGACGCGGCGGCGCGCTCGACGCTCGGACGGTCGACGGTGACGAAGGAGAACTCGGCGGCCACGAAGAGGCCGCAGGCGGCCACGAGGGCCAGCGAGGCGAGCAGCAGCAGGAGAGGGGTCACGACGCGCACCCGGTGGTCAGTGCGGTCGTGCGGGGACTTTGACTCTCGTCCATGGCGGGTGCTGCAGGCTCCTTCGTGCGGATCGTGCCGGCTCTCGGCGGGACCACAGGCTAGCGGCTGGAACCGTCGCGGCCACAGTCGACGTGTCGCTTTGGGTGAGGGCCGGGCCCCGCCCTACTGTTGCGCCCGAACAGGGCGGACGATCAGGACCCTCAGGGTCTCGGCGAGGGGCATGATGCGAGCGTGGGCACAGTCGATCTCGGCTGCCCTCCTCGTCGTGCTCGTCGCCACCCTGGCCACGGTCAGCACGACCGGTGACGCCGGCGGCGCCGCAGAGGCGGGCTCCGTACGGATGGTGCAGGGCACCGGCTCGGCGTCAGCGGCGACGACGGCGTCGCAGCCCAACCTGGTCTTCGTCCTCACCGACGACATGCGTGACGACGACCTCGACCACATGCCGATCACGCGACGCCTGCTGGCCGACCAGGGGATGGAGTTCACCGACGCGATCTCGCCGCACCCGCTGTGCTGCCCGGCGCGCGCCCAGCTCGCCACCGGCCAGTACGCGCAGAACAACGGTGTGCAGCACAACCGCGGCGAGCACGGCGGCTTCGCCGCACTCGACCCGGGCGAGGAGGCGAGCGTGTGGTTCCGCGACAGCGGCTACCGCACGGCGTTCGTCGGCAAGTTCCTCAATGGCTACGGCCCCCGCGACGTGCGCCCGGCCGGCTGGTCGCGCTGGGACGCACTGACCCGAGGCACCTACGACTACGTGGACTTCACGATGAGTGGCGACGGGACCCCGCGCCGCTACACCGACAGCTACGTCACCTCGGTGATCGAGGACCGCACCAACCGTGCGCTGAGGGACTTCGCCCGGAGCGGTGACCCGTTCGTCGTGTACGCCTGGCACCTCGCGCCCCACTACCGGATCACCCCCGAGGGCGGCCGAGGGCTGCCGCCGGCCGCGCCGCAGGACGACGACCTGTTCCTCGACGCTCGGCCTGCCGCCTTCGACGACCCCGCCTTCAACGAGGCCGACGTCTCCGACCAGCCGCGCTACCTGCGCAACCTGGCGCCGGCGTCGCGGACCGACGTCGCGGCCGAGAACACCGCCCGGCTGCAGTCCCTGCAGGCGGTGGACCGTGCCGTCGGCTCCCTGGTCGCGACGCTGGCCGAGGAGGGCGTCCTCGATGACACCTACGTCGTGTTCACCTCCGACAACGGCTACTCCCTCGGCGAGCACCGCTTCGTCGGCAAGGACGTGCTGACCGACGAGGCGCTGCAGGTGCCGCTGCTCGTGCGCGGGCCAGGGGTCGTGGAGGGCAGCACCTCCGACGTCCCCGCCACCCTCGTGGACCTGCCCGCGACGTTCGCCGCGCTCACCGGCGTCGCCCCGCAGTGGCAGGTCGACGGCGCCTCCCTCGCACCCACCCTCCGCGGCGAGGCCCAGCCCTTCCGCGACACCACCCTGATCCAGACCGGGCGGACCCTGGGCGACGGGTGGTCGCACCGGGGCGTGCGCACCGAGCGCTACCTCTACGGCACCGACGGGAGCGACGCGTTCCTCTACGACCGGCTCCTGGACCCCCACGAGACGCTCAACGTGGTCGACGACCCGGCCTACGCCGAGGTCAGGGAGGCGCTCGAACGTCGCCGCCTCGCGCTGGTGACGTGCGCCGGGTGGACGTGCAACCAGCAGTTCGGTCCGCTGCCCGGCCCGAGCGGCGGCGTCGCTCGGGTGCCGTCGCCCTGAGCGTCCCCGCCTCCGAGGGATGATGGCCCGGTGACGATCACCCGGGACGACGTGCTGGCCGCCCGCGACCGGATCGCCGGGCACGTGCGCCGCACTCCGCTGCTGGCGCCCTCCGGACGCGACCGGCTGTGGCTCAAGTGCGAGCACCTCCAGCACTGCGGTGTCTTCAAGACGCGCGGGGCGTTCAACCGGCAGCTCGCGGCGCGCGAGCGCGGCGAGCTGGGCGAGGCCGGCATCGTGGTCGCCTCGGGCGGCAACGCCGGGCTCGCGCAGGCGTTCGTGGCCCGCGAGCTCGGCGTGCGTGCCACGGTGTTCGTCCCCGAGACCGCTCCCGCGGTGAAGGTGGAGCGCATCCGGCGCTACGGCGCGGACGTGCGGCGGGTCGGGGCGGAGTTCGCCGAGGCCCAGGAAGCCGCCGTGCTGTTCGCGCAGGAGCAGGGAGCGACGTTCGCCCACGCGTACGACCAGCCGGAGGTCGCCGCGGGGGCCGGCACGCTGGCCGAGGAGCTCCTCGAGGACGAGCCGGACATCGACACGATCGTCGTCGCCGTGGGGGGCGGTGGCCTGTACGCCGGCGTGGCAGCGGCCGCCCGCGGTCGGGCGCGGGTGGTCGCGGTCGAGCCGCGGCTGATCCCCACGCTGCACGCGGCAATGGCCGCCGGACATGCGGTCGACGTGGACGTGTCAGGCGTCGCAGCGGACTCGCTCGGCGCCCGCCGCATCGGCGACCTCGCCCTCGCCGCGGCACGGGCCGAGCCCCCGGTCGCGGTGCTCGTGGACGACGACGACATCGTGGCGGCGCGCAGGCACCTGTGGGCCGAGCACCGGATCGCCTCGGAGCACGGCGCGGCGGCGGCGATGGCCGCCCTGCTGACCGGCGCCTACGTGCCGGCGGCCGGCGAGCGCGTGGCCGTCGTGGTCTGCGGCGCCAACACCGATCCGACAACCCTGGCCTAGCGCGTCCCGTTCCGAGACACACAGCAGCGGCGCGACCCTGGGGCCGCGCCGCTGTGGTGTGCGTCTTTCAGGTCGTCCCACCGCCTCTGGGGGGATCCGTACCCCGGCGGGAGGTCGAGGTACGGGTGGGCGGTGCTGGACCCAGCGGGACGCGGTCGCTCACTTGCTCAGCGCCGTCGCCGCGCCGCCTGTTACGGGGTGGTCCGGAAATTCTGCGATGGTCTGGACCAGCGGTCCTCAGTCGTTCTCCCAGGTGGGTCCCGGCCGGTAGGGGTCCGGCTCGATCGTGACGACCGGGCGACGCTCCGTGCGCCAGACCGTACGGCTCTCCCCGTCCTCGCCGACGACCGTGCGCTTGACGCGGAAGTTCACGTAGGTGGTCGTGTAGGCGTTGCGGGAGTTGCGCTTCTTCTTCCACTGGTAGTCGAAGTTCCGGACGTACTTCCGGGTCAGCTTCTTGCCGCGGATCGTCATCCACAGCTCGTCGTTGCCGGGGCTGAGGCTCGCCCAGTTGGCCGAGCCCGTCACGACCATGTGCGTGTCCGGGTTGCCGTTGTAGCTGCCCTGGATCGCGACGTACTTCTGGTGGCTGTAGTAGGTCAGGATCAGGTCGTCCTTGCCGTCCTTGTTGAGGTCGTAGTCGTCGTCGGGGTTGAAGTCGAGGCCGGTCGATCGCAGCGGGATCCGGCCGCGTGCCGTGGGAGCGCCGACGACCCGCTTGGTGTGGTAGCCGATGAGGCCGTACATCACCCGCACCTTGCACCCCTCGATCCACTTCTGCCGGATCGCGGAGGCGAGGTAGTCGCCCCGGTTGCCGCGCATGGTGTGCATCGACACCGCGAGGCGAGTGCGCTTCTGCCCGCCGGCGCCGTCCGGCGTCAGGCACTGCACCTTGTTGAGCAGGTCCAGCACGAGGTCGTTCTTCGGGCCCGACGGCTTGGGCCACGCCCAGACGGTGTGCTTGTCGACCGAGTCGTCGCACGCGACGCCGTTGGCGGGGGTGCCGCAGAAGAACTGCGGCGGCTGGCGGGTGGAGTGGTCCTTGCGCATGTCGTTGAAGAGCCGTACGAACTGGCGGAACAGCTCGTGGTCGCCGGAGGTGAAGTAGAGGTCGTTCCACTGGTGGATGTCGGCGTTGAGCATCAGGTTGGCCGACCCGACGGCCAGGACGTCCTTGGACCGACCGGCCTGGGAGAACGAGTAGAACTTCGTGTGCATGTTGTTGTACTGGTTCTGCTTGCTCCGGCACCCCGCCGTGCAGCGGTAGATGAAGCTCGAGCGGTAGCGCTTGGCACCGATCTCCTTGCGGACCGCGCGCATCGCCTTCGTGTACTGGTGGTCGTTGAGGATCATCTGCACCTTGACGCCGCGGCGGTGCGCGGCGATCAGGGCCCTGGCGACGGGCATCCGGTCGAAGGAGTAGACCGCGATGCGGATCGTCGACCCCTTGCGCGTGTGCTTGATCGTGTCGATGACCTTGCGCTCGATCCGGAACCAGCCCTTCTTGCGCCGGGGGTCGTTGAAGAACGGGCCCCGGGGCGCCTTCCAGCGCCGGCGGTCCTCGGCCGTGACCTTCGCAGCAATCGGGGTGGAGGCCATCACCCCTCCCGATGCGGCCGGCGCGACGGGCGCCTCCGTCGCGAGGACGCCCAGGGTGAGGCACAGGGCGGTGAGCAGGGTGAGCAGTCTCGACACGGGTTCCTTCCGGTCGCCACCGCGGTGGCGACGTGGTGCTTCCGCCCGCCGTACGGCCCGTCACCGGGCCGCGGCAGGACTCGTCGACCGCTCCGCAGTGCGCAGACCGGTCCGGTCACTTGAACATGACGTCCGCCGGACATGCAAAGTTGTGGGGTCGAGAGAATTGTGTCCAGCCGGCGCACCACCTCATCGGCTACGAGATGCTTCGCACGACCAGGACCAGGGCGCTCACCGCGCACACCAGGAGCAACGTCCCTCGCAACGAGGCCGCAGGAACGCGGCTGCGGAGGAACATCGCCGCGTAGAAGCCCAGCGTCATCGCAGGCAGCATGGCCAGTGCCACGCTGACGTCTCGGAGGACCAGGTGCCCCGATGCCCACAGGCCGATGACGGAGAAGGCCGCTCCGACGACGAAGTAGGCGCCCAGCGTGCCTCGGGTCTGGTCGGGCGGGCGACGCTGCAACAGCAACGCCAGGGGCGGACCACCGATCGAGGTGGCCGTGCCGGTGACGCCGGACACGAAGCCCGCACCGGCGAGCGATGCACGCGTGACCGGTATCTGCACCGTGCGGACGGTCAGGAGCACCGCGACCAACACCGCCAGGCCGACGATGACGCCGATCTGCTCGGGGGTCGCGAGCGCCACGACGACCACGCCGACGACGGTGCCCGGGACGCGGGCCGGCAGCGCCCAGGCCAGCGCCGGCCAGTCCACGTGCCTGACGTCCTTGGTCAACGTGAGCAGTGGCATGACCAGTGCCAGGCACAGCGGTACGCCCGGGAGCAGGGCGGGCTCGATGATCCCGGCGATCGGCGCCACCAGGAGCCCGAGGCCCAGACCGACCACACCTTGCAGCATCGCACCGAGGAAGGTGACCGCTGCGAGCAGGAGGAGGTGCTCCGTCGGCAGGTCGAGGCTCACGGGTGGTCCATCTTCACGCCGAGGCCCTCCCCCATCACACCGAAAATGACGACTCCCGGACCCACATGTCGTAGGTCCGGGAGCTCGTGATGTCCTGCGACATCACATGGTCGGGCTGACAGGATTTGAACCTGCGACCCCTTGACGTTGATCAGGCTGCGAAGCGACCTTTGGTTCTGCTTGCCCCTACCGGCTCTGACCTGCAAGGACTCCACCCTGGGACCTGGCGAGACTTTGTTCGAACGAGTTTCCATTGGCCGGGATCTGACGGGGTTTTCGACTAGTAAACGTCCACCGATTTGCCCGGCCTTGTTGGGACCGTCCCTGCCGCATCCGCCGACTCGGCCTAGCGACGCGAGCTCTGGTAGCGAAGTGCGGGTCAGCCGTCCCGCAAGCCGATCCTGCACTGGCGCGCTCCGCGAGACTCGGCGGCCTCTACGCGCTCATCGCCGTCATCAACGCCGTCGCGCTCGCCGCGGCCGCCCGCAAACGCGAGCTCGCCGTCGCGCGACTCAGCGGACTCACCCGAGGCCAGACCATCCGCACCTCAGCACTCGAGGCCCTCGCCGTCTCAGCCATCGGTGTCATTCTGGGCGCTGCTGCCGCCGCATGCTGCCTGCTTGCAGCACGCCGGGGATTCTTGACACTCCTCGGCGAACCCGTACTCGTCATCCCCTGGGCCACACTCCTGACCCTCACCGCGGTCAGCATCACCGCCGTTGTCGGCACCGCCACGATCGGCACCTGGCTCGCCAACCGCACCAACCCGATCACCCTCGCCGCAGCCCGCGAGTAAGCCGCGACCTGAAAGTCGATGTCGGCTCGTCCAGCACAGAGACCCCGTCGGCCCGCGCACGAGCCGACGACGGGTCCCAGATGCCCATCGTCTGACGGCACAGTCACTTGCCACCCCCCAGGCCCGCTTCGCGTGCCTTCACGATGGCCGCGGACCGGTCGGAGACCTGGAGCTTGTTGAGGACGTTGGATACGTGGTTGCGTACCGTCTTCAGGTTGATCATCAACTCGTGGGCGATGATCGAGTTGCCCTTGCCAGCAGCGACCAGCTCCAACACCTCGCGCTCGCGATCGGTCAGCGAGGGGAAAGCAGCTGCAGTGGATCCGGCGCCGCGGGCGAAGTGGGCGATGACACGTTGGGCGATCTCGCGGCCGAAGATCGCCTCGCCTGCCGCGGCGGCGCGGACCGCGCGCACGATCTCGTCCTGCTCTGCTCCCTTGAGGAGGTAGCCGCGGGCGCCGGCGCGCATCGCCGCGAAGACGGAGTCGTCGTCCTCGAACATCGTGAGGACGACGACCGCCGGGGCGAACGCGCCCCGGTTGATTCTTCGCGTCGCCTCGATGCCGTCCAGCTCGGGCATCCGCAGGTCCATCAGCACGACGTCGGGAGCCAGCTCTTCGGCAAGCTCCACGGCGCGTAGACCGGTTTCAGCCTCACCGACGATGTCGATGTCGTCGACGTCGGCGAGCATCAGCTCGAGGCCGCGCCGGTACGCCGGGTGGTCGTCGACCGCGAGCAGCCGGATCATCGCTCGACCCGGCTCTCCGCGCTCGCCGGAGGCTCCTCAACAGGCAGGACCGCACGCACGAGGAGGCCTCCTTCTCGCCGGTCGGAGATGTCGCAGGTGCCACCTAGCTCGGCGGCACGCTCGCGCATCGACGTCCACCCCACCCCGCTCGTAGTCGCCAGCGCTTGACCGCGCCCGTTGTCCGCGATGGTGAGTTCTAGGCAACCGTTCAAAGACACGTCGACCCGGCAGCGGCTCGCGCCAGCATGGCGGACGGCGTTTGTCATCGCCTCAGATGCTATTCGGAAGGCAGCGACCTCGACCGCCGCGGGCAGCGCGGGCAGCGGCTCCGGCCCGGACACCTCAATCGTCAGCCCCCCGGACAATGCCCCAGCGCGATGCCGGATCGCCGCAAGCAAGCCGACCTCGTCGATCGCCGGCGGCCTTAGGTCGTCGACGAGCCGGCGCACCTCCGCGATAGCGTCCTTGACCTCCTCGCGTGCCTCGGCAAGCAGTGCGGCGCGCGCGTCGACATCGGCGCGTGACTGCGCGGCGTTGAGCTTGAGCACGACGGCTGCCAGCGCCGGGCCGACCCCGTCGTGAAGGTCTCGGCGGAGCCGGCGGCGCTCCTCCTCGCGGCCGGCCACGATCCGCGAACGCGACTCGCGAAGAGCCTGGCCCTGTCTCTCCGATCGGACGAGGACCGCCGCATACCGGGCAAGGTCGCGGAGGAGAGCCAGATCCGCGGATGACAGCTCCCGACCGTGCGGCACTGCCACCGCGAGATATCCGAAACTCTCGCCGCGATGCACCAGCGGCGTCCGGACGACACGATCGTCCGCGTCGCCGGGCCGGGTGTCCACCCACGCGCGATCGGCACGGAGAGCTTCGGCGATCGCATCAGTGACCGCGTCGGTGACCGGAGTGCCGAACGTGTCAGATGCTGCAGCGTCGGCCCGGTCGGCGAGCAGGCGGAGGGCTTGGTGCGGCTGGGACCTGTAGCCGTAGACCCACCGCTCGACCCGCCAGCCGAGCCAAGCGTAGGCCGGGTGCACCGCGACTGCGACCACGGCGACCGTGAGTAGGCCACCCAAGGTGTCGTTTCCGCCGACGCGGGCGACAGCGAGGAGCAGCAGTGCGTACAACGCCACCACACCGACAACCAGGACGCCATAGGTGAGCGTGCGGCTGAGGACGAGCTGGATGTCGAAGAGGCGATAGCGCAAGATCGCGATCGTGATGGTGGCAGGCAGCGCAGTGCTGACACCGGTGAAAACGGCAGCGGTAATCCAGGGAATGTCACTCAGCAGGAAGTGATTCGCCCACAGGAGGAGCAGCCCCAGCGGGACGGCCAGCGCACCCCAGACCAGCCACAGGAGTTGCAGCCTGGTCTCGCCCGCCGATGCCTTGAGCCGGCTGCGCACGGCGACAGCGGAGCCGAAGAACAGAAGTACGACGAGCAGCAGCCCGACCGTCCCGAGAACTGCCGACACCGCCGGCGATAGCCACGCCACCGGTGGGGCGAGCCCGTCGTGCTCCTGCCGGAACGTACTCCGGTCACCGGCCGCACCCACGAGAAGCAGCGCTGCGCCCGCCAGCCCAACACGGACCCAGAGCAGCCACCGACTTGACAGCGGACGCCCATCGGGCAAGACGTAGGCGATCAGGACCAACCATAGGAACAGGAAGACCCAACCGCCGGCGAGCAGCTGGTCGGCAACCAAGGCCGCCGTGGTCGTGCTCGTGAACTCGGAGCCACCCAACAGCAGGCCCACCGACAGCCCGTGCGCCACCAGCAGGCAGCCGATCCGACGCTGACCACGCCGCACGAGCAGCAGACCAAGCGTGATCGGGACCACCGTCGCGAACACAACGGCCGTGAAGAACATGTCCACAGTCTGACGGCGCGGCAGCCTCCCGTCTGCAGTCCCGGGAACACCTCCCGGCCCACCCGGGACGGCAACCTCGTGCGCCCGGGCGACTCGACCGGAATGGTCGCGGTGTCGGCGATCCCCGCCGGCATCATGCGGAAGGGAGTGGCGAAATGCCTCGCAGCAAGTTCGAACGATTCCTGCCCTGGACGGGAGCGATCGCGGGCGCGGCCTGGATCGGGCAGATGTTCCTGTTCCAGACCGGCGACCAGGACTCACCCGGGACGATGACCACCGCGGCGATCCGCGATCACCTGGCCCTGAACTACGCAGCCATCGGCTGCCTGGTAGTCATGGCGATCGCGCTGGTCTTCTTCGGGACCGCGCTCCGCAGCCATCTCCGTGCGGGCGAAGCTCGCGAATCGACATACTCCAGCATCGTCTACGGCGGCCTGTTGCTCGTCGCTGCCGGCCTCTCACAGATGGTGATGTGGAACTGGGGTCTGATCAACGGAGCCGCGGACGCCAAAGACGACCAGGCCCTGGGAATCCTCAGCTTCGTGGGCTTCTTCGGGTTCGCCGGCATGGGCATTGGCATCGCCACCACCCTCCTCGGCGCCGGACTGGCCGGTCTGGCCAACGCCGTACTGCCGCGGTGGTTCGCGATCCTCACCCTCGTGCTGGGCGTACTCAGCGCCCTAGGCACCGCAGGCATCCCACCCGGTGGCCTGGTGAACTACCTGCTCCTCCCGCTCTGGCTCATCGCCGCCGCGATCATCCTCGCCCGACGGCAGGGCGAGGCCGATCTGTCGTTGAGCGTGAAGGGCTCCGTCGTATCGTGACAGGACCCGCAAGCGCTCGAGTTGGTAGCCAGTCACAAGGCAGGCGCGATCCGCCCCCGCCCGTTGATGGATGGTCGGTGTCACCGCAAGAAGAACCCTCCACGGCTACGCCGCAGGAAGCGGAGCTCTTGAGGCTTGGTGGTTCCGCAAGACCCGTCCGGTACGTCTTCCCGGGACAGGGAAGGCTCCCGGAACAGAGTCCCCACTACTCCCCCACCCCACATTGCTCGAGGCGAACCGGGGACACGATTTGAACCGAAACCCTCTGGGAGAGATCGAGCGCCACTGAATGACTCGGATGATCGCGGATCTCCTCGGGTTTACGCGGGGAGAGCTCGCGGTTCACTACGGATTGTAGCGCCCTGTCATGGACGTGATCGGTCTGTAAGTGTCTAGTTTGTGGCAGTCGGTCCGAATGGCACGGGGGTCCGGGCGTCTGCTGGCCCCCGAGCTCGGGGCCGGCTGCGCCTGACGCTAGGCCTCCATCGGCTGGGAATCGAGGACCTCGGAGAGGTCTCCCTCTCCCTCGCGGGACGAGCGACCGACAGACGTGGAGGCCGTGACACCAGCAGCTCCAACCTGAAGTGAGCCAGATCACGATGAAGATGGAATGAATTGCCGCGGTCGAGCCTTAAGTTAGTTGAACTCTCAACCACATCCTTCACCTGGAGCAAACCGTGTCCTTCTTCCGTCGCAAGCCCACCACCGCCCCCGCCGACGCGACCCCGGTCGCCGTCGCCGAGGCCACCCCCGGGTCGGTGCTCACCGGTGACTACACCATCGACGCCAGCCACAGCCGCCTCGGCTTCTCCGCACGCCACGCGATGGTGACCACCGTCCGCGGCCAGTTCGGCGACTTCGACGGCGCCGCGCACGTCGACGCCGAGAACCCGGCAGCCTCGAGCGTGGCCCTGACGATCCGCGCCGCCAGCATCGCCACCGGCACCGCCGACCGCGACGGCCACCTCACCTCGGGCGACTTCTTCGACGTCGAGAACCACCCCGAGCTCACCTTCACCTCGACCTCGGTCGAGCGCGACGGCACCGAGTGGACCATCACCGGCGACCTCACCATCAAGGGCGTCACCAAGTCCGTCACGATCCCCTTCGAGGAGACCGGCACCGCCGTCGACCCGTTCGGCAACACCCGCGTCGGCTTCGAGGGCGCGACCACGATCAACCGCAAGGACTGGGACCTGACCTGGAATGCCGCGCTCGAGACCGGCGGCGTCCTCGTCTCCGAGAAGATCAAGCTCGAGTTCGACATCTCCGCGATCAAGAACGCCTGACGTACGGCGTCGACACCGACAAGGCCCCGGGCTCCCGTCAGGGACCCGGGGCCTCGGCATCCCTACCAGGGCAGCCCGCGCACACGATCGGTCGAGCGCGATGCGATCAAAGGTCAGTTGGCGTGTGTCAGTACTCGCGGACGCCCTCGAGGCAGTCCGGACATGCCTTCACCAGGATGGTCGAGAACGGCACCTCCCAGAACTTGACCCACGAGCTCGCGTTGCGGCCGCACACGGTCGTCCCGGTGCCCATGGCCTTGGCATGGATCCGCCCGGTCGTACCCGTCAGCCGGCCCTCGCCGTCGACGAACGCTCGGCGCTCGGGCGTCGTCGCGAAGAAGTCGGTCAGCGTGCTCGGGGACGGCGCGAGATCGGCGGATCCCAGGACCGGGAACTCACGACCGCGCCGTCGAACGCTGGGAGCTGCCTCTCTCATGACGGGACCTACCTCAGCTTCCGGACGAGCTTCTTGTTGGCGAACTCGTCGAGTCCGAACCGACCCAGCTCGCGCCCGACGCCGGAGGCCTTGACTCCGCCGAAGGGCAGGTCGGGGGCACTCTTGACCGTGGTGTTGATGCCCACCATTCCGACCTCGAGGCGGTCGGCCACCTCCCGTGCCCTCGCCTCGTCGCCGCCGAACACGGCTGCGCCGAGGCCGAAGGGCGAGTCGTTGGCGACAGCGATCGCCTGCTCTGCCGAGGCCACCCGGTAGAGGACCGCCACGGGGCCGAAGAGCTCTTCCCGGTAGGCACGCATGGTCGGCTCGACGCCGGAGAGCACCGTTGCCGGGTAGTAGGCGCCGGGGCCGTCCGGCACGGTGCCACCGAGGTGAACCTCGGCACCCTTTCCCACGGCGTCCTGCACCTGCTCCTCGAGGTCGGCTCTTCCGGCGACAGAGGCCATCGGGCCCAGCCTGGTGTCGGCCGAGGACGGGTCGCCGAGCGTCCACTGGCGCGCCTGGGCAACGAACTCCTCCAGGAACTCGTCCCACACTTCGTCCTCGATGAGGATGCGCTTCGAGGACGTGCACGCCTGGCCCGCGTTGGCGAACCGACCGGTCGCCGCTTCACGAGCAGCGCTCGGCACGTCTGCGTCCGCCAGGACGATGAACGGGTCGGAACCACCGAGCTCGAGCACGCACTTCTTCATGTGCGCCCCCGCGACACTGCCCACGGCCTGCCCGGCTCGCTCGGACCCGGTCAGCGAGACCCCCTGGACGGCAGGATGCGCGATCATCTGCGCGACCTGGTCGTTGGTGGCGAACACGTTCTGGTAGACGCCGACCGGCGCACCGGCGGCGGAGATGAGGTCAGCGATACGGAGGGCCTGCTGGGGACAGTTGCTCGCGTGCTTGAGGAGGATCGTGTTGCCGAGGAGCAGGTTCGGGGCCACGAACCGCGCGACCTGGTAGTGCGGGTAGTTCCACGGCATGATCCCGACGAGCGCGCCGATGGGCTCCGTCACGACGGTGGCGCTGCCTTGGCCGGCGATGTCGAGCTGCTCCTCGACGAGGAAGTCCGGGCCCGTGGTGGCGTAGTACTCGAAGATCGACGCGACCAGCGCGATCTCGCCCCTGGCCTGGGTGACGGGCTTGCCCATCTCGGCGGCCATCAGGGCTGCGAGATCGTCGGAGTGCTCGCGGTACTGGTCCGCGATCCTCTGGAGCAACGCGGTCCGTGCGCCGAGGTCGGCGTGCCGCCACGACAGGTAGGCGGAGTGGGCTGCCTCGACGGCAGCGTCCACCTCGGAGTCGGTCATGCTGTCGAACTCCTTGACCACGGCACCGGTGGCCGGGTCGACCGAGACGTACTTGCTCACTGTCCTGCTCCCTTCAGCACGATGCGACCCGTCACTCCACCGGCGGCGAGCCGGTCGAGGGACTCGGTCACTCCGACGAGGTCGAGCTGGGCGTCGTGGACCGGGATGCGGGGGATGTCGCCCCGCTTGGCGAGCTCGACCACCTCGTGCAGCTCGGGCAGGGTCCCGACGAAGCTGCCCTGGATGGTGATCATCTTCAGCGCCAGCAGCGCCGTGGGGATCGTCAGCTCTCCCCCGAAGAGGCCGACCTGCACCATCTGCCCTCCCTTGGCCAGGGCATCGAAGGCGACGGGAGCGGTGCGCTCGTTGTTGACGAAGTCGATGACGGCTGCGACGGGCCCACCAGTCGTGGCCTGCAGCTTGGCGGCCACGTCGTCGCCGACCGAGGTCAGGGTGTGCGACGCCCCGAGCTCCTGGGCCGCCGCGAGGTTGGTCGCCGAGGTGTCCACGGCGCAGATGGCACGGTGGCCGAGGGCGCTCAGGGTCGCGACGGCGGTCAGTCCGACTCCCCCGACCCCGATGACCACGATCGGCGCGTCTGCGGGGAGCGGCAGGACCTTGCGCGCAGCGCTGTAGGCGGTCAGCCCGGAGCAGGCCATCGTGGCCGCCCAGCTGAGGTCGAGCCCCTCGATGTCGACGAGGTAGCGCGGGTGCGGGACGAGGACCTGCTCGGCGTACCCGCCTGCTCGTGCGACGCCGATGTTGCGGCCCCGCGGACACGCGTTCTCACGTCCGTCCAGGCATGGCGGACACTCACCGCAGCCCACCCAGGGGTAGACCAGCCGGGTGCTGCCCACCTCCACGCCCTCGACGTCGGGTCCGACGGCGGTCACGACTCCCACGACCTCGTGTCCCATGACCAGGGGGTAGGGAACGCCCCGGTCTGTCAGGCGCATCTGGCCGCGTCGGCCGAGGTCGTAGTAGCCAGCTCGCAGGTGGGTGTCGGTGTGGCACACCCCGGAGCGGACGACCTCCAGCAGCACCTCAGTGCCCGAGGGCGTGGGCGTGGGGAGCTCGATCTCGGCGAGGTCGGTGGTGGTGGGCTCGGGTACGGCGAATGCGCGCATGGTTCCTCGCAATGTTCGTTGGATGGACGGGATCGACGACAGGTCGAGCCCAGAGGAGTGGCGGCCGCCACAGAGGCGGCCGCCACCCGAGTGGTCAGGCAAGTGCCGGCTGGGCGGCGGGAGCAAACTCGAATCCCTTGAAACCGGTTCCCTCGACCTCGTCGAGCTGGGCGCGGTAGTTGGCCAGTCCGCCGATGTAGAACATCACCGTCTTGGTCTTCCCGGGCACGTTGGCTCCGAAGATCCAGGAGTCGACCTGGGGGAACAGGGTCATGTCGGCGATCGTCTGGCAGGTCTCGGTCCAGGCCTGCTCGGCCTCGACCGACGGCTCGACTGCGGCGCCGCGCTCGCGGGCCTCAGCGACGAGCTTGCCGATCCACTCGACCTGGGTCTCGATGCTCGGGGGCAGGTTCGTGAAGGGGCCGTTCGGGCCGAGGATCATGAACATGTTGGGGAACCCGTTGGTGCTGACCCCGAGGTAGCTGGTCGGGGCGTCCGCCCAGGCCTCGTTGATCGTCTGCCCCCCGCGACCGCGCAGGTCCATGGCCATGTAGTTGCCGTCCACGGCGTCGAACCCGGTGGCCAGGATCAGCACGTCGAGCTCGTGGACCTTGCCGTCGGCCGTACGCACTCCCTCCGGCGTGATCTCGACGATCGGGTGCTGCTTGAGGTCGGCCACCGACACGTTGTCGCGGTTGAACGTCTCGTAGTAGTGGTTCGCGCACAACGGGCGGCGGGCGTAGAGGTCCGTCGGGGTGAGGATGCGCGCCTTCTCGGGGTCCTTGACGATCTGCTTGATCTTGGACCGGATGAAGGCCGCCGCCGCCTCGTTGGCCTCGGGGTCGGTCGCAATGTCGCAGAAAGTGCCGAACATGAACCGGAAACCGCCGCCGATGTCCCAGTTCTCCTGGAACACGCGCTGGCGCTCCTCCTCGGAGACGCTCATCGCCGGGACGGCGCTCTCCTCGAAGCCGAAGGCCACCACCGAGCTGCGGACCTGGTCCCAGATGGAGTCGAAGTCACCCTTGATGGACGACACCTCGTCGGCGGTCATGGGCCGGTCGCCCGCCGGCACGCTGTACTGCGGGGTCCGCATGAACACCGTCAGGTGCTCGACCTCCGGGGCCACCGCCGAGATGACCTGCTGACCGGTGGAGCCGTTGCCGATGACACCAACCCGCTTGCCCGCGAACTCGTGCTCGTCGGGCCAGGCGCCGGTGTGGATGATGTCGCCGGCGAAGGTCTCGATGCCCGGGATGTTCGGCATGTTGATCTTGGAGAGCAGACCCAGCGCGGTCACGACGTACGTCGCGGTGACGGTCTCGCCCTGCTCGGTGGTGACCGTCCAGCGGTTCGTGGCCTCGTCGAAGACGGCAGCCGCGATCCCGGTCTCGAGTTGGATGTCCTTCGCGAGGTCGAAGCGCTCCACGACGTGCTCGAGGTAGGCCAGGATGTCGGCCTGCTTGAGGTAGCGGGTGTTCCAGTCGTAGTCCTGGAGCAGGTCCTTGTCGAAGGAGTAGCGGTAGACGAAGCCCTCGGTGTCGGACAGCGCGCCGGGGTAGCGGTTCCAGTACCAGGTACCGCCCACGCCGCCGGCGCGGTCGTACGCACGCACCGAGAGGCCGAGCTCGTTGCGCAGCTTGTGCAGCATGTAGATCCCGCCGAAGCCGGCGCCGATGACGATGGCGTCGTAGTCGACGTGGGTGGTGGCGTCCGGGCGCGGCCCGGTCGTGGTCGTGGTGGTCATGGGTGTCTCCGTGTCTGTGGGTGGGGAGCGCAGGGGTGTCCGGCTGATCAGCCGGCGAACCACTTCGCGATGGCAGCGATCTGGTCGTCCGCGGCGGCGGTGTGGCCGGCGTTGAACGGGAACACGTGCTGCTGGCCGTCCACGACGGACAGGGTCACGTCGACGCCGGCGTCTGTGGCCAGGTCGTTGAGCCGGGTGGCGTTGTCGAGCAGGGACTCCGCGCCACCTGCGGTGATGTAGAGCCGCGGGAAGCCGGTGTAGTCGCCGTACAGCGGGTTGGCCAGGGGCGCAGAGGGGCTGGTCCGGTCGCCGAGGACGCCGGCGATCATGCCCTCGAGGAGCCCGACCGTGATGAGTGCGTCGGTGGCGTCGTTGGTGACCAGGGTCTCGCCCTTGTTCTCCATGTCGAGCCACGGGGACAACGCGATGACAGCGCCGGGGAGCGGCTTGCCCTGCTCCTTGAGGGACAGGGCCGCGGCGACGGCGAGGTTGCCGCCGGCCGAGTCGCCGATGGTGGTGACGTCCTCGGGCGCGATGCCGCTCTCGACCAACGCCTCGAACACGGAGACGGCGTCCTCGAGGCCGGCCGGGTGCGGGTGCTCGGGAGCGCGGCGGTAGTCGAGGACGAAGGAGGTCACGCCGAGCGCCTTGGCGAAGTGGCCGGCGAGCTTGCGGTGGCTGGAGGCCGAACCGACGGCGAACCCGCCACCGTGCGTGTAGAGGAGCACCTTGGAGCTGTCGGCGCCCTCGGGGTAGCACCAGATGCCCGGCACGCCGCCGACGGTGCCCTCGGCGTACGTCACGTCGGTGGGCTCGGCGGTGGGCTGGTGCCACTCGTCGAAGATGCTGCGGAACAGGCGGATGGTGAGGTTCTCGGCGGTCCCGAGGATCTCGGACCAGTCGGCGTACAGCTCCTTCAGGGGGTCCTGCTCGACTCCGACGACGGACTGCTGATCACTCATGTCACTTCTTCTTCCTAGGATGGGCTGGGTCTTGGCCACGTGCTGTCTGTCGCGGCCGGCGGGCTTCCCGCCATCCCCAGTGCTGGTGTGATCAGCGACACTAGGTTCGTCCGAAGGGCACAACCTGTTCCGATGTGGAACACCTCACTCGGACCCGTCGCGGGAGAGGCTCGCGGGACCACCGACCCGAGGAGCGACCCCATGACCGACCCCACGACCGACCAGGTGAAGCAGGTGACCGTCGGCGACGTCAAGATCGCCTACGAGTGCTTCGGCGACCGCGCCGACCCGCCCCTCCTGCTCGTGATGGGCCTGGCCACGCAGATGCTGGGCTGGGACGAACGGTTCTGTGCCCGGCTCGCGGACCACGGGTTCCACGTCATCCGGTTCGACAACCGGGACGTCGGGCTGTCCACCCATCTCGCCGACGCCGGCGTCCCCGACCTGGGCGCCCTGGTGAGCGGCGATCCGACCGCCGCTCCCCCGCCGTACACCCTGCTCGACATGGCCCGCGACGTCGACGGGCTCCTCGATGCCCTCGGCCTGGACTCTGCGCACGTCGTCGGCGCCTCCATGGGCGGGATGATCGCCCAGCAGCTCGCCATCGGGCACGCTCACCGTGTCCGCAGCCTGACCTCGATCATGTCCACCACGTCCCGCGACGTCGGCGCGGCCCGGCCCGAGGCGATGGCGGCACTCTTTCTCCCGCCGCCGACGGACGCGGACACTGCCGCGGAGCGGGCGCTCGACGTCTACCGGGTGATCGGCTCCCCCGGCTACCCACTGGACGAGGTTCGCCTCGCGGAGGTGGCGCGCCGGGCCTTCGCACGCGGCCACGACGCTGCTGGCGTGGCGCGGCAGTTCGCCGCGATCGTGGTGTCACCGGACCGTACGCCCGGCCTCCGCGCGCTCGACGTCCCGACCCTGGTCATCCACGGTGAGGACGACCCACTGGTCCAGGTGGACGGCGGACGGGCGACCGCGGACGCGGTCCCGGGTGCGCGGCTCGTCGTGGTCGCGGGGATGGGGCACAACCTGCCCGAGCCGCTGTGGGCGCAGCTCGTCGACGAGATCGTCGCCCACGCCAGGGCCGCCGAGGAGACCCGCGAGGGGGTCAGCCCGCCGACGCGGTGACGGCCTCCGGGGCGTGGATGTCCCGCTTGAGGATCTTCCCGGTGGGCCCCTTGGGCAGCGCCTCCATCACCCAGACGTGGCGCGGATACTTGTACGCCGCCACCCGGGCCTTCACGTGGTCGCGGAGCTCCTCGGCACTGACGACGTACGCCGGGCGCAGCGTGACGGCCGCGGCGACCTCCTCGCCGAGGGTGGGGTGCGGCACGCCGACGACCGCGGCCTCGAGGACTGCTGGATGGGCGTACAGGACCTCCTCGATCTCGCGCGGGTAGACGTTGAAGCCACCGCGGATGATCAGGTCCTTCTTGCGGTCGACGACGTAGTAGAAGCCGTCCTCGTCGCGGGTGGCCAGGTCGCCGCTGTGGAACCATCCGTCGACGACGGCGTCCGCAGTGGCGCGGGGCCTGCCCCAGTAGCCCTTCATCACGTTGTGGCCGCGGATCACGATCTCCCCGACCTCACCGGGGCCCACCTCGTCGCCGTTGCGGTCCACGAGCCTCACCTCGACGCCGTCGATCGGGATCCCGATCGAACCGACCTTCGCCCGGCCCGGGCGGTTGAACGTGGCGGTGGGCGAGGTCTCGGACAGGCCGTAGCCCTCCAGGATCGGCGCCCCGAACGTCTCCTCGACGCCGCGCAGCACCTCCACCGGCAACGAGGCGCCACCGGAGACGCAGACCCGGAGGCTGGACGTGTCCGCGCCCTCGGCGCCCGCCTGGAGCATGGTGACGTACATCGTCGGTACACCGGCGAAGACGGTCACCCGGTCGCGCTCGACGAGCCGCAGTGCCGCTTCGGCCTCGAAGCGTGGCACCAGGGTCAAGCAGGCCCCGACCGCGACGGACGCGTTGAGGCAGTTGCTCTGCCCGAACGCGTGGAACAGCGGCAGGCTGCCCATCACCACGTCCTGCTCGGTCAGGCCGATGAGTCCGCCGAACCCGAGCGCGTTGAGGCGCAGGTTGGCGTGCGTGAGCTGGGCGCCCTTGGGCGAGCCGGTGGTGCCGGAGGTGTAGAGGATCACCGCGGTGTCGTCGTCAGCCCGCGCCACCGGCGCGAGGTCGGCGTCGAGGTCACCCAGGCCGGCCACGAGGCCGTCGTCCGCCACCACGACCTCCGCGCCGGTCCCCCTCGCAGCGGCCTGCGCCTCGGGAGCGGCCTGGGTGGACACGAGCACCAGCCGGGCACCGGAGTCCCGCAGGTGGTGCTCGACCTCCCTCGCCTTGAGCAGCGGGTTCATCGGGACGACGATCGCTCCGGCACGCAGCACTGCGTAGTAGAGGACCGCGAACGGCACGATGTTGGGCAGCATGAGCCCGACGCGGTCGCCGGGCTCGACCCCACTCCCGCGCAGCCAGCCCGCGGCGCGGGCGCTGAGGTCGTCGAGCTCGGCGTGGCTGAGCACCACGTCGTCGAGCCGGATCGCCGGACGATGGCCGTGGCGATCCGCTGAAGTGGTGAGGATGCTGACGAGGTTGGTCATCTCCGACCACCTTTCTCGAGCAGGAACTCGATGATCGTGGGGATGGTGGTCCGGGCCGCGGTCCGTCCCACCAGCAGCCCGACGTGGCCGCCGTCCAGCCTTAGCTCGTGCTTGTCCGCCGAGCCGACCAGGTCGAGCAGCGGGGCGGCGGAGGCCTCCGGGACGATGTGGTCCTGGTTGGCGAGCACGGTGAGGAACGGCACGGTGATGTCGGAGAGGTGCACCCGGTCGCCGCCGATGACGAGCCGATCGTTGACGATCGCGTTGTCGTCGAGCATCCCCGCCAGCTGGCGCGCGACCCCGCCGGGCAGGGGCACGTGGTCCTGGGCCCAGCCGATCAGGGCCTGGTAGGACGCCACGTAGTCGTCGCTCCACAGTCCTTGCCACAGGTCGACGTACTGGGTGACCGCTGCCGTCGGCTTCAAGGACCGGAACCCCTGGTAGATGACCTGCGGGGGGACGTTGCCGTCGGCGTCGAGCAGCGAGTCCACGTCCAGGCGGCCCTGGGTGGTGAGGTTGCCGAAGGGGCCCAGGTGGTCGAGGTCGACGGGGGTGGTCATCACCGTCAGGCTGCGCAGCGGCGCGTCGCGGTGGTGCGCCGCGTACAGCAGTGCGAGCACGCTGCCGAAGCAGTAGCCGAGCAGGTTGACCCGGTCCGCGCCCGAGACCTCGCGCACGCGCTCGACCGCCGCGGGCAGGTAGTCGTCGACGTAGTCCTCGAGCCGGTTCGCGGCGTCGCGCTCGTCGGGGACGCCCCAGTCGAGCAGGTAGACGTCGAAGCCGGCCTCGAGCAGGCGCTCGACGAAGCTGTTGCCCGGCCGGAGGTCGAGGATGTAGCTGCGGGAGAACAGGCTGAACACCAGCAGCAGCGGCGGCCGGGGCTCCGGGCCGCCATCGCCGCCCTCGTCACTGCGGTAGCGCCACAGCTCGCTGCGACCGTGGCGCCAGACCACGTCCTTGGGGGTCTGTCCCACGGCAGGACGTGCGGCCCCGGTGGCCATTCGGGCCCCGTTGCGCGCTCGCAGGCCGGCGCGGACCACCTTCTGGCTCGCCCGTCCGGCGATGCCCGTGGCGTCGTGCGTCGTCACTGTCCGCCGCTCCGCTCACGTCCGGGGTTCGCCTGCTCGAGCTGCAACGAGAGACGCCGCACGTCCCGGTCCAGGGCTCCGATCTGCACCCGGAGTCGTTGGACGTCCGTCTGCGCCGGCAGGTTGACGAGGTGCCACGCCGCGGCTGTCACCCCGCTCAGCCTGCGCCCTACCGTGCGCCGGACACCGAGCGCCAGCGCCGTCGCCCTCGCGAACTCGCCGCTGCGCACCCACCTCTCGGCATGGGGGGCGACGACCCGTTCCGCGACGTCGTAGGTTCTGCGCCAGGTGGGCGTGTGGGTCATCGGTGCTTCCTCCGGGGTGCAGGCCACATCAGCGCACGCGGGCGCCACCGGCGGGTTGCCGTCGGTCTCCGGTGCTGGGTGGCAGCGACCCTAGGGCGACGCGGAGGCACCGTCGTGTTCCGATCTGGTACAGCGTCCGCGTCGCATGCGGTCGGCTTCTCGCGGCCGCTCGCGATACCTGAGGTGCAACAGTCCTTGGTGCATTGGTATCAGGAATGCAGCGTCAGCCCTCCCGCTGGTGTGACCGTCGTTACATACTGATGAGGTGAACCGCCGCAACGAGTCGTCCGCCGTGACACCCGTCGGTCATGCGCGGGTCGACGACGCGCTGGTCCGCTCCGCGAAGGAGACCCTGATCTCCTTGGGCCTGCTGCACAGCGTGGACTCGCAGCCGCTCAGGGTCCCCGACGAGATCGACCGCAGCTGGCGTCGATCCATCAGCGCCGGGGCCACCCGCACCACCGGGGCGTTCCAGTTCGTCAACGAGTTCGACGCGGACAGCGAGCTCTCGCGCGCAGCCCGGCCCGTCCTGGACCGGCTGGCAGAGACACTGCAGGACATGGGCACGGCCATCTTCCTGGCCGACCGGTCGGGACAGATCGTGGAGCGCCGCGTCGCCGGCGGTACCGAGCAGGACCGGTTCGACCGGGCGAACGCTGCGGAGGGTTTCGACTTCTCCGAGGAGACCATCGGGACCAACGGGCTCGGCACCCCCATCCACGACGGGACCGCCGTCTTCGTGCGCGGCGCCGAGCACTTCAACGAGGCACTGGAGACACTCGCGTGCGCGGGCGTCGGGATCCGCCACCCCGTCACCGGTCGGGTCATCGGGTCGCTGTCCCTGGCCGCGCCCGTCGACGCGGCCGAGATGATGATGCTCGCGATGACCCGTCAGGGCGCCCAGCAGATCGTCGACAACCTCAGCGCCACCGTCGGCAGGCGCGAGCTCATGCTCGGGCACAGCTACCAGCGCCTCCGGGCCAAGGGCCCGGTGATCGTGCTCAACAGCGACACTGTGATGACCAACGTCACCGGCCTGTCCTTCCTCAACGTCGAGATGCACGCGCGGCTGTGGGACTCCCTCCTGGCGCGTAACTGGGACCGGGGGCCACAGGAGCTGGAGCTCGACCTCCAGTCCCTCCACGCCCGGGTGCTCGCGCACCGCCTCGACGACACCGACGACGCCGCGTTCGCCGTGGAGATCCTCGACCGCAAGCAGGCCCGGCCGACTGGCAGGCCGGCGCGGTCGACACCGGTGCGCGACCCGTATGTGGTCAACCTGCAACGTACGGCGGCCCGTTCGTCGGGCGCGCTCGCGGTGACCGGGCCCAGCGGGTCCGGCAAGTGGTACGTCGTGCGGGAGTGGTTGCGCGCCGAGGGCCACGACGCGCTGCTCGTCCTCGACGCCGGCGCCCTCGGCGGCCATGACGGCCATGACGGCCATGACGGGTGGCGACGCCAGGCGAGCGCCGCTCTTGCCGAGGGCGGAACGGTCGTGCTTCGGCGACTCGAGGACATGGACGTCAGCCTGGTCGGCACGCTCAAGACGTTGGCCGACAGCGCGAGCCCCGGACGGCTCGTGCTCACCGCTGACCTCACCAGGTGCTCGGCGCCGGCCCTGCAGGTGCTGTCGCAGGTCGCGGTCGGTGTCGAGGTTCCGGCGCTGGCGAGCAGGGGTCAGGAGCTCTCGTCGATCGTCCAGGCCCTGCTGGCAGAGATCGAGCTCGCCCGGCGACCAGTGATCTCGGCGGCAACGATGCAGGTCCTGATGCGTTGGAGCTGGCCGGGCAACGTGGCCGAGCTGCGCCAGGCCCTGCTGGGCCTGGCCGCCGAGCTGCCGGGCAAGGTGGTCAGCCCTTACCACCTGCCCGAACGCATGTGGGACGCCGCGAACCGCCGGTCCCTGACCCGGATCGAGGCCGCCGAGAGGAGCGAGATCGTCGCCGCCCTGCGCCAGGCCGGGGGCAACCGGTCGAAGGCGGCGAGCATGCTGGGGATCGGTCGTACGACGCTCTACCGCAAGCTGACCGCCCTCGGGATCGACGACGAGGCGCTGCTCTCCTGACCTCGCCCCTGCGGGTCGGGACTTATCGGTCGCCGGCCTCGAGGAAGTCCGTCACCCTCCGTGCGGTCGACTCGGGCCGGGACAGCACGAACATGTGGCCGCCACGCGGGATCACCTCCAGGGTGGACCTGGGCGTCAGCGCATGCATCAGGCGCGCGTTGTGGACCGAGAAGACCGGGTCGTCGTCGCCGTGCATGATCAGGGTCGGTTGGCCCAGCAGCGGGAGGAAGGGCACGCTGGTCCAGCCGAGGAGCGCCAGGAGCTGTCGGCGGTAGGCGCCCGCGTCCACCTTGCGGACCAGGCCCAGTCGCGACAACAGCTCGGGACGTGCCACGAAGTCCCCGCCGTAGACGCGTCGGACGAGGGTGTCACGGTTCGCCTCGCTGCGGTCGGGGCGCCAGAAGCTCGCGACCGTCGCGGGAGCGACGGGGAGCGCGAGGAACCCCGGGCTGGTGCCCGCCAGCACGACCCGGCGCACGCGCCGGGGATGGGTCAGCGCCAGCTGCTGTGCGGTGATGCCGCCCCAGGACAGTCCGACCACGTCGAACCGTCGGACGCCCAGCTCGTCCATCACGCGGCTCACGAACCGGGCGTAGGTCGGTATCGACGGCCAACGTCCGAGGTGCTCGGGCTCGACGTCGAAGGCGATCGTGGTCCGAGGGATCAGCTCTCGAAACTCCCCCCATCGCGCCTGGTCCAGCCCGACCCCGTGGCACATGAGCACCGGCACCGATCCGCGGGCCGTCTGCACCGACACCTTCACCACCCGGCCGGAGACCGTGATCTCGCGTACCTCGTCTGCCCGACCGTTCACGTCCTGCACCCGCTTTCTCGCCCGGGCGTCCGCGAAGACCGCTCGGCACACTCGACGACGACATGGAACGGCCGAGGTGGCGCTCCTCTGCGGGCGCCACCTCGGCCGTGGGCTCGGTGCTACGCCTTCTTCTTGGCCGCCGGGGCAGCCTCGACGACCGGCTGCGCAGCAGCGAGCAGCTGGTGCCCGAACTCGCGCTGGTTGGCGATCACCTTCTCGAAGGCGTTGTAGACGTCGTCCACCAGCGCCGAGGGCTGCGGGAGCCGCTCCGACCAGGCGGCAACGCCCGGCCGCGAGGCCTTCGGGGTCAGCGACTGGGTCGCCTGCGCCCAGAAGCCGACGGTGCTGAGGGTCGCGGCCTGCGCGGTGCGCACGCCGTCGAGCACCTGGTCGGTGACCTTCTGGACGTACTCCTGTGCCTGTGTCATCTGCTTGCTCCTCTGTGAGATCGATGGGGACGACTTTGCAAACTATATGCAGCACTCGCTCAATGCGTCAACTAGTACGCACGTGCTCGGTATAGTTCACACATGGCAGATCGATGGACTCCGCAGCTCGAGGCACTGGGCCACTACATCAAGACCCAGAGGCAGCTGGCCGACCTGTCGCTGCGCCAGATGGCCGAGCTCGCAGAGGTCTCCAACCCCTACCTGAGCCAGATCGAGCGCGGCATGCACCAGCCGTCCGTGCGCGTGCTGCGATCGATCGCGCGAGCCCTGAACATCTCGGCGGAGTCGCTGCTCACCCAGGCCGGCCTGCTCGACGCGGTCGCCAGCGAGGACGGCGGTGCGGCGTCGGGGGTGGAGGCCGCCATCAAGGCGGATCCGCGCCTGTCCCAGCAGGCCAAGCAGACACTGCTGGCGGTCTACCGCACCTTGCTCCCGGACGACGGCGATGCCGGAGGCACAGAGGGCTCGTCCACCTGATCGACCTCCAGCAGGGCGTCGAGCACCGCGCGTACGGCGGGGCTGCGCTCGTCCGCCCGCCACGCGGCGCGGAGATGGACGTCGGGAAGTCCTCCCCCCTCGCTCGCCGCGACGGGGACGAACGTGACGTGCGGATCGCCCTGGTTCGCCGCCACGGACGACAGGGTGAGCGAGCAGCCCACCTCGGCACTGACCAGCGCGAGCGCGGTCTGCGTGTCCGGAGCCACCTGTACCACCTGGGGCACGAACCGCTGCGCCTCGGCCAGCCGACGTAGGCGATCCGTGAGCACGGATCCCTCGTCGGGAGGGAGCGTGACCAGGCGCTCGCCCCGCAGCTCGGCGAAGTGGACCTCCTCCTGGTCGGCGAGCCGGTGGGTGGCCGGGACGGCGAGCACCAGCCTGTCGCCCATCACCACCCGGGAGTCGATGCCGTCGGGGAGGACGTCCCAGCGGCCCAGCGCGATGTCCGTCTCCCGAGTGGCCAGCTTCTGGATGGCTGGCAGCGCAAAGTTCTGACTCGACAGCTCGAGCTCGATCCCCGGGCGTTCCGAGCGGACACGGCGGGCGAGGGTGGCGACCAGCGGGTGGGTCGACACCCCGGCGAACGCGACCCGGACGAGCCCGACCTCCCCGCGCTCGGCCGAGCGGGCGGCCTCGGTCGTTCGTCGGAGCGCCTCCAGCACCTCACGCGCGGGCTCGAGCATCGCCTGACCCGCTGGCGTCAGGGAGACCGACCGCGTGTTGCGGTCGAACAGCGTGGTGCCGAGCTCCCGCTCGAGCTGCTTGATGGTGCGGGTGAGGGGCGGCTGGGCCATGTGGAGCCGTTCGGCAGCCCTCCTGAAGTGCAACTCCTCGGCCACGGCGAGGAAGGCGCGGACCTGGGACGCATCCATAGCGTCACGGTATCACCGAAGTAGATATGAAGTATTGGACGAGCAACAATCAACCGTCCATAGTCGTGTCCATGTACACCGGAAACCCCGAGGTCCCCGACGACGTCTTCACTGACGTGCTCAAGCAGATCAGTGAGTTCGTCCGCGAGCGGGTTGTCCCGCGCGAGATCGAGATCATGTCGACCGACGCCATCCCCGACGACCTGCGTCACCAGGCCGCGGAGATGGGACTGTTCGGTTACGCGATCCCCGAGAAGTGGGGCGGACTCGGGCTCGACCTGGTCCAGGACGTCGAGGTTGCGATGGCGCTGGGCTACACCTCCCTGTCGTTCCGCTCCATGTTCGGCACCAACAACGGCATCGCCGGGCAGGTGCTCGTCGGGTTCGGCACGGAGGAGCAGCAGGACCGGTGGCTGCCCGGAATCGCATCCGGCGAGGTCGTCGCGTCCTTTGCGCTCACCGAGGTCGGCGCAGGCTCGAACCCCTCCGGCCTTCGCACGACCGCCACTCCGGACGGTGACGACTGGGTGATCGAGGGAACGAAGCAGTTCATCACCAATGCCACCGAGGCCGGCCTGTTCGTCGTGTTCGCCCGCACCGCACCGGCCACCGAGTCGAGCACCGGCATCGCGGTCTTCCTCGTCCCCGCGGACACTCCCGGTGTCGAGGTCGGTGTCAAGGACGCCAAGATGGGCCAGGAGGGATCACGCACGGCGGAGGTCACCTTCGACAGGGTGCGCGTCGGCAGCGACGCCCTCGTCGGCGGCGACGGTGACGTCGGCTACCGCGCGGCGATGACGTCCCTGGCCCGTGGACGCATCCACATCGCAGCGCTGTCCGTCGGCACCGCGCAGCGCGCCCTCGACGAGTCGGTGTCGTACGCCGCGACGGCGACGCAGGGAGGTAGGGCTATCGGTGACTTCCAGCTCATACAGGCGATGCTCGCCGACCAGCAGGCCGGCGTCCTGGCCGGTCGCGGGATGGTCCGAGAAGCCGCCCGGGCCTACGTGACGGGCGAGGACCGCCGCATCGGCCCGTCGGCCGCCAAGCTGTTCTGCACCGAGATGGTGGGCGAGGTGGCCGACCTGGCCGTGCAGGTGCACGGCGGCTCCGGCTACATGAGGGAAGTGCCGGTCGAGCGCATCTACCGCGACGTCCGCCTGTTGCGGCTGTACGAGGGCACCAGCGAGATCCAGCGCCTCATCGTCGGTGGCGGCCTGGTCCGGGCCGCCCGGAAGACGACGTGATGCTCCCGCTGGACGGGGTCACCGTCGTCGCGCTCGAGCAGGCCGTCGCCGCCCCGCTCGCCACCCGCAACCTTGCGGACCTCGGCGCCCGGGTCATCAAGGTCGAGCGCGTCGACGGCGGCGACCTCGCGCGCGGCTACGACCATGTCGTGCACGGCACGGGCGCCCACTTCGTCTGGCTCAACCGGGGCAAGGAGTCGATCGCGATCGACCTCAAGACCGACGAGGGCCGAGCGGTGGTCAAGCGGCTCGTGCTGGACGCCGACGTCTTCGTCCAGAACCTCGCGCCCGGTGCGGCTGTGCGACTCGGGCTCGGCGCCGCCGAGCTTCGCTCGGAGAAGCCCGAGCTGGTCGTGGCGAACCTGTCGGGCTACGGCGCCGGCGGCCCGTTGGAGCAGCGCAAGGCCTACGACATGCTCATCCAGGCCGAGGCCGGCCTGATCTCGATCACCGGCACGCCCGACGACCCGGTGAAGACTGGCATCCCCACCGCCGACATCGCGTCGGGGATGTACCTCAGCCAGGCGGTCGTCGCGGCACTCCTCCGCCGCTACCGGACCGGCGACGGCGCCACCATCGACGTCTCGATGCTGGAGGCCACCGTCGAGTGGATGGGCCACGCCCTCTACACGCAGCTCCACACGGGGACCGCGCCCGCGCGCATGGGCGTGGGGCACAGCGCGATCGCGCCGTACGACAGGTTCCCGACCACGGACGGCGAGATCCTCATCGGGGTGCAGAACGACAGCGGCTGGCGCGCGCTGGTCACCCGGGTGCTGGACGCGGCCGAGCTGGCCGACGACCCCCGCTTCGCCACCAACGTCGCACGGGTGGCCCATCGCACGGAGTGCGACGAGGAGGTCGCGGCGCGCACCCGAATCTGGACGACCCAGCAGCTGGACGAACGCCTGGCCACGGCCGGCATCCCGGCCGCCCAGATCAAGTCGATGGGGCACGTCGTCGCCCACGAGCAGCTGAGGGCGCGCGACCGTTGGCGCAGCATCGACATCGAGGGCGGGACGACGTCGGCGCTGCTGCCCCCCGCCACCTTCGAGGACGTGGAGGCCGCCATGGGTGCGGTCCCGGCCCTGGGCGAGCACACGCGTGCCCTGCTCCTCGAAGCCGGTCTCGACCGGTCTGAGGCGGAGGCGATCCTCCGCCGCGGCACCGCGTCCCAGCCCGACGGCAGCGCCGTCGGGGTCGCGTAAGGCGACCACCCCCACCCCGAGCCCTACCCGTCGAGGAGACATCCCCATGGAAGCATTCATCGTTGCCGGTGCCCGGACACCGATCGGACGGTACGGCGGCGCCCTGGCCGGCACGCGACCCGACGACCTCGCCGCCCTGGCGCTGGGCGAGGCCGTGACTCGTGCGGGGGTGGACCCTGCGCACGTCGACGAGGTCGTCCTCGGCGCGGCCAACCAGGCTGGCGAGGACAATCGCAACGTCGCTCGCATGGCCGCCCTCCTGGCAGGGCTCCCCGACTCCGTCCCCGGTCACACGGTCAACCGGCTGTGCGCCTCGGGGCTGACCGCGGTGGCCACCGCGCGGACGATGATCGCCGCCGGGGACGCAGACCTCGTCGTGGCCGGCGGGGTCGAGTCGATGACCCGGGCGCCGTGGGTGACGGAGAAGCCGGCCAAGGCCTGGGCGAAGCCCGGCGCGAGCTTCGACACCTCGATCGGGTGGCGCTTCCCGAACCCGCGCTTCGGACCCAGCACGACGTTGTCGATGCCCGAGACCGCCGAGCGGGTGGCCACGAAGTGGGGACTCACGAGGGACGAGCTCGACGAGTTCGCCCTCGAGTCCCACCGACGCGCGGTCCGGGCGATCGAGAGCGGTCACTTCGTCGACGAGATCGTCGCAGTGGGCGAGGTCGACACCGACGAGGGTCCCCGCAGCGACACCAGCCTCGAGCGCCTCGCGCGCCTTCGTCCCGTCAACGGCCCGGGCGGGGTCGTCACCGCCGGCAACTCGAGCTCGCTCAACGACGGAGCGGCGGCGCTGGTGATCGCGAGCGAGGCGTACGTCGAGAAGCACGGCCTCCAGCCTCGTGCCCGGGTCGTCGCGTCGGCATCTGCCGGGGTCGCCCCCGAGATCATGGGGATCGGCCCGGTCCCCGCCACCCGCAAGGTGCTGGAACGGGTCGGCTGGTCGACCTCCGACCTCGACGCGGTCGAGCTCAACGAGGCGTTCGCGTCGCAGGCGTTGGCGTGCATCCGGGACCTGGGGCTCGACCCCGAGGTCGTCAACGCCGACGGTGGAGCCATCGCTCTCGGCCATCCCCTGGGAGCCTCGGGCGCCCGCATCCTCCTCACCCTCCTCGGACGGATGGAGCGGACCGAGGCACGGCGCGGTGTCGCCACGATGTGCGTCGGCGTCGGGCAGGGCACTGCGCTGCTGGTGGAACGGCCGTGACCGCCACGCTCGAGGTGGAGGAGCAGACCGACCGCGTCGTCGTGCACCTCGCACGCCCAGAGGTTCGGAACGCGATCAACCACCAGATGGTGTCTGAACTCCATGCCGTGTGCGACCTGCTCGAGGCCAGGCCGCGCGTGCTGCTGCTCGCCGGCAAGGGCGGCCACTTCGCCGCCGGCGCGGACATCGCCCAGCTGCTCGAGCGCCGTCGGGACGATGCGCTCCGGGGCATCAACTCGTCGCTCTTCGACCGGATCCACCGGCTGCCGATGCCAGTCATCGGGCTGCTGGACGGCTACGCGCTGGGCGGCGGCGCCGAGCTCGCCTACGCGTGCGACTTCCGGGTCGCGACTCCGCGCGTACGCCTCGGCAACCCCGAGCCCGGACTGGGCATCCTCGCCGCTGCCGGCGCCACCTGGCGGCTGAAGGAGCTCGTCGGGGAAGCCGTGGCCAAGGAGGTCCTGCTCGCAGGCCGGGTGCTGACGGCGGAGGAGGCGCTGAACGTCCGACTGGTCAACGAGATCGCAGAGCCGGACGTCCTGCTCGACGCCGGCCATCGCTGGGCCGACCGCATCGTGAGTCAGGCCGGACTCGCCGTACGCCTCACCAAGGCCGCGTTCCACGCGCCGCGCGACGCCCATCCCTACATCGACGACCTCACCCAGGCCGTCCTGTTCGACACCGACGAGAAGCAGGCACGCATGACGGCGTTCCTGGAGAGGAACAAGAAATGACCGTCCCCACCCAGGTCGGCGTCTACGGCGGAGGCCGGATGGGCGCAGGCATCGCGCACTCCTTCCTCGTCGCAGGCGCCCACGTGAGCGTCATCGAGTCGTCCAGCGAGGCCGCCCAGGCCGCGCAGGAGCGGGTCGCGTCGTCCGTGACGCGCGCGGCCGAGCGTGGACACCTGCGCGAGGAAGCCGGTCCCACCCTGGCGCGGCTGACCGTCGCCACGGACCCGTCGGGCCTGGCGGGCTGCGGGCTCGTCGTGGAGGCGGTCCCTGAGCAGACGTCCCTGAAGAAGCAGGTGCTCGCCACGATCGAGGCCGCGGCCCCGGACGCCTGGATCGCCACCAACACCTCCAGCCTCTCCGTCGACGAGCTCGCCGCAGCCCTGGTCCGACCCGAGCGGTTCATCGGCCTGCACTTCTTCAACCCGGTGCCGGCGAGCCGGCTCGTCGAGATCGTCGTGGGTGCCGAGAGCGGCAGCGACCTCGTCGAGCTGGCCGGCACCTGGGTCGGCGACCTGGGCAAGACCGCGATCACGGTGACCGACTCCCCCGGCTTCGCCTCGTCCCGCCTCGGTGTCGCCATCGCGCTCGAGGCCATGCGGATGCTGGAGGAGGGCGTCGCGACGGCGGAGGACATCGACACCGCCATGGAGCTCGGCTACAAGCATCCGGTCGGTCCGCTGCGGACCACCGACCTCGTCGGCCTCGACGTACGGCTCGCGATCGCCGAGCATCTTGCCCAGGAGGTGGGCGAACGGTTCGACCCACCTGCCGTGCTGCGAGACCTGGTCGCGGCAGGTCACCTCGGTCGCAAGTCCGGGCAGGGGTTCTACAGCTGGTGACAGCGCCGACGACGAGGAGTGTCCACCCATGAGGATCACCGGTGCAGTTCTCGAGGAGGTCGGCCGAGCCGGACCGTGGGCCGAGACCCGTCCGTTGACGGTGGGTGAGCTCGACCTCGAGGAACCGGGTGCGGGCGAGGTCCTCGTCCGGATCACGGCTGCCGGGGTGTGCCACTCCGACCTGTCCGTGGTCAACGGCGACCGGGTCCGCCCCGTCCCGATGCTGCTGGGCCACGAGGCCAGCGGACGGGTCGTCGCCCACGGCCCCGGCGTGTCCGACCTCGCGGTGGACCAGCAGGTCGTCATGACCTTCCTCCCCCGCTGCGGGGAGTGCGCGGCCTGCGCAACCGGCGGCCGCCTGCCATGCCTCCCCGGCTCGGCCAGCAACATGGCCGGCGAGCTGCTCGGAGGAGGGCGCCGACTGAGCCGGGACGGCGCCCCGGTGTACCACCATCTCGGAGTGTCGGCCTTCGCCACCCACGCGGTGGTGGACACCCGCTCGGTCGTCGCCGTCGAGGACGACGTGCCGCCCGACGTCGCTGCCGTTCTCGGGTGCGCCGTGCTCACGGGTGGCGGCGCTTTGCTCAATGCCGCACCACCCGGTCCCGGGCAGAGCGTCATGGTCGTCGGGCTCGGCGGCGTGGGCATGGCGGCGCTGCTCACCGCCCTCGCGCTCGGCCGCGGCGACGTCGTCGCGGTGGACGGTGTCGCCGCCAAGCGCGACCACGCGAGGGAGCTGGGAGCGACCACCGTGCTCGATCCGGGCGAGCTCGCCTCGAGCGGAGTGAGGTGCGACGTCGTCGTCGAGGCGGCCGGCAACGCCCGGGCGTTCGAGTCGGCGGTCGCCGCCACCGCCCCGGGAGGCCGTACGGTCACCGTGGGCCTGCCACCCCCCGACGCTGTCGCAGGGGTCTCTCCCCTGCTCCTGGTGGCCGAGGCTCGCACGGTGATCGGCAGCTACCTCGGGTCCGCCGTGCCTGCCCGGGACATCCCGGTCTTCGCACAGTGGTGGCGGGAGGGTCGGCTCCCGGTCGAGGCACTGGTCTCGTCCCGCATAGGACTCGACGACATCAACCGTGCCATGGACGAGCTGGCTGCCGGCACGGCCCTGCGACAGATCATCGAGCTGTGAGGACCGGAGCGGCGTGCAGTGGCCGCCCGTCCAGGAGATCCACTAGGCGCCCGGGTCCTGCTCCCACGAGCTGAACAGCAGGGTGGAGGAGAGCGCGTTGAACGGCAGCGGGATCCCGTGCTCGAGACCCTTGAGGTGGGCGGCCTTGAGGTCCTTGAGCAGCACCGCCAGAGCGGTGTCGGCGGTCCACTGGGAGACCGAGTCCCAGTTGCGGGCCACCCAGCTGTCGCCGGTCGACACCTCGAAGAGGCTCAACAGCTCGGACCCCGGGAGGTTGTAGTGCGCTCCCAGCTTGAGGCCCTCGGCCACGGCGTTCATCGTGATGCCCAGCACGAGGTTGTTGACCAGCTTGGCGGCCTGGCTGTTGCCCGGCTTGTCGCCGTAGTAGAACGTCTGTGACCCGACGGCGTCGAAGTACGGACGCGCGGCGTCCACCCTGTCCCGGGGACCGGAGGCCATGATCGACAGCGTGCCCGCCTCGGCACCGGTGGCACCTCCGGACACGGCAGCGGCGATGAGCCGCACGTCTCCGGCATCCTCGACTCGCTGACCGAGCTCGTTCATCGAGTCGGGGTCGAGCGTGCTCATCACGATGATCGTCATGCCCTGAGGGTCGGCGGACAGGAGTCCGTCCTCCCCCAGGATGACGTCGACGTTCTGGGCGTGGTCGCGCACCATCGACACGATCGCCTCGTCCGCCTTCTCGGCCACTTCGGCGACCGTCGAGGCAATGGTGATGCCGGCGGCACGTGCCTTGTCGCGGCTGCCCTCGAAGGCGTCGTAGCCGATCACCTCGAAACCGGCCCTGTTGAGATTGACGGCCATGGGGAGCCCCATGGTTCCGAGTCCTACGAACCCGATGCGCTTGCTCATCGTCTGCTCTTTCGTGGTGGGGGGTCAGCTGGCGGAGGAGTCGCTCGCGGTCCGTTCGGCCATGACCTGCTGCAGCAGCGTCAGGCCGTTGAGGACGCGGGGGAACCCGATGTAGGGGATTCCGTGGATGAGCGCACCGACGATCTGCTGCTGGGTGAGTCCGACGTTGAAGCCGACGCTGATGTGCAGCTTCAGCTGTGGCTCGATGCCCAGGGCAGCGAGCATCGAGATCGTCACGAGGGTCTGCTCCTGCTGTGTCAGGGAGTCACGCGAGTAGATGTCGCCGAAGGCGAAGGAGACGATGTAGTCGGCGAGGTGCTCGTCGATGCTCTGGTAGGAGTCGACCAGCTTGGCGTGGTCGTACGACCCGGCGTGCTCGGGCGAAACGAGCTCCATCATGCGGTCCAGGCCGCGCTGGTACCGGTCGGTGGTGGGGTTGGTGTCGGTCATGGTTCTCTCCTGGTGGTTGCGGGGCGATCAGCGGTCGCTCGGTGCGCCGGCGAGAGCGCGACGTGGAGACGGCTCGGGGGCAGACGTACCGACGGGGGTGTCCGACGCGGAGTGCGCACGGGGCACCAGGACGCTCAGCACGGCGCCCACGAGGGCGAGGCCGGCGAGGACGTAGAAGACCGAGCTGACGCCGACGCCCGCGGCGAGGAAGAGCCCACCGAGGAGCGGCCCGCTCACCCCGCCCAGTCGGCCGAAACCAGCAGCCCAGGCAACGGCAGCCCCGCGCATGGGGGTGGGGAACTGGGTGGCGACCAGCCCGTAGATCAGGATGGACGTGCCGGTGGTCCCGAAGCCGACGACGGCGACGCATGCGAGGCGTACGCCGAGCGGCAGGTCGAGGGACATCAGCGCGATGAAGGCCGCCCCGATCACGAAGCACGTCGCGACCACGGGACGCGCCCCGAAGCGGTCGGCGAACCGAGCACCGGTCAGGGCTCCCACGATGGCGCCACCCGCCAGGACGAGCAGGAAGGACAGGGAGCCCCTGGTGTTGAAGCCCACCTGCTCCATCAGGACCGGCAGCCAGGTGTTGAGGTAGTAGTTGAGGAACTGGCCCAGCGCGCTCATCAGGCCGACCACCACGGTCGCCAGGACGAATCCGGGACTGAAGAGCCCGGCGAACCCGACGCGGGGGGCGTCTTCAGCTTCGGCTCGCGGAGCAGGCATCGGGATCCCGGTCCGTTCGGAGACCTCTCGAGCCTTCTCGAGCTCGCCACGGGCGACCAGCCACTGCACGGACTCCGGCATCTTGAGGATCGCCAGGGGCAGCAGGGTCACCAGCGGAAGCGCACCCACCATGAAGAGTGCCCGCCAGCCGATGGCCTCGAGGAACAGCATGGTCAGCAGCGCTCCGAGGAGGCTTCCCAGCGGCACGCCCGCATAGCTGATCGCACTGGCGAGGTTCTTCCTGCCGGGCGGCGCGATCTCGGTGACCAACGTGGCGGTGGTGCCGATAAGAGCGCCGATCCCGAGACCGGTGAGGAACCGGAGCACACCGAAGGACGTCGTCGTCGTCATCAGCGCCGTGACGAACATGCCGACCGAGAACCAGGCGTACGCGATGAGCATCACCTTGCGGCGACCGATGCGGTCGCCGACCGCGCCCGCCATCAGGGCGCCGGCCATCATGCCCAGCAGCGCATAGCTGCCGAGTGTCCCGGCGAGCGTGGGTGTCACCTCGCCGATGTGGCTGGAGTCTCCGAGGAAGGTGGACAGGACCGCGCCGTAGATGACGAGGTCGTAGCCGTCGAAGACCATGCCGACGGTCGCGAGGGAGATGACCCACCTCACCGTGCGTCGACGGCGGATGTCCTGGTCAAGGGTGGTGGTCGAACTCATGGGGACTCGTCTCCTGGGCTGATCCGTTTCGGATGGTGTGGTCGCATGACCCGGCGAGCCGTTGTCCCCGAGAGCAATGTGACGTGGACGACTAGGTGCGCGGGAGACCCCGCCTTACGTGTACCGATGTGGAACACCCCGAGCCGGAGGGCTCAGTGGCCATCGCAGCGGGCGCTATCGACTGCCCGACTCCATGTACGTCTTGAAGCCGACCCAGTTGCGACGCTCCCAGGTCGGCCCGACCAGGGCCAGCACCGGCGAGAGCAGCCGCATGGGTCCGACGAGACGCATGTCCCAGTCCCACCTGAGCCGCGTCCCGCCCTCGACCTACTCGAAGGTCAGCGTGCCGTCCACCCACATGTACGACGAGATGACGCGGTTGTGGAGACGGCGTGGTCGCTCGTACTCCCCGATTGTCAGCGTCATCTCGCCCTTGGCGCCCGTCCCCCTGGGCTCGGCCACGAACCGGGCGCCGGGGCCGACCGGTCCCGCGCTGACCTTCTCGGCACGGGTGATCCGAGGGTTGTACCTCGGTTCGTTCCGCTCGTCGGCGACCAGGTCGAAGACTTCATCGACGGGCGCATCGATGGTGACCTCTCCTGCGACGCGGGTCATCGCCGCACCTCGTGCCCACTCGTGACCTGGACCATGACACACATCCCGTCATCCGCAGGAGCGCCCGCGTGGCCACGAACTGCGACCCGGGGCACCGCGCTCCCTCCTGTCAACGGTACTTCCGCGCACTCCGGGCGGGCAGAGCCGAAGGTCCCGTCAGCGCCTCAGTCACTGACGACGGTCGGCGGTCGGACACATGAGGGCGGCCCGAGGGTCTCCCCCTCCGGGCTGGCCGATTGAGCAACGTATCCACGGCCGGCTCGCCGTCCCGACCACGCCTCTCACCCCACGTCCTGCATCTCCAGCAGAGTTTTTTGCCTTTTTGCGAAACGCCGCCGATCGCCGCGGACACCCCCGGTCATGCTTCTGTGCACCTAGTCGTACCGCCCGCCCGCCAACATCACCCGAATCGAGACGGCCACCAGCACACACCACCTGGCATGCAGGTGCACACCTCGGTCCGCAGTTTGTCCTCCGACTGATTGTCCACAAGGCCAATTCCACAGAACCCGCCTCGATCTGCAAGAGGTGTATGTCGGATTGGGGTGAGGACGGGCGGGAGGGCCTTGGACACCTACATGATGCGTGGAGATTCAAGACTCAAGGTGCGTGCAGAGGGCTGAGGGTGCAGTGCCATGCAGCGTGCATGCAGTCGTTGCGGTCACGGACAGGACGGTGATTCTCGACGCGCGGTCGCCCGGGATGAAGGCGAACTCTTGAACCCGGTCCACCGAGCGGCCTGTCCTCGCCAAGCCGGTCAACCGCCACATCGTCTCTGCCTCCAGGCAGTTCAGGACGAGTGCTCGCGCCGACCTCGCCTGGCCCGACGACCGCCAGCTCGAGGTTGCAGGACCGGTCTCGGGACTGCGCGCTTGACCATGCTGTGCGTAAGCCAGTCAGCGTTCAAGGCCCTCGTGCTCGGCGCTCAAGAATTCGCCTGCACGATCATCGGTTCGCGGGTCGAGCGTGAGCTGGAGTCCGACAACGTCTGGCCTGTCAAGGATCGCGGCATCCATCGGGTTGACATCGGCATGTTAGGACGGGCGCCCCTTCGGTCGACGCGAACGCCGCGCACCCTCCCCCGCCCGTCCTGGGACGGGCGAACCTCGGGCGGGCGCAAAATGGTGCCTTCCTCGTTCACAGTGGGGACATGAAGACGTCGCTTGGGCTAGGCACCGGACCTGTCGCCGACTCGAACTGGTAGAGCCCTCGAACGACAAGAACGCAGGTCAGACCGGTGATGCTGAATCAGCAGGACCGTGGGCAGCGATGGACGGCACGTCGACTCCCAACGCCCGTCGGATTGTGGCCCACCCGTCACGTCCACACCGGCTTCGTTGTGTGTGTCCTTCATCGCGCAGTTTGAGGTGACCTGGAGGCACTGCACAGCGCCCAGATAGACGCAGCCGGGGAAGCCGCCATCCGCAGTGACGAGTAATGCTTGTTCGTTCGACGCTCAACTAGACGTTCGCACTCCCGGTATCGGACGTTCCGTCGGCGGACCACTGGGCAAGGACGAACATGACGTGAAGCGCCAAAGCAGCCTCGTCCGGTGAGACATCCTGCATCAATCCATGTGCGGACCGGTTGCGCAGGTTGATGCCAGTGCGCTGGGTCAAGAGGACGGCGAAGTACCGTCGAAACTGTTCGGGGACCCGCCCCTCAAGGAGGCTCAGGAGTTCCCCGAGACCTTTGTACGCGCCCATCGATCTGCCGTCGAGGGACGGCTCTCGGTAGACGGAGAGGCCAACGGCGCGGGCCATGCTTCTGACGACGCGCTCAATCCGTACCAACAGACGCTGTAGACAGGCCTCGTAGTCGCTAGCCAGGAAGTCCTCGTAGGCCTTCCCCACGCCTTCTGAGGTCGGTTCATCAACGAATTGACCTTGGACCAGTTGTTGCACCTCAGCAGCCGTGAGCCGTCCCTGGGCTCCCAGGCGCTGCAGGATCTCGCGCAGAAAGCTCCCCCAGAGAGTGATCGACATGCTGTGGTGCCAGGTAAGCGCATGGTTGAACTTCTGTTCGTCGCTCGTGACGTGGGCGAGAGGCATTCCCTCGGTGTTAGTCACGACGGTGGTGAAGAGATGTACAAGCGGGTACGCGCGCATCTGTTCTCTGACTAGGTCCGCATCTGCGTCAACGTCCGTGATGGGACAGTGGGCGCCGAGCTTCACGAGTGACTCTTGTGCACTCGACGTTTCGACGAACGTGGCAAGGAACCCCTCTACGACGTCACTGGGGATCGATAGCTCGGTCGCCATCTTCTCCATGCCCAGTTCTTCCGGCGTCCTCGGCTGCTGCAATAGCTCGCGCAGGTCTTCGGCCGCCGCGGTGAGTCCTTCGTTCCGCGCGAGTTCTAGAGCCCGCTCAAGGTGAGAGAGGCCAACGAGTCCTCCCCGCTCGTCAGCTTGCTGCTTCCACATGTGAACGGCTTCTGCGGCGATGCGTCGTCTTTCGTCAGCATCCTTGGCCCGCTGCATTCGAAGCAGTTGCAGCGCCTCGACGATGAAGGGATCGTCGGCGTAGCGAACCCGCGCCTCCCCAATCAGCGCGTTCAGCTCTGCTGGTCGGTCAGGCTCCCGCAAACCAGCCAAGGCCTCGATCAGCGGAACCGCCACGCCAGGTGCCCATTCCTCGTCCGCCACTGTCTGGCGAACGGCATCGACCATCTCGCTCACGGTTTCTTGGACCAATGTCGCATCGCGAAGCTCAACGGCCAGTTCCAGGGCGCGGACGAGCGCATCTGACCGATGAAGCGATGCCAGCGCATTCTGGCCCCACATTCGCCGGAAGGCCGCGTTCGCTGTCCTCGCATAGAGGTCCGGTCGGGGTTGCGCCTTCACACACCAGAGGAGGTCATTTAGCCGTGCCACCACGACATCGCTTGTGGTAAAGAGCTGAGTCGCGTCAACCCATGCCGCGACAGTCTCTGGGGTCACGGCCGTCAGGGGCTCGGGATAGGCGTCGCCGTCTCCGCTAGAGAACATTGATCCGTAGATATCATCAATAGTCTCTGGGCGAGAGGCCGAGCGCCGCGCGTGGTAGTCGAGTGCCCGAATGAACGCCTGGAGATGGTCTTCCACCTCCTCCGGGAGCGCAGCCTTCACCCTGCCCGAGAGCTCGTAGATCTCGCAGGGCTCCCTCAGCGCCTCGGCGATGGCGGCTACCACGTCCGGCGACCAGTCAAAGTTCAGGCTTAGCCCGTCGCCATCCGGATCGGACGCCGCATCCTCGTCAGTCATTCTTGCTCCCTCCGCTAAAGGAGATTACGTCGAGCCAGCTCGCCCACCCATTGGGTTCGCAAGTGTCGCGAGGACTGTGGCCGATGTTGCAACCTAACCTTCGGCCGAGACCGAGGCAGCGTGGTCACTGGACAGCGGAGGCTTTGTCATGGCTGACCGCGGGGGCGTCAATCCGCCGCTTGCGCATCGCCCCAAACTCCCCTGTCTCGGTAGGGTCTGCCAGTCGGGTCCTGAGTAGGACCGAGGTCGATCCGAGGAGGCAACTACATCAAGTCCGCGGGTGGGATGTCGGTGCGGTTGTAGATGCTTGCTCCATGACTACCGAAGAACCCGCAGGTTTGATGGCGGCAGGGCCGGTCCGAACCTGCGCGTTCTGTGGCTCTGGTGCGACGCTCACACGCGAGCACGTTCTTCCGCAATGGCTGTGGCGAGACGCGGCTGGACGTCGACGGAACCCGGAAGCGGTCTCGTTGGAAGGCGCTTTTGGGCGTAAAGAGTTGCTCGTCCAGACTCCCGCAGGGATTGCCGGCAACTACTTCACGAAACGGGGTCATCCTTGGCAGACCCCAAACCGGCGGGTGGTACGGGCAGTCTGCGCGACGTGCAACAACGGCTGGATGTCCGTCCTCGAGACGGAGTTCAAGACGATCCTGACGACGAAACTGTGCCGCCCTCGTTGGCGCTTGTCTCGCGACGAGTTGTCGACCGTCCGACGCTGGGTCATGAAGACTGGTGTTCTGCATGAGTTCACAGACGGCGAGATGAAGCTTGTCGATCAGCCAATCTTGAATGCTCTGATGGCCAACAAGGAGCCTCCAGGCACTTGGTATGTCGGGCTCGCAGGGGCTGCAAACGACCTGAGCGAGGGCTTGGACTCGTGTCCCGTTTCGCTACACATAGAGCCGGTCCCCGACCAGAGCGGCCGAACTGTCGGGCACGCTCACCCAGCTTCGGGGGACCATGAGCTCGTGTATGCGATGCAGCATCTACTCACGTTCTGTGGCCTGATCTTTGTCCTGAGGTATACGCCGCTCCCACTTGTGCCGCCGGCTCGGCTCGATCACGACTTGCCGCATATGCCTGGCGGTGCTCCGCTGACGATTGCCAAGGAGCGGCCACTCCAACAGGTGCGGCGCGCTGACCTGCCCCGATGGAGCGACATCGACGCTCGGAACACCGATCTGTGGTTCCACGCAATGTCCGCGGACAAGGCGATGATTCTGATGTGTGGACAAGACCACCTGTTGAAGATCGGTTCTCACGCGACTTCTAAGGAGAGTGACTTTGCAGGGATGGAAGCGGTCCTACAGGGGTTGGTCCATGGCGCTATCTCCGTGGGGGACCTGCAGCGTCGTATCCGTGCGTCATAGCGCCGCTTGTCGGCACGGGTGAGTCACAGGATCGATGAATGTTTCGGGCGGGCAGCGATGCGGTCATGGCAGACGTGGGATCACTGCGAGATCACTGCGAGAGCTCTGCGAAAGCGATCCTGCGATTGCGGGTCGCTGACACCACGGCTGCCTCTCGGTCGCCGTATGCAACAACCACGGGCCGGTAGTCGTCCAACCCGACGTAGGTGATGTGCGTCGGGGGCCCCCAGGCTCCGCCACGCCCGCGGACCCGCGTCCGCATCTCGCCCTGCTTTCGAATCCACACCACACGCAGGGCCCCGTCCCGCTCGAAAGCGGCGGCGTTGAACCACATGCGCGACGACGCTCGCCCTATTCTTCTCGGAGGGCCCCAAGCCCGCCCGTCTTGCACCCGTGCCATCAACCATGAGTCGCCGTCTGACGAGGGCAAGGAACTCCACACGACTGCGGTTAGTCGACCGTTCGTGGTCAGGGTCTGCCAGAGTTCGTCCCGGTCGGGCTGCGCGGCGATACTTCCGGCCGGCGTCCAGCGCCCTGACGCCGTCCGTGACGAGGTGTACGCGTGATGCTCAAGCTCGTCCGTCTCGACCCAAATGGCAGTGACCCGGCCGGAACCGCGGTTAGCCACTTGAAGATCAGCAACGCCAGCCGACTGCATGACGAACTCGGTGGCCATCCACTCTCCGTGCGCGGAGAGCAACCGATGCTTCACACGGAAGGAACGCAACCCGTCCTCCCACATCACGTCCGTCCACAGCACCGCGACGGATCCGTCCCGCGCAGCACCCGTCGCGATGCTCAGCGGCCTCGCGTCCTTGCCGGTGAGGAACTTCGGTTTCGACCAGGCCGCACTTGAGCCGTCGCGGCGGACGGCCACGACTCGATTGCCTGCCCCGGGAAGTCGCTGAAGCCAGACCACGACCTGCCGACCGCTCTTGCTGACCACGAGCTTTGGACCGGAGAGGACCCGCCCTGGTAGCCCCGGAGCCAGGAGCATGCTTGGGCCAAAAGTCCCATCGGCCTCCTGCGTCCTGACGTGGGGACCAGCCCCGTCATCTGGCAGGTACGCGGCGACCAGGCGACTATCTACCGCGAGCTCGATGTCATAGCGGCTGACGTCGGCCTCTATCACCTGCTCGATGCTCCACGTCCCGCCAGCGGGCCTAGTTCGGATCACCAGTGCCCAATCTAGTGACGAAGCGCTGGTCGCGACCCACGCGGCCGTCAAAGCGCCGTCAGCCGCGGCGAACAGGCGCGGGGCGTTGCCGTTTACTCCTGGCCGAGTGAGGATCTCTCGCTGGCTCCAGTCTTCTTCACCGGCCACCGCTTCGGGCGCGGGCAGGAAACTGGCTAGAACGACACCGATGACAACCCACGCCCGACGCCTTGGGATCATCGCCCCAGCATCCTCGCGGCTGCTTCTGCTGGCAAGGAACAGATAGGATCGGCGTCGGCAACCGAGTTCCTCGCTCCACCCCACTTCTGGCGTCACGATTAGGCGTCAGCTCGAAGCCGCGCTGCGTCACTCCGCCGCCATTGGGCGTCAACACCTGTCATAAGTCATCGCTCGTCCTCGGACGGGCGTGGTGCGAGCAACTCGAGGATGTCAGCCGTCACGGGGTTCACCGCCTCGTCCGGTTCGATGTAGTGCTCCTTGGTGATCTTGGACGAGGTGTGGCCGAGCATCTCGGCCGCCAGGTCCGCTCCCCCGGCCCGGTCGAGGACAGTCGCGACGGTGCGTCGGAACGAGTGAGGGGTCACTCCTTCGATCCCGGCCTCCTCCAGCACCGCGCGCAGGCGGCGCCGGATGTTGTTGGTCGTCAGCGGCGTGCCGTTGCGGCTGTAGAAGATCAGGTGATCGGGGGCATCTGATGCGATGTTGACCAGCCGCGCGCGAAGCACTTCGGCAGCGAACGATGGCACGGAGACGGTCCTGGTCGACTTCATCGTCTTGGGGTGCGGCTGTCGATGCGTGGGCTTTCCCGTAGGCGACACGATCGTCCCGCAGAGCCGAACCGTCGCGGGCGACCTCGTCACGTCCACGTCGCACTTGCGGATGGCGAGCACCTCGCCGATGCGGGCGGACGTGCCGAGCATGACTTCGATGATCTGCTCGAGCTGTCCGTCGGGCGGAGGGCCAGGCAGGCCGGACCCTCGACGCCAGCCGCGTACGGCGCGACGAATCTCGTCGACCTGCTGGGTGGTGAGCGACATTGCTTGGGCGTGTGGCTTGCGGAGGCGCGCGGTGTCGCGGACCGGGTTCTCGCGCATCGCGTCGTAGCGGACAGCGAGCCCGAAGGCCAGGCTCAGTACCGTGCGCGCCTGCTTCGCCATGCTGTAGCTCCTGGTCTTGGCGAGCGTCTTGATGAACTGGTCGACCTTACGGACGCTGACCTCGCGCAGCGCGTAGTGCTCGAAGGCCGGCAGGACGAGCTGGCGCATGTTGCGCTCGTAGAGGGCACGGGTGCTGGGTGCGAGCGCGTCCTCGAGATCCAGGTCGGCGAGCCACACGTCGACGAGGTGCCGGAAGGAGCTGGCGGACGTGAGGTCGCCCTGTCCGACCTTCTGCTCGGTTCGTTCGGCGAGCATCTCCTTGAGCTTTCGCTCGGCTGCCTTCGGCGTGTCCGCTGTTGCTTGGACGCGGCGCAGCTGGCCGTCGTAGTCACGGAACCGGGTCAGCGCTCGGGCTCGACCGTCGTGGGTCTTGTCGACGTGGATCTCGCCGAAGGTGCCGATCGGGGTGCGAGGTCTAGCCACGATCTCTCACCCACCGCTGGGCCCACGCCCCGGCTCGGCCTCGCGCTGCCTGAGCAGCCAGGTCAGGACGTCGGAGGTGGCGAAGCGGACGCGACCGCCGACCTTGATCGCACACGGTCCCTTGCCGTCGGTGCGCCAGTCGCGGATCGTCGTGACAGGCACGTCGAGGTACTCGGCGAGCTCCTCGATGCTCAGCAGCGGCTCTAGGCCGCTCAGCGTGCTGTGGGTGGTCTCCATGCTCGTGAGGTGCGCCCAAGGTCCCGAGTGGTCCCGTGCGGGTCCGTGACAACCCATGCCGATGCTCGCGGATGCGGCTCGAGGAAGCGCAGCGACGGGGTTTATGGCCGGTTTGTGGCAGTCGGATCAAATCTCAAATGCTTTCAGGCTCGGAGATCCGTGATCTCCGAGCCTGAAACTTTGTAGCGGGGGCAGGATTTGAACCTGCGACCTCTGGACGCCGTCGAGGGCGTCGCGACTACTTCGGTCCTGGATCGGAAGCTACCGATTCGCACGGTGTGGTGAGGGATGCGCCCTCGCGTCCGATCTCAGGATACCCGCCTGGCACCGAGTAGCGCGGGCCCAATGTGGACCGTAAGTGGTACCGGGTCGAATCCCCTGTCAGCCTTCGGCGGGCGCTCCGCGAGCATCGCGCTGGCCACGGTCGTAGGCCTCAATGCCGCCCTCGAACCAACAGTGCGTCGCTAACTGGGTGAGCGCGGCGTCGACGCCGAGAGCGTCGACGTTCTTGCCAGCGTCGTGCAGCAACGCGGCCAGCATCGGGTTGTCCGGGCTTGGCCACGGCGGCTCCGGCATCTTCGCCGCTCGCGGAGTCGGCCAACTCCCCCGTCGCATGTCCTGCTCCCAGGTGTAAGTCTCAGCCTCTACCCACGGATCCTGCTCGGTCACAGCTTCAGCCTGCCACGACCCACCCACCTCGCGACCGCGACGGGCGAAGTCCGGGTGAGTGCGACCTTCGCGGCTACTAGACGATTCCCGCAGGGCCGGTGTCTGGCCAGACGCGGTCCAGGTGATCGGCGGGGAGCTCTCCACGCGGCTGCCCACCGGCTGTTCTGGTGTGGCTCACTATCGGTCTGCAGCCCGCCGATCACCGTGACGAGGCGTGGCTCAAGAAGGGACCGCCCTGCTCGTAGTAGCAATGCCCACTGGCGGCGGCGATGACGCCGACCGCGGGACCGCACCTCGAGCGACCTTCTTCCTTGATCACGACAGCGCTTCGGTGCGCGACTTCACCGAGCAGGTGATCGCCGGCGCGTCGAGCCCTCGTGAGCGAGCGAGCCTCCTCTTCGCAGCGGTCCGGGATCGGGTCTGGTACGACCCCTACTCGGTGTCCCGAGATCCTGCGCACTACCGGGCGAGCTACGTGCTCGAGGCGGGCCGCGCCTACTGCGTTCCCAAGGCGGTGCTGCTGACCGCGGTGCTGCGGGCCGTGGGCATCCCCGCCCGGCTGGGCTTCGCTGACGTCCGCAACCACCTGCAGACCGACACCTTACGGGCCGTCATGGGTGGCACGGACCTGTTCGTGTACCACGGGTACTGCAGCGTTCACCTCGACGGGCGATGGTTGAAGGCGACGCCGGCCTTCAATGTCGAGCTGTGCCCCCGGTGGACTTCGACGGACAGAGCGACGCGCTCATGCACGCCTTCACCCTCCGACGGCACCCGGCACATGGAGTACGTGCGGGACCACGGCAGCTTCGACGACCTCCCGCTGGACCGGATCCAGACGGCCCTCGAGCAGACCTACGGCCGCATGGCCCCCGGCGTCGGGCTTGCCGACGACGCCTTCATTGGTCCTGGGAACGCCGGGGAGGCCGCCGAGCATGCACCCGTGGACCCGTCAGGAAGCTCGGACTGAGCACTCTCGCCTCAACGGACCTCGTGCTCACGTCGGAAGTGGCTCGGTGAGCTGCCGGTCCATTTCTTGAAGGCGTGCGAGAAGTTGGTGAGATCGCTGTAGCCGAGCTCGTTGGCGACCTCGCCGACCGACGTGGAGGGGTCGAGAAGCCGCTTCCTGGCGCGGTCGACCATCGACTGCTGCAGCAGCTCGCGGAAACTGGTCCCCTCAGCGGCGAGGCGCCGTTTCAGGGTGCTCGAGGACATCGAGAACTCGTCCGCGACGGACTGGATCGTCCTTGCCCCGGACCCGTCGTCGAGCAACGCCCAGACTCTGCGGGTGAACTCCGGGGTGTCGGCTCGGCGCGCGAGCGCCTGCTGGAGCTCGGTGACGGCGAGTTCGTAGGAGATCGGGTCGGGGAAGCGGCAGGCAGCCTGAAGCGTCCTCGCGGGCATGTGCAGGTAGGAGAAGGGGGCGTCGAACCCGAGCCGGGACCGGCTCGCGGCCTCTCGGGGTAGCACGCTCGGCTCCGGCCAGTGGCTGTGCATGGTTGCCTCCGAGGCCTCGACGACCACCAGGTCGATCAACCGTAGGAGTGCCAGTCCGCAGTAGGTGACGACCAGACAGTCGAGATCGGGGTCGCCTGCGTTCCCCGACAGCCGGATCGTCAGGTCGTCCTGCTGCGGTTGGAACTGCGTGGTGACCGCGTTGGTGATCAAGGGCAGATAGGTCAGCAGCTCCACGACTTCTTCGACGGTGCACGCGCTGACCAACGGGACACTCAACGGTCCGAAGGATGTGAGCTGCGCGTGTTCTGCGCAGGCGATCCCGAGCCGGGTGGCCTGCTCGATGTCGAGGTCGGGATAGACCTCGCGGAACCATCGCAGCGGTGCCTCGCCCTGGGTCCGGATGAGAGCCAGCTCACCGGTTCCCTCGCGCGCCATGATGACGCGAAAACGCTCGACTGCGTCCGCGTCGATCGCCGGACTGCTCAGCAGTTGCACGAAGGCCAGCGACGGGACGCCTGGCTCGTCTGTCCTCACAGGCAATCCTCACGTGATCCGAATTCACAACATACTGACACGATACGACATGGCTTTGCCGGGGACAGTCGACAACAATCATCATCGAAACGTCTATCCGGTAGGCAAAGGTAGGAGAATTGTCGATGGCAGTCGTCACCTTCATATCGCACGATGGGGAGCAGCACGAGGCCCCGCTCGAGGAGGGCAGCTCACTGATGCAGGTGGCGACGAACAACGCCATCCCGGGCATCGACGCCGACTGCGGCGGCGAGGCCGCATGCGGCACCTGCCACGTGATCGTTGATCCCGCCTGCGCCGACAAGGTCGGCCGGTCCGGTCCCGAGGAGGAGGAGATGCTGTCGATGAACCCCGAGCGACAGCCGACGTCTCGCCTGTCGTGCCAAGTCAAGGTCTGCGAATCGTGGGACGGCTTGACGGTGCAGTTGCCAGAGTTCCAGATGTAGCAGGAGGTCAAGCCCGATGAAGTTCCCAGAAGTGAAGATCCCAGAAACAGTGAAAACGAAGGTCGAGTCCGCCATCCCCCTGGAGCGACAGATCCAGGGCGCGCGCCTCTACGACAAGGGCCGGCGTTGGGTCACCGGCGCGAACGGGCCGATGTTCGTCGAGGCCCGGATCCCGCCGGTCGAAGAGGTCCCCCTCGCCGAGATCGACCTCAGCAACCCGTTCCTCTACCGACAGGGGCGGTGGGCGTCCTACTTCGAACGTCTGCGCAACGAGGCTCCGGTCCACTACCAGCCCCACAGTCCCTTCGGCCCGTTCTGGTCGGTGACGCGTCACGCCGACATCATGGCGGTGGACAAGAACCACGAGGTCTTCTCCGCCGAGCCTCTCATCGTCATCGGAACACCCCCGCGGTTCATGGACGTCGCGATGTTCATCGCCATGGACCCGCCCAAGCACGACATACAGCGGCGCGCCGTACAAGGTGTCGTCGCACCGAAGAACCTCCACGAGATGGAGGACCTCATTCGCGAGCGCGTCAGGGACGTCCTGGACAACCTGCCTGTCAACGAACCGTTCGACTGGGTGAGCACGGTGTCGATCGAGCTGACCGCCCGCATGCTGGCTACGCTGTTGGACTTCCCCTTCGAGGAGCGGCACAAGCTCGTCGAGTGGTCGGACCTGGCAACCTCGATGGAGCAGACCAACGGCGGCCCGGCCACTACCGACAACGACGAGCTGTTCCGGGGCATGCTCGAGATGGCGCGAGGACTCACTGAACTCTGGCACGACAAGGCCGCCCGGCTCGCGGCCGGCGAAGAGCCCGGGTTCGACCTGGTCACGATGCTGCAGAGCGATGAGAGCACCAAGGACCTGATCAAGCGTCCGATGGAGTTCATCGGCAACTTTGTTCTGCTGATCGTGGGCGGCAACGACACCACACGCAACTCGATGAGCGGCGGAGTTCTTGCACTCAACCAGTTCCCCGACCAGTTCGAGAAGCTCAAGGCCAATCCGGACCTGATCCCGAACATGGTCTCGGAGATCATCCGCTGGCAGACGCCGCTCGCGTACATGCGGCGGATCGCGAAGACCGACACCATGCTGAACGGTCAGTTCATCCGCAAGGGCGACAAGGTGGTGATGTGGTACGCGTCCGGCAACCGCGACGAGACGGTGTTCGAGCGGCCGGACGAGCTGATCATCGACCGTCGCAACGCCCGCAACCACATCGCTTTCGGCTTCGGCGTGCATCGGTGCATGGGCAACCGGTTGGCCGAGCTGCAGCTGCGGATCCTCTGGGAGGAGCTGCTCCCGCGCTTCGAGAGGATCGATGTGGTCGGTGAGCCGCAGTACGTGCAGTCCAACTTTGTTCGCGGCATCAGCAAGCTGATGGTCGAGCTCACCCCCAAGGGCAGCGGATGAGCTCAGGGCGCGCGGTGGTGGTCGGCGCCAGCCATGCCGGGGTGCAGCTGGTCACCAGCCTCCGCCGAGAGGGTTGGTCGGGTGAGATCGTGCTGGTCGGTGACGAGTCGGCGCTGCCGTACCAAAGGCCTCCGTTGTCGAAGGCATATCTGGCCGGGAAGTGCTCGCTGAAGGAGCTGGCCATCCGGTCGGAGGACTTCTACGTCAAGCAGGACGTCGAGCGCGTGACTGCCAGCGTGCAGGAGATCGACCGGCCGACGGGCGAGCTCGTGCTCGGCACCGGGGACCGCTTGTCCTATGACGCTCTTGCTCTGTGCACGGGAGCGCACCCCCGACGTCTCCGCGCCGAGGGTGCCGAGCTCGACGGGGTGCACTATCTGCGTCAATCGTCGGGGGTGGAGCGGATCCGCGAGGACGCGATCCCCGGGCGCAACGCCGTCATCGTGGGTGGTGGGTACATCGGGCTGGAGACCGCCGCCTCGCTGCGCTCGTTGGGCCTCCACGTCACGGTCCTCGAGGCCGCAGACCGGGTCCTCGAGCGGGTCACTGCCCCTGAGGTGTCGGCCTTCTTCACACGGATCCACCAAGAAGAGGGCGTCGACGTGAGGACGAACGCCTCGGTAGAGGCCCTGGTCGGCGACACCCGCGTGCGAGAGGTGGTGCTGGCCAGTGGCGAGTCGGTCCAAGCGGACTTTGTGATCGTCGGGATCGGGATCGAGCCGACCACCGAACTCGCCGAGGCAGCCGGCCTGGTCGTGGACGACGGGATCCTCATCGACGCCCACGCCCGCACCAGTGACCCTGACATCGTGGCGGCCGGGGACTGTACGTCGCAGGACATCCCCCGCTACGGCCGACGAATCAGGCTGGAGTCGGTCCCGAGTGCAGTGGAGCAGGCCAAGGTGGCAGCGGCGACTATCTGTGGAAATGACAAGGAGGTGGCGGCGCTCCCGTGGTTCTGGTCGGACCAGTATGACCTCAAGCTCCAGATCGCGGGACTCAACACCGCCTATGACGACATCGTCATGAGCGGTGACCCGACCCGTGACCGCGACTTCACCTGCTACTACCTCCGGAAGGGCGAGCCGATAGCTGCTGACTGTGTCAACCGTCCCCGGGACTTCATGACCACCAAACGCATGCTCACCCAGGGGACTGCGGCCGACATGGCCGCCCTGACAGCGGAGGTGGCGGTGTGAGAAGCCGCAGTGACCGCTGGTCGTGGTCACCATCGAGCCATTGCCCGCCGAGGTGAGCAAGGATGGCTTGGAGGTCGACGGTCTGGACGGCGATGGGAGTCCTGCGTATCGTTCCGGACTTGCGTGACTCGGGTCGGTCCGCGGGCGCGAGAGGCGTCCCCAGAGACGCCCGCGGGCCTGCGTGGTGGCTGGCGTTGCTCGTCTGCAAACCGCTGCTGCTGCTGGGCAGGAGAGCGGACTGGCGCGGTACGGAGCGCCTGCCCGGGTCGGGAGGCGCGGTGCTGGCGGCCAACCATGTCTCCCAGGCCGACCCGCTGTTCCTGGGGGAGATGATCCTCGCCCAGGGCCGGACCCCCCGGTTCATGGCCAAGGCGAGCCTGTTTCAAAGTAGAGCAGTCGGCTGGTGGTTCCGGTCGGCCGGCCACGTCGAGGTCGATCGGTCCGACGGCCGGTCAGGGATCCGTGCCGCGGTCGAAGCCGTGGAGCGTGGCGCTCTTGTCGTGGTGTATCCGGAAGGATCGATCACAAAGCGACCGGATGGACGTCTGATGTCGCTCAGGTCGGGTGCTGTCCGCATCGCACTCGAGACGTCGGCTCCATTGATTCCCGTTGCTCAATGGGGCGTGCAGGCGATCGTGCCAGCCTACGAAGGGAGGGTGGTGCTGGGCCGCCGCCGTCGTCGGGTCACCCTGCTGGTCGGGGACCCGGTGCAACTCGAGGACCTCCGAGAGTTGCCGAGGGCGACGGCAGTCGCTGTAGGGGTGCAGAGGCTTCAGGACACCCTCGCCGTCATGGTCGACCAACTGGCCCACGAGCACGCTAGGAGCGTGCGGGCGTGTCCAGGTCAGTGACGCGAGTCGGTCGCGAGACACGAATCGCTAACCTCTCTGACATGCGGGGACCCTCCATGCGCGAACGGTTCAGGGAGCACATGCGCGCCGCTGTCCTCGAGGCTGCCCACGACCTGATCGTCGACCGCGGCTGGGACCGGGTGCGCATGGGAGAGGTGGCGCATCGTGCCGGGGTGTCGCGAGCGGCGCTCTACAAGGAGTTCGGTGACAAGGCCGGCCTTGGAGAAGCCCTCGTGCTCCGCGAGGCCTCGCGCTTCCTGGAGGGCATCCAGAAGGCGCTGGAGGCACACATCGGCGATGCGAAACGCGGCATCGCAGCAGCCGTCGACTACACCTTGATCGAGGCCGAGCGCAGCCCCCTGCTCAAGGCAGTGCTCATCTCCAACCGAGACCTGGATGCGGGCAGTCAGCCTTCCACAGGGATGCTCCCGCTGCTCACGACATCCGCGCGGCTTCTCGACCTCGCCTCCGACACCCTAGCCGCATGGGTGGCGAAGAGTTACCCGAGTCTTCCCCCAGACGACGTCGTCGACGCGGCCGACACCATGGTGCGCCTGACGGTCAGTCATCTGGCGCTCCCCAAGTGGGACCGAACCGCGACGGCGCGCAAGATCTCCGACGTCGCCGTCCGGTTCCTGTCCCTCGAATCGTGACCTGCACCAGCCCTCACGACCGCCGTCGACCGCGAGCCCCTGCGTGCCTCAGCGAAATGTAGAGTCGCGGAACCCGCCGCGCCCGACCCACCGGCGTACGCACAGAGCGCTGCGAGCCCATCCAGGAGTTGCCATGTCAGCTGAGTTCCTGCCCCGACAGCCGGAGCCGCGGCGGATCCTGCTGGACTATCCCCACCGCGAGGCCGGTCATTGCGGTTCCGGAGCGCTGAGAGACCTCCTGGAGTGGGCCGGTCTCGGCTGGGAGGAGGTACCGAGCGAAGGTCTGGTCTTCGGGATGGGCGGCGGTCTGGGTTTCACCTATCTGCGCGTGCCGGCTCTCACCCCGCCCATCTACTTCGTCGGGCGTAGCAGCGACCTTGAGGTCGACCTTCTTTCGAGGCTCGGTGCAGAGGTCGACGTCCGTGGCACCGACGACCCCGTGACCGGTTGGGGCTGGGTCCGCAGGGAGCTCCAGCGAGGCCGTCCCGTCCTGATGTGGGCGGACATTGCTGAGCTGCCCTACCTCAATGTCCGCCTTCAGATGAGTCGGCATGACATCGTCGTGATCGGTTATGACGACGAGACGGAGAAGGCTTTTGTGGTGGACAACGACCGAGCCGAGGTGCAGGAAGTCTCCTACGAGGCTCTTGCGCGGGCGCGCGCGTCACGGTCGTTCCCCGTGCCCACGAGGCACACCACGTACTTCGTGAACTGGCCCCAGAGCCTGCCCGGTCTCCGTCCGACCGCGGCTTCGGCCCTCGTCGCCTCGGTCGAGAACATGCAAGCGCCGGTAACCGCGATTATCCCGGATACGTCGGCGCTGCCGCCGGATGCCGTTGCTGCTGCGGGGATCAGTGGAGTCGCGGTATTCGCCGAGGATGTCGACCGGTGGCCGGCGCTCATGCCCGAACCGGAACTAGACGTCGCGCTGCGTTCACTCCACGCCTTTGTGGAGAAGGCAGGGACCGGCGGCGGCCTGTTCCGCCGGTTGCAGGCACATTTCTGTACCGACGTGGCTCGGCTAACGGGGTCCGCTGAGATGGCGAAGGCCGGAACCGCGCTCCTGCGCTGCGCGGACACGTGGTCGGCGCTGGCTGCGGCTGGCCGTAGCGACGCAGCGACGTTCGACCGCTGGCGACGGGTGAATGAGCTCGTCGCGACGCTCCCCAGAGACGAAGACCATGCCATCTCTCAGATGCGCAAAGCGGCGGGCGAACTCAGCGATGGGTGACCAATCGTAGGCAAGTCAGCGAACGCCAGCACGCGAGCACCACCGCCGAGCTCGGGACTGCTGGCTCGGACGTTTGTCTGCTACACCGGCCTCCTGGTGACTCTCGTGCCTGCATCTCCGATGGTGGGTGTGCCCGAAACAGAGGCGTCTCCAACTTCTCGAACCGGCGAACGTGCGCGGCCCCACTTCGCCCTGATGGAGGCGGCTAAGGTCAGACCCTCGCAGGTCCTACGACGGGGCGCAGGGGAGATGCGGGCCCTCGCGTCAGTCCGTCGGTCGTAGTCGGATGGGCTCGGCCGTCGCCGCCCGTGCCAACAGCTGGCCACGCACCACCCGAGCGCGCTCGTCCCGATCGGCCGGCCGCAGGCGCCGGCTCCTCCCGCGTCCGTGCGTGCAAGTGTCAGGCCAACTCCGAGACAAGGTCAATGATATGACGCAGCAGCGGGACCGCGATCGACCGCTCCTCGGCGCTGAGCGATGCCCAGGCCACTGACAACCGGTCGGCAACCAGTCCGCGCTTAGATGCCAGGAGGTCCTCACCGCGTTCGGTGAGCGTGAGGACCCGCCGGCGCCGATCGTTCTCGGCTGCGATGCGACGCAGAAGCCCGGCGGCTTCTAGCGCGGCGGCCTGCTGGGTCACGGTCGGTTGGCTGAGCAACGTGTACTCCGAGATTGCGACGATGCCTTCCCGCCCGCAGGCCTGGACAGCATCCAGCAGTACCAGCTGCGGCACGGTGACATCCTCGAAGAGGGGCTGCAGTCGGCCCCTGGTCCGCCGAGCGACCGCCAGTAGAGCCAGCACGGCGTCAGCGAACTGCGCGCCGTCAGCCAGCTGCGTGAGGTCCGCTACGCGTCCAGCGTCCGTCCCATCCCCCGCAGTGCCCATGCGCGCACTCCCATCCTTGGACGCCCACCCAATGCCACCCGCGGCGCCGGAGGGCGATGGCGAGCTGTTGCCGCCACGCTACCGAGCGCGTCGGACTGTTGCGGTCCATGGCGCCCCGAAGCCACGGCTCTGCTCGGTGGGCAATGTTGCCCATTGGGCACGACAGGTCATACTGCGCACATGGATCGTGGACTGCGTGACCTCAAGCGAGAGGCGACGGGACAGACGCTGGCCGTGGCGGCGTTCGAGCTCACCCGAGAGCGTGGCCTGTTCGGTTTCGTCACCGCGGACGTGGTCGACCGAGCGGGCTACTCGCGACGCACCTTCGCGAACCACTTCTCCTGCAAGGAAGAGGCGGTCGCTTCGGTCGCGTTCGGCCGGGTCGACGACGTCAGCGAGATCCTGACCAGCCTCCCCGCAGACCTGCCCTTGCTCGATGCCCTGCTGGCCGTCATGAGGGAGCAGTTCACCGAAGACACGTTGCTGACGATGCGCGAGCTGATGACGATGGCGCGGCAGTACCCGACCCTGGAGCCCTACGTCCTGGGTGTTCAGCAGCGCATGCGTCATACCGCCCAGGAGCTCTTGGGGTCGGTGGCCGGGGAGCGGTACCCCTCGATCTATGTGCCGCTGCTGTTCGGCGCGGTGTACGGCGCCGTGATGGCCGCCCTGGAGGGCACCCTCGACGTCCACCTCAGCGGCGAGAGCGACCTCAGCTCCGCCGCGATGGACTACAGCTCGTTTCTCGACCTGACCTTCGACTACCTACGCAACGGCCTCTAGAACCCCCTCGCCCTCAAGGAGCACCAGACCCATGTCCACCTTCCTGTACCGGCTCGGACGAACCGCCTTCGGCAAGCCGTGGCTGTTCATCTCGGGCTGGCTCGCGGTCCTCGCCGTGGTCGTCGGTGCGGTCGCTATCAATGGAGTCAGTGTCAGCTCCGAGATGAAGATCGAGGGCACCGAGGCACAGACCGTGCTCGACCGCGTAGCCGATGAGCTGCCTGCAGCCTCGGGAGGTCAGGCCAGCGTCGTCTTCACCGTCCCGGAGGGTGAACGACTCGACACCGCGGACCGCCTTTCGGTGATCACCAACACCGTCAACGACGTCTATGACCTCGACAAGGTCGTAAACCCCTTCGACCTTGCGCCGGGTGCGGCTGATCAAGGCGCTGCAGGCACTCCCAACGAGAATGCACCGGGCACTCCCCCGACGGGATCGGCGCAGGGGCAGACGCCTCCCTACCAGCCGCTGCTGGTGGACGGAGCACCTGTGCCCGGCGTGCTGGTGTCCTCCGACGGTCAGGTCGCGCTGTTCCAGTTCCAGTTCACGGTCGCCTCGACCTCCTTGACCGACGATGACGTCACCTCGGTGGTCGAGGTGGTGGAGCGCGCGGAGCACGGGACCGGGATCACCGTGCTCCCGAGCGACTCGCTGAAGGCCATCGAGATCCCGGTCGGCATCGGTGAGGTGATCGGTCTCGCCGTCGCCGCCCTGGTGCTGGTGCTCACGTTGGGTTCCCTGATCGCGGCCGGCCTTCCCCTGGTCACCGCGCTGGTCGGGGTCGGCATCGGCGTCGGCGGAGCGTACGCGCTCTCGACGGCCGTCGAGATGAACTCCGCCACCCCAGTGCTCGGTCTCATGGTGGGCCTCGCCGTCGGCATCGACTACGCGCTGTTCGTCGTCAACCGGCAGCGACGGCTCATCCTCGACCGCGGACTCACCGCGCAGGAGGCGGCCGGCAGAGCAGTCGGCACCGCGGGCAGTGCCGTCTTCTTCGCCGGCGTGACCGTCCTCATCGCACTGACCGCACTGACCGTGATCGGCATCGCCATGCTCTCCACGATGGCCCTGGTCGCGGCGTCCACGGTGGCCCTGGCCGTCCTTATCGCGCTGACCCTGCTGCCCGCACTGCTAGGGCTGGTCGGTGAGCGGATCTGCTCGGACAAGGCCCGAGCCCAACGCCGCGCCAAGGTCAAGGAGGAATCACACAGTGTCGCCGACCACTGGGTCAAAGGCGTGATCAGGTTCCGGTGGCCCGTCATAGTGGGTGTGGTCGCCATCCTGGGCGTGATGGCGATCCCCGCCGCCAGCATGAACCTGGGCATCCCCACCGGGGCCACCGCGAACCAGGACACCGCCGCCCGGCAGAGCTACGAGGCAGTCTCGCAAGGCTTCGGCGAGGGATTCAACGGTCCCCTACTCGTCACCGCAGAACCCACCGGCACCGCCGGCCGCGTCACACCCGAGCTGACCGCGAAACTGATCGCCGAGTTCCAGGACCGAGACGACATCGTGCTGGCCGCCCCGGTCGGCGTCAACGAGGCCGGCGACCTGGCCGTGTTCAGCGTCATCCCCACTTCCGGCCCGAGCGACGAGGCCACCAGCGACCTGGTGAAGTCGCTGCGCGAGCCCGACAACGCGATCGCCGGCGACAATGAGGTGCAGCTGGGCGTAACTGGGTTCACCGCCATCGGCATCGACATGTCCGACAAGCTCGCCGACGTCCTTCCGCTCTACCTCGGCATCATCATCGCGCTTTCCGTGCTGATCCTGATACTGGTCTTCCGCTCGATCATCGTCCCGATCAAGGCCACCGCCGGCTTCCTGCTCAGCATCCTGGCCACCTTCGGTGCCACCACGGCCGTCTTCCAGTGGGGCTGGCTCTCCGGCCTCTTCGGGTTCGACACCGGGGGGCCGCTGATGAGTTTCATGCCGATCATCGTCACCGGCATCCTCTATGGACTGGCCATGGACTACGAGGTGTTCCTGGTCTCCTCCATGCGCGAGGCACACATCCACGGTGAGGGAGCACGGCAGAGCGTCGTGCATGGGTTCGACCAAGCCAGCCGGGTCGTCGTCGCAGCCGCCATCATCATGGTCGCGGTCTTCTCCGGCTTCATCTTCAGCCACGACATCATGATCAAGCAGATCGGCTTTGCCCTCGCCGCTGGCATCCTTATCGACGCCTTCGTCGTCCGGCTGACGCTCGTCCCGGCGCTCATGGCCGTCTTCAACGAGCAAGCATGGTGGCTGCCCCGCTGGCTCGACCGCGTGCTGCCAGACCTCGACATCGAGGGGGACAAACTGCTCACGATGCTCAACGAGGAGGCTGAGGCCCCGGGTCGTCAACACCTCGAGGTCCGCAACTGAAGTAGGCGAAGCTTCCAGAGTCGAACGTCGGGCGATGTTTCAGGAGCCGCTCCAGACCTACGGCGTCTGCCAGCCTCTCTGAACGTGGGCGGCCATCGGCCCTTTGGCTCGACAGTCAGCCTGGACCGCTCCGCGAGTCACACAAGCGCAGCTCCGTTAGTCCCAGCTCGCTGCGCGGAAAGCGCTCAACGTCGCTGCTGGGGTTGATGGAGTTGCTTGGTGGCCGCCATCGCCGGGCCCCCGGACGGGGTGTCTGGGCCCGCCCATCAGCGATGAGTTAGCGAACGGCTGACCGAGGGCGTCCGGCGCGATGGAGGGGGGCTTACCGCCGGGGCGCGCCTGGGCGCCTCCACGTGCGAAACCGCGCGGGACGAGAAGGAACATCGTGGGGGCAGGCTGGACCGCGTTCGCGCAGGTACTCCTCGAGGTCGCCCAGCCCTCGGGCGATATCCCTGCGCAGCTTGCGTTCGGCAACGAACCGGAGGCGCGGAGGCGGATGCTCGCGAACCCACGCGGTGTACATGAACTGGCCCATGCACCAGCATGACCCGAACGCGATGCTGCCAGCCACCAGCGTCCACAACACGACTGCCAACGCATCCCACAACGCGCTTCCCAGCTGTTGCCATGCCGGCCCGTACGGATCTCCGTACCTCACTTCGTTCACCTCCACCCCTGGCGGCGAGCCGGGCCTCACGATCACCCCAGCCACAGTGGCACAGCCCACGGTACGCCGAAATACATAGGAGGAACAGGGTAGCTTCGGGAAGCGCGCTATCGAGCCTTGTCAGCGTCGATTCGGCTCCGCCGGCGATCCCCGGGACGGAGAGGCGACGCCAGCATCCACACTGAGCACGGAGTGAGTTGTGTATGGAGCAACCTTCTGGCCGAACAAAGACCCCCGGGACGGCAACGCCCAGGCTCAGCCCGGGAGGTTCAGGACGCCGACCGGGGCACAGCGTGACACGCGAGCAGATAGCTCGGGCCGCTCGCGAGCAGTTCGCCGCCGGCGGCTACGACCGCGTGACCATGAGGTCAATCGCGGCACAGGCAGGCGTCGATGCCGCCCTGGTGGCATACTTCTTCGGCTCGAAACGGGAGCTCTTCGACGAGGTGACCGTCCTCTCTTTCGATTCGGCCGCGTTGAGGGCTCAGCTCCTCGACGGCGACTCCAGGGACGTCGGCGAGCGCCTAGCCAGGTGCCTGATCGAAGCCCTCGATGAAGCAGGCCGGCGGAAGCGCATCCTCGCAATCATCCGCACCGCCGGGGTCGAAGCCGACACTGCCCGCATGATTCGGGACAAGTTCACGACGGGGGTGCTGGAACCGATCGTGTCCCAGCTCGGAGCCGGGCAGGCACCACTGCGCGCCGTGCTCGTCATGTCGCAGATCCTGGGCATTGCCGTGGCTCGCCACGTCGTCGGACTCGAAGATCTGACCTCGGCAAGCCAAGACGAGCTGGTGGCCGCGTTTGCTCCTACGTTGCAGCGCTACATGGTCGGCAACATCTCCTGACACGGCGTCCGTCTGCCCGCGGACACTCGGCCCTATCTTCGACCCGCGTCGGCTTGCAGCCTCCCCACCGCCACCCGTGGGTCGCGGCGCCTGCGCAGGCGTCCCCGGCTATGGCGCAAGAGACAGAGCAGGATTCCCCCTCGGCTAGCGGTATGGGTGCTACATGCAACAAAAAGCGGAGGGCGAGCTGGTCTCGGTGGAGACAATCGAGCAGGAGCTGACGTTGTTGGTGCGTGGCGCCCAGAAGGTGCACTTGCGCGGTGGGATCGAGCGGCCCCCACGAGCGCGCTCGGAACCCTCTGGTCCGGAAGAACGGCGCCGGACTGTCTGCGTCAGATTCGCAAGCCCTGGTTGAAGTGGGTCACGTCCACAGAAAGGAAGAGGGCCGAGGCGGAGGCGACACGTGACCCTCCGAGCTGCTTCATGTCGGCTTCCATGAAGAGCTTGCGCCCTTCTGTGCGGACGACCCTGGCCGCGAGGTCGTAGGTAGTGCCGAGGATGACCGGTGAGTCGTAGAGCACCTCCAGCTTCCGGGTCACCGCAGGACCGCCCGTGAGGTAGAGCAGGAACCCGAAGAGGTCGTCGAAGACGGTTGCTACGGCACCACCGTGGGCGATCCCGGGTGCGCCGACATGACGTTCATCGAAGACGTGGGTCGCGTGCACCTCCTCTCCTCGACGATTGACGGTGAGGTGGTGGCCGTGCGGGTTGTCGGGTCCACAGGCGAGGCAGTGGGTGTGGTGCGGCGGAAGCTGAGCACCATCAGCGTGCAGCCGGAACTTCTCGTTCCAGCTGGCGAGGAGCTCCTCCATGCTGCTCACAGCGCTTCACCCCGCCGCTGAACGCGACTGGCAGGTGTCGCGAGACCGTCGAGGACCAGCTCGCTGACCGCGGCAGAGAAACGCGATGCGTCGGCGGATGGGTCGGCGGACGGCCCCTCGACGGCCGCGCTGAGGCCAGCGACGGTGATGGCACCGAAGACGCTCAAGGCCACGGCGCCCGGATCAGCGACCTGGCGCAGCGACCCGTCGGAGACACCCTCAGCCAATAGTTGCTCGATCGGTTCGTAGAAGGCAGTCCGCAGTGCCGCCGCCAACTCGGGCAGCCGGGTCGCGCGTCCAAGGTCGCCGACCAGTGCCCGACACAAGGACGGGTGCTCGAGCATCACGCCCAGCTGCGCCAGCACAGCCGCCTCCAGTCGGGTCCGAGCATTCTCCTCGCTCGCTACCGCAACCCCGACCGCCCCGGCGATCATGTCCAACAGGTCGCCGAGGAGAAATTCGAGCACGGCGTTCTTGCCGTCGAGGTGATAGTAGATCGTGGCCTTGGGGATGCCCGTGGCCTCAGCGATGTCTTCGATCTTGGTGCCGTCCAGACCGCGCTCCGCGATCAGCTCCGCCGCCCCGTAGAGCTGACTGGCCAACTTCGCCGGAAGCTTCCTCATCCCCCTCATCCCCCTCGTCTCCGTTCGGGTGCCGTCGATCTCGGTGAGGTCGCGGGTCTCGACCTACGCGACATCGTATGTTGTACTCACAGTACAAACCAAGAGTTCGGAAGATGACGCGGCCAACCGAGCGACGTTCGGTGGGCGGCACGCTCGTCGCCCCCGCCCACTGTCCGTACTCGACATCGATCACAGCCGAGGGCTGCGGATGAAGGAGCGACCGCGAAGGAGATGTCCGATGAGCGATCAGCCACTGACCTACAGCCCGTTCGACGCCGAGGTGATAGCTGACCCCTATCCCGTCTACCGAGAGCTGCGGGCCAACTCCCCGGCCCACTGGTCGCGCGAGGCCAACTCGTGGGTACTCAGCCGGTACGACGACGTCTCCGCCGCCCTGGCCGACCCGGCGACGTACTCCTCAGCGTCGGGCATCTTCCCAGCCCCACCCGGGGTCGACATGACGGAACTGTTCCTGCCGATGCTCATCATGAGCGATCCACCCCGGCACACCCAGCTGCGCCAGATCGTCAGTCGAGCCTTCACCCCACGTCGCATCGCATCGCTCGAGCCACACATCGAGACCCTCGTCAAGGACCTCCTCGACCAAACTCCGGAGGCAGGCAATTGGGAGTTCGTCTCCGGGTTCGCCGGCCCGCTTCCCGCCATCGTCATCGCGGACATGCTCGGCGTTCCGCGTGACGACCGTGATCAGTTCCGGGCATGGTCCACCACACTGATCCAGTCGAATCCTGTCCGAGGAGAGTTCGGCGCCGGGCTGGATGCCGCCGCCGCGCTCTACGAGTACTTCACAGCCTTCCTCGCCGAGCGACGCGCGCACCCTCAAGACGACCTCATGACGGCACTCGTCCAGGCCGAAGTCGACGGCGAGTACCTCAGCGAAGAAGAGCTGCTCGGGTTCTGCCTGCTGCTGCTCGTCGCCGGGCACGAGACCACCACCAACCTACTCTCCAACAGCGCCGTGGTGCTCGCCCAGCACCCCGATGTCCGACAGCAGCTGGCGGACGACCCAGAACTCGTGCCGGCCGCGGTCGAGGAACTACTTCGCTTCGACTCACCCGTACAGGGCCTCGCGCGAACCCTCACCGCGCCGGTGGAGCTGCACGGGGAAAGCATGCAGACCGGTGACACGGTGCTGCTTCTCTTCGGTTCGGCCAACCGCGACGATCACGCCTTTCCCCACGCAGACCGCTTCGACGTCAACCGGCACCCCGAACGACAGGTTGCCTTCGGACGCGGCATCCACTTCTGCCTCGGCGCATCCTTGGCCCGCCTCGAAGCACGCATCGCTCTCCAGACACTGCTGACTCGCCGTCCTGACTGGGACGTCGACCTCGACGCGGCCGTCAGGCTCCACTCCGGCCCGATCCGGGGCTACATCTCGCTGCCCATGCAGTAGACGCCCAACGCGGAACGGACGACATACGAGACGATCCGCGATCGACCCGCACCGTGTCCTCGACACCGAGGACGTCGCAGACGCTCCGCTGGCTCCTGGCACGGGTCGTCCACCGCAGAGCCGAGCCAAGCACCTACGGCGACCTCCAAGACTGGGAGGGAACGGTCATCGAGGGCTGCGGCATGCCGTCGAGACGCTCCGGGAATGCTGTGGTCACGACCCTGTGCGAACGTCAACTTCGCCGCCGTTTCGTCACGGTCTGGTCGACCACTCCGCCGGTCCGCACACGCGCGAGTGCGGACTCCTGTCCCGGTCCGAGGACGTCCGCTGACCAGTAGCCGCGCGGGTACCCTGAGACGCATGCCCTACCGTCGCTGGACCCGGCTCGGGATAGTCGCCGTGGCCAGCCACCTCGGCTACGAGCTAGCCGTCGGGGTCGGGGTGCCGGGTGCCCCGCGGATCGGCGTGCGGCCCGCCGTCGCGGGGTACGCCCTGGCGACCGCCGGCGCCTACCGGACCGCCGGTCGTCTCCCTGGCCCGCGCGGAGACCGTAGGTTCGCGGCCGCGAACGGGCTGTTCGCGGCCGCGGTGATCTCGCACTATGCGAGCTGGCCGCGGGCGACCTGGCACGGACTCCCCTGGCTGGTGGAGTGCGAGGGGATCGAGGGCGTGTTGATCGTTCCCTACAACATGGTGCTCCAGGTGTCGGCCGTGGCCGTCGTGGGCGGACTGGTCGAGAACCTCAGCGCCTGGCCGTGGGCGCTCGCGGCCGGCCTCGTCGCCGTACCGGCACTGCGCTGGCTGACACCGCGCGAGTACGACCGTCTGCTGGCGCAAGCGGCCGCCCAGCCGGGCTGGTGGAACCGGCGGCTGGCAATCCGGATGCGAAGCGGCAGCTAAGAAGGCATGGGCACCGACAGATACCAAGCAGTCACGGACGGCACGGTTCATGAGCTCACGCGTACGGGCACGCTTCTGCGGGTCGAGGCCGGGTCGGCTCGCGACGAGGTCGGGAAGACCTGGTCGAGGATCTAGTCCATCCCCTCCGCCTGGACGAGCCCGTTTCGGCCAATGCCCATCAGCGAGTCCCGGAGATGCTCGGGTAGAGCACGTCTGCGTCGCAGAGGACGACGAACAGCACCGTCAAGCACGCCCTTCTCCTGGTCAGTCCGTCGGCGGCGTCGCGGGGCGGCCCCTGTTCATCACGGCCATGTAGACCATCAGGGGCTGGCCTTGATCCGGCGGTGCTTGCCGACCTTGCGGTACTCGTGGTCGCCGGCGGCGAGCAGACCGATGAGGCAGGGCCGGCTGACGTTGAGGAGCTCTGCGGCCTGCTGGGTGGCGAGCTCGACTGCGCCAGCACAACAAGCGTCTCCTTGGGGTCGCGGCCGGGAGGAGTCGGATGACGCTGTCGGGGTGGGTGGCGAGGTCGTCCTTGACGTGCGGCGCGGCGCGACGGCGGCGCTGCCGGGGTTGGACGGGACGAGTGGTCAATGCGGTCATGGTGCTTCTTTTCTCGAGGCGGGCACGAATTCGCAATACTCGAAGCAAACGGAGCGTTTCAATCTTCGGGTGGGTCTTCTTCCGCTCTCCCGAGGCTCCAACGCGTTCACAGGTTCCCGAGGTCGAGACGCCGGGCTTCGGCGGCGGCGCGTTCGCTGGCGTTGGCGCGGGTGTAGCGGATGAGCATCTCGACGCGGGTCCAGCCGGCCATGGCCATCAGGCCGGACTCGGAGCCGCCGGCGGCCAGCCAGCGGTGGGCCGCGGTGTGGCGGAGTCGGTGGGGTCGGAACCCGGTGATGCCGGCTCGTTCGGCGCGTCGGCGCAGGGAGCGGTAGAGGGCGTCGGCGGCGAGCCCGCAGCGACGTTCGCCGAGCCAGAGTTCTTCGCGATCGGCATGGGGCTGGGTGGTGCGAACGGCGAGGTAGGTGCGGATCGCGGTAGCTGTGGCCTGGCCGATGGGGATGACGCGGCCGCGGCCGCCCTTCCCGCGCCGGATCGTGACGAGGCCAGTCGCGAGGTCGAGGTCGCCCGCGGTGAGGGCGATGACCTCGCTGAGCCGGATCCCGGTCTCGGCCATCAGCCGGATGATTGCCTCGTCGCGGGCGTGCCGTAGCGGACGCGCCGTCGCGGGAACGTCGGCGGCCTCCGGCTGGCAGGTCTGCAGGAGCGCGCGGACCTGCGCGACAGTGAGCGGGTCGACCACGGGCTGGTCCAGCTTGGGCGAGGTCATGCCCTGGAACGGGGCACCATCCAGGTGCCCGACTGCGAGAAGCCAGGCAGCGTAGCGGCGCACGGCCTGTTGCCGGATCCGCGCCGTGCTGGGCGACCGACCGGCAGCCAGCATGGTCGTGATCCAGGTCTGCAGGCTGGTGCGTCGCATCGGCGGCAGGTCCTGGGTCTCGGTCCAGGTCAGGTAGCGGCCGACGGCGTCGAGGTAGAGGGCGATCGTCTTGGGGCTCTTGCGCTCGGAGGTGAGCGCGAGGCGCCACTCGGGCAGGAGGTCGCGGGCGGTGGTGGTAGTGAGGTCAGTCATGGCGACAACCGACCAGCGGGCCGTCAGCGTCACGCGCTCAGCAAAGGCCGACGACTACGACGCGAAGCGGGGACGTGGTTGGTCCGGATAACTCAGCCGTTTCTGGACAGTAGGTGGTACCGGGTCGAATCCCCACCGCGGAGCATCGGTTCCGATCCGCTCACCATCCCGGGTACCGGTCCGTCCATCTGGTGAACGGGCCGTAGTCGCCATGGAGGCGATCGCCGGATGTGAACTCGAAGACGAAGTCATCGGCCAGGGTGAGGATCGTGTCGCGGCTCTCGACCTCGAAAGCGAGCTGGGGCGGCAACGCCGTCTCGCCGTGAAGTGCTCCGAGGATGTTGCCGCAGATCGCGCCTGTCGAGTCGCTGTCTCCCGAGTGCGTCACGGACAGGGCCAGGGCATCGACCACCTGGCTGGGTTCTGGGTAAACGAGCGAGGCATAGATCGCCATGGCTAGAGCCTCCTCGGCGACCCAGCCTCCCCCGAGCGACTCGATGTGTTCAGGGCTCGGGCCGCGGCGGGCAGTCTCGATCGCTTGCGTGATCGCTTGGTAGACCTCCGCGTGGCCGTGACGAGCCCGCAGCTGGGTCATCGCTTCATCGATCGCCCGATACAGATCGCTTCCGCGCATGAGCGAGCCAATGAGCACCGCCAGCGCTCCTGATGCCAGCTGTCCTGTGGGGTGGCCGTGGGTGTAGCCGGCGGCCTCCGCCGCCGCGCCAAACTGCCATTCCAGCGGCCACACCCACGGGGGCACGAGACCAAACGGAGCACTGCGCATAACCCCGCCGCACCCCTTGGACGTGTTGGTCGCTTCCGTGCCGAACTGCTCCAGCTTGCGACGACCGCCACGCGGAACCTCGAGTGCAGCGAGGCACGTGTTGCCCGGAGCCCTCCGGGAGTAGAGCCAGCGTTCGTTGATCAGCCAGCCGTCCCGCTCGCCGTCGGGGCCGTCCTGGAGCTGCGTGTCGAGCCACCGGTCGTAGGCGTGGTGCAGCACCCCAACCGTGAACCCGAGACCACGGTCTTGGCGGACCGAGGCACGAATCATGCCGTCGACGGTGAACAGCGTCATCTGGGTGTCGTCGGTGATGCGGCCGTAGATGCGGGCGCCGTCGACGCTCTCCGGGAGGTACTCCTTGACTCCGTCCCGTCCGCACTCGGCACGAATCCGATCGAGGCTCCAGAACTCGACTGGGCCTCCGAGGGCGTTCCCGATTGCCCCGCCCAACAGGCTGCCTCGGACTCGAGAGCGATAGTTCTCGAGTTCGTGTCGCTCGGGCGCCTACCGGTTGTCATGAGTGCAACGCTATGGGGCACGGCCGACAGATCCGGCGCATTCGAGCGGCGCGAATCCGCTGTGCGCTCACTCGATGGTGAGGTCGTCCGCCGCAGTTGGAAGCTCGACGTTGACCATCTTCTGCGCTTCCTGGGTGGCGAGAATTTCCTCGCGAAGCTCAGGGGCGATGTCGACCACGTGCAGTTCGACACCGAAGACATCAGCGGCACGCTTGACCCAGCCCGTGATTGAAGAGCGCGCTTCCTCGCTTGCGAAGACGATGATCGGTCGCACGTCTGCATGGTTCGGCTCGCGTCGCAGGAGGGCCAGCTTCAGCACGTCCTGCGCAATCTTCTTCAATTGGCCGCCCTTGAGCGTGCCTTGTCGCGCGTAGGCCTCCACCGCGAATTTCCCGTCTTCGCTGCGGGCGTCGAGCTGGATGCGCACTCCCCCGCTGAGCGACAAGGCTCCGCCACCGACCAGAACCACTCCGAGTTGGGCGGCCAGGGCGTCGATGATGGCTCGCTCGGCATCCCGCTGGACGGCGGAGTCGCTCTGGTGAGTGTTCATGGACGCCAACCTACGGCGGCCGCGTCCGAAGGACGTATCAGACGGAATCTTTCGACGGGAGCGCCCACTTCTGTCGGCCGCTCGCGGCATGATCGGACCGTGGTTTCAACGTTCGGGTGGCTCGACACAGACAGCGAGCAGCGCAGGAAGATGCTGGAAGTCGTCGATCTCTTCAAAGAAGAGGGCACCGTCGACGAGCTCGGCATCGGCTCCATTCGCGACGCTCTCGCCGACTCACTCTTCCCCGGAACGTCCGTGTTGCACACCCGCCTGCGATACGTCATGTTCATTCCCTGGTTGATGCAGCAAGCGGCGCACAAGCCCTCCCCCACGGAAATGAGCGCCGAGTTCCGGACACTCGAGTACCGACTCATCGGCAGCCTCATGGCTGGCGGCGAAGAACTGGGAGTCATCGGCAACCGCGCTCGGAACAACCTGAAGCGCATGCCCAGTGGCATGTACTGGGCAGCTCTCGGCTCCTGGCAGATCCGGCAGGGCGACTTCTCCACAGAGGGCTACTTCCGCCGCCAACACGACTACCGCCAACTCTCGACGCGAACCGTGAAGGCCGATGACCCCGAGGCGCGCGAGTTGCTCCCCGGCTCGGGCCTCGATCCTCACGTTCCGCCCGCTCCGAACGACTGGTTGAAGGCGGTCGACTTCCAGCTCACGGGCGAGGAGGAGCAGTACCTGTCGGACCAGATCGCCACCGCGACTCAGGGCTCGATGCTCGCGTGGTTGATCCGCAATCCACCCCGCAACGAGCCGAACTTCGTGTGGGATATCGACAACCTTCATCAGGCTCCAGAACACTTGCGCGACCTCGCGGACCATGCCCGCCGGTTCAGCGTCGTGATCCACGGCGCCGCGCTGATGTACAACCTGCTGCTCGCTCGACGTCGTCGCGACGACAGCCTCGTCGCGGGATACGTCGATCGGCTGGACCAGTGGGAAAGCGAGCTGCTGATCCCGTCTCGAGCCCTTGAGGGTTGGAGCCGGGCGGACTGGTGGGCGACTATCCAGCGGAAGAACCCCCGGCTGCGCCAGCCCACCATGCAGTTCGTCAACCGTTGGATCGATCTGCTGGAGGCCGGCGACTCGCCCGCCAGTTCGCGGACGGCGGCGGACCTCATCTTCACCCGTGAACGACAGATCAAGGGTGGCCGAGCGCGACTCGTGAACCAGTCCGCCCTCGACCGCTGGTCGGGCGAAAGCGGCACCGGTCGTCACAGCTTCCGCTGGCCGATTGCCCGCGCTCACCTTGGAGACCTCTACGCGGCTCGGACGGCGTCGTGACGCTTACTCCCGAGACGCGCGTCATGCTGACCGACGCGCTCCGCCCGCCCGCGGGATACCGCGTCGACGTGGCCGTCGGTACGACGTACTCCCTGAACCTCACGGCACTGCTTCTCGCACCACTGTCGTTCGCACTGTTCGATCAGGGCAACGCAGATGACATCGGCGCCGTGGATCCGATTCGGTTGCTCGAAGCTGTCCGGCGCCATGCCGACCACACGACCGTCTTTTGCCAGGCCGGTGGCATCCACGTGCCCGGCAACTACCGCAGCATCCTCACCTTCGTCGAAGACAGCGTGCTGGAAGTGATGCCGCCCAACGAAGGCGCGATCTTCCATCCGAAGATCTGGGCGATCCGGTTCGAGAACGCCGACGGCCAGCGACTGCATCGGGTCGTGATCCTTAGCCGGAATCTGACGCTGGACCGCTCCTGGGACACCGCGCTCGTCCTTGACGAGGATGAGGACGGCGCGATCGATGCGGCCCCTGCAGGAGCGTTCGTCGCCCAACTGCCCGCGCTCGCGGTGCGACCGCTCGACGCACGGCGAAGCGCCGAGATTGCCGATCTCGCCGCCTCGCTAGCTCGCGCACGTCTCGCGGCGCCGTCGCCCTTCACCGGCGGCGAACTGATCCCGATCGGAATCAGTACCGAGCGGATCTGGCCGTTCCCGACTGAGGGAAGACGGCTCCTGGCGATCAGCCCGTTCCTAACCAAAGGCGCGGTCGAGTCGATCGGGCGCATCGCCACTGAACGCACCTTAGTCTCACGAGCCGAGGCGCTGGAGCTCGTCGGCTCTCGTGCGCTTGAGGGTTGGTCGGTGAACGTGCTCCAGCGGCTTGCCGAAGTCGACCCCCAGGACGACGTGGCCGATGTGTCGACGGTCGCTCCGGACGGGTTCTTGGAGACTCACGATGGGCTCCACGCCAAGACGTTCGTCGTTGACGAGCGTGGAGGGCAATCCACTGTGGTCACCGGAAGCGCCAATCTGACGAGCCCGACGTGGGGCACCAACGTCGAGTTCGACGCGGTTCTGCGTGGCCCGACCTCGGCATGCGGGGTCGCGAAGGTTCTGGACGGCACCACCGAAGCGCCAGGCCTCACACGGATCCTGGAGGAGTACAGCGTCACTGACGCCGAAGGCGTCGCCGATCCCTCGATCGCCACGTCCTACGAGCTCGAGCACTTCCACCAGCAGCTCGCGGCCAGCGAGCCCACACTTCATGTGGGCGAGGTGGACGACGATCGAGTCACGATCACGCTCGCCGTCGACCTGCCTGCCAGTTCCCTTGGTGAGAGTCGCATCTGGCCTGCCTCGCTGCCCGCCGATACCCAAGCACAAGCGCTCGCCCAGACCCTGAGCTGGACCATCGCGCCGATCAACGTCACTCCCTTCATCGCCGTCGAGACGACGCTCGGCGAGGGCGCGGCGCGTGTGACCCGTTCCTGCGTGATCAAGGCATCGCTGGTTGGCGCGGTCGACGGCCGCCGCCAGGACGCCGTCTTCTCGATCTTGAGGAGCAAGGAGGACGTGCTCCGGTACCTGGTCTTCCTGCTCGGCGACCCGAGCTACGACGCGTTGTTCGCCCAACTGGCAGGGGTCGACGGCGAGAGGTTCCACGGGGCCGACCGGCCTGCGCTGACGAGCGCGGATGTCGCTCTATTTGAACCTCTCGTTCGAGCGACAGGTCGGGACGAGGACGCACTCGCACGAGTTGCGAGTCTGATCGAGGACCTTCGAGCGCTGCCGAATGGCGACGAACTCGTCCCCGACGGGTTCGAGGAACTGTGGGATGTCGTCTGGCAGGTACATCAGGAGCACCGCGCATGAGCGAGATCTCTGAGCGCACCGAGCGCACTCTTGCGACGCTGAAGGACTTCCAGCGCGACACGGTCGAGCACGCCTTCGACCGGCTCTGGTTGGCCGACGACGCCGTGAAGAAGTTCCTCGTCGCCGACGAGGTCGGGCTGGGCAAGACCATGGTCGCCAAGGGCCTCATCGCCAAGACCGTCGAGCACCTGTGGGAGACCGACAAGCGCATCGATGTCGTCTATATCTGCTCCAACAGCCAGATTGCGCGGCAGAACCTCAGCCGGCTCAACGTTGTTGGGGGCGCCGAGGTCAAGCATGCGGATCGCCTGACGCTGCTACCCAAGGTGATTCGCAACCTTCGGGACCAGCGCATCAACTTCGTCTCGTTCACGCCGGGCACGTCGTTCCAAGTCGGTCACTCCGGCGGTGCCGCTCCCGAGCGCGTACTCCTGTACTGGATGTTCGCTGAGATCTGGGGCGAGGAGATCACCGGCCGATCCCGCTGGATCAAGTTCTTCCAAGGCGGCAAGTCCCGCGAGAACTTCGAGCGCGAGCTCGGCTGGTTCGACCGATCCTCCATCGATGCCGAGTTGTGCGAATCTTTCGCCGATGCGATCGACGAGACGACCGGTCCGGACGGCGGCAAGCTGGAGGACGAGCTCGACGACTGCGCGGCCGAGTTCACCTACCTGCGCGGGAAGCCGAGCTCCGACCTCTCCTGGCGCCGGAACCGCCTCATCGGAATGCTGCGCCATCTGCTCGCAAAGGCAGCCGTGGATCACCTGGAGCCAGACCTCGTCATCCTCGACGAGTTCCAGCGCTTCAAAGACCTGCTCGACGCCGACGACGACGGGGCGCAGCTGGCGAAGGCGATCTTCGACCATCCCGACGCCAAGGTTCTGCTCCTCTCGGCCACGCCGTACAAGATGTACACGCTGCCCGACGAGCCCGAGGGCGACGACCACTACCGGGACTTCACCCGGACCGTCCGCTTCCTAGCCGGCGACGAGCGCGCCCACGTGGTGGAGCGCGAACTGCGCACGATGCGCGAAACCCTGCTCAGCGGCGGGGACCATGCCCGCGCCCGAGAAGCTCGCGATCGTGTCGAGCGCGAATTGCGCCGGGTGATGAGCAGAACCGAGCGGCTCGCCTCCACGCCCGATCGCGACGGCATGCTTGTTGAGCGACCGCTTCCCGGCGCCAAACTCGATGCCGAAGACCTGCGTTCGTGGCGAACATTCGACGATGTCGCTCGGCAGATCGACCGCCACGACGTTTTCGAGTATTGGCGATCCACGCCGTACCCGCTGAACTTGATGGACCGGGGAAGCTATCAGGTCCGCACCAAGTTCCAGGCTGCCGCAGAACGACACGACCCAGCCCTACTCGCCACACTTCGCAGTGGACGCGGAATGCTCGACTGGGACGACGTACGCCGCTACCAACAGGTTGACCCGGGCAACGCGAAGTTGCGGGGCCTCACCGAGGACGTGCTTGACCGAGGAGCATGGAAGCTCGCCTGGCTTCCTCCATCACTGCCGTACTACGACACTGCAGGGGCGTACGCCGACCCGCTGTTGAAGGACTTCACCAAACGCCTGATCTTTTCTGCCTGGGCCGTCGTGCCAAAGGCAGTTGCAGTCATGCTCAGCTACGACGCGGAGCGGCGCGCCATCCAGGCCGCCGGCTACACCGATCGCAGGTACGACGACCGCCCGATCACTCCCCCGCTGCAGTTCCGTATGAGCGGCGACCGGCCGGCTGGCATGCCAGCGTTGGCATTGCTCTACCCAGGCCTTGTTCTCGCCCGCCTCGGCGACCCTCTCGAGATCGCCCGATCCACCGGTGCGGCTCTGCCGCTCTCGCGCGAAGCGCTCTTCGACTCCGTACGGGACCGCGTTCGTGAAGCACTCACTCGCCTCCCCGAAGGGTCGCCACGGGTCGGGACGCCGGACCAGCGCTGGTACTGGGCGGCGCCGTTCCTGATGGATCGCAGGATCGCTGCGGGCGAGAACACGCCCTTCCTGTCGCGGATGCGCAGTTGGGACGGCCACGACGAGCAGGACCAGGAGTCGCGCCTCGGCAGCCACCTCCGGGCAGCCGACGGAGTAAAGGAACTCAGCCTCGGGCCCCGCCCCGACGACCTTGCCGACGTCCTCACAGCCATCGCCATCGCCGGCCCCGGTGTCTGTGCACTGAGAGCGCTATCGCGCGTCACAGGAGGCACCGACGCCCTCGTGAACCCGGATATCCGCGACGCGGCCTACCGCATCGGGCAGGGCCTGCGCTCCTTATTCAACAAGCCGGAGATCGTTGCCCTCCTGCGCTCCGGCGAGGACGAGTCTTACTGGCGGGCCGTCCTTGAACACGCCGTCGACGGCTGCCTTCAGGCCGTCCTCGACGAATACGTGCATGTCCTGGTCGAGTCCGAAGGTCTCCAAGACGCCGACCACCTGCAGCGCGCGGAAACCCTGGCCGAGACCATCACTGAGGCGTTGTCGACCCGGGCCGCCACCAACACCGTCGAGCAGGTTGAAGTCGCCGATTCGGAGATCAGGCTCAACGAGCACCGCATGAGCAGCCACTTCGCGGCTCGCTATGGGCGCGCGCAATCCGACGACAAGGCCGCCATGCGCGAGAGCACGATCAGGACGGCCTACAACTCCCCGTTCCGACCGTTCGTGCTGGCCTCAACATCGGTCGGCCAGGAGGGCTTGGACTTCCACACGTACAGCCACGCGATCGTGCACTGGAACCTCCCCGGCAATCCCGTCGACCTCGAACAACGGGAGGGGCGGGTCCACCGCTACAAGGGCCACGCGGTTCGCAAGAACGTGGCAGCTGACCACGGCGATGCCGCCCTCATCGGCACCGCTACCGATCCCTGGGAGGCGCTCTTCCAGTCGGCACAAGCAAGCGACGGTGGATCCTCAAACATCAAGCCCTTCTGGATCTACACGCGGCCTTCGGGCGCCGTCATCGAGCGGTACGTGCCAGCACTTCCGCTTAGCCGGGAGGCCCAGCAGTACCGCCGTCTGCTCCGAACTGTCGGTGCCTACAGGCTGGTGATCGGCCAGCCCCGTCAGGACGATCTCGTCCGCTACGTCGGCGGGGATGTTGACTGGCTGCGCATCGACCTCACTCCCCCACGGTCGGCGACCAGCTGACAGCTCTCGGCGCGGTGCGTCGCGCCGGCACCGGCCCGCTGACGCTGGCTGCCAGCTGGTTCGCCGAGGTCCCGGGCTCAACCCTCGCCATCCCTCCGGTGAGCGAGCGGCCGCTGGCAACGCAGGCGCACACCGAGCCCGTCAGCAGGTTCTGCCCAGATCTGCCGGGCCCCGCCCCTAGGATGGCGTCGTGGCCGGCCGACAGCTAAAGGAGATCTTCCGCGCATTCCATGCGCGAGACGAGTTGGCCTTCCGCCGTGCCGCGATGGAGATCATCGAGGAGGAGCAGGCCAAGCATCACAACGCGCTTGCCCGCGATCTCCAGAAGCTTCTCGTCGCCGGTGGCGGCTCACTCGACTCGGGCTCGACGATCGTCGTCCCCGCGCCGCCGAAGGACCGCGAAGGCGAGTGGGATTTGGGAGAGGTCCGAGAACCGGACCGCCTCCTGGAAGACCTCATCCTGAACAAGACCGTCTCGTCGGCTCTGGAGAACATCGTCGAAGAGGTCCGCCAGTGGCCCGGCCTAGACGCCGCCGGTCTGCCGCGGCGACAGCGTCTGCTCCTCCAAGGGCCGCCTGGATGTGGCAAGACAACCGCGGCGGAAGCAATCGCTGCTGAGTTGGGGCGCCCCCTTCTGATTGTCAGGCTGGACGCCGTCGTGTCCTCCTACTTGGGCGAGACTGCGAGCAACCTCCGCCGCATCCTGGAGTACGCCGATCAGGCGCCCTTCGTGGTCCTGTTCGATGAGTTCGATGCACTTGGTCGCTCGCGCGACGATGCGTCAGAGCACGGCGAGATGAAGCGCGTGGTCACCGCCTTTCTCCAGATGACCGATCGCTACCGGGGACCGAGCTTGCTCCTCGCCGCAACGAACCACCCAGCACTTCTCGACGAGGCGCTCTGGCGACGTTTCGACGAGGTGCTCACATTCGGGCTGCCGACCGTGCACCAACTGCGGCAGGTCCTCAGGCTACGTCTGAAGAGTGTCGCCCACTCAGGGCTCGAGATCGACCGGTACGCCAGCACGCTCAAGGGACGACCACACGCCGCAGCAGAGAAGCTAGTCGTCGATGCCCGCCGAAATGCACTGATGCGAGACTCAGCCATCGTGACAGGCGAGGACGTGGACCGGGCACTTCCGGGCATTACATCGCGGCCATGGTGACGCAATGCCGGAACACCTCCTGCTGCCGAACCCTCGGCCACTGCAGTCGCGACGCTCAAGTCCCGCGGGGGGCGGTTCACCGAGCCGACAACGCGGCCCGCACGGTGCGCATCTGCGTCAGCAACTGCAAACCGTCCGCGCTCCACGCCAGCTGAACGCGGGCGTCGACCCCGACCTTGTCTTCAAGATCAAGGCCGGTGCCCGACCGGAAGATTCCGCGTTCGAAGGACGCGGACTGCAAGTTCTCGGCGAGACAGTCGACTACACGTACTTTGTGCTCTCGAGCGATCAAGGCGCTGCACTAGAGCAAGCGCTCGAGCGTTACGTCCGCACGGGGGAACTGCGGACCTTCTTCAACCAGATCGACGACATTGAGCCGTACGGCCCGATAGACCGCACCGGCCCTGGGATTGCCGAACTCGATGGTGGCCCCAGCAGCCAGAACACGGTTGACGTCCTCATCTGGCCGAGCGGCACGCACGCCGAAGCTCAACGGCGAGCGAGCATCGTTGAGGAGATCGTTGGTCAGAACGGTGGTCAGGTCGTACTTCGATCGGTCTCGTCGAGACGTAGTTACATGCGGGTCCGGGTCTCGAGAGCCGGGCTGGACGACCTTGTGAGCACCTCGGTGGTCGAGCTCGTGCGCACGCCGCCTGTCCCGTTCCTGGACTTCCGGGACTGGCGGAACCTCGACGTCTCCTCGATCTCCCGGTTGGACGCAGCCAGCGAGGTGGTAGGCGTTCTCGACGATTCGCCCGAGTCAGCACACCCTCTGCTGAGTGGTTTGGTCCTGTCGGACGAGTCTTTGGCGCCAGCTACCTACCAGTGGCAGCAGCGCGGCACGCATGGCACCGAGGTAGTCGGTCGAGTCCTCCTTCCGTCACTGCATGAAGAACTGCGTGATGCCCTACCGATTTCAGCAGTCGGCAATGTCCGTGTCGTGCGCATTCTGGAGCCCGATCCATCGCGCCCAGCCCACCCGCCGCGGTTTGCGACGTACGCCACTCCGCATGACCTTGTCGAGCAGGCGATCCGCCACCTTCATGGCACGCATGGAGTGAGGATCTTCAACCTGTCCATCGGATACTCGGAGCCGTTCAACGACCTTCATCTCGGTCCACTCACAGAGACGATCGACGACTTGGTCCGCGAGCTCGGCATTGTCGTGGTCCTGCCCACGGGCAACGCTCCTACCGATCTCTCGGCCCGAACACCGAGTGGGCACCATGTCATCGACGACAAGCCTGAGTTCTTCTTCGCCCCGGAGCATCGCTTGTCGGAGCCCGGACCGGCTGCGCTCGCCGTGACTGTCGGAGCGCTCGCACTCAGTGGCGCCCCGGCTGAGCTGCCTGGCCGTGTCGGGTGGCAGGCAGCTGCTGACGCCCACGAGGCTGCTCCGTTCAGCAGGACTGGGCCCGGCCTAGGAACAAACTCGCGGCGAGCAAACAAGCCTGACGTCACCCACTATGGCGGCAATGTGGTGGTGAACGACACCGGCAACGTTGTGCAGAACGACCTCGGTGCATCACTAATCAGCACATCGACTCGAGGTGTCGGCGGCCAGATCTTCGCCGCCGTGAACGGCACGAGTTACGCCGCCCCCGCCGTCGCCCGCGTGGCAGCTGACATTGCTTACGCCTACCCGGACGCCTCGGGGAACCTAGTGAGGGCCCTCCTCGCGACAGGTTCTGCGCAGACGCCTCCTGCGGCAAACCTCTCAGAGCTCCACCGCCGTAACCGGATCTATGGGCTCGGATTACCAAACGTGGAGCGAGCGACGTCAAGCGACGCGAGGCGCGTCACCATGACGTACGACGGCTCAATGCCCGTCGACACCGTGCAGATCCACCCCGTCCCGATCCCCGAGGAATTCCGTCGCGGGAGCCGACGTGATCGGGTGATCAGCGTGGCGCTCGCATTCGACCCACCTGTTCGTCGCCAGCGGCGCGAGTACCTGGCGGGAACCATGAAGTTCGAGGTCTACCGAGACATCGACCCCGACGAGCTTGCGGAGATCCTGCAACGACAAGACCCCGACGACCCGTCCGACCTGATCAACGATCGCCGGAAGCTCAATCTCCAGCCCGGCGTGAACACCTTTACCCAGAGCACGCTGCAGATGCGGGCTTGGGTTGGGCGGAACTCCTTCGTGAACGATGACGAGACGTTCCTCATCGCGGTGACGCACAAGGCACAGACGTGGGCACGCAACGACCCGACATACGTAAGTCAGAACTACGCCCTCGCGGCAACGCTCGAAGACCGCGAGCTCGCGACCGCCGACCTGCACCAGATCCTTCGGCAGCAATTGCGCGTTCCGACACGCGTCCGCCTTCGTGCCTGAACACTCCGTGCGATCTGATTCGCGCGGCCAGACTCACCCGACCTCTGTCACCCTCAGGCGACCCCAAGCTGACCAAACTCGGGACCACCGTCAGCAGACGAGGGAGCACGATCTCACGGAGTTCAGGCGCGTCATCACCCGCGCTGTCGGCCAAGCGTCGCAATCGGACGTATCCGCGCGAGGTACGTGGGCTGGGCCTCGGCGGGATCCGCAGCGACGCCGTCCAAGCGCCGGCATAGCAACTTTGCGTCTCGAGCCGAGAGCGCCAGCAGCGGTCGCCGCAAACGCATACCCCAGGCTGTGCTCCCTGCAAAGGCATCCAATCTTTCAGCGAGCGGCGCGAGCTCGACGCCGTCGAGGTATGGCGCCAGCAGGTCTATGGCTATCGAGCAGTCGCGGGTGAATTCACGTCCCGCGATCGCGATCGGGACTTCGAGTTCGGCAACTTCGCTGAGAACGTGGCCAAGTGCGATCACTCGCGTAGCGTCGCGAGTCGGGTTATGGAAGCAACCTCGGGTCGTCGTTAGCAGTAGCCGATCTCCAACCTTCAACTGGGTCACTTCCCGCCGCGAAGTTGAAGGGAAGGCCATTCGACGTTCCCGCAGGATCCACGCGAGCCCCTCGCGCTCGCCAATAACGAGGAGATAGTGAATGGGACCCTCAGTCATTACCGGGACGTTCAGATCAGCGATCGTGCGCGGTCAAGGACGGCGACGAACTGCTTGGTCTTCCGCCTGCGCCCAAAAGTCTGGAGTGTGGCAGCGTCGAGTTCAGAACCGGCCATGCCAGGGGACTCCTTCCCGAGAAGACGCATAGCGTTCGCGATCTCAATCGGGCTGATCTGGGTGAACGGTCGATCGACAGTGCTGTCGCTGGGACGAAATTCGCCCCACGTCTTCGGGTCGAGGTCGGTCGGCCAGACAAACTTGTCGGCGTCGACCAGCAGGCCGGTCTGCCTGATCTGGTACGTCAGCTTCTTCTCGCGTGCCGGCCACAACCGCTGCACTCCGAAAGACGACGCCGTGAGCTGCGCGAGCCGGTCGATGTGGATCGGTCCCTCGAACTCTGCAATCTCGGTCGCGACCGCGCGAACCTGCTCCTTGGCGACCTTCTTCGGAAGGTCGTCGAGAACGGAAACGTCACCAACCAGCACGACTGTCCACGGCTCGAACTCAAAGCGTCCCGAACCGATGGTCGGGGTGCTTGTCGAATCTGCGCGAGTCAACACCGCAGGGTCGGGGCGAACCACGTCCCCGGAAGGGGCGTCCATCGGAGCGGGCGCGGGCGTCGCCACAGCCTCCGGCCCCACGTCGGCGACGTGTACGGCTACGCCCTTCTCCTCGGCGAGCGCCGCGAATGCCTCGTCCCTCAGATCGCCGGCGGCGGCGGCTCCGTCCCCGTCGCCAAAGTGCTCCAGGAGCCGTACGGCGAAATCGTGAGCCCGCCAGGCATCGAGGGTGGTCAGCTCGTCGTGGTGGGCCCATCGATTGCGCACGATCCGAAGCTCGCTGCCGAGTGCGCTCACGAGGCGGGTGTGGTCATCGAACGGGAAGCCAAGATTGCCCAGGCGTTCAGTGATCGTCTTGAGCTGGGACTGGAGGTCCGTGGCGACATAGGTCTTCGGGGGCTTGCCCCGCATCTTGTCCAGTTCAGCCAGGACCGTTGGCCACGGCAGGCCGCCCAGGCTCGGCGCCAACTTCGCGCCGATGATCGGGTCCAGCCGCTTGGCCAGATGGTGCAGCCCGCGATCGACCGAGTAACGCGCATCGAACCCCATCAGAACAACTCCCCCGCGAGCTTCGAGCCCGGAAGCTGCCCGAGCGCTTCCTCCTGACCCCGCGTTCCCTTCACGGCCATCCACGTGACGAGCCGGACTTCGTGCAGCTCGATGTCGGTGAGCGGCTCACGCGGCGGCGGGGCGGTGATTCCAGCCTCGTCGAGAACTTCCGTCACCAGCCCGATGCGCTGCTCGTCGGTTGCACCCTGGTTGAGAGCGCCTCGCACCTGACGCGCGACCTTGGCCGTAGGAACGCTTCGCAGCCGGTTGGCGAGGCCAATCTGCGCCTCCTTGCCGAGGTAGCCACCCTTGCGAAGAACCAACGTGTACGCGTCCCTGAACGACAACGGCAGGTCTGGCTGGAACGCGTTCGGGTCAGTCAGTTCCTTCCACGCCGAGTAGACGCTATCTCGAGCAACTTCCCATGCGTCGAACGCGTGGTCGTAGACGTCCTCCGGGAGCCATCGCTCAGCGCTCGAATTCTGGGGATCCGCGACACGCAGGGAGATCAGGGTGTCGGACGACACGACCGGCTCGCGCTCGTCGGTCAACCGAAGGGTCCAGTCGTCGTTCGCGGGCACGTAACGGAACCAAGGTTTGGCGCTCTTGCCGATCTTGACGCAGAACACGTAACCGTTGCCGCGGACGACGGGGTTCACGAACCCGCTCCCCGAACCAAAGGGAAGCGAGAGCACGTCAGACTTCAATACAGGTTCCATGCTGAACGCCCCGAACAACCGCCTCCGGTATTCCTCGCCAGACAGCGAGGCGCTCGATCCGCCGGAGTCAAGGAGCTTCTCGAACTCGTCGATCACCTGATCATCGGCGAGATTCACCTCATGGCCCGGGCCGCGGCCAGGCAGCACCTCACCGGCACCGACAGCTGCGTCTGCGAGGGCCAGCTTCGCCTCGAGCCGCGCTTCGAGGGCCAGCAGCGCGTCGAGGCGCTCGGCGGGGAAGAACAGGCCGAGGTAGACGTAATCGTGCTTGGAGCCGATGCGGTCCACACGGCCGTGGCGCTGCACGATCCGCATGGGGTTCCAAGGCAGGTCGTAGTTGATCATCTGCCCAGCCTGCTGAAGGTTTACACCCTCGGCCAGTACGTCGGTCGTGAACAGAATGTCGAACTCGTCCTTAGCCGACGGCTCCCCGGCCGCGTTGCGTGGCCCGGCGGTGGCCGGCGCGAAGCCGGCGATCGTTGAAGCGCGGCCGCCCTGGTCGACGCCGCCGCTGGCGCCACGCTCGTGGACCTTGGCATACGAGCCCATGATCGGCGGCGCCACGCGCCCCAGGTAGTCCGCCAACGGCGAGCCGGCCGGGGCGTTCGTGATCGCCTCGACCACGGCCTCGTGGATCGGAACGATCGTGTCGGTGAAGGCCGAGAAGATGATCACCTTCCGTCGGTCTGAGTGCGAGAGACCGCGCGGGTCCACTCGCTGAGCTTCCGACGCGATTTGGGTGAGCTCGGCAATCAGGCGCTGGACCTTGGGCTCAATTCCCTCAGTCACGACCAACGCCAGGTCTCGTAGGTCACGCAGCAGCGCAATGTCAGATTCGACGTCGGCCCGCAGTTCGGTGAGGTGGTAGCCGTCGACCGATTCGATCTGGTCGTCCTTGTCGAACTCCAAGACGAAGTCATCGAGGTCGTCGGACTCAGAAGAGACCCACTCACTGAGCGCTTCACCCTTGAGGACGTAGCCCCTGCCGAGCGCGTCGAGGAACGACTCGTGAGAGGCGATCATCTTCTCCAGCGATGCGTGGAGGGCCTGTGGGCTCGACTCCAGACGCTTCAACAGGCCCGAACGTAGAAGGCCGGCGTTGCTGATCTGGTACTCCTGCAGGTCGTGGTCGACCGTGTACATGCTCGACAAGTAGCGCGCGAGCATGAGGCGCTTCGGGTCGCGGCTCCGGTCCTCCCACGCACGGGGCGCGTGGGGATCGGTCGGATCGTCGAGTGCGTACACCATGGCGTCGATGAGCGCGAGCCCGTCATCGTCCAGGTCGTAGTCGATGCGCCGGACCTTGGGCTGGGGGAACTTGATCGTGGTCGGCTTGCCGTCCGGCCCAATGATCAGCTCGTTGGCGTAGTGCTCCTTGACGAACTTCCGCGTACGCCGAACGGCGACCTGGTCCATCAGGTCGAAGAGGTGCTCCGGCGTGAGGTTCGCCGGGTCGATGGCCTGCGCCTGCTTGATGTACTCGCGAATGCTGGGGATGCCGAGCGAGGCAAACCGGGCGTCGTCACGGATGAAGTACTTGACGAGCGTCTCGAGGTCGCTCAGCGAATTGTTGACCGGCGTCGCCGTCAGCAGCACAACTCGCTTCGAGCCTCCCGCGGTGATCACCCGATCGACGGCCCCCGATCGCTGGGCCCCCGAGTTGCGGAGGTTGTGTGCCTCGTCGATGACGACGAGCGAGTAGTCCTCAACCTCCTGAATGAACGCCTCAATCGATCCCTTGTCGGGATCAAGCCGATTGCGCACCTCTTCGTAGGAGTAGACCTTCACCCACCGACTGAAATCGTGGGTTTCCAGGAACGGCTCCCACATCGACGACTTCAGGGCTGCCGGGGCAACGATGAGCACGCGCTGTCGGTTGATGTTTGCGGTCCGATAGATGACCTCACCAGCGAGGAACGTCTTGCCGAGACCGACTTCATCGGCGACAAGTACCCCGCCGTGCTCGTCGAGAAGGCGCTCCATGCGCGCCACACCATCGGCTTGGAACCGCGTGAGGTTCAGGCCAGTCCGGACGTTCGGGTTCTCGTCGGCATCAAGGTGCTCGCCATATAGCTCCCACAACATCCGGAGGTAGACGGACCACGGTGTGTGTGGATCCCACAGACGACCGTAGAGCTCGGCGAGGTCGTAGGAGTCGCTGAGGTTCCAGAAGTGCTCGAACCACTCGCGAACCTTGCCGGCCGAGCTGGTGCCGCCGCCGGTGCCGAGGTTCAGCTCGGCATTGTGGGCTAGGCCCGCGTAGGTCATGTTCGACGAGCCGGCGATGGCGGCCTGGGCGGCGCCGTCCTCGACCAGATATGTCTTGCCGTGAAGGAATCCGCCGGTGTATCGACGTACCTCGACCTTGGCACCGCCCTCCGGGTCCACGCTCTTGAGCCATTCGACCATCCGCCTGGCTTCGGAGGTGGGCACCCGGGCGAAACCCATCGTGTCGCGCTCGGCCTCCAGCCACGCCTGGTGGTTGGCGATCGCTGCGTCACGCCGGTCGTCCTGGTCCGCGTCGCCCAATGTGATCGCGCGGACCGAGTCCTCCTCCGGCTCCGCACCCAACAGGAGCCGCACGCGCGGCGCGGTCTCGAGCTCGTCGGCGAGAAGCGCGAACCCGGCGGGATTGATGTACGCGGTTGCGATTGCGATCGGCGGCGCCGTGACCTTGTTCTCGCGCAGCAGCCGGAACAACTCATTGACCTTGTCAGCGACGGTCGTCGCGGCATCACTCGGTGCGTGATTCGTAGCGAAATCAGGAAGCTGCGTCATGCCTGGCCTTTCCACCCGCGGTAGTGCTCAAGCACAGCCTCGAGGCGCGCTTCGTAGTCCCAGCTGCGATGGAAGGTCGAAAACACATGCTCGACGTGGTCCTCTTTCAGCCCGTACAACAGGCACACCAGCGCATCCAGTTCCGCGAGCAGGTCGTCCTTCTCCGCGCCAGGGGCGACGGAACCCGTCGCGACCCCGAGCTCGTCTGCCCACTCAACGTACCGATCATCCACAGCTGCAAGTCGGCCAGCGACCTCAACGGCTCGGCTCCCGAGCGACGATGCGGGCTCGAAGATCGGAACCGGAAGCGGATTCAGGATCCAAAAGTTGAGGTGGCGCTCGACCCAACGACGCGAGGCCCAATCGAAGGGAACACTCGACATGACACCCAGCAGAAACGCTTCTTCTCGGACCCCACCGTCCCGTGTGACGACAAACGGGGCCGCGTTCACCGAAGTCACGCCGGGCGGCAGCAGGCAAGCAATGGTCGTCCGGAAGTTCTCACTGTTCGTCACGTCGCGGAAAGCAATCCGTGCGCGGTCCATGGGCAGGCGACCATTCGGCAATGACATGCCGTGGTAGGCCGAGCGCGCCGACCTGAATGCTCGCCGAGTCTTGGGTTCGAGATGCGATCTCAGCGCGGCGGTTGGCGCGTACGCGTACAGAGCGCCCGCATCGGGCTCCCAAAGGTTGAAGGTGCCACCGGTAAAGACCGGAGTCCTGTCCCTCGGCTCATCGATGTCGAACTCGAGCAACTTCTTGTCGTTCGTTGCATCAAGTTCCCGCGTGGCTCTGAATGCCCAGCCTGGCCTAACGCTGTCAAAGCGTGGACTCAATTTGAGCTGGCGAAGCACGTCCAAAGACTCGGTCGCAGGAAGGCTCGGGAACGCTGCACCCTCGCCCCAAGAAGCGAACTCCTCAGAAGGGACGCTCGCAGTTCGGCCCTCGCCGCCCAAGAACTCACTCTCCGAGGTGAACGGGCCGCTCCATCGAACCGCACCATCGCCCTTCGACCTTGATGTCACGGTGAGCCAGAAGAGGTACTGCTGGTGGACATTGGGAAAGACCCACCCGCGGGTATTCATCAGCGCCGTCACGCTTGCGAAGCGCCCCTTCGCCAGCACCTCCTTACGCCATTCACCCAGCGATGCACCCGCCAGCGCATTGCGAGGCAGCACGAGTGCACTCAGACCTTGACTGTGGATCAAGTTCCAGTTGCGCCAGGCGAACGCCTGATACAGGTCAACATCACCGGACCCCAAGCCCGGGTACGGACCAGTCATGAGCACCGACCGAACGCCTGCAACGGCTTGCTGCTCAGCAACGAACCTCTGCTCGAGATCTGGGCGCGCCGCACGGAAGGACTCCAAGACGCGTGCCTTCTCGCGCTGGGGCAGCCCGCGGAGGCCAGGAATCTGAATGCCCCACCACTGAGCGGTGTCGACGACCATCTCCTCCCAAGGTGGATTTCCAACGGTGACGTCGAACCCCGATCGGTCACGCAGGAACACTTCAGGGAAGAGGAACGGCATATGAGCGGGGCTCAGGCTGCGCTCGATCTCGTCGACCTCGGGCATATCAAGCACACGCTGGAGCGACTCCTCGTCCAAGATCAGGCCTGGGGTAATCGTGCCAATCCGGACAGCCAAGGCGGCGTTGAAGATCCGTCGAGCCGTGTCAGCTGCGGCTCTGGCTTCGCCCAAGAGTCGAGCGCCTTCTTCGACCTCCGCCTTGTTTGCCTCACTCGCGTTGGCCACATCAACTAGCAGCGTCTTGGCCGAAGCCAAGTTGTCGATGATCACGTCGTCGAAGAATGTCGCGGCGCCGCGGGCCCTCTCCGGCTGAAGAGCATCGAGCGCCTCGTCGATCGTCCCAATTCCGGTGAGGCTATTCGCGTTAACCAGTCCGTGGTCAAGGTTGCTCATCGGGAGGCCCGGCACGAATGTATGGATCCACAGAGCGAGGCGAGCCAACTCCACTGCCATCGGATTGAGGTCAAGCCCGTAGATGCACCGTCGGGCGACCTGCCGCCTCAACAGGCCGACCTCATCGACCTCACTCTTTGCGACGTCATCAGTGCCGAGCGCATCTCGGGCCACCGCCGCGAGACGAAGCAGTTCCTCCGTGACACCAGGAACCGCATGCTCGGTGAGGAACGTGCGCATGAGGGCCTCGATCTTGTCGACCGCGGCAACGAGGAAATGACCCGAACCCATCGCCAGATCAGCCACGCGGAAGTCGAAGAACTCGCGTGCCGCCGCCGAGGCATCACCGGCGGCGAGGTAGGCGGCAATCTTGTCCAGATGAGCGGTAAGGACTGGGACGATTGAGCGCTCGATCAGGTGATCGACGACCACCTTCGGGGTGAAGTAGGAACCGGTCGCCTTCCGCTCCCCCGACGCGGTGTGGAAATACACCGAAGCGGCCGGAGCCCAGACCTCATCGCCTTCCTTGGCTGGGACCCATGCGCCACTGCTGTCGAGCGTCAGATCCTCCTCGGCAAGTGAAAGCGAGCTCTCAAGCAGCCCCTCGTAGATCGTTCCGAACTCGCGGACGCTTAGGGAGCGGAAGTCGACTGGGCCGAGAACGCCGTCACTCGTGACATCGATCAGCAAGCTCTTGAGTGCGGGCCCAAGCACGCTGTCGGGGAGCTCGATCTTCTTGATCAGCGCACCCTCGGGCGATCGGTCAGCATCCGATGAGAACAGCCCACCGTTGTAGGACGGGATCTGCCACTGCGGATTGCCTTGATCGATCGCGTTCCAGACCTGAACCAGGTCGAACCAGATCGTCGAGGAGTCGCCAAACTCGTCGGACTCCGAGTCGAGGAGCCGCCGAGCGTTGGTCTTGAGGCTGTTGGCGTCGAAGCCTTCGTTGCGGCCGGACGGAAGCAGGCCGCGGTCTTCGGCGTACGCCTGGAACAGGAGTCGGAAGAGGATGCGAAGAGTCACGCGGTACGCCAACGACAGGCCGTCTGCGTCGAGTGGCACAGCGGCATACTTCGCCAGCCTTTGCGCCACCTCTACGGCCACCGGTGGGACGATCTCGTCGTAGATGCGCTCACGGAGACGGGCGCCGAGTTCTGTCGCGTACCGCGAGCTGTCGCGAAGCAGCTCATCAGCGGTTCCGTCCGTCGCGAGTGCATCAGCCGAGAAGATCAGCGGAAGGAGGGCTGCGTACTCGGCGTCAATCGTTGAGAGGTCGACCTCGAAGAAGGTCTCGGCCTGTCCCTTGGATCCAACGCCGACGCCGTCACGGCCCGGGTAGAGGCGGATCTGGTCCTTCCGGAGGACGACCAGCCACGGAACTTCCTGCTTTGAGGCAACGGCGAGGCCGAAGGCCACCGGAGAGAGCTGGAACCGCTGAGTCTTCGCGTCGAACTGCTCCGAGTCGTCCAGCAGCACGGCGACCGCACGCGGCGGGTGACCACCGATCGAGAGCAGCATCGTGCCGTTGGGTCCGGGCTGGGTGCCGAAGCCGAGCGCCTCGACGAGTTGCTTGCCGCGCTTGCTGAGTAGCGAGCCTGCCTGATTGCCGAGCGACTCCCAGTCGGCCCGCTTCGGCACGTTGCTCGTGATGTGGTGCGAAGCGAAGAGGCCGCTGTTCGAGAACCCTGCGACGCCGGTCGAATCGTTGGCCTTGCGGAAGCCCGCGAACCGTTCCGTGGCGGCGAGGACATCCGGCTCCGAGAGAACCGACTGCAGCTGCCGCTCGGCTTGCTCAAGACTCAGTTCGATCGGCTGGGCCTGCGGGTCTGGGCCGAAGATGTGGGCTGTGCCGTCGTGTACGACCGCGACGACGAGCTGGACCTGCGTCCTGCCCTTGCGCGCGGTGAACAGATCCCGCAGCGCCTGCCGCGACGGGGTCACGAGCGCGGACGCCACCGCAACCTGGAAGCCCCCGAGCCCGAAGGGGTCAGGGCCGAGGAAGACCTTCTCCGGGGTGACCCCCGCGGGCGCAGCACCGTCCGTCCATGTCACGACCTTGTCGGCGGTCAAACGCACAGCTGCAGCTCCTCATGGACCTCGTCAGGGGCTGCCACATCAATGCAAGCCCTGGTCGGAAACCCTACCGACGAAGTCCGACACAAACCGGGAAAGTTGGCCGGGAGGAGAAAGTCGAAGGCTCGCCCGAGTTCAGGGCAGCAAGCCGGCTCTGATCAGTCCGACGGGGCAAAGGATTGCCGCCCAAGCAAACTTGAGCGCGTTCCACGCGAAAAGGATCACCAGAACGTTTGCCGCACCGAGTCCTGGGCGCTGAGCGACCGCCGCCGCCACGCTCATCGCGAACAGGTAGGCGGGCACCGCAACCGCCGCAACGGGCACGGCCCACCACAGGCCTCGCTCCGACCGCAGCCAGTCGAGCGCTCGGTTCGTCGGCATGTAGAAGCGGAGGTAGCCACGGATCGCGGTACTGAGGTTCCACAACATCGCAAGCATCGAGATCTCCTCGTTCGGTCACCTCGACCATCTGTCCAACTCGGAATTCCGCGAGTCACCGCTCCCCGGGGCGGTGGATAACTGCCTGCCACCGCGGCGCTGTGGACCTCGACGGTCCGCGACACCCTCCAGCCTCTCGGGCAATGGCGCGAGCTCGCCGGACGGCTTGCTCCGTGCGTGCCGCATCGGTCCGCTGGGCCTCGGTCGCCGGCTCCTCCCCCAGGAGCCTCCGCGACGTGATGCCGTAGCGAGCGCGGTACGCGGCGATAGCTCCCAGTTCGCCAAGCCACCGTGCTCGCTCCACGGGTTCATCCGGCCCAGGGCCAACCTTCGCGACCCACGGCGCGCCCGAGTCGACCTCGGCCTCGACAAGTTCCTGTGCCCGGCGCTCGATCAGCCGAGCCCGCTCACGAAGCGCCCGGGCCATCTCCTCCTCCATCGCGCCACCTGCCACCGGGATCAACCCGGCGATCAGCTGAGGCTCGATCGTCCGCTTGCCACGGCCTGTGCGCCGCGACTCATGCTGCAGGCGGGTAATGAGGACCGCGCCGATGTCGATGGCATCGCCAAATCCGCGCCGAGCCACGACTCGCGGGAGAACGGTCGCGATGTCGAGATGGCTCGACTCCATGCGGCGCAGTTCTGCAGTTAGCGGACCAAAGGAGTCGGACTCAACGACCCGGTCGACCTGGTCGCGCGTCAGCCCGGATTGATCGAGAAGGTCGACCCACCGATCCCTCTGGGCGACCGCCGCAATCGTCTCGTACTCGGCCGCGAGCTGGGCGATTGAGCCCCACTGATCCTGCTCGGCGCGAATCATCTGGTGAGCGGAGAGTTCGACGCCCGAGTGCTGGAGGACGCCGTAGAGCACCGTCCGAGCAGTGACCTCGTCAGGCTCGGGCGCGGAATGGCTCTCGTCAGGCTGGTCGAGCGCGACGTACGCGATGTTGGACTCGCGACCGCGAGTCATAGAGACGTACAGGTTCTCCCGCGTCGTGGTCCCTGAGACCACCACGTGCGAAGTGTCGACAGTGATGCCTTGGGCTCGGTGGGCTGTGACGGCATACCCAAGGTCGACATGCTCTGCGACGTACGCCGCCGGGAGGGTGACTGTCCCGTGTCCGCTTCCGGAGATGCGGCGTACGTCTGCCGAGCCGTCTTTGCCCACATGCATGACCTGCCAGCGGTCGCCGTTGCGGACCCATCCGCCACGGAGCGGCTTGAGCCGACGATCGTTGCGCCGGGTGATCACGATGTCGCCTTCGGACGCGTGGCTGCCGTCGACCAGCCGCACCTCGGTCGAGGCTGCCGTGTCGCCGTCGAGGATTCGTTCGGCTCGTGCGCGCTTGTTGAGTTCGAAGACCGAGCGGGTTGCTTCGGTCACGAGGATGCTGGAGCGCCCTGCTCCAATATCGGCTCGCCACGCGGTGTAGGCCTCATCCGCCATGGCTTCGGTGGTGCCCTCACGGATCCTGTCGTGGCTGGCGTATGCATCGATCACCTCACTGCGCCCGAAGCGCAGGTCGAGCGAGGCGTCACGCTCCCAGCCGTTGACGAAGCGATGGACCTCGGCGAGCTCTGGAACATCGGTTCGGTCGTTCACCAGCAACGAGAAGGCGCCGCCAGCGTCCACAGACTGGAGTTGTGCCCAGTCGCCGACGAGGAGAACCTTGGCGCCTGCTTCGGCAGCGACCCCACAGATGCGATCAAGCGCGAGGGTTCCGGCGAGCGTCGCCTCGTCGACGATGACCAGTTGCCCTGAGGAGAGGGCTGCGCGTCCGCGGTCATGCTCATGAAGCCACTTCGCGGTGTTCTCGCAATCGATGCCCAGGTCCTCGGAGAGCACCTGCGCGGCCACGGCGCTGGGCGCCAGCCCCACGACGCTGCCTCGACCATGCTCGGCAATCCACGCCGTTTGAAGTGCCTTCATCGCGGTCGTCTTGCCCGCACCCGCTGGCCCGACCAGCACGTCAAGCCGGCGCCCGGACTCGGCGACGCTCGCCAGGGCTTTGGTCTGGCTTTCGCTTAAGAGGTGATGGTCCTTGCCCGGCCCAACCTCGCGGCCCATCTGCTCTGCCTCTGCGGTCGGCGCGCCACGGCCGCGACTCAAGGCGAGGAGGCGATCCTCGGCGTCGAGCAACGCGCGAGATGAATAGACGGAACTGTGGCGAGGACGGAACCTCGACGAGCCGTCCTTCCGTCGGAAGGTCTTCGGAACGCTCGCAATCTCCGGTGGAGTTAGGCACAGCGACTGCGCCTTTGCTTCCGCGACCAGTTGGCCGATCACGGTCTCGCGATCGTCGGCTGACGCGAAGCGCCAGCCCATTGTCTGTCGCGATGCCTCCGCCCACAGGTTCCAGTGGCGCCACGTCGAGCGCTTCTCGCCCACTGCGTCGATGACCGCGACCGCCAGGTCCTCCATCACGTCATGGGGCACATCGTCCGCGCGGAGCAGGCACGCCGGGGTAGGACGGGCGCCCCCTCCGGACGTGATCTGACGCGCCCACTCTGGGGCGCCCGTCCCAAGAATCGCCCGCGCCCGTCCTCGCCATTCATCGGTGAGATCGCCGAGAGAGCGGATCCGCTTCTCCGGACGCGTCGCAAGCGTGGCTTGCGCACGGAGCCGGATGACGGTCGCGCTCGTCGGCCGCTTGCCAAGGTGCGCGACGTACTCCGCAACCAGTCGGTCGGTCTCCAACTCAATGCCCCGCGACCGCGACGAGAACTCATGGATGAGTTCGCTGGGTACGGGCGCCAACTCCCACGAGGGCGACCGTCCGTCCCCTCGCGCCCGTTCCTCCCACTCGATACCGAAGAAGCGTGTGAGCCTGTCGGCCAGAAGCGCGTTGTAATGCTCAGAGAGCGCGACGACCGATGCATGGAGAGGGCGCCCGTCCAGGCTGCGCCAGCGCCCGTCCTCGACCGTCCGGACCTTGTTGGAGACCACGACATGTGTATGCAACTGTGGATCGCCGAGCCTTGAGTCCCAATGGTCGTACGCCGTCGCGGCAATGCCCACGACGTCCGCCTGAGCGACCGCGCCGTTGCCAGCGCTCACTCCCCTGCGCGTGGCGGCGACTTCGCGCTCGAGAAGATCGAGCACCTCGGCGACGGCGTCGTGGTGAGCCTCGGCGAGCAGAGCCTGGGTGCCGGCGTCGGCCACGCCCCACAGCGCGGAGACAGACTTCGGCACGCTGAACGTCAGGTCGAACCCCGCGACCGCCCGGCGCGCCGACATCGCAACGTCCGAGCCGTAGTCAGTCGGTTCGCCTCCAAGGTCCGGAAACGCGCGTCCTAGGGGCTGCCCGCTCACGGGGTCGCGCCCCATCCCGAGAAGCAGTGCTAGCTGGTGCTCGGTTACCGGATCACCGCTCCGGATGTCGCCTTGGCCAAAGGCATGAAGGCCCGATCCCAACCACCGACCGGGCGGCGTCCCAACCTCTGAGTAATAGCGGGTCAGCGGAGTCGAAAGGTGTCGGTTGCCGTCGCCCGCTGCCACGCTCCGCAGCAGGTATTGGTAGCCGACACCGGCCGACATCACGCGCATCGAGACGGTCATCAAGGCATCACCTCCTTGGCCATGAGGTGTCGTCCTTGCTCCACAGGCCGAGTTGGTGCGGGTCAATCCACAGTTGACCGCGCCGCCCTGCCTCCCTCGTTCTGCAAGAGGTGTAGGACGAATTCGAGGCTGGCGCCGAGGCGGGACGGGCGCCGTGCGCCACCTACGGGATGACAGCAACGGCATCGATCGGGAGGAGTGGCGAGATGGGGAAAGGTTGCGTAACTGAGACAGCAGTGGCTGAATGGACGAGGCGGCGCCCTTGCCGGACCGCCGGCAGGACGTCGCTTGCTGAGTCCTCGGGTTCGATCTCGGGGAGTTCTGCAGGGACTCGGGCATGACGAACTCACGAGGAGCATTCGCACTCGCGACCGCAGCAGTGCTGCTGATCGCGGGGACGTCGTGTGCCAAGGACGACTCGGAGCCGACCGATCCACGCTCCGAACCCACGGCGTCGAGCTCTTCGAGTTCGACGCCGACATCGCCCTCGGACGCGGCCACCGCGGCAGCCACCGAGACGATCGCGAACTACTACGCGGTCCGCAACGAGCTGCGTCACGATCCGACGAAGCCGCTGAGCCGGCTCGCGTCCGTCGCGATCAGCACCGAACTTTCGACCCAGCAGACCTTGTTCAAGCGCGAGCGCAAGCAGGGCCTCTACCAGGTCGGCGAGACGAAGGTCGTCGAGGTGAAGGTCGAGTCGGTCAACCTCGACAACTCCGATCCACAGGCCGGCAAGGTGCCGACCGTTCAAGTCGATGTGTGCTTCGACGTCAGCGACGTCGACGTGCTCGACGCGGACGGCAAGTCCGTCGTGACCCCGAACCGACCGGACACCGGCTGGATCCGGTACTCGGTCTCGAACTATGAGTGGGACTCCGATCCCGATGGCGCGTGGCGAGTTGCCTCGAGCCAGGACATCGAGCGAACGCCATGCGACGCCTGATCGCCGATGTCGTCGTTCTGTCACTCGCGATCGCGAGCTTCCTCCTCAGCGCAGCCTCGCCGGCGTCAGCCGACACGGAGTGCCAAGTCACCGACCCCGAGACCGGCGTCTGCCTGATCTGGGTCGAGGTTCCTGGGCAGCCCGGCCAGCCCGGTGAGCCCGGTGATGACGGCCCGGAGGACACGGGTTCCGGCGCGTCCTGCTATTGGGATGGGACCGAGCAGAACGTCCTCAAGCCGCCGCCCGGCCCGGTCCCCTGCTCGAGCGAGTACGGCTACTGGTCGAACAACTACAACTGCTACATCCAGCTCGTCGATCCACAGCCGCCAGCGGGCGACCCGGCGTGGCAGGGACACGAGCCAGGAGACGGAGCGGTGTACCGCTGTTATCAGCCGCAGACCGACATCGACATCTACATCTGGTCCGCCGATCCGCCGCCGAACGCTGGCGCTGGCCCGACTCCGCGCGAAGTCGCAACGATCGCGATCGAGCAGATGAACCTGTCGGCAATCACCATTGGGATCGCGCCGAAGCCTGGCGACGGCAGCATCGGGATCGTGGGGATGCCGGTCTGGATGTGGGCAGCGAACCCCGACAGCCACACGGTTGGACCGATCAATGCATCGGCTTCGGCCGGAGGCATCACGGTGACCGCCACAGCTCAGCTCCACCGAATCACCTGGGACATGGGCGACGGCACTGAAGTCGTTTGCACCGGCCCGGGCACCCCCTACAAGGCGTCGTACGGCGATCGGCGCTCGCCCACGTGCGGTCATGTCTACGAGCAGTCGAGCTCGGGCCAGCCGGACGACCACTACACGGTCACAGCCACCTCCGACTGGGTCATCACCTGGTCCGGAGCAGGCCAAACAGGAACGATCCGACTGAACGGCTTGGTCCGCACCGTCGAGATCTCGATCGGGGAGGCGCAGGTACTCGTCCACTGACGGGCCGCGCGGAGGGACAGCGAGGAAGCCATGACCACGTCCACACGAGACGCGACAGTTGACCGGGAGCCCGGGACAGGCACTCCCCCGGCCTCACCGCCGAAACTGCGTCGCAGACCGGGGATGACAGTGATCGGCATCGTGGCCGTCTGTCTCGGCGCCGTCGTCGCCGGCTGGACGTGGACCGCGACATCCAGCAGCGAGCAGGTCCTCGTCGCACGAACCACGATCGAACGCGGCTCGGTCATCGAGAAGGGTGATCTGACGACCGCCCGAATCAGCTCCGACCCCGCGCTGTCGCCGGTCAGTTCTGACGAGTTCGAGGCTGTCGTGGGCCAACGGGCCACGGTCGACATCGCTGCGGGCACAGCCTTGACTCCGGACTCGTACTCAGCCGCCTCCCTCCCAAGTGACGGCGAGTCCGTGGTCGGGATTGCGCTCACGCCCGCCCAGTCGCCTGGCATCGCGCTCTCAAGCGGCGACCACGTGCGCGTGATCGTCACGCCAGGCCAGGACGGTGACCTCCCCGGCGGCACCCCGCTCTACAGCGAGGCTGAGGTGGTCGCGGTCCACGTCGATGAGGCAACCGGTGGGACCGTGGTCGATCTCCTCGTCAAGCACGAGGAAGCGGCCGTCCTGGCAGCCCGCATCGCGACCGGCCACGTCGCCCTGGTCCTGGATTCGCGGGATCGCTGATGGCCGTCATCGCCCTGACATCCGCATCCGGTTCCCCCGGGGTCACGACGACGGCCGTGGGACTCTCGCTGCTGTGGCCTCGCCCAGTCCTGCTCGTGGAGGCCGACCCGACAGGCGGCTCCGGCATCCTCGCCGGCTACTTCCGCGGAAGCCATGAGTACGACGCTGGCCTCGTCGAGCTCGCGCTATCCGCGGCGCCCATCGCCGACGCCCTACGAGAGGTTGCCCGACCGATCCCGGGCACCCAAGTTTCCTTCATCGCAGGGACTCGATCGCGCAGTCAGGCGAATGCCCTCCACGATGTGTGGCGCCCTCTTGCGGAAGCCCTTGGCGAACTGGAGTCGAACGGGCAGGACGTGATCGTCGACTGCGGTCGGCTCGGTCTCGCCCACGCGCCGGAGCCACTCACGTTGGGCGCTGACCTGACCCTGCTGGTGACCCGCACAAACCTTCCTGCGCTGTCGGCGTCTCGTGCGTGGTCCGATGCTGTCGCACAGCCCGGCCTCGACCTGGGCCAGACGGGCCTTCTCTTGGTCGGCGCCGGGCAGCCCTACGCCGCGGCGGAAGTCAGTGCGGTCGTCGAACTCCCGGTCATTGCCTCGATCGCCGACGACGCGGAGTCCGCATCGGTGTTCCACCGCGGGGCCGCACCACCGAAGCATTTCGACACCGGGCCATTCATCCGCAGCCTCCGCGCCGCGATCGAGTCGATGCGAGGTGCCATCAACCGCAGGCGATCGGGACTTCTCGAGCGAGCGCACTCATGAGGACCGGACGAATCAGCAGTGACCCGCGGTCGCTCCCCCTCTTTGCTCATAGTGAGCCGGCGGAGAACGGTTCGCGACTAGCCCGCCACGCCGGTTCCGTCACCAGGCTTCCCGTGTCCGTCCCCGCCTTGAGCAACGGCATCGACTGGCAGCTCGTCGCTGCACTCCGAGCCAAGGCATCCGACCAACTGAGCCAGGCCGTCGCGGCCGACCGCCGCCTCGACAAGACGGCTCAGGAGGAACTCGGCCGCGCCATCGTCCTGGAGCTGATCGACACGACGATGGCCGAACAGGTGAACAACGGTGTCGGCGCTCTGACCCCCGCCCACCAGGAATCCCTGGCCCGAGCTGTCTTCGATTCGCTGTTCCGACTCGGCCGACTGCAGCCGCTCGTCGACGACGACCGCATCGAGAACATCATCATCACCGGCTACGACCGAGTCCTCCTCGAGTTGGTCGATGGCTCGCTTCAGGAGGGGCCACCCGTCGCTGATTCAGACGAAGAACTCATCGACTTCCTCGTCTTCCTCGCCTCCCGCAGCGAAGTGAATGCTCGCGGCTTCTCCGAGGCGCAACCTCGCCTGCACCTTCGGCTCGACGGCGGCTCGCGACTCGCTGCGGCGGCCTGGGTCACGCCGCGGCCTTCCGTCGTCATCCGGCGCCACCGATTGATGCAGGTGACGCTGGCCGACCTTGTCGAACGGAAGATGCTGTCGCCAGTCGCCGCGTCCTTCCTGGCCGCGGCCGTCCGGGCACGGCGGAGCATCGTCGTGTCGGGTTGCCAGGGCGCCGGCAAGACCACTCTCGTTCGAGCCCTCTGCGCCGAGATCGATCCGCTTGAAGCCATTGGGACGTTCGAGACGGAGTACGAGCTGCACCTGCACGAACTGCCCGATCGGCATCGGATCGTCCATCCGTGGGAAGCCCGGCCCGGATCCGGCGAGCGCGGACCCGACGGGCGTCAGGCCGGCGAGTTCACCCTCGACGAGGCGCTCGTCGACTCGTTCCGCTTCAACCTGTCGCGCCAGATCGTCGGCGAGGTCCGAGGCAAGGAGATCTGGGCGATGATCAAGGCGATGGAGTCCGGCACCGGTTCCATCTCGACCACGCATTCCTCCGACGCCGTCGCAGCCGTCCGGAAGCTCGTCACCTGCGCCATGGAGGCTGGGCCGCACGTGACGCAGTCACTGGCGACCAGCAAGCTCGCCGCCACGATCGACCTCATCGTCCATCTCGACCTTCGTACGACGGCTGGGCAGGACGGGCCGATTCGCACCCGAAGGGTTGCCGAGATCATCGCCCTCGACCCAGGTGAACGCGAGACGGGTTACGCAACGACCCACGTGTTCTCGCCCGACACCGACGGCGCTGCCGTCCCGGATGTGCTGCCGGATGCGTACCGCTCTTTGGCGGACTACGGCTTCGATCTGGCGGGCTACCTCTCCGAGCAGGGACGCGCGTCGTGATCGCCCTCATCCCTGCGCTGGCCGGAGCCTTGATCGTGGGCGGGATCCTCGCCACGTTCGTCGGTTTGCAGCCTGCCGAGGTCGTCGAGCGGCCGCCACGGCGACGTCGGCTGAGGCCACTCACCAGGCAGACCCAGTTCCTCCTCGCGACCGGCATCGTTGTCGGGCTTGTCGCCGTCATGATCACGGGGTGGGCCTTGGCCGTCGTGCTCGTCCCCCTGGCGTTCGTCGGACTGCCGGTGCTCTTGTCGGCGGGTCCGGCGCATTCGCGCATCCAACGACTCGAGGCGATGGAGGAATGGACTCGATCCCTCTCCGGAGTCCTGACGGTCGGCGTCGGCCTGGAGCAGGCGCTCGTCGCGACCCTTCGTTCGACTCCTGCCGCCATCGCGCCCGAGGTCACGCGGCTGGTCGCTCGACTACGAGCACGCTGGCCCACCGAGGATGCCCTCCGCGCGTTCGCTGACGAGCTTGACGACGCCACCGGCGACCTCGTGGCCGCCAACCTGATCCTGGGAGCACGTCGTCGCGGCGCGGGACTGGCGAGCGTCCTAGACGGGCTCGCCGAGTCAGTTGCAGCAGACGTCCGAGCGCGACGCCAAGTGGAAGCAGACCGAGCCAAGCCTCGAGCCACCGCGCGCTGGGTCACGATCATCAGTGCTGGCGTACTGATAGTCCTCGCGGTGTCCGGCACCTACGTCGAGCCCTATCGGAGCCCGCTCGGCCAAGTGATTCTGCTGAGCCTCCTCGCGGCGTACGTCGCGATCCTGGTTTGGATGAAGCGCATGGCCGTTGGGCGCAACCTCCCGCGCTTCTTGGCGGCCGCGCCGACGCAGGCTGGAGGTGGCCGATGACCAGCGGGCTTCAAGCGGCGCTCCTGAGCGGCGCCCTGATCGCATTCGGGCTGGTGGTCCTCGCAGCCCGCTTCCTTCCCGCCGAACCCGACTTGGCGGACGCTCTTGCCCGTCTTGGCCCTGGCCGGCCCGCCCGCGCAGCAGGCGATGCGGGGACCCCGGCGCATGGGAAGGAACGACTCGGGACATGGGCGCTGAAGACCCTGCCCTCGTCAGTGTGGGTACAAACGCCAACACGCGAGCTCGCCGTACTTCGGATCCCCACGGCGCGGTTCTATGGCGACAAACTCGTCTCCGCCATGCTCGGCCTCGCGATCCCGCCGCTGCTTTCGGTCTTCTTCCATGTGATCGGCCTCGGGCTTCCGATCGTCCTGAGCGGCGCAGCCTCCGTCGGACTTGCGGCCTTCATGTTCTTCCTGCCGAACTACAACGCGATCGACGACGCTCGGAAAGCGCGGCTCGAGTTCTCGCGAGCGCTGGGCGCGTACATCGATCTGGTCGCGCTCGAACGCAACAACGGTTCGGGCGTACGCCAAGCCATGGAGTCGGCAGCACTCGTCGGCGATTCGTGGGTGTTCACCCGCCTCTCGGAGGAGCTGACCCGTTCCCGGTGGTCGGGCCAGCCGCCGTGGGACGCGCTCAACGCGCTTGCCGACGAACTGGCCCTGCCAGAACTCGAGGACTTCGCCGACATCATGCGGCTCTCGGGTGAGGAAGGCGCCAGCGTCTACACCCACCTCCGCGCTCGATCAGCTGCGATGCGCACGGCAATGCTCAACGACGAGATCGCGGAGGCGAACGCAGTCGGCGAGCGCATGACGATCCCGGGGTCGCTCCTGGGAGTCGTCTTCATGGCGCTCCTTGTGGCGCCCTCACTGCTCCGGATGTTCAGCAACACCTAGTAGCCAGCCCGACGGAAGGACCGCGGACGGGAAGGAACCGAAATGGATCGACTGATCACCATGCTGGTCGGGCTGAGAATCGGCTTCGACACACGAATGCGCCATCGAGACGAGCGCGGCTCGGTCACGACCGAACACGTGCTCTGGGCCGTAGCCGTGATCGCCATCGTCGCGGTCGTGGTCGCAGCGGTGAAGGCATATGTCACGGCTCAAGCCGGCAACATCAAGTAGGCGGAGGGACGAGCGCGGGTCGGTGTCGATCCAGCTCGTGATCCTCCTGCCTGCTCTCTTCGCGGTGCTGTTCCTCGGCATGCAGGCCGCGTTGTTCTACCACGCCCGAGCGGTCGCGATCGCTGCCGCGCAGGAGGGGGCACGGGCAGCAAGTGCCGAGACGGGGACACGGTCCGAAGGCGTCGACGCCGCCAACAATTTTGTGTCCGACGCCGGAGGCGACGACGTACTCGAGAACGCGACGGCGTCCGCCGAGCGGACCTCCACAACGGTGACCGTGACGGTGACCGGCCACAGCCTCAGCGTCATCCCGGGATGGTCGCCCAGAATCGTCCAGTCCGCCTCGCTACCGACCGAGAGACTGACGGCACCGTGAAGTCGCGACGGGACGAACGGGGCTCCGCTTCGATCGAAGCGGCCATCGGAGTGCCTGCCTTCGCCCTCTTCGTCGGCCTCATCATCTTCGGCGGCCGAACGGCCATGACCCACGGGGCTGTCGAAGCGGCCGCAGCAGACGGCGCCAGGTCAGCATCCATCTCGCGAACGAACGAAGCCGCACACGCCGAAGCGGAGGCGGCGGCGCGCTCGAGTCTCGAAGCTCAGGGCATTGACTGCCTCAGCGTGACGGTCTCCGTCGATACCTCCGATTTCGACGTACCCGTCGGCACCCCCGGAAGCGTCCAGGTGACTGTCGAGTGCCGGCTGAATCTCAGTGATCTGGCGGTGCCGGGCGTTCCCGGCTCCCGCATCATCACCGCTTCGGTGAGCTCGCCGCTGGACACGTGGAGAGAGCGCTCATGACGCGGCGAATCCGTGACGAGCGCGGTTCGGTCAGCATCTGGCTGGCCACCTCGAGCTTCGTGATGATCATTCTCGTAGGCCTTGCCGTCGACCTCGGCGGGCAAGTCCATGCCCAGCAACGTGCCCACGACATCGCGGCCCAAGCCGCGCGCGCAGGCGGCCAACGAATTCAGCCAGCCGCCGCCATCGAAGGACGAGCGGTGTACGTCGACCTTGCGGCGGCGCGCAGTGCCGCGCAGGAGTTCCTGGACCAAGCAGGCGTCGACGGCACGGTCACGGTCTCCGGCGGAGACACCATCGCCGTCACGGTGACGGACACCTACTCCCCCACGTTCCTCGGGGCTATCGGCATCGGCGACCTGAACGTCACCGGCGAGGCGAGCGCTCGCGTCGTTCGCAGTTTGGGAGGTACTGAGCAATGACCACGTTGAGCCAGCGGATCCGTGGGTTCGCCGCCTGCCTGGCGCTCCTAGCGCTGGTAGTCGCCTTCCCAGCGATCCTTGTCTCGATCGGCTACGCCCCATGGGACGCCGACTTCAGCGAGCTCCAGCGCATGCTCTCCCGACCGGACGACGGGAGCCTGGCATTCGCGGCCTTTGCAGCGGTCGGCTGGGGCGCGTGGGTCGTCTTGACCGGATCGGTCGCGCTCGCCGTGGTCGCGGAGATTCGTCGAGTGCCCGCGCCGTCGGTTCCCGGGTTGGCGCTCCCTCAGGAGTTCGCCGCGCGGCTTGTCGGCGTCGCGGCCCTGCTCTTCATCGCCGGTCCCGCCATTGCGGTGGCAGCGCCCGCGCCTCCCGCACACTCGGCCGCGGTCGCCCAGACCACGCCTGTCGAGCCGGCTCCTAATCGGGAGATTCACTTGGAAACCGAGCCCGCAGTTGCACCGGCGACTGCCGAATCCGCTCGCACCCGCGATTACACCGTTGTGCGCGGAGACAGCCTCTGGCGCATTGCCGACCGCCTCTTGGGCGATGGCGCCCGCTACACGGAACTGGTCGCGCTCAACACAGAGACGCTCCACGGGCACCCCGACTTCATCACCCCGGGCACCGTCCTACAGGTTCCCGACGAGCCGCAGCAGCAGAACACGGTCGTCGTCGAGCCGGGCGACACCCTCTCCGACATCGCCGCAGAGGAACTCGGCGACGCCGATCGATACCCCGAGATCTACAACGCTTCGCGGCAGACGATCCAAACCGACGGCGAGCATCTAACCGATCCAGATCTCATCCGACCGGGCTGGAAGCTCACGATCCCCGAGCCGCCGGTCGAGCTGCCGCCGCAGAGCGAGGCGCCATCGGAACCGCAGGGTCCCCCAGAGGAAGCCCCAACGACGATGCCGTCCCCGTCCGCCGAGGCCCCCAAGGCCGAGGGCGATCACGACGACCTCCACGCCAGCGAAGCAGAGGCGTCGTCGACCGCCGAGGACGAATCCGAAAGCACGTCATTGCCGGCCTGGGTCCTACCCGGGATCGCGGGCAGCGGGCTGCTGGCGGGGGCAGTCCTGACGGCGGTCCGGGCCCACCGGAGGACGCAGTTGCGCTACCGCCGACCGGGCCAGACGTTGGCGCCACCCCCACCCGAACTGGTGAACGTCGACAAGACCGTCCAGGTGTACGGCGCGTCAGGTGCCGTCGACATCGAGGGCCTCCACGCCGTACTCAACAGCCTCGCCGCGCATGCAGCAGCGGCGGATCAACCACTTCCGCTTCTGCAGACGGTTGCGTTGCGGAACGACGTGGTGACGCTCCACTTCGCCGAGCCAGCCGATCTTCCCGAGCCTTGGCGCGGCGCGGGAACCGAGTGGACCGTCGCCGTTCGCGAGTGCACGAACGACGAGGAGGTCCTGCCGCCGTACCCGATGCTTGTCAGCATCGGCACGGATGCCGACAGACGCCAATGGTTGCTGAATCTCGAGCAGTTCGGCTGCATCCAGCTCACCGGTGACCGGGAGGCTGCCGTTGCCCTTGCCCGACACATCAGCGCTGAGCTGGCGCTGAATCCCTGGTCCGTCCTGGTGCAAACCGACGTCTTTGGCCTCGGAGCTGAATTGGCCGATCTGGATACCCACCGCCTCCGCACGCACGAGCGCGACGCCGGTGCCCAAGGGCTCGTCGACGATCTCCGTACCCTCGCCGAGCACGGGATCGACTATCCCGACCCGTTCCAGGTCGTCGTAACGCCGGACGAGCAGGTAGCCGCAGCGTTGCGGGAAGCGATCGATGCGTCGCCCTGCCGTTTGGGGGCGGCCGTCGTCGCCTTCGACAGCGCAGCGCTTTCGGGCGCCACGGCCGTGGAGCTGGCGAGAGACGGAACGCTGACGATCCCAGACCTGGCCCTCACGCTTGCTGCGTCAGGGTTGAGCGCCGAGGAGGCCGCCATGTGCTCGGCCATCGTGGACGTCACGAGGATCACCCCGACGGTCGACATCCCGCCCTTCTCCCGGGCCGCAGACGGTTGGCAGGGGGTCACGGATCAGGGAGGCGCACTCCGCGAAGAGTTCACACAGCCGAGGCCGACGGGCCCCGCAGGGCAAGCCTCGCTGCTCAAGGGTGAAGCGGACGAGTACGTGCAGCTGGGCGCGGCAACCACGGCGGACGTTGACCAACTGGCGCCGATAGCGAAGGACGATGCCCTCACCAGCCTCGAGGAACTCGATCCAACGCTCGATGAAGACCTGGCTGAATGGCTCAACGATGCTTCGCGACTCCCCAAGCTCACGCTCCTCGGCCCCGTCCGAGTCACCGCCCACGGAGAACTGCCCGAGAAGATCGTCAAGCGGAGGCCGTACTACTCCGAGCTCCTCGCCTTCCTGGCCCTGCACCCCGAAGGCGCAAGCTCGCGCACCATCGCGGACGCATTTCACATCGGTCTGCCACGCGCTCGAACCGACATCGGTCACGTCCGAGATTGGCTTGGCGAGGACCCGCGAACCGGACGCCTGCACATTCCGCGACAAGGGGACGGCCCGCCGGACGAGTGGCACGGCTACCACGTTGATGACCTGCTCGTGGATGTCGACCTCTTCCGTCGCCTCCGCGCCCGTGGTCAGGCTCGAGGCGCGGACGGGATCGCCGACCTCGCGCAAGCGCTCCATTTGGTCCAGGGGCAACCGTTCGATCAGCTCCGCGAGCAAGGGTGGAACTGGCTACTCGACGGGGACCGACTCCAAGACTTGATCCCGAGTGCCATCGTCGACACCGCACACGTCGTCGTGCTGGATGCACTTCAACGTGGCGACCTGAAAGCGGCCCGCGAAAGCGCAGAGACCGCGTGCATGGCGGCGCCGTACGACGAAGTCAGCCGACTCGATCTGGCGAAAGTCATGGAGGTTCAGGGCCACGGAGCGGCTGCGGACCAGATGCTGCGCGCGAAAGTGTTCGATCGACGCGACGATCACGAGCCACCGATCGATCTGCCAGCGCGGACCAAGGAGATCGCCGCGAAGAACGAGTGGGGACGCCGCCGGCCGCGGCCCGTACCGAAGCCCTCTCGCCACCCGTCGGCCTCCTGAAGACAGCCTCATCTGTCGTCTCCGGCCGATATCGTGTTGGGCGCCTGACCGAGGAGACCAATGAGCAACGTTGACGGCACGATCGTGCCCGTATGGACCCTGTCCACGACCCAGGGCGCCACCCTCCCCGCCTTCGCAGATGAGGGAGCGCTCACGCCAGAACGGCTGACTGAACTCCGCTCGGCGCTCGCAGCATTCGCGTCCGCACCGCTGGTCACCCTAGAGGCTCACCCCATGCCCGCGAAGCGTGATCGGGCGTCGAGTGGCCTCCCGCTCGACGCCATGAGCCCGCTCGCGAAGGAGCTCTCCAGGCTCGTCACCGGCTCCTCGAAGTCGCCTGCCGTCCAGCAGGTCACGCAGTCCACTGAGGTTCTCTACCGGATGCATGTTCCTGCCAAGGTGGCATCGCAGTTCGGCAAGGGTCTCGTGAAGCCGATGACGTCCAAGGCTGTCGGCGGCGGGGTCTACGGCGACCTGGTCGCCGGCGCCGGCAAGAGCGCGATCGCGGCCAAAGCCACCTTCGTCCCCGTAGAAGCAGCCTCCGCTGGGGCAACCGGAACCGCCGTCGGTGCCGCAGCCGGGACAGCCGCCGCTGGCACGGCAATGACCGTGGCTGCGCCTCTTGTCTTGATGGCGGTTGCGGTTGGAGCGAGCGCGTACGCGGACCACGAGCGGCAAAGGGCCATCGAGAACATCACCGAACTCCTGGAAAAGCTGCACGATGACAAGTTGGGGGCCGAGCGAAGTGAGCTTGACGGCTGCCGCGACGCCATCGACAAGGCGACTGCCCTGTTGCTCGACCGGGGCAAGGTCGGATCATCGCTCGGATTGGACTCCGCGGTTCACATGCCATCAGCACTGCCTCGCAGCGAGCAGAGACTCGCGTCAAGAAGTGGGAGGCAGCGCTGGACTCGGTCCTCGAAGATGATCACGTCGATGTCGCCGAACTCGACGCAGCGTTCCCGGGCATCAGCGAGGAGGGCGGCGAGTTTCGAGCACACCTCGAAATGGCTGCACTCGCGATCGCCCTCAAGCGCCGGGTGATCGTGTTGCAGGGCGTAGAGGCAGGGCAGAGCGATCAAGACAATCCCTTCGAGAACTTCGTCCAGAGCCTTCGGGCTGATCAGCAGCGGATCAACGAACTGGAAGCACGCATCGAGAACGTGCTCCGGCGTCTGTCGTCACTCGAGCTCCGATCACCGAAGCGGCTGATCGACAGGGTGATGACTCGTAAGCAAGTCGACAGCCTCCTCGACGCGTCGTACCGCCTGCGGGCGCTCGCCCCCGCGGAGACGAATGCCGCCGCGGACGTCGTCATCGAGATTGAGAAGCACCAAGACGGGACGCTTCTGGTGCTGCCCGCGCGCTCCTGACGCAGGATCATCCTGATTTGCGCTCGGCGCAAGCATCGAGCCGAAACTTTTTCAACTTTCGGAGGGGCCCACTCCTGACCTGCACAAACGCGTTCTGACAGGGGCGCCCGTCCCGAGGAGGGGCGGGGTTTGGAGGGGCGCAAATTGGTGCCCCCCACGGTGCAGCGTGGTTGGCATGAACCACTCAGCCGCCACACCTCGCTGGTCGCCTCAGCTCGTCCAGGCCGTCTGCAGCGCAGATGTGTCACTGGCCGCCGCAGCCACCATGCTGGCCGACAACGGCATCCCCGCGTTTCCGTGTGCGCCCGGTCAAAAGCACCCGCTGACTCCCCATGGCTTCCACGACGCCTCAAGCGACCGGGGCGTCGTGGCCTCCTGGTGGAAGCGGTGGCCCGATGCGAACATCGGCATCCCAACCGGGGCCACGTCCGGGGTGGACGTCGTCGACGTGGACGTCCATTCAGGGGGTGACGGGTACAAGGCCTTCTCGCGCGCCGAAGGACTGGGGATCGTTTCGGACTGGGCCTGGCAGGTGCGAACGCCATCCGGGGGTCTCCATGCGTACTTCCTTCGATGGTCCGCGGGTGAACAGCGCTCGTGGGCGCTCCCCGGCAGCCACGTGGACTTCCGAGGTGACGGCGGCTACGTCGTCTCTCCCCCGTCTCACGTCATTGCTCGTGACGGGGTCGATCGCCGCTACGAACTGGCGGCAATCACCGACCGTCAGCCGCACGAGGTGAACGGCGCGGCGCTGCGGAACTTCCTCGATCCCCCGCGGCGTCACGGACCTCCTCGCGACCTCCCGAGCACTACGCATCGGCCGGAGAAGCTGGCGGACTGGGTTGCCTCCCGGCCGGAGGGCGGACGAAACGAAGGCCTGTTCTGGGCCGCATGCCGCATGGCCGAGGCCAACTTCTCGTTCGCAACGACTGCACACGTTCTCGGAGATGCCGCCAAGGCGGCCGGGCTGCCCGAACACGAAGCGACCACGACGATCCGCTCCGCGTACCGAATCGCCACACGACTGGGACCGGCGCAGCCGTCGGGCCCCACGCGAGCGGTTGAGGAGGTCCGGTTATGAACACCGACCCGTATGAGCGCCGCCTCGACCGCGAGATCGAACCACCTTCCCCGGAACCGAGTAAGGACGCGCAGGCAAATGCCCTCGCGCATCACCGCGACCCGTCCCTCAGCCACGACGGCGTTTCCGCGCCGGAGAACCTCGGCCGGCCCAGCGTCGCGTGGGTCCGCCCGAGCGAACTACCGACCACCGTCGGTTCGAAGTTCATCAGGCGCGGGATCGACCTGCAGTCCGAGTTGACCCGCCGCGCGCGACGCGGCCCGGGCGCGGCAGCCCGTTCGGCACAGCGACTGTCGCGACGTTCCATCGCGCGACCTGAACCGAGCACGCCCACCGTCGAACGAGGAGTCGAGCTATGAGCAGCCCCCATCCATTCGAGGACCCCCAGACCATGCGCCTGCTCCTCGTCTACCTGCACTACGAGGGCGACGGAGCTTGGGAGTGCGATCCGGACGCCGCCGAGCTCATAGCCTATGCGACGGCCAAGTACGCCAGCTTGGCGATCAAGCACCACTTGGAGCCGGCGGAAGCCGCAGCAGCCGCCTGGGACGTCATGCGGACAAGGGCAGCGCGGATCGCTGGTGACCCGTGGGCCGTCATCACTCACTCGGTGGCGCTGCACCTCTACTACGAGGAGCGCGCGCGAGGCTTGCTGTGTGGGGCGGATCAGGTCCGCACCGACGGCGTCGTCGACTTCCACGATGCCGAGCGCATCAACGCGCACGAGGCGAGCTTGGCGGACTACCACCCTGTGTTCTGGTCGTACGACGACGTGAGCGACTTCGAGGACCCACCCCCGCGTGTGCAGGTCGACGGCCAGGTTCCCGCGGAACCCACGAACGCGTTCTTCGCGCTCGACGCTGCCGTGACCGCATTCGTCGAGTCCGGCTGGCCGGAGCCAGCAGCGCGCCTCGCCCTCGAGTGCATCGCAGCTCGACTGATCAACACGGGCAGCAAGTACGCCGCCTTCGAGTCGCTGCGTCGCGACCGGTCGATCCGGCTCCAACTCGACATCGACCAGGACTCGTGGGTCCGCGTGCTGCACGCCGTCCTCGGCCACGAGAATCCCAACCTCGAGCGCACAGCGGTCGGAAGAGGCATCCTCCAGCGCCTGCTCATCGGCGAACAGACCGCCGAGATCTTCGGATCCAGCGCGGTCGCTTCAGCGATCGCGGCGTCGGCGCCCTCTGAGACGGAGGCGGCTCATGTCTGACTCTCGCGGCCACGTGGAGCTGCAGCGCAGCATCGACTCGATCCAGGTGTGCGATCACCACCTACGCGACCCTGGGGATCTGCAACCGCTGATGGAGTCGCTCGAGCGGGTCGGGCTGTTGCAACCGGTGACGATCACACCGGAGGGCTACCTGATCTGCGGTTACCGCCGGCTGGAAGCAGCGCGTCGGCTCGGCTGGACCACAGTTCGGGTCTGGGTTCGTTCGGGCCTCAGCGATGAACTGACACGACTGCTCGCGGAGCGCGACGACAACCTGACGCACAAGCCCCTGTCCGCGTACGAGGCGGCGCAGCTTTTTAAGGAACTGTCTGCCCTCATCGCCGAGGACGCGAGCCGCCGGCAGATGGCTTCCCGGTTCGGTGGCGACGCTCGCGACGGTGGTGCCGAATCGGCACCACCGGGACTGGAACCCCTCGGCAAGTCACGCAGGCGAGCCGCGGAGCTCATCACCAAGACCGCGTCGTACACCAGGTTGAACCAGATCATCGAGATGGAACGCATCGCGGGCGATCGCGAGCGGCCTGCCGCAGTCCGCAGGGTCGCCAACGACGAGCTCGAACGAATCCGCAACGGCGGCGCGGTCGATCCGGGCTATCAGCGAGTTCGGGCGGTGGTGGCAGCAACTGAAGCCGACCCCGCGGATCCCGAGTTCGACCAACGCATGGCCGAGACGCTGAAGCAGGCAAAGGCCGACCGCGCACGCCGGATCAGAGAGAACCGGATCAAGCGCGCAGCTGCCGCAGCGACCGCCAAACGCTCCGTCAAGTCCTTCGGGATGGTCTGGAGCGAGATGGAGGGGTGGTCAAAGCACTACGACGCCGATGAGATCGCGCGCGAGTCGAGCAACGACGACTGGTCGACCTTCCTCCGGGTCCTCGAGGAGACCAACGCTTTCGCCGAGGCCGTCGACCTGGCTCGGACCTGCGTGACCACCTGACAGCGGACGAGCAAATCCGGAGGTCGGCCATGTGGACGTGGAATCCCGAAATCAACGACGTGAAGTGGCGTCGCCTCCTCGTCGCGGCACTAGCCGCCATGCTCCTACTAGGCGCCATCGCGACGTACTCGCTCCTGGCCAATCGGCATCAATCCGATGGCACCCGGGGCGCCGGCGACGAGCCAACTGCCCCGCCCACCCCGTCGGCCGAGGCGCAGACCAACGTGTCGCTCCGCGCCTCAGACGCCGAAACTTTCGCGCAAGGCGTCGCCGAGGTCCTCTTCGACTGGGACACCCAAGAGATGACGACACCGACGAGCACGACAGAACTCCTGGTCGCCGTCGCAGACCCCACCGGCGAGTCGTCGGCAGGCCTGGTCGCAGACATCGCCAACTACCTGCCGACGGAGGAGATCTGGCCCCGGCTGCGCAAGTACGAAACCCGGCAGTGGATCGAAGTGACGTCGATCGAAGTGCCCGACCAATGGGCGATCGCACTCCAGCAGGCAGGTGACGAACTGGCTCCCGGAACGGTGGCCTTGACGGTGCGTGGTGTCCGTCATCGCTCCGGCGTCTGGGAAGGCGAGGGCGTCACAAGCGAGCACGACGTTGCCTTCACCGTGTTCGCCGTCTGCGCGCCGACGTACCCGGAGTGCCACCTCCTGCGCCTGTCGCGGCTCGACGATCCGCTGGAGTGACGCGGGATGCGCAAGGCGGTAGTCGGCGGGCTCCTCCTGGTGCTCATGGGGCCTGCAAGCTGCCTCCTGATTCTGGGCGCTCTTCTCAGCCCCGCTGCGCAAGCCTCGTGCCTTCCCACGACCAGCGGGGCGTTCTCGGCCGTCGGCAACACAACCGCGCCAGTCCCAGAGACTTCGCGAGTCGTCATGCCCCTCCCTGCCGGGACTTGGGTCAAGACGAGCGGCTTCGGGATTCGTGTCCATCCCGTCACCGGCGAGACGAAGCTCCACACGGGCGTCGACTTGGCTGCACCCGAGGGCACACACATCCTGGCCGCGGCCGACGGTCGAGTCGTCTCGGCTGGCCCGGCGACTGGATACGGGAACCTGATCCTGATCCGGCACACGGTGGGCGGACGCACCGTCGTCACTGGCTACGCCCACATGTACGCCGACGGGATCCACGTGGCAGTCGGCGACATGGTCACCGCGGGGCAGTACATCGCCGACGTAGGAGTGGCCGGCTACTCGACGGGACCCCACCTGCACTTTGAGGTCCGGCCCGGCGGCCCCAACGCAGCTCCGATCGACCCCGAGCAGTGGCTTTCCGCTCACGGAGCGATCGACATCCACAGCAGATCCGATGCATCAGAGGCCGGGTGTGCGGATGCTGGCGGGCCAGCGGCGCCTTACAACGGCGGCAACCCCGGGAACCTCGTTGACGACCCCACGTCGGACGGTCAGATCACGGAGCGGACCGCGCACATCCTGGCTCAGGTTCAGGCGAACTTCCCTGAAAGCTCCTGGGCCTGTTGGGCGCCCCGACCAGGCGACCCGTCCGAGCACTCTCTTGGCCGTGCGTGCGACGGCACTTTCGGGAACTCCATCGGAACGGCGGCGACCGGCCACGCGCTCGACTACGGCTGGCAGGTCACTAACTGGATGAAAGACAACGCGGAGACCCTCGGCGTGGAGTACCTCATCTGGCAAGGGCGCATCTGGTCAGTCGCACGTAGGGCAGAAGGCTGGCGCCCGTACGACGGCGGCGGGATGCACGACCCCAACAGCGTCACGGGCGGGCACTACGACCACCTGCACTGGACGGCCGTGCCGTAGGACCCCGACAGCGGTCAGTGCCCCTCGCAAGGCGGGACGTTTCGGCGCGACCTTGGTCCGCCAGTCCTCGAGGAACTCGTCGAGCGGTTCGGGCGAGGTCCGGGCCGGCCGGAGCGGGATGTCCTGCATCGAGTCGGGCATGAAGGGAACGCGCTTGCGCCACTGGCTGAAGTAGCGATGGGCGACGGTCAACTCGATCTCCGGTCCGTGATCGCGGAACGCTGCGAGCACATCCGACAGCTCGGCGCGGTGCGTCACCGCCGCGACTGCGACCGCCTTCACCGTCTCCGGAGCCAGCGACGGATACATCTTGGCGGTGTCCTCGGGCGGCTCCCCGTTCGCGTGAAAGTAGTTCGGACGCCACAGGTCGAAGGGTCCACCGATCGGGCATCCCTGCGGGCCGTCGATCCAGTACCCGCTACCTCCGGGTTCTCCATTTGCCATGGACCGGATGTTGGCAGGGACGTCCGACAAATCGCGGCCGAATAGGTCAGCGCTGTCCGAAGGTCAACGCGACATCCCACGGCTGGATGCCCCAGCGACTTATCGCTTCGATCATCAGGATCGGCGCCACATCGATCGTCTCGGGGGTTGCAGGTGCCCTCAGGCTTTGGCTCTCGCGGCCCGGAACGATGTGCGGGTCCCAGAACTGCGACCCCACCGGGTCAGGGGCGGTCTCGATCACGCTGACGGGGCCAGCGGTCTCGTCCGGAACCACGACGAACAGACAGAACGGCTGCTCAGGGGCGTCCCAGCCACCCAACTCCACGACGAGGAACTCGTTGCTCCTCAGACAGTGCTGAATGGCGCGCGTGAGCAGGGCGCGGAAGTCATCGAAAACCGTCTCGCTGGGCTGTCCGGCTGGTTCCAGGCGAACCATGTTCGCCTCGATTGAGTAGCTGTCGTCATCGACCTTCACCGGGAAGCGCCCTTGCACCATGAGCGTGCCGCTCGTCTCTGCGAGCACCCCAGCTTCGCGGAACCGTCGGTCTTCCCGCGACGTGCGACCGATGTGGCCAGTTGCCTGAGTCTGGAGCAACCAGTCGGCGTCAGGTGTCGACCAGAGTTGTGACGCTCCACCGTCGACCCAGGTTCGCACCAACCCGCCGACGCAGGGACTCATCTGCGCCGTGACGGCGGTATCGCCCGCGCGCAGCGGGAAGTCATCGTTCATGGCGCCGACTGTAGGGCTCGGGTGCGACAGACGGTCCGCGTAGAGGGCGGACCACCTGATCGACATGAACGTCGCCGCGTTGATTCCGCTCGTTGGCCCCGACTTCGGTGCCGTCGGTGGGTCGGGGCAACTCCGAGCCATCGTGGGAGCCCTGCTCACCTACGGCCTGATCATTGCCGTGCTCATGGTCGTCACCTGCGGCACCACATGGGCGGTCGCATCATCGAGCGGAAGCTGGCAGGCCGCAAGCAAGGCAAAGACAGGGCTGTTCGTCGCCTTGGGCGGTGCCGCCCTCACCGGAGGCGCACTCGCGTGGGCGAACTGGCTGCTCGACGTCGGAGCGCAGTTGTGAACGACGAGCAACTCGCCTTCGACATCGACGGCATGTTGCACGAGGCGGCCGTCGAAGCTGCTCCCGTCTGGTCGGGCGCGCCCCTCCACTTCACGACGGCGTACTTCTCCCCTGCCGCCCTGGACGCGGCGTACGCGCATTGGCAGTTCCTGCACAAGCTCAACTCCGTATGGCGACCGAACCGAATGTGGCATCGGGCCATCGCAGTGCCCGGCGGCGTCGAGGTCGGTGACCACGCCTTCGATATGTTCACGGCCGATCTGCGGTGCGAGCCGTGGAAGCACAGCGAACCTCGCGGAATGTGTCATTGCGTGGGCGAACTCACCTACCAAGCGATCTGCGAGCCCCACGGCTGGCACGTCTTCGCCGCTGACGAGAACGCGGCAGTCGAGGCATGGCACGACCACGTCTTTCCGCGCTGGCGCGAGTTGCCCGTGGTCCCAGCTCGACTGCGCTCCGTCGACCAGCCAGGGCTGTCCAAGACGGCGAGGAAGTGGGTGCTCGACCACTACCCGGAAGCGATGCAGGTGACCGGCGCGCCGGTGATCACCGAGCGCAACAACGCCGGGACGCGCCACGTCCCGGGTCGCTCGCCATGGTCCGGCTACGACCTGTCGGACTCGGCGCTCACGCGACGGCACGAGCCGTCCGGCGTCGGCCTTGGCGACTGAACGGATCACGGCCAGCACCTGACCACCGAAGACCCATCAACCTCTGGAGGAATCGTGATTCAGATCGGCTTGCACAACGTCGTGGCGCTGCTCCCGATGGACATCGACATCAATCCGAACTCGAACGGACTGCCCGGCATCGGTCAGCTGCGCAGCATCGTCGGCGCTTCAATGACGGTCGGCCTGATCTTGGCCGTCCTTGCCCTCATCGTGTCGGCGGTCGTGTGGGCGCTCGGCGCCAACTCGTCCAACCCACACCTGGCGGGACGCGGCAAGTTCGGCGTACTCGTCGGGCTCGGCGCCGCGATCATCACCGGCGCGTCCGTCGCGCTCGTGAACTTCTTCTGGAACGTCGGCCAGGCCGTCTGACCCAGCACCGGCGAAGGAGGCAACAATGGTCGACGTATGCGACGTGCCCGTGATCTCGGGCGTCTGCGATGTCGCGGGCGAGGCGGCCGGCGCCCTCGTGTCAGCGCCGTTCGACTGGCTCGCGCAGGCGATGGGAAACGCTGCAGGGTGGATGTTCGAGTCGGTGTGGACGGTCTTCGACTCGACCACGATGGTCGACGTCACGAGCAGCCAGTACACGAAGGTCTACAACATCCTCTTCGGCGTCGCGGTGTTCGTGATGCTCGGGTTCTTCATGCTCCAGGTCATTGGCGGCATGATCCGACGGGAGCCAGCGGCTCTCACACGGGCCGCTCTCGGCCTCGCCAAATCCATCCTCGGGTCGTTCGTCGCCCTCGCGCTCCTGGCCTCTGCGTTGGAGATCACCGACCAGCTCTGCATCGGCATCGTTCACGCTGCCGGCGCAAACATGAGCGAGATGGGCGACCGCATCGGTCTACTTACCGCCGGCCTCGTCGGCATCAACGTCGCGGCGCCAGGGGCAGGCGCGATCCTCACGATCTTCCTCGCTGGGCTCGCCCTCGGTGCCGCGGTAATCGTCTGGATCAGCCTGCTGATCAGGAAGGCACTCCTGCTTGTGGCGATCGTCTTCGCGCCCATTGCTCTGGCCGGATCGAGCTGGGACCAGACGCGCGGTTGGCTTAGCAAGTGGGCCCAGTTCGTCATTGCACTGATCCTGTCTAAGGTCGTGCTCGTCGTGATCTTCCTGCTCGCGACGGCCCAGGTCTCGGCTCCAATCGACGCCGACCTCCAGTCGGTCAGCGAGCCCATCGCCGGCGTGGTCCTGATGCTTATCGCAGGCTTCGCGCCGTACATGACCTACAAGGCGATCAGCTTCATGGGCTTCGACATGTACCACGCGATGTCGGCCGAGCAGGAAGCAAAGGGGGCCCTCAACCGCCCGCTACCGATTCCCATGAACCGTCAGCCGATGTCGCAGCCGCCGCGGGTGTTGGAGGGCTCTGACGGTACGGGCGGCTCAGGTGGCGGCGCACTGCCGGTTCCGGCCAGCGCCGGACCGAGTGGAGGGGGATCGAGCGGCGCGTCGGGAGCCACAAGCGGTGGAGGGGCGAGCGGCGGAGCTGCGGGCGGCGCGATCGCAGGCGGCGTTGTGGTCGCGAAGGAGGCGTCCGCCGCTGGACCACGCATCGGTGCGGCAGTCGGCCACCAGGCTGCCCAGCACGTCGAGGCATCCGAACAGGCTGCGCCGTCGAGTACGCCGATGCCGCCCCACGTCGCGGACGTCGTGCCAGCGGGTTCGAACGGAACGAGGAGCGGGCGATGACGGCGTCGGCGGCTGGTCCGCGCAACTACGACCTGTCCCCGGTGAAGTTCTCGCGGCTCACGCGCCGCGGTGTCCTCCTCGGCCTGTCGGGATCCCAACTCTTCGTGGTCGGTATCGGCGCGATCGTGTTTGTTCTGGCTCTCTACTCCGGCGGCGGAGGAGCGCTCGCGTACGCCCTGCCGGTCATGGCCGTGTCCGCCCCTCTCGCCTGGGTGGGCGTCGGCGGCAGGAAGCTGGTCGAGTGGTTCCCCGTCGTCAGCCGCTGGCTCTGGCGCTCCGCCGGAGGGCAACTCCTGTTCCGCCGCCGCGTAGTGAAGCCGCGCCCAGCCGGCACGCTGGCCCTTCCTGGCGACGCGGCCCGACTGCGCCAGTGGCACGATCCCGACAGCGGCGCGGTCATGATCCACGACCCACATCGCGCCACGCTCACCGCGGTCGTCGGCGTTACCCATCCAGCGTTCATCCTGCTCGACCCGATCGAGCAGCAGCGGCGCGTCACCAGTTGGGGTCGAGTGCTGGCGACCGCCTGCCGATCGGGTCGCATCGCATCGGTGCAGGTGATGGAGAGAACCTTGCCGGACTCGGGCAAGGGTCTGGCCGAGTGGTGGTCCCAGCACGGCGCTCATGATGAGAGTTTCACCTCAACGACGTATGGCGAACTCATCGAACGGGCTGGACCCGCCGGCGAGCGCCACGCCAGCACCGTGTCGATCTCGCTCGACATGAAGTCGGCCGCCCGCGCCATCAAGGCAGCCGGAGGCGGCAACCGTGGCGCCGCGGCCGTGCTGCGCCAGGAGATGGCGACGATGACCGCTGCCCTGCGTGCGGCCGACCTCGCCCCGTCCGACTGGCTCGAGCCCGGGGACCTTGCGGTGATCCTCCGCTCGGCCTACGACCCAGTCGTTGCCGGAGCACTGGAGCGCCACGGGGAACTTGGCCGCGACCTAGCCACCGCCGGACCGGTCGCCGTCAGCGAGAACTGGTCCAGCGTGCGGAGCGACTCCGCCCACCACTGCGTCCTGTGGATCAGCGAGTGGCCACGCTCTCTCGTGTACCCCGGGTTCCTCGCACCCGTGCTGCTCTCCTCCGGCGTCCGGCGCACGTTCAGCCTGATCTACACGCCGCTGCGGACCGACCAGGCGGCGCGCGACATCCGCAAGAAGAAGACCGAGTACATCTCCGATGCCGCCCAGCGGCAGCGCATCGGCCAGATCGAGGACGCGCAGCAGAGTGCCGAGTTCAACGACGTCCTCCAGCAGGAAGCCGACCTAACCGCCGGCCACGGCATCCTGCGGACCACCGGGCTCATCGCCGTCAGTGCTCAGGATCTCGACGAACTCGAGCGAGCGGTCGCGGACATCGAACAGGCCGCGATCCAGGCGTCGTGCGAGACGCGGCGGCTCTGGGGGCAGCAGGCGCAGGCATTCTCGGCCGCGGCGCTGCCGCTATGTCGGGCTGTGTAGTCCCTCGAGCAGCCGACCTTCACGGAACTTCCGCCGCAACGTTCCGCCGGCCACTAGCCTTCAGGCGAGCGAGAGAGGTTCGTCGATGGCATGGTTCAAGAGGGCTTCGGTCACAAATCCCGTCCAAGTTGGCGGAGTTGTCTGGGCGTGGGGCGAGAACTACCACGGACAGCTCGGTAGCGGAACGCAGGATCAACAGTCCATCCCGACCGCCCTCGAACTATCGAATGTCATCAGCATCGTCGCCGGAACCGAGTGCGCATTCGCCCTTCAGGCAGATGGCACCGTCTGGTCGTGGGGCTTCAACGACTTCGGGAAGCTCGGCGATGGCACTGAACAGGACAGTTCATCTCCAGTCCGACTTGATGGTCTCCACGGCGTCGTGCAGCTTGCAGCTGGTGCCCGCACCTCCTATGCCCTCACGGAAGCCGGAGAGGTTCTGGCCTGGGGTGGCAACCCATTTCACGAGCTCGGAGTCGGACCCGGCGCTGACTGGATTACTCCACGAAGCCAGTCGGATGGGTTCGTCGTCCGGTCAATGAACAGTGCCGAAGTCGGATCCCCGACTCCGGTCAAGGTGACTGGGCTGAGCCGCATTTCAGCGATCGCGGCAGGTGGCTCGCGCGCATTCGCCCTCGACTCCGATGGAACTGTCTGGGCGTGGGGTGACAACCAAAGGGGCCGCATCGGCGACGGAACCACGTTCGAGCATCTGACACCCGTAGCCATCCGGAGTCTGCCGCGCGTGGCCGCGATCGCGGCGGCCGAGATGGCTGCATTTGCGTTGGACTCGACAGGACGCGTGTGGGCTTGGGGCTCCAACTACAACGGCGAACTCGGGGACGGCACCAAGGAAGATCGCTCCGCCCCCGTGCTTGTTGCGGGTCTGAGCGGAGTCAAGGAAATTGCGGCTGGACACTCGTCGGCATTCGCGCTCGGCGCCGACGGCACCGTGTGGGGCTGGGGCAAGAACAGTCAGGGCCAATTGGGCATCGGCCATCAGAACGATGTCTCGACCCCTGCACAGGTTGCCGGACTTTCCAATGTTCGAAGCATTGCTGCCGGCTGGGCAGCCGCCTACGCCGTCATCTCAGACGGGTCAGTGTGGGCGTGGGGCAACAACGACAACGGCCAACTCGGGGACCCGACTCGCGCGGACAGCCTCGTCCCCGTTCAACTGGCTGGCTTTTCGGGGATCGCCGAGATTGCCGCGCGCAAGAACTCCGCCTACGCGCTTGCGAGCGGTGCCGACCCGGAGTCCGGCTACAGCCAGCCAACCAGCAACACACACTCCACTACCCGCACGGAGTCGCGAGAGCCAGGCTCGGTGTGGGCCTGGGGAGACAATTTCACGGCGCAGGTCGGCGACGGCTCCAGGGACAATCGGCTGTCCCCAACTCCCATCCGCGGGCTGGACGGCGTCACGGAGATCTCATTCTCCGGGGGTCAGAGTTTCAGCTACGACGGTCGGATCCGCGCACTGCGTACTGACGGCACCGTATGGGCATGGGGCGGCAGGATCGTCAACAACTCGCTTGATGGAAGTCGAGTCCCGGAGCGAGTCGACGGGGTCGCTGATGTTGTCACATTGAAGGACGGCTTTGCCGTCAAGCAGGACGGCACCGTCTGGGATCTTCGGGTCATCTATCTCAGCGAGAGCCCCCATCAACTGCCTGATCTCTCGGATGCAACCGCCGTTCATCCAGTCGAGCCCCTCCTCTACGTCGCACGGAACGACGGGACGACGGCGGTGATCGAATTGGACAGCTATTCGTGGGATCACAAGGGGCCGTATTACTGGGGCGGTAAGCAGCGCCCGCTCGATGGACCGGGTGAACTCACCAGCATCGTGACCTGGACTGACTTCGCTTCGACGAACAGTTGGGAAGACGGCTACTACCGATTCGACGTTGGCCTCGCCAAAGATGGCGCCGTCTGGCAATGGAGGGTGGAGAACCTCGGCACGGATGTCCCGAACAAGTCGATGGCGCCGTTCGGTGTCCGCGACGACGCTTACGCGCTGCCCGGACTCACCGACGCCACGTCGATCGGCGCAGGGGACGACTTCTGTGTAGCTGTGACGCGCGACGGGACCGTATGGACCTGGGGGCGGAACGACAAGGGTCAACTGGGCGACGGCACAGGCACAGACCGCCAAATGCCCGCCAAGGTTGAGGGCCTGCCGCCCGTTGTCGCCATCGAGCCATTCGGTCCTTCCTGCTTCGCGTTGGCTGAGGATGGAACGGTCTGGGCATGGGGTCGGAACGACGACGGCCGGCTCGGCGACGGCAGCAGCGAGGATCAACCCCGACCCGTGAAGCTCCCCGGGCTTGCTGACGTGTGTTCGATCCACGCCGGCTTCGCGATTAAGCGAGATGGCACTGTTTGGGCGTGGGGCCAGAACGAAGGCGGTCGCCTCGCAAACGGCACGACCAGTTCGAGTAACACACCCCAACAGGTTCCGGGTCTTTCGGACGTCGCATCGATGGCCTCGCGGGAATCCACTTGGTTCGCCATTACGCACCCCAGCGGCGGCCCGCACGTGGGCTGACGTCGTTCTCCGCACTGACGCCGCAGAATGGAGCGGCGTCAGTACGGAAGCCTGCTGTTCAGTCGTGATCCCTCTCCCAGAGCCGACGGAACTCTGCGGACGACTGGAGGTCGTGCGCCGCGTCTTCGCTCCGCGTATACGAACAAACGAAGCAGGTGCCTGCGGTTATCCCGTAGCCCATCTCGTCCCCGCCCGTCGGGATCAGGGTCTCGTACCCGCAGACAGGACAGGCTTGGATTGCGGCAGCGTCGAAGTAGTCGGGCGCGGCGGGAGAGGAGGGCGCCTGCTCGACACGCCGCTCAATTTCGTCCTCCGGCAGAAACTCAAGGTAATCCGCAGCACGACCGAGTTCCTGCGAGTCAGCGGCAGTGCCATCTGACCAGTCGCGGTCGCGCCGCGCGTCGCCGATCGATCTGAGAGCCGGGTGCGCGTCAAGATCTTCGAGTGCGGCGACATGTTGTTCGGTCAACTCGCCCTTTGGCCCGCTGCCGTGCCGCGCGGCATCGGCGACCTTGAGTGCCTCAGCCAGAAGACCCGTCCTCACGACCGTCTCGACCGGAGGCTTGTAGTCGTCTCCGAACACACCGAATGGGTTCGGAACATCGGCTGCACCGTTGGGCACCAAGCAGACGCCGTCCGCCTCGCCGAATGCGCCAACCAGGTCCCTTAGCAAGACGCTTGCCGAAGGCTGCCGGCCGGGGACTCGAGCAGGGTGACCATCGATAGTCGCAGCGGCAATCGCGAGCAGCCCGTGGGTCAGCGCCGTGTTGAAAAGCTCCTCAGTTCCTGGCTCTCCGAGGGAGAGCGCGGCGAACGCCTGGCCGTACCGGTACGGGCGGTCCCAGCCAAACGGAAGATCGATCGCAGCCACTGGCCCATCCTCGTACGAGTCCGGCCAGGGACGACGATTTCTGACGGATTAGTTGGCACACCTGCTTCTCGAACAGATCGAGAAGGAGCCCACCGATGCCCACATTCGAGAACCCCGCTGCCGACGCTGACGAAGTGCAGACCACCCTGCGAGCGCTGGCTCACGCAACTCGTGCCATCGATGATCCACGCCAGATCTACTCGGTACTTGGATCGCTGACCTCAGCAGTCGCGTCCCTGAGCCAGTCGCTCCACCAACTCGCTGCCTTCCACGACGGCGCCGCGCAGAGAGGCGTGTGGGTCGCGGGCGACTCCCGCGCCGGCCGAGCTGCGACGTACCAGGTGTCGTGGGAACTCCACCGCGCGGGCGAGATCCTTCACCAGGTGGCGGAGTCCATTGGGAGCGCGCACAGCGCCGAAGCGCGGATCACATACATGCCGCGCGAGCTTCCGACCGTCGCAGCACCGGTGCATCGGTCGCCCGAGCTCGGGCTGTCGCTGTGAGTGGTTGGCAGGACGGGCGGCTTCACAGCGCCGTTCTCGTCTCTCCGGGCCGAGAACGACGCCGGGACCGACGGCTCCGGCGCGCGGCAGCGAAGTCGCGATTGGACGCGGATCGAAGCAACCGAAAGGCAGAGGCCCGGACGAAGGCTGATGCCCTGACTGCGGAGCGGAAAGCGACCGTCGTACTCCCCAAGTCAGGCGAGCAGGGTCCGGCCGCGCTTCGGACCCCGGGGCGACTGCGTATCCCGAGGCACCAGGACACGTCGGCCACGCTCTCTGGCGCCTACCCGTTCCTCGCTGAAGGCGGCCTCGGGAGTGACGGGGTCTTCGTCGGCCAAGACCTCTACAGCGGGAGCTCGTTCGTCTACGACCCGTGGGTTCTCTACGGCCGCGGCATGATCACGGCACCGAACCTTGTGCTGGCGGGCATCGTCGGCTCAGGCAAGTCGGCGCTCGCCAAGAGCCTCTACACCCGGTCAATCCCGTTCGGCCGCCGTGTGTACGTGCCCGGTGACCCGAAGGGCGAGCACACCGCTGTCGCCGAAGCGGTTGGAGGCCGCGCGATCGCACTGGGCCACGGCATGGCAAACCGCCTCAACCCGCTCGACGAGGGGCACCGACCTGCTGGCTTCGACGATGCCCAGTGGCAGGCGCAAGTGACCGCGCGCAGGCGGGATCTCCTCGGCGCCCTCGCAGAGACGGTTCTCGACCGCCGGCTGACGCCGCTCGAGCACACCGCGATCGACGTCGCACTCGCCGACGCCGTGCGTTCGACACCGGTCCCTGTGCTGCCGATGGTGGTTGAGCGGTTGCTCGCACCCGACCGAGGCGACGACCTTGACGGACGCCTGGCAGAAGACGGCCGACTCGTCGGACATGCCCTGCGGCGCCTGGTCGCCGGCGATCTCGCCGGGTTGTTCGACGGTCCCAGCACCGTCCGCTTCGACCCGACTCTGCCGATGATCTCGCTCGACCTCTCTCGCGTGACCGAGAACGCGACGCTCATCTCGGTGCTCATGACGTGCGCGTCGGCATGGATGGAATCGGCACTTCTCGACCCCTCCGGCGGGCAGCGCTGGGTGGTGTACGACGAGGCGTGGCGCCTGATGTCGCACCCGGCGCTACTGCGCCGCATGGATGCGCACTGGCGTCTAGCCCGGCACTACGGGATCGCGAACATGCTGATCTTTCACAAGCTGTCTGACCTCGACAACGTCGGCGATCAGGGCAGCGCGATGAGAGCGCTCGCCTCCTCGTTGCTGGCGAATGCCGAGACCCGGATTGTCTATCGCCAGGAATCAGATCAGCTCGGGTCGACGGCGTCTGCGCTCGGGCTGACCGGTACGGAGCAGTCGCTGCTCCCGACTCTCGGGACTGGCCAGGGGCTGTGGCGGATCAAGCACAGGTCCTTCGTCGTCCAGCACCAGCTTCACCCGGCAGAGCTCGAGCTCTTCGACACGACCGGCCGGATGAACGCGGCACTTTAGAAGTTCGCGCGAATTTTGACGGTTCTGCGACGAGCCTGAGCAATGCGCAGCGTCCTCGAGCCTGTGCGGACACTCAGGTTCAGAGACGCCGCAACGGGAAGCGTGTGCCGGATCGGGAGCCGTCACCGAGAACGTCACCGGACAGGTGATCCGGGACCCTTGAGCGGCGGCGAGCGCGCCGGCCAGGCGGCCTCGGAACCCCGTACCAGCCCAGCCGAGCCCTTCCCACTCCATCAGGTCGCGCAAGGCACCGGAGCCACAGTGCTCGGCCTGACGGTGCGGATAGTCGAGGACCACTCTGGCCATGACCTCACCCTGCCTTCATGCGGCTCCATCACTCGCGGAAGCAACGGGAGCGCAGTCCCCATACATTTATGCACGCATGTAACCCGCGGAGGTGCACCTGCGTTCAGATGCGAGGAGGACCGCTCGGCTGCAGAGCGTGGCGTCCTCCCGGATGCCACCATCACGTGCTTGGTCGAGCTCGGCTGCGCCGGCACCGCCGGCGCGGCGGTTGCGCAGAAGGCCGGGCTGTCGCGGGGCGCCCAGCCGCACCATTGCGGGACCCGCGACCAGTTGGTGGTCGCCGGGTCGAGCATCTGGCGCAGAAACGGCTGCGGCAGGTGCACGAGCAGGCGACTGAGCTGGCGCGCTCTGCGGAACCGCGCGCGGAGGCGAATGCGAGCTGCGCATTGGGCACTTTTGCTCATTGGGTAGGGACGGGCATACTGGGGGCGTGGATCGTGGGTTGCGGGATCTCAAGCGCGAGGCGACTGCGGAGGCGCTGGCCAAGGCGGCGTTCGATCTCACGGGACTGCTGCACGGATAGGTGACAGGTTGGGTCAGGCTGCCTGAGCGGCAGGTGTGGTCATGATGGTCTCGTACTCGATGGGGGTCAACCGTCCGAGAGCGGCCTGTCGCCGACGGCGGTGGTAG
>NZ_BNAD01000006.1 GCF_014653115.1 Nocardioides flavus (ex Wang et al. 2016) | reverse complement strand
CCGTTCTCCTGTCACCGGTTCCTGTTCTTCGACAGCTCAGAAACCTAGGCAGGGAGCGGCGTGCCGCCACGACAGGCGCGCTCACCTACCCACAGATGTGTCAGGAGAGCCGGTTGACCGGTGATCCGTACGCCCTGAGCCCGCGACACCCCAGGGACGCGTGGGGCGCCAGGTGCTCCAGGTGCTCTTGTGGCAGAAGAGACGTGGCGGATCGTGGCGTTCGGTTTGCACGCCCTCCGCACCTCGTGCATGGTGGCTCGTGACCATTTCGTGACCTTGGTCGTCGGAGCGACGTACGGACCCCCGCCCTGCGCGTCGCGCCGATCGCGGTCGCCCTCGCATGCCCCCGTCGTCGACCCCCCGTGAGCCCCTGTGCCGAAGTCTGACCAGTACGCCCCGAAGCACCGCGCCCCCGGCAAGCACAAGGCCGCGCGCGTGCCCCGCCGAGCCCTGCGCACCGGCCTGGCCCTGACCGGCGTCGCCGCCGCCGCGACCGGCGTCAGCGTCACCGGCGGCCTGTTCGCGCAGGCCCCCGACGCGCTGAGCCCGGCCGCAGCGGACGTGACCACCACTGCGCCCGCCGATCCCGGCGCGACCCCGACGCCCGAGCCGAGCCTCGATGCTGCCGAGCTCGAGGAGCGCGCCGGCCGCGAGGTCGTCTCGCGCTCGGCCCGGCGTACGGACGCCACCAAGGCCGCTGCCCTCGAGATGGAGGGCGGCTCCGGGGTCACCCGGTCCGAGAAGCTGTCCGAGGGCGACCCGCGCGACATCGCCCGGGCGCTGCTGCCGGTCTACGGCTTCTCCTCCGACCAGTTCTCCTGCCTCGACCAGCTCTACGTCAGCGAGTCCGACTGGCGCGTCGACGCCGACAACCCGACCTCGTCGGCGTACGGCATCCCGCAGGCCCTCACGCAGCTCCACGACCTGCCGGCGGACTACATGACGTCGGCCGAGTCGCAGATCCGCTGGGGCCTGGAGTACATCCAGGACACCTACGGGACACCGTGCAGCGCGTGGAGCTTCAAGCAGGGCAACGGCTGGTACTGACCAACCCGGCTCGCCGGTGGACCACTGGTCCAACCGATCGGGCTAGTGCGAACCGATTCCGCTGCGCGACACCGCGCACCACCGACAGGATGCCCGCGAGTGACCAGCGGTGCGGCTCGTACGTCCCGTGGCGAGCGGCCCGCTGGCGACGTCGGGGCCAACCGGGGGGTTGGGGAGGTGGCCGGCTCGACCGCAGGAGGGCGAGCCGGCCACGCTCCGCGCTCGGCCCGCGGGTGGGCCTACGAGGCGGTGCGCACCGACGCCAGGGCGTGGCCGGTCGCGGGTGACGCGCCGAGCTCGTCGGCGATCGAGACGACCAGCCCGCCGAGCATGAAGGCGGCGATCGCCGCGATCAGGGCGGAGGTCGTCAGGGCGGGGATGTACCTGCGGGCGCCGACCGGCTCTGCGCCCATGTAGCCGTGGGTGAGGGCGTGCCCCTTGCCGCGCGCCAGCAGGTAGCGGTTGACTGGCCACGCCGCGAGGAAGGCAGCGGTCAGCGCGAGCATCATGGAGAGCCAGAAGACGGGGTTGACCAGGCCCGCGTCCATCGCGCCCGGGATGAGGGCCATCACCAGGTTGTCGACGAGCTCCATGGTCGCGATCGAGAGGGTGTCGGCGGCGAGCACGACGGTCAGCGCCGCGCCGACGCCGAGTCCGGCGCGCAGCAGCGGCAGGGTGGAGAGGGCGTAGCCGAACAGGAACGCGAGCCCCACCGCGATCGCGATCGTTGCGAGGTTGCCCAGCGCGAGAGCGGTGCCGATCATCAGGCCGAGGATCTCGCCGATGGCACAGCCGGTCAGGCAGTGGAGGGTGGCGGAGAGCGCCATGGCGTTGGTGCCCATGTCGTGGTGCATGTCGTGGTGAACATGCTGTTCCATACGCGGAACATACCCCTGGGGGGTATATCGGTCAAGGGGTCGGAGCCCGCTCAGCGCCCTGTCATCGAGTCCACGTCGAGGGCGGCGTCGAGCTGCTCCTCGGTGAGGTCGCCCCGCTCGACGTAGCCCATCGCGATGACCGTCTCGCGGATCGTGGCGCCGTCGGCCAGTGCCTTCTTGGCGACCTTGGCGGCCTCCTCGTAGCCGATGTGCGCGTTGAGGGGCGTGACCACCGACGGGGAGGACTCGGCGTAACGCCGCATCCGCTCGGTGTCGGCCGTGATGCCCTCGACACACCGCTCGGCGAGCAGGACCGTCGAGGTGGACAGCACGTGGATCGACTCGAGCAGGGCGTGCGCCATGACCGGCATCATCACGTTGAGCTCGAAGCTGCCGGCAGCGCCGGCCCAGGCGATGGTGGCGTCGTTGCCGACCACCCGCGCGCAGACCATGAGCGTGGCCTCGGGGAGCACCGGGTTGACCTTGCCGGGCATGATGCTCGACCCGGGCTGGAGGTCGGGCAGGTGGATCTCGGCGAGCCCGGTGGTCGGCCCCGACGACATCCAGCGCAGGTCGTTGCAGACCTTGGTGAGGCCGACGGCGATGGTGCGCAGCACCCCCGAGAGCTCGACGAGCGAGTCGCGGGTGCCCTGTGCCTCGAAGTGGTCACGCGCCTCGGTGAACGGCTGGCCGGTCCGCTGGGCGAGCGCGGAGATCGCGCGCTCCGCGAACGCGGCCGGGGTGTTGATGCCGGTGCCGACCGCGGTGCCGCCCAGGGGCAGCTCCCGCACGCGGGGGAGCACCGCCTCGAGCCGCTCGGTGCCCAGGCGGAGCGTCGCGGCGTACGCCCCCATCTCCTGCCCCAGCGTGACGGGGGTGGCGTCCATGAGGTGGGTGCGGCCGGCCTTGACCGCGTCGGCGAACTCGTCGGCCTTGGCCTCGAACGCCGACGCCAGCCGGTCGAGGGCGGGCAGCAGGTCGTCGACGACGGCGAGGGTCGCCGCCACGTGGATGCTGGTGGGGAAGGTGTCGTTGCTGCTCTGCGAGGCGTTGACGTGGTCGTTGGGGTGGACCTCGACCCCGGCCCTCGCGGCGAGCGTCGCGATGACCTCGTTGGCGTTCATGTTGGAGCTGGTGCCCGACCCGGTCTGGAACACGTCGATCGGGAACTCGTCGTCGTGCTCGCCCGCGACGATCGCGTCCGCGGCAGCCACGATCGCCTCCGCCTGGTCGTGGCGTACGACCCCGAGCGCCGCGTTGGCCGTCGCGGCGGCGGCCTTGACGTGGGCCAGTGCCTGGACGTGCCGGGGCGGCAGGGTCAGGCCGCTGATCGGGAAGTTCTCGATCGCGCGCTGCGTCTGGGCCCGCCACAGGGCGTCGCGAGGCACCTCGACCTCGCCCATGGAGTCGTGCTCGGTTCTTGTCTGGGTCACCTCTCCGACGCTACTCCTCGCGAGGTGTGGGCCCATCGGGCTCCTCACCCGCCGGGGCGGGACGTGGCGGACGCCCCGCCACTCCGGGGGAAGAGTGGCGAGGCGTCCGGGAGGGAGGTGCTGGAGGGGAGATCAGCACCAGGGGTAGATGAACAGGCTGTCGTCGCCGGCGCGGTGGTCGGCCAGCACGACGCTGAGGGGGAGCGGGTCGGGCAGCGAGCCGACGTCGGTGCCCTCGCGCGGCTCGACGCCCAGGGCCACGGCGGTGGAGATCGGCAGTCCGGACGCCGCCACGGACGGGAGCGCCTCTTCGCCCTTGAGGGCGGCGAGGCCGGCGCGCATGCAGTCGGTGTCCGGCCTGGCCTGGGCGGCGGCCGGGGCGAGCACGACGGTCGCGACGCCCAGGGAGAGAGCTGCGAGGGAGGTGGCGGTGCGGGTGGTGCGCTTCATGTCCGGATCTCCTCGTGGGGGCAAGGTGTGGACCTCCAATGCACCACACGAGGCATCCGTTGTCGAGGGTTTGTCCAATCTTTGTCCGGTCTTTGTCCACCCTGGTCACCCCTCTGGGCGAGGGGCTCGTCCGCGTGGCCGTTTGGTCCCGTCCGCGACGGTGGGGAGCATGGTGCGCATGGGGTTGTCGCGTCTCGGGGTCGTCGTGCTGTCCGGTGTGCTGGTCACGGCGGTGTCGGCCTGCTCGGTCCTCGGCGGCGACGACGGGCCGACGGCCGCCGACGCGGCCGAGCAGCTGGCCGCAGCCCTCTCCGAGCACTCCCTGGGAGACGTGCCGCTGGTCGACGAGGGTGCACGCTCGGCGTTCGACGAGCTCGTGGCCCCGCTCGACGAGGTGCCGGTCGCGGTCGAGGTGGTCGACGTCGTCGCGGTCGAGGAGGAGGGCCGGGCCGACGCGACCCTCGCGTGGCGCTGGGACGTCGCGGCGGACGCGCCGTGGGCGTACGAGACCTCCGTGGCCCTGACGCAGGGCGGTGACGGGAGCACCTGGGCCGTCGACTGGGCGCCCGACGACCTCGCCCCCGACCTCGCCGAGGGCGACACCCTGGGCCTGCGCACCCTGATCCCTGCGCGGGGTGACATCACCGGCGCGGACGGCGCCGTCCTGGTCACCGAGCGTCCGGTGCTGCGCTACGGCCTCGACAAGACCAAGGTCGACGGCCCCCAGGTGGCACGCAGCGCCCGGCGCATCGCCCGCATCCTCGACCTCGACGTCGCGTCGTACGTCTCCCGCGCCGAGGCCATGGGGGCCGCGGCCTTCGTCGAGGCGGTGGTGCTCCGCGAGGACGACGCCCGCAGCGTGTCTCCCACCATCAGCGACGTCCCCGGCGCCCTGGCGCTCAGCGACACGCTGCCGCTCGCCCCGACGCGCGAGTTCGCCGCTGCGCTGCTCGGGCGTGTCGGACCCGCGACCGCCGAGATCGTCGAGGCGTCGGACGGCGCCGTCGTCGCGGGCGACGAGGTCGGACTGTCCGGGCTCCAGGCCCGCTACGACGAGCAGCTGCGTGGCGCGCCCGGCACGGCGGTCGTCGTGCGGGGTGCGGACGACGAGCTGCGGACGCTCTTCGAGGCGCCCGCGGCCGACGGCGCCGACCTGGCCACCACCCTCGACCCGGCGCTGCAGGTCAAGGCGGAGCAGGCCCTCGCGACCCTGGGCGACGGCGCCCCGGCCGCGGCGCTCGTCGCGATCAGGCCGTCCGACGGGGCGATCCTCGCCAGCGCGAACGGCGCCGGAGCCGCCGGGGCCGACCTCGCCGCGACCGGCCAGTACGCCCCCGGGTCGACCTTCAAGGTCGTCAGCTCGCTCGCCCTCCTGCGCAGCGGCATGCGCACCGACGACGTGGTGTCGTGCCCGGCCACCACCGTCGTCGACGGCCGCTCGTTCAAGAACTACGACGACTACCCGTCCACGGCGCTCGGCGACATCACCCTCACCCAGGCGATCGCCCAGTCGTGCAACACCGCGCTGATCGGCAACGCCGATCGCCTCGCCGACGGCGACCTCGCTGCCGCGGCCGCCGCCCTCGGGCTGGGCACCGATCACGACCTCGGCTTCCCCGTCTACTTCGGGCAGGTGCCGCCGCCGGAGACCGAGACCGGTGCGGCCGCCGACATGATCGGGCAGGGCACGGTGCTGGCCAGCCCGTTCGCGATGGCGACCGTCGCGGCCTCGGTCGCCGCCGGGCGGGCCGTGCTGCCGGTGCTGCTGCCCGCGCACGAGGTGGAGCAGGTCGCGCCCGAGGTGCCGCTGACCGGTGAGGAGGCCGGGATGCTGCGCGGCCTGATGCGTGCGGTGGTGACCACGGGCTCGGGCCGGTTCCTGCAGGACGTGCCGGGCGAGATCGGCGCCAAGACCGGCACGGCCGAGTACGGCACCCCCGACGCGTCCGGCTCGCTGCCGACCCACGCGTGGATGATCGCGACGCGCGGTGACCTCGCCGTCGCGGTCTTCGTCGGGACCGGCGTGTCCGGTTCGCAGACCGCCGGTCCGGTGCTCGAGGCCTTCCTGCGGTGACGCGGCGCTGAGCCGCCGACGACCTCAGCGCCGCGCGAGGTAGAGGAAGTACTCCTCCGGCCGGTCCTGCAGCAGCACGTCGTGGGCCTGCTCCTCGGCCCCGCCGAACACCGCGCTCATCGCCTCCAGCAGGTCGGGCGCCGCGGCCGCCGACCACACGACCAGGACGCCACCGGGGCCGAGGACGTCGTGGCAGCGTCGCAGGAACCGCTCCTCGTAGACCGCCTCGTTCCCGTCGTGCACGAGGTAGCCCGGCCCGTTGTCCACGTCGAGCAGCACCAGGTCGTACGTCGAGCGCGCCTCGGCGATCGCCATCGCGATGTCGGCGTTGACGACGGTCGCGCGGGTGTCGGCGAGCAGTGCCGGGCCGTGCGGCACCGTTCCGTCGCGCATCCACCGCACCAGCGGCTCCTCGATCTCGACCACGACCGCCCGCTCGACCCGCGGGTCGGCAAGCACCCGCTGGAGCGTGAAGCCGAGCCCCAGGCCGCCGACGAGGACCGAGGCCGGCTCGTCGACCAGGTCGAGCGCCTGCGCGGCGAGCTCGATCTCGCTGGTCGTCTCGAGGGTGTCCATCACGAAGACGCCGTTGACGCGCAGCTCGAGCACGTCGGGGGCGGCGTCCGACGTACGCCGGCGCAGCACCACCTCGCCGCGCTCGGTCTCGGCGCGGGCGACCTCGGTGTGCTCGACCTCCGTGCTGTCCACGCGTCCCATCCTGCCCAACGTCCGGCGTGGAGACCTCCCCACGCGCCGCTCGGGCGTCTACCGTGATCGGGTGTACACCGTAGGACGGGCAGCGGAGCTCACCGGCGTGCCGACGGGCACGCTGCGCAAGTGGGAGCAGCGCTACGGCGTGGTCGCCCCCCACCGCTCGGCGGGCAACTACCGCCTCTACGACGACGAGGCCGTGCGTCGGCTGAGCGTCATGCGCAGCCTGGTCGACGCCGGCTGGTCGGCGCAGGAGGCCGCGCAGCGCGTGGTGGCCGACGTGGTGGCCGCCGAGGCGACGCTCGACCGCCCGGAGGAGCCGGCCGCCGAGGACCGCTTCGAGACGATCGTCGCCTGCGCCCAGGACTTCGACGTCCCGCGCCTCGAGCGGCTGCTCGCCGAGCAGTTCGCCGTGGCCGACGTGGTCTCGGTGGTCGACGACTGGTTGCTGCCCTCGATGGTGCACCTGGGCCGCGCCTGGCAGAGCGGGCGGATCTCGGTGGCGGGGGAGCACTTCGTGACCGCCGCGGTGCACCGGCGGCTGTCGGGTGCGTTCCAGGACCTCCCGCCCGCGCCCGGCGGCGGGCCGCGGGTCGTGGTCGGCCTCGCGCGCGGAGCGCGGCACGAGCTCGGCGTCCTCGCCTTCGCGATGGTGCTCCGCTCGCGCGGCGTCGCCGTGACCTACCTCGGCGGCGACCTGCCCGTGGAGGCCTGGGTCGACGTCGTACGCCTCGTCGAGCCGGCAGCCGTCGTCATGGCGGTCCCGACGGTCGAGGACCTCCCGGCCGCACGCGAGGCCGCGGACGCGCTGGTGCCGTTCGCCACGGTCATGCTCGGCGGTGCCCACCAGACGGGGGTCGAGGGGGCCGAGCACCTCGGTCACCTCGCCGGGAGGGCCGCCGACTCGCTCGCGACCCGGCTCGGCGCCGTCAGCTGATCAGGCGGCTCCGCTCAGGGGGCGCTGCGAACGCCGCGGTCGTCGCACCCGCTGCCGTACCACTGGTCGCCGACGATCTGGATGCGGCAGCTGTCGTCGGTGGAGGGCGACTCCGACATGGCCGGCGAGGCGGCCAGCACCGAGCCGATCGCGGCGGCGGCGAGCGCCGTGACGCCGGCGGTGAGGAGCCGGCGGTCGGGGCGGACGTCCTCGGGCACCCCCACCTGGGTGATGGTCGTCTTCATCGGGTCTCCCACGGGTCCGGCTGCGGCTTGTCCACAGTTTGTCCACTGTTGGTTTAAAAACGAACAGTAGGGACTTGTCCATACTTTGTCCAAAGTTGGGTACCCTTGCGGACGTGTACACCGTCGGACGCACTGCCGAGCTCACCGGAGTGCCGCGCGAGACCCTGCGCAAGTGGGAGCAGCGCTACTCCGTCGTCGCCCCTGCCCGTACGGAGGGCAACTACCGGCTCTACGACGACGAGGCCGTCCGCCGGCTGACGGTGATGCGCGACCTCGTCGACTCGGGCTGGTCGCCGCGCGAGGCCGCCAAGCGCGTGCTGGCCGAGCCGACCGGCACCGTGAGCGTCCTGCCCGACGCCGACTCCCCGCTCTCGCAGCTCGACGAGCTCGCGGCCTGCGGTGAGGACTTCGACGTGGTGCGGCTCGAGAGCCTGCTCGACAAGGCCTTCGCCGAGGGCGACCTCGCGGTCGCGGTCGACGAGTGGCTGATGCCGTCGCTGGTGCGCCTCGGCGAGGCCTGGCAGCGCGGCACCGTGAGCGTGGCCGGGGAGCACTTCGTCAGCGCGGCCGTGCTCCGACGACTGTCGCAGGCCTTCCACCAGCTGCCGCACCCCGAGGACGGATGCCCCCGGGTGATGGTCGGCCTCGCCCGCGGGTCGCGGCACGAGCTCGGGGTGATGGCCTTCTCCATGGTCCTGCGCAGTCGCGGCGTCCAGGTGACCTACCTCGGCGCCGACCTGCCGGTGGAGTCGTGGGTCGACACGGTGCGCGCCCTCGAGCCCGCCGCCGTCGTCCTCGCGGTGCCGACCGTCGAGGACCTGCCGGCGGTCCGCGAGGCCGTGCAGGCCATCGCGCCGCGGGCCCGGGTCCTGCTCGGTGGCGCGCACCAGGGCCGGGTCGAGGGCGCCGAACCCCTCGGCCACCGCATCGGCGAGGCCGCCGCGGACCTCGCCGACCGCCTCGTCGCACGCGGCTGACGCAGGCGGCCCGGCGGTCTACTCCGCCGAGCGCACCCGGATCCCCGCCCCGGTGATCGAGCTCAGCGGGACGGTGACCGCGCCGGAGGGGTCGGTGAAGAAGTCGTTGCCCTTGTCGTCGACGACGATGAAGGCCGGGAAGTCCTCGACCTCGATCTTCCAGACGGCCTCCATGCCGAGCTCCTCGTACTCGATGACCTCGACGGACCTGATGCAGTCCTGGGCGAGGCGGGCGGCCGGGCCGCCGATCGAGCCGAGGTAGAAGCCGCCGTGGGTGTCGCACGCCTGGGTGACCTGCTTGGAGCGGTTGCCCTTGGCGAGCATCACCATCGAGCCGCCGGCTGCCTGGAACTGCTCGACGTAGGAGTCCATGCGACCCGCCGTGGTCGGCCCGAACGAGCCGGACGGCATCCCCTCCGGGGTCTTGGCAGGTCCGGCGTAGTAGACCGGGTGGTCCTTGAGGTAGGCGGGCATGTCCTCGCCCGCGTCGAGGCGCTCCTTGATCTTGGCGTGCGCGATGTCGCGCGCCACCACCAGCGGGCCGGTCAGCGACAGCCGCGTCTTGACCGGGTGCCTCGACAGCTCGGCGAGGATGTCGGCCATCGGCTGGTTGAGGTCGATCGGGACCACCGCGCCACCCTCGATGTCGTGGGCGATGCCGGCGTCGGGCATGTACTGCGCGGGGTCGGTCTCGAGCTGCTCGAGGAAGACGCCCTCGGGCGTGATCTTGCCGAGGGCCTGCCGGTCGGCCGAGCAGGAGACGGCGATGGCGACGGGGCAGGAGGCACCGTGGCGCGGCAGGCGTACGACGCGGACGTCGTGGCAGAAGTACTTGCCGCCGAACTGCGCGCCGATGCCGAAGGACTGCGTGAGCTCGAAGACCTTCTCCTCGAGCTCGACGTCGCGGATGCCGTGCGCGCTCATCGATCCCTCGGTGGGCAGGTCGTCGAGGTAGTGCGCGGAGGCGTACTTGGCGGTCTTGAGCGCGAACTCCGCGCTGGTGCCGCCGATGACGACGGCGAGGTGGTACGGCGGGCAGGCGGCGGTGCCGAGGGAGCGGATCTTCTCGTCGAGGAACTCCATCAGCCGCGTCGGGTTGAGGACGGCCTTGGTCTCCTGGAAGAGGAAGGACTTGTTGGCCGAGCCGCCGCCCTTGGCCATGAAGAGGAACTTGTACTCCGGCACGTCCTTCGCGGGCGTGGAGTAGAGCTCGATCTGCGCCGGGAGGTTGGTGCCGGTGTTCTTCTCCTCGAAGGTCGTCAGCGGCGCGAGCTGGGAGTAGCGCAGGTTGAGCCGCGTGTACGCGTCGTACACCCCGCGGCTGATCGCCTCGCCGTCGTCGGCGCCGGTCAGCACGCCCTCGGACTTCTTGCCCATCACGATCGCGGTGCCGGTGTCCTGGCACATCGGGAGCACGCCGCCGGCGGAGATGTTGACGTTCTTGAGCAGGTCGAGGGCGACGAAGCGGTCGTTGCCGGAGGCCTCCGGGTCGTCGATGATCTTGCGCAGCTGCGCGAGGTGGCCGGGCCGCAGGTAGTGGCTGATGTCGTGCATCGCCTCCGCGGTGAGCCGGCGGATCGCCTCGGGCTCGACCTTGAGGAAGGTGCGCCCGTCGACCTCCACGGTGGACACGCCCTCGGTGGTGACGAGGCGGTAGGGGGTCTCCGGCGCGCCGTTGGAGCCGGCGGTGGGGAGGAGGTCGGAGTAGTGGAACTCAGCAGCGCTCACGGCTGCTGATGCTACGCCGCGACGAACACCCCGGATTCATCGCCTCGGACGCAACCCGGGCATTCGGGAGTAGCCTCCGATGCGACGGGACCGATGAGGCTCCGCCCGGCAGCAACCGCCGATCTCGGACAAGCACTCTCCTGGAGGTCACGTGAACACCCGCAAGGCACTCGTCTCCCTCGCCGCCATGGCGACCCTGCTCTCGGCCGCGGCGTGTGCCGCGCCCGAGGAGGAGAACGACACCACCACCGAGAGCGGCGTCGACGCCGCGGCGGCCACCTCGGCCGAGGACTTCGGCGGGATGGAGGAGCTCATCAAGGCCGCCCAGGACGAGGGCGAGCTCAACGTCATCGCACTGCCGCCGGACTGGGCCAACTACGGCGAGATCATCGAGACCTTCTCGGAGAAGTACGACATCGAGGTCAACTCCGCCCAGCCCGACGCCGCCTCGCAGGACGAGATCAACGCCGCCAACGACCTCGCCGGCACCGACCGCGCGCCCGACGTGTTCGACCTCGGGCAGTCCGTCGCGCTCGCCAACACCGACATGTTCGCGCCCTACCAGGTCGAGACCTGGGACGACATCCCTGACGAGTTCAAGGACCCGGAAGGTGCCTGGGTCAACGACTACGGCGGCTACATGTCCATCGGCTACGACTCCTCCGTCGTGCCCGACGTGACGTCCGTCCAGGACCTGCTCAAGCCGGAGTTCAAGGGCAAGGTCGCGCTCAACGGCGACCCGACGCAGGCCGGCGCCGCCTTCAGCGGCGTGATGATGGCGGCCATCGCCAATGGTGGCTCGGCCGACGACATCGCCCCGGGCGTCGACTTCTTCGCCGAGCTCAAGCAGGCCGGCAACTTCCTCACCGTCGACCCCGACTCCACGACGATCGAGCAGGGCACCACGCCCGTCGTCATCGACTGGGACTACCTCGGTGCGGCCGCTGCCGCCAACGTCGACACGTGGAAGACCGTCGTGCCCGAGGAGGCCGTGGTCGCCGGCTACTACTTCCAGGCGATCAACGCCGACGCACCGCACCCGGCCGCCGCGCGGCTGTGGCAGGAGTTCCTCTACAGCGACGAGGGCCAGAACCTCTGGCTGAAGGGCGGCGCGCGCCCGGTCCGCGGTGACGCCATGGCCGAGGCCGGCACCATCGACGAGGAGCTGTGGGGCGCCCTGCCCGAGGTCACCGGCGAGCCGGTCATCCCGACCGACGAGCAGACGGTGACCGCCGGGGAGTACCTCGCGTCGAACTGGTCCAAGGCCATCCGCTGAGCACGACCACCACGCGGGAGGGCACGGGCCGGCGGTTCGCCGTCGGCCCGGCCCTGCCGCTGCTCCCGTTCCTCCTGTTCGTCCTGGTCTTCCTCGTCGTCCCGACCGTCACGGTCGTGATCGGCGCGTTCCAGGACGAAGACGGCCGACCCACGCTGGGCAACCTCGAGGCGCTGACCAGCGAGGCCGCCGTCACCGCGCTCCAGGGGTCGCTGATCCTCTCGGCCTCGACCGCGGTCATCGGCGCCGTGCTCGGTGCGGTGCTGGCCTACCTCATCGTCTCGATGCCGCAGCAGAGCCTCATGCGGCGCGCGACGCTGGCCGTCAGCGGCGTGCTCGCCCAGTTCGGCGGTGTCGTCCTGGCCTTCGCGTGGATCGCGACCATCGGTCCGGTGGGCGTGCTCACCCAGGCGATGTCCGACCTCTTCGGCGCCGACATCTACGGCAGCGGCTGGCTCTTCGGCCTGCCCGGCCTGGTCGTCGTCTACTCCTACTTCCAGATCCCGCTGATGGTCATCGTGTTCGCCCCCGCCTTCGAGGGCCTGCGCCCGCAGTGGCGCGAGGCCGCGGTCAACCTCGGCGCGAGCACGTGGAGCTACTGGCGCCACGTCGCGCTGCCGCTGCTCACGCCGGCCTTCCTCGGCGCGCTGCTGCTGCTGTTCGCCAACGCGTTCGCGGCGTACGCCACCGCGGCCGTGCTGGTCAGCCAGGGGCAGCCGATCGTGCCCCTCATGATCCGCCAGGCCATCACCAGTGAGGTCCTGCTGGGCCGCGCCAACGTGGGCTTCGCGCTCGCCCTGGAGATGATCGTCGTGGTGACGATCGTCATGATCGGCTACAACCTGCTGCTGCGGCGTACGGCGAGGTGGATGCGATGAGGCACCCAGCCGGGTTCAGGGTCTTCCGGGCGGTCGGGCTGCTCGTCTTCGCCGCCTACTTCTTCGTGCCGCTGCTGGCGATGCTCGATTTCTCCACCCAGGTGCGCGGCAGCGCGCCCGGACGCACCTGGGACAACTGGGAGTTCATGGTCACCGACGAGGACCTGCGCTCCTCGATCGTCGCCTCGCTGCTGCTCGCGCTCCTCACCGTCGTGCTGATGGTGGTGCTGCTCGTGCCCACCATGGTCTGGGTGCGGCTGCGGGTGCCCCGGGCCCGCCCGCTCATCGAGTTCCTCTGCCTGCTGCCGCTGACGATCCCGGCGCTGGTGATCGTGGTGGGCATCAGCAACGTCTACTCGTGGGTGACCTACCTGCTGGGCGACAGCGCGCTGGTGCTGACCTTCGCGTACGTCGTGCTGGTGCTGCCCTACTCCTACCGCGCCATCGACGCGGCGCTGTCCGCGATCGACGCGGCGACGCTCTCGGAGGCCGCCCGCTCGCTCGGGGCCGGCTGGTTCACGGTGATCGCGCGCATCATCATGCCCAACATCACCGGCGGCATCCTCGGTGCCGCGTTCATCTCGGTGGCGCTCGTGCTCGGCGAGTACGTCTTCGCCTCGCTGCTGCGCTTCGACACCCTGCCGGTGGCGATGGCCGCGCTCTACAAGAGCAACGGGCCCGCCGCCATGGCCGCCGCGCTCGCCTCGATGATCCTCGTGGCCGTGCTGCTCATCGGCCTCACCTTCCTCAGCCGGGACCGGCACAAGCAAGGAGCCTCCTCATGACCGACTCCAGGGCCGAGCACGGTCTCGCCGTCGAGCTGTCCGACCTCACGCGTGTCTACGGGTCGGTCCGTGCGCTCGACGGCCTGACCCTGCACATCGAGCCGGGCGAGCTCGTCGCCCTGCTCGGCCCCTCCGGCTGCGGCAAGACCACGGCGCTGCGCATCCTGGCCGGCCTCGACACCGCCACCTCCGGCACGGTCTCGGTCGGAGGCAAGGACCTCACCAAGGTGCCGGCCAGCAAGCGCGACATGGGGATGGTGTTCCAGGCCTACAGCCTGTTCCCCCACATGACGGTCGTCGACAACGTCGCCTTCGGCCTCAAGATGCGCGGTCGCGACGGCGCGGCCCGCCGTCAGCGGGCCGGTGACATGCTCGACCTCGTCGGGCTCGGTGAGCACGCCGACCGCTACGCCCACCAGCTCTCCGGCGGCCAGCAGCAGCGCGTCGCCCTCGCCCGGGCGCTGGCGATCGAGCCGTCGGTGCTGCTGCTCGACGAGCCGCTCTCGGCGCTCGACGCCAAGGTCCGCGTGCAGCTGCGCGACGAGATCCGCCGCGTCCAGATCGAGGTCGGCACCACGACCCTCTTCGTCACCCACGACCAGGAGGAGGCCCTCGCCGTCGCCGACCGCGTGGGGGTGATGAACGCCGGCCGCCTCGAGCAGCTCGCCCCGCCGGCCGAGCTCTACTCCGCCCCGGCGACGAAGTTCGTCGGCGAGTTCGTCGGCCTCAGCAACCGGCTGCCCGCGCAGGTCAGCGGCGACACCGCGGTCGTGCTCGGCCGCGACGTGCCGGTGCTGCCCGGCTCGACCACCGGCTCGGGGCACGCCCTCGTCCGCCCCGAGGCGGTCTCGGTCGTCCCCGACGCCGGAGGAGGGGCGAGGGTCGCCACCGTGATGTTCCTCGGGCCGCTGTCGCGGGTCACCTGCAGGCTCCCCGACGGCACCGACGTGGTGGCCCAGCTCGCGAGCACCGAGGCGCTGCGCCTCCAGCCCGGCGACGCCGTACGTCTCGAGGTCGCGCCGGAGCCGGTGCTGGTCGTCGGCTGACGCAGGCCCGGCACACGGGCATAGGCGCGGCTGGACGGACGTTGCACCGGCGTGAGCCCCGACCACGAGCCGCCCGAGCCGGTCCTGCAGTCGCTGGTGATCGGCGCCGGCCAGGCGGGCCTCGCCGCGTCGTACTTCCTCCGCCGGCGCGGAGTCGAGCACCTCGTCCTCGACGCCAACCCTCGGCCCGGCGGCGCCTGGCAGCACCGGTGGTCCTCGCTGGGCATGGACGACGTCCACGGCGTCGCCGACCTGCCCGGCTCCAGCGCTCCCGGCTCCTCGGCGCAGCCGGCGAACCTCGTCGTGCCCGACTACTTCGACGGCTACGAGCGCTGGCACCACCTCCCGGTCGTACGTCCGGTGCGGGTGGAGCGCGTGGAGAGCGAGGGCGACCTCCTCGTCGTGCGCGCCGGCGATCGCTCCTGGCGCACCCGCACGCTGGTCAGCGCCACCGGCACGTGGACGCGCCCGTTCGTGCCCCACTACCCGGGCATCGGGTCGTTCGCCGGGGAGCAGGTGCACACGGCGCACTACCCGGGCGCCGAGCACTTCCGCGGTCGGCGGGTGCTGGTCGTCGGTGGCGGCGCGTCGGCCGTCCAGCTGCTCGGCGAGATCGCCGTGCTCACCGACACGCTGTGGGTGACCCGGCGACCGCCGGTGTGGCGCGACGGGTTCGACAGTGCTGCCGGGCTCGCTGCCGTGACGGCCGTGGAGGAGCGCGTACGTCGTGGGCTGCCACCCGCGAGCGTGGTGAGCGTGACCGGGCTGGCGCTCCGTCCGCAGGAGCAGGAGGCCGCCCTGCTCGGTGCGTACGACCGACTGCCGATGTTCGAGCGGATCGAGCCCGACGGCGTGCGGTGGTCAGCCCACCACGGCGGACGCTTCGAGCACGTCGACGCGATCGTGTGGGCCACCGGGTTCCGGCCGGCGGTCGACCACCTGGCGCCCCTCGGGCTGCGCTCGCCAGAGGGCGGAATCGCGCTCGTGCCCGTCCCCGGCAACGTCCAGGGCGCGACCACGGCGGTGCGCGACCCGCGGGTGCAGCTCGTCGGCTACGGGCCGTCCGCCAGCACCCTCGGCGCCTCGCGGGCCGGTCGGCAGGCGGCCCTGGCCGTCTCTCGGCACCTCGCCGCAGCCGCTGCCTAGGGCAAGGTTAGACAAACCTTCTACCACCCCTGGGGCACACTCGAGGAATGGATCGTCCCGGGCGTCGTCTTGCTGCGGTCCTCGCCTGCGTGGTCCTCGCCTCCGCCTGCAGCTCCGCCCCGGCCGAGGAGCCGCGTGACTCGGCCGAGCAGGCCGAGCCCCCGGCGAGCAGCACCTCGACCGCCGAGCCGGCTCGTGAGGGCGAGGTGACCCTGGCCTTCGGCGGCGACGTGCACTTCGAGGGCGGCGTCGCCGCGCTGCTCGAGCGGCCGCGCCAGGGCCTCGGGGCGATCGGTCGCACGCTGCGCGCCGCGGACGTCGCGATGGTCAACCTCGAGACACCGGTGACCACCCGTGGCCGTCCCGACCCCAAGGAGCTCGAGAACGCCGGCGACCGCTACTGGTTCCGCACGGGTCCGCGCGCCCTCGACGTCCTCCGCTCGTCAGGCGTCGACGTCGTCAGCGTCGCCAACAACCACGCGGGCGACTACGGCGCCGTCGGTCTCGCGGACACCCTCGCCGCCGGCCGGCAGCGCGGGATCGCGATGGTCGGGGCCGGGCGGGGCGCCGCGGCGTACGCCCCGCACGTCGTGGAGGTCGGTGAGCTCGAGGTCGCCTTCCTCGCGGCCGACGGCGTGCAGCGCGAGGGTGCCAGCGACGTGTGGTCGGCCCGACCGGGAGCGCTCGGCACCGCGTCCGCGCGCGGCAGCAACGCCGCCGGCCTCGTCGCAGCGGTCGAGGCGGCAGCGGCGCGCGACCAGCTGGTCGTGGTCTACGTGCACTGGGGCAAGGAGTACGAGTCGTGCCCCACCCAGTCGCAGCGCCTCCTCGCCCGCGACCTCGCCGACGCCGGCGCCGACGTGGTCGTGGGCAGCCACTCGCACGTGCTGGGCGGGACGGGCTAGGCGGGGGACACGCTCGTGTCCTACGGCCTGGGCAACTTCGTCTGGTACCACGACCGGCAGGCCGCGACGGGCGTGCTGTCGGTGACCCTCGACGCCGACGGCGTCGTCGGCAAGTCGTGGACCCCCGCCCGGATCTCGCCCGTCGACGGACGCCCGATGCCGGTGACGGGTGCCGACCGCACCCGAGCCGTCGCGGACTTCCGCAACCGCCAGCGCTGCACCGGCCTGGCCGGCGAGCGCGGCGAGGCGCAGGAGGACGACCCGGCGTACGCCTCGTCGGTCAGCCGCATCGACGCCGACCTCGCCGACCGGATGCGCCGCAGCCACCGCCCCGGCTGTCCGGTGCCGCTGCGCGACCTGCGCTACCTCCGGATGACGCACCGCGACTTCGAGGGCCGCGCCCGCACGGGCGAGATGGTCGTCCACCGCCGCTGGGCCGGGCAGGTGCGGGAGGTCTTCGGGCGCCTGTACGCCGCGGGATTCCCGATCGCGCGGATGCGGCTGGTCGACGACTACCGCGCCGACGACGACCTCTCGATGGCCGACAACAACACCTCGGGCTTCAACTGCCGTCGTGTGGCCGGGCAGACCAGCTGGTCGCAGCACGCCTTCGGCGAGGCGATCGACATCAACCCCGTGCAGAACCCCTACGTACGGCCGGGGCGCGTGGACCCGCCGGCCGGACGGCCGTTCGCCGGCATCGACCGGAGCCGCTCCGCGCCGTTCTGGCTGGGCACGGTCCGCAACGACGACCTGGTGGTGAAGGCCTTCGCCCGCATGGGATGGGGCTGGGGCGGCTACTGGGTGTCGTCGAAGGACTACCAGCACTTCGAGGCGCCGCGACGGCCCTGACGGCCGTGACGGCCGCGACAGGTCGCGACGCCCGGGGCTCGCTAGGCTGACCCCATGGGGGAGATCGACAACCGCCCGCCCGACCCGTCGCAGATGCGCATCTCCGACGCCGACCGGCAGCGCGTCGCCGACGTGCTGCGCGACGCCGCGGGGGAGGGACGCATCGACCTCGACGAGCTCGAGGAGCGCCTCGAGCTGACGTGGCAGGCCAAGACGTACGGCGACCTCGTCCCGATCACCCTCGACCTCCACGCCGCCGGCCCGGTGCCGTACCCGGCAGCGGCGCCCGTGCGGCGGCCGTCGTCCGCCGTGCCGGCCGTCGGGCACAACTCGTCGGTCGCGATCATGGGCGACTGCAAGCGCCGCGGCGTGTGGCAGGTGCCGGCGCACCACTCCGCGTTCTCGCTGATGGGCAGCGTCACCCTCGACCTGCGTGAGGCGATCCTCACCAGCCACGACACCCAGATCAACGCCAGTGCCGTCATGGGCGACGTCAAGATCATCGTCCCGGCCGACATGCACGTGCTGGTCGACGGGACGCCGATCATGGGCGACTACGGGCAGGCCAAGGACAAGGTCCCGGCCGAGCTCGGCCCGGACTCCCCGGTCGTCCGCGTGCGCGGGATGGCGCTCATGGGCTCGGTGCAGGTGCAGCGCCTGCCCGCGCCCGGCACGCCGCGGAAGTACCTCGGGACCTACTGAGCCGACCGCGTCCTTCCTGCGCGCTGCTCCCGGGTACGTGACGGTGCCGGCGGCCCGGTGGACCCACGCTCGACGAGGTGGGTGGGCAGGGTGACCCGGCTGTCGGCCAGCGAGTGGCCGGCGAGCAGGTCGAGCACCATCGTGCTCGCGGTCCTGGCCTGGTCGGTCACGTGCTGGTCGATGGTCGTCAGGCGGAACAGCTCGCCGAGGGCGTGCCCGTCGACACCGATGACGGAGATGTCCTCGGGAACGCGGAGCCCGCGCTGGCTCAGGGCTGTCATGGCAGCGACCGCGATGTCGTCGGAGTAGCAGAAGACCGCGGTGGGTGGCTCCGGCAGTGCGAGCAGCTGTCGCATGCCCTCGGCCCCGGCGTCGATGCCGTACGGGACCGTGGCGACGAGGGCGGGGTCGTCGGGGAGGTCATGGGCTGCCACGGCGTTGAGGTAGCCGGTGAGGCGGTTGAGCTCGCTCGCCCACTGCGCGCCGTCGGTGTCGAACGTGCGGATCATGCCGATGCGCCTGTGGCCCAGGTCGACGAGGTGCCGCACCGCCCCGTAGCCGATCGCGACGTCGTCGACACTCACCGAGGGGAAGTCACGCAGGCGCGTGCCGGCGATCACGACCTGCACCCCCATCAGGTCGAGCCGTGCCTCCTCCTCGCCGCCGATGGGCAGGGTGACCAGCACGACCGCGTCGACCTTGCGTCGGGTCGGGAGGTCGCGGAAGAAGTGGGTGCGCTTCTCCTCGGTTCCGACCTGGTAGACCAGCACGTCGAGGTCGGCCTGGCGCAGGGTCGACTCGATGGTGGCGAGCATCGTGGAGGCGAACCAGCTGTCGAGGCGGGGGAGCACCACCGCCACCCGACGCGTCGCGCCGCGGAGCGACGACGCGGCGGGAGAGACGACGTAGTCGAGCTCCTCGACCGTGGACAGCACCCGGCTGCGGGTCCTGGGACTCACGCCGGGCAGGCCGCGCAGGGCTCGCGAGACCGTCGCGATGGACACGCCCGCCCGGCGTGCCACGTCGGCCATGTTGACCTGGCCGGCGTGCGTGCCCGCAGCGGGCTCGTGGTCCTCCTCCGTCATCACCGGTCCCCCCGTGTGCGCGGGACTAGAGTGAGGAGGTGACCGCTGCCCGTGACCCGTTCCCGCTCGCGCTCGGCGTCGCCACGGCGTCCTACCAGATCGAGGGAGCGGTCCGCGAGGACGGCCGCGGGCCGTCGATCTGGGACACGTTCTCCGCCGAGCCCGGTCGTGTCCGCGGCGGCGACGACGGCGTGGACGCCTGCGACTCCTACCACCGCGTCGACGACGACATCGCCCTCGTCGAGGGTCTCGGCGTCGACGCCTACCGCTTCTCCGTGGCGTGGCCGCGCGTCCTCCCCGAGGGCCGGGGTCGCGTCGAGACGCGCGGTCTCGACCACTACGAGCGTCTGGTCGACGGGCTGCTCGCCGCCGGCGTCGAGCCCGTGGCCACGCTCTACCACTGGGACCTGCCGCAGGTGCTCGAGGACGAGGGCGGCTGGCTCGCGCGCAGCACCGCCGAGGCCTTCGTCGAGTACGCCGGGGTGGTCCACGAGCGCCTGGGCGACCGGGTGACGTCGTGGGCGACCCACAACGAGCCGTGGTGCGCGGCCTACCTCGGCTACGCCGCAGGCGTCCACGCACCGGGCCGCCGCGAGGCCGGGGCCGGGCACCGCGCCGCCCACCACCTCATGCTGGGGCACGCCTGGACGCGCCGGGCGCTGCCGGGCGCGCACCTCGGCATCGTGCTCAACCTCGCCCCGGTCTGGCCGGAGTCGCCCGACGCGGCGGACGTGGCCGACGGCGTCGACGCGATCCGCAACCGGGTGTGGCTCGACCCGCTGGTCGACGGCGCGTACGACGAGCGGCTGCTCGCGATCGCGCCGGAGCTCACCGACCCCGGCCTCGTCCGACCGGGCGACCTCGAGGCGATGAAGGGCTCCGCCGACTGGATCGGGATCAACTACTACACGCCGATCCGTCCCGCGCGCAGGGCCGATGGTGGTGAGCCCCATCCGGAGCAGGGCGCCTACCCCGGAGTCGAGGGGCTCGACCTCGTCGTGCGCGGGCCGCGCACGGACATCGGCTGGGAGATCGAGCCCCGCGGCCTCGAGGAGCTGTTGGTCGAGACCCACCGTCGCACCGGTCTCCCTCTGGTGGTCACCGAGAACGGCGCGGCCTGTGCCGACGACCAGGTCGTCGACGGACGGGTGGACGACACGGACCGCATCGACTACCTGCGCGACCACCTGGGGGCCGTGGAGCGGGCTCGCCGCGCCGGCGCCGACGTGCGCGGCTACTTCGTGTGGACCCTCCTCGACAACTTCGAGTGGGCCGAGGGGTACGCCAAGACGTTCGGGCTGGTGCACGTCGACCGGTCCTCCCCGTCTCTCACGCGGACGCCCAAGGCGTCGTACCACTGGTTCGCCGAGCAGGTGGCGGCCCCGGCCCGGGGGCGCGGGGCCGCCGGGCTGCTCAGCCCTTGACGCTGCCGGCCAGCAGTCCTCGTACGAAGTAGCGCTGGAGCGACAGGAACACGATCAGCGGGATCACCAGCGACACGAACGCACCCGCCGACAGCAGGTGCCAGTCCTCGCCGCGCTGGCCCGCCAGTGCTGCCAGGCGCACCGTCAGCGGCGAGACCGACGGGTTGCCCCCGGCGAACACGAGCGCGACCAGCAGGTCGTTCCACACCCACAGGAACTGGAAGATGCCGAACGCCGCGATGGCCGGCGTCATCAGCGGGAGCATGATCCTCGAGAAGATCTGCACGTGCCCGGCGCCGTCGACGCGGGCCGACTCGATCAGCTCCCCGGGGATCTCCCGCATGAAGTTGTGGAGCAGGAAGATCGCCAGCGGCAGCGCGAAGATCGTGTGGGACAGCCACACGGTGTAGAAGCCGCCGCCCGGTGCGTCGTTGCCCGAGAGCGGCATCAGGTTGAACGGCGGGTCCACGTAGAGGCGCAGGAGCGGGATCATCGTGACCTGGATCGGGACGATCTGCAGCGCGAAGACCGCGACGAAGAGCGTGTCGCGACCGCGGAACGGGATCCAGGCGAAGGCGTACGCCGCCATCACCGCGAGGCTGATCGGGATCAGCACCGAGGGGATCGTGATGACGAACGAGTTGATGAGGTAGGTCGCCAGGTCGATGTCGGCGCCGCTGATGACCTGTCGGTAGGAGTCCAGCGTGAACTGCGGGTCGGTGACGACGTTCCACCAGCCGTTGGTCTTGACCTCCGACTCCGGGCGGAACGAGGACACGAACAGGCCGAAGGTGGGCAGCGTCCACAGCACGGCGATGACGATCGCCGCGGCCGAGGCCCAGCGACCCGACAGGCTCTCCCGGGCGGCGGTGCTGGCGCTCTTGCGCGGTCCGGGGGTGACGCCGGTCGGGGGCGCCGTGGGTGTCGTGGTGGTCATCGTGCCTCCAGGCGACGCATCTGTCGGATGTTGTAGACGACGATCGGCGTCACCAGGACGAAGATCAGCGTCGCGAGTGCCGCGCCGAGGCCGAAGTTGAACGACCGGAAGCTCTGCACGTAGAACTCGTAGGCCAGCACGCTCGTGCCGAACTGCCCACCCGTGGCGGTGCGGACGATGTCGAAGACCTTGAGCGTGGTGATGCTGATCGTCGTGAGCACGACGATCAGCGACGGCCGGATGCTCGGCACCGTGATGTAGCGGAAGAGCTTGAGGCCGTTGACGCCGTCGAGACGCGCCGCCTCGACGATGTCGTCGGGGATCGCCTTGATCGCCGCGGACAGGATCGTCATCGCGAAGCCCGCCTGCACCCAGACGATGATCACGATCAGGAAGAGCGTGTTCCACGGCTCGGTGAGCAGGAAGCGGTAGGTGTCGAAGCCGGCGGCCTTGAGCAGGCCGTTGAGCACACCGAGCTGCGCCTGCTCGCTGGCCTTGTAGTCGTAGACGAACTTCCAGATGATCGAGGCGCCGACGAGCGAGATCGCCATCGGCAGGAAGATCAGCGCCTTCGCGGACTTCTCGAAGCGCGAGCGGTCGATCAGCACGGCGTAGACGAGCCCGATGCCGGTGGCCAGCAACGGGGTGAGCACGACCCACACCGCGGTGTTCTGCAGCACCTGGAGCAGGTCGTTGCTGGTGAAGATCTGGCGGTAGTTGTCGAGGCCGACGAAGTTCTCCCCGTCGCCTCCCACGATCGGCTCGTAGGCGGAGCCGAAGAACGACTGGTAGACGGTGCGTGCCGCCGGGTAGAGCAGGCCGACGGCGATGAGCAGCAGGGACGGCGCGATGAACGCGGCGGCCTGCACCCGCTCACCGCTGCGCGAGCGCAGCTTGGTGGTGAGCAGCAGGATCGTGCCCATCACCGCGAAGAACAGCACGACGGCGATCGACATCTGGATGAGCTTGTCGGTGGATGTCATCCGGACCTCCTCGGTCGGGAGAGAGGCAACGGGGCGCCCGGGCAGTGGCCCGAGCGCCCCGTCCGCCTGGTCAGCTCGGCCAGGAGTCCTCGATGTTGTCGAGGGTGGCCTGGGTCTCGGCACCCGTGATCCAGTTGGTCATCTCCGACCAGAACGAGCCGGCACCCACGGCACCGGGCATCTGGTCAGAGCCGTCGAAGCGGAAGACCGCCTCGGGGTCCTGCAGGATCTCCGCCGACAGCTGGTCGATCGGGCTCTTGAGGTTCGCGATGTCGAGCCCGGTGTTGGCGCTCACCCAGCCGCCCGGGGTGGCGATGGCCTTCTCGTTGGCCCACACGTCGGAGGACAGGTAGGTCTGGAAGGCCTGGACCTCCGGCTCGTCCGAGAACGCCGCCACGAACTCGCCACCGCCGAGGACCGGCGTGCCGAACTCGTCGCTGGTGGTCGGCAGGTAGAACGCGAAGACGTCTCCGGTCTCCGACACGTCGGTGCCCTCGGGCCACTGCGCGGCGTAGAAGGAGGCCTGGCGGTGCAGCGCGCACTCGCCGTCGAGGATGGGCAGGCCACCCTCCTGGAAGGCGGTGGTCGCGATCGACTTCACGTCGCCGATGCCGCCGTTGACGTAGTCGGGGTTCTTGAGGATCTCGCCGACGCGGTCGAGGGAGTCGACGATGGCGGGGTCGTTGAACGGGATCTCGTGGTTGACCCACTGGTCGTAGACGTCGGGGCCGGCCTCGCGCAGGACGACGTCCTCGAGCCAGTCGGTGGTCGGCCAGCCGGTGGCGTCACCGGACTCGATGCCGGCGCACCACGGCTTGGTGCCGGACTCGGCGATCTGGTCCGACAGCGCGATCATGTCGTCCCACGTCTCGGGGACCTCCCAGCCGTTCTCCTCGAACTGGCCGGGGGAGTACCACACGAAGGACTTCACGTTGGCGCCGAGCGGGGCGGCGTAGAAAGTGTCGTCGACGGTGCCGTAGGCCTTCCAGTCCTCGCCGAACCACTCGTCGACGTTCTCGGAGACCGAGTCGGGCGCCGGCACGACGGCGTCGGTGTCGCGCACCAGCGTCTGGAGGAGGCCGGGCTGCGGGATGTAGGCGATGTCGGGGGCGTTGCCACCCTGGACGCGGACGACGAGCTGGGCCTCGAACTCCGAGGAGCCCTCGTAGGCCACCGTGGCGCCCGTGCACTCCTCGAAGACCTGGTAGGACTCCTTGTGGACGGCGTCCTCCGGCGCGATGATCGAGGTGTAGACGCTCACCTCGCGGCCGCTGAGGTCGCCGAACTGCTCGAGGTCGGCGCACTCCTCGCGGCCGGCACCGGGTGCGGTGCCACCGGCTTCGTTGCTGCCGCCGTCGCCACCGTCGTCGGCGCACGCGGCGAGTCCGAGTCCGGACATCGCCACGACGGCGATCGTCGCGATGCCCCTTCGGGTCCGAATGTTTCTCATGTCGCGGTTTCCCTCTCCTCTGGGTCCGGCCGTGGCGGGATCTGGCCCGAGTCGGCCCGCGGCCTGGTCGGCCGCCCTGGTGTGACAGCCGTCACGAAAGATGAAAACGTTTGCGGCGGGGTTCGTCAACGCTGGTCTAGGTCACGGTTGCGTAACTGTGCCCAGTCGGCGACCGCCGGTGACCGGCCGTACGACGTGCCGCTAGGGTGTGCACCGTGTGACCCGCATCACGTGGGTCGCCCACCCACCCCTTCCACCACGGATCGTCCGGCACGTACCTGCCGGTGAAGGAGCACACGATGGCATCAGTGACGTTCGAGAAGGCGCAGCGCTGGTATCCCGGCGCCGACGAGCCGGCCGTGCCCGGCATCAGCCTCGAGATCAAGGACGGCGAGTTCATGGTCCTCGTCGGACCCTCGGGCTGCGGCAAGTCCACCACCCTGCGCATGCTCGCGGGCCTCGAGGAGGTCAACGACGGGAAGATCTACATCGGCGACCGCGACGTCACCAACGTCCCGCCGAAGGACCGCGACATCGCGATGGTCTTCCAGAACTACGCGCTCTACCCGCACATGTCGGTCGAGGAGAACATGGCGTTCTCCCTCAAGATGGCCAAGGTCCCCGCGGCTGAGCGCAAGGAGCGCGTCGCCAAGGCGGCCGAGATCCTCCAGCTCACCGAGTACCTCCAGCGCAAGCCCAAGGCCCTGTCCGGCGGCCAGCGCCAGCGCGTCGCGATGGGCCGCGCGATCGTCCGCGCCCCGCAGGTCTTCTGCATGGACGAGCCGCTGTCCAATCTCGACGCCAAGATGCGTGTCGCGACCCGTACGGACATCGCCCGGCTGCAGCAGGACCTCGGCGTCACGACGGTCTACGTCACCCACGACCAGGTCGAGGCGATGACGATGGGTGACCGCGTCGCGGTGATGAAGCTCGGCGTGCTGCAGCAGGTCGACACCCCGCTCAAGCTCTACGACAAGCCGGCCAACCTGTTCGTCGCCGGCTTCATCGGCTCCCCGCAGATGAACCTGATGGAGGGCGTCGCCGTCGACGGCGAGGTCAAGATCGGCAAGTACACCGTGCCGGTCGACCCGACCGCCGAGCGCAAGATGTCGGGCAACGTCACCATCGGCGTGCGCCCGGAGAACTGGCGCCTGGTCTCCGCCGAGGAGGGCGGGCTGCCGGTGCGGGTGACGGTCGTCGAGGAGCTCGGCGCCGACAGCTTCGTCTACGGCACGTCCGACGTCGAGGGCACCCCGTCCAACGTGATCGTCCGCGTGAGCGGTCGCCACCACCCGCAGAAGGGCGAGACGCTCTACGTCACGACCGACCCGGCGCACGTCCACGTGTTCGACACCGACTCCGGCGAGCGCCTCTCGGACTGACCAGCACCCGCCGCAGGCGCGCGACCCCGGGCTCGACCGGCGGCCGCGCGCCTGCCGGGGCGTGAGGACGACATGACCCTGTCGACCGACCCGCACGACGTGGGCTTCGAGGCCCGCCTCGCCGACCTGGAACCCGACCTGCTCGCCACCCTGGGGCGCGTCTACGGACCCGGTGCGGCGCCCGGCGTCGCGCGTACGCTCGTGCAGGTCGCCCGCACCGCGCACGACGCGCGCCCCGACGACCTGCGTGCGCTCGACCAGCAGCGACTGCGCGAGCCGGACTGGTTCCAGCGGCCCTCGATGGTGGGCTACGCGGCGTACGCCGACCGGTTCGCCGGGACGCTGCGCGGCGTCGGCGAGCGGGCGGCGTACCTCCGCGACCTCGGGGTGGGCTACCTGCACCTGATGCCGCTGCTCACGCCGCGACCGCCTCCCAACGACGGCGGTTACGCCGTCATGGACTACCGGTCCGTGCGGCCCGACCTCGGCACGGTCGAGGACCTGCGCGAGCTGACGAACGTCCTGCGCGCCGACGGCATCAGCCTGTGCCTGGACCTCGTGCTCAACCACGTCGCGCGCGAGCACGCCTGGGCCGCCGCCGCCCGGGCCGGGGACGCCGAGAAGCGGGCCTGGTTCCACGTGCACCCCGACCGGGAGGTGCCCGACGCCTACGAGGCCAGCCTCCCGGAGGTGTTCCCCGACTTCGCTCCCGGCAACTTCACCTGGGACCCAGAGCTCGACGGCTGGGTCTGGACGACCTTCAACGACTACCAGTGGGACCTGGACTGGTCGAACCCGGCGGTGCTCTGCGAGTTCGCCGACATCATCCTGTCGCTGGCCAACCTCGGGGTGGAGGTGTTCCGGCTCGACGCGATCGCCTTCATCTGGAAGCGCCTGGGCACCAGCTGTCAGAACGAGCCCGAGGTGCACGACCTCACCCGGGCCCTGCGCACGGTCGCGCGCATCGCTGCTCCCGCGGTGCTCTTCAAGGCCGAGGCGATCGTCGGCCCGGCCGACCTGCCGGCCTACCTGGGCGTCGGCGAGCACGCCGGCAGGGTCAGCGACCTGGCCTACCACAACGGCCTGATGGTGCAGATCTGGTCGATGCTGGCCTCCGCCGACGCCCGGCTGGCGACCCACGCGCTGCAGCAGCTGCCGCAGCCGCCGTCGACGACGGCGTGGATCACCTACGCCCGCTGCCACGACGACATCGGGTGGGCGATCGCCGACGAGGACGCGCGGGCGGTGGGCCTGGACCCCGCGGCCCACCGGCGCTTCCTCTCGGACTGGTACTCCGGGGCCTTCCCCGGGTCCTGGGCGCGCGGGCTGGTCTTCCAGCACAACGAGCAGACCGGCGACCGACGCATCTCGGGCTCGCTGGCCTCCCTCGCCGGCCTCGAGGCCGGCGACCCGGGCGCCGTCGCGCGCATCCTGCTGGCCCACGCGATCATCCTCGGCTTCGGCGGCCTGCCCGTGCTCTGGATGGGCGACGAGCTCGGCCTGCTCAACGACGCCGGGTGGGCCGACGACCCCGCCCATGCAGCCGACAACCGGTGGGTGCACCGCCCGCGCATGCCGTGGGACGCCGCCGGCCCCGACGCTCCCGACCCGCACGGCATCACCTCCGGCCTGCGCCACCTCCTCGACGTACGACGTGGACTGCCGCACCTGCACGCGGCCTCGCCCACCGAGGTCTGGGACCCCCGCGACGACGGCGTCCTGCTCGTCGTGCGGCGCCACCCCGACGGCCCGCTGCTGGGCGCCTACAACGTCAGCGGGCGGGAGGCCTGGGTGGCCGCCGACGTGCTGCACTGGCTCGGTCTGCACGACGACCGGCTGGTCGACGCCCTGACCGGCCTGGCGCCGCAGCTCCACGACGGCGCGGTGCGCCTGGACCCGTACGCCGCGGCGTGGCTCCACCTCGGGGCGGGTGCCGCCCGGGACTGACCGGTCCCCGGACGCAGCGGGGCCCCGGGAGCGACTGCTCCCGGGGCCCCGCGTTCCGCGCCGACCAGCGGGGTCGGACACCGGGGGAGGCGTGAGCCTCAGGTGGCGGAGGACTCCGCGCTCGGCTTCACCTCGTCCTGCTCCTTGCCGACCTCCTCGGCCTTGGCCATCGCGTTGCCGCCGGGGATGATGCCGGCGTTGTCGGCGTCGATGGTGAGGTTCTCGCCCGTGGCCGGGTCGAAGAGGTGGATCTTGCGGGCGTCGACCCAGATCGTGGCCTCGTCGCCCTCGCTGATCCGGCTGGCGCCGTCGAGCGAGACCACCAGCTGCGTGCGCAGCGACTCGCCGTCGAGGTCCTTCTCGAGCTGGGCGAGCTGCTTGCGCACCTCGTCGGGTGCCTCGAACGGGATGTAGGCGTACGCCTCGTTGCCGAGCCACTCGACCACGTCGACCGTGGCCTTGAAGGTCGCCTCGTCGGTGACCTTGTCGCTGTCGACCACGCTGGCGTCCTCGAAGTGCTCGGGGCGGATGCCGGCGATGAGCAGGTCCTTGCCCTGGGCCTTCGCAGCCCGATCCTCGGGGATCGTCACCGTGCCGAAGGGCAGCTCGACGCGGTTGCCGTCGACCTTCGCCGGGAGGAAGTTCATCGGCGGGGAGCCGATGAAGCCCGCGACGAAGAGGTTGGCCGGGTTCTCGTAGAGCTCGCGCGGCGTCGCGTGCTGCTGCAGCACCCCCCGCTTGAGCACCGCGACCCGGTCGCCGAGCGTCATCGCCTCGGTCTGGTCGTGCGTGACGTAGACGGTGGTGATGCCCAGACGCTTCTGAAGCCGCGAGATCTCCGTGCGCATCTGCCCGCGGAGCTTGGCGTCGAGGTTGGACAGCGGCTCGTCGAAGAGGAACGCCTCGGCGTCGCGCACGATCGCCCGGCCCATCGCGACCCGTTGGCGCTGGCCGCCCGACAGGTTGCCGGGCTTGCGCTCGAGGTGCTCGTCGAGCTCGAGGGTCTTCGACGCCTCGCGCACCTTCTCGTCGACCTCGGAGTCGGACTTGCCCGCCAGTCGCAGCGGGAACGCGATGTTCTCGTAGACGGTGAGGTGGGGGTAGAGGGCGTAGTTCTGGAAGACCATCGACAGGTTGCGCTCGCGCGGGGCGAGGTCGTTGACCTTCTTCCCGCCGATGACCATGTCGCCGTCGGTGATGTCCTCCAGTCCCACGATCATGCGCAGCAGCGTCGACTTCCCGCAGCCCGAGGGCCCGACGAGGATCAGGAACTCGCCGTCCTCCACGTCGATGCTCACGTCGTTGACGGCCGGGAAGCCGTCGCCGTACTGCTTGACGATGTTCTTCATCTCGATGGCAGCCATGTCGGCTTCACCCCTTCACTGCGCCGGAGGTGAGGCCGGCGACGATCTTGCGCTGGAACAGCAGGACAATGACGATGATGGGGACGGTGACGACCACGGACGCGGTCGCCAGCTGTCCGTACGGCGGGTTGAACGGGTCAGGCCCCACGAAGTAGGACAGCTGGGCGGGCACCGTCCGAGAGCCCGTGGTCGACGTCAACGAGATCGCGAGCACGAACTCGTTCCAGGCGAAGAAGAAGGTCAGGATCGCCGCGGTGAACACACCGGGTGCGGCGAGCGGGACGATCACCTTGCGGAACGCCTGCCAAGACGTGGCGCCGTCGACCTGGGCCGCCTGCTCCATCTCCCACGGGATCTCCCGGAAGAAAGCCGTCAGGGTCCAGATCGCCAGCGGCAGCGTGAACGACATGTAGGGGATGACCAGGCCGGGCCAGGTGTTGAAGAGCCCGAACGTGCGCCACATGTCGAACAGCGGGCCGACCAGCGAGACCACCGGGAACATCGCGATGGCCAGCGCCAGTGAGAGCACCAGCCGCTTGCCCTTGAACTCCAGCCGGGCGATGGCGTACGCCGCGAGGGTGGCGAACACCACGGCCAGGAAGGTCGCGATGAGCGCGATCCCGAAGGAGTTGCGCAGGGCGGCGAGGAAGTCGCCGTTGGACAGGATGTCGCGGTAGTTGTCGAGTGTCGGGTCCTTGGGGAGGAACTGCGGGCTGCCGCCGGCCGTCTCCTCCACCGACTTGAAGGACAGCGAGATGATCCAGACCACGGGCAGGAGGCACCAGACCATGATCAGCACGAAACCGATCCAGGTGCCGATGTTGTTGCGCTGCTTCATCAGCCTTCACCCCTCGCCTGGGCCAGGTCGACCCGGAACAGCTTCACGATCAGCCACGCCAGCAGCAGCACGCTGAGGAACAGCAGGACCGACAGCGCGGAGCCGACTCCCAGCTGGACCTGCTCGATGACCTGGCGGTAGGTCAGGAAGGAGACCGACTCGGTCTCCTGGGCTCCACGCGTCATCACGAAGATGTTGTCGAAGATGCGGTAGGCGTCGAGCGCGCGGAACAGGACGGCGACCATGATCGCGGCCCGCATGTTGGGCAGGATCACCTTCCACAGGCGCTGCCACCAGGTGGCGCCGTCGACCTTGGCGGCCTCGAGCATGTCCTCGCTGACCTGGGAGAGACCGGCGAGCAGGAGCAGCGCCATGAACGGCGTCGTCTTCCAGATCTCGGAGACCATGATCGCGAACATCGCCGGCCAGTGGTCGCCGAACCAGTTGAAGTTGTCCTCGACGAACGGCAGCCACGAGTTCACGAAGCCGTTGTTGAGGCTGAAGGCGAACTGCCAAGCGAAGGCCGAGACCACGGTGATGATGCCGTAGGGGATCAGGATCGAGGTCCGGATCACCCCGCGCGCGAAGATCACGCGGTGCATCACCATTGCGAAGGCGAAGCCGATCACGAGCTCCACCGCGACGGTGACGACCATGATCAGGACCGTGTTCCACATGTCCTGCCAGAACAGGCTGTCGGTCAGCACCGTGGAGTAGTTGGCGAGGCCGACGAACTCCCGGTCGTCGGGAGCGGTGAGGCGGTAGTTGAACAGCGACAGGTAGAGCGCCTGCAGCATCGGCCACGCCGTGACCAGGAGCATCAGCACCACGGCCGGGGCGACGAGCTTCTGCCCGAGGCGGTTCTCTGCCTTGGACCGGTCCGAGGCCCTGTCCGCGACCTTGGTGTCCGCCGGAGGGCGGGAGAGGGTGGTCGTCACAGCAGTCTCCTTCCCTGGAGCACGTCCTCGATGAACTGCGCGGACTGCTCGGGCGTCTGCTCATCGACGCTCGACGGTGGATGCCAGGTGCTCTGGATGGCACCGGAGATGTCGCTCCAGTAGGGCGACAGCGTGCGTGGCGCGGCTGCTTCCAGGCTCTCCTGGAAGAGATCGATCAGCTCGGGCGGGAAGAGCTCCTTCACCGCCTCCTGGTCGTAGCCGGCCGGGCTGGAGGGCATGTTGCCCGTCTTCTCCGCGTTGACGGCCTGGCTCTCCGGGCTCGTCAGGCACTCGAGCGCCTGGACGGCGAGTTCCTTCTCGTCGGAGAAGGCGCTGACGCCGATGCCGATGCCGCCGTAGGGCGGGCGCGACTCCTCGCCCTCGACCGTGCGTGGGTAGCGGGCGAACCCGATGTCGTCGCCGAGCCGGTCGTCGCCGTAGTTGCCCCAGATGTAGGTCCAGTTGACGAGGAAGGACCCGGCGTCGCTGCCGAAGGTGGTGCCGGCGGTGCCCTCGTTGGACACCGAGATGTCCGCAGGAGCGGCCTCTGACGAGGCCAGCTTCTCGATCACCTCGGCCGCGGCCTGTCCGGCCTCGGAGTCGATGGTGATGTCGGCCTCGTTGCCGGCCTCGGTGTTCTCGGCGATCTGGCCTCCGGCGCCCGTGATGAGCGCGTTGACCCAGACGCTGTAGCCCTCGTACTTGTTGGCCTGGACGCCGATCTTGCCGTCGTTCTGGTCGGCGGCCTCGATGATCTGGTCCCACGTGACGGGCTGGGACATGTCGAGGTCGGTCTGGTCGACGAAGGACTTGCGGTACCAGAGGACCTGCGTGTTCGACCAGAACGGGGCCACCACCAGCTGGTCCTCCCACGTCGCCGCGGTCACGGCGCTCTCGAAGGCCTGCTCGCTGAACTTCTGCTGGAGGTCCTGCGGGATCTCGGCGAGGTATCCGGCCGCCGCGAACTCGGCGGTGAACGGGGGGTCGAGCGACATCAGGTCGATCCCGGCGTCGCCCGCGGCCAGGCGGCGGGCCAGCTGGATGCGCTGCTGACCGGCGTCCTGGGGGAGCACCTGCGTCGTGATCGTGTAGTCGTCGGTGGAGCAGTCCTCGGCGACGGCGTCCTGGCCTCCGGCGTCGGGGTTGATGTACCAGACGAGCTCGGGCGTGCCCGAGTCGCCGCCGCACGCGGCCAGCAACCCGCTCGCGAGGGCGAGCGCGGCAACCGGTGCCACCCGCCGCCGTCCTCCTCTGGGCCGGCCTCGTTGCCGGATCGACGGTGCTCGTGACATCCGCGCCCCTCCTCGTCTCTAGTTTGTCTGTCTGGTCTAGTGGTCCCCCGCAGGGTTTGGCAACATTCATCCCATTCCAACGGGTGTTCACGAAAAGGGGTTCGATGACGGTCTGGCGGGCCCCCGGGCGCATCAACCTGGTCGGTGAGCACACCGACTACAACGACGGCTTCGTGCTGCCCTTCGCGCTCGAGGTGGGGTGCACCGCGGTCGTGGACACCGCGCCCGCGGGGTCGGACGGCTGGACGGTGCGCTCGGCGCAGCAGCCCGAGCCCGTCGTCGTACGCCGCTCCGGGCTGTCGTCGGCGCCGGACGTTCCCGAGTGGTCGCGCTACGTGCTCGGCGCCCTGTGGCTGCTCACCGACCGGGGCGTGGACGTCCCGGCGCTCGACATCGTCGTGGACTCCGACGTGCCGACGGGTGCGGGGCTGTCGTCCTCGGCCGCGCTCGTGTGCTCGGTCGCCCGCGCCCTCGACGACCACCTCGACCTCGGCCTCGACGACGACGCGCTGTTCGCCCTGACCCGCGACGTCGAGAACGACGCGGTCGGCGCGCCGACCGGAGGGATGGACCAGCTCGTCAGCCTGCGCGGGGAGGCAGGCCATGCCCTGTTCTGCGACATGCGCAGCCACGAGACCCGCTCGGTGCCGCTCGACCTGGCCGCCCACGGGCTCACGGTGCTGGTCACCGACACGCGCGCGCCCCACAAGCACTCCGACGGCGAGTACGGCGCGCGTCGCCGCGGGTGCGAGGAGGCGGCGCGACTGCTCGGCGTCCCCGCGCTGCGCGACGTCGCCGCCGGCGACCTCGACGACGCCCTGCGCCGCCTCGACGACGACGAGCTGCGCCGCTACGTGCGGCACGTCGTCACCGAGGACGAGCGGGTGCTGTCGGTCGTGCGGCTCCTCGACGAGGGACGTCTGCCGGAGATCGGCCCGGCCCTCACCGCCTCGCACGTCTCGATGCGCGACGACTTCCGGATCACCGTGCCGGAGGTCGACACGGCCGTCGACGCCCTCCACGAGGCCGGCGCGCTGGGTGCGCGGATGACCGGCGGGGGCTTCGGTGGCTGCGTGATCGGCCTGCTGCCGGACGAGTCCGTCGGCGCGGCCGGCGACGCCGTGCGCGCCGCTTTCGCCGACGCCGGCTTCGGCGAGCCGTCGCTCTTCACCGCCGCTCCGGCGCCCGGCGCCCGCGCAGTTTCCCCGGGTACCCGGGGAAACTGAAGCCTCACCCTCGAAACCTCGCGGGGGAAGCTCGAGGATCCCCGGGTACCCGGGGATCGCGACGGCTCAGGACGCCCGGTCGGCGGTGCGCGCGATCGCCTCGACGAACGTCCCGAACAGCTCGGGCGGCAGGTCGTGGCCCATCCCGTCGACCGTGAGGAGCTCGGCGCCGGGGATGGCGGCCGCGGTCGAGCGTCCACCGCTGACGTGGACCATCTTGTCCGCCGTCCCGTGGATGACCAGCGCGGGCACGCGCAGGCTCCGCAGCCGCGGGGTGCGGTCGTCCTGGGTCAGGATGGCCAGCATCTGGCGTACCGCCCCGCTGGCGCTCACCCCGCGGTCGAACGTCGCCTCCGCGCGCGTGCGGAGCGCGTCGGGGTCGGAGGCGTAGGCCGCCGAGCCGATCAGCGACCACATGGCGAGGCTGGTCTCGACGTACGCCTCCCGCCCTGCCTTGCGGGGCGCGATCAGCCGGGGGAGCAGGGAGGGGTGCTGCCAGCCGACCGTACGGCGCCCCGTCGTGGAGCTGATGCTGGTCAGCGACCGCACCCGGGTGGTGTGCTCGACGGCGACGGTCTGCGCGATCATCCCGCCCATCGAGACCCCCACGAGGTGTGCGGAGGGGAGTCCGAGGTGGTCGAGCAGGGCGACGGCGTCGCCTGCCAGGTCCGACATCGAGTACGGCGCGTTGGCCCGGCCGGTCGCGAAGGCCTTGACCAGCTGGTCGGGACGGGCCGGTGCGGCGATGCGCGAGGACCGGCCGGTGTCGCGGTTGTCGTAGCGCACGACGTGGAAGCCGGCCGACGCGAGCTGCTCGCAGAAGGCCTGGTCCCACCACGTCATCGGTCCGCTGAGGCCCATCACGAGCAGCAGCGGCTCCCCATCGGGGTCCCCGAAGGTCTGGTAGCAGAGCTCGACCTCGTTGCCGACGGGGGCGAACAGCTCCGCCGAGACGGCAGGCGCCTCGGACGTGACACGGCGTGGGGACATGCCCCCAGTGAACACGACGACCATCCCCACAATCACGCAACCTGGGCCGCATCCCCCGTTCCACGCGGGTTCTGGGCTATGTTCGATGATTGTGACGCAGCGCACAGTGGCAGCATTCCTGACCCCGGAGGGCTTCTCGCAGCCCGCGGTGTCGGCCGTGCTGCGCGAGGGATCGCTGGTCGCCGAGGCCGGACGCTACGCCGCGCACGCCCTCACCTCGCGCGGCGCGCGCCGCCGTACGCCGCTCGGCTCGCGACCCGTACGGGTGGGCGAGCCGGTGCTGCTCGTGCCGGGGTTCCTGGCGGGCGACTCCTCGCTCGCCCCGATGAGCCGGTCCCTGCGCCACCAGGGCTTCCGCACCTACCGCGCCGACATCCGCGCCAACGTCGGCTGCACCCTCGGCGCGGCGGCCCAGCTCGAGGAACGGCTCGAGGAGATCGCGCAGCGACGCGGCGCGCGGGTGCGGATCGTGGGCCACAGCCTCGGCGGGATGCTGGCCCGTGGTGTCGCCGCGCGGCGTCCCGACCTGGTCGCCGGCATCGTCACGATGGGCAGCCCGATGCTCGCACCTGGCGCGCACCACGCGTCGCTGGCGCGCAGCGTGGACCTGCTGGTGCGGCTCAACCGTGCCGGGATGCGGCGCCTGATGGCCGAGGACTGCGTCGCCGGGCAGTGCGCGCAGGAGAGCTTCGAGCAGGCGCGGGCGGTCCTGCCCGACGACGTCGACTTCACCGCGATCTTCTCCCGGCGCGACGGCATCGTCGACTGGCGCGCGTGCATCGATCCCGCCGCCGTCGCGGTGGAGGTGCGCTCCTCGCACGTGGGCATGGCGTTCGACCCGGCCGTCATCACCGCCGTGTCGGCGGCCCTGCGACCGCGGCCTGTCGCCTCAGCTGTCGAAGTCGATCGAGGACAGAGCGCGTAGCTTCGAGAGCCGGTGGTCGGCGGTGATCGAGCGCACCGTGCCGCTGCGCGAGCGCATCACGAGCGAGTGGGTCGTGACACGCTCCCCGTGGTAGCGCACGCCGCGCATGAGCTCGCCGTCGGTGATTCCGGTGGCCACGAAGAACGCGTCGTCGCCGGTCACGAGGTCGTCGGTGCCGAGCACGACGTCCGGGTCGAGGTCGTGGCCGGCGTCCAGCGCGCGCTGGCGCTCCTCGTCGTCCTGCGGCCACAGCTGGCCCTGGATCGTGCCGCCGATGCACTTCATCGCGCACGCGGTGATGATGCCCTCCGGCGTGCCGCCGATGCCGAGCATCAGGTCGACGCCGGTGTCGGGACGAGCCGCCATGATCGCGCCGGCGACGTCGCCGTCGGTGATGAACTTGATGCGGGCGCCGGTCTCGCGGATCTCCTCCACGAGGCGCGCGTGGCGCGGCCGGTCGAGCAGCACGACCGTGACGTCGTGGACCGAGAGGCCCTTGGCGTGGGCGACGCGGGCGATGTTCTCCTTGGCCGGCAGCCGGATGTCGACGACGTCGGCGGCCTCGGGGCCGGTGGCCAGCTTGTCCATGTAGAACACCGCGCTGGGGTCGTACATGGCGCCGCGGGGCGCGACCGCGAGCACCGAGATGGCGTTGCTCATGCCCTTGGCGGTCAGCGTGGTGCCGTCGATCGGGTCGACCGCCACGTCGCACTCCGCGCCCGTGCCGTCGCCGACCTCCTCGCCGTTGTAGAGCATCGGGGCGTTGTCCTTCTCGCCCTCGCCGATCACCACGGTGCCGCGCATCTCGACCGTGGAGATCATCTCGCGCATGGCCTCCACGGCCACGCCGTCCGCGTCGTTCTTGTCGCCTCGCCCGACCCAGCGGCCTGCAGCCATGGCGGCCGCCTCGGTGACACGCACGAGCTCGAGGGCGAGGTTGCGTTCGGGCTTCGGGGCGAGCTGGGAGGAGGTGGCGCTCATGGCGCGCATGCTATCCGCGCGCCGCGTAGCGGCTCACCGCGGTCGCCTTCGCCGACAGCCACACCTCCCGGCCCGGCACCAGGCCCAGCTCGGTGGCAGCCGCGGGGGTGAGGTCGGCCAGCAGGTCGGGGGAGGCGTGGACCAGCAGGCGTACGGCGTCGCCGTGCGGAGCGAGGGACGCGACCTGCCCGTGCCAGCGCAGCCGCGTCGACCCCTCGGGCTCGTGGAGCGAGACCACCACCGCGTCCGGGGGGAAGGCGATCAGCTGCTCGCCCTCGGCCACGGCGACGAGGTTGAGGCCGACGAGGCGCGCCACGTGGGGCGTGCGCGGCTCGGCGGCGACCTCGGCCGGCGGGCCGACCTGCGCGACCCGGCCCTCGTCGAGGACGAGCACGCGGTCGGCCAGGGTGAGCGCGTCGATGGCGTCGTGGGTCACGAGGAGCGCGACGCCGGGGAAGTCGCGCAGGTGCCGTCCGAGCTCGATCCGCAGCGCCATCTGCGCCGACACGTCGAGCCCGGCGAACGGCTCGTCGAGCAGGAGCACGTCCGGCTCGGTGGCCAGCGCGCGGGCGATCGCGACCCGCTGGGCCTGGCCGCCCGACAGCTCGCGGGGGCGTCGTTCGGCGAGGTCGCCGATGCCGAAGCGCTCGAGCCACTCGCGTGCCGTACGGTCGGCGTCCCGTCGGGCACGTCCGCGGGCGCGCGGTCCGAACGCGACGTTGTCGAGCGCCGAGAGGTGCGGGAAGAGGCTCTGGTCCTGGAAGACGTAGCCGACCCGGCGCTCCGGCACCGCGAGGTCGGACCAGTCGCGACCGTCCACCACGACCCGGCCGGGCTCCAGCCCCGCGATGACCCTCATCAGGCTCGACTTGCCCGCCCCGTTGGGGCCGATCACGACCAGCACCTCGCCCGCCTCGGCCGTCAGCCCCGCCCGGACCCTGCCGGGCAGGTCGGCCTCCACGTGCATCACCGGGCGACCGCCCAGCGCTCGCGGAGGAGCACCAGCACCGCGACGGAGAGCACGAGCAGGAGCAGGCTCAGGGTCCGGGCGACGGCGGGGTCGCTGTTGAGGGCGACGTAGATCAGGCTGGGCATGGTCTGGGTGGTCCCCGGGTAGTTGCCGGCGAAGGTGATGGTCGCCCCGAACTCGCCGAGGCTGCGCGCCCAGGCGAGGGCACTGCCCGCCAGGATCCCCGGCAGGGCCAGTGGCAGCGTGACGCGCCGGAACGCGGTCCACCGGTCGGCGCCCAGAGTGGCGGCCACGACGTCGTACGCTGTGCCGTGCGTGCGCAGGGCGCCCTCGACGGCCAGGACGTAGAACGGCAGCGAGACGAAGGTGTGCGCGAGCACGACGCCCGACAGCGTGTAGGGGATCGAGAACGGGAGGTGCTGCCCGACCAGGCCGCTGCGTCCGAGCGCGGTGACGAGGGCGACGCCGGCCACGACGGGTGGCAGCACGAGGGGGACCAGCACGAGCGCGCGCACGACACCGCGACCGCGGAAGTCGACGCGGGCCAGGAGCCACGCGAGCGGGGTCCCGAGGACGACGCACCCGACGACGGTGAGCAGGCTGCTGAGGGCGGTGATGCCCAGCGCCTCGCGCACGACCTCAGAGCCGAGGTGGTCGGGCAGGGTGCGCCAGGGCGTGTCGAGCACCAGCGTCGCCAGCGGGACCACCAGCAGCGCCACGCCGATCGCCGCCGGCACGAGCAGGACCGTGGGTGCCCGGCCCAGGCGGGGCCCGGTCACTCGCGCACGATCCCGCCGAAGCCGGCCTCGGTGAAGATCTCGAGGGCCTCGTCGCTGCGCACGAGGGTGACGAACTCCGCGGCCAGGTCGGCGCGCTCCGCGTCGTCCCCGGCGAGAGGGGCGATGAAGTAGGTGGTGGCGTAGGCGGACGCGTCCTCGTCCGTGACGGGGATCTGCTCGACGTCGTCGTCCACCGCGACCGCGTCCGTGCGGTAGACGAGGCCCGCGTCGGCCTCGCCCTGGACGACGCGGGCCAGCACGGCCTTGACGTCGACCTCCTCGCTCGCCGGAGCGGCGGTGACGCCCTCCTCGGTCAGGGCGGCGGCTGCGACCGCGCCGCACGGGGCGGTGGCGGCGCACACGACGTAGTCGACGCCCGGGTCGTCGAGGTCGGCCCAGGACTGCAGCCCGGCGGGATTGTCGGGAGGTGTGACGAGGGTGATCCGGTTGCTGGCGAAGGCGTCCGCGGCCTGCGCCAGGGCGTTGCCGTCCTCGGCGAGCGCCATGGACGTCTCGTCGGCGGTCGCCAGGACGTCGCCCGGCGCGCCGTCGACCGCCTGCTCGGCGAGCGTGGTCGACGAGCCCAGGACGACCTCGACCTCGACCCCCGGGTGCTCCTCCTCGAAGACCGCGGCCAGCTCGGTGAAGGTCTCGCTCAGGCTGGCCGCGGCGAGCACCGTCAGGGTCCGCTCCTCGTCGTCACCTCCGCAGGCCGCGAGGGGCAGGACGAGCGCGAGTGCGGCGAGCCGCCTCACCGCGGCACCTCCACCACGACGTTGGTGGACTTCACGCTGGCGATCGCCCGTACGCCGGGCTCGAGGCCGAGCTCGTCGGCGGCGTCGCTGCTCATCAGGGACACCACGCGATAGGGACCGCAGATCATCTCGACCTGGGCCATCACGTGGTCGCGCTTGACCCGGGTGACGATGCCGCTCATCCGGTTGCGGGCGCTGACGGTGCCGGCTCGGGTGCGGTCGCGCTCCGCCTCCTCGCCCGACTCGACCAGGTGCTCGGCGAACTCGGCCAGGTCCGGGCCGGTGACCGTCGCCCGTCCCTCGGTGCGCCGCGCCGGCAGGCGGCCGGCGTCGACCCAGCGGCGTACGGTGTCGTCGCTGACGGCCAGGATCTCGGCAGCCTCCGCCAGTCGGTAGGTGATCACGGTGCGAGTATGCCGCACTTGCGGTCGACAAGCCTCGTTTGGTCCGCACGTGCGGTTCTTCGGGTCCGGGCGTCCTGCCGCTGTGACGCCGGGTTGCTGCTTGTAGGCACCCCGTTGCATGGGGGCGGCAACAAGCACCAACCCGGCGTTACAGCGCTGGGGGTGGGCTGGGATGATGGGGCACGTGAGTGCGCAGGGACAGCCGGGCCGGTACACGCGCTCGTTCAGCGGGATGACCGGCGCCCTCATCGTCACCGTCATCGTCGTGCTGGCGTTCGTGACGTGGCGCGGGCTCTTCCGCACCGACGTCGACGACACCCCGGTCGCGGTCGACTGGCAGGAGAGCGTCGAGCTCGCCGAGCAGGCCGACCTCGAGGTGGTCCACCCGCGCGAGCTCCCCGCCGGCTGGATCGCCACGAGCGTCGACCTGTCCGCGGGCGACGACCCGCGCTGGGGCATGGGCGTGCTCACCGACGAGGGTCGCTTCGTCGGCATCCGGCAGCAGGACACGTCCGTCGACGACCTGGTCGAGGTCTACGTCGACGAGGAGGCCGAGGCCGGCGAGGACGCGACCGTGAGCTCCGGGGTCGGCGACACCTGGCAGACGTGGAGCGACGAGGGCGGCGACCGGGGCTACTCGACGGAGCTGGGTGACGAGGCCCTCCTCGTCTACGGCTCCGCCCCGGCCGAGGACATCGAGACCTTCCTGGGGCTGCTCACTCGCTGATCGTCGGACGCCGGAGCCGGTCCGTCTGCCGTGGCGGTGGACCCACCTTCCGGGGCTGCGGACTGTGGGTGGATCACCGATGACGGGGGTCGTACGGAGCACTCAGTCGTCGGACTCGGTGCCCATCGCCTCGTCGAGTCGCTTGCGGGCGCCGTCGAGCCACTGCTGGCAGACCTTCGCCAGCGCCTCGCCTCGCTCCCACAGCGCGAGGGACTCCTCGAGGGTCGTCCCACCGGCCTCGAGGGTGCGTACGACCTCGATGAGCTCCTCGCGGGCCTCCTCGTAGGTCAGCTCGTCAGGGGCGACGTCAGGGGTGGCGTCAGTCATCGGGGTCCTCCTCGACCAGGGTGGCCGTCTCGACTCGGTCGGTGGTGGCATGGATGCGGCCGTCCGCGACCCGTACGGACACCGCGGCACCGGCGCTCGTCTGGACCACCGACGTGACCACGTGGCCGTCGGCGTCCTGGAGCACGGCGTAGCCGCGGCGCAGCGTGGCGAGCGGCGACAGCGCCTGGGCGCGGGCGCGCTGGTGGCCGATGTCGTCGGCGGCGCGGTCGAGGCGGTGCCCGAGCGTGCGCCGGGCGCGGGCGAGCAGGTCGTCGAGCTCGTCGGAGCGGACGGAGAGCAGGTTGCGCGGGTCGGCCATGGCGGGGCGCGAGCGGACCTGCGCCAGCCACTCCTGCTCGCGGGCCACCCGCTGGGTGATCACCTGGCGCAGTCGCTCGCGCGCCCACGTCACGCCGGCCAGCTCCTCGGCCATGTCGGGCACGACGAGCTTGGCGGCGTCGGTGGGGGTCGAGGCGCGCACGTCGGCGACGAGGTCGAGCAGCGGCTGGTCGGGCTCGTGGCCGATGGCGGACACCACGGGCGTACGCATGGCGTGCACCGCGCGGACCAGGGCCTCGTCGGAGAACGGCAGCAGGTCCTCGATCGAGCCGCCCCCGCGGGCGATGACGACGACGTCGACCTCGACGTGGCGCTCGAGCCGGTCGAGCGCCTCCATCACCTCGGCGGCGGACCGGGTGCCCTGCATCGCGGCGTAGGCGACCTCGAAGCGCACGGCAGGCCAGCGGCGGCGCGCGTTCTCGAGGACGTCGCGCTCGGCGGCGCTGTTGGGAGCCGTCACCAGGCCGACCCGTCCGGGCAGGAACGGCAGGTCGCGCTTGAGCTCGGCGGCGAACAGCCCCTCGGCGGCGAGCAGCTGGCGCCGGCGCTCGAGCCGGGCGAGGAGCTCGCCGAGGCCGACCATCCGGATCTCGCGAGCGGCCAGGGAGAACGAGCCGCGGTTGGCGTAGAAGCTCGGCCGCGCGTGGACGACGACGCTCGCGCCCTCGACGAGGGGCGGGTTCATCGAGTCGACCAGGGAGCGGGGGCAGGTGAGGGTCACCGAGATGTCGGCGACGGTGTCGCGCAGCGTCATGAAGACCGTCTGCATGCCGGGGCGGCGGTTGACCTGGGCGATCTGCCCCTCGATCCACACGGCCCCGAGCTTGTCGATCCACTGCGAGACGGCGTTGGCGACGGCCCGCACAGGGGCCGGGGACTCGGCCGTGGCGTCGCGGAGGGTGGGCACGCCGCGAGGATAGGGGAGGGGTCGGACACGGGACCGCACGCGGGCTGGCGCGGCCCGTAGACTCGGGCCCATGAGCACCGACCTCGGCCTTCCGCCCGTCCTCGACCCGGAGACCGCGAAGAACGTGCTGCTCGCCGCCCCCCGCGGCTACTGCGCGGGGGTCGACCGGGCGGTGATCACGGTCGAGAAGGCGCTCGACCTCTACGGCGCCCCGGTCTACGTCCGCAAGCAGATCGTGCACAACAAGCACGTGGTGGCCAACCTCGAGGCGCGCGGCGCGATCTTCGTCGAGGAGCTCGACGAGGTCCCGGAGGGCCGGACCGTGGTGTTCTCCGCCCACGGCGTCTCCCCGGCCGTCCACGCCCAGGCGGCCGAGCGCAACCTCAAGACGATCGACGCGACCTGCCCGCTGGTGACCAAGGTCCACCACGAGGCCCGCCGCTTCGCGGCCGACGACTACGACATCCTGCTGATCGGGCACGAGGGTCACGAGGAGGTCGAGGGCACCGCGGGTGAGGCGCCCGAGCACATCCAGCTCGTGCAGAGCCCCGCCGACGTGGCCGGCATCGTCGTCCGCGACCCGGCCAAGGTCGCCTGGCTCTCGCAGACCACCCTGAGCGTGGACGAGACGCTCGAGACGGTGGCCGCGATCCGCGAGAAGTTCCCCCTGCTGCTCGACCCGCCCAGCGACGACATCTGCTACGCCACCCAGAACCGGCAGCTCGCGGTCAAGGAGATCTCCGGGGCCGCGGACCTCGTGATCGTCGTCGGCTCGCGCAACTCGTCCAACTCCGTACGACTCGTGGAGGTCGCCCTCGAGGCGGGCGCCAAGGCGTCCTACCTCGTCGACGACCACACCGAGATCGACGAGGGGTGGCTCGAGGGCGTCGAGACCGTGTCGGTGACCTCCGGCGCCTCCGTGCCCGAGGACCTCGTCGAGGGCGTGCTGGCCTTCCTGTCCGAGCGCGGTTACCCCGATGCCCGAGCGGTGCACTCCGCCGAGGAGTCGCTGATCTTCGCGCTCCCGCCCGAGCTGAGGCGCGACCTGCGCGCGGCGCAGAAGGCCTGAGGCACGTCGTGGCGCGCTACATCGACATCCATCCCGACAACCCGCAGCCGCGGCTCGTCGCGCAGGTCGTCGAGGCGCTCCGCGACGACGCGCTCATCGCCTACCCGACCGACTCGGGCTATGCGCTCGGCGCGCAGCTCGGCAACCGCGAGGGTCGCGACCGGATCCTGCGGATCCGCGAGCTCGACGACCGCCACCACTTCACGCTGATGTGCAAGGACTTCTCCCAGCTCGGGCAGTTCGTCCATGTCGACAACAACGCGTTCCGCGCGATCAAGGCCCTGACGCCGGGTCCGTACACGTTCGTCCTGCCCGCGACGGGCGAGGTGCCCAAGCGGCTCATGCACCCCAAGAAGCGCACCGTCGGTGTCCGCATCCCCGACCACACGCTCGTGTGCGCGTTGCTCGAGGAGCTCGGCGAGCCGATCCTCACCAGCACCCTGATCCTCCCCGGCGAGACGGAGGCGCGGACCATGGGCTGGGAGATCAAGGAGGACCTCGACCACGTCGTGGACGTCGTCGTCGAGTCGGGCGAGGTCACCGCCGAGCCGACGTCGGTGATCGACTGGTCCGACGCGGAGCCGGTGATCATCCGGCTCGGCGCCGGCGACGTGTCGCGCTTCGAGGACTGACCGGGCACTTCCTCGCGCCCGGGACGGGTCAGCGGGGTCAGCCGGCGGACTGCCCGAGCTCGCGCTCGAGCTCGGCGGCCACCCCGGCCTCGCTCTCGCGGTGCAGCCGCCAGCCGAGCCAGCCGAGGCTGAGCGCGTAGCCCGCGAAGAGGGCGACACCGTGGGTGGCGACGCCCGAGATGACCGCCTGGAGCAGGCTGTCGCGCGGGTCGGCCACGGCGGAGCGGGCGACGAGGGCGACGAAGGCGAAGACGAGCGTCATCAGCAGCGGGGGCAGCAACGCGACCATGTAGAAGTCGCGGCGACGCACCAGCGCGGCGAGCCCGAGGGACAGGGCGACGAAGCAGAGGTCGAAGAACAGCGTCAACCGCCCGGCCAGCAGCACGTCGATGCTGACGGCCGTGAGGGTGAGCGCGACACCGAGCGACACCACCTGCGGGCCGGGCTCGTGCCCGACCTCCCACGACGCAGCGGCGTGATCCACGGCCTCAACCTAGGACGGTCATCAGGCGCCCTCGGCGCGGCGCGCCGCAACGGAGGACTCCTCGCGGGCGATCAGGTCGTCGAGCACGGGGTCGCCCGAACCACCCGGCAGGTCGTCGAGGACCCCCAGCTTGGGCGCCGCCAGCGAGCGCGCGACGGACTCGACCTGGCGTGGCCCCTCCAGCGTCTCGGAGGTGACGCCGAGCTCGCTGAAGCGACGGGCGGAGACGAGCACGCGGCCCTCCAGCGAGCCGACCGCCTGGTTCCACGCGACCACGCTGGCGTTGAGCGAGCGCCCCACCCGGTCGAGGTGGCCCGCCATCGACCCCAGGCGCGCGTGCAGCTCCCGGCCGAGCCGCTGCACCTCCTGCGCCTGCGCGTTGAGCACCTCGTGCTGCCAGCCCTGCGCGACGGTGCGCAGGAGCGCGATCAGCGTCGACGGGGTCGCGAGGACGACGTTGCGCGCGGCGGCCTGCTCGACGAGGTCGGGCACGGCCTGCAGTGCGGCCTGGAGGATCGCCTCGCCCGGCAGGAACAGCACCACGAACTCCGGCGTCGCGGCCAGCGCCTCCCAGTAGCGGCGCGAGCCGAGGTCGGCGACGTGGGTGCGCAGGTGCTCGCCGAGGCGGGCCAGCGCCCGGTCGTGCTCGGCCGGGTCGTCGGAGGCGGTGAGGTCGAGGAAGGCCGCGAGCGGCGCCTTGGCGTCGACCGCGATGGTCCGACCGCCCGCCAGCGACACCACGAGGTCCGGGCGCAGCCGGCCGTCGTCGAGGCGCGTCTGCTCGGCGAAGTCGCAGCGGTCGACGAGGCCGGCCAGCTCGACGGTCCGGCGCAGGTGGAGCTCGCCCCACTGCCCGCGCACCTGCGGCTTGCGCAGCGCGGTCGCGAGCGTGGTCGTCTCCCGGCGAAGGCTCTCGGTGGACTGGCGCATGTCGGCCACCTGCTGGTGGAGCTGGGCCTGCCACGCGGTCCGGTCGTGCGCGAGGTCGCTCAGCTGGTCCTGGAGCCGGTCGAGGCCGTCCCGCACGACCGCGTGGTCGGCGACGCGCTGCTGGAGCGCCGCGATCGCGGGGTCGTCGGCGGGGCGGCTGCGCGACCACAGCACGCCGATCAGCGCGCCGAGCGCCAGGCCGACGGCGAGGACGGCCGCCAGGGTGAGCAGGAGGGGGAAGGTGTCCATGGCCCCAGCATGGCCGGGGCCACCGACAGTCGGCCTCGGCGTGGGTCTGTGGGCCGCGGGCCGTCCGTGCGGGCGGGGTAGTCCAGTGAGAAGCGGTCGTCCCGGAGCGGATGTCACAGCCAGAGCTCACTGGACTAGGCCAGGGAGACGGCCTCAGGACGGGCGGTGGTGACACACCCAGACGCCGGGAAGCGGAGACCACCAGGTGCCGTCGGTCGCGGCGGGGTCGTGAGGGCATGGCCGCGTGTCGCTCGCGGGGTTGGTGCTGATGCCCTCGGAGGGCCACCGCGGGTCGGGCGCGAACACGTGGATGACCCCCGTGTCGCCCTGAGACTCCAGGTTGATGCAGTGGTCGGGCGGCAGCATCACGCCGGGGTCGCCCGCGCATCCCCACACGGCGTCGTTGGCGTCGAAGGTCTCGAAGTCGGGAGAGGCATGTGCCGCGCCGGCGAAGCAGGCGGAGGCGATGGCGGTGGTGACAGGGAGAAGCACGGACTTGCGCATGTCGGGACTCCATCGGTCGGTCGATCTCGGGATGCCGCCGACCGCACGGAGATGTCAGTCGTGAATCATCACTCGACCGAGTGACTGCCGTCCGGTAGTCCGGCACGTGTCGACCGCCGGGGGAGTCGGCCACCCTCAGACGAGGTCGACCACGACCGGGGCGTGGTCGGAGGGCGCGCCGGCGTACCGGGCCGGGTCGCGCTCCTCGCGGTCGACGAACGCCCCGGTCACCCGTGAGGCGAGCGTCGGCGAGGCGAGGACGAAGTCGATCTTGAGCCCGCGGTCGCGCTCGAAGCGCTGGCGGTAGTAGTCCCAGTAGGTGTAGCCCGGGTCGTGGGCACGCGTCACCTCGGCGTACCCGTCGTCGAGGAAGCCCTGGAAGGCCGCCCGCTCGGGCGGCGTGACGTGGGTGGACTTCGCGAACTGCTTGACGTCGAAGACGTCGTCGTCGGTCGGGCAGATGTTCCAGTCGCCGACCAGGGCGGTCTCGCCGTCGAGCCAGGCGCTCGCGGTGGCGCGTAGCCGGGCCAGCCAGTCGAGCTTGTAGACGTAGTGCGGGTCGTCGGGCTTGCGCCCGTTGGGGACGTAGAGCGACCAGATCCGTACGCCGGCGCAGGTGGCGCCGATCGCGCGCGCCTCCTCGGCGGCCGGGTCGCCGTACGACGGCATGTCGGCGAAGCCGACCTCGACGTCCTCCAGCCCGACGCGGGAGAGCAGGGCGACGCCGTTCCACTGGTTGAACCCGGCGACGGCGATCTCGTAGCCAAGGGCCTGCAGGCCCATCAGCGGCAGCTGGTCCTCGCGTGCCTTGGTCTCCTGCAGCGCCAGGACGTCGACCTCGTGGCGCTGGACGAACGCCTCGACCCGGTCGATGCGGGAGCGGAGCGAGTTGACGTTCCAGGTCGCGATGCGCACCCGACCACCCTAAGGAGGGCGGTTCGCGCGGCGTGCCGTGGGGCAGCGAAGTCCGTCGGCCGGAAACCCTTTACAGGTCGCGGGTGGATGGGGGAGGTTCTTCGGCACGCACCTGTCTCGGGAACTCGTGCACTGCAGGACCTGTGTCGGACCTCGTCCGACGCGACGCTTCGACTCTCCGGGACGGCGTGTGCGACCACACCCATCGAGAGAGAAGAACCAGCAATGACGCGCAGTCGACTCGGGGCGATCGCCCTCACCAGCGCAGCACTCCTCGGCGCAGCCCTCGCCTCGCCGGCGTTGGCGACCACGGACTCGGAGATCCCGACGTTCCAGCAGTTCCACGCAGACACCTACAAGGACGCCGACCAGCAGTACATCGTCAACGGTGACGAGCCGGTCTCCACGACCGGCGACCTCAGGGCCTACTACGACCGGATGATCGAAGGTGCGGAGGAGGCCGCCGAGGAGGGCATGACCGCGAACCTGGTCGTCAACACCGTCGGCGGCGCGGACGACAAGTGGTCGACCAGCCAGGTCGGCAACCTGACCTACTGCGTGAGCACCAAGTTCGGGACGCGCTACAACGACGTCGTCGCGGCGATGGCCGCCGGAGCCCAGCTGTGGGAGGACGCGTCGTCGGCCATCGACTACGTCCACGTCCCGTCGCAGGACGCCAGCTGCACCACCCGCAACAGGAGCGTGGTCTTCTCGGTCGAGCCGGTGCAGACCTCCCAGTACATCGCCCGTGCGTTCTTCCCCAGCTCGCCCAAGCGCTCGCGCAACGTGCTGGTGGACGACTCGATCTGGACCGCGGGCTCCTGGACCCCGGCCAACATCATGGGCCACGAGCTCGGCCACACGCTGGGCTTCCGTCACGAGCACACGCGCCCCGAGTCCGGCACCTGCTTCGAGGACAACAACTGGCGCCCGCTGACGCCGTACGACTCGGCGTCGATCATGCACTACCCGCAGTGCAACGGCACCTCGAACAACCTCAGCATGACCGACACCGACCGTCAGGGAGCGGCTGCCCTCTACGGGGCGTGACCTCCACGGGCCGGCCGGCCTGACAGCGGACCCGGACTCCCCCTTCGTCCCGAGCGGAGGGGGCGTCCGTCATGCCCGGCGGTCGTGGGCGGCTACCGGCAGGTAGCGTCGACCCGTGCCCACTCCCGCCGCCGGCCCCGCCTCCACGATCCTCTCCGCACGCGATCTGGAGTTCATGCTCTTCGAGTGGCTCGACGTCGAGGCGCTGGGCGAGCGTCCTCGCTACGCCGAGCACGACCGTGAGTCCTACGAGGCGCTGCTGGCGCTCTGCGCGGAGCTCGCCGCCGACCAGTTCGCACCGCACTACCGCAAGAGCGACGTCGAGGAGCCGGAGTTCGACGGCGAGCGCGTACGCCTGATCCCCGAGGTCGCCACGGCCCTCGAGGCCTTCGCCCGGGCCGACCTCCTCGGGCTCACGCTCGACGAGGAGCAGGGCGGGCACCAGGTGCCGCACGTGGTCGCCGCTGCCTGCATGGCGTGGTTCACCGCCGCCAACATCGGCACCGCGGCCTACTCGTTCCTCACGATGGCCAACGCCGCCCTGCTCCTCGAGCACGGCACGCCCGACCAGGTCGAGCGCTTCGTCGGCCCAATGCTCGAGGGCCGGTTCTTCGGCACGATGACGCTGTCGGAGCCGCACGCGGGGTCGAGCCTCGGCGACGTGCTCACCCGTGCCGTCCCCGCCGACGACGGTACCTACCGGATCTTCGGCAGCAAGATGTGGATCTCGGGCGGCGACCACGAGATGGGCGACAACATCGTCCACCTGGTGCTCGCCAAGCTCCCCGACGCGGCTCCCGGAACCCGGGGGATCTCGTTGTTCGTCGTGCCCAAGCACCTCGTCGCCGCGGACGGCTCCATCGGCGAGCGCAACGACGTCGCCCTCGCCGGCATCAACCACAAGCTCGGCAACCGCGGCACCGTCAACACCGCCCCGGTCTTCGGTGGCGGCGCCTTCACCCCGGGCGGAGCGCCGGGAGCCGTCGGCCACCTGGTCGGCGAGCCCGGCAAGGGGCTGTCCTACATGTTCCACATGATGAACGCCGCCCGGCTCGGCGTCGGGATGGCCGCTACCACCACCGCGTACACCGCCTACCTCAAGTCGCTCGAGTACGCCCGCTCGCGCCCGCAGGGCCGGCGGCTGGGCACGGCCGACCCGACCACCCCGCAGGTGCCGATCATCGAGCACGCCGACGTGCGTCGCATGCTGCTGGCGCAGAAGTCGTACGTCGAGGGCGCCCTCGCCCTCAACCTCTGGTGCTCGCGCCTGCTCGACGTGCAGGCCAGCGCACTCGACGACGCGGAGCGTACGGAGGCGGTCCTGCTGCTCGACCTGCTCACGCCGATCGCGAAGTCGTGGCCCTCGCAGTGGGGTCAGGAGAGCAACAGCCTGGCCATCCAGGTCCTCGGCGGGGCGGGCTACACCCGTGACTACGACGTCGAGGCGCACTGGCGCGACCAGCGGCTCAACCCGATCCACGAGGGCACCCACGGCATCCAGGCCCTCGACCTCCTCGGTCGCAAGGTCCTCGGGGGTGGCGGTGCCTCGCTCGCCGCGCTGGCGGGACGGGTCGCGCAGACCGTGGCGCAGGCCCGCGACCTCGGCGGCGAGCCCGCCGCGTACGCCGAGGCGCTGCAGGCGATGGTCGACCGGCTCGGCGAGGTCACCCTCGCGCTCGCCGGGCTCGGCGACCCCGAGCGGACCATGGCCAACGCGACCGTCTTCCTCGAGGCGGCCGGCCACGTCGTGGTCGCGTGGATGTGGCTCGAGCAGCTCGTCGCGGTGGGGGAGGAGGAGGGCGACTTCTACGACGGCAAGCGCGCGGCCGCCCGCTACTTCTTCCGGTGGGAGCTGCCCAAGGTCGGCCCGATGCTCGACCTGCTCGCCTCGGGCGACACCACCACGCTCGAGATGCGCGACGCCTGGTTCTAGACCTGCTCTCGGGCCGGCTCCGTCACGACGAAGTCGCCCAGCAGGCCCGGTGTCGCGGCGTCGGCCAGCGCCACGGCGACCTCGAGGCGTACGTCGCGCACCACTACGCGCTCGGTCCCGGCGGCCGTCGTCGCGGTCAGGTCGGCGAGGCCGATCCGGCGCTGCCACCACGACTGGGCCACGACCCAGCCGATGATGCCGTCGGTCTCCAGGACCGTACGCACCCGGGCCAGCGTGCCGCTGCCCGCGACGAGGTGCTCACCGGCCAGCGCGTGGCCGAGGTGGCGGTAGGACGCCTCGCCGACGACGACCGCGGCCACCAGCAGTGCGCCGCCGAGGGCGACGAGCCACCACCACGTGAGCTCGAACCACCACCAGCCGACGGCCAGCAGCACGATGACGTCGAGGGCGTTGCGCAGCTGGCGGAACCATGCGCGACGGCGCGCCTTCGGCCCGTGCTCGACGAGCGGGGCGGTCAGTGGTCCGCGATGGTCGAGAACGGCCTCGCCGACCCCGACCGCCACGGTGCGCGGGCACGGCGGCAGCACCTGGGTGACGCCGTCCTCGACGCCGGTGGCGAGCGTCGAGAGCTCGGCGCCGCCGACCAGCCGCAGCAGCACCGGCTCGGTGACCTCCACCCCGCGGACCTTCGCCTCCTCCACCGTGATCGAGCGGGTGGTGAGCAGGCCCGAGGTGAGGTGCAGCGACCCGTGCTCGCGCGCGAGCCGGAAGCCCCACCACTGCAGGACGTAGCCGGCCACCGACACCACCAGCCACAGCGTCAGTCCGCCGACGGCGAGCGTCAGCACGATGGCGACCACGGCGAACTGGGTGAGCCACTCCCACGCGGAGGTCGCCGTGTCCTCGTTCCAGATGGGGAGCTCGTCGGCCACCTGCGACAGCAACCCGAGTCCGCCCACGAGCAGCACCAGCCGGCCCAGGCTGAACGGCGCGAACCGCAGCCAGGACCAGTCGATCGCCGCGAGCGGCACCGCGGGCGCGGGCGGCGGCACCGGGACGTCGGCGTACGCGGGTGCCGGACCGGCCGCGAGCGGGTCGGCGGGCTGCGGGGCACCATCCAGCGGAGCGGCGGCCGGCACGGCGACCCGCCGCCCGAGCAGGGACGTACGGAGCGCGTGGGCGTCGGCGGCGGCGAGCGCGTCGAGCGTGATCCGGTCGTCGTCGACGCCGGTGCCGACCTGGACCTTCTGCAGGCCCAGGACGCGGTGCAGCAGCGACGCCTCGAGGTCGACGCTGCGGACCCGGTCGAGCGGAGCGGTCGACGTGGTCTTGTTGAGGATGCCGCTGCGCACCTGGATCTGGGTGTCGGTCACCCGGTAGTGGGTGGTGAGCCACGGCAGCGCGCCGAGCACGATCGGCCCCAGCACCACGAGGGGGAGCACGGCGGGCCAGAACCGCATGTCGCTCTGGCTGATGCCGATGAGCGCCACCACGACGGGCACGACGGCCTGGCCGACGGCCTTCACCGGGTCGAGCAGGAGCTTGCGGGGGCTGAGCCGGACCCAGCCGTCGCCGGGGGCGGGGATCACGTCGCGTCGCCCTCGGTCGCCGCGGTGATGGCGGTCAGCCGGGCGACCACGTGGGCCGCGGTCTCGGCGTCGAGGCAGTCCACCGTGATGGGCCCGGCGGCGGACGCGGTGGTCACGGTGATCGAGGCGAGGCCGAACATGCGCATCAGCGCGCCCTGGCGGGAGTCGACGGTCTGCACCCGGCTGATCGGCGCGATCCGGGTCTCCCGGCCGATCCACCCCTCGCGGGTGTGGACGGCGGTGTCGGTGACCTCCCACCGGTGGACGCGGTAGCGGATGCGCGGCATCAGCACCACGTGGGCCACCGCGACCACGGCGAGCAGCAGCACGACCAGCCCGACCCAGCCGGGCGCGCCCGGGACCACCAGCCACGCGACGGCGGCGCCCCCCACGAGGACGGCGTCACCCATCAGCGCCGACACCGTCCAGAACCCGATCGCCTGCGGCGAGACCCGGTGGGCCGGTGCGCGCAGCACGGCCCCCCGTCCGACCGGCCCAGCCCCCTCGTCACTCATGCCTCGAGTCTTGCAGGTGCCTCGCCGGGTTTCGTCGGGCCACCGGCCGCGGCCGTAGACTCCCCGCCCGTGGCTCTCACCATCGGCATCGTCGGTCTCCCCAACGCGGGCAAGTCGACGCTCTTCAACGCACTGACCAAGAACGACGTGCTCGCGGCGAACTACCCGTTCGCGACGATCGAGCCCAACGTGGGTGTCGTCGGGGTCCCCGACGAGCGGCTCCCCCGGCTCGCGGAGGTCTTCGAGTCGGCCAAGGTCCTGCCTGCCACGGTCGAGTTCGTCGACATCGCCGGCATCGTCCGCGGCGCCTCGCAGGGCGAGGGCCTCGGCAACAAGTTCCTCGCCCACATCCGCGAGTCCGCCGCGATCTGCCAGGTGACGCGCGTCTTCCGCGACGAGGACGTCACCCACGTCGACGGCGAGGTCAACCCCGCCAACGACATCTCGACCATCCAGACCGAGCTGATCTTCGCCGACCTCGAGACGGTCGACAAGGCGATCGCGCGCCTGGAGAAGGAGTCGCGCAAGGTCAAGGACCTCGTCGCCAACCTCGAGGCCGCCAAGGCCGCCAAGGAGGCGCTCGAGTCGGGCACGCCGATCATCGCCACCGACATCGACCGCTCGCTGCTGCGGGAGCTGTCGCTGCTGACGGCCAAGCCGTTCATCTACGTCTTCAACTGCGACGCCGACGAGCTCGCCGACGAGGCCCTCAAGGACCGGATGCGCGAGATCATCGCGCCCGCCGAGGCGATCTTCCTCGATGCCAAGTTCGAGGCGGAGCTCGCCGAGATGGACGACGACGAGATGGCCCACGAGATGCTCGCCGAGATGGGCATCACCGAGTCCGGCCTCGACCAGCTCGCCCGCGTCGGCTTCGACACCCTCAGCCTGCAGACCTACCTGACCGCCGGCCCCAAGGAGACGCGGGCCTGGACGATCCGGAAGGGCGCGACCGCTCCCGAGGCCGCCGGTGTCATCCACACCGACTTCCAGAAGGGCTTCATCAAGGCCGAGGTCGTCTCCTTCGACGACCTGATGGCCGCCGGCTCCATGCTCAAGGCCAAGGAGGCCGGCAAGGTGCGCATGGAGGGCAAGGACTACGTGATGGCCGACGGCGACGTGGTGGAGTTCCGCTTCAACGTGTGAGGCCCAACGCGCCGGGCGGGTGATCTTCGACCCAGTCCGCCCGCAACGGCCGACGGGCGGTTACTGTGGAGTAACCAACCGTCGACCACTGGAGGGACGATGGCTCCCTTGGCTCCGCACACGGTCGTGCTCCACGGCCACGAGCTCTCGTACGTCGACAGCGGCTCGGGCCCCGTCGCCCTCTTCATCCACGGCATCCTCGGGTCCCAGCGACAGTGGGCCCACCTCGTCGACGAGGTCGACGACGACCACCGCGTGGTGGTGCCCGACCTGTTCGGGCACGGCGACTCGGCCAAGCCGACCGACGACTACTCGCTGGGCTCGCACGCCGCGACGCTGCGCGACCTGCTCGACCACCTCGGGATCGACCGGGTCACGCTCGTCGGGCACTCGCTCGGCGGCGGCATCGCGATGCAGTTCTACTACCTCTTCCCCGAACGGGTGGACCGGCTCGTCCTCGTCGCGAGCGGCGGTCTCGGGCGCGAGGTCAACCTCGTGCTGCGCGCTGCGACGCTGCCCCTGGCCGAGCAGGTGCTCGGCCTCGTCGCCTCGGACCCCGTCCTCGAGCGGGTGGAGGCGGTGGGCCGGGGCGCGCAGCGGCTGGGCTGGCGGCCGGGGGCCGACATCGGCGCGGTCTGGCGCGGCTTCACCTCGCTCGGCGACCGCGAGAGCCGCCGCGCGTTCCTCGCCACCACCCGGGCCGTGATCGACATCGGCGGCCAGAGCATCAGCGCCCACGACCACCTCGGCGCTGTGACGCCCCCGCCGACGCTGGTGGTGTGGGGATCGAGGGACCGGATGATCCCGGCGTGGCACGCGCTGAACGCGCAGCGGGCCCTGCCCGAGTGCCGGGTCGAGCTCTTCGAGGGCGCCGGCCACTTCCCGCACCTCGACGACCCCGACCGGTTCGCGCGGGTGCTGCGGGAGTTCATGGCAGGCGCGCCGGACGACCAGAAGTCGGGAGACGTTCCGCCGGTCACGCGGGAGCCAGGCTCCAGCGCGTAGTTGTGGTCGTCCGACGCGCCCGATCAGCTCACCAGCACCGCGAAGATGCCGGTCCCGATTGCCAGCCAGACCAGTGCGAACCCCAGCAGCACCGCGAGCTGCCGGTCGCGCCCTCGCCCGAACGCCTCGTAGCGCAGCCACATCACCGGGCTGATCACGACGAAGACGCCGAGGCCGGCCACGAGCCACTGCTCGATGCCGAGGATCCAGAGCGTGAGGACCAGGCCGACGGCGACCGGCACCTGCCAGGCCATGCTGCGGCCGTACGCCGCGAGGAGCTCGTCGGGGGTGCGGCTCACAGCGTGAAGTGCCCCGCTGCGAGGCTGCGGAGGACGCAGAACTCGTTGCCCTCCGGGTCGGCCATGACGACCCAGGACTCGTCGCCGCTCTGGCCGACGTCGGCCCGCGTCGCCCCGAGCGCCTCGAGGCGCTCGACCTCCTCGTCGCGCGAGCGGTCGACGGGGGAGAGGTCGAGGTGCATGCGGTTCTTGACGACCTTGTCCTCCGGCACGGCCGCGAGGAACATCGTCGGCGGCACCGGGCCGGACCGTACGGCGTCGAGCAGCGCCTGGTCGTTCTCACGAGGTGGGCCGATCTCCACCAGCCCGGGCTCCCGGTCGAGCACCACCCAGTCCAGCGCCCCACACCAGAAGTCCGCCAGCAGGTCGGGGTCGTGGCAGTCGAGGGAGATCTCGGTCAGTCGTGAGGCCATGCAGCGATCCAAGCAGTGATCGGTGTCGCGGCATACTGGTCGCCATGTTCGCCCGGAAGCCCGACTCCGTCTCCGCCGCCGAGGGCGCCCGCGCGGCCGAGCAGGGCCGGGTCGTCGTCTACTGGCGCACGGGCTGCCCGTTCTGCGCCCGCCTGCGGCTGAGCCTGGGCAGGAAGGTCCGCGACGTCGTCTGGGTCGACGTCTGGGCCGACCCGGAGGCGTCGGCGTACGTCCGCAGCGTCAACGACGGCAACGAGGTGGTGCCCACGGTCGTCATCGACGCAGTGCCGCACACCAACCCGCCGCCGCGCCAGGTGCTCGCGGCACTCTGACGCGGCGGCTGGGCTCAGAAGTCCTCGTCGAACCCGACCGCCCCCGTCACGCCGACCTGGTAGGCCGACACCTTGCGCTCGAAGAAGTTGGACAGCTCCTGCACGTCCTGCAGCTCCATGAACGCGAGCGGGTTCGCCGAGCCGTAGATGGCGGGCAGGCCGAGACGCTCCATGCGGCGGTCGGCGACGTACTCGAGGTAGGCGCGCATGTCGGCGGTGGACAGCCCGGCGACGCCGCCGCCGAGCAGGTCCTCGGCGAACTGCGCCTCGGCGTCCACGCCGTCGACGAGCATCTGCCGCACCTGCGCCGCCATCTCGTCGTCGAAGAGCTCCGGCTCCTCCTCGCGCACCGTGTCGACCACGTCGAAGGCGAAGGCCATGTGCATCGACTCGTCACGGAAGACCCAGTTGGTGCCGGAGGCCAGGCCGTTGAGGAACCCGCGCGAGCGCAGGAAGTAGACGTAGGCGAACGCGCCGTAGAAGAACAACCCCTCGATGACCGCGGCGAAGCAGATGAGGTTGAGCAGGAACCTCCGCCGGTGCTCGCGGGTCTCGAGCGCGTCGAGGTCGAAGACCGAGTCGATCCACCGGAAGCAGAAGTCGGCCTTGGCCTTGATCGAGGGGATGTTGTCGACGGCGGCGAAGGCCTCGTGGCGCTCGGTCTCGTCGGGGACGTAGGTGTCGAGCAGGGTCAGGTAGAACTGCACGTGCACCGCCTCCTCGAAGAGCTGGCGCGACAGGTACAGCCGGCCCTCGGGGGAGTTGATGTGCTGGTAGAGGTTGAGCACCAGGTTGTTGGCCACGATCGTGTCGCCGGTGGCGAAGAAGGCCACCAGTCGGGAGACCAGGTGGCGCTCGGCGTCGCTGAGCCGCTGGAGGTCCTTGAGGTCGGAGTGCAGGTCGACCTCCTCGACCGTCCAGGTGTTCTTGATGGCGTCGCGGTAGCGGTCGTAGAAGTGCGGGTAGCGCATCGGTCGCAGGGTGAGGTTCATCCCGGGGTCGAGGAGCATCCGCTGCTGGTCGGTGGTGGAGTCGTGGGTGAGCGTCACTGGCAGGCCTCGCAGTTCTCGGGGTTCTCCAGCGAGCAGGCGAGCGCCTCGTCGTCGGAGAGGGTGGTCGGGGGAGCGGGTGTGGGGAGGGTGGAGACGGTCGTCTGCTGGATCCGCGTCGCGGGGCGCGAGCGGAGGTAGTAGGTCGTCTTGAGTCCGGCCTTCCACGCGTGGAGGTACATCGAGGAGAGCTTCCCGATCGACGGACCCGCGATGAAGAGGTTCAACGACTGGCTCTGGTCGATGTAGGGCGAGCGGTCCGCGGCCATGTCGATGAGCGCGCGCTGCGGCAGCTCCCATGCCGTACGGAAGAGCTCGCGCACGTCGTCGGGCAGCTGGGCGATGCCCTGCACCGACCCCTCGGCCCGCTTGATCGCCTCGCGCACCTCCGATGTCCACAGGCCGCGCGCCTTGAGCTCGCGGGTCAGGGCGGCATTGACCTGCAGGAACTCTCCCGACAGCGTCTCGCGCTTGAACAGGTTGGACACCTGCGGCTCGATGCACTCGTAGCAGCCTGCGATCGAGGCGATGGTCGCCGTCGGCGCGATCGCGACGAGGAGCGAGTTGCGCAGGCCGTGCTCGGCGATGTCCGCGCGCAGTCGCTCCCACCGCTCGGTCTGGGTGGGGACCACGCCCCACAGGTCGGGCTGGAGCACCCCGCCCGCGGCTCGCGTCTCGGCGTACGCCGGGTGCGGTCCGTGGCGCCGAGCGAGGTCGACGGACACCTCGAGCGCCGTCAGGAGGATCTCCTCCTGCACCCGGGTGGAGAGCTCGCGGGCCTCGGGGGAGTCGAAGGGCAGCCGCAACGCGAAGAACACGTCCTGCAGGCCCATCAGTCCCAGGCCGACCGGACGCCAGCGCGGGTTCGACGCGGCCGCCTCGTCACTGGGGTAGTAGTTGACGTCGACGACCCGGTCGAGCAGCGGCACCGCTGTGCGCACCGTGGCGCGCAGCCTGTCCCAGTCGATCTGCGGTCTCGTGACAGGCGCGAGGGCGTCTTCCTCGACCAGCGGCTGGGTGAGGTGCTGAGCGAGGTTCACCGAGCCGAGGTTGCACACCGCGGTCTCGTCGTCGGAGGACACCTCGATGATCTCCGTGCACAGGTTGGACAGGTGCACCACGGGCCCGCCCGGGGTGTCCCGGGTCTGGTTGCAGGTGCGGTTGCTGGCGTCCTTGAAGGTCATCCACCCGTTGCCGGTCTGGGCGAGGGTGCGCATCATCCGGCCGTAGAGGTCGCGCGCCCGCACCCGGCGTACGTAGCGCCCTTCTGCCTCCGCGCGCCGGTAGGCCTCGTCGAAGGCCTGGCCCCACAGGTCGGGGAGCTCCGGGGCCTGGTCGGGATCGATGAGCGACCACTCGGCATCCGCCTCCACGCGGCGCATGAACTCGTCGGGCACCCAGTGCGCGAGGTTGAGGTTGTGGGTGCGGCGGGCGTCCTCGCCGGTGTTGTCGCGCAGCTCGAGGAACTCCTCGACGTCGGGGTGCCACGGCTCGAGGTAGACGCACGCCGCGCCCTTGCGGCGTCCGCCCTGGTTGACGGCGGACACCGACGCGTCGAGGGTGCGCAGGAACGGCACGATGCCGTTGGACTGGCCGTTGGTCCCACGGATCAGCGCCCCGCGCGAGCGGACCCGGGAGAAGCCGATGCCGATGCCGCCGGCGAACTTCGACAGCTTCGCGACCTGCGCGTAGCGGGAGTAGATCGAGTCGAGGTCGTCGCGGGGGCTGTCGACGAGGTAGCACGACGACATCTGGGTGTGCCGGGTGCCGGAGTTGAAGAGCGTCGGTGAGGACGGCAGGTAGGCCAGCGACGACATCAGCCGGTAGAACTCGATCGCCTCGCCCGGGGCCTGGGCCAGGCCGCACGCGACCCGGAGCAGGAAGTACTGCGGGGTCTCCACGACGAGGCGGCTCGAGGGGTGACGCAGCAGGTAGCGGTCGTAGACCGTGCGCAGCCCGAAGTACTCGAAGCGCCGGTCCCCGTCCGGGTCGACGGCGAAGTCGAGCTTGCGGGCGTTGTCCTTGACGAAGGCGGCCGTGTCGTCGCCGATCAGCCCCTCGGCGTGCCCGAGCGCCACCGACTGGCTGAACGACATGACGCCCTGGTTGCGGACCTCCTTGTCGATGTAGCCCGCCAGCAGGCGGGCGGCCAGCCTGCTGTACTGCGGCTCCTCGCCGATCATCTCCGCGGCCGTCTGGATCGACAGCCGGTCGAGCTCGGCGGTGGTGGCGCCGTCGTAGAGCCCGCTGATGGTGCGGGTCGCGACCCGCATCGGGTCGACGTCGGCCAGGTCGTCGCTGACCCGGTCGACGGCGCGGACGATCTTGTTGACGTCGACGGGCTCGCCGTCGCCGTTCCTCTTGCGCACCTGCATGGTCGTGCGCACCGGTGACTCGGTGATGGTCACTTCTCTCTCCTCGCGAGACGGACGTTGTCCGGGGCCGCGGGAGGAGAGGGCCGTACGAAGCGCACGCGGGCGCGGCGTCGTCGGTGCCCACCGGCCTTCCCACGAGGCCTCGGACCACCGCACCCGGTCGGGTGCGGTGCGCTGGCAGGTCTTCGGACTCGTGGGCGCTTCTTCTCGACGGTTCCTGAGGAGGTTGCGCAGGACCGTCTCGAAGGGCTCCTACTGGCCGTCGCTTCCCAGATCAGGTGATCCAGTGCTGTGTGACGGCGGTCGTTCCCACTCACCGCTGCGGGGCAGTCCCGGACTCACACCGGGTTCCCTCTTGCCTCGACACGTCTGGCTGACGCGCCGAACCAGCTGCGTCGGCCACCGTATGTAGGTCGTGAGGAGAAGTGGGGGACCACATCTTGTGTCGGCGTGTCCCGGTGGCCGGTCCGCCAGTGGCGACGCTCAGTCGAGCGCGTGGAGGGCGACGTACGCCGTCGCGATCGCGGCCCCGAGGCGGGCGTTGTGCTCCACGAGGGCGATGTTGGCCCGGAGCGACTCGCCGGAGGTGATCTCGACGATGCGCCCGAGGAGGTAGGGGGTCGCGTCCTTGCCGCGGATGCCGAGCGCGTCCATGTCGCCGAGCGCCTGCTCGATGATCACGCCGATCTCCTCGGCGGGGATCTCCGCCTCGGCGGGGATCGGGTTGGCCACGACGACACCGCCGGCGAGCCCGAGGTCCCACTTCGCGCGCATCAGCCCGGCGATCTCGGCGGGGGAGTCGAGGCGCATCGGTGCGGCGAAGCCGGAGGACCGGGAGAAGAACGAGGGGAACTCGTCGGTGCCGAAGCCGAGCACGGGGACGCCGAGGGTCTCCAGCTTCTCCAGCGTCAGGCCGATGTCGAGGATGCTCTTGACGCCCGCGCACACGACCGCGACCGAGGTGGTCGTGAGCTCGGTCAGGTCGGCCGACACGTCGTACGACGTCTCCGCGCCGCGGTGCACGCCGCCGAGCCCGCCGGTCACGAACACGCCGATCCCGGCGAGGGCGGCCAGGCGCATCGTCGAGGCCACGGTCGTCGCGCCGTGCAGGCCGCGTGAGACGACGTAGGGCAGGTCGCGGATCGACACCTTGAGCACCGACTCGTCCGAGGCGAGCAGCTCGAGGTCGTCGGCGGACAGGCCGATCGTCGGCTTCCCGTGGAGCACCGCGATGGTCGCCGGGACGGCCCCGCCCTCGCGGACGATGCCCTCGACGGCGCGGGCCATCTCGACGTTCTGCGGGTAGGGCATGCCGTGGCTGATGATCGTGCTCTCCAGCGCGACCACGGGCCGCCCGGAGGCGAGCGCGTCGCGGACCTCGTCGGTGACGGTCAGCATCAGTGGTCCCTCCCCAGGAAGTCGGCCAGGTCCGGCCGGACGGTGTGCGGGCTCGCGATCGTGGCGGCCGCGGCCAGGTGCCCCTCTTGGGCCGCCGCGACCGGGTCGGCGCCCCGCAGCCAGGCCGCGACCCAGGCGGCCAGCATGGCGTCGCCGGCACCGGTGACGTCGACGACCTCCGCGGGCACGGCGGGCAGGTGGACCGGCTCGGCGCCGCGGCTGCACATCCAGGACCCGTCAGCGCCCTGCCGCAGCCAGACGTGCTCGACGCCGCGGTCGTGCAGGTCGGCGATGGACGCCCGCCAGTCCGCCGCGGACCGACCGGTCAGGGCGGCGATCTCGTCGGCGTTGGGCGTCACGAGGAACAGCTCGCGCACGAGGTCGGCCAGCCGCGCCGCCTTGGCCACCGACACCGGCTCGAAGGCCACCGGCACGCCCGCCGCGGCGGCCGAGGCGACGACCCGGGCGGCCTGCTCGTGCGCGAGGTTGCCGTCGAGCACCACCAGCGCGGCGTCGGTGAGGTGGACCGTGTCGAGCTCGAGGTGGTCGACGACCGCCATGTCGGAGACCGCCGCCACCAGCTCGCCGCGGTCGTCGAGGACGGCGGTGTAGGTGCCGGTCGCTCCCGGCACCCGGCGTACGGCCGCCACGTCGGCGCCGCACTCGGCCGTCACGCGCAGCGCCTCCTCGCCGAAGGCGTCGTCGCCGACCGCAGACACGAGGCGTACGGGGGCGCCCAGCAGGCCGAGGCACGCTGCGATGTTGCGGCCGACCCCACCGGGGGAGATGCGGGTGTGCCCGGGATTGCTGGTCGCCGGGACCAGCGGCGCCGACGTGCGCGCCACGACGTCCATGTTGGTCCCGCCGACGACCACCACCCACTGCCTCACGCGCAGATCCTGACAGAGCGACGACGGGCGCGCGTCAGATCTCGTCGTCGACGTACGTGGGCCGGGCGACCCGCAGGCCCGCGAGGGTCAGCGGCACCGACGTGAGCGCGAGCAGCGCGAGGACGAGCGTCCAGCCGCCCGTCGCCTCGTGCAGCACGCCGACGAGGAAGGGCCCGATCGCGGCCAGCGCGTAGCCCACCGGCTGGACGAACCCGGAGAGCTGGGCGGTGACCGACGGGTGCCGGGTGCGGGCGGTGATCAGGGCGATGGCCGTGGGGAAGGCGAGGCCCGCGAAGCCCAGCAGCAGGGCCCACGCCCACGGGAGGGTGGCCGGTGCGAGGAGCAGCCCGACGTAGCCGAGGGCGAGGGCGACGCCGAAGGACACGGCCAGGGCCCGCAGGCCGCGTCCGCGGGCGATCACGGTGGGCATCGCCAGCGCGCCGAGGATGCCGACGCTCGACAGCAGCGCCTGGAGCGCGCCGGCCGAGGACGCCGACATGCCGGCGTCGCGGTAGACCTGCGGCAGCCAGCCGAACTGGACGTAGGCGTGCATCGACTGCACGCCGAACAGGACGGTCAGCGCCACCGCGGTCGGCGAGTGGACCACCCGGCCACTGGGCGGGGCGTCCCCCGAGACGGCGTGCTCCGCCGGCGACCGGTGCTCGCGAACGGCCAGCCACGCCCACAGCGGGAGGGTGGACAGCGCGAGCAGGCCCCACATACCGAGACCCACCCGCCACGAGCCGCCGACCTCGCTCGCGGGTGCGGTCATCAGGGGACCGATGGTGCCCCCCACGAGGAGGCCGGTGCCATAGACGGTCATCAGCGCCACCGTGTGCCCGTGGGCCTTGATCCACGCGGGGACCAGCACGTTGCCGACGGCCATGCCAGCCAGTGCGACGACGGTGAGGAGCAGGAACACCGGGACGCTGTCGGTGGTCACGCGCACGAGCAGGCCGACGACCACGGCGACGAGCCCGATCGCGATGCCGACGGTCATCCCGACCCTGCGGGCGAAGGCCACGGCGACGGCTCCCGCCAGGCCGAACACGAGGCCGGGCAGGCCGGTCACCGCTCCCGCGACGCCGGCGCTCATGCCCAGGCCGAGGCGTACCTCCTCGAGCACGGGACCCACGGAGGAGGCGCCCGGGCGCAGGTTGACCGAGACGAGCGCCACGGCGGCGAGGAGGATCCCGAAGGCGAGCGCGGGGGTGCGCACCGTACGTCCGGTGCGGGCGTCGGCGTCAGTCACGCGCGAACCTCGCGCCGAGCCTCGGCAGCACGAGGAGCGCGCCGAGGACGAGGGTCGCGACGACGACGAAGGGCGTGGCGGTGCCCTGGCCGCTGACCTGTCGCAGCAGCATGCCGACGGCGAGCGCGCCGACCCACACCACGACCCCGGAGGAGACCGCCGCGGGCGGCCGACGGGTCACGACGAGGACCGCCCAGGCGGCCAGCGTGCCCACGAGGAACGGCCACGCGGTGGACCACCAGCCTCCGGCGGTCAGCGTGCCGTAGTGGCTGAGCCGGCCGACCACCGCGAAGACACCGACGAGGAGGAGGTCGACCACGAGCCACATGGTTCCCAGCCTAGGCAGCACCGGGCTCGGGACCTCTCGCACGGGGTGCCCGCACTGGAGCTGAGAGCTCGCGCAGCCTCGAGACACTCCCGGCAACCCCGCGCCCCTGAGCGTCCGAGCAGGTACGGTCCCCCGGTGCCGAACCGGGGAGCAGCGCGCCTGCTCGTGCTGATGATCGTGGCCGGGCTGCTGTCCGTCGCCGTTCCCGCGACCGCGCAGGAGCCGGTGCCGCGCCCGGTGCTCAACCTCGACTTCCCCGACCCCGCGGTCGTCGTCACGCCCGGCGGAGGCCTGGTCGCGTACGCCACGGGCGACCGGGTGCCGCACGCCTGGTCGCGAGCCGCCGACGGGCCATGGCGCCGCGGCCCGGGCCTGCTGACGCACAAGCCGTCCTGGTCGCGCGCTGGTGGGGTGTGGGCCGTGGACGTGGCCCGCGTGCGTGGACGCTGGCTGCTCTACTACGCCACTCCGGTGCGGGGCATGGGCGAGCACGGGCGCTGCATCGGTGTCGCGCGCTCGACCTCCGCGCGGGGGCCGTTCCGGCCCGTCGGCAGCGCGCCGCTCGTGTGCCCGTCGTACGCCCGCACGCCGCTCGCCCAGGACCCGATGCTGCCGCGCGACCGTACGCTCCCGCGCGCCGGCGTCATCGACCCGTCGTGGTTCCGCGACGCCGACGGGGCGACCTACCTGCTCTACAAGACCGACCGGATCCCCTCCAGCGTGCGGCTCGTGCCGCTGACGCGTGACGGGCAGTCGGTGAAGCCCGCTGCGACTAGCGTCGAGCTCTTCCGCTCCACGGGCGTGGTGGAGAACCCGGTGCTGACCCGGCGCCCCGAGGGCTACGTGATGCTCGCCTCGGAAGGCGATTGGACCCGCTGCGGCTACCGCACCCGCTGGCTGAGGTCGGCGTCCCTGCTCGACTGGACGGCCGCCGACGGCGGGATGCTGCTCGACAAGGACAGCACCGGGCTCTGCGGCCCCGGCGGCGCCGACCTGGTCGAGGACCGGCGCGGCCGGGTGCTGGCGTTCTTCCACGGGTGGACCTGCCGCGGCACGACGCAGCCGTGTGCCGGCTCCGGCAAGTGGGACCACAAGCTGCGTCAGCGCGGCCGCCGGGCGATGTACGCCGCGCGCCTGGGCTGGGTGGACGGTGTGCCGCAGGTCACCGGCTGGCTCCGGGCCCGCTGAGCCTCAGCAGACCTAGGCTCGGCACATGCCATCCGAGTGGGACAGCCACACCGCCCTGACCGCGACCGGCGACGGTCTCCTCGGCGCCGAGCTCGACCCCGGCTGGGTCGTGGGCGGCGGCGTCAACGGCGGCTACCTGCTCGGCGTGGTCGGCCGGGCCGTCGCCGAGACCATCCCGGCCAAGCCGCACCCGCTGTCGGTCAGCGCCTACTACCTGTCCGCTGCCCGGCCGGGTCCGGCCCAGGTGTCCACGCGGCTGCTGCGCGAGGGCGGCTCCGTCACCACAGTCTCGGCCGAGCTCGCCCAGGAGGGCGCCACCCGCATCGCCGTGCTGGCGACGTACGGCGACCTGGGCGCGCTGCCGGACGACGTCGCCACCACCGCCGAGCCCCCGGCCATCCCCCCGCTCGAGGAGTGCGTGCCCGGCTCGCTCGCGCCCGAGGAGACGCGCCGCGTCGCCCCGCTGATGGAGCGTTTCGACCTGCGCTTCGACCCCGCGTGCGTCGGCTGGGCGGTCGGGGAGCCGAGCGGGCGCGGGCACATCCAGGCCTGGTTCCGGATGGCCGACGGCCACGACGTCGACCCGGTCGGCCTGCTCATGGTCTGCGACGCGCTGCCGCCGGTCACCTTCGACCTCGGGCGTCCCGGCTGGGCGCCGACGCTCGAGCTGACCGTCCACGTCCGCGCCGTGCCTGCGCCCGGCTGGCTCCGGGTCTCGCACCGCACCCGCAACGTGGCCGGCGGCATGTTCGAGGAGGACTGCGAGGTCTGGGACTCCGCCGGTCGCCTCGTCGCCCAGAGCCGGCAGCTGGCGATGCAGCCGCGCGCCTGACCTGCGCCATTGCCGTTGAGTCTCCCAGAGACTCAACGCGCAGCCCGGGCGTGTCGCGAGGTCGCTGAGCTGTGAGTCTCTCAGCGACTCACGGGCAAGTCAGTCGAACCAGGCGCGGTCCATCGCGACGATCCAGCGTCGTCGCGGGTGCTCGGTGAGCGACCACAGCCGGTCGGTGGAGGGCCAGTAGGACAGGTCCTCGGGCCCCATCGGCAGGGCCCAGCGACGCCCGCGCATGGCACCCGGCCGGCCGGCGTACATGCTGCCGGGCATCCAGGGGCCGTGCGAGACCGTCACGTGGTAGCGCCCGCCCGCGATCACCGCGCCCTGCATCTGCCGGACGCCTCCGTGGTCGATCGCGAGGGGACGGGAGTAGCCGTCCTCCCCGGCCGGGATCTGCCAGGTGTGCGGGTCGAGCTCGTAGCGCGCGAGCCGCGTCGTCGCGTCGGGGTCCAGGGCGTACTCGCCGGCGACGAGGGCCGGCGGGTCGGAGCCCCGGTCGAGCGACATGAAGGAGTAGCGGAGCTTCTGGTGGCCGTCCTCGGCATGGGCGCGGTAGGTGAACCGGACCGGCAGCACGTAGCGGTGGCCGTAGGAGTGCACGCGGGTGCCGTCGAGGCCGAACCGGTCCGGGTGGTCGTCGTCGCCGGGCACCCGCATGATGTCGTCGACCCGGGCGGTGACGAACCCGCGGCTGGTGGCCGCGATGTGGAGGTAGGGCCCTGCCCACACGACGCCCCCGGCGTGGATGGTCGTCGGCCGCAGCGTCAGGGCCCCGGTCTCGTCGAGCACGGGCGAGACCAGCAGGACGTGGCGGTAGGTGCCCGAGTCGAGGTCGACGAACGTGACCCGTGAGCCGCGCTTGGTGCCGTCCCGGCCGGTCGAGTACCAGGTCGTCACGACGACCCGCCGCCCGTCGACGTCCCCGGTCTCGGAGGAGTCGGCGCTGGTGGAGATCCCCTGCGGGTACCACTGCTCGTCCCGCTCGTCGTGGGCGTCCCACCTGTACGCCTCGCGCACCGCCCGCCCGAGCAGCCGCGGGACCCGCGAGCGGCGCAGCTCCCACTTGAGGTCGGTGAGCAGGCCTGCGAGGCCGGCCGGCTCGCCGAGGAGGCCGGCGAGGGCGTCGATCTCGCGGACGTTCTCATCCGTGCGCTCGAGGTGCACGCCCCGGACGTACGGCGACTCCGACGCGGTGGACATGGGGTCGACCCTAGCCAGCCGGTGGAGGGGCAGAATCACCCTCGTGAGGGCGATCTTCTTCGACGAGGACGACGCACGGGCGGTCGTCGCCCGGCTGCGCGCCGACGGCTTCGAGGCACGCCTGGAGCGCGAGCGGCTCTCCGGCGAGGACGACGACGAGGACCACCCGTGGGCGGTGCTCAGCGATGCGCCGGCCTTCATGCTCGAGGTGCTCGTCGACACCCACGACGGCTGGCTCGATGAAGAGCCGGAGGAGGGTCCGGGCGCCGGTGCGGAACACGGCGCGCCTCCGCCGCCGTTGCACCTGCCGACCGCGCCGAAGCGCATCAAGCGCCCCGACCTAGGCTGAGGAACATGACGCAGAACCCCGAGCGACGCCTGCTGCTCGTCCACGCCCACCCCGACGACGAGTGCATCAACAACGGCGCCACCATGGCGCGCTACGTCGACGCCGGCGTCGGCGTCACCCTCGTCACCTGCACCGCCGGCGAGATGGGCGAGGTGCTCGTCCCCGACCTGTCCCACCTCGCCTACGAGGAGCAGGGCGGCCTCGGCGATCGTCGGCGCGACGAGCTCGAGCAGGCGATGAAGGTCCTCGGCGTCACCGACCACCGCTTCCTGGGTGGCTACGGCCGATTCCACGACTCCGGCATGGCGTGGCACGAGGACGGCCACGCGGTCGCAGGCGAGTTCGTCCCCGACAACGCGTTCTGGCACGCCGACCTCAACGAGGCCGCCGACGAGCTGGTCAAGGTCATCCGCGAGGTCCGCCCGCAGGTGCTCGTGACCTACGACCAGTTCGGCGGCTACGGCCACCCCGACCACATCCAGGCCCACCGCGTCGCGATGTACGCCGCGCAGCTCGCCGCCGCCCCGTCGTACAAGCTCGAGCTCGGCGAGCCGCACGACATCGCCAAGATCTACTGGACCGCGATGAGCGAGTCGCGGATGCGCGCCAGCCTGCGCGCGCTGCGCGAGGCCGGCGACACCGAGACGTTCGCCGGGATGGAGCCCGACGGCAAGCTGCCGCCCTTCGTGACGCCCGACGAGCTCATCAGCGCCCGCGTCGACGGGGCCACGACGGTGCAGCGCAAGATGGACGCGCTGGCCAAGCACGAGACCCAGGTGCGGACCGACGGGCACTTCTTCGCCGGCGCCGAGAGCGGCCACTCGTGGTGGTCCGAGGAGTTCTACCGCCTGGTCAAGGGCACCCCCGGCCCGACCGACGCCGACGGGTTCGAGGACGACCTCTTCGCGGGGCTGTGAGGCCGCCCTCCCTCCTCGCCGGCCTGCTCGCCGGTGCCCTCTCCGCGTCCGTCGGCGTCGTGTCCGGTGTGGCCGGCACCCTGCTCCACCTCCACTGGTGGGGCCTGGCGCTGGCGCTGGCCACGGCGGTCGTCGTGCTCGGCTGGCTGCCGCCGGGCGGCCTGCGCGTGGCCTTCGCGCTGGGGTGGTGCGTCGCGGTGCTGAGGGGTGTCCTCGAGGGCCCGGGAGGCGGCTTCCTGGTCGCCGCCGACGCCGCCGGCTGGTCCCTGCTGGCCGGGTCGGCGGTGCTGCTCGTCGCGTCGGTGGCGACCGTCCGCGGCCGGCGTACGACGCCCCGGGGGCGCGCCGACGATCCGGGACTTCGGGGATCGGCCACCTAAACTCGCCGGGTGCCGACGAACCAGACCAGTGCCACGCAGCCCCGCGAGAAGGCGGGCGCCAAGGTCGTGCTGTGGCTGCTCCTCGGGCTCGGGGTGCTGTTCGGCGGGCTCTACGTCGCCGCGCACTACGTGGCCGGTGACAAGGTCCCGCGCAACACCACCGTGTCCGGCGTCCGCATCGGCGGACACCCCCAGGAGGAAGCCGCCGAGCGCCTGCGAGCCGGGCTCGCCGATCGCGTCGCCCGCGACATCGCGACGACCGTCGAGGGCAGTGAGATCGCCATCGACCCCGCCCAGGCGGGGCTGTCGGTCGACTACGACGCGTCGGTCGCCGAGGCCGGCGGCGAGCGGAGCTGGGACCCGGTCCGGCTGTGGAACTACTTCACCGGCGGCGAGGCCACCGAGGCGGAGGTGGAGGTGGACGAGCCCACCTACAACGCCTTCCTCGCCGGTCTCGACGAGCAGCACGGCTCGACCGCCCGCGACGGTGCGGTCCGCTTCGACGGCGACAAGATCACGACGAGGCAGCCCCGCACCGGTCAGGCGCTCGACCCCAGCGACACCCTCGACGCGCTCGAGGCGGCCTTCCTCGAGGAGGACCCCGACGTGGTCGCCCTCGAGATGACCGAGGTCCAGCCCGCGATCGACGCCACCGACGTCCAGGAGGCGCTCGACGCCTTCGCCTCGCCCGCCGTGGCCGCGCCCGTGACCCTCGCCTTCGAGGGCTCGCAGGTCGCCCTGCGCCCCGCGGACTACACCGCGGCCCTGTCGCTCGAGCCCGTCGACGGCGAGCTCGTCCCGACGCTGGACTCCGCCCGGCTCACCGAGGTCGTCGGCGGCAAGGTGACCCAGGGTGCGCCGGTCGACGCGACCGTGGCGCTCGTCGACGGCGCCCCGCAGGTGGTGCCCGCCAAGCCGGGCGTCACGTTCGACGCCGCCGAGCTCGAGGCGGGCTTCCTCGGCGTGGTCGCCGCGCCGCAGGGGGAACGTACGCTCACGCTCTCCGCGAAGGTCGCCAAGCCGGACTTCACGACCAAGGAGGCCCGCGCGCTGCAGGTCCGCGAGCGGGTCTCGACCTTCACCACCTACTTCCCCTACGCCGAGTACCGCAACGTCAACATCGGCCGCGCCGCCGACATCGTCGACGGCACGCTGCTCAAGCCGGGGGAGACCTTCTCGCTCAACGACACGGTCGGCGAGCGCACGGAGGCCAACGGGTTCACCAAGGGCTTCGTCATCAACGACGGCATCCTGGTGCAGGACCTCGGCGGCGGCGTCTCCCAGATGGCCACCACGCTGTTCAACGCGATGTTCTTCGCCGGTCTCGAGGACGTGGAGCACAAGCCCCACTCGTTCTACATCGACCGCTACCCGGTGGGCCGCGAGGCCACCGTGGCGTGGGGCGCGGTCGACCTGCGCTTCAAGAACGACACCCCGTACGGCGTGCTCATCGACACCTCGTTCACCGACTCGACGCCGTCGTCGTCGGGCGCGGTGACCGTGACCATGTACTCGACGAAGTACTGGGACATCACCACCACCACCGGCGAGCGCTACAACCTGACCAAGCCCAAGACCCGGCGCATCGACGACCTCACCTGCCACCCCAACGAGGGCTACGGCGGTTTCGACATCGACGTGGTGCGCTACTTCCGGCCGGTCGGGGAGAACACCGAGACCCGCGAGGACGAGGTCTTCACGACCACCTACATCCCCAGCGACACGGTCATCTGCACCAACCCCGACGCCGTCGACGAGTAGCGCTGCTCAGCGCCGTACGGCGGCGCGGGCGGTGATGCCCAGGACGGCCGCCGCCGCGACCGCGGCGACGGCACCCACCAGGGTCGAGGCCGGCTCGTCGGTCAGCCGGCCGACGGCGATCCACGCCAGCCCCCACGCCGCGGCCGCGGCGAAGGTCCAGCGGGGGCCGGTGCGGGCCACGACGAGGGCCGCGACCGCGACCACCACGGCGATGACGGCCGCGGCGACGAGCTCGCCCACCAGCGTGGAGGTCTCGACGCCCTCCTCCACGAGGGTCGCGGTCACGTTGGCGCACGTCGCCACGGCCACCCAGCCGAGGTAGAGGCCGAAGGTGCCGTCCACCACGACCCGCTGCACGAGCGACGGAGCGGGACCGAGGTCGGTCAGCCGCTGCACGAGCACGCCGAGCACCACGACGAGGGCGACGATCACCACGACGCTGGCCCACAGCCACCCCTGCTGCGTGACGAGCAGCCAGGCCGCGTTGAGCACCATGGACGCGGCAGCCGGCCAGCCCGTACGCCGGGCGCGCAGGTCCGCCGTCGAGGACGGCAGCCACTGCCACACGGTGTAGGCCGCCAAGCCGGCGTAGATCACCGACCAGATCGAGAAGGCCGGCCCCAGCGGCGCCAACAGCGTCGCGTCGGCAGCCAGTGCCCCTCCGGAGGACTCCTCGACGCGGGTGCCGATGACCCCGACGCCGACCAGCGTGCCGAAGACGCAGAACACCTCCGCCAGCGTGACCACCACCTGTCGCGTGCGGTCGGCTCCGGTCGTGTCGGGTGCGGTGCTCTGGGTGGTCGTCACGCCGCCATCCAACAGGACGGCAGGTGAGCTCAACCCGGTGCGGCGAGGTAGCGGTTGGAGTGGTGCGTGACGAAGCCGAGACGCCCGTACGTCGCGATCGCGGCGGTGTTGTCGACCTCGACGTGCAGCCACGCGGTCGTCGCGCCGAGCGAGGCGCCCCAGTCCAGCAGGTCCGCGACCACGGCGGTGCCGAGTCCCTCACGTCGACGCCCGGGTGCCACCTCCACCGAGTGCAGCCCGACCCAGTCGCCGTCGACGTACGCCTCGCCGCGGGCCAAGAGCTCTCCGTCGACCAGCTCGACGACGCACCGGGAGCCGGTCTCGGTGAGCGCGGTGCCGTCGAGGCCACGGCCGGCGGCCCGCAGGGCCCGCGACGTCGGCGCGACCTGGAAGTGCGAGTCGCCGCCCGGCACCGGCGTCCAGCCCAGCGAGCGGAACCACCGCTCGTAGGACGAGCGCTGCTCGACCTGCACCGTCGGCACCTGCCCGCGCGCCTCGTAGAAGCGGCGGACCTCGTTGGTGGCGTGTGTCAGGGGCATGTCTGCGTCGCCCATCGCGAGGGCCGAGTTGGCGCGCTTGCGGGGACGGTCGCCGGGTGCTGGGGGGCGTGCGCGCAGCACCCACTCGCCGAGGTCCACCCGTTCGGTGTCCGGCCACAGGCCGAGCCCGTGGTCCTCGGCCGTCCGGGCCCGCACCCGCGCTCGTACGGAGGCGCGCGGCGGCACCGGCTTGCCGGTCACCACGTCGGCCAGGGGGATGGTCACGGGCCCGTGCCCCTCCCGGTCGACGCTCAGCGAGTCCGCGTCCCACGACGTGCAGACCCCGAGGACGTCGCTGGCGCGCCCGTCGGGAAGCAGGTGGCGCACGACGACGCGCTGCCCCACGACGTGCGGGCCGAGCGCGTGGCGGCCGGTCGCCGTCTCGCCTGCGCGGGGTTCTGACGTGTCTGCCACCCGCCGGATACTAGAGTGATCCGACACGCATCACCCATCCGTGCAGACCCGCCTTCAGGAGGACCTGGTGACCTACGTCATCGCCCAGCCGTGCGTCGACCTCAAGGACCGCGCGTGCGTCGACGAGTGCCCCGTCGACTGCATCTACGAGGGCAAGCGGATGCTCTACATCCACCCCGACGAGTGCGTCGACTGCGGCGCGTGCGAGCCGGTCTGCCCGGTCGAGGCGATCTTCTACGAGGACGACACCCCGGAGGAGTGGAAGGGCTACTACGACGCCAACGTCCACTTCTTCGACGACCTCGGCTCGCCCGGTGGCGCCGCCAAGATGGGTGTCATCGACAAGGACCACGAGCTCGTCGCCGCGCTGCCCCCGCAGGAGCACGACGAGTGACCGACCTTCCGATGGCCGAGGGGGTCGTACGTCGACCCTCCCGAGACCACCGGAAGGTGTCGCAGCGGCTCCCGGACTTCCCCTGGGACAAGCTCGCGACGTACGCCGAGACGGCGCGCGCCCACGCCGACGGGGTCTGTGACCTCTCGGTCGGCACGCCCGTCGACCCGACTCCCGCGGTCGTCCAGGACGCACTGCGGGCCGCGGCCGACTCCCCGGGCTACCCGACGACCATCGGGCTGGAGGAGACGCGGCAGGCGGCGATCGACTGGCTCGGCCGGCGCCACGGCGTGACCGGGCTGGGGCTCGACGGCGTGCTGCCGGTCATCGGGTCCAAGGAGCTCATCGGCTCGATGGCGGTGCACCTGGGCATCGGCCCGGGCGACCTGGTCGGCTACCCGGCGCTGGCCTACCCGACGTACGAGGTCGGCGCCGCGCTCGCGGGTGCCGACAGCCTCGCGACCGACTCGCTCACCGCCTTCGGACCGCGCACGCCGCGACTGCTCTGGCTCAACAGCCCGGCCAACCCGAGCGGGCGCGTGCTGCCGCTGGAGCACCTGCGCAAGGTCGTGGACTGGTGCCGCGAGCGTGGCACGATCCTCGTCTCCGACGAGTGCTACATCGAGTGCGCCTGGTCCGACGACCCCGCCGACGCGCCGCTGTCGATCCTCGACCCGCGGGTCAACGGCGGCTCGCTCGACGGCGTCCTCGCCGTCCACTCGCTGTCCAAGCGCTCCAACCTCGCGGGCTACCGCTGCGCCTTCCTCGCCGGCGACCCGGCGCTGGTCGGCGAGCTGCTCGCGGTCCGCAAGAACCTCGGCCTGCAGATGCCCGGACCGCAGCAGCGCGCGATGATCGCGGCCCTCGACGACGACGCGCACGTCGAGGAGCAGCACGCGCGCTACGCCGCACGGCGTACGCTCCTGCGCGGCGCGCTCGAGGCCGCGGGCTTCACCATCGACCACTCCGAGGCGTCGCTCTACCTCTGGGCGACCCGTGGCGAGGACTGCTGGACGACCGTCGCCGACCTCGCGGCGCAGGGGATCCTGGTCGCGCCCGGCGAGTTCTACGGCGCCGCCGGTCGCCGGCACGTGCGCGTCGCGTTCACCGCCACCGACGAGCGGATCGCCGCCGCGGCGCACCGGCTGGCGGGCTGACCCCCGTACTTGTCGGGGTGTCCTGACTCCTCGAGGGGGTTGCAACGGCCTCCAGGAGCCAGATTCCCCGCTCGAGCGGGGAAACCGCGGCCGCCCGCGACCTCACTCGAAGACGTCGACGTGCACGTGGTCCCGGTGCTCGAGGATCGCCCGGTCGCCGCCCGAGGACGACGGCACGCGGTAGTCGCGCCAGCCGTCGCCCGCCCACGACCCTGCGCGCCAGATCCGGTCGTCGAAGATGATCGTCCGGATGTGCAGCCGGTCGGCGTTGGCGACGAGGTAGGACGCCATCGCCCAGCCGCGCTTCTTGTTCTCGGCGTTGACCGGCCGGAAGAACACGTCGACCGCCCGACCTTCGTAGTGCGCCGAGCCCTCCATGTGCCCGCTCGACACACCGCCCGGCTCGAAGCCGCCGAGGGACAGCTGGCCGAAGCGCGCCTCGAGGTCGCGGCGTACAGCGGTGGCTCGCGGGACCAGGCCGGTCTCGTCGATCTGCGCGTCCACCTGCTCGGCGTCGCCCGGCACGTCGCACCACAGCGCACCCGGTGAGTTCCCGGTCAGCGCCGAGGCGAGCACGCGGCCGTCCTTCTCGTGGTCGGCGTACGCGTCGGGGTAGGCCGAGCGTTGCACCTCCTGGGCCGCGACGGTGATCTCCATCGAGTCGTAGCCCTCGACCTGCTGCAGCGCGTCGAAGAACGCGTTGGTCGCGTAGACCGGGTCCGTCAGCTGCTCGACGGTGCCCCAGCCCTGCGAGGGGCGCTGCTGGAAGAGCCCGACGGAGTCACGGTCGCCGTAGTCGATGTTGTAGAGCTTCGACTCCTGGTAGGCCGTCGCGAGGGCGATGCTCGCCGCGCGCGCCGGCATCCCGCGCTCCATCGAGATCGCCGTGATGAGGGCGGCGTTCTCCGCCTGCTCGAGGTCGACCTCCACCGTGTGTCCGTCGACCTCCGCGGTGCACCCACTGGTGTCCAGGATCGACGGCACGCCGCCGCGGTCCACCAGCACGAGGCCGGTCGCCACGGCACCGAGCGCCACGACGGTGCCGACGGCGACCGTACGGAGGGAGGGCACGGCGGGTCCGGTCAGTTGGCGTGCAGCGCCGCGTTGAGGGCGATGCCCTCGCCCTTCCACGGCACGGCCTCGATGGCGCCGCTGACCGAGTTGCGGCGGAACAGGATGTTGTCGACGCCCGAGAGCGTGGCCGCCTTCACCACGCGCGGCTTGCCGTCCATGTCGGAGACGGTCACCTTGGTGCCGGCGGTGACGTAGCAGCCCGCCTCGACCACGCAGTCGTCGCCGAGGGAGATCCCGATGCCGGCGTTGGCGCCGAGGAGGCAGCGCTCTCCGATGGAGATGACCTCCTTGCCGCCGCCCGACAGGGTGCCCATGATCGAGGAGCCGCCGCCGACGTCGGAGCCGTCCCCGACCACGACGCCGCCGGAGATCCGGCCCTCGACCATCGAGGTGCCGAGGGTGCCGGCGTTGAAGTTCACGAAGCCCTCGTGCATCACGGTCGTGCCCTCCGCGAGGTGGGCGCCGAGCCGGACGCGGTCGGCGTCGCCGATCCGTACGCCGCTGGGCACGACGTAGTCGACCATCCGCGGGAACTTGTCGATCCCGAACACCGTGACGTGCTGTCCGCTCGCGCGCATCCGGGCGCGGGTCGCCTCGAAGCCTTCGACGGCGCACGGGCCGGCCGAGGTCCACACGACGTTGGTGAGCAGGCCGAAGACCCCGTCGAGGTTGAGGCCGTGGGGCTTGACCAGGCGGGTGGAGAGCAGGTGGAGTCGCAGCCACACGTCCTCGGTGGACGTCGGCGCCGCGTCCAGGTCGGCGATCTCGACGAGCCGCACCTCACGTCGTACGCCGCGGGCCCCGTCGTCGCCCTCCAGCGCGGTCAGCTCCGCCGGGGCGTCGCCGTCAGTCGCGCCGAGCACGGGGGAGGGGAACCACGCGTCGAGGACGGTGTCGCCCGACGAGCCGGCGTGGAGGGTCAGCAGGGCATGTCCGGAAGCAGCAGTCACGGGGCAAGGGTACGGAGGCCGATCCACCCGACCGGGCGGCGCCCTACTGCCCGGTGCGGCCGTCGATGCACTCGCGCACCAGGTCGGCGTGCCCGCAGTGGCGGGCGTACTCCTCGATCATGTGCACCACGATGTCGCGCACCTCGGTCGGCTCCCCGTGCACGTCGACCACCGCGTCGAGGTCGGTGCGCTCGAGCACCTCGCGTGCGTACGCGACCTCCGACTGCCACAGCGCGTGGCTCGCGCGGACGAGGTCGTCGTCGGCATCGGGGAAGGTGAAGCCCGCGTCCTCGGCCTCGTCCTGGAAGAGCCGCTGGATGTCCATCCGCGCCTCGATCACCCGGCGGAACCAGCTCTGCTCGACGCGCGCCATGTGGCGCACGAGGCCGAGCAGGGAGATGTTGGACGGCGGCACGGCCCTCGTCGCCAGCTGTTCCGCGGTGAGGTCGTCGCACTTGAGCGCGAGGGTCTGGCGGTAGTGCTCGAGGTAGCCCACGAGGCACTCGCGCTCCCCGCGGGTCGGACCTGCCTGCATCCGCGGGTCCTGGTCGGTCGGGAGCCACATGCCGTCGTACCCGGGGTGCGCCATGGGATCACCCAACCGCCGGTGTCGGCGACGGGCAAGTCGACCACCCGCGGACGTACGCGCTGCTACGGTCCGGGCATGAAGCACCGGGGGATGGTCCTGTCCTTGCTTGCTGCCGTGACGCTGCTCCCTGCGACCCAGGCACAGGCCGAGCCGGTGGTCGTGGGCTCGCACGGAGTCGTCACCGGTCACGCCCCGGGGATGCCGGCGGCCAGCGAGCCCTGGCGGATCCTCGTCAGGGGCAGCCTTGAGCTCGACTCGCGCGCCGACACGTGGAAGGGATCCGCCACGCTCGGAGGTGCGGTCCCGGCCGGCGAGAGCGTGATGGTGAGCTGGATCCCGGGCATCCAGCGCCCGGCGGGCTGTGAGCCGCTCATCCAGCTGGCCGAGACGGTCACCACCCTCGATGCGGCGAACACGGTCTCCGTGACGCGGCCGCTCCCGGAGGGCTTCCTCACCGAGCAGCCGAGCTGCCTGCGGGTGACGACGTTCTCCAGGAACGCCGTCAGTGACGAGCTCGTCGGCGAGATGGCGTCCGTCACCTGGATGGCAGGCGCGCAGGCCCGCCCCGCTGCGCCGCTGCGGGTCGCCGCCGGACGGACGACGCCGGTCCTGCTGATGGTCACCTCCCACGTTCGCGGCACCAGCAACGTCGCCGTCACTGGCTCCGGTCCCGGCGTGCGCATGCGCGACCTCGCGCTCGGCCCGGTCCTCGCCGACCGGACCGTCCCGGTCGTCGCGAAGATCCGCGCCCCCGGCATCGCCGACTCCGAGCTCGCCCTCACCGCGCGTGACGACCTGGCCAGCACCTCCTTCGACCAGTCGTGGGAGATCCGGGCGCGGAGGATCGCCGCCCGTCGGCCCCTCGCCGGCAGCTACGAGTCGACCGACGGCGCGGTGGAGTTCCGGCTCACCGAGGACAACCGGGTGGTGCGGCTGCGCACGTCCGCAGTGCTCTGCGAGGGCTCCAGCGTCACCAAGGCCGTCTATCCCGTCGAGATCCACCTGCCGCGCAGCGGCGCGACGGCTGCGGTGACCCAGCTCGGCAGCCGCTGGCTCGGGGCCCAGCTGCTCACCCGCAAGCGCGACCGCGTCCGGGGGACGTTCGCCTACACCTCGCCCACCTGCTCGATGTCCCTGCAGTTCGTCGCCCGTCGTCAGGGCTGACGCGGGTCGGCGCGTCCACGGAACCGATTGGCGCGGCCTCGCGCAGGAGCCGTACGATCGCCGCAGGCGCTTGAGCCGTCATCAGCGGCGAGCCTCGGGAAGAACGGGTACGGCGATCCGGCCGCCACCTCACTAGACCCCGACGGGTACGGCCCGACACAGCCGGAACGAAGCGGGGGTCCCCGGACCCCAAGCGAGGTGGTACCGCGGTCGCCAGATCGTCCTCGTGTCAGAAGACCGAGACGTACGACGCACCCGCGAGGAGCAGCCCGATGGCCTACCCCAAGGTCAGCCACACCGACGCCACCGCCGTGGCCAGCAGCCCGCGCTTCCCCGCGATCGAGGAGGCGGTGCTGGCCTACTGGGAGTCCGACGACACCTTCCGTGCGAGCGTCGAGCAGCGTGACGCCGGGCAGGACGGCGCCAACGAGTTCGTCTTCTACGACGGCCCGCCCTTCGCCAACGGCCTGCCGCACTACGGCCACCTGCTCACCGGCTACGTCAAGGACCTCATCCCGCGCTACCAGACGATGCGCGGCAAGCGCGTCGAGCGTCGCTTCGGCTGGGACACCCACGGCCTGCCCGCCGAGCTCGAGGCGATGCGCCTCAACGGCATCAAGACCACCGACGAGATCGTCGAGCTCGGCATCGAGAAGTTCAACGAGGCCTGCCGCCAGTCGGTGCTGAAGTACACCGGCGAGTGGCGCGACTACGTCACCCGCCAGGCCCGCTGGGTCGACTTCGACAACGACTACCGCACCATGAACCCCGAGTTCATGGAGTCGGTCATCTGGGCCTTCAAGCAGCTGCACGACAAGGGCCTGGTGTACGAGGGCTTCCGCGTGCTGCCCTACTGCTGGCAGGACGAGACGCCGCTGTCCAACCACGAGCTGCGCATGGACGACGACGTCTACCAGATGCGCCAGGACCCGGCCGTCACCGTCGGCTACGACGTGACCACCGACGGTCCGTTCAAGGGCGTCAAGGTGCTCGTCTGGACGACGACGCCCTGGACCCTGCCCTCCAACCTCGCCGTCATGGTCGGCGAGGACATCGACTACGTCGTGGTCACCTCCGACGGCCCCACCGGCAGCCCCGAGCGCTACCTCGTCGCCGAGGCCCGCCTGGCGTCGTACGCCCGCGAGCTGGGCGAGAGCCCCGAGGTCACCTGGCGCGGAAAGGGCGCCGACCTCGTCGGCCTCGAGTACGCCCCGCCGTTCAGCTACTACGCCGGCCACGAGCGGGCCTTCCGCCTCGTGCCCGCCGAGTTCGTGACCACCACGGACGGCACCGGGCTCGTGCACACCGCCGGCGCCTTCGGTGAGGACGACAAGGTCGTCACCGACCGCGAGGGCATCGAGGCCGTCATGCCGGTCGGCAAGGACGGGCGCTTCACGTTCCCGGTCACCGACTACGAGGGCATGCAGGTCTTCGACGCCAACCTGCAGATCATCGACCACTTGAAGGCGGCCACGCGCGGCGAGGGGGAGACGGGAAGCGTCACCGCCGGCACGGTCCTCGTGCGCCGCGAGACCTACGACCACTCCTACCCCCACTGCTGGCGCTGCCGGCAGCCGCTGATCTACAAGGGCGTCTCGTCCTGGTTCGTCGAGGTCACCAAGGTCAAGGAGCGCCTGATGGCGCTCAACCAGGAGATCCGCTGGGTCCCCGACCACATCAAGGACGGCCAGTTCGGCAAGTGGCTGGAGAACGCCCGCGACTGGTCGATCACCCGCAACCGCTTCTGGGGCTCCCCGGTGCCGGTGTGGAAGTCCGACGACGAGCACTACCCGCGCGTCGACGTCTACGGCTCGTTCGAGGAGATCGAGCGCGACTTCGGGCGGCTGCCGCGAGACAAGGACGGCAACCCCGACCTGCACCGGCCGTTCGTCGACGAGCTGACCCGGCCCAACCCCGACGACCCCACTGGCAAGTCCACGATGCGTCGCGTCACCGACGTCCTCGACGTGTGGTTCGACTCAGGCTCGATGAGCTTCGCGCAGGTGCACTACCCGTTCGAGAACAAGGACTGGTTCGAGCACCACTTCCCGGGCGACTTCATCGTCGAGTACATCGGCCAGACGCGCGGCTGGTTCTACACGATGCACGTCCTGGCCGGCGCGATCTTCGACCGTCCCGCCTTCTCGACGTGCCTGAGCCACGGCATCGTGCTGGGCAACGACGGTCAGAAGATGTCCAAGTCGCTGCGCAACTACCCCGACGTGCGCGAGGTCTTCGACCGCGACGGTGCCGACGCGATGCGCTGGTTCCTCATGTCGAGCCCGATCCTGCGCGGCGGCAACCTCGTCGTCACCGAGCAGGGCATCCGCGACTCGGTGCGGCAGGTGCTGATCCCGCTGTGGAACAGCTGGTCCTTCTTCAGCCTGTACGCCAACGCGGCCAAGGGCGGCGCCGGCCACGACGCCACCTGGCGCGCGGACAGCAGCCACCCGATGGACCGCTACATCCTGGCCAAGCTGCGCGACCACGTCGCCGCCATGACCGACCAGCTCGACAACTACGAGGTCGCGGCCGCGTGCGACTCCACGCGCACCTTCCTCGACGTGCTGACCAACTGGTACATCCGGCGCTCGCGCGAGCGCTTCTGGGACGAGGATGCCGACGCCTTCGACACCCTCCACACCGTGCTCGAGGTGGTCTGCCGCGTCACCGCCCCGCTGCTCCCGCTCACGACCGAGGAGGTCTGGCGCGGCCTGACCGGCGAGCGCTCGGTGCACCTCACCGACTGGCCGTCCGCCGACGACCTGCCGGCCGACGACGCGCTCGTCGCCTCCATGGACGCCGTCCGCGATGTCTGCTCGGCGGGCTCGGCGCTGCGCAAGGCCGCCAACCTCCGCAACCGCCTGCCGCTGTCCGGGCTGACGGTCGTGAGCGACGCCGACCTCACCGGCTTCGAGTCACTGGTCGCCGACGAGCTCAACCTCAAGGCCGTCACGCTCCTCGCGGCCGACGCGCCCGAGGCGGAGTCGTACGGCGTCTCGCAGCGCCTCACCGTCAACGCGCGCGCCGCCGGCCCGCGCCTGGGCAAGGACGTCCAGCTCGCCATCAAGGGCTCCAAGTCCGGCGACTGGACCGTCGCCGAGGACGGCACCGTCACCGCCGGCGGGCTCGTCCTCGTCGAGGGGGAGTACGCCCTGGAGACCGTCGCCGGCACCTCCGACGACGACACCGCGATCGGCATGCTGCCGCGGGGCGGCTTCGTCGTGCTCGACACCGCCGTGACACCGGAGCTCGAGGCCGAGGGCACCGCCCGCGACCTGGTGCGCGCGGTGCAGCAGGCCCGCAAGGACGCAGGTCTCCAGGTCAGCGACCGCGTCGCGCTCGCGCTCGCCGGACCCGCGGAGACGCTGGCGGCCGCGCGCACGCACGAGGCGCTGATCGCCGAGGAGACCCTCGCGACGAGCGTGACCTACGCCGAGGCGAGCGAGGTGGCCGTGCAGGTCACCCGCGCCTGACGCGCGCCACGGGATCTCGGGGAGACACGCGGGCATGGATGCACCCAGCGACATCGACGCGCTCGCGGACGCGCTGCGCGAGGACGGCGTGGTGATCGAGCGCGCGATGGGGACCGGGGAGACCCAGGACGCCCACGACCGCATCGCCGCTCTCGTGCGCGAGACGCCCTTCCCGGTCTACGTCGCCCTCGTGGAGGACCTCGACGGGTTGCCGGACGACGCGACCGCCGCGAGCGAGGCGATGGCCGGGCTGCTCAACCGGCGGCTCGGCGACGGCCTCTACGTCCTCCAGACCACGGACAGCTCCCAGCGCGTGTGGTCCTACGGGCTGGGCGCCGACCCGGCCGGCCTCAGCCTCGCGGCCTACGCCAACGGCGACCTGCTGGAGGACACGGTGGCCGACCTGGCCGGACCGATCGACACCGAGGACTACGTCTACCTGCCCCCCACGATCCTCGCCGAGGCCACGGTCCGCACCGCTGAGGGAATCGTCGAGGTCGGTCGGCAGGAGCCCAGCGGCGAGCGCCCCGTGACGCTGGAGCAGTCCGACGCCGACCGGCTCGCCGAGCGCGCCGTCGAGCTCGACGCGGCTGCGAGCTGGCGCCCCCGGGTCGAGGAGTTCGTCGACGTGCGCGTCGCCTCCCCGGGGACTTCGATCCTCGTCGGCGGCCTGTCGGGGCTCGTGGTCGCCCTGCTGCTCGGCCAGACGCTGGTCGGCTGGCCGCGACGCCGCGAGCCGGCGCCGGAGGTCGCTGCCCCGGTGGTCCCGCGGCCACCGGACCTGCACGCCGAGCGACGCATCGCGCGGGCGCAGGTCGATGCCCTGACCACCGCCCTCGCCGCGACGGACTGGGCCGCGGTGCACGACCGCGACACCGCCGGTCGCGCGCTGACCGCCCGCGACGCGGTCGAGCCGTTGCTGGCCTCGGACGACGTCGCGGACCTGGTGGGCGCCCAGGTGGTCGCGCGCGCCGGCTCGCGCGACCTGAGCTGCGGCACGCGGGGCCGCGGCACCTCGCTGCGGACCTGCTTCTTCGACCCGCGACACCCCGAGGCGAGCGCCGAGGCGAGGTGGCGGCTCGGGGACGGCGAGGTCGAGGTGCCGTGCTGCGAGGCGTGCGCGACCGCGGTCCGCAGCGGCCGGAGCCCGGACCACCTCCGCCTCCCGTCAGGTCGCGACAGCCAGCCCTACTGGGAGCGCGGCGACGTGTGGGCCCGTACGGGCTTCGGCGCCACGACGGACTTCCTGGCCCGCGACGTGCTGGCGGACCGGGAGCGTGCGCGATGAGCGCGGCACGCCGTCCTGGGCGCCGCCCGAAGGGTCGCCCCAAGGGCCACCCCAGGCGTGGCCGCGGGAGCCGACTCAAGGGTCGCCTCGAGAGTCGGATGGTCGCTCGCCCGGCCGAAGGCCAGGCCCGGCCCGGCCACGTCGTCCGTCGTGCCGGCTGGTTGGTCGGAGCCGTCGCCGGCGTGGTCGTCGGGGTGCTGCTCGGCATCTCGACGCAGAGCTGGCAGGAGTCCCGGGAGGCCCGCGACATCGAGCGACGCGCAGAGGAGTTCGCACGCACCGACGTCGTGCCGCCCCCGGGCGACGCCGTACGCGCCCTGCTGGAGCAGGACTCGCTGGTCGTCGTCGACCCGCTGCTGGCCGACCGGCTGCCGACGGAGGACGTGGGCCGCGCCGAGGCGATCCTCGAGGGCGCCGACGTACCGGCCCGCATCGCCTACCTCACCTATCCCGGGACCCCCCGCGAGGGCTACACCAACAGCGGTGCGCCCGTGCAGTGGAGCACCGGCGTCGGCGAGGTGGGCCACTACACGGTGCTCTGGGACACCGGGTTCGCAGACACCGTGGCAGTGGGGCTGGAGCCGCCCTACCTGCAGTCCCGCGTCGAGGGAAGGCCCGGCCCGGCGCTGGTGCGCGTAGCCGAGGAGATGGTGACCTGGGGGGCCGAGCCGCTTCCCAGCGAGCCCCGCGAGCCGAGCAGGAACGACTACTGGGGTGCCGGCGGGGGCGTGGCTGCGCTGCTCTTCGTCGGCGCGTTCGTCGTGCTGCCCCTGTTCGCCCTGCTGCGCTGGTACGTCGGATCCCGACGACGGAAGGTCACCTGAGTGATGAGCACCGACGAGATCACCGACGAGACGATCGCCGAGATCGAGCAGGAGCTCGACGACGACGGTGTGTGGATCGACCCCGCGTTCGCCCGGAGCCAGGGCATCTCCGCCGACGACGAGGCCCGCATCGAGGAGGCGGTGGCCCAGACGGAGCAGGCCGACCTCAACGTCGTCCTCGTCGAGGTGTCCACCGACGACGAGCGCTTTCAGGGCAGCTTCGGCAGCCTCAGCGCGTGGATCCACGACGGCCGGGGCGGTGACGCGACCTACGTCGGCTGGGAGGCGTACGGGGCGCCCGAGGTCCAGGTCGACGCCTACGGCGACCAGCCCGACACGACGTACGTCGACAACGTCGCCGCGCACCAGGCGCCCGACGACCTCGCGGACCAGGTGGTGCGGATCGCCGAGATCATCGACGACGGCAACGCCGACCGGCTGTGGGACGAGGTCCCCGACGACGAGAAGTACTACTGGACCGCCGACGAGGGCGTGCAGGCCTCGGAGGTGCTCGGCGGCCTCGGCGTGGTCGCCGTGCTCGCCGCGCTGGTCGCGGGGGTCGTGGTCGCGCGTCGCCGGCGCCGCGCCCGACCGACCGGCTTCACCCTCCCGACCACCGTGCTCCACACGATCCGCAGCGCGGAGGACCGGCGGTTGCGCCAGCAGGCCGATGCGAAGGTCCTCGCCCTCGGTGAGGCGATCGGCCGCGGCGAGCCCGGCGGCACGGCGAGCTCCCTCGACGCCTGGCAGCAGGCGCTCGACCACTACGCCGCCGCGAGGTCGATCCTCCAGCAGGCCGCAGCCCCGGCCGACGTCGTCGGTGCGCTGGTGCTCGCCCGCCGCGGTGACGACGCACGCGCGACGGCGGAGCGGAAGGAGCCGGCAGCGTGGACGCCGCAGCCGTCCTGCTGGTTCAACCCGCTGCACGACGGCCCGACCAGTGAGGTCGTCTGGCGCGACGACGAGCGGCAGGTCGACGTACCTGCCTGCACGGCGTGCGCTGCGGACGTGCGCGAGGGCCGCGAGCCGCGCGACGTGCTCGACTTCATCGAGGGCGACCGCACCGTGCACTACTACCGTCTCGACCTCGGCGCGTGGACCCGTACGGGCTACGGCGCGCTCGAGCGCGACCTGCTGGGGGCCCTGCGTTCCGGCGCCGGTCGCCTCCGGCGATAGCGGGTCAGCGCACGACGCGCAGGCGCAATTTCTTCTTCGCGCTCGTGCCAGCCTTGTTCTTCGCAGTGACGACGACCTTCCAGCGACCCGGCTCGAGCACCTTGCCCGCGCGGAGCCGGGCGCGGACGACGACCACGTTCCGACCCGCGTCGAGCCGCTTCGACAACCGCACCGGCTTGCTGCCCGCCTTGCGGAAGGTGAACGTCACGCGAGCGTCGGTGTCGAGCCTGATGGTGGCTTTCGCCTTCGTCGCCGCACGTGCGTCCGAGCCGACGGCACGGATCTTCTTGGTGTTGAGGCGGACTCGGTCGACGACGGGGGCGATCCGGGTGGTCGGGCGGCAGGTGAAGGTGCCCGTGTAGGTGCAGGCGGTGGCGTTGCCGACGCTGTCGGCGAGCACCACCCGGACCGAACCCGGGAGGCTGCCGGCGTACGACACCGACGCGCCGGTCTCGGTGGTGCCGTCGGGGAAGGTCCAGCGGGCGGAGGCAACCCGTGACCACACGTCGTGGGCCTTCACGCTGTAGACCCGGGTGCCACGGGCGGTGCGGGGCGTCTCGCCGGTGATCTCGGTGACGACCGGACCGGCGGCGTCGAGGCCGCGGGCCTGGACGACGTAGCCGGCGCCGTCCTTGCGCGCCCACACCGCGGTGGCGTTGCCGGCGGGGTCGACCGCGACCTGGGGGTTCCAGGCGTCACCGGGCGCGGAGAGGTCGACGGGCTCGGACCACTCACCGCCGGCGGGACGGTTCGCGGCCTCGACGACGCGACCGCCGTCGTCGGCGCGCGACCACAGCACGGTGGCGTTGCCGGCCAGGTCGACCGCGATCTGCGGGTCCCACGAGTCGCGCGCAGGCGTGGAGAGCGAGACCGGCGAGCTCCACGCGCCGCCGGCCTTCCTGGTCGCACTGGTGACGATCCACCCGGCGTCGTACCGCTGCCACAGCGCGGTGACGGTCCCCTGGCGGTCGACGGCGAGCGCCGGGGTGTCGAAGACCTCGCCGCGCGCGAGGTCGACCGGGCTGGTCCACGCTCCACCGAGCGGACGGGTCGCTGTCTGCACGCCGTACTGACCGCCGGCGAAGCTGTGCCAGACCGCGGTCACGGTGCCGGACGGGTCGACGACGACGCGCGGAGCGCGGTCGCTGGCGGTGGTCGTGAGCGCGATCGGCGCCGACCACGTGCCGCCCGCGGGACGGGTGGCCGCCTGCACCGTCGCTGCGGACCTCCAGACGGCGGTCGCGTTGCCCGCCGGGTCGACGGTGACGTCGGTGCTCTTCGCGGGGCTGCCGGCGGGGGACAGGTCGACCGGCGTCGACCAGGTGCCGTCCGTCGTTCGGGTGGCCGACTGGGCGGTGAACCGCCACGGCTGGCCCGGGGGCGCCTCGAAGCGCGACCAGGTCACCGTGACGGTGCCGGCGGCGTCGACCGCGAGCTGCGGCACGTCGGGTTGCTGGCTGGGGTCGAAGGACGGGTCGAAGGAGAGATCGACCGGGGTGCTCCACGTGCCGCCCAGCGGCCGGGACGCGGACTGCACGACGCTGCGGTCGGTGTCGATGCGCCGCCAGACGGCAGTGGCGTTCCCCGCCTGGTCGACGACGACCTGGGGGTCAACGATGCGCCGCCCGCCGGCCACGTCGACGGGAGCGCTCCACGTGCCGCCGACCGGGCGGTAGGAGGCCTGCACGACGTACTGCGTGCCGTTCCAGCGCGACCACAGCACGGTCGCGTTGCCTGCGGAGTCGGCAGCGATGGCGGGCGCGAAGGACGAGCTGCCGGCCGCCGACAGGTCGGCGAAGAGGTTGGTCAGCGGCCGCCAGGTCGGCGCCGCGCCGGCCGGGGGTGCGACGAGCGCCGCCCCCACCAGGCCGGTCGTCACGAGCAGGATGAGATGCCGGATGAGTCGCGCCATGTCGTGCCCCCGTGTCATGAGCACCGGTGGTCCGGCGCGCAGGTGACTCTATGACGCCCGTGGAGCCGTCGTGGTTGTTCCCGGGACAACTGGTTGTATGGACGGCATGCAGCTCGATCTCTCCGCCGACGTCGTCACCCTCACCCAGCAGCTCGTCGACATCTTCTCGGTCAGCCACGAGGAGCAGGAGATCGCCGACGCGGTCGAGGCGGCGCTGCGCACGCTGCCGCACCTCGAGGTGACCCGGCGAGGGCACACGATCGTCGCGCGTACGGACCTCGGGCGCGGCGAGCGCGTCGTGCTCGCCGGGCACATCGACACCGTGCCGCTCAACGACAACCTGCCCTCGCGCCTCGAGGACGGGGTCCTGCACGGTCTGGGCACCTGCGACATGAAGGGCGGCGACGCGGTGATGCTCAAGGTCGCCGCCGACCTCGCCGAGCCCAACCGCGACCTGACCTTCATCTTCTACGAGGCCGAGGAGGTCGACTCCGTCCACAACGGCCTGCGCAAGCTCACCGAGAGCGACCCCGACCTGCTCGAGGCCGACTTCGCGATCCTGATGGAGCCCAGCAACGCGGCGATCGAGGCTGGCTGCCAGGGCACGATGCGCGTCGACGTACGCACCACGGGCGAGCGCTCGCACAGCGCGCGCAGCTGGAAGGGCGTCAACGCCATCCACCTGGCCGCGCCCGTGCTCGCCCGGCTCAACGACTACGAGGCGCGCCGGCCGGTGATCGACGGCCTGACCTACCACGAGGGCCTCAACGCCACCGGCATCCGCGGCGGGGTCGCGGGCAACGTGATCCCCGACGAGTGCGTGGTCGAGGTCAACTTCCGCTTCGCCCCCGACCGGAGCGAGGCCGACGCCGAGGCCTTCGTCCGCGACTTCTTCGACGGCTACGACGTCACGGTGACCGACATGGCCGCCGGCGCGATGCCCGGGCTCGACCGCCCCGCGGCCAAGGCGTTCCTCGAGGCGGTCGGTGGCGAGGCCGCGCCCAAGTTCGGCTGGACCGACGTCGCCCAGTTCACGAAGCTGGGGGTCCCGGCGGTCAACTTCGGCCCCGGCGACCCGATGTTCGCCCACAAGCAGGACGAGCACGTCCCCACCGAGCACGTCGAGCGGTGCGAGCGGATCCTCAAGGAGTGGCTCGCATGAGCGACGGCACCGCGCAGCACCCGCACGACCGGATGAAGGGCCCGGTCATCGAGCGCCGCGGCCAGATCCACGACGAGAGCACGACAGACCAGCGGTTGCTCGATTCGAGGGGTTCCACGGATTGGCTGCACACCGACCCGTGGCGCGTCCTGCGGATCCAGGCAGAGTTCGTCGAGGGCTTCGGCGCGCTGGCCGAGACCGGCCCGGCCATCGCCGTCTTCGGCTCCGCCCGGACGCCCGTCGACCACCCGTTCTACGCCATCGGCGAGGAAGTCGGCCGCAAGCTCGTCGGGGCCGGTTTCGCGGTGATCACCGGCGGCGGGCCCGGAGCCATGGAGGCCGCCAACAAGGGCGCCTGCCAGGCCGGGGGAGCCAGCCTCGGGCTGGGCATCGAGCTGCCCTTCGAGTCCGGCCTCAACGAGTGGGTCGACAAGGGCATCAACTTCCGCTACTTCTTCGCCCGCAAGACGATGTTCGTCAAGTACTCCCAGGGCTTCGTCGTCCTGCCCGGCGGCCTCGGCACGCTCGACGAGCTCTTCGAGGCGCTGACCCTCGTCCAGACCCGCAAGGTGACGTCGTTCCCCATCGTGCTGATCGGCACCGCCTACTGGCAGGGGATGGTCGACTGGCTGCGCGACACCGTGCTGGCGGAGGGCAAGATCAACGCCGACGACCTCGACATGATGGTCCTCACCGACGACGTCGACGAGGCGGTGTCGCTGATGGTCGCCGCCCGCGAGGACCGCTGGCCCACCCTGGCGCCGGAGCGTCCCGAATGACCTGGCTCTTCGCGATCCTCGTCGTCCTCGCGATGGGCGGCGTCGCGGTGGTCGCGTCCGGACGGGGAGGCTCGATGCCCCCTGCGTACGACGACCGCCCCGACGTGCTCCTCCCCGCCGACCGGCCGATCGCGGCGCAGGACCTGCGGACCGTACGGTTCCCACTGGCCGTGCGCGGCTACCGGATGTCCGACGTCGACGCGCTGCTCGCCCGGCTCGCCACCGAGCTCGAGGACCGCGACGCGGACGACGCGGGCCCGCCCGCCTCGTCTGGCGAGCCGTCGCGCGACTAGGGCAGACTGCCGCGTCATGTCGTTCCCCGTCGTCGTCTGGATCCTCACGGCACTGGCCGCCGTGGTGGTCGTGCTGACCCGGCTGCGCCTGAGCGGCGAGGGGGCAGCCGGCCGCTTCTCCATCAGCCGCCGCGTGCCCATGGCGCACTTCGTGTCGGGCCTCGTCGCCCTCGTCCTCTGGGTCGGCGTGCTGCTGGCCCCCGAGGACTCCGCCCTCGGCGGGCCGCTCGTCGGCATCGCGGCGATCGCCTCGTGGTGGGTCACGGCGATCTGCGGGCTGCTGATCCTCGCCCGCTGGCTGCCCGCCAGGGGCCGGCACGTCCCGGAGGCCGCCGGCGACGGCTGGAGCGACGGGCCGGGTCTGTCCCTCCTCGCGCACCTCGGCATGGTCGTCGGCGTGCTGGTGTTCACCTACGCCTACCTCACCGCCGCCGTCTGATGCGGCGGGTCCGCGGCGCGTACGCCGCTCTCCTCGCGCTCCTGGCCGCCACGGCACCGCTCCCGGCGGGCGCCGGTGCGCCCGTCCCGGCGCCGCCCGACCGACCCGCGGTCGTGGAGGTCCGCACGATCGGCCACTCGGTCCAGGGGCGGCCGATCCGGGCGTGGCGCCTCGGCGAGCCGGGGAAGCGACGGATCGTGCTGGTGTCCACGATGCACGGCGACGAGCCGCACACGCGCCGGATCCTGGAGACGTTGCGCGACGGCCGGGCGATCCGCGGCGTCGACCTGTGGGTGGTCCCGACCTACAACCCCGACGGCCTGGCGCGCGGTACCCGCCGCAACGCCCGCGGCGTCGACCTCAACCGCAACTTCCCCCACCGGTGGAAGGACCTCGACGGCAGTCACGAGTCGGGCCCGCGGCCGGCCAGCGAGCCCGAGACGCGGGCGGTCATGCGGTTCCTCGAGCAGGTCGACCCGCGGCGGGTGCTCAGCTTCCACCAACCCCTGCACGGCATCGACACCGACACCAAGGAGCCCGGGTTCGCGCGGCGCCTCGCGCGGGCCCTGCGGCTGCCGCGCACCAGGCTCGACTGCGGTGGGCTGTGCCACGGCACGATGACGATGTGGTTCAACCACCGCTTCGCCGGCTCGGCGCTCACCATCGAGTACGGCGCGCGCCCCTCGCCTCACCGGATGACGGTGCAGGCGCCGCGCCAGCTCCTCGGCGTGCTCGACGCCCGCCGCACGCGCGCGGACTGACGCGCGCGCGGCGGCACGTCACCGACCGGTGAAGACCGGCTTCTGCTTGGCCATGAAGGCGTCGACCGCGGCGAGGTGGTCGGCGGTGCCGCCGGTGAGTCCCATCTTGTCTGCCTCGAAGGCGAGGGAGTCCTCGAGCGTGTGCGCGGAGGCGTGGGCCACCGCCTGCCGGATCGAGCCGAACGCCACGGTCGGGCCCGACGCCAGCCGCCTGGCCAGGTCGCCGACCGCCTGCGGGAACTCGTCCGCCGTCACGACCTGCGTGGCCAGGCCCAGCTCGAGCGCCTCCGCCGCGCCCACGGTGCGCGGGAAGTAGAGCAGCTCCATCGCCTTGGCCCGGCCCACGAGCCGCGGCAGCGACCAGCTCGCGCCGGTGTCGCAGGACAGCGCCACCCCGGCGAACGAGGTGTTGAAGCCCGCCGTGTCGACGAGGACCCGGAAGTCGGCGGCGAAGGCGAGGCTGGCGCCGGCGCCGGCCGCGACGCCGTTGACGGCGGCCACGACGGGCTTCGCCATCGTGGCGAGGGCCAGCACGATCGGGTTGTAGTGCAGCTCGACGGTCTCCGACAGCGGGATGTCGGCCTCGCCCTTGAGGCCGGCCAGATGCTCCTTGAGGTCCTGGCCGACGCAGAACGCACGCCCGCTGCCCGTGAGCACGACGCATCGCACCTCCGGGTCCTCGGCGACCTGGTGCACCGTGTCGCGCAGCAGCTCCTTGGTCGCCACGTCGAGGCCGTTCATGGCCTCGGGTCGGTTGAGCGTGATCGTCGCGACCGCGTCCGCGACGTGGAGCAGGACGGGAGCGGGAGCGGCATCGGGCTGCGTGTGCGGGGTCGTCATGGCGGCAGTCTGCCCGACGCCACACGCGGCGTCGGCCGCCCTGTGGTGCCGATCACGCGTGCCATGGGGGATAATGGTGCGCGTACGACGCCGATCGAGGCGGCCAGCACGACTCAGCCGCCTCGTTTCGCATGTGAAGAGCCGCATCCAGTGATGGCTGAACCAGGAAGAGGTGCGCCGATGGCCGCCATGAAGCCCCGTACGGGCGACGGACCCCTCGAGGTCACCAAGGAGGGGCGCGGCATCGTCATGCGCGTCCCGCTCGAGGGCGGCGGCCGGCTGGTGGTCGAGCTCAACGCCGAGGAGGCCACGGCCCTCGGCGACGCCCTCAAGGGCGTCGTCGGCTGATCGTGCCCGTCACCGCGCTGCCGACGCAGGTCTCCCCGCCCGAGTTCGCCCTCAGCCCCGCGCTGCCGCACCAGATCGGCGGCGCGGAGGTGTGGGCCTACCCCGTCCTCCCCGGTGAGGACGGGCCGTTCCTGGGCCCGGGGGCCGACGAGGCCGGCGAGGCCCTCGGTCTCGACCTGCTGGCCGCGCTCGAGGTCGCTCGCGCCACCGGACGTACCGGCGAGGTGACCACGGTCCCCGTGGGCGCCCGCGCCGCGGCCGAGGGCCCGGGGCTCGTGCTGCTCGTCGGCGTGGGCGAGGCGACGACCACCGACTTCCGGCGAGCCGGTGCCGCCCTGGCGCGCGCCACCAAGGACCGCGCGAGCGTCGTGACGACGCTCGCGGCGATCGCCCCCGACGACGGCCTCGAGTCGGTCGTGGTGGGAGCGATGCTGGGCTCGTTCGCCTTCCACTGGCGCTCCGGCGGGCCGAAGGAGCACCCGGTCGCACGGATCGTCCTGGCGGGCGTCAGCGACGACGACGGCGCCGACGACGAGCTCGCCCGCGCCCTGGCGCTCGGGGGTGCCGGTTGGCGCTCGCGTGCCCTCGCCACGGTGCCGGCCAACCTCAAGACGCCGGCCTGGCTGGCCGAGCAGGCGATCGAGGTCGGCGAGGCCGCGGGCCTCGAGGTGAGCGTCTGGGACGCCGAGCAGCTCGAGGCCGAGGGCTTCGGCGGGATCCTCGCCGTCGGCGGCGGCTCGGCCAACGAGCCGCGCCTGATCCGGATGGACTACACGCCCCGCGGGGCCACGCGGTCGTCGTCGAGGAAGATGCCGACCGTCGTGCTCGTCGGCAAGGGCATCACCTTCGACAGCGGCGGTCTCGACATCAAGCCCGCCGAGGGCATGCTGACGATGAAGCGTGACATGAGCGGCGGCGGCGCCGTGATCGCGGCGATGGCAGCGCTGGGCGACGTCGACTGTCCCGTCCGGGTGGTCGGGCTCGTCCCCGCCGCTGAGAACGCCGTCAGCGGGACGGCGATGCGTCCCGGCGACGTCATCACCCACTTCGGCGGACGCACCTCCGAGGTCAACAACACCGACGCCGAGGGACGGCTGGTCCTCGCGGACGCGATGGCCTACGCCGTCAGCGAGATCGAGCCCGTCGCGCTGCTCGACATCGCGACCCTCACCGGCGCCATGAAGGTCTCGCTGGGCCAGTGGACCGGCGGCTACTTCGCCAACCACGAGGGCCTCGCCGCGCATGTCGAGGCGGCCACCGCGACCTCCGGCGAGAACGCCTGGCGGATGCCGCTGGTCGCCGACTACGAGGACAAGATCGCCTCCAAGATCGCCGACGGCGACAACGCCGCGGGCGGCGCGGGCGCGATCACCGCGGCACTGTTCCTGCAGCACTTCGCCGGAGACGTGCCCTGGGCGCACGTCGACTTCGCGTCCGCGGCGGAGTCCCCGACCGACCGCCACGAGTGGACGGCCGGGCCCAGCGGCTGGGGTCCGCGCCTCCTGCTGGCCTGGCTCGGGTCCGACGACCCGCTCGCCGGGATCGTCTGATGCTGGGCCTCACCGTCCGCTGGTCGCTGGCCGAGGCGCCGGACGGCGTCGAGCAGCAGCTCGCCGACTACGTCGCCGAGACGTCCCACGCCCGATTCACCGGCATGTCCGGCCTGCGGTTCAAGACGTGGCGCCAGGTGCCGGGGGAGTGGTTCGAGGGGTGCTACGTCTTCGCCACCAGCGAGGCGCGCGAGGAGTTCCAGCGGACCTTCACCGAGGGCGCCGCGCAGGCACCCGGCTCGCAGATCGTCGGCAGCGCGCCGATCCTCGTCGAGGCGTGCGACGTCGTCGCGATCGCCGAGGGCTGGGAGGGCTTCGTCGCCTCGCCGCACCTGTCTCCGGCCGACGGTCGCGGCTAGGCCTCCGGGGCCCACTCCTTCTTGGCGGCCAGCAGGCCGTCGCCGACCGGGAGCAGCACCGGCACGAGGGCCTCGTGCTCGAGGATCGTGCGGCCGAGGTCGCGGATGGTGACGGTCTCCTCGTCGCGCTGCGCGGGGTCGGCGACGCGGTCGTGCCACAGCGCGTTGTCGAAGGCCACGATCCCGCCGGGGCGCAGGAGCCGCAGCGCCTCCTTGAGGTAGGCGGCGTACTCGCGCTTGTCGCCGTCGCAGAAGACGAGGTCGTAGTGGCCGTCGGTCAGCCGGGGCAGCACGTCCAGGCCGGCGCCGGCGATCGTACGGGCGCGGTTGCCGGGGATGCCGGCCTCGGAGAAGGTCTCCTTGGCCAGGCGCTGGTGCTCGGCCTCGATGTCGACCGTGGTGAGCACGCCGTCGGCGCGCATGCCGCGCAGCAGCCACAGGCCCGACACGCCCGTGCCGGTCCCGATCTCGACTACTGCTCGCGCGTCGAGCACCGAGGCGAGGAAGCGCAGGGCGGCGCCGACGCCGGGGCCGACGGGAGCCACGCCCACCTCGTCGGCGCGACTGCGGGCGGCGGCCAGGAGCTCGTCCTCGGCCACGAACGTCTCGGCGTAGGACCAGCTCGCGGGCTTGATCGGCGGGGTGTGGTTCGGCACGCGGCGACTCTATCGCGCACCCGACCCCGCACGTGGGCGGGAACACACGGGGGCCGCCGCTCGTTGGGTGCTGTGATCCGGCAGTGGTGCGACGTGGACTTCTTGGCCGGAGCGCATGTGGTTCACAGGGAACTCTCAGGGGCGGTCCCTACGGTCAGGAAGGACAGCGAACCGTTGCAGCTGCGGTCGAGGAAGACGAGCCAGGGAGCTCACGTGGGCGAACAGGTCGACACCACCCCCAGTTCCGGAACCCCCGGTCCCGGACCGGGCGCCGGCCGTGACGACGTGCCCACGTGGGACGAGGTGGTCGAGCAGCACTCCGACCGTGTGTTCCGCCTGGCCTACCGCCTCACCGGCAACCGTCCGGACGCCGAGGACCTGACGCAGGAGGTCTTCGTCCGCGTCTTCCGCTCGCTCGACGCCTACACCCCGGGCACCTTCGAGGGGTGGCTGCACCGCATCACCACGAACCTGTTCCTCGACGGCGCCCGTCGCAAGCAGCGGATCCGGTTCGACCCGCTGTCCGACGAGCGCGCGTCCCGGCTCACCAGCACCTCGCCCGCCCCGGACCTCGCCGTCGCCGATCGGACCTTCGACGACGACATCGAGACCGCGCTGGCCACGCTCCCGCCCGACTTCCGCGCGGCCGTGGTGCTGTGCGACGTCGAGGGCCTCAGCTATGAGGAGATCGCCGAGATCATGGACGCCAAGCTCGGCACCGTGCGCTCGCGGATCCACCGCGGACGCACCATGCTCCGCAAGGCGCTGGCCCACCGTGAGCCGGCCGCGGGTCGCTCGCGCTACTCCGGTCCGATCGCCCCCCAGCCCCGCGGGCCGGTGTCGTGATGTCCCACCTCGGCGCACGCGTCAGCGCACTCCTCGACGGCCGGCTCGCCCCGGACGAGGAGGAGCGCTGCTGGGCCCACGTCCACACCTGCCACGCCTGCCGTGACCTGGTCGAGCAGGAGGGCTGGGTCAAGACCCAGCTCGCCCAGCTGTCCTTCGGGGCCGGCCAGCCGTCGCGTGACTTCAAGTCCGCCCTCGTCGGTCGCTGCTCGGCCCTCCAGCCGCCGTCCGGGTCGTCGTTCGCCCCCGTTCCACATTCCTCGACGCACCGTCCCCGCCGCGGCCTGATGGCCCTCGGTGGCGGCGCTGCGAGCGCGTGCGTCGTCGGCGTGCTGGCGCTCGGCGTCGCCGGCACCCCCCGCGTCGAGCCCCGCCCCCCGGCGACGGACCTGAGCCGGCCGACAGGCCCGGTGAGCCCTGCGACCGGCGTCGTCACCGTGGATGACCGCTCCACGCGCGGGCCGGCAGCCCCCTCCCGGACGCCCCTGGCCGAGCGCCTCGTGGCGATCCGGGAGAAGATTGCCCCGTGAGCGACGAGCAGCGCCCCGACGACCAGGCCCCGGACCAGCAGCCCGAGGAGCCGACGCAGCCGCTCGCCGGCTGGCGTGCCGCCGAGCCCGCCGACAGGTCCTCGGCCCAGCCCGACGGGCGCCCGTACGGTGCGGACGCGGCGACGGACGGGATGCTCGCGGGTCCTCCGCCCCACCGCTCCGCGGACGGCGAGCCGCCGCACCAGCCCCATGGCGGGCCCGGTCCGGAGCAGGGTGCGCCCACCGTGCCGTTGCAGCACCCCGGTCCCGGGTGGTTCGGCCCCGGCCCCGGTCCCTACCCGCCGCGTCCGATGTACGCCGCGCCGCCGCCCCGCGCGCGCCGGCTGCCGCTCTGGGTGTGGCCGGCCGTGGCCTGCCTGGCGCTGGTCGTCGGCGTCCTGGGTGGTCTCGCGGGCGGTGCGCTGCAGGACGAGCTGGCCTCGCAGCGCGGCACCAACGACAACGGCCTCGGCGGCGTCCGCACCCGCGCGGCCGCCCCGCTCGACGCCGAGAACGGCTCCGTCGCGGCCGTCGCGCAGGCGCTGCTGCCGAGCACGGTCCAGATCGTCGCCGAGGTCGACGGCCGCGCCGGCGGTGCGACCGGGTCGGGCTTCGTGCTCGACCGGGACGGGCACATCGTGACCAACAACCACGTGGTGGCCCCGGCGGCCGAGGACGACGGCGTGATCACCGTCATCGACCAGGCCGGGCAGCGCCTCGACGCGAAGGTGGTGGGCCGCAGCCCCGTCTACGACCTCGCGGTGCTCTCCGTCGACGGTGCGGGCGGGCTCGAGCCGGCGGCGCTGGGCGCCTCCCAGGCCCTCAACGTCGGTGAGTCCGTCGTCGCGTTCGGGGCCCCCCTCGGCCTGAGCCAGACCGTGACCTCCGGCATCGTCAGCGCGCTCAACCGGCCCGTCACCACCTCCGGGGAGTCCGACGACGAGTCGTCCTACATCAACGCCGTCCAGACCGACGCGGCCATCAACCCCGGCAACTCCGGCGGTCCGCTGGTGAACCTGTCCGGCGAGGTGGTCGGGGTCAACTCCGCCATCGCCACGACCGGGGGCGCCACCCGCGACTCGGGCAACATCGGCGTGGGCTTCGCCATCCCGATCGAGCAGGTCCGCACGACGGTCGACCAGATCCTGCGCACGGGCCGCGCGGAGTACCCCGTGATCGGGGCCCAGGTCCGCACGGGCGCGGAGCCCGACTCCGACGGGGCGACGATCACCGAGGTCATGCCCGACACCCCGGCCGCCCGGGCCGGCCTGGAGGCCGACGACGTGATCGTGGCGGTCGACGACCTCCCCGTCAGCGACGGCATCGCCCTCATCGTGGCCATCCGTACGCACCTGCCGGGCGAGACCGTCGAGATGGCGGTGGTCCGCGACGGCGAGGAGCGGGTCGTCGAGGTCGAGCTCGACGGCAAGGTCGGCTAGTCCCCGCGCCTCCGGGAAGCCCCCGAGGGCGGCTGAGCGGCTACTCCGGGCGCTCGGTGCCGGCCTCCGCCTCGACGAACGGGTGCTCGTCCACGAACGCGCGGGTGTCGGCGTACATCCGCTGGATGAAGTCCTCGAGCTGCACGCGCTCCACGCGCCACTGCCCGCGGCCGCCGATCTTGATCGCGGGCAGCTCGCCCCGGCGCACCAGCGCATAGACCTGCGCGCTCGAGGTGTTGAGCACCTCGGCCACGTCGGCGAGCGTCAGGAACCGGGGGTCGTCTGCCATGGGCCAATCGTGCCACCGACGCCCCGCCACGTCGCCGACCGGCCGGCGCCTGTGGAGGGACAGGTGTGAAGTCCGCCGTGAGTGGCAATGATGGCGCCGTGCCTCGGAACACGTCTCGGACCCGACCCCGCTCCTCCGCCCATGTCGGCCAGGCCGGCGAGGTGCCGGCTGCCACCCGGGCGGCGCCGCCGGGATGGCGGGACCCACGGCTGTGGGTGGGCGTCGTGCTGGTCACGGGGTCGGTCGTGGCGGGCGCGCGGGTCCTGGCCGGCGCGGACGACATGACGCCGGTCTGGGCGGCCTCGAGCGACCTGCTCGACGGGCAGACGCTGACGGCGGACGACCTCCGGGCGACGCACGTGCGCTTCGACGAGGAGGCCGACCGCGACCGCTACCTCGAGGTCGCCGACGAGCTCCCGGCCACGCTGACCCTGACCCGGCCGCTGGCTGCAGGCGAGCTGGTGCCGGAGGCAGCGCTGGGGGAGGAGGGCCCCGACGACACCGTGGCCGTCTCGATCGCGGTGGCCGCCGAGCACCTCCCGACAGACGTGGCCCGGGGGTCGCGCGTCGACGTGTGGGTCATCGCCGACCGCACCCTCGCCCAGCGCCGCTCCCGGGGTGGCGCCGAGCTCGTCCTCGGCGACATCGCCGTGCTCGACGCCCCGGTCGTGACCGACGCGTTCGCCTCGGCGACGACCCGCCAGCTCGTCCTCGCCGTGCCGGGGGCCGACGAGGAGTCGCTGGGGGTGCTGCTCGCCGCCAGCGGCGACGACCGCGTCCGTGTCGTCGGCAGGTGACGGCGTCGTGATCTGCGTGCTCGTGCTCGCCGCCGGCGAGCCCTGGGAGTCCCCGGCCCTCGCCGACCTCGAGGCCCACCCGGGCGTCGTGGTGCTCAAGCGCTGCGTCGACGTCGACGACCTGCTCGCCTCCGTCACCAACGGGCAGGCCGACGTCGCCGTCGTCTCGCTCGACGCCCCCGGTCTCGACCCGGCCAGCGTGTCGCACCTGCGGCGCCACGCTGTGCGCCCGGTCGCGGTGACCTCTGCCCGATCCGGCGACCTCGACGTGCGCGAGCTCGCCCGACGACTGGGCATCGGGGCGGTCGTCGGCGCGGGCGAGCTGGCGTCCCTGCCGGACGCGGTCACGACGGTCGAGGACGTGGCCGACACCCGCGTCCGGGGCGAGCAGCCGTCCCTCGAGGCTCCCGGTGTCGCCGGCGAGGTCGACCTCGCCGGCGAGGGCAGGCTGGTGGCCGTCTGGGGTCCTGCCGGCGCACCGGGCCGCACCACCGTCGCGACCAACCTCGCGTGGGAGGTGGCCCGGCGCCGGACGGCGGTCGTCCTCGCCGACCTCGACCCCTACGGCGGAGCCGTGGCCCAGCAGCTCGGGGTCCTCGACGAGGTGTCCGGGCTGCTGTCGGCGTCGCGGCTCGCCGCGGCCGGACAGCTCGACGAGCGGTTCGCCTCGGTGTGCCGGGGTGTGGGCGAGCACCTCGCCGTCGTCACCGGTCTCCCGCGACCCGACCGGTGGCGGGAGGTCCGGCCCGCCCAGGCCGACCAGCTGCTCGAGGCGGCGCGCGGCCACGGGCACGTCGTCGTCGACACCGGCTTCAGCCTGGAGGACGACGCGGGGTCCGACCTGGGCGCCCGCCCCGGGCGCAACGCCCTGACCCTCGCGGCGATCGAGCAGGCCGACGAGGTCCTCGTGGTGGGCTCGGCCGACCCGGTCGGACTCGCCCGGCTGGCTCGCGGCCTCGTCGACCTGCGCGAGCGCTCGACCGGCGCCCCGGTGCGGGTCGTGGTCAACCGCATGCGCGCGTCCATCGGCTGGTCGGAGAAGGAGATCGCCGGCATGGTCGAGGGGTTCAGCCGCGTCGCAGGGCTGCACTTCCTCCCGGAGGACCGCGAGGGCCTCGACCAGGCCCTCGTCTCCGGACGGGCCCTCGCCGACCTCGGCGACTCACCGCTGGTGGAGGGCCTGTCGGTGCTTGCCGACGCAGTGTTCCCCGCCAGCGTCCGGCCGGCTCCTGTACGTCCCAGGTGGCGTCGACGAGGACGAAGGTTCTGATTTTCGTCAAGATTTCGTTAAGTTGGGAGTCCCCTTTCTAGGAGATTCCCATGGTGGATCGCATGCGACCGGCCGGATCGGCCCTCGTGGCCCTCGCGCTGACGCTGTCGACGACCGCGTCCCTGACCGCCGTCACGCTGGCGCCGGCCCATGCCCTGCGCCAGGGAACCACGGGCGCGGACGTCATCTCCGGCAACGCGCGACCCAACCAGATCATGTCGCTCGGTGGACGCGATCGCGTGAAGGGACGGGGCGGCGACGACCGCATCCACGCCGGCAAGGGCCACGACACGGTCACCGGCGACGACGGCGACGACTGGATCAGCATGCAGCCCGGCGACGACTGGGTCGCGGGCGGTGCCGGCAACGACACCATCGACGGCGGCCAGGGTGATGACCTGATGTACGGCGGCGAGGGCGACGACAAGCTCGCCTCGAGCGGCGGACGCGACGTCGTCCACGGCGAGGCGGGCAACGACCTGCTCGGCGGCAACCTCGGCAACGACCAGCTCTTCGGCGGGGAGGGCTCCGACAAGCACATCGGTGGCGCCGGCGACGACCACATCGACGGGGGACCCGGCGACGACGGGGCGATCCAGGGTGGTCCGGGTGATGACGTCCTCATCGACGGGGCCGGCAACGACACCAAGGTCAAGGGCGACGAGGGCGACGACACCGTCTTCCTCGGTCCCGGCGCCGACAAGGTGTTCGGCGAGCAGGGCAACGACACGATCTACGTGCTGCCCGACGGGCAGGAGGACAGGATCCACTGCGACGACCCCACCCAGAGTGACAACGGCACCAACGATCGGGTGATCTACGTGGGCGCGCGCGACCCGCTGGACGTCATCGACTACCGCGGCAGCTGCGAAGTCGTCATGGTCGTCCAGCAGGCCCCGGCGGGCTGGCCGTACTGACCGGAGCTGCGCTGCCCTCCGTCAGGCGGCGAACAGCAGGTACAGACCGCCCACGGTGAAGCCCACCATCGCGAGGAGCAGCGGCAGCTGGCCCGTCAGCTGGTGGTTCCGCGGTAGCAGCCTGACCGCACGGTCGTGCGCGGCGACCACGCCGACGACGTGGCCGACGGCCACCGCCACGACCTTGGTGACGGCGAGGAAGGTCGGGTGCATCGACAGCCAGTAGTTGACCTGCAGGTCCGCCGTGCCGAGGTAGTCGTCGCCGCGCGTGAACGGGTCGCTGAGCTGGATGATGGTCTGCTGGCCGTACTCGACGAAGTAGGTCAGGTAGTGGGCCACGATGTAGCCGACGATGATCGGCACCACGGAGTGGGCGAACAGGTCCGGCAGCGCCCGCCGGGGAGTGGAGTCGGTGACACCGGTCGCCATGGTCGCAGCCGCCAGCACCAGCCCGACCCCGGCGCAGAAGACGACCAGCGCGAGGGAGTCGGGCAGCACCCGCGGCACCGACATCTCCTGCACCACGCCGAGCCAGGCCGTCGACTCACGGAAGGAGTCGAAGGCGGTGCTGCCGAAGAGCACGGCCACCACGGCGACCAGCCCGGGGCGGGCCACCACGGTGTCGAGGTTGGCCAGCGGGCTGCGCAGCACCAGGCGACCGTCTCGCCGGCCCCAGACCGACAGCTTGGCGACCAGCGATGAGTAGACCTCGAAAGGGTCGGCGCGGGCCAGGAAGGTCGTGCCGAAGAGGGCAGACCCCACCAGCATGATCCCGAGGTAGGCCGCGCACCACAGGCGCACCGGGCCGAGGTCCGTGGAGCTCGGGTAGACGAGCTCGAGCCACACGAAGGCGAACAGGCCGGCCGCCGCCGGCCAGTAGCCGAGGCGGGCGGGGTAGGCGTACAGGCCCTCGCCCGGCGGGGCGCCGGAGACCTTGGAGAACAGCGTGCTGATGGTGCGCGCCGGACTGATCGCCCGGAAGACGGGCCCGAGGAGCAGCGAGGCGGGGACCAACCCGACCCACAGCAGCACGTAGAAGGTGCCGAGGAACGGGTTGATCAGGGTGTCCTGGCCGAGGACCGCGGCCGCCCCGACGTAGAGGAAGGCCACCATCCCGAAGGTGCGTGCCGCCACGGTCAGCGCCGTCGAGGACACGAGTCGGTCGAGCCACTCAGGGGCGCGCCGTCCGCTGGTGGCGGCGTCGTAGCGGGGCTCGCGCCAGGCGACGGCGAGCACCGTGAACGAGATGACGAGGGCCGCGACCGCTCCGGCGATGGCGAGCTCGGAGGGGATCGGCAGGTCCTTGGCGCCCCCGAGGCCGTGCGCGGAGACCGCGCCGCCCACGCCTGCGGGGACCGTGCTGGTGAGCGACACGCTCAGCGGACCTCGAGCTGGAGCAGGACGAGGTCGGGGTCGTGGCTCTCGACCTCGACGACGCCGGGCCGGTCCACCGTGATCTCGTGCTCGGAGGTGCCCGCCCCGTAGGCGATGTCCTGCTCCGGCGTGCTGTGGACGTGGAGCTCGCCGGCCTCGTCGGCGTCGATGGTGAGCACGAGCGTCTGGCCGACGCCGAGCTCGACGCGCTCGCCGTTGGGGGTGAAGTCGCCGCCCTCGCGCGTCACCGTGACGGCGACCGTGTCGTCCTCGGGGGCGGTCGTCGCGTCGTCGGTGGGCGTGGACGTCGCGTCGTCCTCGGGGGCGGCCGTCTCGTCGGTGGAGGTGGTCTGCGACGTGTCCGCGGGGGCCGGTTCCTCGTCGCCGCCGCACGCGGAGAGTCCCGCGGCGAGGACGAGGACGACGGGGGCGAGGCGGGCGAGGGCACGAGCGGACAAGGCATCTCCTTCGGCGGTTCTGGGGCTCTGCCAGAATCCCATGCGGGATGAAGGATCGATGACCCGGCCTCAGGAAGGGGCGACCCATGAGTGAGCGGCTCCGGCCGCGGGACCTGGCCATCCTGGCCGCAGAGTCCCCCACGACGCCCATGCACAACGCCACGGTGGAGATCTTCGACCCGGGAACCTCCGGTTTCGACCACGACCGGCTGGTGGAGCTGATCGCCGACCGGATCGCGTTCGTGCCGCGCTACCGCCAGCGCCTGCAGCTCGTTCCGGGGCGGTTGGCCAACCCCGCCTGGGTGGACGACGAGAACTTCGACCTCGGCTACCACGTACGCCGCTCGGCGCTGCCCCGTCCCGGCTCGATGGACCAGCTGCGCGAGCTGGTCGCCCGCATCGCGTCCCGCCCGCTCGACCGCAGCCGACCGCTGTGGGAGTGCTACTTCGTGGAAGGACTCGAGCACGGACGCGTCGCCCTGCTGGCCAAGAGCCACCAGATCCTGGTCGACGGCCGCGAGACCGTCGACATCGGACAGGTCCTGCTCGACACGTCCCCCGACCGCTCCACCCTGGGGCACGACGACGACTGGCGCCCCCGGCGTACGGCCGGCCCGGTGGCGGCGGCGCTCGACGCGCTCACCGACAGCCTCGAGCGGCCCAGCACGGCATGGCTGACCGCCCGCGCCAACGCCGAGGCCCTGGGTCGTCGGGCGTCCGCCTCAGGCGCCAGGGTGGCAGAGGTCGCCCACGCGCTCGCCGGGCGCGGACCGGTGCACGCCACCCCGGTCCACCGGCGGCTCTCGCAGCAGCGTCGCTTCGTCACCGTGCACACCGAGCTCGCCGACTACCGCGCGATCCGCGAGGTTCACGGCGGCACCGTCAACGACGTCATCCTCGCCACCCTCGCCGGCGGCCTGCGGGGCTGGCTGATGACGCGGGCGGAGTCGATGGCGGGGCTCAAGGCGATCAAGGCCTTCGTGCCGATGTCGGTCATCGACGACGAGCTCGAGGCGACCTCGCTCGGCAGCCAGGTCACCGGCCACGTGGTGAACCTGCCGATCAGCGAGCCCAGCCCGGTCGTACGCCTGCACCAGGTCAGCTACGACCTCCGGGCCCACCGCGACAACGGCCGCAACGTCTCGGCCCGGCGGCTCTCCGGCATCTCCGGCTTCGCCCCGACCACGTTCCACGCCCTCGGCTCCCGCCTCGCCGCAGCCGAGCTGCGCCACGGGTTCCACGTGTCGATCACCAACGTTCCCGGTCCGCAGTTCCCGCTGTACGCCGACGGTGCGCGGATGCTGGAGTCCTACCCGGTCCACCCGCTGCTGCCCGACCACCCGCTCGCCATCGGGGTGACGTCCTACGACGGCGGCGTGTTCTACGGCATCACCACCGACCGCGACGCCGTGCCCGACGCCGACACCCTCGGTCAGTGCGTGCTCGAGGCGCTGGAGGAGCTCAAGGACTCCGCTTCCGACAGCCGGCCGCGCGCGCCGCGCGGACGCAAGCGCGCAGCGCCCACGAGGTCGGGCGGCAGGTCGACCGGCAAGGCCGGGAGCAAGACCGGGAGCAAGACCGGGAGCAAGGCGGGCAGGCCGTGACCCGGCGCTACGCCCCCTCGACGCTGGTCCTCCTCGCCGAGGACTGGGAGGCCGCCGGCCCGCGGCTCGTCGACGCGGTGGTCGCCGCCGACGACGGCGAGGAGAGCGAGTACGCCGCGCTGATGACGGCCGCCGACGCCTCCGCCGAGCTCGTGGCGGGGTTGCCCGACGGGAGGCGGCGTCGGGTGGTGGTGGTGGTGGAGACCGCGGACGTCGCGGCGTCCGCGACCTGGCGCGACGTGGTGGCTGTCCACGTGGACAGCGAGGACGACGCGGATCCCGACGACGACCTGGCCTGGTGGGCCACGCAGGAGGTCGGCGCACTCCTCGGGGCAGACTGACCTGCTGCTTTGAGGCGTACGCCCGTCTCTGACACGATCAGCGGCATGGACGCGATCACCTTTCCGCCGGCCCCCACCAACGAGCCGAACCTGACGTACGCCCCCGGCAGTGCGGAGCGCGAGGCGCTCGTCGCGGAGCTGGCGCGGCTGGAGAAGAAGCAGCAGACGTTCCGGGCCGTGGTCGGCGGCAAGCGCCGCAACGGTGGGGGAGCGGAGATCAAGGTCGTCCAGCCGCACGACCACGCCCATGTGCTGGGCACGCTGAAGAACTCCACGACCAAGGACGCCGAGGCCGCCATCAAGGCCGCCGCCGACGCCGCGCCGGCGTGGCGGGCGATGCCGTTCGACGAGCGGTGCGCGATCCTGCTCAAGGCCGCCGACCTCCTGGCCGGTCCGTGGCGCCAGACCCTCAACGCGGCGACGATGCTCGGGCAGTCCAAGACGGCGTTCCAGGCCGAGATCGACGCGGCGTGCGAGCTGATCGACTTCTGGCGGTTCAACGTCCACTACGCCAAGCAGATCCTCACCGACCAGCCGATCGCCAACAGCCCCGGCATCTGGAACCGCACCGACCACCGCCCGCTCGAGGGCTTCGTCTACGCGATCACGCCGTTCAACTTCACCGCGATCGCGGGCAACCTGCCCACCGCCCCGGCGCTGATGGGCAACACGGTGATCTGGAAGCCGTCGCCGACCCAGCAGCTGGCCGCGTCGCTGACGATGGAGCTGCTCGAGGAGGCCGGCATGCCGCCCGGCGTGATCAACATGCTGCCCGGCGACGGCCTCGACGTCTCGAAGGTGGCGCTGGCGCACCGCGACCTCGCCGGGATCCACTTCACCGGCTCCACCCCGACCTTCCAGCACCTGTGGCGCACGGTCGGGGAGAACATCACCGGCTACCGCTCCTACCCGCGCATCGTGGGCGAGACCGGGGGCAAGGACTTCATCGTCGCCCACCCCAGCGCCGACCCCGACGTGCTGCGCGTGGCGATGATCCGCGGCGCGTTCGAGTTCCAGGGCCAGAAGTGCTCCGCGGCCTCGCGTGCCTACGTGCCCAAGTCGGTGTGGGCGAAGATCAAGGACCAGCTGATCGCCGACACCGAGGCGCTCGCGATGGGTGACGTCACCGACCTCACGAACTTCATGGGCGCGGTCATCGACGACCGGGCCTTCGCCAAGCACAAGGCGGCGATCGCGCGTGCCAAGCGGCAGAAGCACCTCACCGTGCTCGCCGGCGGGCAGGTCGACGACTCGGTCGGCTACTTCGTGAGGCCCACGATCGTGGAGTCCACCGACCCGACCGACCAGATGTTCTCCGACGAGTACTTCGGCCCGATCCTCGCCGTCCACGTCTACGACGACGACCGGTTCGAGCAGGTCGTGGAGCAGATGGAGTCGTTCGCCCCGTACGCCCTCACCGGCGCGATCATCGCCCAGGACCGCGCTGCGATCCGCTGGGCGCGGATGACGCTGCGCTTCGCCGCGGGCAACTTCTACATCAACGACAAGCCCACCGGCGCCGTCGTCGGCCAGCAGCCCTTCGGCGGCGGCCGCGCGTCGGGCACCAACGACAAGGCCGGCGCCGCGGTCAACCTGCTGCGCTGGACCTCGCCCCGCTCCATCAAGGAGACCTTCGTGCCGCCGAAGGACCACCACTACCCGCACCAGGGCTGACGTCGGGACCCGGTCGTACGTGGGGGAGGATGGGGGCGTGGTCGCCCTCGTCCTCCCCCACGTCGCGTCGTGGCACATGGGTGCCCTGCACCCCTTCGAGCAGGCGCTGACCCTCCTGCTGGCCTTCGGTCCGTTCGTCGTCCTCGGGTTCGTGCTGTGGCGGCGCCGCAAGGAGGACGCCGCCGTGGCCGACGATCAGGAGAGCGAGCGCACGGACCTCAGCGGCTGAGCCACTCCTTGCCGACGCGGTGCTCGACGTCGAGGGCGTCGGAGAACAGCCCAGCGACGAGACCCTCGATCTTGCCGCCCACCAGGGGGATGCGCACGCTGAGGTCGAGGTCGACGACCTGCACGGTCGTGCTGCCCGACTCGACGAGCTCGATCGTGCCCACCGCCTCCCCGGGCTTGCCGGGGATCGCGATCTCGACGTCGCACGAGGTGGGCGACGTCCAGGTCTCGGTCTGCACGACGACGATCTCGTCGCCGGCGAACTTGCGGGCGAAGGACGGCAGGTCGTGGCCCGAGCGCACCTGCTCGATCCGCACGACGTCGCCGTCGACGCTGGCCGAGCCACGCACCACCTTCTGCCGGACGAGGACCTCCTCGCGGAACGCGACGTCGTCGAGCATCGCGACGACGGCCTCGGCCGGGGCGTCGTAGGCCATCTGCTTGGTGATCTTCGTGCTCATCGGGCCACCGCATCCTGTGTCGTCGTCGGGCGTCGGGGAGGCGCCGGACAGGGGTCCGGACCAGGCGCCCATCATGGCCCAGACAGGCGCTCGGCGCGCCGGGAGGACCCCGTGTCGTGAGGGTCACACATGGGTCTAGGGTCGGAGCGTGGCGACGCCTGAGGAGACCAAGGACCGACAGCTCGACGCAGCGACGGAGGCCCGTCCGGAGTGGGGCGACCTGCTGCGTGCCTACTACCGGCACGTGGCGCCGGAGGACGTGGCGGAGCGCTCGCCCGAGGACCTGCTCGGTGCCGTGGCCTCGCACCGCGAGCTCGCCGTGTCACGGCCGCAGGGCACGGCAGCCGTACGGGTCGTGACGCCCACGATCGCCGACTCCGGCTGGTCGGCCTCGGGACGTTCCGTCGTCGAGGTCGTCACCGACGACATGCCCTTCCTCGTCGACTCGGTGACCATGGAGCTCAACCGGCTCGGGCACACCGTGCACGCGGTCTTCCACCCCCAGTTCGACGTCGAGCGCGACATCACCGGCGAGCTCCAGCACGTGCACGCCCACGAGCCGGAGGCCGGGTCGCGGGCAGGTGCCGAGTCGTGGATGCACGTCGAGGTCGACCGCACCGACGACGACGAGGACGCCGAGATCACCGAGGGCCTGCAGCGGGTCCTGCGCGACGTGCGCGAGTCCGTCGAGGACTGGGAGAAGATGCACGCCCAGGCCCTCGCCGTGGTCGCCGAGCTCGACCAGGACCCGCCGCCGCTGCCGGCCGACGAGCTGCGCCAGGGCCGTGAGTTCCTCACCTGGCTCGCCGACGACCACTTCACCTTCCTCGGCTACCGCGAGTACCTCCTCGAGGCCGTCGAGGGCGCCCCGGACGAGTGCGGGCTGCGCGCCGTGCCCGCCACCGGGCTCGGCATCCTGCGCCACGACCAGGACCTCTCCAGCTCGTTCGCCAAGCTTCCTCCGGTGGTCAAGACCAAGGCCCGGGAGAAGAAGCTCCTGGTGCTGGCCAAGGCCAACTCCCGCGCGACCGTGCACCGTCCGGCCTACCTCGACTACGTCGGGGTCAAGACGTTCGGCCCCGACGGCGAGGTCGTCGGCGAGCGCCGCTTCCTCGGCCTGTTCTCCAGCGCGGCCTACACCGAGTCGGTGAACCGGATCCCGGTGCTGCGCGAGAAGGTCGCCGAGGTCATGCGCCACGCCGGCTTCGACCCCCGCAGCCACGCGGGCAAGGCGCTGATGGACACGCTGGAGAACTACCCCCGCGACGAGCTCTTCCACACCTCGCCCGACGAGCTCGCGCCCGTCGCGCAGGACGTGATGAGCGCCCGCGAGCGCCGCCAGCTGCGGGCGTTCGTCCGCCGCGACACCTACGGCCGCTACGTCTCGGTGCTCGTCTACCTTCCCCGCGACCGCTACAGCACCGCCGTGCGCGAGAAGTTCTCCGACATCCTGCGCGAGCAGCTCGGCGGCGAGCACGTCGAGTTCACCGCCCGGGTCAACGAGTCGACCACGGCCCGCGTGCACTTCGTCGTCCACCCGCCCAAGGGTGCCCAGGTCCCCGCGATCGACGTCGCCGACCTCGAGCGACGCCTGATGGAGGCCTCGCGCTCCTGGCGCGACGACTTCATGGCGGCCGTCGTCGCCGAGTACGGCGTGGACCGCGGCTCGCAGCTCGCGCGTGCGTGGGCCGACGCGTTCCCCGAGGCCTACAAGGAGGACTTCGAGCCCTCCCGCGGCTCGGCCGACCTCGGCCGGATCGAGGCGATCGAGGGCGACGAGGGCATCGACCTCGCGCTCTTCGACCAGGACCAGCAGGCCGGCGTCTACCGCCGTGGCGAGTCGCGGCTCAAGGTCTTCCGGGTCGGGGAGCCGCTGTCGCTGAGCGCGGTGCTGCCGATGCTCACCTCGATGGGCGTGGAGGTCGTCGACGAGCGCCCCTACGAGCTGTCCGGGCTGGGCCGCTCCACCCACATCTACGAGTTCGGCCTGCGCCACGGCCGCGCCCTGTCGCCCCACGAGCGGACCCTGTTCGCCGAGGCGCTGCGCGCCGTCTGGGACGGCTACAACGAGATCGACGGCTTCAACCAGCTCGTCCTCGCGGCCGGGCTCACCTGGCGGCAGGCGACGGTGCTGCGGGCGTACGCCAAGTACGCCCGGCAGGGCGGCTCGCCGTTCGCGCTGGACTACATCGAGGAGGCGCTGCGCAGCAACGTCGACATCACCCGGCTGCTCGTCGAGCTGTTCGAGGCACGCTTCGACCCCGGTCGCGGCGACCGGGCGCTCGAGCACGACGCGGAGGCCCGCGTCGCGAAGGTGGAGGCGCTCGAGGAGAAGCTCGCCCGCGCGCTCGACGAGGTCGTCAGCCTCGACCACGACCGCATCCTGCGCTCCTACCGCACCCTGGTCCGGGCGACGCTCCGGACGAACTTCTTCCAGCGCTCGACCACGGGTGACGTGCACCCCTACATCTCCTTCAAGCTCGAGCCGTCGGCCATCCCCGACCTGCCCGAGCCGCGACCGCGCTTCGAGATCTTCGTCTACAGCCCCCGCGTCGAGGGCTCGCACCTGCGCTTCGGCTCCGTCGCGCGCGGCGGCCTGCGATGGTCGGACCGACGCGACGACTTCCGCACCGAGGTGCTGGGCCTGGTCAAGGCGCAGATGGTCAAGAACACCGTGATCGTGCCGGTCGGCGCGAAGGGCGCGTTCTTCTGCAAGCAGCTGCCCGACCCCTCCGACCGCGACGCCTGGCTGGCGGAGGGAGTGGCCTGCTACAAGACCTTCATCTCCGGCCTGCTCGACATCACCGACAACCTCGTCGGCGGCGAGAACGTCCCGCCGGCCGGGGTGGTGCGCCACGACGGGGACGACTCCTACCTCGTCGTCGCGGCCGACAAGGGCACGGCGACCTTCTCCGACATCGCCAACGGCGTGGCCAAGGACTACGGCTTCTGGCTCGGTGACGCGTTCGCGTCCGGCGGCTCGGTCGGCTACGACCACAAGGCGATGGGCATCACGGCCCGGGGCGCGTGGGTCTCGGTGCAGCGGCACTTCCGCGAGATGGGCGTCGACTGCCAGGCCGAGGACTTCACCGCCGTCGGCATCGGCGACATGTCGGGCGACGTCTTCGGCAACGGCATGCTCTGCTCCGAGCACACCCGGCTGGTGGCCGCCTTCGACCACCGCGACATCTTCATCGACCCCGACCCCGACGCGGCCTCCTCGTACGCCGAGCGGCGCCGGCTCTTCGACCTGCCGCGCTCGAGCTGGAAGGACTACGACTCCTCCCTGATCTCCGAGGGCGGTGGGGTCTGGTCGCGCTCGGCCAAGTCGATCCCGGTCTCGGCCCAGGCGCGCACGGCGCTCGGGCTGGCAGCCGACGTCACCGCACTGACGCCCGCCGAGCTGATGAGGGCGATCCTGCTCGCCCCGGTCGACCTGCTGTGGAACGGCGGCATCGGCACCTACGTGAAGTCGTCGGAGGAGACCGACGCCGACGCCGGCGACAAGGCCAACGACGCGATCCGGGTGGACGGCCGGGACCTGCGCGCGCGCTGCATCGGCGAGGGCGGCAACCTCGGCTTCACCCAGCTCGGCCGCGTGGAGTACGCCCGGTTCGGCGCGAGCGGCGAGGGCGGCCGGATGAACACCGACTTCATCGACAACTCCGCCGGCGTCGACACCTCCGACCACGAGGTCAACATCAAGATCCTGCTCGACCGCGTCGTGCGGGCCGGCGAGATGGACGAGGACGCCCGCAACGAGCTGCTGGCCGAGATGACCGAGGAGGTGGGCGAGCTGGTGCTGCGCGACAACTACGAGCAGAACCTCGCGCTCGCCAACGCCGAGGCGCACGCCCCGTCCCTCCTGCACGTCCACGAGGACTGGATGCGCGCCCTCGAGCGTCGCGGGGTGCTCAACCGGGAGCTCGAGGGCCTGCCGTCGACCCGGCAGGTCAAGCGCCGGCTCGACCGCAAGGAGGCGCTGTCGGCTCCCGAGCTGTCGGTGCTGATGGCCTGGACCAAGATCGTGCTGGCCGACGAGCTGATCGAGTCCGACCTGCCCGACGACCCCTACCTGCGCGAGGACCTGCTCGCCTACTTCCCCAGCCGCATGAAGCCCGACCTCGAGGCGGCCATCGAGGCCCACCCGCTGCGCCGGGAGATCATCGTCACGCAGGTCGTCAACGACCTCGTCAACGGCGCCGGCATGACGTTCTGGCCGCGCCTGCAGGGCGAGACCGGGGCCAGCCCGGCCGACCTCACCCGCGCCAACTTCGTCGCGCGGGAGATCTTCGGCTCGCTGCCGCTGCGCCAGGAGGTCGCCGCGCTCGACAACCAGGTGCCCGCCGAGCGGCAGACGCGGATGCGCATCGAGATGCGTACGCTCGTCGAGCGCGCGTCGCGGTGGCTGGTCACCAACCGCCGCCCGCCGCTCGACTCCAGCGCCACCGTCGAGTTCTTCCGGACCCGCGTGCAGGCGGTGATGGCCGAGCTGCCCGCGATCATGAGCGGACGCGAGCTCGACGACTACCAGGCCCGGGAGAAGCGCCTGACCGACCAGGGCGTGCCGGCCGACCTCGCCTCTCGCGTCGCGGTGCTCGCCTGCTCGTACGCCACGCTGGGGATCGTCGAGACGGCTGACCGGCTCGGCCTCGACCCGGTCGAGGTCGCGCGGGTCCACTTCGCGCTGGGGGAGCGGCTCGGGCTGCCCGCGCTGGTCGAGCGGATCTTCGCGCTGCCGCGCGAGGACCGCTGGCAGACCATGGCGCGTGCGGCGGTGCGCGACGACCTCTACGGCGTGCACCAGCAGCTGACCGCCCAGGTGCTGGAGACGACCGACCCCGACGCCCTCGCCACCGCGCGGGTGGCCGCGTGGGAGGACGCCGACGAGGAGCTGATCGATCGCTCCGCCGCCACGCTGGAGGAGATCTGCCGGGAGGAGACGGCCGAGCTGGCCCGCCTCTCGGTGGGGCTGCGCGTCGTACGCGGCCTGCTGGCCTGACCGGCGTCAGAACAACAGGACGGCGGCGACGACGCCGGCGGCCACCACGGCCCACCGGAAGACGGCGTCGGGGAGCTTGCGGCCGATCCGCGCCCCGACGTAGCCGCCGACCAGCGACCCGGCGGCGAGCAGCGCGGCCACGTCCCAGCGCGGGTCGGCGACGAGCACGAAGACGATCCCGGCGACGACGTTTCCCACCATCAGCGACAGGGTCTTGAGGCCGTTGACGACGCGCAGCTCGAGGTCGGTGCCGATGCCGAGGACGGCGACCATCATCACGCCGGCACCGGCGCCGAAGTAGCCGCCGTACACCCCCGTCACGGTGGCGAACACCGTCGTGGTCGGCGACATGTGCCGGCGCTCGGCCAGCACCTCGCCGTGGCGGTGCTCGTGGCGGGCGCGCAGCCAGCGGGCCACGCGCGGCTGGATCCCGACGAGCAGGCAGGTGAAGAGGATGAGGTAGGGGACGATCGCCTCGAAGACGCCCGGCGGCAGGCCGATCAGCAGCACGGCACCCACGACGCCGCCCAGGGCGCACGCCGCCACGATGGCCCGGGCGATCGGCCCGGCCTCGCGCACCTCCTGGCGGTAGCCCACCACGCCGCCGAGCCCGGCCGGGATCAGTCCCAGGGTGTTGGACACGTTGGCCACCACGGGCGGCAGGCCCACGGCGACCAGCACGGGGAAGCTGAGCAGCGAGGCCACCCCGACCGTCGAGGACAGCACGCCGGCACCGAGGCCGGTCAGCAGCACCAGCGCGGCCTCGAGGCCGCTCACTCCTCCTCGCGGAGCAGGGCGACGTCGCTGACCATCTCGACATGGGCGTGCATGGCCGCGGACGCGGCGCGCGCGTCGCCGGCGCGGATGGCCTCGGCGATGGCGCGGTGGCCGGCGAGGGAGTCCTGGGGGCGTCCGGGCTGGCCGAGCGACTCGAGCCGGGTCTCCTTGACCAGGTCGCCGATCTCGTCCATCAGCCGGGCCAGCAGCAGCGAGTGGGCGGCGGCGGTCACGGCCCCGTGGAAGCGTTCGTCGCCCTCGACGCCCCGTCCGCCGGCCTCGATGTCGGCCTCCATGGAGGCCAGGGCGTCGTCGATGCGGGCGAGGTCCTCCTCGGTGCGGCGCACGGCCGCGAGGGCCGCGATCTTGGTCTCGAGCGCGTCGCGGGTCTCGATGATCTCGGGCAGCCGGTCGGCGTGGTCGCGGATCGCCTCGACGATGCGGGTGGAGGTCTGGTGCCGGGCGGTGACGACGGTGCCGTCACCGTGGCGTACCTCCACGACACCCACCACCTCCAGCGCCACGAGCGCCTGGCTCAGCGTGGCGCGGCTGACCCCGAGCCGCTGCGCCAGCTCGCGCTCGGGAGGCAGCTTGTCGCCGGCCGTGAGCCCGTTGTCGCCGATCCACGCGGAGATCTGCCCGGCCACCTGCTCGTACAGGCGGGTGCGCATCAACCGGGGCGGGAACGGCGAGCCGGACGGGTCGGACATGGGGCCACCCTATTGACGATCGGCTCATTGTCCTATTGGCTAGGCCACTGAGCCAGCACTGTGACCAGGGCCACCACCCCCCCCGGGTGCCCGCCGTGCGGCACTCGACTCGGAAGGCTTTGACTATGGGTCCGGAATGGATCGCGATCATCGCGTTGGTCGCCCTGTTCGTCGTCGGCACGTTGCTGCCGATCAACATGGGAGCGCTGGCGTACGTCGCCGCGTGGCTCGTGGGCATGTACGCGCTCGACCTCACGGAGAAGGAGATCCTGGCCGGTGTCAGCGGTGACCTGATCCTGACGCTGATCGGCGTCACCTACCTCTTCGCGATCGCGCGCAACAACGGCACGGTCGACCTCATCGTGCGTACGGCGGTGCGTGCCGTCGGCGGTCGCGTGGCGCTCATCCCGTGGGTGATGTTCGCGGTGACCGCGGTGCTGACCGGCATCGGCGCGGTCAGCCCGGCCGCCTGCGCCATCATCGGCCCGATCGCCCTCGGCTTCGCCGGCCGCTACGGCATCAGCCCGCTGATGATGGGCATGTTCGTCGTGCACGGCGCGCAGGCCGGCGGCTTCTCGCCGATCAGCATCTACGGCGTCATCACCAACTCGGTGATGGAGGACGCGGGGCTGCCCTCGAGCGAGATCACCGTCTTCCTCGCCAGCCTCGTGGTCAACACGATCATGGCCGCGATCCTCTTCGTGGCCCTCGGCGGCCGGAAGCTGATGTCGATGCGGATCGACGCCGACGACCCCGACACCCTCGACGACGACCTCCACCGCGGCGGCGCGACCGTGCCGGCACGCGGCATGGGCGCCACCGCACCGGTCGGCACCCAGGCGCAGGGCGTGCGCCGCGACCAGGTCCTCACGCTCCTGGCCTTCGTCGGCGTCGCTCTCATCGCCCTCGTCTTCGACAAGAACATCGGCTTCGTCGCCATCACCGCTGCCGTCATCCTGGCGATGCTCAACGCCAACGAGCACAAGGACGCCGTGCGCCAGATCGCGTGGCCGACCGTGCTCCTGGTCGCGGGCGTCAGCACCTACGCGACCATCCTGACCACCGCCGGCTCGCCCGAGTTCGTCGGCACGTGGGCCGCCGGGCTGGGAGCGGCCGCCATCGGCGCGCTGATCCTCTGCTACGTCGGTGGCGTGGTGTCGGCCTTCGCCTCCTCGACCGCGCTGCTGCCGGTGATCATCCCCATCGCCGTGCCGCTGATCGCGGACGGCGGGATCAACGCCGCCCTCTTCGTGGCCGCGCTCGCCGTGTCCTCGACGATCGTCGACGTCAGCCCGTTCAGCACCAACGGCGCGCTGATGCTCGCCAACAGGCCCGACTCCATCGGCGAGCAGGCCTACTACAAGCAGATCCTGGGCTACGGCGTGATCGTGACCCTCGTCGGCCCGCTGCTCGTCTGGGCAGCCCTCGTCCTCCCCGGATGGAGCAGCTGAGATGACCGGACCACTTTCCGACCTCCTCGTCGTCGACCTCACCCGCGCCCTCGCAGGCCCGCACGCCACGCAGATGCTCGGCGACCTCGGTGCCCGCGTGATCAAGGTGGAGGCGCCCGGCAGCGGCGACGACACCCGGGGCTGGGGGCCGCCGTTCGTCGGCGAGCCCGACGCCCGCCAGTCGACGTACTTCCTCTGCACCAACCGCAACAAGGAGTCGATCGCGCTCGACCTCAAGGACGCAGCCGACAAGGACGTGCTGGTCGGGCTCGTCGAGCGCGCCGACGTGCTCGTGGAGAACTTCCGCACCGGCGTGCTCGAGCGCCTCGGCCTCGGCATCGAGGAGCTGATGCGCCGCAACCCGCGGCTCGTCGTCCTCTCGATCACCGGCTTCGGACACGACGGCCCCGAGGGCGGTCGCGCCGGCTACGACCAGATCGCGCAGGGCGAGGCCGGCCTGATGTCCCTCACCGGCTCCGGCCCCGACGACCCGCAGCGCGTGGGCGTCCCGATCGCCGACCTGCTCTCCGGGATGTACGGCGCCTACGGCGTGCTGGCCGCGCTGCACGAGCGTGAGCGCACCGGCACGGGCACCGTCGTGCGTACGTCCCTGCTGGCCTCCGTGGTCGGCGTGCACGCCTTCCAGGGCACCCGGTGGACTGTGGCCGGCGAGGTCGGCCGCGCCCAGGGCAACCACCACCCCTCGATCGCGCCCTACGGGCTGTTCCACTGCCGCGACGGCGCGGTGCAGATCGCGCTCGGCAGCGAGGGCCTGTGGAAGAAGTTCTGCGCGGGCTTCGGGCTCGACCCCGACGCCGAGGGCATGGCCACCAACGGCGAGCGCGTCGCGCGGCGAGAGCAGGTCATCGGGGTCGTCGAGCAGGCGTTCGCCGGGTGGGACGCCGAGCCGCTGCTGGCCCGGCTCGCCGAGATCGGGATCCCCGCCGGCAAGGTGCGCACCCTCGACGAGGTCTACGGCTGGGACCAGGTCGCCAGCCAGGGCCTGCTCGTCGACGTGGAGCACCCTACGCTGGGGGGCATCACGCTGCCCGGGCCGCCGCTGCGGTTCTTCGACGCCGCGGGCACGGAGGTGACGCGGCGCGACCACGTCGCTCCGCCGCTGCTCGACCAGCACGCCGACGAGATCCGGGCCTGGATCGGCGGGGGCGGAGCATGACCCAGCCGGCACGGGCGAAGCGCTGGACCGCCCACGAGCTGCTCGACCTCGTCCTCGACGAGGGAACCTTCACCTCGTGGGACTCACCCGTCGACCTTTCCTACGCCGACGAGGACTACCGGGCCGTCCTCGAGGCCGCCGCGGCGAAGGCGGGCACCGACGAGTCGGTCCTCACCGGCCGCGGCGAGGTCCGCGGCCGGCCGGTGGCCGTCGTCGTCAACGAGTTCCGCTTCCTCGCAGGCTCGATCGGGCGCGCCGCCGCCGACCGCATCACCGCCGCCGTGCGCCGCGCGACGGCCGAGGGGCTGCCCCTGCTGGCCAGCACCTCCTCCGGCGGCACGCGCATGCAGGAGGGGACGCCCGCGTTCGTCCGGATGGTCGAGATCTCTCGCGCGCTGATGGACCACCGCGCCGCCGGCCTGCCCTACCTCGTGCACCTGCGCCACCCCACCACCGGCGGGGTGTACGCCTCGTGGGGCTCGCTGGGCCACGTGACGGTCGCCGAGCCCGGCGCCCTCGTCGGGTTCCTCGGGCCCAAGGTCTACGAGGGGCTCAACGGCCGGCCCTTCCGCCCCGGCGTGCAGGTGGCGGAGAACCTCGCCGCCGCCGGTGTCATCGACGGCGTCGTCGCCGCCGAGGACCTGCCCGAGATGGTCGACCAGGCCCTCGCGGTGCTCGTCGACGCCCCCGGCCCGGGGCGCCTCCCCGTGCGGGACCGGCGCCCGCTGGGCGACCACCCCGCCTGGGACAGCGTGGAGCGCACCCGGCGTACGGACCGCGCCGGCGTGCGCGACCTGCTCGCCCACGGCGCCGCGGGCACCCTCCAGCTGCGCGGCACCGAGAAGGGCGAGCGCGACTCCACCGTCCTGGTCGCCCTGACCCGCCTCGACGACCAGCCGTGCGTGGTCATCGGCCAGGACCGCTCGCGGCAGGTCCCGGGCCACGCGATGGGTCCCGGGGCGCTGCGCGAGGCCCGCCGCGGGATGAAGATCGCCCAGGAGCTCGGCCTGCCGCTGGTCAGCGTCATCGACACCCCCGGCGCCGAGCTGTCCCCGGACGCCGAGGAGCGCGCCCTCGCCGGCGAGATCGCCCGCTGCATAGCCAACCTCACCACCATGACCGTCCCCACCATCTCGGTGATCCTCGGCCAGGGCTGCGGGGGAGGGGCGCTGGCGTTCCTCCCGGCGCGCACGGTCATCGCGACCGAGCACGCCTGGCTGTCGCCCCTCCCGCCCGAGGGCGCGAGCCTCATCGTCCACGGCGACGTCGCCCACGCGCCCGAGATGGCGGCGCGCCAGCGTGTGCGCGCCGTCGACCTGCTGGCCGACGGGGTCGTGCAGCACGTGGTGCCCGAGGTCGACGGTGAGTCGCCGCGCGACCTGGCCGTCGCCGTGGCCGCGGAGATCGGGGCGCGGCTTCGCGAGCTGACCGGACGTACGCCGGTGTCCCACGCGTCATGACCCTCGCCGAGCGGTGAGTGGGACAGGTTCTGGAGGTCGCCAACGTGTCTCACTCACCGCCGCAAAATCGACAACCGGGTGAGCGGTGAGTGAGACAGGTTCTGAGCGCACTGAACTTGCCTCACGCACCGCTGGTCCTCACGGGGCGCAGCGGTTCGAGGGTCAGCTGGCCTTCTTGGCCGGCTTCTTCGCGGCGGTCTTCTTCGATGCGGTCTTCTTCGATGCGGTCTTCTTGGCGGTCGACTTCTTGGCCGGAGCCTTCTTCGCCGGAGCCTTCTTGGCAGCCGTCTTCTTGGCCGCGGCTTTCTTCGCAGGCGTCCTGCCCGCCGGCTCCGCGTCGGCTTCGTCGGCCTCCTCGCCACGGGCGGACTTCGCCGCGGCCACCGACTTCTGCAGCGCGGCCAGCAGGTCGACGACCTCGCCGGAGGTCTTGGTGGAGGTCTCGGTGCGCTTGATCTCGCCGCCCTCGATCTTGGACCGCACCAGCGTCTCGACGGCCTCGGCGTAGTCGTCCTCGAACTCGGTGGCGTCGAAGTCGCCCGCGAGGGTCTCGACGAGCATGTGGGCCATCTTGACCTCTTGCGGCTTGGCGTCGTCGACCTCGACCTTGAAGTCGGGGGTGCGGACCTCGTCGGGCCACATCATCGTCTGCAGCACGATGACCTCACCGGCCTCGGTCTCGCGCACGCGCAGCACCGCGATGGTCGTGCGCTGGCGCAGCGCCACGGTCACGACCGCCATCCGGTCGGCGTCCTTCAGCGCCTGGCGGAGCAGGGCGTACGGCTTGGCGCCGGCGCCCTCGGGCTCGAGGTAGTAGGACTTCTCGAAGAGCAGCGGGTCGATCTGCTCGCGCGGGACGAACTTCTCCACCGCGATCTCGCGCGAGGACGTCGACGGCAGGCCGGCCATGTCGTCGTCGGTGAGGATGACCATCTCGCCGTCCTCGGTCTCGTAGCCCTTGGCGATGTCGGCGTAGGCCACCTCCTCGCCGTCGAGGGAGCAGATCCGCTGGTACTTGATCCGGCCCCCGTCCTTGGCGTGCACCTGCCGGAACGACACGTCGTGGCTCTCGGTTGCGGCGTAGAGCTTCACCGGGACACTGACCAGGCCGAAGGAGACCGCACCCTTCCAGATCGCGCGCATGTCCCGACGATAGCCGTCACTCCAGACACACGTCTCCCTCCAGATGGGGGACCCGGGGTGCCAGACTGCGGCTGTGCGCCCGATGCTCGCGACGAAGACCGACCGCGTCCCCTCCGGTGCGCAGTGGCTGCACGAGGTCAAGTGGGACGGCGTACGGGTGCTGGTCGACGTGCGCGACGGGTCGGTGAGGATGACGAGCCGCAACGACAACGACGTCACGCCTGCGTGGCCCGAGCTGAGCGACCCGCCGCTGGGGATGCGCGACCTGCTCGTCGACGGCGAGATCATCGCGCTCAACGACCGCGGCGTGCCTGACTTCCGGGTCCTGCAGAACCGCATGCACGTGCGCAACGCCCGCGAGGTCGCGCGGCTGGTGAAGGCGGTGCCCGCGACGCTGATGGTCTTCGACCTGCTGCGCCTCGACGGCGAGGACCTGACCGACCGGCCGCTGGAGGAGCGGCGTGCGCTGCTGGAGCAGCTGCCGCTCGCCGACACCCGCTGGCAGGTCCCCGCGGCGTACGACGACGGCGACATGCTGCTCGAGGCCACCCGCGCCCAGGGGCTCGAGGGGGTGGTGAGCAAGCGGCGCGCCTCGCGCTACCGCTTCGACCGCCGCAGCGAGGACTGGCTCAAGCTCGCGCACCGGCACCGGGGGTCGTTCGTCGTCGGTGGCTGGCGCCCCCAGGTCGGCACGTCCGACCGGCTGGCCGCGCTGCTGGTCGGGGAGCAGACCGCCGACGGCCTGCTCTACCGCGGGCGGGTCGGGAGCGGCATCGCCGGCGCCACCAGCGCGCGGCTCGCGAGGCTGCTCGCCCCGCTCGCCACCGACGCCTCGCCCTTCGCAGACGAGGTGCCGCGCGTGGACGCCGCCGGGACGTTCTGGGTCGAGCCGCGGGTCGTGGTCGACGTCGACACGCACGGGCTGGACTACGCGCGCCTGCGCCAGCCGTCCTTCCAGGGCGTGCGCGACGACCTGACGCCGGAGGACCTCCGGTGAGCCCGGCGGCCGGCAGCGAGGTGCAGGTCGACGTCGAGGGCCGCACCCTCACCATCAGCAACCTCGACAAGGTCCTCTACCCGCGGACCGGCACCACGAAGGGCGAGGTGCTGCACTACTACGCCCAGGTCTCGCCGGTCCTGCTGCCGCACCTGAAGGACCGCGCGGTGACCCGGATCCGCTGGCCGCACGGCGTGGAGGGGTCGAGCTTCTTCGAGAAGAACGCGCCGCCCGGCACGCCGTCCTGGGTGCGTACGGTCGAGGTCTCCACCACCGGCTCGCGCACCGGCACGGGCGACGGCACGCTCCGCTTCCCGGTGTGCGACGACCTGGCCACCCTCACCTGGCTGGCCAACCTCGCCGCCCTTGAGCTGCACGTGCACCAGTGGACGGTCGACGCGAAGGGCGTGCCGCGCAACCCCGACCGCGTCGTCATCGACCTCGACCCGGGCGAGCCCGCAGGGCTGCACGAGTGCGCCCAGGTGGCGCTGCTCGTCCGCGACGCCCTCGCCGCGCGCGACCTGACCTGCACGCCGGTGCTCAGCGGCAGCAAGGGGTTGCACCTGTACGCCCCGGTGCCCGCGTCCGGGCGGGGGAGCCTCGACAGCGACGGCACCACGACGCTCGCCAAGGAGGTCGCCGAGGCGCTGCAGAAGGCACACCCCGACCTGGTGACCGCGACGATGACCAAGGCCAAGCGACCGGGAAAGGTGTTCCTCGACTGGTCGCAGAACTCCGGGTCCAAGACCACCATCTCGCCCTACTCGCTGCGCGGGCGCGAGCGGCCGACCGTCGCGGCACCGCTCACGTGGGACGAGGTCGAGGAGGGCGCCGAGGACGAGCTGGCGCTCGAGCAGCTGACGATGGACGAGGTGCTCGAGCGGGTCGCCGAGCTCGGCGACGTCTTCGAAGCCTGACCCCCCGCCCGACCCGAAGCCTGGTCGAAGGTTCCTCGAAGACGCGAGGGACTTTCGTGTCCGAGACGGTTGAAACCTTTACCGGCTGTGGTCGTCGCGAGGGGCTGGTGTGGGTCTGGTGACCAGATGCTCTACCCATGTCCCGCATCCTGCTGATCCCGATCGCGGTGATCCTCGCTGCCGGTGGCGTCGTCGTCGGACCGGGCGAGGACACCCCCGCTCCGCCGGCCCAGACCAGCGTCACGCCTGCGGGTGACACGGGGATTCGTCTCACCAACCGCTGAGCGTGCCTCTATGCTCGTCGGCATGGTGCACGACGTGCTGGTGGTTGAGGACGAGGAAGACATCGCCGTACCCCTCATGCGCACCTTGGAGCGGGAGGGCTACGACGTCAGCCGCGTCTCGGGTGGAGCAGAGGCGGTGGCGTTCGTCCTCGACGACGCCCCGGCCGTGGTCATCCTCGACCTCGGGCTGCCCGACATGGACGGCATCGACGTCTGTCGCCAGATGCGATCTGGTGGATATCTGGGCGGAATCATCATGGTCACGGCCCGCGCCGGCGAGCTCGACCGGGTGGTCGGCCTCGACGTCGGGGCCGACGACTACCTCGCGAAGCCCTTCGGCCTCGCCGAGCTCCTCGCCCGCGTACGTGCGCTCCTGCGCCGCAGCGGCAGCGCCCCAGTGCAGGACGACGCCACCGTCACCACGTCCTCGGGCCTCAAGATCGACGCGGGCGCCCGGCGCGTCCACCTCGGCGAGCGCGAGATCGCGCTGACCGCCAAGGAGTTCGACGTCCTCGCCGTCCTCGCCTCCAACCACGACAAGGTCGTGCCGCGCGAGACCCTGATGAACGAGGTCTGGGACCAGAACTGGTACGGCTCGACGAAGACGCTCGACGTCACCATCGGGCGCCTGCGCAGCAAGCTCGAGGCCGCGGAGGCCGGTGAGAAGGTCGTGGCGATCCGCGGCGTCGGCTTCCGTCTCGAGACCGACAGCTAGGCAGCGTCCCCGGCGGCCGCGGCGCCGCCCCGGCTCCCGGCCTCGACGAGCTCGCCCTCGGCCAGCGGGTCGTACCGGTTGGCCGGCAGCGCGATCCACGCGACCGCGGAGCCGAGCAGGCACAGCAGGCCGACCACCAGGCTGCCGCGGGAGAGCCCGTCCATGAAGGCGACCTCCATCGCACCCGTGACCGCGGGGACCTGCGCGGCGAGCGCGTCGGTGAAGCCGACGGAGCCGCGCGCGGCCTCGAGGGTGACCGGGTCGAGGCGTCCCTGGAGCTCCTCGACCAGCCTCGCGCCGTACAGCGAGGAGAAGAGCGAGCCGACCACGGCGACGCCCAGGGTGCCACCGAGCTCGCGGGTGGCGTCGTTGACCGCCGACCCGACGCCGGCCCGCGCCGGCGGCAGGACCTGCATGATCGACTCGGTCGCGGGCGTCGTGATGAGGCCCAGGCCGAGGCCCATCAGCACCATCAACGGCACCACCGTCGTCGCGTAGTCGACGTCCACGCCGATGGTCGACACGCCGATGAAGGACGAGCCGAGCATCAGCATCCCGGTGCCCACGACCGCCTTCGTGCCGAGGCGCGGGGCGAGCTGGCCGCCCGCGATCGAGGCGACGGCGATGGACGCCGCGACGGGCAGGATCCGTACGCCGGTGCCGAGGGCCGAGTAGTCGCGCAGGAACTGGAAGAACTGCGTGATGAGGAAGATGAAGCCGAAGAGGGCGAAGAACGCGATCGTCACCGACGCGGCCGCTGCGCTGAACCGGCGGTCGAGGAAGAGGGTGACGTCGAGCATCGGGTGCTCGGCGGCCCGCTCGATCGCCACGAAGGCCAGCGCCAGGACGGAGGCGACGGCGAAGCCGGTGAGCGTGGTCACCGACGTCCAGCCGTGCTCGGGGGCCTCGATGATGGTCCAGGTGAGGGTGCCGAGGGCGGCGACGGAGACGACGAGGCCGGGCAGGTCGAGCGGAGGTACGCCGGGGTCGCGCGACTCCGGCACGAAGGCGAGCGTCATCCCGATCGCGATCACGCCGACCGGGACCAGCGCCCAGAAGACGCTGTGCCACGAGAAGTGCTCGAGCAGCAGGCCACCCGAGACCGGGCCGAGCGCCACGCCGGTGCCGACCGAGGCTCCCCAGATGCCGAGGGCGGTGGCGCGCTCGCGGCGCTCGGTGTAGGCGTTGGCGATGATCGACAGCGTCGTCGGGAAGATCAGTGCGGCGCTGACGCCCATGACCACCCGGAGCGCGATCAGCGCCTCCACGCTGTCGACGAGCGCGGCCACTCCGCTGGCCGCGGAGAAGCCGGCGAGGCCCAGGACGAGCGCCGGGCGGCGGCCGAAGCGGTCGCTGAGGCTGCCCATCGCGAGGACCAGGGCGGCGAAGGCGAGGTTGTAGCCGTCGACGACCCACAGCAGGTCGCGGGTGTCGGCGTCGAGCTCGCGGGCGAGGCTGGGCAGCGCGACGTTGACGATGGTCGTGTCGAGGTTGATGGTCAGCGCGGCCAGGCACGTGGTCGCAAGGAGGGCGGCTCGGTTCATGCAGTGGCTCCGGTGAGTGATGTTGACGGCGGTAACATCAGGGTGCACCGAGAAGTTACCGCTGTCAACATCGTCTAGTCTGGCGACGTGAGCACCACGCCCTACCACCACGGCAACCTGCGCGAGGCCCTCGTGGGGGCCGGCGTCGACGTCGTGCGCAGCGGTGGACCGGAGGCGCTGTCCATCCGCGAGCTGGCGCGGCGGGTCGGGGTCTCGCACGCCGCGGCGTACCGGCACTTCGCGGACCGCGAGGCCCTGGTGGACGCCGTCGCCGAGCGGGCGATGGAGGCACTCGTGGCGCGCGTGAGGGAGCGGCTGGCCACGGTCGAGGACCAGGACCCGGTGACCCGCGCCCGGCGGCGGCTGCAGCGGATCGGCGTGGGGTACGTCGACTTCGCGCTGGCCGAGCCCGGTCTGTTCCGCCTGCTGTTCACCGCCTACCCCGAGCCCCCGGAGGGCACGGACCCCGACGGTGAGGACCCCTACAGCCTGCTCAACGTCGCGCTCGACGAGCTGGTGGCGGTGGGCTACCTCGATCCCGCCGACCGGATCGGCGCCGACGTGACGTGCTGGGCCGCGGTCCACGGCTTCTCCGTGCTCAGCGTCGAGGGGCCGCTGCGCGGGATGGCCGAGGCCGACCGCGAGGCCGCCCTCACCGCCCTGCTGCTCGGCATCGACCGCGGCCTCGGGCGGCGCGGGGAGTGGGAGGAGCTGACCCGCTGAGCGGTGCTGAGGCGGTTGTCCACAACCTTTGCCGTCGGCCTGTTTCCGTACGCCTCTTGCTGGGTAGCGTGACGATGCACGTTCTCGGGGAAGCAGGTGCACAGCCATGGCCGTTGATCGCGTCGCGCGACCGTCCGTTCCTGACGCTGCCCACGACGGGCTGGTCGAGCGACTCGACGCGCAGCTGCGCGAGCGGGTCCGCCGGGAGGGGGTCGACCCGCAGCGCGAGGCGCTCCTCGTGCGCCGGATCGCGGAGGACGTCGTACGCGACCACGACGACCTCAGCCTCACCGGCGCCGTCGCGCCGATCGCCGACGACGGAGCCATGGTCGGCGAGCTCGTCGCGCGGGTCTCCGGGTTCGGCCCGCTCCAGCCGTTCCTCGACGACCCGGAGGTCGAGGAGATCTGGATCAACGACCCGAGCCGGGTCTTCATCGCCCGCCGCGGCCGTCACGAGCTGACCAACCTGCGCCTCGACGCCGCCCAGGTCAACGAGCTCGTCGAGCGGATGCTCAAGTCCAGTGGGCGCCGCCTCGACATCTCGACGCCCTTCGTCGACGCGATGCTGCCCGAGGGCCACCGCCTCCACGTCGTCCTCGAGGGCATCACCCGCGGCTTCACGGCCGTCAACATCCGCAAGTTCCTGCTCCGCGCCCACCGGCTCGCCGACCTGGTGGCCCTCGGCAGCCTGACGCCGCAGGCGGCGCGGTTCCTCGAGGCGTCCGTCCGCGCCGGGCTCAACGTCCTGGTCGCGGGAGGCACCCAGGCGGGCAAGACGACGATGCTGAACTGCCTGGCCGCCGCCGTACCCGGTGGCGAGCGGGTGGTGAGTGCGGAGGAGGTGTTCGAGCTCCGCTTCAGCCATCCCGACTGGGTGGCGATGCAGACCCGTCAGGCGGGTCTGGAGCAGACCGGCGCGATCGTGCTGCGCGACCTCGTCAAGGAGGCGCTGCGAATGCGGCCGAGCCGCATCCTCGTCGGCGAGGTGCGTGCCGCGGAGTGCCTGGACCTCCTGCTCGCCCTCAACTCCGGCCTGCCGGGCATGTGCACGCTCCACGCCAACAGCGCGCGCGAGGCCCTCGTCAAGATGTGCACCCTGCCCTTGCTGGCGGGGGACAACATCTCGGCCAGGTTCGTGGTCCCCACGGTCGCGACGAGCGTCGACCTCGTGGTGCACCTCGGTCTCGGCGCCGACGGCGTGCGCCGGGTCAACGAGATCGTCTCGGTTCCCGGGCGGGTGGAGGCCGACGTGATCGAGGTGGAGCCGATCTTCGTCCGCCACGGCTCCGAGCTGCGCCGCACCGGGGGAGTCCCGGCCCGTCTCGAGCGCTTCGAGCGCGTGGGGATCGACATCCACGAGGTCCTCGCCACCGACGTCCTCGCTGCCGACGGGACGGGGCGCTGATGGGAGCGCTCGTCGGGCTCGGTCTCGGTGTCGGGCTGCTGCTGGTCTGGTCGGCGTTCGCGCTCCCGCGCGCTCCGCGGAGCGCCGCTCCGACCTCGACCCGGCTCGGGCGCCTGCTCGGTCGCGCAGGCCTGTCCGACGTGACCACCGCCAGCGTCCTGTCACTGTGCGCGGTGCTGTTCGCCGTGGCCTTCGCGCTCGTGCAGGCCGTGTCGCGCACGGTGCCGGTGGCGTTCGTCTTCGCCACGATGGCGGCCTACCTGCCGATCGCGGTGCTGCGCCAGCGTGCGGCGCGACGGTTGCGCGACTTCGCCGAGGTGTGGCCCGAGGCGGTCGACAACCTCGCCAGCGCCGTACGCGCGGGGCTGTCCCTCCCCGACGCCGTCGCGGCACTGGGCGCCAGTGGGCCGGAGGCGCTGCGGGCCGACTTCGCGCAGTTCGCCGTCGACTACCAGGTCACCGGACGCTTCGGCGAGTGCCTCGACCGGCTCAAGGACCGCCTCGCGGACCCGGTGGGCGACCGCGTGATCGAGGGCCTGCGCCTGGCACGCGAGGTCGGTGGCGGCGACCTCGGTCGGCTGCTGCGCAACCTGTCCGGCTTCCTGCGCGACGACGCCCGCACCCGCTCCGAGCTCGAGTCCCGTCAGGCATGGACGGTCAACGGCGCCCGCCTCGCGGTGTCCGCGCCGTGGATCGTGCTGCTGCTGATGTCCTTCCAGACCACCGCCATCCGGCAGTACGCCTCGGCCGGCGGCGTCATCGTGCTGGGCATCGGGTTCGCGGTCTGCGTGCTCGCCTACGCCGCGATGATGCGCATCGGGCGGCTGCCCGTCGAGAAGCGGATCCTGTCGTGAGCGCGGCGGTGTGGGGCGGCCTGCTCGGGGCGCTCGCGGGGGCTGGCGTGCTGCTCGTCGTGGCACGGGTCGTCGTGCTGCGTCGCCCGCAGCTGTCGCTGCGGGTGCTGCCCTACGTCCGCGACGTCCCGCGCCTCGACGAGACGCCTGCCCTGCGGCCGGCCGTGTCCACGCCGACCTCGGCCGCCGCCGGGATCTTCGGCCCCCTGCTGCGTCAGGCGGCCGATCTCGTGGAGCGGGTGCTGGGCGGCAGCTCGTCCGTACGCCGTCGGCTCCAGCGCGCCGGTCTCGACCGCACCGTCCAGGACTTCCGCGTCGAGCAGGTCGTCTGGGGCCTGGCCGGCTTCGGCGCCGCCGCGGGCCTCGTGCTCCTGCGCGCGCTCGGCGGGGTCGGGAGCGTGGGTTCGGGCCTGGTCTTCTGCGTCCTCGGCTTCGTGTGCGGCGTCCTCCTTCGCGACAACCGGCTCAGCGCGCAGGTCAAGAACCGCGAGCGCCAGGTCCTGACCGAGTTCCCCACCGTCGCCGAGCTGCTCGCGCTGTCGGTCGCGGCGGGGGAGAGCCCGGTCTCGGCGCTCGACCGGGTGGTTCGCCGCAGCCACGGTGCGCTGTCCGACGACCTGGGCCAGGTCCTCGCGCGGATCCGTACGGGCGAGCCGGTCGGCGTCGCCTTCGAGTCCCTCGCCCGCAGCACGGGCCTGCCGATCGTGGCGCGCTTCGCCACCGGCATCACCGTCGCGATGGAGCGCGGCACGCCGCTCGCCGACGTGCTCCACGCCCAGGCGGCCGACGTGCGCGAGGCGGGCAGGCGCCTGCTGATCGAGACCGCGGCGCGCAAGGAGATCGCGATGATGGCGCCGGTCGTGTTCTTCGTGCTGCCGGTGACGATCCTCTTCGCCTTCTACCCCGGCGTGCTGGGGCTCCGCCTCACCACGCCCTGACACCTCCCGGCTCCTCCAACGAAAGGACACACCATGCATCCATCCGTCTCGGGACCCCTCCTGCACCTGATGACCCGTCCGCGTGACGAGCGGGGTGACGTGCCCGGCTGGGTGATGGTCACCTTGATGACCGCGATCGTCATCGCCGGCCTCACGCCCTTCGTGGGCGACGAGCTGCGCGCCCTGCTCGAGCGGGCGTTCTCGATGGTGAGCGGCTAGGACCGTGATCCGTCCCGCTCGCGCGGGCGAGCGCGGGTCAGCGGTGGTCGACTTCGTCCTGGTGCTGCTGGTCCTGCTGCCGCTCGTGGTCGGCATCCTCCAGCTCGCGCTCGTGCTGCACGTGCGCAACACCCTCGCCTCCGCGGCGGCCGAGGGCGCGCGCCACGCCGCCGTGGCCGGGTCCTCGGCGCCCGCCGGTCGCGCCAAGATCGACGAGCTCGTCGACGGGGCACTGTCGCAGGACTTCGTCCGCGCCGTCACCGTCCGACCCGCGCTCGTCGGAGGTGCGCCCGGCTACGAGGCCGTGGTCGAGGCCGACGTCGGGCTGCTCGGGTGGAAGGCGCTCGGCGGCGTACAGGTCCGCGTCGCCGGCCACGCGATCGCCGAGCAGGACGCCGGGAGCCTCTCATGAGGCGTCGCCGTGACGATCAGGGCTCCGCGCTGGTCGAGCTCAGCTGGCTCGCGATCATCCTGCTGGTCCCGCTGATCTGGATCGTGATCTCGGTCTTCGAGGTCCAGCAGGGCGCGTTCGCCACCAGCGCCGCCGCCCGTGCGGCCGGGCGTGCGTACGCGCTCGCGCCCGACGACGCGACCGGTGCGGCGCGCGCCGACGCCATCGTGCGTCAGGTCCTCGCCGACCAGGGCACACCGGGTCAGCGGGCGAAGGTGACGGTCACCTGCGAGGCCCCGGGCGACAGCTGCCACGTCGGCACGGCGGTGATCACGGTCCGGGTCGACTCCGCCGTCGAACTGCCGTTCTTCCCCGCGATCTTCGACAAGGGCGCGGCGACCTTCTCCCTCGACGCCACCCACACGGTGCCCATCGGGCAGTACGTGGAGAGCGCACCCGAGGACGACGAGCCGTGAAGCGCGACGAGCACGGCCAGGTGACGCTGCTGATCATCGGCTTCGCGAGCATCCTGCTGATGGCGATCGTCGTGGTCGTCGACGCGTCCGCGGCGTACCTCCAGCGCCAGGGGCTCGACAACCTCGCCGACGGCGCGGCCCTCCACGGCGCCGACCTCGGCTCGGCCGGCATCTACGAGCAGGGCCTCGACGACGAGCGGCTCACCCAGCAGGAGGCCGCGGTCGAGGCCGCGGTGCGCGACTACCTCGTCCGCGCGGGCGCGCCCGCGACGTACCCCGGCATCGACGTCGGCGTCCGCGTCGACCCGGTCAACCGGTCGGTCACCGTACGCCTCAGCGCCCCCCTCGACCTGCCGCTGCGCATCCCCGGCTCGCCGAGGAGCCCGACGGTCGCGGCGAGCAGCACGGCGGCGGTCACCGTCCAGCCGGCCTCCTGAGGGCAGCCGCTCACGGAGCAGGCTGACGCACCAGCGGGGACGAGTGCTCGCTCACGCCCCACCTGGCGTGGATGCGCTTCATCCATCCCGGCGCCCACCAGTTCCACCGGCCGAGCATGGTCATCGTCGCGGGAACGATGACCATCCGCACGATGGTGGCGTCGAGGGCCACCGCGACGGCGAGGGCCAGGCCGGTCTGCTTGATGACCAGCATGTCGCCGGCGGCGAAGCCGGCGAAGACGATCACCATGATCAGCGCGGCCGAGGTGATGATCCGCCCCGAGCGCTGGAGCCCGAGACGGACGGCGGTGTCGTCGTCGTGGCCCTGCTCGTGGAGCTCGATGATCCGGGCGAGCAGGAAGATCTCGTAGTCCATCGAGAGACCGAACCCGAAGGCCAGCACCAGCAACGGGATGACCGACTCGATGCCGCCGGCGGAGTCGAAGGCGAGCAGGGACTCGAGGTTGCCCCACTGGAAGACCCAGACGGTGACGCCGAGGCTGGCGCCGAGCGAGACCACGTTGAGGACCAGCGCCTTGAGCGGGATGACCACGCTCCCGGTGAGCAGGAAGAGCAGGACGAAGGTGGCGCCGCCGATCCACAGCGCGGCCCACGGCGCCCCGTCCCAGACGGCGTCGGTGAAGTCCTGCAGCGACGCGGCCTGGCCCGTGGTCCAGGTCGGGAAGCCGGGCCCGGCGTCCCGCAGCGTGGCGGCGGTCTCCCGCGCGGCGTCGTCCATCGCGCCGCCCTCGGTGTGGACCGCCACCGAGACCAGGCCGGGACCGTCCGGGTCGGCACCCGTCGCCTCGACGCCGCGGGGGATGGGGCCCAGGTCCCGGGGCGGGTCGACCCGGGTCACCCCGTCGATCATCTCGAGCTCGGGCACCCAGGCCGCGACCTCCCCCGGCGTCGCCTGCGCCACGACGGTGACCGTCGGGGCGGCCAGCGCCGGGAAGTCCTCCTCGAGGGCCTCGAAGAACACCCGCTGCTCGGCGTGGGCGGGCAGCAGCTCCACGCCGGAGGTGTTGAGCCGCAGGTCCAGCGCGGGCACCGCGAGGAACAGCAGCACCGCCACGCTGGCGAAGGTGGTGAGGCCCGGGCGGCGCTGCCCGACGGCGGCGAGGCGGCTGAAGACGCCCTCGTCGGGCGCGTGCTCCGCGCCCTGCCGCCTCCCCAGCCGCTTGGCGCCCAGCGCGCACAGCGCCGGCACGAGCGTCAGCGCGACGACGAGCGCCACCACCACGACCGAGACGCCGGCGGCGCCGATCGCCCGCATGATCGGCGCCTCGAAGAGCATCAGCCCCGACAGCGAGATCCCGACCACCAGCGCGGAGAAGAGGATCGTGCGCCCCGCGGTGGCGACCGCCCCGGCGACCGCGTCCTCGACCTGCTCGCGGGTCAGGTCGTGGGGCACCACGCCGGGCGCGACGTGGGCGAGCTCCTCGCGGAACCGGCTGACCAGCAGCAGGCCGTAGTCGATGGACAGCGCCAGGCCCATCACCGTGACGATGTTGACCACCGACGCGTCGAGGTCGATCGCGTGGGAGAAGCCGAGCAGGATCGTCAGGCCCCCCGCGATCGCGGCGACCGCGCCGAGGATCGGCATCCCGGCGGCGACGAACCCGCCGAAGACCACGACCATCAGCAGCAGCGAGAGCGGGAGCGCGATGCCCTCGCCGCGCTTCAGGTCCTCGGAGATCTGGCCGATGATGTCGTCGACCAGCAGTCCGGTGCCCCCGACGGACGTCTCCTCGGCGTACGGCGCGAGCTCCTCGCCGGCCGCCTCGAGCTCGGCGACCACCGCGTCCTGCACCGGCCCGCCGGGGTCGTCGCCGGTCTCGGCCACCACCACGAACGAGCCGCTCGCGGGGTCGTTGTCCGCGACCAGGGCGAGCGAGCGGGGATCGCGTGGCCAGCCCGCCGTGGTCATCGGGGAGTCGACGCGGCCCACCCCGTCGACGCCCTCCACGCGGGACACGACGTCCTCGACGGTCCCGGAGAGTGCCGGGTCGGACAGGTCGGCGCCGTCCACCCGCAGCATGACCGTCAGTCCACCGTCGCCGGTCTCCGCCAGGAGCTCACGTCCCGTCTGCGCCTGACCCGGCGCGTCGATGTCGCCGGACTCCAGTCGGTCGAAGAGCGACTGGTTGCCCAGCAGCCCGAGGCTGGTGGCGAAGCCGAGGACCACCAGCACGAGCCAGGTGGCCACGAAGCGCCCGCGGTGGCGGGCGGCGGTCCGGCCGAGCCGGAACAGCAGGGGCTGGCGAGGCGTCACGTGGTCAAGAGTCCCACCGGTGACGGTCGTCACCGCCCCCACCCCATGAGATGAGCCATGGCGGACTACCGGTGGGTCGCCGGTAGCGTCAGGGCATGACCGAGACCTGGCCCGGCACGGCCTACCCCCTGGGCGCCACCTTCGACGGCACCGGCACCAACTTCGCGCTCTTCAGCGAGGTGGCCGAGCGGGTCGAGCTGTGCCTGTTCGACCCAGACCCCGACACCCCCGGCGCGTTCGTCGAGACGAAGGTCGAGGTCACCGAGGTCGACGCCTACGTCTGGCACTGCTACCTCCCGACCGTGCAGCCCGGCCAGCGCTACGGCTATCGCGTGCACGGCCCGTGGGACCCCGCCCAGGGCCTGCGCTGCAACCCCAGCAAGCTGCTGCTCGACCCCTACGCCAAGGCCACTGCCGGCGAGATCGACTGGGACCAGTCGCTCTTCTCCTACAACTTCGGCGACGAGGACTCCCGCAACGACGACGACTCGGCCGCGCACATGACGCACGGCGTCGTCATCAACCCGTTCTTCGACTGGGAAGGCGACCGCCGCCTCTCCATCCCCTACAACGAGTCCTTCATCTACGAGGCGCACGTCAAGGGCCTGACCCAGCTGCACCCCGACGTGCCGGAGGAGCAGCGCGGGACGTACGCCGGCCTCGCGCACCCGTCGGTCACCGCCCACCTCAAGAAGCTCGGCGTCACCGCGATCGAGCTGATGCCGGTGCACCAGTTCGTCCAGGACTCGACCCTGCTCGACCAGGGCCTGCGCAACTACTGGGGCTACAACACCCTCGCCTTCCTCGCACCCCACGCCGACTACGCCTCGAGCAACCAGGGCCAGCAGGTCCAGGAGTTCAAGGCGATGGTCAAGGCGATGCACGCCGCCGGCATCGAGGTCATCCTCGACGTCGTCTACAACCACACCGCCGAGGGCAACCACCTCGGTCCGACGCTGAGCTTCAAGGGCATCGACAATGCGGCCTACTACCGCCTCGTCGAGGACGACCAGCGCTACTACATGGACTACACCGGCACCGGCAACACCCTCAACGTGCGCCACCCGCACTCGGTGCAGCTGATCATGGACTCGCTGCGCTACTGGGTCACCGAGATGCACGTCGACGGCTTCCGCTTCGACCTCGCCGCCACCCTGGCCCGCGAGTTCTACGACGTCGACAAGCTCGCCACCTTCTTCGAGATGGTGCAGCAGGACCCGGTGGTCAGCCAGGTCAAGCTGATCGCCGAGCCGTGGGACATCGGCCCCGGCGGCTACCAGGTCGGCGGCTTCCCGCCTCAGTGGACGGAGTGGAACGGCGCCTACCGCGACACCGTGCGCGACTTCTGGCGCGGCGAGCCGTCGCTGGGCGAGTTCGCCTCGCGGCTGTCGGGCTCCTCCGACCTCTACGAGCACTCGGGACGCCGCCCGTTCGCCAGCATCAACTTCGTCACCGCCCACGACGGCTTCACCCTGCGCGACCTCGTGTCCTACAACGAGAAGCACAACGAGGCCAACGGCGAGGACAACAACGACGGCGAGAGCCACAACCGCTCGTGGAACCACGGTGTCGAGGGCCCGACCGACGACCCCGAGATCCTCGAGGCGCGGGCCCGCGAGCAGCGCAACTTCATCGCCACGCTGCTGCTCAGCCAGGGTGTGCCGATGCTGCTGCACGGCGACGAGCTGAGCCGCACCCAGGACGGCAACAACAACACGTACGCCCAGGACAGCGAGATCAGCTGGGTGCACTGGGACGACGCCGACAAGCCGCTCATCGAGTTCACCGCGGCGGTGGCCAAGCTGCGCGCCGACCACCCGACGTTCCGCCGCAAGCGGTTCTTCACCGGCACCACCGTGCGTACGGGTGACGGCGAGCGGCTCAACGACATCGTCTGGCTCGACCTCGACGGCGAGCCGATGGAGGACGGCGACTGGGCCGGCGGCAAGGCCATCGGGATGTACCTCAACGGCCACGGCATCGCCGGCAAGGACGCCCGCGGCGGCGCCATCACCGACGACCACTTCCTGCTCTACTTCAACGCCGACGGCCCCGCGCAGGTGACCCTGCCGACCGAGGAGTACGCCGCGGCGTGGGACGTCGTGATCGACACCGGCGGCGACGCCGACGCCGACCCGACGCACCAGGCGGGCGGCACGTTCGAGCTCGGCACCCACAGCCTCGTGGTGCTCCGCGAGCACGCCGAGCCCGAGGCCAGCCCCGACCACTCGGTCGCGGCATCATTGGCTGCCCGCTCGGGTACGGACGCTTCGTGAAGCACCGCGCGAGCACCGCCCGTACGCCCCACAGCACCTACCGGCTGCAGGTCAGCCCCGACTTCGACCTGTACGCCGCGGCGCGGGTGCTGCCCTACCTGCACGACCTCGGCGTGGACTGGGTCTACCTCTCGCCGCTGCTGGCCTCCGAGCCCGGCAGCACGCACGGCTACGACGTGGTCGCGTTCGACCACGTCGACCCCGAGCGGGGCGGCGAGGAGGGCCTGGCCGCGCTGTCCGCCGAGGCCCGGCGCCTGGGCATGGGCGTGCTGGTCGACATCGTGCCCAACCACGTCGGCGTCGCCACCCCGGCCGAGGACCCGTGGTGGTGGGACGTGCTCAAGCTGGGCCGCGAGTCCGAGCACGCCGCCGCCTTCGACGTCGACTGGGCGGCCGGGGACGGGCGGATCCTCATCCCCGTCGTCGGCGACGACGACGAGGGCTCCATCCGCATCGTCCGCTCGGGCTCGGGCGAGGGAGAAGTGCGCTACCACGACCAGCGCTTCCCGATGGCGCCCGGCACGTCGACGCTGGAGGAGCAGCACTACGAGCTCGTCAGCTGGCGCGCGGCCGACGAGGACCTCAACTACCGCCGGTTCTTCGCGGTCAACACGCTCGCCGCCGTACGCGTCGAGGACCCCGAGGTGTTCGCCGAGACGCACGTGGAGATCAAGCGCTGGTTCGACGAGGGCCTCGTCGACGGTCTCCGCGTGGACCACCCCGACGGCCTGCGCGACCCCAAGCGCTACCTCGACGACCTCGCCGCCCTCACCGGCGGCGCCTACGTCCTGGTCGAGAAGATCCTCGAGCCCGGCGAGCACCTGCCCGCCGACTGGGCCACCGCCGGCACCACCGGCTACGACGCGCTGGCGCTCGTCGACCGCGTCCTCACCGACCCGGCAGGGGAGGAGCCGCTGACCGCGCTCGAGGACCGGCTGCGTGGCGACGGGGTCGACTGGGAGCGGATGGTGCACGACAACAAGCGCGCCGTCGCCGACGGCATCCTGCACTCGGAGGTCCGGCGCATCACCCGTGAGCTCGAGCGCGTCCTGCACGCCAGGGACGAGGTGGCCGACGAGGACGCCGTCGCCGACGCGGTGGCCGAGCTCCTGGCCTGCTTCCCCGTCTACCGCTCCTACCTGCCCGAGGGCCGCGACCACCTCGACCAGGCCTTCGCCCGCGCGCGTGCCGAGCGCCCCGACCTCGCCGACACGTACGCCGTCATCGAGCCCGTGCTCCACGACGAGTGGAGCCAGCCCGCGCGTCGCTTCCAGCAGACCTCCGGCATGGTGATGGCCAAGGGCGTCGAGGACTGCTCGTTCTACCGCTGGTCGCGGCTCACCTCGCTCAACGAGGTCGGCGGCGACCCGTCGATCTTCGCGATCGGCGTGGACGCCTTCCACGACGCGATGGCCGCCCGGCAGCGCGACTGGCCCGACGCGATGGTGACGCTGTCGACCCACGACACCAAGCGGGGCGAGGACGTCCGCGCCCGCATCACGGTGCTGGCCGAGGAGCCGGGTCACTGGGAGGAGGCGCTCGGCGAGCTGCTGCGCCTCGCCCCGGTGCCCGACTACGGCTTCGCGTCGCTGCTGTGGCAGGCCGTCCTCGGCGCAGTCTGGGACTGGGAGACCCCCGACCACCTGCCCGACCTGCGCGAGCGCCTGCACGGCTACGCCGAGAAGGCGATGCGCGAGGCCGGCGACCGGACGACGTGGACCGCGCCCGACGAGGCGTACGAGTCGAAGGTGCACGCCGCGGTCGACGCGGTCTTCGAGTCCGAGGAGGTGCGCGCCGTCCTGACCGGGCTGGCCGCTCGGATCGACGAGCCCGCGCAGGCCAACTCGCTGGCCGCCAAGGTGCTCGCGATCACGATGCCGGGCGTGCCCGACGTCTACCAGGGCAGCGAGCTGTGGGAGACGTCGCTGGTCGACCCCGACAACCGCCGCCCGGTCGACTTCGACCACCGGGCCGCGGTGCTCGCCGGCACCGAGGAGGACGACGCCGCGACCAAGCTGCACGTCACCTGCACCGCCCTGACGCTGCGCCGCGAGCAGCCCGGGCTGTTCACGACGTACGCGCCGGTGCACGCCACCGGCACTGCGGCGGCCCACGTCGTCGCCTTCGACCGAGGCGGCGCGGTCACCGTCGCCACCCGCCTTCCGGTCGGGCTCGCCGCGGCCGGCGGCTGGGGCGACACCTTGCTCGACCTGCCGGAGGGACCCTGGCACGACCTGCTCACCGGCCTCGACACCGACGGCCGGCTGGCGGACCTGCTCGCCGTCCACCCGGTCGCCCTGCTGGTGAGGAAGGACTGACATGAGCACCACGAGTCCTCGGGGAACCTTCGACGTCTGGGCGCCGCGCCCGCAGCGGGTGCGCCTGCAGCTGGGCAGCGAGGTCGTCGACATGACCCGCGGCGCCGACGACTGGTGGACGCCGGCCGAGCCGGTGCCCGCCGGGTCGCCCGTCGACTACGGCTACCTCCTCGACGACGACCCCGACCCGCGCCCCGACCCGCGCTCGCGCCGCCAGCCCGACGGCGTGCACGGGCTCTCGCGGCGCGACACCACGGCGTACGAGTGGGACGACGCCGCGTGGACCGGGCGCCAGCTCGCCGGGTCGGTGCTCTACGAGCTGCACGTCGGCACGTTCACCCCCGACGGCACCCTCGACTCCGCGATCCCGCGCCTCGACCACCTCGTCGAGCTCGGCGTCGACCTCGTCGAGGTGATGCCGGTCAACGCCTTCAACGGCACCCACAACTGGGGCTACGACGGCGTCGCCTGGTTCGCCGTGGCCGAGCCGTACGGCGGCCCCGACGCCTACCGGCGCTTCGTCGACGCCTGCCACGTGCGCGGGCTCGGTGTGGTGCAGGACGTCGTGCACAACCACCTCGGCCCGTCCGGCAACTACCTGCCGCTGTTCGGCCCCTACCTCAAGGACGGCCGCAACACGTGGGGCGACCTGGTCAACCTCGACGGTGAGGGCTCGGCGGAGGTGCGCCGGTTCGTCCTCGACAACGTGCGGATGTGGTTCGAGGACTACCACGTCGACGCGCTGCGCCTCGACGCCGTGCACGCGCTGAGCGACACCTCGGAGGTGCACCTGCTCGAGGAGATGGCGATCGAGACGGCCGCGCTGTCCGCGCACCTGCGTCGCCCGCTCACGCTGATCGCCGAGTCCGACCTCAACGACACGACCCTCGTACGCCCGCGCGAGGCCGGCGGGCACGGTCTGGACGCGCAGTGGAGCGACGACTTCCACCACGCCGTCCACGTCGCGCTGAGCGGCGAGACGACCGGCTACTACGCCGACTTCGAGCCGCTCGAGGCCCTGGCCAAGGTGTGCGAGAAGGGGTTCTTCCACGACGGCACGTACTCCTCGTTCCGCGGGCGCGACCACGGCAAGCCGGTCGACACCGCGCACATGCCGACGTGGCGGCTCGTGGTCGCCAACCAGAACCACGACCAGGTCGGCAACCGCGCCCGCGGCGACCGGCTCACCGAGCACCTCGACGACGACCAGCTCGCCTGCGCCGCGCTCCTGACGCTGGCCGGTCCGTTCACCCCGATGCTGTTCATGGGGGAGGAGTGGGCGGCCTCGACTCCGTTCGCGTTCTTCACCTCCCATCCCGAGCCGGAGCTCGGGACGGCGACGGCCCAGGGTCGGATCGCCGAGTTTGCGAAGATGGGCTGGGACCCCGACGAGGTCCTCGACCCCCAGGACCCCGAGACGTTCCGTGCGTCCAGGCTCGACTGGGACGAGCGGGCCCGCGGCCGGCACGCAGTGGTCCTCGACTGCTACCGCAGGCTCGGACGACTGCGGCGCGAGCTGCCGCAGCTCACCGACCCCTCGTTCGGGTCGGTCTCGTGCACCGTCGACGGGCGGGTCTTCACCATGCGTCGCGGCGACCTGCTGGTCGTGGTCAACACCGGCGACGAGCCCGCCGAGGTGCAGGTCGGTGAGCGCGAGGTGCTCTTCGAGACCCCCGCGGGAGTGGACGTACGCGGCGGGGCGGCGTCGGTGCCGGCCCACGCCGGCGCGCTGCTGGGCTGACCCACGACGAAGATCCCGTCAGGTCGGGAACTACGGCCCATCCCGCACGGGCCCGGCTGTCACATCTGGAGACGCAGCACGAGCGCGTCACGGACCCGCTGTGGCGCGCACCGGAAGGGAGCTCGTCATGAATCGCATCGCACGCGTCGCGTGCGCCGCGGCCACCACCGTGGTCCTGGCGTCGCTGACGCCGATGTCCCCTGCCTCGTCCGTCCCCGACCAAGGGGCTCGCGAGGCCGCCTCCGCGACCTACAAGGTCATCGCGAGGATCAACAGGTCCGAGGTGGTCGCCGGTGAGGACACCGTGCGCATCACGGGCAAGGTGAAGCCGAAGGCGGCCGGCCAGAAGGTCCTCCTCCAGCAACGGCCCGAGGGGTCGAACCGCTGGCGCAAGTCCGGCACGGCGCGGATCAAGCCCAGTGGCCGGTTCGTGCTGAAGGACGAGCCCAGCAAGCCCGGCGTGCGCTTCTACCGGGTCGTGAAGCCGGCTGGGGGCGGACTCAAGGCCGGCACGAGCCGCGAGCTCCAGCTCGACGTGTGGGCCTGGGAGCGCCTTGCCTGGCGAGCCGTCGGGGCCAACGCCGGGATCTGGGTCGACAGCTACACCGTGCTCGGCGCCGAGGGCTACGACGACAGCCTCGTGCTGAAGACGGCGGGCACGGCCGGCTACGCCGAGTTCACCCTCGGCAGGTCGTGCCGCAGCCTCCGTGCGACCTACGCCCTGACCGACGACTCCGTCACCGGGGCTACGGGCTCGGTCGCGGTCTCGGTGGACGGGACCGTCGTGGCAACCCACCCGCTGGCCACAGGGACCATCGTCGAGGACGAGGTCGTCGACCTCACCAACGCCTTCCGCGTCCGGTTCGACCTCGTCGGATCGGCCACGCCTGCGGGCCGGTCGGCAGTGGGCTTCCCCGAGGTGCTCTGCCTGCCCTGACCCACCCCGCACGCCACGTCGGCGGATCCTCGGGGGTCCGCCGACAACTTTTCCTCCACGCCCGGCATCTCCCTCGTGAACGGCCCGCACCCGGGCCCACACGACGGGGAAGTCCGACAATGAACCGCATCACCGCACTCGCCGCGACCGTGGCCCTCGCCGCCGGCTCGCTCGCCCTCACCGCGCCGACCCAGGCCGCCCCCGCGCGGGCCTACAAGGTCACCGCCAAGGCCAACCTGGAGGTCGCCGTCGCCAAGGAGGACACCGTCAAGGTCCGCGGCCGCGTCACTCCCAAGGCCGCCGGCCAGAAGGTCGTCCTCCAGCAGCGCGTGGGGAACAAGAAGACCTGGAAGGCGACCGGCAAGGCGACGATCAAGCGCAACGGCACGTACGTCCTCAAGGACAAGCCGACCACGCCGGGCTCGCGCGAGTACCGCGTCCTCAAGCCGGGCAAGGGTGCCGTCAAGAAGGGCTACAGCAAGGCCCTCGAGGTCCAGGTCTACGGCTGGGAGAAGCTGATCAACCGCGTGAGCGGCCCGAGCGTCAACCTCGAGCCGGCCTACGTCTACATCGGCGCCGAGGCCTACCCCTCGAGCCTCGCGACCACCACGTCGGGCACGCCGTCGTCGATCGAGTACACGCTCGGACGCAAGTGCACCGACCTGCGCGCGACGTACGCCCTCACCGACAGCTCGGCCACCGGCTCGAGCGGGGCCGCGACCGTCACCGCCGACGGCGAGGTGCTCGCCGTCCACTCGCTCGCCGTGGGCACGATCGTGGCCGACGAGGTGCTCGACGTCACCGACGTCTTCCGCCTCAAGCTCGACCTGTCCACCACCGCCACGCCCGCCGCCGTCGCCGCGGTGGCCACGCCGGAGGTGCTCTGCACGCGCTGACGCAGCCCCAGTCCGGCAGCGGCGGGCACGACCGGGATTCACAGGCCCCGGGCGTGTCCGCCGTTGTCATCCCGCACCGCCGATCCGCTGCGCCCACGGGTTTGCCCGTAGTCTTGGCTCTCGTGGCAGGCATCGACTTCGACCAAGAGATCAAGCAGCTCCAGGCGACCATGAAGACCATCGGTCAGGTCCTCGACCTCGACAAGATGCGCGAGGAGATCGCCGACCTGGGCGAGCAGGTCGCCGCACCCGACCTGTGGGACGACGTCGCGAGCGCCACCCGGATCACCGGCCGCTTGTCCGCTCTCCAGGGCGAGATGGACCGCTACACCGGTCTCGAGTCGCGCATCGAGGACCTCGCCCTGATGGTCGAGATGGCGCAGGACGAGGGCGACGCGGACACGCTCGCCGACTCCGAGGCCGAGCTCGCCCGCATCAAGAAGTCCGTGGAGTCGCTCGAGATCCGCACGCTCCTCTCGGGCGAGTACGACGAGCGCGAGGCGATCGTGACGATCCGCTCCGGCGCCGGCGGCGTCGACGCGGCCGCCTTCGCCGAGATGCTCATGCGGATGTACACGCGCTGGGCCGAGCAGCACAAGTACGGCGTCGAGGTCTACGACGTGTCCTACGCCGAGGAGGCGGGCATCAAGTCCGCCGAGTTCGCCATCCACGCCCCGTACGCCTACGGCACCCTCTCCGTCGAGGCCGGCACGCACCGCCTCGTGCGGATCAGCCCCTTCGACAACCAGGGCCGCCGCCAGACCTCGTTCGCCGCGGTGGAGGTCGTGCCGGTCCTCGAGCAGACCGACGAGATCGAGGTCGACGAGAACGACCTGCGCGTCGACGTCTTCCGCTCCGGCGGCCCCGGCGGCCAGTCGGTCAACACCACCGACTCCGCCGTCCGCCTCACGCACATCCCGACCGGCATCGTCGTGTCCTGCCAGAACGAGAAGTCCCAGCTGCAGAACAAGGCGTCGGCGATGGTGGTGCTCAAGGCCAAGCTGCTCGCCAAGCAGAAGGCCGAGGAGGCGGCGCTCAAGAAGGAGCTCAAGGGCGACGTCGCCGCGAGCTGGGGCGACCAGATGCGCAACTACGTGCTCAACCCCTACCAGATCGTCAAGGACCTGCGGACCGGCCACGAGTCCGGCAACCCCAGCGCCGTCTTCGACGGCGACCTCGACGACTTCATGGAGGCCGGCATCCGCTGGCGCCGCGGCGCGGAGAAGGTCGAGGCCTGAGCCGGGCGCGCGTTTGTCGATCGCCGCCACCCCTCACGTAGCCTCGACGCCGTGATTCGCTTCGAGAAGGTCACCAAGACCTATCCCGGCCACCCCCACCCGGCGCTCGACAACATCTCCGTCGACGTGGAGAAGGGGGAGTTCGTCTTCCTGGTGGGGTCCTCCGGCTCGGGCAAGTCGACCTTCCTGCGCCTCGTGCTCCGCGAGTACCGCCCCACCTCGGGGCGCGTGTACGTCGCGGGCAAGGAGATCAACCGGCTCGCCGGGTGGAAGGTGCCGCGGCTGCGCCGCGACATCGGCACCGTCTTCCAGGACTTCCGGCTGCTGCCCAACAAGACCGTCACCGAGAACGTCGCCTTCGCGCTGCAGGTGATCGGCAAGTCCCGCAAGGAGATCAAGGACGTCGTCCCCGAGACGCTCGAGCTGGTCGGGCTCAGCGGCAAGGGCGACCGGATGCCCGACGAGCTCTCCGGCGGCGAGCAGCAGCGCGTCGCCGTCGCGCGCGCCTTCGTCAACCGGCCGATGATCCTCATCGCCGACGAGCCCACCGGCAACCTCGACCCGACGACCTCGGTCGGGATCATGAAGCTCCTCGACCGCATCAACCGCACCGGCACGACGGTCGTGATGGCCACCCACGACGCCGGCATCGTCGACCAGATGCGCAAGCGCGTCATCGAGCTCGAGAACGGCCACGTCGTGCGTGACCAGGCCCAAGGCGTCTACGGCCACCAGACCTAGGCCCACGGCCGACCCGATCCGCACCCCCGAACGAATCGAGACCCTTCCTCCATGCAGCTGCGCTACGTCTCCTCCGAGCTCGGCCAGGGCCTGCGACGCAACCTGACGATGCACCTCGCGGTCATCCTCACCCTCGTCGTCTCGCTGACGCTGGTCGGCATCGGCCTGCTCTTCCAGCAGCAGGCCACGCGGGCGGCCGACCACTTCGGCAACCAGCTCCAGATCACGGTCTACCTGTGCCGGCTCAACGACTCCAACCCGGTGTGCCCCAACCCGGTCACCGAGGCGCAGAAGACCGAGATCGAGGCGGTCGTCGCCGACAACCCCGAGGTCGCGAGCTATCGCTTCGAGTCCGGCGAGGTCGCCCTGGAGAAGGCGAAGGAGCTCTACGGCGAGGAGCTGTTCTCCGGCGAGAACCCGGCCCTGACGGCCGAGGACATGCCGCAGACGATCTGGATCACCCTCGAGGACCCCGAGCAGTACGAAGGCATCAGCAGCGCCGTGCAGGGGCTCGACGGCGTCTCCCGCGTCCGTGACCTGCGCGAGCAGGTCGGACCGATCCTCGCCACGATCACCAAGATGCGCACGTACGCCCTGGGCACCGCCGGCCTGCTGGTGCTGGCGGCGCTGCTCCTCGTGGCCAACACGATCCGCCTGGCGGCCTTCGCACGGCGCAAGGAGATCGGCATCATGCGCCTCGTGGGCGCCTCCACGCTCTACATCGCGCTCCCGTTCCTCCTCGAGGCACTCGTCACCGCGCTGGTCAGCGTGGCGCTGGCCGGCGGCGCGCTGGCGGCCTTCCTGCGCTTCGCGATCGGCGACCTCCAGCAGAACCTCCGCTTCGTCCCGTGGATCGGGTGGGAGGAGTTCTGGGTCGCGGCCGGGGCGGTCGCCGTCCTCGGACCCCTGCTGACCCTGCTGCCGACACTCGTGCTGACGCGCAAATACCTCAAAGTCTGAGCGGCGCGGGTTAGCGTCTTCTCGCCTCCTCCTGGCACGTCATGCGGAGGCGCTCCTTCCCCGCTTCCCCAACGCAAAGGCTTCCCCCGGTGCGTCCCTTCCCCCGTACCGCTCACCGCCGCATGGCCGCAGCCCTCGTCGCGGTCATGGCCCTGGGCGTGTCCGCCGCTCATGCCGACGACCTCAAGGACAAGAAGAACAAGGTCGAGCGCCAGCTCGAGGGCGCGAACAAGGACCTCGACGAGTCGAGCGCCCAGCTCAGCCGGGCCACCGCACGCCTCCAGGCCGCCCAGGAGCAGCTCACGGTCGCCAAGACCCGGCTCGCGACCGCGCGCGGCAAGGTCGCGGTGGCGCAGGAGCGCGACGCGCAGATGCAGGCCGAGCTCACCGCGGCGGAGGAGGAGCTCGCCGCCGCGGAGGCGGCGCTGGCCCAGGGGCGGGTCGACCGCGACGCCCAGCGGACGAAGGTCGCGCAGACCGTCGCCGACATGTACGCCGAGGGCGACCCCGAGCTGATCGCCTTCTCCTCGCTGCTCGCCGCGGAGTCCGCCGAGGAGCTCACCCGGCGCGACGGCGTACGCGACGTGGTCGTCGGGCAGGAGGCTCGGGAGTACGACGAGCTCAAGGCCTCCGAGGTCCTGCTGCAGGTCCGTGAGGACCAGGTCACCGAGGCGCGCGACGCGGTCGCGGCCAAGCGCGAGGCGGCCGCCGAGCACCTCGCCCTGATGCAGGAGCTCGAGGCCGAGCAGCAGGAGGCCAAGGACTCGGTCGTCTCGCTCGTCATCGAGCGCCGCGACGCGCGGGTCGGAGCCCGTGAGGCCCGTGCCAAGGACCTCGCCAAGCTCCGCAAGCTCGAGCGCGAGCAGCAGCGCATCGAGGAGATGCTGCGCAAGCGGGCGCTCGCGGCGCTGCGTCGCCAGCGGGCCCAGGCCCGCGCGCAGGCCGGCACGCCGAGCCCGGGGCTGCTCGCCTACCCGGTCGACGGCTACGTCACCTCGCCGTTCGGCTACCGCACCCACCCGATCTACCGCTACTGGGGCCTGCACGACGGCGTCGACTTCGGCGGCGGCTGCGGCACCCCGCTGCGTGCCGCCGCGCCCGGACGCGTCGTGTCCTCCTACTACAGCGGCGTGTACGGCCACCGGCTCGTCATCGACCACGGCGTCCTGGGCGGCAAGGGCATCGCCACGATCTACAACCACGCCAGCGGCTACAACGTCGGGGTGGGGGACCGGGTCGCCGAGGGGCAGGTCGTCGGGTTCGAGGGCAGCACCGGCTGGTCCACGGGCTGCCACCTGCACTTCACCGTCATGGCCAACGGCCAGGCCGTCGACCCGATGAACTGGCTCTGAGCAACCAAACCTCCGTGCACGTCGCTGGGCCCGCCTGAGAGGATGGTGCGATGGCGAAGGAGCAGGGCCAGAAGATGGTCGCGCAGAACAAGAAGGCCCGCCACGACTACCACATCGAGGACACCTGGGAGGCCGGGCTGGTCCTGATGGGCACCGAGGTGAAGTCGCTGCGGCAGGGCCGCGCGTCCCTGGTCGACGGCTTCGCCGAGATCGACAACGGCGAGGCGTGGCTGCTCGGCGTCCACATCCCCGAGTACAGCCAGGGCACGTGGACCAACCACGCGGCCCGGCGACGCCGCAAGCTCCTGCTCAACCGCTCCGAGATCGACAAGATCGAGCGCAAGATCACCGACAAGGGCTACACGCTCGTCCCGCTGTCGCTCTACTTCAAGGACGGGCGCGCCAAGGTCGAGATCGCGCTCGCCAAGGGCAAGAAGTCCTACGACAAGCGCCACACGCTCGCCGAGCGCACCGCCAACCGCGAGAAGGTCGAGGCCGTCCAGCGGCGGCTCAAGGGACACCGGGACTGAGCCCGCAGGTGCGTGACCCGCGTGCGTTCGCCGAGGAGCTCGGGATCCCCGGCCTCCTCGACGCGCACACCCACTTCCTCCCGCCGCGGGTGATGGCCAAGGTCCGCGCGCAGTTCGACGCCGCGGGCCCGCTCATCGGACGGCCCTGGCCGCTGCACTACCGCGACACCGACGAGGTGCTCGTGGAGACGCTGCGCTCCTTCGGCGTGCGGCGCTTCACCGCGCTGCCCTACGCCCACCGGCCCGACATGGCCGAGTTCCTCAACGACTGGGCCGCCGAGTTCGCCGCGCGGGTGCCCGAGGCCGCGGTGTGCGGCACCTTCTTCCCCGAGCCCGGCGTCGAGGCGTACGTCACCTCGCGCACCGCCTCGGTGCAGGTGTGGAAGGTGCACGTGCAGGTCGGCGCGTTCGACGTCACCGACCCGCTGCTCGACGGCGCGTGGGGCGTGGTCGCCGAGGCCGGGACACCCGTCGTTCTGCACGCCGGCAGCGGACCCGTCGCGACCGACCACACGGGGCCCGGGCCGGTCGCCGAGCTGCTCGCGAGGCACCCGCGGCTGCGGCTGGTGATCGCGCACGCCGGTGCGCCGGAGTACGCCGAGTTCCTCGCGCTGGCCGAGGCGTACGAGCGGGTCGGGCTCGACACGACGATGGCGTTCACGCCGTTCTTCGAGGAGATGGGCGGCGCCTACCCCCGCGACCTCCTGCCGCGGCTGCGCGACCTGGGTCTGGCCGGCCACGTGCACCTGGGCAGTGACTTCCCCAACATCCCGTACGCCTACGGCGTGCAGCTGGAGGCGCTGGAGCGTCTCGATCTGGGCGAGGAGTGGCTGCGCGCGGTGTGCTGGACCAACCCGGCGGACCTGCTGGGGGCGCCGTCCTCGACATGACCGGCCGAGGGGCCGGTCGGTAGGTTGTCGGGCGTGGAAGCCGGCACCGTCATCGACGTCCTGCTCGTCCTCGCGTTCATCCTGGTGGGCGGTGTGTTCGCCGCGACCGAGATCGCGCTGGTGTCACTGCGCTCGGGCCAGGTCGAGCGGCTCGACACCGAGGGAGGCCGAGGGCACGCCGTCGCCTCGCTCGCCCGGGACCCCAACCGCTTCCTCTCCGCGGTGCAGATCGGCGTCACGGTCGCGGGCTTCTTCTCCGCCGCGTTCGGTGCCTCGACGCTCGCGCCGTCCTTCGCGCCGATCTTCGAGGGCCTCGGCCTGCCGGGCCCGGAGACGATCTCCCTGGTCGTGACGACCCTCGTCGTGTCGTACCTGTCCCTGGTCCTCGGCGAGCTGGTGCCCAAGCGCCTGGCGCTCCAGCGCTCGGTGGGCGTCGCCAAGCTCTTCGCGCCGCCGCTGGGCCACTTCGCACGGGTCATGACGCCGGTCATCTGGCTGCTCTCGCTCTCCACCAACCTGCTCGTCCGCCTCCTCGGCGGCAACCCCGACGCCGCCGGCGACGAGGTCGACGAGGAGGAGCTGCGGATGATGATCTCGGGCCACGAGGACATCCCCGAGGGCGAGCGCCGGCTGGTCGACGAGGTCTTCGAGGCCGGCGACCGGTCGCTCAGCGAGGTGATGAAGCCCCGCGGCGACGTCGTCTTCCTGCGCGGCGACCTGACCCTCGCCGAGGCGGTCGCCGTCATCGTCGACCAGCCCTACACCCGCTACCCGGTCACCGGGGAGTCCTTCGACGAGGTCCTCGGCTACCTGCACCTGCGCGACGTGCTGGGGCGCGCCGACGACCGCTCGACCACCGTCGCCGACATCACCCGCGACCTGCCGGTCCTCCCGCGCACCAACCGGGTGCTGCCCTCGATCGACCAGCTGCGCAGCCTCGGCGCGCACATCGCGCTCGTCGTCGACGAGTACGGCGGCACTGACGGCATCGTCACGCTCGAGGACCTGATGGAGGAGCTGGTCGGCGAGATCCACGACGAGTACGACACCGACGCCGAGATCGCGGCCGCCGCCGACCCGACGACCGTCGACGCCGGCCTGACGATCGAGGACTTCCGCGAGCGCACCGGCGTCGAGCTCGAGGACGGGCCCTACGAGACCGTCGCGGGCTACGTCCTGCACCGGCTCGCCCGGATGGCCGAGCTCGGTGACCGCATCATCGTCGGGGGCCGCCCGCTCGAGGTGGTCGAGCTCGACGGCCACCGCATCATGCGCGTACGCCTCCACGAGGCGGTCCCCGCAGCCGAGGACGCCGACTCCGGCGACGGTGAGGCGGCCGGCCAGACGCCGCAGCAGGTCGCCTTCGCCGACTACTTCTCCACGTGGGGCCTGTTCCTCCCTGACCAGGCCGCCGCCGGGCACCGCGACGGCCACCTGTCGGGACACGGGTGGTCGGTGCGGTTCCGGTGGCGCGAGGACGGGTCGCTGCTCGTACGGGCCGGTCACCGGATGACCAACGAGCGGATGATCGCGATCACCCCGGCCGGCCAGGTCGAGCACGCCGAGCCGGCCGCACCCGACGAGCACATGGTCAACCCGCCCGGCGCGACCCCGGAGGAGAAGGCGGAGGTCGAGCAGGCGTACCGCTCGGCGTGGACGCGCCACTCCAAGGCCGTCACCGCGGCCGGTCTGGACTACGACCGGAGCCCGCCCCCGTCCGGGCTCGAGGCCGGGTCGGACAGCCAGGTCTGGCGCCTCGACGACGGCGAGTGGCACGCCGACCCGCTGCGTCCGAGCCTGTCGGACGACGACCGCCCGGAATAGCGTTGGCCGGTCGTCGGTTGGGACCAGTAGGCTGCAACCGCAGGGCTTGCTCGACGGTGGGGCCTGCTTGACAACACAAGAGGGGCTGATCGGTTTCGACTTGGGACGTTAGTTCCAGGGGAAGCGGGTCGAGAAGCCAGCGTCATCTCGTAAACGACCGCTGGAAATCCATAGTTGCCAACACCAATCGCAACGACTTCGCTCTCGCTGCCTGAGCAGTGATCGAAGGGTCTGACCGGGCACCCGTCTCCGTCCCGGATCCAGGCCTCATCTAGGAGACTTGCTGGTCGCTCTCTGTCAGGAGGGGCGGCCGGGACTCAATCCTGACTGAGCCTGTCGGTGACCTGTCTGTGGGAGCACCGGGGCCGAGAAAAGCGACAGCACTGACTGCACCCGGAGAAGACCTGGATCGGCGCTCGAGGACCGGGGTTCGATTCCCCGCAGCTCCACTGCGCACAGCCCTCTTGGCGAGAGCCGCCCCGACGACGTCGGGGCGGCTCTCGTGCGTCAGGGCCAGTCGGCCAAGGGGTCTTGCGGCCCTACCCGCGCCGCCGGGTCAGCCCTAGCGTCGAGGTGTCGCAATCGATCTTCGACGGAGCGCTGATGGACGTCTCCCACGCATCCAGGGCCGCCACGGCCCTGTTGCTCGCCGCCGCTCTCACACCCCCGGCGGCGGTGGCAGCCACCGACGTTGCGGAGACCTGCGACGGGAAGGTCGCGACGATCGTCGTTCCACCGCCTGCGCCGGGCAGATTCCGTACGGAGCCGGTGACCGGGACGCCCGGAGACGACGTCATCGTCGGCACCGCGTGGCCGGACACCATCGATGGAGCTGGCGGCGACGACACGATCTGTGGCTTGAAGGGTGACGACCACCTGCTGGGCGGTAGCGGACGCGACCGCCTCTTCGGTGGTCTCGACGAGCAGTACGAGCCCGACGAGGGCTACGAAGGCGACCTGATCGAGCCCGGCCCGGGCAACGACTACGTCGACCTCGGCTACGACATGCAGAGCGACGACCTCGATCCGGCGGACGGCCCATGGCAGAGGTGGGACCGGGTGTCCTACCTCAACTCCGTGGGCGCGGTCACAGTCGACCTGGAGGCCGGCACGGCGAAGGGTGAGGGCACCGACACGATCGCCTACGGTGCGGGGATCGTGGGTTCGGCCCACGATGACGTCCTACTGGGCAGTGACAAGCACGACTGGATCGCTGCCGGCGGTGGTGACGACCTCGTCGATGCTCGAGGGGGCAACGACGCGGTCAAGACCGACCTCGACGGGACGTCGGGTGACGTGACCGCTCCGGGGGACGACGTGGTGGTGGGAGGACCTGGCGGCGACGAGATCGTCGCCGGTCACGGCAGTGACCGCGTCTTCGCCGGGCTAGGGCGTGATCAGGTGTCCCTGGACGAGGCAGCCGGCTCGAGGGTGTCCGGCGGTGCCGGCGTCGACTTCATCCGAGCCGGCGGACGCGCACTCATCGAGGGCGGCCGGGGCGCTGACAAGCTCTCCCCCAGGATCGGATCGCGCGCCGACCGGGTGCGGGCCGCGGGCGGTGCGGGCCGCGACACGTTGGCCATCGAGCTCTCCCTCGAAGTCGCCCCGCACGAGAGTCATCTCGTCGTCGGTAGTCCCACCGGAACGGTTCGGGTCCCGGGGAGTCCGGCGCTGGTGCACTTCGTCTCCCTCGAAGAGTTCGCCCCTGCCGGCATCGCCGTCACTCTCGACATCACGTGGTACGGCACGTCCGGTAGTGACGACCTCGACCTGGGCTGGATCGAAGGTCGGGTGCGTGCGTTCGGTCGTGGCGGGAACGACTGGCTGCGCGGCGGGTCGGGTAGCGACCACCTTGACGGTGGTCCAGGTCGTGACCGGCTCGAGGGTGGATCTGGGGACGACGTGTGCCTGCGCGGCGAGCGGCTCAGGTCCTGCGAGCTGCGGCGGTCAGGATCGGTGTCGAGATCGTGAGTGCCCAGCGTGCGCGATGCACGCGCACGGCGCGGCGCCTGCGAGCACAGTCGAAGCAGTGCGGGTCCACGCCGACCTGCGCAACAGCAGTCTGGGTCGGGCCCTCTTCACGTGGGCGAGGGGAGAGGCCGAGCGCCGTGGCTGTGCGCTGTTGCAGCTCACGAGCGACCAGCAGCTTCCCGAGGCGCACCGCTTCTACTCAGGACTCGGCCGGGTCCGCCTGTCGCATCAGGCCGGCCCGCCACAGCACGGCACCGGCGGCCACGGCGCCCAGCAACGCGCTGCCGATCATCCAGGCCCCCGAGAACGGGTAGTCCTCGGGACGGTGGAAGACGACGCCGATGACGTCGGCGGAGACCCCGATGAGCACTGCGACGAGCCAGACCGTGGTCCCCACGACGACGGCCCCGATGGCCGCGCCTAGGGCACGACCCACCTCCCCTGCGGCGCTCATCCTGCCGACCGGTCGTCGGCCCAGCGACGCAGCAGCAGGAACATCAGCGGCACCGTCGCGATCGCGACCAGGAGGCTGCCCGCCTTCCACTCCTCCATCAACGGGTATCCCTCCTCGCGATAGGTGATGAACGGCATCACGCCGGCCAGCACGCCGAGGACGTAGCACGCCACCCGGGCAGCGAAGCCGGAGGCGACCGCGAGCGCCGCGGCCCCGACCTCGCGTACGACGGCGCGCGTCGTCGAGGAGTGCGTCGAGCGGACCGTGAGCCAGTAGAGCATGACCGCCGCGACGACGGCCGCCGGCGTGATGACGACGCCGAGCGGACCGAGCCAGACCAGCCCCATGAACGTCGCGGCCGCGACGAGCGGGAGAGCGAGGACCAGCAGGGCGCCGGACACGAGCCGGTCACGAGCCGGAGTGGTCATGTGCGGCATCGTCATGGCCCTCATGGTGTCCGTGGGTAGCGTCGTGGCGAGCGTCGTACGGCGCTCACACCCCGAGCTCGAGGAGTACTCACGTGCCGAAGATCTTGATCGTCCTGACCGGTTCCGACCACTGGACCCTCAACGACGGGACCAAGCACCCGACCGGCTTCTGGGCCGAGGAGCTGCTGGCCCCCATGGAGGTGTTCTCCGACGCGGGGATCGACGTCGACCTCGCCAGCCCCGGTGGCACGACGCCCGTCGTGGACGAGGGCAGCCTGGACCCGGGCACCATCGGTGAGGAGGAGTCGGCCAAGCAGCGCAGGGCCCTCGACGCCCTCGCGGACCGGCTCGCCTCGACGCTGGTCCTGGCCGACGTCGACCTCGACTCCTACGACGCCGTCTTCGTACCCGGTGGCCACGGTCCGATGGAGGACCTCGCCGTCAGCGAGGACCTCGGCCGCGTCCTCGTGAGCATGATCGACGGCGGCAAGGTCGTCTCCTCGGTCTGCCACGGCCCCGCAGCCCTCCTGCCGGCGCGGCGCGACGACGGCTCCTGGCTGTTCGCCGGGCGCAACCTGACGGCCTTCACCGACGCGGAGGAGGAGCAGGCCGGTCTCGCCGACAAGGCGCCCTGGCTGCTGGAGTCCCGCCTGCGCGAGGCCGGCGCGACGTTCTCCTCGGGGGAGGCGTGGGCACCCTTCGTGGTCGTCGACGACAAGCTGGTGACCGGCCAGAACCCGGCGTCCAGCACTGAGGCCGCACAGAAGGTCGTCGGACTGCTCACCGCCTGACGACGCCCCCCTCACCCGAGCATCGCTGCGCGCGCCACGTCGCGACCCGGCACCCGGTGCAGCTTCGCGCCGATCGCCCGCGCCAGCTGCGGGGCAGTGCCGTCCAGGACGCGGCGCACGGCGTCCGTCAGCTCCGCGGGCGTGGCCGCGTTGGGGTCGAGCGCTGCCCCCAGCCCGGCCGCTTCGATCGCCGCCGCTCCGGCGAACTGGTCGGTGGAGAACGGCAGCACCACCATCGGCACCCCGGCGGTGAGCGCCTCGGTCACGCTGTTGTTGCCGCCGTGCGTGACCGCGACCGCCGCGCGGTCGAGCAGGGCGACCTGCGGCAGGTAGGACCGCACCAGCCAGTCCGGCGGTACGTCCGGCAGGCCGGTGGCGGATCCGGTCGCCACCGCGACCCGGAGCCCGAGCGGGCGCAGCGCCTCCAGCACCGTCGCCAGCACGTCCCCGCGCGCCGAGAGGAAGCTGCCGAAGCTGACGTAGGCGATCGGCCTGTCGTCGGCCGCGAGCCAGTCCTGGACGTCGTCGGTCGCCGGTTCGCCCCGCACGGCGGAGCCCAGGAACGCGTGCGGCGGCAGCAGCTCCGTACGGGCGGGGTCGTGCAGGGCGGCCGGGTAGTTCAGCATCAGCAGGTCACCGTGCTCGGCGAACGCGTCCGCCGACGACGCCGCACCGGGTGCGAGCGCGCGCAGGGCGGCGTTCCACTCGTCGGTGAAGGCGTCACGGACGTCGCGGCACAGCCGGTGCAGGGCGGCGAGCTCGGCCTCAGGTGCGGTGAAGGCGGCCGGCCACGCGGTCGGGTAGCCGTACACCTCGTCGCCGACCGGCAGCGCGGACGGGTGGCCGAGCACCACGTCGGCGTGGGGGACCCCTGCGGCGGCCAGCGCGATGCGGGCGCTGAACGCCAGGTGGTCGACGACCACCTGGTCGGGCTGCACCCGGTCGATGACGTCCAGGACGGCTCGGGCCCGGTCGACCGGCTCCCACAGCAGGTCGGCGCGCCGGGCCTCGGCCTGGTAGCGCAGGGTCGCCACCATGCCGTGCCGGGTGGCGTCGAAGAACCCCCGCAGCGCGTCGTCCTCGCCGGGCGGCTGGTGCTCGGCCCGGATGACACCGGGGTTCGAACCGCGGCCCAGCACCAGGTCGGCACGGTCGAACCCGAAGCCCGCGACGATGCTCGCGGTCGCCGGTCCGGTCGCCACCACGACCCGCTCCCCGGCGTCCTGCCACGCCGTCGCGAGGGTCGCCAGCGGCAGCAGGTGCGAGGCGTAGTCGGGACTGATCACCAGCAGCGTCATGCGGGCAACCGTGTCACGAGCGGCCCGCCGTACGGACGGCGCCGGCGTAGATCGAGCTCAGCCGGTCGGCCATGGCCTGCACGGTGAAGTCGGCCCGGACCCGCTCCAGCGCGCGATCGACCCGCTCGGCCTGGCCCGGCGCGGTCGCGAGGTCGAACGCAGCCCGCACCGCACGCGCCACCTCGTCCGGCCGGCGGGTGTCGACGAGCACGCCGGTCACCCCGTCCTCGATGTAGGTCGCCGGTCCGCCGGCCGCCGGTCCCACCACCACGAGCCCGGAGGCCAGGGCCTCGAGCAGCGCCAGGCCGAACTCCTCCTTGAGGCTGCTGCACACGTACACGCCGTTCGGCCCGTTGCCGTCCGGCCTGCCCGCCCGCGCGGCCGCCAGCCACACCGCCACCACGTCGTTGGGACGGTGCCCGGGCATCAGCAGGCCATCGGCGGCTGCGGGGAACCGCGCCAGAACCTCGTCGACCCGCTCGAGCTGCTCGCGCTCGTCCGGGGAGGGGTCGGCCAGGTCGCCGCCGACGATCACCAGGTTGCAGCGCTCGACGAGCGCGGGATCACTGGCCCACGCCTCGACCAGGGTCGCCATCCCCTTGACCCGGTGCAGCCGCCCCACGCTGATGGCCAGCGGCAGGCTCCTGCGGCGCTCGGGCAGGGCGGCGACGAGCGCGTCGAGCTCGGCCAGGGCCGGCCCGGGTGCGCCGGGCCGTTCCAGCTCGGCGGCAGCAGCAGCGCTGACCCCCAGGTCCACGCCCTCCGGCACCACGGTGTAGCGGTCGGGCTGCCCGGCCACGTCGAGGCCGAGCAGCTCGCGCATGTCGTGCTGCAGCTCGGGGCGCGGGAACAGGACGACGTGGGCCGCGTCCTCGGCCAGGCGCTGCACCAGACGGGCCCGGAACCAGTAGTGCTCGCGCTCGTCCGCGGCGCCGAAGTTGCCCCGGTGCAGTCCGCCGGTCATGTCCAGAGCATGGATGACGGCGTGCGGGTCGGGGGCGAGGGTGAACACGACCGGGATCCCCAGCTCGCGGGCCACCTCGGCCGCGGCCAGGCTGCCCACCTCGGCCATCCGCAGGTGCAGCACGTCGGGTCGGTGCGTCCTCAGCACGCGACGGATCCCGCGCTGCGCCGCGACCCGCGACGGCCAGGCCTGCGCGGCCGAGACGGCCTCGGGGAGCAGGGGCACCGGGGTGAGGAGGTGTTCCTCGGCCCTGGACGGGGCCTGCAACGCGTCCAGTGCGGCCTGCGGGGTGCCGCGGGAGAGCGTCAGCACGCGGGCGACGTCGGGCCCGGCCGCCAGTGCGTCACCCAGCCGGACCAGGAGCGTGGCCACGCCGCCGTTGTCGCCGGCGCCGGCGCGGCTGAGGTCACGGTCGATGTCGGCGTGCAGGAAGAGCTGGGCGACCGTCAGGCCGGCCCGGTCCTCGCCGCTTCCTGCGTCGTCGATGCCCAGGTCGATTGCGGCGAGGCGGGAGACGGCTCCTAGCTCGCCGTCGGCCGTGGCGAGGCGACGGACCAGTGCCACCGTGTCGTCGTCGTCCGGGCGGTCACCCAGTGCGGCGACCGCGGCCAGCCGTACGGCCGGGTGCTCGTCGTCCTCGGCGGCGAGCCCGAGCAGCGCGCGGCCGGCGACCGGGCCCGGCACCAGGCCGAGGGTCTCGACCAGCCTGCTGCGGGTCGTGCCAGCGACCGCATCGGTGAGCGCAACCTCGATCGCGGACGCGACCTGGTCGGGCGCAGAGGTAGCCCACCGGGCGAGCGTGCGCTGGGCGAGGACGCCGGAGAACCCTCCGTCCACCACCACCTCGACGAGCCGGCCGATCGCCCCGAGACGGGGCAGCCTGGTGCCGAGTGCCCAGCTCGCGTGCTCGCGCACGAACTGCCGGGGGTGCGACAGCAGCTCGGACAGGGCGGCGTCGGCCCCGTCGTCGAACACCTGGGCCAGGGCGTGCACGGCCGCCACCGCCGTCAGCTCGTCGCGGTCGTGGATGGCGGCGGTGAGCAGCCGCACCGGTTCCGGGCCGCTCTCGCGCGCGGCGGCGGCCGCGAGGCGGTCCCCGCTGCGCAGCACGTCCACCACGAGCGGAGCCTGCCGGACCTCGTCGAGCGCGCGTCGGAGGGACTGGGTCATGTCGCGGGTTCGGAGCCGACACCGGATCGGATTGCCCCGGCCCGGGGTGTGAGAGCCTGCGTCGGTGACCAGCCCCGTCGACCCCGGCTCCATCCGGATCGCCGCGCTGACCAGGGCGCACGCCGAGGACGTCGCGACGTGGCGCTACGACACGCCCTACGACGTCTACGACATGGCGGGCGCCGACCCGGACGAGCTGCTCGACCCGGAGCTCGGCTTCCACGCGGTCCTGGCGGGGGACGACCTGATCGGCTTCCGCTCGTTCGGTCCGGACGGTCGGGTGCCGGGCTGGGCGTACGACGACTCGGCGCTCGACACCGGAGGAGGGCTGCGTCCGTCGCTGACCGGGCAGGGCCTGGGCCGGGCGGCCATCGCCGCCGGGCTCGCGTACGGCCGTGGACGTTTCGCGCCGACCGCCTTCCGGGTGACCGTGGCGTCCTTCAACGTGCGCGCGCGGCGCACGGTCGAGTCGCTCGGCTTCGAGGTGGTCGGGTCGTTCGAGGCCAGCCGCGACGGCCGGCCGTTCGATGTCCTGGTCCGCGACGAGAGCCGCTGACGGCCCTCGTCGCGGTCCGTCTCGTCAGACGCGCCGGCAGTGCGGCGAGGCCTCGACCGCGTCGGGGTGCAGGATCCCGGCGAGCACCTCGACCCCGTCGACGAGCCGCGGCCCCGGGCGGGCGAAGTGCCCGTCGGCGTCGACGGCCCACACCGGCACGCCGGGGAAGCGGTGCCGTACGTCCTGCGCGAGCGCGGCCGCACCCTCGAGGTCGAAGCCGCACGGGGCGCAGACGACGACGTCCGGGGCGGAGCCGACGGCGTCCTCCCACGTGACCCGCACGGACTTCGCGCCCGCGGTGCCGAGCGTCGGTTCGCCGCCGGCACGGGTCACCATCTCGGGGATCCAGTGCCCGGGGGCGAACGGCGGGTCGGTCCACTCCAGCACCAGCACCCGCGGCCGCGCGCGACCGGCCACCAGCTCGGCCACGGTCGCGAGCCGCTCCTCGAGCGACGCCACGAGGGCGGCGGCCTGCTCGGCCCGTCCGGTGAGCCGGCCGATGTCGGTGACCGACGCGAGCACGTCGTCGAGCGTGTGCGGGTCGACGGTCGCCACCTCGGCGCGGCAGCCGAGGTGGCGCAGCGCGTCGTCGACGGTGCCGACGTCGATCGCGCAGACCGCGCAGAGGTCCTGGGTGACGACGAGGTCCGCGTCCAGATCGGTGAGCGCGCCCGCGTCGAGGCGGTAGAGGTCCTCGCCGGCGGCCATCGCCGCAGCCACGAAGTCGTCGATCTCGCGCGGGGTCAGCCCCTCCGGCATGGCCGACGTCGACACGACGCGGCGCTCACGGGCCTCGGCGGGGTGGTCGCACTCGAACGTCACGCCCACCACGTCGTCGCCCGCACCGACGGCGAACAGGATCTCGGTGGCGGACGGGATGAGCGAGACGATGCGCATCCGGCGAGCCTAGAACTAGTGTCGTGGCATGCCCGACTTCACGTGGCTCCCGGCCAACCAGGCGTCGGTCGAGGGCGTCGAGGCCGTGTTCGCCACGGGTGGCGCCCGCAAGTGCCGGTGCCAGGGACTCAAGGTCCCCGGCTGGATCTGGCGCGACACCACCCAGGAGCAGCGCGACGTCGCGCTGCTGGAGCAGACCGCCTGCGGCACCGACGGGCCGACGTCCGGCCTGATCGGCTACGTCGACGGCGAGGCGGCCGGCTGGGTGGCGGTCGAGCCCCGGGAGAACTACCCCCGCATCTGGAGCCGCAAGCAGCCGTGGATGCGGATGGACCCCGAGCTCGAGGGCGTCTGGTCCGTGACGTGCTTCGTGGTGCGCCCGGGCTGGCGCAAGGCCGGTCTGACCTACGAGCTGGCGCACGCCACCGTGGCGTACGGCGAGCAGGTCGGCGCCCGGGTGCTGGAGGGCTACCCGATCGAGCCGCCGCCCGGGAAGACGGTCATCTGGGACGAGGCGTCGGTGGGGCTGGTGCAGGTCTTCCTCGAGGCGGGCTACGAGGTGGCGGCCTCGCCCACCCTGCGGCGCCGCGTGGTGCGTCGACGGCTGGCCTGACGGCTCAGGGAGCGTCGAGCGGGACGCACTCCTGCAGGGCGGGGCTGCATCGCACCATCCGTTCCTGCTGCCCGTCGGTGACCCTGGCGACGAGGAGCTGGTCGTCCTCGAAGGTGAAGTCGGTGTTGACGAAGCGCCATCCCTGCGGAGGCGCCAGCACGCCCTCGCGCCCACCGGAGAGGTCGCGCACCAGGATCTCGGCGAGGGTGGCCACCTCACCCCCGACCTGCTCGAGGGGCACCCACGCCACCCACTCCTCGGAGACGTCCACGATCCCGAAGCTCGGCAGGTCCGCGATCGGGACCAGCTCCCCGTCTGCCGTCACGTCCGCGAGGTAGACCCGGCCGTCCCCGGGGTCTCGGGCGCCGTCGGACCCGTCGACGACGACCAGCCCGGCGCTCGTCGCCCGCCACACGACCTGATCGGGTGCGGTCCGCGTCAGGTCGAGCGGCTCGGCGCCGTCGAAGGGGCGCCACAGGACGCCGACGCCCCGACCGCTGGCGATCACCCAGCCGTCGTCGGTGACGGCCCCGATGCGGGTGCCCACCCCGTCGTCGTCGCGGACGGGGACCGGCACGGGCAGGCCCATCCCTTCGCCGTCCGGCGCGGTCTGGAAGCCATTCATCTCGCCCTCGGTGGAGATGTAGGCGACGTACTCGCCGTTGGGGGACACGACGGGCGGCTGCTCGGTGGCGACGTCCAGCGCGTCGGGCTGCCCGCCGTTGCCCCACGACCACGTGAACGGCGGCGCCACCGCCAGCCAGCCCTCGCTGGTCCCGTCGATCGCGTCGAAACCGGGGAACGAGTCGTCGCCCACGTACGCCACCCGGTCGAGCACGTACGGCACCCGGGGCTGTCCCGTGGGCACCTGCTCCACCTCGGTCGGCTGCGGGGCCGGCTGGGGGGCCGGCTGGGGCAGGGTGCCCCGGTCGGACGGGCCGCCCACCAGGACGACCAGCGCGATCAGCACCACGGCGGCGGCGACGGCCAGCAGCGGCGGCCAGACGAACCGCGACGGCCGCCCGGACGGCAGCTCCGGCAGGGGAGGGACCTCCACGCCGTCGGCGACCTGACGCAGCTCACTGGTCAGGATCCTCTCGATGTCCTCGTGCACGTCAGGCCTCCTTCCTCTCGGTCGCCGGTCTGTCCTGGTCGTCGAGCGCGGCCCTGAGCCTCTTGAGGGCGCGGTGGGCCGTGGACTTCACGGTGCCGCGCGAGCAGCCGAGCGTGTCGGCGATCTCGGCCTCGCTCAGGTCCTCGAAGTAGCGCAGCACGATGACCGCGCGCTGCTGCGGCGGGAGCTCCCTGACGTGCGGCCACAGCGCCATCCGATCGTCGGAGGTCCCCGGTGTGCCGGCCGTGCTCCCGGTCGCGCCGGTCGGTCCGCCTCGCTCCGGGAGCTCGTCCGTCAGCAGCTCCAGCCGGCGCGCCCTGGGGCGCCTGGAGTCGAGGAACGTGTTGGTGAGGATCCGGCGCACGTAGGCGTTCACCGAGTCCGAGGCGCTCACCCTGGACCACGCGCGGTGGGCCTTGATCAGCGTCTGCTGCGCGAGGTCCTCGGCGTCGGCGTGGTTGCCGGCCAGCAGGTAGGCGCTGCGGTAGAGCGTCGGCCAGGAGACGGCGGCGTACTCCTCGAACGATGGCACCTGCGTGCCGGTCGTCGAGAACATGCCCACCCCCTCACTCTGCACCCCCGTGGTGCCGTGTCACTCCTCCTGACTCCCGGCGCGCGCGGAAGGTTGCCTCACCAGCAGGAGTTCCATGCACCGCGCTGCTGGGCGCGAGCCGCACGGATCGCGCGGACGTACGTGCCGTGCCGGGCGACCGGTGTGCCGCCGTAGACGTAGGGCTTGGTGAATCCGCTCCACGCCTGCCGGTAGGACAGGTCCGCGAAGCCGCCCTCGCGCTTGACGTAGCGCAGGAGCCGGCCGTACCGGTCCTTCGCGGCCTGGGTCCGGTCCGAGACGAGGTGCACGGTCGATCCGACGGGCGCGAGCCTGCGGAGGTTGGCGGTCGCGGCGTCGGCGCCGCAGCGTCCGCGCTCGGGCGTGTCGATCCCCAGCATGCGTACGGAGACGTGGGCGCCACTGCGCAGCCGCACCCGGAGCGTGTCGCCGTCGGTGACGCGCACGACGTTGCCGGTCTCGCGGAAGACCTGCTGGGTCTGGGTGGTGGCGAACTGCTGCGGCGCGGTGCTGCCGCGACCGATGCACGGGCACGGGTTGGACTCGCACGCCACGCCGTCCCCGTCGTCGTCCAGCCTGTGCGGGTCGCCCGCGCCGGCCTGCAGGAAGAAGTTCTGCGCGGCGGCCTGGCTCGCGAAGTCGCCGCAGTCGCGGTCGTAGAAAGCCGACGCGGATGCCTGCGTCATGGACGTGAGGCCGAGTCCGACGACGGCGAGCGCGAGCAGGCGGACGAGCGTGTGCATGCCGCAAGGGTCACACCTGGCCGGCGCGTGCGTGGGCGGAACGCGTCAGGTGGGCGGCAGAAGGCCCGCTCAGTCCAGGATCTCGCGGCGGTCTCGCAGGGGGCTGGCGAAGAGCACGACTGGCGACACGGCGACCACGACTGCCAACAACCACAAGGCATCGCGCGCGCTGGTGCCCTGCGCCACCCATCCCGCAAGGAGGCCTCCGAGTGGGATGACACCCCACGAGACGAAGCGCACCGTGGCCATCACCCGAGCGAGCAGGTGGGGTGGGCTCTCCTGCTGGCGGTAGGTGCGCGTCACCACCGACAGGATCACCGTGAAGAAGGCGAACAGTGCGTTGCCCAGCGCGAACGCCGCCATGCCGAGGAGATCGTGACCCAGAGGCATGAGCAGTACCGAGGGAACCGACAGCACCGCGGCGGCGAGCAGCATCCGCCCTGTCCCGAACCTGCGCCCCAGCCGAGGTCCGAAGGTTGCTCCGACCAGTGCGCCGAGTCCTTCACTGGCCAGCACCACCCCGTACGCCGTCGGGGAGGCGCCGAGATCGCGGATGAGATAGAGCGGGGTCAGCGTCAACAACATGCCGCACGCGAAGTTGGTGGCCGCCGCGTCGATCATCATCGGCCGCATCACCGGGTGCGCGACGACGTAGCGCCAACCCTCGCGGATCTGAGTCAGCATCGGAGAGCGAGCCACCTGCGGACGCTCGGCCCGGGGGAGGGTCCACATCAGCGCGCCCGAGACGACGTAGCTCACGGCATCGATGAGCAACGCGATCGGAGCGCCGAGCCACTGCACCACCACGCCCGCGACGGGCGGCCCGCCGAGCTGGGTGAGGGCGTGGGTGCCGCTCATCAGGGAGTTGCGTGAGTTGAGCTGCTCGCGAGGCACCACGTGGGGGATGTAGGTGGTGTTGGCGACGAAGGCGAAGACGTTGGCGAAGCTGACTGTGAGAGCGACGGCGAAGAGCGTCGGCATGGTTAGCCAGCCGAGTGGCCACAGGATCGCAGGAGTGAGCAGGGCGCCCGCGCGGACGAAGTCGACGCTTGCCTGCAGCCCACGCAGTGGCAGGTGGGTGGCCAGGGCGCCGGCGGGCAGGGTGAGCAGCAGCCAGCCGAGGTCCCCGGCGGCGACCAGGATCCCCACCTCGAGCGCGCTGGCGTCGAGGAGGACGAGGGCGGTCAACGGCAATGCGACTGACGTCAGGGCACTGCCGGCCTGGCTGGTGGTCTTGGCGGTCCAATAGCGCCAGAACACGGAGGCTGGGAGTTGGTTGGTCCTCACAAGGGTGGCCACGATCGAGCGTCCGCCTTCCGCTGGTTGTGCGCCGGACCCTAGGGAAGTTGTTCGGCCCGTGCCAATGGACGCGGCTTTCCCAACGCCCGCGGGGGCCTGCGAGGACGTCGTCAGATCAGGTGAAGTAGAGGTCGACGCCGGGTGGCGCGTCGAGGATCTCCCGCGCCTGGTCGGGATCGATGCGGCGCGTGCCGCGATGGTCGACGATGAACGCCAGCCCGTGCGGACTCAGCCAGACGTAGCGGCCCTGGCCGCACTGGCGTGATCGATAGCCGGCGTGCGTCTTCCAGCGGTGATGTCGCCGGCCGAGGGGGCCGGAGTTGTGGGACCCGGTCTGCGGGTGCTTCGGGTCGGGTGGCCCGGTGTCGTCGTAGGGGGTGGGGTGGTCGTAGTCGACGTGGCGGCTGGTGGAAGTGGCGAACGGCCAATAGTCACCGCCCGTCGTGAGGTGGACCTGCTCCTTGAGGGACTCGGGGTGCTCGTAGGCGGTGGTGCGCACCCGGGAGGACAGGTCCCGCACCGGACGCACGGTGAGCCGGGTGCGTCCCAGCAGCGCGCACAGCGCGGACACGGAGGTCGGTCCCAGGCCCTCGACCCGCGCGACGGCATCGGCGCCGGCGAGTGCGGCCTCGTGGAGGTGGACGTGCAACACGGCCTTCGGCGTCAGAGGAGTGAGGTCGGCAGAACGCAGGGCGTCGAGAAGGTCGGCGGGGAAGGCGGTCGCACGGCTCGGTGGCTCGTCGGTCTCGGTGCCGGGAAGTGTGTCGTCGGTGTGCTCGAGGAGCAGCTGGAGGAGCTCGGCCGGGCGCGCGAGGTGGCCGAACGCGAGGGCGCGCAGCTCGTCGGCGCCGAGGTCCGGATGGGTGGGGGCGAGGATGTCGGCCACCCGCTGCACGGTCGCCTCGACCCACACGGCGTCGCCGGCCTCGATGCGGGCGATGACGGTGCGCAACCCGTACTCGTCGGTGCGACCGGAGCCGACGTAGCGTCGGGCTCTCTCTGTCGCGACGCGCTGGTCGTGCAGGGCGGGGTCGGCCTCGATGACCTTGCCCTCGGCCACGGCGAGCACCCGCCCGCCCGCCTCGTGCGCGATGATCCTTGCGATCGCACTGTCGACGACGCCGACGCGGTCGGCCGGGAGGTGGCGTGAGAGACGTGCGACGCGCCGCGCGATGAAGACCTCGGCCTCGCCCGATCGGACGACCGCCCAGGTCAGCGGGAGCCGGTGCTGGAGGTCGAGCACGTCAGCGAGGGCGTTGGTCGTGGCGGTGACGCCGGTGCCCCGAGCGATGGCGATCTCGCCGAGGCAGAAGTCCTGCACGCCCGGCGTGCCCTCGCCGCCGAGCTGGACCAGCACATCTCCGAGGCGTCGTGCCTGCCGGCCGTCGGGACCCTCGGTGGGATCGGCGGAGTGCACTGCCGCCCACTGCGCGAGGACCTCGAGGTCGCGGACCTCGGCCAGCCGACGTGCCCGCACCGCGCCGCTCGCGGCGGCCAGCAGGCCGGTCGCGTCGAGCTCGGAGAGGTTGTCGGTCATGTGTTCGATTGTAGTCGCCACCACCGACAATGGCCCCGTCGTCAGTCGCTCTTCGCCCGCCGTGTGCGCCATCCCTTGCGCGCCGCCCTGCTGCGCCGGCGCCGGGCTCGCTCGGCCTCCTCGAGCAGTCGTTGTGCGGCGCGCTCCTCGCGCCGGGCGGCGCTCTCCACGCGCTTGCGCTCGGCCTCGACCACCGCGGGCGACCGGACCGGCCAGACGTACGGCAGGTCGTCGGGCACGTCGGGGAACTGCGGGCGGTAGAAGTCGGGGTCCTTGCGCACCAGCGCCGACTGGTGGCTGCGGTGGAGATCGGGGTCGCCCAGCCACGGCGGCAGCGCGCGCACCGTGGCCAGCTCGTCCTGCGAGCGCACCGACGCGATGCCTGCGGCAGCGAGGTCTGCGGCGATGGTCGCGGCGCACGTGTCGCCGAACCCGAGCTCCAGCCACGCCTCGCAGGACTCGAAGCCGTAGCGCCCGAGCGCCTCCTCGTGCCCGCGCCACATCAGCGCCGCGGGATGGTTGCGCCAGGCGTAGTCCGGCACGGTCAGCGCGCGCACGACCTGGATGACCTCCACCCGCTGCTTGCCCAGCCGCTTCTGGTCCAGCGATCGGACGGAGGCGGCGAAGTCCGGGTAGGGAAGGAACGTCTGCACCTGCTCGAGGCTAGGCACCGCCCGCCGGTGCCCGCCCCACCCTGATGGGAGGTGCCCGTGGCACCATCCGTCCCGTGGACGGATGCGTGTTCTGCCAGATCATCGCCGGCGAGGTGCCAGGCCACATCGTCCTGGAGACCGACGACCTGGTCGCCTTCCTCGACACCCGCCCCGTCTTCAAGGGCCACGTGCTGCTCGTGCCCCGCGCGCACGTCGAGACCCTGCCCGACCTGCCGGCCGCGCTCCGCGACCCGTTCCTCGCCGCCGCCCAGCGGATCGCGACCGCGGTCAAGGACGGGCTCGGTGCGCAGGGCTCGTTCGTGGCGGTCAACAACACGGTCAGCCAGTCGGTGCCGCACCTGCACCTCCACGTCGTGCCGCGCACGAAGGGCGACGGCCTGCGCGGCTTCTTCTGGCCCCGCACGAAGTACGTCGCGGGGGAGCCCGAGGCGTACGCCGAGCGCCTGCGCGCCGCCCTGGAGATCTGAGCTCGCGGACCGACTACCCCGGCAGGGCCTGCGGGCGCGTGCCTGCGCTGACGGCGCGACGCGGGCCCGGGCGCTCGCGCCGCAGCGGCTGCCCCGTCACGAGGGCGGCGAGCACGAGCGCGGCCGCGCCGATGAACGCACCTCCGAGCACGTCGACGAAGAAGTGCCAGCCGAGGTAGACCGTCGACACCGACGTCAGCACGGCGAAGGCCCAGCCCGCCGTCCGCACCCAGGCCGGCAGCCGCAGCACCTCCGCGGCCAGGCACGTGGTCACCGTGACGGCGACGTGCAGCGACGCGAAGGCGGCGACGGTCTGGACGGCCGAGGTGGCCCAGGGGCCGGCCATGACGTCGACGCGGTCGGCCAGCAGCCACTCCTGCACGCGGGTGTTGAAGGTGGGCGGGAGGTCGGCGAACTCCCCGGGCCGGGAGTAGGCCGGTCCCAGCGACGGCACCAGGTAGTAGACCGTCACCCCGAGCAGCCAGTTGAACGAGACGGCCGTGACGTAGAACGCGCCGGCGAGCGAGCGCCGCGTCCAGACGAGGGCCACGGCCAGGGCGGCCGGCACGAGGCCGATCCACAGCACGTACACCCCCGACATCAGCCAGGCCGCCCAGCCGGTGCCGAGCAGGTCGTGGAGCACGGCCGCGGGGTCGTGCCCCAGCCACAGGGCCCGGTCCAGCCGCGCCAGCTCGGTGTCCCACAGCCGGTCGTTGACGAAGGGCAGGTAGCCCTTGAGGTTGCGGAACGCGACGTAGGACACGTACCAGGCGACCAACCCGCTCAGGGTGAAGCCGACCTGGGCGCGGTCCCAGCGCTCGGCCACGACCGTACGCAGCGCGGCCGTCACTCCGGGACGCTCGCGGCGCCGGAGCGTCAGCGCCCAGCGGGCGAGCAGGTCCACCAGCACGGCCGCCAGCACGATCAGCGGCAGCCGCACCCACGTCGGGACCGAGACCCCGTCCGGGTCGCGGACCGGCAGGTCGTACGCCGTCGCGACCACGACCGTGGCCACGGCCATCGCCGCCGCCACCGCCGCTGCGCCTCGGAAGTCCTCGTGGACCATCCCGCCACGCTAACCGCGGTCCGCGGGCAGGCTGCGACCCTGCGCCGGATCTCCACAACTCTCGTGAGACCCTCCCGGGGACAACCCCGTCACCGAGCCCGAGGAGCCGTTCACATGGGTCGCTACGACCGTCGCGTCGCCGTCATCACCGGAGCAGCACGAGGCATCGGCTTCGGCATCGCCCAGCGCCTCGCGAGCGAGGGTGCGTCCATCGCGATCCTCGACCTCGACGAGACCGCCGCCCAGGAGGCCGCCGCGCGCCTCGAGCTCACCGACGGGGCGCGGGCGATCGGCGTCGGCTGCGACGTCGTCGACGCCGCGGCCGCCGAGGCGGCCGTGCAGCGCGTGGTCGACGAGCTCGGCGGCATCCACGTCCTGGTCAACAACGCCGGCGTCACCCGCGACAACCTGCTGTTCAAGATGACCGAGGAGGACTGGGACGTGGTGATGAACGTCCACCTCAAGGGCGTCTTCAACATGACCAAGGCCGCGCAGTCGCGCTTCGTGGAGCAGAAGTACGGCAAGATCCTCAACCTCTCCAGCGTCTCCGCCCTCGGCAACCGCGGCCAGGCCAACTACTCCGCCGCCAAGATGGGCATCCAGGGCCTCACCCGCACCCTCGGCATCGAGCTCGGCCCCTTCGGCATCACCGCCAACGCCATCGCCCCGGGCTTCATCGTCACGGAGATGACCGACGCCACGGCCCGCCGGCTCAAGATGGAGCCCGAGGAGCTGCAGCGCCTCAACGCCGAGGCCACCCCCGTGCGCCGGGTCGGGCAGCCCGAGGACATCGCCGCTGCCGCCGCCTTCCTGTGCAGCGACGAGGCGTCGTTCATCACCGGCCAGACGCTCTACGTCGACGGCGGCCGCAAGCTCGGCTGAGCGTGATCCCGGCCACGGTCCCACGCTCGGGGCCGCGGCCGGGTTTGCCCTACTCGGGGGCGTCTGCCACGTTGGACGGCGGTCGAGAGACCTCCGTCCCGGGCTACGCCGAGTCCTGCCCGGCCGGGACGTACCCCCGATCAAGCGAGGGCAGGAGTGGGGGACCCACAGGTTCCACGCCGACTCACGTCGGCTCGGGGTGAAGCCGTGCACAACTCGGGGTGCACGGCGGGGCACCTTCCAGCCCCAACCCGACAGCTCACCCCACAGGCGTGGGAAAGGACCACACCATGCCTGCGACCACTCGTACGGCGCGAGCCTGCGCGCTCGCCCTGGCCGCCTTCGGCGTCACCGCCTCGACGTTGACGGCCGTGCCCGCCACCGCGGCCGGTGACACCGACCAGGTCACCAGCACCACCACGACCGAGAAGAAGCGGCTCAGCGCGAAGCGCCGCGTCGCCAACCGCGTCCTGAGCGCCCGCGACATCGCGATGAACCAGCGCGGCGACGCCTACGGCTACGGCGCCGTCGGGCCGCACCGCTTCGACTGCTCCGGGCTGATCCGCTACAGCTATGCCCGCGCCGGCTTCGACGTGCCCCGTACGTCGCGCGCCCAGGCCGGGCACGCGCGCCGGATCGCCAAGAAGGACATGCGCGCCGGCGACCTGATGTTCTTCGCCAACGGCGGCGGCGTCTACCACGCCGCGATCTTCCTGCGCTGGTCGCGCGGGCACGCCGTCATGCTGCACGCGCCGGGCTCCGGCGACCGGGTCCGCGTGGCCGTCCCGTGGACCTCGCAGTGGTTCGGCGGCACCCTGCGTCGCGCCTGACCACCCCCGGGGACGGTTCGGATTGGTGGGCCGTCCCCGCTGATCTACCCTGTGGCGCGCCTTCTCCGATCGGGGGAGGCGCGCCCCCACACTGCTGAGCAGAGATCCCCCGCTCGATCGGAGTACCCCCGTGCGTCACCGCCCCCACCGCTCGCCGTCCCAGGCGCTCGCCGCCGTGCTCGTCGCGGGGTCGCTGCTGCTCGCCGGCTGCAGCGGCGGGGACGAGGAGCCGGCGTCGAGCGAGACCGCCGCGCCCTCCGAGCCCACTGCCTCGGAGACCACCGAGCCGCCCGAGCCGACCTACTGGCCCCTGACCGGCCTCGAGCGCACCGGCAAGGCGCCGAAGCACCCGGTCATCGTGACCAAGGTCGACAACACCTCCTCGAGCGCCCCGCAGGTCGGCCTCGGGTCCGCCGACCTGGTCGTCGAGGAGCTCGTGGAGGGCGGCTACACCCGCCTCGCGGCGTTCTACTACTCCAAGGTCCCGGCCAGCATCGGCCCGGTGCGCTCGATGCGCGCCAGCGACATCGGCATCGTCCCCGACGGCGCGACCGTGGTGACCAGCGGTGCCGCCCCGATCACGGTCAAGCGGATCAACGGCGCGGGGATCCCGTGGCTCACCGAGGGCGACGCGGGTGTCTACCGCGAGACCTCCCGCTCCGCGCCCTACAACCTCTTCGCCCGGCTCGGCGACATCGCCAAGCGGCTCAAGGCCGAGGAGGAGCCGCCGCCCTACCTGCCGTGGGGCACCCCCTCCGACCTGCCCAGGGGTGGCAAGGCGCGCACTCTCACCGCCGACTTCGGCGCCCACTCCACGAGCTGGCAGTTCCAGAAGGGCGGCTACGTCAACACCGACTCGTACGCCGCCCAGGGCGACCAGTTCCCCGCCGACTCGGTCCTCGTGCTGCGGGTCAGGGTCGGTGACGCGGGCTACCGCGACCCGGCCGGCTACCCGGTGCCCGAGACCAAGCTCGAGGGCAAGGGCGCGGCACTGCTCTTCCACGGCGGACGCGTGGTCCGCGGGACGTGGAGCAAGGACGGGCTGAAGGGCCCGATCGAGCTCTCGACCAAGCAGGGCGAGCTCACGGTCCCGGCCGGGCGCGTGTGGGTCGAGCTCGTGCCGGCCGCCACCGGCAACGTCACGTTCGCGAAGTAGCGCCCGTCGAGGGCGCCGGCGGCTCGGCGCCGTCCTCCAGCAGCCGCTGGAGGCCGGCCAGGATGAACCCGATGGCCGCCTCGACCCGCAGGGCCGCGGTCGCGGCGTCGTCGCTCGCCGCGACCGACCCGCCGGCCGCCGACATGGCGCCGAAGAAGATCCGGGCGAAGGTGTCGAGCATGGCGTCGTCGAGGTCCCAGTCGGTGTCCGTGAGCACCGACCGGACGATCGCGTCGACGATGCCGTACGTCGAGCGCTCCTCCTGCTCGCGGTAGCGCTCGTGGCCCAGCACCGACGGCCCGTCCGAGATCACGATCTGGCGGTAGCCCGGCTCCTGGACCGCCTCGAGGAAGGCGCGCAGCCCCGCCTGGGCCTTCAGCCACGGGTCCCCGTCGCCCTCGGTGGCCCGGGCGATGCCGGCCGTGGCCCGGGACTCGACCCGCTCGAAGGCCGCCTCGAAGATCGCCTGCTTGCCGCTGAAGTGGTGGTAGAGCGCACCCTTGGTGACGTCGGCGCCGGCGACGATCGCGTCGAGGGACGTGCCGGAGTAGCCGTGCTCGGTGAAGAGCCGTTCAGCCTCGTCGACGAGCGCCTGCTTGGTCGAGTCGGAGAAGCGCTGCCGGCGTGACCTCATGGCACGCAGCCTAGGTGAGCCGACTCACGGCCGCGGCGTTTGAACGCGCCGAGCGAGCCTGGGCATACTGGCGGTACGTACCGTCGGTATGTAACCAAGGAGACCCCCATGAACCGGACGTCCCACCCCCGACGCGCAGACGTGCTGCGCGAGGTGACCCGCACCGCCGACTCCCGACTCGACGGCCAGCTGCCCATGGACGTGGACGGCGTCGCCGAGACCTTCGGTGACGAGCTGACCCTCCTCGGGTCGTTGCAGCTGCGCTGGCACACCCGCCTGGCCGGCCACATCGAGCGCGAGCTCGCCGGCGAGCCCCTCGACCTCGGCAACGCCGTGACCATCGCCTGGCTCCGCGCCGCCGAGGACATGCCCGGCATCCGCGCGATCATCGACCACCACGTCGACCACCCCGCCAGTGCCGAGATGGCGCGGGCCACTGCCATCGCCACCGCCAAGGAGCACGAGCTGCTCGCGCTCATGGCCGGTCGTGCCAGCGCGCCCGGCGAGGCCGCCCAGCGGGTGGGGCGCGAGATCGCCCGTGCTGCGCGTGCGTCGTACGTCCCCGGGGTCGCGCCGCGCCAGGTCGAGGCGCCGTCGCTGGTGCAGCGGCTGAAGGCGGTCCTCGCGGCCTGACCCGCGAGCGGGGCCGGCCTGTCATAGTGGTGAGCATGCAGCTGGCATCGGGGATGCTGCTGGTGGCGACGCCGGCCCTGCAGGACCCCAACTTCGTCGACACGGTGGTGCTGCTGCTCGACGTCAGCGACGAGGGAGCCCTCGGCGTGGTGCTCAACCGGCCCTCCCAGGTGCTGGTCGCCGACGTGCTCGAGCCGTGGCGCGACGTGGTGGCCGAGCCGGAGGTCCTGTTCCGCGGGGGACCGGTCGGCACCGACGGTGCGCTCGCGCTCGCGTCCCTGCGCGACCCGCAGGACCCGCCGGTCGGGTGGCGCCCGGTCGCGGGCCTGCTCGGCATGGTCGACCTCGACACCCCGACCGAGCTCGTCGACGGCACCCTCGCCGCGATGCGGGTCTTCGCCGGCTACGCCGGCTGGGGTGTCGGCCAGCTCGACGGCGAGGTCGAGGAGGGCAGCTGGTACGTCGTCACCGGCGAGGTGGGCGACGCGTTCCGGGACGACCCCGGCTGCCTGCGGCGCGACGTGATGCGACGCCAGCCCGGGATGCTCGCCTGGCACGTGAACCGGCCCGTCGATCCCGACCTCAACTGACTCCCGCGTTAGGCTTGTCCATCATGAGCACCATCGGATTCTCGCCGGGCAGCCAGACGATCGAAGAGCGTCAGACCGTCCCGACCGACGAGGGTGACCACGAGCGGTTCTCCCACTACGTCCCCAAGGACAAGCTGACCGAGGCGATGGTCATGGGCACTCCCGTGATCGCGCTGTGCGGCAAGGTGTGGGTGCCCTCGCGTGCTCCGGAGAAGTTCCCCGTGTGCCCGGAGTGCAAGGAGATCTGGGACTCGATGAAGCCCGGCGACAAGCCCGGCGGCGGGTCCGGTTCGGACGGCTCGGGTCCCGAGGCGTGACGGGGCGCCCCGACGCGCCGCTGCCTCCCGCATGGCCCGACCGGGCCGCGTGGGGCACTGCGCCCTCCCTCCGTGCCTGGCAGCAGGCCGCGGTCGACAAGTACCGCGCCGCCCAGCCGCAGGACTTCCTCGCGGTCGCGACGCCGGGTGCCGGCAAGACGACCTTCGCCCTGACCGTCGCGGCCGACCTGCTGAGCCGCCGCGTCGTCGACCGGATCACCGTCGTCGCCCCCACCGAGCACCTCAAGACCCAGTGGGCCGAGGCCGCCGCGCGCGCCGGCATCCCGATCGACCCGACCTACTCCGCCGGCAAGGGCCGGACCTCCGACGACTACGTCGGCATCGCGGTGACCTACGCCGGCGTCGCGGTGAACCCGCTCGCGATGCGCATCCGCACCGAGCGGACCAAGACCCTCGTGATCCTCGACGAGATCCACCACGCGGGCGACGCGCTGTCGTGGGGCGAGGGTGTGCGGGAGGCCTTCGACCCCGCCACTCGCCGGCTCGCGCTCACCGGCACGCCCTTCCGCTCCGACATCAACCCGATCCCCTTCGTCAGCTATGCGCCCGGCGAGGACGGCATCCCGGTCTCGGCCGCCGACTACACCTACGGCTACGCCCACGCCCTCGCCGACCACGTCGTGCGCCCGGTGCTGTTCATGGCCTACTCCGGGGAGATGCAGTGGCGCACCCGCGCCGGTGACGAGGTCGTCGCCCGGCTGGGAGAGCCGCTCACCAAGGACATGCACGCCCAGGCGCTGCGTACGGCCCTGGACCCGCGCGGGTCGTGGATCCCGGCGGTGCTGGAGGCGGCGGACAAGCGCCTGTCAGAGGTACGCCGTCACGTCCCCGACGCCGGCGGCCTGGTGATCGCCGGCGACCAGGACAGCGCGCGTGCCTACGCCGCCCTGCTGAAGAAGATCACCGGCGAGTCGCCCACCGTGGTGCTGTCGGACGAGAAGGGCTCCTCGAAGAAGATCGAGAAGTTCACCGCCTCCGAGGACCGCTGGATGGTCGCCGTGCGGATGGTCTCCGAGGGCGTCGACGTGCCGCGGCTGGCAGTGGGGGTGTGGGCGACGACGGTCTCGACGCCGCTGTTCTTCGCCCAGGCGGTGGGGCGCTTCGTCCGTGCTCGGTCACGCGGAGAGACCGCGTCGGTGTTCCTGCCGTCGGTGCCGCACCTGCTGGAGTTCGCCTCCGACATGGAGGCCCAGCGCGACCACGTGCTCGGGCGGCGCGTGCAGGACGAGGACGACATCTTCGCCGCCGAGGAGGGCCTGCTCGCCGAGGCCAACAGCGCCGAGGGCGCCTCCGACGAGCTCGAGATGTCGTGGGAGGCGCTGGGCTCCACCGCGTCCTTCGACCACGTGCTCTACGAGGGCGCCCAGTTCGGCCACTCCGGCGAGGTGGTGTCGGGCTCGGAGGAGGAGATGGACTTCCTCGGCATCCCCGGCCTCCTCGAGCCCGACCAGGTGCGTGAGCTGCTGCACTCGCGGCAGAGCGAGCGCGCCCGCAAGCAGAAGGCCGCGGGCGTGGAGGACCGGGTCGTCGACTCGGTGCAGGAGCTCAGCACCCACCAGCAGCTCGGCGTGCTCCGGCGCGAGCTCAACGGCCTCGTCGCCGCGTGGCACCACCGCACGGGCCAGGCGCACGGCATCACCCACAACGCGCTGCGCAAGGAGTGCGGCGGCCCGCCGGCCGCGGTGGCCAACGCCGAGCAGCTCCACGAGCGGATCAACCGGATCCGTGAGTGGGCGGTGCGGCAGACCTCGTGAGCTTCCTGTCATATTGAGGTCGTGCCCGCCGAGACCTCGCAGACCCTGGACCGCGGCCTGCGTGTCCTGCGGGTGCTGGCCGAGAGCCCGGAGGGCCTCACCGTCACCGAGCTCTCCCACCGGCTCGACGTCAACCGCACGGTCGTCCACCGGCTCGTCAGCACCCTCGAGCAGCACGGACTCGTCCGGCGGGACGCACGCTCGCGGCTCTTCGTCGGGCTCGGCGTGCTCCACCTCGCCAGCGGGGTGCAGCCGCTCCTGCGCGACCTCGCCACACCGGTGCTGCGCCGGCTCGCCGAGTCGCTCGGCTCGACCGCCCACCTGACCGTCGCCGACGGCGACGAGGCCCTCGCGCTGGCGGTGGTCGAGCCGACGTGGACCGACTTCCACGTGTCCTACCGCGTGGGCGCCCGCCACCCGCTCACCCAGGGGGCAGCGGGCAAGGCCATCGGGCTGCTCGAGGCCGACGAGCAGGCGTACGCGGTCACGAGCGGCGAGCTACAGACCGGCGCCCGCGGCCTGGCTGCCCCCGTGCGCGGGGTCGAGGGGCTGCGCGCGAGCGTGGGCATCGTGACCCTCGACGGTGTGATCGACGAGGCGGTCGTCGCGCCGCAGGTGATCGCCGCCGCCCGCGAGGTGGGGGAGCGGCTGCGCTGAGTCCGGTGTAACCGTCCGGCCGCGACGTGGGTGTTCTGTCACGTCGATGCCGAGACGGAGGAGGACCCATGACGACCGGATCACGCACGAGAGCACGACGCAGGTCGCTCGCGGCAGGCGCGGCGGCGCTCGCCCTGGTGGCCACGGCGGCCCCGGCGACCGCGCACGACCAGCGGCGGCTGCACCCGTTCCGCGGGGAGACCGACTGGGTGGCCTACCAGACCTTCCGCGACGGACGGGAGGGGACCTGGCTGGTGCATCCCGACGGCACGGGTGACCACGAGATCCTCACCGGCCTCGGGGCTGTCGCGATCCTGCCGGACTGGTCGCCCGACGGCCGCCGGCTGGCGGTGACCACGCGCGGCGGGGCGGACGGCGAGCCGCTCTACGAGTACGACCTCGCCACCGGGGTCGCGACGCAGGTCTTCGACTGCACGTTCCCGTGCCTCGGCGACGACGAGCCGGCGTACTCGCCGGACGGGCGCAGCATGGCCTTCGTCCGCTACCGGGCACCGTTCACCGAGGACTGGGTGCCGGTCGACTGCGCGCTGTGGATCGGGGACCTCGCGACCGACGCGCTGACCCGGCTCACGGCGGACGCCGACTGCGACCGCCCCTACTTCCCGCGGTGGTCCCCGGACGGAGAGCGGCTGACCTACCACCGTGAGCGGCCCACGGCGGACGGCTTCGAGGCCGCGGTCTTCACGATCCGGCGCGACGGGACGGGGGAGCGGCGGCTGACCGACTGGAGCCTGTCGGCCGGGACTCCCGACTGGTCGCCCGACGGGGAGTGGATCGTGTTCTCCACCGGCTACGGCAGCGGCGGCAAGGCCGACCTGGTGCGGATGCGTCCGGACGGCTCCGACCTGCGCACGGTCGCGTCCTTCGACGGGACGAGTGCCACCCAGCCGCGCTACACCCCGGACGGGGAGTGGATCGTGCTGACGGCCCTGCAGCCGTTCCAGGGGTGGCCACGCCAGCGCAGCCTGTGGGCGGTGCCGGCCGACGGCGGGGACCGGGTGGTCCTCGCGCACACCGAGCGGATCTACACGCACGGCACCTGGCAGCCCTGAGCCGGGCGTACGCTGAGTGCCTGCTGGAGCGTCGGAGCCACGATGGACGTGCTGCGGAGGAGACCCGACGCGGAGGACGACGGTGCGGAGTCCTTCGCCTGGTTCTTCACGGCCGAGTACCCCCAGGTCGTGCGCCTGCTCCGGGTCGTGCTCGGGGACCCCGCCTCCGCGGAGGACGTGGCCCAAGAGGCCTTCGTGCGGCTCCACCGGCACTGGGACCGGGTCGTCCACTACGAGTCACCCGAGGCGTGGGTGCGGCGGGTCGCGCTCAACCAGGCCTTCTCGTGGCGGCGCCGCGAGCAGCGGCGGCGGGAGCGGGAGAGCCGGGCACCTGCCTGGGGAACCGCAGCCGAGACCGGTGCCGCGGGAGCGGAGGAGGCGGACGCCGTGCTGCGCGCCGTACGCCGCCTCCCCGCCCGCGACCGGGCGCTGGTGGGCCTCTACCACCTGGAGGACCGGCCGCTCGACGAGGTCGCGAGCGTGCTGGGGATCTCGCCCCACGCCGCCAAGGTCGCGCTGCACCGGGCCCGCCGCCGGCTGGCCGGGCTGCTGAACGAGGAGGAGGTGGCGCGATGAACGAGGACGCCCTGCTCGACGCCCGCGTGCGCCGTGGCCTTCAAGCCCTGCCGATGCCCGACGAGCAGCTCACCGCCGCCGCGCTGGAGGAGGTCACCAGGGGGCGGCCCGCACCGCGTCGGCCCGCTCCGCGTCGGCCGTGGCACCTCGCGCTCGCCGCCGCAGTCGTCGTGGCCCTGCTCGTGCTCGGCCCCCAGCTGCTCCGCGCGCTGCTCACCGACGAGGAGCCCGAACCCGCGCCCAGCCCGGGCGGCGAGCTGCGCGGGACCTGGACCCGTACCCTCGACGGCGCCGGGGACCCGGCGTGGGACGGCCCGTGGACGATCGGGTTCGCGGACGGTGGGGTGCTGACCCTCTCGCCGCCGCGGGCGCTGGTGGCCGGGACCGACGGGGCGGCGTACGCCACCTCCGGCGCCCAGGTCCGGGTGGACGCCTTCGTCAACGGCGCCTGCAACGAGCTGCCGCCGGGCACCTACGCGTGGTCCCGGTCCGCGGACGGCCTGCGACTGACGGCGGTGGACGACGCCTGCGCCCCGCGCGTGGAGCTCCTCGCCGGCACGTGGACGGAGCAGAGCCCGTGAGGCCGTGCGCCGTCGCCGTCGTGCTCGTCGTCGCCCTGGCCGGTCTCGGTGCACTGGCCGCCGTCCGTCTCGTCGGTCAGCGCTCCGACGACCGCGCGGACCGGTCAGGCTCCACGTGGACGCCGCAGACCTGTCCGGCCGACGTGGAGGTCGAGGTCGTGCCGGAGCACACCTGCGGATGGGTCTCGGCGCCTCTCGGCGACAGCACCCAGCAGGTCTTCGTCGTCGTCGTCGAGCCGCCCGCACCCTCCGACCGGTCACCGATCCTCGAGACCGGGACGGACCTCGGCATGGCTCCCGACTACGCGGGCCTCGCCCCGATCGCGCAGCGCACCGGCCGACGCACGGTCATCGTCGACCTGCCCGGCACCGGCCACTCGGTGCCGTCGCTGGACTGCTCCGACGCCGAGTCGCTGGGTGACGCGGCCGCCGGCTCCTCGGCACTCGTCGAGGCGATCGGGACCTGTCGTGACCGGCTGGCCGCCGAGGGGGTGGACCCCGGCCTGATGACGCCGCAGCACTCGGCCGCGGTCCTGCTGGCCGTCATGGACGCCGTCGGCAGCGAGCGCTGGGTGCTGATGGGCCACGGCACCACCGGCGCCACGGCGGTCGAGGTGGCGCGCGAGCACCCCGACCGGGTGGAGGCCCTGGTCCTCGACTCCGCCGTCCACGTCCACGACGGCTGGCGCGCCCGTCGCTCGGCGCTGCTGCGCCGGGTGGCGTCGGCGTGCGCGGCCGACGTCCGGTGCGCGCGCCGCCACGGCGACGTGCTCGCGCGGTGGCGTGAGGCGCGGCGCCGCGCCGCGACCCGCCCGGTGGACCTCGAGGGGGTGCCGCTGGACCGCGAGCTCCTCGACCGTGCGGTGCGCTGGCTGGTCGCGCCGGTCTCGTCCGGCCCGGCCCAGCTCCCGGACCTCCTGGGCGAAGCGGCCGCAGGCCGTCGCGGTCCCGTCCTCGACCGGTTCGCGACCGCGCTGCGGCTGGCGCCTCCGCTGTGCGTCGGGGTGCTGCCCAAGTGCGTGACCCGGGAGCAGGTCGTCCTCGGCGCCGTGCTGTCGGGCGTGTGCCCCACGGCGGCGGGACGGGAGCCGTACGTCGCGGTGTGCGCACGGTGGGGGATCGGCGAGCAGGCCGCGGACGACGACGCGGTCGTCGGCGTCCCGACCCTGGTGCTGCACGGTGAGCTCGACCCGTACGCCACGGCGGCCGAGGCGTCGGCGCAGGTGCGGCGATGGGTCAGCGGCGCCCACCTCGTGGTGGCCCGCGGGCGCGGCCACAACGTCCTCGGGGACCAGTGCGCGCGATCCGTGCGCAACGACTGGCTGGCGGGCCCCCTCGACCGGGCGCCGCTGCTGCCGACCTGTGTCGACGAGGACGTCGACTTCCCGTGAGAGGAGACCTGATGAGGACCTGGATGCTGGCCGTGACGGTCGTCGTGGTGCTCGCCAGCACCGGGTGCGCCGGGGACGGCGACGAACCGCCCTCAGGTGATCCGTCGTCCAGCGTGGCGACCGTGGGCGAGGAGACGGCTGCCGCTGCCACGACCTTCCTCGACGGGACGTGGGAGGCGCAGGTCAGCCGGCAGGACTTCCTGCGCTACCTGACCGACCGCGGCGTACGTCGGGCGGACGCCGTCGCCGCGGCAGCGGAGGACCACGTGGGGACCGACTTCTCGGTGCAGTTCCTCGAGGGGATGTTCAACGTGACCGGTCCCACCGGCGAGTCCTGGCACAGCGGCGACTTCGAGGTGCACGGCGACGAGCTGCACCTGTGGGACGACGGCTACCGGGAGGCGGGGATCCCGCCCTTCCGGCTGCTGATCTCCGGCGACGACCGCGAGCTGGAGCTGGCGGTGGCTCCCGGTCAGAGGCGCGGCCCCGACCACCGTCCCGGCGTCCCCGAGCTGGTGGCCGGGGGCGCCCTGTGGTGCGCGGCACCATGGGTGAAGGTGACCTAGGCGAACGGCTTGACCCCGGGGCCGGGGCGCGTCGAGACGTCGCGTCGTCCGGTCACGTCGTGCCCGTTCGCGCAGCGCAGCACCACCCCGACCTCCGCGCCGCAGCCCACGTGCTCGAACTCGACCGGCGAGCCCTCGGGGTCCGCAAGATAGCGGTCGCCCCACGTCCGGACCGCGACGAGCACCGGATAGAGGTCGAACCCCTTGTCGGTCGGCCGGTACTCGTGCCGCTCGCGCTGGCCGGGCTCGCGGTAGGGCTCGCGGCGCAGGATGCCGGCGTCGACGAGCAGGGCGAGCCGGTCGGTGAGCACCTGTCGCGGGATGCCCGAGTGGCGGCGCATGTCCTCGAAGCGGCGGACGCCGTTGAACACCTCGCGCAGCACCACGAAGGTCCATCGCTCCCGAGGACCGCCATGGCGCGACCCACGGTGCAGTTGTCGGTGGACCACGCGAGCGCTGCTGGCGATGCGGACCGGGGAGCTCCCGCCGCCACCGATCAAGCAGACCCTCGGCTTCACCGACCTGCGTCCCGAGCCCGGTCGGGTGGTCGTCGAGATGCCGGCCGCAGAGTTCCACTACAACCCGCTCGGCAGCGTGCACGGCGGCGTCATCTCCACGCTGCTCGACACCGCCGCCGCGTGCGCCGTGCACACGACCCTCGCGGCCGGGGAGATGTACACCTCGGTCGACCTGACGGTGAAGTTCCTCCGTCCCGTCACCGTCGACTCCGGCCTCCTCGCCTGCGAGGGCACCGTGATCCAGCGCGGTCGGCGTACGGCCTTGGCACAGGCACAGCTCAGCGACGGCGAGGGCAGGCTGGTCGCGCACGCGACCTCGACGTGCATGATCTTCCCGGCCGGGGGCTGAGCCGGGGACGTCGCCGATCTGGGGGATGACACCCGCCCGAGCGGGCGCGCTCACTGGGGGCACCCATTCCTCCCCGAAGGAGCCCCCATGTCGATCTCCCTCGGCCGCGTCGCGGTCACCTCCCTCGCGACGGTCGCGCTGCTCGCGCCCGCGCTGCCCGCCCAGGCGATCATCGGCGGCGCACCGGACGACGGTGAGCACCCCTTCGTCGGCCAGCTGCTGTTCCACGTCCCGGCCGCCGCCGACTCGCGCTTCGACGACCCGGGTGCCTGGTTCACCTGCACCGGCACCCTGATCGACGCCGACACGGTCGTCACGGCCGGCCACTGCACGTACGCCGTGGGCGTGGAGGGTGTCGCGCCCGCCGATCCCCTGCTCGGCGGCACCGACGTGTGGTTCTCCGTCGAGGAGGAGCCCGACTTCTCGATCCTCGACCCGAGCTCGACCTACGTCCCGGACCGCAACGAGGAGCGCTACGACGACTGGTCGGCCGCCCTCGACGCGAGCCCGACCTGGCACGAGACCGCCTCGACCTTCACCCACCCCGAGTACGTCGACGCGGCCTTCCTCCTGCACGACCTCGGCGTCCTCGAGCTCAGCGAGCCGGTGGTGCTGCCCGAGTACGGCAGCCTGCCCGAGGAGGACTACCTCGACCGGTACGCCGGGAAGGAGCGCCAGCGGGGCCTGTTCGAGTCGGTCGGCTACGGCCTGGAGGACAGCGGGCCCAAGTTCGGCCTCGGCGGCGACACCCGGCGCAAGGCCGACCGGCGGCTGGTGAGCTTCAAGGGTGCCTACGGCTACCGCGACATCGCGGTGATGTTCTCCCACCGCGGCAGCGGGACGACCGGAGGCACCTGCTTCGGAGATTCGGGCGGCCCGACGTTCGACATCACCACGTCCCGGATCGCTGAGAAGAACGTCATCGTCGCGGTGACGTCGTTCGGCCTCAACTACAACTGCAACGCGAGCGGCAGCTATCGCATCGACCAGCCCGACGACCTCGCCTTCCTCGAGGACCCGGCCGGGGCGTACGGCTCCTGAGGCTCACCTCGGCGTCGGATCCACGGACGCACGGGCCAGCGGCACCACGCGGTAGGGGATCTGGGTCGCGAGGGCGATCACCGTGGTGGAGCGGTCGATCCCGGGCTCGGTGAGCACCTGGTCGATCACCCGCTGCAGGTCGGCGTTGGAGCGGGCCACGACCCGCGCCCACATGTCGCCGGCGCCGGTGATCGTGTAGGCCTCGAGCACCTCCGGGATCCCCGACAGGTGCGCGGCGACCGCGTCGTGGCCGGCCCCCTGGCGGATCTCGAGGGTCAGGAACGCCGTCACGGGATAGCCGATCGCCTCCGGCGAGAGGTCGGGCCCCCACCCGGTGATGACGCCGGCCGCGGCGAGCTTGTCGAGCCGTGCCTGCACCGTGCCGCGCGCGATGCCGAGGCGGCGGCTCGCCTCGAGCACGCCCAGCTTGGGCTCGCTGGCGAAGATGTCGATCACCTTGCTGTCGATCTCGTCCATCGGCGTCTCTTCGCTGTGCAGGTTGTCCAACGTTTCACCGTACTGTTGCACACGTTGCCGGGAGTCGGCAGGGTTCGACCCATGACGACTGACATCGCCTCGACCGGTGGCGCCCTGACCGTGGACGAGATGAAGGCCGACCTCTCGCTGGAGCAGCTGCGCCAGCTCGTCGGCCTCGTCGAGTACGACGCCGAGTCCGACCCGTTCCCCGTGACCGGCTGGGACGCGATCTGCTTCGTGGTTGGCAACGCCACCCAGGCCGCGCACTACTACGCCTCCGCCTGGGGCATGGAGCTCGTCGCCTACTCCGGCCCGGAGAACGGCAACCGCGACCACAAGTCCTTCGTGCTCAAGTCCGGCTCGATCAAGTTCGTGCTCAGCGGCGCCGTCTCGCCCGAGAGCGACCTGATCGCCCACCACGCCCGCCACGGCGACGGCGTCGTCGACATCGCCCTCGAGGTCCCCGACGTCGACCAGTGCATCGCGCAGGCGCGCAAGGCCGGCGCGACCGTCGTCCGCGAGCCGGAGACGCTGACCGACGGGCACGGCGCGGTCCGCATCGCGGCCATCGCGACGTACGGCGAGACCCGCCACACGCTGGTGCAGCGCACCGTCGACGGCGTGACGTACGCCGGCCCGTACCTGCCCGGCTACGTGGCCGCCGAGCCGCGCTGGGAGAAGAAGGCCGACCAGCCCAAGCGCCTGTTCCAGGCGCTCGACCACATCGTCGGCAACGTCGAGCTCGGCAGGATGGACGAGTGGGTCGGCTTCTACAACCGGGTCATGGGCTTCGTGAACATGGCCGAGTTCATCGGTGACGACATCGCCACCGACTACTCCGCGCTCATGTCGAAGGTCGTCGCCAACGGCAACCACCGCGTGAAGTTCCCGCTCAACGAGCCCGCGATCGCCAAGAAGAAGTCGCAGATCGACGAGTACCTCGAGTTCTACAACGGTCCGGGCGCCCAGCACCTGGCCCTGGCGACCGGCGACATCCTCGCCACCGTCGACGCGCTGCGCGCCAACGGCGTGGAGTTCCTCAACACCCCGGACTCCTACTACGAGGACCCCGAGCTCCGCGCCCGCATCGGCGAGGTCCGCGTGCCGATCGAGGAGCTGCAGAAGCGCGGCATCCTCGTCGACCGCGACGAGGACGGCTACCTGCTCCAGATCTTCACCAAGCCGCTCGGCGACCGCCCGACGGTCTTCTTCGAGCTCATCGAGCGCCACGGCTCCCTCGGCTTCGGCAAGGGCAACTTCAAGGCGCTCTTCGAGGCCATCGAGCGCGAGCAGGACGCGCGCGGCAACCTCTGAGGTCTCCTGCGCCCGCTTCGAGCGGTGAGTGAGGCAGGTTTTCGAGCCCGGGAACATGTCCTGCTCACCGCTCGATCCATGGCCGGGGTTCGAGCGGTGAGTGGCGCAGGTTCTGACGCCCGGAAAGCTGTCTCCTGCACCGCTCACGAGCGGCCCTAGGCTGAGGCGCATGATGATCCGCCCTGCCGAGCTCGCGGCGATCAAGGCCGGGACGGTCGACCTCGCGTTCCGCCGCTGGGCGCGCCCGCGCGTCGTCGTCGGCACGCGGATGCGCACGGCGGTCGGGCTCGTCGAGGTGACCTCGGTCGAGCAGGTCAGCGTGAGCGGGCTGCGGGCCGAGGACGCGCGCCGGGCCGGGGCGCCGTCGCTGACCGCGCTCAAGGAGGCGCTCGCCGCGCGCCCGGACGACCCGGCGTGGCGGATCGGGCTGGCGTACGCCGGGCCGGACCCCCGTGAGGCGCTGCGGGCAGCCGTCCCGGACGCCGACGAGCTCGTCGCCATCCAGGCGCGGCTGGACAGGCTCGACGCCGCCTCGGCGCACGGACCCTGGACCCGCGAGACCCTCGACCTGATCGACCTCCACCCCACCGTACGAGCCCCCGACCTCGCCGCCCGGGTGGGGCGGGAGACGGCCGACTTCAAGAAGGACGTGCGCAAGCTCAAGGAGCTCGGGCTGACCGAGTCGCTGGCGATCGGCTACCTGCTGTCACCGCGCGGCGAGGCGGTCGTCGACGCCGGGCTGCCGGAGCCGCGGGTTCGCGCACCTCGGCAGGAGGGGAGGCCGCTGCCGCGGGGGATCGGGGCACCCGCGACGCGTGCCCTGCGCGAGGCAGGTCTCACGACCCTCGAGCAGGTCGCCACGCGCACCGAAGCCGACCTGGCCGCGATGCACGGCGTCGGTCCGATCGCCATCGCCCGGCTGCGCGAGGCGCTGGCCGAGCAGGGCGGCGCACTGGCCGGGCAGGGCTAGAGCGGCGCACCGTCGCAGCAGTTGGCCTTCATGTGGCAGTGGGGGCACAGCCACCTGGTCGAGATGGGGTCGAACTCTTCCCCGCAGTAGTCGCACGGCACGACCCCGACGCTAGTACGCCGGCGCGGTGCCGTGGTCGATGGCGCGCGGGACGGCGGTCGCCGGTCGCTCAGTGGGCGATGAGCCCCACGCCGAGACCGCCCATCAGCACGGCGATCGTCGAGTCGAGGACCCGCCAGGCGTTGGGTCGGGCGAAGAGGCCGCGCAGCAGGCGGGCGCCGTAGCCGAGGCCGAAGAACCACAGCACGCTCGCCAGCAGGGTGCCCACGAGGAACCACCAGCGGTCCTGGCCGAAGCTGTTGGCCACGGTGCCGAGCATGAGGACCGCGTCGAGGTAGAAGTGCGGGTTGAGCCAGGTGAGCGCGAGCGTCAGCAGAACCGCGCGCCCGACCGTGAGCGAGGTGCCCTCGCCGGCCTCGAGCGCCGACGGTCGCCACGCGCGCATCGCGGCGTGCACGCCGAATCCGATGAGGTAGACGCCGCCGAGCACCTGCGCCACCGGCAGGACCGCGGGCCACCGCTCCAGCACGACGCCGAGCCCGGCCACGCCGGCGGTGATGGCGACGACGTCGGACAGCAGGCACGTCAGCACGATCGGCAGGACGTGCTCGCCGCGGATCGCCTGCCGGAGGAGGAAGGCGTTCTGGGCGCCGACGGCGACGATGAGGGCAAGACCGGTGAGCAGACCGGTGAGGACGACCTGGAACATGCTGACAACGCTAGGCGTCGGGCAGTCTTCAAGCCAGCGAACTATTTTTAGGAATCATTAGGATGTCTAAGTATGAAAGACATCACCCAGCTGGACCCTGTGGCGCTGCGCACACTGGCCGTCGCCGTACGGCTCGGCACCTTCGAGGCGGCGGCACGCGAGCTCCACGTGACCCCGTCGGCGGTGAGCCAGCGGGTCAAGGCGCTGGAGACCCGGATCGGTCGCGTCCTGCTTCACCGGGTGAAGCCGCTGGAGCCCACGGAGGCAGGCCTGGTCCTCGTACGGCTGGCCACCCAGACCGAGCTGCTGGAGCGCGAGGCGGTCGCGGAGCTGGTCGAGGAGGACGAGGGGGGCGGGACGTCGTACGCCTCGCTCCCGATCGCGGTCAACGCGGACGCGCTCTACGGCTGGTTCGTCGACGCCCTGGCCGAGGTGCAGTCCCGGCACCGGGTGGTCTTCGAGGTGGTGCGCGAGGACCACACGCGCACCGCCGAGCGGCTGCGTCGCGGCGAGGTCGTGGCCGCGATCACCGGCGAGCCGAAGCCGGTGCCCGGCTGCCGCGTCGTGCGCCTGGGCCGGCTCAAGTACGCCGCGGTCGCGACCCGCGCCTTCCATGCGGCCCACTTCGCCGACGGGGTCGGGTCGGCCGCCTTCGCCGAGGCGCCGATCGTCGCCTTCGACCGCAGCGACTCGCTCCAGCACGACTTCGTCCGTCGCGTCACGCGACGCCACCTCGCCCCGCCCGTGACGTACGTGCCGTCGGTGCGGGAGTTCGACCGGGCGGTGCGGGTGGGCATGGGGTGGGGCCTGCTGCCGGAGTCGGACGTGCTCGACGAGCTCGAGCGCGGCGACCTGGTCGAGCTGGTGCCCGGCCGCCGCCCCGAGGTGCCCCTCTTCTGGCAGCACTGGCGCCTCGGCTCCTCGCTCGTCGACGACCTCACCGACGCCGTCGTCGGGGCGGCGCGCGCCTGGATGGCGGGCTGAGCGGCGAGCGTGCGAGATCTCCCGTTCTCCTGACAGGCCCAGCACCCGGTCCTAGGCTCGCGGACGTGATCGGGCACCCAGCCCGTGCGGGACCGGACCGGGGGAGACCCAGTGGCACGTCGCAATCCATCGTGGGCCGCGGTGCTCGGCGCAGCCCTGGCACTGACGCTCGCGGCGTGCGGCGGGTCCGGCGAGGCCGCGTCCACCTCCGAGGCCTCCGACGTCCTCCTCGAGGGCGAGCAGCTCGACGCCATGGTCGCCCAGGTCGACAAGATGGGCATCGTCGAGTGGCACGGCCAGCTGCTCACCAAGAACCCCGACAACGGCGGCAAGCGCATCTTCGACCTCGACGGCCGCTACAGCCCGTCGACGGGCTACAGCGAGCTGTCCATGGACTCCGCGATCGACGGCGACAAGCAGCAGGTCGACTACCTCGTGGTGGCAGGCCGCACCTACTTCAACAGTGACGTCTGGGGCCCCAACGCAGCTGACTGCTGGGCTGACATCACCGACGACCCGGCCCGCAGCTGGGCGTTGCCCACGGACCTCGACCCGACCTGGCCGGTGGCAGCGGCACGCGCCATCCGGCTCTCCGGGGACGGTGTCGCCGTCGGCGTCCCGGCCAAGGCCGTCATCACGGGCATGCCGCGCGGGCTCTTCCCCGCGGTCCCCGCGGCCCTCGACGGCGTCGAGGCCAAGGCTGTGGTCGAGCCCCACGGACACCTCATCGAGGTCGGTGTCGACGTCGTCAACATGTGGAACGAGCTGCCCGCCGAGGAGCTCGCCGCCATCGAGACCCGCAAGGCCGGGTGGTGGGCGATGACGATGAAGGAGTCGCAGGACGGCGCCAGCATCGTGCCGCCGAAGTACGTCTTCGACCCCGCCGTGACGCCGCCCAGCCAGTGCAAGCGGGTCTGACCCGCCCGGCCGCACCGTGCAGGGCATGATCGACCCGTGCCCACCTACGTCGCCTTCCTGCGCGCCATCAACCTCGGCGCCCGGCGCAAGTTCCCCAAGGACGCGATCCGGACGGCCACCGAGGCCGCGGGCGGCACCGGCGTCGAGACCTACATCAACACCGGGAACGTCCGGCTGACGCACCCCGCCCGGTCGGTTCCCCGGGTGCAGGCCGCGCTGGAGGAGGCGTACGCCGCGGCTGCCGGCTTCGACGTGCCGACCGTGGTCTTCACCGCGGCCGACCTCGCCGCGCTGACCGCGCGCGGCGAGGAGCTCCACGCCGAGCACGACCCGTCCGGCCAGCACTACGTCACCCTCTACTCCTCGGCGCCGGCCTCGGCCGCGGTGGAGGCCGCGCAGGCGCTGGAGCACCCCGGGGAGACCGTGGTGGTCGAGGGCCGCGCGGCCTACGTGCTGCTCGACGGCGACATCCACACGTCGCGGCTGCTCTCGTCCAAGGAGGTCACGGCGCTGGGCCAGGGCACCGCGCGCACCATCAAGGTGCTGCGCACCGTCACCGAGAAGTGGTGCTGAGCCCGGGTCCTGCAGGTCTCACGCGATCTCGACGCCGGCGCCGGCCATCTCCGTGATCGCGGTCGCCGTGGTGTCGTCGGCGACGCCCGCGCACATGGCGGTGAGCACGCGGGTGCTGAACCCCTCCGCGGCGCTGTCCAGAGCCGTCGCGCGCACGCAGTGGTCGGTGGCGATGCCGCACACGTCGACCTCGTCGACGCCCTTGGCGCGCAGCCAGTCGGCGAGCGGCTCGCCGGCCGACGTGCGTCCCTCGAAGCCGGAGAAGGCGGCCGCGTGCTCGCCCTTGTAGAACACCTCGTCGAAGGGCTGCGGGTCCAGGTTGGGGTGGAAGGCGGCGCCCTCGGTGCCGACCTTGCAGTGCACCGGCCACGACTCGGCGAAGTCCGGCTTGGCCGACCAGTGGTGCCCCGGGTCGACGTGGTGGTCCTTGGTCGCGACCACGACGTCGTACGCCGGCGCGTCGTCCGCACGCGCGTGCCAGCGGTGCAGCAGGTCGTTGATGTCGGCGGCCACGCGGGCGCCGCCCGCGACGGGCAGCGAACCGCCCTCACAGAAGTCGTTCTGGACGTCGACGACGATCAGGGCGCGGGACATGTGCCGAGACTAGTCCTCGAAGATCGTCGGGATCACCGCCTCGCCCGCGGACATCATCGTGACGGCGCGGGGGAGCTCGGCGACCGAGGCGCGGTGGCGGGCGCGTGCCTCGTCCAGCGTCGCGCGCCCGACGACCTCGCCGCCCTCGACCAGCCTGACGAGGAGGGGGCGGTCGTCGCCGTCGTCCGCCGGCGCCTCGCCGATCCCGACCACCTCGGCCCGCGCGACCCCGGAGGGCCCGCGGCGGCGCAGGGCGTACTTGCGTCCGCCGATGGAGTGCTTGTCGGTCGACTTCTTGGCCACCGAGACCATCTCGCCGTCGTCGCCCTCGCGCGCGACCAGCTTGTAGACGAAGCCGCAGGTGGGGTGGCCCGAGCCGGTGACGAGCTGCGTGCCGACGCCGTAGGCGTCCACGGGCGCGACCGCCAGGGCGGCGATCGCGTGCTCGTCGAGGTCGCTCGTCACCACGATCCGGGTGCCCGTCGCGCCGAGGGCGTCGAGCTGCGCGCGCACCTCGCGCGCCACGAGGCCGAGGTCGCCGGAGTCGAGGCGGACCGCGCCGAGGCCGGTCCCGGCGACCTCGACCGCGAGCGCGACGGCCTCGTTGACGTCGTAGGTGTCGACCAGGAGCGTCGTGCCGACGCCGAGGGCCTGGACCTGCGCACGGAAGGCATCCGCCTCGGTGTCGTGCAGCAGCGTGAACGAGTGGGCGGAGGTGCCGGTGGACGGCACGCCGTGGCGCGCCCGCGCCGCGAGGTTGCTCGTGGCCTCGAAGCCCGCGACGTACGCCGCCCGGGCGGCAGCGACCGCCGCCTCCTCGTGGGTGCGCCGTGCGCCCATCTCGATGCACGGCCGCCCGTCGGCGGCGAGCGTCATCCGCGAGGCGGCCGACGCGATGGCGGAGTCGTGGTTGTAGATCGAGAGCAGCACCGTCTCCAGCAGCACCGCCTCGGCGAAGGTGCCCTCCACCACGAGCAGCGGCGAGTGGGGGAAGTAGGCCTCGCCCTCGGCGTACCCCCAGACGTCGCCGGAGAAGCGGTAGGAGGCGAGCCAGTCGAGCATGTCGGGGTCGACGACGCCCTCGAGGGCGGTGAGCGTCCCCGCGTCGAAGCGGAACTCCTCGATCGCGTCGAGCGCCCGGTCGACACCCGCCACGACGCCGTAGCGGCGCCCTGCCGGGAGCCGCCGCGGGAAGAGCTCGAAGACCGCCCTGCGGTCGGCGGTGCCCGACTGCCGCGCGGCCTGCACCATGGTCAGTTCGTAGTGGTCGGTCAGCAGGGCCGTCGACGCACGCGGTGGGGTGGTCACGCCCCACACTGTGCCACGATGGGAGACGTGTCAGCCGCCAGTCCCGTAGAGGTCGAGCCGACCCAGACTCCCGACGAGATCACCTTCCTGGCCAAGCCGTGGGTGACCCTCGTGTGGGACGACCCGGTGAACCTCATGTCCTACGTCTCCTACGTGTTCCAGAAGTACTTCGGCTACGACAAGGCGAAGGCGGAGAAGCTCATGCTCGAGGTGCACACCGAGGGCAGGTCCGTCGTCTCGACCGGCACGCGCGAGGAGATGGAGCGCGACGTCCAGGCGATGCACGAGTACGGCCTGTGGGCGACGATGGAGAAGGCGTCCTGAGGTGACCGGGTTCGAACGACACCGCAGGACCGGCCGCGTGATCGCCACCTTCACCGGCTTCGAGGCCGACCTGCTGCGCTCGCTGGCCTCGCAGATGGTCGAGCTGCTGCGCAACGAGCGTGCGGAGCCCGCGGCGCCGGCCGCCGACCCCTTCGAGGCGATGATGGCCGAGTTCTCCGGCGCCACCACGATCCCCGAGGACCCGGTGCTCGCGCGGCTGTTCCCCACGGCCTACCCCGACGACGAGGAGGCCGCCTCGGACTTCCGTCGGTTCACCGAGGGCGGGCTGCGCGACGGCAAGGCCGCCGCCGCCGGCTCGATCATCGACGCCCTCGAGGACGCCGGGCTGCCGCCCGAGCTGACCGAGGACGGGCTGATGATCGACGTGGAGCTCACCCACGACGAGGCCGAGACGTGGATGCGCGCCTTCACCGACATCCGTCTCGCGCTGGCCACGCGCCTCGGCGTCGAGGCCGGCGACGAGCACTACTGGCACTCGCTGCCCGACGACGACCCGCGGGCGCAGGCCCACGACATCTACGAGTGGGTCGGCTACCTCCAGGAGACCGTGGTCGAGGCGCTGACGGCCGGATGAGCCCGGTCCCTGACTTCGTCGTCGCGATCCGGGAGAAGATCGGCAGCGACCACCCGCTCTGGCTGCCCGCCGTCACCGCGGTCGTACGCCGGGGCGAGGAGGTGCTGCTGGTGCGCCGCTCGGACAACGGCCGCTGGACCCCGGTCACCGGCATCGTCGACCCCGGCGAGGAGCCCGCGCTGGCCGCGGCCCGCGAGGTGACCGAGGAGACGGGCGTACGCGTCCGGGTCGACCGTCTCGCCTCGACCGGCGCCCACCCCGAGCTCGTGCACGCCAACGGCGACCGCGCGGCCTACCTCGACCTCACCTTCGCCTGCACGTGGCTGGAGGGGGAGGCGCACGTCGCCGACGACGAGTCCAGCGAGGTCCGCTGGTGGCCGGTGACCGGCCTGCCCCCGATGTCGGAGGTGATGGTGGCGCGCATCGACGCGGCGCTGAGCGACGAGCGCGAGGCCCGGTTCGCCGCGCCGGCCGGACAGGACGGGACCGAGCCGCCCGCGGTCCTCCGTCCGCCGGCGCCGGTGCTCGGAGTGGACGCCTGCCCGGCCGGCTGGGTCGGCGTCGTCCTCGACACCACCCTGCGTGCCACGGTCTTCGTCGCCGCCGACATCGCCGCGCTGCTCGACCTGGTGCGCGAGCAGCACGACGTGCCCGTGGTGGCCGTCGACATCCCGATCGGGCTCCCCGACAGCGGTGGCCGGCGGGCGGACGCCGAGGCCCGCCGCGAGCTGGTCGGCAAGTCGTCGTCGGTCTTCTCGACCCCCGTACGCGCGGCGCTCGAGGCCGCGACCTACGCCGAGGCCCGCGAGGCAAACCTGGCCGCCACCGACGGCCGCACGAGCGTCAGCGCGCAGGCCTACGCCCTGCGCGAGAAGGTGCTGCAGGTCGACGCGTGGGTCCGCTCGGGTCCCGGCGCCCACGTGATCGAGGCGCACCCCGAGGTGAGCTTCGCCCGGATGGCTGGGGCCCCGGTGCTCGCCCGCAAGAAGGACCCCGACGGCGTACGGGCGCGGCGCGAGGCGCTCGCCGCGCACGGCGTCATCGCGCCGCCGTGGTTCCGCGGGGCAGGGTTCGGCGAGGACGACCTGCTCGACGCCTGCGCGGTGGCCTGGACTGCCGTACGCCATGCGCTGGGAGTGTCGGAGTCGCTGCCGGTCGAGCCCGAGGTGTTCTCCGACGGGATCCCGGCCGCGATCTGGGCGTGACGCGCGCGGTCAACCCGAGTGCGTGAGCACTCCATAGCGCTCGCGCGAGGCGAGCGCCCACCGCGAGACCGGCACCGACGCCAGCGCGACGGCCAGCATGAGCGCGGCGAGCACCAGCCACCCGGTCTCGCCCATCTCCACGCACAGCAGCGTCACGATGGGCGGGCCGATGACGGCGATGACGCTGAAGCCGAGGCCGGCGAAGCCCTGGTACTGGCCCTGCCGCTCGTGCGGCGCGAGCCCCATCTGCAGGCCCCACTGGCCGCCGGAGCCGATCATCTCGCCCACGACGTGGACGAGCGAGCCGACGACGAGCACGACGATCGCGAAGGTCGCGTCCCCGCGCTCCGCGAACGCCACGATCGCGAAGCCGGCGGCGATCCACACCGCGCCGCGGACCAGGGCGCGGGCGCCCGCCTCGACCGAGTCGGCGCGGCGCGAGAGCCGCACCTGGAAGAGCGCCACTGCGGCGGTGTTGACGATCAGGAGGATCGCGACCATCACGGGCGGGGCCTCGGTGCGCTCGGAGATGTAGAGGGCCAGGCCCAGCTCCATCACGAAGAAGTGCAGGGAGAACATGCCGGTGAGGGCCACGACCGCGACGTAGGGCCAGTCGCGCAGCACCGCGAGCCGCGGCTCGCCCTCGAGGCGTACGTAGGCGGGCAGGTCGGGCAGGCGGGTGGAGTTCCAGGCGGCGAAGCCGGTGAAGACGGCGTTGAGGACGAAGACGGAGACGTAGGCCCACGTCTCGTCCACGACGAGCGCGGCGCCGCCGAAGACCGAGCCCAGGCCGATCGCGGTGTTGGTCACCGCGCGGAGGTAGGCCTTGAACTGCACGCCGCGCCCACCGGTCGCGAGCTGGGCGATGACGCCCTGCTGCACGGAGCCGGCCGAGCGCTCGAAGAGGGTGAGCAGCGCGAGGAGGGCCGCGAGCTGCCAGGGCGTACGGGCGAGGGCGGGCAACGCGCTGGTCATCGCGGCCCCGACCATGAAGAGGGTCAGCACGCGACGCGGACCGTGGCTGTCGCCGAGCTGCCCGGCCGGCACCTGGACCAGGATCCCGACCACGGCGGCCACCGACAGCGCGAGCGCGACCTCGGCCGCCGAGAAGCCGACCTGCCGGGTGAAGTAGAGCGCGCTGGTCGTCATGACCGCGCCCGCCCCGAACCGGTTGGCGAAGGAACCCAGCGCCAGGACCCGCAGGTCGCGCTCGAGCGGGATGCCCCGGCGCGTGAGTGGCGCGTACGCGCGTGGCAACGACATCTCTTCCCCCGTCAAGTCTCTCGACGTCAAGACTATGTGGTGAGACGTGCGCGGCCCGCATCGCCGGGCGCCTACCCTTGACCGCGTGCTGACCATCGACCAGGAGATCTACGACGCCATCGTGGCGCACGCCCGGCGCGACCACCCCGACGAGGCGTGCGGCGTGGTCGCGGGCCCCGAGGGCAGCGACCGACCGGAGCGGTTCATCCCGATGGTCAACGCCGCGGGCAGCCCGACGTTCTACGAGTTCGACTCCACCGAGCTGCTCGCGCTCTACAAGGACATGGACGCCCGCGACGAGGAGCCGGTGGTCGTCTACCACTCCCACACGGCCACCGAGGCCTACCCCAGCCGCACCGACATCGGGCTCGCGAGCGAGCCCAACGCGCACTACGTGCTCGTCAGCACACGCGAGCACGGGAATAGTGAGGGCCCGGTGGAGTTCAGGTCCTACAGAATCATCGACGGAGTCGTGACCGAGGAAGAGGTCACGATCACGCCCCAGCAGACCGAGACAGTGCAGTCCCAGAAACGGAGCACCCCCTGATGGCCATCGAGGTCCGGATCCCCACCATCCTGCGCACCTACACCGACGGCGCGAAGTCCGTCGAGGGCTCGGGCGGCACGCTGTCCGCGCTCATCGACGACCTCGAGGGCAGCCACCCCGGCATCAAGGAGCGCCTCGTCGAGGAGAAGGCCGGCTCGGTGGACCTGCGCCGCTTCGTCAACGTCTACATCAACGACGAGGACGTGCGCTTCATGGGCGGCCTCGACGCCGAGCTGTCCGACGGCGACCAGGTCGTCGTCCTGCCCGCCGTCGCCGGCGGGGCCCGCTGACCGGATGACCCGTTTCGACAGCCTGCTCGCCTCGGTCGGCGGCACCCCACTCGTCGGGCTGCCGCGGCTCTCGCCGGGCCTCCAGCCCAACGGCGCGGACGTACGGCTCTGGGCCAAGCTCGAGGACCGCAACCCCACCGGGTCCATCAAGGACCGGCCGGCGCTGCGGATGATCGAGCAGGCCGAGGCCGACGGGACGCTCCGTCCCGGCTGCACGATCCTCGAGCCGACCAGCGGCAACACCGGCATCTCCCTGGCGATGGCGGCCAAGCTCAAGGGCTACCGCATCGTCTGCGTCATGCCCGAGAACACCTCCGAGGAGCGCCGCCAGCTGCTCCGGATGTGGGGGGCCGAGATCGTCTCCTCGCCCGCGGCCGGTGGCTCGAACGAGGCCGTTCGCGTGGCGAAGAAGATCGCGGCCGAGCACCCCGACTGGGTGATGCTCTACCAGTACGGCAACGAGGCCAACGCGCTCGCGCACCAGGAGGGCACCGGCCCCGAGCTCCTCGCCGACCTCCCCTCGATCACCCACTTCGTCGCCGGGCTCGGCACCACCGGCACGTTGATGGGTGTGTCCCGCTTCTTCCGCGAGGCCAAGCCCGACGTACGCATCGTCGCCGCCGAGCCGCGCTACGGCGAGCTCGTGTACGGCCTGCGCAACCTCGACGAGGGCTTCGTCCCCGAGCTCTACGACGCCTCGCTCATCGACTCGCGCTTCAGCGTCGGCCCGCGCGACGCCGTACGCCGGGTGCGCGAGCTGCTCGAGCTCGAGGGCATCTTCGCCGGCATCTCCACCGGCGCGATCCTGCACGCAGCCCTCGGCCAGGCGGCCAAGGCCGTCAAGGCGGGGGAGTCGGCCGACATCGCGTTCATCGTGTGCGACGGCGGGTGGAAGTACCTCTCCACCGGGGCGTACGAGGGCACCGTCGACGAGGCCGAGGACGCGCTCGACGGGCAGCTCTGGGCGTAGCGGCCGCCGACCCGCTGGTCGAGGAGGCACTCCCCGCTGGTCGAGGAGGGACGGAGTGACGTCACGCGACCCCTTCGAAAGTCGTGGGCCACCTACCGTCCACACCCATGGTCAGTGTCGGTGGTCTCGCGTAGGGTCGAACGCATGCTCGAAGCAGCGGCAGGACCTGGAATCGGTGAGGCAGACGACCTCACCGCCGCCGACCTGCTCACCTCGATCCGCTCGGCTCGCGAGGTCGAGAACCAGGCAGCCGCCGAGCAGCTGGTCCTCGCTGCCCGGTGGGCCGACCTGCACCCGCCCGAGTCCATCCACTCCGCGGCGGCATTCACCGTCCCGGGGTGTGAGCACGAGGAACCCATCGCTGGTGAAGGTGCCCCGTTGGTGGCGGAGTTCTGCGTCGCCGAGCTCGGCACCGTCCTCGGGATCAGCTCGACGGCGGCGAAGAAGCTGATCGGGCACGCCCTCGAGCTGCGCCACCGCCTCCCGCGGTTGTGGAACCAGGTCCACGCAGGTGCCGTCCCCGCGTGGCGTGCCCGGTCGGTCGCCGAGACCACCATCCACACCAGCCCTGCCCTGACCCGTGAGGCGGCGGGGTTCGTCGACGCCCAGGTCGCCGCCGTCGCCGGCAGGATCGGGCCCGCGCAGCTCGACCGGCTCGTCGCCGAGACCATCAAGCGCTACGACCTCGCCGTTGCCGACCCGACCAAGGATCCCGAGGACGGCTACCTCCACGTGAACCCACGCCACGTGACCGTGCACGACGACGACGTCCACTTCGCCGGCACCATGCGCATCGAGGCCGAGGTAGATGTGGCGGACGCTCTCGACTTCGACCGCGCGGTGGCCCACGGCGCCGCCGCGCAGGCCGCGCTCGGGTCGACCGAGTCGCTCGACGCGCGACGGGCGAAGGCCCTCGGCGACCTTGCCCGCACCCAGACCGCGCTGGACCTCCTGACAAGTGGTGATGGTTTCGAGGCTCGCTCCGCTCGCACCTCAACCACCGATGCGGACCTCCCGCCCGCACGGCAGGTGGTCATCCACGCCCACTTCGACGCCAGCCTGTCCGGCGACATCACCGTCTTCGGACCCACCGGGCGGATGGAGAACGGCCAGCGGCTCGTGCTCCTCGAGCAGATCCGGTCCTGGTGCGGCGACACCCGCACCCAGGTGACTGTCAAGCCGGTCATCGACCTCAACACCCCGTTGACCGGCCAGACCCGGAAGGTCCCGGACCGGATCCGCGAGCAGGTCATCTTGCGGGATCGCACGTGCGTGTTCCCGCGCTGCGGCCGCCCCGCCCGCGGCTGCGACATCGATCATGTCGTGCCGTGGGACGAGCACGCCGAGGCGGAGGGCAGGCCCCAGCCCGGCCCCACGACCACGAGCAACCTCGCGGTCCTGTGCCGGTTCCACCACCGGCTCAAGACCCACTCGCCCTGGCGCTACGCCATGGTCGTGCCCGGGGTCTTCGAGTGGCGAAGTCCGCACGGCCACCGCTTCCGACGCGACCACACCGGCACCACCGAGCTCGACCCGGACGACCTCGACGACCTGGGTCTCGTGACGGGCTCCAGAGCGCCCTCCTCGACCAGCGATCCTCCAGCCGGCATCCCGCGACCCCGCCGACGATGACCCCGCCCCGCACCCCGCCAGTCCCCACGATGGCGGGGCCACAGGCACGCAGCAACGCGACGCTGCGGCGGACGGTGCAGCGTAGGCTCGCGACATGATCCGGCCAGCTCGCGCCCTCGTGGCGGTCGCGCTCGTCTTGGCCGTGATCGCCGTGCCCGGCTCGCCCGCGTCGGCCTTCGAGGCCGAGGGACGCCAGGACCGGTGGCACGCGAACGGGCAGCGGGCCGAGGCGTACGCCGTCCCCGCGCGCCGCCGCGTCACCTACTCGGTCACCACCCGGGGCCGCATCACAGCCTCGATGGAGGTGTTCCGGCGGCACGCGCAGGAGACCTTCGACGACCCCCGCGGCTGGCGCGCCGGGGGAGTGCGGTTCCGTCGCGTACGCCGGGGCGGGAACTTCACGCTGGTGCTGGCGGCTGCCGGGACACTCCCGTCCTTCTCGTCCAGCTGCTCGGTGCAGTGGTCGTGCCGGGTGGGCCGCTACGTGGTGATCAACCAGCTGCGCTGGACGCGTGCGTCGCCGGCGTGGAACGCGGCTGGACGATCGCGGCGCGACTACCGCCACCTGGTGGTCAACCACGAGACCGGCCACTGGCTCGGCCTCGGGCACGCGTCGTGCCGCCGAGGGGGCGGCAGGGCGCCGGTGATGATGCAGCAGTCCAAGGGCACCGGCGGCTGCCGGTTCAACCCCTGGCCCCTGCCCGGCGAGGCCGCGGCCGTCAGGCGGCGGTGAGCCTCAGACCGCTGCGCTCATCTGCGGTTGCCGCGGATCGCCACCGTGGCCAGGGCCGGCGAGCCGACGACGAGCTCCCCGGAGGCGCCGGTCAGCGCCACGCGCAGCGTCTCTCGGCGCTCCGTGCGGGTGTCATCGAGGATCCGCACCGGGATGTAGCGCTCCTTCTGCCCGGGGGCGAAGGTCACCGTGCCCTGCTCGGCGACGTAGTCCTCGCCGGGAGTCGCGCTGCCGGCCACCAGGCCCCACCTGACGTCGACCGAGGACGTGGCCGGCGACTGCAGCTGCACCGGCACCCAGACCGTGCGCTCGCGCTCACGCGTGGACTGGCGGGTGCCGCCGAGGCGGACCTCGTTCTTGCTGAGCCACGCGATCCGCGCCGTGAGCCAGCCGCTGAGGAAGTCGACCTCGCCGTCGAGGGTGTCGGCGTGACGGGTCCACTCGAGGTCGCCCGCGGCGTGCCACTGGTTCCAGTCGGCCTGCGCGGCCGGAGCAAGCGTGGCGGCGGCTGCGGGGAGCTGGGAGACGACCTCACGGACACCGGGGCGGAGCTTGGCCCACCGGCTCTTCACCCGTGCCGAGAAGGCGGGGTCCTCGAGCATCCGGGAGACCCAGTGCCCGCCGAGCCGGGTGTACCACACGTCGGAGGGACCGTACGCGCGCCAGCGGGTGCCGGCGCTCAGGTCGAAGTCCCAGACGGGACCGAAGACGAACTTCTTGCCCGGCACCCAGCTGAAGTTCACGCTCGACTGGAAGTTGGAGTCCTGGTTGGAGAAGAGCTCCTCCACGAGGTACCAGTCGATGACCTTGCGGACGTTGATGTACTTGGCGTAGCCGCGGGTCGGGTGCGCGAACGACGGCCCGTAGAGGACCTTCTCGAAGCGCCTGACGGCCCCCCGGACCTGGCGACGCTGGCGCTTGGTGATCTCGTCGGGGTCCTTGAAGGCCACGGCCGTGCCGCGGCTCGTGCGGAACCCCGGCTCGCCGTCGCGCAGGTAGCGCTTGTTCATCTCGAGGAGGTAGCCGTCGTCGGGCAGGTTCACGCGGCCCTCGCCCTCCTCGACCTGCTCGGTGAGCATGTACAGGCCCTGCGGCTGGCCGTTGAGCACGACCTCGACGAAGCGGAAGCGGGGTGTCCACGAGAGCCGGGTCTGCGCGGCCACGGCGAAGGCTGCCGCCGTACGCAGGCCGCTGCGGTCGCCGTAGCCGGCGAGCAGCACCCACTCGTCGAAGGGGCGGGTGCCGACGAGCGCGGCGTCCTCCTCCAGCTTGAGCTTGTAGGGCTTCTTGGGCCAACCCCACGTGGAGTTGCCCCGGCCGCGGACCTCGGTCACGCGGGTGACCCCGTCGAGGGTCACGGTGCCGGGGACGTAGTCCTCGCGGCCCACATCCACGCCCTGCGTGTCGATGACGAGCTGGGTGGGCGCCGCTGGCGGCCAGCCCACGGACGCCGGGCTCCGGTCGGGAGCCTGCGGCGCGGTGGTCTCTCGACCGGACGCGGGCGCGAGCAGGAGGGTCGAGGCGGCCACGGCGAGCGCGGTCACCACGGAGAGGTGTCTCAGGACGGGCATGGGTGCCTCCTCGGCCCGAGGACCGGGCGGCTCGGGTTCAGCTGATCACATCACTGCGCGGGTGAGACGTCGAGACCGAGCGAAAGGTTGTGCTCACTTCCGGGTACGGCGCCGAGGTCGAGCAGGTCGAGCGCCAGGTTCGCGACCTCCCCGTTGCGGATCGGCTGGTACGAGTCGGCGTACGAGGTGCGTCGGGTGCCGGGGTCACGACGGTTGTCGGCGTTGAGGGCGTAGAGGTCAGCCCCGACGGCCACGCCCGGTCCCGCCACCATGAAGGCGATGCGGTAGTTGGCGAACCGTCGCGCGTCGGAGTGGCTCGTCCCGAGCCCGCCGTGGTCGCTGGTGACGATGATGGCCGTGCTCGCGTCGAGCACGGGGTCGGCGTCGACGGCGGCGACGATGCCGCCGAGCAGCGCGTCGACCTGCTTGACCGACCGCAGGTAGGGCTTGGACATGAAGCCCTTGGCGTGGCCCACGTTGTCGGGCAGGGAGAAGTGCGCGAACCGGAACGCGCGGTCGTGGTCGCGGAGGTCGCGACGCACGGACCGCGCCATGACGGCGTTGTCGAGCTGGATGCGCGTCTTGTCGATCGCCAGCGGCCAGCTGCGCTTCCAGAGGGAGAACTTGGTCTTGCTCGCGAAGAGGGCCGTGGAGCCTCCGGCGGCGCTGACGGCGGTGAACACGGACTCGACCCGCTCGCCCGCCGCTGCCTGGACGGTCCTCGGGCGGCGCCGGTCGTCGTTCCAGGTCACACCGTGGCCACCCTCGGCCGCGGTCACCCGGCGGCCCGTCACCATGCCGGTGTGGTTGGGCAGGGTGATGGTGAGCTCGTTCTCGGTGCGGGCGTTGAGGGTGGAGGCGCCCGACGCCATGAACGCGTGCAGGTGCGGGGTGCCCTTCGGCCCGAGGATGCGCAGGGCCTCGGGGTTGAGGCCGTCGATGGTGATCGCGAGCACCGACTCGATCGAGTCGTCCGCGGACACGCGCCGGGTGTCGGGGGTGGTGCTGCTGGCGACGAGCTGGGCGGGCGCCGAGGTCAGGCACAGGCCCACGGCGGCGCACGCGAGGACGGAGGCGAGCACGGAGCGGAGGGTCACCGCACGACCTTAACCCGGCGCACGACGTGTGACCGGGACGACGCCCGCGATGGCGTGACCGGCGGTGAGCCGAGCGCCTAGCCTGCTGCCTGTGCCGACCCCGACCTCGCGGATCACCGCCGATGCGCCCATCGGCATCTTCGACTCCGGTTTCGGTGGCCTGACGGTCGCGCGCTCGGTGATCGACCAGCTGCCCCACGAGTCGGTCGTCTACCTCGGCGACACGGCGCGCCAGCCGTACGGCCAGAAGCCGATCGGGGAGGTCCGCGAGTACGCCCTGGAGTGCCTCGACCACCTCTACGCCCAGGGCGTGAAGGCGCTGGTCATCGCCTGCAACTCCGCCAGCGCCGCGATGCTCCGCGACGCGCGCGAGCGCTACGACGTTCCCGTCGTCGAGGTGATCCTCCCGGCCGCTCGCAGGGCCGCCGCCGCGACCCGCAACAGCAAGGTCGGCGTGATCTGCACCCGCGCCACCGCGAGCTCGATGGCCTACGACGACGCCTTCGCCGCGGCCCCGCACCTCGACCTGCACATCCAGGCCTGCCCGCGCTTCGTCGACTTCGTCGAGCAGGGCGTGACCGGGGGCGACGAGCTGCTCGCCGCCGCCCACGAGTACCTCGACCCCCTGGTGGCGGCGGGGGTCGACACGCTGATCCTCGGCTGCACCCACTACCCGCTGCTGACCGGTGTCATCTCCTACGTCATGGGCGACGAGGTCACGCTGGTGAGCTCGGCGGAGGAGTGCGCCAAGGACGTCTACAAGATGCTCGCCCGCACCGGGCTGATGCGCGCGGACGGGCAGGCCGAGTACACGTTCTCCACCACCGGAAGCCCGGAGGACTTCGCGACCGTCGGCCGCCGCTTCCTCGGCGCCGAGCTGCTGAGCGCCTCCCAGTTCGCAGGGGGCGTCAGGTGAGGCTCACGGTCGTCGGGTGCTCGGGCTCCTACCCGGGGCCCGACTCGCCCGCCAGCTGCTACCTCCTGGAGGAGGAGCAGGACGGCCGCACGTGGCGGATCCTGCTCGACCTGGGCAACGGTGCGCTCGGCCAGCTGCACCGCTACGTCGACCCGCTGACGATCGACGCGGTCTTCCTCAGCCACCTCCACGCCGACCACTGCCTCGACCTCTGCGGCTACTACGTGATGCGCAAGTACCACCCCAGCGGCGCCCAGCCCCAGATCCCGGTCTGGGGTCCGTCGGGCACGGCCGCGCGGATGGCCCGTGCCTACGACCTCCCGCTCGAGCCGGGGATGAGTGAGGAGTTCCGGTTCCTCGAGCTCGCCCCTGCCGGGTCGTCGGTGGAGCTGGGCCCGTTCCGCGTCGAGGCGCGCGAGGTGGTGCACCCGGTCGCGGCGTACGCCCTGAAGGTCACCGCCGGGGGTCGCACCCTCGTCTACTCCGGTGACACCGGGCCGTGCGCCGCGCTCGACGAGCTCGCCGCGGGCGCCCACCTGCTGCTGGCGGAGGCGTCCTTCCGCAGCGGCGACGACAACCCGCCCGACCTGCACATGACCGGCGCCGACTGCGGGCGTACGGCGTCGGCGGCGGGCGTGGAGCGGCTCGTGCTCACCCACGTCCCGCCGTGGCACGACCCCGCGGACGCCGAGGCCGAGGCGCGCGCCGAGTGGTCCGGCCCGGTCGAGCTCGCGCGCGCCGGGGCGAGCCACACGGTCTGAGACGAGTGTCCGGTCAGACGAGGCCGGCGTCGTGGACGACCATCGCGACCTGCACGCGATTGGTGCTGCGGAGCTTGGTCAGCAGCCGTGACACGTGCGACTTCACCGTCGGCACCGAGAGGTAGAGCTCCGCGGCGATCTCGGAGTTGCTGAGCCCGCGCCCGACGCACACCGCGACCTCGCGCTCACGCTCGGTGAGCACGGCCAGCCGGTCCGCCGCGGAGGCCGCGCGGTCGTCCGCGGGCGTGCCGCGCAGGCGGGAGACCAGGCTGCGGGTCGCCGAGGGCGACAGCATCGCGTCGCCGGCGGCCACGGTGCGGATGGCGCCGACGATGTCGGCGGGCGGGGTGTCCTTGAGCAGGAAGCCGTCGGCACCCGAGGCGACCGCGCGCAGCACGTGGTCGTCGGCGTCGAACGTGGTGAGCACGACGACGGCCGGCGGGGACGGGCGAGCGTGGAGCAGGCGGGTGGCCTCGAGGCCGTCCATCACCGGCATCCGGATGTCCATCAGGACGACGTCGGGAGCGGTCTCGGCGACCAGGGCCAGGCCGGCCTCGCCGTCGGGCGCCTCGCCCACCACCTCGATGTCGGACTGTCCGCCGAGCATCAGCGACAGCGCCGAGCGGACCAGCGGGTCGTCGTCGACGAGCAGCACGCGGATCACGCCGACCACGGTAGCCAAGCCTCCAGCACGAACCGCGAGCCCTCCCTGCGCTGGCGCAGCCGCCCGCCGCGGAGCTCGGCGCGCTCGCGCAGCCCCACCAGTCCGAGGCCGGCGCCCGGTGTCTCGCCCGTGGCCCGGGCGACTGGGTTCGACACGACCAGGGTGATCCCGCGACCGGGGTCGCCGGAGGACCGGATCTCGACCCCGGAGCCGGGGGCGTGCTTGCGGACGTTGGTGATGCCCTCCTGGACGATGCGGTAGAGCGCCCGGCCGGTGGCCGGCGGCACGGGCGTGGGGGCGTCCACGTCGTCGGACCAGTCGATGTGCATCCCCAGGGACACCTCCTCCGCGACGAGTGCCCCGATGTCGTCGTACGTCGGCTGCGGGCGCGCGGTGGACGTCCCCGGGTCGTCCTCCCGCAGGACGCCCAGCACGTCGCGCAGCTCGTGGAGCGCGTCGTTGGCCTGCCGCTGGATCTGGCCCAGGCCCTCACGCAGCCGATCCCCGGCGAGGTCGTCGCGGAACGCGAGCGCGCCGGCGTGCATGGACACCTGGGTGATCCGGTGCGCGAGCACGTCGTGCATCTCGCGGGCGATGCGGGTGCGCTCGGTGGAGCGTGCCTGCGCGAGCCGCAGCTCCTGCTCGAGCTCGGCGCGCTCGGCGCGGGAGCGAAGGCTCCACAGCAGCTCGCGGCGGGAGCCGATGTAGAGGCCCCACCCCATCATCCCGGCGTTGACGGTGAGGTTGACCAGCGTCGTCACCAACGGGTCGTTGCCCGGGATCGGCGCGATCGTCGTCCAGGTCTGGGCGGCGACGAAGTTCGTGGTGCCGACCAGGACGACCTCACCCGACCGGCGCCGGGTCGCGACGGAGACGGCGGCGAGGGTGGCGGGTCCGGCGGCGAGGCCCGAGAAGGCGCTCATCGCGGCGATCACCAGCGCGACGCGTACGGGGGCGCGACGGCGGAAGTGGACCAGCACGAAGGCCGCGACCCCCAGCGTGACCTCGGCGGCGAAGAGGGGCCGTTCCTCGCGCCACTCGATGGCGGCCACTGTCTGCCAGACCGCCGCGGAGAACAGCAGGCACAGTGCGTAGCGCCACGCGTGGGACGCCCAGGTCAGCTCGGGGCGGGTGTCGGGGACGACGGGGCGCGGCTCCACGGCGCTCAGCGTAGCGAGCCGGATCTCCTACTTTGGTCGGTGCTTCCAGGGCCCGAGGGCGGATGCGCCGCCCCGTACGGGCGCGCACGATGGTCCCGCCACCGCGCGGAGGGAGCTGCGCGGCGTGGGTCCGCGCAGCGCGAGGGTCCCACGGGGAGGGGCTTCGAGCCGGGTCCGGTGACACACGGGGGTGACCGGACCCGGCTGAGCCCCTCCTCACGTTGTCGTCGCGATCACCGGTCAACCGGCTCTCCTGACTGATGTGTGGGTCATGCTCGGCTTGGGAGGGCTGGTCTGTAGGGGCCGCGGCTGAGCATCGCGAGCGCGATGAGGGGTTGGGGTGAGTGGAAGCCGAACGCGATGCGGGTG
>NZ_BNAD01000005.1 GCF_014653115.1 Nocardioides flavus (ex Wang et al. 2016) | reverse complement strand
CCAGTTCGTCAGGCACGACTCGCTGATGCCGAAGTCGGCAGCGATCTGCTTGATATGGACACCTGGCTCACGGTTCCTCGCGACACGGACCACGTCGTCGCGGAACTCCTGGGGGTACGGCTTCGGCACAGTGCACATCCTTCCAGCGGCACCTCTCGGCACCACAGATCAGATGTCACCTATCCGTGCAGCAGTCCCCCACTCGGGACTTGACCGTGCCCGACTCCCCGGCCGCTGAGTACCTGACGGGCCCGTATTGTGGTCTTCTACTAGACGTAAACACCCGCAACACCCGGCCCAATGCGGTTGCAGCGAGCGCGACCACACAAGTGCGTCAGCCGACGTGCTTGCAGGTCAAAGCACACTTTCACAACGACTAGCACGACTGGGCGGAATGCCTGCTCAACATCAAGAGGTCGCAGATTCAACCCGTCCATCTGCCTCGCGTATGCCACCATGCGTGAGAGCACGGGAGCCCAACGCAAGCCGGGGGCGCTCTGGACCACACGTCGGGATGCACGACCGATCGACGGTGGCGTCAGTGGGTGAGGAGATCTACCCGCGACGGCCATGGGTTCGGCCGACAACCGGCCAAACCCTTCGTCTGCTGCAACATCACCGGCGCGAGCCTTCCGGAACCGGGACATCCGACGTGGGGATAGCCCAAGGCGTGGCCCGTCTCGTGGTTGATGACGTAGCGCCGATATGCCGCAAGGCCACCGGCGTAGCTGTCTGCGCCGAACTGCCACCGCCAGGCGTTGAGAACGACGTTGCCCCCGTTGCGGCACGAGAGCCGGCCGTCCGTGTCGAGCGGCGCACACAGGTCGTTGGCGGTCTCGGGGGTGGCCAGAACGATGCGGAGGTCTGCATGACCCTCGACGCGGACGAGCGTGTGTCGCGTCGCCCAGCCGCGCTGGTCGGCCAAGGTTGCTTCGACCAAGCGCGCCACATCCATGCTGCTGAAGGGCAGACCCTGCTCGACCTCGACCCGGTAAGTCACCCCGTCCTGTGACCCGAGCGGTGATGCGGCGGCGACTTCGAAGGTGCCGGGGCCGCGCTCCGGGATGCGAGTGGCGGGGGAGGGCGGTCGCTTGGGATTTGGGTCACGATCGCGACCGACCGCGACCTCGCCGTCTGGTCGCTCGCCCTTGAGAGTCGGGTCAGGGTACGGCGCGGACGGCGGCGGGGCCGCAACAGCAGTGCGACGGCTCGCCCCCTCGGTATCCGGTGCGTCGCGGGCGAGGAACGCGGCGGGCACAGCCACGGCGGCAGTCGTCGCCAACACGGCCAGTCCGGTCAGCCATTTCGTGGCGCTGCGACGCGGCGCGCGATGGGATCCACCGCGTCGATGCGCCGCCTGGCGTTCGCTCATCGTCCCTCACAGCACGCGCGACCAGGTGTCGCCGCCGTCGGTGGAGCGGTAGACGGCCGTCTCGGTGGCGCCGTACCAACCCTGGTCGCTGATGGTGAACGCGGCGGGTTGGCCGCCGATCGATCCGACCTCGCGCCAGGTTCGACCGGTGTCGGTGCTGACCCGAACGACGCCGTCGACGTCGATTCCGGCCAGGGTCCCGTCCGCAGTGGTGTCGAGGTACATCATGCTCGGGCCGCCGAGCTCACGGGTCTCGCCGGACCTAGTGTTGATGCTGAGGAGCTGGCCTTTGCCGTTGGTCGCGATCAGCAGGTCGTTGTCATCGACCGCCGCCACGCTGATGACCGGACCTCGGTATGTCTCGTCGAAGCTCTTCCGGTCCTCGGTGCGCAGGAGGCGGGCAGAGGTTGCGTCGTATGCGTAGAGGACGTCGCCGGCGGGTTCGAGGATGTGGAAGTCCGCCTCGCCCAGAAGCGCGAGGGCCGTCCACGTCTCTCCGGCGTCGGTGGACTCGATCAGGCCCAGGTGAGCGGGCAGGTCCTCGCGGAGGTCCGGGTGCCCGCTGCCGAGGAAGTGGCCAGGGCCGACGACGGTGAACGCCATCGTGTCCTGATACCGGTCTGCGACCCGGCTCGGCCGGCCGCTCTGGTCGACGTGGAACAGGCCGAAGTGGGTGGCGACGTAGAGGCTGTCGTCGGCCGGGTCGACGCCGAGACCGTGGATGTGGCCGACGCTCGTTTCCTCATCGGCGGGCGGCGCTGTCGCTGGGGTGTCCTTGACGCAGCCGCCCGAGAGGAGAGCGGCGCCGAGGAGGATGCCTGTGAGGGCGATGCGGGGTCTGTACATGAGGGCGGCTCCGAGGCGAGGATTGGTGCCGGGCAGGCGCAGGAGTTCCGTCCTGTTCGGGCCCCAGGGACGAGATCAGGACTTCAGCAGGTCCTGCATCGTCTGGATCTCCTCCGCCTGTGTCGTCTCGATCTCCTTGGCCATGTCGACGGCCTCGGGGAACTCGCCCTCGGACTGCTCGGTCATGGCCATCTCGATCGCACCCTCGTGGTGCTCGATCATCATGGTGAGGAACATCTGGTCGAACTCCGCGCCGGAGGCCGCCTCGAGGTCGGCCATCTCGTCCTCGGTCATCATTCCGCCCATGTCGTCGGAGGACATGTCGCCGTGATCCATGCCCGACATGCCCTGATCCGGGACGTCCTCGCCCCATGACTCCAGCCAGCCGGTCAGAGTCTCGATCTCGGGGCCTTGGGCTGCCTCGATGTCGGTGGCGAGGTCCTTGACCTCCTGGCCTTCAGCGCGTGATTCGGCGAGGTCGGCCATCTCGATGGCCTGCTGGTGGTGGGGGATCATCTCCTGGGCGAAGGTGACGTCGGCCTCGTTATGGCTGGCCGCGGTGTCAGTGTCGTCGTCGTTGCTGCAGGCGGCAAGGGTGAACAGCGAGGCCGCCACAACGGCGGTGATCAGCGACTTGCGCATGAGTGTTTCTCCATCTGTGTGATCAGGTGTCTGGGCAGGCGAAACCACGAGCCGCCCAAACGTGGGCGCCTCGTGACGAATGCCTGTCAGCAGCGGATCACACAGAGCATGCCGAGGCTGGGCGGGTCCCGGTCACGCCCGATGAACAGTCGGGGCTGCCATGCCGGCAGCAGGGTCCGGGGGATGCGGACACCCCGACGCACCAGCAGGAGTGCGATCCCGAGCACCAGGCCGGCCAGCACGGCTAGGCAGAGGCCAAGAAGCCCCGCACCGTTCTCGCCGATGGGCTCCTCAGAGCTCATTCCCACTGGATGACCCGCGACGATCGGTTCGGAGGTATCCGGCTCACTGGCCGCTTGCCCGGAGTGGTCATGACTGAGGGGGCCGCTTGCGGCGATCATGACATTCGCACTCGGGGATGTTGCCCCCATGGTGTGGGCGCCGGTGTGAAATCCCCAACCATGCATCGACAGAAGACCGAACAGCGCGACGGCCACGGCGGCCAGCGCGTAGCGCGCGCCGCGTGTCCCGGCCGGTGCTCGGAGGTCCCGCATGCCGCCGATCCTAGTTGGGCACGAACAGGCGCGAATCGTGGCTCATCCTCCGAGCCGACTGCGATTCGAGTCACGCCGCGCTTATGTCCCGAAAACGCCAGCGCAAGCCGGCTGATCCGAGCAGAAAACGTCAAGATGATCTGGAGCCGACACGGCGGGTTGTGCGCATCTGTGCAGGTCAGAGCACACATCGGCAAGTGGGGTCAAAAGCGCCAGCGGCGGAACGCACACGCGCTGGAGGTCCAGAGGTCGCAGGTTCAAATCCTGCCCCCGCTACCAAGTTTCAGGCTCGGAATCTACGGATTCCGAGCCTGAAAGCATTTAGAGATTTGATCCAGGTACCACTTACTGTCGCGAAATCTGGACCCAGCCTGACGTGGGCTGAATCGCAGCGGCCGCGAGGTCGTCGCTGGCGCAGTCGTCTGCTTCCGTCGAGTATGGAACCCATCGATCCCACCCCCGCCGCACTACTCGGTCTGCTTCCGGAGTGGGAGCTCGCGCTCCGAGCCGAGAACAAGACGCCCGGCACCATCGAGGCCTACGTCTCCGGTACGCGTCGCTACCTCGACTGGTGCGCCGCAGCCGACGCGGCCCCGATGCTCCGGACCTCCCTGCAGACTTGGATGGCCGACCTTCTCGAGGCCGGCAGCGCACCCGGCACCGTGCTCGCACGTAAGCAGTCGGTCAAGCGCTTCGCTGACTGGCTGCTCGCCACCGGGCACTTGCCCGGCCATCCCTTCGTCGGCGTCAAGGGGCCAGCGCAGCGGCGTCCGATCGTGCTCCCGCTCTCCGACGACGAGCTGCGCGCCCTGATCGCCACCTGCACCCACCCGGTCCACCGACCCGACGAGAAGCTGCACCACCGCCGCGACGAGGCCCTGATCCGGCTCATGCTGGAGACCGGTATCCGGGCCGGCGAGGTCGTGGCCCTCGACCTCGCCGATCTCGACCTCGACATCCACCGGATCACTATCCGCCGCGGCAAGGGCGGAGGCCTGCGCACCATCCCGGTCGGCGTGACCACGATCGCCGCAATCCGCCGCTATCTCCCCGAACGCGACCAGCACCCGGCCGCCGATGGTCCGCGGCTGTGGCTGGGGGAGCGCGGCGCCACCTTCGGCTACGACGGTCTCAACCAGGCCCTGCGCCGCCGCGCTCGGCACGCCGGTATCACCGGATTCCACCTGCACCGGCTCCGGCACACCGCCGCCCACCGCTGGCTCGCCGCCGGCGGCTCCGAATCCGGACTGATGGCCGTGGCTGGCTGGTCCCGCACCGACATGCTGGTGCGCTACACCCGCGCCACCGCCGCCGAGCGCGCCGCCGCCGAAGCGCTGCGCCTCGACCTCGGGAACCTCTGACGAACCCGGGACGTTGATCTATTGCGTTTGCTTCGAATATTGCGAATAATGGAAGTCTTGAGAGAGGAGCCACCATGACCGCCCTGGCACTCGCCCCCGTCCAGCCCGACGAGTCCGACATCACCACCGCCGTCGAGGCGCTGCCGCACGTCAAGGACTACCTCGCCACGCACACCGACAGCGTCATCCGGCTCGTCGTCGCCGACGACCCCGCGGAGACGCTTGTCGTCCCGCGCAGCGCGGTTGAACTCCTCGCCCGGGTGCTCGCACACATGGCCTCCGGCCAGGGCGTCTCGGTCGTGCCCGCCCATGCCGAGCTCACCACACAGCAGGCAGCCGAGCTGCTCAACGTCAGCCGGCCCTTCCTCATCGGGCTGCTCGACGCAGGGGACATCGAGTACCGCAAGGTCGGCAAGCACCGCCGGATCAAGGCCCAGTCCCTGATGGCCTACATGGCCCGCGACGACCAGGCACGGCGCGACGCCGCCGACGAGCTCACCAGACTCAACCAAGAGATGGGCCTGCTCTGAGGTGTCGTTCGTCGTCCTGTACGACGCCAACGTGCTCTACCCGAGCACGCTCCGAGACCTGCTCATCCGCATCGCCCAAGCCGGACTCGTTCAAGCGAAGTGGACCGACCAGATCCTCGACGAGGTGTTCCGCAACCTGACCGGAACCGGCCCGACCTCGACCCACACAAGCTGGCCCGTACCCGGGAGCTGATGAACAAGACCGTCCGCGACTGTCTGGTCACCGGCTTCGAGCCGCTCATCGACGCGCTCGAGCTACCCGACCCCGACGACCGGCACGTGCTCGCCGCAGCGATCAAGGCCCGCGCCCAGGTCATCGTCACCAACAACCTCAAGGACTTTCCCCTTGCCGCGCTCGAGCCGTGGGACATGGAGGCTAAGTCTCCCGACGACTTCATCCTCGACCAGATCGACCTCGGCCGCGAGACGGTGTACGGCGCGGTCCAGCGGATCGCCGATGCGATGGCGAACCCGCCCGCCACGGTCGCCGATGTGCTCGCGATGCTCGAACGCGACGGCCTCGTGGAGTCGTCAGCAGCTCTCCGTCCCTGAGTGGGAGCTCGCGCGCGGCGGGAGGACCCATCAATCCGCCCAGAATGACGGGAACGCTCGGCGTGGGCTTCGGATGCAGGTTTGAAAGTCCGGTTGCGCCGTAGTCCAGCAACCCGATGCAGACCAGAGTTGCCTACCTCGGCGATTCGACGAGGGTGATGGTGTCTGTCGCGCCGAGGATGTGGATGGACTTCCTGGCCCTAGTCAAGGCGACGTAGAGGTCGTTGACCTGGAGGTGCATGGCGATGTCGGCGATGAGGACGTGGTCGTACTCGAGACCCTTTGAACCGCCGCGCCCAGGAAGGGACTCACCCCGGCCGCCTCGGGGGAGTGGCGGGCCGGGGTGAGTCGTTCGGGGTCAGCCCTGTGTGGCCGAGTTCTGGGTTGAGTCCTGGCTGGAGTCGGTGGAGGAGTCGTCGGGCTGGCCGTCCCCGTCGAAGTCGGGTGCATCGCCCGCGGCGCCGCCTCCATTGGTCTGGCCGTCGGGCTGACCGTCCATCTGGCCATCCATCGGACCGCCTGGCGGGCCATCCATGGGTGGCCTGAACCCATCGCCCTCCCGGTCGAACCCGGGCACCTGCTGGGTCGGGTTGGTCTGTGCGTCTCGGTCGGCGACGGCGTACCCGGCGCCGAACCCGAGACCGCCGATAGCCAGGCCGCCGGCCACGATGCCGGCGGCGATCGCAGAGCGTCCGCGGGGGAACAGGCGACGCCAGCTCCGCGGTCCATCCGATGTGGCTGGTGCTTCGTTGGCTGCCGGCTGACCGCTCTCGGTGGCCGGGTCGGTGGTGGTCTCAGGGACGGTGGTCTGCTCGTACTGGGTGCTCATCGCTCGTTCCTTCGTTGGTGGTGTGTGCGGGTGGGGTCGGCTCAGCCGCCCATCGGTCCTCGGCCGCCTGCGGGAGCGTCGCCCGCGGTGACGGCGATCTCGGTGCCGTCGACGCTGAGGGTGTAGGTGGCGCCCTGCTCGATGTCGGCGGAGGAGTAGACGACCGAGGCGAAGTCCTTCGCGACCGTATACGCCGCGATCTCGGTGCCGTCGGCGTCGGTGATCACCACCTCGGAGCCGGCGACAGCGGTGGTCGAGAGCGCCGTGGCGATCCACCCTTGGGCTGAGTCGGTCGAGGGGGCGACCATCATCCCGGAGCTGCCGGTGGCCATCAGGGTGCCGCCGGTGATCGCGAAGGTGCCGTTGACGTCGAGGGCTCCGTTGCCGTCGCTGGTCGGGCCGTAGACGGTGATGTCCCCACCCGTGATGGTGGCGTAGCCGTTGGAGTCGAGTCCGTCACCGCTGGACCACACCTCGATAGTTCCGCCGTTGATGACGAGGTTGAGCGAGTCGTCGGCTTCCATCCCGCCGCCGCCCATGCCGGGCTGGCCGCCGGCGGTGCCGTCGGTGGCGGCGCTGTCGTCAGAGGACGTGACGTTGATCCCGTCGTCGGCCGAGTGCAGCTCGATGTCACCGTCGTCGATGATGATCAGCGATCCCTCGATGGCCTCGTTCGAGCCGGCCACGTCGATGGCACCCCCGGAGACGAGGACCTGGACGCCCTTGACGGCGTCGTCCTGGGAGCTGATCTGGATCGACCCGCCCTCGACGAGCACGAAGCCGGCGCCGGCGTCGGTGGTGTTGTCGGACTTGAGGCCGTCGTCGACGGAGTCGATGGTGACGTCGCCGTCGGAGACCACGAGGTAGTCCTTGCCGATGATGCCGTCGTCGACGGAGGTGACCTCGATGGATCCGCCGCTGATGACCAGGCCGTCCTTGCCCACGACGCCGTTGTTGGCGTTGCCGGTGACGGTCAGGGAGCCGGAGCCGCCGATGGTGAGGTCGGCGGTGGAGTAGAGCGCCCCGGTGGATGCCTCCTCGGAGGTGTCGTCGTACGTCGAGGCGTCGGTGAGTGAGTTGTCGCTGCCGTCGGCGAGCACGACCACGACGGACTCGGCGTCGACGACGTTGATCGCGGACGTGGTCTCGGAGGTGATGGTCGCATCGTCGAGGACGAGTCGGACGACCCCGTCGGCCGCACTGTCGACGACCACCTGGCCGGCCAGCTCGCCGTGGAGACGATAGGTCCCGGCCGCGGTGATCGTGACCGTCCCGTCCTCGCTGGTGACCGCGTCGCTGTCGGAGGTCGCCGACGAGTCGGCGAGGCTCACGTCCACGACGTCAGCCTCGTCGTACGACGTATCGCCGGCATCCACCTCGATGTTGTCGGCGAGCGCGTCGGCCACCGTGGTCGCGTCGGTCACGGAGACGGCCGAGGTCGTGTCGGCGACGCTGCTTCTCGTGGTGCCGGCGCTCGTGCTGGAGTCGCTGGCCGCGGTGCTACCGCAGCCGGCGAGGACGGCGGCGGCCACGGTCGCGGCCAAGGCCCGCCGGAGCTTGGGAAGTCGCATGGAGTGGGACCTTTCGGGGATGGTGTCCTGCGTCGTCGATGCCGCGGTGGCGGCCGGTGAGGACGATGCTGCTCAACCGACCTGTTGGCGCGGTGGCATGACCTTGTGAGCCCGCTGTGAAGGTGCGGCGAACACGATTCGGCGCTGGATCGCGAAACTGAGGGACACCAGCCCGAGCTCGGTCAACAGCTTGGCCGGCAGCAGATCCAGGCCGACCTGGGTGAGCGCGCGGAGGGTCAGATAGTTGAGCACCAACAGCACGGCGGCCAGCGCGGCGTAGCGGCCCAGGGCGGGGCCGGTGCGGCAGCGGCGCCTGGGATCGAAGACCACGCGTCGGTTGACGGCGAAGTTGATGCCCGCGCTGGTGAGCCGTGCGCCGACCACCGAGAGCAGCAGGTCACCGGTGAGCGCCTCCAGGAGCAGGAGCGCGACCGTGTCGACCGCGAAGGTGGCCAGCGACGAGGCGAGGAACAAGACCAGTGGAACGTAGACGCGCAGCGAGTCGACGACGGGCCGGAAGTGCGATGAGCTGTTGTGGTCGAGGTAGATGGTGTCGATCGGGACCGTGTCGAGCCCGATGCCCGCGCGCGCGGCGCGCAACAGCATCTGCAGTTCGTAGTCGTAGCGGTCGCCGGGGACCCTGGTCGCCCAGCTGAGGAGGCCGGGCGGGATCCCGCGCAGCCCAGTCTGGGTGTCGGAGAGTCGCAGGTGTGTGGCGGCGGTGAAGAGCCATCGGGTGAGGTCGTTGCCGAGGCGGCTGCGCAGCGGGATCGGCCCGTCGAGCCCGCGGGTGCCGAGCACCAGCCTGCGTTCGAGGGGGTCGGCGCCGAGCCGGTCGGCGACCGCGATGATGTCGCGCGGGGCGTGTTGGCCGTCGGCGTCCGCACAGACCACGGCCATGCCGGGCCGGGTTCGGGCGACGTGCTCGAACCCGGTCTTGAGCGCCACGCCCTTGCCTCGGTTGCGGGCGTGGGTGAGAACCTCTGCGCCCAGGGCGGTCGCTGCGTCGAAGACATCGGTGAACGCGCTCCCGGTGCCATCGTCGACCACGACCAGCGGCCACGTTGGCCGGGCCGCGCGCAGCTGGGCCAGCGTGCGGAGCATCGCCGGACCTGGGCGATAGGCGGGGATGAGGACGGTCGGGGGAGCAGCCGCCTCAGCGGCCGGGGGCGGCGCTGTCGGGCTGGTGGTCAGCGAGGACACCGGATCAGCCCCGGACGTAGAGGATGTCGGAGGTGCCGCGTTCGCCGCCGTTGCTGGGCCGGTTGATGACCTCGCCGTTGAAGTACATCGTCGAGGAACCGCCGCCATCGAGGTTGTACGCCGTCGTCGCGCCCAGGCCCCGCATCAGGGTGGCGAGCTCGGTCATCGACGCTCCGGCGCTGTAGCCGGTGTCGCGGCCGTCGACCACGACCAGGACGAGGTGGTTGTCGTCGATGACGCCCACCGCGGTTCGCGGCTGGTCGCCCTGGATGGAGTGGTTGCCGAAGTTCGTGTCGACCTCGACGTCGTCGATGCCGTCGAGCACCTGGCCGTCGGCTATCAGTGCCGGACCGAAGGAGAGGGCGTTCCAGACGCCCGCATCAACCAGGCTCTGGGCGTCGGTGGCGGTCTCGTCGTACAGCTCGACGTGCCCGTCGCGGTAGAACGCCAATCCCTCCCGGGTGCCCTCATCGCGGTACGCGACGCCGTTGCGGATCACGATGCCGGTGTCGCGGAAGCCGTAGTAGTCACCGTTGATGGCGAAGATCGCGCCGTTCTGCTCGGCGATGTCGGAGGTCTCGTCGATGACGTTGGTGCCGAAGGAGTCGCCGGCGAACGCGGACTTGAGCACCGTGGCGTCGCTGAGCACCAGGTCGGCCACGAAATAGGTGACCGCCTGGTCGCCGGTCCCGGTGGACACTTCGCGGACCGTGATCGTGGTTCCGTCGGCGCTCCAGCTGTCGTCGGTGAGCACCGCCTGGTCGGTGTCCAGGACGGTGCCGTCGCTGCCGTGCGCGGCCTCGTAGGCCGAGGCGTCGGCCACCTGGACGTGGTCCACCACGTAGCGGTCCAGGGCCCAGGCGCTGCTGCCAGCGGTGAGGGCGAGGGCAGTGATCCCACCCACGAGGAAGCCGGGACGGGTGGGGGAAGGCGTGCGAGTCGGCATGGTGGACTCCTCTCGTCGGGATACCCCATGACCGTGTCCGGCGCGTCTGTCCGGAGCCTGTGCCCCACCCGTCGCCCCCGTGTGACCGACGTGCCGACGCCTTCACAGTTGCGGCACAGCGTCGCGGAAGCCCGGCGACAGGTGGGCCGGTGAACCTTCAGGGACACCCAGCCAACCCGGAGGAATCACCCGCATGAACACCTACCTGCTCGCCGGCGCGGATCTCATCGCCGTCCTCGTGCTCGCCCTTGCCGTTTACTTCCCGCGGCACCGCCGTGGAGACCTCGTCACCGCCTTCATCGCGGTGAACGTCGGAGTCTTGGCCGTCACCATCGCGCTCTCCAGCAGCGCCGCCACGGTCGGGCTCGGACTGGGTCTCTTCGGGGTGCTCTCGATCATCCGGCTGCGTTCGGCCGAGCTCGGCCAGCACGAGATCGCCTACTACTTCGCCTCCCTGGCGCTGGGCCTGCTCGGTGGCCTCGGCGCAGGTGACCCGCGACTGGCCGTGGTGCTCATGGGTCTGCTGGTCGTCGTCATCGCGGTCGCCGACAGCGGTCTGCTCCAGCGAGGCGCCCGCCAACAGATCGTGGTGCTGGACTCAGCCATCACCGACGAGGCCGCCCTCGTCGAGCGGCTCGAACTCGTGCTCGACGCCCGGGTCCACCGCGCCGTGCCAGTCCGGGTGGACCTGGTCAACGACGCAACCACGGTCGACGTCCGGTACGCACCGGCGCCGCGCGCCACCATCCCCGTCCCCGACCCCGAGCGCGGTCGTGCGGTCGGACTCGCCACTCGCGGATCGGCCCGTTGACATGGACGCCCTCGCCACCCTTCCCGCCGTCGGACTCGACGCCCTCAACGCCGCCTCGGAGCTCCTCGTGCGCACCGACCGCAAGTACGTCATCCCGCTCGACGACCTGGCGCCAATGCTCATGGGCGTCCCCGGCCTGCGTGTCCTCGAGATCGACGGCCGGCGCAAGTCCCGGTATGAGTCGACGTACCTCGACACCACCGACCTGACAAGCTGGGCGGCCTCGGCCCATCCCCGCCGGCGTCGTTGGAAGGCCCGCACGCGGCTCTATGCAGACACCGGCGAGTGCTGGCTGGAGGTCAAGACCCGCGGCACCCGGGGCGTCACGGTCAAGGAACGCCTGCGCTACGACGTGGCGTCGCGCGACGAGATCAGCGTGGAAGCTGCGGACTGGGTGCGCGAACGACTCGTCGCCGCCGGCTCGCCCGAGATCGACCCGCGCGGGCTGGTGGCGACGCTGACCACCAGCTACCGGCGTACGACACTGCTGCTGCCCGCGGGCGCCGGGCGGGCGACCATCGACTTCGACCTCTCCTGGACATCGGCATCGGGTCGCGCTGAGGCAGGCAACGTGCTCGTCGTGGAGACCAAGTCCGCGGGCCGCACCGCCGGACCACTTGACCGCACGCTGTGGCAGCTCGGGCACCGACCCGCCCGGATCTCCAAGTACGGAACCGGACTCTCCCTGCTCACCCCCGAGTTGCCCGGCAACCGATGGCACCGGGTCACCACCCGTCACCTCGCCGCCACCCTCCGCGTCACCGAAGGAGCAGCCGCATGACCCCCATCAAGCCTCATCTCACCCGACCCGCGATCAGCCTGGCAACGGCCGCCGTGCTCGCCCTGGGAGGCTGCTCGGTCAGCGGCACGGGCTCCACCTCCACGGCCAGCGGGTTCCAGAAAGCCACGAGTTCCTCGGGCGGCGGCACCGGTGTCTGGGACGAAGAAGTGCTGCACGACATCAGCGTCGACGTCGACGAGAAGGCGGTCACCGCGATGATCGACACCTACCAGGAGTCCGGTGAAAAGGAGTGGATCGAGGCAACCGCCACCATCGACGGAACGACTTTCGAGACGGTCGGCCTGCGGCTCAAGGGCAACTCCTCGCTCCGCGGTGTGGACGACGACGCCGACCCGGCCGACCTGCCGTGGCTCGTGCGCCTCGACGAGTTCGTCGATGGCCAGGAGCTCGACGGCTGGACAGACTTCGTCGTGCGGTCGAACGACTCCGAGACCGCGCTCAACGAGGCGGTCGCCCTCGACCTGCTGACGGAGGCCGGTCTTGCCAGCGAGCACGCTGTCGCCACCTCGTTCTCCGTCAACGGTGGCGAGCCCCGGCTGCGGCTCGTCGTACAGGCGCTCGACGAGGCATGGGCGGTCGAGCACTTCAGCACCGACGGACTGCTCTACAAGTCAGAGGCCGGTGGAGACTGGTCGTGGCGCGGCACTGACCCCGACTCCTACTCTGACGTCTTCGATCAGGAGACCGGTGAGGACGACCTCGAGCCGCTCATCGACTTCCTGGACTTCCTCAACAACAGCACCGACGCAGAATTCGAGAGCGGCCTGCCCGAACGGCTCGACATCGATGCCTTCGCCCGCTACCTGGCGTTCGAGGACCTGGTTGCCAACTTCGACGACATCGACGGTCCTGGCAACAACTCCTACCTGCGCTACGACGCCGAGTCGGACGGCTTCACCGTCGTGGCCTGGGACCACAACCTCGCCTTCGGTGGCGGTCCGGGGGGCGGCCCCGATGGCGGTCTTCCCGATGGAGATCGCGGAACGGGCTTCGGCGGCGAACCTCCCGAAGGAATGCCCGAACCGCCGACTGGCGAGCGGCCCGAAGGAATGCCCGAACCGCCGACCGGAGAACGCCCCGAACGAGGCTCCGGTGGACCCGGAGGCAGGTCGAACGTCCTGGTGGAGCGGTTCACCGCCGTGAAAGTGTGGGCGGACCTGGTCGAGCAGGCGAAGCTCGACCTTGCCGAGAGCCTCTACACCAGCGGACGGGCCGACGAGATCGTCGACCGGTGGGCTGCACTCCTGACAAGCGAGGCGGGCCACCTGGTCGACGCTGACACCGTCGCCGACGAGGCAGACGCCGTGCGTGAGGTCATCACCGAAGGATCCTGATGCGGCCAGACCGCTGCGTCGTGCCTCGGCACGACGCAGCAATGGCTTTGCCGACCGGCGCGCAGGAGGGAGTACCTCCCGTGCTTCCGGGCGTTTCAGTCCTCGGGCAGCCACACCGTGACTGTTGTGTCACCCGGGCGGCTCTCGAGGGTGACCTGCCCGCCGAGTGCGTCGACGATTGCCGCGACCAGGGCCAGACCCAGGCCGACGCCGCCCTCCCGGTGTCGCGCACGATCTCCACGGGTGAATCGCTCGAACGCCCGTTCGGTCAGTTCCGCGTCGAACCCGGGACCGTCGTCGTGGACGCTGAAACCGCCAGCGTTCGCCGCGGCGGTCACGGTCGTCCCAGGGGGCGTGTGTTTGCGGGCGTTCGTCAGCAGGTTTGTGATCACCTGGTGGAGGCGCTGCTCATCGCCCCGCACCTCCACGGCGTGCTCAGGGAGCTCGAGTCGCCAGTGGTGCTCCGGTGCGAGGACACGGGCGTCGGTGACGGCCTCGAGCAGCAGGCTGGTCAGGTCGACCGTCTCCTGGGCCAGCGGCCGTCCCGCATCGAGACGGGCCAGGAGCAGGAGGTCCTCGACCAGGGCGGTCATCCGCTGGGACTCCTCGTCGACCTTGGTCAGTGCGGTGCGCAGCGCGACCTCGTCGTCGGGTCGTCGGCGGGCGAGCTCGGAGTACCCGGCGATGGTGGCCAGCGGCGTCCGCAGCTCGTGTGAGGCATCGGCGACGAACTGTCGCACCTGCAGCTCGCTGCGGTGTCGGGCGGCCAACGAGTTCTCGACATGATCGAGGAGGGTGTTCAGGGCGCTGCCGACCTGCCCGACCTCGGTGCGTTCGTCGGTGAGCCGCTCCGGCACCCGCTCGTCGAGGTCGATCTCCCCGGTGGCGAGCGGCAGCTCGGCAACCCTGTGGGCGGTCCGGGCCACGTCTCGCAGCGGTGCCAGCTGACGGCGTACGACGAGTGTGCCGACGAGGGCCGCAGCGGCGATGCCCAACAGCGTGGCCAGCAGCTCGAGCCGCACCAGGTCATCGACCGTGGCCTCGGCCTCGGCGCCGGGCAGACCGACGACCACCTGGCCGCCGGCCACATCGGCGGCCAGGACTCGGTAGGAACCCAGGCCTGGAAGGTCCACGGAGACCGGTTGGTCGCCTGCCGTGACATCGGTCAGGGCGTCGAGCTGGGCGTCGGTCAGCGGGGTCGCTTCGGGCCAACCGTCCTCGCTCTCGGCAAGCCTCTGTCCCGTGGTCCGGCCGGCGTCGGGCACCACCGCTGTGACGGTGCCCACCGCTTGTCCCGGTCCGAAGTCGCCGCCGGGGCGCGGTCCGCCGGGCCCCCCGACGGTGCGCATCAGGGCATCCCGCACATCCGCGTCCAGCCGGGCGTCGAGTGTGTCCCGCATGGCGAGCGTGGTGACTGCTCCGATGGCCATGGCCGTGACGGCCACGAGTAGGACGGCAATCGCGACGAGCCGCCAGGTGAGCGTCCGCATTCGTCCCATCACGAGGCCGGCTTGAGGACGTATCCGGCGCCGCGCATGGTGTGGATCATCGGTTCGCGGCCAGCGTCGATCTTCTTGCGCAGGTAGGAGATGTAGAGCTCGACCACGTTCGCCTGCCCGCCGAAGTCGTAGTTCCATACCCGGTCCAGGATCTGTGCCTTGCTGAGCACCCGCCGTGGATTTCGCATGAGAAAGCGAAGCAGCTCGAACTCAGTCGCGGTCAGCGATATCTCGGCTCCTGCCCGGAACACCTCGCGACTGTCCTCGTCGAGGGTCAGGTCACCCACGCTGAGCAACGAGGAAGAGGCAGCCTGCTGCGCACCGGCCCGACGCATCAGCGCCCGCAACCGGGCAACGACCTCCTCGAGCGAGAACGGCTTCGTGACGTAGTCATCGCCGCCCGCCGTCAGCCCGGCGACCCGGTCCTCGACGGCGTCGCGGGCGGTGAGGAACAGCACCGGGACACCCGGGTCGCCGGAACGAAGCCGACGGAGCACCTCCATGCCGTCGAAGTCGGGCAGCATGATGTCGAGGACCACGGCGTCGGGGCGTGACTCCTTGGCCGCCGCGACGGCCTTGGAGCCGGTGTGGGCGGTCGTCACCTGCCATCCCTCGTAGCGTAGCGCCATCGCGATCAGCTCCGCGATGTTGACCTCGTCGTCCACCACTAACAGCCGCAGTGGCGAACCGTCGGGACGGGTGAGCGCAGGGACCTGCTGTTGTTCCATGGGCGGCATCTTGCTGACGGTACCTGTGAGTTTCCTGTGCACGAACCCTGCGGGAGGCATGACCTCGCCCCAACCTCACGATCGGAACGGAGCCCGAACACCCCTGAGAGGCCAGGCAGCCGTGGTGTTTGTCAGGCGATCGGCGCGCGAGACAGGGCCGTGCGTGCCTGGTGTCGCTCGCCCTCGGCACGTGTCCAGCTCATGGAGACGACATCACCCGGCTGATGGGCCGCGATGACGCGCTGTAGGTCGGCGATCGTCGACACCGCAGAGCCGTCGAGCGCGGTGATTGTGTCCCCAGCGGTGAGACCGGAGGCGTCCGCCGCTAGACCGTCCACGACGCCGGCTACCACCGGCGCGCCGGTGCCGGAGACCAGAGACACGCCTAGGAAGGCGTCGTAACCCAGCTCGAGGGATCCTGACTCCTCGCCGGCTACGACCTTCGCCGCCACCCGCTCAACTCGCTGGATCGGGATGGCGTAGCCGACGATGTCGCCGTAGCCGGACGAGGCAGCGACGGTCATCCCGACCACCTCGCCCTGGGCGTCGAGCACGGCGCCGCCCGAGTCACCCGAGATCACGTCGGCGTCCAATTCGAGCAGGCCAGTCAAGGTGCTCTGGCTTCCGTCGTCCTCCGTGACGGTGATCGATTCACCCAGCCCGGTCACGGTGCCTGCCGCCGCCGTGAGATTGCCGCCGTCCCCGCCCGCGTCCCCAACTGCGGTCATCGCGTTACCGATGGCCACACCGTCGTCGTCCAAAGCCACTTCGGCGACGTCCGGAGCACCGTGCAGACGCAGCACGGCGATGTCCTTCTCTGCGTCGGTACCCAGCACGGTTGCCCGGTAGGACTCGTCGGTGCCGGGCATGCTGATCATGACTCGCGTCGCACCCTCGACGACATGGTGGTTGGTCACTACCAGGCCGTCTTCCCCGTCCAGGACCAACCCGGTCCCGGCCGCCTCGCCGGCTCCGAAGTCAACCGTCGTGGACACCAGCACGACCCCGGAGGATTGCGTCGCATCGGCCGTGGTGACGTCGAGCATCGTCGATGCCGAGGTGGAAGCGTCGTACGGCGACGTGGCCCATCGCCGCGAGTCGGGTCCGACGGGCCGAGGGCCGCCGATCCAGCGGGGATCGGCCAGCGGCGCCAGGAGCGCAGCTCTACCGGCCTGATCGGCCGATTGGGAGGTCGCACTCCCCGCCGAAGCGGGGAAGAGCACAAGTGGCATGGTGATGGCTGCGGCACCCAGGGCGGCGGTTGAGCGCCGAGCAAAGGTCGAGACGGGCACGCTCATGGAGGACTCCTTCAGGTCGGTCGATGCCGCCAAGATGACCCCGCGGTCTATGTGCAGGCTGTGTAGGAGCAGTCAGCAATCTCCGATCTGGCGCAGCCGAGAGCGATCACGTCCGAACGGAGATCGGCGCCGAGGAATTCGGGATCAGAGCCAGGAACCATGCTCGGGCCGTGTGGACGGTTCGACGCGCTTCGATCGAGCTCCTCATCGCGGACCTGGAGGGGTTTCGAACCATGTCCACTTACGGTCCAGAAACACCCGGCCCGTGTCCGCACCCAACGGGTATCCTGAGACCGGAAGCGAGGGCGAATCCCTCACTACACCGAGCGAATCGGTAGTATCCCGCCCGAAGCAGCAGTAGCCGCGACGCCCCTGATGGCGTCCAGAGGTCGCAGGTTCAAATCCTGCCCCCGCTACAAATCCGAAAGACCCTCACAGTCTGACTGTGAGGGTTTTTCGCATGTGCGCGCCCGCCACGCCCGTCACTCCAGGTGGACGGTGCGGGTGCCGTCGCGCAGGTGGGCCAGGAGCGCGGTCCGCGACAGCGTGCGCGGGCCGCAGTCGCACCACGCCGGCAGGGCGTCCTCGGCCTCGGGGGCGTCGAGCAGGTCGACGAGCTCGGCGCCGCTGGGGGAGCCGTGGTGGCCGGTGTCGATGCGGTCCTTGGACCCGTGGCTGCCGGGGACGCGCGACACCCCGGACGCCGGTGGGATGCTGGTGCCCCGGCCCGAGGAAGGAGCACGCACCATCGACGACCACCGGACGGCCCCGACCCCCGAGGTCGCTGCCGGGGTCCCGCAGCGGCGTGAGGTCGAGGTCGTCGTCATCGGCGGCGGCCAGGCCGGTCTGGCCACCGGGTTCTACCTGCGGCGCGCGGGACTCGTACCGGGTCGCGACTTCGTCGTCGTGGACGCCGCGGACCGGCCGGGCGGGGCGTGGCCCCGGACCTGGGACGGCCTGCGCCTGTTCTCGCCGGCGGGTTTCTCCTCCCTCCCGGGATGGATGATGCCGCCGTGGGACGACGCGACCCGCGGCTTCCCCACGCGCGACCACGTGGTGGAGTACCTGACCCGCTACGAGGAGAGGTACGGCTTGCAGGTGCAGCGACCGCACCGCGTGGAGTCCGTACGCCGTGCCGATGACGATCCCGGTGGCCGCCTGCTCGTCGAGGCGCCGGGGCTTGCCCTCTCGGCTCGCGCGGTCGTGTCCGCGACCGGCACCTGGGACCGCCCGTTCTGGCCGACATACCCCGGGATGCGTACGTTCGCGGGCCGCCAGCTGCACGCGGCCGGCTACCGCGTCCCCGAGGAGTTCGCCGGGCAGCGCGTCGTCGTCGTGGGCGGGGGCAACTCCGCGGCGCAGATCCTCGCGGAGGTGTCGACCGTCGCCGACGCCACGTGGGTGACCACCCGGCCACCACGGTTCCTGCCCGACGACGTCGACGGGCGGGTGCTCTTCGCGACCGCGCGAGCGCGGATCGAGGCGCTCGAGCAGGGTCGCGAGCACGCAGGCGTGGCCGGGCTGGGTGACATCGTCATGGTCGCCAGCGTCAAGGACGCCCGCGATCGCGGCGTCCTGCACGCGCGAGCGATGTTCTCCCGGCTCACCCCCGACGGTGTCGCCTGGGCCGACGGCACGACGCAGCAGTGCGACGCCGTGATCTGGTGCACCGGGTTCCGCCCCGCGCTGCGACACCTGCGACCCCTGGGGCTCCGCACGTCGGCCGGGCACGTCGCGGTCGGCGGGCCGTCCGGCACCCGCGCGCTCGACGAACCTCGGCTGCACCTGGTCGGGTACGGCGACTGGACCGGCCCCGCGTCCGCCACCCTGGCCGGCGTGGGTCCCTCGGCTCGTGCGGTGGCTGCTGCGCTGACCAAGCGGTAGGGCGGTGGGCTGGGCCGATGAGTTGCGCCCCACCCGATGTCTCAGTCATGGTTGACTCAAACGTAACTGAGTGAATGGACGACGATGGACTTCGACGAGCGAGTGGCAGCCCTGGCGGCGCTGGCCGACCCGGCTCGCCTGCGCATCGTGGACCTCCTCAGTGCGGGGGACGCCTCGCCGAGCGAGCTGCGCGGCGAGCTCGGCGCACCCTCGAACCTGCTCGCCCACCACCTCAAGGTGCTGGAGCAGGCGGGCATCGTGTCGCGCCACCGCTCGCACGCCGACCGGCGCCGTACGTACCTCCGTCTGCACCGTGACCGCCTGTCCGGGTTGCTGCCCGCCGCGACCGCTGGGGCCGAGGAGGCGCCGGGGGTCGAGCGCGTGGTGTTCGTGTGCACGGCGAACTCGGCGCGATCGCAGCTCGCGGCCGCACTGTGGCACCGGGCGAGCCCCATCCCCGTCGCGTCCGGGGGCACGCACCCCGGCCCTGCGGTCGCGCCGGGTGCTGTGGCAGCGGCGCGACGGCACGGGCTGACCCTGGTCCAGGATCGCCCGCAGGCACTCGAGGGGCTGCTGCGCAGTGGTGACTACGTCGTGACGGTGTGCGACGCCGCGCACGAGGAGCTGGGCCCGGCCGAGCACCCCTCGGAGACGAAGCCCGGGACGCCGGTCCGCCTCGCGGGCGTGAGCCACTGGTCGGTGCCCGACCCGGTGGCCGTCGGCACCGACGCAGCCTTCGACGCCGTGTACGAGGACCTCGCCGGCCGAGTCGCCGACCTGGCCCCCCGCCTCGAGCACGCGGGGAGCCGCGCATGAGCGGGGTGCCGCTGCACCGACGTCTGGTGGCCGAGCTCCTCGGCACGGCGCTCCTGGTCGCCGTGGTCGTCGGGTCCGGCATCGCCGCGCAGCAGCTCTCCCCGACCGACGTCGGCCTGCAGCTGCTGCAGAACTCGACGGCGACCGTACTGGGCCTCACGGTGCTGATCCTGCTGTTCGGGCCGGTCTCGGGCGCCCACTTCAACCCGGTCGTGTCCGCAGCCGACTGGCTCCTGGGGCGCCGCGCCGGCACTGGCCTCTCCGGCGGCGAGGTCGGTGCGTACGCACTCGCCCAGTCCGCCGGCGCCGTCGCCGGCGCCGTGCTGGCCAACGTCATGTTCGACATCGACATCACCGAGCTGTCGGGCAAGGAGCGCGCCGGCGCGAACCTGCTCGTCGCCGAGGTGGTCGCCACGGCGGGCCTCGTCGCGCTGATCTTCGCCCTCGCCCGCACCGGACGTGGAGCGATGGCGGCGTCGGCCGTCGGCGCGTACATCGGCGCCGCCTACTGGTTCACCGCCTCGACGTCCTTCGCCAACCCCGCCGTGACCGTGGGCCGGATCTTCTCCGACACCTTCGCCGGCATCGACCCCGCCTCCGTGCCCGGTTTCGTCGGGGCCCAGGTCGTCGGCGGGCTGCTCGGCATCGGGCTGGTCCGCTACCTGTTCCCCGACGTCGCGGGCGCCGCGGACGACGTCGTCGTCCCGCACCCGCACCACCAGCCCGACCACCACGCCGACCACGACCCCGCCGACCCCAGGAGTACCGGATGACGACGCACGACACAGCCGCACCCGCGACGACCCCGAGCACTTCGACCGACGTGCCGCAGGTGGTCTTCGCCTGCATCCGCAACGGCGGCCGCTCGGTCATCTCCCGTGTCCTGACCGAGCACTACGCTGGCGGGCGCGTCAACGCCCTGTCGGCAGGCACCCAGCCGGGCGAGCACATCCACCCCGAGGTCGCGGACGCGCTGGAGAGGCTCGGGCTCGACACGTCCGGCGAGACCCCGACGAAGCTGACGCGCGAGACCATCGAGGCCTCCGTCTTGGCCATCACGCTCGGCTGCGGGGAGGAGTGCCCGTACGTCCCCGGCGTGCGGTACGTCGACTGGCCGGTCGCCGACCCGGGCGGCCAGGACGAGGAGACGGTGCGCGCCGTCATCGCCGACATCGACGGTCGGGTCCGGCAGCTGCTCATCGAGCTCGTCCCGGACCTCGAGCTCCCGCCCTCCGTCCTCGGCTGACGGGATCCGCCACGCCCTGTGACAGGTGGCTTCTCGCGAGTAGCGTCCGTCGCAGGGGCAGACTCTCCGTCTGCCACGTCCTTTCGCGAAGGAGCTCCCCATGCACGTCGCAGTGCTCGGCACCGGCATGGTCGGCCAGGCGATCGCCGGTCGTCTGGCCGACCTCGGCCACTCCGTCGTGGTGGGCACCCGCGACCCTCAGGCGACGCTGGCCCGCACCGAGCCGGACCAGATGGGCAATGCGCCCTTCTCGGCCTGGCGAGATGCCCATCCGGAGGTCGAGGTCGCCACGTTCGCGGACGCGGCCGCTCGGGCCGACCTGGTGGTCAACGCCTCCTCGGGTGCGGCCACGCTCGAGGTGCTCGGGCTGGCCGGCGCGGACAACCTGGCCGGCAAGGTCCTCGTCGACATCGCCAACCCACTGGACTTCTCCGCCGGCTTCCCTCCGACCCTCTCGGTCAAGGACACCGACTCGCTCGGCGAGCAGGTCCAGCGCGCCTTCCCGGAGGCCAAGGTCGTCAAGAGCCTCAACACCCTCACCGCCTCGCTGATGGTCGAGCCGCGGGCGCTGGGGGAGTCGAGCACCGTGTTCGTCTCCGGTGAGGACGCCACGGCAAAGGCCACCGTCGTCGAGCTGCTGGAGTCGTTCGGTCACGACGACGTCATCGACCTCGGCGGCATCGAGACCGCGCGCGGCACCGAGATGCTGCTGCCGGTCTGGCTGCGACTCATGGGCTCGCTCGGGACCGGTCACTTCAACTTCAAGGTCGTGCGCTGACCGGGCACGGCGGAAGAGAGCAGCTGCCATGAGGCTCGGCGTGCACCTGGTCGACTTCGCCCTCCCCGGTGGTCCGGAGACGATCGGCCCCACCCTGGCGGCGACCGGGCGGGCGGCCGAGGAGGCCGGGCTGGACAACCTCTCGTTCATGGACCACTACCTCCAGCTCGAGTTCCTGTCGCGCGCCGACGACCCGATGCTGGAGGGCTACACCGCGCTCGGCTTCCTGGCGGCGCACACGACGTCGGTGGAGCTCCAGCTCCTCGTGACCGGGGTGACCTATCGCCACCCGGGACTGCTCGCCAAGATCGTGTCGACCCTCGACGTGCTCTCCGGAGGGCGGGCCGCACTGGGTCTCGGGGCGGGCTGGTACGAGCGGGAGCACCGCGCCCTGGGCGTCCCGTTCCCGCCGCTCGCCGAGCGCTTCGAGCGGCTCGAGGAGACCCTTCGGATCGTGCGCCAGATGTGGAGCGACGACGACGGCCCGTTCGACGGCACGCACTACCAGCTGGCCGAGACCATCAACTCGCCGCAGCCGCTGCAGCGGCCCCACCCGCCGATCATGGTCGGCGGAGGCGGGGAGAAGCAGACGCTGCGCCTGGTCGCGAAGTACGCCGACGCCTGCAACGTGTTCGCCGCGGCCGGGGCCGGCTCGGACGAGGTCGCACACAAGCTCGCCGTCCTCCGCGACTGGTGCGAGCGCGAGGGCCGGCCGTACGACGAGGTGCGCAGGACGGTGCTCTACAACGGGACCGTCGGCCAGGACGCCGCCGGCGCGGCCGCCTTCGTCGAGGAGATGCGCGCCCTCGCCGACGTGGGCGTCGACGAGGTGCACGTGATGCCGCTGCACGTCGACCCGGTCGCCTTCGTCAGGTCGCTCGGCGAGCACGTCGTACCCTCGCTGTCCCAGCTCTGATCCGCGCCACGGGCGGTCGAGCACCCGTCCTCCGGAGGTGGCGCCATGGGTGACCGGTCGAACGCCGAGCCCCGGCCCGGCGGCACGCCTCGCCGCGTCGAGCTCGGGCTGCGCCAGAACGCCGCGCAGTTCACACTGCTGGTCGTCGTCAACGCCCTCGTCGGCGGCATGCTGGGCCAGGAGAGGACCGTGCTCCCGCTGCTGGGCGCGGAGGAGTTCGGCATCACCGCCTACACCGCGGGGCTGAGCTTCATCCTGGTCTTCGGCATCTCCAAGGCCGCGACCAACTACTTCGCCGGCACGTGGTCGGACCGGTTCGGCCGCAAGCCGGTGCTGGTGGCGGGCTGGCTGGTCGCCGTCCCGGTGCCGTTGATGCTCATCTGGGCGCCGTCGTGGACCTGGATCATCGTCGCCAACGTGCTCCTCGGCGTGAGCCAGGGCCTGACCTGGTCCACCACGGTGGTGATGAAGATCGACCTGGTCGGCCCTGACCGGCGAGGACTGGCGATGGGCCTGAACGAGGCCGCCGGCTATGCCGCGGTCGCGGCGACCGCGCTGGCCACCGGCTACGTCGCGGAGGCGTACGGCTTGCGCCCGGAACCGTTCTTCCTCGGCATCGCCTTCGCCGCACTCGGTCTCGGCCTGTCGGCCCTGGTGGTCGAGGAGACCCGCGAGCACGCCCGCCTCGAGGCGACGGGGCACGTGGCGCGGGCCGACGGCAAGCACGACCACCTCCACGGCGAGCTCACCAACGGCCAGGTGTTCGTGCAGACCAGCTTCAAGGAGCCGGCCCTCTCCTCGGCCAGCCAGGCCGGTCTGGTCAACAACCTCAACGACGGGCTCGCGTGGGGCCTGTTCCCGATCCTGTTCGCCGCTGCCGGGCTGTCGATCGGCGAGATCGGTGTCCTGGCCGCCCTCTACCCGGCCGTGTGGGGAGCCGGCCAGCTCGTCACCGGGGCGCTGTCCGACCGGTGGGGCCGCAAGTGGCTCATCGCCGGCGGGATGTGGCTGCAGGCCGTGGCCCTCGCGCTGATCGCGCTCGCCGAGTCGTTCTCCCTGTGGGCCGTCGCCGCGGTGCTCCTCGGGGCGGGGACCGCGATGGTCTACCCCACGCTGCTCGCCTCGATCGGCGACGTGGCGCACCCGGCCTGGCGGGCTCGCGCGGTGGGCGTCTACCGGCTGTGGCGCGACGGCGGGTTCGCCGTCGGGGCGCTGCTGGCCGGCATCGTCGCCGATGCCCTCGGCGTCCCTGCCGCTGTCTGGACCGTCGCCGCGCTGACCGCCGTGTCGGGCCTCGTCGTGGCGGTGCGCATGTACGAGACCCGTCACCGGCCCGACGTCGTGTGACTCTTGACACAGGGTCGGCGCACTCACAGAATGAGACATGAACCACCTGTCATGTTCTGATCTCGGAAGGCGCTCCGTTGCCACAACCCGTCTCGGCGCCCGGTCGGCATGACCTCGTCCGCCGACAGTCGCACGAGGGCGTCGCGGTCCTCACGCTCTCGCGCGCCGAACGCCACAACGCACTCGTCCCGGAGCTGCTCGAGCAGCTGCGCACGGAGGTCGCCACGGTAGCGGCCGACCCCGGAGTGCGCGCCGTGGTGCTGTCGGCGGACGGACCCAGCTTCTCCACCGGCGGTGACGTCGCTGCCTTCGCCTCCCGCGAGGGCACGGAGCTCGAGACGTACGCCCGGCGCATCGTCGGCGTCCTCCACGAGGCGGTGCTCGACCTCCTCGCGCTCGACGTCCCGCTGGTCGTCGCCGTGCAGGGTCCCGTGACCGGTGGGTCGCTCGGTCTCGTGCTGGCCGCCGACGTCGTCGTCGCCGGTCCCCGGGCGAGCTTCGCGCCGTGGTACGTCCGGGTCGGGTTCTCGCCCGACGGCGGATGGACCGCCCTGCTGCCGCGTCGCGTCGGCCATGCCCGTGCCGCGACCTGGCAGCTCACCAACCGCACGGTCGAGGTCGACCTCGCTGCGCAGTGGGGGCTGGTCGACGAGACGGCCGACGATCCACGGGCCCGTGCCCTCGAGGTGGCGCGCGACCTGGCGCGGATGGTGCCGGGGGCTGTGACGCGCACCAAGCGCCTGATGCGCAGCGACCTCGACGACGTACGCCGAGGGCTCGACGCCGAGCTCGAGGAGTTCGTGGCACAGATCGGCACCGACGAGGCGCGGGCGGGCATGCAGGCCTTCCTCGGCCACCGAGCACAGGAGCAGGCATGAAGCGCAGGGCAGTGGCAGCGGCGGGAGCCGCCCTCCTCACGGTCGGATCGCTGGGGACCGTCGCGGTCGCCGACCCGGCACCCCCGGCAGGCGTCGTGGCCTTCGCCGACGAGGATCGGTCCTCGTCGCTCACCGGCGAGGTGCCGCGCCAGCGCTACCAGTTCTCCAGCCCCACGACCGTGACCTACGACCGTGACACGATGACGGGGGCGCCGTCGGCGGCCCGCGTCTACGTCGCCGACGTGGGCAACCACGTCGTGCGGGTGCTCGACCTCGACGGTCGTCAGGTCGGAGCCCTGGAGTCCGACGGCGCCAGCCTCGACCCGGCCAGCCCGCACGGCAGCGTCCCGGTGATCACCGCGCCGCTCGGCATCGCCTTCCTCTCCAAGACCGAGGCCGACGACGACCGGCTGGCCGGTCTCTACGTCAACGACGTCGGCACCCACCGCATCCACTTCTTCCGCACCGACCCGGCGAACCCGGATGCCTTCCGCTACGTGACGTCGATCGGGCAGAAGGGCAACGGCGGCGGGCAGGACCTGACCCTGCCGCGCAACCTCACCGTCCTGCCGCAGGGCCTGCTCTACGTCTCCGACGAGTTCAACAACCGGATCAAGGGCTTCCGCCTCGACCCGGCCACGTGGCAGGCCTCCCTCGTGACCACCGTCGGGGCGACGGACGCCACCGGACGCCACGTCGGCGCCGGTCCTGTGCTCCCGGGGGAGGACAAGGACTGGGGCACCGACTCCACGTCGTACGACGACTACGCCGGCAGCCCGGCGAAGGTCAGTGGCTTCCGCATCCCCCAGGGCCAGACCTGGTACCGCACCGGCACCCGGACATTCCTCTACGTCACCGACAACGGGAACAACCGGATCAAGCTCTTCGAGGTCGCGACCAACGGCACCCTCACGCTGCTCGACATCCTCGGTCGCTTCACCGCGAGCGGCAGCGTCGAGCACCTCAAGCGACCGCGAGGCGTACGGGTGGACACGCAGGGCAACCTGTTCGTGGCCGACACCTACGGTGGCCGGATCCTGCGCTTCGACAACCTGGCGGGCAGTGGCGTCGCGCCCTCCTACAGGACCTCGAAGTCAGCCGATGCCGTCGCGAGGTGGGCCTACGGCAAGCTCGGTCTGCACCAGGTGGACATGCGCACGCCCGCCACGGCCGGTCTCGAGGACGAGAGCATGCAGCTGCCCAACGACGCGGTGCCGCTGCTGCGCCCCGACGGCACGCGCGTCACCGAGGACGTGGTCGCCTGGGGCACGTTCTACGACGACGCCCCCGTCGTGCTCGTGAGCGACACCGGCAACCACCGCATCAAGAAGTGCTGGGAAGGCCCCTCGGGCGGCACCATCCTGCGCTGCTCCGTCTCGGACGGGGTCGGCACGGCGACCGACCACGAGTTCTGGGGCCACCCGCGCGAGCTGCCCGGCCAGCTGCACTACGCCTCGGCCCTCGTCGAGCTGCCCGCCCAGGGCACCCAGCCCGCCACGATCCTCGTCAGCGACACCCCCAACTCGGTCATCGAGCAGTACTCCACCGACGGCGCCCGCCTCGGCAGCTTCACCGGGTCGCAGCTGATGTGGGGCGTCACCGGACTGGCCACGTTCCGGACCGGCGCCGGAGGCGACGACCGTCGGGTCGCCGCCCTGGTCGCCTCGGACGCGACGCTGCCGTGGCCCTACGTCGCGGACACCTCGCTGCGGCTCTACACCGGCAGCGGCTCGCTGGCGACCACCTTCAACCTGACCTACCGCACCGGCGGACGTCCCCAGCCGGCGATCTCCTTCCTCGACGGCAACCTGCCGACCGCGATCGACGTCGTCGCGGAGACGTCGTCGCGCCTCGGCGTGTTCGTCACGACCTCGTCGGACCACCTCTGGCGCTTCACCTACGACCGGGTCAACGCCACGCTCACGACCGACTGGGTCGCCGGCGGTCGCGACGCGAGCAAGGGGCAGGACCACCAGACCGACTGGAACTACGGTCCGAACTTCTTCGGCCAGGGCGCGAGCGGCACCTTCGACCAGGTCCAGGACGTCGCCGCGGGCGGCGGCCGCGTGTACGCCGTGGACCGTCGCAACCAGCGCATCAACGTGTTCCGCGCCGACACCGGCGCGTACGTCGGCCGGATCGGAGCCGGCGGCGGCACCTACGACCACCCCGACACCATCACGGCGGACAAGTTCTTCCTGCCCCACGGGATCGACCTGGACCCCGCCTCCGGGAAGCTGCTCGTCGGCGACGGCTTCAACTTCGTGGTGCGCAGGTACTCCAGCCCGGCCGGGCTCGCCCCGGACGCCTCGGGCCAGATCCGACCCGCCTTCGAGGGCTACTGGCTCGACCCGTCGCTCGGCACGCTGGACGGCGGTCTCTTCGCCCCCCAGCACGTCCTCTTCTCCTCCACGGGCCGGATCTTCACCGACTCGCTCATCAGCAACCGGGTCACCCGGTTCACCACGGCGTCGATGACGCCCGCACCCTGAACGGACCCCGTGATGCAGCTGCCCGACCTGACCGCCAAGCGCGCCTCGCTCCACCCCGACCGGGTGGCGCTGGTCGACCCCGACCGGGACCGGTCGGTGACCTACGGCGAGCTCGAGTCGCGCGCCGGCCGCCTGGCCCGGCTCCTGCAGGACGAGTGGTCCGTGCGAGCCGGGGACCGCGTCGCCACGCTCGCCCACAACCGCGTCGAGGCGGTCGAGCTGCTCTTCGCCTGCGCGAAGCTGGGCGCCGTCCTGGTCCCGCTGAACTGGCGCCTGGCCCCCGCGGAGCTCGAGTTCATCCTCGTCGACGCCGACGTCGTAGCGCTGGCCCACGACGCCGCCCACGCCGAGGTCGCCCACGCGCTGACGCGCAACGTCCCGGGAGCACGTGGCGGCATCCGCCTGCTCGACCTCGACGACGGCTTCGAGGCGCGGCTCGCAGACGCGGACCCGGCTCCGCTCGTGCACGAGCCGCGCGGGGAGGACGCCCTGTGGTACCTGCTCTACACCTCGGGCACGACCGGGAAGCCGAAGGGCGTCGAGCAGACCGCCGGCATGGCGCTGGTCAACCACCTCAACATCGGCATGGCCGCCGGCATCACCTCCGACGACGTGTTCCTCTCCGTGCTGCCGCAGTTCCACACCGGCGGCTGGAACCTCTACGTCCTGCCGATGCTGTTCGTCGGTGGAACGGCGGTCATCCCCTCGGGCTTCGACCCGGCGCAGACGCTGCGCCTGCTCCAGGACCGCGTGACCGTGTTCTTCGGGGTCCCGACGATCTATCAGATGCTCGTGGAGCACCCTGACTTCGCCGGTGCGGACCTCTCAGGTGTCCGCTCGTGGTCGGCGGGCGGCGCGGCGATGCCGGTGCCGCTCCTCGAACGGCTCGACGCGGCCGGCGTGCAGGTGCGGCAAGGCATGGGCATGACCGAGACCGGTCCCACCGTCTTCCTGCTCGACGAGGAGCACGCGATCAGCAAGGCCGGCTCGGTCGGCAAGCCGCAGCCCTTCGTCGACGTACGTCTCGTCGACACCGAGGGGCGCGATGTCGCGCCGGGGGAGTCGGGAGAGCTCTGGTTCCGCGGGCCGGGGATCACGCCGGGCTACTGGCGCAACGACGCGGCGACCGAGGCCGCCTTCGTCGGGGGCTGGCTGCGCAGCGGCGACGTCGGCCGCCAGGACGAGGACGGGTTCTACTACGTCGTCGACCGGGTCAAGGACATGTACATCTCCGGCGGGGAGAACGTCTATCCCGCCGAAGTCGAGGCCGTGCTGCTCCGGCTGCCGGGCGTGCGGTCGGCCGCGGTGATCGGGGTCCCCGACGAGCGCTGGGGTGAGGTGGGCCGTGCCCTGGTCGAGGTGGAGCCGGGCGTCCGGCTCGACGGAGAGGACGTACGCCGGCACTGCCGCGCGCACCTCGCCGGCTACAAGGTGCCCGCCGCGGTCGAGGTCGTCCACGAGCTGCCGCGCGGGGCGACCGGCAAGGTGCTCAAGCACGTCCTGCGCGCGGAGCGGGTGGGGTCGTGAGCGGCACGGAGTGGCACGAGTCGCCGGCGCTCGACGTCACCCAGGCCCACCTCGACGGCTTCGCCGCGATCTCCGGTGACGACAACCCCATCCATGTCGACCCCGACTACGCCGCCACCACCGCGTTCGCGCTGCCCGTGGCCCACGGGATGTTCCTCTTCTCGCTCGTACGGGCCGAGCTGCGTCGGATCCGACCGCAGGCGCGCCTGGTGGAGCAGCGGCTGATGTTCCCCGCCCCCACGCCCGTGGGGGCGCGGGTGCGGGTGGTGCTCGAGCCACAGGCGGGCGAGACCGGGCGCGAGCGTTGGAGCACCCGCGTGGTGCACGAGGACGGGACGGTCGGTCTCACCGGCGAGTGCGTGCTGGAGGCGGCGCGATGAGCGCGGACGCGACGCCCGGGTCGACCCCGGACGTACGGTCCTGGTGGGACGACGCGGTCGGGCGCACCCATGCCGTCCGCCGGACCTTCACGCGCGACGACCTCGCCGCCCACGAGCAGCTGTGCGGCGACGTCTGCGGCTCGGAGGTCCCCGAGCCGCTGGTGGCCGGCCTGTTCTCCACGCTGCTCGGGGTGCACCTGCCCGGCCCGGGCACCAACTACCTCAAGCAGGTGCTCCGACCGCGGCGGGCAGCTCGCGCGGGGGAGGCGCTGGAAGCTGTCGTCGAGGTCGTCCGGGTGGTGCCGGACAAGCGCCTGGTCTACCTCGTCACCACCTGCCGCGGCGAGGGCGGGGACGTCATCGCCGAGGGCGAGGCCCTCGTGCTCGCCGGCGGCATCACGGCGCCCTAGCCCCGGGCCGCGACCGGGCGGCCAATCTCGCTGTGACGCTTGACACAGCCGCGTACGACCTCAAGTATGAGACATGAACCACCTCTCAGGTTGAGAGGTCCCGAGGAGGATGACATGCCCCAGAGCCCCATCGTCACGTCCGGCCGGATCGGCGTCGTCGCCGCCGGCCTCGCGCTGGTCGCGAGCGCCTGTGCCGCGGAGGACTCCACCGCCGGCAGCGGCGCCGAGGGCGGTGAAGGCGCCGTCAAGGTCGGCGTCGTGACCTCCCAGAGCGGTCTGCTGTCCGCCTACGGCAAGCAGTTCAAGGAGGGCTTCGAGGCAGGGATCGACTACGCCACCGACGGCACGGGCGAGGTCGACGGCCGCGCGCTAGAGATCGAGTACGCCGACGACGGCACCGACCCCGCGAAGGCCACGGCCGCCGTCACGTCGATGGTCGGCGACGGCACGCAGATCATCACCGGCCCGGTCTCCTCCGGCGTCGCAGTGCAGGTCGCCCCGCTGGCCGAGCAGAACCAGTTCCTCTACATCTCGGGCGCCGCGGCCACCGACGGCATCACCGGCATCAACGACTACACCTTCCGCTCGGGGCGTCAGACCTACCAGGACGTGATGACCTCGGCGAGCCTCGTGGGCGACCTCGAGGGCAAGAAGGTCGTCGTCTTCGCCCAGGACTACGAGTTCGGCCAGGCCAACGTGGCCGCCGTCGAGGCCGTGCTCGGAGAGGGCCAGGGCGCCGAGGTGGTCCCGGTGCTCTCGCCGGTCGAGACCAGCGACTTCACCCCGTTCGCCCGCCAGGTCGTCGACGAGCAGCCCGACCTGGTCTTCGTGGCGTGGGCCGGCGAGACCACCAACGCGATGTGGCAGTCGCTGTCCCAGCAGGGCGTCTTCGACGGCACCACCGTCGTGACCGGCCTGGCTGACCGCGCCTCCTTCGACAGCTTCGGTCCGGCCGCGCAGAAGATCGACTTCCTGTCCCACTACTTCGCGGAGGCCAGCGACACCGAGGCCAACCAGGCGCTCGTCGCCTACCTCGAGGAGGAGGGCGTGGAGGCCGACATCTTCCACAACGACGGCTTCGTCGCCGCCCAGATGGTCGTGCAGGCGGTCGCAGAGGGCGGAGAGGACGTCGAGGCGATGGTCGACGCCCTCGAGGGCTGGGAGTTCACCGGCCCCAAGGGCGAGCAGCAGGTCCGCGAGGACGACCACGCCCTCATCCAGCCGATGTTCACCGCCACCCTGTCCGGCGAGATCGGCAGCCTCACCCCTGAGCTGGCCGACACCCTCGACCCGGCCGACATCGCGCCGCCGACCGCGGGCTGAGGACACGAGTGATGAGCAGCGTCGACACGCACGACCTGCGGGGGCCGGCCGTGCCGGCCCCCGCGGGCCGCCCGGTGATGCGGACCTCCGGGCTCGGCTTCGCCGTGGGCGGGGTCCGCATCGTCTCCGACGTCGACCTCGACGTCCGGCAGGGCGAGTTCCTCGCGGTGATCGGGCCCAACGGTGCCGGCAAGACGACGCTGTTCAACCTCCTCACCGGCCTCTACCGGCCGACGTCGGGCAGCATCGAGCTCGCCGGGGACGACGTCACCCGCCTCACGCCCGCCCAGCGCGCGAGGCGCGGCATGGCCCGCAGCTTCCAGGTGACCAGCCTCTTCACGCACCTGAGCGTCCTGGAGAACGTACGCCTCGCCGCCCGGGCCCACCTCGGCGGATCGGCACGGCTGCTCGGACGCATCGGGCGCGGCGACGAGGCGGTGCGTCGCGCCGAGGAGGCGCTGGAGACGGTGGGCCTGGCGGACCGGGCGACGGAGACGGCCGCCAACCTCTCGCACGGCAACAAGCGCAAGCTCGACCTGGCGATCGCGATCGCCGGCGAGCCACGCGTCCTGCTCCTCGACGAGCCCACCGCCGGTATGGGTGCCGACGACCTGCCGCCCGTCATCGACCTCATCGGACGGATCCACGCCCGGGGCACGACGATCGTCATGGTCGAGCACCGCATGGACCTGATCCTCGGCCTCGCCGACCGCATCGCCGTCATGCACCACGGGTCGCTGCTCGCCTGCGACGAGCCCGACACCGTCATGGCCGATCCGACGGTGCAGACCGCCTACCTGGGAGAACCCCTGTGACCACTCGACCGGACCACCGGGTCCCCACTGCGCCGGAGAACGACCCGCCGGATGCCGCCACGCCGATCCTGCGACTCGACGGCGTCGACGCCTTCATCGGCGAGTCGCACATCCTGCACGGCGTGGGCTTCACCGTCCCTGCAGGTCAGATCACCGCACTGCTGGGCCGCAACGGCGCCGGCAAGACCACGACCCTGCGCAGCATCCTCGGCCTGGTCGAACGGCGCGGCTCGATCGACCTCGACGGACAGGACGTGTCGGGTTCGACGACGCACGACGTCGTACGCCGTGGCGTGGGCTACGTCCCGGAGAACCGGGACGTCTTCGCCGGCCTGACCGTCGCGGAGAACCTGCGTCTCGCCGAGCGTCCCGGAGCCGGGCACCGCTACGACCTCGTGCACGAGCTGTTCCCGCGGCTGAAGGAGCGTCGTGGCCAGCGCGCGGGATCGATGTCGGGCGGCGAGCAGCAGATGCTCGCCCTGGCTCGCGCGTTGCTCAACGACGACAACCGGCTCCTGCTCATCGACGAGCCCAGCCAGGGTCTCGCGCCCAACCTGGTCCGTGAGGTCGCGGTGGCCCTGGAGCAGATGGCGCAGCTCGTCACCACGGTCGTGGTGGAGCAGAACCTCGCGGTGATCCGCCACATGGCTCGCCGCGTCGTCGTGCTCGACCAGGGCCGGGTGGTCCACGAGGGGTCGGCGCCGGAGTTCTTCGAGGACGAGGCGCTCACCCAGGAGCTGCTCGGCGTGCACCACGGGGGTGCGCACCGATGACGACCTTCCTGCTCCTCACGGTCACCGGTCTCGGTCTGGCCGGCCTCTACTTCTTGGTGGCGTCGGGGCTGTCGCTGATCTACGGCTTGATGGACGTGCTCAACTTCGCCCACGCCGCCTTCCTGACAGTCGGCGCCTACGCGTCGTGGCTGGTGGGGACCGAGCTCACCGGGGTGCTGCCGGTCGGGGTCGTCTTCGTCGTCGCGCTGCTGGCAGGTCTCGTGGTCGGCACGCTCGTCGCGGTCCTGATGGAGCTCGGCCTGGTCCGACGGCTCTACGGCGACCACGTCGGGCAGGTCCTGCTGACGGTCGGCCTGCTGCTGGCCGTCACCGCCCTCGCCCGTGCGGTCTTCGGCTCGGACCCGGTCCGCGTCGTCGTGCCGGACTGGATGAACGAGGTGACCCGCATCGGCGGGGCCGCGGTCCCCAACTCGCGCCTGGTCGTGATCGTGACAGCTGCCCTGGTCTTCGCCGGCCTGATGTTCTTCCTGCGGCGCACGCGCTACGGCCTGGTCATCCGGGCCGGCGTCGAGAACCGCGACATGGTCTCGGCGCTCGGCATCGACGTCGGCCGGGCCTTCACCCTGGTCTTCGCGATCGGTGGTGCGCTGGCCTCGCTCGCAGGCATCCTCACCGGCGCCTTCTTCGGCACGATCACCGCCGAGCAGGGCACGAGCCTGCTGATCTTCGCCTTCATCGTGGTCATCATCGGTGGCCTGGGCTCGATCCCCGGCTCGGCGCTCGCTGCGCTGGCGGTCGGGTTGCTCCAGCAGTACGCCAACTACTACGGAGCGGTCGGCATGGGCGACCTCATCGTCGTCGCGATGCTCGCCGTCGTGCTCCTGGTCCGTCCGCAAGGCCTCCTGGGGAGGGTCGCATGACCGAGCGCCACACCACCGGGACCGGCACGACCGCCGCGCACGTGCGCCGGGTCGTCGTCGTCGCCCTGCTCGGGCTCGCCGTGGCGATCCCGTTCCTCAACCGCGAGGTGCCGTTCGTGTTCGACGGCGCGCTCGACAGCCCGGGCGTGCTGCACCTGCTCGCGCTGATGCTGGTCTTCGGCGCCCTGGCGCTGACCTACGACCTGCTCTTCGGCTTCACCGGCCTTCTGTCCTTCGGCCACGCCCTCTACTTCGCGCTCGGCGTGTACGGGACGGTGGTCGTGACCTCCGAGCTGGGTCTCGGCTTCGGCTCCGGTGTCCTGCTCGTGCTGGTGGCCGGGCTGGTGCTCCCGCTCGTGGTGGGCGCGGTGTGCCTGCGCGTCAAGGACATCGCCTTCGCGATGGTGACCCTGGCCTTCGCCCAGGCGGGTGCGATCTTCGTGGTGCGCGACCCGCTCGACGTCACCGGCGGTGAGCTCGGCCGCTCGCTGCCCTTCCGCGAGGTGCCCGAGGCGTTCGTCGGGATCGTCAACACCCGCAACGTCTACTGGCTGGCCCTCGCGCTCGTCGTCGTGGTGTACGTCGTGGCCCACGTCGCCACTAGGTCGCCCGCGGGCCGGGTCTGGCAGGCGATCCGCGAGAACGAGCGGCGCGTGGAGGTCCTCGGGCTGTCGCCCTACCGCTACAAGCTCACCGTCCTCGTCCTCGCCTCGTTCCTCGCCACCGCGTGCGGGGTGGTCTACGTGCTGGTCGTCGGGGGAGCGAACCCGCGGGTCACCACCTCCACCTTCACCCTCACGCTGCTCGTGATGGTCGTGCTCGGCGGTGCCGGTCGGCTCTGGGGTGCGCTCGTGGGCGGCATGCTCTACACCTACCTCGACCACCGGCTCGCCGAGCTCGCCACCTCTCCGAGCATGCAGGACCTGCCGGCCGTCGTACGGGTGCCGCTGTCCGAGCCGCTGTTCGCCCTCGGGGTGCTGTTCGTCATCGTCGTGCTCTTCGTGCCCGGAGGAGTGGCGGGCCTCGTGTCCCGCGTGCGCCCCGCACGGACCGGGCGTGGCGGGGGCGACGTCGCGACCGCAGTCGCGGGAGGATCAAGGACAGGGACGGTCCAGCAGCCCGACCAGGCCGCCACCGGGGCCGCGCACGACGGCGCCCGTCACGAGCACGAAGGAGCGGCACGATGAGCACCACCTGGGACGTGGACCCGGCACCCAGCGGTGCCGGCGGCCGGGCACTGACGAACCGCGGCGTGCGTACGCGTACGGCACTGCTCGAGGCGGCGGAGGCCGTGTTCGCCGAGCACGGCTACCACGACGCGTCGATCGTGAAGATCACCGAGGCCGCCAAGGTCGCCCAAGGCACGTTCTACCTCTACTTCGAGAGCAAGCAGCAAGTCTTCGACGAGCTCGTGCGCGACCTCAACCGGCGCGTGCGCCACGCGATGAGGGAGCGCTCGGACCAGGGCTCCACCCGCGCGGAGCGCGAGCGCCTCGGCTTCCGCGGCTACTTCGAGTTCGTCGCGGAGCACCCCGCCCTCTACCGGATCATCCGGCAGGCCGAGATCGTGGCGCCCGACATCCTGCGCGAGCACTACGAGCGGATCTCGATCGGCTACGTCGAGGGGCTTCGTACGGCCATGGCGGCGGGGGAGATCGGCGAGGCCGATCCCGAGGTCGTGTCGTGGATCCTGATGGCCATCGGCGAGATGGTCGGCGCCCGCTGGGTGCTGTGGGGCGAGTCCGACACGGTGCCCGACGACGTGTTCGACCAGGTGATGGGCTTCGTCGAGCGTGGACTGGCGACCAGGGGAGACGCATGAGGACGGTCGGCATCGCAGCCACCGCGCACTACCTGCCCGAGCGGTGGATGGCGGCCCGCGAGATCGGTCTCGCCAGCGGCATCCCGGAAGCCGTGGTCGCGGAGAAGTTCGGCGTCCGCGGCAAGCACGTGGCCGCCCCCGACGAGCACGTCAGCGACATGGCCGTCTCGGCCGGTCAGCGAGCGCTCGACGCGGCGGGGCTGGAGCCGCGCGAGGTGGACGCCGTCGTCTACTACGGCTCGACCTGGAAGGACCACGCGGTCTGGCAGGTCGCCCCGCGGGTCGCGGACCGCCTCGGGTGCACGGAGGCCTTCGCCCTCGAGCTCGACTACGTGTCCTGCGGCACCCCGGTGGCACTGCGGGTGGCTCGCGACATGCTGCTGGCCGAGGACGAGCTGCGCCGTGTCCTGCTCGTGGCCGCGTGCCGGGAGTCCTACCTGGTCGACTACGACGACCCCGGCTCGCGCTTCACCTACAACTTCGGCGACGGTGCGGCGGCTGCCGTGCTCGAGCGCGGTCTCGGTCGCAACGAGGTGCTCGGCAGCCACATGATCACCGACGGCTCCTTCAGCCGCCACGTCAAGGTCCCGGCGGGCGGCAGCGTGGAGCCGGCCAGCGAGCAGACGGTCCGTGAGCGCCGGCACCTGCTCAGCGTGGAGGACCCGGCCGACATGAAGGCGCGCCTCGACCCGGTGTCGTTGCCCAACTTCGTGCGCGCGGCCGAGGTCGCGTGCAAGCGCTCCGGGATCAGCCTCGCCGACGTGTCGCACCTCTGCGGGATCCACATGAAGCGGTCGATGCACGACGAGCTGGTCGACGCGCTCGGGATCCCCGCCGACCGGGCGTCCTACCTCGACGACACCGGTCACATGAGCGGTGTCGACCCCATGCTCGCGCTGGACCGCGCCGTCGCCGCCGGCGACGTGCGCGACGGAGACCACGTGCTCGCGCTCGCCGCGGGCACCGGATACACCTGGGCCGCGACCGTCGTGCGCTGGGGAGAGGAGAACGCATGAGCTCGCACGAGTCGAGGGTGGCGGTCGTGACGGGCGCCGGAGGCGCCTTGGGACGCAGCCACGCGCTGGCGCTGGCCGCGCGCGGCACCGCCGTGGTCGTCAACGACGTCGCCGACCCCGGACCGGTCGTCGAGGAGGTCCGCGCAGCCGGCGGTCGTGCCGTCGGCGTGACCTGCGGCGTCGACACCCGCGACGGCGGTGACCGCATCGTCGCAGCGGCCCTCGAGGAGTTCGGGCGGCTCGACGTGGTGGTCAACAACGCCGGGATCCTGCGCGACAAGTCGTTCGCCAAGATGACGACCGACATGGTCGAGGACGTCCTCGCCGTGCACCTGCTCGGCGCCTTCCACGTCACCATGGCTGCGTGGCCGCACCTGCAGGAGGGGGGCGGCAGCGTCGTGATGACGTCGTCGGGCTCCGGCCTCTACGGCAACTTCGGGCAGGCCAACTACTCGGCCGCCAAGATGGGGCTCGTCGGGCTGACCCGCACCCTCGCGCTCGAGGGCGCGCGTGCCGGCGTACGGGTCAACGCGATCGCGCCGCTGGCGCGCTCGGCCATGACGGAGGACGTCCTGCCCGAGGACGTGCTGGCTCGGCTCGACCCCGCGTGGGTCTCGCCGCTCGTGGCCTGGCTCGCCGACCCCGACTGCACCCAGACCGGCAGCATCTGGTCCGTGGCGGGTGGTCGGTACGCCCGGGTGGCCGTCGTGGAGGGACCGGGGGTGGTCTTCGACGAGGTGCCGACCGTGGAGGAGCTCGCCGCGACCGAGGAGGGCCTGCGCGCGCTGGAGCCCTGGACCGAGCCCGCCTCGCTGGCCGACCAGGTCGCCCTGCTCTCGTCGTGAGTCGCTACGGCGCGGTCACCGTCCCGGTCCGCGGCGGGCTTCTCCACGTCGGTCGGTGGTCCGGCGACCCGTCCCTCGCCGCGAGCGGGACCACCCAGGTGCCGGACCCTCCGGTGCTCGCCGTGCACGGCGTCACCGCGCACCACCTCTCCTGGGGGTGGCTGGCTGACGAGCTGCCCGCACGGGAGGTGGTCGCTCCGGACCTGCGCGGCCGAGGACGCTCGCGGGAGCTGCCGGGGCCGTGGGGGATGGCGACGCACGCCGACGACCTGGTGGCGGTGCTCGACGCGCTCGGGCACGAGCGAGCGGTGCTGGTGGGTCACTCGATGGGTGCGTTCGTCGCACTCGTGACCGCTCACCGCCACCCCGATCGCTGCGCCGGCCTCGTGCTCGTCGACGGTGGGCCACCGCTGCCGATGCCCCCGTCGATGTCGCCGGAGGAGGTCGCCGAAGCAGTGATCGGACCGTCGCTGCGTCGGCTCGACATGCGGTTCGAGGACCACGAGGCACACCGTGCACTGTGGCGGGCGCATCCCGCGCTGGCGGGGGAGTGGGGTCCCCGCATGGAGGCGTACGCCGACTCCGACCTCTGCGGCTCGGAGCCCGCGCTCGCGTCGCGCACCGTACGTGAGGCCGTGGACGCCGACTCGCGCGACCTGCTCGTCGGAGCCGACGTCGCACGGGCGCAGGAGGTGCTCGACACCCCGGCCACGCTCCTCGTGGCCGAGCACGGCATGACCGGTGAGGCTCCGCCGCTCTACGGTGCCGAGGTCGTCGCCGACCTGCGCCGGCGACGTCCGCGCCTCCGGCTCGAGCGTCTCGACGCGGTGAACCACTACACCGTCGTGATGGGGGTCGGGGCGCGCGCCGTCGCAGCGTCCGTGCGGACGGTCGCGACGCGCTGAGGCCCGACCCGCGCCCCCCGGAGCACACGGCAATCCCGGTCGGGTCGCGACGGCGGCCCGTGACCCAGACTGAGGTCATGAGCGAGTCAGGACGCGACCGGCTGCGCGAGCTCCTCGACGCCGTGCTGGACGAGGACCACGTGACCCTGGCGGACATGGCCGGCGGTGCGTACTCCTCGCCGTTCCACTTCAGCCGTCGCCTGCGGCGCGACGCCGGCGAGCCGCCGGTGGCGATGCGTCGGCGGGTGATGCTGGAGCGGGCCGCGTGGCGGATCGCGCAGGGGTCGAGCGTCACCGACGCGGCCTTCGAGGCCGGCTACGAGAGCGTGGAGGGCTTCGGGCGGGCGTACGCGCGCGCCTTCGGTCACCCGCCCAGCACGCCGGCCGTCCGGCAGTGGCTGCCGGCGCCCAACGGCATCCACTTCCACCCGCCCACCTCGCTGTGGGTGCAGTCCACGGAGCAGGCCATGAACCCGATCACCGAGCACCTCGTCCGCCACGACCTCGACGACACCCGCCACCTCCTCGACCTCGCGAAGGGTGTGCCGAGCGAGGCGTACGAGGCGACCGGCCTGCCGTCGATGCAGGTGCTGGGCTTCGACGGTCCGGACGAGTCGCTGGCCCAGCTGCTGGAGCACCAGGTCGCGAGCAAGGAGATCTGGCTGGCCGCCATCGAGGGGGCGGACTTCCCGCCCGCGGGGGAGCGGGACCCGGTGAGCCTCCTCGCCCGCCACGACGAGGTCGCGCCGCGGTGGCTCGCCACCGTCCGCGACCTCGACGCTCGCGGGGCGTGGGGGGACCGGCTGGTCGACGCGCTCTGCGACCCGCCGGAGAGCTTCGTGCTGGGCAGCGTGTTCGCGCACGTCGTGACGTACGCCGCCGCGCGACGCCAGCTCGTCCGTCACCTGCTGCGCCTTCAGGGGCTGGCGGTCGACGACGGCGACCCGCTCACCTGGCTGCGCCGGCGGAGCGGCGAGGAGTGAGGGCGCGGGCCACCGCGTCCGTCCCGCTCAGCTGCGCAGCACCTTGTCCATCGGACGGCCCCGGGCCAGCTCGTCGACCAGCTTGTCGAGGTAGCGGATCTGCCGCATCAGCGGGTCCTCGACCTCCTGCACCCTGACCCCGCACACCGAGCCCGTGATCTGGTCGACGCGGGGGTTGAGGCTCGCGGCCCCGAAGAACTCCGCGAACGTCGTCCCCTCGTCGAGGTGGCGGCGCAGGGTGGCGGCGTCGAACCCGGTCAGCCACTCGATGACCTGGTCGACCTCCGCCTGCGTCCTGCCCTTGCGCTCGGCCTTGGCCACGTAGTGCGGGTAGACCGAGGCCACGCTGGTGGTGAAGATCCGGTGCATGGTCCGAGGGTAGGCCGGGGGACCGACACCCGGCTGGGTCGGCTGTGGGTCAGCCCTTGTCGGGGTCGGCGGCCCGCTGCAGCACCTCGGCCTCGCTCGCGACCGCCTTCACGGTCGCGGGGTCCATCAGCGGCTCGGTGCCGGGCTGGTGGAGGTCCGTCTCGGTGGTGTCGGGGTTGATCCCGTCACCCGCCGCCGGGATCCTGGACGGCGTGCGCAGCACGTCCTCCGCCTCGGCCTCGGTCAGCCCGAGCGCGGGCGCCACGACGGCGGCCTTCTTGGACGGGGCCTTCCTGGCCTTCTTCGCGGGGGCCTTCTTCGCGGGGGCCTTCTTCGCGGGGGCCTTCCTCGCCAGTGCCGCGGCCGCGGGAGCCGCCGTCGCGGGAGCCGCCGTCGCGGGCGTCTCCTCCCCGGCAGACGCGGGCGGGGCGGGCGTACGGGTCGCACCCGGCGCGGCGACGCCGGAGTCCTGTCGGGGCGAGTCCGTACGGGTCGCCCACGGCGACTGCTGCGCGGGCGGGCCGGTGACGCGACCGGCGACCCAGCCGAGGACGCGCGCGGTGGTCCGTACACCGGTGGTGGCGACGCCTGCCGCCGTCCCGGCTGCCGCTGCTGCGGCGTGGGCGGGGAGCTGGATGAGTCCGGTGGCCGTGCGGATGGGGTTCACGCGGGGGTCCTCTCGTCGGATGCGCGGCAGGTGGGCCCGTGACGTACCCAGTCGCGACGAGTCCAGACCGTGACCTGTGCCACGGGTGCCACGCCACGCCTGTCGGGGTGGGGTCGCGGCTGTTCAGCAGGTCGAGGGGGTACGGAACGGTCATGAGCCAGAGAACGCACCACCACACCGATCGGACCACCCAGGGGTCACCGGTCCAGGCGGCCGCCGCGCTGGTCGGCGTCGCCTTCGTGCTGGTCGGCGTGCTGGGGTTCATCCCGGGGACCACGACGAGCACCGACGGCCTCCGCGCCGCCGGGCACCAGTCGCACGCCGAGCTGCTCGGCATCTTCCAGGTCTCGATCCTGCACAACTTCGTGCACCTGCTCCTCGGCGCAGCCGGCATCGCGCTCGCGCGGACCGTCCGCTCGGCGCGGGCCTTCCTCCTCGGCGGGGGCGCGACCTACCTCGTCCTCTGGCTCTACGGACTCCTCGTCGACCAGACGTCCCAGGCGAACTTCATGCCCCTCAACGCCGCGGACGACTGGCTGCACCTCGGCCTCGGGCTCGGCATGATCGGGCTCGGCGTCGTGCTGGGGAAGCGAAGCCGGGACCTCGCGGCCCACTGACGTCCACGCATGGGCAGCGCGGGGTGGGGCACTGGGTGCGATGGCCCTTCTCGTCCGGCACTCCCACGCCACCCCGTCCGCCCCCACCCTGTCCGGTCGCTCGTACGCCGACCTCACCGACGACGAGGTGGAGGAGATCGGGCGGGACCTGGACGCGCTCCGTGAGCAGGTCCTGGCGTCCCGCGGTGCCGACGACGCGGCGTACATCCGACGCGTCATCGCGGTACGGACCGGCCTCGAGGTCGCCGGCCGGGTGGCGCTCCTGGGCAGCCGTCACCGCGGTCTGTGGTGGCTGGGCGCGACCTCGCTCGCCGTGGCCAAGGTCCTGGACAACATGGAGATCGGGCACAACGTGCTGCACGGCCAGTGGGACTGGATGCGGGACCCGCGGATCCACTCCTCGACGTGGGACTGGGACCACGCCTCGGCCCCCGAGCAGTGGCGCCGCGCCCACAACGACAGGCACCACGTCAACACCAACGTCATCGGCGAGGACAACGACCTCGGCTACGGCATCCTGCGCGTCGACGAGGCCCAGGAGTGGCAGCCGCGGCACCTGCTGCAGCCGGTGGTGAACCTGGTCAACGCCTGCATCTTCGAGTGGGGCGTGGCCATGTACGACCTCGATCTCGGGGCGGCGCTGCGTGAGCGCACGGGATTCTCGCCACGGCTGCGCGGCGAGCTGCGGACGACGGCCCGTCGTGCCGCCCGCTTCGCGCTGCGCGACTACGTGCTGCACCCGCTGCTCTCGGGCCTCACCGGATCGGCCCGCACCACCCTGACCGCCAACATCGCGGCCAACGTCGCCCGCAACCTGTGGAGCCACTCCGTGATCATGTGCGGCCACTTCCCGGAGGGCGTGGAGACCTTCGAGGTCGAGGAGGTCGCCGAGGACGAGACCCGGGGGAGGTGGTACGTCCGGCAGATGCTCGGGTCGGCCGACATCTCCGGTCCGCCCCTGCTGCACGTGCTGTGCGGCAACCTGTCCCACCAGATCGAGCACCACCTCTTCCCCGACCTGCCGAGCAACCGCTACCGCGAGGTCGCGGGTCCGGTGCGCGAGGTCTTCGAGCGCCACGGTCTCGCCTACAACAGCCGACCGCTCCTGCAACAGGTCGCCAGCGCGTGGCACAAGGTGCTGCGGCTGTCCCTCCCGCCGCGCGGGCGCGTCCGTCCCGCTACGGCCCCGGAGTCCTGGTCCCGCCACTCGGCCTGCGGATGACGTGGTCGAGCCAGTCGTCCAACCGGGCGAGCTGGTCGGCCTGTCGGAACATCGGGGGCCGCCCGGGCGGGGGCAGGTAGCCGACAGCGTCCATCACGAGCCAGTACGGGTGCGGCGGCTCGGGGGCCAGGGGCGCGTATGCCTCGAGGAGGTCCTCGCCCAGCGCCGTCGCGCACATCACCGCGAGGTTGGACGCCGCGTGGGCCGCGTCGAGCCACGCGGGACCGGTCGAGGTCTCCACCCAGTCGACGATCCCGCTGATCGCGCCGTCGGACCAGAGCAGGTTGCGGTGGCCGAAGTCGCGGTGCAGGAAGGTCGGCGCGTACGCCGGGGCGGGCGCGGCCAGCACGTCGAACGCGCGCTCCCAGGCACGCGGGTGGCGCGTCCAGGCCGGCACCACCCACTTCTCCGGCCACGCCCAGGACTGGTAGGTCCGGAACGGCTCGGCCGGCCACTGCGCGTGGACGGTCGACAGCAGGTCGGCCATGGCGCGGACCGAGCCGCCGTCGACGTCGGTCATCGGGGCGCCGGGGAGTCGCGTCATGAGGTGCGCGGCGACGCCTGCGACCGCGCCCTCGGCGTCGAGGGCGAGCGTCGTCGGCGCGGGGACCGGGGTGCCCGCCATCGCGAGCTGGGCGTCCCGCTCGCGGGTGGTGAGCTCGGCGCCGTGGGTGCGCCACGGCTCGTTGGTCATCAGCCGCAGGACCGTCTCCGAACCGTCGGCGTGCCGCAGGGCGAGCATCCTCGATGTCAGGCCGCCGTGGAGGCGTACGCAGCCCTGGACGGACGCACCGACCTCGGCGCCCGCCCAGGCGAGTGCGGCCGGGACGTCGATCACCCGGGCAACGCTAGCGATCCGCGCACGTTCGGCGGGCTGTGGGCGTCGCGGGAACAACGACGGTGGTTGAGCGTTGAACCAGTCATGAAGAAGATCGGGTTCCTCAACTTCGGCCACTGGACCGACTCGCCGCACTCGCACGTGCGCTCCGCGTCGGACACGCTCCTGCAGTCGATCGACCTCGCCGTCGCGGCGGAGGAGCTCGGCGCGGACGGGGCGTACTTCCGCGTCCACCACTTCGCCCGCCAGCTCGCCTCCCCGTTCCCGCTGCTCGCGGCCGTCGGCGCGCGCACCAGCCGGATCGAGATCGGCACGGGCGTGATCGACATGCGCTACGAGAACCCGCTCTACATGGCCGAGGACGCCGGGTCCGCCGACCTCATCTCCGGCGGCCGGCTCCAGCTCGGCATCAGCCGCGGATCACCGGAGCAGGTGATCGACGGGTGGCGCTACTTCGGCTACGCCCCCGCCGAGGGCGAGGACCAGGCCGACATGGCGCGCCGGCACACCGAGGTGCTGCTCCAGGTCCTCGAGGGGGAGGGGTTCGCCCAGCCCCACCCGCGGCCGATGTTCCCCAACCCGCCCGGCCTGCTGCGCATCGAGCCGCACTCGCCGGGCCTGCGCGAGCGCATCTGGTGGGGCGCCGCCTCCGACGCCACCGCGCGGTGGGCGGCCCAGAAGGGCATGCACCTGATGAGCTCGACGCTGAAGGCCGACGAGACGGGCGAGCCGTTCCACGTCCAGCAGCGCAAGCAGATCGAGGTCTTCCGCGAGGCGTGGAAGGAGGCCGGCCACGAGGGCGAGCCGCGGGTGTCGGTCAGCCGGTCGATCATGCCGATCACCACCGACACGGACCGGATGTACTTCGGCCACGAGGGCACGAGCTCGGACCAGTTCGGCCAGATCGAGGCGAACCTCCGCGCGGTCTTCGGGCGGACGTACGCCGCTGAGCCGGACGTCCTGGTCAAGGAGCTCGCCGACGACGAGGCGATCGCCGCCGCCGACACGCTGCTGCTCACGGTGCCCAACCAGCTCGGCGTGGACTACAACGCCCACGTCCTGGAGTCGGTGCTCACCGACGTGGCCCCGGCCCTCGGTTGGCGCTGAACCCCATCCCCCAGCCGGTGTCGAACCAGTCGCGCAGCCAGCGCTGCATCATCCGGATCTCGTCGCGCTGCTCGTCGCGGATGTCCTCGGCCAGCCGCTCGACGTCGGCGTGGTCGGCGAGGTCACGCACGAGCAGCTGCTGGGACATCATCACCGCACCCATGTGGTGGCCGATCATGTCGATGAGGAACGCCTCGTCGAGCTCGTCGCCGGACAGGTCGGCGAGGTCGCGCATCATCGGGTCGTAGTCGACCTCGCCGGAGCGGTCGGCGTACCACTCGTCGAGCCACCCCTCCATCTGCTCGACCTGGGCCGACTGGCTCTCGACGATCCTCTCGCCGAAGGCCCGCATCTCGGCGCGGTCCGAGCGGGCCAGCTCGCCGGCGGCGTCGATGGCCTCCTCGTGGTGGGCGATCATCTCGACGAGGAACCCGTACTCGCTGTCGACGAAGGCGTGCGACATGTGACGCATGTGCCCCGTCGCCCCCACCGGCCCGACGGGTTCGGTCCACGCGGTCCCGCCCATGTGGCGGCCCGGCCACCACTCGTCGTCCTGGGCGCCCATCGCGACGGCGGTCGTCACGCTGCCGAGCGCGAGCGCCGCCACCGCCAGTCCTGCTGCTGCTCCACGCCTCATCGCGCTCATCTCCTCCCGTCCAGCGTGCGCTCCGGGTGGATGGTGGGACAGGGTCGACCGTCCCTTCCGCGTCGGCGAAGGACCCGGGAGCGAGGTTCCTCCGACCACCCGACGAGGTGCGCGTGCTTGGCAGGCGCTGGTTGTGTGGGCACTGACCGACGACCACGACCCGTGAGCGACCAGGAGGTGCCCGATGGGCGGCAAGGACGACAGCGAGGGACAGGCCGAGGGACAGGTCTCGGAGCTGGCGCAGGACGCACCCGAGCCGATCAGCTCCGGCGACTCGGTGGCCGGCCAGCCCAGCGACGAGTCCGGCGACGTGGACGAGGGCGCCCAGGGCCCCAACGCGATCCCCGACGACCCGACGGGCGAGCACCCGCACCAGCCCTGACGTACGGGCCGTGCCTGCGGTAGAACGGTCGCCATGAGCGAGAGCAGGCCAGTGATCGTCGTCGTGGGAGCCGGGCCCGGAGTGAGCGGCTCGGTGGCGCGGCGCTTCGCCGACGAGGGTCACGACGTCGCGCTGCTCGGGCAGGACGAGGCGATCCTCGAGGAGCTCGCCGCCGACCTCCGCGCACGCGGGGCGAGCGTCGGCCACACGGTCGCAGACGTCACCGACGAGAAGTCCGCGCGCGCGGCCGTACGCCGCTTCGGCGAGCACACCGGCCGGATCGACGTGCTGCACTTCAACCCCAGCGCCTTCCGTGAGAAGGACCCGCTCACGCTCACGGTCGGCGAGCTGCTCGACGACGTCGCCCTCGGCGTCGGTGCGCTGCTCACCGTGGTGCAGGCCGCGCGAGCGTTCATGTCCGCCGGCGGCCGGATCAGCGTCACCGGCAGCATGGCCGCCGACGAGCCGTGGGAGGGGGCGGCCTCGCTGGGTGTGCAGAAGGCAGGCGTACGCAACCTCGTGCACAGCCTCGACAAGACCCTCGAGCCCCACGGCATCCGCGCGGTCTCGGTCACCGTCCGTGGAGCGCTGTCGCGCGAGGGCGCGTTCACCCCTGACCGGGTGGCCGACGCGATCTGGAGCGCGGTGACGCGGGACGAGGCCGGCTGGACCAGCGAGGTTCCCTACGCTGGCTAGTCTCGTGGTGTGACGCCGACCCGCACCGCCACCCGCACCGCACGCCGCCTCACCGCGCTCGCCGCCGTCGGCGTGCTGCTCCTCGGCGTCTCTGCCTGCGGCGACGACACCACGGCCGACGCACGCGGCTCGTCGGCCTCGTCGGCGGCCGACAGCAGCGCTGCGCCGATCGCCGCCGCGGACGCGCTCGCCCGCATCGAGGACGGCGCCGCGGTCGTGGACGTCCGTACGGCCGAGGAGTTCGAGGCCGGCCACCTCGAGGGCGCGGTCAACATCGACTACACCGCCGACGACTTCGCCGAGCGCGTGGGGGAGCTGCCCACCGACGTGCCCTACGTCGTCTACTGCGCCTCCGGCCGCCGCGCGGTCGGTGCGGTCGAGCAGATGCGTGAGCTGGGCTTCACCGACGTCGTCAACGGCGGCGGGTACGACGACCTGGCCGGCTGACGTCGCCCCGGGGCCGGGAGCTCAGCGCCTGCGGCCCCACGCCAGGTAGGCGATCGGACCGATCGGCTGCACCGACAGCGCCGGCGCCCACAGCAGCTTGGGCCCGCGGACGAGCGCGGCGGGACGCTGCCGGAGGTCCTTCGCGCACCACGCGGTGACCGCGACCTCGGCGACGCCCGCGACGACGACGAGCTTCTTCTGCGTGGGCGTCATGTCGTTCCAGGACTTCTTGCGTGCCATGGCCGCACCGTACCCCCGCGCGGGCCTGTCTACGCGCCGCGCCAGCCGTTGATCGCGACCCATGCCACGACCACCCCGGTGACGGCGAACGCCAGCCCCCACCACGCGCCGGTGAGCGCGCGGCGCCCGGTGCCCGCGCCCGCGCGGGCCATGCCCGGGAGCGCGACCGTCACCGCGGCGCCGACGGCGGCCATGGCGAGCAGCTGAACCGGGACGATCCAGTTCTCGGTGCCGGGGTCGTCGAGGACGTACGCCGACGCAGGCAGGCTGAGCATGCCGAGCACGAGCAGCACGGCGAACCCGAGGAGACGATCGGCGGACCTGCTCATGGCGCCACGCTAGCGGTCGTGGCGCCGGTGGTCAGGCCTCCTTGGCCACCAGCGTCAGCACGTCGTACGTCGCGACGGGCTCGTCGTCCTGGTTGGTGACGAGCGCGTCCCAGCGCACCTCGCCGTAGTCGGCCGACGAGCGCGGGGTGATCTGCTTGACGGTGAGCATCACCCGGATCGAGTCGCCGGCCTTGACGGGGGTGAGGAAGCGCAGGTGGTCGACGCCGAAGTTGGCGAGCACCGGGCCGGGCGCGGGGTCGACGAAGAGGCCGGCGGCCATCGACACGATGAGGTAGCCGTGGGCGACGATCCCGCCGAAGAGCGGGTTCTGCGCGGCGGCCTCCGGGTCGGTGTGGGCGTAGAAGGTGTCACCGGTGAAGTCGGCGAAGTGGTCGATGTCCTCCAGCGAGATCACCCGCGGCTCGGACTCGATGGTGTCGCCGACCCGCAGCGTGGCCAGCGAGTGGCGGAACGGGTGCTCGGGCGTGACGGTGCGCCGCGACCCGCGCGTCCAGCGGCCGGTGATCGCGGTGAGCATGTCGGGGGAGGCCTGGATCGCGGAGCGCTGCATGTGGTGCAGCACGCCGCGCACGCCGCCGAGCTCCTCGCCGCCGCCGGCGCGACCGGGCCCGCCGTGCACCAGCATCGGCAGGGGGGAGCCGTGGCCGGTGGACTCGGACGCGTCGTCGCGGTCGAGGACGAGGATCCGGCCGTGCCACGGGGCCAGGCCGAGCACGAGGGTGCGCGCGACGTCGGGGTCGTGCGTGACGACCGACCCCGCGAGGGAGCCCCGGCCGCGGGCGGCCAACGCGACCGCCTCGTCGAGGGAGTCGTACGTCATGACGGTGGACACCGGGCCGAAGGGCTCCACGTCGTGCGGCTCGACCGCACCGGCGCGCGCCCGGAGCAGCACCGGCGACATGAAGGCGCCGCGCTCGGCGTCGCCCGCGACCTCGGTCTCGTCGAGCACGACATCGCAGGACGAGCGCAGCGCCTCGACGGCCTTGCGGACCTCCTGGCGCTGGCCGAGGGAGGCGAGCGGACCCATCCGTACGGACTCGTCGTCGGGGTTGCCGACGGTGACCGTGGCGAGCCTGGCGGCGATCGCCTCGGTCATCTCGTCGGCGACGGCGGACGGCACGATCACCCGGCGGATCGCGGTGCACTTCTGGCCTGCCTTGGCGGTCATCTCGGTGACGACGCCCTTGACGAAGAGGTCCCACTCCGGGTCGCCGGCGGCGACGTCGGGCCCGAGGACCGAGCAGTTGAGCGAGTCGGCCTCGACCTGCAGCTGCACGCCGCCGTGCAGGACCGACGGGTGCTGGCGCAGGATCCCGGCGGTGTGCGCGGATCCGGTGAACGCCACCGAGTCCTGCACGCCGAGGTGGTCGAGCAGGTCGCCCGCGGAGCCCGCGAGCAGCTGCAGCGAGCCCTCGGGGAGGATGCCCGACTCGATGATCCGGCGGACCACGAGCTCGGTGAGGTAAGCGGTCTGGCTGGCCGGCTTCACGATCGTGGGCAGGCCGGCGATGAAGGCCGGGGCGAGCTTCTCGAGCATGCCCCAGACGGGGAAGTTGAAGGCGTTGATCTGCACCGCGACGCCCGGCCGCGACGTGTAGACGTGCTGGCCGAGGAAGACGCCCGTGCGGCCGAGCTGCTCGAGGTCGCCGTCGCACACCACGTGCGCGTTGGGCAGCTCGCGACGCCCCTTGGAGGAGTAGCTGAAGACGGTGCCGAAGCCGCCGTCGATGTCGATCATCGAGTCGCGCCGCGTCGCGCCGGTGGCCAGGGACAGCTCGTAGAGCTCGTCCTTGAGCCCGGTGAGGTGGGTCGCGAGCTCCTTGAGCAGCAGGGCGCGCTCGTGGAAGGTCAGCTCGCGGATCGCGGGCCCGCCGACCGTCCGGGCGTGGTGGACCATCGCGCCGAGGTCGAGGCCGGCGCTGGAGATCCGCGCCACCTCCCGGCCCGTCGCCGCGTCGAGGAGCGGGTCGCCCTCGGCGGAGGCGGCGTACCAGCGGCCGGCGGCGTAGCTCTCGAGCAGACGGGTCACGAGGGTCCCTCCAAGGATCGGGCGGTGCACGGATCGAGGCGCGCGAGGTTTGCGTGGCAAGGTGACGGGTGCCACACTAATAGCAGACCGATCGGTCAGTAAATGTGGTCGAAGACCCACCCAGCGGAGGACGGATGACCCTCACCGAGACCGCGCCCGGAGCGTCCGAGGCCGACCTCGAGCGCCAGTTCGAGGCGACGATCGCGCGCCACGACCGCATCGAGCCGCGCGACTGGATGCCGGAGGGCTATCGCAGGACCCTCGTGCGGCAGATCGCCCAGCACGCCCACAGCGAGATCATCGGCATGCAGCCGGAGGGCAACTGGATCACCCGGGCGCCCAGCCTGCGGCGCAAGGCGATCCTGCTGGCCAAGGTGCAGGACGAAGCCGGGCACGGGCTCTACCTCTACTCCGCGGCCGAGACCCTCGGCGTCTCCCGGCTCGAGCTCACCGAGCTCCTGCTCGCCGGCCGGCAGAAGTACTCCTCGATCTTCAACTACCCCACGCTGTCCTACGCCGACGTCGGCACGATCGGCTGGCTGGTCGACGGCGCCGCGATCTGCAACCAGGTGCCGTTGTGCCGCACCTCCTACGGGCCGTACGGCCGCGCGATGATCCGGGTCTGCAAGGAGGAGTCCTTCCACCAGCGCCAGGGCTACGAGCTGCTCGCCACGATGATGCGCGGCACCGACGAGCAGCGCGCGATGGTGCAGGAGTCGGTGAACAGGTTCTGGTGGCCGGCACTGATGATGTTCGGCCCGCCCGACGCCGACTCGCCCAACACGGCGCAGTCCATGGCGTGGGGGATCAAGCGCAACACCAACGACGAGCTGCGCCAGAAGTTCGTCGACATGTCGGTCCCGCAGGCCGAGGCGCTCGGCGTCACCCTCCCGGACCCCGAGCTCAGGTGGAACGAGGAGCGCGGACACCACGACTTCGGCCAGCCCGACTGGGAGGAGTTCATGGAGGGCGTGAAGGGCAACGGCCCCTGCAACGCCCAGCGGATGGCGCACCGTCGCCGCGCCCACGAGGAAGGTGCGTGGGTGCGCGAGGCCGCCACCGCGTACGCCGCGAAGCAGCGGGGGGCGGCGTCGTGAGCACGGTCGAGAAGGAGTGGCCCCTCTACGAGGTCTTCGTCCGCGGCAAGCGCGGGCTCAACCACGTCCACGTAGGCTCGCTGCACGCCGCCGACGACCGGATGGCGCTGCTGCACGCCCGCGACGTCTACACCCGGCGCAACGAGGGCGTCAGCATCTGGGTGGTGCGTGCCGACGCGATCGCCGCGTCGAGCCCCGACGAGAAGGACCCGATGTTCGCCCCGAGCGGCGACAAGGTCTACCGGCACCCGACGTTCTACGACATCCCCGACAACGTCCCCCACATGTGATGGACGATCACGTGCACACGACTCCCGAGGACGAGCACGACAGCGCCTATTCCGGCCTGCTCGTCAACGACGCCCACTGGGCCTTCGGCGCCGCCCCTGTTCCTGATGGGCACGGCGAGGACCCCCTGGCCGGCGTCGACACCACCATCCCCGACGGCGTCGACGCGGCCACGCTCGCGACGTACGCCCTGATGCTCGGCGACGACGCGCTGGTGATGTCGCACCGGCTCTCGGAGTGGACCAGCAACGCGCCCGACCTCGAGGACGACATCGCGCTGTCCAACATCAGTCTCGACCTGCTCGGCCAGGCGCGGCTGCTGCTGGCGCGGGCCGCGAAGGCCGACGCGTCGGTCGTGCCGGTCCTGCCCGAGGGCTCGCCGGTGCCGCCGGAGGACGCGCTGGCGTTCTTCCGAGAGGCCCAGGACTTCCGCAACGTCCGTCTCGCCGAGCTCGTCAACGGAGACTTCGCCGAGGCGACCGTGCGCGTGCTGCTGTTCTCGACGTGGCGCCTGGCGATCTTCGAGCGGCTGCGCGCGAGCCGCGACCACGTGCTCGCAGCCGTCGCCGCCAAGGGCGTCAAGGAGCTCGCCTACCACCGCGACTACTCGGCGCGCTGGTTCGTCACGCTCGCGCAGGGCACCGACGAGTCGCGTCGTCGGCTGCTCGCGGCACTCGACCTGCTGTGGCCGTTGTGGCCCGAGCTGTTCGACACCCACGCGTTCGAGGCGGCGGCCGCTGCCGCGGGCGTCGGGGTCGACCCCACGAGCGTGCGCGAGGCCGCCGAGGGCGTGCTCGAGCAGGTGCTCGCCGCCGCCGACGTGCCGCGGCCCGAGGCGCCCCGCCGCGTCGGCGTGCTGGGCCGTACCGGTCGCGACGGGATGCACGGCGAGCCGCTGGGCCGGATGCTCGCGGAGATGCAGTCCGTGGCGCGCGCCCACCCCCTGGGCCAGTGGTAGGCAGCGAGGTCCACGAGATGAGGCTGACGAGATGAGGCTGATGAGTCGTACGCCCCTGCAGCGGGCCCGCCGTGCCGCGGAGTCGGTCACCGACCCGGAGCTCCCGATGCTCACGCTGCTCGACCTCGGCGTGCTGCGCGACGTCGACGTCGTGGGCGACTCGCACGTGGTCGTCGACATCACCCCGACCTACTCCGGCTGCCCGGCCATGGCCGCGATGCGCGACGACCTGGTGCGGGAGCTGCGGGGCGCCGGGTTCGACCGGGTCGACGTGCGCGTCTGCCTGGACCCGGCGTGGACGACCGACTGGATCACGCCCGAGGGCCGCGCGGCGCTCGCCGCGGCCGGCATCTCCCCGCCGGGGCCGGCGCCGTCCAGCGACGGTCCGATCCCGCTCACCCTGCTGCCGACGGCTCGCCAGGTGCGCTGCCCGCAGTGCGAGTCGCCCGCCACCGAGCTCGTCTCGGAGTTCGGCTCGACGGCCTGCAAGGCGCAGTACCGCTGCACCTCCTGCCTCGAGCCCTTCGACCACGTCAAGGAGATCTAGGCCGTGGCCACCACCTTCCACCGGCTCACCGTCCGCGACGTCGAGCCGCTCACCGACGACTCAGCCGCGGTCACCTTCGACGTGCCCGACGACCTGCGCGAGCTCTTCGACTTCGCGCCGGGGGAGTCGCTGACCCTGCGCCGGGTCGTCGACGGCGTCGAGCACCGCCGCAGCTACTCCATCTGCGCCCCGGCCGGTGCTCCGCCGCGCATCGGGGTGCGTGAGATCCCCGGCGGGATGTTCTCCTCGTGGCTGATCCGCGAGCTCGCCCCGGGCCAGGGCGTCGAGGTCGCCGAGCCGTCCGGCAGCCTGCGCGCCGACCCGGCGACGGCCGGGCGCCACCTCTGCATCGCGGCCGGCTCGGGGATCACCCCGATGGTGTCGATCGCCGCCTCGGTCCTCGCCAACCCCGACAGCACCGTCACCATGCTCTACGGCAACCGCGACACCTCGTCGGTGATGTTCGCCGAGGAGCTCAGCGACCTCAAGGACCTCCACGGCCCCCGCTTCGACCTCGTCCACGTGCTCTCGCGCGAGCCCCGCGACGTCGAGCTCTTCTCCGGACGCCTCGACGCCGACCGGCTCCGTCGGCTCCTGCCGCTCAAGGTGCCGCTCGCCGACCTCGACCACGTGTGGCTCTGCGGCCCGCTCGGCATGGTCCAGGACGCTCGCGCGGTGCTCGCCGAGCTCGGCGTCCCGGCCGAGAAGGTCCACGTGGAGCTGTTCTTCGTCGACGAGCCGCCGCCGGTGCTGCGCCACGCCGACCGCGTCGTCGAGGGGGTGACCAGCGAGGTCACCGTCGTGCTCGACGGGCGTACGACGACGACGCCGATGCCCCGCGACGCGACGCTGCTCGACTCGGCACAGGCCGTGCGCAGCGACCTGCCCTTCGCCTGCAAGGGCGGGGTGTGCGGCACCTGCCGCGCCAAGGTCGTCGACGGCGAGGTCGAGATGGTGCGCAACTACGCCCTGGAGCCCGCCGAGGTCGAGCAGCAGTTCGTGCTGACCTGCCAGTCCTACCCCGTCAGCGACGCCGTCACCGTCGACTTCGACGCCTGAGTCCGGCAGGGACAACCGGCCCTCGGCCTCCGATGGGGGCCTGATGGCCCGGGTGGCCGTGCCGGAGGCCCCTGTTCGTGTGCGGCGCGCAGGCCTAGCGTCGAGACAGGCGACGAGCGTCGGGAGGTTGGTCATGAGGGTCTCGCGGTTGCTGTCCCCGCTGGTGGCGCTGGTGCTGACGCCGGCGTTCGTCGTCACCTCGTGCGCACAGGAGCGGGACGACACGGCCGCGCCACCCTCCGTGCCGGTCCTGGTCGACGTACGCGCCTCGCACCGAAGTGACGTCGACCGCGTCGTCTTCGAGTTCGAGGGCGGGTGCCGGCGGATCGCCGGGTCGAGTACGTCGACCGGCTCTTCGCCGACGGCTCCGGCCGGCGGGTGCGCGTGGCGGGACAGGCGCTGCTGCGGGTGCGGTTCGCGGACGCGCAGGCGCACACCGACGCCGGGTCGCCCACCGCGGCGCCGCGCCGTGTGGCGTTCCCCTTGCCCAACGTCCTGACGGCGGTGCGGTCGGGCGACTTCGAGGCGGTCACGACGTACGGGCTCGGGCTGGCGAAGCGGACCCGCGTGCGCGTACGGACCCTGCGGTCGCCCGACCGCGTCGTGGTCGAGGTCGGAGCCGACTTCGCGACCGTGCAGCGACGCGTGTGGTTCTTCGACCGCGACCGGTTCGTGGCCAACACCGAGCCGTTCTTCGTGCCGGTGCGGCGTCCCGTACGGGCGGTGGCGCCGGCGACCGGTGTGCTCGACCGGCTCTTCGCGGGTCCGCTGCCGAGGGAGCGTGAGCGGGGCCTGCGGCTGCTGCGCTCCGGTGCGAGCGGGTACGACGACCTGGCAATCGTCGGTGGCGTCGCCGACCTGCGGCTCACGGGCCGGTGCAGCAGCGGCGGCTCGACCGTGACGGTCGCCGGCGAGATCCTGCCCGCCCTGCACCAGTTCGCCTCGGTGGACCGGGTGGTGCTGCGCGACCCGGCCGGCACGACCCTGGACCCCGACGGTCCCGGCGACTCGACGCCGGAGTGCCTCGAGCCCTGACCGCCGCTCGTCCGGGAGACGTACGAGGTGCCTGCGTCGGGATCGTGGAGTCCGCGTTCCAGCATTCGGCTCACGGACTCCACGTTGTCGTCGGAACCACCGGTTGACCGGTGATCGCGACGGCGACGACGCCGGCGACCGGCTACTCCCGGCGCAGCAACCCGTCGAAGGCGAGCGTCGCCACCGCGTCGGCGAGGCGTTCGACGTCGACGTCCCCGCGCAGCCACTCGGTCATCGAGTTGACGGTGCCGAAGAGCAGCCGGCTCGCCAGCAGCGGGTCGACGTCCGTACGGATCTCGCCGGCCGCAGCGGCCTCGCGCACCATCTCGGCGAGGCGGTGGTCGATGTCGCGTCGGCGCGAGAGGGCGTTCTTCTCCGCAGGCGTGTTGCCCCGCACGCGCAGGAGCAACGTCACGGCGGGGAGGTGCTCGGCCAGCACGACCACGCTGGTGCGCACCGCCAGGCGCAGGCGCTGCGCGGGCGTCGCGTCCGTGTCGGCCTGCACCCGGTCGAGCGCGGCGCTCAGCTCGTCGAGCGCCTCGTCGAGTGCCCGCTCGAGCAGGCTCTCCTTGCTGGGGACGTGGTGGTAGATCGCCGACTTCGTCAGGCCGAGCTCGCGCGCGAGGTCGCCCATGCTGGTGGCGTCGTAGCCCTGCCGGTTGAACAGCTCGATCGCGACGCGCAGGACGGTCTGCTGGTCGTGACCCGGCCGGCCACGGCGCGCGCGATCTGACATGGGTGCACGTTCTCACACGCGGGGACGGGATATTTGGCGACATCGACCGGTCGCGGGCTACAGTGGCTGCAGCGTCCAGACGCCGTGCCGCTGTGATCACCCCAGATCCGCCGGCCGCCGCGCACCTGACGCCCGCTCCACACCTGACGCCGTGGCGTTCCGGGCCCGAGCCGACCCTGGCTCGCCGGCTCCACGACGCGTACCCCAGTCCGGGAGGACACCTTGGCCCAGCGCCAGCGTCAACGCGGCGGTCGCCGCGCCCCTGCTCACGCCCGCCACAAGGACAACGAGGGCATCGTCCCGGTCCTGGCACGTGCGGTGCGCGAGCTCGAGTCCGCCGTGCAGCGCGGCCCGCTCGCCCCCGGGCAGCGCGTGCGCTTCCAGGTCGTGGCGCTGCTGGTGCGCGAGCACCGCAGCGACGTACGTGCCTCCGCCGAGCTGACCGACGCGCAGAAGGCCGACGAGCTCAAGCGCCTCGACGGCATCGCGACCATCCTCGCCAAGACCGCCACCCGCGACCCCTCGCTCTTCGGCCTGCTGTCGGAGGAGGCGGTCGTCACCGACAGCGCCCGCGACCTGCGCCTGGACATGCTCCGCAAGGCCGGCGTCGAGGTGGCTCCCCAGGAGCCCAAGCCCGACGACGAGGCCGGACCCGGCCTCGGCGAGCGGCGCGTCGTCCCGCAGTCCGTGCTGCAGCACCAGCTCGCCAACCCGTTCCTCGTGCCCGACTTCGGGATCGGTCGCGAGCGGCGGCCCGTCCACGGCCGGCTCAGCACCTGGGAGCTCCTCGGCCCGCTGTTCCGCTCCTTCGAGCTCGGCGGCGCCTCGTCGTGCATGGAGCTGCCCGAGGCCACCTCGCTCCGCGCGCCCGGCACGCTCGAGCTGATGCCGCACCAGGCACGGCTCATCGCCGCCGCCGCCGAGGGCCACCGCACCTTCCTCCTCGCCGACGAGCCCGGCCTCGGCAAGACCGCGCAGGCGCTGCTCGCCGCGCAGGCCGCCGACGCCTTCCCGCTGCTGGTCGTGTGCCCCAACGTCGTCAAGACCAACTGGGCGCGCGAGACCGAGCGCTGGACCCCGCGCCGCCGCGCGACCGTGATCCACGGCGACGGCGACGAGGTCGACGCCTTCGCCGACGTCATCATCGTCAACTACGAGATCCTCGACCGCCACGTCGGCTGGCTCGGGACCTTCGGCTTCGGCGGCATGGTCGTCGACGAGGCCCACTTCATCAAGAACAAGACCTCCCAGCGCTCGCGCCACGTGCTCGAGCTCTCCGAGCGGCTTCGCACCCGCACCGCTCGCCCCCTGCTGATGGCGCTGACCGGCACCCCGCTGATCAACGACATCGAGGACTTCCGCGCGATCTGGCAGTTCCTCGGCTGGATCGACGACACCAAGCCGATGGCGCGGCTGATGGAGGCGCTGGAGGAGACCGAGCTGACGCCGGCCGACCACTCCTTCTACCCCGCGGCGCGCAAGGCGGTCATCGACATGGGCATCGTGCGACGCCGCAAGGTCGACGTCGCCGAGGACATCCCCGCACGTCGCATCGCCGACATCCCGGTCGAGCTCGACGACGAGGACACCCGCTCGATCCGCAACGCCGAGGAGGAGCTCGCCCGGCGGCTCGTCCAGCGCTACAAGGCAGCGCTCGAGACCCGTCGTACGGGCTCCGTCGTCGACGGCATCGACCACGAGCTCGTACGCCGGGTGGCGACGTGGGAGCGCGAGGAGATGGACTCCGGCACCGGCGGGGAGAACGTCTTCTCGATGTTCCGCCGCATCGGTCGCGCCAAGGCCGGCCTCGCCGCCGACTACGCCGCGCAGCTCGCGCGCAACGTCGGCAAGGTGGTCTTCTTCGCCCGCCACGTCGACGTCATGGACATCGCGGAGGAGACCTTCACCCGCCGGGGGCTCAAGCACACCTCGATCCGCGGCGACCAGACGCCGAAGGCGCGGGAGAAGGCCATCGACGCCTTCGTCAACGACCCCGACGTCCAGGTGGTCGTCTGCTCGCTGGCCGCGGCCGGCGTCGGCGTCAACCTGCAGGTCGCCTCCAACGTCGTGCTCTCCGAGCTCTCGTGGACCGACGCCGAGCAGACCCAGGCGATCGACCGGGTGCACCGCATCGGCCAGAGCGACCCGGTCACCGCGTGGCGGATCATCGCCGCGCAGACCATCGACACCCGCATCGCCGAGCTGATCGACTCCAAGGCCGGCCTCGCCGCCCGCGCCCTCGACGGCTCGGACGAGGAGGTCTCGTCGTCCGCCAACATCCAGACCGAGGCGCTGGTCGCGCTGCTCACCGACGCGCTGGAGCGCGAGCTCGGTTGAGCGGCCGAGCAGCCCGACTGGGCGCCCGTCCGGGTGGGCACACCCGGACGGCCCTTGTCCGGGCCTGCCGGCTCCGGTAGGCCTGTAGGCATGAGCGAAGACCGCGAGACCTACCTCGACATGTCCGTCGACGACGAGGACCAGCTGCAGCCCGAGGACACCCTCGACGACGGCGACCTCGACGACGTGCTCGACCGGGGCTACTCGCCGCCGGACCGCGCCCCGAAGGGCTACGACGACTACCCGACCGAGGCCGAGCGCCTGCAGGGGGAGTCACTCGACGAGAAGCTCGCCGAGGAGGAGCCCGAGCCCGACCCGTACGCCGAGGTCGACGAGGAGTCCGACCGCGAGGACGAGAACGCCCTCGACGAGGAGCTCGGCCTCGACGAGGCCGACCCGCGCACGGGCCGTCTCGTCGCCCCCGACGCCGGGTTGGGGGAGGACGTCGACCAGCAGGAGGTCGCGCTCGACGTCGGGATCGACGGCGCCGGTGCCTCCGCCGAGGAGGCCGCGATGCACATCACGCGTGAGCCCGAGCCGCCCGAGGGCGACGAGCTCTGAGCCGTCCCGTGCCCCATGTGGGCGAAAACCTTGCGCTCGAGGATGGGTGCTCTCCGCGACCGGTTCGATGAGGTACGTGCCGGGCCGCCGCCCCGCGGCGAGCCCGGCCGTCCACGAACCAGAGGAGCCGAGACATGAATCGTTGGATGAGTGTGCCCGTCGTCGCGGCGGGACTGGTGCTGGCAGTGGCTGGCACGGCGAGTGCGGGCGAGGTCAACGGCAACGGGGACGAGATCCCCGCCCCCGACCGAGCCGCGTCGGAGTGCGTGTTCTCCGGCCTGGACACGGCTGACTCCATCGAGGGGAACCCTCCGCAGTTCAACGACGACGCCCTGGCCGTGCGCGGCAACCAGAGCCCGGGCGGGGTGGACCGCTACCACGGGGTGCAGAGCTACGGCATCTTCGTGCGCGCCGGGCTGAAGGACGTGGTGCCGTCGCCGGGTCAGGCCTGCAACGGCAGCTGACCGGCCTCAGCCGCGCGGGGCCGCGTAGTAGTGCGCGGCCGGGTCGGCGCGCTCGCGGGGGATGCCGAGCTCGACGACGACGCGGCAGCCGGCGTCGCCGAGGGCGATCCGCTCCTCGAGGAGCACCGATGCGCCCTGCTCGCTGTTGCGCGCCGCGATCCCGCCGAAGACGCTCGACGTCATCCGGCACAACGACGGCGCCTGCTGCACCACGTCACCGAACGGGCAGCGGTCGTTGACGAGGACGATCCTGTCCGCCGTCGCCTCCTCGACCGAGAAGCCACCGTCGATCGCGTGCTTGAGGCGCACGTAGCAGCGGCCCAGCTCCTCGGGCGTCATCCGGCCCACGACGGACTCCGCCAGGCGGAACTCGTCCAGCATCCTGCCGCCCACGTCGGTCCCGACCTGGGCCACGGCGGCGTCGGCGGCATCCTGGCCGTGCTGGGCCTCGATGGTCTGGGCGAGCTGGACGACCAGCGCCCGCAGGAAGGACTCCTTGCCGAACGCGCCCTCCGGCAGGGCCTCCTCCGGGAGCGGCAGCGCTCCCACGCGATTCATCGGCGGGTCGTGGTCGGCTGACGGCGCACGGGTGACCGGCAAGGACAGCGACAGCACCATGCCCTCGCCCGACCGGGCGCGACTCGCCAGGGTCGGCGCGAGCTCGCGCATGATCATCAGTCCGCGTCCCGACTCGAGCAGAGCGTCCAGGTCGATGTCGTCCGGGTCGAGGGCGTCAATGGAGTCGGTCGCCGGGTCCCCGAGCGACATCTCGAGGCTCGGTCGGGCGGCACCCACGCTGTCGATCAGGGCCGCCGGGTCGAACCCCGGACCGAGGTCGTGGACCGTGAGCACGGGGAGCCGGTCGCGCCAGAGCAGCGACACCCACACCGGACCGGAGGTGTGGCGCACTGCGTTGCCTACAGCCTCGCCGATCAGGAGCTCCGCTGCGTCGAAGTCGCCTCCCGGGTCGCCGTGGCGACGGAGGTAGGTCATCACCTCGCGGCGCAGCACGGGCAGCGCGTGCGCCGCACCGGCCTCGACATAGCAGTCCACCGCCCCAGTGTCGCACCGGGGCGCGCCGTACTGGGCGGTTCGCGGAGCCGTACGAGATGACAGGTTTCCCCCAGATTCGTCGAGCACACTGCCTGCTGCCGTCCGGCAGGTGGTGGGGGTCCGGCGCCCCACCCGTGCTCCAATACCGTGTCGGCATGAAGGCTTTGCTCCTGGAGAACATCCATCCGAGCGCCGTGCAGGTCCTCGAGTCGCGCGGCTACGAGGTCGAGCTGCGCGCAGGATCCCTGCGCGAGGCCGAGCTCGTCGAGTCGCTCGGTGACGTCGACCTGTTGGGCATCCGGTCCAACACGACCGTGACCAAGCGGGTGCTCGAGGCGGCGCCGGCGCTGCAGGCGATCGGCTGCTTCTGCATCGGCACCAACCAGGTCGACCTGGTCGCGGCGGCGGAGCGCGGCGTCGGCGTGTTCAACGCGCCGTACTCGAACACCAGGAGCGTGGTCGAGCTGGTGATCGGCGAGATCATCGCGCTGGCCCGGCGGCTGCCGGAGAAGACCCAGCGGATGCACGACGGCGTGTGGGACAAGTCCGCACGCGGCAGCCACGAGGTGCGCGGGCGCACGCTCGGCATCGTGGGCTACGGCAACATCGGCACCCAGCTGTCCAACGTGGCCGAGGCGCTCGGCATGCGGGTCGTCTTCTACGACACCGCGGACCGTCCCGCCCACGGCAACGCTCGCCGGACGTCGTCGCTCGCCGAGCTGCTCGCGACCGCCGACGTCGTCAGCCTCCACGTCGACGGGCGCCCGGGCAACGCCGGCTTCTTCGGCGACGAGGAGTTCGCGGCGATGAAGCCGCGGGCCATGTTCATCAACGCCTCGCGCGGCATGGTGGTCGACTACGACTCGCTGCGCAACCACGTGCTGTCGGGGCACATCGCCGGCGCAGCGGTCGACGTCTTCCCGGTCGAGCCCAAGGCCCAGGGCGACGAGTTCGACTCGATCCTGCGCGGCCTCGACAACGTCATCCTGACGCCCCACGTCGGCGGGTCGACGCAGGAGGCGCAGGAGGAGATCGGCTGGTTCGTGGCGGAGAAGCTCGCCGGGTTCGCCCTCGCCGGGAGCACCGCGCTGTCGGTCAACCTGCCGGAGGTGCTGACGCCCCCGCTCCCCGACGGCCACCGGGTGGGCTTCCTCCACCACAACGTCCCCGGGGTGCTCGCTCGGCTCAACGCCGTGTTCGCCGAGGCCGGCGACAACGTGATCGGGCAGCATCTGTCCACCCGCGACCAGCTGGGCTACGTCATCACCGACGCGTCCGAGCCCCTGCCCGCCGAGGCCATCGGCGAGCTGCGGGCCTCCGAGCACTGCGTGTGGCTGCGCACCTGGTGACCAAGGGGGCACTTCGGCGCGGCCGCGACTCGCTCGTGGGACCAGTCGGAGGGGGTTGTCGAGACGACCGAACAGGTGTACGATTAGTGAAAGCACGCCGGTCCGGAACGGATCTGCGGACTCAACCGGCTGTTGCAACGAGCCTCTTGTTGAGTGCTTGGCCGGGAGTCTGCCATTCGAGGGTCTTGCGGGGCCGGGTGTTCAGCTGCAGGGCAACCCGATCGCACTCGGCCATCGTGAGGCGACGCAGGTCGGCGCCCTTGGGCCAGTACTGACGCAGCAGACCATTGGTGTTCTCGTTGGTCCCGCGCTGCCACGGTGACTGGGGGTCGCAGAAGTAGATCGGAATCCCGGACTCGATGGTGAACCTGGCGTGCTGGGCCATCTCGCTGCCGCGATCCCAGGTGATTGATTTGCGCAGCTCCAGCGGCAGGGTCGAGATCATCTCGTTGAGCGTCCACCGAGCCTGGTCGGCGCGGTGCTGGCCCGGCAGCGGTGCGAGGAGCACGAACCTTGAGGACCGTTCGACCAGCGTGAGCACCGCCCCTTTCCCGGTGCCGCCGAGCAGCAGGTCCCCCTCCCAGTGACCGGGCACCGCCCGGTCCTCGGCCTCGGCCGGCCGTGCGGAGATACGAATGTCATCGGTGATCCCGAGCGTGACCCGCTTCGCCCCACCGGTCTGGGCTTTGCGACGCTGCCGCCGGGTGCGCAGGTGCGCGGTCAGCTCGCGCTTGAGCTCGCCCTTGGTCTGGACGAACAGCGACTGGTAGATCGTCTCGTGCGACACCCGCATCCTCAGATCGCGTGGGAACAACACCGGCAGCATCGCTGCGATCTGCTCCGGCGACCAGTTCGCACGCAACAGCTCCCACACCTTGTCCCGCAACGGCGCGTGATCCAGTCGGCGGGCCTTGGGCCGGCGTGCCTTCCTGGCGGCCTCACGCTCAGACCACTTCGCCGAGTACTTCACCCGATACCCAGCACCGCCGCCACGAGCAGTACGCACCCGCGGGGACCTGGTCCCGAACGACCCCGCACGCCGCAGCTCACGCGAGATCGTCGAGGGATGCTTGCCCACCAACGCCGCAATCGTCGCCTGCGACAACCCCGCCATGTACGCCCGCTCAATCACCAACCGCTGATCCGCGGTCAACCTCACACCCGGCACGCGCCGCAACCTCTCACTCACGATCGAGTTGCAACAACCGGTTGAGTCCGCCATCCCGTCTGAGGCGACGGGGGTCCCGGGATCGGGACAGTCACCCATAGAACCCGTCCTGGTGCTGGCGGGGCGCCGTTGGTCCGGCTCTCGGGTGGCGACCTGGCAATGGGTCCGGCACGTCTCACCGCACCACCCCGGAACAGGGTGGGTGTCCGTGACGCGCGCCGAGGAGGTGGCCCAGTGCATCCGATCATCGACTGTCTCTGCGACATCGCGTCCGCGCTCAAGGTCGCCCACGGGGTGGAGCCGGCGTTCATGCGCACCGCGGAGAAGGAGTCCGCGCTGGTCGCGTTGGCCGAGGCCCGCTCGCAGCTGGACGCGCTGGCGGCCCGGGTGCTCGCCGCGTCCGATGACGTGGGCGAGGCGTACGGTCTGCGTGACGCGGCGGCGTGGCTGGCGGTCGAGACGCGCACGACCCGGCACGAGGCGCGCCGCGACCTCGCGTTGGGGCGCGCGATGGACGCGCACCCGGTGGTGGCCTCGGCGTTGTCCGCCGGCGCGCTGCGGACCGAGCAGGCGCGGGTTGTGGCTGAGGCGGTGGACGCGCTGCCGGTCCACGTCGAGGAGGAGACGCGGTGGCGGGCCGAGGGCACGCTGCTGGAGCTCGCCCGCGAGCACGACGCGCGTGACCTGAGGCAGATCGGCAAGCGGATCCTCGACGTGGTCGCGCCCGAGGTGGGGGAGTCGCACGAGGCGAGTGTGCTGGCGGCCGAGGAGGCGCGTGCCGACGCGACCGTGGAGCTGGTGCTGGTCGACGACGGCGAGGGCCGCTGCCACGGCCGGTTCGTGGCGCCCTCGCATGTTGGTGCGATGTTCAAGCGCCACCTGCTCGCGCTGGCCAACCCGGCACGCCACACCGAGGCCGAGCTGCGTGACGAGTCGGGCGCCTTCAAGCCGCTGCGCCACCGGTTGGGGGAGGCGTTCGTGGAGTACGTCGAGCGCTACCCGACCGACGCGACGCCGCAGACCGCGGGGGTCAACGCGACCGTGGTGGTGACGATGACGCTGGAGCAGCTCGAGGCTGAGCGTGGGACCGCGCTGCTCGACGACGGCTCGCGCATGACTGCGGGGCAGGCGCGCCGCCTCGCGTGCGAGGCGGGGATCGTCCCGGTGGTGCTGGGCTCGAAGTCGCAGCCGCTCGACCAGGGTCGCGCGGCACGGCTGTTCACCAAGGCGCAGCGCATCGCCCTCGGCCTGCGCGACGGTGGCTGCACCGCACGCGGATGCGAGACCACGGCCTCCGGCTGCCACGCCCACCACGACGACCCGTGGTCACGCGGAGGGCTCACCGACCTCGCCAACGGCCGACTGCTCTGCCCCCGACACCACCGCCTCGCGCACGACTCCCGCTACGCCATGACCGTCCACGCCGACAACAAGGTCACCTTCGCCCGGCGGACGTAGGCCGGGGGAGTGGACATCAATCCGGCCGAGGTGAGCCGGTAGGGCAGATCGCCGCTTGTCGGGGCGTGGTTGAACGCGTGCTCTGGCCCTACCGGCTCACCGTCGACCGCGGACTGGTCGGTGTTACGTCAACCGTGGCCGCAATGGGACTCGCCCAACTGCTACCAGCACTCGTCTCCGGCGTGGACCACGTTGCAGGACGGGCAAGCTACAGACTCCGCAGCTGTCGGTCCGGAAATGCGCCGCGCTCCTGCTACGCCGTCGAACGAGACGCAGAGCCAGCCCCATGAGTTCGTTCCGTCGGTGGTCGCAGGTGCGACGGAGGGCGAATACCAGATCTTCGTCTTGAGAATGTCGGCGATGGTCTCGCCGGAGGCGTCGTACACCTTGACCGAGTTCCAGTAGCCGTGGACGTCCGCCACGAAGGTTGTGGCCGCAATTCGCGTCAGTTCACTTCGGACCATCGCACGCGTCTCTTCACTCCACCCAACGTGGTAGCGAAGGGCGTCCTCAAGGTCAATCGGGCGCTTATTCACGCAAGGATCCTCTTGGTCATCTCTAGTGCTCGCCCCGCTGCCGCCCGGCTTCCATCACCCGTAGCACCGTATCCACTCGTGCCTGTCGTGCAACAGTTCGGGTGTCGCCGGCCTGTCTCGGATCCAGGACGTCAACCCGCCGTTTGAAGGGCACACCGGATCCGGGTTGTCCCGTACCGCCTAGCTCATCCGCCGCAGCACCCCGACCGGCACGCGCTTGATCACGGCCCCGAGTGGCGCCCAGGGCCAGGCCGGCACCCGGGCCGACTTCTTCTCCTGCTCGATGGCCTCGACCATGGCGCGCACGCCCTTCTCGGTCGAGGTCATCAGGGGCGTCCTGGCCGACGTGCCGGACATCTCGGAGACGATGTAGCCCGGGTAGAGCACGGTCACCTTGATCGGCGTGCCGTGGACGTCGGCGCGGAATCCCTCGGCGAGGTGGGCGACCGCGGCCTTCGTGGCGGCGTACGTCGTGATGTTCCTGGGCATCCCGCGCAGCGCGGAAAACGACGAGACCATCACGAGGTGGCCGCGGTGCTGGCGTCGGAAGATCGCGGCCGCGGCCTCGGTCTGGGCCAGTGCGCCGATGAAGTTGGTCTCGGCCGTCTCGCGGTTGGCGTCGAAGCGCCCGGTGCCGAGGGGCTGGCCCTTGCCGAGGCCGGCGTTGACGACGACGCGGTCGAGCCCGCCGAGCTCCTCGGCGAACTCCTCGAAGACGCGGAACACCGCGTCGTGGTCGGTGACGTCGAGCGCCTTCACCACGACGCGTACGTCCGGGTGCGACGCGATGATCTCGGCGCGGAGGTCGTCGAGACGCTCCGTACGCCGGGCGCAGAGCGCGAGGTCGTGGCCGAGCGCGGCGAACTGGCGGGCCATCTCGGCGCCGAGGCCGCTGCTCGCGCCGGTGATGAGGATCGTGGCCACGTGGGTCTCCTAGCGGTACGTGATGAGGTCGGGGGCGAGGTGGTCGTGGGCGTTGAAGGACACGAGCGTCGTGCCGCGCGACCCGCGCACGATGGTCGACGTTCCGGTGTTGACCGAGACCGGGTTGAGCCGCAGCCACAGGTCCGTACGCGCAGGAGCGCCGTCGGCCAGCAGGCTCGCACAGGTCCAGGCGACGGGTCCGCCGCTGGTCAGCACGACGGCCGTGCCACGGCTGGGCAGCGCGTCGGTGAGACGCGTCATGGCGGCCTCCACCCGGGTCGAGAAGGTCGCGAACGACTCGTCGTACGCCTCGTCGTGGTCGCCCGAGGTCCAGCGCAGCGTGGCCTCCTCGAACCACCGCTGGAAGGCGGCCTTCTCGGACTCGCCCTCCACGGTGCTGGGCTGGTCGTGCACCTTCAACACCTGGAGGTGGTCGAACTCGTTCCAGCCGGCGTCGACGGTCACGTCGGCCGACCACCCGGCGCCCGCGAGCACCTCGGCGGCAGTCTGGGCGTGACGGCGCATCTCGCCGGCGACCACGACGTCCGCGGTGACGCCACGTGCGGCGAGCGCCGCGCCGAGGACGCGGGACTGCTCGTGGCCGGTGGGGGACAGGTCGTCGTAGTCGGCGGCCCCGAACGAGGCCTGTCCGTGCCGCACGAGAAGGATGGTGCTCACGCGAGCAGCTCCGCGATCCGTCGCTCCAGGATCTGCACGCCCGGACCGAAGAGGGCGTACATCTCGTTGGTGGTCTGGCCGTGGAAGTAGCGGTAGTAGATCTGCTGGGCGATGACCGCGTTGCGGAACAGCCCGAACACCTCGTAGAAGCGCCACCGCTCGGGCGTCATCTCGAAGCCCATCCGGTCGCAGTAGGCCTGCACGAACTCCTCGCGGGTGATCATCCCCGGCAGGTCGGTCGGCACCCGCTTGGTCATCTTGAGCTCGTCGGAGTCATCGGCCTGCACCCAGAACGCGAGCGCCCCGCCGACGTCCATCAGGGGGTCGCCGAGCGTCGCCATCTCCCAGTCGAGGACGCCGACCACCCGCGTCGGGTCGTCGGGGGAGAAGACCAGGTTGTCGACCTTGAAGTCGTTGTGGATCACGCAGGTCGCCACGTCGTCGGGCTGGTGCGCCGCCAGCCACGCCATCGCCTCGACGAAGTCGGGGTTGTCGGGCGTGTGGGCGTTGCGGTAGCGCGTCGACCACCCCTCGACCTGGCGGCGCACGTAGCCCGGACCGCGGCCGAAGCGGCCGAGCCCGGCAGCCTCGGCGTCGACGCCGTGCAGCTCGGCGTAGACCTCCACGACGTTGAGGCACAGCTGCCGTGCCTGCTCGGGGGAGAGGGGCACGTCCGCTGGCCAGGTGCTGCGCGGAATGATCCCGTCGAGGCGCTCCATGGCGTAGAAGTCGCCGCCGAGCACCGAGGTGTCGTCGCAGAAGGCGACCATCGGCGCGACGTAGGGGAACACCGGGGCGAGGGCGGACTGGATCTCGAACTCGCGGCGCATGTCGTGCGCCCCCTTGGCCTTGGTGCCGCCCGGCGCGCGACGCAGGACCAGGTCGCGTCCCGAGGGGTAGCGCAGCAGGTAGGTCAGGTTGGACGCACCACCGGAGAACTGCCGCACCTCGGGCTCGCCCTCGAGCCCGCTCGCGTCGGCGGCGTGGGCGCGCAGCCACGCGGCCGCTGCCGCCACGTCGAAGGCGTCCTCGGCGCGCACCTCGCGCGCGCCCGGGACCGAGCTCACGAGTCCGCCCCGGCGGCCTGGAGCTTGGCCGCCTGGTCACGCATCACGGCGTCGTAGGCCGGGCGGTCGGCCCACTTGAGGAAGTAGGCCTGCCGCGCGGGTTCGTCCGGCACGATGACGTCCTCCCCGGCGTCCATGCCGGCCAGCACCGCGGCCGCGATGTCGTCGGCGGTGATGGGGGAGCGCTCGACGAGCCCGGCGACGACCCTGCCGACGGTCTCGTCACTGCCCTGCATGGAGTCCATCAGGTTGGTGCGGAAGTAGGACGGGCACACCACGCTGGCTCGGATGCCGTGCCCCGCGAGCTCGTGCCCGCAGGTCTCGGTGAAGGCCACCGCAGCGGCCTTCACCGCGTTGTAGGAGGCCATGCCTGCCGGGTGGACGAGGCCGGCGAGCGAGGCGACGTTGACCAGGTGCCCGGAGCCCTGCTCCTTGAGCATCGGGACGAACGCCCGGGTGCCGCGCACCATGCCGAAGAGGTTGACGTCGGTGATCCACTGCCACTCCTCGAGCGTGCAGACGTCCACCCGGCCGCCGCCGGCGACGCCGGCGTTGTTGACCAGCACGTCCAGTCCGCCCCAGCGCTCGCGCACGGCCTCGACGGCCGCTGCCCAGTCCGCGTCGGAGGTGATGTCGAGGACGAGGTCCACACCGTCCGTGGCGACCCGGTCGGTGGCGAGCACGTCGTCGCCGCGGGCGCGGAGGGCCGCCACGAGGGCGGCGCCGAGGCCCGACGCGGCGCCGGTGACCAGCACGCGGCGGTTTGCGTTTCTGGGGTCCCCGCGGCGTTGTTCGGGGGAGCGAAGCGGCGGAGAAGAAGGGCGTGGGGTGTTCATGCGTGCTTCCCGAGCTCGATCTTGGCGATCACGTTGCGGTGCACCTCGTCGGGGCCGTCGGCCAGCCGGAGCGTACGGGCGCCGACCCACGCCGAAGCGAGGGGGAAGTCGTCCGACATGCCGGCCCCGCCGTGCAGCTGGATCGCCATGTCGATGACGTCGAGCGCCATGGCCGGGACCTCGACCTTGATCTCGCTCACCGCGGAGTAGGCCTCGCGGCTCATCCCCTGGTCGAGCAGCCAGGCCGCGTGCAGCACCAGCAGGCGCGAGCGGTTGATCGCGATGCGCGCGTCTGCGATGCGCTCACGGTTGCCGCCGAGGTTGGCGATCGGCTTGCCGAAGGCCGTACGCGACGTCGCGCGGGCGCACGCCAGCTCGAGGGCGCGCTCGGCCAGGCCGATCGCGCGCATGCAGTGGTGGACGCGGCCGGGGCCGAGGCGACCCTGGGCGATCTCGAAGGCCCGGCCGGGGCCGAGCAGGACGTTGGACGCAGGCACCCGCACGTCGTCGAAGGACACCTCGCCGTGGCCCAGCGGCTCGTCGTAGTAGCCCATCGTCGTGAGCATCCGCTCGACCTTCACGCCGGGGGCGTCGCGGGGCACCAGGACCATGGTGTGCCGCGAGTGCCGGTCGGCGTCGGGGTCGGAGAGGCCCATGAAGACGAGGACCTTGCAGTCGGGGTTGCCGACCCCGGTGGACCACCACTTCCGCCCGTTGATGACGACCTCGTCGCCGTCGACCTCGGCCGTGGCCGCCATGTTGGTGGCGTCGGAGGAGGCCACGTCGGGCTCGGTCATGCAGAAGGCGCTGCGGATCTCCGCGCGCAGCAGAGGCTCGAGCCACTGGGCCTTCTGCTCGTCGGTGCCGTACTTGAGCAGCACCTCCATGTTGCCCGTGTCGGGTGCGTTGGAGTTGAAGACCAGCGGCGCGAGGAACGACCGGCCCATCACCTCGGCCACGGAGGCGTAGTCCACGTTGGAGAGCCCCTCGCCGCCGTCGGTGCCGAAGTCCGCGGCGTACCGGCCGGCGTGGGACGCGGGGAGGAACAGGTTCCACAACCCCTGGGCGCGGGCCTTGGCCTGGAGCTCGCCGATCACCGGGTCAGGCGTCCAGCTGTCGCCGCCCGACTCGCGCAGCCGGGTGATCCGGGCGTGCGCCTCGGCCTCGACGGGCTCGACCTCGTCGGTGACGAAGGCGCGCACTCGCTCACGCAGGTCGGCGGCGCGGGGGGAGAGGGAGAAGTCCATGACGTTGACCTTCGCACACTGTTGAGCAATGCTCAATAGCGTGTCCGACGACTCCGCACCCGCCGCACCGGCCGGCGCCACACCGCCCGTACGCCGACGGCTGAGCGCGCAGGACCGCCGCCGGCAGCTCGTGGCCATCGGCCTCGCCAAGATCGTCGAGACGCCGATCCAGGACCTGTCGATGGACGACGTCGCGGCCGAGGCCGGGATCTCGCGGGGGTTGCTCTTCCACTACTTCCCGACCAAGACCGACTACTACCTGGCCTGCATCGCTGCCGCGGGACGTCGGATCCTGCGCAACACCGCTCCCGACGAAGGCCTCCCGGGCGAGCAGCAGGTCGAGATGACGACCCGGCTCATGGTCGAGCAGATCGAGCGCCGTCGCGACTTCTACCTCGCCCTCGTGCACGGGCACGGCGTCGCGGACCCGCGCGTCAGCGAGGTGATGGACTCGGTGCGCGAGGGCAGCACCGAGCGTGTGGTGGTCGCCCTTGGCGTGCCCGAGGTGCAACGCCCCGTGGTGCGCGCCTGGTGGGCGTACACGGAGGACCGGGCACTCACCTGGTCGGCAGTGCCGACCGGCGAGCGCCCGGTCCCGGTGTCCGTCCTGGTCGAGGAGTGCGTCGCCGCGCTCCACGCCCTGCTGGCGGTCAGCCGCGCGTGACGCGACCCTTCACGGAGAACCGCGCGCGGTCGTCGAGCGGCTTGCCGCCGCAGGCGAGCACGGTGTCGCGGTTGCAGCGGTAGCGCGTCGAGCCGTTGACGAGGGTCACCGACACGGCGCCGACGCGACGGCTGTCGAACGACACCAACTTGTGCCCGTCGCCCGCACGGTTGAGCCGGACCATCTTGACCTGGCGCTTGCCGTTGAGCAGGTGGACGACCACGACGGCGGCCGGCGACGTGCGCTTGACCGGACCGCGCACCTGCAGCGACAGCTTCCACTTCTTGCCGGACAGGCGCGAGTCGGGGCCGTACACGTAGGACGCGGAGGAGAGATGGTCGACCCGGGTGCCGAACCGCTTGGCACGCTTGCGCTTGCTGAGCACCTTGGCGCCCCGCACGTTGGGGCCGGGGTACTCGGCGCCCTCGGGGAAGTTGGCGGCCGGGGTCAGGTTGCCGGCGGCGAACCTGGCGTAGTTCTTCTGGAAGCCGCCCTTCTTGCGCAGCACCTTCTGCAGGGCGGTCAGGCTGTGCTTCTTGCCGTCGCGCTTGAGGGTGCCGGCCTGCTTCCAGGCCTTGAGGACCAGGCCGTTGCCGTAGCGCGAGGTGAGGTACTCCCAGAACACCCAGTTGCCGTACTGGAAGCCGTTGGTGCGGCTGAAGGCGTCGAGCGGGACCTGAGGGGCATAGATCTGGCTGACCGGGAGGTACTGGCGGTTGTCGTTGACGTGGGTCGCGATCCGCTCCTCCATCCACGTCGCCGTCGACTCCATCATCCACGGGTCCTCGGCGTAGTCGTAGGCGTACTGGACGGCGTGGAAGAACTCGTGGCCGGCGGTCACCACCAGGTTGTCCTGGGGCGTGCCGTTGGGGAACTGGCTCGTGGCGAAGTCGTTGTCGAGCACGCAGTAGCCGGAGGCGGTGCGCTTCTTGGCCCGGCGCTCGCCGGCGCAGAAGCCGTAGAGGGAGCCGCCGAGGTCCTTGAGGTAGACGTCGAACTGCGGGCCACCGCCCCGCACGCCGTCCTGCACCGGCGCGCGGTAGTCCATGCTGTCGACGATCGTGCTCCACACCGAGTCCATCACGGCGAGGTTCTGCGCTGGCCAGTCCGGCGACGGCGGCGCGTCGGTGCCGGTGGGGACGTAGTGGACGCACAGGCGGGTGTTGCACACCGGCGGCGCCTCGGGCACCGAGTAGCCGAAGCCCTGCGGGTCGCTGATGCCGTCGGAGGGACGGGCCAGCAGTGCGTCGGCCTGGCGGCGCTCGGTGCCGCGCAGCTGCTTCTTCTGCATCCACAGGTCGCGCAGCACGAGGGTCGCGGACGGGTCGCTCGGACGGCCGTTGCCGGCGAGGACGCGCCGCGCGGTGCTCAGCGTCTCGGAGGCGGTCGGGTCGAGCTGCTCCTCCAGCACCGGCAGCGGCGCCTCGGGGGTGAGCTCGAGCAGGTCGCCGGGATCGACGACCCCGGCCGATCCGGGCACGGCGCGCCGGTCGTTGTCGGCAGCGACGGCCGGCGCGGCGAGAGCCGCCCCGCCCACCAGTGCGATGGTCACGGCGGTGGTGACGATTCTGCGCATGGTTCCCCTCGTGTGGTCGTGTCCGCGTCGAGCCTAACCCGGACGGGTGACAGCCGGACGCTCGCCGCTCGGCGGCGGGAGGCCGTCGGCTACAGGTCGGCGATGTGCTCGATGATCGCGGTGGTCGAGATGGCCGGGGTGCGCTCGAGGTAGACGACCTCGCACACGTCGGCGAACTCGTCGAACTTGCCCGCCCAGTCGTCGCCCATCACCAGGACGTCGGCGGCGTGCTCGACGATGTAGTCGCGCTTCTGCTCCAGGCTCTCCTCGACGAAGACCGCGTCGACGACCTTCAGCGCACCGACGATCGCGAGCCGCTCGCGCTGGCTGAAGATCGGCGCGCGGCCCTTCTTGCGCTCGTTGAGGGCGTCGGCGGACACGCCGACGACCAGCCGGTCACCGAGCTCGGCGGCGCGCTCGAGGACGCGCAGGTGCCCGACATGGAACACGTCGAACGTCCCGAAGGTGATCACGGTGCGAGGCATGCGCGGCATTCTGGCACGGTCGGGGAGGATGAACCGCATGGCCGCGACCACCTCCTCGACGACCTCCTCGACCGGCTCCGCCCAGAGGCCTTCCGTCCCGCTCATCACGCCCGACCCCGGCGCGGACGAGGCACGTCGCCGCGGCCTGCGGCAGATGCGTACGGTCGCCGTCGGACTGCTGCTGCTCGCCGCCTGCGTGTACGTCGCCACGCTGGGGCGCGACGGGTTCTGGGGCTTCGTCAACGCCGGTGCCGAGGCATCCATGGTCGGCGCGATCGCTGACTGGTTCGCCGTGACCGCCCTGTTCAAGCACCCCCTCGGCCTGCCGATCCCGCACACGGCGCTGGTGCCCCGGCGCAAGGACGAGCTCGGCAGGGGCCTCGAGGAGTTCGTCGGGGAGAACTTCCTCCAGGAGGACATCATCCGCGAGCGGGTGGCGGCGGCGACGATCTCGGCGCGGGTCGGCGACTGGCTGGCCGACCCGGCCAACGCCCGCCGGGTGGTCGACGAGGCATCCGACGTGGCCGCGATCGCGCTGGGCAAGGTCCGTGACGACCACGTCGCGGACCTCGTCACCCAGGCGTTCGTGCCCCGCTTCCGCGACGAGCCGATCTCCCCGCTGCTGGGCTCCGCGCTGATGGAGGTGGTGCGCGACGACCTGCACCACGGGCTGGTGGACCTCGCGGTCGACGAGATGCACCGCTGGCTGCTGGAGAACCCGGAGACGTTCTCGCGGGTGCTCGAGGAGCGCGCGCCCTGGTGGGCCCCGCCCAAGCTCAACGACGCGGTCACCTCACGCCTGCACGTGCAGGCCCTCGCGTGGCTCGAGGACATCCGCGACGACCCGCACCACCGCGCCCGGGAGGCGCTGGACTCGATGCTCGGCCAGCTCGCGACGGACCTGCTGCACGACGACGAGACCCGGGCGCGCGCCGAGGCGTTCAAGAACCGGCTGCTCGACCACCCGCAGGTGGTCACCACCGCGATCTCGCTGTGGAAGGCGATGCGCTCGGCGCTCCTCACCTCCGTCCGCGACCGCGACGGGGCCGTACGACAGCGCCTCCTGGTCGAGCTCACGGCGTTCTCCGAGCGGCTGCGCGACGACGCTGTCCTGCGCGAGCGCCTCGACCGCGCGGCCGCGGACCTGGCCGTCTTCGTGGTCGGGCGCTACGGCGCCGAGCTGACCACCGTCATCACCCACACGATCGAGCGGTGGGACGGCAAGGAGGCGGCCCGGCGCATCGAGCTGCACGTGGGGCGCGACCTGCAGTTCATCCGGATCAACGGCACGATCGTCGGGGGGCTGGTGGGCGTGGTCATCCACGCGTTCAGCATCCTGGCCGGGTGACCGCTTGCCGGGCGCTCCCGCCCCCCGCTCAGCGGCGGCAGGGCTTCATCACCGGCATGATCCTCGACCTGCTCTGCCAGGCGCGGGCGTACGCGTCGTCGAAGTGCGCGCGGTACTGGTCGTGGAGCCAGCGGTTGCCCACGATGCGGAGCATGACCTCGTCGTTGTAGAGCAGCCCGCCGCAGGTGGTGTTGGACGTCCCGGTCACGACGAGGTGGGTCGGGCGCCCGCGGAACCGCGCGTGGACGACGAGCATCTTGTCGTGGGTGAGGACGGTGCGCACCCTGCGGTCCGGGACGTCGCCGGCGGGCAGCCGCTGCTGGAGCCAGTTCTCCACGGTGTCGCGCGAGGTGACGATCCGCACCCGGCACCCACGGTCGGAGAGTCGAGCGAGCTGGTCGCGCACGTCGGCGCGCTGGATGACCGCGAACATCGCAGAGACGTCCCGGGCACCCCGCGTGCACGAGACGTCCTTGAGCGTCGAGAGCAGCAGGTCGCTGCGGTTCGGGTAGACCGCCGCGGTGGTGCCGCCGCTGCTCCACGTCTTGCGCCGGTCGTCCCAGCGCTGCCCGTCGACCTTGACGCTCTGCGCCTGGAGGCGGTTGAAGTAGTCGACGCCGAACTGGTGGAGACCGGGGTCGTCGACCTTGAGCAGGGAGTTGTACTGCCGGTACTGGCGGTCCTCCAGGTTGGCCGAGGAGGTGATGAACGACTGCACGCCGCCGATGTCGGTGACGTAGAACTTCAGGTGCTGGACGTCCTGGCTGTCGGGGTACGGTCCCGGCGCGCGCCACGGCAGGCAGGCGCCCTTGCAGATCGTGACGTTGGTGCGCGCGGGGTCCTGCTCCTCCAGGGTCCGGATGAGGCGGCGGCCCTGCCGGTTGAGCCGCAGGTCGTCGTCGCCGACGAGCAGCACGGTCGCACCGCGGCGCTGCGCGGCGAGGATCGCGTCGGTCGGGGGTTTGATGTCCCAGCGGAACATCGCGATCCGGATCGTGTCGCCGGCGCCGGCGGAGTCGAAGAGCCGGCTGGGGCGGTCGAGCACGGTCGGGTCGGCGGGCCGGTTCGGCGGCGAGGTGAAGCACACCTCGGTCCCGGCCTGCGCCCAGCACCCGGACTTCCCGGCCGGCTTCGACAGGTCGCGCTCGGCCCCCGCGGGGGTGCCGAGCGTGAGCAGCGGCACCAGCAGGGACAGCGTCGCGAGGGAGGAGGACCAGCGAGGGAGGCGCACGGACGCCTACGCTAGAGGAGTGCCGCAGACCAGTGAACCCATCGACGTGCCGATCCGTGACGAGTCGATCCGGCTGGGCCAGTTCCTCAAGCTCGCCAACCTCGTCGAGACCGGCGCCGAGGCCAAGCCGGTGATCGCCGACGGAGCCGTACGGGTCAACGACGAGGTCGAGACGCGAAGGGGCCGCCAGCTCGTCCCCGGTGACGTGGTCACGCTGGGCGGGCTGGCGGCCCGGGTCGCCACCGGGGAGGCCGAGATCGACGTCCCGTGGTGAGCCGGCCGGTGGGTCGGCCGTGACTCCGTGGCGACGGGGTGAGGTGAAGCGCCCCCCGGCTACTTCACCTCACGACCGAGGACGCGGTAGGTCCCTACCGCGAGGGGGAGCAGCACCCACACCGCGCTCGCGGTGACGAGCTGCGCCCAGTCCCGGCCGGCCATGTCGCCGGCGAGGAGCGGCTGGGTGACCTGGTCGAGGTTGAGCCACCTGCCGGCCTCCTGCAGCGAGGAGACGGCCGTCGTGGCGATCCCCCAGATGCTCGGCAGCACCAGCACCGAGACGATGGCGACGGGTGTGTTGAGGAACAACAGGCCGAAGGCCACGCCCTGCAGGACGTAGAGCAGCAACGCCAGCAGCATGCCCCCGCCGATCGCGGCGGTGAGGTCCCACTCGCCGTTGCCGCCGACGAGGTTCGCGACCGCCGACGCGGCGACGGCCGCCGCGAGGACCACGGCTGCGAGGACGACGGCTGCCAGCGTCTTGGCCAGCACGACCCGACCGCGGCGAGGCTCCAGGACGAAGGTGACCAGGCCCGTGCGCTGCGACCACTCGGCGGTGGCGGCCATGATGCCGATGATCGGCAGAAGCATCGCCAGGGGCAGCGTCGCGAGCTCGAGCAGCCCGGCGAACGACGCGTCCTCGGCCGGGCCCCAGATCACGAAGCCGGCCAGGATGAGCACCGCGACGGCAGCCATCACGACGATCATCCAGCGGCCCGCGCGGGTGTCGACCATCTTGCGCAGCTCGGCCTGGAACGTGCGGACGAAGGGCACGCCCGCTCGTCCGGGGAGGGCGGAGGGGTTGGAGACGGCGCCGTCGGCGTCTCCGCCGACGGCGGGGGCAGGGGACTGGCTCGTGTCGGTGCTCATGCTGCGTCTCCTTCGCGCGAGGTGGCGGCCGTGAGGCCGAGGAACATCTCTTCCAGGCCCTCCGAGCCGCCGGAGCGCAGCTCGAGGAGGACGACGGACTCGCGGGCGGCGATCTCGCCGACCACGCGGGCCTCTGCGTCGACGACCAGGCCGGAGCCGGTGCGGGAGACCGGCACGTCGGCAGCCTCCAGCAGCCCGGCCAGTCGGGCGTCGTCGGTGGACTGGACGGTGGTGCCGCCGCGGGCGAGCAGCTCGTCCTTCGACCCCATCGCGACGATCCGGCCGCGGCCGATCATCACCAGGTCGTCGGCCACGATCTGCACCTCGTGCAGGAGGTGGCTCGAGAGCAGCACGGTGCCGCCGCCGTCGGCGAAGCGACGCAGCAGCCCACGCATCCAGTGGATGCCCTGCGGGTCGAGGCCGTTGGCCGGCTCGTCGAGGATCAGGACCTGCGGCTCGCCGAGCAGCGCGGCGGCGATGCCGAGGCGCTGGCGCATGCCGAGGGAGTAGTTGCGGACCCGGAGCCCGGCCTCCTCGCCGGTCAGCCCGACGAGGGTGAGCACCTCCTCGACCCGCGCCCTGCCGACGCCCACGGACACCGCGGCGACGCGCAGCACCTCGCGGCCCGTACGTCCGGGGTGCTGTGCCGAGGCGTCCAGCATGACCCCGACCTGGCGACCGGGGTTGTGCAGCTCGCGGTAGGTCTGGCCCAGGATCGTGGCCCGGCCGGAGGTGGGAGGCGTCAGCCCGGTCATCATCCGCATCGCGGTGGACTTCCCGGCGCCGTTGGGTCCCAGGAAGCCGACCACGCTCCCCGGGCGCACCTGGAAGGAGATGTCATCCACCGCGGTGAACTCGCCGTAGCGCTTGGTGAGGTTCTCGACTGTGATCATGGCTCCACCCTCCCGGTCGTCAGCGCGGTGCCGCATCGGGCGGAGGGCTCCGCGGGGTCCGACCGCGGTATCGACCACCGTCGTCGGGTCGACACCTTGGTCGGACGCGGGTCGTCCCTCCCGCCACCTAGGCTCGTCCCCATGGCTGCCCCGGACGTCGACCGCGTCCGCACCGGCGAGCGACCACGCTGGACGGCATCGGCATGGCGGTACGGCCTCGCCCTGGCGATCAGCGGGGTCATCTGGGGGGGAGTGCTGATCGGCGCCGCGGATCGCCCGACGGACGGCGCCCTGCTCTGGTTCCTGTACGGCGACCCGGTGCTCGGCCTGGTCGGCTTCCTGCTCGTCCGGTGGCGGCACCGATACCCCGGCCCGGTCGCGACGGTCGTGACCCTCTTCGCCTGCACGTCGGCCGCGAGCGCCGGACCGGCCGCGTGGGTCCTCGGGTCACTGGCCTCCCACCGCCGGTGGCGGCTGCTGGCGGTGGTCGGTCCCCTGAGCGTCGTCTCCGGGGTCGTGCAGGAACGGGTGGGCGTCACCGAGGACGCCCTGCCGCTGTGGATCTCGCTGGCGTTCGGGGCGCTGGTGACGGGCATCCTCGTCGCCACCGGCTACGCCATGGGCTCCCAGCGCGAGCTGGTCGACTCCTACCGCGAGCGGGCCCTCACCGCGGAGCGCGAGCAGCGCGCCCGCGTGGCCCAGGCGCAGGCGGCGGAGCGCACCCGGATCGCGCGCGAGATGCACGACGTCCTGGCCCACCGGATCTCGTTGGTCGCGATGCACGCCGGCGCGCTGGGCTACCGCACCGACCTCACCGCTCAGGAGCAGGCCAGCGCCGCGAAGTCGATCGAGGAGAACGCCCACCGGGCCCTGTCGGACCTCCGCGCGGTGCTGGGAGTGCTGCGCGACCCGCTCCAGCCGGCCGACGCCGCACCCGAACGACCCCAGCCGGGGCTCGACGACGTCGCCGCACTGGTCGCCGAGGAGGCGGCCGGGGGGATGCGCGTACGACTGTCGACCCGCGTGGCCGACGACGTGCCGACCGCCACCGGTCGCACGGCCTACCGCATCGTGCAGGAGGCCCTGACCAACGTGCGCAAGCACGCGCCCGGGACCGCGGTCACCGTGGACGTCGCCGGGGACCCTGACGAGGGGCTCGTCATCGGGGTGCGCAACGCGGCGTCGGTCGGCCCGCGCTCCGCTCCGGCCCTCCCCGCGTCGGGGCTCGGGCTGATCGGCCTGGCGGAGCGCGCGGCCCTCGCGGGGGGTCGCATCAGCCACGGGACCGATGCCACCGGCGGGTACGCGGTGCGGGCGTGGATACCGTGGGACTCGTGACGGGAGCGAGCAGCGACGTGCCCGTACGCCTCGCGGTCGTCGACGACGACCCGATGGTGCGCGCGGCGCTCGGGATGATGCTGGGCGGCGACTCCGGCCTCTCGGTCGTCGTCGAGGCAGGCGACGGCGAGGAGGCGCTGCGGGTGGTGCCTGCGGCCGGTGTGGACGTCGTGCTGATGGACATCCGGATGCCCGTGCGCGACGGCCTGAGCGCCACCGCGGCGCTGCTGGCCGAGCACCCCGACCTCAAGGTCATCGTGCTGACGACCTTCGACACCGACGACATGGTGCTGCGGGCACTGCGGACAGGGGCGGCGGGCTTCCTGCTGAAGGACACCCCGCCGGCTCGCCTCGTCGAGGCGATCCGCGCCGTCGCCGCGGGGGAGCCGATGCTCTCGCCGAGCGTGACCGCGCAGCTCATCGCGGCGGTCACGCGCAGCGACGACGCCCACGCGGAGGGCGGCGGCGAGGGCACGGGTGACGGGGAGGGCCGGCGACGGGCGGCCCGTGACGCGCTCGCGGTGCTGACCGAGCGCGAGCGCGAGGTGGCCGACGGTGTCGCACGCGGCCTCAGCAACGCAGAGATCGCGGCCGAGCTGTTCATGGGCGTGCCGACTGTCAAGACGCACGTCGGGCGGCTCTTCACCAAGCTGGGTGTCGAGAACCGGGTGCAGGTCGCGATCCTGGTCCACGACGCCCAGCGGTGAGGAACCGCCCGGCGCGGGATGTCGTACGGCTGGGTCAGCGGACCTCGAGCAGGTCCACCACGAAGATCAGCGTCTCGCCCGGCTTGATGACGCCGCCTGCGCCGCGGTCGCCGTAGCCGAGGTGCGGCGGGATGACGAGCCGGCGGCGGCCGCCGACCTTCATCCCCTGCACGCCGGTGTCCCAGCCGGAGATGACCTGGCCGATGCCCAGGCGGAACTGCAGCGGGGTGCCGCGGTTGTAGGACGCGTCGAACTCCTCGCCCGTGGAGTGGGCGACACCCACGTAGTGGACCGAGACGGTGGAGCCGGACGTGGCCTCGGCACCGTCTCCCTCGACGAGGTCGGTGACCTCGAGGTCGGCGGGCACCTCGCCCATGTGGGGGTCGACGTCGGGCTTCTCGCTCACAGGTTGCTCCATTCGGTTCCGGATCAGGTGCCCACCGGGTGGTGGGTCACGTCTGGTGGACGTAGTGGTCGAGCTGGTCGCGCTCGAACTCGAGCTCGCCGATCCGGCTCTTGACCACGTCACCGATGGAGATGATGCCGGTCAGCCGTCCGTCGGCCACCACCGGGACGTGGCGGATGCGGTGCTCGGTCATCGTCTGCATGAGGTCGGTCAGCGCGTCCTCGCGCGCGCAGGTGCGCACGTCGGCGGTCATGATCGAGCTGACCGGGCTGTCGAGGACGCCGACGTCCGCGTGCAGCCGGCGCACGACGTCACGCTCGCTCACGATGCCGGTGACCCGCTCGCCGTCCTCGCTCACCACGAGCGCGCCGACGTTGTGCTCGGCGAGCAGTGCCACGAGCTCGCGCACGGTGGCGTCCGGTCCGATGGTCACGACCTCGTGGCTGGCCTTGGCCTGGATGACGTCCTTGATCCTCATGGTCTCCGCCTCTCGTCCGGCACGGTCCTCACCGGAGGACTACTGATGAGTCACCGTAGCCAAGGTGGGCGGGCCGACGACAGGGGCGAGGCGCAATCCGCGGCGGGGACGGTCTGCCAGACTCGCGGCATGACGTGGCGGGGTGTCGTCGAGCCGGACTACTTCCAGTTCTACGCCAGGCGTGGGGACGCGGCGATGCCGGACGTCTCGCTCGAGACCTACGAGCGACGCCTGTGGACGGACGGCCGGTTCGTCGTCGTCAGCACCTTCCGCAAGTACGGCACGACGCCGGTGAGCGTCGACGTCGTGGCCGAGGAGCCGCCGGGTCCTGGCGAGGAGTGGCAGCACATCGCCGAGGTCAGCCTCGAGGGGAGCGAGCCGCTGGAGGTGCTGAGCTGGGAGGTGGACGAGGGGCCGAGGTCCCTGCACGAGGTACCGGCGGGCCCGCTGCGCCTCCGGGTGCACTGGGGCGGGCTGGTCGCGGGCCTGCCCGAGGGCATGACCTCCCAGGGTCGGAGCGAGGAGCACCTCGCGCTCGTCGTGTGGCCCGCGCCGACAGCCCCGTTCGTCGCCCTGCGCGAGTGGGACGGCTGGCCCTGGTGACCCGGCTCAGTCGAGGACGGGCGGCGACTGGCGGGCGCGCAGGTTGCTGACCGTGCCGGGGCCGCGGCGCGGCACGTCGGGGTCGGTGCCGTCGTCGCCGAGGGCGCCGAGGAAGGACAGCGCGGCGTCGTGCAGGTGGCCGTTGCTGGCGAGCGCGTTGCCGCCCCAGGGGCCGTCGGTGCCGTCGAGCGAGGTGAAGCGGCCGCCGGCCTCGCGCACGATCACGTCGAGCGCCGCCATGTCGTAGAGCTCGAGCTCCGGCTCGGCCGCGATGTCCACCGCGCCCTCGGCGAGCAGCATGTAGGACCAGAAGTCGCCGTACGCGCGGGTGCGCCAGCAGCGGCGCTGCAGCGAGATGAAGTCGTCGAGGCGGTCGCGCTCGTCCCAGCCCGAGAGCGAGGAGTAGCTGAGGGACGCGTCCTCGAGGCGGCGTACGTCGGAGACCTCGCACCTCGTCGCCTTGAGCAGCGACCGGCCGGTCCAGGCGCCGTTGCCCGCCGAGGCCCACCAGCGCCGCTGGAGCTGCGGCGCCGACACCACGCCGAGGACCACCTCGTCGTCGATCGCCAGCGCGATCAGGGTGGCCCACACCGGCACGCCGCGAACGAAGTTCTTGGTGCCGTCGATCGGGTCGACGATCCACCGGCGCTGGCCGTGCCCCGTCGTTCCCTGCTCCTCACCGACCACGGCGTCGCGCGAGCGCACCCGGGAGAGGGTGCGGCGGATGCCCTCCTCGACGGCCTTGTCGGCGTCGGTGACCGGGGTCAGGTCCGGCTTGCTCATGACGTGCAGGTCGAGCGCCTTGAAGCGGGCTTGGGTGAGCGAGTCCGCGTCGTCGGCGAGGACGTGCGCCAGGCGCAGGTCGTCGGTGTGGTCGTTGGAGCCGGTGATGGGCATGTTCACAGGCTATTCCCAGCATCGCGGCCTACTGTGCAAGCATGGAGCTCAACGGTGTGCCGCTGCACCCGCTCATCGTCCACGTCGTCGTCGTGCTCGGGCCGCTGGCGGCGCTGACCGGCCTCGTCTACGCGGTCGTGCCGAGGTGGCGCTGGTTGCTGCGCTGGCCGCTCGTCGTCCTCGCGGTCGTCACCGCGATCACCGCGCTCGGCGCGGTCGCGGCGGGCGAGGACCTGCTGGCCTCGCGACCCGAGCTCGCACCGATCGTCGAGGACCACCAGGAGGCGGGCGAGCTGCTGCGCAGCGTGGCGCTCGGCTACCTCGCTGTCTCGGGCCTCGCAGCCTGGGCGCTGGGCGGCACCTCCGCGCTGGCCTCCGGGCGCGGTGCCCGGGAGACCCGGTTCGGTGTGCCGGTGGCCGTCCTGCTCGCGGCGGGTGCCGTGGCCCTGCTGGTCACCGTCTACCTCGCCGGCGACTCCGGAGCCCGGGCCGTCTGGGGCTGACGCCTACCAGTCGCTGGAGGCCTCGCGGGCGGCCAGCAGCCGGCGGAACGACTCGACCCGGTCGACGTCTGCCTCGCCGGCCTCGACCGCCTCGTCGAGCCCGCACTCGGGCTCGTCGGTGCCGTGGGTGCACCCGCGCGGGCAGCTCTCGGTCATCTCGTCGAGGTCGGGGAAGGCCTCGATCAGGTTCTCCGGCTGCACGTGCGCCAGGCCGAAGGACCGGATGCCGGGGGTGTCGATGATCCAGCCCTCGCCCCGCCCGTCCTCGCCTGGGAGCTCGAGCAGGTACGCGCTGGTGGAGGTGTGCCGGCCGCGTCCGGTCACCGCGTTGACGATGCCCACCTCGCGCCCGGCGTCGGGGACGAGGGCGTTGACCAAGGTCGACTTGCCGACGCCGCTGTGCCCGACCAGCACGCTGGTGCGACCGCGCAGCCTCTCGCGGAGCTCGGTGAGGTCGCCGGCGCCCTCGCCCTTGAGCTGCGTGACGACCCATGGCACGCCCAGGGAGCGGTAGGTCGACAGGAGGGTCTCGGGGTCGGCGAGGTCGGCCTTGGTGAGGCACAGCAGGGGCGCCATGCCCGCGTCGTACGCCGCGACGAGCGCGCGGTCGATCAGTCGCGGGCGCGGCTCGGGGTCGGCGAGGGCGGTCACCACGACCAGCTGGTCGGCGTTGGAGACGATGACGCGCTCGACGGGGTCGTCGTCGTCGGCGGTGCGGCGCAGCGTGGTGGTGCGCTCGACGACCTCCACGATGCGCGCCAGCGACCCGTCCGCGCCGCTGGTGTCGCCGACGACTCGCACGTGGTCGCCGACCACGACGCCCTTGCGGCCGAGGGGGCGTGACTTCATCGCCATCACGCGGCGACCGTCGAGGAGGAGGGTGAAGCGGCCGCGGTCGACGGTCACGACGCGCGCGTCCACCGCGTCGGCGTAGGTCGGGCGGTCCTTGGTGCGTGGCCGGGTCCGGCGACGCGGGCGCTCGTAGTGCTCGTGGTCGTGCTCGGAGTAGCGACCGGTCACGTGGTTCCCCCGTGCACGGCGTGGCTCCAGGCGCCCGCGAAGTCGGGGAAGGTCTTGGAGGTCGTGGCGATGTCCTCGACGAGCACGTCGTCGACGGCGAGGCCGAGGATGACCCCCGCGTGGGCCATGCGGTGGTCGGCGTAGGTGTGGAACGTGCCGCCGTGCAGCGGCGCGGGCCTGATCGTCAGGCCGTCCTCGCGCTCGGTGACGTCGGCGCCCAGGCGGCCGAGCTCGGTGGCGAGCGCGGTGATGCGGTCGGTCTCGTGCCCGCGGATGTGGGCCACGCCGCGCAGGTGGGAGGGCGAGTCGGCCAGTGCGCAGAGGGCGGCGATCGCCGGGGTGAGCTCCCCGACGTCGTGCAGGTCGAGGTCCACGCCCTGCAGCCGCTCGGGCCCGACGACGGTGAGGTCGCCGTCGTCGATCGTGACCTCGCACCCCATCAGGGTGAGGATGCTGCGCAGCTCGTCGCCGGGCTGGGTCGTCGAGGCCGGCCAGTCGGTCACGGTGACCCGGCCGCCGGTCGCCGCGCCGAGCGCGAGGAAGGGTGCGGCGTTGGACAGGTCGGGCTCGATGTCGTGGTCGACGGCCCGGACGGGGCCGGGCGCGACCGCCCACCGGTTGGCGTCGACGTCGTCGACCTCCACGCCGTGGCGGCGCAGCATCTGGACGGTCATCTCGATGTGGGGCAGGGAGGGCACCGGCTTGCCGACGTGGCGCACGTCGACGCCGTGGTCGTAGCGGGCCCCGGCGAGCAGGAGGGCCGAGACGAACTGCGAGGAGGCGCTGGCGTCGATGGTGACGGTGCCGCCGGCGACCGTGCCGGTGCCGTGCACGGCGAAGGGCAGCGCCCCGCGACCACCGTCGTCGATGCGTACACCGAGCGCGCCCAGCGCGGCGAGCATCTGTCCCACGGGCCGAAGCCGCATGTGGGGGTCGCCGTCGAACCGCACGGTCCCGCGGGCGAGGCCCACCACCGGGGGGACGAAGCGCATCACCGTGCCGGCGAGGCCGCAGTCGACGTCCGCGTCGCGGTCCCAGGCGCCGGGCGTCACCGCCCAGTCGCCGTCCGGAGTGTCCTCGACGACGGTGCCCAGCGAGGTGAGGGCTGCCGCCATCAGCAGGGTGTCGCGCGAGCGCAGGGGACGCCGTACGACGCTCGGGCCGTCGGCGAGTGCCGCGAGCACCAGCGCGCGGTTGGTCAGCGACTTGCTGCCGGGCAGCGAGACGCGCCGGTCGACGGGGTCGTGCGGGCGCGGTGCCGGCCAGAGCTCACTCACGCGCGCACCCTATCGAGGTCAGGTCAGCTGGGCCTTGGCCAACTTCGCCTCGCGGCGTGCGTCCTTGGCGACCTGGCGGGCCTCGCGCCGCACGTCGGCGGCCGCACGGCGGGCGCGCCAGGCCAGGCCCGGCCGGCCCTCGGTGTCGACGGCGGCCAGCAGCAGGCCGCCGAGGATCGAGGTGTTCTTGAAGAACTGGAGCTGCTGCGCGGCCTTGGCGTCGGCGTCGGCCTCCTCCCAGAAGGCGTGGCCGGCCAGCGTCGTCGGCACGAGGGAGGCGGCGAGCACGGTGGCGCTCAGGCGCGGTGCCCGACCGGTGGCCAGGGCAGCGGCCGCCAGGATCTGGGCGCCGGCGTTGATCCGGACCAGGGTGGCGGGGTCGGAGGGGATCGGCGCCTGCGGCACGGCCTGCTGCGCGGCCGGGACGACCTTGTCGGTGATCTTCCTGGCCTTGGCCGCGTGCCCCTCGGTGTTGCGCAGGGCATTGACGCCGCCGGCGACGAAGATCGTGGCCAGCATCGGACGGGCGAGCAACCGGGTGATCGTCATGTGCCCCTGTCTACACGATGCCCAGGGACCACGCTCCGTCCGCAGGGGTGCGTCCGCATCGGCGCGCTCACCCCAGGACCGCACCCCAGGAGTTGTTGCCGGCGTCGGCGTCGTCGCTCGCGGGCGACAGGGTCACGGCGACGCTCCCGCCCTGGGGTGCCACGACCTCCACGGTCACGGAGGTGTCGCCCGTGACCTGGCAGGTGGCGACCGTCCTGACCACGGTGCAGCGAGTGTCGCTGCTGCGGAGCACCACGCTGGCGCCGTCCGCCACGATCCGCAGCTGCGCGCTCGTGCCGGCGACCAGGCCGACCACGCGGACCGCGACGTCGTACGTCGGCCGCGCACCGCTGACGGTGCCCGTCACCGAGGCGTCGGGGGGCACGGGTGGGGCGGTCGGGGTGGGCGTCGGCGTCGGGGTCGCGGTGGGGGTGGGGGTGGGGGTGGGTGCCTGCGTGGTGGTGCCGGTGGGGCTGGACGTCGGGGTGCTGGTCGGGCCGCCTGTGGGACCGCCCGTCGGGCTGCCCGTGGGGCTGCCCGTGGGGCCACCGGTCGGGCTGCCGGTAGGGCTGCCGGTGGGGCTGCCTGTCGGGTCGCCGGTGGGGCTGCCCGTCGGGTCGCCGGCCGGGTCGCCCGTCGGGTCGGTCGGCGACGACGTGTCGGTGGACGTGGGGATGGAGCCCGGTGTCGGCTCGACGGCGTCGGGGGGCAGGACGACCGCCGGCGAGGTGCGGCGCTCACGCGTGGAGAGCCCCGAGCCGGGCTCCTCGGACGTCGCTGCGTCGCTCGTCGGGCTCGCCGTCGCCGCGAAGGGGGACCGGTCGGACACGGACGCCGTGGTGTCCGGGCCGCGGGTGCTCAGGGCGATGCCTCCGGCGACGACGGCCGTGCTGACGGCGACCCCGACGACGGCGGCGGTGCCGGCGTTGCCCGCGACGAGGTCGCGCACCCGTCCGAGCACCATCCCGACCCCCATCGGCACGCCCCCGGAGGCTGCCGCGGCGCCGATGTAGGTGGTCGCGACACCACCGAGCAGGAGCGGCGCGAGGAGGCCGCCGAGGTTGGAGTTGACCTCGGTGAGCTCGAGGTAGATGGCCATGCACGAGCGGCACTCGCCGAGGTGCTGCTCCACCTTGGCGGCGTCGCGCCGCGAGACCGCCTCGCGCACGTACGCGCCGAGCTGGCCGTGCGTCCATCGACAGGTGTCCGACTCGAGCTCGGCGACGTGCTGGGTCAGGAACGCCTGGCGCAGTCCCTCCCGGGCGCGGTAGGCCAGCGCGGAGACGGAGTTGGGGCTCATCCCGAGCATCGGCGCGATGTCGGCGGGCTTGTCGCCCTCGACCTCGGTGTGCCACAGCACGAGCTGCCAGCGCTCGGGGAGGCTCGCGAAGGCGCGGGCGGCCGCGGCGCTCTCGAAGCCTTCGACGGCCGTGTCGCGGAACGGGACGCCGGGGTCGAAGGCCTCCATGTCGTCCGTGGTGTGCAGCCGGGCGCCCGCGCGGAACCGGTCGACCTGCAGGCGGCGTACGGCTGTGAGCAGGTAGGCGCGGAACGCCAGGTCCGGGCCGCCGCCCCGCTGCAGCACCCCGAGCACCTTGACGAAGGCCTCCGAGACGAGGTCCTCGGCGTCGCCCGCGGGCACGAGCTGGCGGGCGAGCCTGCGCGCGGCGTCGACGTGGCGCTCGAAGAGCGTGCCGTAGGCGTCGACGTCCCCGCCGCGGACCGCCGAGATCAGCTCGGCGTCGCTCGGCGCCTCGACGCTGGTGGCCACGCTCATGGTTCGACGCTCTCCGGGGACCCCTCCTGGCGCTGTTGCCAGACCTCTTGACTGTATCCCTCGTCGCCGGGCAACGGGCCGCGAAGCAAAGAAACCCGAAATCCTGGTCTGGTCCGCGTCATGGTCCGCAGCGAGGCCCGTCCCACCTGTGGAGCATGACCGAGACCCGGGGAGGGGGCCGCCGTGAAGATATTCGCCACGCGTGGGCGACGTCTCACGGTTGCCGATCCTGGGATGAGCGAACCGCAGCCCGCCGTCGAGCGGTCGGGGTTGCCGCACAGGTTCGAGGCTGTCGGGGAGGCGCTCATCTCAGGATCGGACGTCATGGGCGCGTGCTCCGTCGCGGGGGAGGAGCTCGCCCGCGACGGAGCATCCGTCGAGGAGACGCTCGCCGGGCTCCGGGCCGTGTGGCGCGAGGCCACCGGCGGCGACCCGACGTACGACGTGGTGGCCGCACTGCTCACCGCCTGGAGCGAGACCACCCTCGGCTACCTCCACCAGCTCTCGTGCGAGGACCCGCTCACCGGGTTGTCGAGCCAGGCGCACCTGCGCAGCCGGCTCTCGGAGGTCTACCGGCTCGGTGGTCCAGGGGTGCCCGGCGGGATCGACGACTACGCCCTGGTCGTCTTCGCGATGCCGTTCGGCGACGACCCCTCCGACCACCCCGGGGACCACTTCACCCGGGCGATGCGCCTCGCGCGGGCCGGCGAGCTCGCCCGCACCGCCTTCGCCCGCGACGAGACCGTCGCCCGTCTCGGGCTGCACCGCGTGGGCATCCTGACCCGGCGCGACGAGCGGCTCGGCCGGCGCGTGCAGGTGCTGCGCACCCTTCTCGGGGGCGCCGAGACCGACACGGCCGTACGGGTGTGGATCGAGGGCCTGCCCGGCACCGACGCGAGCGCCGGCATGCTGCTCGACGAGCTCGCCCGCGGCTGAGCCGAGCGCGAAGGGTTTCGACGCGCGGTCGCGAGCTCGCGTGCTCGTTCGCGCGCTTGCCCAACCTCCCGACCCACGCCCGGCGCGACTGCGTCGCTCCCGGCTAGGGTCGTGACATGTGCGGTCGCTACGCCTCCTCCCGGAGCCCCGAGGACCTCGTCGAGGAGTTCGAGGTGGTCGAGAGCCGCATCGCGGCGCCGCTGGCGGCCGACTACAACGTCGCGCCGACCAAGGAGGTCTACGCCGTCGTCGAGCGACCGCCGTCGCGCGACTCCGGTGAGCCCGCGCAGCGGCAGCTGCGCGTGCTGACGTGGGGCCTGGTGCCGTCGTGGGCCAAGGACCCCTCCATCGGCAACCGCATGATCAACGCGCGGATGGAGACGGTCGCGGAGAAGCCCGCCTACCGCAAGGCGTTCGCGTCCCGTCGCGCGCTGCTGCCTGCCGACGGCTACTTCGAGTGGTACCCGACGGAGCGGACCGACGCCAAGGGCAAGCCGGTCAAGCAGCCGTTCTTCATCCGTCCCAAGGACGGGGGAGTGCTTGCCATGGCCGGGCTATACGAGATCTGGCGGGACCCGGCGAAGGCCGAGGACGACCCCGACCGCTTCCGCTGGACCTGCACGGTGCTCACCACCGAGGCCGAGGACTCCCTCGGCCACATCCACGACCGGATGCCGCTGATGGTCGAGCGCGAGCGCTGGTACGCCTGGCTCGACCCGACGACGGCGGGCGACACCTCCTTGCTCGTGCCCGCCGCGCCGGGCCGGCTGGAGGCGTACGCCGTGTCGAGGCTGGTCAGCAACGTGCGCAACAACGGGCCCGAGCTCGTCGAGCCGCTGCCCCTCGAGCCCCCCGAGGAGGGCGCCCCGTGAAGAAGGCCTCGATCCGATCCGTCGAGACCCCCTACGGCGAGGGACGGCTGCACACCCGTCGGGCGACCAGCCCCATCGCGACGCTCCTGCTCAGCCACGGTGCCGGCGGGGGCGTGGAGTCGCGCGACCTGTGGGCGCTCGCGGACGCCCTGCCCGCGCAGGGCGTCTCCGTCGTGCTGTTCGAGCAGCCGTGGCGCGTCGCCGGCCGCAAGGTCGCGACCGCCCCGCCCACGCTCGACGTGGCGTTGCGGTGCGCCGCCGACGTGATGCGCGTACGCACGCCCCTCGTGGTCGGCGGGCGCTCCGCCGGGGCCCGCTCGGCCGCGCGCACCGCCCGCTCGCTGGGCGCCACGGGATGCCTGGCCCTCTCCTTCCCGCTGCACGCGCCGGGCCGCACCGAGCCGACACGCCTGCACGAGCTTCAGGCGGTGGGGCTGCCCACGCTCGTCGTGCAGGGGGAGCGCGACCCGATGGGCCGCCCCGACGAGTTCCCCGGCGACCAGGACGGCCTCGACGTGGTGGTGATCCCCGGCGGCGACCACGGCCTCAAGGTCCCGGCGCGGGGCGAGGTGACGCAGGCCGAGGCGATGGGCATCGTGGTGGAGTCGACGCTGGAGTGGCTGGTGCGCGAGGTCGTCGGGAATCCTCGGCGGGGGTGAGGTGTTGGGGCTGGTGTGAACGCACTGACCCTCGATCGACCCACGGCGGTACTGTGGGAGGCGATGACCGAATCGCTCAGGGACGAGATGTCCACGCCCACCGAGATCTCCGTCGAGGACGAGACCTCCGACCAGCGCTCCGCGCGCTTCGAGCGCGACGCGCTGCCCTACCTCGACCAGCTCTACGGCGCGGCGATGCGGATGACCCGCAACCCCGCCGACGCCGAGGACCTGGTGCAGGAGACCTTCGCCAAGGCCTACAGCGCCTTCCACCAGTTCAAGCCGGGCACCAACCTCAAGGCCTGGCTCTACCGGATCCTCACCAACACCTACATCAACTCCTACCGCAAGAAGCAGCGCCAGCCGCAGCAGTCGATGTCCGAGGACGTCGAGGACTGGCAGCTCGCCCGCGCGGAGTCGCACTCCTCGACCGGTCTGCGGTCCGCGGAGATGGAGGCGTTGGAGCACCTGCCCGACTCCGAGGTCAAGGACGCGCTGCAGCGCCTGCCCGAGGAGTTCCGGCTCGCGGTCTACCTCGCTGACGTCGAGGGTTTCCCCTACAAGGAGATCGCCGAGATCATGGACACGCCGATCGGCACCGTGATGTCCCGGCTGCACCGCGGGCGGCGCCAGCTGCGCGACATGCTCGCCGACTACGTCCGGGCCAACGACCTCCTGCCGGCCTCCACCGTGCCCGGCGGGGACGAGGGGGGTGCGTCGTGAGCAGCCACGAGCACGGCAGCGACGACTGCGTCGACTACATCGAGCGCATCGTCTACTTCATCGACAACGAGCTCGAGGAGGCGGACTGCGCCGTCGTCGAGATGCACCTGCGCGAGTGCGGCCCCTGCCTCGAGCGCCACGACCTGCAGAAGGCCGTCAAGCAGCTCGTCGCCCGCTCGTGCTCGGAGTCGGCCCCGGAGTCGCTGCGCGATCGCGTACGCCTCCAGCTGCGCGAGGTGTCGATCCAGATCACCGAGGGCAACGCCTGACGCGTCGGCCCGACCCGATTCGCCGCCCCCGCGCGGATTTGAGACACTGCTCCGAGCACCGATTCCAGGAGGACCACCATGGGCAAGACCGGACGCAAGCGCCGCGCTCGCAAGAAGAAGGGCGCGAACCACGGCAAGCGCCCCAACGCCTGACGCGCACCCGCGCCGTCATCTCGTAGAAGTCCCCGCCGCGGCGGGGACTTTTGCATGTGCGGACCTCGCTCCGATCGGCGTGACAGGCTGGGCGCATGCGCGGATTCGTGCTCGTCGGCGGATGGCCCGGTTCGGGCAAGACGACGTTGTCGGCGGCTCTCGCGCTCGAGCTCGGCGTGCCCCACCTGTCCAAGGACACGGTGAAGGAGGCCCTCATGGACGCGCTGGGTTCCCCGGGCGAGGTCGAGGCGTCGCGCGAGCTGGGGCGAGCCGCGGTGTTCGCTACGCTCGGTGCGGCCCGCGGGTGCCGGGGAGCCGTCGTCGACAGCACCTGGTACCCGTATGCGGAGCCGCTCGTACGAGAGCTGCCGGGACCCGTGGTGGAGGTCAGGTGCCGGGTCCCGCTCATGGTGGCGCGCCAGCGCTACGCACGCCGGGTGAGAGATCCGCGGCACCTCGACTCTGCACGCACCGAGTCCGAGCTGTGGGGCGAGGAGGTGGCCCCGCTCGGGCTGGGACCTCTCCTCGAGGTCGACACGGGTCGTGAGGTCGACGTGGCACGAGTGGCGGCCTCCGTACGGTCGCTGCTGGCGGACTGACCCGAGCCGCCACCCACTGTCCCCGGGGTCCGGTCCTTGTACGTTGGCCGGATGAGTGACAAGACCATGCGCGAGCGGATGCTGGCCGGCGAGCCCTACATCGCCGACGACCCGGTCCTGGGGGAGGAGTCCCGGCGCGCGCAGGGCCTGGCACACCGGATCAACACGATGGACCCCACCGACGGCGACGGGCGCCGCGCCCTGCTCGAGGAGCTGCTGGGCGGGTTCGGCGAGGACAGCGAGGTGCGCCCGCCGCTGCAGTGCGACTACGGCTACCAGACGACGATCGGGGCGCGCACGTTCGTCAACTGGGGAGTCATCCTCCTCGACGTCGCCACCATCACGATCGGCGACGACGTGCAGATCGGACCCAACGTCCAGCTGCTCACCGCCACCCACCCGCTCGAGCCGCAGCCCCGCCGCGACAAGTGGGAGGCCGCCGAGCCCATCACGATCGGCGACAACGTCTGGCTGGGCGGCGGCGTGATCGTCTGCCCGGGAGTGACCATCGGGGCGGACACCGTCGTGGGTGCGGGATCGGTCGTCACCCGCGACCTGCCGCCCGGCGTCGTGGCGGTCGGCTCACCGGCGCGGGTCGTGCGCGAGCTCGGAGCGGCGTCGGCGGCGGTGCAGTCAGAGCCGTGACAGGAACCGCTCGGCGTCGACCACGACCCGGGTGATCTCACCCGCGGCGAGGACCTTCCCGCTGGCGGTGTCCCGGGCGCTGACGGTGAACCGGTGCAGCCGGCCGTCCTCGTACGCGCTGGAGGCGCTCACCTCGACCGCGGCCCCGACCGGGCTGGCGGCCAGGTGCTCCACCTGGACGCGGGTGCCGACGCTCGTCGACCCCTCGGGGAGCAGCGGCTCGAGGCACGCGCACGTCGCGGCCTCGAGCCACGCGAGCAGGCGTGGCGTGCCGAGGACGGGGAGCGAGCCGCTGCCCACCGCGGCGGCGGTGTCGTCGTCGGTGACGGCGAAGGTCAGCGTTGCGGGCTCGGGGTGCGGCATGCGGGGCCTCTCGTACGGCGGTGGCGGGGGTTGCGCGGTGGCAGGTGGAGAAGGTGGGCGGGGTGGGGCAACCTGAGGTGCTGACACACGTCTACCAGACATGGGCGCGAGGACTGCGGGGGCGGGGATCGGAATGGAGCCATCGGTCGACATCACCGAGCTCTACGCCGCGCACCGGCTCTCGCTCGTGCGTCTGGCCGTCCTGCTGGTCGACGACCTCGCCTCGGCCGAGGACGTCGTCCAGGACGCGTTCGCCGCCCTCGCCCGGCGTCCCGACGCGGTCAAGGACCCGTCCAAGGCTCTTGCCTACCTGCGGGTCTCGGTGGTCAACACCGCCCGCTCGGCGCTGCGCCGGCGACGTACGGCCCGCGCGTACTCGCCGCCGCACGACCTGTCGCCACCCTCCCCGGAGGACACCGCCGTGCTGGCGGAGGAGCACCGCGAGGTCATCGCGGCGCTGCGTCGGCTCGCACCCCGGCAGCGCGAGGTCCTGGTGCTGCGCTACTGGTCGAACCTGTCCGAGGCCGAGATCGCCCACGCCCTCCGGATCAGCCAGGGCACCGTGAAGTCCACTGCGAGCCGCGCGCTGGTCGCGCTCGAGAACGCCATGCAGGCCACCACCGCCACGGCCTCGGGGAAGGAGGAGCGATGAACCCCCACCACCCGGCCACCGGCCTCGACGAGCGGTTGCGCGCTGCGCTCGCCGCCCGTGCCGACCTCGTCCGGCCCGAGGACCTCGCGCCACTCGCGCCGGTCGTCCCGCTGCGACCTCGGTGGCGGACGCCGCTGCTGCTGCTCGCCGCGGCCGCGGCCGTGCTGCTGGTCCTCGGCCTGGTGCTCGACGGCCTCGGCCGGGACCCGCGCTCCGACGACGTCGCGCCGAGCCCCGACGACAGGGTCGAGCTGGAGCTGCCGGCCGACGTCGGGCGCGACTGGGAGGCCGACGAGTACTCCACCCCCGCTCGGCTCGACCTGGACGGCGACGGCACGGACGAGAAGGTCGTCTTCCTCGGTGAGCCGAGCCCGCAGCTGGACGGGCGCGTGCGGATGCAGACGACCCTCAGCGGCTCCGGAGAGGAGGCCTGGGGCGTCACCGACATCGAGACCACGATCGTGAATGCGCTCGATCCCGTCGACGCCGACGGCGACGGCGACCAGGAGCTGGTGCTCTACTACGACGACTTCGCCAACGGGGGGTTCCCGCTGGTGTTCGACCTTCGCGAGGGACTGCTCGTGCAGGCCGTCGTCGACGCCCCTGAGCTGCTCGTCCGCGGGCAGGTGCCGGCGCCGGGCGGCGGGGAGTACTACGACATGGTCCGCGTGCACGACTACTGGGTCGAGGACGGCACGCTCTGGTCGAGCCGGTCCGTCAACGCGTACGCCGCCGGCACCCGCACCATGACGCTCATCAAGCCGCTGGTCACCGTGCACGACGCCTGGACCTGGCGGTTGACCGAGGACGGTCTGCTCGAGCCGGTGGACCAGGGGTGCATCCGCCACGACATCGCGCGCGACTCCCGGACGCCGTGCGAGGCGGACTCGGCCGACGACCTGCCGGCCGTCACCGAGGTCGCAGCGGAGTCCATCGGGATCGGGGAGAGCGCCCCGGTCGAGGGGGGCTTCCCGTTCACGGTGCGGCTGCGGGCAGCGGCCGACCCGCGCCTCGTCGTCGAGGTCGGACAGGGCCGTGCATTCGAGCTGGGGCTCGACGTCGTCGACCCCCGCGTCCTCACCACCCAACCGGTCTCGGTCTTCTCCGACGGTCCCTCGGTCGTCCTCACCTCCGCCTCGGACCCGGGCTACGTCCGGGTCGTGCACTCCGACGGCGAGCGTCTGCGCGAGCTGGAGCCGACCGGCGAGGTCGCGCTCACCGGTGACGCGTCGCAGCGCACCTGGCTGACGGCCGACGGCACGCTCGTCACCGCCGTGGCCGGCGAGGGCGACACCTGGCGCCTCTGGTTCTGGCAGTGGGTCGGCCGCGAGGAGATGGCCGCCCTACCGGGTACCACCGTGTGCTTCGACGACCCCGCCGACCCCGCGACGCTGCGCCACTGCTGAGGTCGTCCGGGCGGCGTCAGAACGTCTTGGCGAAGGCCAGCAGGTCGACGCCGGGCAGCGGCGACCAGTCCCGCGCCGGGTCGCGCCAGTAGCCGAGCCGGGCGTACACCCGGTGCGCGGCGGTCATGGTCGCCAGCGACGACAGGGCCATGCCGGTCGCGCCGTGCTCCCGGGCGTGCGCCTCGCACATCCGCGCCAGGGCGGTCCCGACGCCGCGGCCCTGGGCGCCCGGCGCGACCGCCAGCATCCGGAACTCGCCCTCGTCGTCACGACCGATCTCGCGCCACGGCGACCCGGGCGGGCACCAGGTCACCACCCCGACGACCTGCCCACCCTCGTCAGGGGGGAGGACGGCCACCCACACCTCGGCCTGCGCGTCGCGGGTCTCGACGTCGCGCAGCCGCTCGCGGTAGTCGTCCTCTGCGCCGGTCAGGAACGGCTCGTACGCCGCGACGCAGACGTCGCCCGCGGCTGCGAGCTCCTCGCGCCGCACCCGGCGCAGCTCGAGGTCGGACACCGGCGCGTGCCTCAGATGCCGAACGTGTTGCGCGGGTACGCCGCCTCGACGTCGGTGATCACGTTGACGAGGTAGGGCACCCCCGAGGCGTACGCCCGGTCGAGGGCAGGGCCGATCTGCTTCGGGTCGGTGACGGTCTCGCCGGCACCGCCGAGGGCCCGCACCACCTCGTCGTACGGCGTGCGCTGGGCCAGGTCGGCGACCACGTCGTAGCCGTAGAGCATCTGCATCGGGCCCTTCTCCAGGCCCCAGGCGGAGTTGTTGCCCATCACCATCACGACCGGCAGGTCGTGGCGCACGAGCGTGTCGACGTCCATCAGCGAGAAGCCGGCCGCGCCGTCGCCCAGCAGCAGCGTCACCTGGGCGCTGGGCCGGGCGATCCGCGCGGCGATGGCCGCGCCGAGACCGGCGCCGAGGCACCCGTACGGGCCGGGGTCGAGCCAGCCGCCGGGGCGCTTGGGCTCGACGTACTTGCCGGCGAACGAGACGAAGTCGCCGCCGTCGCCGATGACGACCGAGTCGTCGGCGAGCCGCGGCACCAGCTCGCCGTAGATGCGGGCGGGGTGGATCGGGTCGGCCTCGGCGGTGAGCAGCTCGGCGTCGCGGGCGGCAGCGGCGCGCACCTGGTCGGCGAGCCGGTCCGACCACGCCTGCCAGTCGGGCTTCCGGCCACTCTCGATGGCGGCCTGCAGGCCGTCGAGGACGGTGGTCAGGTCGCCGGCGACCGAGCCGGCGAGGTCCGCGTGCGCGGCGACCTGACCGGGGGAGTCGGCGATGTGCACGACCTTGGCGAACGCGCCGTCGGGGTTCTTGTCGGGGCCGCCGAACACGCCGTAGCCGAGGCGGAAGTCCAGGGGCGTGCCGACGACCACGACGAGGTCGGCGCCCGACAGCGCGGCCCCGCGCGCCTTGGTGACGAGCGAGGGGTGCCCACCCGGCACGAGGCCGCGGCCCATGCCGTTGGTGAGGGTGGGGATGCCGAGGTCCTCCACGAACCGCAGCGCGGCGGCCTCGGCGTGGTCGGCCCACACGTCGGTGCCGAGGATGAGCACGGGGCGCTCGGCCTGCGCGAGGAGGCGGGCGACGGCCGCGATCGCGTCGGGGTCGGGCTCGACGCGGGTGCCCTCACCGGAGCCGACGACGCCCGAGGCGGAGTTGAAGAACTCGTCCATGGGCACGTCGACGAAGACCGGGCCGCGGTGGCTGGAGCGGGCGAGGGTGAAGGCCTCGTCGATCCCGGCCGCGACGTCGCCGGCGGTCATCAGGGTCCGGGCGGCCTTGGCGACCGGCGCGATGATCGGCGGCTGGTCGAGCTCCTGCAGGGACCCGGTGCCCCAGCGGTTCTGCGGTGCGCGGCCGCCGACCACGACCATGGGGGAGCCGGCGAACTGCGCCTGCGCGATCGCGCTGATCCCGTTGGTGACGCCCGGCCCGGCGGTGAGGACAGCCAGTCCGGGCACGCGGGTCAGCTTGCCGGTGGCCTCGGCGGCGAACGCGGCCGTCTGCTCGTGGCGGACGTCGAGCAGCCGCATCGACGGCCCGGCGCCCTCCTGCTGGGTCTTGACCGCGCCGTCGTACATCGGGAACACGTGCGCTCCCGACAGGGTGAACATCGTCTCGACGCCGTGGGCGCGGGCGACCTGGACGGCGAGCTCGCCGCTGTGCCCCGTGATCTCGGTCATGCCCGCAGGCTAGCGGTTGTCTACTGACAAGTAGGGAGCGTTGGTCATCCGGAGCGCCTCGATCACGACCAGCAGCAGGTCGGGTCGCACGCCCGGCGGCTCGGGGGCGAGCGAGAGGTGGACGAACAGGGCGCGCAGGAAGGCCTGCGGGGCCGCAGTGTGAGCGAACGGGTCGTGGTCGACGGGCCCGCGGAACGGGTTGGCGGCCGCCCCGATGCGGTGCACCCACGGCTCGAGCACGTCGGTGCCGAGCGTGTTGCGGCGCAGGATGCGCATCGCCGCGTGCGCCATCCGGTCCGGCTCACCCGAGGCGAGCGGTTGGTCGGCCGGCTGCGCGAGAAGGCGCTCGGCGAGCACGTCGAGGAGCACGGCGTGCTCGGCGCCGGCGAGGTGCGGCGACTCACCGAGCGCACCGAGGGTGTCGGCGCCGTGGGCGACCGCGTGGGCCCAGCCCTTGTCGGGGACGTAGCCGCGCGTGTCGCGCTCGGTGAGGAACCAGACCGCGATCCGGTCGCCCCAGTCGAGGATCTTGGCGCCCGGCAGCAGGTGCCGGCTGTTGTCGCGCTCGAGGCACTCGGCCAGGATCAGCGCGCTGAAGCTGCGGCGGAACACGCTGTCGGTGCCGGTCTCGCCGATCCCGACGGTCAGGCCGGCGACCATGCCGTCGCCCAGCCCGGCGAGCAGGTCGTCGTAGACGCCACGGTCGATCCAGGTGGCCAGGGCCGGGTAGGCGGTGCCGTCGCGGACCTCCGGCCGGGTCGAGCCGAGCATGGTGGTCAGCTCGGCCGTCAGGTCGTCGATGGGCCGGTCGGCGGGGACCTCGAAGTCCGCCGCCTGCACCTGGTCCCAGTACCCGATCGACATGACCTCCATCCTGCCAGCCGTCCCCGTCGCGGCCCTAGTCCGGCCGTTGGGCCCCCTGCGGTGGTGGCCCTAGGCTGATCGCGTGCCCTCCCTCCACGAGCTCGTGCGAGCCCACACCGACCTCGTCGAGGACGACGTCGCGTGGCTCCAGCTGCTGATGGCGGACTGGCAGATCCTCGCCGACCTGTCCTTCGCCGACCTCGTGCTGTGGCTCCCCGACCGCGAGGGCAAGGGCTACTGGGCCGGCGGGCAGATGCGCCCCACGACCGGACCGACCGCGCTCGTCGACGACGTCCTCGGCACCTTCATCCCCACCGGGCGGCGCCGGATGCTCGACGAGGCCTTCGCCTCCGGCCGCCTAATCCGCGAGGGCGACCCGGAGTGGCGCGACGCGGTCCCGGTGCGGGTCGAGGTCATCCCCGTACGCCGTGCCGGACGCGTCATCGCGACCATCGCGCGCAACACCAACCTGCTCGGCATCCGCACCCCGAGCCGGCTCGAGCTGAGCTACCTCCAGACCGCCGCCGAGCTCACCCAGATGATCGCCGCGGGACACTTCCCGCTCCCCGGGCAGCGCAGCGACCACGCCGACTCGCCCCGGGTGGGGGACGGCTTCGTACGCCTCGACGCGGCGGGCCGGGTGGTCTACGCCAGCCCGAACGGGCTCTCGGCCTACCGGCGCCTCGGCCTGCAGGGCGACCTCGCCGGCCACGTCCTCACCGACCTGACCCGCGACCTGGTGCCCGCGCGCAAGCGCCTCGACGAGGAGACCCTCAGCGCCGTGCTCGGCGGCCGGGACGGCCGCGCCACCGAGGTCGGCACCGACGAGGTGACGCTGATCGTGCGCAGCATCCCGCTGCGCCCCGAGGGCGAACGCAGCGGTGCGCTGCTGCTGGTGCGCGACGTCAGCGAGCTGCGCCGGCGCGACCGCGAGCTCGTGACCAAGGACGTGACGATCCGCGAGATCCACCACCGGGTGAAGAACAACCTCCAGACCGTGGCCGCGCTGCTCCGGCTGCAGGCCCGCCGCACGCGCGCGGAGGACGCCAAGGCCGCGCTCGAGGAGGCCGTACGCCGGGTCGGGTCCATCGCGATCGTGCACGAGACGCTGAGCCACGCCGTGGAGGAGACCGTCGACTTCGACGAGATCGCCGACCGGCTCGGTGCGATGGTCGTCGATGTCAGCGGCGTCGAGGTGCCCGTACGCGTGGTCCGCGAGGGCTCCTTCGGCAAGCTGCCGTCAGAGGCGGCGACCCCGTTGGCCATGGTCCTCACCGAGCTGCTGCAGAACGCCGTCGAGCACGGCTACGCCGGCGTGCCCTCCGGCAGCGACGGACGCGTCGTCGTCACGGCCCGACGGATCGTGGGCCGGCTGCACGTCGTCGTCGAGGACGACGGTCGCGGGCTGCCCGAGGACTTCGATCTCGACGCCTCGACCCAGCTCGGCCTGTCGATCGTGCGCACGCTCGTGGAGTCCGAGCTCGGCGGTGTGCTCGAGATCGGGCCCGGGAGCCGGGGCACGCGGGTGCAGGCCGACCTGCCGGTCGACTGAGCCGTTGCTCAGGCGGTGCGGATGCGGGCGCGGGCGTTGCGGCGCTTGAGCGCGCGGCGCTCGTCCTCGCTGAGGCCACCCCACACTCCGTGGTCCTGACCCGCCTCGAGGGCCCAGGCCAGGCACTGCTCGCGCACCTCGCAGCGACGGCACACCTGCTTGGCCTCCTCGATCTGGAGGATCGCGGGCCCGGTGTTGCCGATCGGGAAGAACAGCTCAGGGTCCTCGTCGAGGCATGCGGAGCGGCTGCGCCAATCCATGAGTGGGGGAATCCCTCTTTCTACGTCACAGGCAGGTGCTGTTGTCGGACATTCAGCGGAGCCCGGGCGCCAGACGGTGTGATCACCGCATGGGCAGCGACCAGACTGGCAAGACTTGAACGTTCACACAACCCCTGACGCTGGTCACGTGGGTCACAACTAGTGTGGTCCGGTGCCCGCAACGCCTCAGGCTGATCCCCCTGCCCCCGACACTACCGCGCCGCCGCCCCTCGTGGTGGCTGCCTCGCTCGTGGCCGTCGAGGCGTTCGTGCTCGTCACACTGGGAGTCCTCGAGCTGGCGAACCTCCGCGCGATCCGGCTCACCATGGGTCTGACGACGTCGGCGTTCTTCCTCGCCGCGGCGGCGGGACTGGCCTGGTGTGCGTGGTCGCTGTGGAAGGTGCACCGCTGGGCGCGGGGGCCGGTCGTGATGGCGCAGCTGATCCAGCTGGGCCTGGCGTGGAACTTCCGCGACGCGCCGACCACCCTGATCGCCGTCGGGCTCGCCGCCGTGGCGCTGGTCGTGCTGGCCGGGCTGCTCCACCCCGCGACCACCGCGGCGCTGGAGGCCGACTCCCGGCTGGGGCCCTGAGGGACCGCGTGCGAGAGGCCCGGGTCAGTCCGCCTCGAGCGAGGTGCGCAGCTGCGCGAGCGTGCGGGTGAGCAGCCGCGACACGTGCATCTGGGAGACCCCGATCTCCTCGGCGATCTGCGACTGCGTCATGTTCTTGAAGAAGCGCAGCAACAAGATCCGCTTCTCACGCTCACCGAGGCCCTCGAGGAGCGGCTTGATCGACTCGCGCACCTCGACGTGCTCGATGTTGGCGTCCTCGATGCCGAGGCCGGCCAGGATCGCCGGGGGGCCGTCGTCGTTGTCGTCGGAGGCGTCGAGGGAGAGCGTGGCGTAGGCGTGGGAGGACTCGATGCCCTCCATGATCTCCTCGACCGTGCACCCGATCACCTCGGCCAGCTCGCGCGGCGTGGGGGAGCGGCCCAGCCTCTGGGTCAGCTCGGCGGTGGCACCGCCGATCTGCATGCGGAGCTCCTGCAGGCGCCGCGGGACGCGGATCGCCCACCCCTTGTCACGGAAGTGGCGCTTGATCTCGCCGATCACGGTCGGGGTCGCGTAGGTGCTGAACTCGACACCGCGATCGGTCTCGAACCGGTCGACGGCCTTGATCAGACCGATGGTGCCGACCTGGACGAGGTCCTCGAAGGGCTCGCCGCGGTTGCGGAAGCGCCGCGCGCAGTGCTCCACCAGCGACAGGTGGAGGTGCACCAGGTCGTCGCGCGCCACCGAGCGCGCGGCCGGGCCCTGGGCCTCGTCGCGCAGCACCGAGAACAGCTCGGCGCTGCGCGCGCGCACGTGGTCGAGTCCGGCCAGCCCGACGTCCTCGTCGATCTCCCGCTCGACCGCAGCGCGCACTGCGGTGTCGTCCCCCGTGTCCCCCGTGTCTGCGCTCATGTCAGAGCCCGGCACCTGTCCTTCCCGCAGCGACCGACGACGTGACCGTGAAGCGGACCCGGAAGCGTCCGCCCTCCGATCCGGCCGTAGCGTCCTGCGCCATCGTGTCGAGCACCTGCCAGGCGAAGCTCTCGGTGTCGAGCGGGGGGTCGTCGGAGGCCTCGGTCTCGAGCTCGACGGTCATCGAGCCCCGGCCGATCCAGAAGCAGGCCACGAGGTCGGTGCCGGGGTCGGCCTCGGGGATGGCGAGCGCGCTCGCCTCGCCGATGGCGATGCGCAGGTCCTCGATGTCGTCGATCGTGAAGTCCAGCCGAGCCGCCAGGCCGGCCGCCGTGGTGCGAACGATCGTCGCGTAGGCGCCCTCCGCGGGCAGCCGCAGCTCGACGTCGGCGCGAGCGCCCCCCGTGTGATCTGCCATCTGCGTCAAGGTCCCGTCGTCGAAGCCGATGCTCCGGCCACCCTAGCCGGGTCCGTCAGGCGAACCACGGACACACCTGGTCGCGGGAGCGCAGCGCGAGCCGGTGACGTGGATCGTGCAGCAGCGGGGCGGACCTCGCGGGCGCGCCGGTCGTCGGCGGGGGAGCGGCGACCCCGGCCGGCTCGGCGAGCTCGACGACCACGCCGTAGACCCCCGAGCCCTGGTCCTCGAGCGTCAGCTCGCCGAGCCGGCGCAGCATGGCGAGCGAGGCGGGGTTCTCCTTCAGCACCTCGGTGACGATACGTCTCACGCCGGCGGGGCGAGCGCGCAGCAACGCCTCGAGCAGGACGGTGGCCACGCCCCGGCCCTGCCAGTCGTCCTTCACCGTCACGGCCAGGTCGGCGGCGTCGGTCACGTCGGCGTAGCGCACGATCCGCGCGAGCGCGACCGGGTCGTAGACGTCGGGTCGCGTCTCCGCGCACAGCACGAGCGCCACGTGGTTGACCCCGTCGACGTCGTCGACGAGGTGGTCCAGCATGGTGTCGCTCAGGTGCCGTACGGGCGCCAGGAAGCGACGCCGCCGCGACTCGGGCGACAGCGTCTCGAACTCGGCCGCGAGCGTCGCCCTGTCGGTGCGCTCCAGGGGCACGACGAAGGCGTCGGTGCCGTCACGCAAGGTGACCTGTTCGATCATTCGGGCTCCTCCTCCGCTCGCGGAGCCTAGCCAGCGCGGGCGCGTCCGGACGTACGAACGCCGCCCCGGTCGGTGGACCGGGGCGGCGTGCGAGGGGAGGGACGAAGCAGCAAGCTGCTCAGAAGAAGGCCTGAGCAGTCGCGACTCCGTCGCCCGAGAGGGACGAAGCAGCAAGCTGCTCAGAAGAAGGCCTGAGCAGTCGCGACTCCGTCGCCCCTGCTCAGGCCTTCTTCGTCTCCCAGAAGATCTCGGCGATCTCGTCGATCTTGGCGAGCAGCTCGTCGGCCTTGCCGGCGTCGAGCTCACCCTTGGTGCCGGCGGCGCCGGCAAGCTTGGTGGCCTCGTTGACGAGGGTGTGCAGCTGCGGGTACTTCTCGAAGTGCGGGGGCTTGAAGTAGTCGGTCCACAGCACCCACAGGTGGTGCTTGACCAGCTCGGAGCGCTGCTCCTTGATGAGGATCGCGCGGGTGCGGAAGTCGGGGTCGTCGTTGTCGGCGACCTTGGCGATGAGCGCCTTGATCGACTCCGCCTCGATGCGGGCCTGGGCGGGGTCGTAGACGCCGCACGGAAGGTCGCAGTGCGCGGAGACCTCGACAGTGGGGGCGAGCAGGTGGCGAAGCATCGGGTTCCTCTCATTCGGGACGATGTGCATCTGCTGCGACACTACTCCGCGTGCAGGGGCGTCAGCAGCGGGGTCTCGCCCGCAGGGGTGCGCCCTTCGGGACCGCCGTCGTACGCGGGCGGTCGATGCTCCCGACGCTGCGCGAGGGGGACGTGCTGCTCGTGCGCTACGGCGCCCCGGTGCGCGCCGGTGACCTGGTGGTGGCGCGGTTCGTCGACGGCACCGTGGCGGTCAAGCGCGCGGTCGAGCCGCGGCGTACGCGCTCCGGCTCGCCGGGCTGGTGGCTGCTCAGCGACAACCCCGGCGAGGGGGTCGACTCCCGCCACCGCGGAGCGGTCGCCGAGGACGACGTCCTGGCGGTCGTGCGGCTGCGGGTGTGGCCGACGCCTCGCGTGGGACGCCGGCTCCGGGACCACTGAGCTGTGCGAGTATCGCCGGCATGGCAACGCATCCGCACGCCGGCGACCCCGTGTTCGACCTGCACGTCGGCGGCAAGATGGAGATCCTCTCGACGGCCGCGCTGAGCGGCCCTGACGAGCTGTCGCTCGCCTACACGCCCGGTGTGGCGCGGGTGTGCGAGGCCATCGCGGCCGACCCGTCGATGACCCAGCACTACACCTGGGTGCCCAACACGGTCGCCGTCGTGACCGACGGCACGGCGGTCCTCGGCCTCGGCGACATCGGGCCCGCCGCGGCGATGCCGGTGATGGAGGGCAAGGCGGTGCTGTTCAAGCAGTTCGGCGGCGTCGACGCGGTGCCGATCTGCCTCGACACCACCGACGTCGACGAGATCATCGAGACGGTCGTCCGGCTGGCGCCCAGCTTCGGTGGCATCAACCTCGAGGACATCTCCGCACCGCGCTGCTTCGAGATCGAGGCGCGGCTCAAGGAGCGGCTCGACATCCCCGTCTTCCACGACGACCAGCACGGCACCGCCGTCGTCGCCCTCGCCGCGCTGACCAACGCGCTGCGGCTGACGGGCCGCGACGCCGCGACCGTACGTGTCGTGGTGCAGGGTGCGGGTGCGGCCGGCGTCGCCGTGGCACGCATCCTCCTCGAGGCGGGCATCAAGGACATCGCGGTCCTCGACCGCCAGGGCGTGCTCAACTCCGAGCGCTCCGACCTCACGGAGGTCAAGGCGGCGCTCGCGCGCGACACCGCCGACCACTTCGGCCGGCGCGGCACGCTCGCCGACGTGATGGCCGGGGCGGACGTCTACATCGGCGTCTCCGGCGGCCAGGTCCCCGAGGAGATCGTCGCCTCGATGGCCGACGACGCGATCATCTTCGGCCTCGCCAACCCCACGCCCGAGGTGCACCCCGACCTCGCCCACAAGTACGCCCGGGTCGTGGCCACCGGCCGCTCGGACTTCCCCAACCAGATCAACAACGTGCTCGCGTTCCCCGGCATCTTCCGCGGCGCCTTCGACGTCCACGCCACGGCCATCACCGAGGGCATGAAGGTCGCCGCCGCGACGGCCCTCGCCGAGCTCGTCGGCGACGACCTGGGCGAGGACCACATCATCCCGTCCCCGTTCGACCCACGGGTCCCCGGAGCCGTGCGCGAGGCGGTCGCCGCCGCGGCCCGCGCCGACGGGGTGGCCCGCCGCTGATGGCCGGCGACTGGTTGCGCGACGCGATCGTCTACGAGATCTACCCCCAGTCCTTCGCCGACTCCGACGGCGACGGGATCGGCGACCTCCGTGGCGTGATCGAGCGCCTGGACCACATCGAGTCGCTCGGCGTCGACACGATCTGGTTCAACCCGTGCTTCGCCTCGCCGTTCGTCGACGCGGGCTACGACGTCTCCGACTACCTGCAGGTCGCGCCGCGCTACGGCACCAACGACGACCTCGTCGAGCTCGTCGACCGGGCGCGCGAGCGGGGGATCCGGGTGCTGCTCGACCTCGTCGCCGGACACACCTCGATCGAGCACCCGTGGTTCCAGGCCGAGCTCCACGCCGACGGCCCGAGCCCCGACGGCGACCGCTACGTGTGGTGCGAGGAGCTACCGGCGTGGGAGTGGGACTCCACGGTCCCCGGCACGCCCGGTTGGGTGCCGTCTCCCGGCCCACGACCCGGCTGGTACCTGAAGAACTTCTACGACGAGCAGCCCGCCCTCAACTTCGGCTGGACCGCCACACCCGAGGGCGAGCCGTGGCGCGACGGGGTCGACGACCCGGGCCCCACGCGCAACAAGGAGATGCTGCGAGAGGTGCTCGACTTCTGGTTGAGCAAGGGCGTCGCCGGGTTCCGCGTCGACATGGCGTTCTCGCTGGTGAAGGACGACCGCGGCAAGAACGCCGGGACGGTGGCGACCACGCAGATCTGGCGCGACCTCCGGGCGTGGCTGGCCTCGGCCCATCCCGACGCCGTGCTGATCCCCGAGGGCAAGGAGCCCCGCACGGGGCTGGGCGCGGGCTTCGACGCCGACTTCTTCCTCGTCATCCACGCCGAGCACGCGAGCCTGTTCGACAACAAGGGGGCGGGCGTCCTGCCGTTCCAGCGCACGGGCGAGGCGTTCTTCCACGCCGACGGCCGGGGCACGACCCGCACCTTCCTCGACGGGTGGGCGGCCGCGAAGGCGGACGACCCGGCCCGGCCGGTGCTGCTGGGGAGCGCCGACCACGACTTCAGCCGGCTGCGCACCGACCCCCGTGCGCCCGAGGAGCTGGGCGCCGCGCTGACGTTCCTGTTCACCTGGGGCACGGTGCCGTCGCTCTACTACGGCGACGAGATCGGCATGCGCTACCTGCCCGGGCTCCCCGACGTCGAGGGCTCGATCTGCAACCCGGGCTACAACCGCTCCGGCTGCCGCACGCCGATGCAGTGGGACGACTCGCCGAACGCCGGTTTCTCCACGGCCGCGCCCGAGGACCTCTACCTGCCCATCGACCCCGTCCCCGACCGCCCGACCGTCAGCGCGCAGGAGCAGGACCCCGGCTCGACGCTGCACCTCGTACGCCGGCTCGCCGCGCTGCGCCGCTCGACCCCGGCCCTCGGCGGCCGCGCACCGACGACCGTCCTGCACGAGGGCTACCCGTTCACCTGGCGCCGCGGCGACTCCCACGTCGTCGTGGTCAACCCGCGCCGAGAGCCCGCCGAGGTGGACGTCGACGGACTGGCGGGGGCGAGGCTGCTCCTCGGGCAGGGCGTCGACGTGGCGGCGGGGAGCCTGCGCGTGGACGGCTTCGGGTACGGCGTCCTCGAGCTCGCCTGAGCCGGAGGGCGTCCGCGGGCAGGACCTGCCAGCGGACCGGTGGGTCCACTCGCTAGGGTCGGGACATGTTCGCCGTCTATGCCGAGTCCTTCAACTTCGACGACCCGCTGAGCGGCCTGGTGGTGGGGGAGCGCCCCGCCCCGGAGGCGCCGGACGGGTGGGCCACGGTCACGGTCAAGGCCGCCAGCCTCAACCACCACGACCTGTGGTCCTTGCGCGGCGTCGGCCTGCGCCAGGAGGCGCTGCCGATGATCCTCGGTTGCGACGCCGCCGGTGTCGACGAGGACGGCAACGAGGTCGTCGTGCACGGAGTCGTCGGCGACCCCGCCTGGACCGGTGACGAGGCGGACGACCCCGGGCGCTCGCTGCTCTCCGAGCGTCACCAGGGGACCTTCGCCGACCAGGTCGTCGTCCCGCGCCGCAACCTCGTGCCCAAGCCCGCCTCGCTCTCGTTCGAGGAGGCCGCGTGCCTGCCGACGGCGTGGCTCACCGCCTACCGGATGCTCTTCGTGCAGGGCGCCTGCCAGCCGGGCGAGACCGTCCTGGTGCAGGGCGCCGGCGGCGGTGTCGCCACCGCGCTCATCACGCTCGGGCGCGCGGCGGGCCTGACCGTCCTGGCCACCAGCCGTGACGAGTCCAAGCGGCAGCGGGCCCTCGAGCTCGGTGCCCACGAGGTCTTCGAGTCCGGCGCTCGCCTGCCGGTCAAGGTCGACGCCGTCATGGAGACCGTCGGCAAGGCGACCTGGGCCCACTCGGTCCGCTCGCTGCGCCCCGGTGGCCGCATCGTCATCAGCGGCACCACCTCCGGTCCCGACGTCGACGACGCGCAGCTGACCCGGATCTTCTTCCTCCAGCTCTCCGTCATCGGCTCGACCATGGGCACGCGTGCCGAGCTCGACCGGCTCGTGCGGTTCCTCGACGCCACCGGCGCCCGCCCGCTCGTGGACCGCACGCTCCCCATGGACCAGGCGCGCGAGGGCTTCGCCGCGATGGCGGAGGGCGACGTCTTCGGCAAGATCGTCTTCACCCGATGACCGGCCGGCGCCACGTCCTCACCGGCGCCGGGTCAGGCATCGGCGCGGCGCTGGCGCGCCGGCTCGCCGAGCGCGGCGACGACCTCGTCCTCCTCGCCCGCAGCGAGGCGCGCGCCGCCGAGCTGGCCGGCAGCTTCCCGGCGGCCCAGCTGCTCGTCGCCGACCTCGCCGACCCGGGGACGCTCAACGGCCTCGGCCGTCAGGTCGACGGCCCGGTCGACTCCCTCGTGCACGTGGCCGGCGTGGTCGACCTCGCGCCGGTCGAGCGCTTGCGGCTGGCCGCGTGGGAGGAGCAGGTCGTCGTCAACCTCACGGCCCCGGCCGTGCTCACCCGCGAGCTGCTGCCGCACGTGCGGGCGAGCCGCGGCACGATCGTGTTCGTGAACTCCTCGGCCGGCCTGAGCGCCAGCGCCGAGTGGTCGGCCTACGCCGCGTCGAAGTTCGGCCTGCGCGCTCTCGCCGACGCGCTGCGGGCCGAGGAGCTCGAGCACGGCGTACGGGTCAGCACGGTCTATCCCAGCCGCACCGCCACGCCGATGCAGGAGAAGGTGCACGAGCAGGAGGGCCGGACGTACGACGCCTCCCGCTGGATCAGCGCCGACACGGTCGTCGACACGCTGCTGCACGTGATCGACCTGCCGGCCGACGCCACCATCCCCGACGTGACCGTGCGCCCGGTGGTGCCCCGCCCGGGCACCTGAGCCGCTCGCACGGGCTCAGGCAGGCTCCAGCACGAACACCCGGATCCTCCGGGTGTCTCCGACGCGCCGACGGTAGTGGGCGTAGCCGGGGTAGAACCGGCCGGCCAGCGCGAAGACCTCCGCGACCTCTGCCTGCGTGGCCGCACGCGCGAGCACCTCGCGCGACCTGCCGCGATAGGTCACGGTGGCCCGCGGGTCGGCCTCGAGGTTGAGCGCCCAGGCCGGGGTCGCGGCCTGCCCGAAGTTCGTGCCGAGCAGCGCCAGCCCGCCGGCGTACGGGGTCGCGATGAGGTGGCTCGTCCGCCGCCGGCCGGACCGGCGGCCCGTGGTCGTCACGTCGAGGACGGCGAGGCCGGCGAGCAGGCCGGGCGCGCTCCGGCGGCCTCCGGACAGCCGCCCGACGGCGTCGTCGAGGTGGCGCAGCGTGCGGGAGAACACCCACCCCCCGGCCCGGGTGCCGGCAGCCCACCGCACCGAACGGTGCAGCGGGTTGCCGGGGGAGTGGGCATAGCCCAGCTCGTCGGCGAGGCCGGTCGGCACTCAGTCCTCCGGGTCGTCGAGACGGGCCAGCCAGGTGGCCAGCCGCTCGATCGGCACCTCGAAGTCGGGGTGGGCGTCGACGAAGGCCTGCAGCTGCTCGGCGAGCCAGGCCAGGGTGACCTCCTCGTCACCCCGGCGCCTCTCCAGCTCCTCGATCCCGCGGTCGGTGAAGTACACCCCGGTCCTGCCTCAGTAGTCGGTGCCGCGGGCGTGGGGCGACTCGAAGGCCGCGTCCAGCAGGGCCTTCTGCTCCTCGACGTGGCGCTTGATCGTGCCGACCGACGGCGAGGCGGAGGCCGTACGGGTGACGGGCTCGACGACCAGGTCGAGCTGCGGCCACACGTTGAGCTGGTAGTGCGGCCACGGGCCCATGTTGCGCGGCTCGTCCTGCACCCACCGGATCGCCTTGAGGTTGGGGTACTTGGCGACCTCGGCGCGGATCTCCTCGACGGGGTTGGGGTAGAGGCGCTCCACGCGACCGATGGCGAAGGTGTCGCCGTTGTCGCGCTTGCCCCGCTCGACCATGAGGTCCCAGGTGACGCGGCCCGAGCACATCAGCAGCGTCTCGACCTTGTCGCGGTCCGCGGCGTCGTCGCCGATGAACGCGCGGAAGGTCGTGTCGCCCACGAAGTCGGCCGGCTGCGAGGCGGCCTCCTTGCGCTTGAGCATCGACTTCGGGGTGAAGACGATCAGCGGACGGTGCTCCTCGCCGAGCGAGTGGCGGCGCAGCAGGTGGAAGTACGACGCGGGGGTCGACGGCTGCGCGACGACCATCGCGTCCTCGGCGCACATCGTCAGGAAGCGCTCGATGCGCGCCGACGAGTGGTCGGGACCCTGGCCCTCGTAGCCGTGGGGGAGCAGCAGCACGACGCCGGACTGCTGGCGCCACTTGGTCTCGCCGGCGGAGATGAACTCGTCGATGACGGTCTGTGCGCCGTTGACGAAGTCACCGAACTGCGCCTCCCACAGCACCAGCGCCTCCGGCCGTGCGACGGAGTAGCCGTACTCGAAGCCGAGAGCGGCGTACTCGGAGAGCAGCGAGTCGTAGACGTGGAACTTCGCCTGGTCCTCGGTGAGGTTGGTCAGCGGGGTCCACTCGTCGGCGTTGGTGCGGTCGATGATCGTGGCGAACCGCTGGACGAACGTGCCGCGCCGCGAGTCCTGGCCGGCCAGGCGCACGGGACGCCCGTCCATCAGCAGCGAGCCGAAGGCGAGGATCTCGCCGGTGCCCCAGTCGATGGGACCGTCGGTGATCGCGGCGGAGCGGCGCTGGAGCTGCGGCATCACCTTGGGGTGGACGGTGAAGTCCTCCGGCGGGGTGACGTAGCTGTCGGCGATGCGCTTGAGCACCTCGAGGCTGACGGCGGTGGAGAAGTCGCCGGCGGGCTTGTCGGGGTAGTCGGGGACGGTCGTCCACTCGGTGGGCGCCTCCGAGCTGGCCTCGCGCACCTCGGTGAAGACCCGCTCGAGCTGCTGCTGGTAGTCCTTGAGGACCTGCTCGGCCTCCTCGACCGTGATGTCGCCACGGCCGATGAGGGACTCGGTGTAGAGCTTGCGCACCGAGCGCTTCTGCTCGATCAGGTCGTACATGAGCGGCTGGGTGTAGGACGGGTCGTCGCCCTCGTTGTGGCCGCGGCGGCGATAGCACACGAGGTCGATGACGACGTCCTTGTTGAACGCCTGGCGGTAGTCGAACGCCAGCCGCGCCACGCGGATGCAGGCCTCCGGGTCGTCGCCGTTGACGTGGAAGATCGGCGCCTGGACCATCCGCGCCACGTCGGTGGCGTAGAGCGAGGAGCGCGACGACCCGGGCGCGGTGGTGAAGCCGACCTGGTTGTTGATCACCACGTGCACGGTGCCGCCGGTGCGGTAGCCGCGCAGCTGGGAGAGGTTGAGCGTCTCGGCGACCACGCCCTGGCCGGCGAACGCGGCGTCGCCGTGCACCAGCAGCGGCAGCACCGGGAACTTCTCGCCCTGGTCGAGGATGTCCTGCTTGGCGCGGGCGATGCCCTCGAGGACCGGGTTGACCGCCTCGAGGTGCGAGGGGTTCGCCGCGACGGACACCTTGATCCGGTCACCGGAGCCGGCGATGAACTCGCCCTCCGCGCCGAGGTGGTACTTCACGTCGCCCGAGCCCTGCACGGTGCGCGGGTCGATGTTGCCCTCGAACTCGCGGAAGATCTGGCTGTACTTCTTGCCGACGATGTTGGCGAGCACGTTGAGGCGACCGCGGTGGGCCATGCCGATGGTGACCTCGTCGAGGCCGGTCTCGGCGGCGGCCTCGCAGATCTCGTCGATCAGCGGGATCGTCGTCTCGCCACCCTCGAGGCTGAACCGCTTCTGCCCGACGAACTTCGTCTGCAGGAAGGTCTCGAACGCCTCGGCCTGGTTGAGCTTGAGCAGGATCCGCAGCTGCTCCTCGCGGGGCGGCTTCACGTGCGGCTGCTCGACGCGCTCCTGGATCCACTTGCGCTGCTCGGGATCCATGATGTGCATGTACTCGATGCCGGTGGTGCGGCAGTAGGAGTCGCGCAGGATGCCGAGGATGTTGCGCAGCTTCATGAAGCGGCGCCCCTCGCCCCCGAACGACCCGGTCGCGAACTCGCGGTCGAGGTCCCACAGGGTGAGGCCGTGCGACTCCACCTCGAGGTCGGGGTGGCTGCGCTGGCGGTACTCCAGCGGGTCGGTGTCGGCCATCAGGTGGCCGCGGACCCGGTAGGCGTGGATCAGCTCGAGGATCCGGGCCTGCTTGACGATGTCGTCGTCGTGGCTGGCCACCACGTCGCGCGCCCAGCGGATCGGCTCGTACGGGATGCGCAGCGAGCGGAAGATCTCGTCGTAGAAGTCGTTCTCGCCGAGCAGCAGGCTGTGCACGCGCTTGAGGAACTCACCCGACTGCGCACCCTGGATGACGCGGTGGTCGTAGGTCGAGGTGAGCGTCATCGACTTGCTGATCGCGTTGCGGTTGATGGCCTCCTCGGAGGCGCCCTGCCACTCCGGGGGGTACTCCATCGCGCCGACGCCGATGATGGCTCCCTGCCCGGACATCAGGCGCGGCACCGAGTGCACGGTGCCGATGCCGCCGGGGTTGGTCAGCGAGATCGTGGTGCCCTGGAAGTCGGCGACGGTGAGCTTGCCGTCGCGCGCCTTGCGGACCATGTCCTCGTAGGCGGTCCAGAAGGCGGCGAAGTCCATCGCCTCGGCGCCCTTGATGCTCGGGACGAGCAGCTGGCGGGTGCCGTCGGGCTTCTGCATGTCGATCGCGAGGCCGAGGTTGATGTGGGCCGGCGTGATCAGGTTGGGCTTGCCGTCGACGACCTCGTAGCCGACGTTCATCTCCGGCATCGAGCGCAGCGCCTTGACCAGCGCGTAGCCGATCAGGTGGGTGAAGGAGACCTTGCCGCCGCGGGCGCGGGCGAGGTGGTTGTTGATGACGGTGCGGTTGTCCCACAGCAGCTTGACCGGCACCGAGCGGACCGAGGTCGCGGTGGGCACCGACAGCGAGGCGTCCATGTTGGCGGCCGTACGGGCGGGTGCGCCGCGCAGCACGGTGTAGGTCGGCTCGTCGCTCGCAGGGCTCGGCGCGGCGGGCTTGGGGTCCTTGGCGACCGGTTTGCTGGTGCCCTTGGCGGGCTCGTCCGCAGCGGCGGCGGGGCGCGGCTTCGAGGTGGCGCCCGACGATCCGGCCGGCTTCGCGGCGGGCTTCGTGGCGGGCTTCGCGGCGGGGGTGTCAGCCGGCTTCTCGGCAGTCTTCTGGGCGGTGGGCGCGGCCGCGGCCTTCACCGGCTCCGGCGCCCGCTCCTCGGCCGGGGCGCTCCCGTTGCCGAAGTACTTCGCCCACTCCGGCCCCACGCTCGCAGGATCCTTGTCGTACTGCTCCTTCATCTCCTCCACGAGCCACTCGTTGGCTCCCAGATCAGATGACGGTGCAACCGAGGACTGGTTGCCGGACTGCCCGTTCGGGGACTGCGCCACGCTTGTTTCGCCTCTTCCAGATCTCATCGCGCGAGGTATTCACCAAGTCGCCGACAAGGCTAGTCGCACACGCGTGCAAATGCAGGGGCGGGCTCGTCCTTTGGGGCATGGTGTGCCCCACACGGGCACGCCCGTGCCCCCCGCGTCACCCCCCGCACCGCCCTCGCACCGCCTGGAGTCGTCATGCCTTGCCCCTCACCGGGCCGCACCACGTGGGCCCGCCGGCTCGCCGCACCCCTGCTCGTCCTGCTCGTGGCGGTCTCGACCGGGTGCCAGTCCACCGCCCAACCCTCCGCCGCCCCGGAGCGGCTCAGCCGCGGCGACGCGCAGGTGAGGCTGGCCTCGCAGCCGGTGCCGACGAGGACGACGATCCACCGGGTGTTCGGCCGCCTCCCCGACGCCCGCCGCAAGGCCGTGCGCAGGCAGGTCGGCGCGGTCGTCGACCGCTGGTGGGAGGCGGCGTACCTCGGCGGCACCTACCCGCGCCGGAGCTTCCCGTCCGCCTTCCCGGGCTTCACCGACGCGGCGGAGCGGAGGGCACGTGCCGACAAGGCGCTGCTCACCAACCAGACCGGCGGCTCCCGCATCGACGCCGTCGCGGCTCGCAAGCGCTCGGTGATGGTCGACATCCTCGCCACGCGCGGCCGGGCGCGCACCGTGACGGCCCACGTCCTGCTGAGGTTCGACACCACGGGGTCGAAGACCGGCACCACGACGGTCCGCGGGCGCCTGTTCCTCACCCGCAAGCGCGGGGCCTGGCGCATCTTCGGCTACGACCTCGCGAAGGGATCGCGGTGATGGACACCCTCGCCCGCCACGTACGCCACGTACGCCACGTACGCCACGTACGCCGCGCGCGCCGCTGGAGCCGGAGCGTCGTGCTCGCCACGGTGCTCGGCCTGACGGCCCTCGTCGTGCCGCAGTCCGCGGTGCAGCCCACCGACGTCGCGCTGATGAAGATCCGGCACGCGCAGGGCGTGGCCACCGGTGGCGACGACGTCGTGTGGATCCTGGCTGTCGGCTCGGACGCCCGGCCGGGCCAGGCCATGACCCGGGCGCGCGGTGACGCGCTCCAGATGGTCGGGATCAACACCCGCACGGGGGCCGCCACGGCCATCGGCGTGCCACGCGACTCGTGGGTCGCCATCCCCGGTCACGGCCGGGAGAAGATCAACTCCGCCCTCTACTTCGCGGGACCGCGCGGCATGGCCGGCGCGATGCGCAACCTGGTCGGCATCGAGCCCGACTACGTGATGGTGACCCGATTTCCGTTCTTCGAGGACATGATCGACGACATCGGCGGCATCACCGTCACCAACCCGCGCCGCTTCTGGGACCCCAACCTCAAGAAGGAGGGCTTCCGCAAGGGACGCATCCGTCTCGGCGGCTACGACGCCATGGCGTTCTCGCGGATCCGCTACAACCTCGCCGGTGGTGACTTCGACCGCTCGGCCAACCAGCAGCGCACCCTGCGCGGCATCCACGCCCGCATCCGGTCGCAGGCCGACGTGCCCGGCTTCATCGAGCGGGGCGTGATGACCGTGATGGCGCACACCGACACCAACGCCTCGCCCGTCGAGCTCTTCGAGATCGCCCAGGCCGTCGCGCAGGTCGACCCGCGTCGCATCACCACGTGCGTGGTGCGCGGCCGGATCGGCTCCGTGGGCGCGGCCAGCGTGGTGTTCCCCGACGTCGCCCAGGCGCGCAGGCTGGGGCGCGAGGCCCGGCGGGACGCCACCCTCCGCGGCTGCTGAGGCAGCGGAGGGCTGGCGCCGCAGGCCTCAGCGGGGGTAGATGCGCCCGGCCGTCCGGGCCAGGTCGATCACGACCGCCTCGGAGTAGAGCTTGATCCGCAGCCCGATCACCTGCGACCCGCGGAAGCCCGTGTCGACGAGCTGGCGCTGGATCTCGCCGGCCCCGTTGGGCAGCTCCACCACCCCACCGGGCGCGGGGACCTCCACCGGCTGGCCGCCGACGGTGATCGACCCGACCGCGGTCGAGACCTTCGAGCCGACCCGCTTGCCCGCCTTCTGCCGCATCGCCACGCGCGAGCTGACGTCGGTGATCACGAGCTGCGCCGTCGGGATCGAGACCGACCTGATCGCGGAGCGGGACCAGCCCTTGGCGACCTTCTTGCGGCGGAGCTGGTCGCCGTTGACCTGGTAGGTCACGCCGTCGAGGACCACCGGCACCGGGAGCAGCTGGCTGGCGTGCGGGACCTGGTAGGTCTGGGTGCGCCCGCGCGTGCCCTGGCACGGGAGGGCCTTGTGCTGGACGTTGCCGAACCTCAGCGCACCGTCGAGCACCTGGTAGTCCATCGCGGTGCCGCCGGAGCGGAACACGCCGACCGGGGCGGGCCCGCCCATCCGGACCCGGGCCGTGCCGAGCTCGACGAGCTGGCGCCGCTCACCCGCGGTGACCTCGATCCGCAGGGCCGAGGCCTGCGACTGGGCGTTGTGGCTGTTGGCGCGTCCGTTCTCGTAGCCCAGCGCGATGGAACCCAGGCCCGGGATCACGATCGGCTTCGTCACGTCGCTCAGCACCTGGAACACCTCCTGTGCTGTCTGCTGGGTGCCGGTGAAGACGGTGTCGGTGACCTGGTCGAGGGGGGCGAGGAGCTGCTGCAGCTCCGGCGGCAGCTGCTGCACGACCGTGTCGTCGAGCAGCTCGAGGGAGATGCTCGCGAAGGTGAAGCCCTCGTCGTGGCCGAAGCCCTGCGGGGTGTGGAAGGCGTGCGCCGTCGTCTCCAGGCCCTTGATCACCAACCGGGGCGTGGTGAGGGGCCCCACGGTGCCGCCGATGCTGATGTCGCCGATGGTGCTCGTGCCGCGTACGCCGTGGGTGGCGCCGTCGACGTACGTCCGGGTGCGGCTGGTGCTGGCCGACACGCGGATGAGGGGGTTGTCCGGGACCGACACCGCGCTCTGCTGCTCCACGACCCGGTCCGCGGCGCGGGTGCAGAGCTGCTGGGCGTGCGCGTCCTTCACGTTGAGGGCCTCGACGCTGTCGGTCACCAGCTTCACGCCGTAGACGTCGCCGCGGTAGCCGAACTTCGTGAGCTGGTCCGCCGCCGCGCGGGCGTCGTCGCCGCCGCTCGCCCCTGCGGGTGCCATCCCGGCGGCCAGAGTGAGCGAGGCGGCGAGGCCGATGCCGACCGCGCCGGCGAACCCCCGCCGCAGCCCCGTACGCACCTGCTCGTCCATGTGTCCCATGTCCCCTCCCAGGGTTCCCGGGGAGCCGACGCGCGACCCGCCAGGTGACCGGCCGGTAGCTCCCTCGCCCCCACAACGACGGGCGACCCGATTGGTGACGGACGACGGGATCGTGGAGGCGGCACCCCGTACGACGACACCAGGCCCGGACCTCTGGGGGTCCGGGCCTGGTGTCGAGCCGTGCGAGAGGGCGCCTCCGGCAGGATTCGAACCTGCGGCACCTGGTACCGGAAACCAGTGCTCTATCCCCTGAGCTACGGAGGCCCGCACCGGCCGTCGGCCGGTGCGCGGTGAACACTACCGGTCGTGCGGCGCGGTGGTGAAACCGCCTAGCGGAGCGCGAGGGAACCCGACGTCGCGGCAGGGAAGGGCAGCGCGGCGTGCTCGGCGATCCGCGCGTCGAGCGCGCTCGCGACCTCCTCGGGCCACGGCGCCGTACGCCGGGTCTCGAGGTCGATGTGGAGGAAGATCTCCTCGACCACGCACGCCACCCGCTCGTGGGTCTCGTCGAGCAGGTAGACGAGGCCGTGCCCGGCGCGCTCGGAGCGGCCGAGCAGGCGCACGCGGGCCGACATCGTGTCGCCGGTGCGCAGCTCGTGGAGGTAGGTGACGTGGTGCTCGGCGGTGAAGCAGGCGTGGCCGTGGGTCAGCGGCCACATCTGCGGGATGCCCACCTCGACCAGCGACTCGTCGAGGCCCTCGCTGGCGATGCCGATGTAGTGGCGGACGTTGAGGTGGCCGTTGATGTCCTCGAACGGCATCGGCACGGGCTGCTCGACGTAGGCCGGGAGGTCGATCAGCTGGTCGTAGGTCGGGTGTGTCGTCACAGGCAGGACCCTAGGGCAGGACGTACGCGGCGCGACCGTGGCCACGGCGTGAAACCGGTTCGGCCCGTGCGGCGGCCCGCCGATAGGCTTGCCCGGTGAATCCCGAGCAGCTCTCCCAGACCATCGTCGACGTGCTGGCCTCCCTCGTGGCCGACGGCACGATCACGCTGCCCGACGGCGTGCCGACCCAGGTCACGGTGGAGCGACCCCGGCAGAAGGGGCACGGCGACTACGCCACCAACGTGGCCCTCCAGCTGGCCAAGAAGGCCGGGACCAACCCGCGCGCCTTCGCCGACCTCGTCGCCGAGCGCCTGCGGGCCGCCGACGGCATCGCCGAGGTCGAGGTCGCCGGTCCGGGCTTCCTCAACGTCACCGTCGAGGCCGGGGCCCAGGGCCAGGTCGCGGCCGACGTGGTCACGGCAGGGGCGGCGTACGGCTCCTCGGACGCCTTCGCGGGGGAGAAGATCAACCTCGAGTTCGTCTCGGCCAACCCGACCGGCCCGCTCCACCTCGGCGGCGTGCGCTGGGCCGCGGTCGGGGACGCGCTGGGCCGGATCTTCGAGAAGACCGGCGCCGACGTCACCCGCGAGTACTACTTCAACGACCACGGCGCGCAGATCGACCGGTTCAGCTCCTCGCTGCTCGCCAGCGCCAAGGGCGAGCCGGCCCCCGAGGACGGCTACGGCGGGCAGTACATCCACGACATCGCCGCGGCCGTCGTGCAGCAGCGCCCGGACGTCAAGGACCTCGACGACGCGCAGGCCCAGGAGGTCTTCCGCGAGGTCGGCGTCGAGATGATGTTCACCGAGATCAAGAAGTCGCTGCACGACTTCCGCGTCGACTTCGACGTCTACTTCCACGAGGACGACCTGCACCGCAGCGGTGCCGTGGCGCACGCCGTCGAACGCCTGACCGAGCTCGGCAACACCTATGTGCAGGACGGCGCGACCTGGCTCGCGACCGAGAAGTTCGGCGACGACAAGGACCGGGTGATCATCAAGTCCGACGGCAGGGGTGCGTACCTCTCGGGGGACCTGGCCTACTACCTCGACAAGCGCGAGCGCGGCTTCGACCGCTGCTTCATCATGCTCGGCGCCGACCACCACGGCTACGTCGGCCGGATGAACGCCATGTGCAGCGCCTTCGGCGACGAGCCGGGCAAGAACCTCGAGATCCTCATCGGCCAGATGGTCAACCTGCTCAAGGACGGCCAGCCGATGCGGATGTCCAAGCGCGCCGGCACGGTCGTCACCATCGACGACCTCGTGGACGCCATCGGCGTCGACGCCAGCCGCTACGCGCTGGCCCGCTACCACAGCGACAGCCCCATCGACATCGACCTCGACCTGTGGTCGCGCGCCACCAACGACAACCCGGTCTTCACCGTCCAGTACGCCCACGCCCGCGTGTCCAGCCTGATGCGCAACGCCGCCGACCTCGGCGTCACCGCCGAGTCGCACCCCGAGCTGCTCAGCCACGAGAAGGAGGGCGAGCTGCTGCGCGCCCTCGCGGAGTTCCCGCGCGTGGTCAAGGCGGCCGCGGAGCTGCGTGAGCCGCACCGCGTCGCGCGCTACCTCGAGGAGCTCGCCGGCACCTACCACCGCTTCTACGACAGCTGCCGCGTGCTGCCCCGCGGCGACGAGGAGACCTCCGACCTCCACCGGGCACGGCTGATGCTGGTCGACGCCACGCGAGTGGTCCTCGCCAACGGTCTCGAGCTGCTCGGCGTCTCGGCCCCCGAGAGGATGTGAGGCGGTCGTGCCGACTGCACACCCCTCCGGCTGGGCGCACGCGGACGGCGCGCTGCGGGCCAACCGCCCCGGCGGCCCGCACTGGCTGCGCGAGCCCCGCGACCCCGACGCGCTGGTGCCCTCGCTCTGGCCTCGGACGGCCACCAAGGACGACGGCGTCCTGAGCGTCGGGGGAGTCCCGCTGCCCGAGCTGGTGCGCGAGCACGGCTCCCCGGCGTACGTCCTGGACGAGGCCGACTTCCGCGCCCGGGCGAGCGCGTTCCGCGACGCGTTCGCCTCCTACGACGTCTACTACGCCGGCAAGGCCTTCCTCTGCACCACGGTCGTGCGCTGGCTGGCCGAGGAGGGGCTGTCGCTCGACGTCTGCTCCGGCGGCGAGCTCGCGGTCGCCGAGCGGGCCGGCTTCCCGATGGAGCGCGTGGGCTTCCACGGCAACAACAAGACGGTCGCCGAGCTCGAGCGCGCGGTCGGGCTGGGCGTGGGCCGGGTCATCGTCGACTCGTTCCACGAGATCGAGCGGCTCGCCGAGCTCACGCGGCCGCTGGTCGAGGAGGGCTCCCGGGGCCCGGCACGAGGCCCGGTCGGCGTCATGGTCCGCGTGACCGCAGGCGTCGAGGCCCACACCCACGAGTACATCGCGACCGCCCACGAGGACCAGAAGTTCGGCTTCTCGATCGCCAGCGGCGACGCCCTCGAGGCCGTGCGCCGCGTGCACGCCGCGCCCGGGCTGGAGCTGCTCGGCCTGCACTCGCACATCGGCAGCCAGATCTTCGACACCTCCGGCTTCGAGGTCGCGGCCCGTCGGGTGCTGGCGCTCCACGCGACGGTGCGCGAAGCGATCGGGGTGGAGATGCCGGAGATTGACCTCGGCGGCGGCTTCGGCATCGCCTACACCACCCAGGACGACCCCTCGGAGCCCGCACAGCTCGCGAGCGAGGTGACGAGCATCGTGGAGCACGAGTGCCGTGCGCTCGGCATCACCGTGCCCCGGCTCTCGATCGAGCCCGGCCGGGCGATCGTGGGACCCGCCATGTGCACGGTCTACGAGGTCGGCACGGTGAAGGAGGTCGCCCTCGACGGCGGGGTCGTGCGGACGTACGTCTCGGTCGACGGCGGCATGAGCGACAACATCCGCACCGCCCTCTACGACGCCGACTACTCCGCCACCATCGCCTCGCGCCCCTCCGGCGCCGAGCCCGCGTTGTCGCGGGTGGTCGGCAAGCACTGCGAGGCCGGCGACATCGTCGTCAAGGACGAGTTCCTGCCCGGCGACGTACGCCCCGGCGACCTCGTCGCGGTGCCCGGCACCGGCGCCTACTGCAGATCCATGGCGTCCAACTACAACCACGCGCTGCGTCCTCCGGTGATCGGAGTTCGGGACGGGAAGACTTACACCGTCCTGCGACGAGAGACTGAGGCCGACCTGTTCGCGACCGATGTGGGTGTTTCATGACTGAGCATGACAAGCAGCGACCGCTGGGCGTGGCCGTGCTCGGCTGCGGAGCGGTCGGCTCGCAGGTGGTGCGGCTGCTCGGCGAGCAGCGCGACGACCTCGCCGCCCGGGTCGGGGCGCCCGTCGAGCTCGTGGGGGTCGCCGTACGCCGGCTCGACGCGCCGCGCGACGTCGAGGTCCCCGAGGGCCTGCTGACCACCGACGCCCAGGGCCTCGTCGCCCGCGACGACGTCGACCTCGTCGTCGAGGTGATCGGCGGCATCGAGCCGGCCCGGTCGCTGATCCTCTCCGCGCTGGAGCACGGGGCCAGCGTCGTGACGGCCAACAAGGCCCTGCTCGCGGAGGACGGACCGACCCTCTTCGAGGCGGCCGCCAAGGCCGAGCGCGACCTCTACTACGAGGCCGCCGTCGCCGGCGCCATCCCGATCCTGCGGCCGCTGCGCGAGTCGCTGGCCGGCGACAAGGTGACCCGGGTGCTCGGCATCGTCAACGGCACCACCAACTTCATCCTCGACAAGATGGACACCTCGGGGGCCGGGTTCTCCGAAGCCCTCGAGGAGGCCCAGGAGCTCGGCTACGCCGAGGCCGACCCGACCGCCGACGTCGAGGGCTTCGACGCCGCGGCCAAGGCGGCGATCCTGGCGAGCCTGGCCTTCCACTCGCGCGTCACCGCCTCCGACGTCTATCGCGAGGGCATCTCCGAGGTCACCGCCGCCGACGTGGCCAGCGCCCGCGACATGGACGCGGTCGTCAAGCTCCTCGCGATCTGCGAGCTGCGGCCCGGCCCCGACGGCCAGGACCAGGTGGCCGCGCGCGTGCACCCCGCGATGATCCCGCGCTCGCACCCGCTCGCCAGTGTCCGCGAGGCCTACAACGCCGTCTTCGTCGAGTCCGAGGCCGCCGGCCAGCTGATGTTCTACGGCCCCGGTGCGGGCGGCTCCCCGACCGCGAGTGCGGTGCTCGGCGACCTCGTGACGGTCGCGCGCAACCGGCTCGCGGAGACCCGCGGGGCGGGGGAGTCCGCGTACGCCGACCGCGCCGTGCTGCCGATGGGGGAGACCCGCACCCGCTACCACGTCGCCATCGACGTCGACGACCGCGCTGGCGTGCTCGCTGCGGTCGCCAACGCGTTCGCCGACCACGACGTGTCGATCCAGACGGTGCGGCAGGAGGGCCGCGGGGCCGACGCCCAGCTCGTCGTCGTCTCGCACGCCGCGCCCGACGCCGCGCTCAGCGCCACCGTGGAGCAGCTGCGGAGCATGGACATCGTGCGTGAGGTCACCTCCGTGATGCGCGTGGAGGGCGGGGACGAATGAACACCCCAGCCGAATGCCCGCTGCGCTCCGCTTCGAACGGGGACCCCGCATGAGCCACCAGTGGCGCGGACTCATCGAGGAGTACCGCGACCTCCTCGACCTGCTGCCCGACGACCTCGAGGCGGTCACGCTCCGCGAGGGCGGCACGCCGCTCGTGCACTCGGAGTGGCTCTCCTCCCTCACCGGTGCGCAGGTGTGGCTCAAGGTCGAGGGCGACAACCCCACCGGCTCCTTCAAGGACCGCGGCATGACCACGGCCATCTCGGTCGCCAAGCACGAGGGCGCGCAGGCCGTGGTCTGCGCCTCGACCGGCAACACGTCGGCGTCGATGGCGGCCTACGCCGCGAAGGCGGGGCTCAAGCCGCTGGTGCTGGTCCCCGAGGGCAAGATCGCCGCCGGCAAGATGGCGCAGGCCGTGGTGCACGGCGCCCAGATCATCATGGTCCGCGGCAACTTCGACCACTGCCTGCAGATGGCCAAGGGCCTGGCCTGGGACTACCCCGTGGCGCTGGTCAACTCCGTCAACCCGGTCCGCCTGCAGGGCCAGAAGACCGCGGCCTTCGAGATCTGCGACTTCCTCGGCGACGCCCCCGACTACCACCTGCTCCCGGTGGGCAACGCCGGCAACATCTCCGCCTACTGGATGGGCTACGAGCAGTACGCCGACCTCGGCCGGGCGAGCAGGCGCCCGGTGATGCGGGGGTTCCAGGCCGAGGGCGCCTCGCCCCTCGTCACCGGCGAGCCCTTCCCGGACCCCGAGACCAAGGCGACCGCGATCCGGATCGGCAACCCCGCCTCGTGGAAGCTCGCCGAGGCGGCCGCCCACGAGTCCGGCGGCCGGTTCGCCGCGGTCAGCGACGCGCAGATCCTCGCCGCGCAGGCCGAGCTGGCCCGGCGTGACGGCGTCTTCGTGGAGCCCGCCTCCGCCGCCGGCGTCGCCGGCCTGCTGGCCGAGCTCGCGGCGGGCGAGAGCTACGCCGGTGCGACGGTCGCGATCACGGTCACCGGCCACGGCCTCAAGGACACCGCCACCGCGCTGGAGTCGTACGGCGACGTCGTCGACACGGTCGTGGACGCCGACGTGGCAGCCGCGGCAGCGGCCGCCGGTCTCGCCTGAGCATGGCGACCTTCGTCGACGGACCCGTGCGGGTCAGCGTCCCCGCCACGTCCGCCAACCTCGGCCCCGGCTTCGACTCGCTCGGCCTCGCGCTCTCCCTGCGCGACGAGCTCGAGGCGGAGGTCCTGCCCGACGGCCTGGTGGTCGAGGTGGAGGGCGCGGGGGCCGAGGGCGTGCCGCGCGACGAGCGACACCTCGTCGTACGGGCGATGCGCGCGGCTTTCGAGCTGATGGGCGAGCAGCCGCCCGGCCTGCGGCTGTCGTGCCGCAACGTCATCCCGCACGCCCGCGGCCTGGGGTCGTCCTCGGCCGCCATCGTCGCCGGTGTGGTGCTCGCGCGCGGACTCGTGGCGGGCGGTCAGCTGCTGGCCTCCGACGACGCGCTCTTCGACCTCGCCGCCGACCTCGAGGGCCATCCCGACAACGTGGCCCCGGCGTTCTACGGCGGGTTCGTGATCTCCGGGCGCGAGGCCGACCGGTGGTACGCCGTGCGCGCCGGGGTCGACCCGAGGATCACCGCCGTCGTGTTCGTCCCGCCGGACGGCGTCGAGACCGCGGTCGCTCGCGGCCTGCTGCCCGACGTCGTCCCGCACGCGGACGCCGCCGCCAACGCCGGGCGCGCCGCGCTGCTGGTCGCGGCGCTCAGTGGGCAGCCCGAGCACCTGCTCGCCGCCACCCGCGACTGGCTCCACCAGGACCAGCGCGAGCCCGCGATGCCCCGTACGCTCGAGCTCGTCCGCGCGCTGCGCGCCGACGGGGTGCCCGCCGTGGTGTCCGGCGCAGGGCCCACCGTGCTGGCGTTCGGGTCTTCCGACACCTCCGCCCTGCTCGCCCGCTGCCCGCAGGGATGGACCCCGCACGTGCTGTCGGTGGACGTCGACGGCGCCCGCCTCACCTGATCCCGTACGCCCGGCCGCCGTGGTGGCGGCAGATTGCGTACGGCGGCGGTCGGGAGCTGCGATGTGCCGCCACCGTCGGTCGGCGGTGTTGCGTGGTGGCGGCAGATTGCGTACGGGGGCGGTCGGGAGCTGCGATGTGCCGCCACCGTCGGTCGGCGGGTTGTCCGCGTCCGGCCGGCAGTCGTCGCGGCGTGGCGCCTGCTAACCTGACGCCGCGCCGTTCGGCGCACCTGCCCGTCCCGGTCCTCCGGCATCCTCGAGGACTGCGTGCCCGGGCGACCACCATCCGCCTCGCAGGCCGGGTCTCCCGCCTCGCAGGCGACGCAACGTGCGAAGGACCCACGTGACCGAGACCCCCTCGAAGCCTGCCAAGAAGACCGCGTCCAGGTCGGCCGGCCTGAGCTCGATGCTGCTGGCGGACCTCAAGTCGATGGCCGTCGGCCTCGGCGTCGCCGGCGCCGGCTCGATGAAGAAGGCCCAGCTCGTCGAGGCCATCAAGGCGACCCAGTCCAGCGGCCGGCCCGCGACGTCCGCGCCCGCGGCGTCCGCGCCGGCGGAGGCGCCCGGTGGCGCCGAGGCGCCCGCGCGGCAGGAGCCGGAGCAGGAGCCTGCCCCGCAGGCGACCGTACGCACCCGGACCCGCAAGCAGCGCCAGGTCGAGCAGGCCGAGCAGAAGCAGGCCGAGCAGCAGCAGTCCGAGCAGCAGCCCGGGCAGAAGCAGGCCGAGCAGAAGCAGGCCGAGCAGTCTGATCGCGAGCAGGGCCAGAAGGCCCAGAAGGGCCCGAAGGGCCAGCAGTCCGCGAAGGACGGCAAGCAGCAGGACAAGCAGGACAAGCAGGACAGGCAGGACAAGCAGTCCCGCCAGAACCAGCAGCAGAACCAGCAGCAGAACCAGGGTCAGCAGCAGAACCAGCAGCAGCCCGACGAGGACGAGGATGGCGAGGGCGGCAGCCGCCGCAACCGCCGCCGCCGCGGCCGGGACCGCACGACGGTGCGCCATGGGGGCCGCAGCGAGCCCGACACCACCATCCTCGAGGACGACGTGCTGGTGCCGGCGGCCGGCATCCTGGACGTCCTCGACAACTGCGCGTTCGTGCGGACCTCGGGCTACCTGCCGGGCCCGGAGGACGTCTACCTGTCGCTGTCGATGGTGCGCAAGTACCACCTGCGCCGCGGCGACGCCGTGGTCGGCCAGGTCCGCCAGCCCCGCGAGGGCGAGCGTCGGGAGAAGTTCAACCCGATGGTCCGCATCGACAGCGTCAACGGCACCGAGTCCGAGGGCGCCAAGGAGCGTCCGGAGTTCTCCGACGCGGTCCCGGTGCACCCGCACCAGCGGCTGCGCCTGGCCACGGACGAGGCGAACCTGACCGGCAAGGTCATCGACATCGCCTCGCCGATCGGCAAGGGCCAGCGTGGCCTGATCCTCACCCCGCCCCGTACGGGCGCGACGTCGCTGCTGCAGTCGATCGCCCAGTCGGTGACGACCAACAACCCCGAGTGCCACGTCATGGTGGTCCTGGTCGACGCCCGCCCTGAGGAGGTCACCGACTTCCAGCGCGCCGTCAAGGGCGAGGTCGTCGCCTCGACCTTCGACCGGCAGCCGGCCGACCACACGCTCGTCGCCGAGCTGGCGATCGAGCGGGCCAAGCGGCTGGTGGAGCTCGGCCACGACGTGGTCGTGCTGCTCGACTCGCTCACGCGCCTCGGTCGCGCCTACAACCTGGCGGCACCGGCGAACGGGCGCGTGCTGGCGGGCATCGTCGACGCGTCCGCGGTCCACCCGACCAAGGAGTTCTTCGGCGCGGCCCGCAAGATCGAGGACGCCGGGTCCCTGACGGTCCTGGCCACGGTCGCGGTGGGCACCGGGTCGGCGACCGACGAGTTCTTCCTCGAGGAGATCGCCGGCACCGAGAACTGGGAGCTCGCGCTCAGTGCGGAGCGGGCGGCGAAGGGCATCGTCCCCGCTGTCGACGTGACCGCCTCGGGCACCCGGCACGAGGAGCGGCTGCTGGCGCCGGCGGAGGGCGCCGTGGTCGGCGACATCCGCAAGAAGCTCGCCGCCGCGGACTCCCAGCAGGCCGTGGCGAAGGTCGTCGGCGGTCACTGACCCGCCGGTCCGCCGTCGCGGTGCCCCGCCGGTCGCGGCGGGGAATCCACGGATTGGCGCCGTTGTTCACCCCGGTGGCACACTTGTGCGCCGGTTCCGGTTCACGTCACTACGCGATCCACGCGGGCGACCCGGAGCAATTCGAGAGGACACCATGAAGAAGGACACCCACCCCGAGTACGTCGAGACCCAGGTGACCTGCACCTGCGGCGCGTCGTTCACCACCCGCAGCACCGCGACCTCCGGCTCGATCCACGCCGACGTCTGCTCGCAGTGCCACCCGTTCTACACCGGCAAGCAGAAGATCCTCGACACCGGCGGCCGCGTCGCCCGGTTCGAGTCCCGCTACGGCAAGAAGGCTGCTGCCGAGAGCAAGTAGTCCACGCCAGGCGCCGGTCGCCCGCTCACCGCGGGTGGCCGGCGCCTTGTCGTCTGTCCGGGAGCCGCACGAGGAAGCAGGAGCACCATGTTCGAGGCAGTCGAGGGCATGCGGGAGGAGCACGCCGAGCTCGAGCAGCGCCTGGCCCTGCCCGAGACGCACGCCGACCAGCGCCTGGCCAAGCAGCTCAACCAGCGCTACGCCGAGCTCACCGCAGTCGTGACGACCTGGCAGGAGTGGCTCCGGCTCGGCGACGACATCGAGGCGGCGCGCGAGCTCGCCTCCGACGACCCGGCCTTCGCCCGGGAGGCCGACGAGCTCGCGGTGCGGCGCGAGGCGGCGGGGGAGCGGCTGCGCCGCCTGCTCGTGCCTCGCGACCCCTCCGACGGCAAGGACGCGCTGCTCGAGATCAAGTCGGGCGAGGGCGGTGAGGAGTCGGCGCTGTTCGCCGGCGACCTGCTCCGGATGTACTCCCGCTACGCCGAGGCGCGCGGCTGGAGCGTGGAGGTCCTCGACGCGACCGAGTCCGACCTCGGCGGCTACAAGTCGGTCACGGCCGCGGTCAAGGCCCGCGGGACGGTCGAGCCCGGCCAGGCGCCCTATGCGCTGCTCAAGTTCGAGGGTGGCGTGCACCGCGTCCAGCGCGTCCCGGTGACCGAGTCGCAGGGGCGGGTCCACACCTCGGCCGCCGGGGTGCTCGTGTCGCCCGAGGCGGAGCCGATCGACGTGACCATCGACGACAACGACCTGCGCATCGACGTCTACCGCTCCAGCGGGCCCGGCGGGCAGAGCGTCAACACCACCGACTCGGCCGTGCGCATCACGCACCTGCCGACCGGCATCGTGGCTAGCTGCCAGAACGAGAAGAGCCAGCTGCAGAACAAGGAGTCCGCGATGCGGATCCTGCGCTCGCGGCTGCTCCAGGCCGCCCAGGACGCGGCGGACGCGGAGGCGAGCGACGCGCGGCGCTCGCAGGTGCGCACCGTGGACCGCTCCGAGCGGATTCGCACCTACAACTTCCCGGAGAACCGGATCTCCGACCACCGCACCGGCTACAAGTCCTACAACCTCGACCAGGTCCTCGACGGCGACCTCCAGCCGGTCCTCGACTCCTGCGTCGAGACCGACATGGCCGCACGGCTCGCGGCCCTCGAGTCGTGAGGGAGCTGCGCCGGCGCGCGGCCGACCGCCTGCGCGCCGCCGGGGTCGCCTCGCCGGAGCGCGACGCCGACCTGCTGCTCGCGCACGTCCTCGGCGTCGAGCTCGGCCGGCTGCCGCTGGTCGACGCGCTGGATGCGGGGGAGCAGGAGGCGTACGACGCGCTGGTCACGCGGCGGGCCGCCCGCGAGCCGCTCCAGCACCTGACCGGCAGCGCGGCGTTCCGCCACGTCGAGCTCGCCGTCGGTCCCGGTGTCTTCGTGCCCAGGCCCGAGACCGAGCTCCTCGCCGGCTGGGCGATCGCGGCCGCCTCCGCGCTGGACCGCCCGGCCGTCGTGGTCGACCTGTGCACCGGCTCCGGCGCGATCGCCAAGGCCCTCGCCGACGAGGCGCCGGACGCCGAGGTCCACGCCGTCGAGCTCGACGAAGGGGCGCTGGCCTGGGCCGAGCGCAACCTGTCGGGCACCGGCGTCGACCTGCGCCACGGCGACCTCGCCACGGCCTTCGAGGACCTCGCGGGCACCGTCGACGTCGTCGTGTGCAACCCGCCCTACATCCCCCTGGAGGCATGGGAGTCGGTCGCCGCCGAGGCCCGCGACCACGACCCGCACCTCGCGTTGTTCTCCGGGCAGGACGGCCTCGACGCGCTGCGAGTCCTCGAGCGGCGCGCCGGCGTGCTGCTGCGGCCCGGGGGAGTGGTCGGCGCCGAGCACGCCGACGTCCAGGGCGAGTCCGCACCGGGTGTCTTCACCGCCTCCGGGCGGTGGTCCGACGTGACCGACCACCGCGACCTCGCGGGTCGACCGCGCTACGTGACCGCGAGACTGGCACGATGAGCGACGTGGACAGGCTTGCGACCTCGACCGAGGAGGAGCGGGAGGCTGCGGTCAGCGCCGCCGCCGGCGCCGTACGACGCGGAGAGCTGGTGGTCATCCCCACCGACACCGTGTACGGCGTGGCAGCCGACGCGTTCTCCCACGACGCCGTGCAGCGGCTGCTCGACGCCAAGGGCCGCGGCCGGGAGATGCCCCCGCCGGTGCTGGTGTCGGCAGCGACCACCCTCGACGCGCTGGCCGAGGGCGTCCCGGCGTGGGCCCGCACGCTCGTCGAGCAGTTCTGGCCCGGACCGCTCACGCTGGTCTGCCGCCAGCAGGGCTCCCTCATGTGGGACCTGGGCGAGACCCGCGGCACGGTCGCGGTGCGGATGCCCGACGACGAGGTGGCACTGGCCGTCCTCGAGCGCACCGGTCCCCTCGCGGTCAGCTCGGCCAACCTCACCGGGCGCCCGGCGGCGACCGACGCCGACCAGGCCGAGGAGATGCTCGGCGACGCGGTTGCCGTGATCGTCGACGGCGGCACGTCCCCGGGTGGCGAGGCCTCCACCATCATCGACGTCACCGTCCCCGAGGGGCGGGTGCTGCGGCTCGGCGCGCTCTCGCTGGAGACGCTCAACGCCGCCATCGCCGAGCACGGGGTCGTGCTCGCAGACCAGGGCTAGGCGGCGATGCGGGAGTACCTCCTCGTCTTCCTGGTGGCCCTCTCGGTCACCTACCTGCTCACCGTCGTCGCCCGCGAGATCGCGCTGCGCACCGGAGCCGTCGCCCAGGTGCGCGACCGCGACGTGCACGCCGAGCCGATCCCCTACCTGGGCGGCCTCGCGATGCTCGGCGGCCTCTGCGCGGCGTACGTCGTGGCGCGAGAGCTGCCGTTCCTCGGCCTGCGCAGCGAGGGCTTCGTGTTCAAGGACGCAGGGGTGGTGCTCCTGGCCGGCGCGCTGGTGTGCGCCGTCGGCGTCATCGACGACATCTTCGACCTCGACGCCCTGACCAAGCTCGGCGGGCAGGTCCTGGCCGCCGGTCTGCTGGTCTCGCAGGGCGTGCAGTTCTACTACTTCCCCGGCGCCGACGGCACCCAGTTCTCACTCGACGTCGTTCAGAGCGCGGTGCTGACGCTCGTCGTCGTCATCGGCACGATGAACGCGGTCAACTTCGTCGACGGCCTCGACGGCCTGGCGGCCGGCGTGGTCGGCATCGGCGCCGCCGCGTTCTTCCTCTACTGCTACTTCGCCTCGGCCCAGGCCAACCTGACCCTGGCGACCACGGGCGCGCTGCTCAGCGCTGCCCTGGCGGGGGCCTGCGCCGGCTTCCTCCCGCACAACTTCCACCCTGCGCGCCTCTTCATGGGCGACTCGGGCTCGATGCTGATCGGCCTGGTGCTCTCGGCGAGCGCACTGACGCTGACCGGGCAGTTCGTCGGCATGCCGGAGACGACGGGCAACAGCCTCTTCGTCACGGTGCTGCCCGTGCTGCTGCCGATCTCGCTGCTGATGGTGCCGATCGTCGACCTGGTGCTCGCCGTCGTACGCCGCACGCGGGCGGGTCGCTCGCCGATGAGCGCGGACAAGCAGCACCTCCACCACCGCCTGCTCGAGATCGGTCACTCCCAGCGCCGGGCGGTGCTGATCATGTGGATGTGGGCCGCCACCATCGCCGCGGGTGCGGTGATCGTGAGCCTCTTCGACAGCACGTGGGTGTGGTGGAGCCTCGGCTCCATGCTCGCGCTCACTGTCACGCTGACCTTCGTGCTCCCCAAGGTGCACCGTCCGCGCAAGACCGGGCTCGGCGACACCGGGCTGCCCGAGAACGACGCGGTCGAGGGCCGGGCCGACGACGACGGGGGAGCGGAGCCGGACGAGCAGGTCGCCCCGGTTTTCCGCCCGCCCGGGACTTTGTGATAGTTTTCACGAGCAGTTCCGGAGCCCTTCCAGGCAGGCTGGGACGGCAGTGCCAGACCCGCCAGAACCCGACAGAACGGCCGCCGCCATGACGACCGAGAGCAGTGCGACCACCCGTCGCCGCAGCCTCGCGCCGGGCGTACGGGTCGTCTCCCGCGCAGCGGGCCTCACGGTGCTGGCCGGGGGAGTGCTCGCCGCATCCGCCGCACTCGTGCACGGCGCCGAGCCCGCCGCCGCCGCGGCGGTCGGCGCCGGCCTGGTGGCGCTGGTGGTGTCGTTCGGCACGCTGTCGCTGCACGTGGTGGCCAGCGCGATGCCGTCCGCCTCCCTCCTGGTCGCCCTGGTCACCTACGCCACGCAGCTGGCGGTCGTGCTCCTGGTCTTCCTCGCGATCACGCGCGGAGGCGCGTTCTCCGGCGAGGTCGCGCGCGGATGGCTCGCTGCGTCGATGGTGGTCGCCACGCTCGTGTGGACCACCGCGCACCTGGTGCTCACCGCCCGTGAGCGCACGCCCTACTTCGACCTCCCCACCGGGGGTGAGTCGTGACCACCACGGCTGCTAACGTTCGCAGCGCCATGGCCGAGTCCAGTGCCACGTCCTCCGAGCCCCCGCGGAGCAGCAGTGCCCCCAGCTACCTGGTGGCCGGAGTGCTGTTCTACGGGTTCGTCGGGTGGCTGCTGGACCAGTGGCTCGGCACCCGCTTCCTCGTGGCGGCGGGAGTCCTGCTGGGCGGCGGTCTGGGCACCTACATGATGATCGTGCAGCTCCGCAGGCAGACCGATGCCGAGCAGGGCCACAACAGCGTCAAGCCGAGCAACAAGACGAGCAACGAGGAGTCGGAGTGAGCATCACCCAGCCTGTCGCGGCAGAGGGCGGTTCGGGCTTCACTGCCCCTGGCCCCGGAAGCTTCGAGCTGCCGCCGATCTTCGGTGACGTCACCAAGCCGATGGTCCTGCTGGTGCTGTCCGCGGTGGTCGTGTTCGGCTTCTTCTACGCCGCCTCGCGCAACGCCTCCCTGGTGCCGGGCCGCCTGCAGTACACCGGCGAGATGGTCTACGGCTTCGTGCGCAACAACATGGCTCGCGACAACATCGGCAGCGAGCACTACATGAAGTTCGTGCCCTACCTCTTCACGCTGTTCACCTTCATCCTGGTGAACAACTACTACGGCGTGATCCCGTTCCTGCAGTTCCCGAGCTTCTCGCGCATCGGCTTCATCGTCCCGCTCGCGCTGCTGAGCTGGGGCATCTACGTCGGTGCCGGCATCTGGAAGCACGGCCCGCTCGGCTACCTCAAGCACGCCACGATGCCCGGCGGCGTCAAGGGCCCGATCCTGCTCCTGCTGGTGCCGCTGGAGTTCTTCTCCAACATCATCATCCGCCCGGTCACGCTCACGCTGCGTCTGTTCGGCAACATGTTCGCCGGCCACCTGCTCCTGATCCTGTTCGCCACCGGTGGCGCGGCCCTGCTGGCCAGCGGAAACGTCCTCTACGGCGCCGTCGGCGTGCTGTCCTTCGGGCTCGGCATCGGCGTCAGCTTCCTGGAGATGCTGGTGATGTTCCTCCAGGCCTACGTCTTCACCCTCCTGAGCTCGATGTACATCGGCGAGGCCCTCGCCGACGAGCACTGATCCGCACCACCCCCCACAAGTTTCGCCAAACAGCGGCGCGAGAGACGCGTCGCCGACGAAAGGAAAAGCCGTGGAAGGCTCCATCAACCTGGTCGGTCTCGGCCTGTCCGCCATCGGTCCCGGTGTCGGTATCGGCCTGATCTTCGCCGCGTTCATCTCCGGTGTCGCGCGCCAGCCCGAGGCCCAGAGCCGTCTGCAGTCGATCGCCATTCTTGGCTTCGTTCTTGCCGAGGCGCTCTTCATCATCACCGTCGCGCTCGCGTTCGTCCTGCCTCTCTGACGACCGTCGCACCCCAGCTCTAGACCGTAGGAGTTCGACTCATGGACCACATCGTCCTGGCGGCGGCGGAGGGCGAGACCCACAGTCCGGTGCTGCCGGTCTGGTCAGAGGTCATCCTCGCCCTGATCGTCTTCGCGATCCTCTTCGTCCTCATGCGCAAGTTCGTCGTACCGAACTTCGAGAAGACCTTCGCGGAGCGCACTGCGGCGATCGAGGGTGGCCTCAGCGCGGCCGAGTCCAAGCAGGCCGAGGCCGACGCCAAGCTCGCCGAGCTCGAGAAGCAGCTCGCCGACGCCCGGCACGAGGCCGCGCGCATCCGTGAGGAGGCTCGCGAGCAGGGTGCTGCGATCATCGCCGAGATGCGGGAGCAGGCCCAGGCCGAGTCCACCCGCATCGTCGAGCACGGCAAGACGCAGATCGAGGCGGAGCGCCAGCAGGCGGTCACCTCGCTGCGGGCCGAGGTGGGCGCCCTCGCGACCGGCCTCGCCGGCCGCATCGTGGGCGAGAGCCTCGACGACGAGGCTCGCCAGAGCCGCGTGGTCGACCGCTTCCTCACCGAGCTCGAGGCGCAGAACGGCACCACGGGGAGCGTCAACTGATGTTGCGAGGAGCCTCCGCCGACGCGTACGCCGCCACCGCCGCCGCCCTCACGGGCGCCGACGACGCGGGTGCCGTGGGTCGGGACCTGTTCGCGGTGGCCGACCTGCTGCGGGCCGAGCCCGGTCTGCGGCGCGTCGCGACCGACGCGTCCGTGGCGGGCGAGGCCAAGGCCGGCCTGCTCCGCGACGTGCTGGCCGGCAAGGTCTCCGACCTCGCGCTGGCCGTCGTCACCCTCGCCGTCGCCCAGCGGTGGACCGCCAGCCGTGACCTCGCCGACGCGCTCGAGCGCCTCGGTGTGGTCGCGGTCGCCCGGTCCGCGGGGGGCGACGCCGGTCGCCTCGAGGACGAGCTGTTCGTCTTCGGGCAGGTCGTCCAGGACAACCCCGAGCTGCGCGACGCGCTGTCCGACCCGGCCCGCAGCCGGGCCGACAAGGCACGCCTGCTGGGTGACCTGCTGGGCGACAAGGTGCTCCCGGCGACGGTGGCCCTCGTGCAGCAGTCGCTGTCGGGCAGCTACCGCACGGTCGGGGTCGCCCTGGCCGACTACCAGAAGGTGGCGGCCGACGTCCGCGGACAGGCCGTCGCCACCGTACGAGTCGCCCGGCCCCTCGCCGACGACGACCGTCAGCGGCTCGCCGGCGCGCTCGCGCGCACCTACGGGCGCGAGATCCACCTCAACGTCGTCGTCGACCCCGAGGTCATCGGCGGCATCCGCGTCGAGATCGGCGACGACGTCATCGACGGGACGGTGTCCAGCCGTCTCGACGAGGCCCGACGCCGCCTCGCCGGCTGAGCCAACCGGCACCACCCAGCACTTTCGAGCCCAGAACTTTCGAGCACTGCAGACCAGGAACAGGTGAGATGAGATGACGGAGCTTTCCATCCGTCCGGACGAGATCCGGGACGCGCTCCAGCGCTTCGTGTCCGACTACAAGCCCGACACGGCGACCAAGGAAGAGGTCGGCACCGTCGCGGAGGCCGCCGACGGCATCGCCCGCGTGAGCGGACTGCCCTCGGTCATGGCCAACGAGCTGCTCGAGTTCGAGGACGGCACGCTGGGCATCGCCCTGAACCTCGACACCCGCGAGGTCGGCGTCGTGGTCCTCGGTGACTTCGACAAGATCGAGGAGGGCCAGGCGGTCCGCCGCACCGGCGAGATCCTCTCCGTCCCCGTCGGCGACGGCTACCTGGGTCGCGTCGTCGACCCGCTGGGCACGCCGATCGACGGCCTCGGCGACGTCGAGACCGTCGGCCGCCGCCCGCTCGAGCTCCAGGCCGCCACTGTGATGGAGCGCAAGTCGGTGCACGAGCCCCTCGCGACCGGCATCAAGGCCATCGACGCGATGACCCCGATCGGGCGCGGCCAGCGCCAGCTGATCATCGGTGACCGCGCGACCGGCAAGACGACGATCGCCATCGACACGATCATCAACCAGAAGCAGAACTGGGAGTCCGGCGACCCGGACAAGCAGGTGCGCTGCATCTACGTCGCCATCGGCCAGAAGGGCTCGACCATCGCCTCCGTGCGTGGCGCCCTCGAGGAGGCCGGCGCGCTGGAGTACACCACCATCGTGGCGTCCCCGGCCTCCGACTCCGCCGGCTTCAAGTACCTCGCCCCCTACACCGGCTCGGCCATCGGCCAGCACTGGATGTACGAGGGCAAGCACGTCCTGATCGTGTTCGACGACCTGACCAAGCAGGCCGAGGCCTACCGCGCCGTGTCGCTGCTCCTGCGTCGCCCGCCGGGCCGCGAGGCCTACCCCGGTGACGTCTTCTACCTGCACAGCCGGCTCCTCGAGCGCTGCGCGAAGCTGTCCGACGACATGGGCAAGGGCTCGATGACCGGCCTGCCGATCATCGAGACCAAGGCCAACGACGTCTCGGCGTTCATCCCGACCAACGTCATCTCGATCACCGACGGCCAGATCTTCCTGCAGTCCGACCTGTTCGCGGCCAACCAGCGCCCCGCCATCGACGTGGGCGTCTCGGTCTCGCGCGTGGGTGGCTCGGCCATGACCAAGGCGATGAAGGCCGTCACCGGCTCGCTCAAGGTGGACCTGGCGCAGTTCCGCGCGATGGAGGCGTTCGCCATGTTCGCCTCCGACCTCGACGCGGCCTCGCGCCAGCAGCTCGACCGCGGCCAGCGCCTGATGGCCCTGCTCAAGCAGCCCCAGTACTCGCCGTACCCGCTCGAGGAGATGACCGCCTCGCTGTGGCTCGGCACCACGGGCCGCCTGGACCGGGTCCCGACCGACGACGTGCTGCGCTTCGAGCACGAGTTCCTCGACTACCTGCGCCGCAGCCACGAGGGCATCCTCGCCGGCATCCGTGAGACCACGAAGTTCGACGACGCCGCCGAGGCCGAGCTGGTCGCGGCGTACGACTCCTTCCTCGACCAGTTCGAGACTTCCGACGGCCAGAGCATCAAGGCCGGCAAGGAAGAGCACGTCGCCCTCGAGGACGAGGACGTCGAGCAGGAGCAGATCGTCAAGCAGAAGCGGGGCTGACGACATGGCTCTCTCCGTACGCGAGTACCGCGCGCGGATCAAGTCGACGGAGTCGATGAAGAAGATCACGCGTGCGATGGAGCTCATCGCTGCCTCGCGGATCATCAAGGCCCAGCAGCGAGCCCAGGCCGCAGCGCCCTACGCCCGCGAGCTCACGCGCGCGGTGTCGGCCGTGGCGACGTTCTCCAACGTCGACCACGCGCTGACCACCGAGCCGGAGAACCCCAAGAAGGCAGCCGTCCTCGTGGTCACCTCCGACCGCGGTCTGGCCGGCGCCTACTCCTCGAGCGTGATCAAGGAGGCCGAGCGCCTCGTCGAGAAGCTCAAGGGCGAGGGCAAGGACGTCGACCTCTACGCCAGCGGCCGCAAGGCCGAGGCCTACTTCAAGTTCCGCCAGCGCACGGTCGTCCAGTCGTGGACGGGCTTCTCCGACCAGCCGACCTACGACGTGGCGGCCGAGATCGGCGCGACGTTGATCGAGGCCTTCCTCGCCGAGACCGACGAGGAGAAGACGGCCGTCGACGAGGTCCACGTGGTCTACACGCGGTTCCGCTCGATGCTCAGCCAGGAGCCGACCGCCGTACGCCTGCTGCCGCTGGAGGTCGTCGAGGGGACGGAGCCGCCCGAGGAGGGCGACCTGCTGCCCCTCTACGAGTTCGAGCCGTCTCCCTCGGAGGTGCTCGACTCCCTGCTGCCGCGCTACGTCCAGAGCCGCATCTTCTTCGCCCTCCTGCAGGCTGCCGCTTCCGAGCTGGCCGCCCGTCAGAAGGCGATGAAGTCCGCGACGGACAACGCCGACGAGCTCATCAAGAAGTACACCCGAATCGCCAACCAGGCCCGCCAGGCCGGCATTACCCAAGAGATCAGCGAGATCGTCGGTGGCGTCAACGCCCTTGCCGACGCCAACGCCGGGAGTGAGTGAGAGAAATGACTGCAACCGTCGAAGAGACCCAGACGAGCGGCGCTGCCGGCTCGGTCGGGCGCATCACGCGCGTCATCGGCCCGGTCGTGGACATCGAGTTCCCGACCGACGCGATGCCGGCGATCTACAACGCCCTCAAGGTCGACCTGACCCTGAGCGGCGAGACCACCACGATCACGCTCGAGGTGGCCCAGCACATCGGTGACGGCATGGTGCGCGCCATCTCCATGAAGCCCACCGACGGCCTGGTCCGCGGCGCGCAGGTCACCGACACCGGTGAGTCCATCACCGTGCCGGTCGGCGACGCCACGCTCGGCAAGGTCTTCAACACCACGGGTGACTGCCTCAACCTCGCCGAGGGCGAGACCCTGGACGTCAAGGAGCGGTGGGGCATCCACCGCAAGGCCCCGGCCTTCGACCAGCTGGAGTCGAAGACCCAGATGTTCGAGACCGGCATCAAGGTCATCGACCTCCTCACCCCCTACGTGCAGGGCGGCAAGATCGGCCTGTTCGGTGGTGCCGGTGTCGGCAAGACCGTGCTCATCCAGGAGATGATCGCCCGCGTCGCCAAGGACCACGGCGGTGTGTCGGTGTTCGCCGGCGTCGGCGAGCGCACCCGTGAGGGCAACGACCTCATCGTCGAGATGGAGGAGGCCGGCGTCATCGGCCAGACCGCCCTCGTCTTCGGCCAGATGGACGAGCCGCCGGGCACGCGTCTGCGCGTGGCCCTGTCCGCCCTGACGATGGCGGAGTACTTCCGCGACGTGCAGAAGCAGGACGTGCTGCTCTTCATCGACAACATCTTCCGCTTCACCCAGGCCGGTTCCGAGGTCTCCACGCTGCTCGGCCGCATGCCGTCCGCCGTGGGCTACCAGCCGAACCTCGCCGACGAGATGGGCCAGCTCCAGGAGCGCATCACCTCGACGCGCGGTCACTCGATCACCTCGATGCAGGCGATCTACGTCCCCGCCGACGACTACACCGACCCGGCTCCGGCCACGACGTTCGCGCACCTCGACGCGACCACGGAGCTCTCGCGTGAGATCGCCTCGCTCGGCATCTACCCGGCCGTGGACCCCCTGACGTCGACCTCGCGGATCCTCGACCCGCAGTACATCGGCGACGAGCACTACCGCTGCGCCGTACGGATCAAGCAGATCCTGCAGCGCAACAAGGAGCTTCAGGACATCATCGCCATCCTCGGTGTCGACGAGCTCTCCGAGGAGGACAAGATCATCGTCTCCCGGGCCCGTCGCATCCAGCGGTTCCTGTCGCAGAACACCTACGTCGCCAAGCAGTTCACCGGCATCGAGGGTTCGACCGTCCCGGTGGCCGACACCATCGAGGCGTTCAACAAGATCGCCGACGGCGAGTACGACCACGTGGCCGAGCAGGCCTTCTTCATGTGCGGCGGTCTGGACGACGTCGAGCAGAAGTGGGCCGAGATCCAGAAGAGCCTCTGATGGCTGGCTCCTCCGACAAGTCCCTCCAGGTCGAGCTGGTCGCTGCCGACCGGCTCGTCTGGTCGGGCCAGGCCACCATGGTCATCGCCCGCACGACCGAGGGCGACGTCGGCATCCTGCCCAACCACGCACCGCTGCTGTCCTCGATCATCGAGGGCGTGGTGGACGTGCAGACGGCGGAGGGCGAGACCTGGATCGCAGCCGTCGACGCCGGGTTCATCTCGGTCGCCGACAACCGCGTCTCGATCCTCGCCGAGCGGGCCGAGATGTCGCACGAGATCGACCTGGAGAAGGCACGCCAGGAGCTCGAGCGGGCCAAGGAGGCCGGCGAGAACGACGACGCTGCCCAGGAGGCGGTACGCCGCGCCGAGGCACGCATCCGTGCCGTGGAGCGGGCCTCCTGACAGGTCCTGCGAACCGACTCGCTAGGGTGAGCGCACGAACCGGTTGGTTCGTGCGCTCACTGCGTTTCGGAGGGTGTGGATGCCGGTCTGGGAATGGGCGCTCGACATCGTCGGGCTCTGCCTGCTCCTCGCCCTGCTCTACGGCATCGCCCTGATCTTCCGCCGGCGCTTCCTCGCCCGGCACGGCGGCACGTTCGAGCTCAGCTACCGCGCGCGCACCGACCACCCGGGACGGGGCTGGCTGCTCGGCATCGGCCGCTACTCCGGGCAGTCGCTGGAGTGGTTCCGGATCTTCTCCCTCTCGCCGCGCCCCAAGCGGGTCTGGGCGCGCGACCTCCTGGAGTACGCCGGACGCCGCTCGCCGGCGGGCGCCGAGGAGATGTCGCTCTACGACGGCCACGTCGTGGCGTCGTGCCAGTACTCCGGCGAGCCCCTCGAGATCGCGATGAGCGAGGCGTCGCTCACCGGCTTCCAGGCCTGGCTGGAGTCGGGCCCGCCGGGCACCGACTGGAACAGGCGCTAGTCCGCGCCCTCGGTCACCGGGCGGTCACGGGGTCGGCGCGGGACCGGTCGACCCGCCGACCCGCAGGTGGACCGGCAGCACCACGTCCTCGGTGTGCTCGCCGTCGATCCGCGCCAGGACGGCCCGGGCGGCCGCCCGTCCCTTCTCGCCCAGCGGCTGGACGACGGTCGTGAGCTCGACGTCGAGCCACGGCAGGTCCACCCCGTCGAAGCCCGCGATGCTGACGTCACCCGGCACGTCGAGCCCTCGCCGGCGTGCCTCGACGACGACACCGGCCGCCTGGACGTCGCTCTGGCAGACCACGGCGGTGGCGGCGTGGCCGGCGTCCCACCAGAGTCCGACGGCCTCCTGCGCAGTCGCGACGTCGCTCGCGCTGGGGCCGATCACGTCGACGTCGGTGAAGACCTCGCGCAGCCCGGCCTCGCGCTCGCGCTGCGGGTGGGAGGCCTCCAGGGTGAGGGTCGCGACCCGCCGGTGACCGAGGTCGTGCAGGTGCCGGGCCAGCGCCGCGGCCCCCGTACGGTGGTCGATGTCGATGTGCGTGGCGCCCGGCCACGCGGGGCCCTCGACGACCACCAGTGGCACGTCGCGCGCGACCAGCTCGTCGTACGCCCCCCAGGTCTCCCTGCCGCAGATGTCGTAGATGACGGCGTCGAGCGGCACCCCCACCTGCTCGTCGTCGGGCATGAGCAGCAGGCCGAGTCCCGCGGCGTCCAGCTCCTCCGACACCGCGTCGAGCATCGCCAGGGCGGCGGGGTCGCGGAACGCAGTGCTCAGCTGCCCGACCGCGATGCCGACCACGCCGCTGCGCCCGCGGCGCAGGTTGCGCGCGAGCGGGTTGGGGCCGGTCCACCCGAGCGAGGCCGCCGCGGCGAGGACCCGCTCGCGGGTGGCGGTGGAGACCGGCTTGGTGCCGGAGAAGGCGTGTGAGGCCGTGGACAGCGAGACCCCCGCCGCGCTGGCGACGTCGGCGAGCGTGGGGGCGCGAACTGGACCGGTCACGAAGTCGGACGATAGCATCGAAACGTTTCGATCGAAACGTTTCGCCCGTGCCTTGACTGGAGCTGTCCCGTGCCCACCCTCACCGCCGCCCGCAACGCCGTCGGGCTGACCTTCTTCCTCAACGGGCTGGTGTTCGCCAGCTGGGTGTCGCGCATCCCCGAGGTCCGGTCGAGCTTCGACCTCACCAACGGCCAGCTCGGGCTGGTGCTCCTCGCGATCGCGCTCGGCTCGGTGCTGGCGCTGCCGACGACCGGTGCGGCCATCAACGCCCTCGGCACGGTCCGCATCATCCGGATGGGCGCGGCCGCCGCCACGGCCGGGATGGTGGCCGCGGCGGTCGGTCTGGGCAACGTCCTGCCCCTCACGGTCGCCGGCCTGTTCGTCTACGGCCTCGGCATCGGGGTGTGGGACGTCGCGATGAACGTCGAGGGTGCGGAGGTCGAGCGCGGCCTGCGCCGCACGATCATGCCTCGCTTCCACGCCGGCTTCAGCGCCGGCACGGTCGTCGGGGCGCTGGCGGGCGTGCTGCTCATCGAGATCGGCGTGCCGGCCGTGGCGCACCTCGTCGGCGTCGTGCTGCTCTCCGTGGTGGTGGTGTGGCGGTCGTCCCCGAGCTTCCTGCCGGTCGTGGAGCGGCACGCCGAGACCGCCGGGTCGGCCGCGCGCGCCTGGCTCGAGCCGCGCACGCTGCTGATCGGCGTGATGGTGCTGGCGCTGGCCATGACCGAGGGCACGGCCAACGACTGGCTCGCCGTCGCGCTGGTCGACGGGCACGGCGCGACCCACGCCACGGGTGTGGCCGGGTTCGCCGTGTTCGTCCTGGCGATGACCGTCGCGCGGCTCGCCGGCGCGGGCCTCATCGACCGGTTCGGGCGCGTGGTCGTCCTCTGGTGCACGATGGCCGTCGCCGGTGCGGGCGTGCTGCTCATCGTCTTCTCCGACCACCCCGCGCTGGTCGTGGTCGGCATCGTGCTGTGGGGGACCGGCTCGTCGCTCGGCTTCCCGGTCGGGATGAGCGCAGCGGCCGACGACCCGGTCCGGGCGGCTTCTCGGGTGAGCGTGGTCTCCACCATCGGGTACGCCGCGTTCCTGGCCGGACCGCCCTTCCTGGGCTTCGTCGGCGACGAGGTCGGCACGCTCAAGGCGCTGCTCGTCGTCGCCGTCCTGCTGATGCCGGCCGCCCTCGTGGTCCCGGCGGCACGCGAGCAGCGCACGGGCGACCGGGAGACCGTCACCTCCTGAGCGGAGGGCTCAGCGCTCCCCGCCCGGCACCCAGAGGACGTCGCCGAACTCCTGGTTGGCGTGGCGGGCGAGGATGAACAGCAGGTCGCTGAGCCGGTTGAGGTAGGTGATGGCGAGCACGTTCATGGAGTCCTCGTGCTCGGCCCACGCGGCCCAGCCGGCGCGCTCGGCCCGGCGTACGACGGTGCGCGCGACGTGCAGGTGCGCGGCACCGAGGGTGCCCCCGTTGAGGATGAACGAGCGCAGCGCCGGCAGGTCCTCGTTGTAGTGGTCGCACCACGCCTCGAGGCGGTCGACGTAGTCCTGCTCCACCCGCAGCGGCGGGTACTTCGGGTCCTCGACGACCGGGGTGGAGAAGTCGGCGCCGACGTCGAACAGGTCGTTCTGCACGCGGGTGAGCACCGCCACCACGTCCTCGGTGAGGCTCTCGTCGACCCTCGCCTGGGCGAGCGCGACCCCGATGTGGGCGTTGCCCTCGTCGACGCAGGCGTAGGCCTCGAGGCGCAGGTCGGTCTTCGAGGTCTCGCTCATGTCGCCGAGCCGGGTGCGTCCCGCGTCGCCGGTGCGGGTGTAGATGCGCGTCAGGTTGACCATGTGCCGGAGCCTACTGGCGTCGCCTCACCGGCCGGCCGGCGAGGCGATGCGCACGTGACTCGCCGGAAAAGGTGAGGCATGGATGCAACCGGGAGGGGTACAACTACGTCAGTAGGAGTGACAGCAGTCACAGGGGGCGTCGGGGGACGACGCCGGTCAGGAGCACCGGATGGACATCGTCTACGACGGTCACACGCTCGTCCTGCACGGCGCCTTCGACGTGCGCAGCACGTGGGAGGTGCGCAACGCCATCTACGAGTGCATCGAGACCTTCGACGACGACGTGGTCATCGACATGACCGACGTGTCGACCATCGACGCCACCGCGCTGCGCCTGCTCGCCGTCGCCACCCGGCACGCGTGGCTCTCGGGGCACCACCTGACCGTGCGCAACCCCGGGCCGGCCGTGCGCCGGATGGCCCACCTCACCCGGCTCGCGCACGCCCTCGAGGTCGAGCGGGCCGCCGCGACCGCCTGAGGCCTGAGGCATCCGTCACACCCCCAGCCCGGTGACTCCCGGGTAACCGTCGCCCTACCCTGTCGGCTATGACGGACTCTGGTCACACGGACCGCCCCGCGAAGGACCGGCCCTGGGTCATGCGCACCTACGCCGGCCACTCCACGGCCGAGGCGTCCAACGCGCTCTACCGCACCAACCTGGCCAAGGGGCAGACCGGCCTGAGCGTCGCGTTCGACCTGCCCACCCAGACCGGCTACGACCCGGACAGCCCGCTGAGCCGGGGCGAGGTCGGCAAGGTCGGGGTGCCCGTCCCGCACCTCGGCGAGATGCGCAAGCTCTTCGCCGAGATCCCGCTGACCGGGATGAACACCTCCATGACGATCAACGCCGTCGCGATGTGGATGCTCGCGATGTACCAGGTGGTCGCCGAGGAGCAGAACCCCGACCTCACGCCCGAGGAGGTCGCCGCCCAGCTGGCCGGCACCACCCAGAACGACATCATCAAGGAGTACCTGTCCCGCGGGACGTACGCCTTCCCGCCCGAGGCCTCGATGCGGCTGATCGCGGACATGATCGCCTACACCGTCCACCAGGTGCCCAAGTGGAACCCGATCAACATCTGCAGCTACCACCTGCAGGAGGCCGGCGCCACGCCCGTGCAGGAGCTCGCCTACGCGCTGAGCACCGCGATCGCGGTCCTCGACGAGGTCAAGGCCTCCGGCCAGGTCTCCGACGACGACTTCGAGAAGGTCGTCGGCCGGATCTCGTTCTTCGTCAACGCCGGTGTCCGCTTCGTGGAGGAGACCTGCAAGATGCGGGCCTTCGTCCAGCTGTGGGACGAGATCACGCGCGAGCGCTACGGCGTCCAGGACCCCAAGATGCGCCGCTTCCGCTACGGCGTGCAGGTCAACTCCCTCGGCCTGACCGAGGCGCAGCCGGAGAACAACGTCCAGCGCATCGTGCTGGAGATGCTCGGCGTGACCCTGTCGAAGAACGCCCGTGCCCGTGCGCTCCAGCTGCCCGCGTGGAACGAGGCGCTCGGCCTGCCCCGCCCGTGGGACCAGCAGTGGTCGCTGCGCCTGCAGCAGGTGCTCGCCTTCGAGTCCGACCTGCTGGAGTACGACGACATCTTCGACGGCTCGCACGTCGTCGCCGCCAAGGTCGCCGAGCTCGTGGAGGGTGCGAAGGCCGAGATCGAGCGGGTGCAGGAGATGGGCGGCGCGATCGCCGCCGTCGACTACATGAAGTCCGAGCTGGTCTCCTCGCACGCCGCCCGGCGCGCGCGCATCGAGTCGGGCGAGGAGGTCATCGTCGGCGTCAACCGGTTCGAGTCGACCGAGCCGTCGCCGCTCACCGCCGACCTCGACGGCGCCATCATGGCCGCCGACCCGGAGGCCGAGAAGACCGCCCGCGCCAGCGTGGAGGCGTGGAAGGCCCAGCGCGACGAGGCCGAGGTCACCGCGGCGCTCGAGGCGCTCGCTGCCGCCGCGCGCACCGACGCCAACCTCATGGCGCCGACCCTGGCAGCCGTACGGGCAGGGGCGACGACGGGGGAGTGGGCAGCCACCCTGCGCGACGTGTTCGGTGAGTACCGCGGGCCGACCGGTGTGGCCGGCGCAGCCGTCGCTGAGGCCGGCGCCGACCTGCTCGCCGTGCGCGAGCGGGTGCGGGCCACCGGGGAGGAGCTCGGCGGCCGCCTGCGCCTGCTCGTCGGCAAGCCGGGGCTCGACGGGCACTCCAACGGCGCCGAGCAGGTCGCGGTGCGCGCCCGCGACGCCGGCTTCGAGGTGATCTACCAGGGGATCCGCCTGACGCCGCAGCAGATCGTGGCCGCCGCCGTGGCCGAGGACGTGCACTGCATCGGCCTGTCGATCCTCTCCGGCTCGCACATGGAGCTGGTGCCCGACGTGCTCGACGGGCTGCACGAGGCGGGCCTGAGCGACGTCCCGGTGATCGTCGGCGGGATCATCCCCGACTCCGACGGGCGCCGCCTGCGCGAGCTCGGCGTGGCGGCCGTCTACACGCCCAAGGACTACGGGCTGACCGAGATCATGGACGGGATCGTGGACGTGATCCGCCGCGCCAACGGGCTCGACTGACGCCTCGCCAGCGGGCCGCGCCGAGTCGCGCTCAGCCGCGCTCGCGCTCAGCCGCGCCGGGCGGCCCGCCTGGCCGCGCCGGCCGCCGTGGTGAGGCCGTAGATCCAGAGCAGGCCGGTGCCGACGTAGTGCACGACGACGCCACCGAGCGCACCCAGCCCTGCCGCCACGCCCCAGCCGGCGTCGGCGGAGGTCGCCGCCTTGACGACGAGGCCCAGCACGGCGCCGGTGACGGCGAGGAACACCAGGGTCCAGGCACTGTCGAAGATCCCGAGAACTCTCACGGGACGAACCCTACGATCCGGTTTGCCCTCCGGGCGACCCGGGCATGGTGTCCCGCGACGAGAAGGAGAACGATGGACATCGAGAGCATCACGAGGGACGCCGAGGCGCGGCTCGAGGCTGTCGCGGCCATGCAGTCCGAGCTGCAGACGTTGCGCGGGCGGGCGCAGAACCGCTCAGGCAACGTGCGGGTGGAGGTCAACCCCGCCGGCGCCCTCCTCGACCTGCATCTCACCGAGAGCGTCCGCGCCCTCGGTGCCGACCAGATCGCCGCCGAGATCCTCCGGACCGTGCGCGAGGCGCAGGTCTCGGTGGCCGACGACATGCGGCGCATCGTCGGCGGCCTGGTGCCGGAGGAGCAGCTCGCGGCGCTGTCCGAGGGACGGATCCCTGACAGCACGATGCGCTCGGTCGACGACGAGCTCGCCAACCTGCGTGCGCTGAGGGAGCAGGGCCGGTGAGCGCGGGCATCGAGCTCGTCTTCGAGGAGCTGCTCGCAGGCGCCGACGCCCAGCTCGAGCTGGCTGAGCGGGCCTCGGACATGTCGAGCGAGGCCGGGGGGATCCTCCTGCCCGACGGCGCGCTCGGCAAGCTGCCCGAGAGCGACGAGATCCGCTCCGTGTCCGAGCAGCGTGCCGCTGGAGCGGCCGACGCGCTCGACGTCGTGGCGGAGTGCATGGAGATCCTGGCCTCGGCGCTCAAGGACACCGTCGAGGACTTCAGCAACGTGGAGGCGCTCCTGACCGAGGCCTTCGACCGGATGCGAGGAGAGTCGTGAGCGCGAGCGGAGCGGTCGACGTCTGGCAGCGGATCAACGGGTGGATGGCACCGCTGGAGGGCGCGATCGACGCCATCATGCGGCCGCTGGTCTCACCCCTGGCCGACCAGTTCGACTGGGTCACCGGGGACTCAGCAGAGGTGAGCGCCACCGCGGAGCGCTGGCGCGACATGGCCCGCCGGACCCGGGCGCTCAGCGACTCCGAGCTCAACGAGGCCTTCCGCACCGCCGCCGGGTGGACCGGTCAGGCCAGCGACGCCTTCGAGCAGCTGACGCGCGAGTTCGCGCGGCAGATCGACGCGGTCGCCGCGGAGATGGACGAGACGGCCGAGTACCTCCTCGACGCCTCCCTCGAGGTGAAGATGGCCGAGGACCTCGTCGAGACCATCATCCGCGAGCTGATCGAGTGGGCCCTGATCACGCTGGTCGTCTCGGCGGCGCTGACCGTGGTGACCTTCGGGGCGAGCGCCGCCGCGGGCGGAGCAGCCGCGGCAGCGCAGGCGGCCGTCGCCGGGTCTCGCGTCGCGTCCGCGCTGGCCAAGCTCGCCAAGCTGCTGAAGGCCGTCGCCGACGCGCTCAAGGCGATCAAGGCGATGAAGACCCTGAGTCGCGAAGGCATCCTCGTCAAGACCATCCTGGTCAAGGGCATGCTCATCAAGCCCGTGGTCAGGGGGGTCACCGGCCTGACCGGTGCGCCGATCTCGGAGTCCGCGCAGTCGATCATCGACGGCTTCTCCGACATCGCGGCCGACGAGGTCGACGACCAGCGCCGCGACGACCAGGGTCCCCGGACGCCCCTGCGGGACCTGTTCGACGACCCCATCCGTCCGGTGACCGACCACCTCCCGCCTCCGGGGCCGGTCGACGACGCCATCGACCGGTTGCGCGACAGGGTGCCGGCGGCGCCGGGCGAGTAGCCGCCGCCTGCGACCCCGGCCCACTGGCACACTCGGCCCATGTCCTCCTCTGCTCGACGCGTACTGGTGGTCGGCGCCGGCGTCGTGGGCCTGACGTGTGCCGTACGCCTGCTCGAGGCCGGCCACCGCGTGGACGTCGTCGCGCGGGACCTGCCGTTGGAGACCACGTCTGCCGTCGCCGCCGCGCTCTGGTACCCCTACCGCGCGCTGCCGCAGGACCGGGTGACCGCGTGGGCCGCGAGGTCCTACGAGGTCTTCGAGGACCTGGCCGCCGACGAGCGCACCGGCGTACGGATGCTCACCGGCACCGAGCTGCTGCGCGAGCACCAGCCCGACCCCTGGTGGCGCAGCGCGGTGCCGGCGCTGGACCGGGAGACGGCGCTGCCGCCCGGGTACGCCGACGGCTGGACGTTCGTCGCGCCGGTCGTCGACATGCCGGTCCACCTCCGGTGGCTCACCGCCCGCGTCGACGACCTCGGCGGAACCCTGACCCGGATGAACCTCTCCGCGCTCCCGGGTGACGGGAGCCTCGTCGTCAACGCCACCGGCCTCGGCGCCCGGCACTTCGGGGCGGACCCGGGCGTGCACCCCGTCCGGGGACAGGTGATGGTCCTCGAGCAGGTGGGCCTCGATCGCTGGACGCTCGACGGGGCGGGGCTCACCTACGTGGTCCCGCGGACCCACGAGGTCGTCGTCGGCGGGACCGACGTCGAGGGGGAGTGGAGCCGTACGCCGGACCCCGAGGTCGCCGCGGCGATCCTGCACCGGGCGACCGCGCTCGTGCCCCAGCTGGAGGGCGCCCGAGTGCTGCGCCACAAGGTCGGGCTCCGGCCGGCGCGCCCGGAGGTCCGGGTCGAGCGGGTCCGCGACGTGGTCCACTGCTACGGCCACGGGGGCGCGGGGGTCACCCTCTCGTGGGGGTGCGCCGACGACGTGGTGGAGTTGGCCCGTGACTGACCTCCAGTGCGCCGCGCGGGTCTTCGTGGCCCGCCACGGCGAGGCCCTCTACGAGTCCGAGCTGCTGAGCGACTCCGGCGGCTGGCTCAGCCCGCTGGGCCGGCAGCAGTCGCGCGAGCTGGGCGAGCGCCTCGCGTCCGAGCGCATCGCGGCCGTGTGGAGCAGCTCCATGGCGCGCGCGGTCCAGACAGCCGAGCTCGCCGCCGGGGTGCTCGGGGTCGACGTCGTCGTCCGTGAGGGGCTCCGTGAGTTCGGCGTCGGCGACCACGCCGGCGGGACGTACGACTCCGACCCGTTCCGCGACACCTTCGGGGCCTGGCTCTCCGGCGACCTCGACACCCGCATCCCCGGTGCCGAGAGCGGCGCGGAGGTGATCGAGCGGGTCGCCGGGGTCCTGGCGGAGATCGCCGACACGCACCGGGGGGAGGCGGTCCTCGTGATCAGCCACGGCGGCGCGATCTGCCTCTCCGCCCCCGCGCTGGCGCCCAACCTGGCGCCCGGACACGGGTGGGACCGGCCGCTGGCGAACTGCGACGTCGTCGCGCTCGAGGTCGACGCGGACGGTTGGGTGGCTCGATCCTGGGCGGGGGACCGGCTCGGCTGAGTGCTGGGTCGACACTGGGCGAGATGCTAGGTAAGGCTTGCCTAACCGTCCTGTAGGGTGCGGGGCGTGGGTTCCAAGAGCGCTTCGAAGAAGGCAGGCAAGGCCAAGGTCGCCAAGCTGCCGAAGAAGAAGTGCTGCGTGTCCACCAAGAAGTGCGGCCGCTGCCCGCTGCGGATGCTCAAGGAGGGCACGCTGCCCCCGGGCTACACGGTGAAGAAGCGGCGGCTGGTGAAGGTCGACGTCGCGGGTGGCAAGCCGGCGAAGGTCGGCAAGAAGGGCTCGAAGAAGGCGGCGTAGCCTCACGCCAGGCGCTGAGCGGCGAGGACGACGGCGGCGACGAGCAGCATGACGAGGACCGCCGCCCCCATGCGTACGGCCATGCCCTTCATCCACAGCGACATCAGCGTCTCGGCGCCCCCTTTGCGGTTCAGGGGAGTGACGTCGACGACCGCGCTGCGGTTGATCGGTCCGTGGACGTGCGGGTAGGTGTCGTCGCCGACCGGCTCGACACGCACCTCCGACTCCAGCCGCGCCGGATCGATGGTCAGCAGCACCAGGTCCTCGCCGAGCCCGCGGTAGTAGCGGTCGAACACACCCTGCACCTGGTCGCGCCGGCTCGCGTGGATGAACCCCTCCTGCGCGAGGGTCCGGCCGACCGTCGAGGTGGTGTAGGTGCCCGTCTCCAGCGCCGCACGCCAGTCGGCGGCAGTGGCGATGTGGAAGATGCGCTCGGGCACCATCAGAAGAGGCGGTGCTCCGCGTCGTCCATCCCGCGCAGCGCGTCGTAGTCGACGAGCGCGCAGGTGATCCCGCGGTCGGTCGCGAGCACCCGGGCCTGGGGCTTGATCTCCTGGGCGGCGTAGATGCCGCGGACCGGTCCCCTGCTGGTGAGGAGCGGGTCGCGGTTGAGCAGCTCGAGGTAGCGCGTGAGCTGCTCGACGCCGTCGATCTCGCCGCGCCGCTTGATCTCCACGGCGACCGACAGCCCGTCGGCGTCGCGGCACATCAGGTCGACCGGCCCGATGGCGGTCATGAACTCGCGGCGCACGAGGGTGAGCCCGTCGGCGAGGGTGGCGGGGTGCTCGGCGAGGAGCTCCTGGAGGTGCTTCTCGACGCCGTCCTTCTGCAGTCCCGGGTCGACACCGAGGTCGTGGGAGGAGTCGTGCAGCACCTCCTCGATGAGGATGCGCAGCGTGTCGTCGGACTTCGTCGCGGTCACCAGCCACTCCGCCTGGCCGTCCTCGGAGAGCCCCTCGCGCACGGTGCACGGCGGCGACATCCAGTTGAGCGGCTTGTAGGACCCGCCGTCGGAGTGGATCAGCACCGACCCGTCCGACTTGAGCATCAGGACGCGGGTGGCGAGCGGCAGGTGGGCCGAGAGCCGTCCGGCGTAGTCCACCTGGCAGCGTGCGACGACGATCCTCACGACGGGCGAATCTACAGTGAGCGCGTGACCGATCACGCAGTACGCCCCGCGCGCCAGCGAGACCTCGCGCACCTCGGCGTTGCCGAGCACCCCGGCAGGCCCGGCTTCGTGATGGTCGCGGGCGACCCGCCGGTGGGCCACGCACGGGTGGACCTCCTCGACGGGCACGCCCACCTCGCGGACCTCGTCGTCGGTGTGGACCTGCACGGCGGCACCCGTCGCGAGCTGGTGGAGGCCGTGTGCGAGCGCCTGTCCGTGCGCGGCCACGGGCAGCTGACCGCCCATCCCTACGCGGGTCCGGAGGCCGCGGCCCTGGCCGGCCTGGGCTTCGCCGAGGTCCCCGCGGACGAGCCGCTGCCCGGCCCGCTGGCATCCCGGCGCGACGAGACCGGCCGGGTGCTGGTGCGGCGGGTGCTGCGCTCGCACCGCAGCGCGGACGAGCTCACGACGCTGCTGCCCGTGCTGGACGCGTCCCCCCGCGAGGTCGGCACGCTCCGTGCGGTCGTACGCCGTCCCGCGCCCGGCGAGCGCGAGGTGCTCGAGGTGGGGCACCTCGACGTCGACGAGGGCCTGGTCGGGGACACCTGGTCGCAGCGGGGGAGCCGGCGTACGCCCGACGGCTCGGCGCACCCCGACATGCAGCTCAACCTGATGAACCACCGCCTCGTCGAGTTCCTTGCGCAGGACCCGGCGCGCGAGCGGCTCGCCGGCGACCAGATGTTCGTCGACCTCGACCTGTCCCACGAGCACCTGCCCGAGTGGAGCGAGCTGCACATCGGCGGGCCCGACGGGGCGGTGATCGTGGTGACCGACCAGCCCCACAGCGGGTGCGGCAAGTTCATCGCCCGGTTCGGCAAGGACGCGATGGCCTTCGTCAACGGCCCCGAGGGCAAGCCACGCAGGCTGCGCGGGCTGTGCGCCAGGGTGGTGCGCCCGGGCCCGGTCCGACCGGGCGACGAGGTGCGCGTCGTACGGCCGGGGGCCGCCCGGCCGGAGTGACGCTTCCCACATCCGTGACGAGCGGACGGCATGGGAGCATGCGTCCATGACTGAGACGGCTACTCGTGAGTTCACCACCGTCGGCGTGATCGGGCTCGGCACCATGGGCGCCGGCATCGCCGAGGTCTTCGCCCGCAACGGGTTCGCCGTCATCGGCGTCGAGCAGAACGACGTGGGCCTCGAGCGCGGGCGCCAGCACCTCGAGCACTCGACCGGCCGTGCGGTCAAGCGCGAGAAGATGACCCGGGAGCAGGCCGACGAGCTGCTCGGCCGCATCACGCTCACCACCGACATGCAGGACCTCGCCGGCGCCGACCTCGTCGTCGAGGCCGTCGTGGAGTCGCTCGAGGTCAAGAAATCGATCTTCCGCGCGCTGGACGACATCGTGCGCCCCGACGCGGTGCTGGCCACGAACACGTCGTCGCTGAGCGTCACCGAGATCTCCACGGCCAACGCCAAGCCCGGTCGCGTCGTCGGCGTCCACTTCTTCAACCCGGCGCCCGTGCAGAACCTCGTCGAGATCATCCGCACCGTCGTGACCGAGCCCGACGTGCTCGCCGACGTGCAGGAGCTGCTGCGCAGCCTCGGCAAGAACCCGGTCGTGTGCGGTGACAAGGCCGGCTTCATCGCCAACACCCTGCTCTTCGGCTACCTCAACCACGCGGTGGCGATGTACGAGGGCAAGTACGCCTCGCGCGAGGACATCGACGCCGCGATGCGCTTCGGTTGCGGCTACCCCATGGGCCCGCTCGCGCTGCTCGACCTCATCGGTCTCGACACCGCCTACGAGATCCTCGACACGATGTACAAGCAGGGTCGCGACCGCCTGCACGCGCCGGCGCCGATCCTCAAGCAGTACGTCACGGCCGGCCTGCTCGGTCGCAAGTCGGGCCGTGGGTTCTACACCTACGAGGCGCCCGACAGCCCCGTCGTCGTCGCCGACGCCCAGACCCCGAGCGCGGACGACAAGCCCCGGCTGCGCCACGACATCAAGCTGGTCGGTGTCGTCGGCACCGGCACGATGGCCTCGGGCATCGTCGAGGTCTTCGCCAAGGCGGGCTACGACGTGCTGTTCACCGGCCGCGGCCAGGACAAGGTCGACGGCGTGGTCGCCACCATCACGAAGAACTTCGACAAGCAGATCCAGCGCGGTCGCGCCACCGAGGAGCAGAAGTCCGAGGTGCTGGGCCGGGTGCGCGGCACCACCTCGCTCGACGACCTCAAGGACGTCGACATCGTCGTCGAGGCGATCGCGGAGGACCTGGCGATCAAGACGACGCTGTTCGAGAACCTCGACGAGATCTGCAAGCCCGGCGCCATCCTCGCCACCACCACCTCGTCCCTGCCGATCATCTCGATGGCCAAGGTGACCAAGCGTCCGCAGGACGTCATCGGCATGCACTTCTTCAACCCGGCCGCGATCATGAAGCTGGTCGAGGTGGTCTCCACGGTCGCGACCGACGAGGCCGTCACCGAGACGGTGCTGGCGCTGTGCGACGAGGTCGGCAAGGTGGCCGTCAAGTGCGGTGACCGCTCCGGCTTCATCGTCAACGCGCTGCTGTTCCCCTACCTCAACGACGCGGTCAAGATGCTCGAGGCGCACTACGCGACCGCCGACGACATCGACACCGCGATGAAGCAGGGCTGCGCCCTGCCGATGGGTCCCTTCGAGCTGCTCGACGTGGTCGGCAACGACGTGTCCCTGGCCATCCAGCGCGAGCTCTACCTCGAGTTCCGCGAGCCCGGGTTCGCCCCCGCCCCGCTGCTGGAGCACCTCGTGACCGCGGGCTACCTCGGCCGCAAGACCGGTCGCGGCTTCCGCGACTACAGCGCCCGCTGAGGCGACGGTCCCCTCAGTCCAAGCAGAACTCGTTGCCCTCGGGGTCGGTCATCACGATGTGACCGGCGTTCATGGGCGGGGCCGGCTCGTGCCGCTCCACCCGCGTGGCGCCGAGGGCGACGAGTCGCTCGCACTCGGCCTCGAGGGCGGCCATCCGCTCCTCGCCCACGAGCCCCGGCGCGGCACGCAGGTCGAGGTGGACCCGGTTCTTGGTGGACTTGGCCTCGGGCACGCGCTGGAAGAACAGCCGCGGGCCGGCGCCGACCGGGTCCTGGGCGGCGGCCGCGGAGCCCCACTCCGACTCCGGCACGCCGACCTCGGCGAGGAAGGCGTGCCACGCCTCGAACGGGTCCTGCCCCGGAGCGAGCTCGCGTCCTGGAGGCGGTGGGATGACGTACGCCATCGCGTCGGCCCAGAAGCGCGAGAGGGCCTCGGGGTCGTGGGCGTCGAAGGTCACCTGGATCGTCCGGCTCATCCGCCCATGGTGACGCAGCCCACCGACATCGCGCCGTGACCGCGCGCTCCCGGGTGGGCCTCAGCGGCTGTCGACGACCAGCGCGGCGAGCCGGGCCCGGGTGTTGATGTCGAGCTTGCGGTAGATGTGGGTGAGGTGCGCGTCCACGGTGCGGGGGGAGACGAACAGCTCCTCGGCGATCTGCCGGCTGGTGAGACCGTGCGCCACCCGCTCCGCCACCTGCCGTTCCGCGGCGGTGAGCGCGTCGAGGACCGACGGCTGGGCCGACGTCGGCCGCTGGAACACCGCGGTCACGAGGGTGACCGCGTCGGCGGAGAGCTCGTCGCCCTCGATGCACCCCTCCGGCGGCCTGCTGGCCGGGACGACGTCGTAGTCGGCCGAGTAGCCCCAGCGCACCGCCATCCGCGGGGCGCGGAGGGCGAGGGCGGCCGCGGCCAGCGAGCGGGCCTCGGGCAGGCCGCGTACGCGTGCCACGGCGGCGAGGCCGTCGAGCACGTCGGCGGCGCGGAGCGGGAGGCGCATCGAGCGGCAGTCCTCCAGCGCCGTGAGGTAGGTCGTGGTCGCCTGGTCGAGGTCGCCGAGGTCGACCAGCGCACGGCCCAGGAGCAGGCGTGCCTCCACGCCGTCGCGGCCGAGCCGGGCGGAGTCGGCCAGTGCCACCACGTCGGCGGCCAGGCCGGCCGCCTGCCTCGACTCCCCGCGCACCAGCAGGTCGCGGCCGTCCTGGGCCAGCACCGGCAGGCGTACGGCCCACGGCAGGGTCTCGCGCACGACGGGAGAGGCCTCCCACGTGGGGTCCAGGGCCCGCAGGAGCGTCTCGGCCAGCAGGCCGACCCGGTCCTCGGCGAGCTCGCGAGCCTCCAGGACCACTGCGCGGGTGCCCGCGACCGCCTCGGCGATCCGGCCCTGCTCGAGCGCGATCCGGGCCAGCAGGGTGCGCAACGACAGGTCGATCCAGCGCTCGTCGCCGGTGGTGCGCGCCGGCATCGCCGCTGCGACGGCCCGGGCAGCCTCGCTGAACCGGCCCTGCGAGGTGTAGACGTCGGCCAGCGTGCGGGTCGCCTGGCGGGTGATCGAGCCGTCGGGGTCGAGGTCGATCGCCCGCTCCGCCTCGGTCTCGGCGCTCGCCAGGTCTCCTGCGTCGAGGTGCATCTCGGCCCGGATGGACGCGGTCTTGCACAGCTGCTCGGCGGGGTTCGGTGCCGCGGAGGCGTGCTCGTCCGAGCGCGCGAGGAGCCACAGGCCCTCGTAGGTCCCGCGCATCTCCGAGGCCGCGATCCCTGCCCGCCGGGCGATCTGGGCGCCGATCTCCGGGGGGCCGTCCCCGCTGGCGAGCGCGCCCTCGAGGATCTCGACCGCCTCGCGGGTCCGCATCGAGGTGTAGAGCGAGGAGAAGATCCGGTTGGCGATCGAGTAACCCTCCGCGCGGGTCGCGGGGTCGGCGCAGGCGCTGAGCACGGCATGGCGCATCGCGGGCAGGTCGCGCAGCCACGCGGCGTCGGCGGCGCCGTAGTTGTCGTGCATCGGCGCGTGCGCCTGCGCCCAGGCCAGCAGGCCCGCGGCGACGGCGTCGTGGTCGGACCGGCGGGCCAGTGCGCGTGCCCGGCCCCGGATCGGGGACAGCATGTCGAACTGCCCCTGGCCGTCGACCTCGAGCAGGCTGCGACGCACGAGGTTGCCGGCGAGCTCGGCCGCCTCGGGGACGCTCGCGTCGAGCACCCGCGCGAGGACGTCGAGGCCGACCCTGAAGTCGAGCAGCCCGATGCGACGCAGCGCGGTGGCGCTCGCGTCGTCCAGGAGGGCGTGGGCGGAGTCGACGGCCTGGTCCAGGCTGACGGCCGACATCGCGTTGGCGAGGCCGACCAGCGCGGACTGCACCGCGACCTGCTCGATCAGCAAGGGCAGGCCACCGGTCGCGCCGAGCAGGCGGCGCACCTCGTGCGCCTGCGCGGTGAGGTCGACCCGCTGCCCGCCCGCGGCGCGGATGCGGCGCAGGAACAGCTCGACCGCCGGCCCCTCCAGTGGGGCGCGTTGCGCCGGCACTGGCAGCGGGCCGACCCGTACGACCGACTCCAGCGGCTGCCGGGCCGTCGTGAGTGCCGTGACCACCACCCGCGCGTCGCTCGTGCTCTCCAGCACGGTCTGCAGGACCGGTCCGGCGCCGGTGGCGTCGAGGTCGAGCCCGTCGAGGACGAGCAGGCAGTCGCGACCGTCGACCGCGCGGCCGAGGGCGCCGACCAGCGAGTCGCCGGGCGCGGTCTCCGCCCCGAGGCTCTCCAGGGCGGCGACTACGAGCTCGTCGAGCGTACGGAGGGTGCGGGCGTCCACCCAGGCCACCCCTGGGCCGCCCGCGGGTCCCGTCGCCGAGTCCGCGGCGAGGTGGCGCACCAGCAGGGTCTTGCCGCTGCCGGGCGGGCCGACGACGCTCACCCAGCGGGACTCCGCCAGCGCGTCGTGCAACGCGCGACGTACCTCGTCACGACCGAGACAGGGCGACAGCACGCACCGAACCTATCGCTACGCGGGCCAGAGATACGTAGGACTACGGATGCCGGGCAGCACGCCCCCGCGGGATGCTTCTGCCACGCCGGGGCGACGGGACTGCACGAGGGGATGGTCCCGCAGCCGACCGGCCTCATGTCGGAGCAGGTCGCACATCGTCGGGGGTCGATGGGCGGCCTGCTCCTGCAGGTCGCGGGCGCCGGCGTCCTTGCCGCCGCTGCGTATCCTGAGGTCATGGAACTCGTCCTCGTGCTGGTCGTCCTCGGCGGGCTGACGGCGGTCGCGGTGGCTGCCGGGAGGTCCGGCAAGAAGCGCGAGCTCGCGCGTGTCGAGGCCGAGGTCGCGCCGGTGAAGAAGCTGGCCGAGGAGGACGTCACCGCCCTCGGCGTCGAGCTGCAGGACCTCGACATCGAGCTGGCCGGGCACCCGCTCGACCCCGGTGCGAACGCCGACTACCAGCGCGCGCTCGACTCCTACGAGTCGGCCAAGACCGCTGCCGCCGCGCTCACCCGTGCCGAGGACGTCAGGCACGTGACCGAGATCCTCGAGGACGGTCGCTACGCGATGGCGTGCGTGCGCGCGCGGGTGGCGGGCGAGCCGCTCCCGCAGCGCCGTCCGCCGTGCTTCTTCGACCCCCGGCACGGCCTCTCCGTCGCCGACGTGCCGTGGACGCCGCCGGGCGGGACGTCGCGCGACGTGCCCGCCTGCGCCCTCGACGTGGAGCGCGTACGGGCCGGTGCCGAGCCCGACATCCGCAAGGTCATGGTCGGCTCGCGCCGGGTGCCCTACTGGCAGGGTGGTCGCGCCTACCAGCCCTACGCCCAGGGCTACTTCGGCACCTTCTCGCCGATGGACTGGATGTTCATGGGCATGCTCTTCGGCGGCGGCTTCGACGGGCTCGGTGAGGGCATCGGCGCGATCGGCGAGGGCATCGGGGACGTCCTCGGCGGCATCGGCGACGGCATCGGCGACCTGTTCGACGGCTTCGACTTCTGACCCGCCTGCGCGGGTCCGGCCGGCTGCGGGAGGATGGTGCCGTGAGCCTGCACCGCACCGAGCTCGGCGAGTCCGGGCAGCGCGTCGTCTTCTGCCACGGCCTCTTCGGCCAGGGCAAGAACTGGACCCAGGCGGCCAAGGCGCTCAGCGCCGACCACCGCGTGCTGCTGCTCGACATGCCCAACCACGGCCGGTCGCCGTGGACGCAGCGCTTCGACTACCTCGAGCTGGCGGACCTCGTCGCCGCCGAGCTCGGCGAGGAGCCCGTCGCCCTCGTCGGCCACTCCATGGGCGGCAAGATCGCGATGTGCCTGGCCCTGCGCCATCCGCACCTCGTCGAGCGGCTGGCCGTCGTCGACGTCGCCCCGGTGAGGTACGAGAGCGGGCGCGAGTTCGTCGGCTACATCGAGACCATGCGGGCCCTCGACCTCGGCTCCCTGGAGCGGCGCGACCAGGCGGACGAGGCGCTGCGCGAGGTCGTGCCGAGCCCGACGGTGCGCAGCTTCCTGCTGCAGAACCTGCGCCGTACCGACGACGGCTGGCACTGGCAGCTCAACCTCGACCTGCTCGCCGAGCACATGGACGAGCTCGTCGGCTGGCCCGGCGACGAGCTCGGCGACGCGTCCTACGACGGCCCGGTGCTGTGGATCGGCGGCGCGCGCTCGGACTACATCTCCGACGAGCGCGCGGTCGAGATGGATCGTCGCTTCCCGCGCAACCGGCGGGTGCTCGTCAAGGACGCCGGCCACTGGGTGCACTCCGAGCAGCCGGAGGTCTTCCTCGAGGTGCTGCGACGCTTCCTCGCCTGAGGCGACCGGGGACGGCGGCTCAGCCCCGCTGCCGGGCGCGGTAGGCGGCGACCGCCTCCCGGTTGCCGCAGGTGGTCGAGCAGTAGCGCCGCGACCGGTTGCGGGACAGGTCGAGCACCACGTCGTCGCAGTCGTCGGCCGCGCAGCGGTCGAGCCGCGACATCTCGTCGGCCCGGATCACGTCGACCATCGCCATCGCCGTCTCCACCACCACGCGCTCGTCGAGCGGACGGTCGGGGTCCACGGCGTGCAGGTGCCAGTCCCACTGGTCGTGGCGCTGGAGCTGGGGGAGCGCCTTCGCCCGCGCCAGCATCGTGTTGACGAGCGCGGCGGCCTCGTCGCGATCGGCCAGCAGGAGTGCCTTGAGCGACGGCCGCAACCGGCGTACGGCATCGAGCTCCTCAGCCGTGGCGTCGTGGCGCCCGGTGTAGGACCACGACGCGAGGAAGGCGGACAGGTCCGCGACCGACCCCAGCGGGTCGCCCGGCTCGTCGGTCGAGTTGACGAGGGCGACCGCAGCCTGGAGTGCCGCGTCGGTGTCATCCGTGAAAAGCACGTTGACACATTACAACAGCGCGGCCTACGGTCATGACCGTGATGGCTTTGACCCATGACGCCGGTTCCTCCCGCACGGCTGCCGGCCTGACGCTCGCGCTGGCGTCGGCCGCGTCGTTCGGTCTGTCCGGGGCCCTGGCACGCGGACTGCTCGACACCGGCTGGAGCGCGGGCGCCGCGGTGACCGTACGGGTCCTGATCGCGGCCGTGGTCCTGGTGGTGCCCGGCGCACTGGCGCTGCGCGGTCGCTGGCACCTGCTGCGCGACAACGCCGGCCTGGTCACCGTCTACGGCATCGCGGCGGTGGCGGGCGCCCAGCTCTGCTACTTCTACGCCGTCACCTACATGCAGGTCAGCGTCGCGCTGCTGCTCGAGTACACCGCCCCGGTGGCCGTCGTCGTCTGGCTCTGGCTGCGCCACGGCCACCGGCCCTCAGGGCTCACGGTGCTCGGTGGGCTGCTCGCCCTCGGCGGTCTCGCCCTCGTCCTCGACGTGGTCTCGGGCGCCGAGCTGAGCACGGCTGGCGTGCTGTGGGCGCTCGGGGCGATGGTGGGCGCCGCGACCTACTTCGTGATCTCGGCCGACGAGAGCAACGGCCTCCCGGGCATCAGCCTCGCCGCCGGCGGGCTGGTGGTGGGGGCGGTCGTCCTGCTGGTGGCGGGCGGCACCGGGCTGCTGCCCTTCGACCACTCCACCGACGACGCCGTGTACGACGGGTTCACCGTGCCGTGGTGGGTCGCGGTGGTGGCGCTGGGCCTCGTCACGGCGGCGCTGGCCTATGTCACGGGCATCGCGGCGGGTCGGCGCCTCGGCAGCCGCCTCGCGTCCTTCGTCGCCCTCGGCGAGGTGCTGGCAGCCGTGCTGTGGACGTGGGCGCTGCTCGGTGAGCTGCCCCGCCCGGTCCAGCTCGCCGGCGGCCTGCTCGTGCTCGCCGGGGTCGTCGTCGTCAAGCTGGGCGAGGGGCGTGCGCCGCTGCTCGTGGAGCCGCTCCCCGAGCCCGACCCCGTCCCTGTGCCTGTGCCTGCGTCCGAGGGTGGTGCGGAGTCGCTCAGCGCGCGTCCTGGCGCTTGAGGAAGACCTCGCGGTGCAGCAGCAGCAGGGCGGCGGCCACCGGGACGGCGAGGAGCGCGCCGATGATGCCCAGGAGTGATCCGCCCACGAGCGCGGCCACCACGGTCACCGACCCGGGGATGTCGACCGACTTCTTCATGATGCGCGGGTAGATGAGGTAGGACTCCACCTGCTGGTAGGCGACGTAGTAGACCAGCGCGACCAGCGCGACGGTCGGGGAGACCGTCAGGGCCAGGAGGGTCATGAGGGCGCCCGAGACGAAGGCGCCGACGACCGGGATGAGCGAGAAGAGGCCGACGACGAAGGCCAGCGCGAAGGCGTAGTCGCCCAGCCCGACCACGAACGAGAAGATGAGCGTGCTGAGGCCGGCGCACAGCGCGACGAGGAACGCCCCGGCGACGTAGGCACCGGTCGAACGGATGATCTTGTCGCCGAGCTCGCTGACCCGCGGCCGCTTCGAGGCCGGGGCGAGGGAGTAGCCGGCGTGCTTGATGCTCGGCAGGGACGCGAGGAAGTAGATCATCAGCACGATCACGATCAGGCTGTTGGCCAGCGCGGAGAGCACCCGCAGGCCCACGCCGAGCGCACCACCGAAGAGCCGCTCGCCGAAGTCGCCGTTCTCGATGTAGTCGCGCGCCTTGGCGATCAGGTCGTACTTCTCGTCGAGCCGCTGCACCCGGGCGTTGGACTGCAGGTCGTCGAGCCATCCGGGCGCGTTGCGCGTGATGGCCGCGATCTGCTCGCTGATCACCGGCGCGATGGCCACGACGAACAGCGCCAGCACGCCGATCACGACGACCAGCACGACGAGCACTGCGAGGCCCCGCCGGATGCCGCGACGCATGAAGAACTCGACGACGGGGTTGAGGCCGATCGCCAGGAACATCGACATCACCAGCAGCACCAGCACCGAGGAGATGCTGAGCAGCTGCTGGCTCAGGAAGATCGCCACCAGGGCGCCGAAGGCGCCGAAGAACCCGATGTTGAAGGGGGAGTGGCGCAGCAGCAGGGGTGCCGGCGCGGGCTCGGTCGGAGCGTAGGGCGCCGGGGTGGCCTCGTCGACGACGAGGTCGGTGGCGTCGTCGATGCGCTCGGCGATGTGGGCGGCCGAGCGGGCCGACTCCTCCGCCGCGCCGGCCGCGGCCTCGGCGCGGTCGGCGTCGTCGTTGACCTGCTCGACGACCTCCTCCAGCGCCTGGGGGAGTGCGGTCGGGTCGTCGGCGGCCTCGCGCAGGGCCGTCGTGGCGTCCCGGCCGCCGTCGCTGCGGGTGTCACCGGAGCCGGCGTCACCCGAGCCCAGCAGCCCGCCGAGCCGGTCGCGCCAGCTCAGGACTCGTCCTCGTCGAAGCCGGCGACGACGTCGCGCAGCGCCCCGAGCTGGGCGGTGATGGCGTCACGCCGCTTGGCGGCGCGGTCGACCTCGGCCTGGATGTTGGCCAGCTCGCGCTCCGCCTCGGCGACGCGGGTCGCGCCGATGGAGTCGGCCTGGGTGCGGGCCGAGGCCACGATCTGCTCCGCCTCGCGACGTGCCCGGGCCAGCAGTCCCTCCGACTCCGACTGCGCCTGCTGGCGGTGGGTGTTGGCCTGCGTGGTGGCCTCGCGGGCGCGCTGCTCCGCGGCCGTGGCGCGTGCCTCGGCCTCGGCGACGAGGCGCTGCGTCTCCGCGGTGGCGTTGCTGTGGTGCTCGGCCGCCTCGCGGGTCAGGCGCTCCTTCTCGACCGCGAGCGTGCGCCGGGCCTCCTGCACCTCGCGGTCGGCGGCCGCGCGAGCCTGCTCGGCCTCGCGGGTCGCGGTCACGCGCATCTCGTTGGTCTCCTGCTGCGCGGCCAGGCGGAGCTGGTCGGACTCGCGGCGCGCGGCGGCGAGCAGGTCCTCGGCCTCGGCCTTGGCCAGGCTGCGCTCGGTCTCGGCGTCGGCGGTCAGGCGGGCTCGCATCTCGTCGAGCTCCTTGAGCTGCACCATGCGCATGTCGTCGGCCTCGCGGGCCGCGTCGGCCCGGATGCTGTGGGCGTCGCGCTCGGCCTGCGTACGGATCTCGTCGGCCTCACGGCGCGCGGCGTTGCGTACGTCGGTGGCCTCGTCCTCGGCCATCTTGAGCATCGAGGTCGCGCGGCCGCCCAGCCCGGCGTACGTCGGGTTGGCGTTCTCTGCGGCCTCGGCACGCAGCCGCTCGAGCTCGGCCTCGAGCTCGATGACGCGCTGCTCGCTGCTGGCCAGGCTGGTCGCCAGGCCCGACTTCTCGGACTGCAGCTGAGCGACGCGCTGGTCCACCGCGGCCTTGTCGTAGCCGCCGCGGCGCACGACCGGCAGGGGCGCTGCCGCAGGAGCGGACGGGATCCGGGGCGGGACGGTCGGGGACGTGGTCGACGACGTGCCGGACGCGGTGGACGCCGCCGGAGGGGTCGGGGGGCTCGCCATCGTGGCCGGGCGGGACGGGGCCGGGACGACCGGCGCCTTCACCGTGCGCTCGGGATCGGTCGGGCCCGCGGCCGCAGGCTCGTCGGTCGGCTTCTTCGTCGGCTCGGCGGTGGCCGCCTCGCTGTCGCCGGCCGCCGTGGCACCGGCGCCCGGCCGGTCCTTCCCGGTCACCGGCAGCACCTGGGTCTCCTCGGCGGCGCTGTCGGCGCTCGCCGCGCCGTCGCCGGACCCCGGCTCGTCGAAGATGGACAGGCCCTGGTCGGAAGCCATGCTGCGGCACCCACTCTCACATCGGTACGGACTGCGTCGGTGCCAGTCTGTCCGATGGCCTGAGACAAACACACCCCGGCTCGCGGGCGACCTGTGTCGGAGTCGCGCGAACCGGGGTGTGAAAGATCTCAGGCGGGTGGAGACGCCTTCTCAGACGCCGCGGAAGCGGTTGATCGCCGTCTCGTGCTGGGCCCGCATCTCGTGGTCGAGGACGCCGAGGCCCTCCTCGGGGGCCAGGCACAGGACGCCGACCTTGCCCTGGTGGGCGTTCTGGTGGACGTCGAGCGAGGCCTGGCCGACCTCGTCGAGGGTGTAGGTCTTCGACAGGGTGGGGTGGATCTTGCCCTTGGCGATGAGGCGGTTTGCCTCCCACGACTCGCGGTAGTTGGCGAAGTGGCTGGAGATGATCCGCTTGAGGTTCATCCACAGGTAGCGGTTGTCGTACTCGTGCATGTAGCCCGAGGTCGACGCACACGTGGTGATGGTGCCGCCCTTCCGGGTGACGAAGACGCTGGCGCCGAAGGTCTCGCGGCCGGGGTGCTCGAAGACGATGTCGATGTCCTCGCCGCCGGTGAGCTCACGGATGCGGGCGCCGAAGCGCTTCCACTCCTTCGGGTCCTGCTGCGTGCCCTCGTCGTTCCAGAACTTGTAGCCCTCCTCGGAGCGGTTGATGATCAGCTCCGCGCCCATGCTGCGGGCGATGGCGGCCTTCTCCTCGTTGGACACCACGCACACGGGGGTCGCGCCGCCGTTGAGGGCGTACTGCGTCGCGAAGCCGCCGAGGCCGCCGGAGGCACCCCAGATGAGGACGTTGTCGCCCTGCTTCATGTCGCCGCCGTTCTTGCTCACCAGCTGGCGGTAGGCGGTGCAGTTGACCAGGCCGGGGGAGGCGGCCTCCTCCCAGGTGAGGTGCTCGGGCTTGGGCATCAGCTGGTTGGCCTTGACCATCGCCACGTCGGCGAGGCCGCCGAAGTTGGTCTCGAAGCCCCAGATCCGCTGCTCGGTGTCGAGCATCGTGTCGTTGTGGCCGTCGGGGCCCTCGAGCTCGACGGAGAGGCAGTGCGCGACGACGCGGTCGCCCGGCTTCCACTTGGTCACGCCCGGGCCGGTCTTGAGCACGACGCCGGAGAGGTCGGACCCCACCACGTGGTAGGGGAGGTCGTGACGCTTGGTGAGCTCGCTGTTGCGGCCGTAGCGCTCGAGGAAGCCGAAGGTCGAGACCGGCTCGAAGATGGAGGTCCACACGGTGTTGTAGTTGATGGCGGAGGCCATGACCGCGACGAAGGCCTCGCCGGGGCCGAGCTCGGGCAGCGGCACCTGGTCGACGTGGAGCGACTTGCGCGGGTCCTTCTCCCGGGTCGTGAGGCCCTCGAACATGTCGACCTCGTCCTTCTTGACGAAGGCCGCGCGGTAGGACTCCGGGAGCTCGAGGCTGGCGAAGTCCTCGGTGGTCGCACTGCCGGACTGGATGGCTTCGAGGATGTTCTGCACGGACTGGCTCCTGGTGCTTCGGGGGCGTCGGGTCTCGGGTGCGTGAAAGGTACCGACGGGTAGATACGGTGTCACCCGGATGTGACCTACGCCGCGCCCACGGCTCGTTGGATCGATCCAGCCGGGCCGGACCGGAGGCGTCGCCGGGTTCAGGCGCGCTGGCGGAAGGCCGCGACGAGCTGGTCCTGGGCGGTCGCGAGGTAGGTGTCGAGTCGGTCGGCTGACCGGTCGCGCTCGCCCGCAGCGAGGAGGTCGGCGATGGCGCCGTTCTCGTCGAGGTAGGGGCGGTGGAACCGCTCCGGTGCCCCCATCTGGTGGAAGAACAACCGCATCTCGGCGAGCAGCAGGTCCATCTGGGCGTCGAGGCGCGGGCTGCCCGCCAGGGACACGACGGCCCGGTGGAAGTGCTGGTTGGCCGAGGCCACGCCGTCCCAGTCGCCGCGAGCGGCCGCCCCGCGTCCCTCGGTCACGGCCGCGGCCACCGCCGCCACGCGCTCGGGGGTGTGGTGGCTGCCGCGGGCGAGCGCAGCCGTCTCGACGAGCCGCCGTACGCGGTAGACGTCCTCGACGTCCTCGACCTCCGGCGTGGCCACCACGACGCCCCGGTGGGGCTCGCGCACCAGGATCCGCTCGGCCACGAGCTGGCTCAACGCCTCGCGCAAGGTGTTGCGCGAGACGCCGAGGGCGCCGGCGAGGCGTTCCTCCGGCAGGCGGGTCCCGGACCGGAGGTGACCCTCGACGACCTGCTCGCGGACCACGCGGGCCGCCCGGTCGGCGGAGGTGCTCATGACCGTGCGCTCGGCCCGGCGGGCCGCGAGCACCCCGTCGAGCACGGTGTCGAGGTCGCTGCCCAGGGCGGCGCCGCGGGAGGTCCCGCTGCTCCTCGTGGGGCTCGCGGGGTCGGTGGTGCCCATGTGTCGCACTGTAACGGAGCGGAAACAGGAGAGGTATTGAAGAATTGTTGAACAATCCTTATCGTCCCGGTATGACCCAGCACACACCAGCCGACAGGTCCACCGGGAGCGACTCAGCCGGGACGGAGCCCGTCGGGGCGTCCGGCTTCAGCCGGACGGCGGTGATGGGGGCCGTCTTCCTGATGGCCACCAGCGCCATCGGCCCGGGGTTCATCACCCAGACCGCCAACTTCACCATCACCCTGGGCGCAGCCTTCGCGTGCGCGATCGTCATCTCCATCGTCGTCGACATCGCGGTGCAGATGAACGTGTGGCGCGTCATCGGCGTCTCCGGCCTGCGGGCCCACCAGCTCGGCAACGCCGTGGTGCCGGGCTTCGGCTTCCTGCTCGCCGGTCTCGTCTTCCTCGGGGGAGTGGTCTTCAACATCGGCAACATCGCCGGGGCCGGACTCGGGGCCAACGCCATGCTGGGCGTCGACCCCCGGATCGGAGGCGCGGTGTCAGCCGCGATCGCCGTGGGGATCTTCCTGAGCCGCCGCGCCGGTGTCGCGCTAGACAGGATCGTGGTGCTGCTGGGCCTGCTCATGATCGTGGCGACCCTCGCGATCGCCGTCACGTCCTCCCCGCCGGTCGGGGAGGCGCTGGTCAGCGTCGTGGCGCCGGACACGTTCGACTTCGTCGCCACCACGACGATCATCGGAGGCACCGTCGGCGGCTACATCACCTACGCCGGCGCCCACCGCCTGCTCGACTCCGGGCTCACCGGGCCGCAGCACGTCGGTGACATCACCCGCAGCTCGGTCGTGTCCATCCTCGTGACCGGGCTCATGCGGATCCTGCTCTTCCTCGCGATCCTCGGCGTGGTCGCCGGGGGTGCGGTGCTGTCCCAGGACGCCGTCGGCGGGCCCGCGGGCGCCGCCTTCAGTGCGGCGGCCGGCGAGGCGGGCCTGCGCGTCTTCGGCGTGATCCTGTGGGCGGCAGCCCTGACGTCGGTCATCGGCGCGGCCTACACCTCGGTGTCCTTCGTGACGACCTCGGCGACGGCCGAGCGCACGCGCAGCCTGATCACGGTCGGGTTCATCGCCTTCTGCGCGGTCGTCTACCTCATCATCGAGCAGGCGCCGACGCAGCTGCTGATCTTCGCCGGCACCTTCAACGGCCTGATCCTCCCGCTCGGCTTCGGCGTGCTGCTGTGGGTCGCCTGGCGCCGCCGCGACCTGCTCCACGGCTACCGCTACCCGGCATGGCTCCTCGCCGTCGGTGCCATCGCGTGGCTGCTGACCCTCTACCTGGGCTACAACGCGCTGCTGCTGCTGGGTGACCTGTGAGCGCGCCCCGGGTCGACCTCAACAGCGACGTCGGCGAGTCGTTCGGCCGGTGGGAGCTCGGCGACGACGAGCAGGTCCTGCAGGTCGTCACCAGCGCCAACGTGGCCTGCGGCTTCCACGCCGGCGACGCCTCCACGCTGCGCCGCTGCTGCGAGACCGCGGCCCGGCACGGGGTGGTCGTCGGGGCCCAGGTCGGCTACCGCGACCTCGCCGGGTTCGGCCGTCGCTTCGTCGACTACGACGCCACGGAGCTGGCCGACGAGGTGACCTACCAGATCGGTGCGCTCGAGGCGCTCGCCCGCGTGGCCGGCACCCGCGTCGCGTACGTCAAGCCGCACGGGGCGCTCTACAACGCGACCGTGCACCACGACGAGCAGGCCCGCGCGGTGGTCGCGGCGGTGAAGGCGTACGACGCCTCGCTGCCCCTGCTCGGCCTGCCGGGCTCGCGCCTCCTGGCCGCTGCGGAGGAGGCCGGGTTGCGGACCGTGCGCGAGGCGTTCGCCGACCGGGCCTACACGCCCGAGGGGACACTCGTGTCGCGCCGGGAGGCCGGGGCGGTGCTGACGGACCCCGCCGAGGTCGCGACCCGCGTCGTGCGCCTGGCCACCGAGGGCACCCTCGTGGCGAGCGACGGGTCGACCGTGCGGGTGGAGGCCGACTCGGTCTGCGTCCACGGCGACAGCCCCGGCGCCGTCGAGATGGCCGTCGCCGTCCGTGAGGCCCTCGCCGCGCAGGGAGTGCGGCTGGAGGCGTTCGCGTGACGGGCCGACCCGAGCTGCTGCCGTACGGCGACCGGGCCGTGCTGGTCGAGCTGGCCTCCACCGCAGAGGCCGTGTCGTACGCCGCGGCCCTGCGCGCCCGCGGACCCGTCGAGGTCGGCGAGGTCGTCCCGGCCGCGCGCACGGTCCTGGTGGTGGCCGACGACGGCGTCCCCGTCGCAGACCTCAGGCAGGTGCTGGCCGAGGTGTCCCCGGAGCAGGGGGCCGCGGCCGCGGACGACAGCCCGGTCGTCGAGGTCCCCGTCACCTACGACGGCGACGACCTCGCCGACGTCGCCGAGCTCACCGGGCTCTCGGTCGAGGCGGTCGTCGCCGCCCACACCGGGCAGACCTGGCGGGTGGCCTTCGGCGGCTTCGCCCCCGGTTTCGGCTACCTCCTCGGCGAGGACGAGCGGCTCCACGTGCCCCGGCGCGCGGAGGCCAGGACGCGGGTGCCCGCGGGCGCCGTCGGGCTGGCCGGCGAGTACTCCGGCATCTACCCGCGCCCGTCGCCCGGGGGGTGGCAGCTGATCGGTCGCACCGATGCGGCGCTGTGGGACCTCGGGCGCGACCCCGCCGCCCTGCTCTCCCCGGGCGTGCGCGTGCGGTTCGTGCAGGTGGCGTCGTGACCCGGGCGCTGCGCGTGCACGCGACCGGTCCGCTCGCCCTGGTGCAGGACCTCGGCCGGCGCGGTCTGTCGGGGGTGGGCGTCGGCCGCTCCGGCGCCGCCGACCGCGGGGCGCTGTGCCAGGTGAACCGCGCGCTGGCCAACCCCGTCGACGCCGCGGCCGTCGAGGTCACCTTCGGTGGGCTGGAGGTGGAGGTCCTCGACGAGGGTCTGTGGTGCTGCGTGACCGGTGCTCCCTGCCCGGTGCGGGTCGACGGTCGCGACGTCGGCTCGCACGTGGTCTTCTACGCCGAGCCGGGGGCCCGCGTGGTGCTCGGCCGGCCGGCCGCCGGCCTGCGGTCCTACCTCGGTGTCCGGGGTGGGGTGACGGTCGAGGAGGTGCTCGGGTCCCGCGCCAGCGACGTCCTGTCCGGGGTCGGTCCGGCGCCGCTCGCGGCCGGCGACGTGCTGCCGGTCGGCGGACCCGGGAAGCGGTTCCCCGCGGTGGACTCGGTCGCCGCCCCCGACCTCGCGGCCGAGGTGGTGCTGCGCGCGGTGCGCGGCCCCCGCGACTCCTGGGTCGACGACGTCGAGGCGCTCGTGGCGACCACGTGGTCGGTGACCGAGCGGAGCAACCGGGTCGGCATGCGTCTGGGGGGCGCCGCGCTGCGGCCGGCCCGCGACCAGCAGCTGCCCAGCGAGGGAGCCTGGCGTGGGGCCGTGCAGGTGCCGCCCAGCGGGGAGCCGGTGCTGTTCCTCGCCGACCACCCGGTCACCGGCGGCTATCCGGTGGTGGCGGTCGTCGTCGACGCCGACGTCGACCGTGCCGCACAGCTGCGCCCGGGGGACCCCGTGCGCTTCCGATGGGTGGAGGTCCCATGACCGATCACGCTCCCGACCGTGCCGAGCTCGCGCCCCGCGCGGCCCGGCAGCTCTTCCGCGAGGGGCTGGTGACCCCGACGGCCGGCTGGAGCCGCGGGTGGACCCAGGCCAACCTGATGGTGCTTCCGCGCGAGCTGGCCCTCGACTTCCTGGTCTTCGCGCAGCGCAACCCCAAGCCGTGCCCGGTGCTCGACGTACTCGAGGCGGGTGAGGTGTCGGAGCCGCTGCTCGACGGCGACGTACGCACCGACCTCCCTGCCTACCGCGTCTACGTCGACGGCGAGCTCGCCGAGGAGACGACCGACGTCTCGGGCTGGTGGCGCGAGGACCTCGTGTCCTTCCTCGTCGGCTGCAGCTTCACCTTTGAGTCGGCCCTGGTCGAGGGCGGGGTGCCGGTGCGGCACGTGGAGCAGGGTGTCAACGTCCCGATGTACGTCACCGACCGGCGCTGCCGGCCGGCCGGCACGATCTCCGGTCCCCTCGTGGTGTCGATGAGGCCGGTGCCGGCCGCCCAGGTCGCCGACGCCGTACGCATCACCTCGCGCTACCCGGCCGTGCACGGGGCGCCGGTCCACGTGGGCGACCCCGCGGCGCTGGGCATCGCCGACCTCTCCCGCCCCGACTTCGGCGACCCCGTCGAGGTGCGCGACGGGGAGGTGCCGGTGTTCTGGGCCTGTGGGGTGACCCCGCAGGCGGCAGTGATGGAGTCGCGGCCGCCGCTGGCGATCGCCCACGCACCGGGTCACATGCTCGTCACCGACGCGCGCGACGGCGACTACCTCGTGCCGTGAGGCTCAGTGCGCCGTGGAGGAGGGCTCGACGAGCTCGACCAGCACGCCGCCCGCGTCCTTGGGGTGGATGAAGTTCACCCGGCTGTCGGAGGTGCCCCGCTTCGGCGCGTCGTAGAGCAGGCGCAGCCCGCGCCGGCGCAGGACGTCGGCGACGTGCTCCACGTCGTCGACGCGGAAGGCGAGCTGCTGGATCCCCGGGCCGCTGCGGTCGAGGAACTTCGCGATGGTGGACTCCGGGGTGAGCGGGGCCAGGAGCTGGATGCAGGAGCCGGAGTCGCCCACCCCGACCATCGCCTCCCGTACGCCCTGCTCCTCGTTGACCTCCTCGTGCAGCACCTGCATGCCGTAGGCGTCGCGGTAGAACGCCATCGCCGCGTCGAGGTCGGGCACGGCGATGCCGACGTGGTCGATGGCCGTGAACAGGTGGCGGACGTCGTCGGGGAGGTCGGAGGCGCTCATGGGCACATCGTGCACTCCGGGGCGGCGGGCCCGCGAGGAGGTGTGACGTGTGCCTCACGGTGAATGCCCGCTAACCCCCTCCCGGAGGCGCGGGAGCGGTGGGTATCGTCCGAAGTGTCGGCACCTGCCGCCCTGACTCGCAACGCCTGGAGGAAATCCCATGTCCGGATCCGTCATCGTCGCAGGGGCTCGCACCCCGATCGGCCGCCTGCTCGGCGGCCTCAAGGACCAGTCGGCCGCCGACCTCGGCGGGGTCGCCATCAAGGGGGCCCTGGAGAAGGCCGGCGTGAGCGGTGAGCAGGTCGACTACGTGATCATGGGTCAGGTCATCCAGGCCGGCGCCGGGCAGATCACCGCCCGCCAGGCCGCCGTCAAGGCCGGCATCCCGATGAACGTCCCCTCCATCACGATCAACAAGGTCTGCCTCTCGGGCATCAACGCGATCGCGATGGCCGACCAGCTGATCCGTGCCGGTGAGCACGAGGTCGTGGTCGCCGGCGGCATGGAGTCGATGACCCAGGCCCCGCACCTGCTGCCGAAGAGCCGCGAGGGCTTCAAGTACGGCGACACCGCGCTCGTCGACTCGATGGCCTACGACGCGCTGTACGACCAGTTCACCCACCAGGCGATGATCAACCTGACCGACGGCTGCAACGCCGCGGGCGCCAACCTCACGCGCGAGGAGCAGGACGCCTTCGCCGCGCAGTCGCACCAGCGCGCGGCGCTCGCCTGGAAGAACGGCCTCTTCGACGACGAGGTCGTCCCGGTCACCGTCTCGTCGCGCAAGGGCGACGTCACCGTGGCCGAGGACGAGGGCGTGCGCGGCGACACCACGACCGAGTCGCTCGCCGGCCTGCGGCCCGTGGCCAAGGACGGCAGCATCACCGCCGGCTCCGCCTCGCAGATCTCCGACGGCGCCTGCGCCGTGGTCGTGATGAGCAAGGCCAGGGCCGAGGAGCTCGGCCTCACCTGGATCGCCGAGATCGGCGCGTCCGGCCAGGTGGCCGGCCCCGACTCATCGCTGCAGCTGCAGCCGGCCAACGCGATCACCAAGGCGGCCGAGAAGGAGGGCATCGCAGTCTCCGACATCGACCTCTTCGAGCTCAACGAGGCGTTCGCCGCAGTCGGCATCGAGTCCGCCCGCCAGCTCGGCGTCGACCAGGACAAGGTCAACGTCAACGGCGGCGCCATCGCCCTCGGCCACCCGGTCGGCATGTCCGGGGCCCGCATCGTGCTGCACCTCGCCCTCGAGCTCAAGCGTCGCGGCGGCGGGATCGGCGCAGCCGCCCTGTGCGGTGGCGGCGGGCAGGGCGACGCCCTCATCATCCGCGTCCCCTCTGCGTGACCCAGGCGTGACGGGTGGCGTGACGGGTGGCGTGACGGGTGGTGTGACGAGGCGGGGTGCCCAGGCGGTCCCCGACCTCGTCGCGCGCGCTCGTGAGGGCGACCCGGCCGCGGTGGCGCGGCTCATCACGCTCGTGGAGGACGCCTCACCGCTCCTGCGCGAGGTGATGTCCGCCCTGCGCGGCACCGCCGGCCGCGCGCACGTGCTGGGGATCACCGGCGCGCCAGGGGTCGGCAAGTCCACCTCGACGAGCGCCCTGGTGACGGCCATGCGCCGGGCCGGCAAGCGCGTCGGGGTGCTGGCCATCGACCCCTCCTCGCCGTTCTCGGGCGGCGCGCTGCTCGGCGACCGCGTGCGCATGGGCGACCACGCCCTCGACCGCGAGGTCTTCATCCGGTCGATGGGCGCGCGCGGGCACCTCGGCGGCCTGGCCTGGTCGACGCCGCACGCGGTGCGCGTGCTGGACGCGGCCGGCTGCGACGTGGTGATCGTCGAGACCGTCGGGGTCGGTCAGAGCGAGGTCGAGGTCGCAGGGCTCGCCGACACCACCCTGGTGCTCCTGGCGCCCGGGATGGGCGACGGCATCCAGGCCGCCAAGGCCGGGATCCTCGAGATCGGGGACGTCTACGCCGTCAACAAGTCCGATCGCGAGGGCGCGGACCGGACCCGGCGCGAGCTGCGCACGATGCTCGGCATGGCGGAGCGTCGTGACGACGCGTGGCGTCCGCCGGTGCTGCAGACCGTCGCGAGCACGGGGGAGGGGATCGACCGGCTGCTCGAGGAGCTCGACCGGCACGCCGCCTGGCTGGCGGAGTCGGGCGAGCTCGCGCGCCGGCGTACGCTTCGGGCGCGCGGCGAGGTCGAGGCGGTGGCGCTCGCCGCCCTGCGGGCCCGCTGGGGCAGCGCCGGGTCCGGCGCCGACCTGGACGCGCTCGCCGCGCGGGTGGCGACCGGGGACCTGGATCCGTACGCCGCCGCCGACGAGCTGCTCGAGGGGCTACCGGGCGGCGACTGAGAGCGCCGCGCGGATGTCCTCCGCGAGCCGGCGCGTCCACGCCTCCAGCACCTGGATGCTCACGCCCTGCGCGGTCACCGAGAGCAGGTGGCCCCCGCCCGTGCCGGTGGGCACTGACGCGATGACGGTGTGGCGCAGGCCCGCCGTGAGCTCCACGGTCTCCACCGGGGCCGGCTCGGTGGACGCGCCGTCGGGTCTGGTCGGGGTGCGCATGCCGAAGGCCGCCCGGCTCTGCCGGGCGACGCGTGCCACCTCGGACCCGGCGAGGCCGTGCACCGCCACCGGGTCGCCGCCCGCGGTCGCCAGGACCGCCGTCGACGGACCCTCGATCGCCCCGAGCACGTCGACGAGGGACTCCCACAGGTGGTGGACGGGCGAGTCCGCGGCCGGCGCGCGCCCCAGCAGCTGCTCACGTCGCATCCGCGAGGCGCGTCCGGTCCACGAGGAGCCGCTCCGGGTGGAGGGCAGGTAGATGGTTTCGGCAGTCATGGGGTGAGTCCTTCCTGGCGACGAGGGAGCGACCGACCCGAGACGGTGGCGAGACCCTGTGGGTCTGTTGTTGCTTCCGCGTGGGGAAATGTAACCGGGCTCGAACGTTCTGCACGGCATTTCGCAGAACTCTCCCGTCGAGTCCTCTCGCGGGCCTCAGCCGATGCGCAGCGTCTGCCCGGTGATGCGCGCGGCAGCGCTGCTCGCCAGGAACAGCGTGGCGTCGGCGACGGCGTCCGCGACGCGCGGCTGGTGGGTGCGCACCAGCGTGCCGCCCGCAGCCCGGCTGCCGCCGGCAGGGGCGGAGCCGGGGGCGTACTGGCGCGGCAGCACGGTCCGGGGCGCGTGGAGCACCGAGTTGACGCGGACGCCGAGTCCGGCCCAGTTGGCCCCGGCGCGCGCGGTGGCCTCGACGAGCTCGCGCTGGGCCGCCTCGGGGGAGGTCGCCAGCTGCAGCCACGACGTCACGGCCCCGGTGTTGACCACGCAGCCGCCGCCGAGGGCCGGGCTCTGGCCGAGCTTGAGCCGCAACCGGGTGGTCAGGAAGGTCGGGCCCAGCAGCCCGGAGCGGGCGGCCTCCGCGACGAAGGCCTGCTCGCCGGGCGGCATGCCGTAGGGAAGGGTGCAGGAGGCCGCGAGCACCAGCACGTCGATGTGGGTGACCGTCCCCACCAGGTGGTCGATCGACTCCTGGCGCGCGAGGTTGACCGACTCGTAGTCGAAGGCGGACAGGTCGTTGTCGTAGAGCGAGCGCAGCATCATCGTGCCGGTCACCGTCACGGAGGCGCCGCAGGCAGCGAACGACGAGGCGATGGTGTGGCCCTCGCCGCGGGTGCCACCGATCACCAGGACCTGGTAGCCCGTGAAGTCGTACGACCCCGATGTCGTCATGCCCTGGCGTCCCTCTCGTCGAGCTCGCCGCACTTTCTACCACGCCCGAGTGGGTGGGTGACAGGTGAGGAGCACCCGGTCTCACTGCCCGTGGTGCGCCCCCGCCTCGGCCTCCGCGGCGGCAGCCTCGAGCCGCGCGGTCCGTACGGCGGCGAAGGTCCACAGCTTGTTGAGGACGAACGACATCGGCGTGACGAGGGCGATCACGACCAGCTGCGACCAGTACAGCCGGTTGCGCAGGCCCGAGGTGTCGTCGAGGACGTCGGTCGGCAGGCTGACGGGGGAGTCGGGGTGCATGAGCAGGGTGAGCAGCGCGAGCCCGACCGCCTGGGCGGCGAGCCCCACGGCGAGGAACGGCCAGTACTCGCGGGTCCACGACGCGGCGCGGCTGCTCCGGAACGTCCAGGTGCGGTTGAGCTGGAAGTTCGACAGGTTCGCCACGAGGAACGCGAGGGTCGAGTAGACGTGGTACCAGCGGACGTTGTAGCCGGTGCTGCCGATCGCCACGACCGCGTCGTCGAAGTGCGGGCCGAGCCGGCGCAGCAGGACGAGGGTGCACAGGTTGACCACCACGCCCGACGCGCCGACCGCGCTGAAGCGTAGGAGGAGGTGCACGTTGCGACGGTGACGCGTCGTCAGCGCGGTGCCCCGGGATCCCATGCCTGCGAGGCTACCGACCCGGACGCCGTCGCATCGCGCGTCTCCCTAGGATTGACCCCATGACGCAGCAGCCCTTCAGCCGTCCAGGTGCCATCGACCTCTCCGGTCTCGGCAAGCCCGCCCCGAAGGCGTCAGCCCCGACCGGCCGTCCCTCGCCCCAGCCCGGCCCCCCGGGCGCCGGCGGGGCGTCCTACAGCGTCCTCGTCGACGAGCAGGGCTTCCAGGGCCTGCTCGAGCAGTCGATGACGGCGCCTGTCCTCCTGGTCTTCTACTCCCGCACCCGGATGCCGGAGAGCGGGCAGCTCGCCGACGACCTCGCGACCGTGGTCGAGGAGCACGAGGGCCGGTACCTGCTCGGCCTGGTCGACATCGACGCCGCGCCCCAGATCGCGCAGGCGATGCAGATCCCCTCGATCCCCCTGGTGGTGGCCGTCGTCGACGGCCGTCCGATGCCGCTGCTGCAGGACCCGCTGCCGATCGACGAGCTGCGCACCGCGCTCACCCAGGTCGGCCAGCAGCTCACCGCCCAGGGCATCACGGGCCGGCACCAGCCGCGCTCGGGCGGCGCCCCGGCCGCCGCCGGCGAGGAGGAGGTCGTCGACCCGCGCTACGCGCCGGCCCAGGACGCGCTGGCGGCCGGCGACATCGAGGGTGCCGTCGCCGAGTACCAGAAGCTCGCCGACGCCAACCCGGCCGACGTCGAGGCCGCGGGCGGGCTGGCGATGGCCAAGGTCATGCAGCGCACGCAGGGGGTCGACCTCAACGCCGCCCGTGCGGCGGCTGCCGAGAACCCCGACGACGTCGACGCCCAGACGCTGGTCGCCGACCTCGACATGCTCGGCGGGCACGTCGAGGACGCCTTCACCCGCCTGGTCAACCTGGTCGCCCGCACGAGCGACAAGGACCGCGAGCGGGCCCGGGACCACCTTCTCGGGCTGTTCGCCGCGGTCGGCAACGACGACCCGCGCGTGCTGGCGGGTCGACGCAGCCTCGCGTCCGCACTGTTCTGATCAGGACGAGGAGCGCTTCTCCAGCACCGATCGCCCGGCCTCGAGCCGGGCGACCGGCACGCGGAACGGGGAGCACGACACGTAGTCGAGCCCGACGCGGTCGAAGAAGTGCACAGAGGACGGGTCGCCCCCGTGCTCGCCGCACACGCCGACCTTGAGGTCGGAGCGGGTCTTGCGACCCTTCTTGGTGCCCATCTCGACCATGCCGCCGACGCCGAGCTGGTCGAGCGACTCGAACGGCGAGACGTCGAAGATGCCGTGCTCGAAGTAGCGGGAGAAGAACGCGGACTCCACGTCGTCGCGGGAGAAGCCCCAGGCCATCTGCGTCAGGTCGTTGGTGCCGAAGGAGAAGAAGTCGGCGGACTTCGCGATCCGGTCGGCGAGGAACGCGGCGCGCGGCAGCTCGATCATGGTGCCGATCGAGATGTCGAGCTTGACCCCGCGTGACTCCTGCACCTCGGCGATCTCCTGCTCGAGCTGGGCCCGGACGATCTGCAGCTCGCGCACGCTGGCGACCAGCGGCACCATGATCTCGGCGCGCGGCGCGCCGTGCACCTCCGTCCGGTCGGCCGCAGCCTCCGCGATGGCGCGGGCCTGCATGCGGAAGAGGCCCGGGATCTGGATGCCGAGCCGGACACCGCGCAGGCCCAGCATCGGGTTCTGCTCGTGCAGCCGACGCACGTGGGTCAGCAGGGTCGCGGCGCGCTCGTCCTGCTCCCCGCGCTCCTCGGCGAGGGCCACCTGAACGCTCAGGTCGGTGAGGTCGGGGAGGAACTCGTGCAGCGGCGGGTCGAGGAGCCGGATCGTCACCGGCAGCCCGTCCATCGCCTCGAGGATCTCGGTGAAGTCCTGGCGCTGGAGGGGCAGCAGCGCGGCGAGCGCCTCGTCCTGGCCCTGCTCGCTCTCGGCGACGATGAGCTTCTCCACCAGCTCGCGACGCTCGCCGAGGAACATGTGCTCGGTGCGGCACAGCCCGATGCCCTGCGCACCGAAGCGACGGGCCCGCGCCGCGTCCTCGGGGGTGTCGGCGTTGGTGCGGACCCGTAGGCGTCGGGCACCGTCGGCGTGGGCCATGATCCGCGACACGGCCGCGGCGAGGTCGTCGTCGAGCTTCTCGCCCTCGAAGTGGCGCACCACCACGGAGTCCGAGACCGGCACGGCGCCCGCGAAGACCTCGCCGGTGGTGCCGTCGATCGAGATCACGTCGCCCTCGCGCACGGTCTCGCCGTCGCGGACGCGGAACTCCCGGGCCTTCGCGTCGACGTCGAGCGACTCGGCGCCGCACACGCACGTACGACCCATCCCGCGGGCCACGACGGCGGCGTGGGAGGTCTTGCCGCCGCGGCTGGTGAGGATGCCGCGGGCGGCGACCATGCCGCGCAGGTCGTCGGGGTTGGTCTCCTTGCGCACGAGGATGACGTCCTCGCCGCGCTCGGCCCACTCCACGGCCGTGTCGGAGTCGAAGACGGCCTTCCCGACCGCGGCGCCCGGCGAGGCGTTCATGCCGGTCGCGAGCAGCGTCCGCTCGGAGGTCTCGTCGAAGCGGGGGAACATCAGCTGGGCGAGCTGGTCGCCGGTGACCCGCAGGACCGCCTCGTCCATCTGGATCATGCCCTCGTCGACCATGTGCACGGCGATCCGGAAGGCGGCCTCGGGCGTGCGCTTGCCGACGCGGGTCTGCAGCATCCACAGCTTGCCGCGCTCGACGGTGAACTCGATGTCGCACATGTCGCGGTAGTGGCGCTCGAGCCGCGTCATGATCGTCATCAGGTCGTCGTGGGACTTCCGGTCGACCTCCGCCATCTCCGCCAGCGACACGGTGTTGCGGATGCCGGCGACGACGTCCTCGCCCTGGGCGTTCTGGAGGTAGTCGCCGTACTGGCCCTGCGCGCCGCTGGCGGGGTCGCGGGTGAAGGCCACCCCTGAGCCGGAGTCCATGCCGAAGTTGCCGAAGACCATCGCCTGCACGTTGACCGCGGTGCCGAGGTCCTCGGGGATGCGCTCCTGGCGGCGGTAGAGCCGGGCCCGGTCGGTGTTCCAGGACTCGAAGACCGCGTGGATCGCGAGGTCGAGCTGCTCGCGCGGGTCCTGCGGGAAGTCGCGACCGGTCTGCTCGCGGATGATCGCCTTGAACGACTCCACGACCCCGCGCAGGTCGTCGGCGTCGAGGTCGAGGTCGTTGTCGGTGCCCTTGTCCTGCTTGACCTTGTCGAGGGCGTCGGAGAACAGCTCGGAGTCGACGTGCAGCACGGTCCCGCCGAACATCTGCAGCAACCGGCGGTAGGAGTCCTGGGCGAACCGGTCGGACTCGCTGCGGGCGGCGAGCCCGCCCACGGACGTGTCGTTGAGGCCGACGTTGAGGACGGTCTCCATCATCCCCGGCATGGAGAACTTCGCGCCCGAGCGCACCGACACGAGGAGCGGGTCGTCGGCGTCGCCGAGCTTCTTGCCCATCGCGTCCTCGAGTGCGGCGAGGTGCTCGGTCACCTCATCGGCGAGGCCCTCGGGCTCACCTCCCTCACCCGACTCCTGGAGGGCCAGGTAGGCCCGGCACGTCTCGGTGGAGATCGTGAACCCCGGTGGGACGGGGAGGCCGAGGTTGGTCATCTCGGCGAGGTTGGCCCCCTTCCCGCCCAGGAGGTCCTTCTGGTCCTTGCTGCCCTCTGCGAAGTCGTAGACCCAGGTCATGACAGGCATCCTGCCTCAGCGACCGGACTCCGTATACGTCCCCTCGCCCGTGACGGCGGCGCGCACCCGGCGCGCGGTGAAGTCGGCCGCGAGCTCGTCGACCTCCTCGAGCGTGCAGAACCGCACGTCGCGGATCTCCCGCTCCTGCATGACGACGTCCGCCAGCGCGGTGTGCGGCAGCGTGCCGCCGTCGAAGACGAGGCAGACGGCGTCGTCCCAGCCTCCCCAGGCCGGCAGCCAGTCGGTGAGCAGCAGGCCCCGCGGCTCCACGGACAGGCCGAGCTCCTCCTCGACCTCGCGCCGGACAGCCACCTGCGGCGACTCGCCCACCTCGACCACGCCTCCGGGAAGGTCCCAGTCGCGCTTGTAGGTCAGCTGGCACAGCAGCACCCGGCCCTCGAGGTCGCGCACCAGCATCTGCGCGATGGCGCGCTTGCGCGGGAGGAAGGAGTTGAGCAGCGCCCGGAACGACTCGGGGTCGCTCAACGGCGGGTCGGTGACGAGCCTGGCGAACACGAGGTAGGACGTGGCGTCCGAACGGTCGCCCATGCCGGGGGTGATGCGCTGGGCACCCTCGAGCCGCAGGCCTGCGCGGGTGGCCACGCGTCGGCTCGCGTCGTTGCGGGGGTCGATCCGGGCCTCGACCCGCTGCAGTCCCCAGCCCCCCTGGTCCGGGTCGGCGAACACCCAGTCGACGAGCACCCGCACGGCACGGGCGGCGAAGCCGCGCCCGCGGTGGCCCCGGTAGAGGGCCCAGCTGAGGCTCGCGCCGCCGCCGCCCTGACGGGTCACCTCGACGCTGCCCACCAGCGCGCCGTCGTGCTCGACGACGAAGGACGCCTGCTCCCCGGCCCGGAAGCGCTCTCGCCACCGGGAGACGGCGTCCTGGTGGGTCCGCTCGGTGACGTCGGCGGGGTCCCAGCCGAACCACAGCGCCATCTCGTCGTCGTGCCCCGCCACCGCCTCGGCGACGTCCTCGTCGCGCCACGGCCGCAACGTGACGACCCCGTCGGTCAGCGTGGGCTGTTGCTCAGGCACCCGGCCACCCTAGCCAGCGCCGGGAAGGGCCGGTCAGGGCACGACGTCGAAACGCGCCATCATCCCGTGGTCCTCGTGGTCGAGCATGTGGCAGTGGATCATGAACGGCCCCGTGTAGTCGGTGAAGCGGGCGGCCACCTCGACCTCCTCGCCGGGCTCCAGGCGCCAGGTGTCCTCCAGACCGCGCTCCCAGGGCGGGGGCCGCTCGCCGTCGCGCAGCAGCGTGCGCCACTGCTGGGCGTGGATGTGGACGTAGTGCGTGACCTCGCTGTCGTTGCGCAGTCGCCACCGCTCGACAGTGCCGAGCCGGACCCGGTGGTCGACCCGGCGAGGGTCGAAGGCGCGGCCGTCGATCGTCCAGGCGCTGCCGTGGCGTGCGGTCTCCTCGAGCCCGAAGGTCCACGTCCTCGACACCTGGGCGGGGACCGGTGCCACCAGCCTCGGCGACGGCAGCCTGGACGGCAGCCGGGAGGCATCCGGTGCCGGCGCGCCCACCCGGAACTCCATCACCGCGGTCTCTCGCGCGTCGTCGCCCGTCGTGCCGGGTGCGGCCGGGACGGAGGCGAGCACGAGCCGCTGGCCGCTCGCGCCGCTGAAGTCGACGACCACGTCGGCCCGTTGCGACGGGCCGAGCAGCACGCTCGACCGTACGACGGCGCGAGGCAGGAGGCCGCTGCCGGTGCCGATCTGCAGGAACGGCCGCCCGTCGGACAGCGTGAAGTTGTAGCTCGAGAACGGTGACGAGTTGAGCAGGCGCAGGCGGTGACGGGTGGCGGAGACCTCGAGGTAGGGCGCGTGACGACCGTTGACCAGCACCGTGTCGCCCACCGTGGCGTCGTCGGGGGGTGCGTGCTCCCCGGTCCACGACATCTCGCCGTGGTGGCCGGTCATGTCGGGGCCGTCGGCGAAAGGGTCGGTCAGCTGGTTGCCCGGCGTGAAGGAGCGCTCGGACACCATCAGCGGCACGTCGCGACGGCCGGTGGGGAGCCGGAGCCCGCGCGTGGGTGGGTCGGTGACGATGAACATCCCCTGCAGCCCGCGCCAGTTGTTGCGCGCCGTGCGGTCCATGCGGTGGTCGTGGTACCAGAAGAACGAACCGGGCTCGGGCCGGCCGTCGACCAGCAGCGGGTAGCGGTAGGTCCGCTCGTCGCCGCGGCGGATGAGGTGGGTGGTGGGTTGTCCGTCGTCGGCAGGGGCGTGGTGGTCGCCGTGCAGGTGCGTCGACATCGCCCCTGCGCCGCGGGGCAGCCGGTTGACGACCGTCACCTCGGTGCCCCGACCGCCGCGCCGCCTGATGGTGGGGCCCGGGTAGGTGCCGTCATAGGTCCACATCGTGGTGCGCGGGCCGTCGGCGAGGGCGCGCACCTTCGCGCGCCGCATGACGAGCCGGATGTCGGCTCCGCGTCGGGTGGCGGGCACGACCAGCGGCTGCTCGAAGCGCGTCTCCACGGGCGCGACCCCGCCGACCACCCCCTCGACGGTGATGGTGCCGCGCATGCCGGGGTGGAACTTGCAGTAGAACGCCCAGTCGCCCGCGGCGAGCGCCTCGACCCCCGGGACGGTCGCGGAGGTGCCGGCCGCGACGCGTACGTCGAAGAGCGCCGCTCCGTCGGCGTCCCGCGCGACCGACGTGACGGTGTGGTCCACGGAGTCGAGGTTGACGACCGTCACGGTGCCTCCGCCGCCGACGGTCACCTCAGGGGTTGCGAAGCCGGTGCGGGTGCCACCCTGCTCGATCACGATCGTGGCGGTGCGGACCGGCTCGGCCGAGGCAGTGGTTCCCTCGGGCCCCGGTCCGGCCACGAGTGCCACGATCGCGCACGTGCACGTCACGATGCCGATCAGCCAGGCCGTGAGCCTGACGCGCAGGATCCCCGTCATCGTCCCGAGTGTGCATCAGTGCCGGAGGACCGGCACCCCCTCCACCCCTCTGGTCTGGACCTCGACGGCATGTCACGAGAATCGATGATGACGACCTGACGGGTCCGTGCGCCTACTGGAGGGTGGTGCCGACGGGCGGCGCCGCACCCTCCGGAAGGGAAGGAACCCCTCATGCACGTGCCCCCAGGAATGCGCAGGGTGGTGGCGGCCGTGTGCGCCGTCGCGCTGGCGAGCTCGCCCGCCCTCCTCGCTCCCACCACGGCCGGAGCCTCCGGCGCCGCCACGGCCAGCGCGTCGGCCGAGATCCCCCACCTGACCGCGAAGGTCACGAAGCGCGGCATCCGAGTGACGGGCACGGACGGTCTCCGGGCCGGGCGCGTCCACCTCACCGTCACGGGCCGCGCCACCGTCGAGTTCGTGACGTTCAAGGAGGGCTACGGTCCCGACAGGTTCGTCGCGGACGTCAACAAGTGCGGCGAGAAGTGCAACGTGAAGGCCCTACGACGCGCCATCGCCAACACCACCATCATCGGGGGGACGTCGCCCGGTGAGGCGACCATCGTCTTCCCCCGGGCCGGCGCCTACTACCCGTTCACCATCGGGGAGCGCGGCGCCGCCGTCGGACGGGCGTTCCGCGTCAGCGGACCCCCGCGGCGGTCCAGGGCCCCGCGGGTGGACGGAAGCATCATCGCCAAGAGCGGGCTGGCGTGGGGTGGCGCGTCGACACTGCCGGCAGAGGGTCGCTTCCGCTTCCAGAACCGGCGCAGCGCCGGCGTCCCCCACTTCGTGCAGCTGCAGCAGGTCGTGGAGGGGACCACCGCGGACCAGGTCCTCGAGTCGTTCCAGGCAGGTCCGGGCGGACCTCCTCCGCCGTTCCTGGAGGCCACGCTCCTGACCGGCACGCTCAGCCCCGGTCACAGCATGACGGTGGACTACGACCTGCCGCCGGGGCACTACGCCGTGATGTGCTTCTTCCCCGACCCGGACATGAAGGGCATGCCGCACGCCTTCATGGGCATGATCAGGATCATCCGGCTGACCTGACTCACGCGTCCTTGCGGAACCACACCGTCGCGAGTGGCGGCACCACGATGTCGGCGTACGCCGGGTGGCCGTGGTGCTCGCCCTCGACGGCGGTGATCGAGCCGAGGTTGCCCACCCCGGAGCCGTGGTAGACCTCCGCGTCGGTGTTGAGGACCTCCGTCCACGTGCCGGCGCTCGGCAGCCCGACGCGGTAGCCCTCGTGGGGGTTGCCGGCGAAGTTGGCCACGCAGACCAGATCGGGGTGGCCGGGGGAGCGGCGGACGAACGCGAAGGTGTTGCGGCCCGCGTCGTTGGCGTCGATCCACTGGAAGCCCTCGGGGTCGTTGTCGCGTCCCCAGAGCGCACCGGTGGCGGTGTAGGTGGCGTTCATGTCGCGCACCATCGCGTGGACACCGGCGTGCTCGGGGTGCTCGAGGAGCCACCAGTCGAGCTCGCGGCTCTCCGCCCACTCCGACTCCTGGCCGAACTCGCAGCCCATGAACAGCAGCTGCTTGCCGGGGTGCGCCCACATGTAGGCGAGGTAGGCGCGCAGGTTGGCCAGCTGCTGCCAGCGGTCGCCCGGCATCTTGCGCAGCAGCGAGCCCTTGCCGTGGACGACCTCGTCGTGGCTGATCGGGAGGACGTAGTTCTCGGCGTAGGCGTAGACCAGCGAGAACGTCATCTGCCCGTGGTGGTGGCTGCGGTAGAGCGGGTCCTTGGAGACGTAGTTGAGCGAGTCGTGCATCCACCCCATGTTCCACTTGAAGCCGAAGCCCAGGCCGCCGTCGCTGGTGGGACCGGTCACGCCCGGCCAGGCGGTCGACTCCTCGGCGATGGTGACGATGCCGGGGACCCGCTTGTAGACGGTGGCGTTCATCTCCTGGAGGAACTGCACCGCCTCGAGGTTCTCCCGGCCGCCGTGCACGTTGGGCGACCACTCGCCGTGCTCGCGGGCGTAGTCGAGGTAGAGCATGGAGGCCACGCCGTCCACCCGCAGGCCGTCGGCGTGGTACTCCTCGAGCCAGTAGATCGCGTTGGCGTAGAGGAAGTTGCGCACCTCGTGGCGGCCGAAGTTGAAGATGTGGGAGCCCCACTCCTTGTGCCAGCCGCGTTGCGGGTTGGGGTCCTCGTACAGCGGGGTGCCGTCGAAGCGGGCCAGCGCCCACTCGTCGGTGGCGAAGTGGCCCGGCACCCAGTCGAGGATCACGCCGACGCCGGCCTGGTGCAGCCGGTCGATGAGGCGCTTGAGCCCGTCAGGGTCGCCGAAGCGCGCGTCCGGGGCGAAGTAGGACGTCACGTGGTAGCCCCACGATCCGCCGAACGGGTGCTGCATGACCGGCATCAGCTCGACGTGCGTGAAGCCGAGGTCGGAGACGTACGGCACCAGCGCGTCGGCGATCTGGTCCCAGGTGTAGAGCTCGCCGGAGTAGTGCTTGCGCCACGACGCGAGGTGCACCTCGTAGATCGACATCGCCTCGTCGACCGGCTGCCTGGTGCTGCGGGCCTCGAGCCACTCGTCGTCGCCCCACTGGTGCTCGGAGCGCCAGACACGGGAGGCCGAGCTCGGCGGCTTCTCGGCGTACTGGGCGAGCGGGTCGGCCCGGTCGCCCCACTGGCCGTCGGCGCCGCGCAGGCGGTACTTGTACTGGTCGCCGACGCCGACTCCCTCGACGTGCACGTGCCAGACGCCGGAGTCCGCCAGTCGGGTCATCGGGTGCGCGGCACCGTCCCAGCCCGCCCACTCGCCGGCGACCTGGACCTCCAGCGCGTTGGGCGCCCAGACGCGGAACGACGTGCCGTCGTCCCCGACCTGGGCGCCGAGGACCGTCCAGAGCTCCTCGTGGCGGCCCTCGTTGATCAGGTGCAGGTCGAGCTCACCGGGGGCGTGTGTCGTGTCGGTCATGTGGTCGTCCCTCCCAACGCTGCGAGCGGGATGGAGAGCCATCCCGGCCGGTTGCGTGCTTCGTAGACCGCCTCGTAGACGACCTTGTCCGCGAGGTAGGCGTCGAGCAGCGTGGTGGCCGCCGGACCCAGGTCCTCCCCGCGCTGCGTGGTGTAGGCGTCGAGGAAGGCGGTGCGGTTGCGCGCCGACCACTCCCCGGCCCGGTAGGAGCGTTGCTCGGCCTCGGCGTCGGCGTCGAAGCCGCCGGCGCCGGTCAGGGCGACGACGCGCGGTGCGTAGTCGAAGGACCGGATCATCCCGGCCACGTCGCGCCACACCGAGTCCGGCTTCAGTCGCTCGGCGAGGGGCTTGGCGGGCTCGCCCTCGAAGTCGACGATCTTCCAGCCCTTGGAGGTGCGCAGCGTCTGGCCGAGGTGCAGGTCGCCGTGGACCTGCTGCACGTCGATGTGGTCCAGCCCGCGCAGCCGGTCGTACGTCGCGCGGAGCGAGGCCCCGTGCGCGGCCAGGTCGGGCACCATGTCGATCGCGGCGGACAGCCGGCCCTCCATCGCGGAGGCGAGGTCGTCGACCACGGCCGCGTCGCGCTGCTCCACCGGGAAGTGGGCGGCGAGGTCGGCGTGCACCTCGGCGAGCGCGACACCGAGCCGGGAGGCCTCGCCGGCGAAGTCGCCGCCCACCTCGTCGGCGTGGAGGTCGGCCTCGGCGAACAGGTTCCGCACGCTGGCCAGGGCGAGGTCCCAGCCGTCGCTGGCGGTGCGGAGGAACTGCTGGAGCATCGCCAGCTGGATGGTCGTGTTGGTCTCGTCGTCGACCAGGTCGAGCCAGCCGTAGAGCGCGGCGACGTGCGTCGAGCCCGCCTCGGTCAGCACCTGGTGGATCGCGATGTCCGGGTTGACGCCGGGGGTGACCTTGCGGAAGACCTTCATCAGCGCGTCCTCGCCGAAGGCGACCGAGGAGTTCGACTGCTCGCCGGAGAACAGCGTCGAGTGCGACCCGAGGTCGAGCTCGTGCCCGGCGAGGCTGTGGAAGTCGAGCAGCCCGCGGGCGGTGCTGGTCGGGGGAGCGGCGAACGCTTGCAGCCACAGCGCCATCGACTCGCGGTCGTGCACCGCGTCGTAGACGAAGGACTGCCCGAAGTCGTCGTCGTGCCACTCACCGACCAGCGCGTGGCCGATCCGGTCCTGCGGGTGGTCGTACCAGGCCAGCGGCAGCTGGTAGAGCTCGGTGTCGCCCGCGTCGCCGGCGTAGGTCACCTCGGCCAGCTCGATCGAGACGCGCAGGCCCTCCGGTGCGCCGGGCAGCTCGCCCACCCGACGTACGGCCGTCAGTTCCCAGTCACGGCCCTTGCCGCCGAACCAGCGGGCCTCCGCGATCCAGCTCCTGAGCTCCTCGTTCACTGCTCCACCCCCATGCCCGTCCCCATCCCGGTCCCTGTGGCGTTCGGATCCGTCAGTCGCAGCCACAGGAAGCCGTAGCCGCCCAGCGTCAGCAGGTAGGGCAGCTCGCCGATGGCCGGGAACGGCACCCCGCCGAGCAGCTCCACCGGCACCATGCCCTCCCAGTGGCGCAGGTCGAGCTCGACCGGCTGCGGGAACCGGGACAGGTTGTTGACGCACAGGATCACGTCGCGGCCCTCCTCGGAGGAGTGCTCGCGGATGTAGGACAGCACGCTCGGGTTCGAGCCACCGAGGTCGACGAAGTCGCCGAGGCCGAAGGCGGGGTGGCGACGCCGGGCGTGCACGAGGCGTCGGGTCCAGTGCAGCAGCGAGGAGGTGTTCTCCAGCTGCGCCTCCACGTTGACCGACTGGTAGCCGTAGACCGGGTCCTGGATGGCGGGCAGGTGGAGCTTGCCCGGCGTGGCCGAGGAGAAGCCCGCGTTGCGGTCGGGCGTCCACTGCATCGGCGTGCGCACGCCGTCGCGGTCACCGAGCCAGATGTTGTCGCCCATCCCGATCTCATCGCCGTAGTAGAGGACCGGGGAGCCGGGCAGGGACAGCAGGAGCGCGGTGAAGAGCTCCATCCGGTTGACGTCGTTGTCGAGCAGCGGCGCGAGGCGGCGGCGGATGCCGATGTTGGCCTTCATCCGCGGGTCGTGGGCGTACTCCGACCACATGTAGTCGCGGTCCTCGTCGGTGACCATCTCGAGCGTGAGCTCGTCGTGGTTGCGCAGGAAGATGCCCCACTGGCAGCCCTCGGGGATCGAGGGGGTCTGCTCGAGGATCTCCGAGATCGGGAAGCGCGACTCGCGGCGAACCGCCATGAAGATGCGCGGCATCACCGGGAAGTGGAAGGCCATGTGGCACTCGGTGCCGACCCAGCGGCCGTCCTCGGTCTGCTCGGGACCGAAGTACTCCACGACGTCGGCCGGCCACTGGTTGGCCTCGCACAGCAGCACCCGGCCGGGGTAGTGCTCGTCGACGAACCGGCGGCACTTCTTGAGGAAGTCGTGGGTCTCGGGGAGGTTCTCCCCGTTGGTGCCCGGACGCTCGTAGAGGTAGGGCACCGCGTCGAGGCGGAAGCCGTCGAGACCCATGTCGAGCCAGAACGCCATCGCGTCCAGCATCGCGTCGTGGACCTTGGGGTTGTCGAAGTTGAGGTCGGGCTGGTGGTGGAAGAACCGGTGCCAGAAGTACTGTTGGCGGACCGGGTCCCACGTCCAGTTCGACGGCTCGGTGTCGACGAAGATCACCCGCGCGTCCTCGTAGAGCTCGTCGGTGTCGGACCAGACGTAGAAGTCGCCGTAGGGGCCGTCGGGGTCGCTGCGGCTGGCCTGGAACCACGGGTGGGCGTCACTCGTGTGGTTCATGACGAAGTCGATGATGACCCGGATGCCGCGCTGGTGGCAGGCGTCGATGAACTCGTGGAAGTCCTCCACCGTGCCGCACTCGGGGAGGATGTTGTTGTAGTCGGCGACGTCGTAGCCGCCGTCACGCAGGGGCGAGGTGAAGAACGGCGGCACCCACAGGCAGTCGACCCCGAGCCACTCGAGGTAGTCGAGCTTCTCGATCAGGCCCTGGAAGTCGCCGGTGCCGTCGCCGTTGGAGTCGCGGAACGACCGCACCAGCACCTCGTAGAAGACCGCCGTCTTGAACCACTCAGGCTCCGCGTTGAGCACCGCCGTGGCCGCACCCGCGTCCCTCGGCATGTCGGCTGACGTGGGGTGGTGGTCGCTCAACGGGTCCTCCTGACGGTGATGACGTGGGCGGGCTCCCAGCCGGGGTCGAGGCGCACGTAGTTGTGGGCGCTCCAGCTCCAGTCGGCGCCGGTGATCTCGTCGTGGGCGACGAACGAGTCGTGCCAGTCGAGGCCGAGCGCCGGCATGTCGAGGTGGACCATCGTCTCCCGCGTGCCGTGCGGGTCGAGGTTGATGACGCTGATGACGACGTCGTCCTCGTGCCGCTTGCTGAACACCAGCACCTGGTCGTCGTCGCTGTGGTGGATGGTGATGTTGCGCAGCAGCTGCAGGGCCGGGTGCTGCCGCCGGATCTCGTTGAGCCGGGTGAGGTACGGGGCGAGCGTGGTGCCCTCCGCGTCGTGCCGGGCCCAGTCGCGGATGCGGATCTGGTACTTCTCCGAGTCGAGGTACTCCTCCGAGCCGGGCTTGACCGCGACGTGCTCGAACAGCTCGTAGCCGGCGTACACGCCCCAGCTCGGCGACCCGGTGGCCGCGAGCGCGGCGCGCACCTTGAACGCCGCCGGCCCGCCGTACTGCAGGTAGGCGTGGAGGATGTCGGGGGTGTTGACGAAGAAGTTCGGGCGCATCAGGTGGTCGGACTCGCTGGACACCTCGAGGAGGTAGTCCTCGATCTCGCGCTTGCCCGTGCGCCAGGTGAAGTAGGTGTAGCTCTGGTGGTAGCCGACGGCGCCGAGGCCGTGCATCATCGCGGGCTTGGTGAACGCCTCGGACAGGAAGATCACGTCGGGGTCGGTGCGCCGCACCTCCGCGAGCAGCCACTCCCAGAAGGCCAGTGGCTTGGTGTGCGGGTTGTCGACGCGGAAGATCCGCACGCCGTGCGACATCCACAGCTTGACGATCCGCAGGACCTCGCGGCAGATGCCCGCGGGGTCGTTGTCGAAGTTCATCGGGTAGATGTCCTGGTACTTCTTCGGCGGGTTCTCCGCGTACGCGATCGTGCCGTCGGCGCGCGTGGTGAAGAACTGCGGGTGGGTGGTCACCCACGGGTGGTCCGGTGCCGCCTGCAGGGCCAGGTCGAGCGCGACCTCGATGCCGAGCTCGGTGGCGCGCGCGACGAAGGCGTCGAAGTCCTCGAACGTGCCGAGGTCGGGGTGGATGGCGTCGTGGCCGCCGTCCTTGCTGCCGATGGCCCACGGCGAGCCGGTGTCGTCCGGGCCTGGGGTGAGGGTGTTGTTGGGGCCCTTGCGGTTGACCTCGCCGATCGGGTGGATCGGCGGCAGGTAGAGGACGTCGAAGCCCATCTCGGCGACCCGGTCGAGCCGCTTCGCCGCGGTGCGGAACGTCCCGCTGGTGATCTTGCCGGTCTTCTCGTCGCGCGTCGCGCCCTCGGACCGCGGGAAGAACTCGTACCAGCTGCCGAAGAGGGCGCGCGTGCGGTCGGCGCGGAACCGGAACGGGCCGGTCACCGTGAGCAGCTCGCGCAGCGGGTGCGCGAGCAGGACCGCGCCGAGGTCGGGGTCCTGGAGGGCTGCGAGGCGCGCGCCGGTCGGTCGTGTCTCGTCGCTCGCCGCCGCGATGGCGCCCTTGACGAGGGCGGCGGCGGACGGGTCGAGGGCGGCCGCGCCGGTGCCCGTCGCGACGCGCTCGAGCAGCAGCCGCCCCTCGGTGAACATCAGCTCGACGTCGACGCCGGCCGGGATCTTGATGCCGGCGTCGTGCTGCCAGGTCGCGACCGGGTCGGACCAGGAGTGGATCTCGAAGGTCCACTCGCCGGGCACGTCCGGGGTGACGTGGGCGACGTAGCGGTTGGGCGCGTCCCCGTCGGGACGCATCCGGACCGGGTCACGCGTGCGGCCAGTCGGGTCGGTGGCCACCACCTCGGCGGCCAGCTGGTCGTGGCCCTCCCGGAACACCGAGGCGCGCACCGGCATCGGCTCGCCGACGGTGGCCTTGGCCGACTGGCGACCCAGGTCGACCACGGGAGAGACATCCATCACGGGTATCCGTCCAACCATGACCCCACACTTGCGAAGGTCGGGGTCGGGGCGCAAGCCGGGGACCGCCCGGTCTCACCCAGCGGAGGGGGCTCACCGCCTGCGCACGACGATCCTCACCATCCTGCTGCGGGCCGGGCGGAGGGTCGTCGTGTCGTCAGGCCGGAAGCGCACACGTACGGTGTGGCGGCCGGGCGCGAGCCGCTTCGTGAGCAGCAGCGAGCGCCTCCCCGTGCTCGTCGTGGTCGTGCGCCACCTCCGCCCGTCCACGAGGACGACCAGGCGGCCGGCCTCGGTAGCCGCACCCGCCGAGTCCACCTCGACCAGCAGCCGGGGGGCGGCGTTGCGGCGCGTCTGGACCGCGCGGCGCACGCGCAGCGACACGGTCGGTGACACGCGCGCGTCGGGGTCCGTCGCCCCGGGCTCCGCGGGGGGAGCAGACGGGGGAGCGGACGGAGTGGTGGACGGCGGGGTGGCGCCGCCGGGCTGTACCGGGGCCTCGGCGGCCTCCCCGAACACCTGCAGCTCGGCGGCGTGGACGATCGTGCCGCGGTCGGAGGCGGTCTTGCAGTCGGTGTCGTTGAGCGGGTCGGCGTCCTGCTCGCCGGCGTAGAGCGCCTGGCCGGTGCACTGGTTCTCCAGGGCGACGAGCCGTACGGCGGCCGCCTCGGTGTCCGGGACGTCGAACGAGCGCATCGTCAGGTCGGGCGCCACCGGCCGCGGGAGCACGGACGGGAACGCATCGCCGGGCGAGGTGTAGAACCGGCTCCACGTCGCATCCGCCGAGGCGCAGTCGGAGGTGCACGCCTCGAGCGCGAACTGGCGCAGGGCGGTGAAGCGGGACCCGGAGTCGGGGTCCTCCTGGGCGAGCGGCAGGGCGTTCGGGTCGGCCGGGGCGGGGGTGAGCATCGCGCTCACCTGGACCCGCCGGACGGTCTGCACGTTCCCGGCGAGGTCGACGGCCACCGACGGGTTCGTCTCGTCGACGTTGCCCTCGGTGACGCCGCCCCAGTTGGTCGCCTCGGTCCCGTCGATGAGGTGCTCGGCGTTGCGGGAGCCGTCGGTGGCGCCGATCACCGTGGCGCCGGCGGCGGCGCCGGCCAGGTTGACGTCGTCGGCCACCTGCACGGTCCGCGCCCCGGTCCCGTCCACCGTCAGGGTGAAGCGGGTCGCGCCGCGGTCGGGCGAGACGGCGAGCATCCGGTAGGTCCCGGGTGCGAACGTGGCCGTGGCGCCGAGGTCGGTGTCGCCGAGGGTGTCGGCGACCGGGGTGACGCGGGCCTCGTAGTCGCCGACGTAGATGCGTGCGGGGCTGCCGGTGTCGAAGGTGATCTCGGCGTTGTCGGCGACGGGCGAGGCGAAGCTCGGCACGGGCTGGTCGTCGTCCGCGCTGGTGACCGACGCGCCGCCGCCCATGCCGCGCCGGGCGAACGCCGCCCACAGCACGTCGCGGTTCTCGCCGCCGAAGCGCATCTGGTCGGCCGCGATCATCGCGTCACGGGCATCGAGCATCGACGTGGCGCCCTGCTGGAGCAGGAAGGAGTCGAACATCAGCTGCACCCATCGGCGGTTGCCCGGGCACTGCTCGACCGGGTAGGGCGTCTCCTGGGCCGTCGCCTGCGCGCACCTCAGCTGCAGCGCCTCGTCGGTCGACGGGTACTGGGCGTCGTACGCCTCGACGAGCGCCTGGCGCACCTCCCACATCGTGCCGTTCCAGATCTCGCCGTCGGCGTGCACCTCGGGCCCGGTGGAGTCGAAGCCGTAGTCGGAGAAGTTCAGCGGGTTGTCGTCGATCGCGTAGTCGCGGATCGCGGTCTCGAGGTTCCCGGTGGCGTAGGCGCCGATCGCCCAGACGTTCCCACCGTTGCTGTAGCCGTGGCTGAACTGGTACTCGCCGGCGACCAGGTCGCTCCACGACTCGCCCATCGCGCCACCGTGCTCGGAGGTGAGCCCGTCGTCGGGTCCGCCGACCATGCGGTTGGAGATCGCGTGGGTGTACTCGTGACCGACGATGCCCATGTCGAGCCCGCCGTCGGTGCACGGCGCGTAGAAGGCGCCGGCGATCGGCTGGAAGAGGTACTGGTTGGTGATCCCGGGCGTACCGTCCTGCAGGGTGATCTGGTTGGCGTTGTCGCGCCCGAGGTAGCTCGGGCTGCCGCCGGTGATCGCGCCGGCCTGGGCGTTGCCGATCTCGGGGTCACCGCCGACGCCGCCGCGGCCGCCGTTCTCGACCTGCATGTTGTAGTTGTCCTCGGTGAAGCCGAGGTAGTAGCTGTAGTCGTGCATCCGGTTGTGGCTGACGAACAGGTTGCCCACCGAGGCGTCGATGTCGTTGCCGCCGGGCACCAGCCCGGTCGGGTCGCACCGGTCGTTGTTCCATGCGTCGGTGAACTCCGCGGTGTACTCCCGGGTGGGGGAGACCGGCGCCTGGAACAGGCCGCCGGGGGTCAGCGGGCTGGCCCACGCCTCGCGGGTCGAGGCGTTGTTGCCGAGGGTCGTCGAGGTCGGCAGGGTGCCACCGCCCACGGTGTCCCACGGCCCGTGCGCCGCGACGTTGCGGAACCCCAGGTCGCAGCCCTCCTCGAGGTTCCAGCAGCCGATGACCGAGTTGGCCGGCGTCTCGTCGGGGCCGTCCAGCATCGGGTTGGCGGGGAAGTAGCGCCAGCGCGGGTTGGTCTGCAGCGTCTCGGCGGACGGGGCGGCCTGGTCGCTGGCGAGCACCGTGAGGGCGTACTGGCCGAGCACCACCGACGCGGTGTCGAACGGGCAGACCTCGATCGCGTAGGTGCCGGCGGGGATGCTCTCCGCGGAGTACGACGCCACCTCCGGGCTGGTGAGCAGGTCCTGCGACAGCAGCAGCTCGCCGCCGGGGCCGTAGAGCTTGAAGATCACGTCGTCGGCCGGTAGCGCCAGTGCTGCGACGTTGATCGACCGGGTCAGGTCGTCGGTGAGCTCGAACGCGTGCCGCGGGCCGCACCCCGTCGCGGTGATCGCCCCCTGGAAGACCTGCGCGTCGTTCAGGTTGTCCACCTGGTTGCGGCGCACCAGGACCTCTCCGGTGATCGCGTCGACGAGCACGGTGTGGGCCAGGGTGGCGCCGCCCGCGACGTCGACGACGTTGGCCTCGAACACCGGTCGCACCGTGGAGGCGTCCACGGCGAGGGCGCGCAGCCGCACCTGCTGCTCCTGCGCGATCCCGGGCACCGACAACCGCGTCCAGTCGCCCGCCTCGGCGGCCCGCTGCACGACCTCGACCACGTCCGCGTCCGTTGCCCGGCCCACGTCGGCCGCGGCCTTCAGCCATCCCTGCACCGGCGTGAGCACGGGGGCCGGGGGAGCGGTGTCGGCCCGGGTCAGGGACGAGGAGGCGTACGCCACCCGGCCGTCGGCGACGCCGACGGTCACCATGCCGCCGGTGGCCGGGACCAGGTCGCCGTACCGCTGCCGGAAGAGCACCGCGCGGGCGTCGCTGCCGGCGAGCTCCTGCGAGGACACCAGCTCGAGACCGGCGACCTCGTCGGGTGCCAGCCCGAACAGGGCGGCGTGCTCGGCGAGCCAGGCCCGGGCGCCGTCGGCGGGGTCGCCGGGCGCGGCGCCGAGCGAGCCGTCGGCGGGCAGGACCGACGCCGGTGAGCCGAGGTCGTTCCAGCGGAGCGTGACCGGCCCGAGCGCGTCGACCGCCGCGCGCTGGGAGGCCGACGGCGCGACGGCGGCGCGGGTGTCGACGTCGGCAGGGCCGGCGACGGGGTCGCCGAGCGTACGCACGTCGGGCGGGGTCGGGCCCGGCGCGGCCGTCTCGGTCCTGGTCTCCGCGGTGGCGGGTGTCGCGGCGAGGGCGGCGGTGGGGATCGCGAGCAGCAGGGCCGCTGCGAGGGCGGTGCGGCCGGCTGCCGGGCGGGTGTGCGTCATGTGGCGAACAACTGCGCACGGGGCGCGGAGGTTACTCAGGGTTGTGGCGCTGACGCTTGGATCGTTCCAAGAAATGCCCTACGGTGCTGGATCGTGCGAGCGTTCCGACGATTCACCGTCCGTCCCGTCCTCCCCGAGCCCCTGGCGGCGCTGTCTGTCCTGGCCGGCAACCTCCGCTGGTCGTGGCACCCGCCGACCCAGGACGTGTTCTCCTCGATCGACCCGAGCCTGTGGCGCCAGGTCAAGTGCGACCCGGTGCGCCTGCTGGGTGCGGTCGGCCGTGAGCGCCTCGAGGAGCTGGCCGGGGACCACGAGTTCCGGTCCCGCCTCGACGCGGCCCGCGCCGACCTCGAGCGCTACCTCACCGAGGACCGCTGGTACGCCCGGAAGGCCGGCGAGGACGCGCCCCGCTCCATCGCCTACTTCTCCCCGGAGTACGGCATCAGCTCGGTGCTGCCCCAGTACTCCGGCGGTCTCGGCATCCTCGCCGGTGACCACCTCAAGGCCTCCTCCGACCTCGGAATCCCGCTGACGGGCGTCGGGCTGTTCTACCGCCACGGCTACTTCAAGCAGGCCCTCGACCGCGACGGCTGGCAGCAGGAGAGCTACCCCGTCCTCGACCCCGACGAGCTGCCCCTGACGCAGCTGCGCGAGGCCGACGGCAGCCGCGCCACCGTCTCGATCGCGCTGCCCGACGGCCCCGACCTCGTGGCCCGGATCCTCGTGGCCCACGTCGGCCGCGTGCCGCTGCTGCTGCTCGACACCGACATCGAGGAGAACAGCGCCCACTACCGCGACGTCACCGACCGCCTCTACGGCGGCAACTCCGAGCACCGGCTGCGCCAGGAGCTGCTCCTCGGCGTCGGCGGCGTGCGCGCGCTGCGGGTGTGGTCGCGCATCACCGGTGCCCCTGCGCCGGAGGTGTTCCACACCAACGAGGGCCACGCCGGCTTCCTCGGCATCGAGCGGATCCGCGAGCTCACCGTCGCCGACGACGGCCCGCACCTCGACTTCGACACCGCGCTCGAGGTCTCGCGCGCCGGCACCGTCTTCACCACCCACACGCCCGTGCCCGCCGGCATCGACCGCTTCCCGCGCGAGCTGGTCTCGCAGTACTTCGGCGGCAACAGCCCCACCCCGGGCGTCCCGGTCGACCGGGTCCTCGCGCTCGGTGCCGAGGACTACGACGGCGGTGACGCCGGCGTGTTCAACATGGCGGTCATGGGCTTCCGCCTGGCCCAGCGCGCCAACGGCGTCTCCCAGCTGCACGGCCACGTCTCGCGGGGGATGTTCAACGGCCTCTGGCCCGCCTTCGACGAGGCCGAGGTGCCGATCACCTCGATCACCAACGGCGTCCACGGCCCGACCTGGATCGCCCGCGAGGTCATCGAGCTCGCCGCGAGCCGCGGCGCCGACGTCGACGGCGACGACACCGACGCGCTGTGGCCGATGGTCGACCAGATCGGCGACCGCGAGATCTGGGACCTCAAGCGCACGCTGCGCACCCGCTTCGTCGAGGACGCCCGCGACCGGATGCGTCGCTCGGCGGCCAAGCGGGGCTTCGCCGCCGCCGAGACCACCTGGATCGACACCGCGCTCGACCCCGACGTGCTGACCATCGGCTTCGCGCGGCGCGTGCCGACGTACAAGCGGCTCACGCTGATGCTGCGCGACCCCGCCCGCCTCAAGAAGCTGCTCCTCGACCCCGAGCGCCCCGTCCAGCTCGTGATCGCGGGCAAGGCGCACCCGGCCGACGAGACCGGCAAGCGGCTCATCCAGGAGATGGTGCGCTTCGCCGACGACCCGGAGATCCGCCACCGCATCGCGTTCCTGCCCAACTACGACATCGCGATGGCGCAGCCGCTCTACCCCGGCTGCGACGTCTGGCTCAACAACCCGCTGCGCCCCTACGAGGCCTGCGGCACCTCCGGCATGAAGGCCGCGCTCAACGGCGGCCTCAACCTGTCGATCCTCGACGGCTGGTGGGACGAGTGGTACGACGGCGACAACGGCTGGGCGATCCCGTCGGCCGACGGGATCGACGACCCCGACCGTCGTGACGACCTCGAGGCCAACGCGCTCTACGACCTGCTCGAGGGCGAGGTCGTGCCGCGCTTCTACGAGACGAACGACGAGGGCGTCCCGCCGCGCTGGCTGGAGATGGTGCGCCACACGCTGAAGTCGCTCGGGCCCAAGGTCCTCGCGACCCGGCAGGTGCGCGACTACGTGCGCGAGCTGTACGCCCCCGCGGCCCACACCGCCCGCACGCTCAACTCCGACTACGCCGGCGCCCGCACCCTCTCGGGCTGGAAGCAGACCGTGCGCGAGGCGTGGCACGGCGTGCGCGTCGAGCACATCGACTCCGAGGGCGTCGGTGACCAGGCCGAGGTCGGCGCGACGCTCGCCGTCCGCGCCTGGGTCGCGCTGGGCTCGCTCTCGGCGGACGACGTCGAGGTGCAGGTCGTGCACGGCAGGATCGGCTCCGACGACGAGCTGACCGCCACGACGCTCACGCCGATGCTGGTGGGGGAGTCCTACGACGGCAACCGCCACCGCTTCGACGCAGCCGTCCTGCTCGACCACTCCGGCCCCTTCGGCTACACCGTGCGCGTCGTCCCGCGCAACGAGTCCCTCGCCTCGGTCGCCGAGCTGGGCCTGGTGGCCGAGCCCGCCTGACCTGTTGGTCGGTCCCGGACTGCGAAGACACGCGGACACAAGTCGCCCGGACCGCCCGCGCCTGAGCGTGGGCGGCCCGGCGAGCTCGAGGTTCGGTCCGTACGGCGGTCAGCCGAAGGTCAACCAGAGTCCGACGAGGGTCGGGACCACCCCGAGCAGCAGCCACGGCGACACCACGCGGCGGCCGTGGATGCCGAGGCCGGTGGCGACGGTGATCGCGCCGAAGACACCGGCGATCACGTTGAGGCCGACGCGCGACGACGTCGGTCCGTCGAGCATGACGGCCGCGACGACCAGCCCGACCACCAGGTGCAGGATCGTCGTCACCGCGAGGGTCGACATCACCCAGCGCTGCACCCGCGCCAAGTCGCGCGCGTCCTTCTCGGGGTCGGCGACGATCCGACGGGGCGCGTCGAGGTCGAGGAGGTGGCTGCGGCCCTTCTCCGTACGTCGCGCGGGAACACTTCCGGCCATGGGGTGATTGTCGCAGGTGGTCAGGTCTCGCGGAGCACGAGCACCGATCGCGCCTGGAGCACGAGCGTGCCGCCGGCCACGACCGGCGTTCCGGGCGCGATGTCGGTGTTGGTCGAGAGCACGACCTCGCCGTGGTGGACCCACTGGTTGGCGGGGAGCACCAGCTCGACGTCGTGTGCCCCGGAGTTGAGCCAGATCATGAAGGACCGGTCGCGCACCTGCTCGCCGCGCGGACCGGGCGAGCGCAGCGGTGCGCCGTTGAGGAACATGCCGATCGTGCGGATCGCGTCGTCGTTCCAGTCGTCGACGGTCATCTCGCGCCCGCTGGGGTGCACCCACACGAGGTCCTTGATGCCGCCCTTGATGGTCGGGCGTCCCTCGAACCAGTGCCGCTGCCGCAGCACCGGGTGCTCGCGGCGCAGGCGCAGCGCCGTCTTGGTGATCTCGTAGACGTCGAGCCAGGCGTCGTCGGGTCGCCAGTCGATCCACGAGATCTCGTTGTCCTGGCCGTAGGCGTTGTTGTTGCCGCCCTGCGTGCGCCCGCGCTCGTCGCCCGCCGTCAGCATCGGCACCCCGCTGGAGAAGCACAGCGTGGCCATCAGGTTGGCGGCCTGGCGGCGCCGCAGCGCGAGCACCTGCGGGTCGTCGGTCTCGCCCTCGACGCCGCAGTTCCACGAGCGGTTGTTGTCGGTGCCGTCGCGGTTGTCCTCGCCGTTGGCGTCGTTGTGCTTCTCGTTGTACGACACGAGGTCGCGCACGGTGAAGCCGTCGTGGGCGGTGATGAAGTTGACCGATGCGTAGGGGGAGCGGCCGTCGTCGGCGTACAGGTCGCTGGAGCCGGCCAGGCGCGTGGCCACGGTGCGCACGCCGCCGGACTGGCCGCGCCAGAAGTCGCGGACGGTGTCGCGGAACTGGTCGTTCCACTCGATCCACGGCGGCGGGAACTGGCCCACGCGGTAGCCGTCCATCGAGGCGTCCCACGGCTCCGCGATGAGCTTCACGTGGCGCAGGACGGGGTCCTGGCCGATCGCGGTGAGCAGGTGCGAGCCCATGTCCACGACCTGGTTGGTCCGGGTGATCGCGCTCATCAGGTCGAACCGGAAGCCGTCGACGTGCATCTCGCTCACCCAGTAGCGCAGCGAGTCGAGGATCATCCGCAGGCTCTGCGTGTGCGTGGAGTCGACCGTGTTGCCGCAGCCCGTGACGTCCCAGTAGTCCACCGGAGCGGGACCGTCGGCCGACTCCGGCGCGGCCACCCGCTGGTAGTAGCCGCGGTCGTCGAGCCCGCGGAAGCTGAGTGTCGGCCCGCGGGGGCCGGCCTCGGCGGTGTGGTTGTAGACCACGTCCAGGATGACCTCCAGCCCGGCTGCGTGGAAGTCCTTGACCATCTGCTTGAACTCGGTGACCTGCTGGCCACGGTCGCCGGACGCGGCGTAGGCGTTGTGCGGGGCGAAGAAGCACAGCGAGTTGTAGCCCCAGTAGTTGACCAGGCCCTTCTCGGCGAGCGCCGGCTCGGAGAAGAACTGGTGCACTGGCAGCAGCTCGACCGCCGTCACGCCGAGGTCGCGCAGGTAGTCGGTCACCGCGGGCGTCGCGAGCCCGGCGTACGTGCCGCGCAGCTCCTCCGGCACCCGGTCGTGCAGCATCGTCATGCCCTTGACGTGCATCTCGTAGATCACGGTGTCGCGCCATCGGCGGCGCGGCGGGGTGTCGGGTCCCCACTGGAAGTCGTCGTAGACCACGACGCTGCGCGGCACGTACGGCGCGGAGTCGAGGTCGCTGATCGTCCCGGGGTCGTCCTTGGTGTAGCCGTAGATCGCGTCGTCCACGACGAGGTCGCCCGACACCGCCTTGCCGTAGGGGTCGAGCAGCAGCTTCGCCGGGTTGAACCGCAGGCCGGCCTCCGGGTCCCACGGCCCGTCGGCGCGGTAGCCGTAGCGGGTGCCGGGGGCGACTCCCGGCAGCGCTCCGTGCCACACGCCGAGCGAGTGCTCGGTCAGGCGGTGGCGCACCTCGGTCCCGTCGTCGTCGAAGAGGCACACCCACATCGCGGTGGCGGCCGGTGCGTACACGGCGAAGTTGGTCGACTCCGACGACCACGTCGCTCCGAGCGGGTAGTTGCGACCCGGCCAGACCGACATCGTCTCGCCGTCGTGGTTCCAGACCGTCGTGGTGTCGGGGGGCGGTGTCACACGAGCCATTGTGGTGGCATCGTCCACGCACGGCACAATGCGCCCACGATGCGCCACACTGCGCTCGCCACGACCGCACCACGATGAGGAGCCACCATGGAGTTCGTCTCGATCGACGTGACCGACGGGGTCGCGGTCCTGCGGCTGGACCGCCCGAAGATGAACGCGATCAGCGTGCAGGTCCAGGCCGACCTCCGCGAGGCCGCCGCCGAGCTCACCGAGCGCGACGACGTACGCGCCGTGGTGGTGTGGGGCGGCGAGCGCGTCTTCGCAGCCGGCAACGACGTCAAGGAGATGGCCGACCTCTCCTACGCCGACATGGTGAAGGTCGCCGCGTCCGCCACCTCGGCGACCACCGCCATCGCCCGGATCCCCAAGCCGGTCGTCGCCGCGGTCAACGGGTACGCCCTGGGCGGCGGCTGCGAGCTCGCGCTCGCGGCGGACTTCCGCTTCGCCGCCGAGGACGCCGTCCTCGGCCAGCCCGAGGTGCTGCTCGGGATCATCCCGGGCGCCGGCGGCACCCAGCGCCTCACCCGCCTCGTCGGCGCGGCGAAGGCGAAGGACATCATCTTCACCGGCCGCTTCGTCAAGGCCGAGGAGGCACTGCGGATCGGCCTGGTCGACCGGCTCGTCCCGGCGGGCGAGGTGCTGGAGGAGTCGGTCGCCTACGCCGCGCAGTTCAGCGGCGCCGCGGCGCTGGCGATCCGCGCCGCCAAGGAGTGCATCGACCGGGGGAGCGAGACCGACCTCGACACCGGCCTGGAGATCGAGCGGCAGCAGTTCGCCGCGATCTTCGCCACCGAGGACCGTACCCGCGGGATGACCTCGTTCGTTGAGAACGGGCCGGGCAAGGCGACGTTCGTCGGTCGCTGACCCGGCCGCGACCTCACGGACCACGACGAGCACGACGAACGAACGAGGGAGAAGACGACTGTGGCAACGAAGATCCGGGCAACGCTCGCCCAGCTGATCTGGCTGGCCTGCGCGCTGGCGGCACTGCTGCTGGCGGTGGGGGCGCTGCTGATCGCGTTGGACGCCAACAAGTCCAACGAGCTCGTCGACGCGGTCCTCCGCGCGGCCTCCTGGGCCGACCTGGGGGTCTTCTCCCGACAGGACGGCATCAAGCAGTTCCGTGGAGAGGGCGCCGAGGTCAAGAACGCGTTGTTCAACTGGGGCCTGGGCGCGATTGCCTGGCTCGTCGTGGGCCGGGTCCTGGACCGCATCGTCAAGCCCTGACTCCGGCCCCGGCGGGCCGCGACGGTGACAGCGTCACTGTGAGCGACCACACCCGGATCGCCATTCCGGTCCGCGCTGACCGGCTAGTAACCTCACGAGAACACCCCGATTTCACAGGAGGGGCCGCGAGGCCACACCACCATGAACATTGTTGTCTGTGTGAAGTACGTGCCCGACGCCACGGCCGACCGCAAGTTCGAGGACGACTTCACCGTCGACCGCGTCGGCGTCGACGGCCTGCTGTCCGAGCTCGACGAGTACGCCGTGGAGCAGGCCCTGCAGTTCCGCGAGAAGCGTGAGGGTGAGGAGATCACCGTCACCGCACTGACCATCGGCCCGGAGAAGGCCGTCGACGCGGTGCGCAAGGCGCTGCAGATGGGTGCCGACTCGGGCGTCCACGTCGTCGACGACGCGATCGCGGGCTCCGACTACCTCGGTACCTCGCTGGTGCTGGCCAAGGCGATCGAGAAGATCAAGGCCGACACCGGCGCCGACCTCGTCGTGTGCGGCATGGCCTCGACCGACGCGTCCGGCTCCGTGGTCCCCGCGATGCTCGCCGAGCGCCTCGGGATGCCCCAGGTCACGCTCGCCTCCGTCGTGGAGTCGCAGGGCGACCAGGTCCGCATCAAGCGCGACAACGAGGGCTCGACCGAGGTCGTCGGCGCGACCCTGCCGATCGTGCTGAGCGTGACCGACCAGTCCGGCGAGGCGCGCTACCCCTCGTTCAAGGGCATCATGGCGGCGAAGAAGAAGCCGCTGGAGACGTGGTCCCTGACCGACCTCGGCCTCGACGCCGACCAGGTCGGCCTGTCCGTGGCCTACACCCAGGTCGAGGACACCACCGAGCGCCCGCCCCGTACGGCCGGCGAGGTCGTCACCGACGAGGACGGCTCGGGCGCTGGTGCGCTGGTCGACTTCCTCGCGTCCAAGAAGTTCATCTGAGGAGCAGCCAGACATGTCTGAGGTTCTTGTTGTCATCGACCACGCCGAGGGCGAGGTCAAGAAGCCGACCTACGAGCTGCTCACGATCGCCCGCCGGCTCGGTGAGCCGTCCGCGGTGTTCTTCGGTTCGCCCGAGCAGGGCGACGCGGTCGCTGAGAAGGTGAAGAAGTACGGCGCCGCGAAGGTCTACGTCGTCGACGACGCGCAGATCAAGGGCTACCTCGTCGCCCCGAAGGCCGAGGCGCTCCAGCAGCTGGCCGAGAAGACCAGCCCGGCTGCGGTGCTGCTGCCCTCGACGTTCGAGAACAAGGAGGTCGCCGGTCGCCTGGCGATCAAGCTGGGCTCGGGCCTGATCACCGACGCGGTCGACGTGGACGAGTCCGGCACCACCACGCAGAGCGTGTTCGCCGGCAACTACACCGTGCAGGCCAAGGTCACCACCGGCACGCCGATCATCACGGTCAAGCCCAACTCGGCCGCCCCCGAGGAGGCCGAGGGTGCCGGTGCGGTCGAGGCGTTCGCCGCGACCGTGTCCGACGCCGCGAAGACCGCGCAGATCGTGGCCACCCAGCCGCGCCAGTCCACCGGTCGCCCGGAGCTGACCGAGGCCGCGATCGTGGTCTCCGGCGGCCGAGGCACCGGCGGCAACTTCGAGCCGGTCGAGGGCTTCGCCGACAGCCTCGGTGCCGCCGTGGGCGCCTCGCGCGCCGCGGTCGACTCGGGCTGGATGCCGCACGCGTTCCAGGTCGGCCAGACCGGCAAGACGGTCTCGCCGCAGCTCTACGTCGCCAACGGCATCTCGGGTGCGATCCAGCACCGTGCCGGCATGCAGACCTCGAAGACCATCGTCGCGGTCAACAAGGACCCCGAGGCCCCGATCTTCGAGCTCGTCGACTTCGGTGTCGTGGGTGACCTGCACACGGTCCTGCCCGCTGCCACGGAGAAGATCACCGAGCGCAAGGGCTGACCGGGCGCCTCCTCGCGCTTCACCCCCTCGACCGGGCGCTTCCTCGCGGAATGAACGCGAGGAAGCGCCCGGTCGCTGTGTCTGAGCGCGAGGAGATGCCCGGTCGGCGCTGAGACATCCCGTACGGACGTGGTGCCGCGCGCCTACGCTCACCCCATGAGCACCACTGACGTCGAGGCCGACGTGCGCGAGGCCGCTGCTCGCGCCCGTACGGCCAGCCACGACCTGGCCACGGCGACCCGGGCGGCCAAGGATGCCGCGCTCCACGCGATGGCCGACGCGCTGCTGGCCGGTGCGTCCGAGGTCCTGGCGGCCAACGCCGAGGACGTGGGCCGTGCCGAGGCCGGCGGGACTCCCGCCAACATCGTCGACCGGCTGCGCCTCGACCAGGGCCGGCTCGAGGCCATGGCCCAGGGCCTGCGCGACGTCGCGGCCCTGCCCGACCCGGTGGGAGAGGTGCTGCGTGGCAGCACCCTCGCCAACGGGCTCGAGCTGCGCCAGCTGCGCGTGCCGTTCGGAGTGGTCGGGATGATCTACGAGGCCCGCCCCAACGTCACCGCCGACGCGGCGGGCATCTGCCTCAAGTCCGGCAACGCGGTGCTGCTGCGCGGCTCGTCCAGCGCGCGGTCGAGCAACGCGGCCATCGTCGCGACGATGCGCGCCGCCCTCGCCGGCAGCGGGCTGCCCGAGGACGCCGTGCAGCTCGTGCCGGGCGACACCCACGACTCCGTCAAGGCGCTCATGCGGGCGCGCGGGCTGGTCGACGTGCTGATCCCGCGCGGCGGCGCCGGCCTGATCAGCAGCGTCGTGGAGGAGTCGACGGTCCCGGTGATCGAGACCGGCGTCGGCAACTGCCACGTCTACGTCGACGCCTCGGCCGACCTCGACCAGGCGCTCGCGATCGTGATGAACTCCAAGACCCACCGCACCAGCGTCTGCAACGCCGCCGAGTCGCTGCTGGTCCACGAGGACCTCGCCGACGAGTTCCTGCCGCGGGTGATCGAGGCGCTGCAGGCCGCCGGGGTGCTCGTCCACGGCGACGGCGCGTTCGCGGAGTACGACGACGTCGTGCCGGTCACCGACGAGGACCACGCCGCCGAGTTCCTCGGGCTGGAGATCTCCGCCGCGGTCGTGGCCGACGTCGAGGCGGCCATCGAGCACGTCCGCCGGTTCTCCTCCGGCCACACCGAGGCGATCGTGGCCCGCGACCACGCCACCATCCGCCGCTTCGTCGCGGCCGTCGACTCCGCCGCCGTGATGGTCAACGCCTCCACCCGGTTCACCGACGGGGGCGAGTTCGGCTTCGGCGCCGAGATCGGCATCTCGACGCAGAAGCTGCACGCGCGGGGACCGATGGGGCTGCCGGAGATGACCTCGAGCAAGTACGTCGTGGTCGGCGAGGGCCACGTGCGGTGATGCCGCTAGCATGGGTCGCATGCTGAGCACCGTGATCACGCTTGCCGCCGAGGCCGAGGGCGAGCCCGCCGTCCACCCCTACGTCATCGGTGGCGTCACCCTGGTCCTCCTCATGCTCCTGCTCCTGGCAGTGGTCTCCTTCGGCGGCGGTCGCGAGCACAGCTGAGCGCGTGAGTGCTCCAGTGGCGCGGCGTCGCGTCGGGGTGATGGGCGGCACGTTCGACCCGATCCACCACGGCCACCTCGTCGCCGCCTCCGAGGTGCAGGCGTGGTTCGACCTCGACGAGGTCCTGTTCGTGCCCACCGGTGACCCGTGGCAGAAGAGCGACCGCGCGGTGACCCCTGCCGAGCACCGCTACCTGATGACGGTCGTGGCCACGGCCGCGAACCCACGCTTCAACGTCTCGCGGGTCGACATCGACCGCGCCGGCAAGACCTACACGATCGACACGCTGCGCGACCTCCGGGCCGAGATGCCCGACGCGGAGCTGTTCTTCATCACCGGCGCCGACGCGCTGGCCGACATCTTCACCTGGCGCGACGCCGACGAGCTCTTCGAGCTCGCGAACTTCGTCGGCTGCACCCGGCCCGGCTACGAGATGGACCCCGAGGCGCTCGCGAGGATCCCGGCCGAGCGCGTCACGATGGTCGAGATCCCGGCGCTGGCGATCTCGTCCACGGACTGCCGCGAGCGCAAGCGCCGCGGGGAGCCCGTGTGGTACCTCGTGCCCGACGGCGTGGTGCAGTACATCGCCAAGCACCACCTCTACGAAGCACCCGACACCAGCTCCCATCCCAGCAAGGACACCGCATGACTGCCACCGACCACGCCCTCGAGCTCGTCGCCGTCGCGGCCCAGGCCGCGCACGACAAGAAGGCCGACCAGGTGCTCGCCTTCGACGTGAGCGACCAGCTCGCGATCACCGACGCGTTCGTGCTGGCCAGCGCGAGCAACGAGCGCGCCGTCGGCGCGATCGTCGACGAGGTCGAGGACAAGCTGCGCGAGCACGGGGCCAAGCCGATCCGTCGCGAGGGGCACAAGGAGGGTCGCTGGGTGCTGCTCGACTACGGCGAGATCGTCGTGCACGTCCAGCACGAGGAGGAGCGGTCGTTCTACGCCCTCGAGCGACTCTGGAGCGACTGCCCGCTCATCCCGCTGACCCTCACGTGAGGCGTCTGGTCCTCCTGCGCCACGGGCGCACCGCCTGGAACGACGCCGGGCGCGCCCAAGGGCACGCCGACGTCGCGCTGGACGACGTCGGCCTCGCCCAGGCCAAGGAGGTCGCGCCCGTGCTCGCCGCGCTGCGACCCGTCGCGATCTGGTCCTCGGACCTGGCTCGCGCCTCGGGCACGGCCGACGCCGTCGCTGCCGAGTCCGGCCTGACCCCGGTCCTCGACACGCGGCTGCGAGAGTTCGACATCGGCCCGAACCGTACGGGGCTGACCAGCGAGCAGTACGCCGCCGCGCACCCCGAGGAGCACGCCGCCCTCCTCGCCGGCGAGATCGACGCGATCCCGGGACGCGAGACGCGCGACGACGTGCTGGCGCGCTTCGTGCCCGCGCTGACGTCGTACGCCGACACGCTGGGCGAGGGCGAGACCGGCATCGTCGTCTCCCACGGAGCCGCCCTGCGCGTCGCGGTGCCGGCGTTCCTGGGCTGGGAGGGTGACCCGGGCGAGAGCTTCGGGGTGCTGGCCAACTGCGGCTGGGTGGTCCTCGAGCACGCGGCGTCGACCTGGACCGGCGGGGTGGAGCGGTGGCGGCTGACGGCCTGGAACCGCGTGGTCACGTCGTGAGCGAACGCGCCCGCGAGGTCGACGTCGCCGTCAGCCGGCGGGTGGCGCGCGTGATGGACGACGCGGTCATCGTGCCGGGCACTCGCATCGGCGTCGGCCTCGACGCCGTGATCGGCCTCGTGCCGGGCATCGGTGACGCCCTCGGCAGCGTCCTGTCGGGCGTGATCGTGCGCGACGCCGTACGCGCCCGGGTGCCGATGGCGGTGCTCGCCCGCATGGGCCTGAACCTGCTGCTCGACGCGGTTCTGGGCCTCGTGCCGGGCGTCGGCGACCTCCTCGACGTCGCCCACCGCGCCAACCGGAAGAACCTGCGGCTGCTGCTGCGCGAGGTCGAGCGCCAGCCACTGCGCGAGCCGCCGAGCGCCGCGTACGTCGCGGGCGCGGCAGCGCTGATGGTCGTGCCGCTGGTCGCCGGGATCGCCGCGACCGTGCTCGGGATCTGGCTCCTGTGGCGCTGGATCACCTGACCTGGGACCCCGATTTCACCTCCGTGGAACCGTCCGCTAATGTTCTCGGCTGTTGGGGCTGTGGCGCAGCTGGTAGCGCATCTGCATGGCATGCAGAGGGTCAGGGGTTCGAGTCCCCTCAGCTCCACCAACGAGAAGTCCGGCGCAGCGCGCCGGACTTCTCTGCGTTCGGGGGTCCCGCCGAGTCGGCGTTCTGAAATGGTCGGTGGCACCATGGGCCCATGACCGCGACCGACCTCTCCACCAGCACCACCTCCGAGCGCACCGCCGCGCACATCGCGACCACGGAGCGCTACGCCGCGCACAACTACCACCCCCTCCCGGTGGTCCTGGCCGAGGGTCACGGGGCGTGGGTCGTCGACGTCGACGGCAAGCGCTACCTCGACTGCCTCGCGGGCTACTCCGCGCTGAACTTCGGTCACTCCAACGAACGCCTGGTCGCGGTCGCGCGCGAGCAGCTCGGTCGGCTCACGCTCACCAGCCGCGCGTTCTTCAACGACAAGCTCAGCGGCTTCGCCGAGGCCCTCGCCCGCCTGACCGGCAAGGACATGATCCTGCCGATGAACTCGGGCGCCGAGGCCGTCGAGACCGCGATCAAGGTCAGCCGCAAGTGGGGCTACGAGGTCAAGGGCGTACCCGCCGGCCAGGCCTCGATCGTCACGATGGAGGGCAACTTCCACGGCCGCACGACCACCATCGTCAGCTTCTCCGACGACGACGTCGCCACGTCGGGTTACGCCCCGTTCACCACCGGTTTCCGCAGCGCCGCCTACGGCGACATCGACTCGATCGCCGCGGCCATCGACGAGACCACCGTCGCGGTCCTCTTCGAGCCCATCCAGGGCGAGGGCGGCGTGGTCATGCCACCCGAGGGCTTCCTGCGCGACCTGCGCGCGCTGTGCACCGAGCGCAACGTGCTGATGGTCGCCGACGAGATCCAGTCGGGCCTCGCCCGCTCGGGTCGCACATTCGCCTGCGACCACGAGGACGTCGTCCCCGACATCTACATCATGGGCAAGGCGCTCGGTGGCGGCATCTACCCGGTCTCCGCGATCGCCGCCGACCGCGAGGTCATGGACGTCATCACGCCCGGCTCGCACGGCTCGACCTTCGGCGGCAACCCGCTGGCCGCGGCCATCGGCACCGAGGTCGTCGCGATGCTGGAGGAGGGCACCTTCCAGGCGCGCTCCGCCGAGATCGGCGTCCAGCTCGAGGCCGGGTTCGGTCCGCTGGTCGGCAAGGGCCTGACCGCCGTACGGGTGAGGGGCGCCTGGGCCGGCATCGACATCGACCCGACGCTCATGACGGGTCGCCAGATGTCGGAGGCCCTGATGGCGCGCGGCATCCTGGCCAAGGACACCCACGGCTCGACCGTCCGCTTCGCCCCGCCGCTGGTCGCCAGCGACGAGGACGTCGCCGGCCTCGTCGAGGCGGTCACCGAGATCATCACCGGCGCCTGAGCCAGCGGTGCGGGCCCGCTTCGACCACCTGGTGGTCGCCGTCGACGACCTCGACGAGGCGGCGGCCCGGTGGACCACAGCCGGCCTGCCCGCCGTACGCGGGGGAGCGCACCCGGTCGGCACGGTCAACGCCCTGGTCCGCGGTCCCGGCCCGGCGTACGTCGAGCTGATCGCTGCGGGCAGCGCGGACTCCAACCCGTGGCTGGACCGCGTGCGCTCCGCCCGAGGACCCATCTCGTGGGCGATCGCGGTCGACGACGTCGACGACGCCCGCGCCGCGCTGGTGGGGGCGGGCTTCACCCCCGGCGAGGTCCGCGAGGGCTCGCGCACCACCCCGGACGGCGAGGTCGTGGCGTGGCGGATGTGCGACGTCGGTCCCGGGCCCTACGACGGCTCGCTGCCGTTCCTCATCGAGTGGACCTCGCCGATGGGCCCCGGCCCGGCTGACGGCCCCGTCCTGAGGTGGTTCGAGCTCGCCCCGCCCGACCCTGACCGCCTCGCCGATCTCCTCCTGGCGCTCGGGTTCGAAGGACGGCGGTTCTGGCCCCGTCGGTCGTTCAAGACGGCCGGCGGCGTCGGGATCACCGTCCACCCCCTCGCCGAGGCGGCCGAGCAGGACCCCGACCAGCCGGTCGCGGCCGTGGTGCTCGCGCTGGCCGGCGGCGAGCTCACCCGCCACCGGCTGGACGGGGTGGTCGTCACTACCCACCCCGACCGGCGCCGGTTCGCCGCCTCGGCCCTGCAGCCGTCGCGCGGCAGCGGCTCGGCCCGCGAGCGGGCCGACGCCTGGGTGCGGGCCGTCGTGGAGGCCGGACTCGCCACGGTCGAGGACGTCGACGTCGAATGGGCCGAGGGCGTCGCGGTCGAGGTCACCGGTGCGATCCGCCTGCACGGCCCGGCCGGGACGCAGCCCGTCACGGTCGTCCGGGGCGTGCACCCGCTCGACCGCCACGTCGTCGTCGTGATCGGTGTCGGCGACCCGGTCGAGGTCATCGAGCGCCAGCCGGCGATCGGCGGCGCGCCGGTCGCCGAGCAGGTCGACCGGATAGACGACGCCTTCGTGCTGGCCCTCAGCGGCGGCGTCTACGCGGTGCGCGGACGTCGGCGGTCGGTGACGCGCCACCCCGACGGCATGGCGAGCGATGGCCGCTTCGCGGACGGCGAGGCCGAGCAGTGGCTCGAGCAGGCCGCGACCGGACGGCGTACGGACGGGGTCACGGCCGGCGAGCCCTGGCTCTAGCCCAGCCGGTCGACGACCCGGTCGAGCCCCGCTGCGCGTGCGGCCTCGAGCGGGGTCATGCCCTCCAGCGGGGAGCGCAGGGTGGGGGAGGCCCCGCGGTCGAGCAGCAGCAGGGCGACGTCCTCGCGGCGCTCCTCGATCGCCCCGACGAGCGCGGTCGACTGGAGCTCGGGGTGCACGAAGTCCACGTCGACGCCCGCGTCGAGGTGGTGCTCCACCAGGTCGAGGTCGCCGGCGCAGGCGGCAGCGAAGAACGCCTTGTAGTCCCCGTGGGACATCGTCGTCCGCTGGTCAGGCGATCGTCAGGCCGCCGTCGACCGGGATCATCTGCCCGGTGACGTAGCCGGCAGCGTCGGACGCGAGCCAGACGGCCGTCGCGGCGAGCTCGTGGGGGTCGCCCTTGCGGCCGGCGGGGACCCGCTGGAGGGCGAGGTCGAGGTAGCCCTCGGGGTAGGTCTCGGTCATCTCGGAGGTGAAGAAGCCGGGGGCGAGGGCGTTGACCCGGATGCCCTTGCGGCCGGTCCACTGCTGGGCGAGGTCGCGGGTGAGCCCGCCGAGGCCGGCCTTCGAGGCGGAGTAGGCCGCCTGCGGCAGGCCGCCGGTGGTGATGCCGAGGATCGAGGAGATGTTGATGATGCTGGACCCGGGCTCCATGACGCGTCCACAGGCCTGCGCCATCCAGTAGCAGCCGTTGAGGTTGACGTCGATGACCGAGCGGAACTGCTCGGGGGTCTCCCGGGTGGCGGGGACGGCGGTGCCGATGCCGGCGTTGTTGACGAGCACGTCGACCCGGCCGAACGTCGCCATCGCCTCGTCGACGAGCCGCTGGCACTGCTCCGGGTCGGCAACGTCTGTGGCCACCGTGTGCACCCGGCGGCCGGTCGAGCGTACGGAGGCCGCGACCCGCTCGAGCTTGTCGACGCGGCGCGCGCCGAGCACCACGTCGGCGCCGGCCTCGGCGAAGCAGTGCGCGAACGCGACCCCCAGGCCGCTCGAGGCACCGGTGACGATGACGACCTTGCCGTCCAGGCGGAACATGTCCATGACTCCCATGCCGGGACCCTAGGGCGTGGTGGTCGTCACCGCCGACGCCGGGGTCGCCGGCGCGCGCGGCAGGTCGCGGACCGAGCGGGAGCACAGCACGAGCGCGACGACGGCGACGTAGGCGATCGCCGAGACGACCAGCACCGGCTGGAAGCCGAACGCCACGGCGAGCGGCCCGTAGGCGAGCTGACCGACGGGCATCGCGACGAAGGAGCCGAGCGCGTCGTAGGAGTAGGCACGCGAGAGCATCCCGTCCTCGATGTTCTCCTGCATCGCCAGGTTCCAGCCCATGCCGAAGACCTCGACCCCGGCGCCCGCGAGGAAGGCCGCGGTCACCAGGCCGACCAGGGTGGGAGAGACGCCGAGCAGGAGCATCGGCGGCGCCATCATCGCCACGCCGAGCATGCCCAGCAGCAGCGGGCGCTCCAGCCGTACGCGCAGCAGCACCACGGTCGTGAGGAGCAGCCCGGCGGCCTCCGCGGACAGCACGTAGCCCCACGCCTGTCGCCCGATGGTGTCGTCGGCGACCGCGGGGCCGAGGGTGGACCACGCGCCTGTGTGGATCGCGTTGAGCACGCCGAAGCCGACGACGACGATCCACAGCCACGGCGTGGCCCAGAAGAACGACCAGCCCTCACGGAGCTCGCGCAACGTGTCCGGGGCCTCCCCGCGCGGCTGGCGTGCCGGCAGCCGGACCGGCACGAGGAGCAGCGCGGCGACGAGCCAGGTCGCCGCGTCGACGGCCAGTGCCCAGCCCGACCCGACCGTCACCACGAGGAGCGCGCCGACCGTGGGGCCGAGGACCATCATGCCGTTGCGGGTCAGGGACACCAGCGCGTTGGCCGGCTGGAGCTCGGAGCGCTCCACCAGCTGGGGCAGGACGCTCGCCATCGCCGGGAAGCCGACCCCGGACACGACACCGTGGACGACGGAGAGCACGACCAGCATCCAGACCTCGGCCCGCCCGGTCAGCACCAGCGCGGCGATCGCGCCCTGGCTCACGGCCGAGGCGAGGTTGGAGAACTGGAGCACCAGGGTGCGCGGGAACCGGTCGGCGATCACCCCGCCGTACAGCAGCAGCGCGATCATCGGGATGGTGTGCGCGGCGAGCACCTGGCCGAGGGCGGTGGGGGAGTCGGTGATGTCCAGCACGGCGAAGGCGAGCGCGATGCTGGCCATCATGTTGCCGAGCGTGTTGACGAACCGAGAGGCGAAGTACCACGCGAAGTTCCGGTTGCGCAGCGGCGCGAGCGCGGCAGTCCAGGTCATCGGCCCGTCTCCCGCGCCGGGGTCCAGCGGACCGCGTCGCCCTCGAGGCCGCCGCTCATCGTGAAGGCGTGGGTGGTGGCGCTGACGTGGACGGTGTCGGGCGTGCCGGCCGGCTTCGCCGCCGCGTGCAGGAGGTGCGAGGCCTCGTGGAGGAGGTCCAGGGCGCGATGCCAGGTCTCGACGTCGACCCAGGTCTCCAGGTCGCTCGACGACGACGCGCCGGGTGCGGCCTGGCGAAGGCGCCGCTCCACCTCGAGGCCGTTGGCGCGGGCGTAGGCGACGCGCGCGTCGACGCCGGGTCCGTGGCTGCGTACGTCGCGGGTCGCGTCGTAGCGGTAGCGCTTGGCGACCCCGCCGCGGATCTTCTCCTCGCTCTCGACCACGAGCTCGCCGACGTCGTGCAGCTGGCGCAGGTGGTAGGACGCGTTGGCGTGGGTGAGGTCGAGCGCCCGGGCCACCTCGGCGGCGCTCATCGCCTCCGCGGTCAGCAGCGACAGGATGCGCAGGCGTACGGGGTGTGCCGTCGCGCGCAGTCGCGCCACGGCCGTCGGTGCTGTCTCGTCCATCTGACCCTCCGCGAGTTCTTGGGGAGGCAGTGTGGACGCACGTGGTCGCGAGTGTCAAACAGTTCTTGGGAGGTCGTCGGTTCGGCCGCCGTCGCCCGTAGTCCAGTGGCGAACTGTCGTCCCGGACGCCGTACGGCGACAGTTCGCCACTGGACTACGCAGCCGCGGTGCGGGAGGGGTGGGAGGGGTGGGAGGGGAGGCCCCGCGACCGACCCTGACGACACCCTGAGTCGACCCCGGGAGGGGATGAAAACGGGTCGGGGGCGTGCTTGGCTGGTCACCGAGAGCAGGGCACCCGGCCCACGAGGAGCGAGTGAGATGTCCGACCAGTACCCCACCGACCCGCACGACCCGACGCGGGCGTACGCCCAGCAGTCGTACGGTCAGCAGTCCTACGGCCAGCAGCCGACCACGGGCTACCCGTCGTCGGCCCCGTCCGCCATCTCGCCGCAGGAGGAGCGCACGTGGGGCGCCGTCAGCCACGCCGGCGCGGTCGCGGCGATGGTGTTCTCGGCCGGCTTCCTGGGGTTCCTGGCCTCGATCGTGGTCTACGTGATGTACAAGGACCGCGGTCCGTTCGTCCGCTCGCACGCGGCGAACTCGCTCAACGTCCAGATCTCGATGTTCATCTGGCTGGTGGTCGTCACGGTCCTCTACGTGGTGCTCGGCGTCGTCACGATCGGGATCGGCTTCGTCGTCCTGTGGCCGGTGTTCTTCGTGCCGCCGGTGATCGCGGGCATCCTCCACGTCGTCGGGGCGGTCAAGGCCTGGAACGGCGAGTGGTGGAACCCGCCGCTCACGCCGCGGTTCGTCAGCTGATCCTCACGTGAGCTCGCGCAGGACCTCGGCCTGCCACGCGAACGCCGCCCGGGCGCGGTCTGCCAGGTCCGGCCCGGGCAGCAACGCCTCCACCCGCTCCGCCATCCCGTCGGGCAGGTCGGTGCGGAGGTAGCGCATCCCGAAGTCGAAGCGGGCCGGACAGTGCCGGATCCGCAGCAGCGTCACCAGGGGCTCGACCGCGAAGCGCAGGTGGAAGAAGGTCGCCTCGGCCTGATCGCCGCGCGCGATCGCCCGCTGGACGAGCCACGCGCCGGTCTCCCTACGCGCCGCGGCCTGCTCCACCGCCTGTCGACGCTGCGCCTGCATCGGCTCCTCGGGGTCGTGCTCGAGGAGCAGCAACCCGTCGGGGTCGTGGATCACCCGTGGGACCCCGTGCCGGCGCACGTCGACGGTCAGCCGCGCGGGGAGCTCGTCGACGAACAGGTCGACCAGCCGGGTCGGGCGCGACAGGTCGGCGGCGTCGGGCTGCAGGTGGACGAAGCCCTGCGCGGCCGTCGGCCAGCGGTCGGCCGCCACCCGCCAGACGTGGTCGACGTCGAGGCGCGCGTGCACCAGCGCCATCGTGGCGTCGTACGTCGCGTCGGCCGCCCCGTCGCACCACACCTGCACGTCGAGGTCGGAGTGCTCGTCGTGACCGCCCGTGACCGCGGAGCCGCTGACCACGACCACCCGCACCTGCGGCAGCTGCGCAGGCAGCCCGCGCAGGAGGGCCAGGACGTCGTCGTAGCGGCTGAGGTCCGCAGGGTGGGTTGCTGGGTCGGGCACGGGATGAGTATGCGCCGGCCGAGGCGCTACCATGGGTCCATGCGGTCGCAGATCCTGCTTCTTCGACAGCCGCGCTGACTCACCGTCCAGGCAGTCACCGCGGCCACCCCTCCATGTGCGAGGGGTTTTTTCATGTCGGGAGCAGGACACACAGGAGCGAGAGAGATGAATCCCGAGCAGAGCACCCACGGCGAGACGACGACGTACGACATCGAGGCCACCGAGACCAAGTGGCAGCGGGTCTGGGAGGACCTCCAGCCGTTCCGGGCCGACGACGACAGCCCGCGCGAGAAGCGCTACGCGCTGACGATGTTCCCCTACCCGAGCGGCGACCTGCACATGGGTCACGCCGAGGTGTTCGCGCTGCACGACGTGGTGGCGCGCTACTGGTGGCAGCGCGGCTACGAGGTGCTGAACCCGATGGGCTTCGACTCCTTCGGCCTGCCCGCGGAGAACGCCGCGATCCGCAACGACGAGCACCCCGACACCTACACGCGCGCCAACATCGCACGCTCGATCGAGTCGTGCCGCAAGTACGCCGCGTCGTTCGACTGGTCGCGGACCTTCAACACCTCCGACCCGGAGTACTACCGCTGGACGCAGTGGCTGTTCCTGAAGTTCCACGAGCGCGGGCTGGCCTACCGCAAGAACAGTCCCGTCAACTGGTGCCCCAACGACCAGACGGTGCTGGCCAACGAGCAGGTCGTCGGCGGCGTCTGCGACCGGTGCGGGGCGGAGGTGACCAAGAAGGAGCTGACCCAGTGGTACTTCAAGATCACCGACTACGCCCAAGAGCTGCTGGACGGCCTCGACGAGCTGGAGGCCACGTGGCCCGACCGCGTGGTCACCGCCCAGCGCAACTGGATCGGCCGCTCCGAGGGGGCGCACGTCACGTTCACCCTGCACGCTGCCGACGGTGAGCGGGACATCGACGTCTACACCACCCGGCCCGACACGCTGTACGGCGCGACGTTCATGGTGGTCGCGGCCGACGCCGCGCTGGCCGCGGAGATCGTGCACCCCGACCGCGCGCAGGCGCTGGGGGACTACCTGGTCGAGGTCCGCAAGGCCTCCGACATCGACCGGCTCGCCACCGACCGGCCCAAGACCGGCGTGGACCTGGGAATCACCGCCACCAACCCGGTCTCCGGCGAGGAGATCCCGGTGTGGGCCAGCGACTACGTGCTGGCCGACTACGGCACCGGCGCGATCATGGCCGTGCCCGCCCACGACCAGCGCGACCTCGACTTCGCCCGCGCGATGGGCCTGCCGGTCCGCCGCGTCATCGACACCGGCGACGACAACCCGGAGGAGTCCGGCGTCGCGACGTCGGGCGACGGGACCTACGTCAACAGCGGCCCGCTGGACGGCCTGACCGACAAGGCCTCCGGCATCCGCTCGATCATCGAGCGGCTGGAGACCGACGGTCGCGGGACGGGTGCGGTCAACTTCCGCCTGCGCGACTGGCTGCTGAGCCGCCAGCGCTACTGGGGCGCGCCCATCCCGATCATCCACTGCCCGGTGGACGGCGAGGTCCCGGTGCCCGACGACCAGCTGCCGGTGACCCTGCCGGTGCTGACCGGCGCCGAGCTGAAGCCCAAGGGCACCTCGCCGCTGGGCGGCGCGACCGACTGGGTCGAGACCACCTGCCCGACGTGCGGCGGCCCGGCGACCCGCGACACCGACACCATGGACACCTTCGTCGACTCGTCCTGGTACATGTTCCGCTACTGCTCGCCGCACGACGACACCCAGGCGTTCGACACCGACAAGGTCAACGCGTGGATGCCGTGCAACCTCTACGTCGGCGGCGTGGAGCACGCGGTGCTGCACCTGCTCTACGGCCGGTTCTTCACCAAGGTCCTCAACGACATGGGCCTGGTCGGGTTCCGTGAGCCGTGGTCGGCCCAGCTGAACCAGGGCTTCGTGATCAACCAGGGCAAGAAGATGAGCAAGTCCTTGGGCAACGGCGTCAACCTGGGCGACCAGCTGGCCGCCTTCGGCGTCGACGCCGTGCGCCTGACCCTGGTCTTCGCGGGGCCGCCGGAGGACGACATCGACTGGGCCAACATGTCACCCGAGGGGTCGCTGCGCTTCCTGCAGCGCGCGTGGCGACTGTCCGGTGACGTCACCTCGGAGCCGGGCGTGGACGTCACGACCGGCGACGTCGCGCTGCGGCGTACGACCGCGCGCACCGTCCACGACGCGGCCGAGCTGGTCGAGACCTACCGCTTCAACGTGGTGGTGGCCCGGGTGATGGAGCTGGTCAACGCCACCCGCAAGGCGATCGACGCGGGCTGCGGCCCGGCCGACCCGGCGGTGCGCGAGGCGACCGAGGCGGTGGCGATCCTGCTGTCGCTCGTCGCGCCCTACACCGCCGAGGAGATGTGGGAGCGCCTGGGCCACGAGCCGACCGTCGCCCGCGCCGGGTGGCCCGCGGTCGACGGGGCGCTGCTGGTCGAGGACACGGTCACGGCCGTCGTGCAGGTGAAGGGCAAGGTCAAGGCGCGCCTGGAGGTGTCGCCCGACATCTCCGAGGCCGACCTGGAGGCCGCGGCGATGGCGGACGCGGGCGTGCAGCGCGCGATCGACGGGGCGACGGTCCGCAAGGTCGTCGTACGTGCGCCCAAGCTGGTCAACATCGTCGTCTGAGGTGTTCCGACGACATCGGCCCCGTGGCAGTGAGCCACGGGGCCGACGTCGTTCAGCGGGAGGTGCTGCTCAGCGCGGGAGCGTCACGGGCGGTCGAGGCCGAACGTGTAGCTGCCCGACCCGGAGTAGGACTGCACGCGCCACGAGTAGTAGCCCGCGGTGCCCGTGTAGGTGATCTTCTCCTCCGAGGTGCTGGTGATGCCCTGCGCCACCACGACCCACGAGGAGCCGTTCCACTTCTCGAGGTAGAGGTCGAAGTCGGCGCCCGAGGGGCCCGAGATGCAGCCCACGTGGGTGCCGGCACCCGAGTAGTAGTAGTCGCTGGAGCCCGGGTGGTAGGACACGCCGCCGGAGCTCAGCGAGCCGGTCTCCTTCTCGGGCATGGTGCTGCAGGTGGTGGGCGTCGGGTCCGGAGTGGGCGTGGTGCCACCGGTGCCGACGTAGAGCAGGCGGTTCGGCGAGCCCGTGCCGGGGTTCGTGACCTTGTTGGGGGTCGCGTTGGAGATCAGCGCGTTGCCGACCGACGCCGGGGAGGCGGACGGGTTGGCCTGCAGGTAGAGCGCGGCCGCACCCGCGACGTGCGGGGTCGCCATCGAGGTGCCGCTGATGGTGTTGGTCGCCGACGTGCCGGTGTGCCAGGCCGAGGTGATGTTGGAGCCGGGGGCGAACATGTCGAGGCACGAGCCGATGTTGCTGAAGCTCGATCGTGCGTCGGTGTTGGTCGTCGAGCCGATGGTCAGACCGGCGGCGACACGGGCCGGCGAGCTGTTGCACGCGTTGGCGCCGGAGTCGTTGCCGGCGGCGAGGGCGTAGGTGACGCCGTCGGCGATCGAGTTGGCGACCGCGGTGTCGAGGGCCGAGGAGATCCCGCCGCCCAGGCTCATGTTGGCCACCGCCGGCGAGCCGGCGGTGTGGTTCTGGGTGACCCAGTCGACGCCGGCGATGACGCCGGAGTTGGAGCCGCTGCCGTTGCAGTCCAGGACGCGGACGGCGACGAGGCGCACGCCCTTGGCGACACCGTAGGTGGAGCCGCCGACCGTGCCGGCGACGTGCGTGCCGTGGCCGTTGCAGTCGGTGGTGCCGCGGCCGTCGTTGATCGCGGTGTAGCCCGAGACCGCACGCCCGCCGAACTGCGTGTGGGTGTTGAGCACGCCGGTGTCGATGATGTACGCCGTCACGCCCGCGCCGGTGGCGTCGTAGGTGTAGGCGTTGTTGAGCGGCAGGTCGCGCTGGTCGATCCGGTCCAGGCCCCAGGTGGCGGGGGACTGGGTCGCAGCGAGCTGGACCTCCTTGTCGGCCTCGATGTAGGCGACGTTGGGGTTCTTGCGCAGCGCGGCCAGGGCCTTGCTGTTGAGCGTGGCGGCGAAGCCGTCGATCACCGAGGTGTAGGTGTGGCTGATGCTCGCGCCCTCGGCGCGGACGTCGGCCTTGGCGGCGCGCAGGCTCTTGCCGGGCGCCTCCTTGTCGAGCACCACGATGTAGCGGTCGTCGGCCGACGTGCCGAGGACGGGCGCGAGCCCGTCGTCGGAGGCGGAGGCCTGCGGGGACTCCTGCGGCTTGTCCGAGCCGGCCGCGTGGGTGGCGGACGGCGCGATCGCGAGTGCGGCACCGGCGAGCGAGGCGATCAGGCCTGCCGCCAGACGGGGTCGTGCATGGTTCATCGATGGATCCTTCCCGAGACAGATGGACGAGGCCGACCCTGACCGTCCGACGCGGTCCCGGGCAAGGGGCGGGCGCCGCTTAACACTTAACTGCCCGCCGCGCAGGCGTGCCCCGGGTCAGTCGCGCGGCCAGCTCCAGCGGATCCCGGTCGTCCCGGGCGCGGTGTCGGTGTGGACCAGGTGCGCGCGCCTGTCGCCGTCCAGGGAGATCGGCTGCTCGCGCCCCTCGGTGATGGCCGCGATGCTCTCCGGCAGCGCGGATGAGTCGAAGGCGACCTCGAGCAGGTACTCGCGCATCGGCAGGCGGAGGCGGCGGGTGTACTCGTGCTCGCGCGGCCCGGGGCTGGCGGAGATGACGTCGTACGTCACGATCACGGTCTCGCCGCGGCGCAGCGGCCGGAAGAACACCAGCTCTGCGCCCACGACGCCCGCCTCGGGGTCCTGCTCCACGCGGCCCAGCGTGCACCCACGCAGCGGCCGGATCTCCGGCAGACCGGCGTCGAGGTCGTCCTGGGAGTGCATCACGACCCGGCGATCGGGGCCGTCGGTACGAGCTCGCATGGCCTGGCGCACGGTGAGCCGCACCTGGCGGCGGTCCGGGCCGATCTGCATGACGTCGTGTACCGAGACCCGGGTCAGGTGGGTGTCCCAGCTGGTGTCGAGCCGGCCGAGGACCGCCGAGTGCGGCTGCTCGGGCCACAGGGCGTCGAGTCCCCGTACGGCGTGGCGCGGCGTGCGCTCGCGGGTGCTCGGCAGGGTCGCGGCCAGGCTGCCGGCGGGCAGGCCAAGCACCGTCTCGAGGTGTGGCAGGGCTGCCAGGGACGAGCGCCGTCCGGGCTCGCTGCGCCCGGAGCGCCAGTAGCTCAGCGTCGCCGAGCTGACCGAGACGCCACGCTGGGCGAGGTGGTCGGTGATCCGGTCCAGGCTCAGCCCGCGCGCGTCGATGGCGGACCTGAGCGCCTCGGCGAAGCTCTCGGGCCTGTCCTGCATCCGGACATCCAAGCGGAGGCCCCCAAAACGCTGCAACACGCGCCGCACGGTGAGCGACGGCGTCCGCGCCGCGGTGCTGCGACTAGCCTTCGCGGTGTGTCCGGCACCGTGATCGTCACCGACTCGACCGCGAGCCTGCCTGCCGGGGTGGCGCAGGCCCACGGCATCCGGGTCGTGCCGCTGCAGGTCGTGATCGGCGCCCGGGTGCTCGACGAGGGGCCCGACGGGGCCACGCCGGAGGTGGTGGCGCAGGCGCTGCGCGACTTCGTCCCGGTCAGCACGTCACGACCCGCGCCCGCCGTCTTCGTCGAGCTCTACCGCTCGCTCGAGGCCGAGGGGGTCGAGGAGATCGTCTCGATCCACCTCTCCGGCGAGATGAGCGGCACCTTCGAGTCCGCCCAGCTCGCCGCGCTCGAGGTGGACCTGCCGGTGCACGTCGTCGACTCCGGGCAGGTCGGCATCGCGACGGGTTACGCGGCACTCACCGCCGCCGACGTGCTCGAGGCGGGCGGCAGCGCCCAGCAGGCGGCCGAGGCGGCGCTCGCGCGCGGCGAGGCGGCCACGTCGCTGTTCTACGTCGACACCCTGGAGCACCTGCGTCGCGGAGGCCGGATCGGTGCCGCGGCCGCGATCTTCGGCAGCGCGCTGTCGGTCAAGCCGCTGCTCCAGATCGCCGGCGGCCGGGTGGTCCCCCTCGAGCGGGTCCGTACGGCCTCGCGGGCGCTGGCGCGGCTGGCCGAGCTGGCCGTCGAGGCGGCGGGGGACCGTCCGGTCGACGTGTGCGTGTCGCACCTCGCCAACGCCCAGCGTGCCGAGGAGCTGGCGACCGCGCTCGCCGAGCGGCTCGCCGACGGGCTCGAGGGCCGCGAGGTGATGTGCGGCGAGCTGGGAGCAGTGCTCGGGGCGCACGTCGGCCCGGGGATGGTCGCGGTGTGCGTCGCCCCGCGCGACTGATCGCGCCGCTCTCTCCACAGATCGTCGATCGCCCCTGTCGGTCGGTCCCCGGCCTTCCTAGCGTGGAGGCATGCGCCGATCCCAGTCGTCCTCCGAGCACGCCGAGGCGGTCTCACGCCGGCTGGCGACGCTGAGCGCCGAGCTCGCCGCAGTCCGCAGGGAGGGGGATGGCGAGGGCGGGACTACGTCCGGTGCCACCCACACCCGGGTCCGCGAGCGCCCCGACGTCGTGCCCGCTCCGGTGGTGCTGCCGGTGCCGGGACGACACGCGGCCCGCCGGCTGCGCATCGGCGGGCTGCAGCTCGGCCCGGCACACCTCGCGGTCGTGTGCTGCGTGGCCGCCCTTGCTGTCGGGCTCGCGGCGTGGTGGGCGGTGCGCGACCAGGCCGAGGTGGTGCCGGTCGCTCCGCCAGCCCCACCGGGCGCCTCGCCCTCACCGCTCACCCCGGTCGGCGCCGGGACCGGCTCCCCGGTCGAGGAAGGCACGGACGCTGCCGTCCCGGCCGAGGAGCTGGTCGTCGACGTCGCCGGCAAGGTGCGTCGCCCGGGCATCGCCGTGCTGCCTCCCGGCTCCCGCGTGGTCGACGCGATCGAGGCGGCGGGCGGCCCGCGGCGCGGGGTGGACCTGACGTCGCTCAACCTCGCGCGGCCGGTCGTCGACGGGGAGCAGATCCTCGTCGGCGTGGAGCCCGCCGGCGGCGTGGCGGGCACGCTCGGCTCGACGGTTCCCGGCGGCGGGCAGGTCGACGGGGCGGGCGGAGCCCTGGTCAACCTCAACACCGCCGACCAGGCAGCGCTCGACACGCTGCCGGGAGTCGGACCGGTGACCGCCGAAGCCATCCTCAGCTGGCGCGATGCCAACGGCGCCTTCACCTCCGTGGACGAGCTGCTGGAGGTCGACGGCATCGGCGAGGCGACGCTGGCCGACCTGGCGCCGCACGTCACCCTCTGACCGCGACTCGCCAGCGACCGACCGCGCCCCGTGCCCGACCTGCGCGCGATAGCCCTCGGAGCCGGGGCGTGGACCGGTGCGCTGCTGGTCCTGCTGCTCCCCGGTGCCGTGGCGCTGGGCGCCACCTGCGGTCTCGTCGTGCTCGTCGTCGCCGGCGTCCGGCGTCGGCGGTGGTCGGCGGGGTGGCTGGCGCCCCTCGCCGCCCTCGTGGCCGTCGCCGGTGTCGCGGCACTGCACCAGGTCCTGGTCACGACGTCACCCCTCGCCGGGCTCGCCGAGGAGCGCGCAGTGGCGACGGTGCGGCTCGAGGTGACGTCCGATGTGCGGGTCGTGATCGGTCGCTTCGGCGATCTCCAGGTCCTGCGCGCCGACGTGACCCGGCTCGAGGGGCGGGGGACCGTGTGGCGCCTGACCGCCCCGGTCGTGGTGATGGCCGACGCCGGCTGGCCGCGCCAGCAGCTGGGCACCACGCTCGAGACGACCGCCCGGCTGGCGCCGGGGGAGGACGACGTGGCCGCCCTGGTCCGGCCGACGGGTGCCCCGCGGGTGGTCTCGCCTCCCGACGTCTGGTGGGACGCGGCAGCGGCCGTACGCCGGGCGGTGCGGGAGGCCGTCTCCGGCCGCGACGAGGACGCGCGCGAGCTCGTGCCTGCGCTGGTGGTCGGGGACGACGGCGGGCTGGACGCCGGCCTCGCCGACGACTTCCGTACGACGGGACTGACCCACCTGCTGGCCGTGAGCGGCACCAACCTCACCCTCGTGGTCGGGTTCCTGCTGGTCCTCGCCAGGTGGGCCGGGGTGCGCGGACCGTGGCTCTACGCGATCGGCGTGGTCGGAATCGTCGGGTTCGTGCTGACCGCGCGCACCGAGCCCAGCGTCGTTCGCGCCGCCGCGATGGGGGCGGTGGCCCTCGTGGGCATGGGGCGCAACGGACGCTCGCGCGGCGTCCGGGGCCTCGGGGTCGCCGTCCTGGCCCTGCTGCTGTTCCGGCCCCAGCTGGCGGTGACGGCGGGCTTCGCGCTGTCGGTGCTCGCGACGGCCGGCATCCTGCTTCTCGCGCCGGTGTGGCGCGACGCCCTCATGCGGTGGACGCCGCGCTGGGTGGCCGAGGCGGTGTCGGTGCCGCTGGCCGCGCAGGTGGCCTGCACGCCGGTGGTCGCGGCGCTGTCCGGCCAGGTCAGCCTCGTCGCGGTCGGCGCCAACCTGCTGGCGGCGCCGGCCGTCGCGCCGGCGACGGTGCTCGGTCTCGCCGGTGGCCTCCTCGGGCTGCTGTGGGGGCCGGTCGGGGTCGTGGTGGCCGCCCCCGCCGCGTGGTCGGCGGGCTGGATCATCGCGGTGGCCCGCTGGGGTGCGTCGGTGCCGACAGCCGCGGTCGACTGGGGCACCGGGCCGATGTCGCTGGTCGTGCTCACCGCGCTCTGCCTTCTGTCGGTGCCGCTCGCCCCGCGCCTGCTCGGCCGGCCCGGTCCCGCGCTCGCCTGCACCGGTGTGCTCGTGGTGGTGATGCTGGTGCGCCCGCCGACGCCGGGGTGGCCGCCCGCGGGGTGGGTGATGGCGATGTGCGACGTGGGGCAGGGCGACGGGCTGGTCCTGCGCGCCGGGTCCCGGTCGGCGGTCGTCGTCGACGCGGGACCCGACCCCGCGGCGATGGACGCCTGCCTCGACCGGCTCGAGGTGACCCACGTGCCGCTGGTCGTGCTGACCCACTTCCACGCCGACCACGTCGGCGGGCTTGCGGGAGTCGTCGACGGCCGCGAGGTCGGCGTCCTCGAGGCGACCGGGCTGCTCGAGCCGGCCGGTGGTGTGCGCGACGTCGAGGCCGCGGCGGGGCGCGCGCCCGAGCCCGCCAGCCACGGGCTCACGCGCCGGGTGGGCGAGGTGACGCTCCAGGCGCTGTGGCCGCGCCCGGGCGCCGCGGCGGGCGACCCGGGGGAGAGCGCACCCAACAACGCCAGCGTGGTGCTGCTCGCCGAGGTCGCGGGAACACGGATCCTGCTGACCGGGGACGTCGAGCCCTCCGCACAGGCTGCCCTGGCGCGCGACGTCGCGGGGCTCCGCGTCGACGTGCTCAAGGTGCCGCACCACGGTAGCCGCCACCAGGACCTGGACTGGCTGGCGTCGCTCGGGTCACGGCTGGCGCTCGTCTCGGTCGGGGCCGACAACGACTACGGCCACCCCGCCCCCGACCTGCTGGCGGCGCTGTCCGCGGTGGGTGCGCAGGTGTGGCGCACGGACCTCTCCGGTGACGTGGTCGTGGTGGTCGCCGACGGCGAGGTCGGTGTCGCCACCGGTGGATAGGGTGAGGGCACCATGGCACGCACCCCCTCCGCCGCGCAGGTCCTCGGCCACGTCGTCCTCGTGACGGGCAAGGAGGAGTACCTCTCCGCCCGCACGGTCGCCTCCGTCCGCGACGCCGTCCGTGCCCACGACGCGGAGTCGGAGATGGCCGAGTCGATGGCCTCCGAGCTCACGCTGGCCTCGCTCGGCGAGATGTCCGCGCCCTCGTTGTTCTCCTCGATCCGGTGCGTGGTCGTGCGGGGGCTGGAGGACCTGCCGGACGAGTCCGTCGACGGGCTGCTCGCCTACTGCGCGGCCCCGGCGGACGACGTCGCGCTCGTGCTCGTGCACTCCGGCGGGCAGAAGGGCAGCGGTGTCCTGACCAAGCTGCGCAAGCTGCCCGCGGTGACGGAGGTGAAGTCGGAGGAGGTCAGGGCGAGCGAGATGCCGTCGTTCGTGACCTCCGAGGTCGCCTCGCACGGCGCCCGGATCGACTCCGACGCAGCCGCGTTCCTCGTCCAGGCAGTCGGCACGGACCTGCGCTCGCTGGCCGCCGCCGCAGACCAGCTCACCAACGACTTCCACGGTGAGCACCTCACCGTCGACAAGGTCCAGCGCTACTTCGGCGGCCGGGCGGAGGCCAAGTCCTTCACCGTCGCCGACGCCGCCTTCGCCGGCCGGCGGGCGGTCGCGCTGGAGGAGCTGCGCTGGGCACTCGACTCCGGCACCTCACCGGTGCTCGTCACCTCGGCCATGGCGGCCTCGGCCCGCAGCCTGGCCCGCTACCTCGGTGCCCCGCGCGGGGCCCGCGACGCCGACCTCGCGCGCGACCTCGGGGTGCCGCCGTGGAAGGTGCGCACCGTCCGCGACCAGTCCCGCTCGTGGAACCCCGAGGGCATCGCCGCCGCGGTCCGTGCGGTGGCGCTCGCCGACGCCGACATCAAGGGCCGGGCGCACGACGCGTCCTACACGCTCGAGCGCCTCGTGCTGACCGTCGCGGAGCTGCGCGAGGCTCGCTGAGCCCCCCGAAATGCAGAACACCCGCCACGAGGGCGGGTGCTCAGCGGGAGGGCCGGGGTCAGAGCGACGCGGCCTTCTTGGCGATCGACGACTTGCGGTTCGCAGCCTGGTTGGCGTGGATGACGCCCTTGGAGGCGGCCTTGTCCAGCGCCTTCATGGCGTCGCGACCGGCGGCCACGGCGCCGTCCTTGTCGCCGGCCTCGGAGAGCTCGCGGAACTTGCGCACAGCGGTCTTCAGGCGCGACTTGACGGCCTGGTTGCGCTGGCGCGCCTTCTCGTTCTGCTTGTTGCGCTTGATCTGGGACTTGATGTTCGCCACGTGTGGATCCTTGAGTGCTCGACCGGGACGGCTTGAACCGGAATGGGAAAGTCTGGTGCTTGTCGGCTGCCTGGCAACCCCTCCCATGGGCACGGGGAGGGTCGGGTGCCGGACACGCAGGGATGAACTCTACCGGCACGCCTCGCGCGCGCCCAAATCGCTCAGGCCGAGGTCAGGCCCGCGCGCCTGGCGACGGCCCCCAGCATGCGCCGCGACTCGCGCTGACGGAAATCGTTGAGCGTCGGCAGGTTCACGTCGACAGCGACCACGGAGCGTACGGCGAGGTGCGTGCCGAACCCCGCCAGGAAGGCGGTGACGACCTCGTCGCCGGCCTCCGACAGGGCGGGGGAGCGGCCGATCGAGATGTCGAACCACGGGTCCTCGACCCGCTCGAGCCGGGCGAGCAGGGGGTCCGCCCAGACCGGGCCCCGCGCGGCCATCCCCCAGTCGACGAAGACCACCTCGCCGCTCGGGCGCCGCAGCAGGTTGTCGACGCGGATGTCCCAGTGGGCGACGTGCGAGTCGGGCTGCTCGGCGAGGTCGCGCAGCCGTGCGGCCCACTCCGGGGCCAGGGCGTGCACCCACGCCGGCACCGGTGTCGTCGGGGGAGCCTGCGGCAGTGTGGCGAGGGTGTCGGCCCACAGGCGGAAGCGCTCCGAGAGCTCGACCAGGGCGACGGAGGCGGGCATGACCCGCTCCTGCAGCACTTCCGACAGCCGGTCCGCCCCGTCGAGGACCGCGTCGAGCTCCTCGGGCCGGGCGACGTCGGGGTGGCGTCCCTCGACGTCCTCGATCAGCAGCGCGACCCATTCGCCGTCGTCGTAGGCGGCCAGGAGGCGGGCCCACAGCTCGTGGCCGCCGAGGTGCGTCAGCACGGTGGCCTCCCTGCGGAACAGCGTCGGGGTGTCCGGGTTCAGCTCGGCACCGACCGCCTTGACGAACGCGCGGGTGCCGTCGGCGCAGGTCAGGCGGGTGGCGCAGCCCGGCGACATGCCGCCCGCCTGCTCCGCGGTGGCGACGACCGGGGAGCCGAGCTCGGCCTCCACCCACTCCCGGACGGCGACGGGCACCCGGGCGTACGGCAGGCGTACGCCCACGGCGCGCGGCGCGGTCACGACCAGCCCCGGCGCTCTGCGAGCCAGTCCCAGCACACCTCGCCCTGCCAGCGCTGGTGGTCGCGGATGTGCGGCGAGGTCGGGGGCACGGGCAGCACGGCCTGGGTGAAGAAGTAGCCGACGTAGAGGGCGAGGTTGATGTCGTACGCCTCGGGGTCGACGTCGCGCAGCAGCCGGCGCTCGGCGATCACGGCGTCGACGTCGAGGCCCTCGCCGCGCGGTCCGATCAGCGCGGCGAAGGAGTCGAACCAGGCGGCCCCGCGCACGGGCCAGTTCCAGTCGCAGACCAGCGCGCGCCCGTCGGGGTCGATGAGCACGTTGTCGGAGCGGATGTCGGTGTGGACCAGGGTGTCGCCCCCGACCACCTCGGCGTAGCGCCGGGCGAGTGCCTCGGCCTCCTCCAGGTGGGCCGGGGCGAGGTCCCTACGCCGCGCGCGCACGTCGGCCCACCCCTCCAGCAGGGGCGCGAAGTCGTCGACGGCGGAGTCGAGCGCGAGACCGTCCGGCGGCGGCGTGAGCGTGTCGGCCACCTCCTCCAGCGAGTCGAGGACGGCGTCGAGGTCCTCGCGCACCCAGGGCCGGTGCGGCGCGCGGGCCGCGACGTGCTCGATCCCGAGCACGACCCAGTCGTCGTCGAGGTGCCACAGCAGCCTCGGCGCGGGCACGGCGGACGGCAGGGCGGCGAGCTTGCGGGCCTCCTCGCGGTAGGAGTCGGCGAAGACCCGCTGCGCCTTGACCGAGGCGGCCTTCACGAAGTGGCGCGTGCCGTCCTCGCAGAGCAGCACCGACGCGAATCCCGGGGTGAAACCGCCGGTCTGGGAGGTGGCCGAGACGACGGGGGAGCCGCACTTGCGCTCGATCCAGGCGCGCAGGTTCGGCGGGAGGAACGCCCACTCCAGGCGCCGGGCGGTCCTGCCGTGCGGGGCGGGGTAGGGCGCGAGGGGAGTGTGGGACGAGCGGGTCATGGGCGGCATCCTTCCCCAGGTCTGCCCGGGAGACGACTCGTTTGCCGGTCTGCACCAGCTGCGGCGTCCCTTGACTCCTAATGGTGTTAGGAGAATTGTCGTGCCATGGGCACGGTGGCGGAGCGACGAGCGCGCACGACGGAGGCGATCGTCGACGCCGCCCGCGCCGTGATCGCCGAGGAGGGTGCGGCCGCCCTCACCCTCGGCGAGGTCGCGCGTCGCGTGGGCATGCGCCCGCCGTCGCTGTACGAGTACTTCGAGGGTCGTGCTGACCTGTGCGACGAGCTCTTCCGTCGCGGTTGGCAGGCCTTCGGCGCCAGCACGGCCCACCTCCTCCCCGACGAGCAGACCGACCTGCACGGGCTGCTTGCCGAGGCGATGGACGTCGCGGTGGGCTGGGCGCTCGACCACCCGGCGGAGGCGCAGCTGATGTTCTGGCGCCCGATCGCGAGGTGGCGTCCGTCCGCGTCCGCGTTCGAGCCCGCGGAGGCCGCGATGGCGCAGGCCGCCACGGCCTTCGCCCGGGCCCGGGAGCTCGGGCTCGTCGATGCGCGCCATGAGGTCGAGGAGCTGGTGCAGGTGTGGGCAGCACTCACCACCGGGGTGATCTCCCAGCAGCTGTCCAACGAGCCCGGCGTGCCCCTCGAGCGCGGCCGTGCCTCGCGCCACCGTGCGGCACTCGTACGGATGTTCACCGACCACTACTCGCCCCACCAGGATCCCCGGAGCCACCGATGACCATCACCACCGCACCCCGCGCCGCCGCCCTGCCCCAGCCCTCGCCCGACGAGGGCCGGGACCACGCCGCCGCGGAGTACGCCGCCCTGGTGGAGATGGTCGAGGCGTTCTCGGCCCAGCACTGGAGCCTGCCCACCGACTGCACGGACTGGCGGGTGCGCGACATGGTCGCGCACCTGGCCGGGGCGGCGGAGGAGGCGTGCCGCCTCCGCGTGCAGCTCCGGCACGCGGTCGGTGCGCTGCGGGGCCTACGCCGCGGGGACGGCGAGCTGGTCGACCTGCTGTGCGTGGCGCAGATCGCCGACCGTGCCGGCCTGTCGGACGCCGCCCTCGCCGCCGACCTCCGGCGGTGGGCGCTCGCCGCGCCGGACGCCCGCCGCCGCCAGCCCGGCGTGCTGCGGCGGGTGCCCCTGCCGTCCTTCGCCGGGCTGCCCGACGGGGCCCGCCTGGCCTACCTCCTCGACGTGGTCTACGTCCGCGACGTGTGGCTGCACCGGGTCGACCTCCACCGTGCGACCGGGCTCGACATGCCGGTGACGGACGCGGAGGCAGAGGTCGTCGCCCAGGTGGTCCGCGACCTCGACCTGGCCTGGTCGGGGCCGGCGCTAATGCTGGAGCTGACCGGTCGCGGCGGCGGACGCTGGAGCATCGGCGAGGGCGAGCCGGCCGCTGTGGTCACCGAGGACGCGGTGGCGTTCATGCGCCTGCTGTCGGGCCGCTCGGACGAGTGCGTGCTGGCGAGCGACGGTGACCCGGCCGTCGCCGACGGGCTCCGGGCCGCGCGCGTCGTCTTCTGATATCGGGTGGAGAGGAGGGGAGACCACCGGGGAGACTGCCGCCATGCCCGAGCTCGTCCTGCCGACCACCTCCGTCCGCGAGTCCTTCCTGGAGGCGATGGACGAGTTCGTCGCCGAGGGGGCGGACAACACCCAGACGGCGGCGTGGATCGAGCACCGGGCCCCGGCATGGAAGGACCCGACGGTGTTCGAGGAGTTCGTCGCAGCCGTGCGGGCGGACGCGCTGGACGACACGCCCCGGCCGGAGCGGCACGTGCCGTGCACGACCCTGTGGTGGGTGGAGGGCGAGGACTACCTCGGCCGGCTCGCGATCCGGCACCGGCTCAACGAGTTCCTCCTCGACGTCGGCGGCCACGTCGGCTACGACGTACGCCCGACGCGCCGCCGCGAGGGCCACGCCACGGCCATGCTGCGCGAGGCGCTGCCGTGGGCGCGCGACCTCGGCATCGACTCCGCGCTGGTCACCTGCGACGACGACAACGTCGGCTCGATCCGGGTCATCGAGTCCGCCGGCGGCGTGCTGGAGGACGTGCGCCGGGCGAAGCGGCGCTACTGGGTGCCGACGACGCCGTAGTCATCCCGGGGGCGGGACGACGGTCGTCCGGGTCCGGGTCGCGGCGCCGACGCCGACGACCGCGACCAGCAGCCCGACCAGCTGCAGCGCGGACAGCGTCTCGTCGAGCACCACCCAGGCGAGCACCGCGGTCACCGGCGGACTGAGGAAGAACAGGCTCGCCGCCGCCCCCGACCCGCCGCGCAGGACCAGCAGCGAGAGCAGGACGAGCCCGACGATCGAGTTGACGATCGCCAGGAAGAGCACGGCGACCAGCGCCTGGCGGGCGTCCGTGACGGGCCAGGCGCCCTCGGTTGCCCACCCCAGGAGGAGCAGCGGAGGAGCCGAGACGGCGAACTGCACGGCGGCCGACCAGAGCAGGTCCGGCTGCGCGCCGATCCACCGCTGGCCCAGGGTGCCGAGGCTGAGGGTGAGCATGCTCAGGCAGCCGATGAGGACCGCGGCCGGGCCGCCGGCGCGGCCCAGGTCGCCGCCGAGCACGAGGAGCACACCGACCACGCCGACGACGAAGCCGCCGACCTGGAGGCCCGAGACGCGCTCGCCGAGGATCGCGGCCGCCAGGAGGGCGGTCAGCACCGGGCTGAGCGCGTGGAACAGCGAGGCCAGGGTGGCCCCGAGGCCGAGGTCGAACGCGACGTACATCAGGCCGAACTGCACGGCGTTCATCACCAGGCCGACCGCGGCGACGCGGCCGAGGGTGGCGCGGTCCATCCGCGTGGGGCGGCGCAGCGCCAGCGAGATGCCGACGGCGAGCACGGCCGCGAGCACGAAGCGCCAGGCGAGCACGGTGAAGGGGGCGGCGGCCTGCACGGCGGCCGGCCCGGAGATGTAGCCGGAGGACCACACGAGGACGAAGGCGACCGCCGGGACGAGGGGCAGGTGTGCTGCTCGCGAGTGCCGGGTCACCCGCCTCACGCTAACGACCGTCGTCGGTTCGGCACGGCACGCACCGCGTGGAAGAATGACCCGACCCCGTCGTCGTACTCCCGAAAGCAGTCCGTGAGCCTCAAGAACGCGCCCCAGCCTGGCTCGACCGACCCGTCGATCATCCGCAACTTCTGCATCATCGCGCACATCGACCACGGGAAGTCGACCCTGGCCGACCGGATGCTGCAGCTCACCGGGGTCGTCGACGAGCGGGCCTCGCGCGCGCAGTACCTCGACCGGATGGACATCGAGCGCGAGCGCGGCATCACGATCAAGAGCCAAGCGGTGCGGATGCCGTGGACCGTCCCGGCCGGCAACGCCGAGGGCGCCGAGCCCGGCACCTACGTCCTCAACATGATCGACACCCCGGGTCACGTCGACTTCACCTACGAGGTCTCCCGCAGCCTCGAGGCCTGCGAGGCCGCGATCCTGCTCGTCGACGCCGCGCAGGGCATCGAGGCGCAGACGCTGGCCAACCTCTACCTCGCGATGGGCGCCGACCTCCACATCATCCCGGTGCTCAACAAGATCGACCTCCCCAGCGCCAACGTGGAGAAGTACGCCGCGGAGCTCGCCGGCCTCGTCGGCTGCGAGCCCGAGGAGGTGCTGCTCACGAGCGCCAAGACCGGCGTCGGGGTCGAGGCGCTGCTCAACGAGATCGTCAAGCAGACCCCGCCGCCGGTCGGCGACGCTGACGCCCCGGCCCGCGCGCTGATCTTCGACTCCGTCTACGACACCTACCGCGGCGTGGTCACCTACGTCCGGGTCGTCGACGGCAAGCTCAGCCACCGCGACCGGATCAAGATGATGTCGACCAACGCCGTGCACGAGATGCTCGAAGTCGGCGTGATCAGCCCCGAGCCGGTGAAGTCGCGTGAGATCGGCGTCGGTGAGGTCGGCTACCTCATCACCGGAGTGAAGGACGTGCGCCAGTCGCGCGTCGGCGACACCGTCACCTCCCAGCACCACGGGGCCACCGAGTCGCTCGGCGGCTACAAGCACCCCAACCCGATGGTCTACGCCGGTCTCTACCCGATCGACGGCGACGACTACCCGACGCTGCGCGACGCGCTGGAGAAGCTCCAGCTCAACGACGCCGCGCTGACCTACGAGCCCGAGACCTCCGGCGCGCTCGGGTTCGGCTTCCGATGCGGCTTCCTCGGACTGCTTCACATGGAGATCACCCGCGACCGGCTCGAGCGCGAGTTCAACCTCGACCTGATCTCGACCGCCCCCAACGTGGTCTACCAGGTCGTCATGGACGACGGCACCGAGCACGAGGTGACCAACCCCAGCGAGTACCCCGACGGCAAGGTCGCCGAGGTGCGCGAGCCGGTGGTCAGGGCGACGATCCTCGCCCCGTCCGACTACATCGGCACGATCATGGAGCTCTGCCAGCTCAAGCGCGGCAGCCTGCAGGGGATGGACTACCTCTCCGAGGACCGCGTCGAGATGCGCTACACGCTGCCGATGGGCGAGATCGTCTTCGACTTCTTCGACCAGCTCAAGTCGCGCACCAAGGGCTACGCCTCGCTCGACTACGAGCGCTCCGGCGAGCAGGCCGCCGACCTGGTCAAGGTCGACATCCTGCTGCAGGGCGAGCCGGTCGACGCGTTCAGCGCGATCGTGCACCGCGAGGCCGCCTACTCCTACGGCGTGATGATGGCCGGCAAGCTCAAGGACCTCATCCCGCGCCAGCAGTTCGAGGTGCCGATCCAGGCCGCCATCGGCGCCCGGGTGATCGCCCGCGAGACGATCCGCGCGATCCGCAAGGACGTGCTCGCCAAGTGCTACGGCGGCGACATCAGCCGCAAGCGCAAGCTGCTGGAGAAGCAGAAGGCCGGCAAGAAGCGGATGAAGAACATCGGCTCCGTCGAGGTGCCGCCCGAGGCCTTCGTCGCCGCGCTGTCGACCACGCAGCCGGCGGAGAAGTCCGGCAAGAAGTAGTCCCGTGGGTGACCGCGAGCTGGCTCGCGCCGACGACGGGCGCTGGCGCCTCGACCTGCTCGAGGTCGAGGCGGGGCGGGTGCTGGCCCCGACGCCCGGTCAGGAGCGCCTGCTGACGGTGGTCGGCGGCCCGGTCCTCCAGGTGGAGTCCGGCGGCTCGACCCACGTCCTGGAGCCGTCGCGGCCGTTCCCGCTCGCGGGCGGGATCGAGGTGACGGCGACCCCCCTGGACGGGGACGTACGGGTGCTGGTCGTCACCGCCGACGCGGATCGGACGGCCCCGGTGGTCACCGTCCTCGAGCTCGGCCGGGGCTCCACGCTGCCGCTCGCAGTGGACCAGCGGGCGTACGTCGTCACGGGCGCGGGACAGGGAGAACTGGTCACCGGGCCGGGCGAGGTCGTCGGTCGGTGCACGGTCGCCGTGGTCACGCTCGAGCGCCGCTGACCAATCCGGGCCCGCTCGCCGCGGCGAAGGACGGGCATGCTCCTCGCCGACCGGGTCCGCGTCGAGCTGATCCGCGCCGGCGCCCGGTTCACCGTGTCCTACGGCGAGGGCCTGCGGTTCGCCGGCGGCGACCTGCCGCGCCCGACCCGGGTCCGCGTGGCGACGCGCCACGGGCGCGTCCCGGTGCTCCTCTACCGACCCGGCCCGGGACCGCTCCCGGTCCACGTGCACCTGCACGGCGGCGCCTTCCTGATGCGGCACCCCGGGATGGACGACTGGTGGTGCCGCTACGTCGCGGCGTCCGCCGGCGTGGTGGTCGCCAACGTCGACTTCGAGGTCGCCCCGCGGGTGGCGTACCCGGTGGCGCAGCACCAGGCCCACGACGTCGCCGCCCACCTCGCGGCGGACGGCACGCCGGTGTCCGTCGGCGGCTTCAGCTCGGGCGGGGCCTCGCCGCCTCGGTCGCGCTCCAGGCACGCGACTCGGGCTCCTTCGCCCCGACGCTGCAGGTGCTGGGCGTCCCGGCACTGGACCTGTCGGCCGAACCCCGCGACAGCGACCCGGGGATGGTCACGCCCGAGCTGCGACGGCTGGTCCGGCGCGCCTACTTCCCCGACCCGGCGACCCGACGCGAGCCGTACGCCTCCCCGTTGCTGGCCGAGGACCTGCGCGGGCTCCCGCCCGCCGTCGTGCTGACGGCCGAGCGCGACGTGCTGCGCGCGGAGGGCGATGCGTACGCCCACCGGCTGCGGGCCGCGGGCGTACGGGTGGTGCACGACGTGACCCCCGACGTCGACCACTACTTCCTCACCGAGGACCCGGTGCGGGCGCGGACCACGATGGCCATGGTGGCCGAGGAGATCCGCGCCGCTACACCTGCTCGCGACTGAGCGAGACCTGCGTGACCGTGATGGCGAGCGCCGCCTCGAGCGCGGCGACCGCCTGGTCGAGCTCGCCCGTGCGCGGCCTCCGGGTGCGGGCGAACCAGGCCACCTCCAGCGGCCGTCGACGCGCCGTGCCCGCGGCTCGCCAGAAGCCGGTGACCCGGCCGTCGACCAGCAGCGGCGGCAGCAGCATCCCGTTGGCGTCGTTCCACAGGCGTCGGTGGTGCTCGGGCGTGACGAACCGGTCGCGGACCCTCGAGTCGTAGCCGCACAGCAGGGCGTCGAACTCCGGCAGGAGGCGGACGCCCGGCAGGTCCCTCGGTGGCGGTGCGTCCGGGAGGTCCACGTACGTCCGACCGTCCGGGCCCTCCTCCTCGACCACGGTCAGGCCGGCGAGACCCTCCTCGACGGCGCGCAACGACATGCCCGACCACCACGCGACGTCGTGTCGCGAGGACGGGCCGTGGGCGGCGAGGTGCAGGCGGACGACGTCGGCGACCGTGGCCGCTCCGGTCCGCTCGAAGGTCGCGTAGACCGGCTTGCCCTGACCCTCCCACCTGTCGCCCGATGCCGGTCGCCGCACGAGGCCGCCGTGGGCGAATCCGAGGTAGCGCCCCGGCCCGGTCGCGGCTGCCTCCAGCGAGCCCGCGGCGTGACGGCGCAGCCAGTCGTCGACGTGGGCGCGCAGCTCCTCGGGCGTGCGCCACTCGCGCGCGAACTCCTCGACGGAGGTCCACAGCGCCGCGAGCTGGCCCTCGGCGAGGCCGAGCATCCGCGCCCAACGGGGGTGCTGCCCGATGCGGGTGGCTTCCGCGAGCACGGTGTAGGCCCGGGGGCTGGCGGTGTGGACCGTCCCGCGGATCGTGCTGCCCCGCACGATCGTCCCGGACCCGTACGCCTCGCTGACCTCGGCGTGGGTGGTGCCGGGGAACCGCGCGGCGAGACCGACGAAGGCGGAGCGCGCGGTCTGCGTCTGCATGTCGCCGATCGCGTGGACCCGCTCGGCCACCGTGCCCGGGTCCTCGGGGAACTGGCGGGCCAGTGAAGCGGCCGCCAGGTCGTCCCAGGTGAGCATGCCTGGAGCCTAGGTCGCGGGGAACCCCCCGGCCCGCAGGAGCGCCCCGGGCAGCTGCTTGCCGAGCCGTTCCTCGAGCCAGGTGGTCGTCGCGGTGGTGGCGGCCAGGTCGAGGCCGGTCGCCACCCCCATCCGGTCGAAGAGGTAGACGAGGTCCTCGGTCGCCACGTTGCCGGTCGCGTTGGGCGCGAACGGGCAGCCGCCGGCACCGCCGATGCTCGCGTCGAGGGCGCGGACCCCCGCCTCGAGTCCCGCGACGGCGTTGGCGACGCCGGTGTGGCGGGTGTCGTGCAGGTGCAGGCGCAGCGGCGTTCCGGCGGGGACGACCTCGGCCGCGATCCGCACGCGCGCCGTGACCTGGGGCGGCACGGCGACCCCTATGGTGTCGGCGAGGGAGACCTCGTCGGGCCCGGCGTCCGCGACGCGGCCCAGCACCTCGCGCAGCCGCTGCTCCGACACCTCTCCCTCGAAGGGGCAGCCGAAGGCCGCAGCCACGGTGACCGTGCTGAACACCCCCGCGGCACGAGCCCGCTCGACCAGCGTGGCAGCGAGGGTCGCGGCCTCCGCGGTCGACACCCCCTGGTTGCGCCGGCAGAAGGTGTCGGTCGCCACGACCACGACGTCGACCTCGTCGACACCGCCTGCCAGCGCCCGGTCGAGGCCGCGCTCGTTCATCACCAGCCCGGCGTAGCGCACTCCGTCGGGGCGGGGCAGTGCGGCCATCACGTCGTCTGCGTCGGCCATCTGCGGCACCCGTGCGGGGTTGACGAAGCTGGTGGCCTCGATGCGTCGAGCCCCTGCGGCGATGGCGCGCTCGACCAGCTCGACCTTGTCGGCCGTCGGGAGCAGGGTCGCCTCGTTCTGCAGGCCGTCGCGCGGAGCCATCTCCACGATCTCGACCGTCCGGCTCGCCGAGATCATGAGGTCCCCTCGAGGTAGGTGATGGCGGTGGGCTCGTCGACGACCTCGGCGTACTTCGTGCGCAGGTCGTGCAGGTTGGCCCAGTGCGGCTCCGGCGCACGGTCGCCGACGGCGTCCTCGACCACCAGCGGGACGAACCCGTGCTGGATGGCGTCCACGACGGTGGCACGGATGCAGCCGCTGGTGCTCACCCCCACCACGACGACCGTGTCGATGCCGCGCGCGTGCAGGGTCGTGGCCAGCGTGGTGCCGAAGAACGCGCTCGCGTACTGCTTGACGACCACCACCTCGTCGCCGCGCGGGGCCACCTCGGGCATCAGCTCTCCCATCGGCGAGTCGCCGACCAGCTGCGCCAGGGCCGGCACCTTGCGGAAGAAGACCCCGCCGTCGAGGCCGCCCGGACCGTAGGAGACCCGCGTGTGCACGACGGGCACGTCGTGCGCGCGGGCCGCCTCCAGCACGCGGGCGGCGCTGTGCAGGCACCCGTCGTCCGGCAGGTTCAGGGGGCTCGCCGGGTCGAAGTAGGCCCGCATCAGGTCGACGGCCAGCACCGTCGGGCGCGTCCCCGGTGTCAGCGTGGCGCCGAACGCCTCGGCGGCGGGGTGGCTCGTCATCGGGGGATGGGAGCCCGGGGAGCCGGCAGGCCGGTCTCCTCCAGGCAGTTCTCGAGGATGGTCTCCAGGGGCGGTCCCATGTCGAAGGTCGGCAGCGGGTGCGGACGGTCGGCGCCCAGCGTGCTGCGCAGCGACTCCGTCGCGGACACGTCGACGGTGCCGGAGTCGTCGCACACCACCCCGTACCGGCGGGCTCCCTCCGCGCTCACCAGGCCCCGCCTGACCTCGAGGCCGACCAGCTCGGGGTCGCGGGCGAGCGGGTCGCCCCACCCACCCCCGCCCCACGTGACGAAGTGCAGCAGGTCGCCCCGGCCCACCGGCACGTCGTGCACCTTGCTGCCCAGGACCTCTGTGGTGCCGTCGGCGCGCTCGAGCCACTTGCGTCCGCGGGCGCCGGGCTCGCCGCCGTTCACCCCCCACGGATAGGTCAGCCACCGGTCGTCGTGGATCGCGATGGTGCCGGCCTCGAGGAACCGGTAGGCCACGTCGACGCCGTTGCCGCCGCGGTGCAGGCCGGCCCCGCCGGTGTCGGCCACCGTCTCCCACCGCTCGATGCGCAGCGGGTAGTAGGACTCGAGGTACTCGCACGGGATGTTGACGAAGGACGGCCACAGCGAGTGCCCGTCCGGCCCGTCGCCGATGGGCCGACCCGGGATGCCGCCGAACCCGATCGAGTACAGCTGGAACCACTCGCCCTTGCGGTCGCCCTCGCCGTAGGTGCCGGAGTACATGAAGTGCGGCGAGGAGGAGAAGCCGGCGGCGTTGAGCAGGTCGGGGTTGGTCTGGCCGAGCAGCCCGCCGAAGAGGTCGAAGACCCGGCCGATGCCGTGGTTGCGGGCGTTGAGCGCCGCGGGGTACTGCGGCTTCCAGAAGGAGTCGTCGGGGATCACCACGTCGACGAGCGGGTAGAAGCCGTCGTTCCAGAGGATCTGCGGGTCGGCGACGGTGATCATGTAGATGCCGAAGAACATCCGCACGAGGTTCTCGTTGATGTAGTAGTTGATCGGCCCCTGTGCCTGCGGGCTGCTGCCGGTGAAGTCCAGCAGCACCTTGTCGCCGGTGCGGGTCAGGCTCAGCTTGAGCTCGTAGGGGCCGTAGCCGAGGCCGTCGTCGCAGATGTAGTCGGTGAAGGACAGGGTCTTGCCCTCCTCGAACACCATCGCCAGGAGCGTCTTCATCGCGCGGTAGTTGCGGTCGAGCAGCGCGTCGAGCGCCGAGTTGTAGGTGTCGACCCCGAACCGGGCGCACAGCTCCTGCACGCGCCTGGCGGCCGTACGGCACGCGGCGACGATGCCGTTGAGGTCGGCGCGGTTCCAGTCGGGCTTGCGCACCTGGTTGAGGATGATGCGCAGCGCGTCCTCGTCGAGCACGCCCTTCTTGTAGAGGCGGAACGGCGGGATGACCACTCCCTCCTCGAAGATCGTGCGCGCGTCGGTGGGCATCGACGCCGGGGTCTTGCCGCCGACGTCCGACATGTGCCCGAACATCGACGCCCAGCCGACGATGCGGCCGTCGAAGAAGATCGGCATGACGACCAGCCAGTCGTTGGCGTGGCTGATCGCGGCTCCGCAGGAGTAGGGGTCGGACGTCAGGAGGACGTCGCCCTCCTCGATGGTGCCGTCGAAGTTGTCGAGGAAGTCGGGGATGGAGAGCCCGAACTGGCCGACCATCATCTTGCCGTCGCGGTTGGCGATGAGCGGGAACTCGTCGTGCTGCTCGCGGATGCCGGGGGACAGTGCCGTACGGAACAGCACCTCGTCCATCTCGTAGCGGGCGTTGCGCAGCGCGTTCTCGACGAGGTCGAGGGTGACGAGGTCGACGTCGACCTGCTGCATGGGGGAGGTGTTGGTCTCGATCAGGCGTGCCATGGCTCAGCCCTCCTGGCTCTGGTCGACGGGTCGGATGAGGAGGCTGCCGCTCGGGTGCACCGCGGCGGCGTGGTCGCGGAGGACGAGCGTCGTGGAGTCCATCTCGGTGATGACGGCGGGTCCCACGACCACGTTGCCGGACTTGAGCAGGGATCGGTCGTAGACGTCGGCGTCGACCATGCCGCCGTCGGCCCAGATCTGGTGCTCCTGCACCCGGGCGGCCGACGGGTCGGTGTCGCCCTGCTCGAGCTCGACCGCTCCGACCTCCGGTCGCGGGGCGTCGGCGGTGGCGCGCAGCGTGACGAGCTCGTGCTCGGTGTCGAGGACGAAGGAGAACAGCCGGTCGTGCTCGGCGTCGAACGCCTTGGCGAGCGCGGCCAGGCCGCCGCCCGCGCCGTCGAAGGCGTCGATGTCGATCGCCACCGGGATCTCGAAGCCCTGGCCGTGGTAGCGCAGGTCGGCCGAGAAGGTCACCCGCAGGTCGTCCTCGGGCACTCCCTCGGCGGTGAGGGTGCCGCGAGCCGATGCCGACAGGTCGTCCAGGATCGCGCGCAGGCCGTCGTCGCTCAGCTCGGAGAAGCGACGCACCAGGGTGCGGACAGCCTCGTCGCGCAGGCTGGTGGTCGCGTCGCCGTAGGCGCAGAGCACACCCGGCGAGGGCGGGATGATGACGGGCCACGAGCCGGTCAGCCGTCCCAGCGCGTTGGCGTGCAGCGGGCCGGCGCCGCCGAAGGCGACGAGGGCGAAGTCGCGGGGGTCGAAGCCCTGCTGCACCGAGACCAGTCGCAGGGCGCCGAACATGTTCTCGTTGACGATGTCGATGATGCCGGCCGCCGCTGCCTCGACCGAGTCGAGCCCGGTCGCGTCGGCGATGGTCTTCACCGCGGTCCGCGCGGCCTCGGGGTCGAGCGTGACCTCACCGCCGGCGAGCGCGCTCGGCAGGTGGCCGAGCACCACGTTGGCGTCGGTCACGGTCGGCTCGGTGCCGCCGGCGGCGTACGCCGCGGGGCCGGGTGCCGCGCCGGCCGACTGCGGTCCGACGCGGAGCGCCTGGGTCAGCGGCGGGACGTGGGCGATCGAGCCGCCACCGGCGCCCACCGTGCGTACGTCGACCGACGTCGCGCGCACCTTGAGGTCGCCGACTGTCGTCTCGCGCCCGATGCGCGGCGTCAGGTCCTCGACCAGGGCTACGTCGGTCGACGTGCCGCCCATGTCGAAGGTGAGGAAGTTGCGGTGACCGGTCTGCGCCGCCACCCAGGCGGCCCCCGTCACGCCGCCCGCCGGGCCGGACAGCAGCAGGTTGACCGGGTTGTCCGAGGCGACCGCCGCGGAGACCAGGCCGCCGTCGCTGCGCAGGATGGACAGCGAGCCGCTGACGCCGGAGTCGCGCAGCTGGCCCTCCAGGTTGGCGACGTAGCGCTTGACCTGGGGCTGCACGGCCGCGTTGGCGACGGTGGTGATCGTCCGCTCGTACTCGCGCAGCTCGGGCAGCACCGACGACGACAGCGACACCGCGATGCCGGGCAGCTCCTCGGCGGCGATCTCGCCGACCCGCTGCTCGTGGGCGGGGTTGGCGTAGGAGTTGATGAGGCTGATGCTCAGCGCCTCGATGCCGCGACCGACCAGCGCGCGCAGCTGGGTGCGTACGTCGTCCTCGTCCAGCTCGTCGACGACGGCACCGTCGCTGCCGATCCGGCCGCGCACCTCCACCGTGTCCTCGAGGGCGGCGAGTGGCTCCGGCTTGGGCCAGATGATCCAGCCGGCCAGGCCGCCCGGGACGAACGACCGCGCGATCTGGAGCACCTGGCGGAAGCCGTGGGTCGTCACCAGGCCGACCCGGGCGCCCTTGCCCTCGAGGATCGCGTTGGTCGCGACCGTCGTCCCGTGGAACACGTCGCCGACCTCGCTCCGGTCGATGCCGGCGGCGGCGCAGGCCTGGTCGATGCCGCGCAGGACCCCGACGGACTGGTCCTCGGGCGTGGACGAGGTCTTGGCGCGGAACGTCGCGCCGGTGTCCTCGTCGATCAGCAGGATGTCGGTGAACGTGCCGCCCACGTCGACTCCGAGCCGGTAGGTCATGGGTGCTCTCCTAGGTGGACGAAGGTGGGAGGGTGGTGACGGGGTGGGTCAGATGACGCCGTCTGCGCGCAGGGACGACAGCTCGTCGTCGGTCAGGCCCAGCAGGTCGCGGTAGACCGCGTCGTTGTGCTCGCCCAGGGCCGGTCCGACGTGGCGGACCGATCCGGGGCTCTCCGAGAGCTTGGGGGCGACGTTGTGCATCGCGAACTCACCCAGGTCGGGGTGAGCGAGGCGGACGATGGCCTCGCGGGCGGCGAAGTGCTCGTCGGCGAGCATGTCCTTGGCGCGGAAGATGCGCCCGGCGGGCACGCCGCCGGCGTGCAGCCGCTCGAGGAGGTCGTCGGCGCCCACGGTGCTGCTCCACTCGGCGATCAACCCGTCGAGCTCCTCCATGTACTTCCCGCGGGCCCCGTGCGTGGCGTAGCGCTCGTGGGACGCGAGCTCCGGCTGGCCCATCACCTCGGCCAGCCGCCGGAACACGGTGTCCTGGTTGGCAGCGATGAGGACCATCTCGCCGTCGGCGGTGGGATAGACGTTGCTGGGCGAGACGTTGGGCAGCGTCGTGCCGGTCCGCTCGCGCTGGTAGCCGGCGACCTGCCACTCGGGCACGAGGGACTCCATCAGCGCCAGGACCGCCTCGTAGATCGCGGAGTCGACCACCTGGCCGCGTCCGGTGCGCCCGCGCTGGTGCAGCGCGACGAGGGTGCCGAGGCAGGCGAAGGTCGCGGCGAGCGAGTCGCCGAGCGACACCCCGGCGCGCGCCGGCGGCCGGTCCGGGTCGCCGGTGACGTAGCGGATGCCGCCCATCGCCTCGCCGATCGACCCGTAGCCGGCGCGGGAGGCGTACGGCCCGGTCTGGCCGAAGCCGGTGACCCGGGTGACGACCAGCCCGGGGTTGGTCTCCCACAGGGTCTCGGGGGCCAGGCCCCAGCGCTCGAGGGTGCCGGGACGGAAGTTCTCGATGAGCACGTCGGCGTCGGCCACCAGGCGGCGGACCAGGTTCTGGCCGCGCTCGGTGCGCAGGTCGGCGGTGACGGACATCTTGTTGCGTGCCACGACGGGCCACCAGAGCGACTGCCCGTAGGGCTTCTCGCGCCCCCACTGCCGCATCGGGTCGCCGTGAGCGGGGTCCTCCACCTTGATCACCTGGGCACCGAAGTCCCCGAGGAGCTGTCCGCAGAACGGGCCCGCCAGGAGCTGGCCGAGCTCGACGACGCGCAGGTCGTCGAGGGGGAGGGGAGCGGATGACGTCACGTCACGCCCTTTCGTATGCAAACCGGTGCGTCGGTGTGAGGCAGGTCATAGTGCGTCTGCCGAAGGTATCCACGAGATCGGGAGAGCGTCAATGGCACGGTTCGAAATTGCATACAATGAGGACGAACCGTCCTGCTGCTACCGTTCGCGACCATGACCCAGGGAGCGGGCTCCGAGGCGGGCACGGACGCGGGCAAGGCGGCCGAGGTCACCTACCTGGCCATCCGCCGCCAGATCCTCAGCGGCGAGCGCGCGGGCGGCGAGTGGCTGCGCGAGGGCGACCTCGCCGCCGTCATCGGCGTGAGCCGTACGCCGGTGCGCGAGGCGTTGCGCCGCCTGGCCGCCGAGGGGCTCGTGCGGCACGAGCCCAACCGCGGGGTCCAGGTCGAGGCCTGGGGGGTCGACGACCTCGACGAGATCTTCAGCCTGCGCTCCCAGCTCGAGCCGTGGGGCTGTGGTCTCGCCGCGAGCACCGGCCTCGCCGACCTCGAGGCGCTGGCCGAGCTGGCAGACCGGATGGACGAGGAGGCGCGGCGCGCCCCGCCGGACCTCGACGCGATCACCGAGCTCAACAACCGCTTCCACCGCGCGATCCTCGAGGCCTCGGGCAACGGCCGGCTGGTGGGCCTGGTGTCGACGGTCGTGGAGGTGCCGCTGGTGTGGCGCACCTTCTCGCACTACTCGAGCGAGGCGATGCGCCGCAGCCTGGCGCACCACCACGAGATCGTGCAGGCGCTGCGCGCCGGCGACCCCGAGTGGGCGGAGTCGGTGATGCGCTCGCACGTGCGAGCAGCGTGGGCGAGCCTGCGCGAGGAGCACCTCGACCCGGAGCAGGGGCCCTCCTAGCCTCGCAGCGGGCCTCCGGTGCGGCCGTAGGACTCGGCGACGATCTCCGCCACCACGGACAGAGCGATCTCGCCGGGGCCCTTGCCGCCCAGGTCGTGACCGGCCGGCACATGCAGCGTGCTGACGTCCACGCCCTCGGCGACGAGGTCCTCGACGAGCCCGGCCGCCCGACCGCGGCTGGCCATCATCGCGACGTACGACGCCTCCGAGGCGAGCGCCGCTCGGAGCACGGAGGGCGCGTCCGGGGCGTCGTGGTCACAGAGCACCACCGCGTCGCCCGGCTGCGCGTCGAGGCCCGGTCCGCCGTCGTCGGCCGCCTCCACCACGACCGTGCGCCCGACAGTGGACGCGATCGCGGCGATGCTGCGGGCGATCGGGTTGTCGGTGAGGACCAGGATGCGGCCGTGCCCGACGTGGGAGTCGGACCACGGCTGCTCACGCTCGCTGCGCTCGCTCATGCCCGGCAGCCTAGGCTCGCCGCATGCCCGTCGCCATCCCTCCGGGACTGCTGGCCCAGCGGGCGCTCGGGGACGACTGGGGCCGCTGGCTCGACCGGCTGCCGCGCCTCGCGGACGAGGTGCTCGCCGACTGGCGGCTGCGGCCGACCGGCGCCAGCCTGCACGGCCACTGCTCGCTGGTGCTCCCGGTGGCCGACGCCGACGGGGAGCCCGGCGCCCTCAAGGTCGCCTTCGACGGTGACGAGGAGTCCCTGCACGAGGGGCTCGCGCTCCAGCGCTGGGCGGGTCGCGGGGGCGTACGCCTGCGACGGGCCGACCCGCACCGGCGGGCGCTGCTGCTCGACTGGCTCCCCGGCCCGGACCTCGGCGACGTGTGGGACGTGGAGGCGTGCGAGGTGGTGGGCGACCTCTACGCACAGCTCCACGTGCCCGCGCTGCCCCGGCTGGCGAGCGTCGCGTCGTACGTCGAGCGCTGGCTGCGTGAGCTTGAGGGGCTCGGGCGCGACAGCCCCGTCCCGCGGAGGTACGTCGAGCAGGCGCTCTCGCTGGGCCCGGACCTGCTGGCGCCCGAGGGTGACCCGGTGGTGGTGCACGGGGACCTCCACTACGCCAACGTGATGGCGGACGCGGCAGGGGAGTGGCTCGCCATCGACCCCAAGCCGATGGCCGGCGACCCGCACTACGAGCCGGCCCCGATGCTCTGGAACCGGATGGACGAGCTGCGCGGCCCGGGTGCCGTCGGCTCCGTGCGTGAGGGCCTGCGGCGGCGCTTCCACGCCCTCGTCGACGCGGCCGGCCTCGACGAGGACAGGGCGCGCGACTGGGTCGTCGTCCGCATGGTCCTCAACGCCGGCTGGGCCGTCCAGGACGCCCGGCGCGCGGGTCGCGGGCTCGACGCGGACGAGCAGGACTGGATCACCCGCTGCATCGCGATCACGAAGGCCGTGCAGGACTGAAACCGGCGCCGGATGGGCCGAAAGTCGGCTTCTTCGGCACTCCTCGTGAGAATTCGCCGTGTTTGCTACCGCTCGGTAAACCCCGTGATCTAGGTTACAGCCCAAGTCAGCAGCCAGCCCCGCTGTGTGGCGCCCCCCGCGCCGCCCTCCGACGAATGAAGTAGGTAACAGATGCCGACCACGATCGACACGAGCTTCCTCGACACGATGCCGCCCAACGTGGCCGTCCAGTTCTTCGACCGGGTCGCCGCGACCCCCGACGCGGAGGCCTTCCGGTTCCCGCGCGGCGAGGCCTGGGAGTCCGTCACCTGGAAGCAGGCCGGTGACAAGATCGAGGCACTCGCCGCCGGCCTGATCGCGCTGGGCGTCGAGCCCGAGCAGCGCGTCGGGATCGCGTCCGGCACCCGCTACGAGTGGATCCTCGCCGACCTCGCCATCATGTGCGCGGCAGGTGCCACCACGACCGTCTACCCGACCACCAACGCCGAGGACACCGTCTACATCCTCGGTGACTCCGAGAGCCGGGTCGTCTTCGCCGAGGACGACGAGCAGCTGGCCAAGCTCACCGCCCACCGCTCCGAGCTCCCGCACGTGAGCAAGGTCGTGACCTTCGACGGCAAGGCCGACGGCGACTGGGTGATCACGCTCGACGACCTCGCCGCGCTGGGCGCGGAGAAGCTCGCCGAGCAGCCCGACATCGTGCGCACCACCTCGCAGGCGATCCGCCCCGACCAGCTCGCGACCCTCATCTACACCTCCGGCACGACCGGGCGCCCCAAGGGCGTGCGGCTGCGGCACTCCTCGTGGGTCTACGAGGGCGAGGCCATCCGCGCGCAGGGCATCCTGTCCGAGAGCGACCTCGAGTTCCGCTGGCTGCCGATGGCCCACTCGTTCGGCAAGGTGCTCATGTCGACGCAGATGGCGTGCGGCTTCGCCGCCGCGATCGACGGCCGCGTCGACAAGATCGTCGACAACCTGGGCGTGGTGAAGCCGACCTTCATGGGTGCGGCACCGCGCATCTTCGAGAAGGCGCACGGTCGCATCGTCACCATGCAGGCCGCCGAGGGCGGGGCCAAGGAGAAGCTCTTCAAGGCCGCATTCGCCACCGGCCTCGAGGTCGAGCGCCTCAAGCGCGAGGGCAAGTCGGTGCCGATCGGGCTCAAGGTCAAGCACGGCCTGTTCGACAAGCTGGTCTTCAGCAAGGTGCGCGACCGCTTCGGCGGACGCGTCCGCTTCTTCATCTCCGGTGCGGCGGCGCTCAACCGCGACATCGCCGAGTGGTTCGGTGCGGCCGGCATCAAGATCCTCGAGGGCTACGGCCTCACCGAGACCTCCGCGGGCTCCTTCGTCAACCACCCCGACCGCAACAAGTTCGGCACGGTCGGGCCGGTGTTCCCCGGGAGCGAGGTCAAGCTCGGCGACAACGACGAGGTCATGATCAAGGGCCCCGGCGTCATGGACGGCTACCACAACCTCCCCGAGGAGACCGCCCGGACGCTCACCAGCGACGGCTGGCTGCACACGGGTGACAAGGGCGCGCTCGACGAGGACGGGCACCTGGTCATCACCGGCCGCATCAAGGAGCTCTTCAAGACCTCCGGCGGCAAGTACATCGCCCCGCCGGCGATCGAGTCGAAGTTCAAGGCCGTGTGCCCCTACGCCAGCCAGTTCATGGTGTTCGGCGAGGACCGCAACTACTGCGTCGCCCTCGTCACGCTCGACCCCGACGCGATGGCGGGCTGGGCCGAGGCCAACGGCATGAGCGGTGCGTCCTACACCGAGATCGTCCAGTCCGACGCCGTCCAGGCGATGGTCGCCGGCTACATCGACGAGCTCAACAGCAACCTCAACCGCTGGGAGACCATCAAGAAGTGGAAGCTCCTCGACCACGACCTCACGGTCGAGTCCGGTGAGCTGACCCCGTCGATGAAGGTCAAGCGCAACGTGGTGCAGGACAACCACCAGGCGCTGATCGACGAGATGTACGCCTGAGCTCCGTCCACGAGCGGGTGCCGGTGGGAGACCACTGGCACCCGTTCGGCGTTTCGGGCGTGGTTGGATACCGGCGTGCCCCCCGCTCAACCCGACGGCGACGTCGCGCCCGAGGACGGCCTGCTCCCCGACGAGGCGTGGGCCGAGTTCGGCAGCAAGCCGTTCGGTCTCTACGTCCACGTGCCGTTCTGCTCGGTCCGCTGCGGCTACTGCGACTTCAACACCTACACCGCCCACGAGCTCGGTGACGAGGTCGGGGCCAGCCGGTCGTCGTACGCCGAGGCCGCGATCCGCGAGATCCGGTTCGCCCGCCACGTGCTCGGCCACCGCGACGTCAAGATCGAGACGATCTTCTTCGGCGGCGGGACTCCGACACTGCTCAAGCCGGCCGACCTCGGGGCCATCGTGGCCAGCGCCGCGGCCGAGTTCGGCCTGGCCGACGACGTCGAGATCACCACCGAGGCCAACCCCGACAGCGTTGCCGCGTGGGACCTCGAGGAGCTCCGCACGGCAGGCTTCAACCGGATCAGCTTCGGCATGCAGTCCGCGGTCGACCACGTGCTGCGCACGCTGGACCGCACCCACGACCCGATGCGGGTGCCCGCGGCGGTCGAGTGGGCGCGGCAGGCGGGCTTCGACGACGTCTCGCTCGACCTGATCTACGGCACGCCGGGGGAGTCGCTCGCCGACTGGGAGACGTCGGTGGACGTGGCGCTCGACTGCCGCCCCGACCACGTCTCGGCCTACTCGCTCATCGTCGAGGAGGGCACCGCCATGGGCCGGCAGGTCGCCCGCGGCGAGCTGCCGATGCCCGACGAGGACGACCTGGCCGACAAGTACCACCTCGTCGACGAGAAGCTCGCGGCCGCGGGGATGAGCTGGTACGAGGTGTCCAACTGGGCCACCTCGCCCGACCACTGGTGCCGCCACAACCTGCTCTACTGGACCGGCGGGCACTGGTGGGGAGTGGGCCCCGGCGCCCACTCGCACGTGGGCGGGGTGCGCTGGTGGAACGTCAAGCACCCGGCGGCCTACGCCGAGCGACTCGCGCGCGGCGTCTCGCCCGCCCTGGCCCGCGAGGTGCTCGGCTATCGCGACCAGCGGGTCGAGCGGATCATGCTGGAGATCCGGCTGGTCGAAGGGCTCCCGGTCACGGCGCTCGACGCCTCCGGCCGCTCGCACGTCGCCCGACTCGTGGCCGACGGGCTCGTGGAGCTCGCCACCGAGCGCCTGGTGCTCACCCAGCGCGGCCGGCTCCTCGCCGACGCGGTGATCCGCGACCTGACCGACTGACCCGGCCCTACCTCCTCGAAACCATGATGCCTTCGGTGGTTGAGGTCCGAGCGGAGCGAGCCTCGAAACCATGATGCCTTCGGTGGTTGAGGTGCGAGCGGAGCGAGCCTCGAAACCATGATGCCTTCGGTGGTTGAGGTGCGAGCGGAGCGAGCCTCGAAACCACGTCATCCACAGAAGCAGCCGGAGGTCTGTCCTCGGTGGCTGGCGCGGACGACGATCCAAGGATGCCCTTCGTCTACATGCTCCGGTGCGCCGACGGTTCCTACTACGTCGGCAGCACGCGCAGCCTCGAACTGAGACTGTTCCAGCACAACTCGGACAAGGACGGGTGCGCCTACACGCGTACCCGGCGCCCGGTCGCCCTGGTGTGGCACGCAGAGGTCGAGAACGTCGGTCAGGCGTACAGCCTCGAGAAGCAGATCCAGGGCTGGGGTCGCAAGAAGCGCGAGGCGCTGATCAACGGGGACTTCGAGATCCTGCCGCACCTGTCATCGCGTCGCGGCGGGAAGCCACTCTCTGGGCGCTGAGGTGCGAGGTCACGCACGTGCTGGGCTCGCAGGTTTCGAGGCTCGTCGCTAGCGCTCCTCGCACCTCAACCAGCGAGAGGAAGCGCACTGGCTCCTCGCACCTCAACCAGCGAGAGGAAGCGCACTGGCTCCTCGCACCTCAACCAGCGAGAGGAAGCGCACTGGCTCCTCGCACCTCAACCAGCGAGAGGAAGCGCACCGGCCGTCGCTTCGCTCAGGGTTGGGTCGTGAAGTCGATGAGCTCCTCGACGCGACCGAGGAGGGCGGGCTCGAGGTCGGCGAAGGACGTGACCCGGCCGAGGACGTGCTTCCAAGCCCGGGCGATGTCGGCCTGGTCGCGGTGCGGCCAGCCCAGCTGCTGGCAGGTGCCGGTCTTCCAGTCGATGCCCTTCGGGACGTGCGGCCACCGCGGGATGCCGAGCCGGTCGGGCTTGACCGCCTGCCAGATGTCGATGAACGGGTGCCCGACGACGAGCACGTGCTTGCCGATGGGGGAGCGGGCGATGCCCTGCGCGATGCGGGCCTCCTTGGACCCCGGGACGAGGTGGTCGACCAGCACGCCGACGCGACGCTGCGGGCCCGGCCCGAAGTCGCGCAGGTGGTCGGCGAGGTCGTCGACACCGCCGAGGTACTCCACGACGACGCCCTCGATGCGCAGGTCGTCGCCCCAGACCTTCTCGACGAGCTCGGCGTCGTGCCGGCCCTCGACGAAGATGCGGCTCGCCCGCGCGACGCGGGCCCGCGCGTTGGGCACCGCGACCGAGCCCGACGCCGTACGGGTGGGGACGGCGGGTGCGCCCGCGCGGACCGGACGGGTGAGGATCACCGGCCTGCCCTCGAGCAGGAAACCGGGCCCCAGCGGAAACGTGCGCCGCTTGCCGCGGCGGTCCTCCAGCGTCAGAGTGTCGATGTCGCGGTCGATCGCGACGACCTCGCCGCACCAGTCGGTCGTCACCTCCTCGACGACCATGCCGAGCTCGGTGGGCGTCTCGGTGGCGCGGCCGTTCCTCGGGGCGCGCCAGTCGCCGGAGAGGACGTCGGTTCCGTAGCGATCCGTGGGCACTGGGCTACGTTAGGCGCCGACGGCTCGACGACGGGGGTGGCACGCCGTGCAGCCACGCACGACCACGAACACGACTGACCAGGTGGCCGCGCCGGCTCCCGTACGCCGCTCCTGGGGCCAGCGTCTCCGCGCGCGCCTGCGTGGGGCCTACGAGGAGGACGGTGTCTTCCGCCCCGTACGCCTGCCGCTGTGGATCGACCTGGGGGTCTCGGCCCTGATCGTGCTCGCCGCAGCCGCGTCCTTCGTCGGCTTCTTCGCGTGGCTCGCCCACACGCAGGGACGTTGAGATGGGCACGCGTCGACGCACGACCCAGCACAAGGACATCGCCCGGTCGTTCGGCGGGCGCAGCGGCTTCGTGTCCGAGGAGCTCGACCGGGGTGGGTGCCCGCCCGAGCAGATGAGCCGCGCCGAGCGGACGCTGGCGTGGTGGCAGTGGTCGGACTCGGCCAACCACTACGAGGACTATGCCGACGACAACCACTTCCGGCTCAATCGCCTCGTCCCGTCGGTCGACCTGCTGGTGGCGATCGCGATCGTCGTGCTCTTCGTCGGCGGCTACGGCGCGTTCATCGCCTGTCTGGCGCTGACCCGCTAGCCGTCGCCCTGCGTGGGGGCCTGGCTCGCGCCGTCGTCGTTGCCCAGGTCCTCCTGGGTGGCGTCCATCTCGAGCTCCTCGCGGCTCTTGGTCGCCTCGTCGTCGGGATCGAGCGGCTCGGCCAGGGGGTTGTCCTCGCCGGGCTGCAAGTCCTCGGGCAGCTGGTCGTCCGAGATCCCCCCGAGCGTCGCGCCCTCAGGAGACGCGGTGTCGCCGGAGTGGTCGGAGTCGGCGGGGCTCGTTCCGCTCCCGGCCTGGGGGGTGTCGGTCGACTCGGTGTTCTCGCTCATGACCCAGTCCTACCGAGGTGCGAGCGACCCGGCCAGCCCCATGGGGGTGGGACGCGCGGTGGGACGCTGGGTGGGACGATCAGGCCAGCGGTAGGCGCTTCTGGCTGCGGGGCAGGTGCTCGTAGCCGCGGCGTACGGCGCTCTCCAGCAGCGCGGGGTCCCACGGCCAGTCGCCCTGCGCGAGCGCCTGCGACTGCGGCACCCCGCGCGAGGCGAGGTCGCGGATGGTCTCGGCGACCACGCCGAGCTCGAAGCGCTGGTCCTGCACGAAGGTCTTGTCGACGACGCGGCCGTGGCCCGGGACCACGACGGTGTCGTCCGTCATCAGCCCGAGCACGAGGTCGAGCGTCGTCGGCCACTCCAGCGGCCAGGAGTCGTCTCCGATGGCGGGCGGGTCGGACTCCTCGACGAGGTCGCCACCCACCACCACGTCCGCGTCGGGCACGCGTACGACGAGGTCGCCCGCCGTGTGCCCGCGACCGGGGTGGATGAGCTCGACGGCCCGGTCGCCGAGGTCGAGCTGCACCGCCGACGCGAAGGTGCTCGTGGGGAGGCGGAGCGTGGTGGCGAGGATCTCCTCGCTGCGCGGGTGCTCGGGATCCTGCTCGTGGCGCTCGAAGGTGGCCGCGGCGGACGCCTCCATGTGCTCGGCCGCCCAGTCCGTCGCGTGGATGGGGAGGTCGCCGAACTGCTCGACCATCGTGGCGTTGCCGAAGTGGTGGTCCCAGTGCTCGTGGGTGTTGACCAGCCCGGTCAGCGGACCGACGCCCAGCCGGCGCACGTCGTCGGCGACGACCCGCGCCTCGGCGGCGGACCCGTGCGTGTCGACCATGAGGAGGCCGTCGGACCCGCCGACCAGCGTGATGTTGACGTGCATCCAGTCGTAGTGCGCCACCCACACGCGCGGGGCGACCTCGGTGAAGCGGGGGGCGGTGTCGGGCATGTCGGCGAGGGTACGGACTCCTAGTAGAGTTGGCACTCGGATTCCCGGAGTGCCAGAACCGACGTGCAGAGGAGAGCTCGATGGTCGACGACCGCAAGCTCGACGTGCTCCGCGCGATCGTGGAGGACTACGTCGCCACCGAGGAGCCGGTCGGCTCGAAGGCGCTCGTCGAGCGGCACGGGCTCGGCGTCTCGCCGGCGACCGTCCGCAACGACATGGCGGCGCTGGAGGACGAGGGCTACATCCACCAGCCGCACACGAGTGCCGGCCGGGTCCCGACCGACAAGGGCTACCGGCTCTTCGTCGACAAGCTCGCCACGCTCAAGCCGATGAGCGCCGCGGAGCGCCGTGCGATCTCCACGCTTCTCGACGGCGCCGTCGACCTCGACGACGTCGTGCAGAAGTCGGTGCGCCTGCTCAGCCAGCTGACCCGCCAGGTCGCGATCGTCCAGTACCCCACGCTCTCGCGCTCGACCGTGCGCCACATCGAGCTCGTCTCGCTGACCCCCACCCGGGTGATGCTGATCCTGATCCTCAGCACCGGCCGGGTCGAGCAGCGGCTCGTCGACCTCGAGCAGCCGATCGCCGACACCGACCTCGCCGAGCTGCGCGTCGCGGTCAACCAGGCCAGCGCGGGCGTGCAGATCGCGGCGGCCGCGGCCGCGCTCGGCGACCTGCCCGACGCCGTACGCCCCCACCAGGCCGACTGGGCCCGCACGATCACCGGCGTGCTGACCGAGGCGATGTCCGACCACCGCAGCGACGAGCGCGTCGCTGTCGGGGGCACCGCCAACCTCGCCCGCTACGGCGACTTCGACACCGCCGTACGCCCGCTGCTCGAGGCGCTGGAGGAGCACGTCGTGCTGCTCAAGCTGCTCGGGGAGTCGGGCACCGACGCGCTGACGGTGCGCATCGGCCACGAGGGCCCCTACTCCGAGCTCGCGGCGACCAGCGTCGTGGCCACCGGCTACGGCCCGCAGGAGCACCACCTCGGCTCCCTCGGCGTCGTGGGCCCCACCCGCATGGACTACCCCGGATCCATGGCAGCCGTGCGCGCGGTCGCGCGCTACGTCTCCCGGATCCTCGATGAAGGAAACCAGTGACCCAGGACCCCTACGAGATCCTCGGCGTCTCGCGTGACGCCGACGCCGACGAGATCAAGAAGGCCTACCGCAAGCTCGCGCGGCAGCTCCACCCTGACGTCAACCCCGACCCGGAGACGCAGGAGCGCTTCAAGGACGTCTCGCGCGCCTACGAGGTGCTGAGCGACCCGGGCAAGCGCGCGGCGTACGACCGTGGCGGCGACGCGTTCAGCCAGGGCTTCGGCGCCGGGCAGGGCTTCAGCTTCACCGACATCATGGACGCGTTCTTCGGCGGCGGAGCCCCCGGCGCCGGCCAGTCGCGCGGGCCCCGCTCGCGTGCGCGGCGCGGCCAGGACGCGCTGATCCGGCTCGACGTCGAGCTCGCCGAGGCCGCCTTCGGCGTGACCCGCGACCTCAAGGTCGACACGGCACTGCGGTGCGAGGCGTGCGAGGGCGAGGGCACCGCGCCCGGCACGAAGCCCGTCGCGTGCGAGACCTGCCACGGCCAGGGTGAGGTCGCGGTGGTGCAGCGCTCGTTCCTGGGCGAGATCCGCACCCTGCGACCGTGCGCGGCGTGCCGCGGCTACGGCTCGGTCATCCCCGACCCGTGCCGCGAGTGCTCCGGCGACGGCCGGGTGCGCTCGCGCCGCACCCTCACGGTCAAGATCCCTGCCGGCGTCGACCACGGCACCCGCGTCCAGCTCACCGGGCAGGGCGAGGTCGGCCCCGGCGGCGGGCCGGCCGGCGACCTCTACGTCGAGATCCACGTCGAGCCCCACCCGACCTTCACCCGGCACGGCAGCGACCTGCACACGACGGTGTCGCTGCCGATGACGGCAGCCGCGCTCGGCACCAAGCTCACCCTCCCGCTGCTCGAGGCCGACCTGCCGGCCTCCGCGGACTCCGACTCCGAGACCGTCACGACCTACGACCTCGAGGTCCGTCCCGGCACCCAGTCGGGCAGCGAGCAGGTGATCCGCGGCTTCGGCGTGCCCAGCCTGCGCGGCGGTCGCGGCGACCTGGTCGTCAGCATCTCCGTCGACACCCCGACCCGCCTCGACCCGCGCCAGGAGGAGCTGCTGCGCGAGCTGGCCGCCATCCGCGGCGAGGAGTCGCCGGACGGGCAGAACCAGGCGCCGCACAAGTCGATGTTCGGACGCCTGCGCGACGCCTTCCAGGGCTGAGCCGTGTCGCTGCCCGTCCACCTGGTCGAGTCGCTGGCCGGAGTCGCCGTCGGCTCGACCGTCGAGGTGACCGGCGACGAGGCGCACCACGCGGTCGCCGTACGACGGCTGCGCGAGGGTGAGGAGGTCGTGCTCACCGACGGGGCCGGGACGTCGGTCACCGGGCCGGTGGCCTCGACCGGCAAGCGGGTCTTCACGGTGACGATCGCTGCGGTGTCGAGCGAGGAACGACACGAGCCAGCGATCACGGTCGTCCAGGCGTTGCCCAAGGGCGACCGCGGCGAGCTGGCCGTCGAGGTGCTGACCGAGGTGGGGGTCGACCGGATCGTGCCGTGGGCGGCCTCGCGCTCAGTGGCGGTCTGGAAGGGCGAGCGCGCCGCGAAGTCCCACGCGAAGTGGCAGGCCACCGCCCGCGAGGCCGCCAAGCAGTCGCGCCGGTCGTGGCTGCCCACGGTCACGCCGTTGGCCTCGACCCCGGACCTCGCGGGCCTGGTCGCCGAGGCCGACCTCGCCGTGGTCCTGCACGAGGACGCCGAGGTCCCGCTGGCCTCCCTCGAGGTCCCGGCCGCCGGGCGCATCGTGGTCGTCGTCGGACCCGAGGGCGGGATCGCCCCCGACGAGCTCGCCGCGCTCACCGGCGCGGGCGCGCGGTCCGTACGCCTCGGCGCCGAGGTGCTGCGCACCTCCACCGCCGGCGTCGCGGCCGTCGCGGCGCTGCTCGCCCGTACGCCCCGCTGGTCCTAGCCTGTCGCGCCGGGCGCCTACTGCACCGTGATGGTCTTCGTGTCGATCGCGGCGCCAGGGCCCTCGGTGCCGCCGGACGGGTCGTCGGTCTCGCACTGCACGACCACCTCGCCGCTGATGCCCTCGAGGGGGAACTCCACCTCGAACGGGAAGAGCCTGTCCTCCATCCAGCCCTCCGACTGGTAGGGCTGGACCACCATCTCGACGCCGTCGACGAGCAGCCGGCACGGCCCCGAGGCCTCGAACGAGTTCGCCACCCCGGTCACCGTCAGTACGTCGTCGGTGACGGTGTCGCCCTCTGCGGGGGAGGTGATGCTGACCAGGTTGAGGGTGCGGAGCGCGCTCGCGGCGGTGAAGGGATCCGTGGTGTCGATCCCGAAGAGCATCGTGGGCTCGCCACCGAGCAGCACCTGGACAGGCACCCGCTCCTGCTGGACGCCCTGGAGCGTGTACACGAGCTGCTGGATGGCGACTTTCGCGTCGCGGCGGCTCATCCCCTCGGCGGGGGTGCTCCAGCCGTCGTCAGCCAGCTCCACCACGAGGAGGCCGTCCGTCGCCTCGACGGACTTCAACGCGCCGCCGGGGAAAAGTGTCCTGTAGTCGGGGTCGAGCGCCTGTCCAGAGGTCACCAGCCGCGCTGCCTCGGTCAGCGGGTCCCCCTCCACCCGGTGGAACTCACGGAAGAGGACCGTACGACCGCCGGGGCCGTCGCCGGCCCAGTAGACCGGGACGGCCGTGCCGTCGGGTGCCGAGGACTCGGAGGGCGACTCGGTCGGCGACGCCGAAGGCTCCGAGGGGGATGCGGGCGGCGACTCCGAGGACTGCGCGTCGTCCGTCGCGGTGGGCTCGGGGGCGTCGTCGGAGGCCGGGCGGGTGCCGTCACCGGTGCACGATGCGAGGGACAGGGTCGCCGCCGCGACGACGGCGGTGGCGCTCGCCCATCGCCGTACGCGTCGGGCCGCCAGGGTGGGGAAGGTCATGACATTCACGGTAGTCCGACGTGCGCCCCCGGCTTCCGGTCCCACGCCGCTGTCCACCGCTCTAGGCTGGTGGGATGAGCGCCACGTCGGACGACTGCATCTTCTGCACCATCGTCGCCGGGGAGATCCCGGCGGACGTGCTCGGCCGCACCGAGCACGCGATCGCGTTCCGCGACCTGCACCCGCAGGCGCCGTTCCACGCGCTCGTGGTCCCGCTCGACCACCACGAGAACGTCGCGGCCTCCGCCGCGGCGGACCCCGCCGTGGTCGGCCACCTCGTCACGCTCGCCGACACGATCGCCCGTGAGTCGGGCAACCCCGACTACCGCCTCGTCGCCAACACCGGCGCGGCCGCCGGGCAGAGCGTCTTCCACACCCACTTCCACGTGCTCGGCGGCTCGTCGCGCATGACCGAGACCCTGATCTGACGGATGACATGACCCGATCCCGTACGCCCCGCTCCTCCCGCGCGCTCGCTGCCGGCCTGGTCCTCGGCCTCCTCGCCCTCGCCGGGTGCGGCGGTGGCGCCCCCGGGGACGACCGCAGCGCCACCCAGCCGGCCGACCAGCCGGCAGGGCAGCCCGCGAGCACGTCGCCGACGGCCGAGGAGGCAACGGCCGGGGCGCACGCAGGCGACCACCACGCCGAGGCGGCGAAGCCGGTGAAGCCGAAGAAGCTGCGGGCGGGGGAGACCCGGACGACGATCGCGATGCCGGCCAGCTACACCCCTGACGCGCCCTACGGCACCGGCACCGACGACTACCGCTGCTTCCTCCTCGACCCCGAGCTCGACCGCGACGCGTGGCTCACCGGCACCCACGTCCAGCCGGGCAACCCCGAGGTCGTCCACCACGTGATCCTGTTCCAGGTCACGCCCGACCAGGTCGAGGCGGCCGAGGCCAAGGACGCGGCGGAGGAGGGCGAGGGCTGGACCTGCTTCGGCGGCACCGGCCTCGACCAGTTCCAGGACGTCAACCGGTCGTCATGGATCGGTGCGTGGGCGCCCGGCGGCGAGGAGTCGGTCGTCAAGCCCGGCTACGGCGTACGGCTGCGCAAGGGCAGCCGGGTCGTGATGCAGGTCCACTACAACCTGCTCGCCGGCCAGCAACCCGACACCTCTGCGGCACAGCTGCGACTCGCCCCCGGCAACCGGAAGTACCAGGGCCTGTCCACCATGCTGCTGCCCGCGCCGGTCGAGCTGCCCTGTCGGCCGAAGCACTCCGACGGCGAGCTCTGCGACCGCGACGCCGCGGTCGCCGACGTCAAGGAGCGCTTCGGCGCCGACGGCAACACCGCCGACCTCCTCTACTTCCTCTGCGGCGGCGAGCCGAGGGCCGGACAGACCCAGTCCTGCGTACGCACCCTCGGCGAGTCGATCACCATCCACGGCGTCGCCGCCCACATGCACCTGCTCGGGCGCTCGATCAAGGTCGAGGTGCGCCCGGGCACGCCGCAGGCGCAGACGATCCTCGACATCCCCGTCTGGGACTTCGACGACCAGGGCAGCCGGCCGATCGAGCCGATCACCCTGCAGCCGTTCGAGCAGGTGAAGGTCACCTGCACCCACGTCCAGTGGCTGCGCGACAAGCTGCCCGCCTTCGAGGGCCAGCCCGACCGCTACGTCGTGTGGGGGGAGGGCACCACGGACGAGATGTGCCTCGGGATGTTGCAGGTCACCCGCCCCTGAGCGGGCCCGACCGGGCCCGATCTGGGTCCGCGTCCTTCCGGGTGGGCCGCGGCTCACCCGCTCGGTAGCATGGAGGGGCTCTGCCACCGACCCGGAAGGCCGCCCGACACGGGCATCCATGACTGCCACGAACCAGCCAGGCATCCCTGCGGAACGACCGACCCACACCGTGGTCGTCCCCAACAGCATCGACATGGTCTCGGTCCTCGGCCCGGGCGACGAGCACCTCCGCCTGATCGAGCGCGCCTTCGACGCCAGCGTCCACGTCCGCGGCAACCGGATCACGCTGTCGGGTGAGTCCGCCGAGGTCGCCACGGCAGAGCGCCTGCTCGACGAGATCGTGACGCTCGTGCGCACCGGCCAGGGCGTCACCGGCGAGACGGTCGAGCGGATCATCCAGATGCTGCGCACGGAGACGCAGGAGCGCCCGGCCGACGTGCTGAGCCTCAACATCCTCTCCAACCGCGGGCGCACGATCCGGCCCAAGACGCTGAACCAGAAGCGCTACGTCGAATCGATCGACACCCACACGATCACCTTCGGCATCGGCCCTGCCGGCACCGGCAAGACCTACCTGGCGATGGCCAAGGCCGTGCAGGCCCTGCAGGCCAAGGAGGTCAACCGGATCATCCTCAGCCGGCCGGCCGTCGAGGCGGGGGAGCGGCTCGGCTTCCTGCCCGGCACCCTCAGCGAGAAGATCGACCCCTACCTGCGCCCGCTCTACGACGCGCTGCACGACATGGTCGACCCCGAGACGATCCCCAAGCTGCTGGCCGCCGGCACCATCGAGGTGGCCCCGCTCGCGTTCCTGCGCGGTCGTTCGCTCAACGACTCCTTCATCATCCTCGACGAGGCGCAGAACACGACTCCCGAGCAGATGAAGATGTTCCTCACGCGCCTCGGCTTCGGCTCGCGCATCGTCGTCACCGGCGACACCAGCCAGGTCGACCTCCCCTCCGGCACCAAGTCCGGGCTGCGCGTCGTGGAGGGCATCCTCGACGGCGTGGACGACATCTCGTTCTGCCGCCTCACCGGCACCGACGTCGTGCGCCACCGGCTGGTCGGACGCATCGTCGAGGCCTACGAGGTCTTCGACGCCGACAACCACGCGGCCGGGCTCGCCGACCGGCAGTCCGACAAGCGGGTCGACGGGCACGAGCGTCGGCCGCGCACCGGCCCGCAGAAGACCGAGCGGGGACCGCGATGAGCATCGAGGTCCTCAACGAGTCCGGCCTCGAGCTCGACGTACGCCGGTTGTCGCGGCTGGCGCGCTTCGTGATGGATCGGATGCGGGTCCACCCGCAGGCCGAGCTGTGCATCAAGGCGGTCGACGAGGACACCATCGCCGAGCTCAACGAGCAGTGGATGGACAAGGAGGGCCCGACCGACGTCCTGGCCTTCCCCATGGACGAGCTGCGACCCGGCAAGGTCAACGAGGAGCCCGAGGAGGGCGTCCTCGGCGACCTCGTGCTGGCGCCGTCGGTCGCCGAGCGACAGGGAGTGGAGGCCGGTCACGGTCGGGAGGCCGAGATCGACCTGCTCACCGTGCACGGCATCCTGCACCTCCTCGGCTACGACCACGCCGAGCCCGAGGAGCACGCGGTGATGTTCGGGCTCCAGGGCGAGCTGCTCGACGCGTGGCGCAGCGCGCCCGACCCCACCCACGACTCGGTCTGAGGCGGCCGACATGACCGCCGACATCTGGCAGCTCGGCACGGCTGCCGTACTGGTCGTGCTCGCGGGGCTCTTCTCCGCCGCCGACGCCGCGCTCGGGGCGTTCTCCCGCGCCCGCGCCGAGGAGCTCAAGGCCGAGGGCCGGCCGGGCGCCCCGCGCCTGGTGACGCTGCTCGACGACCCCGCCCGCTACCTCAACACGGCGCTGCTCATGCGCCTGCTCTGCGAGATCAGCGCCATCGTGCTGGTCGCCACCTGGGCGCGCGACGCCTACCAGGGCTCACCCGTCCCGACGTTCCTCACCACCGTCGGCGTGATGCTCGTCGTCTCGTTCGTCGTCATCGGCGTCGCCCCGCGCACCATCGGCCGTCAGCACGACGTCCGCGTCGCGCTCGCCTCGGCCGGTCCGGTGTCGCTGGTCACCACGATCCTCGGCCCGATCCCCGCCCTGCTGATCCTGCTCGGCAACGCGATCACCCCGGGCAAGGGGTTTAGCGAGGGACCGTTCTCCACCGAGACCGAGCTGCGCGAGCTCGTCGACCTCGCCGAGGCCTCGGCGGTCATCGAGTCCGGTGAGCGCAGGATGATCCACTCGGTCTTCGAGCTCGGCGACACGATCACCCGCGAGGTGATGGTCCCGCGACCCGACGTGGTCTACATCGAGCGCCACAAGAACCTGCGCCAGGCCCTCTCGCTGTTCCTGCGCAGCGGCTACTCCCGGATCCCGGTCGTCGACGAGAACCTCGACGACATCGTCGGCATGGCCTACCTCAAGGACCTCGTGCGCCGCGACTTCGAGGCCCCGGACGTGGAGTTCACCCAGCGCGTCGACGAGGTGATGCGCCCGGTCCACTACGTCCCCGACTCCAAGCCGGTCGACGCCCTCCTCACCGAGCTGCAGGCACGACGCCAGCACATCGCCGTCGTCGTCGACGAGTACGGCGGCACCGCCGGCCTGATCACGATCGAGGACGTGCTGGAGGAGATCGTCGGCGAGATCACCGACGAGTACGACGTGGAGGAGGTCGAGGTCGAGCGTCTCGAGGGCGGTGCCATCCGCGTCTCGTCGCGCTATCCGGTGGACGACCTCGACGAGCTGGTGGGCTTCGACGTCGTCGACGACGACGTCGACAGCGTCGGCGGCCTGATGGCCAAGCACCTCGGCAAGGTCCCGATCCCGGGCTCGGTGGTGGAGTGCCACGGCCTGCGCCTCGAGGCCGAGCGAGCCACCGGCCGGCGCAACAAGATCGAGACGGTGCTGGTGACGGTGCTGGAGCCCGAGCCCGAGGACGACGACGTCTCGCCGAGTGTCAGCTCCGGCGGCCGCTGACCAGCGTCGCGACCCGCCTCCTAGGCTGGCGCCATGACCGACACGCTCAGTGCCGAGGACGCCAAGCTCGTCACCCTCGCCCGTGCCACGCGCGCCCGGGCCCGCGCCGACGAGGGTGCTGCGGTGCGCGACCTCGACGGGCGGACGTACGCCGCCGCGAGCGTGCGCCTCGCCCACCTCGACCTGTCCGCGCTCGAGGTCTGCGTCGCCATGGCCGTGTCGTCCGGGGCCGGGGGCCTGGAGGCCGCCGTCGTGCTGACCGGGGCCGAGCCCGCGCTCAGCGCGCTGCACGACCTCGCGGGGCCCGGCGTGCCCGTCATGGTCGGCGACGAGCGCGGCACGATCGTCCGCTCCCTCTCCACCTGAACCCTCGCGCCGGCGCCCCGGGCTCGCTAGCGTGGAGCTGTGCGATCGCCGGTTGGTCGTGAGCAGCACCGCGCAGGGGAGGCGAGGCTGAGGGAGTCCTGGGCCACCCTGCCGCCCGGTGCGCCCGTACGGCTGGACAAGCGCACCAGCAACCTGTTCCGCGGGCGTGCGCGCAGCGGCCCCGGGCTGGACGTCTCGGGCCTGACCGGGGTGGTGGAGGTCGACGGCGACGTCGCCGAGGTGCAGGGGATGTGCACCTACGAGGACCTCGTCGAGGTGACGCTGGCGCACGGACGGATCCCGCTGGTCGTGCCGCAGCTGCGGACGATCACCCTCGGCGGCGCGGTCTCCGGCCTCGGCATCGAGGCCACCAGCTTCCGCAGCGGGCTGCCGCACGAGTCCGTCCTCGAGATGGACGTGCTCACGGGTGCGGGCGAGGTCGTCACCACCAAGCCGGGCGACGACCTCTTCGACGCCTTCCCCAACTCCTACGGCTCGCTCGGCTACGCCACCCGGCTGCGCATCGATCTCGAGCAGGTGCCGGCACACGTCGCGCTGCGCCACGTCCGCTTCGGCGACGCGGACTCGCTCGCCGAGGCCGTGGGTCGCATCGTGGAGGACCGGTCCTGGGCAGGGGAGCGGGTCGACGGCCTCGACGGGGTGGCGTTCTCGCCCGACGAGCTCTACCTCACCCTGGCCCGCTGGAGCGACGAGCCGGGCCCGACGAGCGACTACACCCGGCAGCGGGTCTTCTACCGCTCGCTGCAGCAGCGCTCGAGCGACCTGCTCACGATGCACGACTACCTCTGGCGCTGGGACACCGACTGGTTCTGGTGCTCGCGGGCGTTCGGCGCGCAGCACCCGCTCGTACGCCGCGTGTGGCCGCGCCGGCTGCGTCGCTCCGACGTCTACTGGAGGCTCGTCGCGCTCGACCGGCGCCTCGGCGTCTCCGAACGCCTCGACCAGCGTGCCGGACGCCCGCAGGGCGAGCGGGTCGTCCAGGACGTCGAGGTGCCCGTCGACCGCCTCGCGGAGTTCCTGGACTGGTTCGACCGCGAGGTCGGCATGCGCCCCGTCTGGCTGTGCCCGCTGCGGCTGCGGCGGGTCCCCGGCGCCGGCGCCGTCTCCGACCGTCCCTGGCCGGGCTACCCGCTCGCGGCCGGCACGACCTACGTCAACGTCGGCTTCTGGGGCGTCGTCAACGTCGGGCCCGACGCCCCGGCCTCGCCGCGCAACCGCGCGATCGAGGCGCAGGTCACGGCTCTCGGCGGCCACAAGAGCCTCTACTCCGAGGCGTTCTACTCCCGCGACGACTTCGACCGGCTCTACGGCGGTGCGAACCTCGCCCGCGTCAAGGCGGTGCACGACCCCGACGACAGGCTGACCTCGCTCTACGACAAGGTGGTGGGACGACGATGAATTCTGGATCCACTCCGGCGGCGACCGCGCGGATGCCGATCGGCGAGGCCGTCGACCGGCTGGTCAGGGGCGGGCTGCCGCTGCGCTTCTCGGCGTACGACGGCAGCAGCGCCGGCCCGCCCGACGCGCCGGTCGGGATGCACCTGCACAACGAGCGCGGCCTCGCCTACCTGATGACCGCGCCCGGCGACCTGGGCCTGGTCCGCGCCTACGTCAGCGGCGACCTCGACCTGTCGGGGGTCCACCCCGGCGACCCGTACGACGCGCTGCTGCTGCTCAAGGACCACACCCGGTTCCGGGTGCCCGCGCCGACCGAGGCGCTGCAGCTCGCGCGCGGCCTGGGCCTGGCGCACCTGCGCCCGCCCGCCCCTCCGCCGCAGGAGCACCTGCCGCGCTGGCGGCGCGCGGTCGAGGGGCTGCGGCACTCGATGGTGCGCGACGCCGAGGTCATCTCCCACCACTACGACGTCTCCAACCGGTTCTACGAGCTCGTGCTCGGACCGTCGATGGCCTACACCTGCGCGCTCTACGAGACGCCGGACGCCACCCTCGAGCAGGCCCAGTGGTCCAAGTTCGAGCTGGTCTGCCGCAAGCTCGGGCTGCAGCCGGGCATGCGGCTGCTCGACGTCGGCTGCGGCTGGGGCACCATGGTCCGCCACGCCGCCCGCGAGCACGGCGTACGCGCACTCGGCGTGACGCTGTCGCTCGAGCAGGCCGAGTGGGCCAAGGCCGCGATCGACCGTGAGGGGCTCGGCGACCTAGCCGAGGTGCGTCACCTCGACTACCGCGACGTCGTGGAGGGCGGGTTCGACGCGGTCAGCTCGATCGGCCTCACCGAGCACATCGGGGTCCGCCGCTACCCGGCGTACTTCCGGCGCCTGCGCGACCGGCTGCGTCCCGGCGGACGCCTGCTCAACCACTCGATCACCCGGCCGCACAACCGCCGGCAGGAGACCGGCGCGTTCATCGACCGCTACGTCTTCCCCGACGGCGAGCTGATCGGCTCGGGCACGATCGTCGGCGCCGCGCAGGACCAGGGCCTCGAGGTGCAGCACACCGAGAACCTCCGCCTGCACTATGCCGCCACCCTGCGCGACTGGAACCGCAACCTCGTCGAGCACTGGGACGAGTGCGTCGCGGAGGTCGGCGAGGGCACCGCCCGCGTGTGGGGGCTCTACATCGCCGGGTCACGGGTCGGGTTCGAGCGCGGCGAGGTCGAGCTGCACCAGGTGCTGGCGACCCGCAACCACGACGACGGACGGTCCGAGTTCCCGATGCGCCCCGACTGGTGAGCCACCGATAACCTCGTCCGGTGAGCACGCGCGCAGCCCAGTTCCAAGCGACCGTACGCCGCCGCGAACCGCTGTCGGACCACCTCGTCCGGCTCGTCCTCGACGGCCTCGACGGTCCGGGGGGGTTCGCCTCCACCGGGGTCCCCGACGAGTGGGTCGGCCTGGTCGTGCCCGGGCAGTTCCAGAGCCGCTACTACACCGTGCGGTCCTGGGCCGACGGCGAGCTGACCCTCGACGTGGTCGTCCACGACACCGGACTGGTGACCGAGTGGGCGATGCGCGACTGCGTCGGCGACGTCGTCACGGTCACCGAGCCCAAGGCTTCCTTCGACCCGCCGTCCGGGGCGTCCTGGCTCCTGCTCGTCGGCGACCTCACGGCGATGCCGGCGATGGCCCGCATCGCCGAGACCCGCCCCGACCTGCCGACGTACGTCATGGCCGAGGTCCCCGACGACCTGACCGGCTACCTCCCCGGCACCGCGGAGGTCACCTGGCTCGCCCCGCCCGCACCCGGCCAGAGCGCGCTCGCCCGGGTCGTGGAGGACCTCGCGTGGCCCGAGGGCGAGGGGTACTTCTGGATGGCGGGCGAGTCCGCGCAGATGCGGGCGATCCGCAAGCACCTGATGCGCGAGGTGGGCCTGCCGGCCAGCCACTACGACGTGATGGGCTACTGGCGCGCGACCGCCGCTCGCCAGCCCCGCGCGGTCGACCCCGGTCCGGTCTGGCGCGCCGGCAAGGCGGCAGGGAAGAGTGACACTCAGATCTGGGCCGAGTACGACGCTGCCAGGGAGACGAGCGATGGCTGACCACGACGAGCACCGCGAACCGGACGAGCTGGACGACGCCATGGATGACGAGCTGGACGACGAGCTGGACGAGGACTTCGACCTGTCCGGGGTCGCCCCGGCCGGCGCCTTCTACGAGGCGCCCGCAGGCTTCCGCAGCGGTTTCGCCTGCTTCGTCGGACGACCCAACGCCGGGAAGTCCACGCTGACCAACGCGCTCGTCGGGCAGAAGATCGTCATCACCTCGTCCAAGCCGCAGACCACCCGCAACGTGGTGCGCGGCATCGTCCACCGCGACGACGCCCAGCTGATCCTCGTCGACACCCCCGGGCTCCACCGTCCGCGCACCCTGCTCGGCGAGCGGCTCAACGACCTGGTCCGCACCACGTGGGCGGAGGTCGACGTGGTCGCGGTGTGCTTCCCGGCCAACGAGAAGATCGGCCCCGGCGACCGGTTCCTCGTCACCGAGCTGGCCAAGGTCCGCCGGACCGTACGGATCGCTGTCGCCACCAAGACCGACCTCGTCACCCCCGAGCAGCTCGCGACCCACCTGATGGACATCGCCGCGCTCGGCGAGGAGACGTCGACCGAGTGGGCCGAGATCGTCCCGGTCTCGGTCGTGGCCGACGACCAGGTGGACCTCCTGGCCGACCTGCTCGTCGGGCTGATGCCCGAGGGGCCGCCGCTCTATCCCGACGGAGACCTCACCGACGCCCCGGAGGAGGCCTTGGCGGCCGACCTGATCCGCGAGGCCGCGCTCGAAGGGGTGCGCGACGAGCTGCCGCACTCGATCGCCGTGGTGGTCGAGGAGATGGGCCTGCGCGAGGGTCGCCCCGACGACAAGCCGCTGCTCGACATCGTGGCCAACCTCTACGTCGAGCGCGACTCCCAGAAGGGCATCATGATCGGGCACAAGGGCTCGCGGCTGCGCGCGGTCGGCACGGCGGCGCGCAAGCAGATCGAGGCACTTCTCGGCACGCCCGTCTACCTCGACCTCCAGGTCAAGATCGCCAAGGACTGGCAGCGCGACCCGCGCCAGCTGCGCAAGCTCGGGTTCTGACGACGGCGGCGGAGAGCCGTTCCGCTGCGCGACCCGCCGTCGACGCCTAGGCTGGTCCCCGAGATCGTCATGTCCCGCTTCGTCTCGGAGGAAGCGCCGTGCTGCACCCCCGACCGCGTCGCGCCCGCGTCGCGCTGGTCGGCGTCCTCGTCGGCGCGCTGGCCTCGGTCCTCGCCCCGGCCACGGACGTCGCTTCCGCTTCGGGATCGGCCTCGACCGGGCGGCCCGTCGTCGACCCTGCGCAGGGCTCGCGGCGGTCGGTCGGCCTGGTGGTCGCCGGCGCACCGAGCGACCTGTCGGAGGCGCGGGCGATCGAGAGGCGTACGGGTGTCGACCTCGACGCGCTCACGTTCTACGTCGCCTGGTCGCGGCGCGGGGACTTCCCGGCCCGCCACGTCTCGCGCATCACCTCGGCCGGGGCGGTCCCCGTGCTGACGTGGGAGCCGTGGGACCCGGCTCGCGGAGTGCGCCAGCCGGCGTACGCCCTCGACACGATCGCGCGCGGCGACCACGACGCCTACCTGCGGCGCTGGGCACGCCAGGTCCGGGCCTGGGGCAAGCCGCTCGTCATCCGCTTCGCCCACGAGATGAACGGCGACTGGTACCCCTGGGCCGAGGGCGTCAACGGCAACCGGGCCGGCGACCACGCCGCCGCCTGGCGCCACGTGGTCCGCGTCTTCCGTCGCGCCGGCGCGCGCAACGTGCGGTGGAGCTGGTCGGTCAACGTCCCCTACCCGGGCTCGACGCCCATCGCGTCGCTCTACCCCGGAGACGCGTTCGTCGACCGGGTCGGTCTGGACGGCTACAACTGGGGGACGACGCAGCCGTGGTCGACGTGGCAGTCCTTCGGTGACCTCGTCGGGCCCGGCGTGGCTGAGCTGCGCGCCATCAGCAGCCGGCCGGTGAACGTCGACGAGACGGCGGCCCCGGCGCGCGGCGGCGGTGACAAGGCAGCCTGGATCGCTGGGATGTGGGACTGGCTCGCGGCCCATCGCGAGGTGCGCGGCGTCACCTGGTTCTCCCTGCGCAAGGAGGTCGACTGGCGGGTCGACAGCTCCCGCAGGACCCTCGCGGTCTGGGCCAGGGGCGCGCGCCGCTTCTGAGGTGGGCGCCTAGTCCGGCACCCAGCAGATGCCGTAGCGCTGCCCGGCCGCCCACTGCTGACGCGTCGGGCTCTCCTGCGACCAGGAGAAGTCGAGCGGGTCCTCGGCGGCGTCGGCCGCCGCGTCGCGGCACACGGGGTCCATCCGGTCGGCGACCACCGCCGCCCGGGGCAGCCGGCGACCGGGGATGTCGACGGTCGCGACGGCGCGCCAGGCGTGCGGCCGACTGCAGGCGACGCGGTCGAACCCCTTCGTCCCCGGCGCGGACGTGGCGCACATCGCCGGCGCGGCCCAGCCCTTCGTGCGCCGTGGCAACGACAGCAGCTGCCGGGGCGAGCCGACCGCCACCACGTCGCACCGGAACCAGTCGGCGCCGGCCTCCGCGCGCGCCGGGCTGGGCGTGAACCACACCGCGCGCACCATGCTGAGCCGCAGCTCGCGGGGCGTGGTCCCCAGGTGTCGGGGGAGCCGTGCGGTGCAGGTCGTACGCATCTGCCGCTGGGCCGCCGAGGAGTCGACGCGGCGAGTGAAGCCGGACTTCGTCGTCAGGTCGAGGGTGCCCACGGCGTAGGTCTGTGCGGTGTGCCTCCTGCGGCACGGCACCGGTGCGGTACGCCCGACGACGGCCAGCGCCTGGCGGAAGGTCAGCGCGTGGCACTCGCCGACCTCCGGGGTCGGGCCCGGGGCCGGGGGAGTGGTCTCGGTGGGGGCGGGCGCCGGCGAGGAGGCGGACTGCTCGGTGCTCGGGTCCGGGTCGGGCGCCGACGAGGTGCAGCCGGTGAGGACGACGGTCGCGGCGAGCGACGCGAGCAGGCGCCTCACCCCATCACCAGCGCCGCGAGGGTGCCGCCGAGCTCGTACGCCGACTCGCGTTGGTCCTCGCCCACCTCGCCGAGGACCTCGAGGACCGGCGCGGCCTGCCGCCACGGCAGGGCGGCGACGATCGACTGGACCGACCGGACGGCACCGGTCGTGTCGTAGCGGCCGTGGACGAAGAGCCCGTAGGGCCTCCGGCCGCCCTCGGTCGACCCCGCGGAGCCGTCGTCGGTGAGCGCGCCGCCGGCCTGGAGGAAGATCGAGTCGAAGAAGTGCTTGAGCGCGCCACTCATGTAGCCGAAGTTGGCCGGGGTCCCCAGCACGAAGCCGTCGGCGGCCAGCACGTCGTCGGCGTCGGCCTCCAACGCGGTCCGCACGACCACCTCGACGCCCTCGATCGCGTCGTCGCAGGCGCCGGCGACGACGGCCTCGGTCAGCGCGAGCACCGACGGGGTCGGCGAGTGGTGGACCACCAGCAGTCGGGGCATGGCGTGAGCCTACGAGGCGGAGTAGCGTCGCGAGACGTGACCTTCGAGGTGACGGGTGGTGCCTACGACCGGTTCATGGGTCGCTACTCCCGGCCGCTCGCGGCCGGGTTCGGCGACTGGCTGGAGCTCGCGCCGGGCCAGCGGGCGATCGACGTCGGCTGCGGCCCGGGTGCGCTGACAGGCGTCCTCGTCGACCGGCTCGGTGCCGGACAGGTGGCGGCCGTCGACCCGTCCGCCTCCTTCGTCGAGGCGTGCCGCGAGCGGCATCCCGGCGTCGACGTACGGCGTGCCGGGGCGGAGTCGCTGCCCTACGAGGACGACTCCTTCGACGTGGCCGCGGCCTGCCTGGTGGTCCATTTCATGACCGACCCGGTCGGCGGCGTCGCCGAGATGGCCAGGGTGACCCGTCGCGACGGCCTCGTCGGCGCCGCAGTCTGGGACCTCGCCGGCGCCCGCGCGCCGATGTGGCCGCTGTGGGAGGCCGTCGCGCGACTCCAGCCCGAGCACCCGGGGGAGCGTGAGCTCCCCGGCGGGTCGCGCGAGGGCCTCGTCGCGATCCTCGAGAACGCCGGCCTGCGAGGTGTCGAGGCCGTCGAGCTGCCGGTGACGGTGACGCATCCGAGCTTCGAGGAGTGGTGGGAGCCCTACCTGCACGGCGTCGGTCCCGCGGGCGAGGCGGTCGCTGCGCTCGGACCCGACGGCCGCGCCCGGCTGGAGGAGGCCCTGCGTCGCCGGCTCGGCGACGGGCCGTTCGACCTGACCGCCGTGGCGTACGCCGCGCGCGGCCGTGCCTGAGGCACGTCGCCGCGGGTCACGGGCCCGGGACGCAGGTGCGGGTCACAGGTCCTTGCGGAAGTGCACGTCGGCGTGGCCGGCGACCGGCAGGCCCTCGGAGCGGGCGAACTCGGCGTAACCCAGCGACTCGTAGAACCCCGGGGCCTGGAAGGTGAAGGAGGACACCAGCACCTGCACGCAGCCCCGCTCGCGGGCCTGGTCCTCGAAGGCCGTCATCAACCGGGCTCCGAGTCCGGTCCCGCGGGCGTCGTCGCGCAGCCACACCATGCCGATGCCCGCGCAGGTGCCCCACGTCCAGCCGCTGACGCCGCCGACGACACCGCGCTCGTCACGCAGCGACACGGTGAGCTCGCGCTGGGCGGTGATCCCGGTCGTGGCGGCCTCGTTGACGGCGTCGAGTCCGTCGGAGAGGGCCTGGTCCAGGGCGGCGTCGGCCTCGCCGACCACGATCTCGTCCGCGACGTCGCTCATGCGCGCACCCTCTCACGCGCTGGTCCGCGGATCGGACGGACCCGTGTGCACCCGTGGCCGGGGGCGTACTGTGGGGTGGTCATGATGCGCAGCCTCCTCCTTCGCTGCCGCAGCGAGGCCTGACACCGGCTTCCTCGTTGCGGAGTGTGGCGCGCGCCGGTCGCCCAGCACCGACCGACCTTCGAGGAACACCATGACCAACCTGAGCAACACCGCCAACCAGCAGGGCGCCAGCCCGATGCCGTTCGGCCGCTACACGCCGTTCGTCCCCGTCGACGTGCCGGACCGCACCTGGCCGACGAAGAAGGTCGAGAAGGCGCCGCGCTGGCTGTCGACCGACCTGCGCGACGGCAACCAGGCGCTGATCGACCCGATGACCCCGGCTCGCAAGCTCACGATGTTCGAGCTGCTGGTGAAGATGGGCTACAAGGAGATCGAGGTCGGCTTCCCGAGCGCGAGCCAGACCGACTTCGACTTCGTCCGCAAGCTCATCGACGAGGACCGGATCCCCGACGACGTGCAGATCTCGGTGCTCACACAGGCGCGGGAGGACCTCATCGAGCGCACGATCGACTCCCTCGTCGGTGCGCCGCGCGCGACCGTCCACCTCTACAACGCCACCGCCCCGCTGTTCCAGCGCGTCGTGTTCAACGTGACGCCCGACGAGTGCCGCAACATCGCCGTGCGCGGCACCGAGATGGTGATGAAGTACGCCGAGGAGCGACTGGGACCGATCGTCGGCACCCAGGACTTCGGCTACCAGTACAGCCCGGAGATCTTCACCCAGTCCGACACCGACTTCGCGCTCAGCGTGTGCGAGGCGGTCTCCGACGTGTGGCAGCCCGAGGCCGGCCGCGAGATCATCCTCAACCTGCCCGCGACGGTCGAGATGTCGACGCCCAACACGTACGCCGACCAGATCGAGTACTTCGGTCGCGGGCTGACCCGGCGCGAGCACTCCGCGATCAGCCTGCACCCGCACAACGACCGCGGCACCGCGGTCGCCGCGACGGAGCTGGGCCTGATGGCCGGCGCGGACCGGGTGGAGGGCTGCCTGTTCGGCCACGGCGAGCGCACCGGCAACGTCGACCTGGTCACCCTCGGGATGAACCTGTTCAGCCAAGGGATCGACCCGCAGGTCGACTTCAGCGACATCGACGAGGTCCGCCGCACCGTCGAGTACTGCACCAACCTGCCGGTGCACCCGCGCCACCCCTACGCCGGCGACCTCGTCTACACCGCCTTCTCCGGCTCCCACCAGGACGCCATCAAGAAGGGCCTCGAGGACCTCGACAAGAAGGCCGCCGCGCTGGGAGTCGACGTCTCCGAGCTGCCCTGGGAGGCGCCCTACCTGCCCATCGACCCCAAGGACGTCGGCCGCACGTACGAGGCGGTCATCCGGGTCAACAGCCAGTCCGGCAAGGGCGGCGTGGCCTACGTCCTCAAGTCCGAGCACAAGCTCGACCTGCCGCGCCGGGCCCAGATCGAGTTCAGCCGGGTCGTGCAGCAGCACACCGACGCCGAGGGCGGCGAGATCACGCCGGAGCAGATCTGGTCGGTCTTCCGCGCCGAGTACCTCGACCGCGAGACCCCGCTCAGGCTCAACTCCGTCCACACCTCCAGCGCCGCCGGGGAGAAGGACCAGCTCACCGTGGGGGTCTACGTCGACGGCGAGCGCCACGAGCTCACCGGCGAGGGCAACGGCCCGATCGCGGCGTTCGTCGATGCGATCGCGGCGGTCGGGCACGACGTACGGGTCCTCGACTACGCCGAGCACGCCCTGTCCGCCGGCGGTGACGCGATCGCCGCGGCGTACGTCGAGTGCGCGGTGTCCTCCGCCAGCGGCGACAAGGTGCTGTGGGGCGTCGGGCTCGACGCCAACATCGTCACCGCCTCCCTCAAGGCCGTGACCAGCGCCGTCAACCGCGCGTGAGCGCCAGCTCCTCGATGCGCAGGTGGGAGCCCTCCCTCAGGGGCTCCCACTCGCCGGTGGGCTCGAAGCCGTAGCGGGTGTAGAGGCGGCGAGCGATCTCGTTGCCCTCGGTGACGTGCAGGTGGGGCGTACGCCCGAGCCGCCGTGCCCACCGGACGACCGCGTCGAGCAGCGAGGTCGAGTGACCGCGCCCGCGCGCCTCGGGGGCGGTCCACATGCCCCAGACCCAGGCGACGGAGGAGCCGGGGGGTGCGAAGCCGCCGGCCATGGCCACCGTGGCGTCCGCCTCGCGCACGACGTACGTCGGGTGCCCGGTCGACAGGCGCTCGCGCCAGGCCTCGTCGGGGAGATCGACCACCTCGGAGTGGAGCACCCCGAAGGAGTCGGGCGTGTCCGCGAGCGCGCGGAGGCGGATGGCCCTGAGCTCGGCCCAGTCGTCGCTCGTGAGCTCGACGACACTCGAATCGGTGATCATCTGGCGAGCGTGCCACCCCGACGCCGGTGACGCGACTACATTCCAGTCATGTTGGTGAGCGAGCGGATCGGACAGTTCTTCGTCGAGTCCGACGGCGGGCGCGACCGGCTGGAGTACACCGAGTACGGGTCGGGCGACGACTGGGTGGTGCTCCTGCACGGCCTGCTGATGCCGCGGCGGATGCAGCAGCCGCTGGCGCGGGCGATGGCGGCGCAGGGCCTGCACGTGGTCACGCTCGACCTGCTCGGGCACGGCCGTTCCGACCAGCCGGCAGACCCGCTGGTCTACTCGATGACCGCCTTCGGCGAGCAGGTCGTGGCGCTGCTCGACCACCTGGGGGCCGAGCAGGCGGTCATCGGCGGCACGTCGCTGGGCGCCAACGTGTCGCTCGAGGTGGCGGTGATCGCGCCGGAGCGGGTAAAGGGCCTGATCGTCGAGATGCCGGTTCTCAACAACGCCCTCGTCGCCGGGATCCTCGCCTTCGTCCCGATCATGCTGGCCGCGCGCTACGTGCCGGTGACGGCCAACGCGCTGCAGAAGCTGTCGCGCCAGGTGCCGCGCGGGATCGTGCCCTTCTGGGCCGGGATCTGCCTGGACACCCTGGACCACCGCGCCGAGTCGATCGCGTCGGTCCTGCACGGGGTGATCTTCGGCCGGCTCGCGCCGTCGCGGTCGCAGCGCCGCCGGATCCAGGCCCCCGTGTTCGTCGTGGGCCACCCGGTCGACCCGATCCACCCGTTCGTCGACGCCGACATGCTCGCCGCCGAGCTGCCGCACGTACGCATGGAGCGGGCGTCCTCGATCCTCGAGTGGCGCTTCCGCCCGGAGCGGCTGACCGTCGCCGCGACCGAGTTCGCGCTGGAGTGCTGGCAGGACCGGCCGGCGACGACGAGGGCTCGCACCCGGAAACGCTGACGCCGCACCCGGCTCACGCGCGGTGGGTGGGGGACAATGGTCCAGTGCCCCTCTACCGCGACGAGGCGGTCGTGCTCCGCACCCACAAGCTGGGCGAGGCCGACCGCATCATCACCCTGCTGACCCGTCAGCACGGGCGGGTGCGCGCCGTCGCCAAGGGCGTGCGCCGTACGACCTCGCGCTGGGGCTCGCGGCTCGAGCCGTTCACCCACGTCGACCTGCAGCTCGCCGAGGGACGCAGCCTCGACGTGATCACGCAGGCCGAGACGCTCGACCCGTTCAACGCGCGGCTCGGGTTCGACTACGACCGCTACACCGCGGGCACGGCGATGCTCGAGACCGCCGAGCGGCTGGTGACCGAGGAGAAGGAGCCGGCGGTCCAGCAGTTCCTGCTGCTCGTCGGCGGGCTGCGTGCGATGGCGGCGGGGGAGCACCCGGCCGGGCAGGTGCTGGACTCCTACCTGCTGCGCTCGCTGTCCGTCGCCGGCTACGCGCCGTCCTTCGACCACTGCGTGCAGTGCGGCGTCGAGGGTCCGCACCGGTTCTTCAACCCCTCCGCCGGCGGGGTGCTCTGCGCCTCGGACCGGCTGCCGGGCTCTGCGACACCGGCCACCGAGACCGTCACCGTCCTCGGCGCGCTGCTCGTGGGGGACTGGCCGGTCGTCCACGCCGCGGACCCGCGTCACCTCCGCGAGGCGAGCAACCTCGTCTCGGCCTACCTCGCCTGGCACCTCGAGCGCGGGCTGCGCTCGATGGCGTACGTCGAGCGCAGGTGACGTCGTGACCCCGCCGACGGATTCCGTACGCCGACTGTGCGCGGCACTCGACTCGGTCCTGGCCGCCGCTGGATTCCTGCCAGGTCAGGGCGGCGCGGCCGACGACGGCAGCGGCCAGGTCATCTACTGCATCGGTCACGACAAGCTTCGCGGCCGCCACCCCCACCTGCCGCAGGCGGCGTCGGACGACGTGCTCGGTACCTGCGACGACCTGGTCCTCGACATCGGGGCGGGAGGCACCCTCGACCGACTCGACCTCGAGACGGTCTCGCTCGAGGAGACGCTGCGGCAGGTGGGGCTCGACGCCGACGCCGACGCGGTATCCCGTGTGGTCGGTCGGCCCGTGGTCGACGGGCTGCCCGTGCTGGAAGACGCCGTCCGGCGCCTTTTCGGCGTCGCGGCCTGAGCGCGGACGTGCCTGTGCCCCCGCCATCGTGGGGACTGGCGGGGTGTGGGGCGGGGTCATCGTCGGCGGGGGCGTGGGATGCCGGGTGGATCGGGTGGGTCGAGCTCGGTGGTGCCGGTGTGGTCGCGGCGGTAGCGGTGGCCGTGGGGAGCCGTCCACTCGAACACCCCGGGCGCGACCATGGCATAGCGCCAGGCTGAGTGGGTCTTGAGCCGGTGGTGGAACCGGCACAGCGCGGCGAGGTTGCTCGTGGTCGTCGGCCCGGGTTGGGGTCTGCCTTCTGCGTCGGCGTGCTCGTCCCAGGGCACGAGATGATCGATGTCGCAGCCGCGGGCGGGGCGGCCGCAGTTCGGGAACACGCAGGTGCGATCCCGGAGCATGATCTGCTCGCGGATGAGGGCGGGGACCTTGCCGGTCTGCGCAGTCAGGGTCGCGTTGAGGTCGATGACCGGCTTGACCGTCACGCTCGTGTGGGTGTCGCCGCACCAGGCCTGGATCTGCTCGAGCAGGACGAGGCGCTGGCCGTTCTCCATCCGCCCCGTCGGCCCGAACACCGTGGTGTCACCCGACAAGGTGGCGTCGAAGTGGGCGTGGATCACCACCTCCCGCGCAGGCGGCAGGTCCTCGTTATCTGCGCCGGGGCCGGCCAGGTCGAGGGCGGTCTGGGTGCGGGCGAGGTTCCCGAGGGCCTTGGCGCGGCGGGCGTCGAGCGACAGCTGCGAGCCGAGTGCCTTCTGGGTGGCGGCGTCGTGGGCCACGGCGCGGTCGAGGTCGAGGGCGTCGGCGAGGTCGATCTCGGCCTCGATGCGCATGGTGCCGGCGAAGTGGACGTCGTCGTCATGCACGGTCACGTGCCGCGGGTCCACCGACAGATAGCCGTCCTCCGGATCGGCTGTCGGGTCGGTGACGGCGAGGTCGTAGCGCGTGATGGTCTCGGCGACGAGGCGGTCGAGCTGCGCGGGCCCGATCCGGCCGGCGACGGCGGCGACCTGGGCGTCGACGAACCCGGCAGCCTCACGGGTCAGGGCCGGGTTGGCGTGGATGGTGGTCTCGGCCACGGACCGGGCACGCCAGGCCGGGACCTGCCCGGTGTGGACCTGGTCCCAGAGGCGGGGGAGGCGGTGGCGCAGCTCGAGGGCGTGCCCGATGAGCTTCTTCGCCGCGACCGTCGAGATGCCGAGGACGGTGCCGAGCTCGGCGACGCAGAACTCCGTCACCAACGGCGCACCCTCGCCGGCGATGGGCTCCTCGTGCTCACACCCCGGGACGGCGAACGTGGCGGCGGAGTGGATCGACTCGGGCGGGTGGAGGTCGGCCCACTGCGCAGCGAGCACCAATTGGCGAGCTGCTTCGGCGTTCTCGGTCTCCCGCGAGGCCTTGATCGAGGCGAGCAGACCGGCGGCGGTGAGGTCCTCGACCT